>CP070654.1:0-24040 GCA_020354785.1 Bacteroidales bacterium
AGAAATACCTCGAGGATCCCATGGCAGAAATAATTCCGGGAAAAGCTTTTTTAACTAAAACAAATTTTATAGTCTGCCATCTACTTGCACCTAATGACAAAGAAGCTTCTTTCAACTCATCCGGAATAGATTTAAAAACTTCAAGCAAAATATTCAGAATGAATGGGATAATCATAACCGATAAGACTATTGAACCTGATAATATACTGTAACCTGATATTTGCTTCCCGAACAAAGGCGCAATCTTTTTGGAAATAAAAGGAACAATAATAATTACTCCCCAAACCCCATAGACAACGGATGGTATTCCTGCAAGAATATCTATTACAGGTCTCATTATTTTCAATACTATTCTCTTTGCATATTGTGTAAGATGTATTGCTGAAAGTAAACAAATCGGGCCTGAAATAATCAGTGCCAGAATAGTAACCCATAGTGAGCTGACTATGAAAATATAAAATCCAAATTTTCCGGACAGGGGTTTCCAATCTCTGGATACTAATAAATCAAATATTGAACTACTCTTCAGCAGAAGGGATGATTTAATATATAATCCTGCACCTATTAATACAGGCATTATAATGATAAAACAAACCCAAATTAACATCCAAACATTGCTAAACCTGTTTTTTATATGCCGGTTAAACTTTACGGGTTTCAAAATAAATCTTGTTTGAATGAAAATTTATATCATTATTTCCCGGAGTCAGCATAATTCTGTTATATAATATATTTCATAGCTATAATCCACTCAGCATACCAGCTCATAGTTGAAATACAACATAAATATCATCAGCAACTATCTAGTTATTGATTTTTTGCAGTTCATTCATGACTTTCTCTTCTGAGAGCTGAACATATCCTGCTTCTTTCACATATTTCTGACCTTCAGTCAAAATCCATTTTATAAATTCCTTTACAACTATTTTTTCAGGTTTTCCTTTTGATACAAAATATAAATCCCTTGCCGGTGGAGAAGGATATATTCCATCTTTAATTGCAGGTATAATATTTTCGAGACTATCGTAAAAGTTCTCATTTTCATCAATAACACCATTGCCATTTAAGTCTATCGGAATAACCTCAATTCCCTTGTATTTCTTCCTCGTTTTAATATCATAGACATAGATCACATTATTATATCCTAAGCCATAAATATCATTTTTAATAGCATCAGCTATTCCGGGATCACCAAATACTCCAATACCTTTTAATTCCTCCTGATTTTTACCTAAATACTTGCCCCACATTGCCGCGGCACCACATGCATCTGAGCGGGTATAAAGATTTATCTTACTATTTATTGTGTCTCCACATAGTTCTCCCCATGAACTTATTTCCCCGGTTATGAATATTTTTATAAATTTTTCTCTGGAAATACCTGCGATTTTTAAATCTTTAATAAAAGGATTATCCGCATTAACTGTGGGTATGACGGCATCCTTTGTTAAAGCTATCCACCATGCTCCTTTTTCCTGCTCCTGTTCACTTACTTCTCGTGAAAACATGCCTAAATCGACCATTTGCGAAAGAGCATCTGCCATTCCTTTCCCTGCACCTCCAGCAGAAATATCAATTTTTACTTTAGGATGAATTTTCTGAAATTCTTCTGCCCATCTCACAGTGATTGGATAAATAGCAAATGCACCTGATATACTTATTTTCCCGTTTAAGTAATCTTCTTTACTATCTGAATTAGTGTCTTTTTGAGTATTATTACAACTTGTGATAATTACAAATTGTACAACTGCAATACTGATTAATAAATTCTTTAAGATTCTTTTCATAGTATATAGTTTTAAAATATTCAATATTATATTTTGTTTTGTGGGAAGTTCACCCCGTTGTTATAACTTGAAAGTATCTTTTTTGAGAAGAAAATATTGCTTTAAAATTATAATGATAATACTTACAGGAAAAGGTAGGCAAATACTAATTCGATATTGGAAAATCTTATTAATAAATTATACTGTTATATAGTAAAAAAGAGAATCCCTGGCCAGTAATTTATTACTGGATTTTATTTATTCTAATATAATATTCAAATTTTAACAAGTTGATTTTTAATGCTGTATGAAATAAGAACAGGAGTGTTTTTACAATTAGTTTTAGCTAAGAGGTTTGATTTATGTCCAATAACCGTTCTTTGGCTTATTGATAATTTATCCGCGATTTCCTCATTGCTCAATCCCTCGCAAATTAATTGCAAAATCTCTTTTTCTCTCTTTGTTAGTTTTAGTTCTATGTCCTTTGAAGATTTTTCACCTGCAACCTTTCTTGTGAAAAAACTGAATAATTCATCTGAATAGTAATTATTTCCTTCGGCTATAGTCCTTATAGCTTTATCTAATATTTGTTTGGTTATGTTTTTTAATAAAAATCCTTTTGCACCTGCATCAAGCATATCCTGGATGTATTGTTCATCATTAAACATAGTTAGGGCAACAATCTTAACCTCAGGCTTAATTGATAGTATGTTTCTTGTAGCTTCAATCCCGTTCATTTCAGACATTTCTATATCCATAAGGACTATATCAACTTGTTGCTCATTTACAATATTAATTACTTCATTTCCATTTTCAGCTTCACCAATAATATCAACATATTTTAGGCGGCTCAGTATAACTTTAAGGCCTTTTCTGAATATTTCATGGTCATCTGCTATTAGTATTCTGACTTTTTCATTCATTTTTAATATTTATTAATACATATTCAATTATGTAGCAAATTCGATGTTTACGATTATACCATTACCTGTACTGCTTTCTAATTTAATTTCTCCGTCCATTGATTGAACTCTTGTTAAAATATTATTTATACCATCACCCTGGCTTTTGGACTCATCATATTTAGAATAATCAAATCCCTTTCCATTATCATAATAAGTAAATCTAATATGATTGTTTTCTTCTTTTATGGAAATTTCTGCTTTAGTGGCATTTGCATGTTTTATTGTATTATTTACCAGTTCATATATTATCCGGTATAAATTGATTTCAATGTGATTACTTAATTTTAGCTGTTTAGGTCTTTTAAACTTAATAGCTAATTTATGTGTTTTACTTATTGAACTACAAAATTCGTTAATTGCAGAAATTAACCCGTATTTATGTATTAATCTTGGAGTCAGGTTGTTTGAAATTGTTCTTATGTCTGACACAGCACCATCAAGTAATTTGTTAATATAGTTTATAGATTCTTCTTTTTCTTTATTTGTAACGTCATTAGAAATCAATTCATTTACGTACAGTTTAATGGTTGACATCAACGGGCCAATTCCATCATGCATGTCTTTGGCAAAACGTTTTCTTTCCCTCTCTTCTGTTCTTATAATTGCATTTAGCACCTTCCTTTCTGTTATTTTACGTTCAAATTCCGCTCTTTTCCAGGTATAAAAAATATCACGAATAAGCCAGATACCAATAGCAATAACAATGGATGTTGAAATTCCAATCCACGCACCTACCGAAAATAGTTCCTCATAACGTTTTAGGTTAAGAAAGGTTGAAAGATCAATCATTCTTCTGAATGCCATTAAAACAAAACCTGCTGAGATTAAAATCCATGATAACTTTGTCTTTGTTATTACTATAAATCGTAGTGCAAGAAAAGCTACCATAAATTGTAAAAAGATAGAAAGTATTATAGATATCTTAGGTATCATAAGATTTTTTAAATGTTATTTGTATTTTAGATATCTGTTTTGTTATATAACATAATTTATCTATTCTGAGGTCATTTCACTTATTATAATATCGGCTAATGATCTTGTTATATCATTGTTAAAATGTGTTTGATGCTTTCTATCATTTGCAGGTTGAATTGAAATTATGGTAATCACACGATTACATTCATTATTCGCCGTATATTTCTTTTCAATACTTATATTTCCCGGTATCATATTCAGGTCTTTGATACGTAAAATGATTGTATGATCACATTTTTCTTTTGCATCTGCAATTTTCTGATGTTTAAAATAATAATACATTTTACTTTTCCACCTAAAGGCTACTTCTAGTGGATATGATCGTTTTAGTAAACCAGTTCTTAATAAATATCCCAGGCCCTTATTATTTTCAAGAGTATGATCAAATGCTAAGAGGATTGCCCTCTTATTATGTCTGTTGGTGATTTTGATTTTAGTAATGATTTCTGGAAGGTAACATGATGCTTTAGTTTCAAATGATTCGCTCATTCTCTTTTGAAAGGCACAATTAAGTATATCTACAAATTCGTTGCCTGATAATGGATTAATTCCATAGTAGAATAACCTGTGTTTACGGTATAATTTTTCTAATTTCGAATATGATTCATTAATTAAAATTATTTTCACATCAGGGAATCTCTGATTAATATTCTGTACATATTCCGGACCGTTATCTAAATAAGTGGCAGAGTCAAATATTACAACTTTAATTTCGCTTTCAGTTAATTCACTTAATAACTCATTGATATCATTAATGTAATTTGTAACATAACCAATACTTGCAAGCAGTTGATAATATTTATTATTATGTTTTGATTTTTTTGTAAAGTATATAACCTTTCTTAGTTCTCCTGTTTTTAGATCCTTAAAGATATTATCTGGTCGTACTTCTGCAATCCAGCATTTATTATTAATGCACTTTTGCAATATTGATGGGTTTTTAATCAATTCTCTGTTTACTTTAGTAATTTCCCCTGTAACAGGTGATAGTATAACTTGTTGATGATCTTTAGAATAAATTTCGGCCAGAGGTAATCCTTTATAAATAATTTTTTCTGCTTCTGGTAATCTTATTGTTTTAATAGTATTATACAATAATGAATTTTGAATATGGCTTCCGACTCTGCATAAACCATTTCGTCCCTGTATAAACCAGGAAGATTTATAAAAAAAGTAATTTTCAGTAACATCTTTCCCTTTTATAATAGATACTGATTCATCTGAATTATTTTCAACAATATCAAAGGGCATTGTTGACTTGAAGTCTATTTTTTGAAGAGATCCAAGTATTTCATCAGGGCCGAAAGGTTTTACTATGTAATCAACGACTCCAAGCTTTTCAGTCATTTTCCTTGTTTCTTCATTAGGATAACCAGTAATGACAATTACGGGCACCTGAGAATTTTTATTTCGCATATCATTTAATAATTCTATTCCATTTCTTTTTCCCAGTTTCAGGTCCAGTACGATGGCATCATAGTTTTTTTCCAGCGCTTGACGAAACCCTGTTTCCGGATTATCATATGTATCAACCATGTACCCTGCCTGTGAAAAGATACGATCGCAACTTTTACATATCAAAGGTTCGTCGTCTATTACCAGTATAGAGGTTTGGTTTTTCATAAGGCTAAGTTTTATTTATCCGGGTTTATTGATTTGAAAATTGTATGACAATATACATGCCATTGCTTTTATATTTATTAATACATAACTAAATTATTGATTTGCTGTTATTTATAATTATTATTTACATTAAGCCTGCGACAAATGTGTCAATATATATTTACACTGTATTATATAATTATACATATTTTTAGTATTTTTGTACATTAAATATTGAAATATGACTACACGAAACAAGATAACTTTCGGATTGATATTAATCATTTTAATCACCTTCATAACTTTAGCTGTTGTTATAAATAGTTATGTAGACAGAGTATTTATTAAAGAGGTGCAGAACCGTGTACGTAATAATTTAAACTCTGCTCATGATATTTATAATGATTATACAAAACGTGTTAACCAAATCATTAAAGCCATTTCAATTAGAAGGGCAATTGATTCTCCTTTGGATAATGAAATAAAGGAAGATCTTGGTAAGGTCTTCAGTGATGTATACGAAGAAAGTGGTATAGATATTCTTACACTTGTAGATTTAGATGGAAATGTAATTTTCCGGGCACATAATCCTGAAAGCAAGGGAGATAATTTAGCTGAACTGCCAATTATTAAGAAAGTAATGGATAATTGGGAATCATACAATGGAACCATTATATTAAATAAAAGTATATTTGAGAAAGATGGAGTTGAATTAACTAATCGTGCTGCAATACATATAATAAAAACACCTAATGCAAGAACTTACTCTGGTGTAGAAGAGGCCAGGGGGATGTTTATCGCATCAGCTGTGCCATTCACTTCTTTATATAATGATCAGATAATAGGAATCCTTCTTGGAGGTTACTTATTAAACAACAATATTGAAATTGTAGATAAGATTAAAAATACGCTTTTTCAGGGACAGGAGTATGATGGTAAAGATATTGGCACAGCTACTATTTTTTTTAATGATTTACGTATTTCTACAAATGTTCTCGATGAGAATAACAGGAGGGCTATTGGCAGTTGTCTTAGCGAGGAAGTATATAATCATGTTATTAAAAGTGGCGAGATTTGGGCTGACAGGGCTTTTGTTGTAAATGACTGGTATATTACAGCCTATGAGCCTATTTATGATTTGGATAAAAACATTATTGGGTCACTTTATGTAGGATTGTTAGAAGAACCATATAAGCGACCACAAAAGATAATTACTCTGTTTATTCTCATCATACTTTCTGTCACGGCT
The DNA here is from genome assembly GCA_020354785.1 of Bacteroidales bacterium. Classification (GTDB taxonomy): domain Bacteria; phylum Bacteroidota; class Bacteroidia; order Bacteroidales; family UBA10428. The sequence goes on from CP070654.1 coordinate 6,558, forward strand.
ATTTCCAGTGCCTTATTAGCAGTATTTTACATTAAAAAGATAATTAAGCCTATTGATAAGATAATACTAGCATGTAAAAAAATTATGAGCGGAGATATATCTGCGAGGGCTGATATTAATCCGCCCGGAGAGATGGGACTTTTGTGTAAGACAATAGATAATATGGCAGCCTCTGTTGAAGAATATGAGAAGAAATTACAAAAAGAAACACAAATGCAAATAAGCCAGAGTGAAAAGCTGGCATCCATAGGCCGTCTTGCATCCGGAGTAGCACATGAAATAAATAATCCTCTTACTTCAATACTTAATTTTGCGCATTTACTTAGAAACAAGAAAGAGCAAAATGAAGAAGATAAAAACGATATAAATATTATCATTCAGGAAACTAACAGGGTAAGAAAAATCGTAAGTGGGTTGCTGGATTTTGCCAGACAATCACAAATTAAAAAAGAATGGTTAGATATCCAGAAAGTAATACAACAACTAGTTCTAATTATTAAAAAACAAAAAGACTTTGGTAAGATTACCATAATCGAAAATTATACTAAAGATTTGAAGACAATCTTTGTAGATAAAAATCAAATGCAACAGGTTTTTCTGAATCTTTTGCTAAATGCTGCTGAAGCTATTGGTGAACAAGGTAAAATTACTATCACCAGTTCAGTAATAAATGAAAAACTTACTATTTCAATTCAGGATACAGGATGTGGTATTAAAAGTGAAGATATCCATAAAGTATTTGATCCGTTCTACACAAATAAAAGAGTTGGAAAAGGAACGGGTTTGGGATTAAGTGTTAGCTACGGGATTATTCAACAGTATGGTGGCAATATTGAAGTTGAAAGTAAGGTGGGCAAAGGATCCACATTCAGGGTAATACTGCCATTAAATGAAAAAGACAGTATATCTGAACTGAACTCATAAACATAAAACAGTATAAAACAATGGCATAATGATTAAAAAGAAAATTCTTATTATAGATGATGAGGCAACAATTGGCCTAAGTTGTAAACGAGTATTGGAAAGGGAGAATTTTATAGCCGTTTATCAGGAAAATGCAAATAATGGACTTAAGGAAGCACTGACTAATCAATACGATTTAATATTGCTCGATCTTTTATTACCTGACATTGAAGGAATGGAAATATTAAGAATCCTTAAATCAAAAGGAATTTTTTCAGAAGTTATAATTATGACGGGTTATGGAAGTGTTCAATCAGCAGTTGAAGCTATTAAGTCAGGTGCAGCTGATTATATTAATAAACCATTTAGTCCGGATGAACTTCTTATCCGAATTAATAAAATTATCAGGCATTCTGAAATTGAAAAAGAAAATATTGCTCTGAAAGAAGAACTTAATATCAGTCAAGGATTTGAAGGCATAATAGGTAAAAGTCCAGGGATGATTGAAATCTTTTCTGTTATCAAGCGTATTGCACGAACAGAATGCAATGTATTGATAACTGGCGAGAGTGGTACTGGTAAAGAATTGATCGCACAGGCTATCCATAGAACAAGTTTACGTAAATCCAAACCTTTTATTGCATGTGATTGCAGTGCTTTAACTTCAACTCTTCTGGAAAGCGAACTTTTTGGTCACGTAAAAGGTTCATTTTCGGGAGCAATTGCATCAAAACAGGGCCTCTTTGAAATAGCTAATAATGGAACATTATTTTTAGATGAAATTTCGAATATCAGCATGGAAATTCAGAGTAAATTGTTAAGGGTTCTTGAAACCCGAAAACTACGAAGAGTAGGAGATACAGATGAAAAAAGTATAGATATCAGGTTAATAACTGCTTCAAATCGTGATCTGTCAAATATGATTAAAGAGGGAAGTTTTCGTGAAGATCTTTTTTATCGTTTGGAAGTAATTCCTATCCATCTTCCACCTTTGCATGAAAGGAGAGAAGACATTATTACTCTGGCTAATTCATTTTTGGAAAGCATAAGACAAAATAACGAAATCCGGGCTAAGTATTTTTCAGTTGAAGCTATAAAAATAATAGAAAATTATAATTGGCCCGGTAATATCAGGGAATTAAAAAATGTAGTTGAACGCGTGGCAATTCTTTGTGATTCCGAAGTCATTGAAGGAAATCATTTACCTGAAGAATTAAAAGTCTTGCCTGGCGAATTTATTTATTCCAAGCTACCCACTAAATGGGAAGAATTAAAAAAATATAAGCAAAGAATACAAAATGATACAGTAATAGCAATTGAAAAACAATTTCTTATTGAAACTCTTGAGAAAGCCAAAGGAAATGTTAGCAAAGCAGCTAAACTAGTTGGTCTTCAGCGAACAAATTTTCATGCTTTAATGAAAAAAAACAATATTAACTCTAATGATTATAAGTGAAAATCATTAAAACAAAATCCGGTAAATAAATACCGGTTTTAGATACTATTTATTATCGTAATATATTAGACTCTATCAGTCATATTTTACTGCATAAAACAGTATTTTACTCCCTTTTATTATAAGTATTACTTAAGTAACTTTATTCTGTCGATTATGATAATTTCCGGAAATTATTAAAAACTTATGCCTTGGATACAAATTTTATTAGTCTGATGGTTAAGTGCCCATATTGTGATCAATCATTAATGGATTATTACAAGTTGATCAGGGGAAAACCAAGTATAAGATTACATGTTAAATCGGGAGATAATGAAGGAATTATTAATTTGTGCTCATTATACGGGAGTTATGATAAAGTAAGTGAGATAGATTTAATTGACGGTGAGATAGTTGAGATATTATGTCCGGTTTGCTACAGAAATTTTAAATGTAAAACAACCTGTAATATTTGTAAAGCCCCGGTTTTTAATGTTAAGCTGGAAACAGGTGGTAAACTTCATATATGTTCCCGTATTAATTGTAAGAAACGCAGTATTATCTGGGAAGACATATATGATGATTTAACCAGATATTTCTTAGTACATGATTATTAGGACAGATAAACATATAATATACATAATATTACTCATATAATATTCAGATATTTGAAATTACTACCTGGCAGCATACTATTATATTAGTCTCATGCAGATTATTTTTAATTTAAAAGCGGTTACAATTAAAATTACTGTAACCGCTTTTTTTTGTGGAACTGTATAAGTCACCCTCAATGGAGCTGTCCCTTTTATATATTAAATTACTATAGTAAATATAGCGTGTGCAGGAGCCGAATATTTAACCGCTTTGCCATCCACCCAAAGCTGAAAGATACGATCAGCATCACTCAGATTTAGTACCACTACAGCCACTTCATCATTAGTATTAATAAAAGCTGTTGCCAGAAAATCATCATTGTTGGAAGTACAGGCAATACGTTTTGCCCCTGGTCTGATAAACCTGGAGAAGTGTCCGAAGTAATAGAATGGAGGATGAAAAAAGAGTTCATCCGTACGGGTATTCACTGTTACAATACTTGTTCCTCCAAGACCGCCGGCATGCCGGGGTCCGCGATTTTCATCCAGAAGTAAGTTCCAGTAGGTCCATCCGTTTGTCCAGTTGTTCAAATCCAGGATCATGTTTTTAGCGATACGCACCCCTGTTTCCCAGTCTCCATGCATACCTGCCTCGGTATAGAATAATTTTTTATCCGGAAATGCATCGTGTACCAGCCTTACATTATCAAAGTGGTCTCCTACATAATAATGAAAGGCCATACCATAAACATATTGAGAGGCTTCAGGATCGTCATATACAACTTCAGCACGCTGGTACATGATACCGCGATTATGATCCCAGATCATAAGTTTCAGATCCGAAAGCCCGCTGTTTTTTAAAGTTGGCCCAAGGTAATCCCGTACAAAATCCCGTTCTTCTTCTGCGGTAAAAATACATGATTCCCAGACCTGTACAGCCATCGGCTCATTCTGGACTGTTAATCCCCACAGGGGTATTCCTTCATTCTCATAAGCCTTTACATACTTAATAAAATAATCAGCCCAGGTCTGAAAATACTCCGGTTTGAGTTTGCCGCCATGCAGCATGTCATTATTGGTTTTCATCCAGGCAGGCGGACTCCACGGGGAAGCATAAATTTTAATGTTACCTTTGGCCGTTTCAAGAGCTCTTTTAATAAATGGAATACGGTATTTGAAATCATGTTCTATTGAAAAATGTTCCAGTTCTTTGTCGTCTTCCACTTCTGCATATGTATACATTTCCGAAGAATAATCACAACTATGAATCGTGGTTCTGCAAAATGTATATCCATTTCCCTCTATAGGATCAAAACACGCCTTTAAAAATTCTTCCTGTTTTTCTTCAGATAATTTAGCAAAGTTTATCGCACTGGCATCTGTAAACGCCCCGCCGAATCCTTCAATGGTCTGAAAGGTCTTGTCAATATCGATCATTATGGTCGGATAATTTTCATCTGGCTGTTTAAGGGGCTCAAAGGCACGGCGTCCCCTGTCAGTTAAAAGATCGGAAGTAGATTTGGCAGTCAGATAAACTGATACTTCCTTAAAGTCCCTGGGTTGGCTTGCAGCTTTATAACTAAAAGTACAAAGATAAAACCCGGTTAATAAGAATATGATAGTACTGTTCGTACAACCTTTTTGCATTGATTTCATTATTTTCCTCCGATATTAATTAGTAGTATGATATTATTTGTTAAAGTTTTTTTGGAATGAATACTTTATTCAATTTTGTCACTGAGCTTTAAAGTTCCGAATGCAGAAGGCGATCGATGAGCATAATCACGCTCTCCCTTCCATGTTATCTTACATTTTCTTCCGCTTCCGTCATTATCGTTGATATGCAAATCAAATCCAATATACCGGCCGGCCTCCGGCACACATGATATTGCTGCCCACGGGAAAGCTATTTCTGCATCGTACCCGGTTTCTGTGTCTGTCTGAGCACATATAATTTCCCCTTTTACTTCATTCCTTTCAACACGTATTTTATCTTTATTCCAGTTGTAACGAAACATAAATTCGTCATTTTCATAATACCTGGATTTGCTGTTATCTCCATCAATATAAATTTCAATTCCATCCTGATTATAGGCCGGAGATCCTTCGTCAGTTTTATAATCATCTTTCACCTGAATGAGGACATAAAGATTCTTATCATCCCAGATTGTTTTGAAAGATGCAAAAATATCAGTCAGTGAATTTCGTTCACCCAGTATAGTGTTTTTCAATTCTATAGCCTGAACTGATTCCCATATTTTGTCAATGCTGCCATCTATTTCCGGAGCTGCAGATGTTTTCCTGATTAAAGGACCTGAATACGGATTTATCTTCAGTTTTGAATCCCGGCTTTTAACAGATCCCTTTCTGTTGAACACCTTCACAGTATAAATAGAATTATTCTCACTGGTATCAGGATTATCAATTCTTAACATGTATTCATTGGCCCCTTTTATCGGGGTTCCGTTTTCAAGCCACTGGTAATTTATCGGGTAACCTCTGGCGCGAACATAGAAAAATGCCGGATCTCCCGATTCTATAATTTCGTCTTCAGGTTGCCGTATTATCTCCGGCGCAGTAGTATCCTTTGATGCAAGGTAACCCTCGGGATCCAGTGATATTAATGAACGTACCATATCAGGCAAAAACTCGCAATAATCCGAATGTGTTTTTCGAGCCTGGTCCAGCAGCCATTCTTTTGCCTCTTGTCCTGACGGTCTTTCACTATTTCCTTTCCAGTATTCCAGTATTTTATTGAAACCGGCAGTTCTGGGGCAATTCCATGGTTGTGTCCTCCTTTCAAACTTTTTATGTGTCCACCAGCTCCAGCCAACATTTTGCTGTTCCAAAAATGTGGATGAACGTGTAACATAGTGATATGGAGGTCCCTGCTCGCCTGTTTCCCCATGCCACAAGGGGATGTTGTATTTTTGCCTTAAAATATCCCAGCGTTCCAGTCCTTTTGAATTTGCAGTGGGCGGGTATGAATGAAAGGCAATAACAAGATGGGGATCCCAGTCAAGTGGTTCCAGCATTTCAAAATTCTGTGCCCAGTCATCCCCTTCAATAAAAATGATTCCCTCCTTATCAATTACTCTGATTGTGTCGGTCAATTTTATGTATAGCTCCCGGAGAAGTTTTTCAGAAATATGGGGATATCTCCGAAGCAATGGTTCATTGAGCAAATCATAGCCGATAATGCATTCCTTCTCAATGTATCTTTCTGCTATTTTATACCATAGATCGATGCACCGGGGCCAGTACTTTTCTTTTTCAGTCCACAGCCTGGCCTCACCGTCACTATCGGCAATGTTTTCTGCATTTTGTGCACCCGGAGCACCGTGCATATCCCATATTATTCCCATTTTATGTTTTTCGCACCAGGCAACAAGGCTGTCAAGAAGACTGAAGCCTTCTTTTGAATATATGTAGGGAGGTTTATCAGGCTGAACATCTCTTGGTTGCAAGTGTGAAGCAAGCAGGGCAATTCTTATTGAATTTACACCCCACATTTTCATTGATGCAACATCTCCCTCAGTCATAAAGTTATTATAGTAAAGCCTCCAGAATTCAGCCGCATCTTTTTCTCCAATCAAATCTATGATTGCTTCTTCAAACTGCCATGGACGGTCTAGTTTACGGATTCCCCACATATAACCCTCAGGTAAAAGCCAGCAGCCAATACCAAATCCCCTGAGAATAACCGCTTCACCAGTTTTTCTGTCGACTATATTTTTACCTTTTGTTGTATAAAAGGCAAAGCTATCCGATACAAAAAAATGGAATATAATGATTACAATAAAGAATAGTTTTGTCAGTTTCATTTGATTCGCACTATAATTTATTTTAATACACTCAGCTACACATAAATAATATACTTATCTAAATGCAGGCACAAATTGCTGAAGTATACCTTCATTCATTGCTCTTATTTCGGATGCCGGTATAGGCAACATTCCCCAGGTATCTATATTAAACTCTCTTCCTACAAAATCATCCTTAACTACATAATCAGGAAATGTTGAAGTGTCCCAGGTCGCATCAATCATAACTTTGGCATAATCCAGGCTCCTTCTCATTAAATCCCATTTGCGGTGGCCTTCTCCGGCAAATTCAACCCTGCGCTCATGATAAATTGCGTCAATATTCAACTGCGAAGCATTTAATGCAGCGCCGTCACCCATCCCCCTTGTTCTTACCTGATTAAGGTATCCGACAGCTTTCCCCTGCTGGTCATCCATAAATAATTCAGCTGCAATCAGCAATACTTCCGCATATCTCATATCTTTGTAATTAATAGGCCAGTTAAGAGGGGCATCACCTGCTGCAGGAGTGTATCTTACATCAGGCATGTACTTAGCATTAAAAAACCCTGTATATTGATATTGAGGGCCATGAGAACCTTGTCCTACACTGTCCTCATTATTATAAACAGTTACGCCTTTCCGCAAATCTCCATCTTCAAACTCATCAACCAGAGTAAATGTAAGGGTAGCAAAACTCCAGCCTGAAAAAGTTGTGGTATCAAGCGGGGCCCTGACACCGTAAATATGGCTTGCAAAATTCCCGTCCCTTGTTAAACTTCCGTCTGCAAAAGTTGACAAACCTTTTTCCGAATATTGCCATTCAAAAATCGATTCCTCGTTATTTTGATTATCCCAGTCAAATATATCAGCATAATTGTCCAGTAATACATAACGGTTACTGTTAATAATTTCTTCCATTAAATTTTGAACATAGGCTTTGTTTACTACAGTTGTACCATCTGTCAAGTCGTTTGTGACTCCCATTACTTTTTTAACAAATCCCTCGTAATAAAGATAGATACGTGCAATAAGCATCCTTGCCACATCCCTGGTAATTCGTCCTGTTTCACCTGAGGACACAGTTTCCGGTAGATCAGGAAGGGCAATTAATAAATCTCTGATTACAAGTCTGTACACCTCTTCAGGAGTAGATTGTGTCACGGATTTAACTGCTTCAATGTCAGGGGGAATTTCTTCCAGCACAGGCACCCAGCCAAATAATCTTACCAGGTCCCAGTAAAAATAAGAACGTAATGTTAACACTTCTGCTTTCATTCTTTCCCTTTTTCCGGTGGTAGTCCATTCAATATCTTCTTCTTTCTGAAGATAAAGGTTAGCCAGATAAACACCCCTGTAAAACTTTTCCCATAAATCAATTGAACTTGTTTCGTGATCAATAATACCTATTTCAATAGGCTGCCATGATTCCCACATACCGCCACCCGGCTCTCCTGCCGCATAAGCATCATCAGAATAAATATCTGAATTAATGGGAACGTTTTCAAGCGAGTTGAAAGCGCTAAGTGCCTTGTATACTGATGCCATAGCACTTAAGGCATCAGTTTCGGTTTTATAAGAGTTACCTTCAAGTTTGTTAATCCTTGGTTCAAGCTCCAGAAATTCTTTGGAGCATGACAGTAAACCTGCAATAATTATAACAATTAACAACAGGATTTGAAATCTATATTTTTTCATAATTTTCATCCTTTTATCTGAATTATTAATATTCATTATTTTATTAGAAGCCAATTTGTACGCCTCCAAGAATTGTAAGTGAATGGGGGTAAACACCATGATCTACACCTATTGGATTTGTGCCCCCTTGTCCAAGAGGTGTTCCTCCTACTTCAACTTCCATTCCGGGATATTTTGTGAAAGTAAGACAGTTTTCAGATGAAACATAGACTCTTAAATTGCTGATTTTAATAATATTTGAAATCTTCTCGGGTACAGTATATCCAAGAGTTATTTTTTTCAGTCTTAAAAAATCAGCATCTTTTACTAAAAAATCAGAAGGTTTTTTATATGTTCCGTTTCCATCAGATACAGTCATCCTCGGATGATCGTAAGGTGTGTCTATATCCTGGAAGCGGCCTAGTGCTTCAGTTGTAAAATTTGAATACTTTAAATCAGATCTTCTGTTTGCCATATAAATCTGATGCCCTAATGCCGAATACCAGAACATATAAAGGTCAAATCCTTTAAATTCAAGATTGAAACTCAAACCGGCAATAAATTTTGGGTACGGATTCCCTATGTTTGTCCGATCACTGTCAGATATTCTGTAGGGAGCTACAGTATCCAAATCAAGGAACTTAAGGTCACCTGGTTTGGCAACTCTTTGAAGCAATGTGCTATCAGGAGCAACATACGCATCTATTTCTTCCTGTGTCTCAAAAATACCGTCTGTTTTATAGCCGTAAAAATAACCCATCGGGCTGCCAACTTCCATTCTTATTAAGTCACCCTGACCATGCACTCCCGTTCCTCCCATAAGTTCCTTATCCTCATTAGGTATATCAAGTACTTTACTTTTATTTGTAGATGCAGTAAGCAATATACTTATAAAAAGATCTTTACTCAACCTGTTTTTATAACCAAGCTCGAATTCCATTCCATTATTTCTTACACTACCCCCGTTTACATAAGGCGGATTATTGCCAAGAACAAGCGGGGCAGGTGCCTCAATTAACCAGTCCTTGGTTTCCTTGTTATAATAATCTACGGTAAAGGTGAACCTGTTTGATAAAAATGCCAGGTCCAGTCCTATATCCAGTTGTTCCGATGTTTCCCATTTTAATCCTGCATTGGAAACAAATTCCGGCCTTATTCCGTTATACATCAATTTATCATCACCAAAATAATACCTTACATCGTCAGTCATTAGCCCGACATATCTGAAATTTGGAATGTTTTCACTCCCGTTCTGACCCCAGCTTGCACGCAGCTTTAAGAAATTGAGTATATCATTTCGGGGAAAGAAATTTTCACGCGAGATAACCCATCCTCCGGAAAATGCCGGAAACTTTGCATATCTCTGAGCAGATCCAAACCTGGAAGAACCATCGATACGCAACACTGCTTCAAATAAATACTTTTCTTCATAATTATAATTCAACCTTCCAAAATAGGATGCCAGTGTGTGTTCCTGATAATCATTCTGAGGCGGATGTACATCTTCAGCATTTAAAGCATTATCAAGGTAAGCATGTTCAAAATCGTCAAAGATCAGGTTGTTATTTCGTGCATAAAGGCGCTCATCGCTTTCTTTAAAACTGGTCATACCTATTAAAGCCGATATATTATGATTTTGTAATGAAAATGTATAGTTAAGTGTATTATCCCAGTTCCACCTGATATCTTTATTGACTTCTTTAGTTACATAATCACTTGCCTCATCACGGGCATCGTTACGGTGTGTTGCATCAATGTAATAGACAGGTACATATTCATCCTGGTTTGTATAAGCAAATTCGGCACCGAAGTTAGTCCGAAATACCAGGCCCCTGACAATTTCCAAATCTGCATAAATATTACCCAGTACTTTATTTGTTCTTTCTGCCCTGTTTATATAATTTAACCAGGCAATCGGATTTGTTACTTCCTGTAAAGAAATGTTAAAATCGTTGGGTGTTGCAAAAATGCCGTTATCAAATTTCACAGGTACAATTGGAGGCATATTAATAGCCTGGTTAATACCAATTCCAAACTGGTTGTTAGCATCAATACCTTTTTTCCTTATATCGACAAAATTTAAATTACCTCCAAACTTTAACCGCCCAATTTCCTGAGTTGAGTTAAGGCGGAAAGTTATTCTTTCAAAGTTTGATTTTCCTTTTGCTATAATACCATCCTGGGAAAAGTAAGACAGCGAAGAAGATAATGTTGAGTTTTCACCACCTCCATCAATTGAAATTGTATGGCTTTGCTTGGGAGCATTATAGTAATACATTTCATCCTGCCAGTCAGTATCCCAAATCATTGTATCGATTGCATCCTGTGAAAATAAAGGATTTGACTTATTGTCATTTTCAAAAGCCTCATTGAAAAGTTCGATGTACTCACTTGCATTTAACATATCCAGCTTTCTCCAGGGATTCTGCTGGCTATAATACCCATCATAGCTAACCTTAAATCTTTCTCCTTTCTGCCCCTGTCTGGTAGTTATGAGAATAACACCATTGGCACCTCTTGTTCCGTATATTGCTGCTGAAGATGCATCTTTCAGGATTTCCACTGACTCTACATCAGACGGATTAAGATAATCCAGACCTTCTTTTTCCATAGGCAGGCCATCAACAAGAAATAAAGGATCGGGATCATGATGTGTTCCTACTCCCCTTATTCGAATTGTAAGATTATCACCTGGCTGGCCGGAATTATTCATTATCATTACACCGGCTGTTCTGCCCTGTAATGCCTGTTCGATGCGGAGATCACTGGTTTTTTGAAGTTCAGTCTTATCGACTTTTGCAATTGAACCTGAAACAAGACTCTTTTTTTGAACTCCATAACCTACTACAACAACTTCTTCCAAAGCTTCAATGGCCGGAATAAGGTTTATGCTAATGGAAGTCTGAGTGCCTACAGGCATTTCTTCAGATAAATAACCAACAAAAGAAAATACAAGTACTGCATCACCAGATTCTACTGTTATTGAAAAATTGCCTTCCGAATCAGTAACTACACCATTCATAGTTCCTTTTTCTATAACATTAACTCCTGGCAGTGGTTCCCCTTCCGCATCAGTGACAAGTCCTTGTACTGTTACTTCCTGCAAGGATTCTTTCTCAATAATGACTACAAAGTTATTATCCAGTATTTTGTAGTCAAGAAGAGTATTTTTTAAAACACTCTTAAGAACATTTTCTATTTTTTCGTTATTAATCTCAAAAGTGACCTTATTTTCCAGCTGAGAATACTGGTCACTAAAGAAAAAAGCATATTCGCTGTTGTTTTCAATCTCCCGGAACAAATCCCGTAATTGAATATCTTCAACCTGGATGCTTATCTTTTTATTCTGGGAGTATACATTCGCTGTTAAATTAATTACAGCTAAAAGACTTAGGATAACAGTTAGTTTCATAGTTAATAATAGTCTTTTAAATTGTTTTCCTTTCCATTTGGGAAAGTACTTTAGGATTAATTTTCTTTTCATAAATTTATGGGTTTTTAATTCAACCTGGGTTACTATTGTTGATAAAAATTCTTTTAATTAATTTATTAGTTTAGTTGTTTAGTATTACTATTAAAATACAGTTTTACTGTTTTTTCATTAATTGCATAGATTACAGGAGATGTCAACTCTAATGCCTTTAAGACCTGTTCTAAAGGAAAATCGCGTAAAGTGCCCGAGTAAGAATAATTCTTCAATTCTTCATTTTCAAAGCTGAAAGTAATATCATATTTTCTTTCCAGTTTCCTGGCAAGGCTTTCGAGAGGTTCTTTATTAAAGATTAAGGTTCCGTCTTTCCATGACGTATATTCATCAATATTGACATTTCTTTTAATGTGTATACCCTGATCGGTTGTATTTGGAACAGTTACATTAGCTGAGGTTTTTTGCCTGTTTGGTTCTGATTCACTTTCTTTTTTGTAATAGCTTACCTGAGTTTTAGCATCATGTTTATGAAAAGTGAGTTTTTCATTGGGTTTTAAATAAACAGGATTATCTGATTTTTTACTTTCAATGCGAATATTTCCTTTAACCAGAGTTGTCACAATATTATCTTCATCCGGATATGACTTCACATTGAATGTAGTTCCCAGTACATGTATATCAATATGAGAAGTATGCACAATAAAGGGATGCTTTGTTTTTTTAACATCAAAATATGCTTCACCTTCTAAAAAGACTTTACGTGAAGTTTTGTCAAAATGCTTGTTATATTTTATTTTACTCCCGGCATTAAGCCATATCTTACTACCATCGGACAGGACAACCTTTGACCTGCTTCCATAGGGAACATTTACTTCGCAAAAATTATTATCTGCCCCGGGGGATAAATTAAATCCCAGGAAATAACTGCCAATCCCAACCGATACTATTACTATAAATATTGCCGCATACCGAAGCATATAATTTCTTAAAGAAGTAATCTTCTTTTTTCTATCAGCAGCTTTAAGCATTTCATAATTATTAATATGCTCGAGGAATTTCTTATATGCATCATTGATAGCTGAAGAATCATGCATCGCATTTGCTTCTGTTTCAATATATGCTTTTTTAAGTGCAGCAAAAATTTGTCTGTTATTTTTATTCTGATCCAGCCAGTCTGATAATAATCTGGATTCTTGCTGTGTTGCTTTACCCTCAAAATACTTAATTATTATTCTTTCGGAAATGTCATTAATCTTCATTTACTATTTGTTCTTTAATAGTTGCTGGAATAAGACGCTTTATACTATCGGAACCCTGAAGAGATATCCGGAATTTTTCTAAAGTGAGGGTTTAGTTGATTATGCCTGTGCAGGTTAACAGGTACACAAAAACAAAACAAAGAGCATAAAATAATCTTTTAGTGAACGATGGAAGATCTTTAACGCTTTTGTTATATAATATTCGACAGTCTTTATATTTATATTTAGAGTATCTGCAATATCCTGATTCCTCCTTGCTTCTATCCTGCTTAATCTGAAAACTTCCCTGGTCTTCCCTGATAAAGAATTATAAGTCCTGTTCAGTATATTCAGGATCTCATTAAACTGAACTTCGGAAAATGTAAAATCTACAGATGTATTATATAATATTTCTGCTTCTTTAAGTTTTAACATGTGTTTTTCTCTGAACTTGAAAATTACCTTTTTATGCCTTAGAAACTGAATACACTTGTTATGAATAGCACGAAAAAAATATGAAGAAAGAGAGGAGACTATAACCATATTCTTTTTCTTTTCCCATAAAGTAATGAATAAGTCCTGTACAATATCTTTTGCAGTATCAGCATCCCCGACATAACTTTTTGCATATAGATACAGTTTTTGATAATAGATTTCAAAAAGGATCTTGAATACCCCTTTGTCTCCCTGTCTTATAAGTCTTATAGTATTCTTCTCACTATTATCCATACAGATCCATATTATTTTATCAAATTGCAAAGACCGCAATGCTTTTAATTTCAAAAAATTATATTTTGCAGTCTTTGCAGTTAAAGTTTCTAATAATTCGGATTTTGCTCCAATAGCCCTCCCGATGACTGGATTTCTTCCAGCGGGATGGGAAGCCAGTAATGCTGTATTTCAAACCTTCGTGCGTCCAGAGCTATGATTCTCTCATATGTAAAAGTAGTATCATCTATTTTGTTTATTCTCATCCCGTAAGCCGGCTCATTTTCCGTTTCCATGGCTATCTGCCATCTTCTTACATCATAGAACCGGTGTTCTTCAAAAGCAAGTTCTATGCGTCTTTCATTCCGGATTTTTTCTCGCATCTCGTCTTTTGTGAGATCCCCGGGAAGATCGGGCATGCCTGCACGATCCCTTATTGCATTAATAGCAGCATACACCTCGGCATCAGGACCGGTATCTTCATTACGTGCTTCGGCAAAATTCAGCAGGATTTCAGCATACCGCATATATAACCAGGGTTGTGTACCGGCTACGTCCCATGGATTGACAATAGGAAGTGTTTCATCAATAAATTTTCTCAGGTAATAGCCTGAAAAAGAGGTATTCCAGTTATCGATACCATCTTTGGAATCCTGTCCTCCCGGTAAAAAGGTCTCTACCTGGCGGCCCCTGTATTCGGCTCCATTATAAAGAATAGTAGCATAAAAACGGGGATCCCTGTTCTCATATGGATTATTAACATGTTCAGGATTTGTTGTATCAAAAGGCACAGCTGTTTGCGGATCAACAAGAACCTCATAGTCGTCTATTAAATTCTGAAGAGGTACATTACCTGCCCAGCCACTATATCCGTTGGGTCCGTTTGCTATTTCCATGCATACATGGTTAGAACCAACGGCATAAAGCCTCTCAAAAATGATCTCATTACTGCTTTCATCCAGAAAAAGTGAGCCATAGTCACCATGAAGCTGATATTTTTGCATATCCATCACAGCCGTAGCCGCATCCGCTGCATCTTTCCAGGTTCCGGTATTATACAAAGGACTGGCCGCATAAAGCAACAACCTTGCTTTTAATGCCAAAGCCGCACCTCTGGTTGCACGACCCAATGGCCATGCACTGTTGTTATTAACCGGCAATGCTGCTGCTGCATCATCAAGCTGGTTAACCGCGTAATCTAAACACTCTGATATTTCAGATTTTTCATAAAAACCAGAGCCTGTGAAGTCATCATCCAAATTGGTAACTCTGTCTCCCATTAAAACCACTTTCCCGTAATTTCTTATCAAATCATGATACCGGTAAGCCCTGATAAATTTAAGTTCTGCCCTTAATATATCCCTGAGATCATCTTCCATATCCACTTCATCAATAATACTAAGGGCGTAATTACATTCGCGTATGCCCCGGTAGCTTCTTGCCCAGAGCGTCCCGGCAATACCTGTATTGTTGGGAGCAAGGGCTCCCTGTTGTATAAGCCATGAAAAATCATCATGAATATAAACCGATTCATCTGTCAGGGATGACCACATTGCATATTCAAATCCCCTGCCAAACCCCGGGGGTGTGCCTTCAGCTTCTTTTTCGGTATAGCGGATACTCATATAGCGGTTTACAACATATCCTTCAAATAAAGTGGCACTGGATTTCAGAGATTCATCATTAATTATGTCGGTGGGAGCTACATCAAGAAATGACTCGTCACAGCCGGCAAGAAGTCCTGATAACAGGACTACTGCTAAAATATATATATATTTAGTTTTCATGATTAACATTTTTAAAGTTGAACATTTACACCAAAAGAGATAATTTTCTGTTGTGGATAAAACTGCCCACTTTCACTATCACCCTCAGGATCATAGTCTTTCACCTTTGTGAAAGTAAACAAGTTAAAGGCATTGATATTGAAGCGCAGGTTTGAAATACCTGCCTTTGTGGTCAGTTTAGCAGGAACAGTGATACCCAGAGCCACATTTTTTACCCTTAAAAAAGAAGCATCGTTCAGCCAGAAATTATTTTGGTACTGGCCGCCATTAATGGATGTTGACGCCCTTGTATCCACCCTGGGATAAGAGCCATCAGGATTGGAAGGGCTCCAGCGGTTATCGGCCCAGCTACTGTAAAAATTACCTATCGTTCCCGATTCTGACAAAACATACTGGCTAACCCTGCTCTGTCCGGCCAAAAGAACTGAAAAGTCAACAATTTTCCATCCGGCATTGAAAATAAATCCGTATGTCAATTCCGGAATATTGCCAAATTCACTGCGTATTCTGTCACCAGCTGTGATTTCTCCATCACCGTCATAATCTTCGTAAATAAGGTCTCCCAACTGTGCATTGGGTAAATGTATATAATTTTCAAGATCGGCATCGGTCCTGAAAATACCGATCACATTATACAGTAAATATGTATTCATGGGGCCTCCGGTCTCCATTTGATGGGCCAGTGAATCTGGAAGAGGAGGCTCGTCTGTAAAAACAATTTTGTTTTTTGCAAAAGTCATATTTCCTGATACATTGTACCAGAAATCTCCATAATATTTTCTGACTCCCAAAGTGACTTCAAACCCTTTACTGTCAACTTTTCCAATATTTTCCGAAGGTACTAGGGGTTCGCTTTCACTAGTTTCGTAAGGATTAACAATCCCTGTTAATGTAGGTATAGATGCATTTCTTTCTGCAAGTATATTTGATCTTTTCTGCTGAAAATAGATAGCTTCCAGTGAAATCATGTTCCACAACAAAGCATTTATTCCAATGTCAGTTTTTTTTGCTACCTCCCAGGTAATTCCTGTGTTAGCCAGTTTGGTAATCTCAATACCGGTATACCTTTCCCCGCCTATTATATATTCGCTGTTGAAGGTATAGTTATTAAAATATTGAAACAGCTCAACATTGTCGTTACCCAGTTCTCCATAAGAAGCTCTGATTTTCAAGTCATTAACAAAAGATGCCGATTGAAACCAGTCTTCTTTTGAAATTCTCCATCCTGCTGAAACTGAAGGAAATGTTCCGTAGCGTTTGCCCCTGGGAAAGGTTGATGATCCGTCTATTCTCAGCTGGATATCTAAAAGGTATTTCTCTTTATAGTTATAAGCCAGCCTGCCCAGATAGCTTCTCCTGGTATAAAGATAACTACTTCCGGAGTTAAGAATATCGGAATCGGCAGGACCTCCCTGCGATAGTTCGGGTGTTTCGGCTGTAGGGTAGTTAAGTCTGGTGGCATCAAAGGTTTCCCTTGTATTTTTGCTTTGTTCATAACCGACAAATGAACTTATATTATGTTCACCAAGCTGTCTGACAAAATTTATTTTATAATGCGCCGTGATCAGGGATTCATTTTCGTTTGCTTCATACAATTTTGGAGCCCCTGCCGAACCGCCAAAAATGGATTCGTTATAAGTATCATTGCTGCTGTTATAGCTGTAAAGAGAGTATGGTATACTAAAAGACTTGGTGAAATTCCAGATTTTATCCACTCCGAAAAATCCGTCAATGGAAAGTCCTTTTAGAAATGGAATATTGTACCTGGCCTTAAGGATGCCATTAAAAATACTTTTCGGATTTTTGTGTGTCCCGCCTATATCTGTTACCATTACAACCGGATTGTCACCTTCAACTCCTGTTGAAGGATAACCATTAGGGTATTTATCAATAGTTATAGGATAAGCCC
>CP070654.1:24140-44276 GCA_020354785.1 Bacteroidales bacterium
GGTAATAATTATTCTTGCTGTATTTATATCAGTACCGGTAACCATATCCTTAATAAAATTTCATACCTATAAAGAGAAACCTGATCCGAGGAATATTGTTGTTCTTCAGCCAAATATTGATCCTTACCAGAAATTTGTAAAAATACCCAGTCATATACAAACAAAAATTCAGCTGGACCTGGCTGAAAAATATACTGATGAAAATACAGATTATATTGTAGGTCCTGAAACATCTATTAATAACAGCATCTGGATAGATCAGATTGAAAATGTTCCTGACATAAGAATGATCAGGGCTTTTTTAAGCAGGTACCCGAAATTAAAATATGTTGTGGGAATTCAATGTTACAGGAGATATGATCCGGAAGAAATACTTTCATCAACATCCAGAAAGCTGCAGGGATCGGATTTATATTATGATAGCTATAATGCAGCTATACAGCTCGATTCTACAGATTACGTGCCATTTTATTTTAAATCACAACTTGTTACAGGCGTTGAGAAGATGCCCTATTCCCGTTATTTAAAATTCCTGGAGGGATTGACAATTAAACTGGGAGGTACATTTCGTGGCTGGGGAACACAGGATTTCAGAGGTACATTTTTATCACCACAGGATTCACTAAGAATCGGACCTGTAATTTGCTGGGAATCGGTTTTTGGTGAATACCTAACTGATTATATAAAGAACGGAGCTAATTTTATTTTTGTAGTAACTAATGACGGATGGTGGGGAGATACACCCGGGTACCATCAGCATAATGCCCTGTCAAGTGTCCGGGCTATTGAAACACGAAGGAGTATAGCACGGTCAGCCAACACAGGGATATCCTGTTTTATTAACCAGAGGGGCGAAGTTCTTCAGGAACTGGGGTGGTGGATACGTGATGCAATTAAAGGCACGATTAATGCCAGTAATAAAATTACTTTTTATGTAAAGCATGGGGACTTTATTGGCCGCATAGCCCGGTTCTTTGCTCTAATAGTAGTCTTAATGGCAATAGTAAGAATGCTTGTTAAAAGTAAATGATTAAATATTAATTAAACCAGGGAAATAAGAATATTTTATTTTTCCATTTCCCTGAATTCACCGGCAATTTTAACAAACATAAAAAAGACTATAACTCCAATGAAGCAATGGGCTCCTAATACATACCATACAAATTCAGGATTATCTTTGCTTTCAAAGAAGCCAAAAAGCTTTGTATACTGACCGCTCAATAAAGCACCAATGCATATTGCCAGAAAGTTGGATCCCATATATAAACCTGCTTTTTCTTTTGGAGCTATCCAGGTTATATATTCCTGAATCCTGGGAGAGGATATCATTTCTCCGACAGCAAAAATAAAGATACCCAGGATAGCCACGGCTGGCGCAGTATTTATCGAGTAGCCAATCAATAGAAAGCCTGCTCCGGCGACAAATATTCCAAAACCAAATGACGGAAGAGCGCGCCTTTTTTCAAATATCCTGGAAATAAAATATTGCAGAATTAAAATTATCCATCCCGTATGTGCAATTGCTTCACCGTTAATACGCCACACTCCTTCATCCTGTCTGGATAATAACTGGGCAAATCCTCCTCCGAAGATACTTTCTATTCCTTCATACAATTGAAATGTATTGATATGTTTGTCAACATAAGCGGGGCAAATATTGAAAAATCCCCAGAAAGGCAACCAGAAGAATAATCCAAGAAGGATAAGGAAAACTGCATACTTTACATCAGTTAGAGTAGAAAAAATTTCAGCTAATTTCTTACCTACACTAACTTTAGACACATCTTTTTCAGGTTCCTTATAAAACAAAAGTGTAACTACGAACATAATCGAGGTAGCTATTCCGGCCATTAGAAAAGCATAATTCCATGATATAGCACGTAACTTACCAGCCATAATCGGACCGAATGATGCCCCGACATTTACCATGAGATAAAATATGCCAAAACCCAGTGTTTTATTTGTAGAATCGGTGGTTAAACGTACAGTACCGGAAATAAGCGGTTTAAATATTCCTGCGGCAAATCCTATACTTAGCATGGTCAGCATGATTTCACTGTATGAATCTGCTATGAGAAGTAACAAAACCGATGGCACATAGGCAAGGTATGATATTATTAATACCCTTTTGAATCCGAACCGGTCGGCAAATGTACCGCTAAAAACAGGTATAAAGTATGAAACAAAAAGAAACAGCCCCTGAACAGTTCCTGACTGGTCCCTTGTGAATCCCAGCGATTCCATGTACATCAGAAATCCCATAAAAATACCGTAATAGGCAAACCTTTCAAGAACTTCTATAGAATTAGCAACCCAAAATACCTTTGGAAATTTAGATCTTCCTTTCATAAAAAGATACTTTATTCAAATCCCATATCTTCAATTGCCTTGTTCGCTTTATCGGCTATTTCCTCAAATCTCTTCTGGTATTTCTCTTTCATCGCACATGTATGCAGTTTTGTCCAATCCTGGGCCCAGACTGCAGCTTCTGACATTGATTCACTGTATTTCTGCATTGCTTCAGCATCCATGGGGTTTTCTTTATATGCCTTTAATGCAGCAATATATAAATCGACCCATTCTTCATAACGATCAAGGAAATCTTCGCAATTTGAAATTAGCTCTGCATCTCCGCCTTTCTTTTTCTTTGATTTAGTTTCTTCCGAACTTTCTTTTGAAGATTCTTCTTCACTGCCGGATTTTTCTCTGCCACATGAAAAGAAAATTAATAGTGAGGCAATAAATAATAAACCTAATAACTTTTTCATAGTATTTGGATTTTTATAATTATTATATTGAATATCATTTTAATAGCCGATTGCATATGAATTTATGAGTTATCCATTTCTCTAAAGATATACAATTTATAATGAATGATTCAAAAAAACCTAAATAATTAAATCAGGAATGAATTTTATGCCTCAAAAAATAACAAAACGGGATTGTTTACATATTTTTTTTCTTAAATTCGACTATTGTCAACAACAGATGACATAAATATATATGGCAAGTAAAAGAAAATATGAAGATATTTTACGTGAAAATGAGGAATTGAGGAAGAGAATACAGGAACTGGAAAATGATTTATCAGGTACAGGCAATTTATATTCCTTGAATGAGGATCCATATTATAAAGAGAGGTTTTACACGATCACTGAGAGTGTAAAAGATGTTATATATAAGATGTCATTACCTGACGGCAAGTATGAATATATAAGCCCTCAAACAAAAGAACTTTTTGGTTATTCACCTGCTGAATTTTATAGTACGCCATCACTGGTAAGAAGGCTTGTTCATCCCGATTCATTTGCATATTTTAAAAAACACTGGAAAAAGCTTCTTACAGGAAATGCTCCTGATTATTATGAGTTGCAAATTATAAAAAAAACAGGAGAAACAAGATGGGTACAGCAGAAGAATTTAATAATAAGAGATGAAAATAACGAGCCGGCATCAATTGAAGGAGTAGTATCAGACATAACCGAATTAAAGGAAGCTGAAATCGCATTGCAGAAAAGTGAAGAGAGTTATAGAAAACTCATAGATAATTCACCTATAGGGATATTCAAGACTAATATCAAGGGAGATATCCTTTTTGTCAACGATGCTGCAGCAAACATATTCAATTTCAAATCAAGGGAAGAACTTATAGGGAGCAGTGTTTTAAAACATTATCTGGATTCTTCCAAAAGAGAGGGTGTAATTAAGTTACTAAAGAAGAATAAATCAATAAATAATTATAATATTGATTTTCGGGTTAAAACCGGGGAAACAGTTGTGGTAAGTTTGAGTGCTGTGCTGGATGGTGATGAGATTTCAGGTATGTTTATGGATATTACCGAGAAAGTAAAAGGAGAAAAGTTGCTGATTGAGTTAAATGAAAAACTCCGGAATATCAATGACAGAATTCATTTTATAAATGAGGAACTTAAGGAAAGCCATAATAAATATTTTAGTCTTTTTAATAACACGGGAACAGCTACATGTCTTTTAGACGGACCCGGCACAATTTTATTGTGTAATTCTAAATTTGAAGAATTATCGGGTTTTATCAAAAAGGAAATTGAAGGTAAATTAAAGTGGATAGATCTGACAGCAGAAGAAGACATAGAAAGAGTGCAAAACATCAGGAATCAAAGAATAAAAGGGAAAGGGACTTCCGATGTAGAATATGAATTTAAGTTTGTTGATAAAAACAATAATAAGAAAGATGTATATATAAAGGTTGGATTCTTACCCGGTTCAAAACAATGGATTGCATCATTAATTGATATAACCAGAAGAAAACAAACTGAAGAGGCTTTAATACAAAGTGAAGAGCGTTTCAGGAGCTTATACGAGAGCGCCACCATAGGTATTTACAGGACTACACCTGATGGGCATATACTTATGGCAAATAAAGCTGCAGTGCGTATGCTCGGCTATAAGACATATAATGAATTAGCCAAACGCAACCTGGAGAAGGACGGATTTGAACCTTCGTATTCACGTAATGATTTCCGTAAACGTATAGAAAAGGAAGGAACAGTTATCGGCCTTGAAAGTGCATGGTTGAGGAAAGACGGATCCGTTCTTCACATTCGTGAAAGTGCAAGAGCAATTCGTGACACAAATGGAAAAATTATTTATTATGACGGAACTTTCGAAGATATTACTGATAGTAAGAACTATGAACGTCAATTGAAACTGGCCAAGGAAAAGGCCGAAGAAAGTGATAAGCTTAAGTCAGCTTTTCTGGCAAATATGAGTCATGAAATAAGAACACCAATGAATGCGATACTTGGATTTGCCAATTTACTCAAATCCAAAAAAATCAGTAAAAAGAGAAAAGATATATTTATTGATATAATTAATGCAAAGAGCAAACAACTTTTACAGATTATTTCCGATATAATTGATATTTCAAAAATTGAGGCAGACCAGATTACTATTGTAAATAAGAACTTCTCATTAAATGAATTGATTGACCATCTTGCACTTTATTTTAAAACTCTTAAGAAACAGGATAATAAGCCTATTAATATAAATCTCCATTATGGATTACCCCTTGCAAAATCTTATGTTCATTCAGATAACGTAAGAATAGAGCAAATTCTCACAAATCTTCTTTCAAATGCATATAAATTTACTGATGAGGGAAGTATTGATATTGGCTATGAGATTGAGGATTTTAAGAATATAATTTTCTTTGTTAAGGATACCGGTATAGGATTAACAGAATTTGAACAAAATGTTATATTTGACCGCTTCAGGCAGGTAAGTACATCATTTAACAGATCGTACAGTGGTACAGGTTTGGGATTATCTATATCAAAAGGACTGGTGGAAAAGCTCAAGGGTACAATCTGGCTTGAATCGGAAATTAACAAAGGTTCTGCTTTTTATTTTAAAATACCTTATATATCAGGCATAGCAACAAAAAAGAGTAAAAAACCCGAAGTTAAGAGTAAGCTAAACTGGAAAGGAAAAACAATCTTAGTTGCCGAAGATGAAGATTCCAATTTTAATTTGGTCGACACCATAATAAAACCCACAAATGCAGTTGTAATAAGGGCAAAAGACGGGAAAGAAGCTATAAATTTATGTAAAAAGAACTCCAAAATAGATTTGGTTCTGATGGACATTAAATTACCTGAAGTGAATGGACTGGAAGCAACAAAACAAATTAAAAAATTCAGAAAGACTTTACCAATTATTGCCCAGACCGCCTATGCCATGTCAGTAGATGAAGATGAATGTATAAAAGCAGGATGCGATGCCTATATATGCAAACCTGTGAAGATTGATCCATTGCTTAAATTAATTCATCACTACATAAATTAAGTCTTTTAATTCTTATACAGACGCAACCATTTACCATTTTCTTTCATCCTGAATATAGTATTACCTGTTGATTATCAATATAGTTATAAAATTGGCACAAAATTTGGGTGTTGTAAAATAAAAATAAGACAAATATGTTGAACTTAAATTCTCAGAAGCATGGAAACGTTAAACATTTGTAAACAGAAAAACATATCTATTCAGCCTAATCCATTTGATAATTATGCAATAATTACAATACCTGAAGAAGTCAGGCAGCCATATACACTGGAAATTATAGATATAAACGGGAATAAGATTTTTCAATATTCAAATATCTTATCAAATAAATTTATCCTGGGCCGGAATAAATTAAAACCCGGCGCATATTTTTATAAGTTATTCACAAATGATTATAAATTCTTCTATACGGGGAAATTAAATATCAGTAAGTTATAAATTGCAGTTATTTCAATCTTTTACCTCCAACTTGAATCCAACATTATGTACATTAACAATAGAAACGGAAGGATCCTCTTTCAGGAATTTTCTTAATTTCGTTATATAAACATCCATACTACGGCCCATAAAATAATCATCTTTACCCCATATTAATTTAAGCGCAATTTCCCTTCTTAAAACATTATTCTTATTTAAACACAGCAATTTAAGTACGGCAGCCTCTTTTTTTGTAAGATGTCTTTCACTGGTCGGTGACTTCAGGAAATGATTTTTATAATCAAAGTGAAAAGAACCGAACAAACATACACCATTCTTATCATTATATCTGTCTTTAACAGTATTTCTGTTAAAATCAGTTTCAATTTTAACTTTTGAATTTAGCATATCTCCAAAATATTTTGTAATCATTCAATAGTATTACATAAACACTATTCTGTTGTCTTTGTTCAATTTGCAGGAACAATTGTTAATAAATTTAATATTTAAGGGTATAATTTTTAATAAATACGGAAAGTTGCTGAAATTATTTAAAAGGCGGGAATATTTACCGCAAGATCATTTATTATTATAGTCATTCATGGTTTTTTCTATTCCATTTATTCCAAAGCTTATAATAAGATCGTGACATACTGATAACCTCTCTGGCAGCGTCTTTTCTTCCTCATCACTCCATTGCCCCAATACATAATCAACCTGGTTCCCGTAATCATAGTTACTGCCGATGCCAAATCTTAATCTTGCATAGTTTTGATGGCCCAGTATTTGATTTATATTAAATAATCCGTTGTGTCCTCCGTCGCCCCCCTTGGATTTAAGTCTTAATGTGCCAAAGGGAAGTGCCACATCATCAATAATCACAAGAAGGTTTTCTACCGCAACACCCGATTTTTGCATCCAGTAATTAACAGCCCGTCCGCTACGATTAACAAAAGTGCTGGGTTTCAGAAGAATGAAAAGATGTTTCATATAATTATACTCTGCAATAAAACCATAACGCTTGTCCCTGAATCTGATTCCGGAAGTTTTGGCAAAAGTATCTAGTATCCTGAAACCTATATTATGCCTGGTATCTTGATATTCTGTACCAAAATTACCCAGGCCGACAATCAGAAAATTCAATTTAAAAAATGTTCAATTAGGATTTCTCTTTACTTTCTTTTTTTGATTCAGTGTCAGGCTGTTTTTCAGGTTGCTTTTCAGACTTCTTTTCCTCGTCTGAGGGGGCTCCTTCAGCTTCGGCTGCAACCTCTTCGGCTTTTTCTTCTTCTACTGCTTCTGCTTCTGCTTCTTCAGCTCTTGCTGCAGCAGCAGCTGCGGCGTCTTCTTCAGCTGCAATTAAGCTTTTTGCAGCAACTCTTGATGAAACAACCCCTACTACCATCACTCTTGCAGGAGTTAAAATCTCTAAGTTATCATACAATAAATCTCCTATTTTTATATAGTCGCCAATATCTATATCTGTCAAATCTATCTCTAAGGTATCAGGCATATCTTTTATCAGACCTTTCACTTTAAGGCTTCTTCTTCTTTGCCTGATTTTTCCTCCGTTCTTCAGGCCAATTGAACTGCCTGTAAGCTCAATAGGTATTTCAACAATTGTTGGCACATCATCAAAAACCTGAACAAAATCTATATGCTGTATTCTATCTGTTACGGGGTGGAATTGTATATCTCTTAATATGGCTTTATAAACACTGCCTTCCAGATCTAAATTTATGATATGAACATGGTGGGTATAAACCAAATCTTTAAAATCCTTCTCCAGGGCTGAAAAATGAATATTCTTTTCTCCACCATATAATACACAGGGAACATATCCTTCTTCTCTTAGTTTCCTTGTATATTTTTTCCCTGTATCTTTTCTTATGGTTCCCTTGATTTCTAATAATCTCATCTTAACGGTATTTTTATTATATATAAATATAAATATTCTTTTAAATATCTGATATTGTTGATTATAAACTAGTCCTGTAAATAAGTTATTTTAAAAAGGAGTGCAAATATAATAATTAAACTATAAAATTCTCACTTATTGATTTATATTTATATACTTTATTAATTACATCAGCGAAAAGATCAGCAATCGAAATTACCTTGATTTTATCACTATGTCCCCGAAGCGGGATTGAATCGGTCACACATACCTCAGTAATAGCCGATTTATCGATTCTTTCATAGGCAGGTCCTGATAATACAGGATGAGTAATTACTACACGTATGCTTCTTGCACCTTCATTTTTCATCAAATTAGCTGCCAGACAAATTGTGCCGGCAGTATCAATCATATCATCCACAATCACTATATCCTTATCTTTAACTTCACCAATAACTCTTATCTCTTCAACAATGTTAGCTTTTTTCCTTAGCTTGTAACAAATTACCATCTCAGTATTCAGAAATCTTGCATAAGCATTTGCTCTCTTGGTACCCCCCATATCAGGTGCTGCGATTATAAGGTTTTCAAGTTCCAGACTTTTTATGTAAGGGACAAATAATGTCGAGGCATATAAATGGTCAACAGGGACATTAAAAAATCCCTGGATCTGGTCGGCATGCAAGTCCATTGTCATAACTCTGGTAACTCCTGTAGCAGTCAGAAGATCTGCAACCAGCTTTGCTCCAATTGCACACCTTGGTTTATCTTTACGATCCTGCCGGGCATAACCTAAATAGGGGATAACTGCAACAACTTCATGAGCAGAAGCTCTTTTTGCCGCATCAATCATTAGTAGAAGCTCCATAAGGTTGTCACTGGGAGGGAAAGTTGACTGTATAATAAATACTGTGCATCCTCTCACTGATTCTTCATAATATGGTTGAAACTCTCCGTCACTAAATTCTAAAACCGAAGTTTTTCCCAGCTCGGCACCAAAGCTTTTTATTATCTTTCTTGCAAGGTATGTTGTTGCTCTGCCGGCAAAGAATTTAATTGGTGTTTTGTTTTTCATTTATTAATGTATTGAAGAGTATATTACTGAATATTATCTACGTAAATGTAAAAAATATACTTTCAAATATTATCTATTATTAAATTAAAATAATAATTAAATATTAACAGTTCTGTTAGTATCAAGTATAAATTTTACTATTTCTTCCCGGCCTGATTTTTTTACAGAAGATGTAATGAAAATATGTGGTAAGGTCTGCCAGCTCTCCAGCAGTATTTTCCTGTAATTTTTTAATCTCTTATCCAGCATGGATGTTGATATTTTATCTGCTTTGGTAAAACAAAGTACAAATGGTATTTTATTAATACCTGTCCATCTAATAAAATCCAGATCTATAACCTGCGGTTCATGACGGCAATCAAGTAATATAAATATACATACCAGATTTTCTCTGTTCAGTATATAACTGGTAATAAGTTTCAGAATATCATCTTTATCCTTTCTGGCATCCTTTATGTATCCATAACCCGGTAAATCAACCATATACCATTTATTATTGATTAAAAAATGATTAATCAGCCTGGTTTTGCCCGGTGTACCTGAAGTTTTTGCCAGATTTTTAATATCTGCCAGCATATTTAGTAATGATGATTTTCCCACATTTGATCTTCCGATAAAAGCATACTCGGGATAAACAGGCTTTGGACAGGATTCAAGACTGGTGCTGCTTTTAATAAATCTGGCTTTTTCAATATTCTCCATAAATTACACTACCTCCTGATTAATTTCAGCCAATATACACCTCCAGAATCTTAGTTTCCGTAACCGGATTCAGTCGCACATTTTTTAATTCTGCCGGTATTATTAATGAATCTCCTTTGCTGACCTTTACCGTTTCATTTTCATAATATTCTATATTAAAGTCTCCGTCAAGGCACATATAGATTACAAACGAATCTATTTTAAGATAATCTTTGTCAACCGGTTTATTAAAATCAAGGAAATTGGTTGAAAAATACTTGCAGGTCACTAATTCTGACGGTTCGTTTACCTTACTGGAATAATCAATTTTATGCTTGCTATCGAAATTGTAATCAATTGCATCTAAAGCCAAATCAGTATGTAATTCCCGTGGATTTCCATTTGAATCCAGCCTGTCGAAATCATATATTCTATAAGTAACATCTGAAGTTTGCTGTATTTCAGCCAGTAAAATACCGGATCCAATCGCATGTATCCTGCCTGCCGGTAAAAAAATAACATCTCCTGCATATATATTGACATAGTTTAATATTTCAGGAAGGCTTTTATTTTCAAGGTGATGTTTGTAGGTACTTTTTTCAATTTTCTTATTGAAACCTACTATTAATTCAGAGTTCTTATCAGCCTGGAGAATATACCACATTTCAGTTTTTCCATATGAACCATGCCTTTTTAAAGCCATCTCATCGTTTGGATGTACCTGTATGGATAGTTGCCGGGTTGCATCTATAAATTTGATTAAAAGTGGAAATTCAATGCCAAACTGGTCATATATTTTATCTCCTACCAGATCGCCCATATAAACCTCAATTAATTCCTGCAAATTATTACCAGCCAGAAAACCGTTTTCAGCAATAGATATATTACCCTGAACGCCTGAAATTTCCCAGCTTTCGCCTGCCTTATCAGAAGCTTCCGATTTACCAAGTATCTCTCTTAATTTTTTCCCTCCCCATATTTTATCCTTAATCTGGGGAATAAACTTTAATGGGTATAAACGATTCATAATTAGCTATTTCAACTGATTCAGATATAATTGTATAGTTTTTTCCAGCCCGAAATACAGGGCATCGGAAATTAAGGCATGACCAATTGACACTTCAAGCAATCCCGGTATGTTATCATAAAAATATTTCAAATTGACAAGGCTTAAATCATGTCCGGCATTTAATTGTAATCCTTCATCATAAGCTATTTCTGCTGCTTTAACAAAGGGCTCGATTGCTTTTTCCCTGTTAATGGAATAGTTGCCGGCATAGGGTTCAGTATATAATTCAATCCTGTCTGTTTCTGTTTTAGCTGCATTTCTTATATTTTCAGGGTCTGTATCCAGAAAAAGAGAGGTCCGTATTCCTGCCTGCTTAAGATCATTAACTACTTCTTTCAGAAATGACAGGTTTTTAATAATATCCCAGCCCTCACTGGAGGTTAATGCCTCCGGAGGATCAGGAACCAGTGTTACCTGATCGGGTTTTACCTCCTTAACAAGATCCATGAATTTTGAAGAAGGATATCCTTCTATATTGAATTCCGAGGTAATAACAGGCTTAATATCTATTACATCCTGGTATCTTATATGCCTCTCATCCGGTCTTGGATGAACCGTTATTCCTTGAGCTCCAAATTTTTGGCAATCAACAGCAACTTTCAGAACATTTGGAATATTTCCGCCTCTGGCATTCCTTAATGTTGCAATTTTGTTTATATTTACACTTAATCTTGTCATAAATATAAATATTTGCTAATATTCAATTACACAATTCAAGTTGCAAAATTAATAGTATTTTAATAACTATAAATGTTAGCCAAGGATTTAATATCAGATGTGATACCTGCCCTGAGAACTTCGGATAGCGGGCAAAAAGCATTATACTGGATGGATATTTTCCGCATTTCACATTTACCTATTGTAAATAATAAAGATTTTCTGGGTTTAATATCTGATAAAGACATCTATGATTTAAACATGGCAGAAGAGCCTATTGGTAATCATAGTTTGTCGCTTTTTAGTCCTTATGTTACACTTGACCAGCACATATTTGAAGTTATAGAAATCGCATCCCGTTTAAGTTTATCCGTTGTCCCTGTTTTAGACCATAATAATCATTACATGGGACTTATAACAATGGATTATTTAATACATTATTTTGGAGATTTGTCAGCCCTGAAGCAGCCGGGAGGTATTATAGTACTTGAGATCAATGTCAATGATTATTCTTTATCTGAAATTGCCCAGATTATTGAGGGTAATGACGCTAAAATATTAAGCCTGTATGTAAACTCCCATTCAAATTCCACGAAAATGGAGGTTAGTATTAAAATTAACAGAAAAGAGCTTACCTCAATAATTCAAACCTTTAACAGATACAACTATATCATAAAAGCTTCCTTTATGGATGAAAATGATCTTAACAGCCTCTATGAGAACAGGTATGAACAATTCATGAAATATCTTAGTATTTAGTAATTAATTTTTTTGCACATGAGAATTGCCATATACGGTAAGACCTTTAATCCGGGATTCAAACCGTATGTTATGGAGCTATTTGAAAAACTTCTCCAGAATAAGGTTGAAGTATATATATATAAACCATTCCTGGAATTTATAAGGGATAAGGTTGGTATTACCCCGGAATATAATGATTTGTTTGAAAGCAAGGCTGATATAGGGGATAATATTGATTTTATGATTAGTATAGGAGGAGACGGTACATTTTTAGAGACAATTCCTTTTGTGAAAAATCATAATATACCTATTATCGGGCTTAATTCCGGGAGGCTGGGATTCCTGGCAAACATAGCCAAAGAAGAGATATCTTCAGCATTTGAGGCAATATTTGAAAAAGACTATGAAATAGAAAACAGGGCTTTAATTAAACTTGATACCAGCAAGAGTATATTCGGAGACCTGGACTTTGCCTTAAATGATATTACTGTTCAGAAAAAGGAGTCAACGATGATTACCATCGATGCATTTTTAAATGATGAGTTTTTCAATACATATTATACCGACGGCCTGATTATATCGACACCAACAGGTTCAACTGCGTATGCATTAAGTGTCGGGGGACCTATTGTATTGCCAGGCACTAATAATTTTATTATTGCGCCTATCGCACCTCATAATCTTACTGTCAGACCTATAGTTGTTCCGGATGATGTTGTTATTACTATAAAAGTACGGAACAGGAGCGAAAAATTCTTTGTTACTGCTGATAACAGGACCAGACTTATAGATAATTCGGTTAAATTGAAATTATATAAAGCTGATTTTAATTTAAAAATGCTTAAGCTGCCAAATACCAATTTTTATACGACTATCAGGAATAAACTGATGTGGGGCGTGGATAAAAGAAATTAATATATGAGTATACTTTGTCATAAATTCAAATTTTTTATAAATTTAATTATTGTCAATAAATAGCTATTTTTGCAAAAGTCTTAATTAATTACAATGAGAAAAATATCATTACTGATATTGGCCGCCTTCTGTATTTCCTCGGCAGTATATTCCCAGCGATGGAAATTAAAAAGATATGAAGCAGTAATTGGCATAGGAACAACAAATATATTCTCGGATTTGGGAGGCAGGGTGGATGCCAGTATGTTATTTATCGAGGATATAACCTTTAGAGATACCAGGCCTTCAATATATACAGGGGTAAGATATAAAATAAACCAGCAATCCTCGGCCAAGCTGGCACTAATATATGGTTACGGGAAAACAGAAGATTTTGATGGTTCCAGAAATGATCACAGGCAGTTTCTTGCAAAAACACACCTAGTTGAGCTATCGGCCCATTATGAATATTATCTTATCCAGGAAACAAAAAGGTACAGATCAGCAGCGATGTTCAACCGCCGTGGAATGCTGAACAATTATTCTACAATAAGTTTGTATGTTTTCGGGGGAATAGGACTGACAAAATACTGGACAACCTTAGAGAGTGAACCAAGACCAACTGATACCTATGATGACCGGAATAAATTCATACCGTCATTTCCCCTTGGTATAGGCTTAAAATACATTATCAGTGACAAATGGATAATAGGATATGAAATCGGGGGCAGATATACTTTTTGTGATTATATTGACGGATTTAAGCCGAGTGCATCTAAACATAATGATATATACTGGCTCTCTACATTTAATCTCAATTACAGAATCAAAACCTCCCGTCGCGGACTTCCTTTATTTTTAGACAGGTACAGGGTAAGAGTAAGAAGAAGATAACTTTCTGCAGGAAACTTATTAAAGGAACTTAACTTTTTTTATGATTTTTTAGGAAAAATTCTGATATTGCGCGCTAAAAACATTTTATTTTCGTTAATTAGGTTAGATTTTATCAGTATCCGGATATTAATATTATTAAGTGAAAACTATACTCATTCTGGTTGTTCTTGTATTTTCTTTTAGCCTGGTTGAAGCTCAAAGAAATGATAACATTGGTGTTTTTGCCGGAACTTCATATTATTATGGAGACATCAACACGAACAAAATATTTTATTCACCGGGATTCGCTGTTGGAGGCATTTTCAGGTATAATCTCAATAAAAGATATGCTTTCCGGTTAAGTGGATATTTTACGAGATTATCAGGCGACCCGGATGATTTTTCTGATTTGATTAATGATATAACTGCTGCAAGAGCATTTAACAAGTATATATTTGATGCTGCATTACAGGTGGAATTTAATTTTTTACCATATGTGCCGACAGTTAAAAGGTGGGATTATACAACATACATTAGCGCAGGTGTTGGTTATGCTTCAATTAGTAATATTCCTGTAACAATACCGTTTGGTGTTGGATTTAAATTAAATGTTACAAATACAATTTGTACTGGTTTTGAATGGAGCTTTCGTAAAACATTTAATGATTTAATTGATGGTGCTGAGAATCCAACCAATATTGATTCTCCTATTCATAATGATGACTGGTACTCTTTTTTGGGTATTTTTGTTACTTACAAATTCTTTAATTTCATGGTTGATTGCCCGGCTTATGATGACTAATATTATTAATTGATGAGTCTTAAACAGCAAATAAATCCTGATAAACTACCTCAGCATATAGCAATTATAATGGATGGTAATGGAAGATGGGCACAAAAGAGAGGTAATAACAGAGTATTCGGACATCAGAATGGTGTTGCTGCTGTAAGGGATACTGTAGAAGCAGCAGCAGAACTTGGATTAGGCTACCTTACTTTATATGCATTTTCCACTGAAAACTGGATGAGACCGCGCACTGAAATAGATGCGTTGATGTCCTTGCTTGTCTCTACAATTAATAAAGAAACAAAAACCCTCCAGGATAATAATATTCGCTTATCAGCCATTGGAGATATAAATAGTCTTCCAAAAAGTGTCGGAAAATATCTGAAAAAGGCTATAATGGATACCAAGGCTAATACAGGCCTGGTACTGATACTGGCACTGAGCTATAGCTCCAGGTGGGAAATTACCAATGCAGTTAAACAGATAGCAGAGAGAATTGAAAAAGGAGAATTAAAAGCAGAAAATATTGACAGTAATCTGTTTGAGAGTTTTTTGAATACTGCAGGAATACCGGAACCGGAATTACTGATAAGAACCAGCGGTGAGTATAGAATCAGTAATTTTTTACTGTGGCAGATAGCATATTCCGAATTATACTTTTCTGACACACTTTGGCCCGATTTTAGAAGGGAGCACCTTTATGAGGCAATAATCAGCTTTCAGAACAGGGAAAGAAGATTTGGCAAGACAAGCTCTCAAATTAAGAATGTAAATGTAAACAGCTGAATAAGGGATGAAAAACATTTTTACAGTAATAGTTCTATTTTTTATTAGCAGCAGTATTTTATCGCAGGAGAGGGACTTTGACAAATTATCTGCTGTCGACTATTTCCATCCAAAAGAACTGGAGATTGATTCTATTACCGTCACGGGTGTAAGATACCTTCAGCCAAATATATTAATTAATATTTCCGGGTTACAGGTCGGACAAAAAATTAATATTCCCGGGGATGAAATATCTGCAGCAATAGATAAATTCTGGAAATACGGACTTTTTTCAGATGTAAAGATACTGGCAAAGAGAATTAAAAACGGCAAGGTATTTCTGGAAATATATCTTAAGGAACAGCCCAGATTATCGAAGTTGAATATTAAAGGAGTTAATAAATCTGAAATTTCCGACTTAAAAGAGAAGATAAATCTCAGACCCGGGAGTCAGATGACTGACAACATAATTAATAATTGCAAGACAATTATAGATAAGCATTATATCGATAAAGGATTTCTGAATGTTGATGTTGTAATTGTACAGAAGACTGATACAAGTAATATAAACCAGGTTGCTTTAAACATTTATATTGAGAAGAACAAGAAAGTCAAAATTGATGATATTGTTTTTGAGGGTAACGAGGTATATACAGATAAACGACTTAGAAGAGTTATGAAAAAAACCAAGAAAAAGAATCTGAATATATTTAAAGGTTCAAAGTTCATAAACGAAACATATAAGGAAGATAAGCAGAATTTAATAAATTTTTATAATGAAAACGGGTACAGAGACGCTAAATTATTAGGAGATCGAATAACCAGGGTAAATAATAAGAGAATTGCATTAGTTATTAATCTGGAAGAAGGCCAAAAATATTTTGTCAGGAAAATTGTCTGGGTTGGAAATACAAAATATCCTTCAGGGATATTAAACAGGATATTGGGCGTAAAAAAGGGAGATGTTTATAATAAAACCTTACTGGAAGAGCGGTTAAGAATTGACGAGGATGCGGTATCATCTCTTTACCTTGATAACGGATACCTGTTTTTCTCTGTTTCTCCGGTTGAAGTAAGAATAGAAAACGATTCCATAGACCTTGAAATGAGGGTATATGAGGGGAAACAGGCTTCTATAAATAAAGTTGTTATAAAAGGAAATACAAAGACAAATGAACATGTTGTAAGGAGAGAACTGCGAACACGCCCGGGTGAGCTTTTCAGCAAATCGGACATCATAAGGTCAGTTCGCGAATTAGCAACTCTTGGCCATTTTGATCCTGAAAATATTAATCCAAATCCCATACCTAATCAGGCAGATGGCACGGTGGATCTGGAATACCAGCTGGAGGAAAGGGCTAATGACCAGCTTGAGTTATCGGGTGGTTTTGGAGGCCTTGGTTTTGTAGGTACTGTTGGAATCAGGTTTTCAAATTTTTCAGCAAGAAATATGTTTAATGGTAAGGCCTGGAGGCCTGTTCCTACCGGTGATGGACAAACTCTTTCTGTCAGGGCCCAGGTAAGTTCAAAGGCATTCAAAGCCTATAATTTATCATTTATTGAACCCTGGTTTGGCGGCAAAAAACCTAATTCATTCACCGTTTCGCTGACTCATACAGTCAGCAAACGTCCCTTATACGAGGAAGGAAGATATGTAGCCAATGATACTATATTTTTTAAGGTATATGGAGCATCCATTGGTTTGGGAAGAAGGCTTAAGTGGCCTGATGATTATTTTACTATTTATAACGAGTTAAGTTACCAGAGATATCATTTGAGCAATTATGTCAGCAGCCAGTTTATTTTTACTAATGGTTTTTCTAATCTTATCAGTTTAAAGACTATTGTTTCCAGAAGTTCACAGGATCAAATGCTTTTTCCCAGAAGGGGCTCAAACTTTAGTTTCGGTATACAGCTGACACCTCCTTATTCTCTGTTTAGTAATAAAGATTATTCTGAATTATCCTTTAATGAAAAATATAAACTTATAGAATTTCATAAATGGACATTTAAAAGTGCTTGGTATACAAGTATAATAGGGAATCTGGTTTTAGCTACCAAGGCAGAGTACGGATACTTGGGACATTATAATAATGATATCGGCCCTTCACCTTTCGAAAAATTTGAAGTAGGCGGTAATCCAATGTACGCAACGAATTATATTTTCGGCTCTGATATTGTTTCATTACGCGGATATCCTGATGCTCAGCTTACTCCCCAGACAGTTATTGCGGAAAACGGACAATCCAGAAGGTTTTATGATGGAAATGTATATGATAAATATACAGTGGAATTGCGTTACCCTGTTTCATTAAATCCTTCTGCAACAATATACGGGCTGGCCTTTATTGAAGGAGGTAATGCATGGAGTTCTATCAGTGAATTTAAACCTTTTCATATAAAAAGATCAGCGGGAATTGGTGTAAGAGTATTTCTGCCTATGTTCGGGCTCCTTGGAATAGACTGGGGATATGGATTCGATCCTCTGGCCGGTCAGACTAAACCAAATGGAGGTGAATTCCATTTTGTCCTGGGGCAGCAGTTTTAAATATCTTCCCGTTTAATAAGCATTATTGCTGGTAATTACTGTTTGGTACTATATTTGATGTCAATTATAATATTAGGTTACTAACTTTAAATTTTGAATCATGAGAAAATTTGTAATTATACTCACTGCACTACTGGTTATGGCAGGTGTGGCATATACACAAAAGTATGCATTTGTTGATACCGAATACATTCTTAATAATATCCCTTCATATAAGGCTGCTAAAGATAAGCTGGATGATACATCTGAGGAATGGCAGAAAGAGATTGAGACCAAATATTCGGAAATAGAGCAGATGTATAAAGACTATCAGGCGGAAAAAGTGCTTCTGACTGATGAGATGCGCAAAAAGAGGGAAGACCAGATAATTAATAAAGAGAAAGAGGTTAAAGAATTACAAAAAAACTATTTTGGCCAGGAGGGATCACTCTATAAAAAGCGTCAGGAGCTAATCAAGCCTATTCAGGACGAAATTTATAAGGCTGTAAAAGATATTGCTACAGAAAGCGGATATGCAGTAATATTTGACACCTCCAGCGGTCCGACAATGCTCTATACAAACCCGAGATACGATGTAAGTGATGAAGTTTTAGAAAAGTTAGGTTATAAGAATTAATTTCTTACATTTGTGGCAGTAATTAAATTAATTAATTGATATGAAGAATATGTTAAAGTTTTCGTACCTGTATATTGCTTTGTTAGCCGGTTGCTTATTAGCAGCCAGAGCACAGGAAGCACAAATTAAATTGGGTCATATTAACAGCCAGGAATTATTTGCTGCTATGCCGGAAAGAGATACTGCACAAAGGAAACTTCAGGGAATTGCCCAGCAATTTGAAAATACACTGGAAGAGTTAGAAGTAGAATACAACAAAAAACTGGATGACTACCAGAAGAATGTTGATACAATGACTGACCTTATAAGGAAAACAAAGGAAAATGAACTTCAGGATCTTTTACAGAGAATTCAGAGTTTTCAGGTTGAAGCTGAACAGGATCTGTCAAGACAAAGAGCCGAGTTGCTAAAGCCAATCCAGGAAAAAGCTTTTAATGCTGTAAATGAGGTTGCGGCAGAACATGGATTTACATATATTTTTGATATGGGCATGGGTGTAATAATTTATGCAGCAGAGAATACTGAAGATATTTTGCCTTTGGTTAAGGCAAAACTTGGACTGGAATAGTCTCAGAAGAAATATTTTTATCAGGAGCCAGCTCATTTATGTGCTGGCTTTCTTATTTTTGTATAATAAATATTGTTCCGGTATTATATTACTAAAAAATTATGAGCAAAAAATCTGATCAACCTGTTGGTATATTTGATTCCGGGGTAGGGGGACTTACTGTAGCAAATGCTATTAGACAGGTTTTACCAAATGAAGACCTTATATATTTTGGAGACACTGCCCATTTACCATATGGCGATAAATCTAAAGAGACAATTAATCATTATTCAAAGAAAATTACTGAATACTTACTCTCGCGGGGATGTAAAATAATAGTAATAGCATGTAATTCTGCTTCGGCCATAGCATACGACTGTATTGTCGAATCAGCGGGTAACAGGGCTATTGTTGTAGATGTAATTAATCCGGTTATTAACTATGTTGTAAATCACTTATCAGTAAAAAGAGTTGGTGTTATAGGTACAAAGGCTACTATTAATAGCAGCACATATTTAAAAAAGATTACCGGCCTGGATAATTCTATCAGGGTCGCATCATTACCAACACCTCTATTAGTACCAATGATAGAAGAAGGTTTTATTTTCGATGATATAAGCAATGCTATAATACGATCATATCTCTCTAAAAATGAACTGAAAGATATCGATGCTTTAATTTTAGGATGCACCCATTATCCAATCATTAAGAATCAGATTAATAAGTTTTATAATTTCAAGGTTGAA
>CP070654.1:44376-64112 GCA_020354785.1 Bacteroidales bacterium
AAAAAAGAATATAATGATAACTAAAAAACTTATTAAAATAATTGAAGAAGCATTTTTCAGGGTGATAATGTTTCTTTCAACCTGCATAATAATATTTGCCCTGGGCCTTATTATTTATAGTATCTTAAACAAGGGTATACCGTCTCTGTCAATAGAGATGTTAACACAAACACCAAAAGGAGGATTTTATTTTGGTAAAGAAGGGGGTATTTTAAATGCAATCATCGGATCATTATACTTATCAATTGGGGCAACAATACTTGCTTTTATCATAGGGTTGCCTGTATCATTATATATAAATGTCTTCTTGATTAAAAGGAGAAAATTTGTCAATACAATCAGATTTCTGCTTGATCTGCTATGGGGAATACCTTCCATTGTATACGGAGCATTTGGTTTTACAATTATGATATTTTTAGGAATGAAAGCTTCTTTATTAGCAGGTATTATAGTTGTAACACTCTTTATAATACCAATAATGGTAAGAGCTATTGATGAAGGATTAAAGACAGTACCGCTAGGTTTGATTGAATCCTCAGCTTCATTAGGGGCAACAAAATCTGAAATAGCATTCAGAGTTTTTACCAAGCAATGTTTTCCATGTATAATAACTGCTATTTTACTGTCATTTGGCAGGGCAATTGGTGATGCCGCCTCAGTTTTATTTACCACAGGTTTTACAGACCATATACCAACATCAATAACACAGCAAACAGCAACATTACCGCTTTCTATATTTTTTCAATTATCCTCTCCAATACCAGAAGTAAAAAACAGGGCTTATGCAGCAGCAACTGTGTTAACAATTATTGTATTATTTATCAGCATATTATCAAGAATATTGTCAGAAAAATATAAAAAAACCATTATAAAATTCTAGAAAATGGACGAATCTATAAAAATAAAAGTTGAAAATCTCAATTTGTTAATAGGTAGAAAACATATATTAAATAATATAAATATCCTGATACCTAAAAATAAGGTGACTGTAATTTTAGGCCCCTCGGGATGTGGTAAAACTACCTTAATGAAATGCTTAAACCGTTTAACTGACCTTTATCCTGAAATGAAGGTTTCCGGTAAAATATTCATAGATAATAAGGAAATACTTAATACAAGGAATGATATAACAAAAATCAGGAAAAGGATGGGATTGCTTTCCCAAAGGCCCTATCCTCTTCCAATGAGCATCTATAAAAATATTACATTTGGATTAAAAATTAGTGGAAGAAGGAAAAGGATATTTCTTAATAAACGAATTGAGCATTACCTAAAACAAGCCAGTTTATGGGATGAAGTCAGTGACAGGTTAAAAGAACCTGCATCATGCTTATCAATTGGCCAGCAGCAAAGATTATGCCTTGCCAGAGGACTTGCTGTTGATCCAGATATCATATTAGCTGATGAACCAACATCTGCCTTAGATCCTTTATCAAGTGAAGCAATTGAAAAAAAATTTATTGAGCTAAAAAAAAGCTATACTATTGTTGTAGTTACGCATGTGCTGAGACAAGCTATGAGAATAGCTGATTATGTGGTCTTTATGTACTTAGGTGAAATTATAGAGCAAGGGGAGGCAAAAGAATTCTTTAAGAATCCAAAGAGAGATAAAACAAAGTCTTATTTACAGGGAGTATTTAATTAAAGCACAGGAAGGCTTATAGCTTATGAAAATATTTATTTTCAATTTATTTAATACTTTTTTATGCCTATGTATAACATTTAGTTCACTGGCTCAGTTATCACTATCCGGAAATTTGCGAAACAGGGGAGAATTCAGATATGGTCAGGGTGTGCTTCCTGATTCATCAAAAAAACCTGCCTTTTTTGTAAATCAAAGAACACGTTTAATGCTGGATTATAATAATCCAAAGTACCTCTTGAAAATAACTATACAGGATTCGCGGGTTTGGGGTGATACCGAGCCGAAACGTGATAACGGATCACTTGATTTGTTTGAAGCATGGATTAAGTATTACTTTACAAAAAAACTGTCTGTTAAACTCGGAAGACAGAGGTTGATATATGATGACCAGAGGTTATTATCAGAGACTAACTGGAACAATAAGGGCTCCTCACACGATCTTGCTGTGATACAATACGAAAATACGGAAAGGTTACTCAGCTGTCATTTAGGTTTAGGATTAAACAATCTGAATGAAGATAAGTTCCTGTCCGATTATAACCTTAATTATTATAAATACCTGTCTTACTTATGGATACATAAAAAACTGTCAGATAAACTTGATATATCACTTATAGATATACTCGATGCAAATCAGAAGCCCGCTTTTAAAAATATAATTTATATAAGAAATACTGCCGGCACAAATGTGAAATTAAAACCGGGAAGGATAAGTGCAGAAGCATCAGTATATATTCAGCACGGCAATATTAGTACTGGCGAGAAACTACTGTCAAACTTCTATGCCGCGAAATTTTCATGGGACATCTTCAGAAATACCAGCCTGATCCTTGGCTACGACCACTACTCAGGAACAGACCTGTCAGACTCCATAAAAGTTATGACAAAGACAAATTCCTTTTCCAAGCTGTACGGATCAAACCACCGGTTCCTGGGATATATGGACTACTTTGGGAAAGATATTGCTTCGGAAAATAACGGCGCCGGTATTAATAACATAAACATAAGAATTGAAAATACTGTTACTAAAAGTATCAGGTCACAAATCACCTGGCACTGGTTCGCATTGGATAAAGAATATTTATCTGCAACAAACAAAGTTGATAAATATCTGGGAACTGAAATTGACTTAATGCTTACGTATAAAGCCAGCAATGATTTATCAATTAAAGCCGGTTATTCCTTCATGTTGCCGAACAATACACTTGAAATTATAAATGAAATTCAGGAAGGAAAAAGCAGGTTTGCACAGTTCGGCTGGTTGCAGATACAATTTAATCCAATATTGTATTCAAAAACCAAATAAACTGTTTATTACAAATATTAACTAAATAAGACATGACTATAGCCAGAGAGCTTTTCATAAGTACCTTTTTGGCAAATATTTCCTTCATAGTTTTTTTGCCATTGTTTACTGGTATTTTATTGATAGTCCTTCCGCAAAGATTTAGAATTTTTAAACAGGTTTTTGCACTTATTATATCAATAATTACATTTATAAGTGCCCTGCTAATTTATATTGCAAAATCAGCAGGTAGATATGTGAATTTGTTTAATTTATTCCCTTTAAGATATTTGTCTCTGTCAGAAGACTTTGAAGCAGTAACAGGATTAGCAGTACTTAATGTTGATAATTTAGCTAAACTGATTGTATTGTTCGTATGCTTATTCTCTGTAATTATAATAATATATTCATTTGCATACATAAATAAAGCTAACAACATACGTAATTATTATGCGTATTTGATGTTGACACTTGCATGCTCGGTATGCGCTGCCCTGGCCGATAATCTAATCCTGTTTATAATATTCTGGGGATTTTTATGCCTTACACTTTATAAATTAATAAAGGGTTATGATGAGGAAAGTTCAACAGCTGCTACAAAATCCCTGATATTAATCGGAGCATCAGACGGTTTTATAATATTTGGTATGGCAGTTCTCTGGAAAATAGGTCAAACAATGGAAATCTCCCGGCTAAATGTTGCAACTAATAATTTTTTAAATGTTTTTGCATTCTTTTCATTCCTAATAGGTAGTTTTACTA
Source organism: Bacteroidales bacterium (assembly GCA_020354785.1). Taxonomy (GTDB): domain Bacteria; phylum Bacteroidota; class Bacteroidia; order Bacteroidales; family UBA10428. The sequence goes on from CP070654.1 coordinate 48,069, forward strand.
AAGCCGGTGCATTCCCTTTTCATACATGGATACCTGATTATGCAAAAAAGGCACCTGCATCATCTTCAGCATTTCTTCCCGCTTCACTTGACAAATTATTGGGAATATATTTCATGGTACGCATCTGTAAAGATATGTTCGTTATAAATCAATGGTTAACCTTAATTCTTCTTATAACAGGTGTAATAACAATAATAATTGGTGTAATGATGGCCTTAATGCAACATAATTATAAAAGGTTGCTGGGTTACCATGCTGTATCACAGGTAGGATATATGGTTGTCGGACTGGGCCTTGGAACGCCCCTGGGAATTGTCGGAGGCTTATTCCATATGATTAATAATGCTTTGTATAAAAGCGGTTTATTCCTGGTTGCAGGGAGTATTGAAAAGAGAACAGGAAAAGAAAATTTGAATGATCTTGGAGGATTATCTAGAGCAATGCCTTTGACCTTTATAGCCGCATTAATTTTTTCATTATCAATATCAGGAATTCCCCCATTTAACGGATTTGCTTCTAAGTGGACCATCTACCAGGGCATAGTTGATTTTGGCAAGGAAACCGGAATTGCAAACCGGCTCTGGATTATATGGCTGTCACTCGCTGTAATAGGTTCTGCATTGACACTGGCCAGCTTTGTAAAATTTATTACAGGTGCTTTCATGGGAAGGGCCAGAAAAGAGTTTAATAAGGTCAAAGAAGTCAGTACAGTTATGTGGCTGCCCCAGGTATTTCTAGCTTTGGTTTGCATCGGTTTTGGAATATTTGCCACTAACCTGGTTTTACCAAAAATATTTGCACCACTTGTTGGCGATTTTCAGTATGCGGGATCATGGAATTCGTCCACAATTTCGTTTCTCGTTCTGATCTCAATAATTTTAGGTTTTCTGATATATTTAGCAGGGAATATTAAAAATATGAGAACTGCTGACAGTTTTGTTGGGGGCGAAAAAATTCAGCAGCAGACGGGTTATTCCTCAACTGAATTTTATAAGACTATATCCAATTTCAATATCTTTTCATTTTTCTATAAAAAAGCTGATAATAAAAGGTTTGATATTTATAATGTATCAAAAGATATAATACTCTGGCTGTATAGAAGGTTTAGCACTGCCCACAGCGGAGTATTATCAAGTTATGCAATCTGGTTCCTGGTTGGACTGACTATAATGTTAATATTACTCTTATCATTTATATAAAATATTAATAATTGAAATAATGGAACTATTACTATCAATAATACTGGGGCTAATGATACTGGGTGCAATATATGCCCTTTTTGCCCGGGATTTAATGTCAGCACTTATCTCTTGCGGGATTGTTGGTTATGGACTTGTAATATGCTTTCTTCTTCTTCAGGCTCCTGATTTGGCCATAGTCCAAATTGTGGTTGAAACGATCACACTCTTAATAATGATTGCTGTCGTGCTGGATAGCTCCAGGGAAGAACTTAAAGAAAAAAAAGCAGCCGAGGTTAAATTATCACATTTTCGTAAATGGTATGTTATGAATGTTATTTTAATAATAGTATGCCTAGTGGTTTTATTATATTTTTTCAAAGAGGTTACCAGTACCTTAGATCCATTAGGCAAACATTTAACAAGAATGTCCACTGCATACATTGAATATGCTGCAGAAAAAACAGGAAGCGCAAATCTTGTAACCGGAGTTCTTTTTGATTTCAGGGGATATGACACTTTAGGTGAAGCAACTATACTGTTTACAGCAGTAATTGGAGTATTGACAATTTTAAGGGTAAAAGGTAAGAAATAAGAATTTAAAATCACTATGATTGGAATGACTCTAATATTAAAAAAAATAAACCAACTGATTGTAGGATTAATATTTTTATATGGAATATATATTATCACGCACGGCCACCTTACTCCGGGAGGATGCTTTGCGGTAGGAGCTGTTATAGCGGGTGCATTTTTTCTGCTGGTACTTGCCTATGGTAGTGATATACTTAAGTTAAGGAAAAGGGAAGAGGGATCATCAGTTGCTGAGAGTACAGGAATATTCATCTTCCTGGTGCTTGCATTTACAGCGCTAATTATAGTGACAAGAATTTTTTTTACAAATTATCTTCCCAAAGGAATAACAGGTGAACTTATAAGTTCAGGTGTAATTCCTTTATATAACATTGCTGTTGGAATTGAAGTTGCAGCTGCTTTGTTCAATACATTTCTGGCATTATATTTATAAAGAAGAGGTACTAAAATGACAACCTATCTATTATGCTTTGTATTGTTCCTTGTTGGTCTTTTCGGAGTATTAACCAAAAGGAATATTATCAAAATTGCAATAGGCTTGATAATAATGGAGTTAAGTCTTTTCATGTTTTTTGCACTGATAGGATACGTTGATAATGGTATTGCTCCAATTATTGTTGAAAAAACAGAAAATACAAAATTTGTTGATCCATTGCCCCAGGCAATAGTATTGACAGCTATTGTTATTGGCCTTGCTACAACTGCCATGCTAATGGCGATTGCAATAAGATTGTACAAAAAATACAACACTTTTGATATAAGAAAAATAGCAAACTTAAAAGGATAAAACATGAACTCTTTAATCCCTTTATTTATAATTTTACCCTTAGCTACAGCAATTTTAATTATGTTATTCGGCAGATTAGCAAAAGTCTTACAAAAAGCCTTGCCTTCTGCTGTTTTGTTATTTTTAACCGGATTAAGCTTTTATTTTATTATTTCATGGGATTCCGGCATCTATATATATGAAATAGGTGGCTGGGGGCCAATTGACAATATACCAATATCAATTTATTTTGTATTGGATGGCCTAAGCATCTTAATGTTATGTATAATAAACCTGGTTGGATTTTTGTCAGGATTCTATGCAATCTCCTATATAAAAAGATACACAGGAGAAAATAAATTTTATGCTCTGTTTTGCCTGATGATCGCAGGTATGAATGGAGTAGTATTGAGCGGAGATATTTTTAATTTATATGTTTATCTTGAGATTGCTGCAATATCTTCATACGCTCTTGTTGCATTCGAAGTAGAAAAAGAAAAATTGGAAGCGTCATATAAGTATCAGGTATTAGGATGTCTGTCTTCTTTTTTTATTCTCCTTAACATAGGCTTGTTGTATTGGTATACAAAATCATTGAACATTGCAGACATTTCAAGAATTATGGAAGCCAGTGCAAACAAGAATTTAATAATTTTTATACAAATATTATTCATTGCTGGTTTTGGATTAAAAGCTGCTCTGATACCATTTCATGCATGGCTGCCTGATGCCCACTCTTCTGCCCCTTCTCCAATATCTGCTATGTTATCTGGTGTATTAATAAAAGCAATTGGTATATATTTGATAATAAGACTTTTCTTTAATATGTTCGATATAACATATGAAATAGCGCTATTAATTACTGTAATCGGAACTTTATCGATGGTAATCGGCGTCCTCCTTGCAATCGGTCAATGGGATATGAAGCGGCTTCTTGCATATCATAGTATAAGCCAGATGGGATATGTTATAATTGGAATCGGCATTGGAATGCTTATTCTTGCGAAAGGAGGTAACAAGTCATGGGCAGCTTTGTCTATTGCAGGTGGACTGTTTCACATGACTAATCACGCTGTGTTTAAGGGATTACTTTTCTTAAATGCCGGGGCTGTCGAATATACTACAGGAACAAGAAATTTAAAAGAACTTGGAGGCTTATCAGGAAGTATGCCGGTAACTTCATCAACATCTCTTAGCGCTTCAATGGCAATCTCAGGTATCCCACCATTTAATGGCTTTTTTAGTAAGTTAATAATAATTATTGCAGCAGCGAAGGCTCAATATTTTCTATTAACTTTTCTAGCTATCTCAGTAAGTATTATAACCTTAGCATCTTTCCTGAAGCTTCAAAAAAAGACTTTCTATGGAAAATTAAAGAACTGGAACCTTAATAAAATAAAAGAGGCTCCTTTTACAATGTGCTTTTCAATGATTGTACTGGCTATTTTGTGTATCGGCCTTAGTCTGCTAATAATACCGGGAATAAGGGAGAATATCATGATACATGTGGTATACACTTTAATTAATAAATCCAACTATTTATTAATCTTGTCAGAATTATAAGATGAAGTATGTTCTTGCTTATTTAATGATAGCTGTCAATCCGGAAATCCTGGAAAATTTTAAGCATAATTCCAAATAATTAAAGAATAATAGCCTCAAGAGAGGCTCCGCAAGAGGGGACAATGCCCCTATTTGATTTAAGATTAACGATTTACGATTAACGATTTAAGATTTAGGGCTTTATCCTCTCATGTATCGTACGATTTAGGGCACTTACAATTTAGGGCGCTGTCCCCTCTTCAAATATCCATAAATCCTCCAAAATTACATAATTGTCCACCTGTCATCTGTTTTTGACTTTTAATTTTAGATATTTACTAAATTTATTATTGTTATTAAATAAACAAAAGGAGGAAATATTATTATATCAATCTGCAAAAGAACTAACGGAACATAAAAGTTCAGTCATCAGATTAATTAACCTACTTAAGCCTATGAATAAAAAAATACTTACAAGTAACTATCCTGGAATACAATTCAAACTAATTGGATTTGTATTTATGGTTTTAATCCTATTTAGCGCAAATTCAGGTTTTGCATTTTCATATACGATAAATAATATGAATCGTCTGCAAGACAATGTTGTATCCGGAACCGTGGTAGATGCGTCAACAGGAGAGTCTCTTGTTGGTGTAACCGTTATAATTACAGGTACAACAATGGGAACTTCAACTGATCCTGATGGTAAATATACTATCACTGTTCCTGATAGTGCAACGGAATTGCAGTTTACATATGTTGGTTATTTAAAGCAAACTGCAAAAATTAACGGAAGGTCAAGAATTGATGTTGCCCTCAAAATAGACGCTGAAAAAATAGGAGAAGTAGTTGTTATCGGTTATGGCAGTCAGAAAAAAGAGAGTGTTATTGGTGCCATCTCAACATTGTCCAGTAAAGAAGTAGTTAAAACACCGGTATCGAATTTAACACAAGCCATTTCCGGTAAAATTCCCGGCTTAATTACCAACCAGTCCCATGGTTTGCCGGGATACGATGAAGCAGAAATATACATCCGGGGCCGTGGTACGTTTACCGGGGCTGCCTCACCTTTGATTCTGGTCGACGGGATTGAGCGCAGCTTTTCGCGTATTGATCCCAATGATATAGAGTCGATCTCCGTACTGAAGGACGCCTCGGCAACAGCTGTATACGGAGTGCGTGGAGCCAATGGTGTAATCCTCATTACTACAAAACGGGGAAAAGAAGGGAAACCTGTGGTTTCATTTACTGCAAATACCGGTTTTCAAAAACCTACCCGTTTGCCCAAATATCTGGATTCTTACAATTCGGTACTGCTACTGGAAGAAGCATTAGCCAACGATGGTTTATCTTCAATGTACTCGGCCGAGGATATCGCCATGTTTAAGCAATCGGTTGACGGACAGTTGTCTGGCACTGATTTATTGAATTATCCGAATATTGACTGGTATGATGAAATGTTACGCGGTTATGCCCCCGAAACCCAGATGAGTGTTAATATTTCGGGAGGTACGCGCCGTATGCGCTATTTTACTTCAGGCACTTATTTCGACCAGCAGGGTTTATACAAACACACGAATGATTATGATTTCGGGAACAGTGCAAACGTACGTTTCCGTCGTTATTCTTTCCGTTTGAATCTCGACTTTGATGCAACCAAGGATTTTACTGTATCTATTAACTTTGGCACACGTTTCGAAGTACGCAACGGACCTTCGATGTGGCAGGAACATTTATTCCATCAAATGAACCATACACCCGGGTGGATGTTTCCTGTTGAGTGGAGTGAGGGGATGTATGGCGGAAATGCCGCAAACCAGAGAAATATTAAAGCCTGGTTGCAGCGTGGAGGATTCGAAATTGACAACCGGGTGATAAATGAAAACAGCTTTATATTCAACCATAAGTTAGATTTTGTTACTCCCGGCCTATCGGCAAAGGGAATGTTCACTTTCGACAACCTTTTCACATTTAAGCGCATATTTACCAGAGAATTTAAAACCTACGAATATGTGGCGGCAACAGACACATTCATAACCTATGGCGAAGATACTCCGCTGGAATTAACTACTGAGAATGACGATAATGAAAAAACCTATCATATTGAATTTTCATTGAATTACCAGCGGTCTTTCGGTGATCATAACGTGACCGGATTGATCCTTTACAACCAGAATAATTTTACATACAGGAACTGGATACCATTTTTATATCAGGGTATAGTAGGCAGGGCCACTTACAATTACAGAAATACGTATTTCAGTGAATTTAACTTTGGTTATAATGGCTCGGAAAATTTTGCTGAAGGATACCGTTTTGGATTTTTTCCCTCATTTTCAGTTGGCTGGATGCTTTCCAATGAAAGTTTTATGGATAATGTATCATTTATCAATAAACTTAAGCTCAGGGGTTCTTACGGGGAAGTTGGTAATGACCGCACACATACCGACAGGAAGAAAAGTGACAGGTTTCTGTACTTAACCACTTATTATCAGACCGGAGGTTATATTCTGGGATTAAACCAATTTACCGGACGTGCAGAAGGTGTATTAGCCAATGAAGATGTAACATGGGAAAGGGCCAAAAAATTCAATTTTGCTTTTGAGTCGAGTGTACTTAATAAAAAACTGGATGTTAATCTGGATTTGTTTTATGAAAAACGCGACAACATACTTACTGACCGCCTCTCTGTACCAAGTATTCTGGCGGATAGTCTGCCTAAAGAAAATCTTGGAAAAACAAAAAACCAGGGCTTTGAGTTTGAAATGAAACACCGCAGTAAGATAGGAAAACTTGAATATTATGTAGGTGTGATTTATTGTATGGCCAAAAACGAAGTCCTTTTTCGGGATGAACCTGTTGGAAAGCCTGAATATCAACTTTATAAAGGCCATCCCATTAAACAATATTACGGACTGGTTGTCGACAAATATTTCGAAAGTGAGGAGGAAATAGCAAACAGCCCGGTACAAGCTTTTGGCCCGGTAAGTGTTGGAGATTTTAAATATGTAGACCAGAACAATGATAATATCATTGACGAGCGTGATATTGCCGCTGTTGGTTTTAGTGATATACCCGAACAAACTTACAGCCTGGACCTGGGTGCTTCTTATGCAGGTTTCGACATCAGTGTATTATTCCAGGGAGTCCGCAATGTTTCAAAAATTTATGATGCCGAAGCTATTCTGGAATTTTTATATGGCGGTAAGGTAATGGAACACCATTTAGACAGATGGGATCCCAATCGTTCGGTTGAAGAAAATAAAGCCAATGCCGAATATCCCTTGTTGCATGTCAATACTGGCGGTAATAACCACCGTGCAAATTCATTTTTTATAAAAAACGGAAACTTCCTGCGCTTCAAAAGTTTTGAGTTGGCCTATACAATACCAGGCAACATTAGCCAAAAGTTGAAAACACAGTCTATTCGTTTATATATAAATGCAAGCAACCTGTTTACCTGGGATCACATTAAAATACGTGATCCCGAAAACAGCGGGGATGGAAAAGCTTATCCGGTGATGAGTTTCTATAATTTTGGAATAAATGTTCAATTCTAAATCTTTATTAAAATGATTAGCAAAAGATATATACCATTAATTATACTTATAGGCTCACTGTTCATTTTTTATGGTTGCGAGGATATGTTTGGAGACTTCCTGGACAGGGAACCAAGCTCTCAGCTTACGCCGGAAGAAGTCCTGGAGGATTTCGACCAGATGGAATTATATCATCTTGATATTTATAATTTTCTGGGTAATAATTTGAACTATATTAACAATTCCTGGATTGATGCCGCTTCTGATCTTGGTGAAACAAGTTATCTCTGGGGTGGTACCAACTTAAGTCTGAATGTCGGGAATTATTATGCACCGGTTGGGGCGGCGGAAACCTCAAATCCATGGGATCATTATTATAGAGGAATCAAAAAAGTCAATAAATATCTTGAAGTAATTCCCAATGTTCCTCTGCTACCAGATGAAACAGTTGAATCCCGTAATGAAGTTGTTTCACGTCGAAATGCCGAGGCCCGGTTTTTACGCGCTGTTTTTTACTGGGAACTGATGATACGTTATGGTGGTGTCCCTGTCGTTACAAATACATTAGATTTAAACGATAATTTGATGATACCCCGCAATACGCTCGATGAATGTGTTAGCTTCATACTGACAGAATTAGAGGATGTTGAGAATTTGCTGCCGGATAAAAATGGTCTGACAGTAGCAGGAGCAACCGATGCACAGTACAGGCAGGGCAGGGCTAACCAGCAAATGGCAATGGCGCTGAAATCAAGGGTGTTGCTTTATTATGCAAGTCCGCTTTTTAATCCTGATAATAATGTGGCACGATGGGAACAAGCCGAACAGGCAGCTATAGATATTATTAACCTTGGATATTACTCATTGAATTCTTCATACAGAAGATTATTTGCTAATAATTTTTCACCTGGTGACAGCCCGGAAATTATTTTCTATCGTAACAATCCTGCAGGTAACTGGTGGAGGGAAGAAAGTCCGGTAGGTTATGGCGGATATGGCGGTTTGTGTCCTACGCAGGAGCTAGTTGATATGTTTGGCATGGCCAATGGAAAATCCATTACTGATCCTGAATCAGGATATGATCCTCAAAATCCTTATGTTAACAGGGATTCCCGTTTTTATGATTGTATTCTTTATAATGGAGCTACCTGGTGGAATTTGCCCATTGAAACATTTGATGGGGGTAAAGACAAACCAAATGGGAATATAAATGCCACTACAACAGGATATTACAGCAGAAAATACAAAGACGACAAAGCAACAGACTATTTGCGAAATGCTGTTATTATGTTTCGAAACTGGGTATATATCAGGTATGCCGAAATTTTACTGAACCGTGCCGAAGCAAGGAATGAAATTTTAGGTACCCCGGACGAAACCGTATACGAAATGATTGAAATGGTCCGCACCCGTGCCGGCATTACTAATCCTTTACCGCGCACCCACACTAAAGAACAAATGCGTGAATTAATCAGGACAGAACGTGCTGTTGAGTTATGCTTTGAGGGGCATCGCTGGTGGGATTTAAAACGGTGGAAAATAGCCCATGAAGTATTAAACAAGCCAATTCACGGGATGCATATCATACAAAATAGCAATGGGAGTTTCAGCTATGAAGTTGTAGAAGTTGAGGAAAGAGTATTCCTGGAACATATGTACTGGTATCCGATTCCCGAGGCTGAAATTCAAAAGAATCCTGATCTTGTAAATAATCCGGGATGGTAAAATTGTCTGATAATAAAATTTAAGAAATCTTAAAGAGCAAATGATTATGATAACTTATAAAAATATTTATAGAAAATCGTTTCAGACTGGCATTTTAATGCTAATGGTTTCACTTGTGATGACCTTTTCTCAAAATAATATGTTGGCGCAGAGCTCCAAGTTTCTTGTTAAAGGTAAAGTAACAGACAAATTTGGAACACCTGTCTCCAACGTTGCGGTAAACATTTCTGAACAAAGTTCAGTAACCAGTACAGATGAAAATGGAGAATTTAATATTGAAGTACAACTTACCGATCAGCTGGTTTTTTCACATGAAGGTTTTAAAAATGTGATGGTTGATGCCGATATTGAACGTGATATGGAAATTGTAATGATCCCGGGATTTGACGAACAGGAGGACATTGTGGAAATGCCATATCAACAGACACGCAGAAAGGAAGTTGCCGCTGCTATATCAACCGTGTCAGGCTCCGAATTGCAAAAACACCCTTCCCTGGCACTGGAAAATACTTTGTCAGGGGTTGTTACAGGTATCTCAACAATCGAACGTCATAGTGAGCCGGGCTGGAGTTACCCCTGGCTGTTCCTGCGCGGCATACGTACAATTGGCACAGTTGATGGCGGTGGTGAGTTTGAGGGATGGAACGAATACAGGAACAGTAAACCCATTATTATCATCGATAATGTTGAACGCGATTTGACCTATCTCGATGCTTATGCTATTGAAAGTGTCACCATCCTAAAGGATCACAGTGCTTCGGCAATATACGGATTAAAAGGTGCAAACGGGGCGGTTATTGTTACTACCAAAAGAGGAGTTGCAGGAAAAACTCAAATCAACGTGAATATTGAGAGGGGATTTCAAAAAGAGTTGCGTCCTATCGTGTATGAGAGCTCTTATGATTATGCACAATCCCTGAACCGCGCCAGGGAGCTGGATAATTTACCCCGTGTGTATACTGAGGAAGACCTGGAATTATTTCAAAATCAGACATCGCCTTTAACACATCCCAATACTGATTGGCGTGATGCTGTTTTACGTGAATATGCCCCCTGGTACCGTGCCAATTTTAACGTCGGAGGGGGTAACACCACTGCCCGGTATTTTTTGTCGTTAACATATCTAAGACAGGAAGGATTTTACGAAAAAAAATGGGCAGAATATAAATACGATTCCCAGCACCGTGTTAACCGCTGGAACCTCCGTTCAAATGTCGACATAAATGTGTCAAAAAATTTAAATGTGGCATTGGATCTTGGAGGCCGCCTGGATGATGTAAAACAGCCGTATGCACATATCTTTGCAACCTATGCCTGGATATCGGAAAACCATCCGGACTGGCCTGTAACAAATCCAAACGGAACATTTTTCAGGAAAAACGGATTATGGCAGGACAACCCTGCAGCACGCGTTGCTTCATCGGGTTTCGACCAGAACTATAAACGAAACCTCTATTCAAATGCCCGCATAAAATATGATCTCGATGATCTTGTAAAAGGATTGTCAATTACCGGATTAATTGGTTTTGATGCTATCAATGTTTATCAATATGGAAAAATACAGGGCTATGGCACTTATGAATTTGTTCTGGATTCTACCCGGGAGGAAAACGGTGAAACAGTTAATTACGGACATTATCTACAGGTTTCGGAAGAAACACCTATGACTGAGTTTGGAGGCTGGGGAAGCAGTACAAGAGAGCTAAAATTCAGAAATAATTTTTATGCCGGTTTTAATTATTACCGTGATTTTGGCAAACATTATGTAACCTCATTCCTGATGTACCGCCAAAACAAAATGACAGTTCCCGGGTACACTTCACCCTATCGTCACCAGGCGATAGTTGGTCAGTTAAACTACTCTTACAGAGGCAGGTATGTCCTTCAACTAGTGGGCTCATATATGGGTACCGATAATTTCGAAAAAGAAAACCGTTTTGGATTTTTCCCGTCAATCACAGGAGCCTGGGTAGCATCTGAAGAATCATTTATTAATAACTTAAATGTGTTTGATCTTTTAAAGTTCAGGGTATCTTACGGTATATGCGGAAATGATGTAACCAGGAACCGGCGCTACCCGTTCCAGGATGAATATAGTTCAGGAGCCGGTTATATGTTTGGTACCAGCTATGAAAGCGGCTATCTGGAAGCTGAATCGGGAAATCCCAGGGCAAGATGGGAAGTGAGCCGTATGACAAACTTAGGAGTGGATATTGAAATGTTTAAAGGTGATTTGTATGCAAATCTTGATTACTTCTATGAGAAACGGACTGATATACTTACCGATCGTACAACAGTGCCTGAACTTTACGGATTGCAGCCTCCACTGGATGCTTTTGGGATTCTGGAAATTAAAGGGGGAGAAATATTGCTTGGCCATAAAAAGCAAATTGGGAATTTTGGTTATTTTATAGAGGGTAATATTTCGCACTCAAAAAACGAAATACTGGAGATGGACGAACTTGAACAGCCATATCCATGGATGCAACGGACAGGTCACCCGGCTAACCAGCCCTTTGGTTATGTGTTTGAAAAGTTTTTTGAAACACAGGAGGAGATTGATAATTCCCCGCTGCCAAGTGGGTATAATGCCAAACCCGGTGATATTAAATGGAAGGATTTAAATGGTGATAGTATTATTGACGGAAATGATGTGCGTGCGGTAGGCTTTACTTTATTCCCGGAGATTGTGAGCGGTTTAAAAGTAGGATTTTCATATAAGGGATTCGATGCCAGGGTTGTATTTCTGGGATATTTCAAGCGTACCTCCGAACCTCCACGTATGAATGTTATACACTCCTTGTTCTGGAATGGATCGTCCACAGTTAATACAAAAGATTGCTGGGGATATGTAAGCGAAGAGCCTGAGGATAATAAAGATGCAAAATGGCCTCGCCTGTCAACTACTATTGATTACAATAATTATTACGACATTTTTCAGCCTGATAACGACCGGGCTGAATCTTTCTGGAAAAAAGACGGTAGTTTTATCCGCTTAAAAAATGTAGAAATTGGTTATACTCTACCTTCTTCTCTGACCCAAAAATTAAAAATTCAAAAAACCCGGTTTTATTTCAGTGCTTTTAATATCGCATATATCTGGGACAAGGTAAAAATCTGGGATCCGGAAAATCCGAATGCCGGTGTATGGCTGCCTCCAAAAGTTGCGACCTTCAACTTTGGTGTAAACCTGTCGTTATAATTTGAATATTACTGAAATAATGTTAAAAATATATACAATGAAAAGAATAATAAAAATAAAACTGGCAGGTATGGTAATTGCCCTGTTTTTTGTTTCATGCGAATATCTTGATAAAGAGTTTGATGCCTCTTTAAACGAAATGCAGGTTTTTACCGATGAAGCCCTGTCACGACAATTTTTAAACAATGTATATTCCCTGATACCTACTGAGTTCAGTGGTGACATTATGTTTGGTGGCGGGATCAATGCATTTTTTGATTGTGCTACAGATAATGGTACGCAGCCCGGTATGCACACCAGTATTGACCTTTTCCAGAATAGCAGCCTTACACCTACTGATAATCCGCAGGATTTCTGGTGGGAAAGATTATTCACAGCCATTCGTAAAGCCAATAAATATATTGATTATGCAGATATAGTACCTGTTGATAACAAAGAAATTCCCGGTGATGATGCCAATCGTCTGCGCGATCGCTATAAGGCTGAAGCGCGTTTATTAAGGGCATTTTATCATTTCGAACTTATGAAACGCTGGGGAGCTATTCCAATTGTCGATAAAACTCTGACAATGGCTGATGATTTGAATATGGAAAGAAAGCCGGTTTCTGAAGTAGTTGATTACATTGTTTCGGAATGCAACATGGTATTACCTGATCTTCCATTAAGGTATAATGATCCTGCAAATGCCGGACGTGTTTCCGGGGCTATGGCCATGGCTTTAAAATCAAGGGCGTTGTTGTATGCTGCAAGTCCTTTGTTTAATACTGAAAATGATTTAAGCAAATGGGATGAAGCTGCCCTGGCAGCAAAACAATTGATGGATAAAAACGCATTCTCACTTTATAACAATTATGAAGAATTGTTTACTACGATGCACAACAATGAAATTATTTTCAGTTGTCATCCTCAAAACAACAGGTCTGTTGAAACTCATAATTCACCGACCGGATATACAGATTGTGTCGGATATAGTAATCCCTCCCAAAACCTGGTGGATGCCTATGAAATGAATAATGGATTACCAATAAGCGATCCGGGTTCAGGGTATGATCCCCAAAATCCTTATTCTAACCGCGACCCAAGGTTTGAACAGACTATTCTTCATAACGGATCAGAATGGTTTTATCGCGAAGTTGAAACATTTGAAGGTGGAATTGACCGGTCAAGTAATATCACTACTAAAACAGGATATTATGTTCGTAAATGGTTAAATCCGAACGTATATACCACAAATAATACTTTTGTGAACCAATACCATATGTGGATACACTTTCGATATGGTGAAATATTACTTAACTATGCCGAAGCCCAGAACGAAGCTGCAGGACCCGATGCCTCGGTTTATTCTGCCATTAATGCAATCCGGACCCGGCCGACAGTTAATATGCCCCCCTTACCTGATGGATTATCTAAAGAAGAAATGCGTGAACGTATACATAATGAGCGTCGCATTGAACTGGCTTTCGAAAGTCACTGGTATTACGATGTCCGTCGCTGGAAGATGGGAAATCAATATTTAAATATCCCTTTGCGCGGGGTTCGTATTAATAAGGATGGTGAGAACCTCACGTATACTTATGAAGAAGTAGAACAAAGGCTTTTTTTGGACAAGAATTATCTTTACCCGATACCTTTTGAAGAATGGATTAAAGCCCCTGATTTAGGCCAGAATCCGGGTTATGAAATAGAATAAATTTTCACTCATAGTTTTTAACACAGCGAACTGAACGGCCGCTCTCTTTTTCGTGGTAATTCCTGTGTACATCCTGGTTTCCGTACCAAAGAGTACGATACCAGGCCCATGAACTGTTGTACTGTGTAGATAACCAGTATGTAGCACCATCACCTAAAGCTCCAAAGGTGCCGTCTTTGCCGCGAAATCCTCCCGGAAGTGCAGTAAATCCGCTTTCATTCGTTGCTCCTTCATTTGGTGTACTCCAGTGTGTTGTCCCGCTTTCTTTTAATTTACCTCCCTCGTTTGTGCCACGCCAGTCTGTACCATCTGCCTGACCCTGGGTCATGCCAAGGTGCATCTCCAGTTGCTTCCATTCATCATCACCTGGCACATGCCAGCCAGCCGGGCATACACCCTGCACACCGCTGGGATTGCTGTTACTGCTGGAAGCTCCATTCATTACTGCTGCCCATGTATATAGTCTGCCATATGTTGCTACGTTACTTTGATTATCATTATAATTAAAATAGAATTTTGTTGTAAAATCGCCTGTAATATCACCGGCTCCGGTTCCATCAACCAATGCAGATCCATCGGAGTAATGTGTTGTTGCAAGGTCTTCTGCCATCCAGGTCTGTACACCTATCTGTATAGTATTGTATTCATTTCCATCATAATCAGTGACAGTTTCAGGTGGCTCACTGCTAACTGAAATATAATTACTTTTGGTCTCATTATCTGTACCATAACTATTGGTTGCAGACAAACTAACAGTATAGATTCCTTCCGTGTTATACTGGTGTGAAGGGTTTTGGGATGAGGAAGTCCCTTCGTCACCAAAGTTCCAAGACCAGCTTGTCGGATTATTTAAAGACAGATCTGTAAAATTTACAGTTTCCCCAACAATGATTGAAGTTTTATCGGCAGTAAAATTAGCAACCGGAGCAGTACCAGCTGCACTTACTGCAATATAATCTGTCTTAGTTTCAGAATCTGACCTGTTACCGTCACTAACAGTTAAGGTAACCGAATAAATTCCCTGATCATTATATGTATATAATGGATTCTCTTCACCTGATGTTCCTCCGTCGCCAAAATTCCATGACCATGATGTTATATCACCTATTGATATGTCAGTGAACTGAACATTCAAAGGTAAAAATCCTTTTGTCGGACTGGCGGTAAATCCGGCATTAAGCAGTCCGTATGTTTTAAATTTTAGAGTATCTCCGTAAGCTGTTCCTGCATCATTGGTAGCATAAGCCCTTACATAATAAAGCGTACCTGTTGTCAGCCCCACCAGCTGGCTTTCAAAATTACCTGTTTTATCTGTAGTACCCAGTGAAGATTTACTATCGTCTTCAATGACCGGTGTTGTTGTTTCACTTGACCAGCAATGTCCATACTGGGTTACCGATGATGCTCCCTCACCAAGGCTGGTTAAATTACCTGTGACAGTTGCACCAGTTGTTGATAGTAGTGTGACTTCTCCCGTAGTAACAACAGGCTTGCTAATTGATAAAGTTGTGAATGGCAGAATATCAGTTCCGTAAACAACCGTCCCTCCCTTCTCAACATAAGCCCTGACATAATACTTAGTGTTTTGTGAAAGACCTGTTAAAGTACTGCTGTATTTTCCGGGAGTATTCGCCTGTCCGTTTTCAGTTATGCCTTCGTTTGCTATTATTGTAGGTTCCGTATTGATCGACCAGCAATGTCCGTGCTGATCAACACCCGGACCAATATCTATTATTGTAGCAAATGCTTTTGCCGATGTATTTGAGATTTCTGAAATACTATCGTTCCTGACATTCATAATTTTC
>CP070654.1:64212-83890 GCA_020354785.1 Bacteroidales bacterium
GCAGGTTCAGGTTCGTATCCAAAAACACTAACTACCAGTATTAAGGTATCATTGGGATCGAATACAAACGGGCTGTCATATAAAATGCTTACCATTGAATCTGTTCTTACAGTCCTGCTTAATAATGAATTTGCTGAAAAATGTGTCTCATTGTTCAGGGGTTCTTCAAGATCTATATTCAATGTATAAAGTCTGCCCGTATCACCCCTCACTTCTTCAATGGTTTTATAAATACCGGGATCTTCAGGATCTTCTTCAAGAATAAAAACATTACTTCCGTCAGTGATACTGACAGAAGCATTGGATACAGCTTCAGCTTCAGAATTGGAAAAGTAATTACCTGACTTTTTAAGCTTAACGGTGTGTATTTTTAATTCACTGGTTATTGATCCTTCAACAACCAGCCGTTCCGGAATTTCATCTACTTTCCAGCTAATTTCTTCTTCAGGCTGGCAGCTCACCAGTATTATTATAATTAACGTAAGTATACTATATATCTTCATCACACATTGTATGTTTAATTATCAGCTAAAACTTGAAATTATATGTAATAGAAGGCATAAACCTGAATAAAGATACCTTCATGGCCTTTGTGTTATTTTGCTTCTCATAATCCTGTATAAAATAAACAGCATTTGCATTTTTCCGGTTATAAAAATTATATATGGAAAAATTCAGACTGCTTTCATATCTTCTGCCCGGTTTTTGCTTTCCCTTTAATTCAAGACCCAGATCCAGCCTGTGATATGCAGGCATTCTGTCATTGTTTCTACCGGGGAAATAGGGGAGAATAAGATCTCCATATTCCCATCTTGCAACAGGTGCATTTATTGGTCTTCCGCTCTGGTAAACCCAGTTCGCTGAAAGCAAGATCCTGCCTGACGCCTTATAGGATGCTACTATAGAAACATCATGAGGAATATCATAAGGAGAAGTGTACCATCCCTTTTCCTGAATATCCTTTGTTTTCCTTTCTGATTTGGACAGGGTGTAGCTTAACCATCCTGTAAGTTTCCCCGAGGTTTTTTCTATCATAAGCTCCAATCCGTACGCCCTTCCTTTACCAAACCTTAGTTCTCCTTCGATTTCAGGATTTAAATGTGGTTGGGCAAATTCTTTGAAATCGACCTGATTTTGCATGTTCTTATAATAAACCTCAATCGATGTTTTTATGCTATTATTTTTAAAATTCCTGAAATAGCCTATGCTGTATTGATCTGCTGTTTGAGGTTTTACATTAGGGCTTGAGGGAATCCATATATCTATCGGAGTTCCTGATGTTGAGTTGGAAGCAATCTGCAAATACTGCCTTGTCCTTGTATATCCTGATTTTACTGAATTCCTGTCTGAAAGAACAAAAGTTAGTCCTAACCGTGGTTCAAGTCCGCTGTAAGAGTTGTAAATCTTACCCCAGGCATAACGATTTGTATCCACAACATTGTAATTGTCATAGACAAATATTGTAGCTTTTCCTATATTATGAAGAGTAGAATATCTTAATCCGTAGCTGACATTAATTCTACCTGTAATTCTCTGTTCATTACTTATGTAAAGAGCATTTTCAATACAATATATTTTTGGTATACTGTAATCCCATGTTAGAGTATCGCTTCTTCCGTTAATTCTGCCTACATTGAAGTCATGATAAGTAGAGATGACTCCAAAACGCAATGTATTATCAGGATTCAAATAGTAACCAAAGTCGAGTTTGGCAGAATAGTCTTTTAAATAGGCCTTCCATCTGAACATATATTCCTTTTCTCCTCTTCCCAGTCTTAACATATTTTCAATTTCATAGTCATAATTACTTGCCAGCAGTGTTAAGTTTGAAAAAAGTCTTTTATTAATGATATAATTCCATCTCAATGTTGCAGTATAGTTACCCCAGTTAAATGCACTGCTTACATCGTCGCCCATACTCAAATCTGCCACATCCCGTCCAAGGTATCCTGAAACAAACAGCCTGTGTTTTTGATTAAGAGTATAATTTGCTTTCAGGTTAAGATCATAAAAATGGACCGGCAGCTCAGGAACAGTATCAACAATACTATGAATTATTTTCATTAACACGTCATAATAGGTTCTCCTGCCTGATATTATTACTGATCCTTTGTCTTTTACGATAGGTGATTCAATTGTCAGCCTGCTTGATAAAAGGCCGATACCTCCATTGGCAGTAAACTTTTTATTATTCCCGTCTTTCATCCTGACGTCAATTAGTGCAGATAAGCGGCCTCCATATCGGGAAGGGATATTCCCTTTAAATAATTCGACATTTTTTATTGCATCGTTATTGAATACTGAAAAGAATCCTCCAAGATGAGATGCATTATAAACCGTTGCTTCATCAAGTATCAGCATGTTCTGATCCCTGGCACCGCCCCTTATGCTCAGACTTGAGCTGACCTCACCCGTGGCTTTGACACCAGGTAATAAGCTCAGTGTTTTAATTACATCAGTTTCCCCCAAAATGACTGGAATCTGACTTATTACCTTGCTTGTGATTTTAACAGAACTTATTTTAGTGGATACAATATTTTCATTTCCTCTTTCAGCAGTCACTACTACTGCGGCGATACTGTCTGTCGTTGTCTCCAGCTCAATGTCATAAGGGATATCTTTATTTAAATCAACAGCTATTTCTTTTGTATTGTATCCGAGGTACTGGTATACTATTGTATGTTCACCGGGTACAAGACTTAATGAATAAAAGCCGTAAGAGTTTGTGACAGTTCCTGTATATGAGTCTTTGACAAATATACTTGCACCAATTAGCATTTCTCCATTACTCATATCTTTTACATAACCGCTTATTGTATGTCTTTGTGCTGTTACAGGGAGAAGAATTATTATTACGAGGAAACAAAGAACTGTTCTTTTGATATGTAAAGGCATGCGGGGATTCTTGTTATAAATCATATTACTATAAACTGCCTGTAAATATAATACAGTATATATAATATTCGAAAAAATGTAGTTCAATTTTAGTAATTTTGTTTATATCCATCACACACTCTTTCGATATAAACATTTAAAGCTGTTATAATGAAAGCAGTAATTGACAACACCAGTTTTGGTTCAATAACTATAAGCGGAAAACAGTATGATAAAGATGTAGTAATAAGACTTGACAATTCAATAGAGAAGAGGAAAAAGAAGCTGTCTAAAGAAAAATACGGCACTTCTCATATTGTTTCTAAAAAGGAGGCTAAATTTATTTATGAGGAAGGTGCTAAATGCGCAATAATAGGGTCGGGTCAGTATGGTGCACTGGAACTGTCTGACGAAGCTCATAGTTATTTTAAATCAAAGAATTGCAAGGTCATCTGTGAAGCAACACCTGAGGCAATTAAGATTTGGAATGGGAAGAGTGAACCGAAAGTAGGAATGTTTCATATCACGTGTTAAAACTTCATCAAGCAGCGAAAGACGGAAGCGTGAATATCATGTGCAACAGAAAGATTCAGCTTCAGGTTTAAATGTTAAATTATGATGTTTTAGTAAAGATTTTGATAAATTTGCTTATAGTCACTTCCTGAATGTCAATTTCGCTATGAATAACAAAATAAATAAGCGGCAATTTATAAAAACCGGGGCACTGGGACTCACGGGAGTGTGCCTGGGATTAAGAAACAAGCTTTTTAGCAACACTATAGATATCAATTCACAGAAGAGTTTTACCGGAGTGGATCTATGGAAGTGGAGCAAGGAAGCTTCTCATTATATTCCAACAGCACGCGGTGTAAAATGCATGATTTGTCCTAATGAATGCACTTTAAAGGAGGGTGAACTAAGTATTTGTAATAACAGGACAAATGAAGGCGGAAAGCTTTATACTATTGCTTATGGTAATCCATGCGCCGTTCATATTGACCCTATTGAGAAGAAACCTCTCTATCATTTTCTGCCTTCAAGCAGGGCATTTTCAATAGCAACTGCAGGATGTAACCTTGCATGCCTTAACTGCCAGAACTGGACAATTTCTCAAACATCTCCACGAAAAACAAGGAACTATGATTTAATGCCAAGGGCACTTGTTGAGAAAGCTTATAAAGATAAATGCGAATCAATTGCATATACATATTCCGAGCCCATTACTTTTTATGAATACACATATGACTCATCAAAGCTTGCAAGGGAGAAAGGCATAAAAAACGTTATGGTAACAGCAGGTTATATTAATGAAAAACCTTTACGGGATCTTGTTAAGCACATTGACGGGGCAAATGTCGATTTAAAATCATTTAGCGAAAGTACATATCTTAAACTTAACGGGGGAACATTACAGCCTGTACTTAATACACTTAAGGTGCTAAGGGAAGAAGGCGTATGGATTGAGATCACTAATCTTATTGTCCCCAGCTGGACTGATGATATCGATATGATAAAAAAAATGTGCGACTGGTTGTATGATAATAAATTATATAATTATCCTTTGCACTTTAGCAGGTTTCATCCTCAATACAAGTTGTCACAACTACCATCCACACCTGTAGCAACACTTCAGAAAGCAAGGGAAATAGCCCTAAAAGCCGGAATTAAATTTGTATATATAGGAAATGTTCCGGGTACCAAAGCTGAAAATACTTACTGCCCGAAATGCAAAAAAGTATTAATTGAGAGACGGGGTTATTTTATTATTGCAAATAATATTAACGGCAATAAGTGTAAGTATTGCAGGGAGATTATTCCGGGTGTTTGGAAGTAATTCTATTCAATCCATGTTAATCTTGACTCAACCAGCGTCCACTTGCCATCCTGTTTAGTCAGTCTGGCTTCCCCTCCCTGATATACAAGCCTGAAATGCACTATAGCATTATTCATATTTTCATCAAATGAAATATTGTATACTTCAGGATGGGTCTCAAGATGCCAGTAACCACCCCAGTGTCCATAGATAACAAGTAAATAATTATTTATGAATTGCTGTCTTTCATACGAATCCTCTGCTGCACTTGCCGGATTCATTATACCTCCTGTGCCAAAAGGAATATAGGTAGCCCCCAGAAAATCATTTAATGCCGTATCATAATTTTCCGTCAGATATAATGGTTTAACTCCATTGTCAAAACTTAATTCAGGTCTGAAATCATTAACTGTATCAGGAATAGTAACCGCTAATGATTCATAGACAAAATCATATAATATCCTGTTTTGAACTACATAATAACTAACATTTTCATATAATTCATTGCCCCACTCGGATCCTCCGATTCTGTCAATGTCAAATGGTGTGTAAAACTCAATATATACTTCATAAACATTCTTTATTGTATCGTTTTCCAGACCTTCTGTTTTTACAGGCTTATTTTCTTTATGCCAGTCCTCTAGTATTTGATATAATGCTTCTGTTGAATCCGCATTATAAGCTTCATTCAGCCTGTTAAGGATTTCCGGTGATTTCAGGGGAACCGGTTCATTGTTGCCAATCTTTAAATTTTCATTCTTTTCACATGAAATGTAAAGACAAAGAAGAATTACAAATATCATATACTTCATAGTCACATTACTTTTAAGGTTATACAATACAAAGATGACAACAACGTCAATAAGGTTGCGCAATATAAATATACAAGAAAAGGGCTGCCAGAAGACAGCCCTTAAATTGTCACATAGATATATAGTGATTTAGGTTGGGCTTCAGCCTGTATACATTGCTTATGTAAACTCAAAGCAATATCAAATTCCTACGGATATATTGCAGATTATGCAATAACCCATAATATTCACATGCCCTGAAAAAAATTGATTAGTAGTAGTTGTAGTCTCTAACTAATTAGGATTTGTAAATCAAAGGTCTAAAAAAGGAAAAAATGTTATGAAGTACAAATATTTTATTTAATTAATCAGTTTTTTTTGACAAACTAACCGAATTTATACTTCTTCTTTATTGTTTTGTTGATTTTCCACGTGCATTCAAGACCTCTTTCAAATTCAACCATGTCACCGGGGCCGAAAGATATCTGATTTCCGTCGTTATCAGTAACTGTTGCCTCACCTTCAAGTATATAGCAAGTTTCTTTATCATCGTAGTACCATGGAAACTCAGAAGGTTCTTTTCCCCATGTACCCCAGGAACCTGTTTCATTAATTTCCTGCTCAGTAGGTTTTTTAACTTTCATCATAGGATTAATTTTTATTAAGTTTGAGGTAAAATTTAAATATTTACAGAAAAACAAATATAAAATATTTTTTAATATGGACTTAGAATCCATGTTGGTAGACAGCTCAAGAATAATTGCCGATATAGTAGCTGAAAATGTGGGTGACAGCCCTGAACATTTTAAAAAACTAATTGACCTGGCATTTAGCGGAAAAGAAAAGATAGCTATGAGGGCTTCACGCGTTGCCACTTTCTGTGTTCAGAAATATCAACATTTAATAGAACCGTATCTGGACAGAATAATTCAGGAGCTTCCTGAGGATGAAAGCATAAGGAAGAACTTTATGAAAATTCTTGCAGAAACACCTCTGAAATTTACTGAGGAACAACTAGGAATTTTAGTTGACAAGAGTTTTGAAATTCTTATGAATGATAAATCTTCAATTGCAAATAAGGCATACAGCATGGAGCTCTTATATAAAATCTCTGAAATAGAACCTGATCTCAAAAATGAACTAATTCCTGTAATTGAAGAGCAAATACCCACAGGTTCCAGCGGGGTGAAGTTAATAGGGAAAAGACTTCTTAAAAAGCTGTACAAAGAGACAGGGCGGGGGAAATGAAAAAAGGCCCGGGAATTAATTCTCAGGCCTCGTTATTTATTGTCTGTCTACTTGTTTATTTTACCAGCAGTAAAGGCCATACTGTACTTTCATACCTGGACCTGTAATAAACAAAGTATCTGCCTGCCCTCAAATGTTCAAGGTTTACAATCTCTGTATAGATCCCTGGTTCGTAATCCGAATCAATAAGATTCTGTGTTGTGCGGCCTGTTATATCGAGAATATTTATACTTACCCTTGTTTGCCTGTTCACATTAAATGACAGCGTCATAAGGTCGGATACAGGATTAGGATAAACACTTAGAACTGCATCAGAATTGCTCTCAACAGTACTCTGCTCTGAAGATGTAATTGTGGAGGTTACGGTTATAATTCCTTTCATCCCAAGGCTTGCATGAGGTGTACATACATAGTAGAAAGTTCCTGGTGTTTCCAGTACCAGTTCTCCTCCTCCAAAGTCAATATCAAATCCGCCGTTTGGTTCTGTTCCGTTAGCATCCCATGTACTCTGGCTTACTTCCACAGCATTATGGTAGGAACTAATATTAAATACAACAGTATCCCCCAGCTCAACAGTGATTTCATCGGGAGTATAAGTATTCCCGCTGTTCGAAATAGTAACTTTTTTTGCATTACCAAGACTGCTAAATAATACAGCCAGTATTAATGATAGTATAATCCTTGTTTTCATAATTTTTGATTTTAAGTTAGTATAGAATAACAAACCGGAAGGGGAATTGTTTAATCGGAAATAATTTTAATGTTCTATTGCTGCATAATTTAATGAGCAGACAATAGAAACCTAATACCTAACATCTAAAACCTAATAGCTTTATTATAATGATTTAAGAGAAAAAGATGAGAATTATTTATACGATTAAATATTAGTAGTAGCTAGAACCATCCCAGCAATGGGTACATAGTTTTTCTTTTGGAAGACTTATAGCTTCTACCAGGTCATCAAGTTTTTGATACATAAGACTTGTCAGACCTAGGTTTTTCCTGATCTGTTCCACCATTTCTTTATATTTTCCATTTTTTGTATCAGAATACTCTTTCATTTTTATATCTTCCGTTCCTTCCAGCTGTCTGACAGCTTTACGTGCAGCAAGGTCAAGATGGGATTTCGAGCGGCTGAAATTAAGAAACTCACAGGGGTAGGTCAGGGGAGGACAAGCTATACGCATGTGCACTTCCTTTATACCTGCAGCAAATAAATCACGTACATTATCTTTTAACTGTGTTCCCCTTACTATTGAATCATCAAGGAATATGCCTCTTCCACCTTCAGTAAGTGATTTATTTGGAAGTAATTTCATTTTTGCAACCAGGTCACGCATCTCCTGGCTTTGAGGCATAAAACTGCGTGGCCATGTTGGGGTGTATTTCGAATAGGGCCTCTTAAGCGGTATGTGCCTTTCATTGCTGTAACCTAATGCATGACCAACACCTGAATCCGGAATACCGGCAACAAAATCAGCCTCTATATTATCTCTGTGAGCCAAAGCGGCGCCACAACGATAGCGACATTCATCCACATTAACTCCTTCATAAAAGGATGGGGGATAACCAAAATAAACCCATAGAAAAGCACATATCTGCATTTTGTTGTTAGGCTTCCTGAGCTGTTTATATCCATCAGCGGTTATCTCAACTATTTCACCCGGCCCTATAAATTCCTCCACTTCAAGATTCAAATTGGAAAATGAGCAGGTTTCAAACCCTACTGCATAAGACACTTCATTTTTACCAATAATAACAGGTGTTCTTCCTAATTTATCGCGTGCTGCAATAATTCTGTCTTCAGTAAGTATCAGCATTGAACATGAACCTTTTACCCTTTCATACACATTTTCAATACCGGATTCAATTGTCTCACCTTCAGCTATAAGCATAGTAACCAGTTCAGTCGGATTAACACTCCCGTCACTGATTTCCGTAAAGGTGCGTCTCTGCTTCAGAAAGTACTCTTCAAGTTCGTTAATATTTACTATCTTGCTGACTGTAGCCACGGCAAAGCGGCCAATATGGGAAGTAACCATAATAGGTTGTGCTTCAGAGTCGCTGATAATACCGATCCCGCTGTTTCCTGAGAAACTTTTTACATCATTTTCAAATTTATTTCTGAAATAGCCGTCTTCAATATTATGAATTGCACGCTGAAATCCTTTTTCCTTTGAGAAGTAAACCAGGCCGGCTCTTTTTGTTCCCAGGTGGGAGTGATAATCGGTACCATAAAAAACATCAGAGACACAATCTTTCTTTGAGATACTACCGAAAAAACCACTCATTATTCAGATAATTATATTAAAAACCTGAGCTAAAAATAAGTTAAATTTTATTCTGGTTTGAAGGATTCAGGTTAAAAAGAAATTAACAATCTGCTATTAGTTATTATTACACGAATTGCAAATCCGGATGTTAAAAAGTTTTTACTAAATTATGAAAAAGTGATTACTATTAATAGCTTGGCAATAACCATTATTTACCCTTTCTCATGATATACTCTGATATTTCTTCTAATGGGAGTATTTTATCGGCTGCACCAATTTTAATAGCCTCATGGGGCATACCAAAAACTATACAAGATTTCTCATCCTGGGCAATTGTATAGGCACCGTTCTGTCTCATTTCCAGCAATCCCTGAGCCCCGTCATTTCCCATGCCTGTAAGCAGAATTCCAACAGCATTTTTTCCTGCATATTGAGCTGTTGCACGAAATAGTACATCTACAGATGGACGGTGCCTGTTGACTAAAGGTCCGTCTTTAATCTTAATATAATACCTTGCTCCGCTTCGTTTGAGTAAAGTATGGTAGTTGCCCGGTGCAATCAATGCCTGTCCTCTCAGAACAGTATCATTGTTTTGTGCTTCTTTAACTGTAATACTACATTGTTCATTCAGTCCTTTTGCAAATGAGCGTGTGAACTGTTCTGGCATATGCTGTACAATTACTATTCCCGGACAGTCAGGTGGAAGTTCAGTGAGCATACGTTTTATTGCTTCAGTTCCCCCGGTTGATGCCCCTATCACAACAACTTTTTCAGTAGTTTTAATCATACTCTTATTTAATGCATTGTCCGGTATAATTACATTTGCTGAAAACTTCGGCGCTATCTTAATTTTTTCAACCGTACTACCTGAAGACTGTTTTTCTATTCTGTTTATTTTAGCACATGAAGCAGCTTTAACAGCATCAATGATCTTGATTCTGCATTCTTCCTTTAATTCATTCAAATACATTATAGGTTTTGTGATAATTTCAACTGCACCATATTCAAGTGCTTTTAATGTAGTTTCTGTGCCTTTTGTAGTTAAACTGGAAATAATTACACATGGTATAGGATGCTGGGTCATAATTCTTTTAAGAAAGGTCAAACCATCCATCCTGGGCATCTCTATGTCAAGTGTTATAACATCCGGCTTTTCCCGGGACATTTTTTTTACTGCAAAATATGGATCTGTTGCCGTACCAATAACCTTTATATTTCTATCGGAATCAAGAATATGAGCCAGTGTTTGCCTTACTACAGCCGAATCGTCAACAACAAGTACACGAATTTTGTTATTCATCACATATTTATTAAAAAATTATTTAATAAACTTTTGCAGTACTTTACCCGTTTCAGTGCAAAACTGTATTCTTCTGCCCTTGTTCCCTCCTGTTGATGAATTGACAATTGGTATTGAATATTCTTTTAACAGGTTAACAGATACGGAGATGTTCCGCTTATTGATATAATAAATAGAATGATTAACCTGTGATACATTGGCCCCTCCAAATATTTTAGCTACTAAATTCAATCTTTTGCTTCCATTTTTTACCATTTCCTTAATGAGTTTATTAATGGCTATATTTCCGTATTTTGGTGATGCAAGACCCTCTCCGTTCCAGTATGGAAGCATATAATGATTCATGCCACCGATTTTCATTACAGGATCATACAGACAAACAGCAACACACGAGCCAAGAATTGTTGTTATCCATGCAGGTCTTTTGCAAACCAGCAATGTTGAAGGATATAGAAAATATCTGCCATTCTCCATAATCTGAATTTAAAATATATCCCCATCTTCACTTGTATTAAAAATTACTTCATTATCATCTCCTGATATCCCCGTAATTTCTGCGGTTGCTTCAGGTAAAAGAATAGTAAAAATGGTTCCTTTATTCATTTCTGTTTTTACTTCAATTTTTCCATCAAGAATTTCAAGCAGGGCTTTATTAACTGAAAGGCCAAGACCATGTCCACGATTTAACGAGTTAATACCACTATCGGCACGCTTAAACCTATCAAATATGATTTTCTGGTTTGCTCTGGATATCCCCTCACCATAATCCTGCACTGATATTGTCATTTTTTTACCTTTTATTTTATAGTTAATATCAATCTTGCTGTCTTTATAACTATATTTTATGGCATTGCTTAGCAGGTTGGAAAGAATGAGTTTTAGTTTTTCAGAATCGCTTTTAAAATATATACTGTTTTTACGGTCCGCTCCATTATTAATAACTATAGAAATGTTTTTCATTTCTGCCTCGTATTTGAATGATTCAATAAGATTAAGTAAAATACTACGGATATCTATTTTGCATATTTCAGGAGCAATCTGGCCCGCTTCAAGTTTAGCAGCAATGAATATATTTTTAAACTGAAAGTCAAGGTAAAAGACTTCTGAATAGATATGGGAAATCATGGGCATGATATCTCTCCAGTCTTTCTCGTCAGCCGAAAGAATGCTGCTGGCAAATCCAAGTATAGAAGCCAGGGGATTCCGGATCTCATTTGCGATATTAGCAATAAAATGACTCTTTAATGCCTCTGATTCCTCCAGCTTTTTGTTAGCTGTTTTAAGTTCTTCATTTAAAACCTGTAGTTCATCAAGAGCTTTTTTGTTTTCCTGAAACCTCATTTTTAACTCTTGCAATAATTCATCATCGGAAATTTTATACATGACTAAAAAATTTAGATTATTATATCTTTTTAAATACTGTTGTTTTAATCCTTGAAAGAGGCAGATCCATGCTGGTAATTGATTCAGAATGTCCCAGGAATAGATACCCGCCCTCCTTAAGTTTATTGATTAACTTGTTAAGTACTTTTTCCTGTGTTTGGCGGTTAAAATATATAAGAACATTTCTACAGAAGATTATATCCAGATAATCAGGGATGCTGTATTTTTCTTCCATTAGATTTTGCCTGCTAAAAATGATTTTATTTCTGATATTAGGCTTAACTCTTACAGTTGGATTATTTCTATCCTTACTTCTTAGCAAGTATTTCCTTTTTATCTCCATTGGGATTGCTGTCGTCTTGTCTTCCCTGTAAATGGCCTCAATAGCTTGTTTTATGATTCTGAATGAAATATCAGATCCATAAATTGTATAGTCAAAATAGTGATTTTTGGCATGAAATTCCTCTATTGTAAAAGCAATAGTATATGCTTCCTCTCCACTAGAACAGCCCGCACTCCAAATTTTCATCGGTTCATGAAATTCAGGGCAGGACGACAGTTCATATAATACGTTGTCAGCAAGTAATTTGAAATGATCAGCCTCCCTGTAAAAATCAGTTTTATTAGTGCTTACAACATCTATCATATGGCTTACTTCTTTAGACTGACCATCTGAACTAAAAACATAATCTATATAATCTTTAAAACTGTCTATTTGTAGTTCTCTTAATCTTTTTTGAAGTCTGCATTGTAATATAATTTTCTTCTCCTCCGGCATTTTAATACCATAATTTTCGAAAATATATTTTGACAACTTATTAAATTGGCTTTCAGTCAACTGTTCTAATTTTAAAAATGTTGGTTTTGCACAAGTTATGGTTTCCATACTTCTAGTTTTCTGCAAAAGCATTATTATCAACAAAACTGTTTACCATATTATTTGTATCCATTACAAGAGCCACAGTGCCGTCACCTAATATAGTAGCACCGCACACCATTTCCTGGTCTTTATATTGTTTTCCGAGTGATTTAAGCACGGCCTGGTATTCACCAATAATATTATCTACTATTAATGCCACCTTTTTCCCTTCATAGTTGATTACTACTGCATGTTCTTCATTAAGTCCGTTACCTGGTATGCCAAATTCTTCACGCATATAAAAGAAGGGCATTAATTTTTCATCCAGTTCTACTAATTTATGCAAGTTATTCTCAAGCTGTTTATGATGGATGGCATAGATCTTTTGGATACTTGTCAAAGGAATAAGATACTTTTCCATGTCCACATTAACCAGCAAACCGTCAACAATTGACAGTGTCAGAGGCAATTTGATACTAATTGTGGTTCCAACATTAACATCAGAGTCGATCTCTATTGTACCCCTTATCTCGGAAATTTTGCGGTTTACTACATCCATACCCACGCCCCTTCCTGATACTCCTGTAACATTCCTTGACGTTGATAACCCTGGAATAAATGCAAGTTCTAATATTTCCTTCTTGCTTAAAATGGTTTTAGGATTTATGATTTTTTTATCTATGGCCTTTTGTTTGATCTTTTCAGCATCCATACCCGCACCATCGTCCTGAATCTGTATGTGAACATTTGCACCTGAATAATAGGCTTTGAATAAAATTTTTCCTTTTTCCGGCTTATTAAGTTGTTTTCTTTTCTCAGACATTTCAATACCATGATCAACGGCATTTCTTAAAATATGAAGTATAGGATCTGTCAGGCTTTCAATAATATTCTTATCCAGTTCAGTATCTGTTCCTTCAGTTATAAAATCAACTTCTTTATTCAACTCTTTTGAAAGATCTCTTACCAGCCGCTGAAATCGTGTTATTACATGATCAATAGGTATAAGAGCTATATTAAATGCAAGGTCACGGAGATCACGGGTAAGTTTCTGCATATTCTCACTTATCTGATTTAATTCCTGAAAGTGTTCTTTGGTTGAGAACAAAGTAAGACTCGCCTGAGTAGTTACCAGTTCGCTCACAAGGTTCATAAACTGATCTATCTTTTCAGAATCCACCCGGATGCTTGATATTTTAGTTTCTTTTAATTTCTGGTTCAGCAGGGAATTTTCTTCTTTACTTGCATTTTTTCTATGTCCATTCGCATAAGATCTTTTAAAATGACTTAATTCCTGAATACTGATTTTTTCTGCAGTCTGTGACTGCCCGGATATTTCTTTAAGAAATTCTTTATTATTAATCAAATTTGTTTCTGCTATTTCGCTGATTTCCAGTTCACTGTCATCTGCAACAAACATAAATACATTCCTTAGTTCCTCTATACTGCTGGCTGTCGCAATGAACACTTCCCAGTATATGTAACAGACGCCTGGATTAATGTCAGGTAATTCAGGTATATGATTTAATCTCGGAACAACAATATATTCACCCAGGGTAACAAGTTCATCTATAATATATAACGGATTTGTCCCATTATCAAAAATATTTGGTTCAGGCTTGAAGTAAACATAGTAGGTTTTAAATACTTGTCCTGTTATTTTGTTTTCAGGGTGTCCTGATGTACCATTTGGAAGGTTTATATTATTAGAGATATAATTGTTTAGTTGTTCAATTTTGTTGAGCAGTTCCTTCTGCTTAGTACTCACTTCTTCATCTGAGTTATCATTCTCATTAAGCAGGATTTTAAGTTGATCAACCGCCTCATAAGATGTACTCATTATGTCATCAGAAAGTATGGTTCTGTCATTCCTTATATGGTCATAAATGGTTTCAAGATTATGTGTTAACTTGCTTATTTCGTCTAATCCAAACATAGCACCTCCGCCTTTAAGAGTGTGCATAGCCCGGAATGTTTTCTCTATTAACTCAGGATTGTCGGGATTCTTTTCCAGCTCAAGTAAAGATTCTTCTATAATATGAATATGCTCACTTGCTTCTTCAAGAAATTTTTTCCTGAATTTATCCATTACCTTAACACTTTATTAATTACAGATATAAGATTCTCAGGAATAAAGGGTTTAACAATCCAGCCTGTAGCTCCTGCACTTTTAGCCTCCATTTTTTTATCCTGCTGTGATTCCGTAGTAAGGAAAAGAATAGGCGTTCGTTTATAACTTTCATTCTGTCTGATATGTTTAATTAATGAAATTCCATCCATATTAGGCATGTACAAATCAGTAATTATCAGATCAATATGCTGACCATTAAGATGTTTCATGGCATCTTTTCCGTCTATACCGACCAGTACATTGTGACCGTTAGTTTCCAGAGTATAGTTGACAACATCCCGTATACTTTCAGAGTCATCAACAATGAGTATTTTTTTTGTCATAACAGTTTGATTTTTAATTAGCTTTTATTACTAAGTATTAATTTATTTTCGATTTCGCCGGTAAAATACTTATTATAAATACCTGTGTTTTTAAACAGTTCCTTTTGTTCCTTACTTATATGTAAATCAATTAAGACTGTTTTATTTTCCTTCTTTGCTGTTCTGTATAATGAATATAAAAGTTGTATTGCAGAAAGGTCGGGCGCCACACATTCTTTAAATAAAAGCTTAATATGCTTGTTCCTTTTATAAGCATCTATAATTCTCTCTTTAAATGCCTGTGATTTATCAATGGTCATCATGTTTTCAAGTTTCATTTCATTGATCTGACTTTCTGTCTTATTACATTCGGATTTAACTTTGGATTTTGATTTTGTTTTCTTTATCATTTCTTATTCTATTAAAATAATTCTGCGTAATTTGTCGTATCCGGTTCATGTTTATTGTTATCCTCAAAAAGTTCTATATCACCCTCACCATGCTTCATTGTGTTATCATGAATTTCCCTTTCGCTTTTCATAGTATATTTCTTTTTAATATTTTCAATGCTATGGCGGCTGGCTTCTGATTCACTGATATAAAATGTTTCGCTTGTTTGGGTTAATTTTGTTATTATCTTTTTTGCCAGCTCATCGAAAAAGTCATAATATTTTACAGATCTTATTGCTGTGAGCATTTTGTCGGTTATATTTCTGGTATACTCACCGTTCTCCTTAAAAATAGAACTTATAGTCTCTTTCTTTTCCTTAATGGCCGGTAAGAATTCCTGCTCAAACTGTGAAAGGATGCTCAGCAATTTATTCTGTTCTTCCTTATTACATTCATTTACCAGGTGGTTATCTGTTTTCATTTTAACAGCAGATATCTTATTAATCTGTTCACTTAAATAAGTTGTAGTTGATTTAATATCATCAAATAATCCTTCAGACTGTGTCTTTGAGCTTTCTTTCGGTTTATTAACATTAGAGTCTTTATTAAGAGCAGCATTAAATGAAGATTCCAGTTGTTTTGTTAATTCGTCTATCTTTTTGAAATTATTATCAATTGATTCAAGTTCATCACTCAGTTTTAAATATTGCTCATCCACCTGCAGATTTGCATCGTTTAGTTTTTTTCTCAGATGGTAATTAGTACTTATCATGTCCTCAATTTTGCAAAAAGATGGTTCGTTATTATTCATGGAGAATTTGTTACATAAATCAACAATTAATATCATATTATCACTAAATGACAACAATTCCTCACTTATATTATCCATAGCCATCTCATACTCTTTATTCACATTCAGCAGCTGCGAGGCTTGTATTCTGGCGATATCACCCACTTGTATCAAATACTTTACTATGTCTTTTTTTGTTATTTTATCATCATTTTCCCGATACCGTGTGAGTTGTTGAATTATATTAGCATGTGCCTCCTGTATATGCTCAATTTTTTGGCGTATTATATCATGATATTGTAATTCAATAATAATTTTATTTGAGTTACCAATATTTTCCTGGATGTTACCTGATAACTCCGGAATTTTCAGTGACACGGCCCTGTGCTTTGCCAGAAATTGTTCCTTACATATTCTGATATTATCCAAGACTTTGTCCAGTTGATCAAAATAGGATAATTCTATTGATTTGATCTTCTTCTTTGTAATATTTAAGGAATCCATTATGGATATTGTACCTTCATCAAAGAGGGTATAAAATTCTCTTATTGGATTAAATATCAGATCAGGATCACTTATCGAAGAGCCTTTATCCGGACTTAATTGACCATATATTTTTAAATTTGCCAATACTATATTTAAAGAACTAATATGTTGATTTAGATTCTTACCCGGGATCAGCATCTTTTCAATATTCCCGCGTAGATCATATATGAATCTTTCAATCGATTCTATTTTAGTTATAAATTTACTATAGTAGTTTCCCAGATGAGTATAATAGTCTTCTATTTGACTGATGAAACCAGTTGAGTTATTACCAGGATTAAGCAATTCAAAAGCGCTTTTTGCATTTTCCGATATTTTTGTGGCCTTTCGGTTATATTCTCTGAACTGGTTCCGCATCAATGTAAAATCATCTGCAGCACATCTATGCAGCTGAATTATACCCTTATTTATTTCATCAAATATTGATATTATCTCATTAAGGTATTCTCTATCCAATACTTTATCATTCAGGATATCCTTTAATATATTTTTAGTCATTTTTACTTTTTTAAAAACTACAAAAGTCTCGCAACAGATTAAACTAAACTATAAACTGAAATGGTTTACTTAACAGATTCTTCTACAGTGACCTCATCCTTTTCTAATGCTTTACCAACCGTATTTTTCAGGTTTGCAATTTCCCCGGTAGAGAATATTTTAATCATATCAAGGATCATAATAAAATTATCATTTACTTTGGCCACTCCTGAAATGAAATCTGATCGGTATGTTTTCCCAATATTGGGGGGTGGTTCTATTTGATTTTCATCTATTTCCAGTACTGCTACTACTTCATCCACCAGGGCGCCTACATGTACTAATTCACCCTCAATTTCCAAATCCATAACAACAATGCAGGTTTTGTCAGTATATTCAGCCTCAGGCATTTCAAATTTAATCCTGGTATCAATTACAGGCAGAACCATCCCCCTCAGGTTGATTACTCCTTTCATGTATTCCGGCGCTTTAGGCACCTTTGTTATTCTTGTCATTTCAAGAATATTTAGTACTTTACTTACATGAGCTGCATATTCTTCATTACCAAGTTTAAATGATAAATAAGAATTTATTCTAGCTTGTTCTGTACTATTCATTGTCTTTGCCTTTAATAGTTCTCATAATCTCCATCCTTTTCATCTCCCTGTTCCATGTCAATTACTACACCTTCTGCAGAGGTTTTATTCTGTTTCTTTTCAGAAACCCTTTTTTGCTTTTCACTATCCTTGTCAGAGTTTTTAAGAAGGCTATTTGTTTCTTTTATATCACTATTTCTGTCCGACATGTATCTGTTTGAATAAGATTTCTCATTTCGATCGCCATTAGATCCAACATTGAAAAACAAAACAGTATTATTTAGTTGTTCGGCCTGGCCCGCCATATCTTCTGCGCTTGCAGCTAGTTCTTCGCTCGCTGCAGAATTTTGCTGTGTAACATTATTTAATTGTTGAATTGCATTATTAACCTGGCTGGCACCACTATTTTGTTCAAGGCTGGCTGCTGTTATTTCCTGTACCAGTTTTGTTGTTTTTTCAACTTCCGGTAATATCTCAGCCATTTTTTGACCGGCACCTTCTGCCAGTTTAAGGCTGTTTTCCGCAAGCCCTACAATTTCTTCCGCGGCCACCTTACTGTTCTCTGCCAGTTTTCTTACCTCTGCAGCAACTACGGCAAATCCTTTTCCGTGTTCACCAGCTCTGGCAGCTTCAACGGCAGCATTTAACGCCAGAATATTAGTCTGGAATGCTATATCATTAATAATAGTTATTTTATCAACAATATCTTTGTTTGCTTCCATTGCTTTTTTAGAACTTTCTGCGACCTCATTAATGCCCGATTGAGCAACATTAGATATTTTTTCTGTTTGCTGGGCATTATCAGTGTTTTGTTGAATATTGGATGCCATTTCTTCTATTGTTGAAGATACTTCTTCAACTGAAGCAGCCTGTTGATTGGCACTTTGGGAGAGTTGCTGCGAATTGCTTTTTATATGCTGGCTGGTATTTGTAATGTTGGTCGAACTATCTTTGATATGCACAACAATCTCCTTCAATTTTACAATCATGTTTTTCAAAGCTTCTGCCAATTTTCCAATCTCATCGTTTTGGTTAATATTTACTGTTGCTGAAAGATCTCCATCTGATACTTTCTCAGCAAATTCTACCCCTTTTGATATTGAAGTTGTAATTCCTCTTGAAATAATAACAGATATAGTTATTACCAGTAACAAGCTAATAAATATTACGCTAATAATAATTTTTGTTGACTGGTTCTGATTTATGTTCTGTGAAGAAAATGCATTGGATATTTCATTTTTACTTTCCTCTGAAGCGAGTTTTAATGTTTCATTCAAAGCATTATACCTGCCAACCATGATACTCAATTCTTCACCGAGATTTGAAAATGCCCCTTCATCTGTGATCAAATGATTCACTGTCACATTTGCATGATTATAATATTCTTCAAAAGAAGTCTTTACATTATCTAATGTACTTGCATCTTCAATTCTGTTATTTGATTTTGCTTTATCGATGTAATCGATGAAACTTTCCGATAACTCTTCTGTATCATTAAGTTTTTCTAAATTTGAAGATGCCACAGCATCCTGCATCTCACGCTGGATTTTGGTCAGGCTTTCTTCCAGATTGTTACACAGTTCAACATAAGGGAAATAGCCTTGTTCTATTTGTTGAGAGATCCGCCTGTTGTTTCTATTGGAAACAATAAACACCAATAAAACAACAATAAATGCCAAAACAAATATTGCCTGCAGAATTAAAATCTTGTATCTTATCTTTAAATTTCTGAACATGATAAAATCCTCCAAAAATTTTATTAAAGTGAACACTGAAAAATACAATACTCTTCAGTGTTCACATTAATCTTTATTTATCGTACACTAATTACTTTTACCCCGGATACTTCGATCCCGGAAGATATGTAACCTATCGCTCCTGCATTTGCTTTAACATAATTTATCA
>CP070654.1:83990-101076 GCA_020354785.1 Bacteroidales bacterium
GAAACAGGCAGCAAAGTATTTACTATTTACTCTATACTTGCGCAGGATCTTGTACCGGAAAATGATACAACGACTTTAAACTTAGATATCATACAAAGTCCGATAGTTGATTTCGGTGATGTTAATGGCTTCCTGCAGGTAACACTTCCTCATGATTTACATGCCGGAGGAGGTCATCCCTCATATTTATGGCAGGACAGTTCAACAGATTCTATTTATACAGTAACAGAAGATGGGATTTATACAGTTACTGTAACCGGTAATAATAGCTGTCAGACAATTAAGACAGTCAGAGTGAATATAGGGTCTTACATACAGAATTTTACAGGTAAGGAATTAATGGTCAACATCTATCCGAATCCGACAAATGACATAATCAATCTGGAATTTGACCTGGAAGAATTTAATGACCTGAAACTTGAGATTATCAATTCGCATGGGCAGGTTGTTTATAACAGCAAACTGCATTCAGACAGGTTCTATAATGAAATAATCAATATTTCAGGGTATTCAAAGGGAATATACTATATAAAGATTTCCAATAGTGAGCTTATACATATCAGCAAGGTTATTATCTTCTGATTTGTTGAGAATTATATATGATTAAAGACGGGCATAATAAGTCCGTCTTTTTTTTTATTATGATATTTTGTATCTTTTATTATTTATAATAATTTAACCGGATACAAGTTTTTATATTAACCTAATGTTCCTAAATAAAGCAATAGCAGGTATATTACCATTGTTACCCAAAAGATTTATCTGGATCTTCTCCAGACGGTATATAGCAGGAGAAAAGTTAGATGACGCATTATTTGCCTCAAAGGAATTTAATAAGAAAGGTATTAAAGCAAGCATTGATTTACTAGGTGAATATCAGACTAAAGCTGAAAAGATTGAATATTATAAAAGCGAATATCTAAAGATTGTGGAAGAAGCTGCCAGGAATAATCTTGATACAACATTTTCACTTAAACCAACGATGTTCGGACTCTTAACTGATGCCCAGAAGTGCTACCAAAGAATTTACGATATAGTCAAGAAAGCAGCAGGTAAAAATTATTTTGTCAGAATTGATATGGAGGATTCAAACTGCACTGATCTTGAAATCGATCTGTTTAAAAAACTCTACACTTTGTTTCCTGATAATATCGGACTGGTATTTCAGTCGTATTTAAGAAGAACCCTTGATGATATGAAAATGTTGAAGGAATACAACACAAATAATACTCCTGTGAATATCAGGTTATGCAAAGGTATTTATATTGAACCTGAAGAGATAGCATATATAAGACATGATGAGATAAACCATAATTTCCTGGAGGTACTGGAATATATGTTTCAGAATAGCTTTTATGCTGCAATTGCTACTCATGATAAAGAGCTTATTGATGGCTCTCTTGACCTGATTACCAGGTATAATATCCCCAGGTCAGGGTATGAGTTCCAGATGTTATATGGCGTTACTCCTGAATTAAGAAAGTCTATTACAGACTCCGGGCATACAATGAGAGTGTATATCCCTTATGGCAAAGACTGGTTTAATTATTCTACAAGGAGGCTAAAAGAGAATCCTAAAATGATGTCACATTTAATTAAGGCTCTCTTTGTAAGAAAATGATTATAGAAATGTATCTCTCCCTCAGGCAACCTGAATGTTGCGAAGATAGAGTAGTAGTATTCTAATATAGTTGTACTGCTACTGAGCCGCCTGATTTAATTTCGAAAGTTTTATTGACAGTATATATCGTAAGTTTGGCATTCTGAGCCCTGAAAGTGACCCTGTATTTACCTGGCTGCAGTAATAAAGATTCATGCTTAACCTTACTGTCAATATTGCATACCCATTCTTCCTGTTTATTACTTATTCTGTGATAAATACTCCCATAACCGGTTGCAGCCTTTATAAGTGTTAAAATTCCCGGCCTGGGAATCTCAATGGTTGTAATATGACTCTGTTTTATTTCAACATTATTTAAAAAAATTCTGGGTAATACAGGAACCTCAATATCATACTCTCCTACAAGATACTTTTCTTCTTTGTACATATACTGCATATTAAGAGTGTTTTTACTTCCTGTTTTCCTGACAATATACAGTAAATCGCGGTACTGATGTCCATCTTTTGTTTTAAGTACCAGTGTACCCTGAGGTGTACTGGCTCCTATAATTGTATGTTTGCCAACAGTTAATTTTATATTATCAACATCAACCGGCGGAATTGTATGTACTCTTAATTTATATGTCAGCAGATGATCCATAATGAGAGTATCCGGATTACCTTTGTGGTTAATAGTATGAATAAAATTATATATTATCCTGCCGGAAAAACTATCAAAGAACGTCATATTTACATTTGTTTCAGTAGGATTACCATGAATATCCAGTAGATTTACCTGTGCAGATGTAGCGTTCAAAGCCTGTGAAATTACTACTTCCATTACTTCGTCAAACTTCTCTTCCCTTGCTGCGTTATAATAATGACCAATACAGTCAAAGGTCTCTTTAAATCCTTCATCAATACCAATTCCTATTACAAAAGGTTTTAACACGATACCGCTTTTCTGCAGTTCGTATGATTCGGCGCACGGATCACCCTCACAAGCTTCAATACCATCTGTTATTAATATTATTATGTTGCGGCAGTTATCACAATCAGCAGGGAAATCTTTTGCTCCCATCTTAAGTGCATAAGCTATTGGTGTTGTACCTTTGGGAACTATAAATCTTAATTCCTGCCTTATCCTGGATGAATTATTTTTTCCGAATGGCACTTCAAGACGGGTATCATTGCAATTTTGAGGGGGGACCGGACTTTGGTGCCCGTATAAACGTAGTGCCATAGATACATTTGTCAGGTCTTCAAGGCTGTCAATAATACTTATCAAGGTTTTACGGGCAATATCTATTTTACGGTTCTTTTCCCAATATCCTGCCATGCTTTGTGAGGCATCAAAAACAAACAGGATTCTTGTATCAGGTGGCTCATATTTGGGTATATTCTGACTATAGGAATTAAAGAATAAAAGCAAACATATCATTCCAATACCAGATTTCAGTTTATTCAGGTTAATACTTACTGAACACATAACTTGATTTTAATACCAATAAATTTAAAATAAAATTAAAAGAATAATAACTAAAATTATCCTCATTTCTTAACAACTATTTATAAGTGTGAATTATTATGTTTAAACGGAGTAAAATATAAAAGGGGCAGGAACTTTTCTGGTAAAAAGAACCTGCCCCTTTATGGACGTCATTAAAAGTCCGATTTAATCAGGAGAGAAATTCAATTGCTTTATTATAAACATTTTCTGCAGTAAAGCCGAATTTCTCGTCAAGTACTTTATAAGGGGCTGAGTAGCCGAAATGCTCAAGTCCAATGACTTTACCCTTAGGTCCTGCCAGGCCCATAAGCGTAACCGGCAGTCCGGCTGTGAGACCAAGTGTAGGGATATCGGGCGGTAATACTTTATCCTGATAAGCTTTATCCTGTTTTCTGAATAGTCCTTCTGACGGAGCTGAAACAACCTGTACTTTAAGACCTTTTTCTTTCCTGAGTCTCTCCGCACCATCTACCAGGGTTGAAACTTCGGAACCATTTGCAACCAGTACAATGTCAGGTTTACCATTTGCTTCCTGTACAATATAAGCTCCTTTCCGGGCTTGCATGGCATCCTTAAATCTGTTCGAGCCGGGTGTTGCCGGCAGATTATTTATATTCTGCCTTGATAAAAGCAATGCTGAAGGTGTTCTGGTATTTTCAAGTGCCATTTTCCACGAAATAGTTGTTTCGTGCACATCAGCCGGCCTGAGAACAAGCATACTATTCTCACCCTTATGATTTCTTAATTGTTCCAGTAATCTTACCTGTGCTTCCTGTTCAACAGGCTGATGTGTAGGGCCGTCCTCTCCTACACGGAAAGCATCATGTGTCCATATGAACCTGACAGGTAATCCCATTAAGGCTGCTAATCTTAATGCCGGTTTCATATAATCAGAGAACACCAGAAAGGTTCCACAGGCAGGAATAACTCCGCCATGTAATGCAATACCATTAGAGATGGCTGCCATTGTTAACTCAGATACTCCGGCCTGTAAAAATGCTCCTGAGAAGTCACCTTTTTTGAATGGCCTGGTATGTTTCAGGAATCCATCGGTTTTATCACTGTTGGATAAGTCAGCTGATGCTACGATCATATTTTCAACATGCTGTGCAAGGTATTCAAGCACTGCACCTGATGCAGCTCTTGTAGCTATATTATCTTTCTGTGGAATACTACTAAAATCAATTTCAGGTGCTTTACCTGAGAAAAAGTAATTAAGCTTCCTGGCCAGGTCGGGATTTTTTTCAGCCCATTTCTTTTCTTCCTCCTTCTTTGCTTTTGCAGCATCTGCCTTGTTAATAATTACCCTGGCATAATAATCCTCAACTTCAGGAAATATTTTAAATGGATTATCAGGATCACCACCAAGGTTTTTTATTGAGTTTTCAATTGATCCTCCTGCCTTGGATAATGGCATCCCGTGAGTAGATGTTTGTCTTTCAAAGCTTTTACCATCCTCTGTAACAGCACCCTTTCCCATTACTGTTTTGCCGATTATCAATACAGGTTTCTCTTTCTCTTTACAGGCTTCATTAAGAGCCTGCCTTATTTCTTCCTGATCATTTCCGTTTATGGTAATTACCTTCCACCCCCATGCTTCATATTTTTTTGCGGTATCTTCATTAGATACAACATTTGTTTCGGTTGATAACTGAATGTCGTTAGAGTCATAAAACATAATGAAATTGTTTAAGCCCAGAAAACCGGCTATACGTCCGGTTGCCTGCGAAATTTCTTCCTGTATACCTCCGTCTGAAATAAATGCATAAGTTTTATGTGCCATCCATTCGCCAAAACGGGCTGTAAGAAACCTCTCGGCTATCGCTGCACCAACAGCCATAGCATGTCCCTGGCCAAGAGGGCCGGATGTATTCTCTACCCCTCTTTTAACTTCCAGTTCAGGATGACCTGGTGTTGGACTACCCCACTGCCTGAAATTTTTAATGTCGTCTATTGAATAATTCTTTGTAAGAGCAAGTATTGAATATAACATTGGTGACATATGACCCGGATCAAGAAAGAACCTGTCCCTGTTTTTCCATTCCATATCGTTCGGATCCCAGTTAAGAAAT
Source organism: Bacteroidales bacterium (assembly GCA_020354785.1). Lineage (GTDB taxonomy): Bacteria > Bacteroidota > Bacteroidia > Bacteroidales > UBA10428. Next base: position 89,173 of record CP070654.1, read on the forward strand.
TCGGAGTATAGAATATTAATAAAATCAGCTCCTCCCATGGCACCCCCGGGGTGTCCCGAGCCGGCTTTTTCAACCATTGCTGCCGAAAGTATTCTAATATTGTCAGATGCTTTGTCTATTACCGCTTTGTTCATAATTAGTTTATGTTATTGTTATTATATCCTGCAAAAATAAAAAAGCAGTTTAATTTATGAAACGAACCTCACCAATTTATTTCCAATAAAATCATATATTTGTGTATTATATAAGATAGGGTAAGAATCGTATTTGGGGTTGTTAATTGTGTTATGTTTAATATTTATATATGGGGCCTCAAATCAAGTCTGTCCAGCAGCATTTACTAAATATTGTACAGGATCTTATACCTGATAAATACTCTCTTGTTTTTGAATTGTCTGAATTGCTGGGTTTAAGCTCCGATAGTGTTTACCGGCGACTAAGAGGAGAAACTTTACTTACTATTGAAGAGGTACAGCAAATATGTACAAAATTTAATATATCTTTTGATTCAATTTGTGGCAGCGATGATTTAACTACCGTAGCATTTAAATTCCATCGAATCAGAGGAGAAAATGATTTTAAAGAACATCTTATATCAATAAGAAATGATCTTAAAGTGCTACAGACAAAAGAAGATGTACATGTAACTTATGCTGCTATTGACATGCCCTTTTTTCATAATTTCAGATTTCCTGTAATTAATACATTCAAATCCTTTTACTGGCTAAAGTCTGTATCAAATTATCCGGCATATCAGCCTTTAAAGTTTTCATGCAAATTCATAAATGAGGAACTTAACAATTTAGGTATGGAAATTTACAAAATTTATTGTTCCTTACCTTCAACAGAAATATGGACTGACCTGATACACAACAGTATTTTAAAACAGATAAGCTATTATTGGGATTCAGGTGAATTTTCATCAAAGGATGATGCATTACAATTGTGTGATGAAGTAGAACAACAATTTGCATTAATAAGACAGATGGCAGAGAAATGTTCAAAAATCCCGGATGAAGAACAGACTGTTAAGAAAAAAGACAATTTTGAGGTATATTTTAGCGAAATTCAGGTAGCGACTCACTGTATACAGGTTAGAGTTGACAATTTTAAAACGGTCTATTTAAGTAATCAGACATTTAATAAGCTGGTTACTTCCAATGTTTCATTTAATGAAGAAACTGACAGATGGCTAAATAATATTATTAAAAAATCAATTTTAATAAGCGGAGTAGGAGAAAAACAAAGATATAAGTTCTTCAAAAGTGTTTTTGATAAAATATCTGCATTAAAAGACAAGATTGCAAATTACTGATACGGTGGTATCAATCCTTCCAGCTATCTGCCTTCTTTTATGTTAATCTTATTTATGCCTGTTGCATGGAAATACCCGCTTGTTTCGGGGTGGCATGTAAAAATAAGAATTTGTCTTTTTTTGCTAAATTCTTCAAGAATTCCGGCAGTTTTTTTAGCCCTGTCCGGATCAAAATTTACAAGAACTTCATCGACTATCACTGGCAATGGCTCAGCTTTTCTTTCATATTCTTCTATGAATCCAAGCCTTAAACTCATCAGCAGCTGCTCCCTTGTTCCCCTGCTAAGATGTTCTATCTTCTTTGAAGCTTCCCTGGCATCAAAAACAGATACTTCCTTTTCATCCATGGATACTTTTATTCTTTTATATCTTTCTCCCGTAATTTTCTTAAAATATGTATTTGAGTTTTTAATTACTTCAGGCTGTTTTTCTTTTTCGTATTTGCCCTTTACATCTTCCAGAAGGTTTATTGCTATTTTTCCGGTTATCCAGTTTTTATAAGCATTATGCAACTTCTGCCTGTCAGATTCAAGGCCGGTCATAATTTCTGCCAGTTCAGATTCCCCTTCGATTTGCCTTACTTCGTTTTTCTTTTCCCCCAGTTCTGTATTTTTACTGTCAAGTTCTACACTATTCGTTTTAATTCCTTCATCCAGTTCGCTCTTTTCCTTCTCAATATCTTCCTTATTCCTGGTCTTAAGAAATTTAATCACTTCATCAGATTTATTTAATCCGATAACAGTTTCAATATTTACAGCTGCATTTTTCCGGTTTTCAATAAGCTCTTTTACTTTATTATTTTCCTCATACTTTTTCTTAAAATCTTCCCTGTCCTTTGCTTTAATGGACTTGAATAATGCAGTTATTTCACTTTTGACTTTTTTCAGTCTTATTTCTGTACTTTCCAGTTCCTTCTGCCTGATATTTAACTTGTTCAGTAAAGCTTCCCTGTTATCAAACTGCTCCTTAGCCGTGTCAAATTCATTCAATAACTGATTTACAAATACTTCTTTATTATCTGCCGGTTTCTTAATATCCGCAAGGTTTTGCAGGGATATTATCTCCTGCTCAAACTTATTTATAAAAGGTATTCTTTGCTCCTTCTGTTTTCTTTTAAGTACATTCCGGTCGCTTATTAACCTTTTCACTTCCTTGATTGTCCTGAATATTTCAAGTACCGAATCTGTTGTCAGAGATATGTCAAGATTTAAGCTACTTAAATATGATTCATAAGCACCCTTCAATTTTTCTTCCTTAGCTTTAACTTCTGATAATTGATGTTCAATATTTCCTGAATATTTGTCCTTTATAAGAAGTTTTCTGCCAAAGAAATTCAATAGAGCAATTAAAAGCAATGATGTGCTGAAAACATATAGTGAATAATACAAAGCAGTCAATGAGCCAATAAAGAAAATAATTGAAATTAAAACAAACAGATTGGTTGTATTTACTGGATTGACTTTTGTTTGTATTATATTACTCTGTCCTACAAGCTTTATTTTACTGTCTTTCAGCTCATTAAATCTTCTCTTGAAATCAGTAATGCTGTCATTATGAGATATCATATCAGAAAAATCTGTTACAAATTCTTCTGTCCAGCCGGAGCTGATATTAAATAATTCATGTTCTATAGATTTGTTCAGATCTTCAATCCTTAAATCATCATCTGTTCTGTCCCTTTTAGCCTGCGTGTATTTTTCAAGGTTTGTCCTGAGGTATTCCACCTTATCTTCACTCCCTAATATCGCTGAATTAAATGAAGCATTGTCCAGTTCTTCTTCCAGTTCTTTAATTCCCTTTTCTTCTTTAATCCCATTTATTAATCCGTTAATTTTCTCATTGAGCTCTAGCTCTTCTCTTTCAAGATCCCTCAGATGTTCAACACCACCCCCTGGATATTCATGCAACTCAGGCAGTGATTTTAACTCTCTGTCATAGTTCATTATATGAATAAAACTGTCATAACATTTCAGATAGTTGGCAAGTCTGTCGCTTTCAGACTCATCCTTTTTTAATTGTACCTTAATATTGTTAATATTTGCTTCAAGCTCTTTAATATAAAATTTTAATTCCTGGTATCTGGGCAGATTATCCTGTATTTCGAGGATACGGGTCTTCTTTGCATTTATTTCTTTTATTATCGAAGGGATGACTTGTTTACTCCCTCTTTGAGTATAAATCTCATCAGTTTGTTTCCGGATATTTCCCTCCACATCGCTGATCGAAATATTACCCAATCCCAGCCCTACACTGAATATTTTGTCTTCAACTCCTGATGCTGATAGTTTTTCCCAGCTGGTCAATTCATCCAGTGAAAAGGCATAAACATTCTCAAAAATTTCTTTTGTTGCATTTCCCAGTAATTGACTCCATATTATCTGATCTTCCGTTGATTTACCGTCATACATAAGCTTAATACTGCCTCCGCTGCTCCCTGCTGTCCTTTCAAAAGTTATATGTTTTTTATCAGATAGCAAAGCTATTATTCTGCCCCTGTGTTCTCCCCCGTTTAAAGGGGCCATCCTTTGATCGACAGATTTTGGATATCCGAAGAGGGTATATCTTAAAAAATTCAATAAAGTTGATTTTCCAGCTTCGTTATTTCCCAGAATTATGTTAATCCCTTCCTTCAGGCTGGTTATTGAAAAATTGTTGAAAATACCAAATCCGTCAATATGTATCTCTTTTATTATCATATTTCTCTTATAAGCAGATCCATGAGTTTCCACTTTGCTTTTTGAAGAACTGCTTTTAGTTCGTATTGTGTAAGTTCATTTATTTCATTCTTAATTTGATAACTTATTAAATCTTCATCTATATCCTTAATAAGTTCTGTCACCTTGTTTGAATCTTCTTCATATTCATAAAAAGCTTTTATTATCTCAGCAGTAAAATCATTTCCTTTCTCAATCTGTGAAAGATCAATAACAGGGCTGATGTCCAGTTCAATACGGTCAATCCAGGTAAAATTTCTCTGATCCGCTTGCCCCTCGTTGAAATGCTCCTGCAGTAAATCAATTTCTCCTGGCTTATTAAGATGGGCATGTAAAGATGTTCTCCCTGTCAGTTTGACTCTTAATATATAGCTGGCGTTATCATCAAAATCTTTAATATTATTTTTACTGCGCTCTATTTTTTCGGGGAGCCTGTCAATTTTATCTTCGTCCTTTAATTCAACTTCAATCTCTTCAAACCTTATAATATGTACGGGTACAAATGTAAGGTTCACTTTACTGTTTGTATCAATTTCAACCAGGTAACAACCTTTTGCCCCTGTTTCACCAAAATCTCTCCCCTGTGGATTTCCTGGATATATTATTACCGGATTAGATTCATTAATTATTTGCCTTTTATGAATATGGCCCAGTGCCCAGTAATTAAATCCCCTGTTTAATACATTTGCAACTTTAAAGGGTGCGTAATTTTCATGCGGACCTGCCATGCCTGTTGTTCCATGCAAGACTGCAATAGAAACAGGGGCCGGATTATTTGCCAGCTTATATTTAAGAGCCAGATTATCTTTAACGACTTTTTCCTGAAAGCTAATACCATGGATGTCAGCAACCGGCTTTTTATTCTTACTATATGTAAATTTTTCAATTTTCGATGAACCAAAGCGATTAACATTTTCAGGAAGCTGAGTTGTGTCCAGCCATGAATTTAAAGGATCATGATTACCGCAGACAAAGTATGCATGAATACCACTATCAGATAATCTTTTTAATTCGGATATAAATTTCAACTGTGCGGCCAGGCTTTTATTTTCACTTTCAAAAATGTCACCTGATATTATAAGGAAATCAACATTTTCCTTATGGCATAAGTCGACTATTTTTCTGAAACTTTTGAATGTAGCATCTTTTAACTTGTCGGCCAAATCCTTGTTCCAGCTGGCAAGGCCTTTAAAAGGCGTATCAAGATGGAGGTCCGCCGTATGTATGAACCTGACCTTTGTCATATTTATGAAATTCTTTTAGTTTGTAACAATCCCGGATTTGCAATAAATTTACTAATAGCAAACTTAAAAAAAACAAAAATCGCAGTTTATTATTGATAAATATATCCTTATTTCAGGTTCATTCAAAATCCTTAAAGGTCTTTTATATTTAATGGAATTACTGTAATTTTCAAATCTGTTACTAAATGTATTTTTATACAGTTAAAAGATAATATACAATGGCACTAAAATGTGGAATTATTGGGATTGCGAATGTCGGTAAAACAACTATTTTTAATTGTATGTCAAATATCAAGGTAGAGACTACAACTTATGCCTTTGGCTCCAGTAAATCAAATCTTAGTGTTATTAATGTGCCTGATCCCAGGTTAAATGAACTGGCTAAACTCCATCCGGTTGGAAAAATCATACAGGCAACAGTTGAAATAGTTGACATTCCAGGTTTAACAAAAGGATCTAACAAGGGTGAAGGTGTTGGTAACAAGTTTCTGGGAGATATCAGAAATACAGATGCACTAATACATGTGCTTCGTTGTTTTGATGATGAAAAGTTGCCACATATCGACGGTTCAGTGGATCCGGTCAGAGATATAGAGACTATTGATTTTGAATTACAGTTAAAAGACCTGGAATCAGTAGAAAAAAAAATAGAACAAATCAGCCATGCTGCCAAATCAGGAGATAAGGACTCTGTACATGCAGTCGAAATTCTGAATAAAGTTAAAGCCCATCTTGATTCTTTTAAAAATATAAGGAGCCTTGAAGTTGACGAATCAGAAAGAAAATATATTGAGGATTTATTCCTGCTGACAATCAAACCGGTCATGTATGTTTGCAATGTAAATGATAAAGCTGCAGTAGATGGTAATAAATATGTGGACCAGGTAAAGGAAGCTCTGAAGGATCAAAATACGGAAATAATTACCGTTGCAGGCCAGCTCGAAGCGGAAATCTCAGAATTTGAGGATGAAAAAGACAGAATGGAATTTCTAAATGAGGCAGGCTTAAATGAACCAGGTGTTAACCGTTTGATTCGATCGTCATATTCTCTGTTAAACTTAATTTCCTTCTTTACTATGAATCAAAATGAAATAAGGGCATGGACTATTAAAAAAGGAACCACAGCACAGCAGGCAGCTGGAATTGTACATAGTGACATGGAACGGGGTTTTATACGTGCTGAAGTCATTGAATATGAAGATTTTGTAGAGTTGGGCTCAGATCATGCCTGCAGGGAGAAAGGGAGCTTGCTGTTGAAGGAAAGAACTACATAGTTACCGATGGTAATATTTTACATATCAGGTTCAACGTGTGAGTATCCCTGCTATATTCCGTTAAATGTGAATTATTTCATTAAAAAGGTTAAAAAAAATCTGTCCCGGTAGATTTATTTTTTGTATGAAGTTTATAGTTTAGACAGATGAAATAATTTATTTTAATAAAGTCCAGGGAAATAACAGTTTTTAATATTGAATATGAAATACCGCTTACTTTTATTTGTAATATCTGCTATTTACTTAAGTAATAATTTCTGTTTCGCCCAGAATAATACTCGTATCCCATCTGAAAAGCCCAGACTGATAATCGGAATTGTAATCAGCCAGATGAGACATGATTATATTTACCGCTACTGGGATAAATATGAAGAAAACGGGTTCAAGAAACTGATAACCCGGGGTACATTCTGCAAAAATGCAAGCTTTAATTACTTATTGTCCCAGGAAGGAGTAGGTCATGCAACAATTGCTACAGGAACACTGCCGGCAACTCATGGAATAGTATCCAGGGAATGGTACTTGAATTTACAGGATAAGATTGTGCAAAACATTGAAGATGAAAAACATAATACTGTTGGCGGCAACTATGAAGCCGGCAAATATTCACCAAAAAACCTGATGTGTACTACATACCCTGATGAACTTCGTCTGTCTAATAATTTGAAATCAAGAGTATTTGGCATTTCACTCAATGCCGCGCCGGCTATCCTTTCCGCCGGACATACTGCAAATATGGCATACTGGTTTGATACTGAAACGGGTAATTGGGTAACAAGCACATACTATGCCGATTCTCTGCCTTCCTGGATCAATGATTTTAATGATAAAAGATTTCCGGATACTTATCTTGAAAGAGAGTGGAATACGCTTTTACCCCTGGATGAATATACTGAAAGCCTGCCTGATGAAAATAAATATGAAACGGGATTAAAAGGACATAAAGTATTTCCATATAATCTGCCTGAGCTGGCTAACACAAAAAAGCGCCGTAAAGATTACAGTATCCTTAAATCTACTCCTTTTGGAAATTCACTTGTCAAGGATTTTGCCATATCAGTTATAGTAAATGAGGAACTGGGTAAAGATGAATATACTGATATAATAACAGTTTCATTCACTGCCACAGAAAATATAGGAAGGCTTTTCGGGCCTAATTCGGTAGAAGTGGAGGATGTTTTCTTAAGACTTGATAAAGAAATTGCTCACTTTCTGAATTTTATTGACACAAATATTGGCAAAGAGGATGTGTTAATATTTCTTACATCAGATCATGGTGTTTCACAGATTCCGGATTATTTAGCTGATCATAAAATACCTGCAGGATATTTTAATCAGTTCGGAGCCATCTCATTACTTAATAGTGCCTTAAACAACGTTTACGGAAAAGGAGACTGGATTAAGGCATATCACTCACAGCAAATATACCTGAACCGAACATTGATAGAGGATGCTAATATACCATTGAGTGAATTCCAGAATTATACAGCTCAGTTTATATTGCAATTTTCAGGAGTAGCAAATACTGTCACTTCAACCACTTTACAGACAACAAATTTTACAAGCGGTATCTTTAAGAAGATCCAAAACGGATTTAATCAAAAAAGGTCAGGAGATGTTATTATTAACCTTAAGGCAGGCTGGATAGAAAAGGGTGATGGCGCAACAAATCATAATTCTTCATATGCATATGATTCCAGAATACCATTGATATGGTATGGCTGGAAAATAGGGAGGGGTACTGTATTAAGACCTGTAGACATTATAGATATTGCTCCCACTATATCAACCTTCTTAAATATTACCTATCCTAACGCCTGTACAGGTAATCCGATTCTGGAATTAACAAAATAAAAAGAAGGCATTTGATAACAAATGCCTTCAATTTACAAATTAAACAAAACTACTAACTAAACCAACTTGGGCAAAACCGTCTAACCAATTAAAATTATGAGAATTCTTCAGATAAATATTTTTTGCTAAGTTGTTTTCTATGAATAGATACGCTATATAAGGTGGCTGGTTATGTAAATTACATAAACAACAAAAATGTGTTGACCAAAGAATTGAATTTTTAAACTAAAAAATGCGGAGTTGAAAATATTTAAGTTTTAGTTTTAAGAAATTCTAATATTTCTTTACGTTTTGGCGCAGCCGGTTGAGCTCCAAGTTTTGTTACCGATAATGCAGCGGCAGCATTACTGAATTTTACAGCTTCCCAGATATTCTTCTTTTCAGCTAATGCCACGGACAGGGCTCCATTAAAAATATCTCCGGCGGCAGTAGTATCAACAGCGTGCACCTTAAAGCCTCCAATAAGTTCAGAGCCACTACTGTCAAGGATAAGAGCTCCTTTCTTACCTATTGTTATTATTACTTTGTTAACTCCCTTTGACATCAGTATTTTCCCGGCATCTTCGGCAGATCCCTCATCTTCAATCTTAATCCCTGTCAGCATAGCAGCTTCTGCTTCATTAGGTGTGAGTATTGATATTGTTTTTAGAATTTCAATTGGCAGAGGCTGGCCTGGTGCAGGATTAAGAATAACCCTTATGCCATTATCAAAAGCTAATTTTGCGGCATATTGAACAGTCTTCAGAGGAACCCCTAATTGCATTAATACAATATCTGAGGATAGAATAGCTTCTTTCGCAGCTATTATATCATATACAGACAAATTTAGATTTGCTCCTGAAGCAACTGCAATACCACTCTCGCCATCTTCAGCGACAAATATTTGTGCAATTCCGGATGGAGCATCTTTGTCTTTTACAATAAATTCAGTATTAATGCCATCTTCTTTAAAGCCTTTTAAAGCCTGCTCTCCAAATATGTCATCACCTACACGGGCAACAAAAGTAACATTACCCCCGGATCTTGCCGCCGCAACAGCCTGATTAGCCCCCTTACCTCCCGGTGCAGTACTGAATTTACCTCCTAAAACAATTTCTCCGGGTTTAGGAATCCGTGGAACCTTTATTATCATATCAGTATTAGAACTCCCGATAACTGTAATATTCATTAATGTAAGATTTTGTTATTAATAATAGTAATAAACAAAATAATTCAGTTGCCTGCCAGCAACTTTTGTTTAATCCTTAATAAAGTTAGCAAGAAAATTAATAAAAATAATAATACAGAATTTGAACCTGACAAGATTTATAATTGACATTAATTATTTACTCAATACTAAGAATATTAACTGAAAGTATTAAAACACAATGATTTTATGATTATCAATACAGGAAAAACTATTGTTAATAAAATATTTGCAGGTTTAATTTTAATAGGGTAATATTCCTGCCATTTAACTGATTCCTTAATTAAAAAATAAAATATACCTCAATTAAATAAATATTTACTAAATTCGGCAACAGGAAGTCCATTGATAAATTTTTATTTAATAATTTTTTCCTTATTTACCTAAACAGGAAATTATGCAAATAAAATTCGGCAACATTCTTCCTCAAAAAGAAATATTCCCGGAATACAATTTGGCTACCAGAAACATTATTAACATCTCAGATAAAAAATACATTGTAAAGCTTGCAGAAGATCTTATTGAAGTTGATGAAGTATTAAAACTACGGTTTGAAGTGTTTAATCTTGAATTAAAAGAAGGATTGGATACATCATTTTCAACTTTACGGGATGAGGACGAGTTTGACCGTCAATGCCATCATCTGCTGGTTATTGAAAGAGCTACCGGTAAAATAGCAGGGACTTACCGTTTACAGACACTTGAAATGGCAAGAAAAGGTACTGGCTTTTATTCTTCAGGTGAATTCAATTTAAACAAATTAGGCAGGAGAGTATTGCGAAAAGCAGTTGAGGTAGGGCGGGCATGTATCCATAAAGAACACAGAAACACAAGGGCGTTATTCCTCTTATGGAAAGGTTTAGCCCAGTATATCTTTTATACACAAAAACGCTATCTTTTTGGATGTGGCTCAATAAGCAGCCAGGATCCGGTTGTTGGAAAGACATTTATGAATTATCTTGAACAAAATAACTATGTGCATGATAAAATTTCTACAGTTCCCGTCAATGGTGTGGAATGTTATCCTGATAACCTGACAGTCCCTCACACGGAAAAAGTAGATATGCCAGCTTTAATGGACATGTATCTCAGATACGGGGCTAAGGTATGCGGACCTCCTGCTATTGACAGGGCCTTTAAAACAATAGATTTCCTTGTTATTCTGGATATTAATGAACTGACGCCCGAGACTCTCGATATGTTTTGCTAAAATTCCCCTAAAAATTGTTTCTTATTATTTAGTTGACTAAATTAGATATGGAGAATAATATAACCGGTTTTAAACTTGTTGTTAAAATATTTTAAATACAAAATATTTCTGGGTTTGATTTTTTGCTTAAAAATCGGTATTTCTCCAGTATATGCTCATACGGAATATTGCACAACAACAAATTACCTTTCGATAGCTTATATCAATCATATTTTATTAAATAATAAAGAATCCACATGGCTTGGAGCAAATAAAGTAATATTGTTATATATAATCTTTATAACTTTAATTATAGCATTATTATTAATATACCTGAAAAAGATAAGGAGAGAAAACAGAGAAAGGGAACAAATAGCAAAACAAATATTACAGCAAAAGGAAGAACTTACAATAAAAAATAAGAATATTACCGATAGTATAAATTATGCAAAACGTATTCAGTCTGCATTAATGCCTCCTGATAAGTTATTTAAGTCTATTTTCCCTGATTCCTTTGTCCTGCATATTCCAAAAGATATTGTCAGCGGTGATTTTTACTGGTTAAATAAAGTTGGAGACAGGGCATTTGTGGCTGCCGTTGATTGTACCGGGCACGGTGTTCCGGGTGCTTTTATGTCGATTATTGGAGTTGAATTATTCAGAAATATTACTGATATTGAGGGAATAAAACAACCTTCTCAAATATTGACAAGCCTTAATAATGCCTTTCAGAAAATATTTCATGATCAGGAATTAATTTCTTTCAGAGACGGGATGGATTTGGCTTTTTGTTCGTTTGACAGTAAAAATATGAAACTTGAATATGCAGGAGCTTTTAATCCTATGTACCTGATCAGGGATAATAACATATATGAATATAAAGGCGACAGGTTTTCAGTTGGTCTCAACAAACCGGATGAGAATAAAACAAACAGTTTTAAGAATCATGAAATCCCGTTACAGGATGGAGATATAATTTATATATTTTCAGATGGTTACGTAGACCAGTTTGGTGGTCCTGAGGGTAAAAAGTATAAATACCGGAGATTCCGGCATCTTCTGTTAGCAATACATCAGTTATCAATGGTAAAACAACACGAGTACCTTGAGAAAAGTATCTTAAACTGG
>CP070654.1:101176-117781 GCA_020354785.1 Bacteroidales bacterium
GAGAAAAGAATCAGGAGATATATACCCTTTGAAATTATTGAGATCCCTGAATTTAAAAGAAATAAAAGCTCCTCTGTATATACGCAAAGAGAAGCTGAAGGCAGGAAATTAATAAAATATATTGATAAATCGGATTACTCCATATTACTTGATAAAAAAGGAAAAGAATTAGATTCAGTTGAATTCTCGGTCTATATTCAGAAACTAATGAATAAAAGCCTGTCTGCGGTTTATTTTTTTACCGGCGGGGTAGACGGATTTTGCGAAGAAGTGTATGCCAGGACAAATGATCTTTTATCTTTATCAAAAATGACATTTACTCATCAAATGGCCAGGTTAATATTTATTGAACAATTATATAGAGCTTTAGCAATATTAAAAGGAGACCCATATCATCATTAATTCATATTTCTATATTAGATTTGTAAAAAGTTAATTAGTATTAATTACAGGGAATGTATAAAAAGAGATATATACAGGGAATTATTCTTACTGTTATTCTGGCAATATTCACCGGTATTTTGCTAAAACAGCTGAAATACGGACAAAGAGAAGTAGTCAAATTTCAGAAGGTTTTAGATAATAAGTTTAAATATTTAGACAGGAAATATTCTGAATTAGCAGAACAGTGGAGGATTACTGACTACAATGAACTTTCAAAGAACGGCATAATTCTGCTTATATATAAAAACGACAGCCTTACCAGCTGGTCGGACAATTCTATATCATTTAGTAATGTTTACAGGGAATCTGATTATGAAAATCCATTTATATTTATTTCTAATAGTTATTATGTTGTAAAGACATACCGGAAGGATAATTACATAGTTGTCGGACTGATTTTCATCAAAAGTGAATATCCATATGAAAATGAATTTTTACAAAATGCATTTCAAAATGACTTTGCCATTGCCTCATCAGCAGAAATAATTACTGAAGGCACAAAAGGTTCCAATTCTGTTTATGACTGGAACAATCAATACCTGTTTACACTGATTTTTTATAATGAATTAAAATACCCTGAAGTAACCAGGTATTTACCTCCATTCTTTTACATGTTGTGTTTTATATTCATATTATTATTTCTGAATAATCACATTAGAAATATCAAATCCGGGACCAGGAAGAACTGGGCAATATTTGTTACAGGTATTTTATTTGTGATCTTCAGAATAGTACAAACTAAATATGAATTTCCTGGTTCGGTTTATAATCTTGAATTATTCGGGCCAATTCCGTTTGCCGGTTCCCGGCTTATACCTTCCCTCGGGGATCTGTTGATTAATACTATTCTGCTGATTTTTATCATAGCCTTGTTTAATACTGATTTTTACTTTTCAGAAAACCTGACCAGAAGAAAAAGAATTGGCTCAAATCCAATACATATATTTTTATTTATCGTTCTGGCAGGGTATTTTATTTACACATATTTCATATTTGAAAGTCTTACCAATGATTCAGGCATTTCATACGAGGCATATAAGGTAACCGGATTAAGTACATACAGTTTTATCGGATTATTGATTTTCGCGCTTAATCTGTCATCCATTGTTCTGATCATTGATATGATATTTAAAGTAAGCAAGGGTAATTATTCAATAGAAAAACTGTTATTTATCTTCACATTAGTTCTTATTTCCACAATTATATTATGTTTTATTCTGGATTTCAGGATTGACGCTTATTCCATTTTGTTTTTCTTTATGATTTTCCTGATAGTCGGATTATTAAAATATAAGAAGGATAACATTTACAGATATTCATCATTAGTATTAATTGTGTTATTGTTTTCAATATACACAGTTTACATTACTACATATATGATCAAAAACAGGGACAGGGATGAAATGAGGATAATGGCTGAAAATTTAGCCACAGAACATGATCCTGTGGCAGAATATTTGCTCGAGAATATTAGTGAGAAAATGAGTTCAGATAAGGGATTAATTGAATTATTATTTGATTTTGATTACACAACAGGAGATATTTACTCATACTTGCAGAAGAAATACTTTACCGGTTTCTGGAATAAATACAGTTTTCGGTTTATTGATTGCAGGCCTTTTGATAGTATATATTTTGAGATACCTGAAAAAACAGGATTTCTGTGTTATGAATTCTTCGATGAAATAATTAATGAGAGTGGAATACAACTGCCTGATTCGAAGTTTTATTATCTTGATAACTTAAATGGAAGAATAAATTATTTAGGCAGGATAGACTATACTTTACCGGACCAGGAAAATGAGATTTCTCTGTTTATAGAGCTGGAATCAAGGTTAATATCCCAGGAGCTAGGGTATCCCGAACTATTGCTGGACAGTAAATTTGGCAAGACTACCGATTTAAGTGAATTATCTTATGCTAAATACAATAAGAACAGGCTAATTACACAGTTCGGAAATTTTCTATATGCATTAAAACTGGAAGTTTACAGGGAGACAGGGGAAGATTACAGTTTTATGAGTTTTGATGATTATGACCACCTGATTTATAAGATTGATGAAGATAATACAATTATCCTTAGCAAACCATCAGTCAGATTTTTCAATTTATTAGTTTCATTTTCCTATGTTTTTGCTTTTTATTATCTGCTGGTTGTATCTTCCCTACTGTTAATAAATCTGTTGAAACTTGACAGGAAGCTGGAAATTAATTTTAAAAATAAAATACAGGTTTCTATTATTTCAATTCTTTTTCTTTCACTTATTCTTATTGGCGGCGGAACAATATATTTTAGTATAGAACAGTATAAAAATAAGCACGATGATAATCTGCGTGAAAAGATACAGTCTGTTTATATTGAGCTTGACCACAAGCTTGCCTATGAAGAAAAACTTACGCCCGACTGGTCAGCCGATAAATATGACAACCTGGACCAGCTACTTATCAAATTTTCAGAGGTATTTTATTCAGATATAAATTTATATGATCCTGATGGAAATTTGCTTGCCACATCACGTCCGGAGATATTTGAAAGGGGATTGCAGGGAGGGAAAATGAATCCTGTGGCATTTGAAAAGATGGTGATTGATAAGCAGGCTGAATTCATACACCAGGAGAGAATAGGAAAACTGGAATACTTATCTGCCTATGTACCATTTGTAAATGCGGAGAACAGATTACTTGCCTACCTTGATTTACCATACTTTACCAAACAGAATTTACTTAAGAAAGAAGTAACAACACTGGTTGTGGCAATTGTAAATGTTTTTGTCCTTTTAATATTATTGACAATTGCAATTGCTATTCTTATTTCCGACCAGATTACAAAACCTTTGAGAATGGTTCAGCAAAAGTTCGGAGAAATAAAACTGGGGAGGAAATACGAACAAATTCAATATAACAGAAGGGATGAGATAGGTAGTCTGGTTACAGAATACAACAGGATGGTTCAGGAATTGGCCAGAAGTGTTGAGTTACTGGCTAAATCGGAGCGTGAAAGCGCGTGGCGTGAGATGGCAAAACAAATAGCACATGAAATTAAGAATCCGTTAACACCGATGAAGTTAAGTGTACAGCATTTGTTGCGTTCCTGGAAAGACGGAAAAGAAAATTATGGGGAACACATTGACAAGGTAACAAATACTCTTATTGAGCAAATTGATAATTTATCAGCAATTGCTTCCGAATTTTCCAATTTTGCCAAAATGCCTAAAGCAAAAAATGAGAAAATTGACCTTGTGCAAAAAATTAAAAATTCAACCGGTTTGTTTGCAAACGTTAAAAATATTGATATAAAAACTAATTTTCATAATAACCGGAATGTTATAGTATATGCTGACAAGGAACAGCTTTCAAGGGTATTTATTAATTTGCTAAAAAACGCCATACAATCCATACCTGATGACATACAGGGTAAAATCGAAATAGATCTGATGACAAACAAAGACAAGGCCTATGTAAAAATTAAGGATAACGGAAAAGGCATAGCCGGCGAACTTAAGGATAAGTTATTTATGCCTAATTTTACAACCAAGACCAGTGGTATGGGTTTAGGACTTGCAATAGTAAAGAATATTGTTGAGAACTGTAACGGGAAAATTGATTTTGATACGGAATTGGACAAAGGGACGACATTTACAATAGAATTACCGGTTTATAAGGAAGGAAGCACTGCGTAACTTACTGTTACAAATACAGTTATAGAAAGTAATAATACATTGTGCTTCAAGCGTTTTGTTGAAATCTTTATTGTGTTTCGAATAAATTATTTTTTTTATCTTTGGTTATTGTTAATATAATAACAGCTCACTCCCATTGAAAAGAGCCATTCTGATACCGGTTTTATTTACAATTTGTATTCCCTTATTCACTCAGACAATAGGAGGTGTAGTTAATT
Source organism: Bacteroidales bacterium (assembly GCA_020354785.1). GTDB lineage: Bacteria > Bacteroidota > Bacteroidia > Bacteroidales > UBA10428. The sequence continues at coordinate 105,519 of CP070654.1, forward strand.
ACTACCTTGAAGTAGACTCGGTTTTTAATGATACAATAAGGGTAACGGAGGATCCCAGTGTCAATTTTACTGAGGGAGATTTTGTTTTATTGATCCAGATGACAGGCGCCAGTTTCCTTGAACACCCTCTTCATCCCAGGTGGCCCGGACTTGGACTTGATCAGCCGAAGAATTGCGGGAAATACGAATTTTTACAGGTTGAAGATGTCATTACTCCTGAAAATTACCTGGTATTTACTTCATATTTATTAAATGATTATGATAATGATGAGAAGGTACAGCTTGTAAAGGTCATGACCGGTGATAAGCTAACTGTTGCGTCTGGTGTAACTGCTGATTCCTGGGACGGATCAAAGGGGGGAATAGTAGCATTAATGGCGTATGATGAACTTGTTTTAAATGCAAATATAAATGTTAGCAGTAAGGGATTCAGGGGGGCTACTCCGGATAGTAATTATACAGGTGGCTGCAGGTACGGGATTGCACCAACTTATGATACTTGTTTTTTCGATGCAAGCCAGGTAAACAGGGCAGGTAATAAGGGGGAAGGAGTTTTAAGTATAAATTATCCTTTAACTAAAGGAGCAGGTTATGCTTTAAACGGTGGTGGGGGAGGAAACGGACTATATTCGGGAGGAGCAGGAGGAGGCAATTACGGGAGCGGTGGTGAAGGTGGCCATCAAATTGAGACCTGCGGAGTAATACCGCACCTGGTAAATGCACAGGGGGGATTTGGAGCCGAAACCGAATTTTATGAAAAGGATAAAATAATATTTGGAGGAGGCGGTGGAGCTGGAACAATGAACAGCGATTCCGGCAGATTTGCGTCAAGAGGAGGAAATGGAGGGGGAATGATCTTTATTTTAGCTAACACATTATCAGGTAATGGATATTCAATAGTAGCTAGCGGACAAAATGTTGCCAGTACCGTAAATGCGAGCGGTGGAGGAGGCGGCGGGGGAGGTGTCATATTACTGGATGTGCCAAATAATAATGGAGATCTGTCATACTACGTAAGCGGGGGAGATGGAGGAAATACAGGTGCTAATTGTACGGGCTCTGGAGGAGGAGGAGGGGGTGGAGTTATTTTGCATTCGGGAGCTTCTTTACCTGCCATTACAATTGATACATCATTCGGTACTGCCGGCAACGTTGATTGTGTACTAAACGGAGGGAGTAATGGCTCACGGGGTGCAACTATACCTGACCTTGTTCTGCCCTTAAATGGATTTCTTTTTAATACAATTTACGGTATCGATACAATTTGCCAGGGACAGGTTCCCAATACCATTACCGGGAGCCAGCCAAAAGGAGGAAACGGCAGTTATTCTTATGAATGGCTGCAGAGTACGGATCAAACAAGCTGGTCAACAGCAGATGGCACTTATGATATGCTGTTATTAACGCCTGACCCTCTTGACACTACTACATACTTCAGAAGGGTTGTTTCCTCAATAAACCGGATTAATGATTCAACAATTGTCGATTCCAGCAAAATAATTGAAATATTTGTTTACCAGTTAATAGAAAATAACACCCTGTACGTAACAGATACAATATGTAAAAATGTTATTCCTGCTCAATTAACAGGAGGGATACTATCAGGGGGTAGTAGTATGTATAATTATAGCTGGGAAAGGAGTGAAAATATGGTATCATGGGAAGAAGTATCCGATAGTGAGGCATTTAATGAAGGTTCTTTGTCAGAAACCAGGTATTACAGACGGATTGTAACTTCAGCCGTAGTATGTACGGATACTAGTGAGATAGATACAATAGCTGTACTTGAGTTAATTACGAATAATGACTTTATTACTCCTGATACTACTATTTGTGAGAATGATGATGCTGGGACACTTACTGCCAGGATACCGTCAAATGGTGACGGAACATACTCCTACGAATGGCAGAAAAGTGAAAATTCAGGACAGACCTGGGATACATTACCTTATACTGATCCGGTAATTTCACCGGGACAATTAACCATTACTACCCTCTTCAGAAGGATTGTCTTTTCGGGAAATGACGATGCATGTACCGATACTTCTGATAATAAGGAGGTGCTGGTTGAACCATTGATTAGTTCGAATAATATCAGTACGGATTCGGTTAAATACTGTGCAGGAGACATTCCAAACACGATTAACGGGTCATCACCCTCAGGAGGATCCGGCAGCTACACTTACAAGTGGCTTGGAATGACAGCTTCAGTATGGACAGAAATAACGGGTGAGACAGGGATTAACTATCCGCCTTCTACTATTTTTGAAACCACTACATCAATTACAAGAGTTGTACTTTCCGGTGAATATGATGCATGTAAAGATACTGCATCTCCGGTAGCAATTGAGATAGTACCATATATTATTAATAATCTTGATATTGATGAGCAGACAATCTGTGAAAATAATACTCCTGATCAATTTACAGTAAATCCGGCAACCGGTGGTTCAGGCAGTTATATATATGAATGGTTATTACAGGAAGAAGGATCAGCAACATGGGATGCTGCTCCAGGAATTAATAATAATGTATCATATACTGCAGGACCATTGTCTGAGACAACTTCCTACGTTAGAAGAGTAGATTCGGATATTTGCAGTGATATAAGCGACACCGCACTGGTGACTGTCTATAAATTTATAAAGGATAATATTATTATTGGTGATGCTGTGCAGTATGTTTGTTTTAATGCAAGCAAATTATTAAACGGTTCGGAACCTTCAGACGGCAGCGGTTTTTATGGTTATGAATGGGAAACCAGTGATGACTTGATAAGCTGGGCTCCGGCTACAGGAGTAATTCCAAATGACCAGCAGAGTTTTCAGACTTCTGCGCTTGCTAACAGTGCATACTTCAGGCGAATTGTGTTTTCTTCGGAAGCAAACAGAGAATGCATTGATACTACAAGTCATGTTGAAGTATTAATTAATGAACTTCCCACAGCTGATATTATTTCTTCACAGGATACAGTCTGTGCAGGAAATAGTATATATGTGAAATTTAATGTGGATGGAGTTCATGGTCCATGGGATGTTACTATTGGTACAAGCTTTGAAGATACTACAAAACTGGATGTTACATCAAACTTTGATTCTATTCCCATTGTTTTGTCATCTTCCGGCACTATAAAATTAATTTCCGTGGAAGATGACAGCACCTGCCTTGCGGATACAACTCTCAGCAGTGGCATAGTAAATGCAGAAATTTATGTTAATCCCGTGGCTTATGCAGGGGAGGATGTTGAAGTATGCGGACTGGTTTCTCCTTTGAATGCTGAAAGAAGCATAGGTAGTTCAATTGGCCTGTGGGAGACTGATAATGCCACTTTCAATCAGCCCGGAAATCCAAATACAGCAATAACTGCAGATGATTATGGCACATATATTTTAACATGGACAGAAACATACTGGCAATGTTTTGATTCAGATGATATGCAGATTATCTTTTACGAACAACCGGTGACAGCTGAAGCCGGTGATAATCAAATCCTTGAATTCATATTCGTTACAGAGTTAAATGCCCTGGCTCCGACCATTGGATACGGAACCTGGAGTGTTTCTTCCGGCGGTGGTGTTTTTGATAATCCTACACTGCCAAATACTACTGTAAGGGATCTGGATTATGAGAATGTATTGAAATGGACTGTTCAGAACGGAGTTTGTGCAACTGTTTCAGACAGTATTAATATAAATGTAAATCCGCTTACGGTTCCGCAAGGATTTTCTCCAAACGGAGACGGGATAAACGATGAATTCAGGCTGGTAATTGAAAATGCAGAAAGTGTTGAAATATTGATATTCGACCGCCAGGGGCACATTGTTTTTGAAACAGATAATTATCAGGATGGCAACTTCTGGGATGGCAAGAATCAGAATGATAAGGATTTGCCTGAAGGAACTTATTTTTATATTCTTAAGGCAAAAGTTGTAAACAAGGATGAGGTAATGATAAAAAGTTTTATTGAGTTAATAAGATAAATGAAATATATTTTATACATAGCGTTAATCATTGTGACTTTAAATGCTGGAGGACAGGACAGATCTGTACTTTACAGCCAGTATCTGTATAACAGGCTGGCTATTACTCCTGCATTTGCAGGCGGTAATGATGCACTAACAGTCTCTATTTCCACAAGAAACCAGTGGATAGGACATACAGGAGCTCCCAAAACGCATACTTTAAGCTCTCATATACCCCTGAAGAATACAAAGGTCGCTTTGGGATTATTACTGTCAAATGAAACAATAGGAGCAAGGAACTATACAAGTACTTTTTTTAATTACGCATACAGGATTAACCTGTCTCAGGGAAAACTTTCATTAGGTTTAAGAGCAGGTATTATGACAGGTAATCTGGATATTAGTGACATGGCTGAAGATCCGGTCTATAATAACGAAACGACAAATTATTTGCTTCCAAATTTCGGAATTGGAGGTTATTATTATACCGACCGGTTATTTGTCGGTGCCTCAATACCTCTATTATTAGGTTATAAAAATGGCGAGAATAATTCCAGATTGAAGCCTTACCATAGTCTGAAAACATATAGTTATTATATTATTTCAGGCTACACTTACAATATCAGTAGTAACTGGCAAATTCAACCGTCATTTCTGCTTAATTATGAAATGAGTCTTTCATATAATCTGGATATCAGCCTGAGCACGATTTACAGGAATATTCTAAGGGGAGGTGCAACATACAGGACTAACAAATCAGTTGTCTTTTTATTTGATTATAAATTTACATACCAGTTCAGGGCAGGCTTTGCCTATGATTATGGTTTTGGTGAGATAAACAGATACAACAATAGCGCATTTGAATTATTTTTGCAATATATATTCGGATATAAAGTACAGGTACCCAGTTTAAGAGATTTTTAAATGTTATGAAACGTATTCTAAAAATATCAGGTATTATCCTGGTTATTCTTATTAATTATTCATTTGTTCTAAAGGGTCAGAGATCCTTTCAAATAAAGAAATTACCATTTAACACACCTGTATATGCTGAATATGCTCCTTCATTTTATAAAGACGGGATCGTATTTTGTTCAAACAGAAAGACTGAAGTTTTAACTGTAACAACTACTCAAACCGGGGAATACCTTTTAAATCTGTACTGGGTAAAACCCAGAGGAAAAAATAAATGGGAAGATGCCAAACTTTTTTCAAGGGAGCTCACAAGCAGATTAGTTGCTGGCCCGATGACCATGGACAGCACGGAAACAACCTTATTTTTCACAAGAACAAGGAATGTTATAAAAAGATCTGAAGAAGGTACAACAACGGAAAATTTCTTTGGAATTTATCTAGCTGATTTTTCAGAAGACACAGAATGGACTAATATAAGGCCATGGGAACATAATCCCGACTCTTTCCATTGTGGTTATCCTTGTTTAAGTGACGACGGTAAAGTATTGTTTTTCAGCTCCAATAAACCCGGTGGCAGAGGGAGATATGATATTTATACTTCTGAACTGGATGATAATGGCAACTGGAAAGAACCGGAAAATATTGGAAATATAATTAATACCGGTGGAAGCGAGATATACCCCTTTTATCATAAGAGCGGAAGGCTGTATTTTGCTTCGGACGGCCATCAGGGGAGAGGGAGAATGGATTTGTTTTATTCTGAGAATGTTGATGGCCAGTGGAAAGAGCCTGTTAATCTGCCAAGTCCTTTTAATACCAGGTATAATGATTTTGCACTAATCATTAATGCCACACTTGACACGGGTTACATATCATCTGACAGGTATGGTTCCGATGATATTATAAGATTTTTCTCAGGATTACCAACTTTCACCGATTGTGAAAGGCAGCAGGAAGATAACTTTTGTTATGAGATTTATGAAACAGGAAGTGTTGACCTGGATACAACTACCCTTGAATATGAATGGGACCTGGGTGACGGGACAAGGGTAAGAGGGCTGTCTGCTTATCATTGCTTTGATGGACCGGGAACATACATAATCAAATTAAATGTGATAGATACCCTTACAGGTGATATTTATTTTGAAGAGGCAAATTACAGGTTGCCGGTCGAAAGGATAGAACAACCATTTATAACTGTTATTGATACGGGTATAATAAATGAAGAAATAAGAATGGACGGATTGCAGACCAATTTAAAGGATTTTGAGATTGATGGCTATTACTGGGATTTTGGTGACGGTGTGAGAACATCAAATTCAATCGTAAGACATTCTTACAGACGGCCGGGGGAATATACCATACAACTGGGAGTTACTTCTGACCAGCCAACTGGTGAAAGCACACTGCCGGGGAAGAAATGTATTACAAGGAATATTGTAATATTGCGTAGAAGAAATTGATAAATTATTCATTTTAGTGGATAAACTTTTATTAAATTGTTGTTACAAAGAAATGAATTAATTTATATTTACTATTTTAGTAATTAGTATTATAGATGATCTGATAGAAATAATGAGAATTATTATTATTAGCCTGCTTAATTTATTAGTGTTTTGTTTTGTGAAGGCACAACCTGTACCGGCTGGTGATGAAAATATACCTTACCTGATGACTTTCGGGGCAAATTCAGAGACTTCATGGGGAGACGATGATTTTTCCCAGACATTTTTTTTCTCCATACCGAAGGATTTTAATGAACCTGTATTTATTAGAGTTTATGACCCTGATATAGGTGGAGAAATAGATGAAATAAATGGTATCTGGGATACAAAAACTACATACTCTGTTTACGGGGGAAAAGGATCCTATACTCATAAGGATGCACAGGAAACTTCACCTGCAGGCAATTATAAAAGTGGAAATCTGCTAGCGTCAAAAACATTCGGAGAAGACCCGAAATACGACAAAGGCTGGTATACATTTGGTCCTTTTAATCCTACTGAAGGTGAATTTGTATCAAAATTTGAGGCTTATATTATAAAAGTTATTGCTGATGGTGTGACTGGGGATGATGGTAATTTATACAGGTATTATCTTAGTACCAGGTATGATGTTAATATACAGGTTGAAGGGGGAAATGCTTTTGCATACGAGTATTCTTTCAGATTATATAATGATGAGAATGAAGTATCGCATATTTATCCTTATGTTGATGACAGAACAATAACCGTGAAATTATCTAACTTTGACTGGGACAATGATGGTTTTATTCGTACGGTTTCTGTTGCAAGAAAAGGACAGTTAAGCAAAGTATCAAATGAAGATGTCTGGGTTGAAGATGAGTTTAAAATATTTGAAGAGGAAAAGAATACCTCCCTGGATATACAATTTATTAAAAGCAAAAATCCTGTTGTCAGAAATAATAATGTTGTAGTAAATGTCCGAAATCAATATGGTGAATTACTTCCTTTTTATGTTATTCCAATTGGTGGAGTGCCAAAGTATAAATATAGCATTGGCGCAAAAAAAGCCAGCCAAAGATAATTATAGAGGTTATGAGTAATTTTTTTAAAGAAATTACAAAATCATCTATTTATATACTCCTGACAGGATTGATTTCTTGTTTTTCAGCAGCTCAGGATTATAAGTTTAATAGTTACGGTGTTAAGGAAGGAGTCTGTCATCCGTTTGTTTATACTATTAACCAGGATCTGAATGGTTATATCTGGATAGGAACCGGAGAAGGACTTTGTAGATTTGACGGTTTTGAATTTAGCAAGGAAATTGTTGCTGATGAATTGATCAGAGACGTTGCCAGTACCAGCTATAAAGATAGTAAGGGAAACCTGTGGTTTGGATTTAATAATGGTAATGTCTGTAAATTTGATGGAATTAATTTTGAAATTATTTCAGCTACTGATGAAAGAAAAAGTGCTGTTACGGACATTATTGAAATAGACGGTAAGATTCTTCTTATTGCCACTCTGAATGATGGATTAATGGTTATAGGCGAGAATAAGGAGATTAAGTTATATGATGGTGAGTTAGAAAATAAATTCATATACTCTCTGAATTACAGTAACGGTAAATTGCTTTTAGGCTCGCAGGAAGGTCTTTTAGTTTATGATTTTGAAGATAATTTAAATCCCCCGCAATTCCGGTTCGCTATTGATGAATTAGCTTACAGCAAAGTCCAGGTGATAAAAAAATGCAGTAACTATGAAGGATTCTGGCTCGGTACTGAAAGTGACGGGTTATTTTACCTGGCATTGGATAATGACTCTGATACGTTAATAAAGGTTGGTGAAACATTAAATATATCAGATATAAATATACAATCAATAATTGAAGACCTGGATAATAATCTTTGGCTGAGTACATTCCGCAGCGGAGTCTTTAAACTGGAAAATCCTGAAACAGAATTCAATTTTAAACGAGTTATAAATTATAATAAGAATAATGGTCTTTCAAGCAATTTTACCAAGGATGTTTTTGAAGACCGTGAAGGCAATATCTGGATTGCAACTTATGGAGAAGGATTAGCAACCTTATTAAATGAGGCTTTTGAGTTTTTCTCATATCCGGCTGAAGGTATTAACAATAATATTCTCTCAGTTTGTGCCGGAAAGAATGTTATGTGGTTTGGAGGAGAGAGTGCTTTACTTCAGTTAAAATATACACAGGATTTTGAGACCAAAATATTTAATAGATCAAAAGGATTACCTGATGATGCAGTAACCGCCCTTTATTTTGACGGTAAAAGTACACTCTGGATAGGTACAAACAGTAGCGGGTTATTCAGGATGAATACAAACACTGAAAGGATAACCAGATACCTTTATCAGGCTAATTCCCTGGGGCGTTCGGTAAACTCTGTAACAGGCAGTGATGAAAGTATATACCTTGCGACTAAAGACGGAATATACTACTTTAATTTGAAGCATGATTCAACTATTCACTATACAACAATACAGGGTCTTCCACATAACGATATAGCAAAAGTGTTTCTGGATGCAGAAAACAGGCTTCTTTTTGTAACCAAGAGTAATGGAATTTATGAAATCAATTATAAAGGTGAAATAAGCGGGCTTTACACTGTGGGTAATGTCGAACTTGATTTTAATTCGGTAGCACAGGACAGTTACGGTAATATCTGGGCATCTACATATGGAACAGGCATATTCCGGTTTAATCACGATACGGTGATAAACATTACTGATAAGGATGGACTGCAATCAAATTATTGTTACAGTATAATATCGAGTGACAGCACATATGCATGGGTAGGGCAGAGACTGGGTATTAGCAGGATAAATATAAAAAGTAATGCTGTTTATGTCTACGATGTAGATAAAGGTATTAACGGAAATTGTAATTTAAATGCGACATGCAAAGATGAGGCAGGGGTATTATACTTTGGAACAACACAGGGAATAGTAAAATATGACAAGGAGAAAGACAGAAAGAATATAGTACCACCCAGAACCAATATTACAAAGGTTATAATTTCCGATAAAGAGTATGATTTCAATAAGGATATAATGCTGCCTTATTCAGCCTATAAATTGCGTATAGAATTCACGGGATTGAATTACAGGGATCCTGAGGCTGTTAAATACCAGTATATACTGGAAGGATATGATTTGGAATGGTCTGAGATTACCGACTCCAAGTATGTAATTTATCCACGTGTTGAAGATGGGGAATATAAATTCTTGTTAAGGTCTTTTAATAATGATGGATTTTCAGAGGAGGTACCTGCTTCATTCAAACTGAAAGTTAAACTGCCGGTCTGGAAAACAGCCTGGTTCATCTCACTGGTTATATTGCTGTTAATACTGACAGTATATTTAATAATTAAGATAAGAGAACGAAGGCAAAAACAGTTGCAGGATTATCTTGAAAAAAGTCTGGCAGAAAGAACAAAAGAAGTTGTTGAACAAAAAGAGGAGATTGAAATTAAGAACAGAGATATTACAGATAGTATAAATTATGCACAAAGGATACAGGAAAGTATACTTCCGCCTATAAGGAAATTACAGGAAAATTTTTCAGGTTCATTTGTTTACTACCAGCCAAGGGATATTGTAAGCGGTGATTTCTACTGGTTTGATAAAATTTCGGATCGAAAATTTGTAATTGTATGCGCCGATTCAACGGGACATGGAGTGCCTGGCGCCTTTATGTCTATGATTGGTACAACGCTTATTAAGGATATATGCCTGAGGGAAGGGGATAAACCACCATCATCAATTCTCAGAAGTCTGGATATTGAACTTAGAAATACGCTGAACCAGAATATTGAAGTAGGGAAACCGAATGATGGAATGGATATTGTTGTATGTGAGATAGACCTGAAAACCAATTATTTAAGATACGCCTCTGCTATGCGCCCGATGATAGTAGTTAAGGATGGGGAACAGATATATATTAAAGGCAGCCGCAGTTCTGTAGGAGGTCATTATGAAAAAGCTGACAAGATATTTGAGGATCAGGGATTGCAACTTAGTAAAGGAGATATAATATATATGTTTTCTGATGGATATCCTGATCAGTTTGGAGGTTCAATAGGTAAAAAGTTTAAAATGGTTCGCCTTAAAAACCTGCTGACTGATATTTATCAGAAAACAATGGACGAACAATATAATTACGTTAAGAGCACTTTTAACCTCTGGAAAGAGAACTATCCTCAAGTAGATGATGTGTTATTTATGGGTATCAGACTTTAGCTATTTGTACTTTCCCGTCTTTAACATTGATACCTCTTTAGCGCTAAGATAACGCCACTTGCCTCTTGGCAATCCTTTTTTTGTTAATCCGGCAAAATACACTCTGTCTAATTTTGTTATCCTGTAATTTAAATGTTCAAATATCCTTCTTATTATTCTGTTTCTCCCTGAATGAATTTCAATGCCTGCCTGTTTCTTATCACCAGGATTAACATAGCTAATTGAGTCAACCTTTATGAAACCGTCTTCCAGTGTCACTCCGCTTGCAATTTTATCAATATCAGCTTTTTTCAGTACCTTATTCAGGTGAATATGATATATCTTTAATTTATTATATTTCGGATGAGTCAGTTTTGTAGTTAGATCTCCATCATTTGTGAGCAATAATACTCCGGTAGTATTTCTGTCTAACCTGCCAACAGGATATATTCTCTCTTTATCTGAACTATGAATAAGTTCCATAACATTTTTTTTAGCACGAGGATCCCTTGTTGTAGTAACATAATCTTTTGGCTTATTAAGCAGTATGTATATCTTCTTTTGCGTGGTCAGATTTTTGCCGTCATACTTAACATTATCCGTATGTTTTATTTTTACTCCCAGCTCAGTAATTACTTTGCCATTAACAGAAATAAGCCCGCTCTTTATGTATTCATCAGCCTCCCGTCTTGAACATAATCCCGTACTTGCAATAAACTTGTTCAATCTTATATAATCCTGGTTCCTGATTTCCCTCTCCTTTTTTAATTGTTTCATCCGGATCAATTTTAATTCTTTAGATAATATAATAATTTAGATTTTTATTCCCCAGCTCATATATTTTCTCAGGCAAATATATTTCAGATAATATTAATAATTTTAAGCAAATACAACATCAAATCGTACGAATATTTCAACTTATTATTTGGCTTTTATACTAGATTCATATAAATTTAGTAATCTAATAGTATGAAATATAAATATATGTACTATATACATCCTGGCTCGCCTGTCAAATCTCACTTAATTCTCTAAAGGGCTGGTTAGACTGTTTATTTGCAAAAAAAATTATTCCGTTAGTGGTAATCTGAATTATTGCTTAATCACAATATTAGCCGATAAACTGAAAAACAATAATAAACCTTAAATCATGAAAACATTAATTTTATGGATTCTGGTGCTAACAATAGCATCTGTCGCCAATGCTCAGAATGTAAATATACCAGATATAAATTTTAAAAATACCCTGATAAATTATTCAGTTGATACAAATTATGACGGGGAAATCAGCTATGCTGAGGCTGAAGCAATATATTATTTATATATATTTGAGAATAGTATTACCGACTTAACCGGTATTGAAGCATTTATTAATTTAGATACCCTTGAAATCTCAAATACACAGGCAACCAGACTGGATGTTTCTGCCTGTACTGCTTTAAAATTTTTAGCTTGCTCTGGAAATCAATTTACAAGTCTGAATGTTTCCGGTTGTACTTCTTTAATTAATTTAATTTGCGAAAGTAACCAATTAGACAGTCTGGATTTGTCCAATAATACTTCTCTATCCTATCTGGAATGTCATCAAAATAATTTAGTAAGCCTGAATATTTCTAATAATTCTGACTTATATTATTTGGATTGTGGTTTGAATTATTTAAGCAATCTGGATGTT
>CP070654.1:117881-133085 GCA_020354785.1 Bacteroidales bacterium
AAATTTAAAATTTGCTGAATGGTACTATGGACCTCAGAAGAGGATCCTGGCCTCTCTGAAATCTGTACTAAAAGCTCAAAATCCTTTGTTTACTACATTTAGCAGCTTATTCGCTTTGCAAAATATTGAAGAGAACAGGATAACCAGGAAATTCGGCAGTAATAATGAGGTTAACCAGCAGGAGGATGTTCATGTTTACTCAGTTGACCTTGATTTCTTTAAATTGCATAGCCAGCAGGTTAAAACCAATTATGGAATTGAATTTATTTATAATACAGTTCATTCCCAGGCATTCAGGCGTAATATTATTAATAACTCTCTTGCAGATACCCTGACTCGTTATCCTGACAAGGGAAATAATACTTATGATATATCAGCCTATATAACCAATAAATGGAATATCCACAATAAATATATACTATCAGGCGGAATAAGGTTTAACTATTCTCATTACAGCTCAAAATTTGAGTATAACTCATTATTTTATAATTTACCATTTACAGATATTATTCAGGATAACAAAGCTGTAACAGGAAGTTTAAGCCTGGTGTATATACCAGTCAGGGATTTAAAACTAAACCTGATATTATCGAGCGGATACAGAAATCCAAATATTGATGATTACGGGAAAATAAGAGAAAAGAGCGGAAATTTAATGATTCCTGATAACAGCCTGAAGCCTGAATATTCTTATAACGGGGAAATTGGTTTTTCAAAAACAATTGATGGTTATATCCGGATAAACGGGACATTCTTTTTAAATTTCATGAACAACGCAATAGTCAGAACACCTGCTTTATTAAACGGATCATCAGAGTTATTCTTTGAAGATGATACATTAAGATTAATTAAAAACGCTAATGTAGAAGAATCTGTTATTTATGGGACGAGTTTAAATGTTATATCTGATTTAAACTCAAATATCAGTTTCAAAGCTACAATGAATTATACATATGGCAAAAACCTCACCGATACACTTCCATTATCACATATCCCTCCAATATACGGAATAACATCAATCAGTTATAACATAAAAAGATTCTATAATGAAATATACCTGGTATATAATGGCTGGAAACACCTGAAGGATATAAATCCCTACGGGGAGGATAATATTGATTTTGCTACCAATGACGGATTCCCGGGATGGTTTACTATTAATTTAAAATCTATGTACAGAATAAATAAAAATCTATCACTGCTAATCGCCGTAGAAAATATTCTTGATACTTTTTATATTCCTTTTGCATCAGGTGTAGCAGCTCCCGGACGAAATTTCCTCGGGACCTTAAGAATTAGGCTCTAATTAAATATCATTCTCTCCTTTCACGACTCAATGTGGATCACATTACAGGTGATTGTATCTATAATACCTTCAGTTGGTATTATCTTATCCATGACTAATTCTCCGATCCTGTCATAATCAGGGGCTTGAATAATGGCAATTATATCATATGGCCCAAATACGGCATCTACCTGGTAAACGCCGTCTAATTTTTCCAGCCCTCTGTATACCTGCTTTTCCGATCCGGTTCTTGTAGAGATTAAAACATATGCAGTAGCTACCATAATTACCTCCTTTTTTTAATCATATAAATCATTATTTAAAAACTAATTCACAGATTATGTATTATCTTCTAATCTTACTTGAATTGCTTTATTAAATAACAAAGAAATATATGAATTTTTTAACTAAATGAATAATATTTAATAACAATGATAAATTGAAGCGTTGATAATACAAGCCTGAATTCTTAAAAACATGAATATATTTGCAATGGACTTTTGTATGTTATAAAAAAATGGCGTTAATAAATCCTGAAATAGAAGATAGCTGGAGTAAAATTCTAAAGGATGAATTTAATTCTCAATATTTTATTGAATTAAAAGAATTTCTGGTTGAAGAAAAAAGGAAATTTAACATATATCCTCCCGGAAAATTGATTTTCAATGCGTTTAACAGGACACCTTTTGAAAAAGTAAAAGTAGTATTGCTGGGCCAGGATCCGTATCATGGTAAAGGGCAGGCTCATGGACTGTGTTTTTCTGTTCCGGCAGGTATACCCCAGCCTCCCTCATTAGTAAACATTTTTAAGGAATTAAAAAATGATTTGAATATATCTTTTCCGGCTCATGGTAATCTTGAAAAATGGGCAGATCAGGGTGTTTTTCTGTTAAATGCAACCCTTACGGTAAGAGCAGCACAGCCCGGATCTCATCAGAACAAAGGATGGGAAACATTTACGGATTCCGTCATAAGAAAAATCTCGGAAAAAAGAGCAGGAATAATCTTCCTTCTCTGGGGTAAATATGCGCAGGCAAAGGAATCATTAATTGATACAAATAAACATTATGTGCTTAAAGCGGCTCATCCTTCTCCTTATTCTGCTGACTATGGATTTTTAGGCTGTAAACACTTTTCCAAAACTAACAGTATCCTCAGCCGTCACGGAATATCAGCAATTGACTGGAGCATATAATACTATAATTAAAACCTCATTCCCGCGTTAAAACCAAACCATCCCCTGATACTGTCTTTCCTGTCGGCTATGTTAAATGCCCATGAAGGAGCTATCTCATCTGCATCGATGGTAATATCTGAAATCAGAATGTTAAACGTAGGACCAGCAAAAATACTGAAATGTTCTGCTATCTGGTAGTTAAAACTAATCCTCAACTGGTTCAAATGATTATAATCCCAGTTTTCCCAGAAGTATCTGTTTATAATATAACTATGGGCTTCTAAATCCAGTGATTTATTCAAGTCTAACTCAATATTTGTTCCTATTCCAAAACCAATTCCCGTATTATAATCACTTGCCCCCGGTTTAAACCCGAGAGTAAAAATTGTATAAAAAGGTCTTATTCCAATTTTAAAAGAGGTATTCATAAAAAATGTTTCATTGCCCCAGAATTCAAACCTCCTGTAGCCCCCTTTCTTTACCACACTTATAGGAGCAATGGGTATTCCGTCTATAGTATCGCAAACATTTAAAAATCCTCCTATTTGTACTCCCTTAACTTTTTCAGCTACATTAAGAAATCCGGCTATCTGCGCTCCTTTTATATCCCCTGTAATGTTTATGAATCCTGATGCCTGTACCCCTTCTGATTGTTCAGCAATATTTCCGAAGCCTGCAGCCTGTAATCCGTTAGTTTCTTCGGCAATATTACCAAATCCTGATGCCTGGATACCCTTCATTGGGCCTGATAAATTTGTAAATCCTCCAATCTGAACAGCTTCTGCTCTTCCCCCTGCAATGTTTATAAATCCTGATCCCTGCAATCCTTTGACCTCACCCCCATTAATGTTCATGAATCCTGCCAGCTGGGCTGCTTCGGTGTTACCGCCCGAAATATTCCCAAATCCGGCAACCTGAAATCCCTTAACATAATCATCTGTCAGATTTAAGAATCCTCCCAGTTCAAGTCCGTCAACACCTCCGTTATAGCCTGCCAGAATATTTAATGAGAATTTGTTTATGATCCGGGGTGACAGTGTTCCATTCGTCCCCAGGGGAGTAATAAAAGTTAGCTGAAATGGCCTGATATCAGCTTCAACTTTATCCTCTTCCTGGGCATTTATATTATTAAACATCAAAAAAAGCAAACATGCAAATAACAATTTAAACTTCATAATATTAATTTTTAATTTATTTCTATAAAGACATCTTAATTATAAATAAGTTGCATAATGCAATTTAATAAATATAGGGCAATCGTCAAGCAGACAGTTCTTTTTTTTTATTATATTTATTGGCAGTTATATCGGATATAATTTTCACTCCCTTACCCCGGTTTTAACAGTACAGGAGGTGCAATATGTTCAGATCTGTCTTTTATATTATTGTAATTTCAGTACTAATCTCAGGCTGTGCAACCCTGGGAAATAAAGTCAAAAAGCATAAACTGGATCCTGTAAGTAAAATTTTTATTGCTTCTTATGATGAAGAGGGTAAAATTTCAGTTTTTGTTCCTCCGGAATTAAAAGGAGTCAAAATCTGGGGTTCATTTGCTGCAACCCATATATTCGATTCTGATAATTCAACCCTGGAGCAGGCAGTAAATCAAATCCTCTCTCCATGGAATTTTAATGAATATTTACTTGATTATATAGAGTCGTCAATCAATAATAAATGTAATAAACTTCCCTTTGTTCAAAATGAAGGTGCCAGACTTGCTGTAAGCGATAAAAGTCTGCCTCCTGAGAGTCCCGGTGATATAAGTAAAGACTCAGAGTTTATCAGAACACTAGATGAGCAGTCATTTGATGCACTAATGGTTTTTAAACTACGGTATTACGGTCCGCATACTACCAGCGTGTTTGCAAAAAGCCAGTTAAGATGTGCCGTCGACATACAATTACTATCAGTCCCTTCACTTAAGATGTTGTGGAAGGAAAGAATCAATCTTGAAAAAATAGAGTCAGATGAAATACTATTTCAATTACCAATGTATGAATATATTGAGAACAATTGTAAAAACTTAAAGACGGCACTTGAGAAAGCAGCAGAGACTATCAGTAATGAAATTTGTAACAATTTGTGCTATTAATCAAAACATGAGTATTCCCGGGGATAAAGTAAAACTGTTAATCGTATTGTTCGCACTGTGCGTATTCTTTTCAGACTGCAGGCGGAAGTCATCAAAACATTTGACTTTGTTCGCCCCTGAGAACAATAATATAAAATACACAGGAAGGATTGATTTTAAAAATCCACAAAGACCAAGGTTAGCAGGCGCCGGATCTTACTTCAAATTTAAATTCAGGGGCAGTTCCTGCAACGTTTTTCTTAAAGATCAGAATCTGTATGATAACTTTAATTATTTTTCCATAGCAGTTGACGGTAAATATCTGGGAAGGATCAGGTTAAAGAAGAATAAAACAAAATACCAGGTAGTGAAAAATCTAAGGGATACCGTTCACACTTTACTTGTGTGCAAGGCTACTGAAGCACAAAACGGCTATGTTGAATTCCTGGGAATATTATGTTCTGAAATCATGCCATTAGAAAAAACTGACATGCGCAAAATTGAATTTATCGGGAATTCAATTACCTGTGGCATGGGTCTGGATATGTCTGATTTACAATGCGATTCAGGAGAATGGTTTGATCAGCACAATGCATACCTTGCTTATGGTCCTGTTGTAGCTCGTGAACTCAATGCAAACTGGTTTTTAAGCTCTGTATCAGGTATAGGCATAACAAGATTCTGGAACAGTCCGGGCCCAACAATGCCTGAAGTTTATTACAATACCTATCTCAGTACAGACACTTCTTCTTTATGGGATATCAATACATATATCCCTGATCTTGTATCAATATGCCTTGGCACTAATGATTTCTCAGATGGTGACGGATCCTATGAGAGGCCGGAACTGGATTCGGCTGAATTTGTGTCGGCTTATATACGGTTCGTGGGTAGTATCCGCGATCAGTATCCTTATGCACAAATATGCTGCCTGACGAGTCCCATGTTAGAAGGAGAAAAGAATATCCGTCTGAAAAACTATCTTTCTGCAGTAATAACATATATGCAGGATGTAAAGAATGACAATATGATTCAGATGTTTAGCTTTTCCCGTTCTTATGTGAGCGGATGTGATTATCATCCTGATAAAGAGGATCACAGAAAAATGGCGGAAGAACTATTACCATTCTTTAAACAGATAATGAAGTGGAAGTAAACAAACAAAAATATTATAACTATGAATGCAACAGTACCATCCCGTTCAGATGCTTTTGAACTATTAAAAAAGTATAATAAAAATGACCGGCTCATTAAACATGCGTTGGCAGCGGAAGCTGTAATGCGCCATTTTGCTAAACTTTACGGCGAAGATCCTGAAAAATGGGGAATTATTGGTCTTATTCATGACCTGGACTATGAAAAATATGCTGACCAGCACTGCAAGATGACTGAAAAGATACTTGAGGATGAAGGCTGGCCAAGAGATTATATAAACTCAGCAATATCTCATGCATGGGGAATATGTTCCGATGTTGAGCCTACTCATATTATGGAAAAGGTATTATTTACTATTGATGAACTAACAGGGCTGATAGTAGCATGTGTTCTTGTGAGACCCTCAAAAAGTATCCTTGATCTGAAAACCAAATCAGTGAAGAAAAAATGGAATGTTAAGCATTTTGCTGCAGGAGCAAATCGTGAAGTAATAGAAAAAGGAGTACATATGCTTAATAAGGACCTTGATTTTATTATACAGGAGACTATTGCAGGAATGCAAAACGTTGCCGGTCAGCTGGGCCTAATGGGTGAGCCAATGGCATAGAATCTTAAAAATTTTTACCGGCAAAGCAACGTTTAACACACCTGATGCATCATAAATATGATACTTATCAACCAACAGGTTTCTTTATTAGTTTGTCCGGGTTAAGATATTTTCTTGACCCGGCGTTTTTTTTGAGTTATTTCTCTACAGATCCTTCTGATCCAACATGTGATTATAAAATCCTACCAGATTATCCTTGTCCTCCCCATTCATCCATTTCATGGCACTTCTGGGATGTTGATTCATTGCACCCGTTATAAGGTATGGTATATGATACCCCCAGTGTATTTCCTTTTGTAAAGGGATTAACTGCTTCTGAATTATTTCATAAACCGGACGAAGCTTAAACTTTGGATTTTTTAAAAATGAAAGAAGAACCTCAAGAGGACAATTACCTGCACCCCGTCCTATTCCTAGTAAAGTAGCATCCAGCATATTACATCCATGAATAATACCTGTAACGGTGTTAGAAAATGCCAGCTGCATATTATTATGCATGTGGATACCAATAGTCTTTTTAGGTAATGCAGTTTTATACTTATTAATTAATAATTCTATCTGTTCACAATACATACTGCCAAAACTGTCTACAAGATAAAATATTGGAACCCTTGATTTGGCAACATCCTCAAGCGCTTCATTCAAATCTCTTTCCATAACAGTAGATACTGCCATAAGATTAATTGTTGTTTCATAACCTTTATCCATACAATGTTCAGCAAGAAATATAGCCTTATCTATCTGGTGAACATAACATGCGACCCTGACCATGTCGAGTACACTCTCTTTCTTAGGCTTTATATCTTCAGGATCAATCCTCCCGATATCTGCCATTGCAGAAAGTTTTAGCTTAGTTTTGTTATCCCCTACTATTCTTCTGACATCTTCATCATCGCAAAATCTCCATGCACCTACTTCTTTACGCGAGAAAGATTTCTCATTACTCAAATATCCAATTTCCATATAGTCAATTCCTGATTGTACACACGCATTATATACATCCTTTACAAATTTGTCAGGAAAGTGCCAGTTGTTCATCAGGCCGCCATCTCTGACAGTACAGTCTAAAACCTTTATTTCTTTTCTATACATAAGAATTAAACATTAAATGTTACTAATTACTTTCTGAGTTTTAAGTTTTCAACAATTTCTATCTCCTTATCAATAAAGTGATTAATAAGGCTTTTGTAAATATTTTCTATCAAATCGGGATTAAGCCCGTTTTTAACTGCAAGAATTCTCCTGTTTTCTATTACCTGATTATATCTGTCTTTTGCAATAATACTATCCTTATCTTTTTCTTTAAACTTAACTATCTCTTTTACATAATTGAAACGCCTGCCTATCAATTCAATTATTTCCTTATCAATTGTATCAATAGCTTCTCTTATCTCCATAATATTTTCGCATTTTTCAGGTAGTTTCATGGTTTGTCTCTTTTGGTATAAATATGCAATAAGCGTGTAAATATATAAAAAAACTTCTTCAAACTATTATTAATAGTGAATCACTTGCAATATAAAATGAATACAAGTAAGATTTTAAGCCATGAAAAATAATAAATAGTAGCTTTGTTTAATGAAAAAATTATTAATTCTTGGAGGGACCAACTTTATTGGAAGATATCTGACTGAAAGGCTTCTTGAATCTTCCGGTTATGAAATAACCCTGTTCAACAGAGGTTATACAAATGCACATTTATTTCCGGAAGTAAACAGAATTTATGGAGACAGGCATACAAAGGATATAAATCTCCTTGCCAATAAGAAATGGGATGTTGTAATTGACATCTCGTGTTATTTCCCTGATTTCCTGGAAAATATTTTAAGAGTCCTGCAAGGTAATGTTGACAGGTATATTTTTATTTCAACCTGTTCTGTATACCTGCCTGATAAGAATAATAAAGATTTGCTGACCGAAAACGATAAAATCCTGGATTGTAGTGAAAAAGAAAAATCAGACACATCATTTAAAACATATGGTAAGAGAAAGGCAGAGTGTGAAAGAGTCCTGATAAGATCAGAATGGGTAGACAAAATTATTATAAGACCTGCCCTGGTATATGGCAGATATGATGATACGGACAGGATGTATTACTGGATTTACAGATCAAAATTTCAGGATAAAATCCTGACTCCCAATTATGGAGATAATCTTGCCTCTTACACATATATAGAAGATCTCGTAAATATTATTATAAAGTCAATATCTGTTAAAAAACATTTTTCAGTTTATAATGTCACAAGCTTTCCAAGACTATCTATAAAAGAAGTTATATCCTCTGCCTCTGAAATATTTAACAGATCCCAGAAACTTGTCAGTGCAGACTATGTTTTTCTCTTTAATAAAAACATTAAACAATGGACAGATATCCCGTTGTGGATTAACGGTGATTATTATATTTTTGATAATCACGCAGTTAAGAACGATTATAATTATGAATTTCCTTATTTGAAGACAACTTTAACCGACACCATTAAATATTATGAAGAACTGAACTGGGAATTTCCTGTTGCCGGCATTTCATTAAAGAAAGAAAAGGAATTAATCTCAGAACTTGAAGCAGGTTTAAATTAAGTTGTAATTGTACTGCTATCGATAAATAATTTAATAGGTTTTTGCGTTATATTATTGAAATTTTTATATTAACTTTTGTATAAAATTTTATTGTTTTGTTTATTTAAATATTGCTGGTTATAAAAAGCATTATTAAAAAACTATTAATAATTAATATAATTAAAATAAGTTTTAAAATTTTATTGAAAATTATTGTTTCAATCATGTTTTTTGAAAATTTTTTTTACATACATTTAACCCAAAATTATTTTCTTCGTATTATCTCAATATATAAAAATATGTAAATTTATATTTGAGTAAGTTTAGTTCATTAATTTTTATGCAGTGGGAAAGAAAAAACTAATAAAGAACTATGAGCAACTACCTGAAGATATTGTTGAACAGGTAAAAGAAAAGTATCCTGATGGCTTTGAAGATAATTTAATCACTTTTGAAAATTCAAGAGGAGAAATTGAACTTGCATTACCCTTTGAAACAGAAGAAACATATTACTTAATCAAGATGCCTAAAAACAATACTGCAGAGGAAGAAGAAGAAGAAGATTACGATAACTCGGCAATTGATGAATTTGACAACTTTGAGAATCTTGAGATAACTGATGATGTTGCAGACGAAGAAGAATAAATCCCGTTTTTAGAAAAATAATAACTTTCTCCCGGTTTTAATTCCTGAACATATTTGTTTAATTGTTATGAATTCTGAACCAACAAGGCCAAAAGAGCATTACAAACAAATTAACCTGATTTTTATTGGCCTGTTCCTGGGAATTGTTATTTTATTTGGAGTCTCAGTCTTTATTAGAATTACTAACAACTTCAGGTTTACATTCAGTGCACAGGATGATACCGGAATTATATTTAAGATATTGCTGGGATTCTTAATTATAATCCTTTTTCCGTTAAGTTATATGATGCATAAAAGAAAAATTGAAAAATTGAGCCAAAATTTGAATTTAATTCAAAAACTCCATGTTTATAAAAGATCACTGATTGTTAAGTTAATTATAATTGAATTTTTATGTTTTTTCAATCTGGCTGTATTTTTCCTTTTTGGAGGCTCCTATTTATTAATACCTGCATCTGTATTTTTATTAATACTCCTGATGAACAGGCCAACTATACATAAAATAAGTACAGAGTTAAATCTTACGATTGAAGAAAGAGAGAAGATATTGCTGTAACAGTTCTACAACTCATCAATTAAGGCTGTAAATAGTCTAATCAGCTTTACTTCCGCCTTACCTGCAGTTTCAATTATATCATCAATATAAGCAGGTTTTAAATTATCCGGATCACATTCATCCGTGAGAACAGAAATAGCCGCACAAGGTAATTTCATGTGGTTAGCTACTATTACTTCAGGTACAGTAGACATTCCTACAGCATCTGCAATTGTCCCGAGAAATCTGTATTCAGCTCGTGTTTCAAGATTAGGTCCTGTTACTGCAACATATACTCCTTTATTCAGCTCAATATTATCACGCTTTGCAATTGCTTCCAGTTTATCATTCAGCAATCCGGAATAAGGCCGGCTCATATCAGGATATCTTGGGCCCAGCTCATCGTAATTTATTCCTCTTAAAGGATTACCAGGTAACAGGTTAATATGATCATCAATTAGCATCAATGAACCTTTTCTGAACTTCGGATTCATAGCCCCTGCAGCATTTGAAAGAAGTAAATACTTGATGCCCAGCAATTTCATTACTCTTATAGGAAATGTAATTTCCTGCATATTATAACCCTCATAGTAATGAAATCTTCCCTGCATAGCAATTATTATTCTGCCTTTCATCTTTCCGTAAATCAGCTTCCCTGAATGAGACTCTACTGTAGCGACCGGGAAATGAGGTATATCAGTATATTCTATTACCTTATCTATATTAATTTCATTTACTAATTTACCCAGACCCGTTCCTAACACTATCCCTATTTCAGGAGAATAAAATCCTTTCTCCTTAAGAAAATTTGCAGTTTGTTTTATTTTTTCCAGCATATATCGATTAATAATGAATTATATTTAAATGCTACTAAAAGTCACCAGTTCCCGGCGTCCAGATAAATGGAGTATAAATAATCATCGGTGTACTTTCCTGTGGTATTTTTTTATATTTTTTCAGAAATTCAAGAATCCCTTTTCTGCCTCCGAAGTCTCCCGCATACCAGTTAAATATCTGGGAAATTGTAACCATGTTTTCCTCTTCAAAGAATTTAACCTCAGAATCCAGAAACAATTTTGTAGATAATTCCAGCTGCTGGTTAATCCCGCCACTGTCATAAATCCTTACCGGAGGACTGCTTTTGTTCCCATAATTAATAGCAAAGTGAATTCGATTATCAAAGTTGCGGATTCTTAACCTTCTTTCAAACTTATAGGTATACATCTTTGACAGGTAGCCTTTTGCCCACCAGACTTTGGAATGCCTTATAATTCCATGCAGAATATTATTAAGGCTCAATTTATTTTCTCCAAAAATAATTCTCTTGTTGCTAAATAATAAATATCTGCATTTCTGATTCTCCATAAGACATGGATTTGACTTAAGGAAAATTATACTAAAAGCATTATAAATATTTATCCAGAATGCTTTTCGTTTTTCATCATTTGATAATGATGAAACCATTTCCCTGGTTTTTATCTTCTCAAATTTGCCTAGTATATCAGCATAGTCCTCCCCATTCCTGACCTTTTTCAATAAATCTATTGACAACTGTTCAATTTGCATATTATTCAAATTTTGACTCTACTATCTGAGTATCTCCTCCCCCTCTTTAAATTCCTTTTCTTCTATAAGCTCTCCTTGCTGATTATAATAGCTCCATACCCCACTCTTTAAGTTTTCTTTATATTTGCCCCTTATTTTTAGCTTTCCGTTTTCGTAAAATTCTTTCAGATTACCATGTTTTAATCCGTTTTTTAATCCTACTGTAAGTTTTAATTGTCCGTTCTTAAAATACTCCTCGTGTTTTCTGGCATCCAAATCGTCAATAATTATTTCCGATTCCTTTATTAAATCTATTGCTTCCACCTCCTTTATTACTTTTCCCGTATCAACCGTAACTGTTAATATATCTTCTATATTATAACTCACAGGTTTAAATTCTTCCACCTGTTCATAATATTGTGCAGCAAGATCAAGCTTAAACAGATCATCGGCATTATCTACCTGAAATCCTATCTGCGGAAAAGATGTAATATATTCTTTGTTCTTCTCCAGATTAAGCCATGTCTGAGTTCCTACAAATTCCTCTAAATTACCGAGGAGTAATGGTGTTTGTATATATAAAAACACACTTGACTTGTTTGAAAAATTCTTTGAAAAATTATAAAATTCTACAGAATTTGCAAGTGTACTTCCTGATTTATAATCATCAATTATGCTTTTTAAGGTCTGTGGGTGATTGCTGAATATTACATATTTATCAATAATAGTAAAATATGGTTTTTCCAATTTAGATAATATGTTTCCCAGTATTAATTTAAAAAATCCCGGTATATGAAGATAGTTAACCTTATATTCTTTATAATTTATTTCTTTAAACCTGACAGGTGTTTTTTTCTTTACCTGTCCTGATATAAATTCAAGATTCTCTTGTGCAATATTTCTGCTTTTTGCTTTGAATACTACAGCAAATTCATTTTTCTTACCAAGGTTTGAAGGTTGAGTCTGTACCAGCGCTATTTCATCATCTATCCAATTAAAGAAGTTTTCCTGTATATTAATTTTTAATCGTTTTTCAATTTTCTGTATTGCACTTTGATAACCCGCCAGAAATTCTTCTCCCATAGAATTTTCAAGATTTTCGTAAAAAGTGACCATATCACTAAAGCCTAAACAAATATATGAAGCTGTCCTTTTGGGAATAACATCAAGAATACTCCGTGTGCCTTTACCTGAATTCAAAATAGCCAGAAAATACGAACTAACAGTATCATTTACAGTAGTAAAACCTGTAAGCCTTATTAATGCATCTTCATTTATGTCAAAAGAGATACCTGAATAATAAAGGCTTCTGGAAATAGATGATACGAAATCATTGGTTTTTCCGAGCAGGTTTTTAATATAGTCATTGAAATATCTGTAATTAATATATATTGTAAATAAACCCTTTCCGGACATCTTTTTCGAAACCTCAATATAATTCAAATCCCTGCCTATGATTAAATCATCCATCTGATCAATTGAAGCCTCCAGCAGATTATCTATCCTGGATACTATAAGTTGATTCTTTAGCAGAGAGAA
Source organism: Bacteroidales bacterium (assembly GCA_020354785.1). Lineage (GTDB taxonomy): Bacteria > Bacteroidota > Bacteroidia > Bacteroidales > UBA10428. The sequence goes on from CP070654.1 coordinate 130,997, forward strand.
GTAATACATCTCTCTTGATTTAACATCATATAACTCAAATATTTCCAGGTCTTTATAACTTCTTTGTGTCAGCCTGAAATCATTACCAAGAATTTTTTGCAGGTATTTATTGACATCCCTGAACTTTGAGAATTTCTTTAAATCAATAACATATAAGAAATCATACCTGCTATCGTAAGGATGTGCCGATATAAGTATTCTTCTGGAACCAAGCAGTTTAAGCAGAATTCTTTTCGAACTGATTAGAGAATCCAGGCTCCTGATATTGGAATCAAGTTTTGATAAAAAAGCATTTGTCCTGAGATGATTCCATGCTTTACTATGAATGATATTATCCCAGGCTTTAAAAGGTCTGTCTGATTCTATTATAAAAGCAGCATTTTCCGGTACCAGATAAATTGACTGATACCGTGGCCCTGGCTGAATTAAAAATATATACCCTAAAACAACTATACCTGCAATTACTATTAGCAAAAATATAGTCTTAAGAACCTTTTTCATTATTAACCGGTTTAGTTTGCCCTAAATTATTGAATTTAATAACTCACAGAATTATGACTTATTAACATTGCTCTATTGTTCTATTGTTCTATTGCTATATTGCTGGGCTTCCCGTATTCCATTATTTACCCTATTCCTCTATTCCTATATTTCCGGGTTGCTGGATTGTACTTGTGGCGGGAAGCGAGTGGCTGGATTGCCGTGTTGCCGGGTGGTCAGGTGGCCGTGGGATTTGATTGTTATATTGGGGGCTGGTATCTAACTTATGTAATCTTTATAAATGCCGGTTATTCCTTGCTCCAGTTCAATTTTTGCTTTCCATCCAAGTTTATTAAGTTTCTTTACGCTCAATAATTTCTGGAATGTTCCGTCAGGTTTTGAATTATCCCATTCTATTAAACCGTCAAAACCGACAATGCGTTTAACCAGAAGAGCCAGTTCCTTTATTGTCAGGTCTTTTCCGGTTCCAATATTTACATGTCCGTTTCTGACTTCATGCCTGCCATCGCGTGATGTAATCTCATCTTCTCTGACTTTTACCAAATCTTTAAAATCTATATTTTCCATAAGAAAAACACATGCATCAGCCATATCATCTGAGTGCATTAATTCCCTTCTTGGTCCGCCTGAGCCCCATAATTTGATTGTGACCGGAGAATCTGATGAGCTATGTCTGAAAATACCGTTTTTTTCAAGCTTTTCACATATTTCAACTTCCGGGGATTTCCCTGTAACTCCCTCGATTGGATTTTTATCAAAATCATTCCTTAACGTAGTCCAGTTATCTTCAATCAGGCATTTTCCCAGATGCATTTTTCTGATAAGTGCCGGTAAAACGTGGGATTTTTCCAGATCATAATTATCATTCGGCCCATACAGGTTAGTTGGCATAGCGCAAATAAAATTTGTTCCGTACTGGATATTATAACTCTCACAAAGTTTTATTCCGGCAATCTTGGCGATAGCATATGGTTCATTGGTATATTCCAGAACATCTGTTAATAAATATCTCTCTTTCATAGGCTGCGGCGTCTGCTTTGGATAAATACACGAACTGCCCAAGAAGAGTAATTTCTTTACTTTATGCAAATAACTATTATGTATGATGTTGTTCTGAATCATTAAATTATCATATATAAACTGGCCTCTATATGTATTATTTGCAACTATTCCCCCAACCCTGGCTGCAGCAAGAAATACATATTCCGGTTTCTCTTTTTTAAAGTAATTAGTAACGGCTCTCTGTTCAGTTAAATCCATCTCATCAATAGTCTTTCCAATTATATTTTTATAGCCCTTTGCGACTAAATTTCTATTAAGTGCGCTTCCTACAAGCCCTGTATGACCAGCTATGTAAATTTTACTGTTCTTGTCCATTTATAATTACAATTTGCTATTATCACTTGGATTTAATATGCTCTTACTCAAAATAGTTTAGTGTTTTATATCCTCCATTTTTTAAAAATTGTTCCTTTTGCATAAGTTTAATGTCGGAACGAACCATGTCTTTAACCAGGCCTTTTAAATCATACTCTGGCTCCCATTTTAATTTTGATTTGGCTTTTGAAGGATCTCCGACCAGTATATC
>CP070654.1:133185-147377 GCA_020354785.1 Bacteroidales bacterium
TAATGGCAGGATATTGTTATATTGATGGCACATTTTATTCCGAAGGTACTTACTCTTACTTTTGGACAACAACTCCATATGATGATGATAATGCAATTTATCGTAGCTTACAATATAATTTCGGGACGATATTGCGTTATAGGTCTGATCCGGAGCATGCTAATTCTGTCAGGTGTATTAAAGATTAAAACTGCAAAAGATGATTTCATACAGAGCCTATCCCATATCAATACTTCTATGTTTCTTTCCTGCAATCCTCGTTATTCTTGCCTTAACTTCATGCAAAAAGGAGCAGGAGAAAATTATGAATGTCAGGAACGACAGCATTTCAGACATTTCAAATACATCAGCTGAAGCAATTGCTACAATAATTGACATCGGGGCAGGTATCGACCAGCACGGACATTGCTGGTCTACTAATGCTGAACCTACCGTTGTTAATAATGAGAATAAAACCGAAAACGGACCGGTTAATAAAACAGGCCGATTTATCAGCACGTTGACCGGCCTTTTGCCAAATACAAAGTATTATGTGAGAGCCTATGTTAGTAACTCATCAACAATTGTATATAGCGATAAAATACTTACTTTCAATACTTTAACAATAGGTAAACCGATTGTAAATACCGGAATAGTTAAGGCAGTTACAACATCAAGTGCAACCGTCACCGCTAATTTAGCAAGCCTTGGTGATGGGGCATCATCCGTAACCCAGCATGGCCATTGCTGGTCAAGTGAAACAATAACACCGGTAATCGGAAGTGACAGTAAATCATCACTGGGCTCAACAGATAAAACAGGCAATTATGAAAGCCAACTGATTGGATTATCCGAAAGTACGGTCTATTTTGTCAGGGCATATGCTACAAATAATGCAGGGACGAAATACGGAGATACAATAAGTTTTGCAACACCTGAGCTGATCAATGCAGAATTTACTGCTAATCCAACTTCAGGTTATTTGCCATTAAGTGTTCAGTTTACTGACATGTCCACAGGCGATATAAATTCCTGGTCGTGGGATTTAGGTGACGGACAGACATCCACAGCCAAAAATCCATTACATACATACGATAATCAGGGAAGTTATACGGTTACCCTGACTATTAGTGATGGCAGCAGAACAGATTCTGAAACTAAAAATAACTATATTATTGTTAGTATGAGTGGGACAGCTCCGGTTGCAAATTTTACTGCTGATAATACATCAATCATTGAAGGGGAAACAGTAAATTTTACTGATCAGTCCTTGAATGTCCCGACAAACTGGTCATGGACCTTTGGAGACGGGGGAACATCTACCTCCCGGAATCCTTCACATCAATATAATACACAGGGTGTATATACAGTGATATTAACTGTGAGTAACAGTTATGGCTCAAATACTGAAACTAAAAGTGATTATATTACGGTAAGTACAAGCGGAGCTGCTCCGGCAGCCAACTTTTCTGCTGACAAAACATCAATCACTGTAGGGGAAATAGTATATTTCACGGATCAATCCACAAATGGCCCGACAAGCTGGTCATGGATTTTTGGTGACGGGGGAACCTCCTCATCCCAAAATCCTGCGCATCAGTACAATACGGAAGGGGTCTATAGTGTTACTCTGACTGCAGAAAATAGTTATGGTTCAGACGATGAGACGAAAAACAATTATATTACGGTAGAAGGGGAGCCACAGGAAACTGTCACGGATTACGACGGCAATGTATACAATACTATACAGATAGGCGGACAGTTATGGATGGCCGAAAACCTTGCAACAACTCATTACTCTAACGGAGCTGCTTTGGTTGACGGATCAGGAGCCGGTGTTTATACACGCTATAATACAACAAAATATTATTTTGCTCCTGAAAATAACGAAAGTAATGTGCCAACCTATGGGAGACTATATACCTGGGCAGCAATAATGAATGGAGCTAAAAGCAGTAACAGCAATCCGAGCGGTGTACAGGGTGTATGTCCCTCAGGGTGGCATGTTCCAAGTGATTCTGAATGGAAAGAACTGGAAATGTACCTTGGCATGACCCAGACCGAAGCAGATGATACAGACTGGCGTGGATCAAACCAGGGAGGTAAATTAAAAGAAACAGGCACTGCACATTGGGTTAGTCCTAACAATGCCACCAACGAAAGCCTTTTTGCAGCATTACCGGCAGGAGGCCGCGACACTACCGGTTTTTGTTGCCTTGGATATTGGACAGACTTCTGGACTACAACAGAATATGACCAAAATCCTACTGTTGGCGCCTGGTACAGGTTATTGAATAATGAAAATAGTACTATATACAGGTCTGCCGGCGTAAAATCTTACGCTACATCAGTAAGGTGTATAAAAAACGATTAAATTTAAAGGATATAATATCTACATATCAAGAATTACAACTGTAATTCCTGCCCCTCCCCTTTCAACATGCTCATCTTTACATGATTTTACAATGTCCAGTGATTTTAAATAATCCCTGATAACGTTTTTTAATATACCATCTCCTTTTCCGTGAAGTATACGAAGCTCCCTTGTTGCAACAATAACTGCATCGTCAATAAATCTTCCGACAATATCAAGTGCTTCTTCCGCTCTCTTACCACGTACATCTACCTCAGGCTTAAAATGCAATTTACGTTCAGCTGTATCGAAAGAGGAAAGACCAGTTATTACAACTGTTTTACGTGTTTTTTTAAGTTCATCACCGGATAATTTTTTCAGCTTCATTGATTTTACTGTAATGATCATACTGCCAAATGCAACTGCTATATTATCCTTGCTTATATCAATTACTTCACCAACAGTATCCTGGTCATAAAGCCTTACCCTGTCACCTATCTTTATTTCAGTATCTGATAATTCATCCTTTACAGCTCCCCGGCTGTGACTCTCTTTCCCTGAAACCTCTTTTTGTAAGTATTTCTCCTGTTGCTTCAGTTTCCCCAGTTTGCCTTCAATTTTAGTGTCTTCCTGTTCTGTTTTTCTTTTGAGAGAACTTCTATATTCTTCAAACTCTTTCCTAGCTTTCCTGGTTTTCTCTTTTTCAGCCTGGCTTTCTTTAATTATCCTTATTGCCTTTTCTATTTCCTTATTTGCTCCGGCCAATATTTCCTCCGCGTCTTTTTTTGCCTTATCGATAATTTCCTTTCTGAATTTTTTTGTCTCGTCAAGCTCTCTTGTATATTGCTCAATTATCGCTTGAAGTTTCTTTTCTGCTGCTTTAATTCTGCCTCTTCTTTCTTCCCAGTACTTTTTATCCCGTAATATTTCTCTTAAGTGCTTATCAAACCTTATATGATCCTGCCCTATTCTTTCAGAGGCATTTTTTAATATTTTTTCGGATAATCCAATTTGCCTGGCTATGTCAATTGCAAAGGAACTTCCGGGTTTCCCTATCTCAAGCCTGAATAAGGGCTGCATCTTATTCGTGTCAAAAAGCATAGCTCCGTTTATAATTCCCTCTGCTGATGATGCAAAATGTTTCAGGTTAGTATAATGTGTAGTAAGTACACCGTATGACTTTATCTGGTTTAAGGTATCGAGAATAGCTTCAGCTATAGCTCCTCCAAGCATGGGTTCGGTACCACTTCCAAATTCATCGATTAAAACGAGTGATTTTGTACCGGCTTTTTTAATAAAATACTTCATATTAAGTAAATGGGAGCTGTAGGTACTTAAATCGTTTTCCAGGGATTGCTCATCGCCAATATCAATAAAAATATCTTTATATATACCGGCCTCCGAGTTCTCACCCATTGGCACAAGTAATCCACACTGAAGCATATACTGGAGTAATCCTACAGTCATCAGGCAAACTGACTTACCTCCTGCATTAGGTCCTGAAATCAATAGTATTCTGTTCTTTTCATTCAGGTAAATATTAAGAGGGACTATCTCTTTGCCTTCCTTTTTATGAGAAATAAATAATAACGGATGCCTGGCATTTATCCATCGAAACGATTGTGTGTTAAAAAATGACGGCTTTACCGCATCGATTTTAATTGCAAATAAAGCCTTTGCCCTTGTAAAATCAATAGTTCCTAAAATATCATATGATATTAACAAATCATCCAGATAAGGCCTGATGGAATCTGTAAACCTGGTAAGTATTCTTATTATTTCTCTTCTCTCTTCATATTCAAGTTCCTTAATCTCATTATTCAGTTCAACTATTTCAGAAGGTTCTATGAAGGATGTTTTCCCGCTTGCCGATTCGTCATGGATAAAGCCCTTAATCATCCTTTTATAGGTTGAAGGAACAGGGATAACATGCCGCCCGTTACGCATGGATAAATTAGTGTCTGATTCGACAAATCCCTGGTCAATGGCTGACTTTAATATGAGCTGCAATTTTTTACCTGCAGCTGTTTGTTTGTGTTTAATATCCTTTCTGATACCTGAAAGTCCGGGAGAAGCATTATCCCTGATCTTTCCTTCCTTTGTCAGGATAGTATCAATTTTCTTTGTTATAAACGGGTATAGCTTAATTTCCTTTATTAAATTCCTTAAAGCCGGATATTTGTTCTTATCAGGCAAATCCTTAAAAAACCTTACAATTGAATTTATAGTTTCCTGGGAGCGCCTTAAATATAGCAATTCGTCCGTCTCAAGAAATGTTCCTTCAATCCGTACCCTTTTTAAGTATGGTATAGCATTATAATAGTAATTAACGGGAAAACTATCTTCGTGAACACAAATTTCTCTTAATTCGGCTGTTTCGTTGACCTTCTTTTGTATAGTTTCAAAGGATGAAAGAAATTCTATTTCATCAACTTTCCGGCTGCCGGTTTCACTTAAACAATATTCCTTTATTATATCCCTGATCTTATCAAAACCTATCTTGCTCTCGAATTCATCAGGATAAACCATATTATGTTACTTAAACAATGGATAGTCTTTCATCATATCATTAACCTTCTGCTTAACATCCTGAATTACCTTCTCATTTTCGATATTCATTATAACTTCATCAATTAGCTCTACAATTGTTACAATACCTTCTTCCTTAATTCCTCTTGTGGTTATTGCCGGGCTTCCCAGTCTTATACCTGAGGCCTGAAAAGGTGACCTGGTGTCAAAAGGCACCATATTTTTATTAATAGTAATATCTGCCATTTCCAGAGTGTTTTCGGCCTGTTTACCCGAAATCTCCGGAACCTTGGACCTGAGGTCTATTAATATAAGGTGGTTGTCAGTACCATCTGATATTACTTTGTATCCTTTCTCAACAAATTTCCGGGCCATCACATCGGCATTCTTCATCACCTGCTTAATATACTCCTTATAACTATCTGTAAGTGCTTCTCCGAATGCAACCGCCTTGGAAGCAATAACATGTTCGAGAGGGCCACCCTGAGTACCCGGGAATACTGCTGAATCCAGCAATTGAGACATTGTCTTGACTTTCCCTTTAGGCGTTGTAATGCCCCAGGGATTATCAAAATCTTCTCCCATAAGAATTAATCCGCCCCTGGGTCCGCGTAAAGTCTTATGAGTTGTAGTGGTAACCACATGACAGTATGGAAAAGGCTGGTTGAGAAAGCCCCTGGCAATTAATCCTGCAGGATGAGCAATGTCGGCCATTAATATTGCTCCAATCCTGTCTGCAATTTCACGCATTCTTTTATAATCCCAGTCTCTTGAATAAGCTGAAGCACCTGCCAGAATTAACCTGGGTTTTTCTTTCAATGCAATCTCCTCCATCAAATCGTAGTCTACGGTTCCTGTTTCCTCTTTTACTGTATATGCAACGGCATTGTATAATATACCTGAATAATTTACCGGTGATCCGTGAGTCAGATGACCGCCATGAGACAAATCCAGTCCCAGAAAAACATCACCTGGTTTCATTATTGCCATCATAACAGCTGCATTTGCCTGGGCCCCCGAATGAGGTTGTACATTTGCCCATGTGGCATTAAATAGCTTTTTGGCGCGATCTATAGCCAGCTGCTCAACTTCATCTATGTAGCGGCACCCCCCGTAATATCTTTTACCAGGCAAACCCTCGGCATACTTGTTAGTCAGACATGAACCCATGGCTTCCAGTACCTGATCACTTACAAAATTCTCTGAAGCTATCAATTCAACACCCTGTAATTGTCGTTGACGTTCATTTCCTATTAAATTAAAAATCTGAGTATCTCTGTTCATTTTATCAATTTTTTATATTTAATTCCGCGCAAAGTTAACTTATTATGACATCAAAAAAATTTATGATATAAAGAAATAAAAACAAATTTTTAACACAAAATTTTTATTCCGCTAAAAAGTTTTTATTTTTATATTTAATACATGATAAAACCTGAAACTATGGAAACAAAGAACTCTTCGAAAGCAAGGCCAACATTCCTTACTGTAATTTGTATTATAAGCTATGTTCTTCTGGGATGGAATATCCTTAATGCTCTATCAGGAGCAATATTTGGCAGAATAACTTCATCTTTTGAACCATTTGTAAAATCGATAATAGAAAGAGATGTGGACCTGCATGATGTGCCTCCGGGAATAAGAAGCATTGTTGAAGAATCCTTTGATGTTGCTTATAAAGCTATGGAACATGCAACTTCGATATCGTTGTTAAGTCTTCTTTTATCTGTAATTGCACTGTTTGGTGTAATAATGATGTGGCAGTTAAAAAAGACAGGTTTTTATTTATATACAGGTTCCAGGATTTTTATTTTGATAATCCCTCTCATATTCCTGGGCTTTAATTTCATTACCTTCATTGCTGTAACAACTACAGGAATATTCGCACTTATATTTATTATTTTGTTTGCTGTGAACTTAAAACACATGAAATAGATAAGCAATTTTAAAATATAATAATATCAAAAACAATATTTAAATAATGACAGAACAAACAACACCTCAAGCTAAGCAGCAGCTGCCAAATGCATCAGCTACTCTGGTATTAGGAATACTATCTATAGTAACAGGATGTTTCATCCTTGGACTGGTTCTTGGTATTATCGGACTTGCAATATCATCAAAAGACAAAAGGATGTATGACGAAAATCCGAAAATATATACTGGGTACGGAAGTCTGAATGCAGGAAGGATTTTATCTATTATTGGAATCGTATTAGGAGGTTTAATAATATTATACTGGATTATCTGGGTATTGATCATAGGCGGTGCCGCTCTTACCTTTTTAAAAGATATGAGTTGGGCATAAATGGATTTTCCTGACTGGCTGGAGAATCATACTCTACCATGTACATATAGACAACTATTTGGTATTGAATGCCCTTTTTGTGGCTCACAAAGAGCATTCATCACTCTGCTTAGAGGTAACTTTATTGAAAGTATGGCTCTTTATCCTGCATTAATACCAACTATCATATTAATTACAGCAGTAATAATTCAGATGCTGTTTAAATTTAAAAATGGCTGGAAAATTGTCAGAAAAATACTTATGGCTGACTTTGCAATAATTATAGTCAGCTATATTATCAAATTGCTCCTGGTTTATTAGGTTAAAATCACTCGTCTGAAATATCAACAAGCCATTTCCTGTAAACTGAAAATAATTTCGATTTTGAAATAAATCCGATATACTTGCCATTATCAATTACAGGAAGATTCCATACATTATTTTCTTCAAATTTCTTCATTACATCTTCCATTGGTTCGTCAGGAGAGACATAGGTAGGTGGCAACAGCATAACGTCTCTTACAAAAGTTGTGGAATACATTTCGGTATTAAAAATAATATGCCTTATATTATCCAGGTATACTATTCCAACGAGCATATTATCTTTATTCAGCACAGGGAAAATATTTCTGCTGGATTTTGATATTATATCTATTATCTTTTCCAGTTTATCATCCGGTGATACTTTCTGAAAATCTTTCTCAATTATTTTGCCCATTTCCAGTAAAGTCAGTATAGCCTTATCTTTATGATGGGTTATAAGTTCGCCCCTCCTGGCAAGCCTGTGAGTATAAATTGAGTGAGGTTCAAAATATATAATAGTAATATATGCAATAGTAGATGTCATAATTAACGGAATGAACAATCCATAGCCTCCGGTAATCTCTGCAATAAGGAATATAGCTGTTAGCGGGGCATGCATCACTCCGGCCATTAATCCTGCCATTCCCACAAGTGCAAAATTCCGTTCAGAAACATTTATAAAGCTAAAATTATTTATAAGCCTTGCCACCAGGTATCCTGTAATACCGCCTGTGAATAAAGTCGGGGCAAATATACCTCCAACACCACCACTTCCTGTTGTTATCGACATTGCAATAACCTTAAAGATAATTATCAGCCCCAGAAAACCGGCAAATACCCAGAAATAGTTCTGGTAATTATAAAACACACTTCCATATGTTATTTCCTGTGCATTTCCGCGTAAGATGGCACTTAATATTTCATAACCTTCTCCGTATAGCGGTGGTAAAAACAATATTAAAATCCCAAGTATTATTCCTCCGGTTGCCAGTTTTGCAACAGGGCTCTTTAGTTTTTGAAAAGTTGACTCAATAAAAATATTAATCCTGGTGAAGTAATAAGATACCAGTCCGGTAAAAATTCCTAAAAGAATAAACCATGGTATATTCCTTAAAATAAAAGGTTCTGTCAATTGAAATGAAAAGATAACTCCCTTGCCAAGCAGAAAGTATGAAACAGTTGCACCTGTTACTGCTGATATAAGCAATGGTATTATTGACCACATAGTTAAATCAAGCATCAAAACCTCCAGAGAAAAAACAACAGCAGCAATTGGAGCTTTGAAGATTCCTGCTATAGCTCCTGCAGCACCACATCCTATGAGAATAGTTGTTGTCTTATAGTTCATTCGCATAATCCTGCCCAGGTTGGATCCAATTGAAGAACCTGTTAGTACAATTGGCGCTTCCAGGCCTACTGACCCTCCAAAACCGACAGTTAATGTACTGGATATGAATGAGGAAAAGTTATTATGAGATTTAATATTACTGTTTCTTTTGGAAATAGCGTATAAAATCCTGCTTATACCATGCCCGATATTGTCTTTAATTAAAAATCTGACAAATAACACTGTAAGTGTGATTCCTATCAGGGGATATGCCAGGTACAGGAAATTTATGTTTTCAATATCTAATTTATGTGTTAAGAATTCATTTGTATAATATACCGTGTTCTTTAAAATAACGGCAATAATCCCGCTTATTATCCCTATTAAAAAACTTAATATAAAAACAAATTGCCGGTGTTTAAGGTGCTTGCCTTTCCAAATCAGGAACCGGCCCAGTAATTTGGTTGTATTCATTTCAATGCTTAATGTTCTGAAAAATCACTTAACATCTTCCTGTAAGTTGAAAATAACTTCGCCCTGGATACAAATCCAAGGTATTTGCCCTTTTCAATAACCGCAATATTATATCTTTCGCTAATCTGAAATTTTCTTGCTATTTCTTCCATAGTATCTTTTGGATCAATAACATATTGAGGCATAAACATCAGATCCCTGACATATACATGTTCGTACATTTCGTGGTTAAACATGATATGCCGGATATCATCCATCTTAACAATACCTCTGAATGTATCATCCTTTTCTACTACAGGAAAAATATTCCTGTGGGCATGAGTAATTATTTTAATCAGATCACCCAGAGTGTTGTTTGGATGTAATTTGTTGAAATCTGTTTCAATCAGCTTTTTAACATCCAGCATCATTAGTACTGTTTTGTCTTTGTGGTGTGTCATTAACTCACCGCGACGGGCCAGCTGTATTGTATAGACTGAATTTGGGGTAAACAGTTTTACTGTTGCATAGGAAATTGCAGCTACTATCATAAGTGGCATAAATAATTCATAGCCGCCTGTAATTTCAGCAATTAAAAATATTGCTGTGAGGGGTGCATGGATAACACCTGCTATAAGACCTGCCATACCAACAAGTGCAAAATTACTCTCAGATATTGATAATCCGAGGTTATTAAGAAACTTGGCAAAGAATAATCCTGCATTTACACCTGTAAAAAGTGCGGGTGCAAAGAATCCTCCTACCCCTCCGCTTTCAAAAGTAATTGATGTTGCCACAACTTTTAACAACATAACAAGTGTAAAGAAGATAATTATAAGCAGGAAGCTTTGATTCAGGTTCTCATAAAATGTGTTATGAAAGAGATGGGTAAAATCTCCATGTAAACTGTTGTTTATTACAGAATAACCCTCCCCGTATAAAGATGGTATTAAGAATATTAATAATCCTAATACTATCCCGCCAATAAACAGTTTTGAAAAAGTATTTTTCAGTTTATCAAAAAGCCCTGTAATAAGCATATTAATCTTGGTAAAGTAAACACTCAGAAATCCTGTAAATACACCCAGCAAAATGTAGTATCCAAGATCATTTAAATGAAACTTCTCCTGGATTTCAAATGCATAAAGTACATTCTGACCAAGGAATAAATATGATGTCAGGGCAGCTGTAGCTGATGATATTAATAGTGGAACAATTGCAGCCATAGTGAGGTCAAACATTATTACCTCAATAGCAAACACTATAGCAGCAATAGGGGCTTTAAATATTGCAGACATCGCTCCTGCACAGGCACAACTTAAAAGTAAAATAATCTGTTTGTAATTCAGATGCAGCAACCTCCCTATATTTGAGCCAATGGCTGCACCTGTAGCTACTGTTGGACCTTCAAGCCCGACTGATCCGCCAAATCCTACTGTAATGGCACTGGAGATAACTGAAGAATACAAATTATGCCGCCTGATAATCCCGTTTCTTTTCGAAATTGAGAATAGTACATTCGGGACACCGTGTGTTACTGGCTTCCTATTAATATACTTTATAAATAATACTGTTATAAGAATTCCAATCAAAGGATAAAAAATATATAAATAATCACTGTTACGTGCAGCAATATCAGCAAGATATACCTGAATAATATGTACAAGATTTTTTATAACTACGGCGGATAATCCGGATGCAAGGCCCACTATTACGCTAAGAATTAATATAAACTCCCTGTCACTTATATTATTCTTACGCCAGTTTATAAATCTTTCAAGTGCTGAGGGGTTTTTCATATCGGGGCAAAAATAATACTTAGGATTCTTAATCTAAAATAGAATAACTTTAATTTTTTTAAGTTTGTATTAATATGTAAAAATAACTTTATTAATTTATTAGGGTCTGCTTTTCAGCAAAAAGTATTTAATTCTCAATGCCTAAAGTAAATATTCATCCAATACTAATTTTAATTATAATCTGTAATCTTACAGTTAATATTTTCTGCCAGGTTACAGAAAAACCTAATCCCCCGGGTGTATATTTTGTTTCAGTAGAACCTGAAACCGGTGATGTGAAAATTGTATGGATTCCCAGTACTTCTGCCAATGTGCATCTTTACATAATCCTTAAAGCAGAACTTACAGGAGGGCCGAACTATCCGCCGGCTTATATTGAAATAGGGAGAGTGCCTTCTACTGACTCAGTATTTATTTATGAAGATTCGGAATCGCTTTTACATTCCGATGGTTATACAGTCGCCAGTGTTGATACTGTTTCTGATCTCAGTGATTTTAACCAGCTTGTGGACAGCACATTATTCATAAGCTCAGAGTTTGATTCCTGTAAATCAGAAATAACCCTTAACTGGAATGATTACAACAGGTGGAGAGGTAATATCAGAGAATATAACCTCTACAGGAAAATAAATAATGATGTCACATTGATTCAGACACTGCCTGAAGGAACAAATAGTTATATTATTGAAAATGTTCAGGCGAACATTGATTACGGATTTTATCTGGAAGCAGTTCATAATGATGAAATCAGGAAATCAACATCAAATATGACACTGATAAACACACACATGTCAAAACCACCTGAATACATAAATGCTGACTATGCTTCCATATCAGCAGGAAACTATGTAGAATTATCATTCACAGTTGACACGGCTTCTGAACTGACCTATTATAAGTTATATCGATCAAATTCAGCCGGTGGACCCTTCAATGTAATTGACAGCTTTAACCGGCCGGATAAAAAATTTATTCATATTGATGATATTGAATTTACTTCAGGAATATATTATTATAAGATTGAATCATATAATAATTGTAATCAGGCAGTAATATCATCAAACATTTCAAACAATATATTATTATCCGGCAGTAATTATAATTTAATTAATACCTTAGAATGGAATGGTATAACTAACTGGGCAGGTAATGTTCTGAAATACGAATTAATAAGGACTGCCGGTGCGGCAATAGACATTATTGACACTGTTTATAAAGGCAGCCTGCTTTTTTATGAAGATGATCTTGGCAGCCTTGCCAGTACTGAGGATCCTGTTATTAATTATTATTGTTATAAAATAAAAGCATCCGAAACCAATAATCCTTATAATATTAATAACACTTGCTTCTCAAATGAGGTATGCCTGACAATATCAACGGAAATAAGGATGCCAAATGCTTTTATTCCTAATGATGATATAAATAACAAATTCGGACCGGTATTTAATTTCAGATCCTCAGACTATAAATTAACTATCTATAACAGGCTGGGATTCAAAGTATGGGAAGGAAACGAGCCATGGGATGGTAATATTAACGAAGCAAGAGCCCCTAAAGGATTTTATTTATATCATATCAAAGTGTACAAGATAAATGAAGATCCTGTAGAAAAAAAAGGCTACGTATTTTTGTTTTACCGTTAATATTTTCGTGATTTACTGATCGAAAAAACCTTAGAAAATAATTAAATTTGTGTATTGTATCATGTTAGAAATGTTTATTCTTTCATTTTCACTGACAGATGACCACAACACTTACTGCTGAAGATATTGAAATTAAACAGGCCTTCGAAGATCTTCTTGCTAACTGTACACGGTGCAACAAGAAAGGAGACAGGGCTTTAATACGAAAGGCTTTCAAGATTTCACTGGATGCCCACAAAGGAATGACAAGGAAATCGGGAGAGCCCTATATAATTCATCCTATCTCAGTAGCCAAGATTGTTGCAAAGGAAATGGGCCTTGGGGCCAGATCTGTTAGTTGTGCCCTTCTGCATGATGTTGTTGAAGATACAGACTATTCAATAGAAGACATTGAAAATCTGTTTGGAAAGAAAATTGCATCAATTATTGACGGGCTTACAAAAATATCAGGAGTTTTTGACAGTAATTCATCATTACAGGTTGAAAATTTCCGTAAAATGCTTCTTACATTATCGGACGATGTAAGAGTTATTCTTATAAAACTGGCAGATCGCCTACATAATATGAGGACACTGGATTCGCTGGATCCTCATAAACAAATGACTATTTCCAGTGAAACTATTTATCTTTATGCTCCCCTGGCTCACCGGCTGGGTTTCTATGCTATAAAGACAGAATTAGAGGATTTGAGCCTTAAATACAGGTATCCCGACTTGTATACTGAGCTTGTTGAAAAGATTAAGAGTAACGAAAAAAGCCAGCAGAAATTTATAAAGGAGTTTTCAAAACCTATTGTTGAACAGCTTAAAAAGAATAATATCCGGCATGAAATAAGCGGACGGCACAAATCAATTTACTCCGTATGGCACAAGATGCAAAGCAAAAGTGTGCCTTTCGAAGAAATATATGATCTTATAGCTATACGAATTATATTTGATCCACTTACTGATATTCCTGAAAAAACACAATGCTGGAACATCTACTCAATGATTACAGATGTATACATGCCCAAACCCGAGAGGATAAGGGACTGGGTAAGTACTCCCAAAGCAAATGGCTATGAAGCACTTCATGCTACAGTTATGGGACCGCGAGGAAACTGGGTTGAAGTACAAATTCGTTCCAGAAGAATGGATGAAATAGCGGAAAAAGGATTTGCCGCACACTGGAAGTATAAAGATGATAATGCACAGGAAGGAGAACTTGACAAATGGATTAAAAGAATAAGGGATTTGATGGAAAGCCCTGATTCGAATGCTCTTGAATTTCTGGATGAATTCAAACTGAACCTGTTTGCATCGGAAATTTTCGTCTTTACTCCCAAAGGTGATATTATAACACTTCCTGCAGAATCATCAGCTCTGGATTTTGCATATGAAATACATAGTGAAATAGGACACAAGGCAATTGGGGCCAAGGTTAACCATAAACTGGTTTCACTGAATTACAAACTTAATAGCGGAGATCAGGTAGAAATAATTACATCGGACAAATTTCATCCCAGGCGCGAATGGCTGGG
>CP070654.1:147477-161319 GCA_020354785.1 Bacteroidales bacterium
AATGTAGCAACCATAACAGCTTTGATTGTATGTATGCGATTCTCAGCCTGATCGAATACTACAGATACATCTGATTCAAATACTTCATCTGTTACCTCCATGGAATCTATTCCGAATTTCTTGTACATTTCTTCTCCTATCCCTGTTTCCCTGTTATGAAATGCAGGTAAACAGTGCAGGAACTTAACATCCGGATTTCCTGTCATCTGAACTGTTTTCATATTAACCTGGAACGCTTTAAGCAATCTGATTCTTTCCGCCCAGGCTGATGCTGATTCTCCCATAGATACCCATACGTCTGTATACAGGAAGTCGACATCCTTTACCGCACTTTCAATATTTTCTGTCAGGGTTATCATTCCTCCCGATTCTCCGGCAATATTTCTGCATTCTTCGACCAGTTCCTTTTTTGGCTGGCATTCCTCGGGAGCAGCTGCCCTGAAATCCATACCCATTTTTGCAGCACCAACCATCAGAGAATTTCCCATATTATTCCTTGCATCACCCAGATAACAAAATTTTATATCCTTTAATGGCTTGTCAACGTATTCTATCATTGTAAATAGATCTGCCAGTACCTGTGTTGGATGAAATTCGTCAGTAAGTCCGTTCCATACAGGCACTCCCGCATATTCTGCCAGTTCCTCCACAGTACTCTGTCTGAATCCCCTGTATTCAATTCCATCATACATTTTGCCCAGTACCCTTGCCGTATCTTTCATCGATTCTTTATGCCCTATCTGAGAACCGCTGGGTCCCAGGTATGTGACATGCGCACCCTGGTCAAATGCGGCGACCTCAAAAGCACATCTGGTTCTGGTGGATGTCTTTTCGAAAATCAATGCAATATTTTTCCCCCTGAGAAATTGTCTTTCACTACCGTCATATTTCGCTTTTTTCAATTTTGATGACAGCCCTAATAAAAACTCAATCTCAGTTTGTGAAAAATCCAGAAGTTTTAAAAAACTTCTACCCTTAAAATTCAAATCCATTTGTATAAATATTTAATTTGTATTTATAATTATAACTATTTATTATATATCCGGCGAACAGGCTTAATAAGCTTCCGGTTATATAATAGTCAATATATTACAGATATTCAAAGTTCAAATATAAGAAATTATTATCAACTAATACTATGTTATTTCTTTCAAATTTATTGTATATTTATACATGTAGCCTGTTTAATGACTCCAATTTTTTGAAAATAATATTTTAATATTTTCTTAATCAAGTAAATTATATTATTAATATTGCAATATTATAATATCTGTCAAAACACCATACAGATTATCTAACATATTAATAGATGTCGCGTATATTGCTCAAAAATCATTTAATCCCCCTAATATAAAGAGATGAAATATTTGCTGGCTGCATTACCTGTTTTATTCTTACTTACCACATGCAAAGAAGACACTTATGAAGGAAAATATATTAATGGAGCAATTGAATACAAAATAACCTATATTGAAAACGAGCTAAAAGAAATATCTCCGAGTTTACTTCCCAAAAAAATGAAGCTGGAATTTAGTCCACATTATTCGACTAATACTATTGAAGGTTTTATGGGATTTTTTAAATTAAAAAGCCATACTAATTTCAGACAAAGGAAGTGTTTCACTATTCTGGAAGTGCTGAATAAAAAATACCTGTTTAAAGGTAAGAAAGGTGAGTCGATGTGCTGCTTCGATGAAAATCCGGATATGAAAATAGAATTCACTGATGATATTAAAGAAATAGCAGGGCTGGAGTGTAAAAGAGCCATTGTCAGCCTGCCGGAAAAAGGTGAAACATTTGATATCTATTATACTAATGAAATATCAATTCATAATCCTAATTCTACAAATCCATATAACCAAATAGATGGAGTATTACTGGACTTCCAGCTAAAGCTGGCATACCTGAAAATGAAGTTTACGGCAGAAAAATTTATCCCTTCAAAAAATAATGAAATAGATAAATACAAAGAACCAGCCAATTACAGGGAAGTTAGCAGAGAGCAAATGACTTATATTATTAAACGCCTGATGGAATAACCTGAATTTGTTAATTATTAACCGTCATCTGTTATTAACTTTAGCAATAAAATCTCTTATTTCTTTATTTTGAATCAAACACTTATTAATTTTAAAGCATAATTTTATTATTCTTTAAAATATATTAATGGGCAGGAAAAAGAAATCAAATAATAACAGAAAGAGATCAGGCAGTTCTATTTTAAAGGATGAAAGATTTAAATTCACCGTTGGCCTAATAATAACATGTTTTTCAATCTTAATTTTCTTATCATTAATTTCATATTTATTTACATGGAAAATCGACCAGAGTTTTGAATGTAACAAGGTCTTTTCAGGACCTGATGTCAGTGTTCACAACTGGGCAGGAAAGACAGGAGCATGTTTCGCTAAATTGCTTATTTACAGATGTTTCGGCATCGCTTCATTTTCAATTCCTTTTTTGATACTTATTATAGGGCTGGCTCTTTTAAAGATTAAATTCTTACACCTTGGAAGAACATTCAGAATTTCAATAGTTGCAACAATTATATTATCTGCCTGGCTTGGATTTATATTTAAAGACAATAACGAATTACTTGGGTACGGGCTGGGAGGTAAGCACGGATCATACGTCAGTGGCTGGCTTATTGGATTCATTGGCAATACGGGCACAATATTCGTACTATTGATTTCAACTTTTGCATTTATTCTTTTTTCATTCAGGGATTCATTCGCCTGGCTGCGATCTGTATTCATGAATACAGTCTTTAAAACAAAAAAAGCATCCTACCCGGAAACTGAGGAAACGCAAGATGAAACAGATGAAATTGAACTCGATATCGATGACAAATCAGAAGACCTGGTCTTTGAAACGGAATTTCCCCTGGGAGAATCAGCTGAAAATAACAGTTTTAAAAAAAATACAGACTTAACTGTAGATGAAAGTAACCCGGTAACACAGGAAAACGGAGAAGAGGGTGTTGAGACAGATGAATTAATAAATATCGAAGAACTGGAAGATTATGATCCAACACTGGAACTGAGCAATTTCAAACTTCCCAGCCTGGACCTGCTTGAAAAATATGATACTGCCGACTCAAATGTTACCGAAGAAGAACTGGTCAGTAATAAGAATAAGATAGTTGAAACCCTGGCCCATTATAAAATAAAAATCAATAAAATAAAAGCAACAATAGGACCGGCAGTAACTCTATACGAAATTGTACCTGCACCCGGAGTCCGTATTTCAAGAATTAAGAGTCTTGAAGATGATATTGCACTGAATCTCGCTGCTCTGGGAATAAGAATCATTGCGCCAATACCGGGCAGAGGGACAATTGGCATAGAAGTTCCGAATCAAAATCCGGAAATAGTTTCGATCCGTTCAATACTGAGCTCAAGAAAATACCAGGATTCAGATGCAGATTTAACAATTGCACTTGGCAAGACCATATCAAATGAAACTTATGTTTTTGATCTTACAAAGATGCCTCATCTGCTTGTGGCAGGTGCAACAGGGCAGGGAAAATCTGTAGGATTGAACACGGTAATTGCTTCCCTCCTGTTTAAAAATCACCCGTCAAAATTAAAACTTGTTCTTATTGATCCGAAAAAGGTGGAGCTCACTTTATACTCAAGAATTGAAAAACATTACCTGGCAAAAGTCCCGGATATAGAAGACGCGATAATCAACGGCACGCAAAATGTAATTTATACCCTGAACTCTTTAACGGTAGAGATGGATCAGAGATACGATCTTCTAAAAAAGGCACAGGTAAGAAATATCAGTGAATACAATCATAAGTTTATCAGCCGGCAGCTTAACCCTGAAAAAGGACACCGGTACTTACCGTATATTGTAGTAATAATTGATGAATTTGCCGATCTTATAATGATTGCAGGCAAGGAAGTTGAAATGCCCCTGGCAAGACTGGCCCAGCTGGCCAGGGCCATAGGGATTCACCTGGTTATTGCTACGCAGAGACCCACAACAAATATTATTACAGGAATTATTAAAGCAAACTTCCCGGCAAGAATGGCATTCAGAGTAACATCTATGATCGACTCACGGACAATTATTGACAGCCCCGGGGCAAACCAGCTTGTTGGAAGAGGTGATATGCTTTTTGCACAGGGAAATGATATGATAAGGCTGCAATGTGCATTTATTGATATACCGGAAATTGAGAGAATAACAGATTATATAGGTTCGCAGCAAGGTTTTACTACAGCAATGTATTTACCTGAATATGTTGAGGAAAGTGCAGTTGAAACAAGTGAAGTAGATTTATCAAAGCGCGACAGTCTTTTCAATGAGGCAGCCAGGCTTGTGGTTATTCACCAGCAAGGTTCAACATCTTTAATTCAAAGAAAATTTTCTATTGGATACAACCGTGCAGGACGAATAATTGACCAGCTCGAAGCAGCGGGTATTGTCGGCCCCTTTGAAGGCAGTAAGGCAAGACAGGTACTTTTCTCCGATGAGTATTCTCTGGAACAATTTTTGAACTCATTAGACAGTTAACATTAAATACTTATGAAAAGGATTATACTTGTAATATTTATTCTGTTGTTTGCAGGTTATGTCAGATGCCAGCAGGATCCCGAAGCCACAAAAATACTTGATATTGTGGCTGAAAAGACAAAATCCTATAAATCAATTCAGGCTGATTACGAGCTGGTAATAGATGATCGTAAAGAAGATATACAATCAGATAGTAAGGGGCAGATAACTATCAAAAAAAACAAATATAAACTTGAATCAACAGGATCTATAGTCTATTATGATGGCAAAACCATGTGGACTTATACAGAAGATAACCAGGAGGTTGTTATTACAGAACCTGACACCCTTGATGAAAATTTTTTAAGTAATCCTGCAAAGATATTTTATTTCTATAACAGAGATTTCAAATACAGATACGTTGGTGAAATTACTATTGATGATGTTAAAATGCATGAAATTCATCTTTTCCCGATAAACCTGGACCAGCCTTATTCCAGGATCAGACTGTATATTGATGCTGAAAGAGATATATTGTCATTCATCCAGATAGTAGGAAAAGATGGGATCGATTATAATATAGCTCTTAGTAATTATGTAACAGATAAAGATTTTGATGATTCAATCTTTGTATTTGATAATTCAAAATACAGGAAAGCAGAAATTATTGATCTCAGGTATTAATCATAAAAATAAGTTATTTTTTTAATGGGGATATTCTATCCTGGCATGATAGATATTTTTTAATCTTTTAAGCAGTACGGCTTTAATTGTTGATATATCCCTGAATGTAATATTGGCATTATTATACTGTCCTTCTTTTTGCTGATAATTGATTATATTCTCAACGGTTTTTTCAAGTGTCTTTTCATTAATTGTCTTCAGGCTTCTGGAAGCAGCTTCAACTGCATCGGCCATCATTAATACTGCAGTTTCTTTTGAAAAGGGTTTAGGCCCGGGGTATGAAAAACGTATCGCATCAACTTCTTCCTCAGGATATTTCTTAATATAGGAACGGTAAAAATATTGTACGGTTGTTGTGCCGTGGTGGGTTTTAATAAATTCGATAATAGCCTGAGGTAAATTGTTCTTCCTTGCTGTTTCAACACCTTTCTCAACGTGGCTTATTATTATTTTAGCGCTTTCTTCAAATTCCAGGCTGTCATGAGGGTTAATATCTGAGGTTTGATTTTCTATATAGTATATAGGATTTTCCATCTTCCCAATATCATGATATAAGGCCGCAGTTCTGACAAGTAGAGGATCGCCCCCCACTTTCAGGATTGCTTCTTCAGCCAGGTTTGCGACCTGAAGGGAGTGTTGAAAAGTGCCCGGTGCAGTTTCTGCAAGTTTTCGCAGTAAGGGCTGGTTTGTATCAGATAATTCAAATAAAGTTGCATCCGAAAGAAATCCAAAAGTCTTTTCGAAAACATATATCAAAGGATAAGCAATCAGAATAAGTGTTCCGTTTATGCCAAACCAGACAAAACTTGTTAATTCTTCATAATTTATATTTGCTACGGTACCCTCCTTTACAATCAAAATACCAAAGTATAATAAACAATATGTAGCAATTACCAGTAAAGCAGTTATAACCAGCTTTGACCTCCGGTAAAGATTTGTCAGGCTAAAAATTGCAACCATTCCTGCAATAGAATTTAAAAAGACAAACTCAAAACTGTTTGGTGCAAAAAAGCCGATTAGCAATATTGCTATAAAGTGAATAAATAAAGCTAAGCGCTCATCATAAAAAGTTCTTAGAATAATCGGCAAAATCACAAACGGAATTACATAAATATGTACCTTGTTAAGGCTGACAGTAACACTTGCTATTATCATAATCAGAATAAAGAGAAACAGGATAAAGCCCGTTCTCATGCTGTCACTTAATACTTCTCTTCTGAAATTATACAGGAACAGGAATATTACAAGCATTGACAGAGACACCAGAATAAGTTTACCCAGCTTAACTAACTGGTTGGCCATAAAACCCAGCTGATGCTCATATTCAATTTTTAACGATTCCAGTATCCTGAATTTCTCATTCGTAACGATTTCTCCGTTTGAAATTATCAGCTGTCCTTTTTGTATCATTCCTCGTGTCAGGGATATTTTATCAAACATTTCTTTTTGTGCCTGCTCCGACTTATTCTCATCATAGTTGACGTTTACTTTAATAAAATCATTAAGGTCAAACTGCCTGAAGAATTCACGGTACCTTTTAATATAATATGTATTGATTTCAGTAATATACTGGCTAAGGTTCATTTTTAAATATTCATAAGCTGATTTAGGTGTAAAAATATCCGCTAATTCAGATTCCTGGCCAATATTTCCTTTTACCACATATACTGAAATTATCTCTCTTTCTAGTTCTTCCTGTAAATTACCTGTTTCAATTATACCATTTAAGTATATTATCCGTAACTGATCAGAAATATAATTCCTGAACTGGTTACCAAGCTCTCTCAGCCTGTTGTAATTGTTATTACCCTGATACTCTCTTTCACTATCAATTTTAAATTCAATTATCGTATATTCTGACCATTTTCTGTCAAATGTTTCCTGGAATTTTTCTATCTGCTCGTTAGCAGTATAGGCATCAAAAGTGAAATATGGCTTAAAGAACCTCATAACCGAGTCCTTTTCTTCGGTAATCCTTGATTCTGATTTATAAACCGGGAAATCAAAAGGGGCTTTCAGGTCATTGTGTTTCCAAATCTCGGTCTTCCTGAATTCATACTTGAATTTACCCTGTCTTGGAAATAAATAGGCAATAATTATTGCACTTATTACGAACAAAAAAACAACTATGATTAATCTTATATTTTCTCTTATATATGTAAAAAACTTCCTCATTGAACGATTATTTAGATGTTTAATTTACAATTTAAAAAAAATGTTTAATTTCATTCTTCTGTTTGCCGGCTGAAATAATTATAAATCAAATAAGTTAGCGCTCTACAAAATAAATAAAAAATTAAGCTTATTTAGCTGATAAACAGGAATTATTTATATAAGTTCATTATTTCTGCATTTTTATAATTCTTAATTTGCCGGAAATGGAATACGGAACTACCCTGTTAAGCATTGTACCAGTACGAAAAGAAAGTAGCGACAAAAGCGAGATGACAAGTCAGTTGTTATTCGGAGAATGTTTCAGGATTTTGGAAATTAAGAATGACTGGGCATTTATTGAGACATTTTATGATAATTACAGGGGATGGGTGGATGAAATCATGATTACAGAAATAAATCCTGGCACTTATGAATCTATTGCTTCGGAAAATCCTTTTATAGTCAGGCAAAAGACTGTGAATTTATTACTGGAGGATAACTCTGTTCAGCAAATTGTTGCCGGAAGTACTATCCCTTTTCTTGATGTTGATTCCGGCCAGTTTTCAATTGAAGGCAGAAAATTTAAAATTCCTGAGAAGCCCGATTCTCCTGATCTTAAAAATATCCGGGAAGAAATTTCAGATATTTCTCTTCTCTATTACAATTCTCCTTACCTCTGGGGCGGACGTACGCCATTTGGGATAGACTGTTCAGGATTCACACAAATAGTATATAAAATATGTTACATAAGGCTGCCAAGAAATGCAAGCCAGCAGGCTGAATGCGGTAGTACAATTTCAAACCTGGGACAGTCAGATAAGGGTGATCTGGCCTTCCTTTGCAAATCAAGGACAGACGAAATTACACATTCAGGGATATTATTAGGTCAGGATAAAATTATACATGCATCAGGCAAGGTAAGAATAGACAGGATTGATGAAAAAGGAATATTCAATGAAGAGACACGCAAGTATACTCACAGACTTGTTACAATAAGAAACATTATTAAATAATAATATCATCAAGGCTTCTTTTCGGAACATGGTGAACATCATTTTCATCCCGCCAGTACTGAATATTACCAGTATCTTCAACCTTATCCAGAACAATCTTCTCATCGGGTTTACCAAGCGCTATTACCAGAGGTATCTGGTACTGCTCTTTAATATTTAATTCCTTTCTTAGTCCTGGCCTGTCCACCGAACCGATCATGCATCCACCCAGTCCTTTTTCGGCAGCCCCCAGAAGGATGCTTTGAGCAGCAATACCTACATCCGTATCTATAGTTGAGTGTATTTCAGTATCTCCGAGTATAATGATGTATCCTCCGGGCCTCTCCCCTTCTGCAGGCCCGTCCCAGTTTTTTAAATAATAAGCCCACTTCAGATATTTGAATATCCTTGAATTCATTTCACTATCAACAGAAAGAAAAAATTTCAGTCCCTGTAAATTACTGCTCGAACCCGATAACCTGGCAAGATTTACCAGTTCTCTTAATGTTTTCATGTTCAGTCTATGATCCTGCTTAAATCTTCTATAGCTCCTGTTCTTTTTAACTAAACTTAAAAAGTCCATGATTTTTTTTGTTATTGGTTTAATCAAATATAATTCATTTTTGTTTACTATATATTAGTTATATTTATTGATTGAAACTTCATAAATATTATAAAAATGGGCTTATTTAAACCGCTTGATAATCTGGAAAATGACAAGAAAGAATTAGCCGGGGATCAGGAAGCAGAAAGAGTAAAGTGCCTGATTATCGGATCCGGACCTGCAGGATATACTGCCGCAATTTATGCTGCACGAGCCAATCTGAAACCTGTATTATATGAAGGATTAGAACCTGGCGGGCAGTTAACTACAACTACTGAAGTAGAAAATTATCCCGGTTATCCGGAGGGTATCACAGGTCCAAAAATGATGGAAGACTTTAAAAAGCAGGCAGAAAGATTTGGAACTAAGTGCCGTTCGGGAATAGCAACTTCTGTGGATTTATCATCAGCTCCATACGAGGTTACTATTGACGATAAGCACATTTTAATGACTGATGCTTTAATTATTGCTACAGGTGCTACTGCCCGGTATCTCGGATTAGAATCCGAAGAAAAGTTTAAGGGATCAGGAGTATCGGCATGTGCTACATGTGACGGTTTTTTCTATAAAGAGAAAGATGTTGCGGTTACAGGAGGCGGTGATTCAGCATGTGAAGAGGCACTTTACCTGGCAGGGCTTTGCAGAAAGGTATATATGATAATCAGGAAAGATCATATGAGGGCAAGCAAAATTATGCAGGAAAGGGTATTTAATACTCCTAATATTGAAGTATTATTTGAAAGAAACACTAAAGAATTACGAGGTAAAGAAGTTTTAGAGGAAGCAGTGCTGACAAGAAAAAAAGGAGAACCTGATGAATCGGAAGAAGTAATTAAGATAGACGGATTTTTTCTTGCAATAGGACATACCCCAAATTCTCAAATATTTAAAGATTATATTGAGACAGATGATCTGGGCTATATAAAAACAATCCCGGGGACCTCAAAGACAAATATTCCCGGTGTTTTCGCCTGTGGTGACATTCAGGATCCAGCATACAGGCAAGCAGTAACAGCAGCCGGATCAGGCTGCCAGGCTGCCATTGATGCCGAAAGATATTTAGCTGAGAAAGGAATCTGAAGCCGGGATACTACCC
This sequence comes from Bacteroidales bacterium, assembly GCA_020354785.1. Classification (GTDB taxonomy): domain Bacteria; phylum Bacteroidota; class Bacteroidia; order Bacteroidales; family UBA10428. Next base: position 157,511 of record CP070654.1, read on the forward strand.
GCTTACCGACGCAACCTGATCAGAATAATATTTACCGGCCTTTAGTTTTTCCTGTACTTCTCCAAAGGCTTTAATGGTATATTCAACATCTTTCAGGTTATGAACCGCGGTAGGAATTATCCTCAGCATTATCACATCCCTGGGAACAACCGGGTATAATACAATTGAACAGAATATTCTGTAATTCTCTCTAAGATCAATTACAATATTACTGGCTTCTGGTACCGATCCTGTGAAAAATACAGGTGTCACCGGAGATTCCGTATTACCAAGGTTAAAGCCTTTTTCTTTCAATCCGTTTTGAAGTGCTCTTACAATCTTCCAGAGATCTTCTTTTAATTCCGGTTTTGTTCTGAGCAGCTCCAGCCGCTTAAGAGCACCGGCAACCATAGGCATAGGTAAAGCCTTGGCAAATACCTGAGACCTCATATTATACCTCATATAATTAATAACCTCTTCGTCACCTGAGACGAATGCCCCTATACCGGCCATTGACTTTGCAAAAGTGGAGAAATATAAATCTATTTCATCCTGTACTCCGAAATGCTCTCCGGTACCGGCGCCGGTTTTTCCCATTGTGCCAAAGCCGTGAGCATCGTCAACCAGAATCCTGAAATTATATTTTTTCTTTAAAGCAACAATTTTATCAAGCTTAGCCAAATCACCTGCCATACCATATACTCCTTCAGTAACTATCAATATTCCACCACCTGTCTTCTCAACAAGCTTAGTAGCCCTTTGCAGCTGCTTTTCACAATTCTCAATATTATTATGCGGAAACATGAATCTTTTTCCCAGGTGCAGCCTTACACCATCAAAAATACATGCATGAGCTTCGGAATCATAAATCACAACATCATTCCTGCCAAGAAGTGAATCAATGATTGAAATAACTCCCTGGTATCCGTAATTAAGCAAAAATGTATCCGGTTTACCAACAAATTCCGAAAGTTGATTTTCAAGCTCTTCATGTAAACTGGTATGCCCTGTTAATAACCTGGAACCCATAGGATATGCCATGCCATACTTTTTTGCCGCATCAGCATCAGCCTTTCTTACCTCCGGGTGATTTGCCAGGCCTATATAATTATTTAAACTCCACACCAGAACTTCCTTACCCCGGAAATTCATATGTGGTCCAAGCTCACCTTCCAGTTTCGGAAAAATGAAATACCCATGTCCTACTTTTTGGTACTGCCCCAGGGGCCCTTTATTCTTATAAATTTTGTCAAATATATCCACAGTTAATACTTTTTATAGTTAATAATTTTCAGCACAAAAGTAATTTATTTTAAAAATAGAACAAACTTAAAAATCATTCTTATCATAAACAGAAAATAAATCTTCGCTACAAATCGTTATAAATTAATCATTAATTTTTTTGTGTTTTATTTAAATAAAAAGTTGTAATTTTGCGCGACATTTTGAGATATGAGAAAAAACTATTTGTTTACATTGTTATTGGCTCTCCTGGTTATCTCTTGTTCAAGATATGAAAAAATATTAAAGAGTAGCGACTACAATCTAAAATATCGAAAAGCATTTGAATATTATAATAAAGGAGAATACGTCAGGGCTTCTACCCTTTTTGATCAGATATCAGCAGTTTTCAGGGGTTCCAATAAAGCGGATTCAGTATATTATCACCAGGCGATGAGTTATTTTCACCAGAATGATTTTATACTGGCAGGGCACTATTTTGATAATTTTGTAAAAACTTATGGCAACAGTAAATTCGCTGAAGATGCAACTTACTATAAAGCATACTGTCATTACAGAAATTCACCAAGGCCCAGCCTGGATCAAACTAATACAGTTCAGGCTATTCAAGCATTTCAGCTATTTGTTATAAAGTATCCTAATAGTGCGAGAAAGGATGAATGTAATAACATAATAACTGAACTTAGGGAAAAACTTGTTGAGAAGTCATTTATGAGTGCCAGATTATATTTTGACCTGGAAGATTATAAAGCATCACTTGTAGCCTTAAATACAAGCCTGAACGAATATCCTGACAGTAAATTCAGAGAGGATATTATGTTTTTAATACTGAAATCAAGCTATTTATTAGCTTTTTACAGTGTTGACAAGAAAAAGAAGGAAAGGTACCAGGCTTCTCTTGATGAATATTACTCATTTATCGCAGAGTTTCCTGAAAGCGAATACAGGAAAGAAGCAGACAGAATGTATGAAAACACTTCAAAAATATTAAGAATAGATAACGATATAAATAAACCGGAAGATGGATTATAAAAAATCAAAAGCATCAATTACAACTGTAACCAGAAATTTAGATTCACTGGAAAAAGACACAGGGAACATTTATGAAACCGTTATGATCTGTGCCAAGAGGGCAAACCAGATAGGGATGGAGATTAAGGAAGAACTGAACCGTAAGCTTGAAGAATTTGCCTACTACACAGACAACCTTGAGGAAGTATTTGAAAATCGCGAGCAGATCGAAATTTCAAAATTCTATGAGCGGATGCCCAAGCAAACGCTTATTGCCCTGGATGAATATGAGAAAGAAAAAATTTATATCAGGAAAGTTGAAAATGAAGATACTTAATGTTAAAGGGTAAAAAAATAATCATAGGGGTAACAGGAAGTATAGCAGCATATAAAACTGCCGTGCTTATTCGTTTACTCAAAAAAGAAAAGGCCGAAGTAAAAGTAATAATGACAGAACTTGCCAGGGAATTCATTACACCGTTAACCCTGGCTACTTTGTCAGGAAATGCTGTTATGGTTGATTTCTTTAATCCCGAGAATGGAGAATGGAATAATCATGTAAATCTGGGTTTATGGGCAGACGTCTTTGTAATTGCACCGGCAACAGCAAATACCATAGGCAAAATGGCTAATGGTATTGCCGACAACCTCCTGCTTACAACTTACCTGTCGGCAAAATGCCCTGTCTTCATTGCCCCGGCAATGGATAAGGATATGTACAATCATAAAGCAACCAGGAAAAATATTCAAACCTTACATAATACAGGAAATATAATACTTGAAGCTGCCACCGGAGAACTTGCAAGCGGACTGGAAGGCAAGGGAAGGATGGAAGAGCCTGAAAAGATAGTGAATGAACTCAGGGACTTCTTCAGAAAAGACACATTAAAAAAAAAACTCCTCGAAAAGCTAAATAATAAAAAGATATTAATTACAGCCGGACCAACCCTGGAAAATATAGATCCTGTAAGGTATATCAGCAACTATTCATCCGGAAAAATGGGTTATGCCCTGGCTGAAGAGCTGGCAAACCTTGGCACAAAAGTAACTTTAGTATCAGGACCAACAAACCTTATATTGAACCATCCGAATATTGAAATTATTGATGTTGTGCGGGCTGATGAGATGTATAAACAAAGCAAAAGCAGGTTTAAGGACATGCACGGAGCAATTTTAGCTGCTGCTGTCGCTGACTATAAACCTAAGAAGACATCAGGTGAAAAAATTAAAGGCTCAGGAAAGGAAATTGTTTTAGAACTCGAACCAACAGTTGACATTGCCATGGAACTGGGAAAAATGAAAAATAAGAACCAGTTTTTAGCTGGATTTGCCCTGGAAAGTGAAAATGAGCTTGAAAATGCCCGCAGCAAGCTAAAAAAGAAAAACTTTGACTTTATTGTACTAAACTCCCTGAAAGATATAGGAGCCGGCTTTCAACATGACACGAATAAAATCTCTATCATAGATAAAAACAATAATTTAACTAATTTTAAGTTAAAGTTGAAAAAGGATGCGGCAATGGATATTATTGACAAGATTGCTGAGATTATAGAGTAATAAGGGAAATAGGGGAAATA
>CP070654.1:161419-175121 GCA_020354785.1 Bacteroidales bacterium
GATGGTGGATATGATGGATGAAGTAACCCAGCTGGAAGATGCGCAGGCTATTGAAGTTATAATTGAGTTTATTGAACTTATGGACAGCACCTTTGACGAAGAATCGACAGCAAGAAAATTGTTTAAACCGCTGGTAACATTAGCATCTGTGAAAACAGGAGATGCTACACCTAATGACGTTATCAGGGAAATAAAATCAACAGCTGAAGATCCAGTTTCATTACCAGAGGAATGGGAAGGAATAGCTGCAAGATACAGGTGGAATTTTGAAGGAGGTCATTTTGACAGTACAGGTGCAGAAGGTATGCTGATTTTTGAATTTCCGGGACTGGAAGGAGATGAAACAAATACTGCAGTAATTACAGTCAGTAATGTCAGTTTTTTTGAAATACCGGATCCGATTGAAGTATGGCCATCAGAAGATATTGCACCAGTATTGCCTTCCGCCGTGCAGGTAGACCTGGAGTATAACGGGAATAACATTTCTTCATTTAATTTCAGTGCTGCCTTCACCAATGATGGTTTGCCAACAAATATCAATTCAACACTCTATGTTGATGAATTTTCTTTTGTACTCAATATGACCCATAATCCGTATTCAAATGCCAGTATAACTTCATCGTTTAAACATAACGATAACCTTCTGGCAGAAGTATATGTTGCTGCAAAAGGTAACTGGACTGATGAGAACATCGATAATAATACTGTTACACATTACGACACAAATTACATATGGGAATGGGATCCGGAAATAGGCTGGTATGAAACAGATGAAATTGAATATATAGATGACTGGGTAGAGGTTGAGGTTGAAGAGATCCTTCATTCAGGCAATGCACACTTAATTGTGATGAATCTGAAAATGGCAGGAAAGGTTAATGTAAAATCTCTTGGTGATATTATAAGAGAACTGGAGGAAGATGAGGAATTAGAAGATGAAGAAGCTACACAACAGCTTGTTGACGCACTTAATAATAATGTTACATTAGTGGCAGTATATAGGGACAGCAATGAAAAGATAGCTGATCTTGAGTTCTATAAGCTTTATGATCAAGAAGAGGAAGATTATTATATGGATGTCAGGTTCATATTTGCCGATGGGTCAAAAGTTGACGCCGAAACATATTTTGAAGAGGGATTTGACGACCTGGTAAATGCATTAAATGATTTCATTACTGAATTAAATGATCAGTATGATGCAGAACTTGATCTTATTGATTATTAGATCTTATTTTGCTATAACAATATAGTAGCTCGCTGCATATCCTCCCCAGACGCCAAGGCCATTATTTATATTGCTTTTTATCATGGCATTGCTGGCCGAAAAAGGATTGGCAGACAATAATATCTCATTTTGATAGGTATTCCAGAATTCGTAATGCTCCCGGTCTATTGAGCAAAATTTCACACTTATGGTGTCCCCCAGGGTGAACAGATTATCCCTGGTAAGATCCAGCAAGTCGGCAAGACCCCTGGTAAAACCCAGTACAATAGTCTCGCCATTAAACAGTTTATCACTGAAAGCTGACTTAAAATTAGCCACATAACGCTTATCCTTTCCTTTTCTTTTAGTTAACAACCTGTAATAATTAGTCTGACCCGGATTATCAGATAAACTAATCCATATGCGGCCCAGGCTGTCGGATTCGGGTTCAAGCTCAAACCAGACACTGTCAGGTTCAGTCAGTGTTGGTATGTATGTAGAGGCAGATAAATTGTTCTCAACATTACCAAATTCAACCCTAAGATTATATGTTCTATGAATCTCACCCTTAAGCTCAGTGCCAAAATATACATAAGGCGGGAAATAAGCATCATTTGGTTTAAGAGTAAGAACTTCAGATTGATCGTCAGTTATAATTGTAACTTTTGCTGTTGTGACAACATAATCTCTCAGAGAAGCTGAATCTATTGATGCAAAATAAGGAGCACTGCGGGTTAATATTACATGGGGATATCTGTCATGCTCAATCCAGCCTTCAACAACTATTTTACTGTCAGACTGAGGCAAATCAATATTAACTTCCTTTTCACAATACTGGCAAGTGAATGCAACCAGCAGGTAAAGAAATAACCTTAATACTGTAAATCTTAATTTGTTATCACTTATATTAATATTTACCCGCATATATCAAAAATTAAAATCTGAACCTCCATGTTAACGAAGGCATTACTGGAAATAATGAAATTTGTTTTGCATTTATTTCAAGATAGTAATTATTAATATCTTCCTTAATCTCAAAGTATATATAAAATGGATTTGCCCGGTTGTAAACATTGAAGACTGACAAATTCCAGCTGGATTCAAACCTGTCAGTCTTTCTGGCCAGATATGTAACTGACAGGTCAAGTCTGTGGTATGAAGGCATTCTAAAGGAATTTGTCTTCCCGTATTCATTAATGACATGGCCTTCAATTAAATATTTCCCTACAGGTAATGTCATGGCGTTACCTGTTGCATAAATAAATGTTGATGCCAGCGTCAATTTATTATTAAGTTTATATGATAGCACTAAGTTTATATCATGTCTTCTGTCGTATTTGGCAGGATATATATCACCTTCATTTATTTCATCAAATTGCCTTGTTGTCTTTCCTAATGTATAACCTAACCATCCTGCAGCCTTGCCCTTTTCTTTCTTTAGAAGTAATTCCAGTCCATACGACCGGCCATTACCAAAAGTTATGCTTTCCTCAAAAATATTATCCTTATAATCATTGACTATTCCATATAAAAGTTCAACCTGATTTTTTAAATCTTTATAATACAGATCAACAGACCCTGAAATAACATTTTCAAACATATTCAAATAATAACCCAATGACATGTGTATACCTTTCTGAGGCTTAATTCTTCCTGTACTGGGAAGCCAGACATCAGTCGGTAATGTTACTGATGAAGCTGTCGCCAGATGAATATATTGATAACTATTTGTAAAAGAAGCTTTAACAGATGAATTATCATTCAGCAGGTATCTTATGGATAATCTCGGTCCCAGATTAAAATAGGATTCTATCAATTCTTTTGATTTATATACTATAGTATCTGCAATCTCATTATTGTAGCCCCTGATATATTCCTCATACGGGCCTGTGTGAAAGAAACCGGATAATCTTAATCCCGTATTTACTTTCAGCCTGTTTGTTATAGTTGTTTCACTGGCAATATATACAGCTGATTCATGAGAGTAAAGCTTCTGGTTTGCCCCAAAATTCAGATTAAAGTTACTGGATGAAGCATCGATATTATTAGGAATAAAATTGTGGAATTGATAGTCAAGTCCAAATCTTATCAGGTTTCCATTATTATTGATCCTGTTAAAATTCAATTTATAATTGACATCCTCAATGCCGGAGAATAAATTGATTTTTATTTCTCTTTGTTCCGCAGCAAAACTGAACCGGTATTCAGAATAACTTAATGTGTTAAGGCAATACCAATTTTCATTAAAAATATGGCTCCAGTTTAGTGATATAACCTCATTACCCCAGTAAAGGTTGTTTTTATAGTTTAGCTGACTGCGTTCAAGTTCAAAATCATCCCTTCCTTTATAATAAACTACAGAAAGCCTGTTATTTCTGTTAATCTTATATGTTAGCTTGGCACTAAGGTCATAGAAATGATACCTGCTATAATTATAAAATGAAGAAGAGCTTGTAACCAAAGGTCTGATCATGGGTTTAAGTATCTCATCAATATATGATCTCCTGAATGAAATAAGAAATGAACTTTTATTTTTAAAAACCGGTCCCTGTAATGATATTTTTGAAGAGATTAAACCAATACTCCCTCTGGTAGAGTACTTATTATAATCGCCGTCCTCGCTGGCAACCTGTATTACTGAAGAGAGCCTGCTTCCATAATTTGCCGGTACACCTGATTTAATTAATTTGACATTTCTAATCATATCAGTATTAAAGACAGAAAAGAAGCCCAGTACATGAGAGGGATTATAAACTGTAGCATTATCCAGCAAAATAAGATTTTGATCTGTTCCTCCTCCTCTTACATAGTAACCTGTGTTCCCTTCACTTGCCGACTGAACACCCGGATTTAACTGTATAGCTCTATAAGGATCAGGTTCTCCCATAAGGGCGGGAAGCTTCTCAATCTCTTCTTTTGACAATTCAATAATTCCTGTTTCTGCGCTCTCTATATTGTTTTCAGGAGCATCTGTTGTGATCACCACATCATCAGCCTTGATAACTTCAGGTTTAAGGTAAAAATCCATGTTAATATCAATACCGGATTCTATATCCTTATCAACAGATTCATAACCCAGATGGGACACAACAATTGTATTATTCCCATCTTTTAGTAAAATTGAATAGTAACCTTTATTATTACTAACTGTCCCCCGGGAAGTACCTTTAACGAAAATTGAGGCTCCTGTTAATACTTTACTCGTAGTGGAATCATATATATATCCGCTCAGTTTATGTTCCTGGGCATAAATATTTATAATAAAAACATAAATTATTAAAAACCCGGCTATAATACGACTTATAATAAAACCTGGTGATTTCAAACTTATCAGATTAATTTCAAATATTATAATAAAATTAGATAAATACTCATCATCATGTACGATTAAGATAAATATTTTTTAAATTACCCGGACTAATAAACAATATGAGGGCATTATGATAATATCACATATTGTTGCCGTATCAGAAAACAATGTTATTGGAAAAAGCAACAAGCTTCCATGGCATATGCCTGCAGATATGGCTTACTTTAACAGGGTAACAAAAGGACATTACGTAATTATGGGCAGAAATAACTATGAGTCTGAGGGAAAAGCTCTTAAGGACAGAATAAATATTGTTATAACAAGAAACAGGGAATTTAAAATCGATGACGGGATTATTGTCTATTCTATAAATGAAGCCCTTGATATCCCGGAAAAGAAAAAAGAAAAAGAAGTGTTCATTGTTGGAGGCGGCAATATCTATAAACAGTCAATTGATATAACTGACAGAATTTATCTTACAAGAATTCATACAATAATTGAAGGAGATGTATTCTATCCTGAACTAAATATGCTGCAATGGAAATTATTATCAGAAATATCCAATAAAAAAGATAACATGAATCCCTTTGATTATACTTTCTATATTTATGAAAGAAAATAAATTATCTATAATCCAAGAAAAACGATAGCACAACCACTTAAAAATATAGTTGCCCCTGCAATGGCATGGGTATATCTTTCAAGCTTTCCAAAAGGCAGGGATTTCAATCCGTAAGTAAGCAATAATACCAGGACCAGCATTGTCACCATAGTAGTAATTGCAAACACCACTGATACCGTTATAACTCCCAGTGAATCATGCTCTGCAGCAGGATACATTAATAACGGAATCAGGGGTTCACAGGGCCCGAGTACAAAAATTATAAATAACACCCATGGTGTAAGTTTTAAAGCATTTTCACCTTTATGAACATGATCATGATCAGTAGAATGTGTATGTACATGTTCATGCACAATTCCCCCGTTGTGGAAATGAGAATGTTTATGCGGTTTATTTTTTATTGCCCTTATCAGACCCCAGGTCATATAAAGAAATCCGAAAGCAATAAAAGCCCAGGCAGCAATATTTCCTCGTATACCTTCAAATCCTTCAACTTTTGAAAGACCCATGACTAATGCAATACCAACAACCCCAACAATTATAGAACTGCCAACATGTCCAAGTCCGCAAAGTAAAGTGATAATTCCGGTCTTTAAAGTTGACCATCTTCTTGCCTTAGCCAGCACAATAAATGGCAAATAATGATCAGGTCCCAGCACAGTATGTATAAAACCCAGTGATGCTGCGTTAATAGCAAGAACTAAAATCTGTTCATTCATAAAAAAATCCTTTCGTTAATAATCCAGATCAAATATTATATTTCTATCCCATTGCGACCAGTAATCTATAGCAAGTCTTCTTACACACTTCCAGTAATCTTCAGTTAAATTTCCGTGTTCAGATATACACCTTCTTATATCATTTCTAACAATGTTCAAATATTTATCCTTAAGCTTAATTATAATTGTCCTGTCTTTATAGGAAAAAAGAGCCGCCGGTAGATTTTCGCTGTCATCCGCCAGAAAAATCAGTCCATGCCCCAGTGTTCCTCCTGTACTAACTTGTAATCCATCATTCATGCAGCTTAATGGAGGTGTTCTTCCTGCATAGGTAAAAATTTTTATATCATCTACCCCAATATTATAAAACTCTCTTGCCCTCAACCCCATTTTAACTCCAACGATTGCATAAATTCCGAGATGGCCGTGGAGTTCATTTGCCAGTATTCCAAGTTTCCATTCTTCGAGGCCATGTTTATGGATTATTTCATTCATTACACCAGCAACATCCTCCCTGTAAAGTCCCGGATCAACAGGGAAAGACCGGAACATTTTACTTTCAATATTTCTATCGATATCAAGGACTTCTGTATACTCCTGTTTTATCCGGCTCGTGTCAGCCGGTATAACAGTTCTTACACTATCATAACCAGGAGTATTATTTATGTTAAACATCTCAGGTGAAACCAGGTAAAGTGACACCAAATCATCCCACAGGTTCAGAAATCCTTTGTGGAGCTGGTTTCTTAGCTCTTTTTGCTGATGAACATGAAATATTTTTCTTGCATAAATTGAATTTATATTTGAAATGCTATCCATAAGAATACTGTTCAGCTTAAATATATCCTGGACTGGATTTGATACAATATCAACCTTTATGCCTGAGTTAAGGATGAAATCTGCAGATTTTTTATCGAAATTGTAATTTGTTCCTTCTGTTATGTCAGGGGTTCTGTTAAACCATACTATCCTTTGTATATGTTTCCTGATACTCGGATCTTTCCGGATTGCCTTTACAATATTTGTAAGGCTGCCAAGGCATATTAAAGTCACCGGCTTTGTTTCACTTTCGGTGGTTTCGATAATAAAATCCGCTGCATATAAATTATTGCCTGTTTTCTCAGCCAGTTCTCCCTTGCTCCAGTAAATTTTATTATTAATATCCCTCCATTCAGGGATTCTTTTCAGCATTATATCTCCGCTGGCTGTGGGGATACCTTCATGGTGAAAGTCTCTTAAAAGCAACTCTATTTTTTTCAAGCCATCACCAGGATTAAGTGTTCCATCCGATGTGGTTATTCCAAGAACTTCTACTTCTGATGAAGCCAGAAGTAAGGTGATTGCCCTGAAATCGTCTATAGCACAATCAGTGTCGATTATAACACGATACTGAGGTTTACCCGAGTGCGCCGTCAGCCTGCAAGTAGCTATTATCAGGATTAAAATAAAAGAAATAATTGCTTTTCTCATTCTATGTGATTATCTGATTTTATCTGACATCATTCAGGTATAGTGTTCTCAATTCAGTTTAATATTTATACCTGACATAAAACTAATACCCGGCATTGGATAATCATTAAGTATTTGATAGTCCTGGTTAAGCAGGTTGTCCGCGCTTATGAATATACCAAGATATTTTAATGCCCTGAAATTAATTTTTGTTCCTAATAAAAAATAGTCATTTTCAATAATATCTACCTCTCCGTTCTGATTTTCACCATAAAGATTAATAATGTTCTGCATTTTCACATTGAAAACAAACTTTTTCCAGCTGTAATTACCTGACAGAAACAAGCTATGCTCCGGAGTTGCTATTAATTTCTCCATCATATTAATATAAGTATAGTTCCCGCTGAATTTAAGATTACTTACAGGAGTATATTTCCATGCAATCTCCACGCCGTAATTCTGAAACTTACCTGTATTCTTATACTGAGGCGGAGGCGGGGCAACGGCAGGAACTTTAACTATTAAATTATCACCATTACACACAAAACCGGTTATTTCGGTATGTATGCTGTTACTCATCCAATCCTGCTCCCATCCGAGCTCATAGTTGATCATTTTTTCCGGTTTCAGGTCATCATTAGCAGGAGGGAAAAAATATAATTCCCTGATAGAAGGAGGTCTGTACCCTTTTGATACGGATCCTTTAAAACTTGTTTGCACGGATAGATGATAAGCAAAACCTGCCTGTGGTATAAACTCATTCCCGTAGTAGGAATTCATTTCGTACCTCAGGCCTGCATTAATAATTAAATTCTCTAATAAAGTCTGCTGAATAAAAGAATAGATACCATCATGCGACATTGACACCCATTTATCATTTTCTTCGGATAGTAAGAATTGCGGGCCATCAGGACCGGGAATTATATTTCCTTCTTCATCCCTTAATACGGTTATTATGGGAGATCCACTGCCTCCGTATAACATTCTGTCATATCCTATAGTAACAGTATTTCCCCGGATTATGTTAAATCCCTGGTAAAACATTAATCCAAACAACTCATCATTTGAATGCCAGCCGTCAGTAATTTTATGTTCTCCAAAATTGTAATACAGCTTAAGAGCGCCTTTTAAACCAGTATAGTTATTTTCAACTGATAATGCTGTTTTACCTCTCAATATATCAACTCTCTCACCGGCAATTCCTGATTCAGGCCCGGGATCAGAAGCTTCAAATTGTGCTAAAGACAGATCAGCCATTACTTTCCAGTTATCATTAATTTCATAACCTGTTTTTATATAGCCGTTAGTTATCCTGAAATCCGATGAATCCCTGTGACCATCAGTCCTGTCATGATTCAATGAACAGAAAGCACTGAAGCCTTTTTTCCTGAATCCCACCTTTTCCATGTATTTTTGAGTATTGTAAGATCCGTATAAAATCCTTGAATTTAATTTAATACCATCTTTTAATTGCTTCCTGGTAATAACATTTATCACACCGCCCATGGCATTTGATCCATATAATATGGAAGCAGGCCCGCGTACTATTTCCACCTTCTCAACATCTGATGCAATGTAGGCGTCCGGTAAATGATGACCCATTATACCCATAAACTGAGGGTGACCGTCAATTAGAACCAGAACCTGTGTAGTTGGGGATCCACCCAGGCCCCGGATGTTTATCTGGCCGGCAGCACCGGCAGCAACACCAAATCCAGTTATACCCCGCTCGGTAATAAAAACTCCCGGCACCCTTTCACTTATTACCGGTAATAATGCTGATTCATCACTTTGCTCAATATCATCCCCTGTAACAACTGATACTGTCAGGGGTATATTTTTTCTCGCTACCTCAACTTTTGTACCGGTCACAACTACCTCTTTAAGAGGTATTGTATCATTAAGGACCTGGGTAAATGTTACCGATCCGGTAAAAACTGTTAAAAACAATAACAAGTGTAATCTCTTCATTTTAATATATTTACATGTATTAGTCTGTTAGTTTCAGGATTGCTTATAATTGTAAAATACTATTCTGTTTTAGTCATAACAAGTTTGCCATGTTGTACACCCTTAAGTGCAATCAGTTTATCAGCCAGTTCTGTCAGCTGCTTTGCTTTTCCCTTTACAACAATAGTTTCCAGGCACATGTCATGGTCCAGGTGAACATGTTGTGCTGATAGTACATATTTATGAAATTCGTGCTGAACACTATTGGTTTTAGTTGTTATATCTCTTTTATGATGATCATAAAGCAAAACTATAGCTCCCGCGACTTCATTGTTGCATTTCCACTTCTTTTCAACAATATTCTTTTCAATAAGATTCCTGATGGCTCGTGACCTGTTAGGAAATTTGTTTTCCATGACATATTTATCCAAAGCATTCATTAAATGCTCTTCCAGTGAAACTCCAAATCTTATTACTGACATAGTGTTACTATATTATATTTCGTGTTACGAATATAAATATTAATTTTAAAAAACATATCAAATAAAGAAATATATTTTTTTTAATTTAGACCTCTAAATACTACAATACATATATTTTACACTTTTTTAATGATTGCATTAATAAATTCTGTGCATAAGATCAACTCACTGAAACGGAAAATACTTACAGTATTATTCTTTTTAACTTTCGTAGTATTTAATCATGTGTCACAACCCAGCAATTTCAAGTTTTCCCATATAGACATCAACAACGGGCTTTCAAATAACCAGATAAACTGCATTCTTAAAGACAGCATGGGATTTATGTGGTTCGGAACCATGTCAGGATTAAACAGGTTTGACGGATACAACTTCAAAATTTTCAGGCACGATCTTAGGGATACTGGCTCTATCAGTGATAATTATGTCTGGAATCTGTTTGAAGATCATCTTGGAAGGCTCTGGGTTGGAACACGAAGTGGATTCAATATGTATGATCCCTGTACCGAGACTTTTATCCGTGATCCTTCATCATTTTTAAGGTCATTAAATATACGTGATGAATCTTTGAGTGATATATACAAGGATAGTTCAGGTAACTACTGGTATATAAGCTATGAAACAGGTCTTTATAAATATAACAAACAGACAAATAAAACACTCAACATAAATCACAACACAAATGACAGTAGTTCTATTGCGACAAATTACATTGCCGACATTTATGAAGATCATCTGAATAATTTCTGGATCATACACCACAATGGTATGCTGGAAAAAATTGATCACAAAAATCACAGAGTTATTTACAGGAACGATTTCTTATACAGGAAATACAATGGAGAATACCTTGAATACGGCCTTTTTGTCGATTCAGATGAAGATTTGTGGATTTATGTATCTAATTATGCAAGAGGTATTTTCTATTTTAATATTGACAGGCAATCATTTCAGCATTTTTATGCAGGATCAAAGGACGTCAGCCTGAATACCAATATTGTAAGAGGTGTTGAGCAGGATAATAATGACCTTATATGGATTGGGACTGATCATGGAGGTATTAATCTTGTGGATAAGAAAACCTTTACAATTAAATATCTTATCCATAATGATGAAGACGAGAACAGCCTGTGTCAAAACAGTATCACCTCCTTATTTAAAGACGATTTAGGCATAATGTGGGCCGGCACTTTTAAAAAAGGTATAAGTTATTACAATGAAGATATTTTTAAATTCCGGTTATTCAAACACCAGGCATCTGATCCCACAAGTCTGAGCTATGATGATGTAAATTGCTTTACTGAAGATATCAAAGGGAACCTTTGGATTGGAACAAATGGTGGTGGTCTGCTCTATTATGACCGTATTAATAACACTTTTGTTCAGTATTTACATAATCCGGAAAACAGGAACAGCATAAGCAATGATATAATTGTAAGTTTATGTATAGATCATTTACAGAATCTATGGATAGGCACCTACTATGGCGGATTAAACTGCTTTGACGGTAAAAAATTCAGGAATTACAGGCATAATCCAGCTGATCCTCAAAGTATTTCTGATGACCGCGTATGGGAAATATTTGAAGATTCCGGGAAAAATCTCTGGATTGGAACACTGGGAGGAGGTCTTGACAAGTTTGATCGAAATAATAACGTGTTTATTCATCACCGTAGTGGAAGGCCAAATTCTATACAATCAGATTTTATCTCTTCAATAATTGAAGACAGGGAAGGAAATTTATGGATTGGAAGTGCTGACGGTATAGATTTTCTTGACAGTCAGGCAGGTCTTTTTACCCACTATACGCATGATGCTGATAATCCCGCAAGCCTGAGTAATAATAACATAATTATAATTATTGAAGATGTTCGCGGGCATATATGGGTCGGTACCAGAGAAGGGCTGAATCTTTTTAACAGGAAAGATGAAACATTCAGTGTATTCAGGATGGAAGACGGATTACCTGATAATACAATTTCAACTATTCTGGAAGATAATAATGGAAATCTCTGGATTAGTACACCAAACGGGCTCTCAAATTTATTGATCAGCAAGAATTTAAATAGCAGCGAATATACGTTCCGTTTTAAAAATTATGATGAGACCGATGGTTTGCAGGGCAAGGAATTCAATGAAAACGCTGCCTGTAAAACAAGACATGGTGAACTTATTTTTGGAGGACCAAACGGATTTAATATCTTTCACCCTGATAATATAAAAGATAATACTGTTGTTCCTGAGCTTGTATTTACAGATTTCCAGATTTTCAATAAAAGTATTGGAGTTAATGAAAAATCAACTGGCAGAGTTGTTCTTAAACAATCCATAACACTTACCAGGGAAATTATATTAAAATACCGGGAGAATGTATTTTCTATTGAATTCGCAGCACTTAGCTATTCCCATCCGGGGAAGAATAATTATGCTTATATTCTTGAAGGCTTTAATTCAGACTGGTTGTTGACTGACGGAAGCCAGCGAAAAGCAACATTCACAAATCTGGATCCCGGTGAATATGTATTTAAAGTTAAAGCCAGCAATAATGACGGGTATTGGAATGAAGATGGTGCAAGTCTCAGGATAAAAATTTTACCACCATTCTGGAAAACACCCCTGGCATTTGTAATATATGTAATTTTTATTATTGGTATTCTTTTGTTTTCCAGGAGACTTATTCTTGAAAGGGAAAGAATAAATCACAGGATGCAGCAGGAAAGACAGGAAGCTAAGCATATGCATGAGCTTGATATGATGAAAATAAAATTCTTTACTAATGTAAGTCATGAGTTGAGAACTCCCCTGTCACTGATTGCTTCTCCTCTTGACAGGATGATGAAAAGCACCAAAAATCCTGATCAGAAACGCCAGTTTTTACTAATATCACGTAATGTCAGAAGATTGCTGAACCTGGTAAATCAATTGCTGGATTTCAGAAAAATGGAAGTTGAGGAATTCACCTATAATCCCGTTGAAAGTGACATAATAAGTTATATTAAGGATATCTCGGAATCATTTACTGATATGGCTGAAAAGAAAAAAATTAGTTTTTCTGTGCAATCAGGTATAAAGAAACTGGAGATGTTGTTTGATCATGATAAACTCGAAAAAATAATGTTCAACCTTCTTTCCAACGCTTTTAAGTTTACTCCCGAACATGGCAGTATTTCGGTTAATTTGAATTTAGTAAGTTTAAACAAAGATCCGGCGAACAATAAAAAGTTACTGAATATTACAGTATGCGATACAGGCATAGGAATTCCTGAAGATAAACATGATAAGATATTTGACAGGTTCTTTCAGAATGTAGTACCGGGTTCTTCAGGCAATAAAGGGAGCGGAATCGGGCTGGCACTGACTAAAGAATTTGTAAAGCTTCATGGAGGAACAATTTCAATGAAAGGTGAACCTGATAAAGGCAGCAGCTTTTTTGTCCTGCTGCCTGTCAAAAATGTCGATGATTATATTGCTGATCAGCTATTCACTGATATAGTAGATCAGTCTTATAATATTAACGGAAAGGAAAAAACAGCCAGCCGTCAGGACAATACAAATATCGACAATAAAAAACCCTTAATTCTGCTGGTGGAAGATAATCATGATTTCAGGTTCTACCTTAAGGATAACCTCAAACAGAATTATAACATTATTGAAGCCGGCAGCGGGAAAGAAGGCTGGAAAAAGACGCTTAATGCGATACCTGATCTCATTGTCAGTGACATATTGATGTCTGAAATGGATGGAATAGAGTTGTGCCGTAAAATAAAAAATGATCAGCGTACATCCCATATCCCCGTAATATTACTTACTGCCCGTGCAGGAGATAAAGACAAGGTTGAAGGATATAATACCGGGGCCGATGAATACATCACAAAGCCTTTTAATTTCGAAATACTTCAATCACGCATAAAAAACCTTATTACCATAAGGGAATCGATGCGAAAAAGACACTTAAAACATATACAA
>CP070654.1:175221-187808 GCA_020354785.1 Bacteroidales bacterium
TTTGAAGGCATAAACCAGGATGGTAATACCATCAGGCTCAATGATTTAAAAGGCAAGAAAGTTATTTTATATTTTTATCCTAAGGACGACACACCGGGTTGCACAGCAGAAGCATGCAGTTTGCGAGATAACCACAGCGAATTGGCTGAGAGGGGTTTCGAAGTTATAGGAGTTAGTCCTGATAATGAAAAGTCTCATATCAAATTTAAAAGTAAATACAATCTGCCATACAATCTTATCTCCGATACAGAGAAAAAAATATTAAAAGACTACGGAGCATGGGGTGAAAAAAATATGTATGGTAAAATTGTTGAAGGTGTTTTACGTACAACTTTTATCATTAATGAAGAAGGAGTTATCGAGAAGGTCTTTACAAAAGTTGATACAAAAGAACATGCAAGGCAGATTTTAGAAGGATTGGGGGAAAATTAGCCATATCACTCCCGGAGAATTGCTGTTGTTAAGGTATTGGACCGGATAAGGGGGGTGAGAGGTAAATTCTGATAATATATTCAATATCCATATTTAAAAACTTTAATAATGGCAAAAGAACAAACTGCTGACGAAACCAAACAGCAAAAAATCAAAGCACTGGAACTCACATTAGGCAAAATCGAAAAAGATTTCGGCAAGGGTAGCATAATGAAACTGGGAGATCATGCCATTGAAGATGTATCAGCAATATCCTCAGGTTCCATTGCTCTGAATATTGCTCTGGGAGTTGGTGGTTATCCGCGGGGCAGAGTCATTGAGATTTATGGCCCAGAAGCATCAGGTAAAACAACATTAGCAATACATGCTATTGCCGAAGCACAAAAGGCAGGGGGAATAGCAGCCTTTATTGATGCCGAACACGCATTTGACCGGTCTTACGCTGAAAAACTGGGCGTTGATATTGAAAATCTACTTATATCACAACCCGATGACGGTGAACAGGCTCTGGAGATTGCCGATCATCTTATCCGTTCAGGAGCTATTGATATTATAGTTATAGACTCTGTTGCAGCACTTACACCGCGGGCCGAGATTGAAGGAGAGATGGGTGATTCCAGGATGGGGCTCCAGGCAAGATTAATGTCACAAGCCTTAAGAAAACTTACTGCAAATATTAATAAAACAAGGACTTGCTGCATTTTTATAAACCAGTTAAGGGAAAAAATCGGTGTATTATTCGGTAATCCTGAAACAACTACAGGCGGAAATGCATTAAAATTCTATTCCACTGTCAGAGTAGATATAAGAAGAATAACCCAGATAAAAGAGGGAGAAGATGTGCTGGGGAACCGCGCAAGGGTGAAGATCGTGAAAAATAAACTGGCCCCTCCTTTCCGTAAAGCGGAATTTGACATCATTTATGGCGAGGGAATATCAAAACTGGGTGAAATAATAGACATGGGCGTTGATACCCAGATTATCGCAAAAAGCGGTTCATGGTTCAGTTACGGTGATACTAAGCTAGGACAGGGAAGGGATGCTGTTAAAGCCCTCCTGGCAGATAATCCCGAGCTGACAGAAGAATTAAAACAAAAAATTATTGATAATATATTCAGTAATAAATAGGAATTAAGGATTCCCTGATTCATAACTGGCTGTCTTATAAATATAAACCGGAACATTATAATTTACAGGATTTACGGCTCTCATTAACTTATCCCTGAAGCCCGGTTCAATTTCTATTAAGAATTCCATATCCGGAAGATATTTTCTTACCCTTTCCACTCTGCTCTCAAGGTTGAGCTTATCAATAAATACTACGAAATCAGGCAGAGAATCATAACTGATTTGCTGCAGGCAGTCCATGGAATTAAGCCTCAAAAACTGTTTCCTCTCAAATAAAAGATTACCGCAATCCTGTTGTTCCTCAAGAGGTTTGCTATATCCGTATGTAGAAATCCATTGATTGAGATAATATCTTGGCAGCATTGTTGTATTTTGCCGGTTTGAATCTTCAACCAGAATAAATGATATGTTTTTATAAGCAGACAAATATGTCATCGTTTCCACTCTTGCCTTTTTGGCATAAGAAGGTGTGTAAAGTATTAAGCCGGGGATGTTTAAAATCCAGAAAAGAATGATGATAATTTTGTATAGCAGTTTATATTTCTGCCAGAAAACTGACTTCTTATAAAATTCAATCCAGCCGATAGTACCAAGAATAATTATAAACGGTATTATTGGAAATATAAAACGTTCCTGCTTATTTGGATAGACTGAATGAAAAACAAGGAATAAAAAAGCCGGTAAAAAAATCAGCACATGTTTTTTCCATGTCCGTAAAAATCCCCAGAATAAAAGGAAACTGAACGGCGGTATCAGCATACCTGCCAGAACAATAAGGTAATTATACCAGTCACCGGTGATATAATCATATTTGTGTGTTACATTATACATAAAATAGCCAATAAATTCCGCAAAGGGATATCCCCATATAAAAAAGTCGGGTGTTCCCTGGAAAATTGCAATTGATAATACAACTCCCAGACCAAATGCGATGGCAGATTTTATCCTGCCGATTAGTAATAATGCCAGGCCAATTCCGGCAAGAAAAACCGAAGTCTGAAACCTGACAGAAAATGCCATACTTGCAATGAAACCAGCAAGCAGAACCCAGGCAAACAGATATTTCTTTGTATCTGAGTTCATAATCATCCACAGACCTGCCATAAGAAAAGGTATACAGACCATTTCTACCAGGTTCCGCACACTGAAAAATGGCATAAACCAGTAAACAGCAAGTAGCAATCCTGCAAACCTTGCAGTATTTCTGTCAGATAGTCTCTCAGTTATACGGTATCCAAGGGTTACAACCAGCAATGAAAAAAAGGCATGAAGCAATCTGACCAGGAACATTTTAAACTGTGGATCGGATATTCCAATCCACTTAAGTGCAGAAAAGAATATAAAATGAAAGCCTGTATAAAAAAGACTGTGACCGCTTGGTTCCGGGTTTTCCTGGTTCCAGGGCAGCCAGTTATTGTAATCTTCACCATCTGCCCACGACTGGGAGGCTTCAATAATAAGGTAATGATCATCGTGCATCTCATAACCCCTGGAAAATAATACTGAGATCAGCCTGAGTAAAAGAGCAATGATAATAATAAGACGGAGAGGATTTTCGCTCCATAAATTATAAATCTGATTTTGAAGTTTCTTAAACATATTTTTAAAATATAGTTGCAGCTTATTCCAGCTATTGCTGCAAAATTATAAACAACTTAGACTTACTAGCAGTTAAAATCATCCGTCACCGGTATATCCCGTATATGTGATGTTTCACCCCATGATTCAAGCTTCCACTCTCCGTTATTGACAGTAAACCTGTTAATACTTGCATTATATAATGAAAAACTTCTTTTGGCACTTAATGGTATATCAAATGTATACCTGATCATAATGTCAAGGACGCCTCCATGTGCAACCAGTAAAATACTATGATCTTTGTACCTGTCTACGATTCTTTCCAGGGCTCCTGTAATTCTGTCAAAGAATAGCTGTTTACTTTCACCGTCAGGAATTACATAACCAGGATCTGCATGAAAATTTTTAATTACTTCCGGGTATTTTAATATAAACTCATCCTTTAATAATCCCTGCATTACACCTAAATTTATTTCTCTCAGATCCTTTTCCGTATGTACTGTCATATTTAGCCTGCCGGCTATAATATCGGCAGTATGTTTTGCTCTTTCAAGGTCGCTGCTGTAAATAATATCAAATGTCTCTCCTTTTAATCCATCAGCAATTGCTTCAGCCTGTTTTATTCCAAGAGCTGTAAGTTTACTGTCAAGGTGTCCCTGAAACCTGGTCTGAGTATTCCATTCTGTTTCCCCGTGACGTATTACAGTCAATCTGGTTGCATTATTATTCATATTATCCTTGTCTTTCAGATATCTTTGCCCATGTATCTTTTAAAGTAACGGTCCTGTTAATTACATGCTTATCCTTTGCAGAATCAGGATCAATGCAAAAGTAGCCCAGCCGTTCAAATTGAAATTTATCTCCTGCTTTAGAATCTTTGATAAACGGTTCAATATATCCGGTAACTGTCTTCAAAGAATCAGGATTCAGGTTTGATGTGAAATCCCTGCCTTCCTCAAAATCATATGGATCTTCTGTATTAAATAAGCGGTCATAAAGTCTTATTTCCGCTTTAACAGCATGTGCGGCTGAAACCCAGTGTAATGTCCCTTTTACTTTTCTGCCATCAGGTGACTGGCCCCCCTTTGATGCAGGATCATAAGTGCATGTCAGCTCTGTTATCTCTCCATCCTTACTCCTTATAACATCCTTACATTTAATGAAATAGGCATATCTCAGCCTTACTTCCCTGCCAGGAGACAAGCGAAAGAATTTTTTTGGCGGATCCTCCATAAAATCATCCTTTTCAATATATAATACCCTTGAAAAAGGGATTTTTCTGGTTCCCATACTCTCGTCCTCAGGATTATTTACAGCGTCCAGTTCTTCGGTTTTGTCTTCGGGATAATTCTCAATTACAGCTTTTAATGGATTTATGACTCCCAATATTCTCTGGGCCTTTTTATTCAGATCTTCTCTTAAGCAGTATTCCAGAAGTCCTATATCAATAACATTTTCGCGCTTGGCAACACCGACACGCTCTGCAAAGTTTTTAATTGATTCCGGTGTATATCCTCTTCTTCTCAGTCCTGATATAGTTGGCATCCTGGGGTCATCCCATCCGTTTACATAGGCATCTTTTACCAGCGATAAAAGCATTCTCTTGCTCATAACCGTATAGTTAAGATTTAGCCTGGCAAATTCATATTGTCTTGGTCTGTAACCTTCAGGATCATCTAAAATATGATCGAGGCACCAGTCGTACAGCGGCCTGTGAACTTCAAACTCCAGGGTGCACAATGAATGTGTAATGCCCTCAATATAATCTGACTGCCCGTGGGCCCAGTCATACATCGGGTAAATACACCATTTATCTCCTGAGCGGTGGTGTGAAGCATGTTTAATCCGGTAAATTACCGGATCACGCATATGCATATTAGGTGATGCCATATCTATTTTTGCCCTGAGAACTTTTGATCCGTCAGGGAACTCGCCATTTTTCATTCTCTCAAATAAGTCCAGGTTCTCTTCAACTGAACGGTTTTTATAAGGGCTTTCTTCTCCCGCGCGAGTTGGTGTACCTCTTGTAGCTGCAACCTTATCAGCACTACTCTCATCCACATAGGCAAATCCCTTTTTAATTATTTTTACTGCCCATTCGTATAACTGGTCAAAATAATCTGAAGCATAATACTCCCTGTCTTCCCAGTCAAAACCAAGCCATCTTATATCTTCCTTGATTGATTCCACATATTCGACCTCTTCAGTTAAGGGATTGGTATCGTCAAAGCGCAGGTTGCATTTGCCGTTATATTTTTCTGCCAGGCCGAAATTTAAACATATTGATTTTGCATGTCCTATATGTAAATACCCGTTTGGTTCAGGCGGGAATCTTGTCAGTACTTTGCCATCATGCTTGTCTGTCTTTAGATCATGCTCAATAATTTCTTCAATGAAGTTGAGTGATTTGCTGTTATCTTCTTTCCCCATTATTATTAGTATTAGTAGTAACTTTTAATTCCCTTACATTTTAAAAATGCAAAAGTAACTATTTTTAAAATAGATGATTCCAATTATGAATTAATTGAATATATTAGTCTCTGATTTCGATAAAATAAACAGGGTTATGGGATTGATACAACTTGAGAATATGGAATTTTATGCTTACCACGGGCATTATAAGGAGGAACAGATCGTGGGAAGTAAGTTTCTGATCACCCTTTCTGTAAAAACAGATTTAAAGAAAGCTGCAAAAACAGATAATCTAAAGGATACTGTTAACTATCACAAAGCATACCAGGTTGTAAAGGAAGAAATGAGCAAAAAGTCACATTTGCTGGAAAATATAGCCTCCAGGATACTTGACTCGCTATATGCAGCGTTTCCTGAAATTGATTCTGCCTCAATTAAAATATCAAAAATTAATCCTCCAATCGGAGGCAAGGTTGATTGTGTAACCGTTACACTGGAAAGATAATATGAACTGAGATTTAAGATTTAAGATTTAAGGCCCTGAAAAGGGGACAGCGCCCTGGTGAAGGGAACAGCAATAGGGACACATACTATCCCCCTTTCTATCCCGGGGCGCTGTCCCCTTTTCTATCCCTTAAAACTCGGGGCAGGGAAGCATTTTGGGTTTCCTTTTTCGTGCTTTTGTTTTGAAATTATAAGATAATGATATCTCATGTGAACCACCGGTTCTGGCTATCAGTTTTGAAATTGTGAAATCATAACTATATCCGATATTAATATCCTTTATCTTGTAGCCCGTTAAAATTGTAAACGCATCCCTGTTATAATCAGAATTGTAGAAGGGTATTCCCCTGTACCAGAATCCCAGGACAATCGGACTCCTGTACCAGTAAACACCAAGGTCAAGCTGTGTGTACTGTTTCTGTGATTTAAACAAAAATGCTAATTGCAGGGTAGTAGGTATAGGTCTTAACAAGTGTTCATGTCTGATAAACTTTGTCCCTCCGAACACTGAATATTTAATGGGCACATGCCCGGGATTTCCTTCTTCATCGTCATGAAAATACAATGAATGGTTTGGTCTGAGCAGATGGTCTACACAAAA
Source organism: Bacteroidales bacterium (assembly GCA_020354785.1). Classification (GTDB taxonomy): domain Bacteria; phylum Bacteroidota; class Bacteroidia; order Bacteroidales; family UBA10428. Next base: position 181,877 of record CP070654.1, read on the forward strand.
TCCAATCCAGAACTTCTCTGAATATGCCAGTGTTGAAGCAGAAAAATCAAGATCTCCAACACGATTCATAGGTAATACTTCTGCTGTTGAGGGAGCGTTCTCGCTAACCGATATCTGGTCTGCCCATAATAAATCCTCAAAATTTATCGCTCTTTCAGTGTATAGGAAGTGCATTCCAGGCCTTATATGCCAGAAGGTACCAACCTTAAAGTCAAAAGAGTACTGGAGGCCGAAATTCGTTGAGCGCAATCTGCCGCTTCCTGCCTCGTCCCTTAGAATAAGTATTCCCAGTCCGCTCCTGAATTTTTCAAAATACTTGTCGAATGAAACCGAGTAAGTGTCATAGCCGTGTGCTATTGAAGGCCATTGTTTACGGTAATTAATTGCCACCCGGTTACTTTCTATTAAGCCTGAGAAAGAAGGTGCAAGATATAGATAATTAGAGTAGAACTGGGAAAATTGCGGATCCTGCCCAATTAAAGGTCTTAGAAATAGTATAAGTAATAATATGATCAACAACTTTTTCACCGCATATTAGGTTTTATTCAATATTCTACATTTAATATTTATCGTAGCAATGTTACATCTCCGCTATCCACAAAATTTTCTCCGTTAGAATATTTACCCTCTACTTTCCATATATAAACATCCTGCTTGGCCAGTTTCCCGTTTATCAGGCCATCCCATCCCATATCTTTATTATGGCTTTCAAATATCAGCTCACCCCAGCGATTAAAAATCATTAAATGATATGTGTCAACATGGTCAATAACTGCCGGCTTAAACACCCTGTTTTCTACAAGCATGGATCCGGGTCTGAAAGCATTCGGATAGACAATTTTACCGCTGGGTTCGACAAAAACAGCATTTTCCATTACATAGAGATCAAAACAGTTATTATCAGTCCATACACACAGGGTAACATCATAAACACCTGCCTCAGTATACATATGAGAAGGATTGAGTTCAGTTGAAGTGGTTCCGTCTCCAAAGTCCCATTCATATATATCACCGTTATCACTCAGGTTGAAATAGTGTACTGACTCATCGTTTACATATACGTATCTTGGTGCCAGGTTAAAATAGGAATTAGGAAGGATATAAACATCATTTACCGTATTATAAGTATCTTCACCTCCTTCTCCTCTTGCTGTTAATTTTATTTTATACCTGCCCGGCTCATAATATGTATATTCAGGATTAGGCTTATTGGATACTGCTCCGTCCCCAAACTCCCACAGGAACGAAGTGGAATACGTGGATGTATTTTCAAACTGTATGGTCAGAGGCATACACCCTGGCTCTACAGGTTTAAATTCAGCTATAGGCGGATGCGGAACAATCTCAATATTTGCTGATATACTGTCGGAACAATGTTCGCCTGAAACAACAAGAGATATTGAATAATCATCGGCCTCCGGATATATGTGTGAGCCGGGATTTCTGTCAGCTGACATGGTCCCGTCTCCAAAGTACCATTTATAATTCCATTTTCTGTCAGCTGTTGTATTAACCAGATCAACCGTTCTGTCAGGGTACATCTGTTTTACCGGCGAAGCGCTGAATAAAGCTTCCGGTGAAGGATGCACTACAATATCGGCAAAAGATGTATCCAGGCAATTAAAAAATGAGGTTGTAATAAGTTCTACATGATATACAGTATCGGACCCGGTATTATTATAATAAGTATGCATAGTATTATATCCTGCATCCTCCTCCTGGTTATCCCCGTAATTCCAGTGATAATTAAATCCTCCGGGTGTCGCAATAAGAAGCACATCGGCAGGATGGCAGGCTTTTTCCGGTATTACATCAATAGAAGTTTCAGGATTTGGGAAGACTGTTACATACTCATTTGATGTATGGCTGCATCCATATGCACTATATACAGTAAATTCAACATTATAGTATTGTACGGAGGTTGTTATATTCCGGAATTCATGTGAAGGATTCTCAATATCAGTGCTTTCATTATCTCCAAAATTCCATTCATATGAAACTGCATCTTCAGCCTGACTGGAAAAATTAAAGATTACCGGACTACAAGCCGGAGCAGCATCAGAAACAAAAACAGATTTTGGTATATCACTAATAATATTTATAGAATCATAAGCACTGCAACCATTGTCATCCTGTACAGAAAATTTTAAAAAGTAGCTACCTTTAATTATCGTATTGAAAACAGGATTACGGATAAAAGCATCAGACAATGGAGTTGTCTGGCCAGTCCATTCAAATGTTTCATAATTACCGGAACCCCCATTTATAACAGTATTCAACTGAAGATCCTTACCTGCACATACTATTGTATCTGATACATTAATATTAGTACCCGGATTTGGATTAACGGTTATTGTCAGGCTGTCTGTTACAGTATTCAGGTTTATATCGGTAACATTAACATATAATTTATAAATACCCGCATCACCTGAAACAAAGACTGGATTGGATATACTTGTAGATGACAGATATTCTGTGTCTCCTGTCCAGTTAAAAGTATAGGAAGGAGTACCTCCTGACGGCATTGCTATAATTTGCAGGGATTCATAAGCACATACATTGCCGCTTATAAGGTTGAGGTTAACAAATAATAAATCTTCTCTTACATTTATTTCTTTTGTTGATACAGGACCCGGGCATCCTATACTATTGATTTCTGTTACGGAAATGTTGTATAATCCAAGGTTGGGAAATTCAAGAATAACAAAATTCTGATTGTCCAGGATAACTGTAATGCCAACAGGGATAGTCCAGTTATAAGTAGATCCCGGATTAAAGTTCACTGAATAGATAACATTTGATTGTCCCTGGCCTACCTCATCTGCACCCTGTATTGGATTAACACCCGGAACAGGGAAGATTACTGCCTGTACCTGGATCCTGCTGCTGCTGCAACCTGTAATATCATTATAACTGGATACATAATAACTTTTTGTGTCAGTTAAATATGGTGTTGTAAAAACATTAGTCTCAGCAAGCAAATTACCATCAGTAATGCTGTCATACCACCTGTTAATTGTTCCGTTAATACCTGTAACAGAAGTTAATTCCAGAGAATCAGGGCCGCAGTTACTAACATCATTTGCTGTTGGCAAGGCCGGAACAGGATTAATAATTGCACGGGCCTCTGTTCTTCCGCTTTCACAGCCAGTAGCATTGTCAATGCTTGACACCCAGTATGACACTGTATTTGATAAGTATGGGGTAGTAAATACAATGCCTGTATCCAGCAGGTTGCCAATTACCGGAGCATCATACCAGTTATTTGTAGTTCCGTTTAATCCTGTAACAGCGTTCAGGGTCAGAATTCCAGGTCCGCAATTACTCTCATCAGAAACAAGTGGCAATTCAGGAATTGTATTTATACTAATATCAACCCTGATTCTTGCGCTTTCACAGTTTGTCAGATCATTATAACTGCTGACCCAGTAAGATGTTGAAGCTGTCAGGTATGGAGTTGTATAATCCTTTGATGTTGCTAAAAGATTACCGCCTGTCGGAGCATCATACCATCTGTTAGTAGTACCATTATTTCCAATGCTGGCCGATACCAGTACTGAATCTTCCCCGCAATTCTCAATATTATCAGCAACAGGAGTTTCGGGTACAGGATTAATGATAACGTCCACCCTGCGACGGTTGCTCTCGCAATGCGTTGTATCATTATATGTGGCTACCCAGTAAGATTTGCTTGAATCCAGAACAGGTGTAATAAAGCTAGTTGATGTGGATAATATGCTATCTCCAAATCCTGATTCATACCATCTGTTGCTGTTACCGTTTAGCCCTATTGTTGATGAAAGTGTAACGGATCCTGGCCCGCATTGCTCTGTTCCGCTGGCACCAGCCATACCGGGTAAGGGTTTAAATAATACTGAGACAGTATCAGCTGCCGGGGGGCATGATCCACTGGTTATTCTCCATTCAAACTCATAAAGTCCTTCATCTCCTGAATTTATTCTTGCAAGTGCCCCGGGGGCATCCGGTCCCGGAAGAAAATTGACAACTCCCGGCCCACTGACTTTACTCCAGTTCCCGGTTCCCGGAGCAGGATTATTACCTGACAAACTGGCTGTAATACCGCAAACCGAGTCATTTAATCCGGCATCAGCGGGGGGTGGTGTTACCCCGAAATCTACTGTTATAGTATCAGAAGTTACACAACTTTGATTGGTAATAGTCCAGCTTAACTCATATATTCCTTCATTACCGGGTAATATTTGTATAGTAGCATTCTCATCATTGACTGTCGGATTGAATACAGGAGGGACGCCTGAAGGATTTGTTACAACATACCAGGCTCCGACACCAACTGAAGCCGGATTGGCACCTAATGGCAATGATGAAGTGTTACAAAGACTCTGGTCTGGTCCTGCAAATGAAGGATCAGGAGCTTCATCCCTTGTTATTTCAACAATATCTGATGATCCGCTGCAAATTCCATACTGGCTTGTTATTTCCCAGCGAAACTGATTAATACCGTAAGTTAATCCCGTCACACGTGTTTCGGGATCATTCGGGTCTGTTAATGCCGCACCCCCTGAAAGAACTGTCCATAAACCTGTACCTCCGGCCGGTACCGGATTTCCATCTAAAAATATCTCTGTCGAATCACATATGCCCCGATCTATTCCCGCATCTGCAGGTTCAGGAGCAACGTCTCTTAATATAACAATAGTATCTGAGGTAGAAATACAAGCTCCGTACTGGCTGCTGACTGTCCATACAAGTATATTTTCTCCTCCACTGATATTTGTAATATCTGCCTGAGGATCATTAATATCTGATAATTGTGCACTGCCGCTAAATATATCCCATTCACCGGTTCCATTATTTGTCGGTGGTATAGCATTCAGCACGGCAGAGGAATCATTACAAAATGACTGATCTATCCCTGCATTTGCTGCATCAGGCTGTAAGTCCCTGGTAATAATAACTTCATCAAAAGATATACATGGGCCGTTTACAATAGTCCATGTAAACAAATTAGGACCAACATCCAGATTACTGACTGTTGTTGAGGGATTTGCCGGATCATTGATAGTTGCACCTCCGACAGTAGTCCATGTACCTGTACCAATCACGGGATTGCTTCCATTTAGCTGAAACGTGTTGTCACATATAATGGTATCAGGGCCGGCGTCGGCGTCCGGACTTGGAATATCGAATACCTCAAATGTTATCTTGCTGGGAGCACTTTCACAGACGCCAAAACTCTCCGTTACCCAGTACTGATATTGACCGCTGACAGAATTGTCAAAAGACGTTGGGGGACTTGTAGGAATATACGGGTTCCCGGTGTAGACTTGACTGGTTAAAAGCGAATCATCATACCATCTTACTACTCCCCCGCTAGTGGAAAGTGAAAGCACTATCGGATCATTTACACAAAATTCAAAAGCCGGATCAGTTATTTCAGGGGGAGTTGCAATAATCTCTATCAATGCAGTGGTTGTAATAGGTGGATTATCACCATCAATAGTATCTGCAGGGGGGTTGCTGTCAAAAGGATTATTATCATATGCGTTACAAATGTTCCAGTTACGCATTGTAATTTCAAAGATATCTCCTGCCACTCCACCTGCCGGTGCACTTATATCCCATGTAATCTGGTCAGGACCATCTGCAGGCATGGGAATTTCAACAATGGGTCCGGAAACCGTACCTAAAGAATTTCCCGCTGCATCGGTTAACTGGTAAGTATTTCCCATACCATCATCGACAGTAACATTGGGGATTCTATTACCAGGTGTTGTTGAGGTGCCATAAATAAACTGCACCCATCTTGTGATCCTGTTAGGTTTATCAGGTTCAATATTAATATTACAGTTAAAAGTTGAATTATCTGCAAAAGTAAAATCCACAATATCGTCACCTTCACAAAACTGTGCTATTACCGGATCAGTTGTAATAATACCTCCGTTTTCGTTAT
>CP070654.1:187908-200041 GCA_020354785.1 Bacteroidales bacterium
ATACATCTCCCAGGTCCGTTCTTAACAATGCCAAATTTTCATCAGCAACATTTACCTGTATTCTGCCTGTATCTGACCAGCTTGATAATGTAGCAACAAGAGGAGTATACCTGTTATCTGCATTTGCATCAGTTCCCAGAGGGAAAGTATAGGTGCCATCGGCATCTATAATCATTGTTAAACCTCCATCCGAGGCATTTCCTGAGGTTCTTATCATTTTTGATGTGCCGAATGAGCTGCCATTAATGCTGTTGTTACTGACATCAAGATTAAATTCCTCGATATCCAGTATTCCTGTTGTTAAGGTAAAGTCTGTTACATCAATATTACTCAGCAATTCACCACCATTTGCGTTATCCAGCTCAATGTGACCGAAATCCTGTGCTGCACTGCTGCTTCCTTTGATCGTTTGCTGGCTGGTACCTTCAAGCAGTAACCTGCCCGGGTTCGATGGATTATCATGTATATGGCCATCAACTATTTCAAGATCGCCTAACAGGCTGACAGTATATCTTGCGATATTAAATTCACCCCTTGTAACAGTAAGATCATTTTCGATTTCAATAATTGCATTCTCAGCATCAGCAGGATTTGCTGACCTTCCCGGGCATTCATCAATGTCCAGGGACCAGTATGTGGAAGGATCTACCCTCTGGTCTTTTTCAATTATCAGGTTATAAAATGTAAGAACTTTCGGTGTGGTTGAATTATTAATATCGATATTGGAATTTACGTTTCCAATAATTTTAGTGGTGTTATTACCATGAGTATAATCTCCACCGTCCTCAAGGACAAAACTTCTACCAACAGACAGGTCATAGCCGTCTGCATCGAGCCCGGTATTATTATTAATTGTAAGATCATTTGAAACAACAAGCTCATTGGTTAATGTCACGTCTGTCCCGTTTAGTATATCCACATCATATAGGTTTGCTGTAGAGTGTACCGTTGAGTTGCCACCGTAATTCAGAATTACCTCTCCGCCTGTAACATTGTAGTTGCCTTCTGAGCATTGAATATCTATTGCCCCGGAATTAGAATTTTCATCAATTATTAACTGCCCTCCGGTCATAGTAAAGGTCATGTCAGGATCAACAAGCCCGAAAATAGGATCAACGTGTTTAATTTCTCCATTCCCCCTGACGCGCATTATACCTCCAGTTAGTATATAGCTGTAATAACCGGTTGAAGCAAATCCGCTTATACGCAGCTGGGTAAGGGTTATTTCTCCTCCGTTTATTTGAAGACTGCCTGCAGCTTCATCCCTGTAACACATTCCTGAGCTGTTACTGGAAGAATAAAACCCATCATTAATGATAAAATCACCAAACAAATAGGTCCCCTGGTCAGCAGTAGCATCCCGTATACCGTTGGGTGTTGAATACGATAATCCTGAAAAGTCAAACGCAGTAGTTGTTGTTGAATAAACCTCGACATTTTCACCATCCAGGATAAATTTTGCATTTTCTCCGATAGCCCAGTCATTTCCGCCTTCTGTTAATGAAGGAATAAGAAGTTCACCGGTAAGGCGCAGAGTTCCGGCCTGTATCCACAGGGCTTTCCTGTTTTCGGGATGGCCCGGAACAGTTGAATCCATTGGATCATCATTTGTGCAAAACAATCCGAAATAACTTATATCCTGGGCATAAAGAGCCAGTTCATATGTCTGGTCAGTACCTTTGTTAACTACAACGATATACAGGTCAGTGGTATCGTAACACTGAAATGTATTATTCTGGGCGCCTGTAAATACAAGTGAAACAGCTCCTGTTGCGGTGCGCGTCTGATAGTCAGGAACTGCCTGGTTTGTCAACCTGACGTTTCCGTAGTTTGTAAAATTACCATTGACTGTAAATATGTGGTATCCTTTATGAAAATTACCATATCCGGCAGCCGCAGCTGCACTGTATGCATCTGCTGTCCCAACACTTATTGATCCGTCGTCCGTAACAAGTACATTGCCATCTACTGTGAGATTTAATCTTGTAGTGCTGGAATTGTCATTTATCTGTAGTCTGCCGTTAGTAACAGTAAGACTACCATTAATCTGGTAGTCTGCAAGTAAAGTAAGAGTATTTGCCGGGTCATCAAGGTCAATTTTAAGATTAAAGAAAGTCCTTACATTAGTCAGATTGTAGCTGGCTCCGTTATAGACAACAGTACCCTCACCCTGTCCTGCAGTTACAAAATGAGTTGAATCTCCTGCCGGGAAATTATCAGCTGAAAGCAATATTTTTCCGCCTCCCCTGATTTCAGAAAAACTGTGTCCGGTGGTGGTAGTAACATCCAAACGGCCGTGGACAGTCAGTATAGCATTGGATTTGTTGTCGTTCCCCGGTTGAATTGTAACTGTTCTTCCCAGGAGAATAACTACATCATCAGTTGCACTGGTCGGTGAGGTCGTAGGAGTATAATTATCCGGGTTATCCGGTAAAGCCCCTGAAGGATCAAGGGTCCATATAGCAGGATCATCCCAGTCTCCGGAAACTAACGGATACCATGTTACTCCTGATGAAGGAAGAATAATTTTAAAAGCAAATAAGAATACCAGTATGTAGTACCTGAATATTTTCAAAGAACTAGCTTTTATTATATTGTTCATAATCACAATTTTTATTGGATTAATGGATGACTTATATTATCAATAATTTACAAAAAAATATCATTCATATAAAGAAATATGACTTATATTATTGAATATGTACACAATTAAATACTGATGTAAAAAATTCTAAGGGCCTCGTAAAAAAGTTAATTAAGATAAATATTATACACGTATGTTAAAAATAAATTTATAAACAGAAAATAAAGATTTTAACATCACTTGAAATCGAATAAACATTACACTATTTAAATTTCATTTTGTAAAAAGTAAAAATTACATTAGCAGTTAATTTACCTTATTTAAAGTGATAAAAAAGACTAAGTATAATGAGCAAAGAATATACAAATGAGTTATTACTGGATTTCGGACAGAACGGTAAAGAACTGATTCCGGTTATAACTCAGGATTACAATACAAAGGAAGTGCTGATATTAGCATATGCAAATAGGGAAGCTTTTGAGGAAACTCTTAAAAGCGGTTATGCAACTTATTTTAGCCGGACAAGGCAACAACTATGGAAAAAGGGATTAACCTCAGGGGATTTACTTGAGATTAAAGAGATCAGGATAAATTGTGAACAGAATTCGCTGCTATTCATGGTTGCTCCGGCTGGTAAAGGTGCCTGCCATGCTAAAAGAGAGAACGGTCTTCCGCATACAACATGTTATTACAGAAGAATATTAGCTGGTAATAAACTGGAGTATATTGAAGTTTAATAATGCTATGGTATTTTATTGAACTATAATTTACACAGGAATACAGGCTTTCATTGAGAATTAATTTAAATCAGGTTTTAGAAATATTAAGTTTATTATGGATGAACAGATATTAAAAATTGGATTACCGGCAGGCTCACTTGCAGATCCAAAAAGAGGCGGCAGTTTAATTAGCCTTCTGGAGATTGCAGGATTTAAAACTCATGGGTATGAATCAGGTGGCCCGAGCAGGTTCAGTACTATTAATTATTTATTCGGTTGGGATGGCAGACCCCAGGAATTTGGATCTCAGCTTGGAATTAATGAACTTGATGTTGCAATTGCAGGTGATGACTGGATTTATGAACGGAAACTGGAGCTTCAGTTAGAATATAATAAAAATATAAAACTCGAAAAGATTTTATCTTTAAGAAGAGGCTTCGTTGAAATAGTAGGGATTGTTAATAATGATAATGAGCATAAAACAATACTGGATATCTTAAGAATGCTCTGCAAAGAAAGGCAGTTAATAAGTGTTGTTTCTGAAATGCCTTATATTGCTCTTAACTGGATATATGAAAATCTTAAAAAAATCGGTGAGTACGATAAATTCAAAAATTTTTCCGTTCAGAAATATAAAACTCCGGGCAAGATAAAGCAGGGAGTTATTGTATATGAAACATGGGGCAAAACAGAGGCAAAAGTTAAGAATATGGGAGCTGACATTGGGGTGGAAATTACACAGACCGGAAGCGCTATCAGAAATTACGGATTAAAGGTGATTGATACCGTGATGAAGTCAGAAACAGGAATATGGATAAATCCTCAGATAAGATCCGATAATAAAAAGTATGATTTACTGAAAATGTTTGTACTTAACATGTATGGAGTGGTCAATGCAGAAAATAAGGTTATGATCCTTTTTAATGTTTCTAACGAAAATGTACATCAAATAGAAAAATACTTGCGTGATAATAATTTATTTGCTGATGAACCAACCGTTAATGTTGGAAAGACCTTTACGGAATTCAGTATTCAGGTGGATATAACTGATCCTGATATACCCCTGGCGAAAATTCGTTATGAACTTGCTAAAAGAAAGGCAGTTAATATAAATACTATTCCTGTAGACTCATCAATACAGAATCTGGAAATTTTAGGGATATAATTAAAAACCGGCCGGTAATAAATTAATAAGTAGACAGTACTTAATTGATAAAAAATTACTAATCACGGCCGGTACCTTAAATAATCTAGCTAAAGATGTATTTATTGTATTTTCCAGTTACTTTATTCTTAAAATTCGCAAAAAGTAACCCTCTCTTGCCAGATTTTTTACATTTTTTTATTCTATTCTTATATGTATCAGGGAATTCAATATACAATCAAAAGATCAGGAATGAATAAATTTCGTTGACAATTTTATAATATACTGTTAATAAAATTCTTAATTTTAATGTTGATTTCCAGGAAAATTAAATTCCACATCTTTAGCGTTATGATTAAATTTTAAACATATGAAAATAAAAGCATTAAATGTTAAATTATTAGTTCTGAAAGCCTTAATACTTCTGATATTAACAGCTTGCAGCGGCTATAAAGATATGCAGGAAAGAAAAAATTACATGATACCAAAAAAATCTGAGTTACCAAGGAACAGGAAATATAAAGAGGCTAAAAAGAAGAAAACATATGCAAAAAAAATTAAGAGGCAAAGACGAAAGAAATACTAATGTTTTTTTCTGGTAATTAATCGATCCTGAATATCACTGGAATAATATAAGAAACTTTAACTGGTTGTCTGTCCTGTTTTCCCGGAATCCATAATGGAGAAGAGTTTATGACTCTCAAGGCTTCCTTATTTAAAAGAGAATCCACACTATTAATAATTTCAGTATTGACTACCTTTCCCGTAGTATCAACAACAAACTTAACAAATACCTTACCTTCAATTCCTGATTTTCTTGCGTTTTCAGGGTATTGCAGATTTTTCTGAACGTATTCTTTAAATGCCTCCAGACCGTTATTCCCGAATACTGGCAATTCATCTACCATGACGAATAATGTATCTTTATAAAGAAAGTCTTCATCACTTAGCATCTGCATAGTCAATACTTCCTGTGGCTGAGAATATCCTTTCTTAGCCAGCAGAGCTTTTTTTCTTCGCGCACCTCTGTCATGCATAAGCGGAGCTGACAGTTCAGCTTCTCTTGCTGTCGGAGCATCTGCAATTTTGTACTCCTGGTATGCAGCTTTTTCTGCTTCCATGTCAGCTTCAGCTTCCGCTGGAATTTTTGCCACCATATCAGCATCTGTTTCCAAAGCAACTTCTTCCATGGCAATTTCTGCTGCAGTAATAATTACTTTTTCCCTTCCTGCTTCAGCTTCTGCAGGAATTTCTGTTCCCATAACAGTTTCTGTTTCAACTAATTTATCAGTTGCAACCGGCTCCATAATATCAGTTCTCTCAGACTTATCATAAGAAGTAAACTCAGATTTACTTGCTGCAGGTGCTGGTTTTTCTTTTAATGCAGTTCTTTCTCCCCTGCTGTCTTCTGCAAAGGAATCGTAAGAAACCCCAGGCGCTGTTTCATCTGAAAGTTCCCGGGATTTATGCGTGACCTGTTTTTCTTCCTCAATGCTTAATTTATCTGTAACTAAATTATCGCGGATTTTAAGATTTCTTATAAGCAGGAATAATCCTGTAAGTATTAATATTGAAGCAGCCAGTGAAGAATAAGCAATTATTCTTTTTGTGTATGAATGCAGTTTATACTCTTTTGGTGCAGTTCTTTCATCGATTTTCTTATTAAGCTGTTCAACAGTATTTATCAAAGAATCTTTTAATTGCACTTTTTTGTATCCTTCAACAGCATCGGCACAAAACTCACATTCTTTAATATGCTTCCTGACCTGTTCCATTTCATCAGAACCCAGTCCGCCAGTTAAATAGTCTTTGATTTTATCTGCTGACAGGCAGCTGTTATCTGCCGGAATTTGCCCTATTTTATTCTTTTTTGTCATTTAAACTAATTAGATAATTCTTCAGATTTCTCTTACCGTTTTGAATATAACTTTTAACCTCTTTCATTGAATAACCTGTAATATCAGCTATTTCCCGGTATGATTTATTCTCAAGATACATTAGCTTTATACAATTTCCCTGTTCAATATTAAGTTCATTCAGTGCCTTATCAAGTTGTTCAATTAAAAGTTCTTTCTCATTTTCAATTAAAGGATGCATTTGATCCTGTAATTCCATATTTTCCAGGATAGAATTATGAAATATTCTATCCTTTAATTTTGTATATGATGAATCCGAGCGAAGTAACATTAAACAATGATTTTTTGAAACTGTATATAACCAGCTTTTAAAGTTTGTGACTTTATGGACCTTTAATTTATCAATTAAGCTTTCAAATATTTCCATTACTGCATCCTTGCTCTTTTCTTCATTCTTCAAATATTTCAGGCAAACACCAAGCACGAGGTGTGTGTATCTTTTATAAAGCTCTCCGATAATCCCCAGGTTACCTTCTGAAAAATATTCAGCAACTAATTCATCATCCGTAAAGTTATGATTGATAACTGTTCTGCTATTTGTATTTTTTTTAAATGCCGGAAACAAAATATATTATTTATTATATTATAAAAATATACAAAACTTCTTTAGCTCACCACAAATTATGTTCCATATTTTCAAGATTAGCTGAGTCAAGCCAATAAAATGAATACCGGTTTTATGGAATTTGAGACCGGGCTGCATCTTAATACAAAATCACATTAAAAAATTACAATCATGAAGACAACAACATTGAAAAAATTCAGGAGATTTATTGCATTAGAAGCAGCATTATTTTTTGTTTTATTAATGCATATAAACATGGCCTGCGGCCAGGCAGGTGAAAATGATGATAAAACTCTCTCACCTTATTTTTTTGTTAAAAGTGATAATCCCGAAACAGACCAGTTACCGCTTAAATCAACATCGGCTAAGGTTAATATAGCCGGCGTAATTGCAGATGTTACGGTATCACAGATATATAAAAATGAAGGAAAGAATGTTCTGGAAGCTATTTATGTTTTTCCGGCATCTACACGGGCTGCTGTATATGATATGAAAATGAAAATCGGTGAACGTGAGATTTTTGCCATAATCCAGGAAAAACAAAAGGCCAGGCAGACATATGAACAAGCCAGGAATGAAGGGAAGACTGCATCATTACTTGAGCAGATGAGACCTAATGTTTTTCAGATGAACGTTGCTAATATATTGCCTGGTGATTTAATTGAGGTTGAACTGAAATACACAGAGTTCCTGGTACCGGAGCTGGCAGTTTATGAATTTGTATACCCGACTGTGGTTGGCCCCAGGTACAGCAACCAGACTGAAGAATCAGCGCCCGATGATACATGGATATCAAATCCATATTTAAATGAGAGAGAAAAGCCAACATACTCATTTGATATTAACGTGCATATTGCTGCAGGATTACCAATAAGTGATATACGTTCAACCTCCCACGATGTAGATATAAAATACGGGAATAAAACTATCGCTGATATTAAACTGAAAGATTCAGAAGAATTTGAAGGTAACCGGGATTTCATATTACAATATCAACTCTCGGGAAATAAAATTGAATCAGGATTATTGCTATACGAGGGAAAGGATGAGAACTTCTTTATGGCTATGATTCAGCCCCCAAAGAATGTTATATCCTCTGAGATACCGCCCAGAGAGTATGTCTTTATTGTTGATGTTTCAGGTTCAATGAGAGGTTTTCCTCTGGATATTTCAAAACAGTTGCTCAAGAATTTAATATCAGGTTTGAGTAGTCAGGATAGATTTAACGTGTTATTATTTGCAGGCAGCTCAAGTGTTTTATTCGAAAGATCAATGCCAGCAAGTACTGAGAATATCAATAAAGCAATTTATCATATCGATAATCAGCATGGTGGCGGCGGGACCGAACTTCTGCCTGCACTTAAACGTGCACTTGCACTCGAAGGGACAGAGAACTATTCCCGTACTTTTGTTATAGCTACAGACGGGTATGTAAGTGTGGAAAAGGAAACATTCGATCTTATAAGACAGAACCTGGGAAAAGCAAATTTCTTTGCTTTTGGAATAGGTTCATCAGTAAACAGATATATAATAGAAGGTATGGCTCATGTAGGTATGGGTGAACCTTTTATCCTGACAGATCCCGGTGAAGCAGATAAAAATGCCAGGAAATTCAGAAATTATATCGGTTCACCAGTATTGACCAATATTAAAATGAAATATCCGGGATTTAATGTTTATGATGTGGTACCTCAGAATGTTCCTGATGTTTTGGCTGAGAGGCCCATAGTTGTAATTGGTAAATATAAAGGAAAAGCTTCCGGAAATATTGAATTAAACGGATTGACCGGAAAGGAAAATTACAATAAGTCTATCAACCTGTCATTGTCAAAACCTTCTGAAAGGAATAAGGCTTTAAAGTACTTGTGGGCAAGACAGAGAATTATGTTACTGGATGATTATAATTATATTAATAACAACCAGGAATTAATAGATGAGATAACGAAACTGGGTCTGAAATATAATCTGTTAACCAACTATACATCATTTGTTGCCGTGGATTCTGAGATCAGGAATACAGGAGGTAATGTAACCCTTGTAAAGCAACCCCTTCCGTTACCAGAGGGTGTGAGTAATTATGCAGTCGGAGGTACTCGAAAGAGTTATAAAGGCGGTTCTGGATATTCTCCACGGGTAAAAGCTGTGTCATATGATATGGCAGCTGAAGCATCACTTACTGTATCTGAATATGAAGCAGAAGATAAAGCAGTTGATATATTTTATGTGGTTGAAAAAATGCCCGAATATTCAGGTGGCATGGAGGCTTTTAAAAAGTATATTTATGATAATTTAGAATATCCTGAAAAGCTTCAGAATAAAAATATTACCGGTAGAATCTTTGTTCAATTTACTGTTGATGTTGATGGGTCAGTTATAGATATTAAGATATTGAGAGGATTACATTCTCTGCTTGATAATGAGGTTATTCGTGTCATCAGGCAGTCACCAAAATGGAAACCCGGGTCACGAAAGGGTAAGCCGGTAAAGGTTATAATGACAGTTCCTGTTGAGTTTAAATAAAAAGGACATCTGATAAAGAGTATTGAAAACACCCATATGGGAAGTAAGACCTGGCGGAAATACAACAGACTGCCAGGTCTTCTTCTTTTAATAAAATCAAATCCGGTCAATACTGTTAAAAAAAAGTTTCATACTTCTTTTCAGCAAGTATAAAATATTTAGTATTTTACGGGCAATATGCAAAAGATATTTTTATTAATCATTTTAGTCTTTCTATGCTTTCTTCAAAGTTATTCAGGGTCAACTGAATACCCTGATAGTGTTAAAGAAAATATAGAAGATGGGGATCTTACAGACAGGCTGTTTGCCCTTATTGAACTTGCTGAATATAATAAAGATGATTCAGCTGAACTGGTATTCCTGTACTCTTCGCAGGCACGGGAACTCGCATTGAAACTGGGCATTGACTCGATACTTGGCAAGTCATATATGATGATGGGTATATCCAAGCTTGAGCTTGGTGATTTCTATGAGTCGGAAAACTATTTAACAAGCGCACAGAATATATATACTGATTTACAGCATACCGGTAAATTAGCAATAATATATTTTAACCTGGGTATAGCAGAATATTTTCTTGGTAATTATAAGGAGTCTATCCGGAATTATCAGAACGCTCTGACATATTATACTGACAAGACGGATAAACAGATGGTAGCAAATATTTACCAGAATATTGGTGTTGTACACCGGAAAATGGAAAATTATAAAAAAGCCCTCGAGTATTACAATAAATCATTGACTTTAAATACCGAACTTGAGAACGAATATAATATAGCCGGATTAACACAGAATATCGGATTAGTATATATAAACCAGGAATTATATGATACAGCTCTCTATTATGTTGATAGTTCCTATGACATGTATGTTAAAATGGATAATAAAGAAGGAATTGGAAGATCCTTCAGTAATATGGGAGCTATTTACCAGAATAAAAATAATTCTGATAAGGCTTTATATTATTATTTAAAAGCTCATGAAATATTTAACAGAATTAATTATCAGATAGGAAAAATATATGCTTTGCACAACCTCGGAACAGTATGCCTGGATACCAGAGAATATAAAAAAGCATTATCATATTTTCAAAAGAGCCTGGATTTAAGCAGGAAATACGGGCATATTGAAAGTACAATTTTTAATTATAAGTCAATTTCAGATTTATATAAAGCATCCGGGAATTATGAAAAATCATTGAAATATTATGTACGGTATGATGAAATAAAAGATTCGGTTGAAACATTTGAGACACGAAAAAAGGTTGCTGAACTTGAAGGATTGTATAATTATGAGCAGAAAGGAAAAGAACTGACTGAGAAAAATGCTGAATTAAAGCAGCAAAAGATTCTGAAGAATGTATTTATTTTAGGCTCAATATTCCTGTTATTCGCCTTTTTTATCATTTATAATGCTTACCGGAAGAAGAAGAAAGCAGAGCAGGAATTAAAAGAGCATCATGATAATCTTGAAAAGTTAGTCCGGCAAAGGACAAAGGAGCTGGATATAGAAATCTCTGAAAGAAAGATAGCCGAAGAATCCGATAAGCTCAAAACAGCATTTCTGTCAAATATGTCACATGAACTGCGTACCCCCATGAATGCGATTATAGCTTTTTCTTATTTCCTTAAAGATCCCGGACTGTCTGAAGAGAAAAGAAACGAATATCTGAATTATATCTCAAATGCAGGAGATAATCTTTTACAGTTAATTGATGATATAATCGATTGTGCAAAAATTGAAGCCGGACAGTTAAATATTAATAAAACAGAATGTAACATAACCGGTATTTTAACAGAATTGCTTCAGATATTCAACGAATTAAAAATTAAGAAAAACAAAGGTTCAATTGAATTTCGCATAAATCCGGAATGCCTGAAGAAAAATGTGTTTATTGAAACCGATCCTTTAAGATTAAAGCAGGTATTAAATAACCTTCTTGAAAATTCACTCAAATATACTCTGAAGGGTTATGTAGAAATGGGATTTAAAGATATCAACCATAACATACAGTTTTATGTAAAGGACACAGGTATTGGTATTCAAAAAGATAAGCATAGTATCATCTTTGAACGTTTCTTACAGGTTAATGCTCTTAAAGACCAGGGCTTTGGTGGTCCAGGACTTGGTCTTTCCATCTGTAAAAATTTAGTTAATCTTTTAGGAGGTGATATATCTGTAGAATCAGAATTGAATAAAGGTTCTGTATTCAGCTTCACTATCCCATATAAAGATATAAGAGTTGAAGACAGACCGGCAAGAATAGAATCAGAATCCCCTGCCATAAAAATGGGATTAGATTATAAGTGGGACAATAAAACAATTTTAGTTGTAGAGGATGAAGACCTGAACTATAAGGTTCTTGAATCAGCCCTGTCAAGGACTAATGCAAAGATTTTAAGAGCAAATGACGGTCTTGAAGCAATCCAGCTGGTCAAAGATCAGGATTTTAACCTTGTACTTATGGATATTCAAATACCAAAGGTTGATGGTTATAACGCAACTAAAGAGATAAAAAAGATAAAAAGTAACATACCTGTAATTGCACAGACATCGTTTGCAATGTCAGGTGAGAGGGAAAGGTGTATTGAAGCCGGTTGTGATGATTACCTTGCAAAACCTTTGAATCTGGCGGCATTACTTTCTATGATAGATAAATATATTAATTGAAATTCCGGAATTTCA
>CP070654.1:200141-211937 GCA_020354785.1 Bacteroidales bacterium
CTGGTTATAATAACTCCTGCCATACCAGATGATCATAATGAACTGAAATATTTCAGAAGCAATAATTTCGAAATATTCAAGAGGTCTGAAATTCTGGGTTTAATTGCAAATAAGAAAAACAATATTGCAGTTTCAGGAACCCATGGTAAAACCACTGTATCGACAATGATCGCACATATATTAAATTACTCGGAAGTAGGATGCAGTGCTTTTTTAGGTGGTATTTCAAGAAATTTCAACTCTAACCTGGTCTATAATGAAAAAAGTAATTATATAATAACTGAGGCAGATGAGTTTGACAGGTCTTTTCTCAGGCTGTTTCCGTATTTCACAGTTATTACAGCCATAGATGCCGACCACCTTGATATTTATGGTTCAAAGGATGAACTTAATAAGACTTTCAACCAGTTTGTTAATCAAACTAAAAAAGGAGGTAAAGTATTAGTTAAAAAAGGCTTAAAACTTAACTTAAAGTATGATTACGATTATTATACCTATACACTTACCAGTAATGCAGATTTTTATGCCACTAATATTTCTTTAAATAAAGACACATATAGTTTTGATATTGTAACTCCCACGATTAAAATAAAAAATCTGAGCTTAACAAATACAGGTATAGTGAACGTGGAAAATGCTATTGCAGCCACTGCTGTATCATACCTGATTGGGATCGACCAGGAAACCATAAGAAATGCTCTGAGTAAATATCAGGGGATAGCAAGACGTTTCGACTATATAATAAAAGAAAAAGATCTGGTATATATTGATGATTATGCACATCATCCGGAAGAGTTAAATGCTGTTATTAATTCAGTCAGGAAGCTTTATCCCGACAGGAAAGTTACCGGAATTTTTCAGCCTCATTTATACTCGCGCACACGTGATTTTGCAGATGAATTTGCTGAAAGTCTCGGAAGTCTGGATGAGCTCATCCTGCTGGATATTTATCCGGCAAGAGAACTGCCAGTTAAAAATATTACATCAAAAGTCATTTTTGATAAAGTCAGGTTGCCAAACAAAGAAATGTGCAATAAAAGTGATCTCCTTGATAAATTAAAGGACAGGCATATTGAGGTGCTTTTAACACTTGGGGCAGGCGATATAGATCAGCTGGTTGAACCAATACAAATTTTGCTTGCCGGCAATATGATTATTAATAATAAACGTAACAAATGAAAAAGTTAAGGTTCATATTTGTCTGGATACCAATTTTAGGATACCTGATTATTATCTCAGGATTCATTTCAGGCAGCGAAGAGGACCTGCTTTGCAATTCAGTTAATATTAATATAACGGACAGTATCACTACTAAATTTATATACAAGGAAGATATAATAGCACTTCTATCTCAAAATAACCATAAAATACTTGGTCATCCTGTAAATAATATAGATCTCAAGGAACTGGAAAAGCTTTTGATAAGTCATCACGCAATTAAGAATTCTGAATTATATATCACTGAAAAAGGCAAACTAAATATTGAAATTATTCAGCATAAGCCAGTTGTAAGGATTATTAACCGCAAGAACAAGGGTTATTATATAGCAGAAGACGGGAGTATTATTCCTTTATCTAAAAACTTCAGCCCGTTTGTAATAGTTGTAAGCGGTCATATTGCAGAACCTTTCAATATTAGAAAAACAAACAATATCATGGATATTGATATTGGCAGACTTAACAAAAAAGAAAAAGTAATCTATGATATTTTTCAATTGGTAAAATACATAAGTCAGGATGAATTCTGGAATTCACAGATTGTTCAGATATATGTAAACAATAAGTATGAATTTGAATTAATACCGCGAGTCGGGCCGCACATAATTGAATTTGGCGGCATAAGCTATTTCAAAGAAAAATTTGAAAAACTGGAAACATTATATCTGGAAGGATTAAATAAAAATGGCTGGAATAAATACACTAAACTAAACCTGAAATTTAAAAATCAAATTGTTTGTATAAAATAATAATATTATGAGTCAGAATAACAATTTCATAGCTGCCGTCGACATTGGAACAACCAAGATTGTTACCATTGTCGGAAGAAAAAATGATAACGGAAAATTAGAAATCCTGGGTATGGGCAAAACCCCTTCTAAAGGAGTAAAAAGAGGTGTTGTGCTTAATATTGGAGAAACAGTCAGTGCAATTCGTTCAACTGTTGAAGAAGTACAAAACCAGACAGGGCTTACCCTTTCAGATGTTTTTGTTGGCATTGCCGGTCAGCATATCAAAAGTGTTATAAGCAGAGGTTATATAAACAGAGATTCTTATGAAAAAAGAATTACTAAGGCTGACCGGGATAAGCTTATATCTGAAATGTATAAAATACCTGTTGATGTGGGAGATGAAATCATTCACGTACTTCCGCAAAGTTACATTGTAGACAATGAAACAGGAGTTAAAAATCCAATAGGTATGGCAGGTAAAAGACTTGAGGCAAATTTTCATATTGTCATCGGTCAAATATCATCAGCAAATAACATTAAGAACTGCGTTGAAAGTGTTGGCTTAAATGTTATTCAGTTAATACTGGAACCTCTGGCATCATCAACAGCTATCTTAACGGAAGATGAGAAAGAAGCCGGTGTGGCACTGGTTGATATCGGTGGAGGGACAACTGATATAGCAGTCTACTACGATGATGTTATCAGGCATACAGCAGTTATTCCGTTTGGTGGTAATGTAGTTACAATGGATATTAAAGAAGGATGTTCAATTCTTAACCGTCAGGCTGAAGCTTTGAAAATTCAGTTTGGATCAGCTTTAGGAGATTTAGCCCAGGAAGATAAAGTAGTAACTATTCCAGGGATAAGCGGCCGGGATCCCAAGGAAATCTCTTTTAAAAGCCTGGCTTATATTATACAATCCAGGATGGAAGAAATTATTGATGCTGTATTGTTTGAAATCGAAAACTCCGATTGCATGGAAAAACTCAGTGCAGGTATTGTACTGACAGGCGGGGGTTCATTGCTTAAATATTTATCCCAGCTGGTGAATTACAGATCAGGAATGGATGTTCGTATAGGCCGTCCTAATGCATTAGTTGCCAGTGATGCATTAAAAGAAATTAACCAGCCAATGTATTCGACGAGCATTGGCCTGTTGTTAAAAGGTTATGAAATTCTTGAAAATAAGAAAGCGAAAATGGAGGAATTAAATAAGCAGGCATCACCAGATAATAAGGGAAAGGATAAAAAAGAGACCAAAATTACAAAATTTATAAAAGTCCTCGGTGACATATTTGTAGAAGAGAATGATACCAAGATGTAAATCTTTACTTTCTTCAAATATATTAAACAATAAAACAATATACTATGGATGACTTAATGAACTTTGATCTTAAAATAAACAGGACTTCAATAATAAAAGTCATTGGTGTGGGAGGAGGAGGAGGAAATGCGGTTAACCATATGTACAAGCAGGGGATTAAAGATGTTGATTTTTGCGTTTGCAATACAGATGCACAGGCTTTGAAGAGCAGTCCTGTTTCCATAAAAATCCAGTTAGGCAAGTCATTGACAGAAGGACGCGGTGCAGGTAATAAACCTGAGCTTGGGAGGCAGGCTGCTATTGAAAATATTGATGACGTTAATGAAGTCCTTTCCGATAATACAAAAATGGTTTTTATAACAGCAGGAATGGGAGGAGGTACAGGTACAGGAGCTGCTCCGATAATAGCCAAGGCAGCAAAAGAATTAAATATCCTTACTGTAGCAATCGTTACTATTCCTTTCAGAAATGAAGGTCAGCGACGTATAAACCAGGCACTGGAAGGTATTGCAGAAATTGAAAAGTATGTCGACTCTCTGCTGGTTATCAATAATGAAAAGATTCGTGAGATTTACGGTGATCTTAAAGTATCAGAAGCATTTGCCAAGGCAGATGACATTTTATCAATTGCTGCAAGAGGTATAGCTGAAATTATTACTATTCACGGAAGTATTAACGTTGATTTTGCAGATATTGAGACCGTGATGAAAGAAAGTGGAGTGGCAATAATGGGCTCTGCTATGGAAGAAGGCGAAGACCGGGCAATTCAGGCTGCAAAAGAAGCTTTAAATTCTCCCCTGCTGAATGATAATGACATTAAAGGTGCCCGAAACGTTTTAATAAATATTACATCAGGAAGTGAAGAAGTAACCATGGATGAAATTGAACAGATAAAAGATTATGTTCAGGAGACTGCCGGATCAGAGGCCGACCTGATCTGGGGTAACAGTATTGACGAATCACTTGGATCAAAATTAAATATAACTATTATTGCTACAGGCTTTGGTACAAACAGCATTCCCGATATTTATACAAAGCAGAGACATCTTGACAAAATCCCGTTAAGTGATAATCAGTCAAAAAGTAATGTTGATGATACATTATTTGAGGTAAATGACAAACAGGAATCTGATAATACTGAAGATAAATTATTTATTACGCAAAGAACAATTGAATTTGATATAGATGAAGAAGAAAAACTTCGGGAAGCAGCAACAAAATTTAGCAAACCTGTAGATACCGATAAAGCATCATCAAGAGTAAAGAACATTAAAAAGATGCAGCAGGAACTTAAAGAGTTAAGATTCAGAAAGCCGGAGAATAATAATTATATTGAGCAACTGGAAGAGGAACCTGCTTATAAAAGAAGAAAAGTAAAGCTAAAAAATGTTAAACATTCCGATGAAGTAAAAATTTCCAGGTATTCCCTGTCTGATGATGAATTGAAAAAAGACAATTCGTATTTGCATGATAACGTGGATTGAAAATTATAATGTGTAACCCTTAAACGTACTGTAATGAGTTTATTTGAAAAAGTTACTGAAGATCTAAAAGCTGCGATGCTGGCTAAAGAAAAAGATAAACTGGAAGCCCTCAGGGCAATAAAAACTGCTTTAATACATGCTAAAACAGAGAAAGGAAGCTCGGGAGAACTGACAA
Source organism: Bacteroidales bacterium (assembly GCA_020354785.1). GTDB lineage: Bacteria > Bacteroidota > Bacteroidia > Bacteroidales > UBA10428. Next base: position 205,074 of record CP070654.1, read on the forward strand.
CAGAAGCAGAACTAGCTATTATTCAGAAACTTATAAAGCAAAGAAAGGATTCGGCACAGATTTTTATATCTCAGGGGAGAGAAGATTTGCATAATAAGGAAATAGCAGAAGTGAAGGCAATTGAAAAATACCTGCCTGCTCAGCTTGATGAAAAAGAATTAACAGAAAAATTAAAGGATATAATAAAAAAAGTGAATGCCACCTCCAGTAAAGATATGGGTAAAGTTATGGGTACAGCGACAAAAGAACTTGCCGGCAAAGCCGAAAATAAAATAATAGCAGAGACTGTAAGAAAGCTATTAAATAACCTGTAAAAGTAGCAGTGAATTAAAAGAATTTTGTTCTGTGATCCTGAATCCTGGCCAGCTCTTTTAATATTTCGTAGGCTGAATAATATACACGTGTAATAAAATTTCTCTCTGCAAATTGTATTTCTCTCTCTAATTCGTCTTCGCCAGGCTCTACCGGTTCATCAATATTTGTTAATGTGATAACATAAACTCCATTATTTCCGATAATTGGATCAGAAATAATATTCATATCAAGTGATAATGCTGTAGAAATAACATTTGGCTCAACTCCTGCTCCGGCAAAAGAATTTGAAGTAAATCTGATGCTGGTAGCTGTTTGAACTTCAGTATTTAAAAGAGATGCAAGATCTTCAAGCGAGCTTATCTCATTAAGTTTACTTGTGATATTTTCAATTATATACTGTGCTTTCTTTTCCTTCTTAACTTCTATTTCGATTTCAGCCCTTACATCTTCTACAGGTGCATACCCTTCTTCTCTTACTTTATCAATTATAGCAACTACGTACTTATTGCCAAATCTGAATACTCCTGAAACAGTATGTTCAGCATGAGCATAAGCCCATTTAATTAACGCCCTGGGTGATTCCAGTCCTGCAATATTCTTCTCAAGAGGCTCCAAATCCCTGGCAAATCTTGGTATCAGATTCTGTTCTTCCAGTGCTCTGTTAAACTTATCGTAAGTATTATTTAATCCTGCAAACTCCCCTGCCATTGAATAATAGTAACGGTCTGTTGTTTCACTGGGCTCTACTGTTCTGACCATAGAACCGATTTGTACTTTCTTAACCCTCCTGGACTGATCAAGTATTTCAACAATATGAATACCGAACTGTGTTGTTATCATTTTAATATCACCTGTACTGCCAAAGAAACAACTATCACTCAGAGATTTTAAATTTGCCATATCACTCTCGGTGAACCATCCCAGGTCCCCACCCTCCTGTGCCGATCCATCAACTGAATTGGTTCGTGCCAGTTCTGCAAAATCTGCTCTCCTCTCTTCAACTAAAGTTTTAAGACTATCCGCCAGCAGTAACATCTGTCTTGCATTATTTTGATTGATCTGCAGCAAAATATGTCTTGCTCTTACTGAATCAGGCAAATAATTTACTTCAGCCAGTTTTGCCATTTTGAAAGCATTATCTTCAAAATAAGGTCCGATGACAGTGCCAATCTCCGCATTAAACAAAGAATCCTTAAATATATCAGGTAGACTATCATATGAATAATTAGAATTGTCGTACCTGACATCCGAGTTGTTAGTAACAAATTGTTTTGTTGATTCAGTTTTAACAAACTCAGGCTTAATTTCATTTATCCAATCCCGGGCAGCCTTATAGTCTTCCTCAGATGGTACTACTTCGAAAAAAACGTATCTGATATCCCTTGACTCTTCCTGTTCAAAATCAGTTTTATGCTTCTTATAATAATCTTCTATATCTTTTTCATTGATAGTAATTAACGAGTCCGGTACAGAAGTGAACCTCTGAACAATAAAATCCAGGTTTACAGTCCTGTTGGATTCGTTTACCCTTTTCCTGGCTTCAAGGGATGTGACGTTTAATCCCTTTCTTACTAAATTGTTATACTTGGAAAATATTGTATATCTGTGTATCTCGTTTTCAAGATAAATTCTGAATCTCTTTTCTTCTATATTATCATCTTCCTGTGTAGCCTGCAGGAAACTGAAAAGTTGTGATCTGTTTATTACCCCGGTTTCAGGATTTGTAAAAATCTGTTTTATCAAAGGATGAGGATTTGAGCCCTGAAACATATCAAAAAGCTCGTCGCCAGATACAGCTAATCCCAATTCTTTGTATTCTTTTTGCATTACAAAATCCTGTACCATTTTTTCCCATACATCTGTTCTTATATTCTCCATAAACATTTCATCAAGATTCTTTCTTCCTAATGTAAATTTGTATACAGAAGCCATATTATCAACACTTTTAAGATAATCTCTGTAAGGAATGGATTTTCCCGATATCTCTGCAATTTCATACTGAGTGTTTGAGAATAGTGATCTCCCTGAACCCAGTATATCTCCAAGCACAAAAGCAAGTAATGCCAGTCCGATTATTACAGCAATTAATAGTCCTGCCCTGTTTCTTATTTTTTGTAATGTTGCCATAAATCTCTATTTTTTTCAGGTATGTTAAAATTCAGGCTACGAATATAGTAATTTATACCGTTCACTGAAATATTTATATGTGATTAAAATTAGCCGCTATTTAAAAGGTAAATACTAATCATTTTCGATTAGTGACAGTTGAATTATTTCTATCCTTGTTTTACTGACTTTTAAAATATTAAATTTGAAGTTATCAATAGTAAAGCGTTCATTCATCTTTGGAATTTTTTCGTAGTGATAAAAAATAAATCCGGCAAGCGTATCATATTCCTCTGATTCTTTAATGTTTAGTTTATATTTTTCATTAATATAGTCTATTTCCAGACGCCCTGAAAAAACAAATTCCTTATCATTCAGTTGTCTTTCCACAAGATCAATTGTATCATGTTCATCCACAATTTCTCCAAAGATTTCTTCTATAATATCTTCAATTGTAACCATCCCCGAGATACCCCCAAATTCATCAACAACCGCAGCTATACTTTTCTTCTCCTGGATTAGTTTTCTTAGTAATTTATTTGCAGCCATAGTTTCCGGCACAAAGGATATTTTTATCAATCCTGATTTAATATCTGAAGGATTCTTAAACAGCTCTTTTGAGGATATATAGCCCAGGATATTATCAATAGTATCGTTATAGATTAATATTTTGGAAAAGCCGGTTTCAATAAATCTTTGACTTAGCTCATCAACAGAACTGTTTATCTCCATTGCCACTATCTCTGCCCGGGGTACCATACAATCTCGCAATTTGACGTTTGAAAACTCCAGGGCATTCTGGAAAAGTTTAATATCATTTTCATCATGCACTTCCTCATCCGAATCTTCCCGGCCCTCACTGATCAGATAATCAAGATCAACTTTGCCAAAAATTCTGTTTTTGTAATAAATGCTTGGCGGGCTCTGGCTAAAAAAGGCTGTAATTATGATATTAATTATCCATATTGTTGACCCGGTTATCGGGTAAAAAAGTATGTAAAATAATACCCCCGGTGCGGATAAAAACTTCAATACCTGGTTAGGATTAATTCTGACAAGGGTTTTAGGAAGAAATTCAGCCGTTATTAAAATAATTAAAGTTGAGATAATCGTTTGTGTTGCCAGCAATCCTGAAGACGAGGAAATGAATCTGATAATTACCGGCTCAAGAACTTTAGCCATTACTGAACCATATATTACAAGGGCAATGGTATTTCCAACCAGCATAGTTGTTATATACTGTCCGGGGTGAGATGTAAAAATAGATACTAACTTTGAAGATAATAAACCTTGCTTCTTGTCAAGTTCAATTCTCAGTTTGTTGGATGCAACAAATGCTATTTCCATACCTGAGAAAAAGGCTGAAAACAGAAGGGAAATTATTATTATAGTCAGGTTACTCATCTATATATGACGTTGAAAATATTCAAAAGCAATAACAAGACCTATTTATTCTTTTGGGATTTTCTGATATACCTTCTGATAGAATACATAATAAAGGCGATAACTGAAAGAATTAATATCATGTAACTCTGGCCAAGACCCAGTTTATATGTCCTGTAAAATCCCAGTATCAGGCATGTTACTGCAATTAACAACCAGATAATTTCCAGTATGTAGCTAATCCTGTTGTTCATCATTTACGTTTACTGTTCCTTTAGAACCCTTTAATTTCCATTTTGACAGATTTTCTTTTGATTCAAAACCATTCTCTCCGTAAAAAGTACCATCCTCATTTACTATTTTCGAAAATTTATCCGAATAAATTATCCCGTTTTTTTGATCCCAGAATAACTGTTCTGTATTCAATTGTTCGCCCTTTATTACGTTCCTTGCTACCACATCATTTCTTATTTCCCATAATTCTTTCCTTTCATGGTAAATCGCGTAATTTGACTTAATATAGGACTCAAATTTCTCATTATTATCATAAAAAATTACTCTTATGCCTTTAGGAAATTCTATATACGGATCTTTTACTTCAGAATATTTATTTAGCTCGGGGGTGAATAACTTACCAATAAATTTCCCTGAATCACTGTAAGTAATTTCAACGTTGTAACCTGTTTGTTCAGGAAGATCTAACTGGTCTGTAAGCTCATTTATCCTCTCTATATCATTCTCACAGGAAAATAAAATAATTATTATTGTTAAAGTCAGAATAATATTTCTTAAAGAGTTCATATATACTGATCGTTATTCAAAACGGGCTGAAGTGGTTTCATTTATCCATGAGCCTATTTTATAAGTATCTCCTTCATTAATACTGCAGAAAAAAGCATCTTCTTTGCTTGGATAATATTTCGAATAAGTGGCTATTAATTTATTGGCCTCAGTCTCAACATTTGGATCAACTTTCTTTGCCTCAACAAATTTATCAACTGCAATCCAGTAAGCTGCCTGTGGAATACATTCTTCAGCTGCAACCAGATCATCCTTGCTCTCGGCATATATTTGCCCTATTAACAAGTATGGCTCACCCCAGTTATTATTCAGTCTAAATGCTTTTAAGGCATAGTTTCTGGCTTTTTGATGATTTTTGAGTTTGTAATTAGATTTTGCCAACCCTAAATAATATATAGATTTTTTCAGGCTGTCTATTTCAAGTTCCACTGCCTTGTTGTAATATTTAATAGCCTCATTATACTTATCCTTAATAAATGCCATGACGGCTATGTTTTCAGCCGATTCAGCAGAGGGAAGGGAATCATGAAGATTTTTGGAAGCCTTAAAAAACAGTTCCGAATCACTGCAATTACTTTTCTTAAGAACAGCTGTGATTATTTTTAGGTTCTCCACATCATACGGATCGTTTTCCATTCTTTCATTTAAAACAGGAATTAGTATATCACAACTGCAAATAGGTTTACTTGTAAAATTTTCAGTAATACTTTCCTTCAGATTTATCAGATTGTCTTTCTTGCTACTCTTCATTATCTGATTATTTAATATATCTATACTTGCCAGGTAATCCTCAAAAACCTGCTCTCCATCAACCTTTTCATTCTGGCATAAAGTAATTGATGCAGATATCAGAGTTGCCAGTACTGCTCCGGAAGTTTTGTTTTTGCACATTGTCATTGATTCCATAAGATAATCGTAACCCTGGACTATATATTCAATATCATCATTTCTTCTGTATCTTAACAAATCAACACCCTGCCTTCCCCTTACGTTGCATTTATCCTTATAATATTCTATTCTCTGATCATAAATTTGCATTAATGTATCAATTAAAGCCGATCTAACATTTTCATCTTTTTCCTTTTCAATATAATACTTGTACATTTTCACTCCATCGATATATATATTCTTGGAAGCCCCGGGGCATTCTTTATAGGCAAGTCTCCAGTACGGTAAGGCATCTTTGTAAAGTTTCTGTCTTGCATATTCCCTGTAAAGTGAAATATTTGTCAGGCATCTGATACTATCCTCCCCGTGTCCGTATTGTGAGCCATCATCAACTCCACGCTGGGAATAAACTTCACTCATAAATAAACATACTCCTGCAATACACAAAATGTATAAATTTCCTTTTACTTTCATTTTAATTAGTTTAATCATACTTTGGTTTTAAAAACCAAAAATCATACAAATTTAAGTCAATTGAAATAAAATGATACACTTCTTTTATCAAACCATTATCTAAACTGCCTCTCTGTCCCAGTTCATAAGCAATATTGAAGTAAGTACTTGTATACAAATTCTTTTCGTTTTTCCATGGCAATCCTAAACCTATACTTATACCATTATCAATAATCTGATGTCCGTTTACCTCTAAATATGACTTTGTATAATGACCACCGAGCCGGAATTTTATACGCTGCCAGTATTTGCCTTTTCTAATATCAGCTAATGATATGGGAGTATATTCCATACCAAACCTGAAAGAAGAACTATTTGCCAGAGAATAATTCCTGTCAAAAAATAAAGCTTTAGACCAGTTCTGGTTAATATAATCAAAACCTATGAGCAATTTATTATTATGCTCATAAGTAAATCCCATTCCAATGCGCCGGGGAAAAAGAATATTACCATCATTATTGTTAATATATTTTAAAGTATCAATGACATAACCATAAATCTCACGTGTTACCAGACTGTCATATCCTGCATTAATTTTAGTTTTATTGCTAAAAGTAAATCCTAAAGTGACTTTATTCCTGTCATCAATATCAGAAAACAATTGTAAACCATAATCCAGGCAGAAATCACTTACATTTATTTTATCATTAAAATATGTTATGGCCTGGTATGAGTGATCAGTTAATCTCACTGTTCTTAGCTGTTCAATAGTACCAAACATATATGATAAATTTAATCCTAATGCAACATGTTTGCCTAAAACAACTGAGTTTCCGAAATAAAACTGGTTAATGCCTCCTGAACCATCATACAAAATATTATAATTAGCAGGGCTTTCGTCACTATCTTCTTCAATAA
>CP070654.1:212037-223764 GCA_020354785.1 Bacteroidales bacterium
TCATTGATTGTTTTTCTGACTGTTTATTATTTTCTGAAGAAATACTTTGAAAATGAATCCAGGAAAAGAACCCATCAAACCTTGCTCAAAAACCAGGATGTTATAACACCTCTGAGATTACAGGCATATGAAAGGATTGTTATATACCTTGAACGAATATCACCGGAAAGTCTGCTTCTTCGGGTCAACAAACCTGGATATACATGTAAACAATTACAGACGGAATTATTGAATACTATAAGAATCGAGTGGGAACACAATCTTTCACAACAAATATATATTACACAAAAATCCTGGGAGGTAGCCAGGAATGCAAAATCCAATATGATTCAATTAATTAACATCTCAGCCGAAAAAATTAAGGAAGACTCACCATCATTGAACCTGAGCAAGGAAATCTTTTCATCTTTCATGGACAAGGAAAAAATTTATACTACTGAAGCTATAAAATTCATTAAAGAAGAGATGAACAGTATGTTTTATTAAATATTTATATTAATTTAATATGCTTAAACGAAAATCAGTAATATTAATATTAAAATTTAAGCTCAAATGACAAAACAAATAGATTTAGACCTGGGAAATCTGGATAAGGTATTCCCTGAGAATTTTACACAGGAACAAGTTGCAAAAGCAAAGACCTTACTTCTGAAAAAGTTAGCTGCGGAGACACATAAGTTTTATGGCGGAAAAATTCAGACTGTTCCAAAAGCGCCTGTACTGGGATTTAACTGGTTTAATGTCTGGTATACACCTGGCGTTTCAAAAATCTCAACCAGTATCAGAGACAATAATGATGTTTCATATGAACTTTCAAACAGGGGAAACCTTGTAGCTGTTGTAAGTGATTCCACCCGTGTACTGGGAGATGGTGACTGTACCCCTCCCGGAGGATTAGGTGTAATGGAGGGTAAGGCATTTCTTATGAAATACCTGGGAGGAGTGGATGCAATTGCTTTATGCGTTGACAGTAAAGATGAGAATGGTAATAATGATCCTGAAAGAATTATTCAGTTTGTAAAAATGGCTCAGCATAGTTTCGGGGCTATTAATCTTGAAGATATTTCACAACCTAATTGTTACAAAGTTCTTGACACACTCCGTGAGGAATGTATAATACCGGTCTGGCACGATGATGCCCAGGGTACTGCCTGTGTTACACTGGCAGGTCTTATTAATGCATTGAAACTGGCAGATAAAAAAATGGAAGATGTGACTATTACGATGCTGGGTGCCGGTGCTTCCAATACTACTATTGCAAGATTACTGATAGCCGACGGCGCTGATCCTGAAAAAATTATACTGTTTGATACAAAGGGGGCTTTGCACTCAGACAGGGAGGATCTTAAAGCAGATCCAAGGTTTTATCGCAAATGGGAGCTTTGTGAAAGCACTAATCCGAAAAAAGTACTGGATTTTGGGGAAGCTATGAAAAATGTCGACGTACTTATTGCACTATCAAAGCCGGGGCCTGATGTAATTAAACCGGAATGGATTAGCAGTATGGGTGATAAATCTATAGTATTCGCATGTGCAAATCCCGTACCTGAGATCTATCCTTATGCTGCCAAAGAAGCCGGTGCATTCATTGTTGCTACGGGTAGAGGTGATTTCCCTAACCAGGTGAATAATTCTCTTGGTTTTCCAGGAATACTTAAAGGTGCTTTGATGGTAAGAGCTAAAAAAATTACAGATGATATGGCCATTACTGCTGCCCACTCCCTGGCAAATTTTGCTGAAAAAAGAGGTATTACTCCTGATGATATAATTTCAACTATGGATGAGACAGATGTTTTCATTGAAGAGGCTGCCGATGTTGCCATGCAGGCAATAAAAGACGGTGTTGCCAGAGTCCCAATTTCAAGAGAAGAGGCGCACAATATAGCAAAAAATGATATAAGTTATGCCAGAAGTATGACTCATGAACTGGTAGACAAGGGTTTTATTAAGGCTCCTCCCCAGGAATTACTTCAGAAAGTGCTGGCTGAGGTTATTAAAGAGGTCTGATTTAAAGAATTAATATTTAATATAATATTATCAATAAGAAAGGGGGCTTGTTTTTCTTGCCCCCTTTTTGTAATTAATAGTAACCCTCTGTTTTTCGGAATTTTGCTTACGGAATATTATTTTATCCTTATAAAAATTCTTTTGGCACCATCTACTTCGGTATTATCAAGCAATAAGGTGTCTTTTGTTATCCGGAATATGACAGAATTTGTATAATCATCTTTTTGTGTAAATAATCTCAGGTCGGATTCAGTTCCGTTAGAATAAGTTATCCTATCAAACCAGTAACTGCCGGAGGTTTCAAGAACATCATTCCTGTATATTTTAAGGGTGCCGTCAGGCAGGTATATATGTTTCTGTGAATATCCCACTGTATCAGGATTCAGGACATAAGGCAATCCTGACATTGTATAATAGTAAACGGATTCTATCCAGTCCCACTCTCCAATTATCATTTCTTCAGAAGCAGTCTGGTAGTTATCTTCTTTTCTCTCACAGTTAAATGAAAGAAGAAATATTAAAAATAGAATATATATTAACCTGGAAAATTTCATTTAAGAACCTGAATTATTACTTGTTTACTATATTAATAGATGGTTTTTATTAATTAAGGTTGCCTCAATCTTATAAAAATTTGCATTTTAAATATGTAATGTCCATTTTTAGTAAATAAATTTACGGAATTTTTATTAGTATTTGATCTGAATTGTAATTTTTAATTTTCAGAATCGTCGTGATTAAAAAAGGGTGGTATAATCTAATTAATTCAATTTTCATGAAGAAATTATTTTTAATATTTTGTCTGGCCGTTATTCATTTTATTATATCGGCACAGAGTTCAAGTATTGAAAGGTTCAGAAAGCTTTATAAGGAGGATAAGAATGTGTTCTTTTATACCAGTACAATTAAAATGTTGAATACGGAGAATGAACCTGAGATTGCAGATTTGCTCAAAGATATTTATAAAATCATGGTATTAATCTATGAATGGGAGAAACAGAAATTTGACTATAGGGAAATCATGCAGCTTAAAAAAGATCTGCAAAAAGAAAAATATTTACCCCTTCTTATTATTAATGAAGATAACGGGTCAATTGATTTATATAAAAAAGACCGGAAAAACCGAACTGTTGGTTTCACTGCACTTGCAACCGATCAGGATAACCTGGTGATTATTGATGTAAAGGGTAGCATTGACTTCGGAAAATTTATGAAATTCAAGGAAAAGATTGATTTAAATTTCTGATTCTGTTCCGGCAAACATCATTAAGACTAAAAATGATATCAACAAATAAAATCCGTTAATTTTGGAACATGTTCTGTCAATAAATAATATAACCAAAAACTACGGCAGGATTACTGCTGTAAGTAATATGTCGCTGGACGTTTCGGAGGGAAGTGTATTTGGAATCCTGGGCCCGAATGGCAGTGGGAAAACCACAACACTGGGCATAATCCTGGACGTAATAAATCCTACTGACGGTACTTTCAACTGGTTCAGAAACTTTACCAGAAAAGAAAACCGGCAGAAGATAGGTTCCACACTGGAGACACCTGCATTCTATCCTTATTTAACCGGTGTACAGAATTTAAAAATAATTGCAGATATTAAACGTATTAATTATGACAATATAGACAAAGTGCTGAAGGATGTCGGTCTGTATGAACGTAAAGATTATAAATACAAAACTTATTCGCTGGGGATGAAACAGCGCCTTGCGGTTGCTTCAGCTTTACTTTGTGATCCGAAAGTTATGGTGCTTGATGAACCCACAAACGGACTTGATCCGCAGGGTATAGCCGAAATCCGTGAAGTAATAAAAGATATCTCAAAAAAGGGTAAAACTGTTATACTTGCAAGCCATTTACTGGACGAAGTACAAAAGGTATGTACTGATTTTGCCGTATTAAATTTTGGCAGGCTGATATACAGCGGCAAAGTTGATGAAGTATCTCAGGAGCAACAGATAGTTGAAGTCAGCTCTCAGAACCTTACTGAGCTGGAAAAGGCTATAAATAAATTTTCCCTTAAGAAGAGTTATGATAATGAAAAGGATAAGATTATTGTTACACTTGATAGAAATATGTCTGTAACAGACCTCAATAAATACCTGGTTGAGAGTGGAATAATAGTTACTCACCTGGTTGTCCGGAAAAGAAGTCTTGAACAAAAGTTCCTTGATATATTAAATGAATCGGAATGAAACGAATAATAAGAATTGAGTTATTAAAAGTACAGTCATATAGCACATTCTGGATTCTGACTTCTCTCTATTTTTTAATTCTCCTGTCAATTTTCTTTAGCGGTAAGTTTTTCCTGGATTTTCTGGCCAGGAAAGGAGAATCACTGGGTGATATTATAGATCCTTCCGGGATACCAATTTACGATTTCCCGGATGTATGGCATAACATAACCTATGTAGCCGGATTCTTAAAATTTATTCTTGCTATCTATGTGATTATTTCTATAACAAATGAAATCAACTACGGAACAATACGCCAGAATATTATGAATGGACTTAGCCGGTGGGATTTTCTTTTGTCCAAACTGGTTCTGGTTTGTTTTCTAAGCATTATTTCAACCTTATTTATTATTGCAGCTGGTTTTATCCTGGGATTTATATATTCCGGGAACAGGGAAATCACAGATATTATTACGTATATGGAGTTTATACCCGCTTATTTGCTTCAAATCACTGCATACCTGATTTTTGCATTATTTATCGGGTTGTTAATAAAAAGAACCGGGTTGTCGATGGGCCTTCTTTTTCTCTATACATTAATTGTTGAACCTATAATTACTTTTAGAATAAAAACAGACTGGATAAAAGGATTGTTCCCGTTAAAAGCTATTAATAATCTTATAAGGTTTCCATTCAAGAAATATGCATTAAGGGAAGTGCAGGATTATATCGCATGGGATGATACACTTATTGTATCCGTATATATAATCATATTTATTTCATTAATGTACTTAATACTTAAGAAAAGAGATTTATAAAATATCTATTGATGGTTAAAAATCTGAACTTTCTTGATTTGGCTAAAACCAGGCAAAGTGTACGTTCATACAGTAACAAACCTGTTGAACCTGAAAAGATTGAAAGGTGCATTGAAGCAGCCAGGCTCGCTCCGTCAGCATGTAATTCACAGTCATGGAAATTCATCATTGTGAACAATACTGAGCTTAAAAACGCCCTGGCTGATGCAGCAGAAGATCGTATTTTATCAATGAATCATTTCACAAAGCAGGCTCCTGTTCATGTAGTTGTTGTCCGTGAAAAACCAAATTTCACATCTAAACTGGGCGGAATAGTCAGAAACAAGACTTACACATTGATTGATCTGGGAATAGCATCCGAGCATTTTTGTCTTCAGGCAGTATCTGAAGGACTTGGTACATGCATTTTAGGCTGGTTTAATGAAAAAAAGGTAAAAGAGCTGCTTAATATTCCCCGGAACAAACGGGCAGAATTAATTATAACCCTGGGATATCCTGCATCTGATGAAATACGTGAAAAGAAACGAAAAGATCTGACAGAGATTTTTTCATATAATAGGTATTGATTTTATTGTTCTATTGTCGCTTAAGGTCCTTCGCTACGAGTCTTCACAAAGATTTCTTACCCAAATTTTTTGAAGGCCATATACCCGGGCAAATGTACCTATCTCGCCAAAACCTAATCCCTTACTACTTTACCCTTATTCCCAATATTTCCCTTATTCCTTTATTTCCCATATTCCTGTATTTCCCTATTCCTCTTTTACTGCCATTGAAATCCCCGTAGTATCCGTCAAAAGGTTTCTTTCCATCCTGTACTGATAGTTCTGTAATATAGCCTTAAGTTTTTTTTCGAGAAATTTTGAAGCTTCCGGCTTGTTATTGATAATATTTGATTGTAACAAGCTATCCCTTTTATGATCAAAGAGCTCAATACTCTTAAAGCCGTCAAATGTCAGAAGATAAACGGAATCAGCAATAAAATAGCTGCCGCGGTTGTGACAAAACCAGAATTTTTGACTTTCATCACTAAAAACAGAACTTCCAAAAGAGATGAATCTCTTATCAAAATTTAAGTAATCCAGTATGGTTGGCAGGATATCAATCTGCTGGGTGATATTATGATTTACCCCCCTTAGAGCTGTATCACCAGGATGGTAATATATTACCGGAATTTTATAGCGTCCAATTTGTGTAGAATACTTATTTTCAATTGCTGTAGAAGTATGGTCAGGACAGATAACAAACAGGGTGTTTTTATACCATTCCAGCCCGGAAGCAGTATTAAAAAACCTTCTTAGTGAATAATCAGTATATGCAACGCTGGTAAGGATTTTAAGTTTACTTTGCGGGAACTTATTTTCGTATTGCTTGGGTATTGGATAGGGATCATGAGAAGAAAGAGAAAATAATATTGAAATAAAGGGCTGCCTGAATTCACTTAACTTGCTGGCAAAAAATTGAAAGAAATGCTCATCATATATTCCCCATCTTCCATCGTGATGACCTTTAAACGGATATTCGTTTTCTCCGTAATATTCTTCAATACCGACACTTTTACAATAGTAGTCGAATCCCATAGTTCCATTTTGCCCACCGTGGAAAAACGAAGTATGATATCCCTTGTTTTTTAATAAACTTGAAACACTTTCCAGCTTATTGGTTGAATAAACCGAAGTAATGAATGTACGCCGATCCAGTGGCGGTAATGATGATATTATCGCCGGCAACGCATCCATTGATCTGTTGGAATTAGCTAAAGCATTATTAAATACAAGGCTGTTGCTGATAAGCGAATCCAGAAACGGGGTGAATCCCTTTTGTTTGGGATTAAGTGCACCAATATATTCTTTTGAAAAACTCTCAAGAATAATAATTATTACGTTTTGTTCCTTAAAGGAACCATCATTCGAATAATACCTGACCGGTGAATATATACTCTCTGCATATTCCTGATCAAAATAATCGGCATTAATAATTTCTTTCTGGCTTATAGTATTTATTATTACAAAAGGTGTATTAAATAGCAAAGGGATATATTTAGGGGTTGCATATTTGTGAGCAGTGTTTATACGTATGGGTTTTGTTTCCAGGCCCCTTGCAAAACCAATAAAAATACCCAGAATTAATATCGTTATTACTGACTGCAAAATAATATTATAAACGCCTTGTATTTTTATATTCCAGTCCCTTAAATGCAGTTTAGGGTAGAACTGCCATAAGATCCATACGCTTATTATAAAAGATACGGTAATATGCCAGTAACCTGAAATATAATGCGGTAACAAAGAAATCGTTTCTGAACTGCCGGCAAGTAATTTAATTAATTCTGTCCCGCTGCGACGATCTGTAAACTGGAAATATTCAACATCAATAAAGTTAGCCATTAGTAAAAATGCACTAATAATAACAAACATATATTGAAGTATTCGCTGATAAGTGAAACTTGCTTTAAAATTCCCGGGAATAAAGTGCAGTACAACAAAGGGCAGGTTCAAATAGAATACAACAATAAAATCAAACCTGATACCAAACAGGAAAGCTTTAATAATGCCTGAAAAGGAACCCGGCACAAAAGAGTTATAGTTAAATATAAAAAAATACAGTCTCAGAAGACTGAATATCAGTAGCAGAAAGATTAGTCTTTTAAATAATGCTATTAGATGATTAAGATATTGATTCATATTAAAACCTTTAGCAGATGTAATTCTGATAAGATACTGGAATTAACTTCTGCTTTTATAGCCTGCTAAAATAATACAGGGTATTGTTTTTTCATAATTCTTTTTGTTTAATTGATCAACACTAATAAAATAAAATACTTTAAATTTGAGCTTTTTAAAATAAAATCGTATTTCATATATGAAACCCCGGTTACAGTATTTTATTACATATATACTATTCTGGTATACCTTTTTTATAATCTGCAAACTGTTATTTTTATGTTACCACAATTCACAATCGTTTGAATTAAGTTTTATTGACTGGTCTAATATTCTGGTTCATGGTATCAGGCTCGATTTATCCTCCATAGGTTATATTTTAGCATTTCCGGTAGTAGTTCTTATGTTTACTTCATTTCTGAAGAATAATCTTTTATACTATGTTTTAAATGTATATACATTAATAATTATTGTAACAACAGTAGTATTCACAACAATTGATTTGGAATTATACAAATACTGGGGTTTCAGGCTTGATAACACTCCATTGCTTTATATTAACAAACCCGGGGAAATGCTGGCATCCGTGAGATGGGATACTTTAGTGATTTCACTTGTCTTTATAGTGGGCTTTTCAGCCGGTTTAATCTGCTTTTATCTGAAATATATTGCTGTTATTATTAAAAACATTATGCCGGGAAAACTAAAAACTGCGATTTTATTCCTGCTTATTTTGCCTTCATTAATAATTCCTGTCAGGGGCGGATTCGATACATCTCCTGTTAACCTCAGCGCAGCATATTTCCATGAAAATTCATTTGCTAATCATGCTGCTGTTAATTTATTATGGAACATCGGATTTTCTTTTACAAATGAAGAAACAAGCAGCAATCCTTTTATATATTATGAGGAAGACGAGGCAAAGAATATTGTTGAAAGAATATATGTGAACGGCGGGGAAACCAATATTATATTAAATACAGGCAGGCCGAATATCATACTTGTGATAATGGAGTCTTTTACATCAAAGATTATTGAACCTCTGGGAGGAAAGAAATACATCACACCTAATTTCAACAGACTGGTAAAGGAAGGGGTGTTGTTTTCAAATTTATATGCCAGTGGTTCGCGCTCGGATAAGGGATTAGCAGCAATTTTTAGCGGTTATCCCGCACACGGAATAACTTCAATAATGAAATTCCCACAGAAAACACAGTCTTTGCCATTTATATCAAGATTATTGTCAGATAACGGATATAAAATAGATTTTTATTATGGAGGTGATATTGATTTTTTCAATCTCCGTGCCTATCTTATAAATGGAGGTTTCAAAAATATTATTTCAAAGGAAGACTTTCCGTCATCCCGGGATATCTCAAAATGGGGAATACCAGATCATATAATGTTTGAAAGGTTTCTAAAGAATATAAGTAGTGAGCCGGATGAGCCTTTTTTCAAGGTCCTGTTTACGCTAAGTAACCATGAACCTTTTGATGTGCCGGTAAAGGATCATTTTAAGGGTGATGATATTGACACGAGATTGTTTAATTCCGCATTTTATGCCGACAGCTGTATTGGAAGTTTTGTTGCAAAGGCGAAAACAACTGACTGGTGGGATAACACCCTTATGATTTTTGTCTCCGATCATGGAAACATATATCCGGATAATACATATTATAACAATTATAAAACGCATGCTATCCCTATGCTTTGGCTTGGGGGTGCCGTAAGAACCGATACTGTGATTTCAAGTTTTGCATCACAGACTGATATACCAAAAACACTGCTTAATCAACTGGGCTTGCCTGCTGATATGTTTGAATATAGCCGGAATATCTTATCAGGTTCATATTACAATTTTGCATTTTATGCATATAATAACGGATTCGGATATGTTTCAGATAGTGTGAAATTTTCACATGATAATGTTAGTGGCCAGACTACAGTTTATGAGGGGGCAATAAAGGATGAATATATTATGCAGGGAAGGGCTTTTATGCAGGTTACCTATGATGATTTCCTGAGCAGATAATATACTATAGAAAAATATGGAAGATGTGAATTACAGGTGGTATCCTGATTAACATGGGATGTATTAGATGATTTTATAGTTTCTGTATTCCCCTATACGATAGCCTGTAATTTTTTCAAAGAAACGTTTAAACTTATCCTTTGTCTTGAAATTATTAAAAGATATATCGTAATCAAACTGCCAGTTCTTATTTTTAATCCTTTCTTCCATAACCATTGGGTGTGAATCCGTAAATAAAGACAGTGCATCTATATTTGAGTAATCAAATTCATCTGCTTTTGCAACATTCTGTTCAATCCATTCATCATTGTGCCAGTATTTATGGAATGTCTGCTGTTTGCCCTGCATCGCTTTCGGTTCTTTCACCCAGCCATAATGGTAGATAAAGGCATCAATCAGCTTAACACTTAATTTTTCATTATTATTTTTCCTGAAGCCCTGGGCATCCCTGTATGAATATATGGTTTTTACAGGACGCACAATCCTTATTTCTCTTCTGTACCACCTGTATGATTCTCCAATGTAATCGTATGAACCGTAGAAATGAAGGTATTTAAATAATAAACCGTCAATATGTTCATTATCTTTCCACCTTAGCATCTCCTTTTCAATAGTCTCAAGATATTTTTCATGTACTACTTCATCACCCTGAATATAAAATGCCCAGTCAGAATCGACAGGAACTTCATTAAACGCCTTATCCGTTTCAACTGCCAGGACTCTGCCTCCTTCCCTTAAGGAATCATCCCATACAGTCTCAATAATTTTGATTTTTTTCTTATCTATATTCTTTATTAAATCAAGGGTGTCATCATCGGATTTGCCCACAGCAACAATAAAGTCATCGCAAACCGGAAGAATGGAATTTATTGATTCAACAATCGGGTAGTCATATTTAATGGCATTCCTGATAAAAGTAAATCCTGTAACCTTCATAAATGTTTTTTTTCAGGACAGCATACAGGGTTTTAGCTGAAACTCTGCAACTCATAGAACTTCTTATATTCCCCGTCAGAAAGCAGCAAGTCTTTATGCTTTCCTCTTTCTACTATAGCACCATCTTTCAGGACACATATCTCGTCCGCATGCATTATGGTGGATAACCTGTGAGCTATAACTATCGATGTCCTGTTTTCCATTAGCTTTATAATAGCATCCTGAACCAGTTTTTCAGATTCGGAATCCAGTGCTGAAGTTGCTTCATCGAGAATAAGAATTGGCGGATTTTTTAAAATTGCACGCGCAATACTTATTCTTTGCCGCTGTCCTCCGGAAAGTTTTGTTCCCCTGTCACCAATATTAGTATTATATCCCTCTTTGGTGTTTATAATAAATTCATGGGCATTTGCAATTCTGGAAGCCTCCATTATTTTTCCCTCATCTGCACGTTCAACTCCAAACGCAATGTTATTTATGAAGCTGTCATTAAAGAGAATAGGATCCTGTGTAACAATTCCCATAAGCTCCCGAAGATCATTTATTTTCAGGTTACGAATATTTATACCGTCAAGTAAGATCTCTCCGTCAGTTGTATCGTAAAATCGCGGAAGAAGATCAACAAGGGTGGACTTTCCGGCACCTGATTGTCCTACTAAAGCAATAGTCTTGCCTTTCTTTATAGTCAGATTAATATTATTCAGTACATACTCTCTCTTGTATTTAAAGGATACATCTTTATATTCTATCTGCTCTGCGAATTTTTTTACAGAAACGGGATTCCTGATTTCTGTTATGTTTGATTTGGAATCAAGTATTTTATCTATTCTTGTAACAGCCGCTAATCCTTTCTGTACATTATAAAATGCAGTTGATAAAGCTTTGGAAGGATTAATAATATTATAGAAGACTACCAGGTAAACCAGGAATTCCTCTGGATCCAGGCCCAGTTCATTATTAGTTCTTAAAATAAGGTAACCGCCGTACCACATTAATAATACTATAACTATTGTACCAAGGAATAAAGTCGAAACTCAAGTGAATATAAATGCATTAAATAATATTATTATTCCTAATATATTGCACTG
>CP070654.1:223864-235468 GCA_020354785.1 Bacteroidales bacterium
TGCAGGAAACGTTTATGAAAGCGATTTCTTACAGGGACAAATTTTCCGATAATACAAATCTTAAAGCATGGACATACACTATAATGAAAAATACATTTATTAATAATTATCGCAGATTATCTAAGGTTAATACAACATTTGACAATTCAAAAGATCTGTATTATCTGAATCTGGACAATTCATCAGGTTCAGGAATGCCGGACTCTTCTTACTCTACTAAAGAAATTGAAAAAAAGATAGAATTACTGGATGATGAATTTAAAGTTCCTTTTATTATGCACGTTCAGGGATTTAAGTATAAAGAAATAGCAGATGAGCTGAATCTTAAAATAGGAACAGTAAAGAGCAGAATATTCTTTGCCCGGAAGAAATTAATGGAATCTCTTAAAGATTATAAGTAATATTATTACTGCAATGAGCTTGAACGGGAATACTATTAAAGCAAAAGTTAACGGTAATAATCCTCAATTCAATGAGCACATGAGAATTATTGCCAATGAATATCTGGCTCAAGGAGAAAATAGAATAGATAAGCCGGATGCAAATGCCCTGGATGATAAATCTAAAATAGAGCTTATAGAAAGGCACTTTGCAGAAATAATGAATATTTTAGGATTAGATCTTTCTGATGATAGCCTGAAAGGTACGCCTCACAGGGTAGCCAAGATGTTTGTAAAAGAAATATTCAGTGGGCTGAATTCCGACAACAAACCCAAGATAAAGCTATTTGAAAATAAATTTAATTATAAGCAGATGCTTGTTGAAAAGGATATTAAAGTCAATTCATATTGCGAGCATCATTTTGTTCCTATCGTTGGTAAAGCCCATATCGCATATATTTCAAACGGTTCTGTGATAGGCCTGTCTAAGATTAACAGAATAGTAAAATATTATGCAAAAAGGCCCCAGTTGCAGGAGAGACTTACCCAGCAGATTGCTGATGAGTTAAAGAAGGTACTCAACACTGAAGATGTAGCTGTTATTATTGAAGCCAGTCATATGTGTGTAACTATGAGAGGTATTGAAGATGAGCAAAGTAACACAACCAGTTCAAGTTTTCATGGCAGGTTCCTCAATAATGACACAAAAAATGAGTTTCTCTCCTATATAAGCATGTCTGCCGGACCGGTAAATAAATAGTATCCTTTCCTGCCTTTCCCTACTATGTTCACATCTTCTTTAGTGACAGTAGCATTTTCTTGGTAAAATTGACTAATTTTAGAGCTCTGTAAAACATTTGCAATTTTCATATACTATTAAGCTAAAATAGATTTATATGTCTGCAATGACAAGATATAATAAAAGAGGCGTATCAACTTCAAAGGAAGATGTATATAAGGCTATTAAAGATTTTGACAATGGTATTTTTCCCAATGCTTTCTGTAAAGTATTACCTGATATCATGGCGGGTGACAGCGAGTATTGCAATATAATGCATGCAGATGGAGCCGGCACGAAATCTGCCCTGGCATATATGTACTGGAAAGAAACCGGTGATTATTCGGTATGGAAAGGAATTGCGCATGATTCGTTTATTATGAATATTGATGATTTATTGTGTGTCGGTGCGGTAAATGATATTCTTCTTTCATCGACTATAGGAAGAAACAAGATGAAGATTCCTGGTGATGTAATTATTTTTATTTTAAAAGGTTACGATGATTTGATACAGGAGTTTGCCAGGTGGGGAATAAATATATATTTATCCGGTGGTGAAACAGCTGATATTGGAGATCTGGTCAGAACCATTACTGTGGACGCAACAGCTACCTGCAGAATGAAGAGATCAGAAGTTATAGAGAATAATATTCAGAAAGGGGATATTATTGTAGGATTAGCATCTTCAGGACAGGCCATATATGAAAAAGAATATAACAGTGGAATTGGCAGTAATGGTCTTACCTCCGCAAGACATGACTTATTTGAGAATTATCTGGCCAACAAGTATCCTGAGACCTATGATGATATAACTCCTCAGTCTTTGATTTATACAGGAAAGTATTCCCTGACTGAAAAAATTGAAAATCTGGATGTGGATGCAGGGAGACTATTGTTATCACCTACCCGTACTTATGCCCCGGTAATAAAAAAAGTCCTGGAAAAGCACAGGGAAAACATTCATGGCATGATACATTGTTCAGGAGGTGGGCAGACTAAGGTACTTAAGTATATAACAAATGTCCATGTTATTAAAGATGAATTATTTGAGTTACCTGTTCTCTTTAAAATGATTCAGGAAGAATCAGATACAGACTGGGACGAAATGTATGAAGTATTTAATATGGGTCACAGGTTCGAGATCTATATTTCTCCATCCTATGCCGATGATATAATTTCAATATCCAAAGAATTTAATGTTGATGCAAAGGTTATAGGCCATGTTGATGGGGCCGATAAGAAAACATTAACAATTAAAAGCGAATTTGGAACTTTTCATTATTAAAATATCACTATTCTGTTATGAATAATAAGCTAATCCTGGATAAGCTCGAAGGAGTAAAACAAAGATTTGAAGAGGTTGCCAAGTTAATAAGCGATCCGGAAATAATAGCTGACATGAAACAGTATGTCAGGCTAAACAAAGAATATAAAGAACTTGAACCTATAGTAGATGTATATAATGAATACAGGAATATTTTAAGTAATATTGAACATGCCAGGGAAATACTTTCTGAAGATAAAGATGAAGAATTAAAAGAAATGGCCAAAACAGAGCTGGAAGAGCTAAACCTTAAGGTATCCCCATTAGAAGAAAAACTTAAATTATTATTACTTCCTGCTGATCCCGAAGATAATAAAAATGCCATACTTGAAATAAGGGCAGGAACAGGAGGTAATGAAGCAAGTATTTTTGCCGGAGACCTGCAAAGGATGTATGCCAAGTTTTGCGAACAGAAGGGATGGAAAATGGAGACCTCTAACTTTACAGAAGGCACTGTAGGAGGTTTTAAGGAAATCATTATGAATGTAAAAGGTGAAGGAGTATATGGAATATTAAAATATGAATCAGGTGTTCATCGCGTTCAGCGTATACCTCAAACTGAAACACAGGGAAGAGTTCATACATCAGCAGCAACAGTTGCTGTTTTACCGGAAGCAGATGAATTCGACATCGACATTAAGCAGGAAGATATTCGAATTGACAGATTCTGTTCTTCAGGGCCGGGCGGACAGTCCGTTAATACTACATATTCTGCAGTACGGCTGACACATATTCCTTCCGGTATTATAGTAACCTGCCAGGATCAAAAATCTCAGGTAAAAAATCTTGATAAAGCCATGAATGAGCTCAGGACCAGGCTTTACAATATTGAATACCAAAATTATCTTGATAAAATAGCATCAGAAAGAAAGACAATGGTGTCAACCGGAGACCGGTCGGCTAAAATCAGAACATATAATTATCCCCAGGGAAGAATAACTGATCATCGTATAAACCTGACTTTATATGACTTACCATCGATTATGGACGGTAATATTCAGGAAATAATTAGTAAATTGCAAATGGCTGAGAATGCCGAACGACTGAAAGAAAGTGGGCTTAATTAGTTCATTGTCAATTATATTATATAATTTATGAATTGCAAACAACTATTCCTGAACATTAAGAACAAGAAAAGCTTTTTATGTATAGGCCTTGATACAGATATTCAGAAAATACCATCTTTCCTTTTAAAATACAAAAATCCGGAATTTGAATTCAACAAACTGGTAGTAGATGCAACGGCCCGGTATGTTATAGCATACAAACCAAATATTGCATTCTATGAAAGTAATGGCCCGGATGGCTGGAGAAGCCTGGAACTAACAATATCTTATATTAAAAAGAAATACCCGGATATATTTCTTATTGCTGATGCAAAAAGAGGTGATATCGAGAACACCTCAAGAATGTATGCAAAGACATTTTTTGATACTATTGAATTCGATGCAGTTACTGTATCTCCATATATGGGTAAAGATTCGCTATTACCTTTTCTTAAATACAAAGATAAATGGATTGCTGTTCTGGCGCTAACTTCAAATCAGGGAGCAGAGGACTTCCAGTTTCTTAATACAAGGCAGAACGAAAGGATTTTTGAGACAATAATACGCAGGTCTAAAGACTGGGGATCCATTAATAACATTATGTATGTGGTCGGAGCGACTAAAGCTTCTATTCTGGCAATGATCAGGGAAATCATTCCTGATCATTTCATATTAGTCCCCGGTATCGGGGCTCAGGGTGGAAGTCTGAAGGAGGTTGTTAAATACGGAAAGAATAAAAACCTTGGACTGATTGTCAATTCCTCAAGATCAATAATTTATGCTGATAATACTGAACTTTTCGCTGAAACAGCAGGCAGTAAAGCAAAAGAGACTCAAAATGAGATGAATATACTTCTTAAGCAAAATAATATAATTTAATGCGATATTGTGCTGTTAATGTTATAATATCATCTGGAGAATAAATGAAAAGGGAAAGTATAAAAAGTGCATATATTGCCCTTACCTTACTTATTACTGCCATTTCTATTGGAGTTGCCGGTTATATGGTAATCGAAGGATGGTCGTTCCCCAAAGCTTTCTATATGACAATAATTACCGTTGCAACAGTAGGATTCAGGGAGGTCGAACCACTTTCAACGGTTGGAATGTATTTTACAACTTTTCTTATTGTCTCTAGTTTTGGTATATTTGCTTACGCTGTTACTACATTTATTCGGTATGTAGTGGATGGTACATTCAGGCATATATTTAAAGATACCAGAGTGAAAAGAAAAATACGAAAATTGAAAAATCATGTAATAGTTTGTGGCTATGGAAGAAATGGCAAACAGGCTGTTCATGAATTAATGGATCATAAGGTCCCGGTAGTAATTGTTGAGAATAATGAAACGGCTATGGAAATGATCCTGGATGATCCGAATTTACTTTATGTATATGGTGATGCAACAAAGGATGAAGTGCTGGAAATGTGCTATATTAATAATGCTAAAGCTTTAATAACAACTCTGCCGGTTGATGCCGATAATTTACTGGTTGTTCTTACTGCAAGAGAAATTAATCCTACCCTTACAATTATTAGCAGAGGATTGGATGAACATTCTGATTCCAAGCTAAGAAGAGCAGGTGCAAATAATATCATTATGTCAGATAAAATTGGCGGACAACGTATGGCCAAATTAGTTACTCAACCTGACATTGTCGAGTTTCTGGATTTTATAATGTTACAAAGTTCAGAGAATATGGCACTGGAAGAAATTTCATGCAAACAAATAGCCAAATGTTTTGATGGTAAATCAATCCGTGAGCTGGATATCAGGAATGAATCCGGTGCTAATATTATAGGCTTAAGAAGAGAAGACCGGTCATATATTGTAAATCCTATTCCGGAAATAGTATTAACATCAAAGGATAAAATTTTTGCACTGGGCACCAAATCTCAAATTGCAAAACTTAAAGACCTGTTGTATAAGGGTATAGGTTTTTGAGCAACTTTTTCGCTAAACATATTGATTTCTAAAAAAAATTAAATACTTTTGCAAATCTTATTTCGCGGGTATATAAAGTTATTAGAATGTATTTAACAGCAGAAAAGAAAAAGGACCTTTTTAAAAAATATGGAAAATCCGATACCGATACCGGATCACCCGAGAGCCAGATAGCTCTGTTTACTCAACGTATTGAGCATCTAACAGGACACCTGAAAAAGAATGAAAAGGATTTCAGTACACAGAGAGCCTTATTAAAGCTTGTCGGGAAACGCAGAAGGCTGCTTGATTACCTTAAACGCCGGGAAATTGAAAGATATCGGGCAATTCTAAAAGTATTAAACCTTCGAAAATAAAAAGGCAATTCGGCGAATTGCCTTTTTTCGTTAATATAAAGACGATATACTTATGTATATTTACACATATAATAAATTAGGAAATGAATAAGATGTTTGAAAAAAATATTGATCTCGGTGACGGCCGGATAATAAATATTGAAACAGGAAAAGTGGCCAGGCAGGCAGATGGCGCAGTTATATTAAAGACTGGAAATACAATGCTTCTGGCTACAGTTGTTGCCGCAAAAGAAGGCAAAGAAGATTCAGATTTCATGCCGCTTCAGGTGGAATACAGAGAAAAGTTTGCTGCAGTCGGGAGGTTTCCCGGGGGATTTATTAAAAGGGAAACAAGACCAAGTGATTACGAAATATTAATTGCCCGGTTAGTTGACCGTGCGCTACGTCCTCTTTTCCCGGATGATTTTCACGCGGAAACATTTGTAAACATATATCTTATCTCAGCAGACAAAGATACGATGCCTGATTCACTTGCCGGACTTGCCGCCTCTGCAGCGTTAGCAGTATCAGATATTCCATTTAACGGTCCTATATCAGAAGTCAGGATAGGCCGCATTGATGGAAAATTTAAAATAAATCCAACATTTGACGAAATTAAAGTTGCTGATATTGATATAATTGTAGGTGCTACATACGATAATATTATAATGGTTGAAGGAGAAATGAATGAGGTTTCAGAAGCGGAGATGCTTGAAGCGATAAAATTAGCACATGAAGAAATTAAAAAACATTGTAAGGCACAAATGGAATTTGCAAAGGAAGTCAATAGTACCACAAAAAGAGAATACAGCCATGAAAATAATGATGAGGATTTACGTAAAACAATATGGGATAAAGCTTATGATAAAGTATACAAGGTAGCTAAAACGACTCCAGCTAAACGCGACCGACACACTGCATATGATACAATAGTACAGGAATTAGTTGATGAATATGGTGATGAAGATGAAACTAACGAATTCCTAATAAATAATTATTTCCATGAAGTTGAAAAGGAAGCTGTTAGATCACTGATATTAAATGAGAATATCAGAGTTGACGGGAGGAAACCGGATGAAATAAGACCAATCTGGGGAGAAGTGGACTACCTGCCGGCAGCCCATGGTTCTTCCATCTTTACAAGGGGTGAGACACAGTCAATTGCCTCAGTCACTCTGGGGACCAAACTGGATGAGAAAGTTATTGATGAGGTGCTTATTCAGGGCACGGATAAATTTGTCCTGCATTATAATTTTCCACCCTTCTCAACCGGGGAAGCCAGACCATCCAGGGGGTTAAGCAGAAGAGAAATAGGACATGGTAACCTGGCACACCGTGGATTAAAAAGAATGATTCCTGAAGATAATCCATACGCAATACGTGTTGTGTCTGATATACTTGAATCCAACGGATCCTCTTCGATGGCAACGGTCTGTGCAGGGACTCTTGCTTTAATGGATTCCGGTGTTAAAATAAAAAAGCCTGTATCAGGAATTGCTATGGGATTAATTACTGATACGAAATCAGGTAAATATGCAATTCTGTCAGATATTCTTGGTGATGAAGACCACCTGGGCGATATGGATTTTAAAGTTGCTGGTACCCGGGATGGAATTACAGCAACACAAATGGATATCAAAGTTGAGGGGTTATCATATGAAATATTAAGTGAAGCCCTGGAGCAGGCAAAAATCGGACGCCTGAAAATCCTTGAGAAGCTCATTGAAGTCATACCGGCTCCACGGGAAGATTATAAACCACATGTACCTAGAATTATACAATTAACAATCCCTAAAGATACAATTGGTGCTTTAATTGGTCCGGGAGGTAAGATTATACAGAAGATCCAGGAAGAAACAGGTTCTGTAATATTAATAGAAGAAGAAGACGGAGTAGGTATCGTAGATGTTTCAGCAGTTAATAAAGAATCCATCGATGCCGCGGTTAAAAGAATTAAAGAGATAGTTGATGTTCCTGAAGTCGGGAAAATATATAAAGGACCTATAAAATCAATTACAAATTTTGGCGCTTTTGTTGAATTTATGCCGGGAAAAGAAGGATTGCTGCATATCTCTGAAATTGAATGGAGAAGAATAAATTCTGTTGACGACGTTTTAAAGGAAGGTGAGGAAGTTGAAGTTAAACTTATAGATATAGATCAAAAATCAGGATTCTTCAGGTTATCGAGGAAAGTATTGCTGCCAAGGTCGGATAAGAAATTTAACAGATAAAAAATAATAGTATTCTTGTAGTATATAATTAATCAAATGCTACATCGGTTGTTGATTCAACATTGCTTTTATTCTCTGCCCTGTCAGTTATATAAAAATCAAATTTTAAAGTGTCATAATCTGAAATAAGATTCTTAAAATAACTGAATTTTACTTTTATTTCACCTTTAAGTGTTTTATTCTGCCCGACACGTTCCATTTTATCATCATGCTTTATCCAGAAAGACAAGGTATCCAGTTCATCATTTCTGTAATAACTTCCTTCAAGTTTTTCAAAAGGAATAATAAAAACATTTTTCGGATCAATTGAATCATATGGATCCTCTATAAGTCCAATATCACCATCTCCATCGATAAACGAAAATATTAGTTCACAAGCCTTTATTTCAACCGGTTCATCACCAATAGTATCATAGCTATCGGTTACTGTTAGATCTTTAAATCCTATTTCCGGTACCGGATCAGCCGGCTCAATTCTTTCGCAGGCTATGATGACCATAAATACAATACCCAGAATTACTATTATATTCCTGAACATTATTAAAGCGATAATTAATTCAAAAAACAAATTATACTACAGCTAAGTTACTTCTTTCTGAAAAATATTTGTATAGGAACTCCTGTGAAATTGAAATTTTCTCTTAGCTTATTCTCCAGATATCTTTTATAAGGTTCCTTTATATATTGAGGCAAATTACAAAAAAAAGCGAATGACGGCGCCGTTGTTGGCAGTTGTGTGACATATTTTATTTTCACAAATTTACCTTTAACTGAAGGCGGAGGATATTTTAATACTATTTCTGATACTGTTTTATTTAATTTAGATGTAGAGATCCGTTGTTTTCTGTTCTCATATACATTCACAGCAGTCTCAAGTACCCTGTGGATCCTCTGTTTGGTAATGGCGGAGATAAAAATTACCGGTACGTCCTTAAATGGAGATATTTTATCCTTTATCCTGGCTGTAAACTCTTTTGTGTTATTAGTATCTTTATCAATGAGGTCCCATTTGTTTACCAGAATAAGTATTCCTTTATTATTTTTCTTCACAAGATTGAAAATATTTACATCCTGTGATTCAATATCCCTGGGAGCATCTATCATTAATAAGCATACATCAGAATTTTCTACCGTTCTTATTGAACGCATTATTGAATAGAATTCAATATCTTCAGTTACTTTACCTTTTTTCCTTAATCCGGCAGTATCAACAAGATAAAAATCGTGATTATACTTATTGTATCGTGAATAAATTGAATCCCTTGTCGTACCTGAGATTGGTGTCACTATATTACGCTCTTCTCCAATCAGGGTATTGATAAGGGATGATTTTCCTACGTTCGGCCTGCCAATTATTGCAAATCTTGGAAGTTTTGTCTCCTGTTCCCTTCCTTTCTTTTTAAATAAGCTAACCATATCATCCAGTAAATCGCCTGTACCGCTTCCGTTAATTGACGAAATCATGTACAGCTCACCCAAACCCAGGGAATAGAATATATTAGCATCATACTGCCTCTCGTAATTATCAACTTTATTGACCACAAGGAAAACTTTTTTGTTTATCTTTCTTAACATTTCAGCAATTGCCTCATCCAGATCTGTTATACTGCCTTCGACATCTACTATAAACAATATAACATCTGCTTCATCAATAGCTAAATGTACCTGTTTTCTTATCTCTTCCTCAAATATATCGGCACTGCTTTTTACATATCCACCTGTATCTATGACTGAAAATTCAATCCCATTCCATTCAGATTTACCATAATGCCTGTCACGGGTAACTCCACTGGTTTCATCAACAATTGCATCCCTGCTTTCAGTCAGCCTGTTAAACAAAGTTGATTTCCCTACATTTGGCCTGCCTACTATAGCTACAATATTTGACACTTATTCTATTGTTTTATTGTTCTTTTATCTTGATACAAAAGAACCAAAAAATCAAGGCTTACAAAAAATTTGGACAAATCTAGTTGTTCGACTCTTCTTGTCGCATTGCTAATCGTTTCACTTGCGCAATGCTTAAGGGCTTACGCTATGAGTCTTCACAAAGATTTGTTTCCCAAATTTTTTGAAGGCCGGCTATTCTGTAATGCAATTTTATCAAATCTTCAAATTCTAATACCCAAAGCAATACCTAATCCCTTACCACTTAATCCTTATGCCTTAATCCTTATGCCTTTATTTCCCTCATTCCTCCATCTCAAATCGTTAATCGTACATCGTTAATCTTAGATCTCATCATCTAAATCCAAAATTTCTAAGTTGTCTCTCTTTATTTCTCCAGTCCTTACTTACTTTTACAAACAGCTCTAAATATACCTTTTTTGCAAGAAATTTCTCAATATCCATGCGTGCCTGTTTGCCCACCTTTTTCAATGCCTCACCCTTATGTCCTATAATTATTCCTTTCTGACTGTTTCTTAGTACATATATAATTGCCCTGATATTTATCAGCCTTTCACTCTCCTTAAAAGTATCAATCTCCACCTGGACAGAATATGGGATCTCCTGAAGATAATTAATTATTAATTTTTCTCGAATAATTTCCGAAACAAAAAACCGTTCAGGTCTGTCTGTTAAAGCATCCTTTGGATAATATGGTTCTCCAGCCGGTAATAACTCCAGTATTCTGTCAAACAGCTTGTCAATGTTGTATTTTAATAAAGCTGATATAGGAATAATCTCAGCCCCGGGGATTATTTTACCCCATTCTATTATTAATTGATTCACAGTTTCCTGTTCCGCTAAATCTACTTTATTAATTGCCAGCAGTACAGGTATCTTTTTATTTTTAATCTTATTCAGATAAGCATGGATTTTATCAGTTTTTTCAATTACATCAGTCACATATATAATTAAATCAGCATCAACAGTAGCTGAAGAAACAGATTTCATCATCGACTCGTGTAACTTATAATTTGGTTTTAAAATGCCAGGTGTATCTGAATATACTATCTGAAAATCATCACCATTAACTATTCCCATTATACGATGCCTGGTAGTTTGCGCTTTTGAGGTAATAATTGCAAGTTTCTCCCCCACAAGTTCATTCATTAGAGTCGACTTGCCGACATTCGGATTACCCAGTATATTTACAAATCCTGATTTGTGATTCATAAGCGTTAAATGCTGATATTGTTTAATAATATTTACAGATTAATATTCAGTGTTAGTTTATATGCAAAATTATCACTTGTTTTACTAAATGCATATGGACCGAACCTGTAAAATATACCAAATCCATAGCCAAAAATACCTGGCTTTAAAATATTATTAATAAGTATACCGCCTTCATAATATCCCTTTTCCATTGTATTAAATTCGAAATAATTATGCTTCTCAGGATGACTCAGCTTGCCAAATCCAATATTAGCAGCTAATGCTATATCAGGTTTAAACCATTTTGTTTCAAAAAATCGAGTGCCTAAATTCTGTTTCAAATATAATGAAACAAACCGGTCAGAAAGAAATTCGTTGAATCTCATAGTTGCAAATGAATATTCTGACTCTAATGTAAATCCCTTGTAACTGCCATGGCCGTTATACAGTTTTGAATATGGT
>CP070654.1:235568-247062 GCA_020354785.1 Bacteroidales bacterium
ATGTTTTATTTTTTATTGGGATTTACTTTACTGCTGATGCAATTGTGATTGACAGTACTTCGTATATATCAACAAATGATGGCGAAGGATATTTTACTTTAAGCGATGCAAATGGATCAATTCCATTATTGACTAGTTCTTCCGATTATACTGGTGTTTTAAGGGCAATTGAAGATCTGCAAAAAGATATTTTTAAAGTCACCGGAAGAAGACCAGAATTGATGATTGATACTATTCCTGCTTCATCAAAGGTAGTAATTGCAGGTACGCTTGGTAAAAGTATCCTGATAGATACCTTAGTAAAAAAGCAAGTTATTGATACTACTGGATTAACCGGTAAATGGGAGAAATTTATTTTACAAACAGTGAAAGAACCAATACCCGGTATAGAAATTGCCGTGATTATTACAGGTAGCGACAAACGGGGTACAATATATGGCATATACGACCTTTCGGAACAAATTGGAGTATCACCCTGGTATTGGTGGGCTGATGCACCGGTTCAGAAGAAAGATGAAATTTATATTATACCGGGCACCTATACTAGTGGTGAGCCGGCTGTTAAATACAGAGGCATTTTTATCAACGATGAATCTCCCGCTTTCAGGAATTGGGCCACAGAGAAATTCGGCGGCCAAAATCATAAGTGTTATGAGAAAGTTTTTGAACTGCTTTTGAGAAACAAAGCTAACTATTTATGGCCGGCTATGTGGATACCTACCATGTTTAATGTGGATGATCCTTTAAATCCTAAAGTTGCCGATGAGTATGGAATTGTGATCTCAACCAGTCATCATGAACCTATGATGCGTGCACACAACGAATGGTATCGTTTTAATGGTGGAGAATGGAACTATGAAACCAATAAAGATAAACTATTGGAATTCTGGCGTGGTGGAATTGAACGAATGGGAAATTATGAAAGTGTGGTAACTGTTGGTATGCGAGGCGATGGTGATGAAGCTATGACTGAAGAGACAGCGGTTGATCTTTTAAAACATATTATTTCCGAGCAGCGGAAAATAATTGCTGATGTAACCGGAAAACCCGCTCACGAAACTCCCCAGGTCTGGGCAGTTTATAAAGAGGTACAAGATTACTATGATAAGGGAATGCGTGTTGATGATGATATTATTATACTGTTTTGTGACGATAACTGGGGCAACCTTCGCATTCTGCCCAAAAAAGAATATTTAGATCATAAGGCAGGATATGGAATTTATTACCACTTTGATTATGTTGGTGCACCTGTTTCCTACAGATGGCTTAACACTACCCAGATAGAAAGGGTTTGGGAACAGATGAATCTAGCATATAAGCATGGGGTGAAAGATATTTGGCTGGTCAATGTTGGCGATATCAAACCCATGGAATTCCCGATTAGTTTCTTTATGGATTTCGCATGGAATCCCGGAGCTATTCAATCCAACGATTTGCCAGGCTACTATGTGAGTTGGGCAAAACAGCAATTTGGAGACTGTCATTCTAAAGAAATTGCCGAACTACTTTCTCTTTACACAAAATACAATGCACGGCGGACACCGGAAATGCTAAAACCGGATACCTACAGCCTTAAAAATTATCGGGAAGCTGACAGAGTTGTTGACGAGTTTAAACAATTGTTGGAAAAAAGCACAAATATATATGATCAACTTCCTGAAAGCTATAAACCGGCATTTTATCAACTGGTTCATTCACCCATTGAAATGTGCTGTAACCTGAACGAGATGTATGTAGCTGCCGGCAAAAACAAGCTTTTTAGTGAGCAGGGTAGAGCTTCAACAAACCTTTATGCTGAAAAAGTAAAAGAATTATTCTTTAAAGATGCTGAACTTACCCGCAGGTATCATGAAGACTTAGAAGACGGTAAATGGAACCATATGATGTCGCAAACCCATATTGGGTATACAACCTGGAATCATCCAAGGGCCAATAAGATGCCTGCCGTATCATATATTCAAACCGACACATCTGCCTTGCTTGGTTATATGGTTGAACATGGTCCTGAACCCGCATGGAACGGTTTTAGCGTAGAAGGACATGGGCGTTTTAGTACAAGTTTTATCGACTTCGATCCAATCAACCAGCAAAGCTATTATCTGGAAATTTTCAATAGAGGTGGTAAAACCTTAGACTACTCTGTTAAAGCTAAAAACGATTGGATTCTTTTATCTAAAAATGAAGGCAGCATTCAATACGATGAAAAAGTATATGTCAGCATCGACTGGGAAAAAGTACCAAAAGGTAAAGCCACTGGTGAGATTGCAATAACCGGATCAGGAAAAGAATATATAATTAAAGTTCCTGTTCGTAATGATCTTCCAAAGGCATCCGGTTTTATCGAAAACAATGGTGTCGTATCATTTGAGGCTGCCAATTATACCCGTAAAATTGATTCGAAAGACATTCGCTGGACTGTTGTGCCAAACCTTGGTCGAACACATTCTTCAATAATTGTTGAGCCTGTAAATTCTGCCAGGCAAAAATCCGATAACAGTTCACCAGGAGTAGAATATGATTTCACCGTTTTCGATCCGGGTGAACTGACTGTAGAGGCTTTCCTTTCGCCAACCCAGGATTTTAAGAAACATGACGGCCTGAAATATGCTATTGCTATCGATGATGAGGAACCACAAATAATAAATATGAACGAAGGTGAAATTATACCTGACTATAAATATGCGGAATGGTGGATGAAATCGGTTGCTGATCACATCAAAATAAGAAAATCAAAGCATATAGTTAACAAGCCGGGCAAACACACGCTTAAGATATGGATGATTGATCCTGGAATTGTTTTCCAAAAATTTGTAATTGATGCCGGCGGTCAAAGAAGATCCTATTTGGGAGCTCCTGAAAGTAACTATATTGAACCATAATGCAGGTTTTGCATTAACTTACCCGGTAATTATATCGTGAAAATGAGTAAATTAATACCGGCTATTTCTTACTTTTCTGATATGCACTTCGAATAACTGAAAATCCAATCACTATTAATGCTACTGCCCAGATCCAGCCAGTTTTATTTCCCATTCCGAGAAACAAAAAGAATACTGCAAAAAGTATATCCCAGAAAGAAGGACTGGGATATTCTCTGACCAGAAACCGTATTATAGCTCCCACCAGGCCAATAATACCTATACCGATAAAGAAAATCCCCCATGCATTCCACCAGGAATAGTTATCGCCAAAGCCAACTGAATTGCCAAGCACAATTAATGCTCCCAGAATTAGAATTAAGCCCCACCCAATAGTGTCTCCTTTATCACCGGGGCGCCAGTCCAAAAAAGTCCTTGATTTTTCTTTTTGTTCCATGATTCAAGATTTTAAAGATTTATTTTAAACTAGATTATAAGGTTCCATTTAATTTTATTTAGCAGATACTGGTAAAATAACTACATGTTCTCCTCGCCCCAGGGCTGTAAAAATAATAAACAGTATAACTATCAGTCCATATATACAAGTTGAAATTAAAGTGTTGAATAATGCTATTATAATTGCAGCGAGCAAAATAGTAAAATAAAGATAACCCATTTTTTTTGCTCCTTTTACTATTTTGGGACTAATTTCACTATCAACCAGGCTTTTCTTACTTGAAATATATGAATAGAGAGAAAACCCCATAATAAACATAAGCAGCAATTGCACCCCATATATTATAGTTGGTGTTATTTCCAGAAAATATTCACCGAGTAAGGATGTGGTAAAGGGAACTAAAGCAACAAACAACAGGAACATGATATTAAGCCATGCCAGTGTAGTATCATAATACCTGACACTATCAAAGATGAAATGGTGTATTATCCAGAAGACACCCAGTATTAAGAAGCTGAGTGCATATGAAAGGAATTTTGGCCACATCGACAAAAGTGTTGCAGTGAGATCCTGGTTTGTAGCCTCACGGATTACCGGTATTGAAAGTTCCAGTACCAGGAGAGTCATAGCAACAGTAAATACTCCGTCAGCCAGAGTTTTATGTCGATCTGCAGAAATTCCCGGGATTATTTGTATGGTTTCTGTTTTTTTCATTTTCTGTTGTTTTAAATTTATGTCACTTAAAAAATTGTTAAATATCAGCTATTTATAAAAACACTGCATTATTTTGAACCAATCCACGTTGCTTTATGCCAGATGGTCTCAAGCGGCCCCCGGCTGTTGCGTTTTAACCACCACGAACTAAAGCATCCCTGTATTAAAGCCAGTGCAACACCAATAAGCAAAGAGTAAGTCGAAGTGGTATACTGATACAATCCCAGTCCTACTCCATAGTATATAAGTGAACCCATAACGGATTGCATTATGTAGTTCGATAAACTCATTCGTCCCATCGGTGAAAAAATACCTAATATCCTGTTAAATGACCTGGTCTGGAAAAGCAGGACAAAACCTGAAACCAGTATCAGCATAAAGGCCATATTTGACCACGAAGTTATAATAGTCGATAATGGACGGCGAATTGATTCAAACCTGATCCAGTTCTCAAGGCTGGATTTAATAAAAAAAAATGGGATAAATGATATTGACGCTATAATCAGAGTTTTAAGCCAGAACTGTTTACCTGTTACAGATGTGTCGAACAGTGATTTGCGACCAGCCAGCATGCCGAACATGAACAAAGATAATGTCTGAAATACCCGTCCGGTTTCCCATGTCCAGATAAAAACCGCTGTCTTCCCATTCACCAGGTTGCCTGCCCATAACTTTGTTAATGAATTGCCTGTGATGTACTCGCCCATTTTTCCGAAATAAGACCACGA
Source organism: Bacteroidales bacterium (assembly GCA_020354785.1). Lineage (GTDB taxonomy): Bacteria > Bacteroidota > Bacteroidia > Bacteroidales > UBA10428. The sequence goes on from CP070654.1 coordinate 240,326, forward strand.
AAGCGGATCAGGCATCTTCATGACCGGAGTTTCTTGCAGGGATTTAATGAAGTTAAACCATTCGTAAGGTTGAAATATCAGAATAATTGCAATCCAGAATATGGTTTTATTATTAAAATTAGCAACCGGGATCATCATAAAACCAATAATAGCATAAACTGTAAGAATATCTCCTTCATAGAACGCAGAATTGATAATTCCGAAAAAAAGTAAAAGGACCAGCCTCCACGCAAACCTTCCCCTGAAATCTTTGCCTCTTATTTTCTGCCTGTCAGATTGAATGAAGAATGTAAGTCCGAAAAGCAAAGCAAAAATTGCATATGATTTTCCGCCAAAGAGGAAAAACAAGCTCTTCCATATACCTTTGTCTAAAGCAACCATCCAGTCAGGAGGAGAGAATGGAAAGTGATAGAAATCAAAATGTTCGATATTATGTAAAAACATTATTGATACAATAGCAAAGCCACGCAAGGCATCTACCACATGGAGACGGTATTCGTTTGAAATCATTTCCCCTTAATCAAAATTAATCTATAGCAGGTATAATATATTTTTTTAGAATCTTAAATGGAGGTCTTTTGGAGAGGTAGTTTCCGCCGGTGAAAACGACTGCTGTATTTAATTCAGGAAGTACCATGATATGTTGTCCTCCAAAACCCGAAGCGGTATACATATGTATTTTTTCCCCTGATTTTGAGTATTTTTTAGTCCACCACGTAAAGGAGTAACCCATTCTTCCTGAAGGTTCGCCCGGTATATTGATCCCGGTATTGCCGGGAAATGGAGTAGCGCTTTTTTCAACCCATTGCCCGGAAATAATTTGTTTCCCGTTCCAAATCCCTTTATTCAGAAATGTCACACCAAATTTCATCATAGCTCTTGGTGTAATTTTTAAACTGTTTGCTTCATACACACCATTATTGTATTTTAAGTACCAGTCAGAAGTATCAACACCTAAAGGTTCAAACAGATATTTCCGTGAAAAACTATCAATTGTCATATTTGAACTGTTCCTTATAATTTCACCCAAAACATGCATATTTCCACTGGAATAATTAAATCTTGTCCCTGGTTCATTTATCAACGGTTTTTCTAAAATATAAGTAATAGGATCTTTCTCCTGAAACCAGATACCGATGCAAGGATTATCAACACTGCTATAAGGCGCACTCCATTCTTTCCATTCCAACCCGGCTGTCATTGTCACCAAATGCTTAATAGTAATTTTATCTCTACCTCCTGTTTTTAATTGCTGATGCTCCGGCAGGTATTCAAATATGGACTGATTAACACTTTCAATAAATTCCTGATCTATGGCGATGCCGATACAGGCCGATACAATGCTTTTAGTGGCGGACATATTATTATGCAACATATCCCTGTTCCAAGTTACCCATTCACCATGATGGTATGGAGCCTCCCACTGGTATGCATGACCCTGAAAATACTCTTCTAATACCAGTTTGTTATCCTTGAAGATAAGTAAGGAATGCACTTCTTTATATTTACCCTGATATATTTTGTTCACTGCTTCTTCAATAAGCCTTGCATCAATATTTACTTCTTCTAAAGAGCCGACTTCAAACCCATCATTAATATTCTCAGGTTTTCTGTAAGTGTACTGGCCGGATGAATTGAATTTACAACTGGCAAATAGTATTAAAAGAACAGGAATTAGAATAATTGCTTTTTTCATGTCAGGAATTTTAATATTTTACTTTTATGTCATCCGAGTTAAATTACTTTCTGAAAAAAATGTAACTATAAGAAATACCGACGGGAATATACCTATAATCAATATAATAATCAAATATTGACTGTTGAACGTTATCAATGTATCCATTTTCAATGGCTATTCCGATACAGGCCTAATGTGCCAACCCACCATGATATCCCGGTGCATCCCACTGGCAGTTATGGCTTTTGAAATACTCTTCAAAAACCAGCATATCATTTTTGTAAATTAATTAAATTCCCTTCACTCTTTCCGGATTAATAAAAATTAATTAAATTTAAGATGAGTAGCATCCATTAATAATTCTGGAGGGAATTTAAAATGAAAGAGAAAAATTCAATTGAAAGAAGAAAATTTTTAAAATTGTCTTCTACTGCAGTTTTAGCTGGACTGGCAGGTAATCTGACTGGTATTCAGTGTAGAGAAGGCCAGTCAATTGTTGAAGAGGCTGCGCAAAAAGTAGGAAAATTGCCGCGCCGGAAATTGGGGTATAGCAGGAGAGAGATCTCAGTTATAATTGGAGCCGGTGATTATGAACTGCTCCTCATAGAAGCAGGCGTCCTATGCGGAATAAATTACTGGCATAAGGCGAATCGATGGATGACTAGCGGAGCGCCCGATGTTATTATTAAAAACAGGGATAATAATTACTGTCAGGTAACAGTCGACCGTGTTGGTGGGGGACATTATGATGGACGTTTCGATGAAGAGGAACATTACAGATATGTGAAGGAGGCTTTGAAAAAAACCGGTCTTCGTTACTTTGATGATATGCAGCTGCATTTTGGTTATCACAATACAGAAGAAATTAAAAAAAACAGAAGCTTTATCCGTGCTTTTGAACGGTTGAAAAAAGAGGGAATTGTAAAACATCTGTGCCTTTCACAGCATAGTTATGAAGGAAGTTCAAGAGTAAAGAACGGGCAAAGCGCTGCAGAGGTACTTACGGCCGTGGTTGAAGATGGCATTTACGAACATGCCCAGTTTATCTATTCCTATGGCAGTGATCCTGAAATGGACAAATTTATAGAGTTTGCCCGGGCAAAGAATTTCGGTACTATTGCCATGAAAACTGCAAGGGGAATCGGTCGCATGAAGGAGGACAAGTCTTTTATGGACAAGTTGCCGAACGACACATCTCCGTATAATGCTCTTACGCGTTGGCTTACTACAAAAACAAAGCTTGATGCTGCAGTTATACGTGTCAGAAATCTGGATGAATTTGTGGAAACCTATTCAGGTGCCGGAAAAGATATGCAGGCCCGCGATTTACGGGCATTAGATATAATGACTGCCGAAGCTGACAAGACGGCATGCCGTTTATGCGGAAAATGCCAGGCACAATGTCCACAAAAAATACCTATAACCGATATTCTGCGCTTCGAACGTTACGCTTTGGATGATCATGACCGGAATAAGGCAAGCAGACTCTACACCGGACTCCCGACAAGGGGAGACAAGTGCATCAATTGCAGAAGCTGTATTCAGTCCTGCCCGCTGAATCTACAGATCCCTGAAAAGATTTCAAAAGCACATATTCTGCTGAGTTAAGCGGCTGCTATTCCGGGCAATATTTACATACAAATATGTTATTCGTTTATATTGCATCATATGAGCTTTTTATTTTATTTTGCAAACATCACAAACATTAAAATTGGACCTTATGAAAAACGATCTATTCATTTCTGCTTTGATTACTATTGTATCAGTAATTTTAACAGGAAGTTGCCAAAGCGGCACAAGCGAAAGTGCAGTTAAAACAAATGCCGAAAAAGAACCTGTATCTACTATTAATTTAAATGAAGATATGGGAGGAGAACCCTGGGTTTTAAATATTGAGGAAGCAACCCTGACCACTGAGAATTATCGGGTGGCGAACTGGACCGGAAATTATTTGCAATTGGTTTTTATGTCACTGCAACCAGGTGAAATTATTGATTTGGAGATGCATGGAGGAACTGACCAGTTTATACGTATTGAGGAGGGTGAAGCCCGTGTTTTAATGGGAAAAACTGAAGATAGCCTCAGTTTTGATAAGAAAGTGCCGGCTGACTGGGCTATACTAATTCCTGCGGGTTACTGGCATAGTATTGAAAATACCGGGAATACAGACCTGAAAATTTATACTTTATATGCACCTCCGGAACATCAAAAGGGAACAGTAAACAAAACGTACCAGGAAGCTAAAGAAGCTCATGAATCCGAACATTAATAACTACATATATTTAGGTAGGATTTAATATGGGAAAAGCAATTGTAAAATTACATATTCACACCTATGCAGGTGAAGAGTATGTTGTGGAGGTCCCATGCTCGAAGGATGATGTAGATGAGCTCATTATAGCCAGAGCCTGGAAAAAGCTTAAGGAAGAAGAAGGAGGATCGCTGCCGTATGGTAACCGCAGCGCAGAAATTCTTAATCGCATTATTTGATTCAGATGACGAATACAACCCGGCTCATCTCGAATCCAGGAAATAAATCCTGATCTTCAAGATAGAGCCTGGTCTATATCTTTAATAATATCTTCAGCATTTTCCACACCGACAGCAAGACGGATAAGGCCATCTTTTATGCCTAATGACAGGCGTTCTTCTTTAGTACAGTTATAATAACTGATGGTTGCCGGATGTGTTACAAGAGACTCTACACCGCCCAGACTCGGCCCTATATTTATAATGCTAAGCCTGCTTAAGAAGTTAAGCACGTATTCGGTATTGTCTTCAACCTCAAAAGTAACAACCCCTCCAAATCCTTTCATCTGCTCTTTTGCTACATCATGGTGAGGATGACTGGGCAAGCCCGGATAGTATACTTTTTCAACTTTAGGATGATTTTCAAGATATTCTGCTACTATTTGTCCGTTTTCATTTATACGCTGCATACGTATCTCAAAAGTTTTAAGTCCTCGTATTAACAAATAAGAAGAATTAGGATCTATAACCCCACCTGTTATTTTAAGGTATTCCCTTATTGGTGTTGTCAGTTCTTTTTTACCAAGCACAACTCCGCTCAGTAAATCGTTATGACCGCCAAGGTATTTTGTTCCGCTGTGTATTATCAGATTAACTCCATATTCCAGGGGCTTTTGATTGTATGGAGTAGCAAAAGTACTATCTGAAATTACAAGAATATCTTTGCCCTTAAATATATTCATCAGCCTTTTCAAATCCATTATATTAAGGTATGGATTTGTCGGGGATTCGGAAAAGAATATTCGGGTGTTGGGTTTTATTGCTTCCTCTATTGCACCGTAATCACACATTTTAACAACCGTACATTCGATATTATACCTGTCAAGGCATGTCTTGCAAAAATCCAGTGTACGCTTATATGCGTCATCGGTTATTATAATGTGGTCGCCCGATGTTAGTATTGCAAAAAGTGAAGTGGTTATTGCACTCATTCCTGATGAAAAAAGTACTGCATCCTCAGCTTCTTCCAGTTCTGCCAGTTTTCTCTCTGCGGCAAACTGTGTAGGATGTCCGTAGCGGCCATACTCATACCGGTCAAGGTCTCCCTTTGCCAGTTTTTTTATTTCTTCAATATTTTTAAATATAAATGTTGAAGTCTGTACTATTGGTGTGGTGATTGATCCGTATTCATTATATCTTATTTCACCTGCATGAACAGATTTGGTTGAAAATCCGGATTTTTTATCTTTTTTCATATTGATAAACTTTATATATATTAAGATAGAAATGAGAAGTTTTAATCCATTAGCGCATCAATTGAACTGCAAGGCATGTCAAATGCTTTTGCTACATTAGGATAAACGCATTTACCTTTATATATATTAACACCTGATTTTATTGCATCTGATTGCCGGCATGCTTCTTCCAGCCCGTATTCAGCAATCATTAATCCGTAAGGCAGTGTAGCGCTTGTTAATGCTTTGGTTGAGCTAAGTGCTACTACTCCGGGCATATTTGTTACCCCGTAATGAACAATACCATCGACAACATAAACAGGATCATCATGAGTTGTTGGCTTAATTGTTTCAACACAACCCCCCTGGTCAACAGCAACATCAACAATTACGGCTCCTTTTTTCATCAGTTTCAGATGTTTGCGGGTGACCAGGTGTGGAGCTTTAGCTCCTGTAAGCAGTATAGCCCCGATAATCAAATCACTTTCTATTAAGATTTTTTCAATATTGGCATCTGTACTATACAATGTTGTTATGCGTGATCCAAAAATATCATCAAGATATTCCAGCCTGGTAGCGCTGATGTCAAGAATAGTCACATCAGCTCCCATACCTGTTGCTATTTTACATGCATTTGTTCCGACTACTCCTCCTCCAATAATGGCAACCTTTCCTCTGCTTACACCCGGAACTCCTCCAAGTAACACTCCTCTTCCTCCATATGTTTTTTCAAGGTATTTTGCTCCTTCCTGTACAGCAAGTCTACCCGCTATCTCACTCATCGGTTGCAGGCATGGTAGTTTTCCGTCATCATCCTCAATAGTCTCATAAGCTACGGCTTTAACTCCAGTCTTCATCAGATTTTCAGTTAAATTCCTGTCAGCTGCAAGATGAAGATAAGTGTACAGTATTTGTCCATTATGCAGTAATCCATATTCTTCCGGTACAGGTTCCTTAACCTTAATTATCATTTCTGTATTATCAAAGACTTTTTCCCGGTTATCAGCTATTTCAGCACCAGCCTTTTTATATTCAATATCATCAAAGCCTGCAGCTTCACCTGCACCTTTTTGCATTAAAACCTTATGTCCCCGGGAAATGTATGACTTCACATCTGAAGGAGTTAAACCAACTCTGTATTCATGATGTTTAATTTCTTTTACGCAACCTATTTTCATTAGTAATTATTTATTTAAAATTATTGTCAAAGGTTATATAATTCAGTTTAAAGCTAAAATACTATAAATTTTCTATTGTTCTACTGTTCTATTGTTCTATTATTCTACTGTTCTTTTCCCTTATTCCCCTATTCCCCTTACTCCTTTATTCCCTTATTTCCCCTATTCCTTTATTCC
>CP070654.1:247162-258642 GCA_020354785.1 Bacteroidales bacterium
TTCATCTGTGGATTTTCAGGAAAATTTGACCACATTTCGTATTTTTTCCCCATCTTCTCCAGTGTGGTTTTCCAGAAGTGCTTACTGATGGGAGCCATAATCTCCTCCGGATTCAGTTCTGCAACAACCCATGAATTTTCAGCCAGTTCGTCTTCCAGTTGATGTGCGTGCCATCCTGAATAGCCTAAAAAGAAACGTATTTGTTCTTTTGTAAGGTTGCCGGATTCAATAAGTCTTTTTACTATTTCAAATTCACCGCTCCAGTATATGTTCTCCAGTACTTTTACACTTCCCGGTATAATATCACCCAGTGTATGTATATAATGTAATGTATTTGTATTGACAGGTCCTCCCAGTGATATAAGAGCATCAGTCTTTGGAAAATCATTTATGACTTCGTTTGCCTGCAAATTAACGGGCTTATTAAGTACAAATCCTACAGATCCTTCTTTAGAATGCTCCGTTAACAAAATAATAGCCCTTTTAAAGTAATTATCCTGTAAAAAAGGTTCAGAAATCAAAACTTTACCTTTTGCAGGCACCATCTTATTATCAGGTTCAAAAAAGTTATATTCCAGATTCATGTTAGAAGTTTATTATCCTTCTTCAAAAATTATTCCAATATAAACAATAGTCTGACAAAATTATAATAAAATATGTTAAAAAACCTTTGTAAAAACTCTAATTAATTTGTGTATTTTGGTAAATATTTTGGTTTATAGCGATTTTTTCAACAAAATGAATAATATAAAATCACCAACCCTCTTTCAGGCTTTTATACCTATTATCTTCCTGATTGCTTTTCTGGCAATTAATGTAATAGTCTTCAAAGAGACTACTCTTTCCGGAGCAAACCAGGTGATTTTACTATTATCCGCTGCTGTCGCAGGATTGATATCAGTACGATTGAATGTCAGTTACCGGCAATTATTAAGTTCAATAAATAAAAGCATAAATATAGCCATGCCTTCTATACTGATATTATTAATAATCGGGTCTCTGGCCGGGACCTGGTTAATCAGCGGTGTTATTCCTGTTATGATTTATTATGGATTACAAATTATCCACCCCAGCATATTCCTGTTCACAGCGATAATAGTCAGTGCAATTATATCTTTAGTTACAGGTAGTTCCTGGGCAACAATAGCAACAATAGGAGTAGCTTTACTGGGTATTGGAAAGACCCTGGGGATTAATGAAGGATTAGTTGCCGGTGCTATTATTTCAGGTGCCTACTTTGGTGACAAAATGTCCCCTCTGTCAGATACAACAAACCTTGCTCCAGCGGTAGCGGGTACCGATTTATTCACTCATATTCGTTATATGGTAATTACTACGGGCCCCTCAATACTTTTGACATTGATTATTTTCTTTGTTATAGGATTTACAAAAAGCAATAATCTTGCCGAAACTAACGTCAACAGTATCTTAAACACAATCAGTAATTCATTTAATTTAAATCCGTTAATACTTGCAGTACCTTTAATCCTGATAATTATTATCATAAAAAAAATACCGCCTCTACCTTCTCTTCTGATCGGGACATTACTAGGAGGGGTTGCTGCTTTAATTTTCCAGCCTGAGCTAATCAGGCAGCTTGCCGGTGAAGGAATCAGCCAGATAAAAGCTTCTTATGTTGTAATAATGAGGGCTATGTTCGGAAATACCCAGATTGAGACTGCAAATAAAACCATTAGTGATTTACTGGCAACAGGTGGAATGGCGGGGATGCTGCATACAGTATGGTTAATTTTATCTGCAATGGTATTCGGGGGAGTTATGGAAGCAGGCGGAATGCTCAGAAGAATTACCAGTGAAGTAATTAAACTGGCTCATTCAACAGGTTCACTTATTGCATCTGCAATAGCAACCTGTATATTCTTTAATCTGACAGCATCGGATCAATATCTCTCTATTGTTGTTACAGGAAGAATGTATTCAACTACATTCAAAGATAAGAAGCTTAAACCGGAAGTGTTAAGCAGAACTCTTGAGGATGCAGGAACACTGACCTCAGTACTCGTACCATGGAATACCTGTGGAGCTACACAGGCTAAAGTACTTGGCGTGCCAACCCTTACTTATTTACCGTTTTGTTTTTTCAATTTAATAAATCCTGTAATTGCAATAATTATAGGCTATGCTAATTTTAGAATCCGCAGGATAGTGACTGAAAAGGAATAGAGGAATAGGGGAATAGGGGAATAAGGATTAACGATTTACGATTAACGATTTTAGATGGAAGGATTAAGCAGTAAGGTTTTAGGTTTTGGAGAGATAGATTCATTTTTCCGGATAAATGGCCTTCAAAAAATTTGGATAACAAATCTTTGTGAAGACTCATACCGTAAGACCTTAAGCATTGCGCAAGTGAAACGATTAGCAATGCGACAAGAACAATAGAACAGTATTATTTAGATATCGGCTGTGCGAAATCAATAACATTCTTGCCTGTAATTTCCTTATCACATAAGATGATAAGACGTTCCAGCACATTACGGAATTCACGAATATTCCCTGTCCAGTTTATTTTTTTCAGTTCTTCAACAGCGTCATTTGTAATTTTAACCTTTTGCCGTCCATATTCGTTACAAATCTGTTCATTAAAGTAGTCTGCCAGCAGATTTATATCTTCCAGTCTTTCATTTAATGTCGGCACATTGATTAATATTACACTTATGCGATGATATAAATCTTCCCTGAATGTTTTCTTTGTAATTTCTTCCTTTAGACTTTTATTTGTTGCAGCAATGACTCTAACGTTTACTATTATATCTTTATCACTTCCTACTCTTGTAATTTTATTTTCCTGCAAAGCTCTAAGTACTTTAGCCTGTGCAGCCAGGCTCATATCACCAATCTCGTCAAGAAAAATTGTCCCGCCGTCAGCCTGTTCAAATTTGCCCTTTCTTTGCTTATGAGCAGAAGTAAAAGCCCCTTTCTCATGTCCAAAAAGTTCACTTTCTATCAATTCGGAAGGAATAGCGGCACAATTAACCTCTACAAACGGCTTTGACGCTCTTTCGCTTTTTTCGTGCAACCATCTTGCAACCAGCTCTTTTCCTGTTCCGCTGCTACCTGTTATTAAAATCCTTGCATCTGTCGGAGCAACTTTCTCAATCATTTCTTTTACGTTTCTTATGGCAGGCGACTCTCCTACTATATCATAGGTTTTACTGACCTTTTTCTTTAACACCTTTGTTTGTGTTACCAGGTCTATCCTTTCCATTGCATTACGGACAGTTACTAAAAGCCTGTTTAAATCCAGTGGTTTTTCAATAAAGTCATATGCTCCCTTTTTAATTGCTTCAACTGCGGTATCAATATTACCGTGCCCTGATATCATAATTACCGGTACATCATTGCTTATTTCCAGAATTCTTTCCAGTACTTCAATACCATCCATCTCGGGCATTTTAATATCGCACAAAACAACGTCGAATTCGTTCTTCTTAAAGAGATCAATTCCCTCAGGTCCTTTTATAGCTAAGTTTACTTTATGATTTTCATATTCCAGTATTTCCTGAAGTGTATTTCTGATACTCTTTTCATCATCAATGACTAAAATGTTGGCCATAATTTATTTTTTTATGATAATACTTTTTCAAATTTTATATCTTAACCACTTCCATATCTCCCTGTAATTTACCTTCTTTCCATACATTAATATGCCTGTTTTGTATATTTTACCTGCAAACCATGTAGTTCCTAAAAAAGTGAGAACCAGGATAACCATTGAAGTAATTACTTCTGTTAAGGGAACATCAAAAGGTATTCTGGCCATCATAACTATTGGAGAAGTTAATGGAATTATTGAAAACCATACTGCAATTTTCCCGCTTGGATTCATAAAAGCATTAATCATTACAAAAATGCTGATAATAAGAGGTATGGTTACCGGAAGCATGAATTGCTGTGTATCGGTCTCACTATCAACTACAGAACCAATCGCTGCAAATAACGAACCGTACAGAATATAACCGCCAAGGAAATAGAATATAAAAATACTTATCATGACAATAAAATCAATTCCTTTTATCTTATTAAGAATTCCTTCAAATTCGGCAACCTTATTATCAGCTTTTGAATGTTGCTGAGTAACCGGCTTTGCATCAATAATACTTTCAGGAGTAATCTTCCTGGCGTTCTGTATGCTGTTCTTTTCTAATAAAACTTCCTGGGCGATAGTAACTATAGCAAAAGTCAGTATAATCCAGGCCACAAACTGTGTAAGTCCAAGTAAGCCAATGCCAACAATTTTACCCATCATAAGCTGAAAAGGACGGACTGAGGAGACTATTAATTCAACTATTCTGTTAGTCTTTTCTTCAATCACTCCCCGCATAACCTGTGCTCCAAAAAAGAAGATATAAAAATAAATCAAAAATCCGGCTGCATAACCAACTCCTCTTCTTAAGTTTTTCAAGTCTTTCTCTTCATACTTTCCTTTTTCTAACTTAATTGTCTTTAATTTTATATTGGTCCGGACCGTATTCAGGACTTCAACTGGTATGTTTAGCTTCCTTAATTTTACATTATGTATATATTTCTCAAGTGATTTAGTGATATGCATCTCCATATTCAGGCTTGGCTCTCTTTTGGTATATAATTCCACAACTTCCGAGTTTATTACATTATGAGGAATATGTAATATGCCAAAATATTTTGAATGTTCAAGAGTAGACTTCAGTACTTCCAGTGAGGTGTATCCGATATACTCAAACTTCAGATTGTCTTTATTTGTTAAAACATCAAAGAATTGCTTTAGTGAATCAGGTACAGGTGTGTCTTTGTCACTATATTCAATAACAGCAATTATTTTTTCTTCTTTATCCTCAACAGTTGCCAGCCATGCAGGAATTATCAGAAAGGCCGCAAACAGAATTGGCCCTATCAAAGTCATTATGATGAATGCTTTTTTTCTTACCCGTGTTAAATATTCACGCTTAACAATAAGTACAATTTTATTCATCTCCTGCACAAATGGTTTAGTTAGTAATATCCTGATATTTTTCAACCACTTTTATAAATATTTCATTCATGTTTGGCAACAATTCCCTGAACGAAGTAATTTGAATTTCCGGTATTAATAAAGCCAGCAGTTCATTTTTCTTCAATGATTTGTTTACTTTAATTCTGGCGTAATTAGTATTATCTTCGATCATATGACCAACAAGTTCAAAATCTCCTGCCGGAAGACTTTTAACTTTTTCAGGACTTCCTTTGTAGCCTATTTCAAAAGTATTTGATTTATATGTATTCCTTATATCATTTATTTTACCTTCAAGTATAGTCTTTGATTTATTAATCAATGTTATATGGTCACACAGTTCTTCAACCGAGGCCATGTCATGGGTGGAAAAAATTATTGTGGCTCCTTTGTCTCTAAGGCTAAGAACCTCTTTCTTGAGCAGGCTTGTATTTATTGGATCAAAACCACTGAAAGGCTCATCAAAAATAATAAGGGCTGGTCCATGCAATATAGTAATGATAAACTGGATTTTTTGCTGCATGCCTTTTGAAAGTTCTTCAATCTTTTTGTTCCACCATGTCTGAATTTCAAATTTTTCAAACCAGTATTTTAGCTTTTTAAGTGCTTCTTTCTTTGGTACTCCTTTAAGTTGTGCAAGATAGAGTGCCTGTTCTCCAACCTTCATTTTTTTATACAGGCCTCTTTCTTCCGGCAGATAACCAATTTGAAATATATCGTCTGATTTAAGCTTTCTGTTAAAAAAAAATAATTCCCCTTTATCAGGAGCTAATATCTGATTTATAATTCGTAACAGGGTGGTTTTACCCGCACCATTAGGCCCCAGTAATCCATAAATACTGCCTTCCGGTACATTGATAGATACTTCATTTAATGCAATGGTATTCCCGAAATGTTTCTCTATATTATTTGCTTTGAAGATATCCATTTAGTTAAAGAAATTGCTCTTTTTATCGAAATAACTGGTATCCCTGTCAGTAGGAGCAGGTCTGAAATTTGGTGATTCACTTAACTTTTCAAGTAATTTCTTCTCTTCACGGGAAAGAGACTTTGGTATCCACACATTAATGCTAACGAGCAGGTCGCCACGCCCGTATCTGTCTACTCCAGGTAATCCCTTTCCTCTTAATCTCAGTATTTTACCCGGCTGAGTCCCGGCATCGATTTTTATTTTAACTTTTCCGTTGATAGTAGGTACTTCAACCGGTGCACCTAATGCAGCCTGGGCAATACTTATATATAAATTGTATAACAAATCGTTACCGTCGCGAATTAAATCCGGGTGATCCTCTTCTTCAATCAAAACAAGTAAATCTCCATTAATACCTCCTCTTCTTGCCGCATTACCTTTTCCTGCAACAGTCATTTGCATACCTTCAGCTACTCCTGCAGGAATATCCATGCCTATTATTTCATTTGCCTTAATAATACCTTCCCCATGACAATTTGTACATTTCTGTGAGATTGTTTTTCCTTCACCGTCACATGAAGGGCAGGATTGAGTCGATTGCATATGCCCCAGGAGTGTTTGTGTTACTCTTGTGACATGCCCGGTGCCTCCGCAAGTTGAACACGTATTGTAAGAACTGCCGTCTCTTGCTCCTGTACCACTGCAAACATCACATGTTATATACTTGTTTACTTTAATCTTTTTCTTAACACCGGAAGCTATTTCCTCAAGGTTCAATTTTACTTTTACTCTGAGATTTGTTCCCTTATTTACTCTTCTGGAACTCCTTCTGCCTGCTCCAAAACCTCCGAAACCCCCGAAACCGAAATCACTGAATATATCTCCAAACTGACTAAAGATATCTTCAATTGTCATACCAAATCCCCCACCTGAAGCACCTCCTACTCCGGCATGCCCAAACTGATCATACCTTGCTCTCTTATCAGAATCATGCAAAACTTCATAAGCCTCGGCTGCTTCTTTAAATTTTTCTTCAGCCTCCTTATCGCCAGGATTCTTATCCGGATGGTATTTCAATGCCTGCTTTCTATAAGCCTTTTTTATATCTTCCTGAGAAGCATTCTTAGGTACGTTCAAAATCTCATAGTAATCTCTTTTAGCCATTTATTTAGAATGTTTTATTCACCTATTACAACCTTCGAATATCTGATTACCTTGTCATTAAGAGTATAGCCTTTTTCAACCACGTCAACAACCTTTCCTTTTAAATCTTTTTTTGCGGCAGGGATTTTTGTAACTGCCTCATGGTAATCGATATTAAATTCCCTGTCCTTTGCCTCTATCTCCCTTACTCCGTTTTGATTCAGGAAGTCTTTGAATTTCGCATAAATAAGATCTATACCTTGTTTTACTGCTGTAATATCATTGGCATTATTAATGGTATTTATACCTCTTTCAAAATCATCCATAACCGGTAAAATATTTTTTAATAACTCCTCTCCTGCAGATTTTGTCAATTCAATTTTCTCCTTAAGAGTACGTTTTCTATAGTTATCAAACTCGGCAGATAATCTTAAATATTTGTCAGTCAGTTCTTTTATTTTTTCTTTATAGGATATTTCTTTTGTCCCGCTACTATGTTTATGGCCAGGTGCCTTCTTCTTTGTCGATTTCCCGTAAGTTTTAGTTGTTGTCTTAATGTCCTTATCAGCTTTACCAGTACCTGCATTGCTTTGCTTTGTTTCCTCTTTTTCTGGCATTACTTTTTTAACCATATTGTACTTGTTTTAATTAGTTACTCATTATTAACAGCGATTTTAGCTGACAAAATACTTGCCATTCTCCTTATCCAGACAATTTGACAGCATATTTAAATAGTAATTACAAAAATAGCAAAGAAATGTAATTTTGATTTTACTTTATCCTGACAATCTCAGCACCTATATTATTCAAACGTTTATCTATATGCTGGTATCCTCTGTCTATTTGATCAATATTATTAATTATACTTGTGCCATCGGCTGAAAGGGCGGCAATGAGAAGAGCAACTCCGGCACGAATATCTGGTGATGTCATATTGGTAGGGCGCAGATGAATCTGGTTATCCAATCCAATAACCGTTGCCCGGTGCGGATCACATAATATGATTTGAGCCCCCATATCTATTAATTTATCTACGAAGAATAACCTGCTCTCAAACATTTTCTGATGAATCAGTATACTTCCCTTGGCTTGCGTTGCAACTACAAGAATTACACTTAATAAATCAGGAGTAAGGCCCGGCCATGGAGCATCATCAATTGTCATAATTGATCCATCTATAAAGGTTTCAATTTCATAGTGATGTTGTTCAGGCACAAAGATGTCATCATTTATTCTTTCAAACTTAATTCCTAACCGGCTGAATGAATATGGAATTATTCCCAAATCCTTATATGATACATCTTTTATTAATATTTCACTCTTTGTCATTGCAGCTAATCCAATAAAGCTTCCAACCTCGATCATATCCGGCAGAAGAGTATGTTCACATCCTGCTAACTCAGAAACCCCCTCAATTGTCAGTAAGTTTGAACCAATACCTGATATTTTTGCCCCCATAATATTCAGCATCCTGCACAATTGTTGAATATATGGTTCACATGCTGCATGGTAAATTGTTGATTTACCTTTTGCCAATACGGCAGCCATTATAATATTAGCAGTACCTGTCACTGATGCTTCCTCAAGCAAAAGATAACAACCCTGAAGATGCTGAGCTTCTATTTTATAGAAATCTTCCCTGGCATTATAATCAAACTTTGCTCCTAGCTTTATGAATCCGTTAATATGGGTATCCACTCGTCTCCTTCCTATTTTATCTCCTCCGGGCCGGGGAATATATCCTTTCCCAAATCTGGCTATGAGTGGACCTATTAGCATTAATGAACCGCGAAGACTTGCGCTTTTATTTATAAACTCTTCAGTCAGAAGGTAATCTATGTTAATGTCTCCTGCACAAAGTGAATAATCAGAATTATTAATCCGGTTTACTTCAACACCTAATCCTCTCATCAAATCAATCAGATTATTTACATCAATAATATCGGGAATATTTTTTATAATTACTTTTTCGGAGGTTAGTAAAGTAGCACATATCACTTGTAACGCTTCATTTTTTGATCCCTGAGGTATTATTTCACCTCTTAATCTGCTACCTCCTTTTATTTTAAAGGAACTCATTTAATAACTGAAGGCAAATAAATATTATTTTTTTCTTGTGATTCTCTTTCTTTTATTTTTAGAAAGTATTTCTCTGGTATCATTAAGCTTAATATCTTCACCGATTGATAATTTACCACCTGAAAGTTCTCTTAAATCCTTAAATATTTCTCCGTCGTTAACTACTTCTCTATTCCATGTAAGATATGATTTCTTCATATGATTGGCAATAACTTTTATAAGTTGCTCTTTTTCCTCTCCTTCAGGGTATTTTGAGGCTGCATCAATCAGTATTTCAAGTGTTCTGCCATAATGCTTATATTTTATTTCATTTGCTTTATACCCAATACTCTTCGGCTTTTCATTAAATACTTTAGGCTCCGGTTTCTTATATGGAGAATCAATATCGAGTTTGAATTCTGACATTATAGAAAGATGATCCCATAATTTATGTTTAAAATCACTTATATCTCTCAAGTGAGGATTCATATTGCCCATAACTGAAATGACTGCATATGCAAGTTTGTTTCGTTTATCACGGTCCTCAACAGTCATTAAGAACTCAACCATCTTCTGTATATTCCTTCCATATTCCGGCAGCTTTAACCTGTTTCTGCTTGAATTGTAATCGTAGCTCATAATTTCTTTTTTCACAAAACTAATGGAAAATTATTTATCTATCAAAGATATAATCCATTATTCTTAAAAATTCAGTTTTACTTTGCAGATACATAACGCTATAATGAACTTACAATTTTAAGTTTGGCAAATTTTAACAGTAACTGTTTTTTTTGTCCGGATTCATGAAACAATACTGTAGCCTTTCTGTTTGGAAATACTCCCTCAATGTGAACTACTTTGCCAACGCCAAAGCGCTGGTGTTCAACTTTCATACCTGATTGAATTTTCTCAGGATCATCAGACTTAAAATTCCTGTCAGCATTTTCGGACTTGCTGTTATTAAAGACAGCTGAATCTGTCAGTTTTACAAACCTGCGATTGCCTGCATTAATATGGTTATTCCTGTATTCCCCTCTTAATTGTTTACTTGATAATTTATGGGTATCAGCGTCCCTTATATGATCTTCATAATTTGTAATGCCGGTAACTGACTCCTTTTCCTGAGCATGATCAACATATTTTTCATCTATGTCTTTTATAAATCTGCTTGGTGAACAATCTACCGGAGAACCCCATCTGTACCTCGACTGTGCATACGTTAATATTACTCTCTTTCTGGCTCGTGTTACTGCAACGTAAAATAACCTTCTTTCTTCTTCCAGATCTTTTGGAGAATCCAGTGACAATCTTGAAGGGAGCAGATCTTCTTCGACTCCTGCAATGTAAATATTATTAAATTCCAGTCCTTTAGCCGAATGAATTGTCATTATAGTAACTTTATTCCTGTCTTCTTTCTTCTCATTGTCCATATCTGTTAACAGTGATACGTTCTGCAGGTATTTATCCAGTGTAATATCCTCTTTATTTTCTTCTGTAAATTCCCTGATTCCATTTAACAGCTCTTCAATATTTTCATATTTGCTTATTTCGTCAGGTGTATCACCATCATACAAATCCTTTAAAATACCTGTATTTGCAAGTATGTATCTGGCCAGTTCATAAGCATTATGACTTTCCAGTTTTGAACTAAAATCTGAAATAATACTTTCAAATGATTTAAGCCTGGCCAGGATGCCTGAATTAAATCCTGAATTTTCTTTATCCAGTTTAAGGATAATTTCCCAGATACTCTTTCCGTTCTTATTTGCCTGATCTTCGAGTTTTCCAAGCGTCACTTTGCCAAGTCCGCGTGCAGGATAGTTTATTATTCTTTTTAAAGCCTCATTGTCGTACTGATTTACAGTTAATCGTAAATATGCCAGTGCGTCCTTAATTTCCTTTCTCTCATAAAAAGATATACTGCCATATACTTTATAAGGTATATTTCTTTTTCTCAGAGCTTCTTCAAATATTCTCGATTGTGCATTTGTCCTGTATAATACAGCAAATTCACTATACTGCTCCTGCTCGCTTAATGCAGTGTCAAGTATAGAATTTGAGACATAAAAGCCTTCCTCGGTATCGGTCAGGATTCTAATTATTTTAATTTTTTCACCTGTATCATTATCAGACCATATTTTTTTATGTATCTGCTCTTTATTCTTGGCAATTATGCTGTTAGCTGCTGACACAATTGTTTTTGTAGAACGATAATTCCTCTCAAGTTTAAAAAGTCTGTATTTAGCATAGTCATTTTTGAAGTTCAGAATATTTTCAATTTTGGCTCCCCTGAATGAATAAATGCTCTGGGCATCATCTCCTACAACACATACATTTTTATGTATCATTGACAACTTTTTAACTATCAGGTATTGTGAA
>CP070654.1:258742-269327 GCA_020354785.1 Bacteroidales bacterium
GGGAAGATACAGCTTTCATTAAAGTTTATAAATGAGAGCGGAGAAAAAGTAATTCCAAATCAAAAAGATGAGAAATATTTGCAGCTGAAGGTTTCTGATACCGGGATAGGTATTTCAAAAGAAAGGATAGATACTTTATTTAAGCGCTTTTATCAAATAAGGGAATCAGAGGAGCAAAAAAGGGGAACCGGGATAGGCCTGGCCCTTTGTAAAGACCTTGTTGATATACATCATGGTGAGATATCAGTTGAAAGCGAACAGGGAGTAGGAACTGATTTCAAAGTTAAATTACCTGTTCATGAATCATTTTTTAATAAAAAAGAATTCATTGATGATGAGGAAACAGCTGAAGCCAGACAGATTATCCCGGGCTTTATTGAAGAAGAAACCGAGGTAATTCTCATAGACGAGGATATATCTTCAGTTGAATTCAAAGAACCGGAAATTCCTGATGCACCAGTGATTCTGATTATAGAAGATGACC
Organism: Bacteroidales bacterium; assembly: GCA_020354785.1. Classification (GTDB taxonomy): domain Bacteria; phylum Bacteroidota; class Bacteroidia; order Bacteroidales; family UBA10428. Next base: position 259,227 of record CP070654.1, read on the forward strand.
TGGAGCTTGTAAAATATGTAGGAAATCTTCTGGAAGATAAATACTGGATATTAACTACCAGCAGTTGCGAGAAAGGTCTTGAACTAGTAATAAAAGAAGAACCTGAGTTGATAATTCTGGATATTATGATGCCCGGAATGAGTGGTCTGGAATTATGCCAGAAAATAAAAACCGATATCCGGATAAGTCATATACCTGTAATTCTGTTAACTGCACTTACTTCTATTGAAGATAGAATTAAAGGACTATCAACAGGGGCCGACTCATATATCTCCAAGCCTTTTCACCCCGAACATTTGGTAGTTAGTATTGAAAAACTGATAGAACAGCGCAAGCAACTAAAGATGCATTTTCAGAAAGAATTATACCATAAACCCGATACATCCGGTCTTCCATCCATAGATGAGAAATTTCTGAAAAAGGTTATGGATTATATTGAAAAGAACATCTCAGAACCTGAATTAAACGTGGAGACACTCAGTAATGAGGTAGGAATCAGTACAACTCATCTATACAGAAAAATAAAATCATTAACAGACTTATCACCAAATGAATTAATACGTAAGGCAAGATTAAAAAAGGCAGCAGAGTTTTTATCAACAAAGCAGGGAACAATTTCTGAAGTCATGTATGAAGTCGGCTTTTCAAACCATTCCTACTTTGCAAAATGCTTCCACGAGGAATTCGGATTCTCACCTAAAGAGTTCGTCTCCAAGCAAAATGCTAAATAAAACACCCCCCTCCATGTTCTATTTCTATTATTCCATGTAAGATTTATTGCCTTAGTGGTAAGATTTATTTTTCAATGTGATTGATTTCATTCCAAGCCTGGTAAATAATTGGGATAAATTCGTCATTAATAATAATCAGTAATAAATATTAACCTAAAATAAAACCATATGAGAAAAAATCTACACCTGTTTACTAACAACCATTTCGCAAACAGTTTCTACTAATAAGCTCAATAATGTAACAATTGCTGTTACACATGCAAGTTCTGCTATGTACTGAAATTTTAAAGCTACTGTGAACTTATGAAACCTATTAAGAATACAAATCATAATCATTATGATAAGAAACTTAAGAAGACTCCTTTTCTTTTAAAGGAAGTTGTTCTTTTATTGCTGATAATCCTGGTCATTATTTTTTCACTTGTAATTCTATTAATCGACAGATAATGACAGTTAAAAACTAACTTATAAACAAACCAAACCTATGAGAAAGATTTTATGTTTTTTTATTTTCATTTTGATTTTTAGCGTTCCGTCCCTGTTATCTCAGCAAGTTGAAATAACGGGTAAGGTAGTGGGTGAAGATGGCACAGGAATGCCCGGAGTAAATGTTGTTATTAAAGGAACAACCACCGGAACAGTGACGGACGTGGAAGGTAATTATATAATTACCGTGCCGGATGCAGAAAGCATTCTGCAGTTCTCTTATATTGGTTACCTTTCAGAAGAAATAACTGTTGGTAATCAAACAACAATAGACATCAGCCTTGTGCCTGATATAGCAAGACTGGAGGAGGTTGTGGTTGTAGGATACGGGACCATTCCCAGATCAGATATAACCGGGGCAGTTTCAAGTGTCAGGGCTGAAGATCTGCCTGTCTCCACTGCTGTATCAATTGATAATCTGTTACAGGGTAAGGCAGCCGGTTTAAATTTGAGGGTATTCAGTGCCCAGCCTGGAGGAAAAGTTGATGTTAACATCCGCGGTGCAATTTCTCCAAACGGAGATAATGCGCCACTGTATGTTATCGATGGAATACCAATTACGGATAACGATAGGATTGAATGGGGGATTCATGATGACGACCTTGGATATTACGGAGGTATTGAGCGTAGTCCGCTGAATACTATTAATCCTGCTGACATCGAATCAATTGATATTCTGAAAGACGCCAGTGCCACAGCAATTTACGGCTCATCTGCAGCAAACGGTGTAATATTGATTACTACCAAAAAGGGAAAAGCAGGAAAAGCCCGTGTTGAATACAGAGGCAGCTATACTATTCAAAAACCGAAAGATTACTTTGACTATCTTAATGCAACAGAATTTATGGAACAGCACAACCGGCTATCCCTTGAAAAACACTTGTTCGATTACCGCATCGATCCATACGGAACTACCCCTGCAGATGTATTTACTCCCCGATTTACACAGGAGGAAATAGATACTATAGGAGAAGGAACCGACTGGCTTGACTTTTTGCTGAGGGATGGCAGCATCCAGGAGCACAATATTTCAGTAAGCGGTGGTTCTGAAAGTACAGTAGTATATGCTTCTTTTAATTATTATGATAATCAGGCTATACTCAAAAACTCTGATTTTATAAGATATAGCGGACGTATTAACCTTGATCAGAAAGTGTCAGAAAGAATTAATTTCAAATTGAATTTAAACCTTAGCCAGATTAACAGTGATAACGTATCTACAGGTTCAAATTCAGGCGGACTGGAAAAATATAATATGCTTCAGGCTGCCTATTCTTTTGCGCCGACAGTTGACGTATTTGATGAAGAAGGAAATTATACCTATTCTTACGACAGGCAGATCATGAATCCTGCCGCCTTCCTGATAGTTAAAGATAAAATACGAACTACCAGGCTTGACATAATTCCTTCTATCGAAGTGAAGATAATTGAAGATTTGTCACTTAATCTTATTGGAGGGCTTGACAGGCAGACTTCCAACCGTAATTTTTATTTGCCTGTCAAAGCACAGAGGTACAATCTGCCTGACGGCATGGCGCAGTTGGCTAATAACCGGACCGACAACCTTTCTTCAGAGGCATATCTTACTTATAATAAAGCATTTGCAAATAGCAATATTACTGTTGTTGCCGGTGCCGGGTACTATAAAACACTGAATGACGGTTTCTTCCTTGTAGGCAGGGATTTCTTTACTGATGCATTTGAAGAGAATAATGTGCAGATAGCCAGCAACAAGGAAACAAGCAGGCTGGATTCTCATAAAAGTGAACGTACTAAAATTTCACAGTTTTTCAGAATTAACTATTCTCTTAAAGATAAATACATAATATCTTTAGTTGGAAGAAGAGACGGCTCAAGCATTTTTGCAGAAGATAAAAAATATGGTTTCTTCCCGGGTATTTCGGGAGCATGGAAAGTGAGCCATGAAGAGTTTATGAGTAATGTACCAGTAATATCAAATCTTAAAATCAGGGCCGGCTACGGTTCATCAGGTAACGAAAGTGTACTGGTCGGTAATTCTTTACAGCTTTACAGCGCAGGACTTTCGTATTTAATCGGTTCTACTTATTATAATGGTGTTACACTTGCACAGGTTGAAAATAAAGAGCTTTCCTGGGAGACTGATTATACGTTGAATTTAGGGATGGATCTGGGATTATTTCAGAACCGCTTTAATGCTTCATTTGAATATTATGAAAAAACCGCAAAAGACCTCTTGGACTTCAATCAGCTTCCAAGAAATAATGCAGTGGGCCTTGTAGCGGCTAATGTAGGATCAACAAAAGCCGTTGGTTATGAACTTACTCTGGCAACAACGAATATTGTCGGTTCTGAATTTAAATGGACTACTGATTTCAATATTTCCACCTATAAGGCTTACTGGATTGAAAGGAATCCTGAAGTTGAACTGGCCGAATATATTGAAGAAGACGATGAAATCAGGGCAATCTACGGGTGGGAAACAAACGGCATAATAAAAAGCGAAGAAGACAGGCCTCATTATATGCCTAATGCTTTTGTTGGAAATGTTATTTATGTAGACCAGAATAATGACTCAACATTGAATATCGAGGATGTTGTTAAACTTGGAAACCTTGACCCGAAATGGAGTTTCGGACTTGGAAATACATTTACCTTTAAAGGCTTTGATCTTAATATTTACTTTTACGGGATTCTTAAAAAGAAGGCTCTGTTCGGATATGCACCGGGAGGAGCAAGTGCGTATACCGGAAGCACAGCATACGGCATTTCACAGAATAATCCTAATAATGTTCTGACAACTGTAAAGGATGTATGGAGTACGGACAATCCGGATGGTATATATCCGGGCGTGGCATCTAATCCTTATTCAGGAAATAATCCCGCATCAAATAATCATTTGGACACCGACTACGATATATTCTCAGGTGACTATTATGCGATTAGTTCTGACTATTATTTAAGAGATGCAAGTTTTGTAAGGTTAAAAAATATTTCTCTGGGATATACTATACCGACACAGAAATTTATTAAGCAAGTTGCATCAGCACGTATATATGTTAACCTTGAAAACGTTGCCGTATTCACAGAATATGAAGGTTTTGATCCTGAATACGCAGATGCGAATCCATATCCTCAGGCAATGTCTACGACTTTTGGGATTGATGTTACATTTTAAAAATTAAAAGCTTATAACTATGAATAACAAGATTATATATATAGGTTTAATAACAATACTGGCAGGTATTTTGCTATTTCCCGGTTGTGAGAAAGAACTTGAGCCGAAGTTTTACCAGGACCTGACAGTTGACAACTTTTTTGAGACCGAGGGGGATTTTAATGCAGCTTTAATAGCTATTTACAATCCCTTTACTGCTCACTGGGGTGATACTGATCCGGGAGATGATGAATGGTATGCTGCTTTATATAATGCCAATAACCGTACATATCTGATGCGTTCCGAAATTACATCGGACGAAATATATGGTGCAGATGATGCAGATCTCCTGAATTTTACCTGGGGACCTTCAACATATTCATATGATGTCTGGTCTTCCACATATGCTAAAATACGTTTTGTGGCCCGGGCAACAGACGTTATCGACAAGATTTCAAAGTCAGATGCAAATGAAATTGTGAAAAACAGGTATATAGCCCAGGCAAAGATTTTAAGGGCATGGTTAATGTATGTATTATATGACTTCTTCGGACCGCTTAACGTAAAACTTGATCCTGAAACACTAAGTGATACTGAAATTATTCCCCGGCTTTCAGACGAGGCATACTGTAGCGCAATCGAACAGGATCTGCTGGATGCCCTGGCTATGGATGAAACTGAACTGCCTGATAAATATAATGGTGACGGTGCAAACTGGGGCAGGGTATCACGGGGAGTTGCCAGGATGCTTCTTTTAAGGCTATACATGCACAAAAAGAGATGGGCGGATGCTGAAGCTGTTGGAATGGATTTAATGAATATGGGATATGCCTTAGAACCCAAATACCGGGAAGTTTTTACAAAGACAGCAAATAATGAGATTATATATGCTGTTCCCTGCAGTGATGCTTCACCAAACTGGTATATGCACCATCTTTTTCCTGCCGGTATAGCAATAGGATTTTGTATTGATGCAAACAATGATACGGTAAAAATTGAAAGGGGTGCAGGCTGGTATATGTATTCTATGCCGTGGGATTTTTATGACAAATTCTCTGCAGGTGATGACCGTAAATCAGTTATAATAGCTGAGTATGTCAGTAGAAACGGGGATACGATAACCAGGGCTAATGTCGATACAGACCTGGGCCAGTTTGGCGCCATCCCGCTTAAATATACCCAGATAGAACCAGGGGACGGTGGACCCGATTATCCTTATGACTGGGTAGTTTTCAGGTATGCCGAAGTATTGCTCTCCGTTGCAGAGGCGATAAATGAGCAGCGCGGACCTGCTGATGCATATCAATATGTGAACCAGGTGAGAGCCCGGGCAATGGTTCCTGAATGGAGCGGACTAACCCAGGAACAGTTCAGGGATTCAATTCTGGATGAACGCGGAAGGGAATTGTTCTCTGAAGGTGTCCGGAGACAGGATCTTATCCGTCACGGCAAATTTATTCAATATGCCCGTGACCGCGGCATTACTAATGCAGAGGACCACCAGGTTCTTTTCCCTATACCTATTGATGTAATAATAGAAGGAGGCGGTACAATAGTACAGAACCCGGGATATGTTAACTAAAATTAAATTCATATAAATTTATTATTTATTAACTTCTAAAATTTAAAATCATGAAAAAACTTTTTACACTTTTGTTAATCTTAGCATCACTGCCAGCTTTCTGTGGAAATATTACTCTGAAAGTTGATGTAACGGGCCAGGATGTCTCTCAGGGAGTGTATATAACCGGACACTTAACACAGGCTGAAGTAGGAGGCGGTGACTGGAATATCAGGCAAATGACAGATGAAGGAGACATGATCTATAGCTGGGATACAACATGGGCTCCCGGAGATTCACTTGTCTATTATTTTCTTCTTACTCCCAGCTGGGATAATTATCTTGATTTCAGGGAAGAAGTGCCTGCAGAATGTGATTACTCAGCTGAACTGGCAGGCTGGGAAGGTGATAGAGGCTTTGTAGTTCCTCCGCAGGATACGGTAATAAGAAATGTATGGGGGAGTTGTGATACCTGGGGAGGTGTCTCTTCTGTTAAAGCTTATGCATCAGGAAATGTTAATATCAGACTATATCCTAATCCGTCAGCAGAAGACGTAACACTTGTTGTTCCCGAATCACAGAACCTGTTCTCTATCAATGTAATTGACATATCAGGTAAAGTGCTGAATGTCAATAAGTCTTTTATAAGTGCAACTGAAGTGAGGCTGGAAACAAACGTACTTCCTGAAGGTGTTTACTTCATTAAGGTATATAATAATGAATTTTCAGATATAAGAAAATTAATTATTAAATAGGCTACATAAGGAGATACCCATGAGTATCTCCTTTTTTTTCTTGATTTCTTTTTTAATTAGATTACCTATATTAAGGGATCATTCCGACCAGATCGGAAGTTCAGTAATTTTTATTTGGTAAATAATCAGCTAAATAAGGATATATGAGATATTTGTCAGCAGCTATTATTTTCTCTTTCAGTCTGAGTTCTTTTTGCCAGACCTTTTATTTTGGTAATGACCTTTCATATGCAAACCAGATGGAAGATTGCGGTGCTGTATTTAAAGAGAATATGGTACCCAAAGACGTCTACCAGATATTTGCCGATCATGGAACTAACCTGGTAAGGGTGAGATTATGGGTTGATCCGACCTGGCAAAACTCACTGGAACAGCCTGATGGTGTTAAAAACCAATACAGCGATTTTGAAGATGTCAGGGAGACTATTGCCAGGTCAAAAGCAGCAGGAATGGAGGTTTTACTGGATTTTCACATGTCGGACTTCTGGGCGGATCCCGGCAAGCAGATAATCCCTTCCCGGTGGGTCGATGTTGCCACTGATGTTTCAGCTCTTGCAGATTCGGTATATAAATACGTAGCTGATGTATTGACAGCTCTTGAAGAAGACACGCTTATGCCGGAACTGGTGCAAATAGGGAATGAGACTAACAGCGGTATATTAAAGCACACCATATTAAATCCTGATTACTCGGCAGGTGGTAGTGTGAGCTCAGACTGGAACAGGCATGCCCAGCTGTTCAATGCTGGGATTCAGGCTGTGCGTGATGTAAGTGATACTACAACAATTAAGCCTAAAATTGTGCTTCACTATGCAGGCCTGGGAATGGACTGGTGGTTCAATAACATTATAGATAGGGGGGTCACTGACTTTGATATTATAGGCTTCTCATATTACTATGCGTGGCATGGAGAAAGTATAGAATATCTGGGTCAGGTGGTTGAAGATATGGTGGCTTCCTTTCCCGGATATGAAGTAATGCCGGTAGAATGCGGCTACTTATGGACCACACAGAATTTTGACGGAATGGGCAATATAATTACCGAACCTGATCCTGAATATTTACCTGTGATTCCTGAGAAACAACTGGAATATATGGTTGATTATACAAGGAGCGTGATGAAAGCCGGAGGCACGGGTGTGATTTTCTGGGAGCCGGCATGGGTTTCTACACCCTGCCGTACTCCATGGGGCCAGGGCTCATCGCACGACCATGTTGTGTTCTTTGATCCTGACAGCAACAATTTTATGGAGAACGGTGGAGGGAGATGGACTGAGAGTCATTTTTATGAAGATCCTGATGCAATAAAGGTAACATTTAAGGTTGATATGGCGGGCCAGGATGTGTCAAAAGGTGTCTATATCACAGGTTCATGGACAGGCGAGAGCTGGAAAATACTACCTATGGCCAATGAGGGATTAGATGTTTATAGTTATTTTACATATCTGGCACCTGGGGATTCGGGAGCATATTATTTTTTAAATGACACTTTGTGGGAGGCCAGGGAATCAGTTCCACAGGAGTGTGCAACCTGGTGGGATAGCGACAGGGGATATAAAATAGGACAGAATGATACGGTTTATACTTTTAAGTGGGGCTCATGTCAATCTGGTGACGCGCCATCGGATGTGAATGTCACATTTATTGTTGATATGACCGGCCAGGATGTGTCAAGAGGAGTTTACATAGTCGGCCAGATGAACGACTGGGATATTACAAGGATGACAAATATCGGAAACGGACTTTATTACTGGAGTACTATCCTGACTGAGGGAGATGCACATGCTTATTATTACCTTACAACAAGAACATGGGATAATTATCAGGATTACAGGGAGACAGTGCCGGATGAATGTGACTTATCGGCAGAATTAATAGGATGGGCAGGAGACAGGGCTATATTAGTACCTGGCAAAGATACTATAGCAGCTGTTGTATGGGGCAGCTGTGAAACTGTTGATATTACTACTGATAACCGGGAAAATATTCCGGAAAATACGGGCAAAGCAACTGTTGAGGTTTTTCCAAATCCGGGCAATGACTATATACATGTAAATTTCTCAGCATTAGTTGAAAACATATCAGTAGAATTAGTAGATCTCACAGGCAGGGTTATAAAAAAGCTCAGGGATGATAATTATGGAAAAGAGGTTGTGATAGAAGTTACTACTATTCCTTCAGGATTATATATACTTAAGGTCTGTTATAGTAATAACATAGTCTTTGAAAAAATTCTTCTGGATTAAGAAATTTTATAAAGTGATAAATACTAATTGTGATTATTAAGAACACAAAGCAGGTTTTTGTATTTCTTATTTTAATTGTCCTTAAGGTAGACGGTTTTTCTCAAACCTCAGAGGAAATACAACAATACAGGATTGATATTACAGGGGCGGACAAAGAAGTGTATTCAGGTCATTTAAAGTTAGGCGGTAAAAATTATAAAGGGGAGAAAATTTCAGTCAACAATTACTATTTATTAATCAATGATAAGCCGGTAATTCCGGTTACCGGAGAATTTCATTTTTCACGCTATCCGGAAAAATACTGGGATGAGTCGATTCGCAAAATGAAGGCAGGCGGGATTAATGTTATTGCAACTTATGTATTCTGGATAATCCATGAAGAAAAAGAAGGAAAATTTGACTGGTCAGGTGATAAAAATCTCCGGAAATTCGTGGAACTATGTGGTCAAAAAGGGCTTAAGGTTATTGTCAGGATTGGTCCGTTCTGTCATGGTGAAATACGTAATGGAGGATTACCTGACTGGCTGCTGGGTAAACCGCTGAATATACGTTCAAACGATCCTGAATACTTGAGTTATGTTGAACGCTTATACAGGCAAATCAGCCTGCAGCTAAAGGACCTGCTGTTTGACGATGGCGGACCGGTTTTTGCCATTCAGCTTGAAAATGAGTACCAGCACTCTGCTGCTCCATGGGGCCTCACATACCCTGACCAGCCGTATGACTTCACATCATCCGGACGTGATCGTGAAATTACGGCTGAAGGAGCTGGTTCTGCAGTATCGAAAAATCCATATGCTCATCTGGGAAATGAACATATGAAGGTACTTAAATCTATAGCTGTTCAGGCAGGACTTAAGGTACCTGTATATACTGCAACCGGATGGGGAAACGCGGCAATAATAGAAAACGAATGTATGCCGGTCACGGGAGCTTATGCCTATCCAACCTGGGCGTCAAGCAGGCTTTCCCCTTTATACTTGTTTACTGATTTGCATAATAATCCCGATTATCCTCCCGTACGTTACAAACCGCTAGATTACCCTTACTTTGCAGCCGAAATTAGCGGGGGTATAATGGTAAGGTATAACCGCAGACCCATAGTACCTCCTCAAAGTCTGGATGCCCTGATAACAAGATTCCTTGGAAGCGGCACAAACGGTATCGGTTATTATATGTTTCACGG
>CP070654.1:269427-279588 GCA_020354785.1 Bacteroidales bacterium
ACAAATAACAATGAGTAGTATCTTAATTCAAAACTCCCAAAATCAACAATTTGAGGTTTTACATTCCAAATTATAAAATTTGTTATCATTATTTTAAGATTAAGTCATTACAAAACTAATAAACAAAAGAATATAGCTGTACAAATTACTTAAAAATTAAGGGAAAAGCTAAAGCATCACACTAATATCAAAATTTACTGACAGTTTGAATTAAATCCCGGGTTTTAAAATAATTTCTAAGTTTGTAAGTTTGTTATTCTATAAATAATATAAAAAACGTGTTTTGGTAAAAGATATAACTAAGTATATACTTGTTAGCTTACTGGTAATAATATATGGTTGCGCCAAGATAGGATCTCCAACAGGCGGGCCAAAGGATGAGACCCCGCCAGAGATGGTTGAAAGCGAGCCTGATAATTATTCAACTGCATTTACAGGCAAAAAAATAGAAGTAAAATTTAATGAATTCATACAACTTAAAAATATTTATCAAGAACTATTAATTTCTCCACCGCTTGAGGAAAGACCGTTGACCAGGCTTAAGGGTAAAAGTCTTGTTATCGATTTAAATAATGAATTAAGAGACAATACAACTTATACATTATACTTTGGAAATGCTATTGCAGATAATAACGAAGGAAATGTTCTGCCTGACTTTGAATTTGTTGTATCAACAGGGAGTTATGTTGATTCAATGTCTGTGACAGGAAAACTGGTCAATGCTTTCAATTTAAAACCGGAAGAAGAACCGGTTTACATTATGCTTTATGAGAATTTAAGTGATTCTGCTCCCTATCTTGAGATGCCCTCCTTTATTGGAAAAACAAAAAAGGACGGCACGTTTGCTGTAAATAACATAAAATCAGATACATTTAAAATTTTTGCCCTGAAAGATGCTAACTCAAATTTATTATTTGACTCAGGTAATGAAAAAGTTGCATTTATTGATTCTTCATTTGTGATCACTCCGGAACTGGTTGAGACAACTTACTACTACCTGGCTGACTCCTTAATCTCAATAGATAGCATCGCAAATGATTCAATACTTGCCGGATTAGTCACAGACTCAATAACAGGGGATACATTAAAGATTGAAGAAAAGTTAAAATATGCACTGCATGTTAATTTATATCTCTTTGAAGAAGAAAGTGAATATCAATATCTGACAGAAGAAGAAAGGGAGACAAAAGAAAAAATTTTATTTACTTTCAAAAGGCCCTTATACGACAGCCTGTTTATAAAACCACTGAACTTTTCTTACGACAATAACTGGTTTATTAAAGAAGTATCAAGTAATAACGATACTATAATATATTGGATAACAGACAGCTTAATTAGTAATATGGATACAATTTCCTTACAGTTAAAATATACGACAGTTGATACATTGAATAATTATATTACACAAACTGATACGATCATCTTAAAATACCGTGAAAGGAAAGAAAAAAAACCACCTGGAAGAAAAAGTAAAGAGGCTGAACAAAGTATCGAAGAAGAAAAATATTTAAAGCTTGACTTTAACATTAAAAACAGGGCAACAGTCGATTTAAACAAATATATCCGGATTAATTCAGAAAAACCTGTTATTGAATATAATTCTTCACTTATAAAATTTTATAAAATTGAAGATACTCTGGAGATAACTCAACCTTTTATATTAACAAAGGACACGGTAAAACTCAGAATGTTCAATATCACTACACAGTGGGAGGAAAATATGAAATATAAATTAATAGTTGAGCCTGGCGCATTTACAGATATTTATGGTTTTTCAAATGACACTGTATTAATGGATTTTAGAACACAAAAGGCTGACTATTATGGAAATATATTATTAAATCTTGAAAATGTCAGCACTCCTTTAATAGTACAGTTGCTCACAGAAAAGGAAGATCTTGTTAAAGAAAAATTTATCTCTAAAAATGATAATGTTGTATTTGATTTTCTTCATCCAAAGAAATACATGCTAAAAGTTATTTATGATAATAATGATAACCGTAAATGGGATACGGGAAAATATTTGAAAAAGATCCAGCCTGAGAAAGTATTCTACTATAAAGGTGATATTAACGTCCGATCCAACTGGGATGTTGATATAACCTGGAAAACTGAATGACCGGAAAATATTTTATCCTGCCTTTGCATATGCCAGTGTAGCCACACTAACCTTTGTATTATTCAGTTTTAAAATTTCTGATGCACAGGCTTCAAGTGTTGAGCCGGTGGTCACCACATCATCAACAAGTAGTATATGCCTGTTTTTCAGTTTGTTAAAATACTTGATTTTAAAAACTCCTTCAACATTTATCCATCTTTCATACCTGTTTTTAATTGTTTGTGATTCAACATCTGTTGCCCTGCATATTGCATCAGTAATAACCGGTTTTTTCAGACTCTCTGAGATTCCACGTGCTACAAATTCACTCTGATTATAACCTCTCCTTTTTAATTTTTTATAATGTAATGGAACAGGATGAATTATTTCGGCCTCACAGAATGGAGTATTTATTAAATCTGAGCCAAACAATTTTCCCAGATAATAGCCTATATGTTTCTGTCCCCTGTACTTAAATTGATGAATAATATTCTGAAACCTGCTGCCTTTGTAATAATAATAGTATGATGCTGCAGCATCCAGCCTGACTCTTCCCCAAAATAGCCGGGCAACTTCGTTGTCTTTATCTAAATGAAAATTGGTTTTTGGAAGTTCATAAAGACATTTAGTGCATATTGAATTCTCCTGTATATAAAGAACATTGCCGCAAGCCGGACATATTTGCGGAAAAACTAAAGAAAATAAATCATACAATCCTGATTTCATATGTCAGCTTCATGGCTTTCCTGTATGATTCGCTAACACCGCAATATTTCTTCTGGGACAAGTCAATTGCTTTTTCAAGCTTCTCCAGAGGCAAATCCTTGCCCTTGAATTCATATATAATATGCATACCCGCAAAATGTTTTGGGTGTTCTTCTGTAATATCCCCTTCAATTTTTATGTTCAGCTCATCAACCTCGACCCTCATCTTTTTTAACAGTGAAGCAACATCCATTCCTGTGCATCCACCTAATGCAACCATCATCAAAGGTTTGGGACGCGGGCCCTTATCAGTCCCGCCAACTTCAGGTTTTGCATCTATAATCATTTTATGTCCGTCAACTTCTGCTTCAAATGCCAGATTATTGATCCATTTTAGATTTACAGAATCTTTCATATGTTTAAAATTTTAAATTCTTTTACAAACACTGCCCTATAAATTTACAAAAGAATTTTATTGACCAGTTAGTTTTTGCAGGGAATCGTATTAAATGGCATTATTGAGTATCATTGAACTGATATAAGAATTGTAGAGGTTATGACAGATGTTTATTAACTTTATATTATCTTCAAATTTTATTTATCCGGAACCTGAATGGAATCGAGGGTAAAAGAAATTAAAAAAGCATCGCTGACTGCCATTATTGGTAATGCTTTTTTAGCAATACTTAAAGTAGTAGTTGGCCTGATAGCAGGAAGTCTTGCCGTTGTTGCAGATGGTATCGATTCCATGGAGGACATAATAACTTCAGTTATCACTCTTATAACGGCAAATGTATTATCAAGGCCACCTAATAAAAAATATCCTTATGGTTATGCAAAAGCAGAGACTATTGCTACAGGATTATTGGCGCTGATAATCTTTGCAGCCGGTATTCAACTGGCTATAATATCTGTACAAAAAATAATAAAAGGTACCCTTGCAGAACTTCCATTAAAAATTGCAATATATGTAACAGTAATATCAATAATCGGCAAGGCTTTTTTATCATACCACCAGTTTAAAATAGGCAACCGTGTAAGTAGCGAAATGCTAAGAGCCAATGCAAAGAATATGCAAAATGATATTTTAATTTCTTTATCGGTGCTTGTCGGGCTGGTTTTTACTCATTTATTTAAAATGCCTGTTATAGATTCCATTGCCGCCTTAGTTGTCAGTGCCTGGATCATAAAAGTTGCCGTTCAGATTTTTCTTAAAACGAATGTTGAACTGATGGACGGAACAAAAGATAATAAAATTTACAATACTATATTCAGAGCTATTGACTCAGTTGAAGGAGTAAAAAATCCTCACCGGGTTGTGGTGAGGAATGTTGGTCATAAATTAAAAATAGGGGCAGATATTGAAGTAGATGGTAATATGAGTTTAAAGGAAGCCCATGAACTCTCCAATAAGGTAGAAGAAAGTATAAGGTCAAAAATAGACCACCTGTTTGATGTTACCATACATGTTGAACCAATAGGTGACAAAACAATTGAAAAGGAATATGGTATATCAAGGAATAATTTATAGGTATACTGCAGCCGGTTATTCCTCTTCCTTTTTCCTTACATAATCATTAAAAGACTCTTCTCCCTCTTCCTTCCAGTAATCACAATAGTATTTCCATTTTTTATCGGAAGGATGCCATCTAAAGAATCTTTTCTTTCTGCTCATAAATTTATCCCGAGGATGCTCCCTGCGCGGATGTCTAAATCCGCCGAAGATTATCCTGGCCAGAATAATCATCACGACTGCCTGCCAGAATGTGATTGTCGTTAATCCAAAAAGTTCCGGCATCAGCCAGTTCCATAGCCAGACAACAACATAACCAAATAATAGTGCTATTGCTACTGCTCCAATTATGCCAAGGATTGTTAAACCTATAACTCTAAGGATATAAACAACCCTGGATTCACCGTTTCTCTGAAAAATATGTGCTACCATTTTATTATAGTTTTAAAGATTATACTTCTTTTTCTCGTTTTGTAATTCCTTTTGCAGTTTGCCCAAAGCCCTGTGTTTACGAGCAAGCAAAGTTCCAACAGGAGTGTTCCATTCTGTGGATAGATCATTAAATGACCTTTCGTTAAATTCTGTTTCAATAATTATATCCCTCTCTGCTGATTTTAATTTATCCATAGCTTCCATCATTTTCTTTTGTACATTTTCATCTCTATAGAAGTCCTCTTCCACGCCTGAATCTGTCTCCGTTAATATACTTTTATCTCTTTTATTATCTAAGTCCTCAATTGACATGCTTCCCTTTCGTTTTCTCCTGATATCAATAATTTTATTTTTTACTGACCTGTATACATAAGCCGTTAAATTTTCAATGGGCGCATTAATATCAGCTTTGGAATAAATATTAAGCGCCACATCCTGGATAATATCCTCTGCATCCATCGAATAAGAAAACTCACGAAAGTAACTATGTACATAATTAATTAGTTTACTATATTCTTTTGAAAAAAAATTCTTTACCGCAAGCCTTATGTTTTTTTCCTGCTTCATTATATTATTGACGGATGATCTTGTATTTATTGCAATTTAGTTTTAAAAAATTAAAATATTTATTAAATTGAAATCCTGAATTTTTTAATGGTAATATAGTTACAACAGTTCCTTTATTTTCAGAGAATTTATTAAGTAAGTTACATTTCACTAAAACTTAATAATATGACTAGCCAGAAATATCAATCTAAACATAAGATCATGAAAAAATTTGCATTCTTTCTGATTGTCGTTTCATTTGCTGCAATTAACAGCAGTTATGCCACCAGGTATTATGTAAACTGGGCTGCTTTCGGGAATAATGACGGCTCCAGCTGGACTGATGCCTTAATAAGTATAAAAACTGCTATTGATTCAGCCTCGGCCGGAGATACGATATTTGTATCTGCGGGTTTTTATCCTGCATCTGCTTCATTAGACAAAAATGAATATATCGGGCTTAAGCAGGGAGTTGTAATTTTTGGAAGTTTCATTGGAAATGAAGATCCGATAACTCAGGCTGTTATTGACAGCAGGGATTTTGTAAGCAATCCTTCTTTATTAATGGGAGATCTATTTCTTGATGATGCCGGTGGTGGTAATATGGAAGATAACACATATCATGTGGTTGTTGGTAAAGGAACTGAGACGGAATCAATAGATACTACAACTGTGCTTAACGGCTTTTTAATATATGGAGGTAATGCTATCGGCGACACTGACAGTACATCAGTTGGAGGAGGAATTTATTTATCTGCTACGGGCGGGGGAAAATGCAATCCAAAATTAGAAAGACTGGTGTTATTCGGCAATTATGCAAAAGAAGGCGGAGGAATGATGTTGTATGCAGGAGCTAACAGTGAATGCAGTCCTGTCCTTAACAGTGTGTTGTTAAGGGGTAATTATGCTGACGGAGGAGCAGGATTATACTGTAAGGCCGTGGGGGGAGTTTGTAATCCGACACTTGATATTGTTGACTTCAATTATAATGTTTTATCAGGTGTCTACCCTGGTAAAGGAGCAGCTATGTTAAATTATGCAGAAAATACTACATCAGCAGCTGAATGCAGTCCGGTTATAAATATTTCAGAAATATCACATCATGAAGGTGATATTGATGGCGGAGCTGTATACAACATGGCAGGAGGTATAAATGAAGGTACATGTAATCCCGTCTTTATTAATATGAGTTTTTACAAAAACGGAACATATGGAATAATTAATGAGATTAAAAACGGGACATGCATGCCACAATTAACTAATGTTATTTTGTGGAATGAAAGCATAAATAATAAAGGAGGAGCTGTTCCCGATATTGATCACTGTCTGATAGAAGGGTCAAACGGCTCAGGTCCGGGATGGAATAATGATTTAGGAAATGACGGTGGAAATAATATTGATGCTGATCCCTTATGGGCAGATCCTGATGGGAGGGTATTCGGTTTACTGGCAGGATCACCGGCACTGGGGGCCGGCGATATGATTGAAGGGATTAATATCGGAAGCTATCAGGGTACTGCAGTAGGAGAGCCGGCAAAAATAATTATTGTAGGATCTCTTGATAATTTCGGAGATGTAGCATTGGGTCAGACCTCAGCTGAACAGAGTTATGCCGTTAAGGGTACAAATCTTACCGGTAATATTGATATTGAAGCCCCTGAAGGTTTTGCCATAACAACAACAAGCGGTGACTATAGCGGAGATACAACATCTATTACCTTAACTCAAAGCGGGGGAACTGTGGATTCAACACAGATTTATGTTCGATTCTCACCTTCTATAGAAAAAATATACTTAACTGTTCTGATACATAACAGCACTGGTGCATCAGACAAATTCCTTATTGTTGAAGGGAACTGTTATGACGGACCTGAAATATCAATCACAGGGATCCTGGAAGATTTTGACTCAGTGGTGGTCAATGATTATTCTGCAGAACAAAGTTTTACTGTTGAAGGTTATGACTTAACTTCGGATATATCTGTTAATGCTCCCGATGGTTTCGAAATATCTCTGACAAGCGGCGATTATACCGGAAATACTGAAATGATTGATCTTGCACCTGTCAATAATAATGTACCGCCAACCTTAATTTATGTAAGATTTGCTCCTGAAATGGCCAAACATTATTCCGATAATATTCTTGTAAGAAGTACAGATGCAGAGGCTAAGCAGGTATTTGTACAGGGCGAAGGTTACGAAACCGGAAGTATTACATTATCAGGAACGTTAACGGATTTTGGGACTGTATTAACAGGACAGTTTTCACAGGAACAAAGCTTTGCAGTAGAGGGAAAAGATCTTCTGGAAGATATACTGGTAACGGCACCGGATGGTTTCCAGATTACACTGACAAGTGGTGATTATTCAGGTAATACTGATTCCATAGCACTTACAGTGGTTGCCGATTCGGTTGAGTTAACAACAATTTATGCACGCTTTGCCCCGACGGAAATGAAATCCTATTCTGATAATATTATGATTTCAAGTGCCGGGGTAGAAACAATATATCTGGATGTAACAGGTATGGGAGCAACAAAGCCGGTGTTATCTGAAATTATTGATGCAGTTGGTTGTGACGGAGGAGCTATTGATGACAGTCAGGTTAATATTAGTGACGCTGACGTAAACACTGTTACGCTCGATGCCCTGTCCTCTAATACAGATCTTATGCCTGTTGCTGGAATAAATATTACAGGTACAGGCGGCACAAGAACTATAGTCCTGGATCCTAACGAAGGACAAACAGGTAATTCTGAAATTACAATTATTGCAACTAACAGTCAGGGCATGAAGGATAGCATTACATTTCTTTTGATTGTTAATCCTAATCCGGTAATTGAAGATTTTACCGTTATTGATGAAACAACAGGAAATGACGGAGAAATTACAATTACAGCTACATCTGCAGCCGGAGGATTGCAGTATGCCCTGAATGCAGGCGCTTACCAGTCATCTGCAACATTCGGTGGTTTAACCCAGGGATCGTATAATATATCTGTAATGGATGCTAACGGATGTGTGGCACAGGATGTCGCAGAAGTTGATAAAATTACAGGTATTTATGATCTCAGTGTTTTAGGTCTGAGCCTGTATCCTATTCCTTCCGATGGTATTCTGTATATAGATAATTCTGATAAGATGGCTGCTGTTTATACCATAAGGATATATAATAGTATAGGTGAACTGTTATACTTAACAGGAAACAGAGATATTAAATATATAGACCTTACAGGATTTTCAAAGGGATTGTATATATTTAAATTATATACCGGGGATAAAATCTATATTGAAAAATTCACTATAGAATAGAATATAAAAATGGTTTTTAATGTTAAAGGCTGTTAAAAAAATAACAGCCTTTTTTATTTTTCGAAAAGTTTGGCATCAATTTTGTAAATAATATTTTAACAGTTCTTCGAAGCTATATAATATACCTGAAAAAAACTCAGGGCAAGTCCCGGCAAAAATGACGGGACTTTTTATTTTTATATAGCTCATGTTTACAACTAAATTGGTTTCAGACAGGTAGTCCAACAAGAGACCTCACATCCCTGATTGTTTTGGCAGCAATGTCCCCTGCCTTTTCAGACAATGTTTTAGCCAGGTTTTTAATATTTTTTTCATCTCCGGTGATTTCATTCCTTCTTGTTATAAATCCCGTGGTCAGTTCTACCAGGGCATCTGCTGTAACTTCCTTCAAGTCTTTATATTTAAGAGTCCCTGCTTTATGCTGCTTTAACAGTTCATTGTGTTCCTTTTCCTTATTACATGCTTTGATCAGATTGAAAAGATTCTCAACACCCGGGCTCATTTTATTTCCCTGTTGATCTCCTGTATCAGTTACAGCAGATTTTACCTTCTTTCTAATCGAACTTTCTTCCTCAAATAAACCTATATAATGTTTTTCATCCAGGCTTTTACTCATTTTCTTTGTCGGATCTGCCAGTGACACCAGCTTGGGAATATCAGTAAGCAATGGCTCGGGTTCAGGAAAATAATTACCATAATTTTTGTTAAACCTCACAGCAATATTTCTTGAAAGCTCAAGATGCTGTACCTGATCTATTCCTACAGGGACATAATTCGCCCTGTAAATTAATATATCTGCAGCCTGCAAAATCGGATATGTGAAAAGTCCTGCTGAAATAAATTTTCCTTTTATATTGCTTTCACTTTGTTCTGTCTTATCCTTAAACTGTGTCATCCTTGTCAGCTCACCGTAAGATGTTATACAATTAAAAATCCATGTTAGTTCCGTGTGTTGAGGGACAAGCGATTGAATAAATAATATTGTTTTATCCGGATCAATTCCGCATACTAACAAATCAACCACCATCTGGAGTGTGTTTTCCTCAAGCTCATCTGCCTTGTATGGCATAGTCATGGCATGTAAGTCTACTACACCATAAATGCAGTCGTACTGATCCTGTATATTAACCCAGTTTCTTATTGCCCCGAAATAATTTCCCAGGTGAATTTCTCCGGTCGGCTGAATACATGATAAAACTCTTTTCTTTGACATCATTAAATACTTTTTGATAAATAAAATTGTATTTCAAACGTTAAAATAATTCAATATTATATTTAATTGAATTGTAACCTGGCACAAAACTATAAAATGTTATCCAAAAATTGTACTTTTACTTCCATGCAGCAAATAATTTAATCTTTACAGCATAATAAAGTGGAATCCGTAAGGCAGAGTAAAATAGCCAGATTATTACAAAAGGAGCTTGCCGAAATCTTTCAGAAAGAGAGTAAAAATCTCTTTAACGGTAAAATAGTAACTGTAACAGTTGTAAGAATTACTCCTGATCTAAACCTTGCCAGAGTATATCTGAGTGTATTTCCGTTAAAAGATAGT
>CP070654.1:279688-289711 GCA_020354785.1 Bacteroidales bacterium
GCAATTATATATTTTTTCATAATATTTTTATATTATCTAGGTTATTAATACAAAAATAAATAAAAATACTTCACAGGACAGATTAATACAAATATTGATTTTAATACTGACTTATTTACAAGTCAATATTATAATTATGTAATAAGAATCTTTTATCTTATTTTGCAATTTGAAATATAAATAATATTAACATGATGAAAGCAAGAGTAATGTATTTAACATTATTATTAATTATGTTTTCCTGTGCAAGGAACGAATATGATATAGATATTTCAAATATTGATGCTGAAATTAGGATTAGTAGATTTGAGAAAGACCTGTTTGAAATTGATCCTGCAGAGCTGGAAGAACATATAATAAAACTCGAGAATAAGTATAGCAGGTTTTTTCAGATATTCAATTACAAAATAATAAATATTGGCAGCACTAAAGATGAAGATTATGCAGAATTACTGAGACTGTTTGTAACTGATTATGTAAACTTCAAGCTATATGAGCGCACAATGGAAATATTTCCTGTTTTAGATGAATTATCGGATGACATTGAAGAATCTTTTAAACGTTATAAATATTATTTTCCTGCAAATCCTGTACCTGAGATTTTTACATATATTTCAGGATTTAACCAGTCAGCAATATCTGACGAAAATTTGCTGGCTATAGGATTGGATAAATACCTTGGCAGAAATGAAGAGTTCTATAAGAAAGTCGGGGGCCTGTATGATTATATGTTAATAAATATGCACAAGGATAAGATTTTATCAGACATTATGAGGTTATGGGCTACAACTGAATTCAGTTTTAAAGATTCAGTAAATAATCTCATTAATAATATGATATATGAGGGAAAGATAATGTATTTTGTTAACACTATGCTTCCGTATCAGCCTGATACTCTAAAATGGGGATTTACAGATTTGCAGATGAGGTTTTGCAGAAATAATGAAAAGCAGATGTGGGCTTACATAATTGAAAACAAACTGATTTTTAATACCGATAAATTCAGAATTAATCAGTTCATCAGGGAAGGGCCATTTACAAAAGATTTTTCAAGGGAGTCCCCTGCCAGGGCAGCTGTCTGGCTGGGCTATAATATTGTTACAGCCTATATGAAAAAGAATAAGAAACTAAGACTTCCGGACCTGATGTATGAAAATAATTATATGAAAATTCTCAACCAGTCAGGTTATAATCCATAAAGGATTAACGATTTAAGATTAACGATTTAAGATTTTAGATTTAGGGGAGCTGTCCCCTAAGTTACTTAAAATATTTCTTCTGGAACTTAAGAGCAACATTTACCAGGGAAATAAGAACAGGTACTTCAACGAGTGGGCCTATTACAGCTGCAAAAGCTTCTCCTGAATTAATACCAAAGACTACTACCGTTACTGCAATAGCCAGTTCAAAATTGTTGCTTGCGGCAGTAAACGAAATTGTTGTTGTTTTAGAATAGTCAGCGCCTATTTTCTTGCCCATAAAAAAGGATACAAGAAACATCACAATAAAATAAATTACCAGGGGAATGGCAATGAGAATAACATCTACCGGAATTTTTACAATATGTTCTCCTTTTAATGAAAACATAACAAATATTGTAAATAGTAAAGCGATTAATGTTACCGGGCTGATTTTAGGTATAAATTTATTATGATACCAGATTTTGCCTCTTATCCTGATAAGAATATACCTGGTTAAGAAACCCGAGATAAACGGGATTCCCAGGTAAATGAATACGCTTTTTGCAATCTGTCCTATTGTAATATCAACTTTGAATGATTGCAGCCCCAGCCAGTCAGGCAGTACAGTAAGAAATATATAAGCATAAAGAGAGAAGAATAAAATCTGGAAAATAGAATTAAAAGCCACTAATCCTGCTGCGTATTCGGTGTCTCCTTTAGCAAGTTCATTCCACACAATTACCATTGCTATGCAACGCGCCAGCCCAATAATAATAAGCCCGGCCATGTAATGAGGATGATTATGTAAAAACAAAATAGCCAGGACAAACATAAGTACCGGCCCTATTAACCAGTTTTGCACCAGGGAAAGTCCCAGTATTTTAATGTTACTGAAAACATCCTTCAGTTCTTCATATTTTACTTTTGCCAAAGGAGGATACATCATGAGTATTAATCCGATAGCAATAGGAATATTGGTTGTGCCTGATTTAAAGGTATCCCAGAATTGTGCAATAGGAGGGTAAACATATCCTATTGAGACTCCTGCAAACATTGCAAAAAATATCCATAATGTCAGATACTTATCAAGAAATGAAAGTTTCTTCCCTGTCATATTCATTAAATCTTATTTTAATGGTTCCATATGTATAGTAGCTTCTATATTAAGCTCTTCTTTTATGCTGATTTCAATACCAGTTGCAATATTATGGACTTTTTCAAAAATGTAGTCCTTTGGTAATCTTATATGAAATGTTATTTCTGTATGGTGTCCATATTTGTGAATATGGATATGATGTATATTAGTTTTCTGGCCTGCTACCCTGTCCGATATCACCTTAACCTTATTAATCAACTCTATATCAGGTACTTCACCGATGAGAGGATTGATGCCATTTTTCAGTATTTCATAAGCTGCGTAGAATATGAAAACTGCAACCAGAATTCCTAATATTCCATCTACCCACCAGAAATATTTGTTTAAAAACACTCCTGCCAGTATTATAACTGATGAAAGAGCGTCACTGCGATGATGCCATCCGTCTGCTTTCAGTGATTTTATATCTGTTTTTTTCCCAGCCCAGAATGCATATTGGGCAAGCAATTCTTTTAGAATAATTGAGGCAACAATAGCGACTATTGCAAGTACACCGTATGTTGCCCTTTCTTTATCTCTTAGTTTTTCAATACTGTTAACAAAAAAATCAAAACCTATTATTGCAAGAATTACACCTATAATAACTGATGCTATAAGCTCGGCTCTGCCGTGACCGAAAGGGTGCTTTTTATCTGCGGGTTTATTGGATATTTTTACTCCTATTAATACTATTACTGAACTAATGCTGTCAGATAATGTATGCCATGCATCAGCAATTATTGCAATTGAGTTTGACACAATTCCTGCCCAGTATTTTAGTGCAAATAAGAGAATATTTATCGAAATGGACATCCATCCTTCAATGTAGGCATATTTGCTTTGATTGTTTTTCATTTGTTTATTATTATCCTACTATATGTACATCCCCGACCTGTGGCACTGAAAAAATGCCGGATAATTTTAATGATAAAGCAATTTCGTTTGCAAAATTCTCAAGTTCCTTTTCATCCACAACGTCCTGGTTGTAGAATTTCCTGTCTTCATAACCACTGTAATGTACAAGATTCACTTTAGAGATATTAGTTTTTTTAACAAGGTCAATTATGCTAAAGGGAATTTTCAATAAGTCCGGGTTCTCTGAAAGAAATTCATCGAAGTAGGAATTTTTATCAATATCATAATTTCTTTCCAGGTGAGGAGCTATAAGGTGTGAAAGAAAAATTCCTTTTTTCCATTCTGTTAAAAATTTACTTTCGGATTTACCTCCAGGCACCGTAGTTATTAAACTTCCGTGATTAGATCCCGGATATGAGAACCTATTGTTACAGTCAACATAAATAACATCTGATTCATTTATGTACTTATAATCTTTTTCCCTTAACAACGGGCATAACATATCACCAGTAAAAATAATCTTTGAATGTATTTGATTATCCAGGATTTCAAATACCAGCATTGATGCTCCGAAAGCTGCTGATCCGTGAAAAACGGGAAATGGTGTAACCCGGAGGTTATCAACTTCATCGATTTTTGTGCTGATTCCCGGTTTAAGTTCTTTAAAGTCAATTATATTATCCAGATGAGGATACGATTGTTTTACAAATTCCCAGCAGGGTTTTGTTGCATAAAGCGGGTATTTTCTTTTCTTGTTATATTTATAATAATAGCTTTGCGAAATCCACTCAACTCCCAATGAATGATCCATATGTGCATGTGTTAACACAACTGTGTCAGGTATAATATTTTCATTTCTGATAAGATATGAGACTGTATTGTTACCGGCATCAACCAGTACTTCCCACCTGACAGTCTTTGAGGAGAAGTTTTCAGTATCTGACTTAATAATAGAAAATGAGGCATTTGAAAGATCATCCGGATTGGCTTTTGAGTAAAAAGGATGCTCAGATCCAAGAAATATTGGCCACGCATTGGCACGGCCGTTAGTACGTATATAATATTTGGCATTCATTCTGTATTATTATTCTTTTAAGTTTTACAAATATAGATTATTGTCATCTGAAGTTTACCTGTAAATCAAAGACATCTCGTCTAAAAGATGGCCGGCACCGGCATATTTGTCAATTATAAAAAGTATATACCTGATATCAACTGAAATATTACGGCAAATATTCGGATCATAAAAATAATCACTTACTGTACCCTCCCAGTTTCTGTCGAAATTAATACCGATAAGATGACCATCGGCATTAAAAACCGGGCTTCCGGAACTGCCTCCGGATGTGTGATTTGTTGCAATAAAACAAACTGGCACTGTATTGTTAATTCCATATTTGCCAAAATCCTGTAATTGATAAAGGTTCAACAGTTGTTGCGGAACAGCATATTCAGGATTCTCATTAAGGTTTTTTTCAATTATTCCTGTTAATGTTGTATAATAATTATAGTATACAGCATTACCCGGTTTATATCCCTTAATATTACCATAGCTAAGCCTTAATGTATGATTAGCATCAGGATAAAATTTCCGGCCTTGCTGCATCTCAAACAAACCATTGATATATTCTCTGTAAAGGCCGTTCAATATCATATTTAACGAGTCAACTTTAGGATTAATGGTATTTCTGAATAAGTCAACGAAACTTGCATAAATTTGAAAGGCTGGATCGTCTTCTATCTTTGCAGATGCAGCCATCGAAAAATTCTGCAGGAATTTGTTTACCTTGTTTTGATCAATTAGCAGTGATTTTGAGTAAATATATTTTGCATATTTTGAAAAATTACCTTTTGATTTATTTATAACCTGTTCCATAATTTCCGGGTGAAACTTCCTGTCTACACTGTTATAATACAATTCCATCATTCTTGTAAACACCTGTCTGTCAACATCAATACTATAGTCTTTGAAAAACTTGTTACTTTCTTCTTCAAGCTTGTCAATTTTGCTGCTGAATGTTGTCTGTGCATTCTCTTTTTGATAATACAGAAGGTTATTGAAGCGGGAAATAAATATAATTAGCTCAGTTCCAAGTAAGGTTTCGTAAAAAAATTCCTTTGCTGCATAATAGGGCAGTAATTCCTCATATAGTCTGTCAAATTCAGACATCAAATAGCCGTATTTTTCTTTCAGGGTTGAATCTGTATTGGCCCAGAGTATAAAATCCAGTTCGAGTTTTTTCTTGATTTCTATGATATCTGTTCTTTTATAACCATCCAGAATACCGGTCCATTTTTTCCATGCATTACTAAGACTTTCGTATTTGGCTGCATATTTTATCCTGGTTTCATTATCGGCCTCCATTGCAGGTTTTATAATTTCCCGTCTTGCCTCTCTGAATTTGATTTTATACGGCAGAATATGCTCCTTTAATATGTTAATTTGATGTGATGTCAGAAATTGATATGTTCTTGCAGGATAGCCGTACGCCATAGTAAAATCTCCTTCCCGGATTCCTTTCAGGGAAATCTGCAAATATTTCTTTGGTTTATAGGGGACATTGTCAGGCGAATATTCAGCAGGCATATTATCATTATTGGAGTAAATTCTAAAAAGCGAAAAATCCCCTGTATGGCGCGGCCAAATCCAGTTATCAGTATCACCGCCGAATTTGCCAATGTTGCCTGGCGGGGTGCCCACCAGTCTTATATCCTTAAATACGTCATATATAAACATATAATAATTGTTGCCATAATAGAAAGGTTTTATGCGGACAACACGGTAAGGATCATCAGATGTGCTAACTGTAATACTATCAATCCTTTTATTTATGATATTCTGCCTCTCTTCTTCATCTAATATACTATCTATATTTCCCAGTATTTGCACAGTAACATCTTCAACACCTGATAAAAACGAAACTGTAAGATCAGGTGCAGGTAACTCATCTTCCCTTGACCGGGCCCAGTATCCGCTTGTCATATAATCATTATCTACTGTACTAAGGGATTGTATATACCTGAAACCACAATGATAATTAGTCAGTAACAATCCCTCACCGGAAATTATCTCTCCTGTACAGCCTTTGTTAAATAATACTATTGCATCTTTAAGGCTTGTATTTTGATTACTGAATATATCTTCTGCTGATAATCTAAGTCCGTTTAATTGCATTTCATTAATATTTTCCTTATTAAGTAAAAAAGGAGGCCACAAGCCTTCTTCTGCACTTAAATATAAAATATCACAGAATATAAATAAAATACAGATTAGCAATATCCTTTTCAGCATGATTATTATTTATTTTTCTGTTTCAACGAATTTAATCAGTTCATTATATAATTGTTCAGTAGGCAAACCCATAACGTTGAAATATGAACCTTCTATTTTTTCAATACCTGCATAACCAATCCACTCCTGAATACCATATGAACCAGCTTTGTCAAAAGGTTTATAATGTTTTATATAATATTCTATCTCCGGATCAGTAAGATTTCTGAAGTATACATCAGATTTTGAATAAAATGCTACTTCCCTCTCATTCGATTTTATACAAATGCCGGTAATCACCTGATGTTTATTACCGGAAAGCTTTTGTAATATCCTGAAAGCCTCTTTATAATCATCTGGTTTGTCCAGTACTTCATTATTAAGACATACTATAGTATCAGCTGCTATTAATATAGTATTGGATTTAATAAGATCAATACAGGCCTGTGCTTTATTTATTGCGAGATATACGGGTATTTCCGTACAGTGTAAATCTGAAGGATATTCTTCTTTTATTAGTGCTCTTCTGGCAATTTTAAATTTTAGCCCGAGTTCCTGTAATAAGTATTGCCTGCGGGGTGATTGTGATGCCAGGATAATATCATATTTATTTAATTTTTCTAATATATCCACACTAAATTGATTTAATGATATTGTGGGATAATAGAATTAGCAAGCAGGGAATATATGAGGCCATTGATCATGATAATCTTTGTAAGAAGACTTGAAATATAATAATCCTTCTTATTATTTGCCCTTATAACTCTATAAATATTATAAATTAAAGGTATCTCCAGAGCAATTAATATATAGTATAATGTAAACCTGTTTGTTAAATAAGTGAAATAAATATAGAATACTGCAATAAGAGTAAAACCCAGTAAAGCTACAATTATTCCTTTTGTATAACCTGTACCAACAACTATTGGTATAGTCTGGATACCATAAGCACGATCGCCTTCAAAGTCCTCTGTATCTTTAGTTATTTCCCTGGCCAGTGTAAGAAGAAAAGCAAATCCCGAATAACCGAGTATCCATGCTGTTAAAAATTTAAAAATTGAGCTGAAAGTCGTAAGCAAAGTACTATATGCACTTTTTAGCATGGGATATTCAAATAATAATACTATTAATGGCACCATTGCTGTAAGAAATGCAACAATAAGATTACCTATCAGCAGTTGTTTTTTATATGTTGTGGAATAAAACCATAGTAATCCGCTGACTGTTATGAAAATAAGGCTTAATAAAGGTTCACCTATAGATACGGATATATAGAATCCGATTAGTATCCCTATAATATTGAATATTATGTGGAAAGCCATCGCATACCTTCTATTAATTTTTTTCCCGATAATTACTGATTCAGGCCTGTTAACAAGATCAGTTTTCCTGTCGAAATAGTCATTAATAACATAACCGGCTGAAGTAATAAACACTGTAGATAAAACCAGCAGTAAGAACAGAAACCCGCTAAGCTGTATTGACAGATCTCCGTATTTCAAAATGGGCGCCAGAACACAATATCTTACCAGGTACATAGTACCGGCTACAATAAGTAAGTTTTGTATACGAACTAATTTTAAAAAAGCTATTATATGATTGAATTGTAGTTTAAGCACTTTTTAATAAGCTGTTATCAATATTTTACCATGAAAACGCCCCGTCAATCATCCATTTTCCGTGTAGTCTCAGGACTTGTTCAATAACATCCCTGACGCAACCTTCTCCTCCTTTTTTGTCAGATATATATTTTGAAATTTGTTTTATTTCTTCAACGGCATCATCCGGACAGGTAGGAACGCCAGCCTTTTTCATAATCTCATAATCCGGTATATCATCACCCATAAACAGGATATTCTTATGCTCAAGTTTATATTTAGATCTGAATTTTTCATAATCATTTATCTTATGTGAAGATCTTAAATAAATATCGCTTACTCCCAGATTTTTAAACCGCTTCTTTACAGTTTTTGAATTTCCTCCTGTTATAACAGCTACAGGATATCCATGCTTAATGCAATACTGTATTGCGTATCCATCTTTAATGTTCATCATACGAATGAATTCACCTCCCGGATCAAGAAATATGCTGCCATTGGTAAATACACCGTCAACATCAAAAACAAAAGCTTTAACATTGCGCAAGTCTTCTTTGTAATTACTCATGTATAGAAATATTCAAATTAAAGCCAGGTTAATACTTATTAACAAAAATAGCAGTTAAATTTTAAATTCCCTTATGCCAGGATGATACTATCAGTAGTCCAGTCTATACTTATTGTAGTTGACTTTATAAAGATATGCCGGTTCCATATCATTTTTGCCTTCCTGGTACACAAGCGAGAATGTGCCCGGATATTTAAATTCAATATAGTACAGGTATCTTCTCACTGCATTAACAGTTCTATTGGTTTTCATACGGGGATTAATTCTTAAATTGCCCATTATTACATATTCGACATTATTTTTCTTTAGTCTGCTCAGAAGCGTGTCAGGAGAAATTCCATAATAATTCTTATTATATATTTTAACCAGAAGTGAGTCTATTTCCTGAATGTAATCAAAATTATACTGTTTAAGAGTATTAAAAAAAGATTCTCTATAGTTATCCCTGACTTCATAGATTCCATAGCTTTCATTTCCTTTTCCGACAATTGCCAGACTTACCCTTTTGAAATTCATCTGCACAGGAACCGGCATCTTTTTTTTGCTGAATTGAGTATTTTCTATTGCACAAAGGTCTCCGCGTTTTTCTTTTAGTTTATAGATTAAAGTATCGGCGTTTTCCATGGGAACCCTGTATATTGGATAAAACTCTTTTCCCTTGCTATATATAAATGACATTGAAGGTTTACGTGATGCTACTGCAACACTGTCGGGAATATTCTTACCTACCCATTCACTCATTTTCAGAAAATTAACCCAATCGGGGGTGAAGCCATAATATAAGTTTCCTCTCAGATTCTTTGCCATTATCTTTTTATTAATCTTTATTTTATCTGCCGTCTGTCCCAGGGTTTTAAAAAGAATAACAACAAGGAGCAAAAGCAATCCAAGCTGTAAAATCAATTTTAGATTTTTAACTTGTGACAGCTGGTAAATTCCCCATGCGAGAAATAATATTAATAACGGTATATAGATGACTATCATTCTCAGTTGTCCCCATGATTGCTGAAGAGCAATAAAAGTGCCGGCCAGAGCAGCGCCCAGATAAATACCCGTAAACAGCATAGTTTTGTTGCGCCTGAACGCAAAATATAATGCAATAAGAAACAGTAGTAAAATAATGATTACCGGGATTAAACTTGTTTCTGTAGATGCGGGATTTTTTAAGCCGATGGAAATGATAAAATGCTTTGATAAATATATTTTTGAATTTTCTATAAAGCGGGTTATCATACCCGTAAAATCCTCTGTCCCGGCAGCTTTATTATATGGATTAATATATAAAATCTCACTTAACTGACCCCCGCCTTTAAAGGGTTTAATATTCCAGATTATGCTTTTATACAGGCTGAAAATCAAATGAAAAACAAGGTAAGATAAAAAAGTAAATCCCGCCGCATAAAACTTCTTATCTA
>CP070654.1:289811-299601 GCA_020354785.1 Bacteroidales bacterium
CAAAAGGAGTATACCTGCTAAAGGTCAGGCAGGCTGATTCTGTTTATGTTGGGAAGGTGGTTGTAAATTAGTGGAATTTTTATTACAAAACCGGATCTGATAAATCCTGATCTTTTCCTAACTCTGCTTCCATAGATTCATCACTCAAATTTGGATTGAGGCTGGGGCTATCGATGTATATTCTCCAGGAACCATCTTCCTTCCTTTTCAGGATGTCTAAAAATTTAACATCGAAATGAGTTGTAGTATCCTTTCCCTTTGGAGTAATAGACAATGTTACGTTACCGCGGGCAAATGCAAGATCACCTGACACCTCTACTTCTGTCTCACCATAGAGGGCCATTTTATTGTTGAACGGATCAAATCTAACCTTGAAATGTGACCGGATTTTCTCCTTTCCGACTATGGCAAAATTGTTGTGATCCATCCGTATCGCGTCATCATCCCATAAGGACATGAAATGATCGAGGTCGCTAGCACTAACTGCTATACAATATTGATTGTAAAGCTCTTTAATCGCAGCTATGTCGCTTTCCACGTCCGTTTCTTTACTTTCCTTAGCACATCCAAAAAGTATACTAAATAGAATTATGAAAATCAGAAAATTTAAGTTTAGTTTTTTCATTTCAACCTCCTTATATTTTATAATAATAATTGAAATGTTACTTTATGTTCAAATGATGTTGGCTTATGTTACTATTCGATTTACCTGTCAACGTGCTGACAAATTACAAAAAAATATTTAATTATCAGCATAAAAAGATTTATCTTTATCCTGATAAACAATTTATTAGGTTGATAGCAGGGCTGTAAAAAGATCACCGTTAATTTTATTGGCAATGGAACATCAACCATCAATGGAGGAACAATTTCTTGCAGTTATCAATCAGGTTATCGAAGATAATATTGATAACGAGAATTTTTCTGTTGAGGATTTGGCTCAGGAAGTAAGATTAAGCCGGTCAATGTTGCATAAGAAACTCAAAAAGCTTACCGGTCAGTCACCAAGCGATCTTATTATAAAAACCAGATTAATGCGAGCCAAAGAGCTTCTGGAGAATAATGTGGCAACCGCTTCAGAAATTGCTTACAGGGTAGGTTTCAGCGATCCCAGTTACTTTAACAGGGTTTTTAAAAAGCATTTTAATATATCGCCTGGAAGTGTCAGAAAAGATCTTGCAAACAAAATTAAATATCTGCCGGCAGATCATAAACCGGGAATTCTTAGTTTGGTTAAATTAAAAGGTTATCAGTTATTTGTAAAGCTTGCTGTAATAATATTAATAATACTTATTGCAGGTAGTGGAATATATTATCTTTTAAGAGTTGTAAGTTCATCTGAAAAATCAATTGCTGTTCTGCCATTACGTAATTTAACCGGTAATCCTGAAAATGCCTATTTCGTTGACGGTATGCATGATGCCCTTACCGGTGAATTAGGGCGGATTGAATCACTCCGGGTGATTTCCAGTACTACTGCACTTCATTACCGGAATAGCGATAAGGTATTAAAAGATATAGCAAATGAGATGGGCGTAAATATTATTGTTGAAGGATCGGTTTTTTGTTCAGGGGATAGTCTTTGTTTTCTAATTCAACTGATTGATGTTTTTCCGAAAGAGCGTCATATTATGGCTAATGAGTATCGTGATGATATGCATAATGTTTTGACAGTTCAAAGGAATGCCGCTAAAGATATTGCACAAAAAATCAGAGTCAGGCTCACAGAAGACGAACAACAACTTATGGCAAAGTCACGAACTGTAGATCCGGAAACCTATAAAGACTACCTGAGGGGAATGTATTATTTAAACCAGGGAACAGCAGAATCATTTGAGATGGGAATAGATTACCTGCGAAAAGCAATTGACAGGGATCCAGCCGATCCTTTTGCCTATGCAGGTTTAGCGCTGGGATATGCCATAACAGGTCACGGAATGCTGTATTCCGAGAAAGCGTTCAGGCTTGCAACGGCAGCCGCAAATAAAGCTCTCATAATAGATCCGACATTGGATGAAGCTTATACAGCACTCGCATTACTTCATTTATATCAATCGTGGGACTGGTCTCTGGCAAAAGAAGCATTTGAAAATGCAATAGCCAAAAATCCGAATAATGAAATTGCACAGGCTCACTTTGCATGGTATCACGTTTTATTCGGTGATATGGAAAAATCAATTTACCATGCTAAAAAGGCTGTTGAAATAGAACCTTTTTCAGCGTCCTACCAGTCATGGCTTGCTTGGCTTTATTATCACAATAAGGAATATGACAAAGCAGAATTATGGGCCCGGAGATCATTGGAAACCAAAGAAGATATACCCTATGGAAACCTTGTGCTGGGCTGGATTTATCTAAATGAAAAAAAGTATCAGGAAGCAATTGAATTACATGAAAAATTACCATATAAAACCACACGCTGGAAATGGTTGCGTTGTCGCACATATGTTGTGACAGGTAACAGGGAGAAGGCACTATCAATGTGGAATGCCCTGGAAGAGTCTTCTAAGGAAAATTGGGAAAATCCTTTTTTCACAGGTATGATGGCAGGAATCCTTGGTTTTACTGACAGAGCTTTTGAGCTGTTAAATGAAGCATGTGAGAAAAGATATTATCCGGCGTCTCTTATTGAAGTTTTTCCAAGTAATGAATTCATTAGAAATGATCCCCGTTATAACACACTGCTGCAAAAATTGAATCTTCCTTATGACAGGGAATTTATAGCCGCACAAAAATAATAGTAATAAATACTCGAGGCAGGATCTGAATTTACTTCTTTAGCCGGAACAAAATCCGTTATTTATACAGGATTAAACCAAATTACCTAAATTCTACAATTTTCACATAAAATTTACCAAAGATTGAAACGAGAGTCCTATGTTTCAGGTATTCGTTGATTGTAACTTTATCCTAAGTAAATTTTTAGTTTGAGAAGACCTATTAGCAAATCAATCTTTTTATTCATTAAAAAATGGAGGTAATTATGAAACGCTTAATCTTAATGTTTTTGATTATTGGAGTAACCATTGTTTTTTTTGGTTGCTCAGAAAACAGTTTTATGACTCCTGAGTCAGACCAAAGCGATCTGGCACCGACCCGATTGAAAGGTACGAAACCTGCACCAAACCTAATAGGGGAAATGGATTTATATTTTACCTTTGGTAATTGGCCCGCAGAGCCAGTATGGGTAGGCACTGTTACTTTTGAAGATTATGGTGAATATGGTATGAGATTCTACCACCTTAGCCCTTTCAAGGAATATTCACAGGCAAGTCCATTCGAGGAATGGTTTGAAATCTATGATTTGGGAGATGACACTCATGTTTACCTTGCAGGACCGGATGTTGGTGTTACTACCACAGCAAACAAACCCCCCGAGCCCTGTAAGTATCGTATGAATGGTGAAATAGAAGTAGCGACTGCACCATTTGAAGGGTGGCTGGGCCGAAATGTACACATGAGCGGTGTTATAACCTGGCAAAATTTAGGAACTCCTGAGGCGCCAGTTATAGCACCCGCCACTGCTCCCGGCACATTCAGGATTAATTAATAGCTCTGGCAGGAGAATAGTAGTAAAGAAGGTTATAAACATTCATAATCAACCGCCCTTAAGCCGGGCGGTTTTTTATTCCTGAATTGCACACAGAATTCTACCAAAATACCAAAAGTCTACAATTTTCATCTAAAATGTACCAAAGATTGCAACGAGAGTCCTAAGTGCCAGGTACTTATTAGCTGTAATTTTACAAAAGTTGATTTTTAATATAAGAAGGCTAATTATCAATTAAATCGATTATTAATAAACCCAAAATCTAATAGTCATGAAAACAAAATTAACCTTAGTATTAGCTGTAATTATTCTTTATGCACTGTCACCAATCTTTGGGCAATGGAAATGTCATAAAATTGATGCAGGTATCGAATATACTTTTTTTGTTGCAGTTGATGATATGGACAGTGACGGTGATATGGGTTTAGTTGTAACAGAATATGGCTCAAATATGATTAGACTGTCTCCTTTTATGCAACAAAATTACCAAAATGCAAGATTTTTCATGTCAAAATTACAAGAGATTGCAACGAGAGTCCTAAGTATCAGGTATTTATTTGTCATTACTTTGCAAAAAATACTTTTTTAGTAAGAGAAGGCTTCATAACAAATTAATACAAATGTTAACATGGTTAATCTCAAGCTAAATCTTAAAAATAATGGACTTTAAAATACTTAGTATTAATCGACCCTAAACTTAAAGTCATGAAAAAACTATTCTTATCAATCCTGGTATTTACAATGGCATATATTTCCAATGCTCAAAATGTAACAATACCAGATGCAAATTTCAGAAACGCCCTGATAGAGCAGGGAGTAGATGCAAATGAAGATGGAGAAATTAGTTATATTGAAGCTGAAGCTGTAATTGATTTATATATAGATGATAATTCTATCTCTGATTTAACAGGTATTGAGGCATTTATTAATTTGGAAACACTGTATTGTTACATTAATCAATTAACCAATTTGAATGTCTCCAATAATATTGCTTTAACAAGGTTAAATTGCAGTTACAACCAATTAACCAGTCTGGATGTTTCTAATAACAATGCTTTAATAAGTTTATATTGCGAAGATAACCAATTAACCAGCCTGGATGTTTCTAATAATACTGCTTTAAGTTCTTTATCTTGTCGAGGAAACCAGTTAACCAGCCTGGATGTTTCTAATAACAATGCTTTAACAAATTTATTTTGTAATGACAACCAAATGATCAGTTTAAATGTTTCAGGTTGTTCTGCTATGGAATATTTGAAATGTGGGAGCAATCAATTAACATATCTTGATATTTCTTCAATTTTTATTGATTTTTTCCCTGATTCAATTAAACTTAAAGGCGGGGGATCAAATCTCGATATTAGTCATATGCCATCCCTCTATGATGTCTGTGTGTTTGCACTACCATTTCCTCCTGAAGGATTAACTGTTGATACTTGGGAAAGTACAAATGTGAATTTTACAACCGCATGCAATTATGATATTGACATATACATTCCTGACACCGCACTTTTTAATGCTATTATTGAGAAGGGAGTGGATACCAATGGTGACGGTATAATCAGTTATGAAGAAGCTAAAGCTGTTATTTCATTAGATTTATCAAATAAGGCAATCTATGATATGACCGGAATAGAAAGGTTTATTAATTTAGATACTCTTGTATGTGGAAATTCCTTGATTGATAGTTTAATCCTCAGAGGAAACCACATAAACTATTTAGATATTTCTGGTTGTACTGCACTAACAAAGCTCTGGTGCTCTAATAATCAGCTGACAAGCCTTGATATTACAAATAATACTGTATTAACAAAATTCTGGTGCTCGAATAATCCACTAACCGATCTTGATATTTCCAATAATACTGCTTTAACATTACTGGAATGCGAAGGCATTTTACTTAATAACCTGGATTTATCTAATAATACTGTGCTAGAACACTTAAATTGCTCCAATAATGAATTAACTAGTCTGGATGTTTCCGGTAATGATGCTTTAAAGGAATTACATTGTCAGAGGAATCAATTAACCAGCCTGGATGTGTCTAATAACAATTCTTTAACAAATTTATATTGTGGAGAAAACCAATTAACCAGCCTGGATGTGTCTAATAACAATTCTTTAACAAATTTATATTGTGGAGAAAACCAATTGACCAGCCTGGATGTGTCTAAGAATACTTACTTAAAAGAATTAAATTGCTCTGATAATGCTTTAACCAGTCTGGATGTTTCATATAATACTTCTTTAGAAATAATATATTGTTATTCTAATGAGCTTAGCAACCTGGATTTTTCTGGCAATGCTGCTTTAAAGGAATTACATTGCCATCGGAACCAATTAATCAGTCTGGATGTTTCTTATAATACTTCTTTAGAAATAATATATTGTTATCTTAATGAGCTTAGCAGTCTGGATATTTCTGTTAATGCTGCTTTAAAGGAATTATATTGCCGGAGCAACCAATTAACCACTCTGGATGTTTCCGGTAATGCTGCTTTAAAGGAATTACATTGCCAGAGTAACCAATTAACCAGTCTGGACGTTTCTAGTAATACTGCATTAAAGGGATTGGGCTGTTCTTATAATAAACTGACCAGTCTGGATGTTTCTGGTTGTGATAAATTAGAATCTTTAGATTGCAATTATAACCAGTTAACCAGTCTGGATGTTTCTATTAATACTGCTTTAATATACTTGCATTGTGCAGGAAACCTATTAACAAGCCTGAATGTATCTAAGAATATTGTGTTAGACCATTTATATTGCTACGAAAATAATTTAACCGGTCTTGATCTTTCTTACAATAAATTATTAACAGGCTTGGGATGTTCTAAAAATAAACTAACCAGTTTAGATGTTTCTGGTTGTGATAAATTAGAATATTTAGATTGCAATGATAACCAATTAATCAGTCTGGATATTTCTAATAATACTGAATTATCCTGGTTGAATTTGGAAGATATGCCAACTTTGTATGAAGTATGTGTTTGGGAAACACCTTTCCCGCCTGCTGATGGTTATGTTTCTGTTGAGCTAAATGGTTCTCCAAATGTGCAATATACAACTGATTGTGTAACCAACACAAAAAGTGATTATACACAAAATGCTTTAATAGATATTTATCCAAATCCCACCAATGATATTTTAAACATTGAAATAAGCAATACAGGCAAACAGAGATTGGAAATTGAATTTATTTCTGTTGCTGGCAATGTTATTTGCCAAAAGCAATACAAAAACACTAATACACATTTTATTGAACAACTTAATTTATCAGGCTATACAAAGGGTGTATACCTGCTAAAGGTTAGGCAGGGTGATGCAATATATGTAAAGAAGGTAGTTGTGAGGTAGAAATAATAACTATAAACCTAGTATCATGAAAACACTAATCTTATCAATCTTAGTACTTACAATGGCATATTTTTCTAATGCCCAAATGCAGACAGGTAATTTTAAATTCGAAGGACGAAACAGAAACTATGAAGTATACCTACCGCAAAATTTTAAACCTGATATGCCTCTTATAATTGCTTTACATGGCTATACTGAAACTATTCAGTGGTTCAAGGATTATACTCTTCTACACGAAATAACGGATACTGCAGGATTTATAACAGTTTACCCGGCAGCCATTGATAAAAGCTGGAACAGTGGCCTTATTGCCCCCGGATGGCCTTATATAGATACCACTGTAAATGACGTGGGATTTATTTCAGCATTGATAGATACACTTAAAGCTCATTATGATATTGATATGAGTCGTGTTTACTGTTGTGGATATTCGCTTGGAGGGGAAATGACTTATAAACTTACAGGTGAGCTAGGCCACCGTTTTGCAGCCGTTGCTTCTATGACAGGTCTTTTAAATGAAAAATCAGCCATCACCTGTAAACCGGTGAGGGCATTTCCTATTATCCATATGCATGGAACTCTGGACACTTATGAGACCTGGTCAGGAGATAATAAAAATTTATGGACTGTCCCGAAGACAATAAATTTCTGGCTCACAAAAGATGGATGTTCATTACCCGGGGATACTGTTTCATTACCGGACTTAGATCCACATGATTTTTGTACAGTTGAAAAAATTAGTTATACAGACTGTTCCGGTGAAGGCAGACTAATTTTCTATAAGATTCTTCACGGAGGGCATCACTGGCCAGGTGCTGCTTTCCATTGGGGCGGGGGAAATTTAAACATGGATATTAATGCCAATGTAGAAATTCTGAATTTCTTTAAAAACTATGAGAATCCACTGGTTAATTTGGCTTATGCAAAATCAAAGAATGTTCTTTCCGGATTTATTTCGACACAGGGAGATACCCTTATTGTTACAGCCAGGCTTAGTAATCCTGAAAGTCATCCTGTATCTGTTTTCGCCTATGTTCAGGGCAGTCAATCATCATACCAAGATTCACTGGAACTGTTTGATGATGGATTGCATGGTGATGGTGACGCCGATGATAATCTATATGGAGGATTAAAATGGTTATCAGGTATTGACAAGGATATCTATAAAGTTACACTCAGGACTACAGATTTAGAATCAGATATTGCAACCTGTCTTTTTTTTCCATCCTATTTTACAACAATTGGACCTGTTACTGTTGAAAATTATACATTTACTCGTGATGATACAATACCTAATCCCGGTGACAAAATCTATTTTGAAATTACTCTAAGAAATAATGATCCGGTGACAATCGCAACTAATGTAAAAACCAAAATATCTGTACCTGATACAAATGTTTCCTTAACTCAATTCGGAGGTAGTTGTGATGATATTTCTCCCGGTGAAAAATCTACTGCAACTGGCTATTGCAGGATAGAAATTGAGTCAGATTATCCGGGTGATACAGAAATACCGGTTCATGTAGACATTACAAGTGATGGTAACACATTCTGGAGAGATACTATTTATATCCCTGTTTATGGACCAGTTAATATAAATGATATCAGAGAACCTGTCACCAGAATTTATCCAAATCCTGTTGATAATTTGCTAAATATTGAAATAAGCAATACAGGCAAACAGGGATTGGAAACTGAGATATTTACTGTTACCGGAGCACTCATTTATCAGAAAGAATACAAAAACAATAATTCCTATTTTAATGAACAGATAGATTTATCAGGATATAAAAATGGTGTATACCTGCTAAAGGTTAGGCAGGCTGAAGCAGTTTATGTTGGGAAGGTGGTTGTGAGGTAGTGGAACATTTAAGAGGAGACAGCGCCCTGTTCGAATGCGGACAGGGCGCTGTCCCTTTTTCATTAATAATATGGACTTTGCTCTTCCACCATTTCCGATGGAATAGAATCCTTACTCCACGTTGGATGAAGGTTGACGCAGTCAATATAAATTCTCCATGAACCATCTGCCTGCCTTTTAAAAACAGTTAATACTTTCATATCGGTGTGAATCGCAGGCTCCCCTTCCCCGGGAAATGAAGATAATGTTGCCAGACGGTATGTAAATGCCTGGTCCCCACATACCTCAATTATTACTTCGCCATATTGGGAAATTTTGAAGTCAGCCTCATCCCAGATAATCCTGAAACGTTCCCGAATATTATCTTTCCCTATAATAGAAGGTAATCCTGGTTCGGCACGTATGGCATTATCGGCAAACGCAGTCATGAAACTGTCCAGATTGAGAGCATTAGCATAACGAAAATAGTTAGCGACAAGCTCATTAATCGCAGCTATATCTGCTTCTACATCTGCGTCTTTTGTATTTTGAGCACAACTGAAAAGAATGCTCAACACAATTATAAGAACCGGAAAACTAAAGGTTAGCTTTTTCATTATAACCTCCTTTTATTGTCGTTATTAATTGAAATGTTATTTTATGTCCTGAAAATGTTTCTCTTTGCTATTAACCTGGTACTAAATTACAAAAAAAATATTTAATTGCCAGATTATCACGTATATGCAAATGTATTTATAGCACACATATAAGAATATTATATATAAAATTATGTATCTTTATATTGATAAACAAAATATCAGGTTGATAAAAGATTTGTAATAGGATCACTGTTAATTTATCAGCCATGGAAAAACAACCTTCAGAGGGAGACCAATTTCTTGCGTTGATTAATCAAATTATCGAAGATAATATTGATAATGAGAATTTTTCTGTTGAGGATCTGGCTAAAAATGTGGGATTAGACCAGTCTACCTTGCACAGAAAACTTATAAAACTTACCGGTAAATCTTCCATCGATTTTA
>CP070654.1:299701-309378 GCA_020354785.1 Bacteroidales bacterium
TCAAAATAAATAGTCTGTTTTCCATAGTTTGAGAGCACTCCCTTAACCTTGATCTTGCTGGTTTTAGTGCATGCTGTTAACATAAAAAGTATAATGACCGCTATGATAGTTGTTCGCATCTTATTTAAGGATTTCTTTAAGACTATTTTCCAGCTCAATTCCTGTTAAATTTTTTGCAATTATTATACCTGTTGTATCCAGTAAGAAATTTGCCGGCAATTTTTGAATATCATATTTTACACAGGCAATGGAATTCCAGAATTTAAGATCACTAACATTTATCCAGCTCAGTTTATCCTTTTCAATTCCTTTGAGCCACGATTCTTTTGTGCGATCCAGTGATACCTGGTATATTTCAAATCCCTCATTTTTGTACTTATTATAGATTTTAACCAGTTTCGGATTTTCCTGCCGTGAAACAATACTCCAGGAAGCCCAGAAATCAAGAAGTACATATTTGCCCCTTAAAGCAGAAAGAGATATCATATTGCCTAGTGTATCAGGTAATGATATATCCGGTATTTTTGCACCTATATCAAGCTGAAGCTGTTCTCTTATTTCCACTACTTTCTTATTAAGGCTTTTAATTGCTTCTGAATTTGGAAATAAAGCAGTCAGATTTGAATCTACCAGGTTAAAATATATGAAGTCTTTTTTATAATCAAAAACCGGAGCATTTCTTCCAAGTTGCTGATAAAGAGCCATAATACTAACCATAGAACCCGGATTCTTAATAATAAATTCTTTAGAGAAATTCTTATGGTCGTCAAAAATTATGTTATAGACACTATCTATCTCAGCTTTTCTCTGAAAAAAATCGGAATTCCCTTTAATGTTATCAAATTCAATACTTAAGGATGTGATTTTTTCTAGTGTCAGCCTTTGCTTATCAACCAATTTTTTAATTAACTTTGAATCGCCTGAACCTTCAACAATATATTCTGTATTAAAATTCTGAATATTGGTAATTATATTAATTTTGTCCTTTGGATGTATTACAAGGTGGATATAGTCGCTGTTTATTGTATAAAGGACAAAAAATGAAGGATCAATGATTTTCCCGGAGAGACTAAAATTTCCATTTGCGTCAGTATAACAGGAATCAGTTAATAATTTCTCTGCTGTTGTGAGCCTGGAAATATAGACCTTCTCATTCTTTGAATTTTTTATTGTTCCTCTAACTTCAAAATTGTCCTTATTTGTTGAACAACTAAGGAATATTGTTGTTAGAAAGAATATTATGCAGATATGCTTATTCATTAAATAAAAATTTTATCAAATATACTATACTCAAAATGAAATGGTAGAATTTATATTAATTTCTTTTATAAATAAAACTCAAATACATAAGAGGAAAAATTTTAAAAATTGTAATTATTGATAACTAACATTCAGGGCAAAAAATTATTTTATGAGCTATTTAAATTTTGAAAAGTCACAATTAATAAATCTTGAATATTCATTAAGTAAGGAGATTTTAAGAAGCAATCGGGCAGGTTCTTACGCCAGTACAACTATTGTTGGATGTAACACAAGAAAGTATCACGGATTGTTAATTTGTCCCATGGAAAATCTTGACGGAGATCGACACATATTGCTGTCATCTCTTGATGATACAATTGTACAGCATAACAGTGAATTTAACCTGGGTATTCATAAATATGAAGGTGACAATTATGTTCCCAAAGGCCATAAATACTTGCGTGATTTTGAGGCTGACCCTGTGCCAAAATTGGTTTATCGGGTAGGAGGCGTAGTCATTGAGAAGGAAAGGCTGTTAGTCGAAAATCAACAGCAGTTCCTCATTAGATATAAAATCCTGGAAGCTGATCATTCAACAAAAATAAGATTCAAACCATTCCTCGCATTCAGAAGTATTCATAAGCTGAGCAAAGCAAACACATATGCTAATACAAAGGTAAAATTTATTGCGAACGGAATTAAATCAAAACTTTATGATGGATTTCCTTATTTACATTTACAGTTTTCAAAAAAAGCAGAATACGTTCATAGCCCGGACTGGTATTATAATATTGAATATCTTGAGGAACAAAGAAGGGGGTATGATTTCAAGGAAGATCTTTTTGTCCCGGGATATTTTGAAATGAATGTAAAAAAAGGTGAAGTAATAATTTTTTCTGCATCTACAACCTCGGTAAATCCTGATACTTTAAAAAGAAAGTTCATTGCAGAAATAGAGAAACGAATACCAAGAGATAATTTTAAAAACTGTCTTATTAATTCAGCTCAGCAGTTTGTTATGAAGAGAGACAGGAAAACTGAAATAATTGCCGGATTTCACTGGTTTGGGAGTTGGGGAAGAGATACTTTTATTGCCCTGCCCGGATTAACTTTAGCAATAGGTGACGTTAAAACGTGCAAAGCTGTTATTGATACTATGGTTTCAAAACTGGCTAACGGATTATTTCCAAATACAGAAAGCAGTGATGAAGCAGCCTATAATTCAGTAGATGCTCCATTATGGTTTTTCTGGGCTTTACAGCAATATTCCAGACATATAAACTCCTATGCTCCTGTCTGGAAAACATACAACAAAGCATTAAGTTCTATATTAAATGCTTACAGGGATGGAACTCTTTTCAATATTAAAATGCATAAGAACGGACTGATTTATGCCGGTGAAAAGGGTCATGCTTTAACCTGGATGGATGCTGTCGTAAACGGTATACCTGTTACTCCGCGTATTGGAGCCCCGGTTGAGATTAATGCACTCTGGTATAATGCACTTATGTTTAGTCTTGATCTGGCAAAAAAGGCAAATGACGAAAAATTTGTTAAAAAATGGGGGAAATTACCTGCCCTGGTAAAGGAATCATTTATTGAGCAATTTTGGGATGCTGACAGGGGATATTTAGCTGATTTTATAAATTCGGATTCAAAAGACTGGTCAGTCAGACCAAACCAGGTAATTGCAACCTCGCTGGAATTTTCCCCTGTTGATGACGAGATGATAACATCCATATTGAATGTTGTGGAAAGGGATCTGTTAACACCAAGAGGTCTTCGGACGCTTTCTCCAAAAAACAAAAACTACCTTGGTATTTACGAGGGAAACCAGGAACAGCGTGATGGTGCATATCACCAGGGAACAGTCTGGCCCTGGCTGCTCGAACATTTTTGCGAAGGATATATTAATGTATATAAAGATTGTGGTCTCCATAAAGTACAGAAAATTATTAAAGGATTCGAACCTGCAATGAATGAACATGGTATAGGTACAATTTCCGAGATATATGACGGAGATCCTCCTCATAAGCCAAGGGGTGCTATTTCACAGGCCTGGAGTGTAGCTGCACTTTTAAGAATAATTGAAAAGGTAGAGAATTTTACAACTGCAAAATAGTAATTACATTATTAATGAAACTATACTAAGATATTAAAAATGAGAGTTCTGATGTTTGGATGGGAATTCCCCCCTCACATTTCCGGGGGATTAGGTACCGCTTGTTACGGGCTAACAAAGGGATTATCAAATTTTAAGGATATTGAAACTCATTTTGTTATACCCAAGGCATATGGAGATGAGGATCAGACTGGCGTTAGTATATTAAATGCAGGTGATGTTGCTATTAGTGACAGGGAAGTTAATTACAAAGGATTTTTTAAGAAAATCAATTTTATTGAAGTTGAGTCCAATATTATCCCCTATACAAGCCCTGAGGAATATGACAGGCTGGTGGCAGATTACAAATCCTCAAAGAAGAAATTTATAAGAACAACATTTTCAGGCAAGCTAAATTTTTCAGGGGGATATGGTTCAAACCTTTTTCAGGAAATTGCAAACTATGCTGTTGTTGCATCTGTTATTGGCATGAATTATGATTTTGATGTTATTCATGCACATGACTGGTTAACTTTTCCGGCCGGTGCAGCAGCAAAAAGAGTATCCGGCAAACCTTTAGTAATTCATGTTCATGCTACGGATTTTGATCGCAGCGGGGGAGACGTAAATCCGGTTGTTTACCAGATAGAAAAGAATGGAATGGAAGCAGCAGATAAAATCATTGCAGTGAGTAACCTTACACGTAATACAATAATTGAGAAGTATAATATTAATCCTGATAAAGTAATTACTGTATACAATGCTGTTGAACCTCTTAGTGAAAAATATTTTAACCTGAGTAAGAATTACAGTGATAAAATAGTATCATTTCTGGGTAGAATTACTATGCAAAAAGGTC
Organism: Bacteroidales bacterium; assembly: GCA_020354785.1. Taxonomy (GTDB): domain Bacteria; phylum Bacteroidota; class Bacteroidia; order Bacteroidales; family UBA10428. Next base: position 303,904 of record CP070654.1, read on the forward strand.
CTGAATATTTTATTGAAGCAGCTTATGAAGTATTAAAACGCCGGAAGGACGTAAGGTTTGTTATGGGAGGCAGTGGTGAGCTATTAAACAGAATGATTGCAAGAGTTGCTGCACTGAGAATTGGGGATAAGTTCCACTTTACAGGATTTCTTAAGGGAGATAATGTATACCAGTTATATGAATTAAGCGATGTTTATGTTATGCCTTCAGTATCGGAACCTTTCGGAATATCCCCTCTGGAAGCCCTTCAGTCAAATGTCCCTGTAATTATATCACGCCAGTCAGGGGTATCTGAAATTCTTAAGCATGCAATAAAAATTGATTTCTGGGATATTCATGCTATGGCTGATGCAATTTACGGGATATTAAGTTATGAAGGACTTCACCGGATGTTTAGTAAATACGGCAGAGAGGAAGTAGATAACCTGAAGTGGGAGAATACTGCCTTTAAGGTCAAGCAGATATATGAGTCACTAGTTTAAACATAATATGAAATTTATACGGATGAAAAAGATTTGTTTTTATTTTCAGGTGCATCAACCATTCAGATATAAGAGATACAGATTCTTTGATATTGGTAATGATCATTATTACTATGACGACTATATGAATGAGTCGATAATGAGAAAGGTAGCAGATAAATGCTACCTGCCGGCAAACAAAATATTGCTGGATTTAATAAAAAAATACGGGAATCAATTTAAAGTAACATTTTCTCTGTCAGGCATCGTATTGGACCAGCTTGAATTATATGCTCCGGATGTACTTGATAGCTTTAAGGAACTTGCTGAAACAGGATGTGTGGAATTCCTGGCAGAAACTTATTCACACTCCCTGGTTGCCCTTAAAAATAAGGAGGAGTTCAATAAGCAGGTGAAAGAACACACAGAAAGGATAAAAAAATATTTTAACCAGGAACCTGAGGTTTTCAGAAATACTGAGTTAGTTTATTCTGATGAGATAGGTGCGCAGGTTTATGAGATGGGATTTAAAGCTATATTAACAGAAGGGGCAAAACATGTACTGGGATGGAAGAGTCCGAACTACCTGTATTATAATGCTATAAATCCAAGACTTAAAGTGCTGCTTAAAAATTTCAAACTTAGTGATGATATTGCATTTAGATTTTCAAATAAGGGATGGGAGGAGTATCCACTTACAGCAGAAAAATTTGCAGACTGGCTAAGCAACCTGGATAAAAAGGAGGAAATTGTTAATCTGTTTATGGATTATGAAACTTTCGGGGAACATCAATGGAGCGACACAGGGATTTTTGATTTTCTCAGTGCATTACCCGGAGCTTTATTTAAGAAAACTGGTTTCTCATTCTGTACACCATCAGAGGCGGCAGATGAACTTCAGGCTATTGCTGCGGTGAATGTGCCATACCCGATATCATGGGCTGACGAAGAGCGGGATTTAACAGCATGGCTGGGAAATGAACTTCAGGTAGATGCATTTGATAAGGTCTACTCGCTAACAGAAAAAGTTAATAAATGTGATGACCCGAAAATACTCAAGGACTGGAACTACCTTCAGTCAAGTGATCATTTCTATTATATGTGTACAAAATTCTTTTCCGATGGCGAAGTCCATGCATATTTTAATCCATATGAATCTCCATATGATGCTTATATAAACTATATGAATGTTCTAAGTGATTTTATACTTAGACTTAACGCAGCTGTGCCGGAAACTGACAGGGAGCAGGAGTTATCGAATTTGACCGGAATAATAACAGAAAAAAATGAACTGATTGAAAAATATGAAGCTGAAATAAAGAAACTGAAAACCATCAGTAGCCGTAGCAAGCCGGAAACAAAAAAAAGATCACCAGCAAAAAAAATAACTAATAAAGCTTCAGGAAAAACAAAAAATAAACCTTCCGGGAAAAAGACTGCGGTGAAATAATAACTAGCTATTGATATAACTGTTACAAATTATTCTGAAATTTACCGATTAATATTGATTGAATATGGCAGAGAACCTTATAAATCCCGATTACTTATTTGAAGTTAGCTGGGAGATTTGCAACAAAGTCGGCGGAATTCATACTGTGGTCGCAACAAAAGCAATAACGCTGGTCAAAGAATACGGGGATAATTATATTGTAATCGGGCCTGATATTGTCAGGGACGAAGCAGGTAATCAGGAATTTAAAGAGGACAGAAGCCTGTTTAGAGCATGGAGAAGACATGCATTATCAGAAGGACTAAGAGTAAAGACAGGACGCTGGAACATTAATGGATCTCCTGTAGCAATAATAATTGATTTTTCAAACTGGATAAATAGTAAAGATAAAATATTCAGTGAGCTATGGGAAAAATTTAAACTTAACTCTTTACCGGGACAATGGGATTACATTGAACCTGCAATTTTCGGGTATATTGCTGCAAAAGTTATAGAAAGTTTCGTAAAATATAATTTGAATACCCGGGATAAAATAGTTGCGCAATTTCATGAATGGTTAACAGGTTCAGGTATACTATATTTAAAAAGTGCACTTCCTCAGGTTGCGACTGCTTTTACTACCCATGCCACAGTAATTGGAAGGTCTCTGGCAGGTAATAAAAGGCCATTATATAAAAATCTTGAAAACTATAATTCCAGTGATGTTGCCAGGGAATTCAATATAATTTCCAAGCAATCACTGGAGGAATTATCTGCGCAACATGCTGATGTTTTTACTACAGTAAGTGAAATTACTGCTAAAGAATGCAGCCATTTCCTGAAAAGAGATGTTGATATTATTACACCAAATGGATTTGAGGATACATTTGTACCCAGAGAAAGTGAATATAATATTAAACGGGAAACAGCCAGGAATAAGTTAATTAAGATATCAGAACTGTTATTAAATACAAAATTTCCGGAAAACACATTTCTTATTGCAACAAGCGGAAGATACGAGTTCAGAAACAAAGGCATTGATCTGTTCATTGATTCCCTGGGTAAACTTAATAATATTAATAATAATGATAGAAAGATTCTGGCATTCGTATTGATTCCGGCTAATCACTATGGTCCGAGAAAGGATTTATTGAAGAAGATTGACGGAGACAAATCAGCCCTCACGGATTCAAAGTACCTGACTCACAACCTGCACGACGCAGACTGGGATCCTATACTCAAACGTATAAAAGAAGCAGGATTAAAAAATGAAGAAAAAGACCTGGTCAAAGTTATTTTTGTGCCGTCATATCTTAATGGTGATGACGGAATCTTTAATATGCCGTACTATGACATTTTAATAGGATTTGATTTAACTGTTTTTCCTTCCTACTACGAGCCATGGGGGTATACACCTCTTGAAAGCCTTGCATTTTCAGTCCCTACTTTAACTACATCATTATCAGGATTTGGTTTGTGGGCACAAAAAGAGTACGGGCAAGAATGTGATTGTATAGCAATAGTTGAACGTACTGATGATAATGACACAGAAGTGACTGAAAACATTGTAAAAGATATAAATACTGTATATAACCTGAAAGATGATGATATTAAAAACATAAAGGAGAAAGCCTGGTCTATTTCCCGTACTGCTTTGTGGGAAAACCTTGTCACCTTTTACAGGCAGGCATATAATTTTGCGCTGGCTAAAGTTAACGAGCGTACAGATTTATTTGTGGAAATAGAGCAAAAACAAACAGAACTGGTTCATGATTATGTTAAACCAGCTGTTAATGAACCAATCTGGCAGAGAATTATTGTTAAGTCAAAATTACCTGAAAAGCTGAATAACCTGAATGAACTTATCAGGAATCTATGGTGGACATGGGATGATGATGCCCAGAACTTATTTAAACAGATAAATCCTGAAATATGGCAGATATGTGAACACAATCCTGTAATTCTCTTTGAACAGGTGAATTATGACAGATTGATAGAATTGAGCGATAATAAAGAATACGTCCGTAAACTCAATGATGTGTATAAAAGATTTCAGGAATATATGGCTGAGAAAATTTATACTAAACAGCCTAAGACAGCTTACTTTAGTATGGAATATGGACTACATAATTCGTTAAAATTATATTCGGGAGGATTAGGAATACTGGCCGGCGATTATCTGAAGGAAGCAAGTGATTCAAAAATAGATCTGGTAGGATTGGGATTACTTTACCGGTATGGTTATTTCACACAATTAATTACTACAAACGGAGATCAGCAAACCAAAAATGAGTACCAGCATTTCTCGAAACTGCCCGTTATACCGCAACGCGATAAAGATGGGAATTTCCTCACTGTAAAAATCGTTCTGCCTGGAAGAGTTATGCATGCCAGAATCTGGGAACTAAATATAGGCAGAATAAAACTGTATTTGCTGGATACAGACTTCGAGGCCAATGCCCCGGAGGACAGGACTGTTACACACCATTTGTACGGAGGTAATAACGAGAATCGTCTGAAGCAGGAAATACTATTGGGCATAGGAGGTGTAAGGGCTCTTGAAGCATTAGGCATTGAACCGGTTTTATATCATAGTAATGAAGGCCACAGTGCTTTTGTCGGACTTGAAAGAATGAGAAAATTAATACAGGTTGAAAAACTTGATTTCTCAGAAGCAGAAGAGATAGTGAGAGCATCCACATTATTTACTACTCACACCCCGGTTCCGGCAGGACATGACGAATTTGAAGAAGAACTCCTCAGGAAATATATCGGACATTATCCTGAAAGACTGAAAATACACTGGGATAAGCTTATGGCCCTTGGACGAACAAATCCTAATAACTGGAATGAGAAGTTCAATATGAGCCACCTTGCTGCTAAACTTGCTGCAGATGTTAACGGTGTCAGTATGATACATTGTTCTGTAACACAGGATATTTTCGCTAAACTGTGGCCCGGTTATCTCCCTGAAGAGTTACATATTGGATATGTTACAAATGGAGTCCACTATCCTACATGGACGGCCAGGGAATGGAAAGTAATATATAAAGAAAATTTTGATGAAGACTTTTTAGATGTGCATAAAGGTAATGATTTATGGAGCAAGATATATGATGTTCCTGATAAGGTTATTTGGGATACAAAACAAACACTGAGGAGTAAACTTATTAATGGTATCAGGGAGAGATTTAAGGATAACTGGATTAAGCGGCATGAAGATCCAAAGCAAATTATAGCAATAAATGATACCTTATCAGATGATGCTTTAACTGTGTGTTTTGCCAGGCGATTTGCAACCTATAAAAGGGCTCATCTTTTATTCAGAAATTTTAACAGACTGCTAAAGTTATTGACCATTCCGGGAAAACCAGTACAGTTTATTTTTGCAGGGAAAGCTCACCCGAACGACAAGGCAGGGCAGGATATGATAAAGATGATAGTTGAAACATCCAAAAGGCCGGAATTTTTGGGTAAAATACTCTTTCTTCAAAATTATGACATGGCCCTGGCAAAAATGCTGGTTCAGGGTGCTGATGTCTGGTTAAATACGCCTACAAGGCCACTGGAAGCTTCAGGAACAAG
>CP070654.1:309478-318901 GCA_020354785.1 Bacteroidales bacterium
AGCTTTTCTATAACGAAGGAACTCTTTTAGTAATTTCTAACACAAAGCCACATTTATTTGCATTTATCACAAAATTTACTCGGTAATATTTTGCCTTATAATTGAATTATGCAAATAATAAAGCAATTTGCCAGCTTCACCCAGCAGGCATTTATTTATCTGGTGATTTAATACTCTGCAGATTAATGACTTCAGACAATCCTCCTCATTTTAACTCCCTCTAAATAACCAGATAATTCAATCTGTTAAGTAAAATGAACGTTAAAAAAGCCACTTCAGATCAAAGCTACTCTTATATGGGGTAGTCCGTAGGGGGCCGAACGTTAAGAAATGCTCCAGTGGAGCATTTTAGTGAGGAACCAGGCTGCAGGGGGGCCGAACGTAAAAAAATGTTCCGGTGGAACATTTTAGTGAGGAGCCAGCCTGCAGGAGGGCCTCCCGTTAAGAAATGCTCCGGTGGAGCATTTTAGGGAGGAACCAGGCTGCAGGGCCAGCCAGGCGCAGGCCGGGTTCGATTCCCCGGTCTAATAGTAAAAAAGCCGCATAAAAAGAAAAAAGCCACTTCAGATTGAAGCGGCTCTTAGTAGTAGTCCGTAGGGGAATCGAACCCCTGTTACCAGGATGAAAACCTGGCGTCCTAACCCCTAGACGAACGGACCAAATTTCATTTAAATTTTCAGGTCTGCAAATGTAAAACAATTTGTATTGGGCACAAAAAAAACAGGAAATTTTTTTTGAAAAACTACGCCCAGTTAATAGTAAATTCAGTTAATTCATCACCCTGTGTCATCGATTTTGTTATTTCCACGTTTATGTCTTTACTTCCGGATATTTCAAGTGCCTTTTCTATCCAGCCTGCTATTCTGAATTCAATAACCTTTTCAGGATTTGACATACCAAAAATATGCAGTACAAGGTTATTTCCTTCATTCTTTATTGACTTCAGTTCGCACGGCCGGTAATAAGTTGAAAAAACCCGTGAAGCCCTTGCAATAAGATAAGAAGGGGATGATGCTTTTACAAAAATCTTATAGATACCCTTTAATGCCTTTTCGGCACTATACCTGCCTGATTCCCATGCTCCTTTCCTGACATCATTGTTATAAAACATCTTTGCAATGGCTTTGGTAGACCTGGCTGCTGCAATATCAACCGGGTACCATTTTGTAGCATCTATAATACCTGTAAAGATTTCTTTTGAATCTTCCGGAAGTGAATCGTACCATTTCTGGTACTGATCAGGATACTTTTCTTTAACAAAATCACGTATAGCAATAACTGCGGTACCTTTAATTTCCATGTTTTAACATTTGATTTATTGATAATTTACAAATTTTTTAGCAAGATTATTTATATCAATTCCTGAAAAATCTCCTGAACTCATCAGTAATAAATTTTTATTCTTCCAGTCTATTGAAGTCAATTCTTTAGTTAGTCTGCCAGGATCAGTAAAGACTTTAAGCCGTTTTAATCCAAACGCATCTGTTACTTCTTTTTCGCTTATCATATCCAATCTCTTATGTATTAGTGTCTCAGGATTATAGTAAACAATAGCTATATCTGCCAAATCCATGGTTCCTTTGTAATTCAACAAAAATTGTTTATTCAGGCTGCTAAAGGTATGAAGTTCCATACATGCTACAAGTTCTCTCCCGGGAAATTGACTTTTCACAGCCTTTACAGTAGCCTCCAGTTTTGAAGGTGAGTGAGCAAAATCAATATAAATACTGGTATAATCATTGCTTTCTATCAGCTGAAGCCTTTTTGATGCCCCTTGAAATGTCCTGATAGCTTCATAAAACCGGGGGTCTTTAATACCTAGTTGATTACAAACCAGCCTGGCTCCGTTCAGGTTCTGCATATTGTGCTCACCAAAAATCTTTAACGGGATTTTCTTATCCCTGTATAAAAGACTTGTTATCCCGTTTTCATTTTTATAAGGATGCGCAGAATACGAAATAGACTTAATATCATTCTTAAAATCTTCTGCAATATTTCTTAACTGATCATCATTTTCATAATAAATTAATAATCCTTTATCCTCAATTTTCTGAATCAATTTATTAAACTGTTCAATATATGTTTCATATTGTGGATAGACATTTATATGATCCCATGCAATTCCACTTATTAAAGCTATATGGGGCTTATAATGATGAAATTTGGGAGTAGGATCAAGAGGAGAAGAAAAATATTCATCCCCTTCTATAACTGCCAGGCTGGAATTATCGGATAACCCAACCATACCATCCAGCCCTTCAATTTTAGCCCCTAAAAGATAATCAAATTCGTAATTATTATATTTTAATGTATGCATTATCATGGCAGTTATAGTAGTTTTACCATGACTGCCGCTTATTACAATCCTTTTTTTGCTTTTTGTCATTTCATAAATATATTCAGGATATGAATATATTTGTATCCCCAGTTTAAGCGCTTTCACCAGCTCAGGATTATCCTTCCTTGCATGCATCCCGAGAATTATAAAATCAATTTCACTGGTTATTAAATCAGGCCTCCATCCTGCCTGGTCGGGTAGCAATCCATATTTAAACAGCTTTGACCTGGAAGGCTCAAATATTTCATCATCGGAACCTGAAACAATATAACCTTTACTCTTCAGAATGATGGCAAGATTATGCATGACTGCCCCGCCAATTGCTATAATATGTGCTCTCTTCAATTTATGTTTTGGTTCCATTACCTGCTTTTGGCAAATCGCAAAAATGAACAGCAAATTTAGTTTCAAAATTTTCAATTATCAACATCAATATGTTAATAACTCATTGTTATGCAACCTTGATTTCTCTTAATAGTACAATAACTTCACAAAATTGATTTTTTACTGTTAATGATGGATAACAATCACATAATACTGGTAGTTGAAGACGATCCAACGAGCTGTACATTATTCAGGGAATTATTTGAGCGTGAGAAAATAAGTAATTACTTTATTGTAAGTGATGGCGAAAAAGCCATTGAAGTATGTAAAAAGAATAAAAATATAGGCCTGGTACTACTGGATATTAAGCTCCCCGGAATTAACGGGCATGAGACTTTAAGGAAAATAAAGAAAATAAGGAAAAATCTCCCTGTAGTTGCCCAGACAGCATGTGTAATGTTAGATGCAAAAGAAATATACAGGAAACTTGGATTTGATGATTTCATAGGCAAACCAATTATTAATACCGACTTAATAAAAATAATTGAGAAATATAACTCTCCTGTCCTGAAACTAAGTAATTGATATCAGTCATAATCCTGTCAGCTTGTTAAATTATTTTTTTTTTTAATCATAAATGATATATTTATATAATGAATTATATCAGATTCCATAATCTGTTTCAAAGTTTAACAAGTTAAAATTTACAAGCTATGAAGAAAGCCATTTCATTTTTTCTTTTCTTTCTGATGTTTCCTTTAAGCATGTTTACACAGGAAATATCACAGGAAATCATTTCTTCGTCCGGCGATTATTCGGATGGTTCATCAGGACAATTAAGCTGGACATTAGGGGATCTTGCTACAGAAACTTATAGTTCGGGTGATATAAAACTAACCCAGGGATTTCAGCAACCTACTATTGAGGTAACTCCAACTTTTGAAAGCCGTAATTACAACATTGTGATGCGTGTTTATCCAGTCCCGTCTTCTGATTTTGTCACTGTTGAATTTGAAGAAATACAAAAGGACATGAAAGTTGTTTTATTTAATTTACAGGGAGAAGTAGTCACAAGCAAAATACTCGAATCAGCTACTATTACTCTTGATCTCAATTCTCTCTCTCCATCAGAATATATTCTGAAAATAATTAATAAAGAAAATGATCTTATTAAATCATATAAAATAGTAAAACACTAAAACATTATAAAATGAAAAAAATTATATTGCTGTCAATCGCATTTTTATTCGCATTATCAGTTATTGCACAGAGTCCGCACATGTTTAACTACCAGGCAGTTGTAAGAAGTCCTACTGGAGATCTTCTTACAAATCAAAACGTTTCATTCGAGATTGTAATTTTACAATCAAGTCCTTTAGGTGCTCCTGTATATACAGAAACTCATAATGCAACAACAAATGAATACGGGCTGGTCACCTTGAAAATAGGAGAAGGTGTAACATCAGATGACCTTTCAACAATTGACTGGGGAGCAGATAAATACTTCATTCAAGTTTCCCTGGATGAAGAAGGAGGTACTAACTACCAGTTAATGGGAACAACACAGCTATTGTCGGTTCCTTACTCACTTTACTCTGAAACCTCCGGCAATATTTCCGATAATTCAGTTACAAGTGCAAAGATACTGGATAATGAAGTACAGGCTGATGATGTCTCATTTTATTATGCACTAAGTTCTTCAAAAGGAGGCCCTGCTTCAAGTATTGCAGATAATACTGTTACAAGTGCTAAAATTCAGAATGGTGAAGTAATGGCTGATGATCTTGCAGACGGGGCTGCAATAGCAGAAATACTGGATGATGACGGATCAGGATCCGGACTTGATGCAGACATGCTGGACGGTCATAGCAGTACTGTTTACTACACTCCCAATGTTGCATTTTACGCTTATAACTCAGCAACAGACGCTATATCAACATCTACATATACCAAAATTGAATTTAATGAAGAAAAATTTGATCTAAGCGACAATTATAATACTACTAATGATGAGTTTACTGCCCCGTACAATGGCGTCTATCATTTCTCAGTATCAATAATGGTTGATAATATCAGCGTGGGTGATTATGCTTTTGTATACTTGTATATCAATGGATCTAATTATTCAGCACTGGTCTACCAGGGTATAATTGAAGATAATTTCTATCAGACTTATTCAGGAAGTGTTACTGTATACCTTAATCAAGATGATGTAGCGGACATTAGAATTTCCACAGGTACTGACGCCAGTTATTCTATATATGGTGTTGGAACCGGATATTATACACATTTTTCCGGGCATCTTGTATCCAGGGTTCATTTTTAAAAAATATATTAAACAGACTTTTCTCTATTTAATATTTATGTTGATATTCCTGCCCTGATATAAAATTATACTTTAATGTCAGGGCAGGATGTGTTAATTCAAATCTGATGAAGAAATTAATATTTTCACTATTGATTTTAAAGTCAATAGTAATAATGATATCCCGCGCACAGGAATTGCCACTGGGCTATATACTTCAATACAGCCAGAATTTCTCGGACAGAAACTCTGTTTCTGATTTTAACTTTTCCAATCCTGATTCCTGGAATATTATCCGGCAAAATAATAACTACATTATGAAGTATTCGGCAAAGAGTAATTATATTGTTCCTGCTCAGTATCCAAATATAATAGGTTTGTTGTCAAAGCAAATGTATGGTGATTTCATAATGGATGTGGATTATATGCAAACAGGAGGAGAAAATAATATGAGCAACTTCTGTATTATTTTCGGATTAAAGGACTCAACTCATTATTGTTATATTCATCTGGCTCCAAAAGCAGATGAAAATTCTCATAATGTTTTTATTGTAAATGATACAATAAGCACAAAGGCCGGTATTAAATTAAGTGACGGAGTAAACTGGAATTATAATAAATGGCAAAAGGTAAGGGTAAAGAGAAACATCCTTGATAAAACTATAACAGTTTATTTTAATGACATGGCAAAACCTGTTATAGAAGCAAAAGACAGAACTTATATTATGGGTTATATTGGTTTTGGCTCTGTAGATGAACCTGGAATGATAGATAATATTAAGATTTGGGCCCCAACTTCCGTACCTGGAGAAGCCAATATCTTCAATAAGATTTCATTATCAGGTAATTAATATATTATCTGCTCCCTGTTTCGGTGTTAGCTTTTACATTTACCCATCCGTAATTATGCTTATTTACGATCCAGCCTTTGGTAAATAAGTCTTTCTCCGGAAGCATATTATAAGGTTTAGTCTGATCAATAGCATCAAGAAGATACATCTCACCTTCAATCCTTACCAGGGCAATAACATGATTAAACTGATTATGTGCGGGATATACTGTCTCGGGCATCCCCAAATTACTGGTGCGTAACAATACAGGATCTGCCTCCAGGCCTGCTCTTCTTAGTAAATAAATCATCAGCATATTTATTTCACTGCTTGTACCCTTTTTCCTGCCATACGGTTCTGTTAATCCCTTATATACTTTAGCAGAATATTGTCCGTTCCATCTCATTGTCTGATTAACAAAATCATATATAGCAATCATTTTTTCCCTTGACGAATTTTTACCAGGCAGAATGCTGTCAAAAACTGGTTTATAATTGAAGTGTTTTATTAATTGCATTCCGAAGTACTTACTTTCCAGCATTTTTTCATTCATTTCCAGCCATGTATCCAGCTGATAATGGACATATCCTGTTTGTCTGTGCGAATGCCAGAGTTCCCATCTCGAACTGGTTTCATATTCATCAAGTGTAGTGAAAATCAAAGGTCTGTAGATCCATGGCAGCCGGCCTGAGGATTCAAACAAATGAAATTTCAGCCTGGGATAATAGTCTTTTACGCTTATAAATCCATCTGCTGATTTTATCCCGGAAAGATTTCTCATAATTATTTTCTTCTTCATGTTGTTTATTACCCATACCTTGTAATTATTATCCGGTGATGTATAAAGTACCCTGTCTTTCTCATTCAGCTCTATTCTTCTTTTCAGTCTTTTTGTATTATACAGCCATTCGAGATTTTTACTGAATTTAATCTCCTCTTCTGCTGATAATGTTTTTCCCTTCTGGTAAGTCACAAGATAAATGAACTGCCGGGGAGCATCAAATCTCACCTCACTCCATAATGTAGGTATCTCCGATTGAAAATACCAGTCATCAAGCTTTATAAAATCAAGTGAGGCAATAGTATAATAATATTCAATTATAGATCCGGCTTTAACGTCAGACATGTTAATGACTTTTTTCCTCCACTTATCATCAATCTTTATATCTGAATATTTGCCCCGCTTAAGTTTATATTTGACAATTCTTCCGTCTTCAAGATTATAGCTCTGAGCTTTTAAAGTAATAATATCGTCATGCTTGTTTCTTGACTGATAAGGAATCTCTATGTTTGCATATTTAAGTCCCCTGTCATTAAGAATCTTTATACGTACATGCCTTGTGTAAAAAGTTCTGTTGGTTATTTTGATATCACCAAAATCACAGAGAATTATGGCATCCGCAGATGTATCACCCCTGAATGATTTTATTTCAAATTCTGATTTTGCTACCCTGCCCCATTTTATTGGAAGTTTTGAACTGTAAGCAAATCCGTACAATGAAAAAAACATCAAAAATATTGCTAAATAAAAATATTTCTTCATGGTTTAAATATATTAGGTTTTCGGTTGCAACGCCACAATAATTATGCCATCACTCTTTCAAAAATTTATTTTTATCAGAAAACTATTTATGTTTTCTTTGTGTTAGAAATAGTTTACCCGGTCTGTAATATATTAAAGATAAATATGTATACACTTACTTTCATAATAGTGCAGCTTATATCTTACACTAATGTAATAACAGTTAATTATAGCCCTTATTATATTACAGGGGAAAATTCATTTATTACAATTGAAAGTCTTGCACAAAACGTTTATACTCAAATTAATGATCCGGAATTAAATTTTGAAGCCCTGAATTATGCTCTAAAAGGCTATTACATGTTAAGAACTAAAAATATTATAAATAATGATTTAATACTGACGATTATTGATTATAGTAAACCATCAGATTCCAGGCGTCTTTTTGTTATTGACATTAGCGAATGGAAGATTCTATATAAATCACTTGTTGCCCATGGTAAAAATTCAGGAATCAGGTATGCAAACAGTTTTTCAAATAAGAAAAGTTCATATAAGAGTAGTATTGGCTTTTTTTTAACAGATGAGACCTATTACGGTAAACATGGATTTTCATTACGTCTTGATGGTCTTGAAAAAGGTATAAACGATAATGCCAGGGAAAGAGCAATAGTAATTCATTCTGCCGGTTATGTGAATGAGGAGTTTATTAAAGAGTATGGCCGTTTGGGTCGTAGTCATGGTTGTCCGGCTTTGCCGCTTAACAATTATAAGAATATTGTTAACACAATTAAGGATAAAACTTGCTTATTTATATATTATCCTGATAAGAAATATATAAAAGATTCTGAATTTGTAAATACCGGGGGAAAGATTTTAATTAATTAAATAATGCCTCTATTTGATTGCTATCCTTACTGTAAATATCCTTGTAAAAATATATGTTGTTTTGTTCATCAGCTTCACAAGTATGATACCTGACATGTATACTTAACGGATTGTCAATTTCAATCTCCCTGTGAATGCCATTTTCTAACAACCTTCTGATATTTATATTTTCCCGGTTTTTAAAGTGAGTATTAATTATATATTCTGCAAGCTGATCGGGATTTTGCAGCCTCACACACCCATGTGAAAAAGCCCTGATATTCCTTGAGAATAATTTTTTACTCGGTGTATCATGAAGGTAAATATGATAAGGATTAGGAAATAAAAATTTTATAATTCCCAGTGCATTTGACTTGCTTGCATCCTGCCTGATGTAATAGTTAAAGTTATCTGCACCTGTATTATCCCAGTTTATATCACTATACTTTGTTATTTCCATATTACTGTCAAGCAATTTAAACCTGTTCCTTTTCAGATAGCTTGAATCCTCTTTTATCTTTGGTAAAATCTCGTACAATGTAATTCTTTTGGGGACATTCCAGAATGGATTTGTTACTATTTTTTCGATTTTACTGGACATTACAGGTGTAGGCGTCCATGGTTTTCCCACAATTACATTAAAAACCTTTCTTACTTTACTTTCTTCAAAGACTTTCAGTTTGTATGCAGGAATATTTACATAAATAAAATTGTCTCCCGGCTCCTGTTCATTTCTGAACCTGTTAAGATTTAATGCTATCTGATAATACCTGTACAGGGTTGATCTTGAAAGAGCTTTTCTTGTATAATTATCAAGTTTGCCGTTTGATTCAAGTCCATGAAATTTCTGAAAACTTTTTAATGCTTCTTCATATATTGTGTCATTAATAGCAGAAGATTCTGAAAGATATCCAAAGTTAATCAGTACCCTTGCAACTTTTGTGCGTTCAATTTCAGACTCTCCCTTAGCATCAGTCAGGTCAATGTCATCATCATTCAGATTGACTTTATTCAGATAATGCTCCAGTGCACTTTGCAGACGAATATAGTCAGTATGCTTTGGCTGTAAACTTAAAATATTTTTAACCAGGTTTCTCTTCTTTATTGAATTTAACAGGTATTCGGGCAATGAATTAATGTAATTAATAGTTGATGATGCTGTATCTGAATAGTCTATTCCCTTATTAAGATGAATCATCAACTTAAAACTTGCATCTGTGAGAAGAAGTTCAAAATC
>CP070654.1:319001-328181 GCA_020354785.1 Bacteroidales bacterium
CAAATGAGCTGGAAACATCAATCGCTTGCTTTAATGCAGGTATAGATTTAATGTTATGGCCTGAGCTGACTTTCATGGATACACTTGAAGCAAGGATTTTAAGGGGTGAAATACCTTTGGAAAGGCTCAATGATGCAGTTGAAAGAATATGGGCGTTAAAAGAAAAAATCGGCCTGTTTGAAAATGAATACAACATTTTTAAAGAGCTTTCACGCGATGACAAGATCTTTGTTAACAATACTGCCAGGGCAGTAGCTGAAAATTCAGTCACGCTTTTAAGAGGAAATGAGGAACTGTTACCACTTGATACAAATGAAGTGAGAAATATCCTGCTGGTAAACGTTAGTGAAATTGATAAATCAAAAATATTCCTGCATACTAAAAAACTGCTCGAAGAAAGAGGATTCAACGTGTTTTTACGCTACAGCCTGTCTTATTTTGACTGGAACTGGAGGATGGACAGCCTGGCCTATTATGACAGAATTATTGCCTGCTTTGAAAACAAATATTTTGATCCGGTAGGCATTCCATTTCTAAAGGGTGTTGAAGCCGAGTCGGTATGGACATTTAACATGCTTCCAAAGGAACAGATGATTGCTGTTTCCTACAGTAATCCTTACTATCTTAACTACTATTTCCAGCATATTCCTGTGCTTATAAATGCATATAGCAGTGACAAATACATGCAGGAAGCTGTTGTCAGGGCATTAACAGGAGAAATACCTTTCAGGGGTTCATCACCTGTCATCCTTGAGCATGATATCCTTAAATAAATGAGGTTGTGTCGACCTTATCCCTTCTCAATCAATCAATATTGTCATTATTGAGTGAGCCGGGCTATTGGTCTCAAAAAATTTCTTATTAATCCAGGTTTTAAAATTTATATCCTTATTTTTCATGTTCAGCACTACTACGGCAATTGTATTATCAGTATTTAAAAAAGCCGTTGCAAGTAAATCGTCATAATTTGAAGAACAGATAATCCTGCGGGCCCCGGGGCGTATGAATTTTGAGAAATGTCCCATATAATAAAATGAACTCATATAATGGACTTCGCCTGTTTTTGTATTTCCAATTACAGGTGCAAAACAGAAATTACTTACGTGATTCGGCCCTCCCTGTTCATTAAGTAAAACGTTCCAGTCAACCCATCCTGAAGCTCCATTGTTCAAATCATGCAAAACCGACTCGCCGTATCTTTCCCCCCAGTGCCATTTATATATACTATCAATATTAAAAGGATAAGTGCAGCCCTCGGTAAAAATAAGTTTCTTGTCAGGAAAAGCTTCATAATGCAATTTCACATTTTCAAAATGATCTCCGACATACCAGTGGAATCCTGTTCCCCATACATACTTGGACGCTTCGGGATCATCATATATCTCTTTTGCCCGCTGGTACATTATCCCCCTGTTATGGTCCCATATAATAAGTTTAGTCTCAGGGTATTCAGATTCGTTCAAAGTCGGCCCCAGATAATTTTTAACAAAATCCTTTTCTTCTTCAGCTGTATAAATACAGGATTCCCATCTTTGAACAGCCATAGGTTCGTTTTGAACAGTTAATCCCCATATTGGAATATCTTCATCAGAATATTCATCAATGAACCTGACATAATAATCAGCCCAGGCCTGAAAATACTCAGGTTTAAGTTTCCCCCCGTATAACATATTGTTGTTGGTTTTCATCCATGCTGGAGGACTCCAGGGAGATGCAAATATTTTCATATTATTACCTGCCTTTTCAAGTGCCTTTTTTATAAAAGGCAATTTGTACTTTCTGTCATGTTCTATACTGAAATGCTCCAGCAGTGTGTCATCCGGGACCTCAGTATAGGCATAACTTTCGCTTGAGAAATCACAGCTGTGAATTGGCACACGGCAAAACGTATACCCGATTCCATTCTCTGCATCAAAGTATGCTTTTAGTATTTCACTTTGTTTATCCCCGGGCAGCTGATAAAAAGTCTCTGCAGATGCATCTGTCAGAGCACCCCCGAATCCTACTATTGTCTGAAATGATTTACAGGGATCAATTATAATTGTGGGGAAACTCTCATCAGGTTGGACCAGTTCTGAAAATTCCTGCTGCTCCAGTTTTGTTAACCGGTGATCTGTTCCTTTTGCTGTAAGATAAATCTCTGCATTTTTAAGTTCAAAACTAATTGTATCTGTTCCTATTGATATTTTACTTTCACATGAATACTGGATAAAAAAAGGGATAATCAGTAACCATGTGATCAGACGCTTTAGAAAATATTGTTTTTTCATCTGGATTATTTTTAGATTATAAAACGGTTTTTCAGCAATTTAGTAAGTTTTCCAGAATTTTTTTAGAAAATAGTAAAACTTCTGTCTCATTTGGGATTTAAAAAATATTAGATACTTTTATTAATTGTACTAAAATATATAACCATGAAAAATATTTATATTCTTTCATTGACCCTGTTACTGACAACCTGCGAAATGACAGAAATTCCTGAATATAAAAATTCCGGACTGCCGGTAAAGGAAAGAGTTGAGGACCTGTTTAAACGCATGACGCTGGAAGAAAAAGTAGGGCAATTATTTTCACATTTTTTAAGAGATACAAGTATAACCTTATTTAATGACAATGATGAGCTTGTTGGAATTGAGGGTATGGAAGACATAAAACATGGAGTCGGAGCCTTTTTTACATTTGAATTTATCGATTGGAAGACATTTAAGAGAAAGATCGGGAGGATTAACAACTTTCAGCGGTACTTAATTGACAGCACACGGCTTGGAATACCGGCGTTAATGTTCGCGGAAGGATTACACGGTGCTATGATAAACGGAGCAACCAGTTTTCCCCAGGCAATTGCACTGGGTTGCACCTGGGATACTGTTCTTTTGGAACAAATATTTGATGTAGCTGCTGTTGAAGCGCACGCATCAGGGGCATGGCAGGTGTTGTCTCCTGTCCTGGACCTGGCCCGTGATCCCAGGTGGGGAAGAACAGAGGAATGTTACAGTGAAGACCCTTACCTTGTATCACGAATGGCAATGGCAGCAGTCAACGGTTTCCAGGGAAGAGGGGAAAATATTAAGAAAGATCACGTAGCTGTTACATTAAAACATTTTGCAGGACACGGACAAAGTGAGGGAGGCAGAAATATTTCGCCTGTGAATTATTCTGAAAGAGAATTCAGGTCACTTCACCTCTACCCTTTTGAAATAGCTGTTAAACATGCTAATGCTCAGTCAATAATGGCCTCATATAATGAATGGGATGGTATTCCAAATCACGTAAACAGGAAACTTCTTATAGACATCTTAAGAGATGAATGGGGTTTTGACGGATTTGTAATGAGCGACGGCGGAGGGCTTGATGTTACATACCGCAGCCATATGGCGGCAACGGATTCTGCAGAATCCGGAGTAATATCCATAATTAACGGAATTGATTATGATTTATCCAGCAGGGGGTGTTTTTCTTCGTTGATCGACCAGGTAAAAAAGGGAAATGTTTCGGAAAAACATATTGACAGGGCAGTTAAAAATATACTGAGGGTAAAGTTCAGAAGCGGACTCTTTGACAGGCCATACATCAATGAATCTTTATTCGACAGCATAGCCAACAACAAAAATCATAAGCAACTGGCACTGAAAGCTGCTCATGAAGCAATGATACTGCTTAAGAATAAAAATAATATTTTACCTCTTGATTCAAATAAAATTAAAACACTGGCAGTGATTGGGCCGAACGCAAAAGGAATTCATCTTGGCGGATATTCCCCGGTTCCCATGTATGGTGTGGATATACTGGAAGGAATCAGGCAATTTGCTAAAAACAAATTCAGGGTATTATATGCAGAAGGATGCAAGATTACGACTAACAAAGAGTGTCACTGGCGTTTTAATGAAAATCCGGTTTTAAATGATCCTGAAGATGACAAAAAACTGATAATAGAAGCAGTAAATATTGCCAGACAAAGTGATGGTGTAATACTAGCCATAGGTGAAAATGAACTGGTTAACCGTGAGGCCTGGAGCGAAAACCATTTAGGTGACAAGGATAATCTTGATCTTCCTGGCATGCAAAACGAACTGGTAAAAGCCATACTTCAAACCGGAAAGCCGGCAGTAGTTTTATTGATTAACGGGAGGCCGTTAACTATTAATTATATAGCTGAGGAAGCTCCTGCAGTTATAGAATGCTGGTATCTTGGGCAGGAGACAGGTCATGCTGTCGCCGATGTACTTTTTGGAAGGGTAAATCCCAGCGGTAAGCTTACGATCACCTTCCCTCGCTCTGTGGGACAACTGCCTTGTTTTTACAATAAAAAACCATCGAGTTTACGGGAATATGTCCTTGCCGAATCAACGCCTTTATTCCCTTTTGGTTTCGGCCTAAGCTATACTTCATTCGAGTATTCGAATCTGAAAGTCACGCCGGAAATAATACCGGTTGACGGAACTGCAGAAGTTACTGTTGATATTACCAACTCCGGTAAAGTGAAAGGGGATGAAATTGTACAGCTATATATTCATGACCTGGTAAGTTTACCAACACGGCCTGTAAAAGAATTAAAAGACTTTAAACGAATAACTATTGAACCCGGTAAAACGGAAACTGTGAAATTTTTAATTACAAAGGAAAAACTGGAAGCTTTCGGAATGGATATGAAAAGGGAAGTTCAGCCTGGAGAATTTGAAATTATGGCTGGAAAAAACTCAGTTGATGTAATTACGGATACACTTACTGTGGAGTAATAATTGGGGTGACTCTATCAATAGCCGGCATTTCCAGCAAAAACTGCATTTTTACTGTTCGTTTTGAGGGCCTTTAAAAAATCGTGAGGTGAAAAATCAACCTGCCTGATTAGAAACTCGGGTACATTAAAAGACTTAAAAAATTGCTGGTAAAATTGAGGATCTTTTTGCGGTAAAATAAAAGGCTTATGAAAATTCCCCTGTCCGTCAAAATATGATATGTAGAACCTTGTATATGCACCATCCTGCCGGCGTGAACTAAAAATAACCCAGCTTCCGTTTGAAGACCATGAATGATAGCTTTCTGTTTCGCTACTGTTTAATTCTTCAATTCCACGTGTTTCACCGGTTTCCATGTCTATCAGGTACAGATTACTTGTTTTGTGCCATATATGAAAATTTCCAAAATCAGCCATAGTAAACATCAAATATTTTCCATTGGGAGAGAGCCTGGGAAATGTTGCGCTTTTCCCAATGGAAGAAGCTTTGAAAACAGTATCGACTTCTCCGAACTCAAGTGTCCGGGTATTAAATGAGATTTTATAAAGGTCGTATTTGATTTTATCATAGTTTACAGCAAGATCTTCAGGCACATAATCAAGTTCTGGTATATAATCAGCCGAAGCAAAAAATAAAGATTTGCCGTCCGGGGCCCAGTAAGGGAAAGTTTCGAGATCATAACTGCCATCTATGATCTTTCTCACCTCATTCTTTCTAATATTATAAAGAACCAGACCAGATTTCTGGTCCTGGACTTCTGTCTTTTGTATGTCTCTTGTATAAAAATTCTGGTGTATTTTATTAACGGAATATACAATCAGGTCGAGTGAGGGGTGCCATGTTGGATAAACTCCTCCTGATATTGTTGAGTCTGTTTTCAGATTATATTTTTCTAATTTTCTGTCCTTAGTGATCAGGGTTCCCCCAAGGTAACCTCTGAAATGCATTTGTATTTTCCCGTTTCTGTTATAATCCTGAAAAGAATGGCAATTAATGCATTGTCCGCGGGTACCTGTTGAAACCAGATGGCTGTGATAAATTGTTTTTTGATTGAAACTGGTTATATCACGCTGATGGATTGATATTTCATCGTATATAGCAAAAAGAGGCTCTATTAATCTGTATGATATATAATTGTCTATTGGCTCATTTGCTATATAATTTTTAATTACCGGATATTTTGTCCATTCATTTCCCTTTTGAAGATATATTTGAAAACAGACTGTATCACCCTTATTTTCCAGTAACAGCTCTTTCCACTTATTTACTTTAATTAATACATCTTTACCAATAACATTGACACTCTTGCCTTTTGCGGAGTAAACCTTTGTTATATAGCCATCTGCATCCTCATCTATAGTAAAATTTGTCGGGGCTATATTAAATGGTATCGTCAGATTTGTATAATCCGGATATATCTTCACACTTTCATTGCTTAATATAAAATCATCAGGGATTCCATCACTGCATGCAACAAGTATTATAGCTAAAAAAAGTGGAATTGTTATCTTTTTCATCTTTGTCAAATATAATAACTAAATTAAAAATTTGTTTATCTGCTCCTGGCAACCTGCTCAAAGAAAAAATAATAGTACCAATAGGTGCCGCCAAAATTCTTGAAAAAAATCGGTTCTAATTTTTCTTTTGAAAAGTGTGAGTATTGTTTCATCATATTTACAAATTTGGTAAAGTTATTGAGCACTTCACTATCAAATTTAATTCTGCTCAGGTCAACATTCCCCTCAAGATAAGCATAAAGCAAAGCGGCCTCCTGGTAATGTACAGGTATACGTGAAAATTTCTTGACATAATAAGCGAAACAAAGCCAAAAACGTTCGCTATTTTTAAATTCAAGGTTATATTGTAATGATAGTTCAATGAGTTGCGATGTGCCGGCATTTATGAATGCAAAACTATATGTTAAAAAATCTTCCAGCCTGTCCACTTTGTCTGTATATAACCTGTTTACAGGATCAAGTAAAGGTATAATCTCGCTGAATTCAGAATCATTTATTATCTCTTCCGGATTTTCAATAAGTTGTTGATATTTCGTAGCCCATGACTTGTGAAACAGGGTTTTCATCAATACATCATTATATTTCTTGGCAAGGGGAATTTCTCCATTAAGCAGGCAACATTTCACGAAATATTTTAAGTTCTCTACTTTCATACCGTTATTTATCATATCTTCCATACACCATCGATAACAGTAATTTATCTTTCCGTATTGAAAATAAAACATTTTTCCTGCTATTTCCATCTGTAAAATAGGGCTTCTGGTATTAAAATATTTATTCCCGTTTTTATATGTAAACATTTTATCACCGGCAATATGCAATTTTCGCAGGGCAAGGTAAGTGCTCATAACAATTAACCTGGTCGGCTCACCTTTCAGTTCACGTGACAAATCTAATACCTCCTCCCATTCATTTTCAAAAATAGCCTGTTCCATGGCCAGTTCAGTACGAAAATTTTCATCATCATAAGAAAATAGATATACTCCAATAATAACTAATAAAAAAACAAAAGCAGGAATATAATAAAATAAGCGATTAGGCCTTTGCGTCTTAGCTGTTGGCAGGAAATTGAAAACAACCAAAATCAAAAAAGCAAAAAGGGCAACAAAGGGCAGATATAAAATTAAATCCCCGGTTATTCCAAAAGCAGGCAGTGCAGCAATATATACATTAGGAAATATGGTTGTCAAATATAAAAACCGGCTAAAAAGAAAGGGTATCCCAAGCGCAAATATTAGCGGAAGTATAATTATTATAAATTGACTATTCCTGTAGTCATTTTTAACGGCAATAATCTCAAACACCACGAACAATAAAACTGTTAACAGGGAATAAAAACCAGTCAGGTGGAATAAAATAGTAATAAATATTAATGAAAACAGCAACCTGAGATTTGATTTGTTAATACTTCTGTAAATCCAAAAAGCTCCCAGAACCATAATAATTCCAAATAAGTTGGAAAATACAATACCTTCTGAATATAGTATGTATATGTTATATCCTAAGTGTGATAATACAAGTAATAATATTAAAGAAGGAATAAATGAAAGAGGGTAATAGTTTTTATGAAGTTTAAATGCTTTTGCAGTTAAAAATTGAACAACAAACAAAAAGAAGATAAAAATAAAACCACCAAGCCAGGGATAATAAAAAAACTGGGTAAAAAATAATCCAAGGTAAGATAAAAAGCCGCCTGGCGTACTTACTTTATCCAGGAAAAACATTTTGGTTGGAAGAAACAGGGACAAATCCTGTAACTTGAAAAGATAAATTTTGTTATTAATGACTGTAAGGTATAATGTGAGAATAGTGAACAGAATAAAGGAGATAGAGTTAATGAGTAAATTATTTTTATTATCCTTTTTATTGTCTTTCATATGCCCGATACTTATGTTTAACTATAAGTTTACAATTTAATTTTATTCTTGATTAACGATTCTGTAACCGACCATAATTACATAGAATGATTTTCAAATATAAAAAATAAAGGATTTCAAAGCATCACAGGTCACCATAAAGTATTATTTTTTTACTTTTACATTAAGAAATAAATTATTGTATTGCAGCACTTGTCAAATAATATATTTTATAACTATTGAAAATATCAATTATTGGCATGGGACGAGTTGGCTCTACGCTGGCATATACGATATTATTTCGTGGATTGGCGGACGAACTCGTTCTTGTAGACCGCGATCTCAAGATTGCTACAGGGGAAGCCTTAGACTTGCAACACGCTGAAGCCTTCACCGATCACCCTATGATTGTAAGCCCCGGCGAGTTGAAAGACACAGCGAATTCTGAAATCATTGTTATTAGTTGTTCCGTACCGTGGAGTCAAGATTATACCAGTAGATTCGATATCGGTTTTGATAATCTCAAGCTTTTTAAAGATATTATACCCCCACTGGCACAGTCCAGCCCTGAAGCAAAAGTGCTGGTTATAACGAATCCTGTTGACGTTATGACATATCATGCTATCAAATTGACAGGGTTTGGATCTAAAAGAGTATTCGGCTCGGGCACTCTTATTGACAGTGCACGCTTCCGCACAATGTTATCAGACAGAATGGGCATTCATCCGGATGATTTGCGGGCTTACATCCTTGGTGAGCATGGAGACTCCCAGTTTCCACTTTTCAGCATGGCTGTAGTTGGTGGATCCCGTATACTGGAGGACAAGATCTCGAAAGAGATTTGTCGTGAGGCCAGTCGTGCAGGATATAATGTAATGAGCAAAAAAGGTCATACTAACTACGCTATCGGTATGGCGGCAGCGCTAATCATTGAAGCAATTGTATGGGATACACATCGAACAATGCCTCTATCGGTTCTTGTAGAGGGATTTCTGAATGAGCATGAAGTGTGTCTCTCACTACCTGTCGTGATCGGAAAGAATGGAATTACTCAAGTCCTTGAACCCGAAC
>CP070654.1:328281-337435 GCA_020354785.1 Bacteroidales bacterium
GAGGAAGCAAAACGGATTGAGGAAAAAATAAGGACTGAAATCAGTAAAATTCATCACTTTGACCCCAAAGATGAGCGTGCTTTAAGAGTAGGAAATTCGCTCGAAGATATGAATATGTTCATGAACTTGTTCTTCTCAATCAGATTCTTTGTCTGGGTAATTGGTATTATGACTATTATTGCCGGAATTGTAGGTGTAAGCAACATAATGACAATTGTAGTAAAAGAGCGCACAAAAGAAATTGGTATAAGAAAAGCTTTGGGCGCCAGGCCGGGTTCCATTATAGGTATGATATTGCAGGAATCTATTTTTATTACTTCACTGGCCGGTTTTGTGGGTTTATTGCTGGGTACAGGATTATTGGAACTGATAAGGAAGCACATACCTGAGAACGATTTCTTTTATAATCCTGAGGCAGATATAAGAATTGCTGTTGGAGCGACAGTACTGCTTATCATTGCAGGATTACTGGCCGGATTTTATCCGTCACGCCGTGCAGCCAGGATTAAACCGATTGTTGCGCTCAGAGATGAATAATAATAACTAATATAAATCATTGATATGTTTGACCGGGACAGGTGGCAGGAAATAATGCATGTACTGAGAAAAAACAAAATGCGTACATTCCTGACCGCTTTTGGCGTTTTCTGGGGTATTTTTATGCTGGTTGTTATGCTTGGTGCGGGAAAAGGCCTTTACAACGGTGTCTTTTACGGGATGGGTGATTTTGCTCTGAACAGTCTTTTTATATGGACCGAACCTACATCTATCCCTTATAAAGGATTTCCCAGGGGAAGGCACTGGAACTTCACCAATGAGGACAGTAAGGCTCTTATTGATAATATCAGGGAAATAGAGGCACTTGCCCCTCGAATCAGTGTATACCAGGGACAGGTTGAAATATCACGTGACAAGAGAACCGACTTCTTCCGCATTGTAGGTGACACTCCAGAGTATTTCAAAATTGATCCGGTAAGAATACATAAGGGTCGTTTTATTAACAGGAAAGACCTGGCTGAAAAACGAAAAGTAATTATCATAGGTAAAAAAGCCAGTGATGTATTATTTGAACCTGATGAAAATCCTATCGGGGAATTTCTGAAAATTCAGGGAGTATATTTTGAAGTGGTTGGTGTATTCAGCTCAAAACGTGCACCAAACAGGGGTGGTGATTACCAGAATGAAATGATTTTTATGCCTTTTACTACCCTGCAGAAAACATTTAATTATGGTAATGTTGTCGGATATTATTCTGTACTGGCCAAACGCGGAGTGCCGGTTAGCAAGGTAGAAGAAAAAATGAAAAGGTTCCTTGCCCGCCGACATAAGGTATCACCTGATGATGAAATGGCGTTCGGTTCAGCCAATGTAGAAGAAAATGTAAAAAATCTTAGTAACCTCTTTATCGGAATTGCACTACTTTCCTGGTTTGTTGGCACATTAACCCTGGTAGCCGGTGTCATAGGGATAAGCAATATTATGCTTGTTATAGTGAAAGAAAGGACAAAAGAAATAGGAATACAGAGAGCTATCGGAGCCACACCAATGAAGATTATAAGTCAGATTATTCTCGAATCAGTTTTTTTAACGACAATTGCAGGTTATATAGGATTGTTACTGGCTACCGGAATAGTTGAAGTAGTTGGATTTTTCCTGCGACAAGCCCAGGTAGAGTCCTTCTTTTTCAGGAATCCTGAAGTTGATTTAAAAGTAGCTTCTCTGGCATTATTAATACTAATCTTATCCGGGGCTATGGCGGGTTTAATACCGGCCCGGCGCGCGGTAAAAATAAAACCAATAGATGCATTACGCTCTGAAATTTAGAATATTGACAAAAAATTAAAATTTATAAGAATGAAAAAGGTATTTAGAATATTATTGATTGTAATTTTAGTAGGTGGCGGAATACTCGTTTTTGTATATCTGGCAGGTAAAAACAAAAAAGCTCCTGTTGTTTTTGAAACACAATCGCCCTTTGTTACGGACATTATAAAGAAAACTGTTGCAACCGGATCAATAGTTCCCAGGAAAGAAATAGAAATAAAATCAACAGTTCCGGGTATTATTGAAGAAATATTTGTTGAACCCGGACAGATGGTTAAACAGGGAGACCTTGTAGCCAGAGTAAGGGTAATACCGGAGATGAGGGAATTAAACAGTGCCGAGGCAAGACTAAAACAGGCTAAGATTAAGTATGAGGATGCAAGGAAAGTCCATAACCGGCAAAAAAAGCTATTTGATGACGGTATTATACCTGAACTCGAATTTCAGCAATACCTGGTAGCATTTGATAATGCTAAAACCGAACTGGAAGCTGCCGATAACAACCTGCAAATTATTAAAGAGGGAGTAACCAAAAGCAAGGGGACCACAAATACACTTATACGCTCAACAATAACAGGGATGATACTGGATGTGCCTGTAGAAATAGGAAATACTGTAATTCATACAAATTCTTTTAATCCGGGTACAACAATTGCATCAGTGGCAAATATGAATAATCTGATTTTTGAAGGTAAGCTGGATGAATCTGAAGTAGGGAAAATAAAACTGGGAATGCAGTTATTAATAACTGTTGGCGCTATTGAAAATGTTACATTTAATGCCACCCTGGAACATATATCTCCAAAAGGATTTGAAGAAAACGGGACAATACTATTTCCTATTAAAGCAGATGTTGAGCTAATTGATACGCTTTTTATTCGTGCCGGATATAGTGCTAATGCAAGTATAGTTCTGGGTAAACGTGACAGTGTTCTTGCCATAAGTGAAAGCCTGCTGCAATTTGAAGGTGACAACGACGACTCTGTTTTTGTTGAAATTGAAAAGGATCCTCAGCAATTTGAAAAGAAATATATAGAAGTAGGGCTTTCCGACGGAATAAATATTGAAGTTAAGTCAGGTTTATCAACTGAAAATAAGATTAAGGTTCCCCAGGGAGGTTAAACCTCCCTCATTCCTTATACTCCGGCTGCATTACCCTGCCTATAAATATTATAGCATTTGTGTCTTTTTCTTTAATTACAAACATAAATGGTCTGTTAACGGTAAAGTACTTTTTACCCCCGGGCATTGCTGTTAATTCCATCTCCACAACGGTTGCAGCAGCAGCCTCAGTTCCCTTTTCATTTACGTCAATATAAGCTTTTTGCTTTACCATGGAAATGAAAATATCCTGGCCAGGATTTATTTTTGAGAAATCAGCCTCATCCGGATTAAATGCAACCCCCATACCCATATCTATAAGTGGATTATTAAGTGAATCCTCAAACTCGAATTTAAACTTTGGAAGGCCAACCACTACTTCTTCTTCCGTATAACTGTTATTCCAGCTCTCCCAGTCTTCACTTGTTAATTGGTCAACAATATCATCGGTTGATTTACCATGATCAGGTAAAAGTATTATCATGCTGTAATTGCCCGCTCCGTAAAAAAGTTCTACGGAAGAGAATAGCTCATTTTCACTGTACATCAGTTCTTCTTCAAGATACATGGTAGGGACCTGTATGATGCTGCCATCAGCCAGATAAAAATCACCATCTGTCGTGCTCTCTTTATCAAATTCATATGTCCATATACCATTAAAATAAATTGCATTTATAAGAAACATAACTGTGTTAGGTGAAATCTGCTGAATTATATCTTTTATTTTATCATTGGTTTTTTCTTCGACCCAGCTATTTATAATATCTTTTGCAGAAGTATTGCCAAAATCCAGGGCTCTTACTTCAGCATCATAATAATTCTGGTTTGTATTTATAAATTCCTGTTCAACATAAAAATTATCCCTGTACCATATTGAATTGGCAATATTTAAAGTAACATTATTATCAACTGACATCAATCCGTTCATAAGATTCTTATATATTTCATTGATTTCTTCAGTTGTAAATCCTTCCTTTTTAAGAGATTCTTCCATGGCAGTCTTTGTGGTACCATCAGCGCCGTTATATGTCATTGCCAGTGCAAATGCGGCACTTAGCGGTGAAAGAATTACATTACTGCCATCCTCCTGATAGGCCAGCAGCTTCTTATATAAATCAATTCCGAATTCATTATCAGATTTAATTAATTCTTCCGTACTTTTGTCAACAGGTATTTTATTATTTCCCGGATCAACAGGACTCTTTTCACATGCAACCATGTAAAGTATAATTACAAGTGTTATCATTACTTTATATATTGTTTTCATTTTTATAGTGTTTTTAAGTTATGAACTATCATGTTATTAAACAGATGTAACACGCCGGCAAAAGGTTGCTCAATAAACACAGATTTTTTTTGGAACAAACGCAACCATTTAACATATTATGCATCTATCAGTTGGCGCCTGTTACAGGATAAAAATAAGAGTATTATTTTTGCAATGTTATAATTTTTTATTAAAACTCTCTCATTAAGGTTGGTTGATAAGTTAAATAGGATAATATATGGCTGCCAGGAAAGTGACCCAAGGGCGCAAAAGGAGCTGTATGAAATGTTCAAGACCAAAATGTTCGGTATATGCCTGAGGTATGCAGGTGATTATAATGATGCTCAGGATATTTTACATGATGGATTTTTAAAAGTGTTTGAGAAAGTCAGCCAGTTTAAATTTAAAGGTTCTTTTGAAGGATGGATTAGAAAGATTATAGTGAACACGGCATTAGAAAGGTTCAGAACAAAATATCAGTTTATTGATATTAACGACAACTTTAAAGAATTGGACAGAAAAGGAAAAGATAATATTTCAGTTGATATCTCGGTGAAAGAGATATTAAAATTTGTACAGGAGCTTTCACCCAGGTACAGGGCTGTATTTAACCTTTATGCTATTGAAGGTTATTCACATAAAGAAATAAGTAAGATGCTGAATATTTCCGAAGGTACTTCAAAATCTAACCTGTCAAGAGCAAGAGCTATTTTACAGGATAAGATTAATAAGTACTATAAAACAGTAATTCAAATTAATTGAATTTATGAGTGAAAAAAGAGAAAATATAGACAGGTTTTTCAAGAATAAACTGGAAAATTATGAAGAAATACCCGGACCCGTAGTCTGGGATAAGATTTCTGAAAAACTTGGCCATAAAAAGGAAAGAAGGCTGGTATTTTTCATAGGCCGGGTTGCTGCAGGAATAACCCTGGTTATTGCATTAGGGCTTGCATATCATTATCTGAATAAAGACACATCCGGGGAATTAACTGAAACAACTGAACAATCAGGTGACCAGGTAAAAGAAGAAGCAGTATCATCTCCAGGCAGATTAGCCGAATCAGAAGCCGGGGAAATACATGACAGGTTAGTTGAATCAGAAACCGGAGAAGTACAAGGCAGATTAGCCGAATCAGAGGCCGGAGAAGTACCAGGCAAAAAAGAAATCGCTGTAGATGAGGTCTCTAATGAAGTTGATATTGATAAGTATGAAGAACTGATTTCAGCAGGGCAAACAACAGAAACAGATAATTTCAAATCCCGGATTATATTATCAAGGATAAAGGCTATTATTATTGATAAAATTGAAAATATATATACCGATGATACCAGGATTGCTGAAAGATCAAGAAAGAAGGGGGCTGAAGAACATTTAATGCACACTGATTATATTGCAGAAGATGAAATCACGTATGATGATGAAAAGCCGGTCGAGAGTAAATGGACAATAGGAGGCCAGTTAGCTCCGCTTTATTCATACAGGAATGTATCTTCCGATTATCTTGACAGCTATGTTAAGGATCAGATAAATGCAAAAGAATCAGGAATTATATCTTATGCTGTAGGTTTGAATGTAGCAATGTCTCCGGGTAAAAGACTTTCTATACGTTCAGGTATCTATTATTCAAAATACGGACAACAAACTGATGCAGTTAGTGTATTTGCGAGCAATACTCCTCAAATGGCATGGAACGACCAACCGCAGGAAAGTACAACCAATGTCTTAATTTCGCAGTCAATTGGTACTGTTTCCAATAATAATGTTGATTTGAAATTCAACCAGGCCATTAATTCAGATGCGGAAAATCAGGATGAATTAAGATACTTTTCTTCGCAGAATACTACTGATGTCCAGTATGATGCATCAGCAACACAATATTTTGAGTACCTTGAGATTCCTCTAATTATTAAATATAAGATTATAGACAGGAAAATAGACCTTAATGTATTAAGCGGCATCAGTACTCATTTTTTGATAGGAAATGATATTTATCTCGATTATGATAACATGTCTGACAGGTTCCCGGAGAATGTTAACGTTAACAATATGAATTACAGCGGTTCACTTGGTATAGGAATAGAATACCCTATATTATCAAAGTTAATGTTAAATGTTGAGCCCAGATTTAAATATTATCTTAATCCACTGGTCAGGAATCCTTCTTACAATATTCATCCCTATTCTCTAGGTGTTTTTACAGGTATTAGTTACGTTTTTTAACTGTTCTATTATTCAACTGCTATATTGATGGCTTCCCGTATTCCCCATATTTCCCTTATTCCTGTATTTCCCTTTTGAAATGCTTTACTGCTCATCGTCAAATCAACATAATCAGTAAAACTTTAAACAGTTTTAATTGTTATTGTTAAAAAACTGTGTTAAAAAATACTTTATTAATTCTTTAATTTTATAGTTATATTTTACAAGGCACATACATATTTAATATTTGAAAAGTGAAAAAAAACAGAGGAATCAGGATTAGCAGCTCATTTATTTCCCCGGTCCTGGTATATTTTATTGCTTTATTAATAGTAGCCGGCATAGTTCTTGTTATTCAGAGTTTTACCGGCTCAACCGATGAATCAGCAGATAAGAACCGGAAAGTCTTATATGGTGTTAAGGCCGTTAAAATTCCGGAAAATCTTGAATTTGCAGGAGAAAAGGTTCCGGTTGAAAATTTTGATACCCGGGAAAGACTTGATATGGAACTACTAATTAACACTTACTGGCATTCGCAGACTTTTCTGATTATAAAAAAAGCTAACAGGTATTTTCCTGTTATAGAAGAAATACTAAAAAGAAATAACATACCGGATGATTTCAAGTACCTGGCAATTGCTGAAAGCGGATTATCAAATGTTGTTTCGCCAAAAAGAGCAGTTGGTTTCTGGCAGCTGATGGAAGAAACAGCTAAAGAACACGGACTTGAGGTATCAAAAGAAGTAGATGAAAGATACCATCTTGAAAAGTCAACAGAAGCGGCCTGCAGTTTCTTTAAAGAATCCTACAAAAAGTATAATAACTGGACTTTATCAGCTGCTTCATTTAATGCAGGAGCACGGGGAATTGACAGACAGATTGAAAGGCAGAAACAGGGTAATTATTATGATTTGTTGTTATACGAAGAAACAGCAAGATATATTTTTAGAGCACTGGCTCTGAAGCTGGTATTGTCAAGTCCTGCAGAATACGGATTTCATTTTGACGAAAGTGATTTATATCCGGAAATACCATACTATACAGTTGAGATAGATACAGCTATTACTGATATAGCTAAATTTGCTGAACTGCATTCAACTAATTACAAGATATTAAAAAATCTTAATCCATGGCTTCGGGAAAATTACCTGTCTAATAAGAACCGTAAAGTCTATACAATTAAAATTCCTGAGAAAGGTTACAGGAATAATTCCGGATTACTTAAATCCGAAAATAATATGTGATAGTACTATCTTGGAACAATTTTATTATTAATTTACACTGCAATTTATTTTACCAGGATTCATTAAGGTTGCCATTGATATTTCCGTAATAATTCAGAATTGTTGAGTAAAGAAAAACCATATAATACAATTGAATCGGATGACAGGATAAATGTCGTAGGAGCGCGTGTTCATAACCTGAAAAACATAGAAGTTACAATACCAAGAAGAAAACTCACAGTAATAACAGGTTTAAGCGGGAGCGGTAAATCATCCCTGGCGTTTGATACAATCTATGCTGAGGGCCAGAGAAGGTTTTTTGAAACCCTGTCGGCTTATGCCAGGCAATTTCTTGGAAATATGGAGCGCCCTGATGTTGACAAAATTACAGGTTTAAGTCCGGTTATTTCTATTGAACAAAAAGCAACAAGCAAAAACCCCAGATCTACAGTCGGTACGATTACTGAAATATATGATTTTTTAAGATTACTTTATGCAAGGATAGGTGTGGCTTATTCCTGGAAGACCAATGAAAAAATGGTCAGGTATACGGATGAGCAAATAATAAACCTTATCCTGGAAAAATTTACTGACAGGAAAATAATAATTCTTGCTCCTGTAGTGGAAGGCAGGAAAGGACATTATAAGGAACTGTTTGAACAGGTAAGAAAGAAAGGCTTTCTGAATATCAGAATTGACGGTAAGATCGCTGAACTGAAATACGGGCTCAAAGTTGATCGCTTCAAGACTCACAATATTGAAATTGTTATAGATAAACTTCTGATATCCGAAAATGACAGGAACCGCCTTAAAAACTCTCTTTCTATAGCAATGCAGCATGGTAAAGATGTAATAATGATTCTGGATGTAGAGAAAAACAAAACAAGGTATTTAAGTAAAAAACTGATGTGCCCTACAACCGGGATATCATATAATGAGCCGGCACCACACTCGTTTTCATTCAACTCACCCCAGGGAGCGTGCAACAGGTGTAACGGACTGGGAAGAATTAATGAGATTGATTTAAATAAAATCATTCCCAATCCCGACTTAAGTATTAAAAAAGGAGGTATTCAACCTTTAGGCACATATAAGAACTCTCTTATCTTCTGGCAGATTGAGGCCATTGCAAAAAAGTATAAATTTACCCTGAATACTCCTGTTAAAGAAATTCCAGAAGAGGGCCTTAATGTGTTACTTTACGGTTCAGAGGAAACGTTTAAACTCGAAAATACACCACTGGGAACATCATCAAATTATTTCCTGAGCTTTGAAGGTGTAGTCAATTATATCGCAGGCTACCAGAATGGAAATAATGCCAAGAATCAAAATACCTGGGTACAGCAGTTTATTAAAAGAATTACCTGTCCTGAATGTAATGGTACAAGGTTAAAGCAGGAATCCCTGTACTTCAGAATCCATAATAAAAACATTTCAGAACTGGCATCTATGGATATAAGCGAGCTGGCACAATGGTTAAATAAGGTTGAAAAATACTTGTCTGAAAGGGAAAAGAAAATTGGCAGTGAAATACTG
>CP070654.1:337535-346522 GCA_020354785.1 Bacteroidales bacterium
AGACATCACCTTCATGGCCAATGATGATGGTTGATACCTATTTCGAAGGACAACGTAAAGCAGCAATAATGACAAGGGAAGCAGGCCTGACCATTGTCCGTCTCAAAGCATATAATGTACCTTCCGTAATTGAAATTGAAGAAAATTTCAGCGACAGGATTTTTATGGAAGACTGCATATTTGATAAAGTGACCGGCCCGGCTCTGATCATCAGTAACGAAAACAACCATACTAACCAGATAAGCCTGTGTAATATCATATGCAGAGATGTACCTGTATTTGTTCATTACCGCAAGAGTGATACTCAAAATACAGTGGCAATGAATATGTACAAAGTAAATAAATACACACATGGGCTGCATATAGATAATATGGCTGCTGAACCGGACACCAGGACGAATATTAATTTTGAAGCGCTGGCGGATATGCCCGAACCGGCTAAAGGAGATATCCCCCTCTTACCGCCCACCGGTGAATGGATTAATATTGCTGAACTGGGTGCAAATGGTGACGGGATAACCGACAATACTAAAGTATTTAAGCAAGCTATTGAAAATCACCCGAATATTTATATACCCCAGGGCTGGTATGTAGTAACGGAACCTCTAAGGCTAAAATCAAATACCTGTTTAATCGGACTTCATCCTATTGCCACACAAATAAAACTTCCTGAAAGTACGCCGGCTTTTAGCGGTTTTGGGGCGCCTCAACCTTTAATTGAAACACCTCCCGGCGGTAATACAATCCTGTCCGGCATTGGGATTAATACAGGCGCTTATAACTACCGTGCAGTTGGATGTAAATGGATGGCAGGTTCAGAGTCCTACATGAACGATGTAAAATTTGTCGGGGGGCACGGCTCAATGGAACGCGATCCTCATACACCTTGGAGGGATCGGGGAACGAGAAAAATAAGCACTCCTGAAGAGCCTGTGGCCAATCCGGGAATGGACAGAGCATGGGATAACCAGTACTGGAGTCTGTGGATTACAAATGGCGGTGGTGGTACTTTTAAAGATATCTGGACCGCCAGTACATATAGTTCCAATGGCATTTACGTAAATAACACATCAACAGAGGGGAGAATTTATGCAATGTCAATAGAACACCATGTGCGAAATGAAGCCAGGTTTAAAAACGTATCAAACTGGAAAGTATATGCATTTCAGCT
Source organism: Bacteroidales bacterium (assembly GCA_020354785.1). Lineage (GTDB taxonomy): Bacteria > Bacteroidota > Bacteroidia > Bacteroidales > UBA10428. The sequence continues at coordinate 338,707 of CP070654.1, forward strand.
GGAGGAAGAAGGGCGTGAAGGCTTGTTCTGCCTGCCAGTTGAGCTGCAGGAATGCAGTAACATGGTTTTTGCCAACTTATACATGTTCCGTGTCATCCGTTTTAAAACTCCTTTTCCGTATTCGGTCAGGACATGGAATTGCAAAGACCTGGAATTTCTAAATGTACATAATTATGCCCAGGTAAAATTCCCGACAGATGTCCCATTTTACGATATTAACAAAGATATAGATGTCCGTCCCTGGGAGTTTTCCCGGCTTTATATTACAGGCAATGAAAAACGAAATACTCCGCTCACGTTTGAAAAAGGTAAAACAGAAAAACTGGCAACGGGATTCGAATTTGCAGAGGGTATTACACGTGACAGCAAAGGCAATATCTATTTCTGTGAACAAAGGTTACGACGTATTTACAGGTGGGATGCTGAATCAAATATATTGTCGCTGATAGCTGATTTTCCATGGGAACCGCTTTCCCTGGCTTTTGACACAAAAGATAATCTGCTGGTAATTTTTAAATACAATCCACAGCCCGGATACAAAATAAATGGTGAGCAGGAATCGGTACCGGTATTGCCGGATGCAGCCGGATCATCATTCAGCGGGTGGGGAAATTCCGGATTTGCTACCTGGGTATATTCAGTTAATCCGGAAAATCCTGAAGAAACAATTTCCCTTCTACCCAGGATCTCAACGGATTCAGTTAAGAACATTGCCAAAGCACTTTATCCGTCAAACAGGTGGCGCGACTCCCATGATTTTAATACTATAGCTATAAATGTTCCTGACTATAGTTTTGTTGCTCCTGATGGTGTTACAATTATCCCGGAATGTTATGACCTTGCCCGTTCTTCATCTGTACTTGAAGCTATACCAGGAAAGCCTTTCTACACATCTGACGAATATGACAAGCGCCTGGTTAAAATGGAAGTTGATAACAATGGCAGACTCTCAAACCTTGAGTATTTTGTTGAACAGGCTGAATTCGGATCTGCGGTTGATAACCAGGGGAATGTTTACATTGCTGACGGACAGATTTATATCTATGATAAAACAGGTGAAAAAAAAGGTAAGATTGAAGTACCTGAGCGCCCTTCTTCAATACAGTTTGGAGGGAAGGACGGAAATACGCTTTTCATTACAGCCCGGTCATCCCTGTATGGAGTAAATATTAATGACAGATAGTATAACGTTAAAAATTAATATACTATGAAAAGAATAAGTATTTTAATCACATCAACATTAATTTTATTTAGTTGCTGCAGTAGCCCTGAGGAAATAAATAAGAGAATACGGACTATTTGTAATCCGGTAGATATAAGTTACCGGTTCAGGCCTGAGGAACCGTCAAGAAGAGAAGCAGCTGATCCAAGCATAGTGTATTTTAAAGATGCTTATTACCTGTTTGCTTCAATGTCAGGTGGTTACTGGCATTCAAACGATCTGACTGAATGGACATTTATTGAGACGAATGAAATTCCCACCGAGGAATATGCACCTACTGCTATCTCCCTGGAAGATACAATTTACTTTTTAGCTTCTTCAGGAATAAAAAGTACAATATACAAATCTACTGAACCTAAAACCGGTAGATGGAACATAGCAAAAGACTCCCTGTTTTCCCCGGTCTGGGATCCAGCTTTTTTCCAGGATGATGATGGACGTTTATATTTATACTGGGGATGTTCAAACATGAATCCAATTTATGGTATTGAACTGGACTATAATAACAATTTTACTCCCATTGATGAACCTGTTTCATTAATATTTGCCAATCCTGACGATTATGGATGGGAAGTCCCGGGAGATTATAACACAATTTACAGTAATCCCCCCTGGATTGAAGGAGCATGGATGAATAAATTTAATGGAATATATTACTTACAGTATGCAGGACCCGGAACAGAATTTAAAAGTTACTCCGATGGAGTATATATTTCAGAGAATCCGCTGGGGCCATATAAATTAGCTGACCATAATCCCTTTGCATATAAACCCGAAGGATTTGCAGCAGGTGCAGGACATGGCAGTACCTTTACGGATAAATATGGTAATTACTGGCATATAGGTACAATTACAATTTCTGTGAAACATATATTTGAAAGAAGGTTAGGCTTATACCCGACTTTTTTTGATGACGAAGGAGTATTATTTACAAGTACAAAATACGGGGATTACCCTGTTATAATCCCTGATAAAAAAATTGAAAGTTCAAAAGATATCTTTCCGGAGTGGATGCTTCTGTCTTATAACAAGGAAGTGACTGTTTCCTCATTTATTGATTCATTACCACCTGTTAATATTACCGACGAGAATATCAGGACATACTGGGCAGCTAATACCGGAAATGATACTGAGTGGGCAGGTATTGATCTGAATGGAGAATATGATGTTTATGCGATTCAAATCAACTTTGCTGAACACAATACGAATATTTACGGGAGGCAGGACGGTTTGTGTTATCAGTATACTGTTGAGGTTTCAAAAGATAATAGGAAATGGGAAATGTTAATAGATAAATCTGATAATCAGACTGATAATTCACATGATTATACCCATTTAGGTCAAAAAGCCAGCTGCAGATATATCAGAATTAAAAACAGGAAGGTGCCTGGTGGTAATTTTGCACTCTCAGGTTTTCGGGTATTTGGTAAAGGAACCGGTAATAAACCTGAAACTGTTAACCAATTGGATATAACCAGGAATCCCGACAACAGAAGGAGTGTCCTGCTGAAATGGGATAAATCGGAAAATGCAACAGGATATAATATCAGTTATGGGATTGATAAAAATAAGTTATATCATAATTATTTTGTATATAGTGATACTTCGCTTACAATTAACAGTCTGAATACAAAACAGGAGTATTATTTTACAATAGAATCATTTAATGAAAACGGAATTACAGCCAGTACAATATTAAAAAAAGCAGAGTGAAGTTTATGCTTTGAATATTTTTTCAAATAAATATTAAAATATGAAACGAATGAAAAGGAAAGAGTTTTTAAAGAGTTGTGGTAGTTGTGGTGCATTCTCACTAATTGGATTATTCTATTCAGAAAAGGTAAATGCCGAAGCAATTAGCCTGAAAAAAGACGATGAGCATTCTGAACCAATGAATAAAAAACAGGTACGGCAACTGCTAAAATTTATTGACTCATCTATTAATGAATCTGACAAAGAAAAAATCTTTAATAAATTAGGAACAGAATGTCTTTATTCAAGAAACTATGACAAATGGGTAATTAGTTTCAGAGAAAATCAGGAAGAGTTTTTTAACAGGGTAAAAAGAGGAGAATCAAGATACTGGGAAAAGTTGGAATATAATAAAGAAAAGTCAGTAATCACCCTTGTTGGAAGAAAATTCCAGTCCTGTGTTTGTGAATACGGTCAGTGTGACAGCCCGCCGGAATCATTATGTAATTATTGCTGCAAAAGGTTCCAGGAAGAGATGTTTGGGTTATTACTGGAAAAGAATGTTAATGTCAGAATTGATGAATCCATTATACTTGGTGGAGAAAGATGTTCAACAACAATATATGTTGGTGAGTAATATCCAGACCTTGTAAATCTAAATTATATAATAATGAAATCATGGTCTAACATTCAAATCTCACCAAGGGATCCTGAAATTATTAAAATAAATAATCTCGAAAAGGATCTCGGGAAACTATCTGATGATATCTATCTGATACGTGAACTTATTACAAGATTCGAGGTATGCCATTTCAAATATCAACATCATTTAGAAAAAATAAAAAACTCAATAACTAACCTCCGTCCGGAAGCAGATCCGATCAAAATTGGAACAAACCATATCCAACACGGAGAGAGTGCATGGAAAAACGATAAAACAGGGCGAAGTATAATCGGGCAGCAATATATCTGGGCAATAAGAAACTGGTTAAGTGATGATAAACAGGAGAAAATACCTGAGCATTATAATAAGAAACTTGGACAGCAAATTGAAAAATGGCTGGGTGATAAAGATCAGGATAAAAACAGAATCATCAGATTATTAATAGCCAGACTGACCTGGGATTGGAAATCATATGAAGAGTTACAGCATGGAGGTGAATATAAGGACCTTGAACTTCAGGTTTGTTCAATGGATATATGCCACTATGCTTTTCCGGCAAATATTGACCAGTTACTGAAAGCTATAGGAAAAATGAAACCAGTAGAAAAATACGAAGGGTGCGGTTCGTTTAATAAAAGCATTAAGACTTACATTGAAAAGGAATTTTCGATATTAAACAAAATGATTGATTCTCATATTGCTGCCGGTAAATCAGATAAGAATGAACTTGTAAAAGCCTGGCTGATTGCATGCCTGGCAAAAACATTAAAAGAGCAGGTAAATATGAAAGAACCACTTGTTGAACTGGTGAAGTGATTAATACATTGACTAAAAGCATATGAAAATATCAATCTTCTGGTTCAGACGCGATTTAAGACTTGAAGATAACACAGCATTGTATCATGCTTTAATCTCAGGATTTCCGGTATTAACTGTTTTTATTTTCGATCAAAATATATTAAAAGGTTTACCTGCAGATGATCCCAGGATTAGTTTTATTTACAATCGACTCAAAGAGATTCACAAAATATTGATGAAAAGAAAAAGCTCCTTGCTTTGTCTGAATGGAAGCCCACTTAAAGTCTGGGAAAAACTAATAGGAAAATACGAAATTGCAGGCTTATATATTAACAAGGATTACGAGCCGTATTCACTGGAAAGAGACTTAAGGATTAAAGGTTTGCTTGAAAAAAAGGGGATTTCAGTTCATACATTTAAGGATCAGTTAATATTTGAAGAAAATGAAATAATGAAAGACAACGGGGAACCATATACTGTTTACACACCTTATAAAAAGAAATGGTTAAGATATTTTCGCACTGAATTGCCAGCTCCATATAAGGACCATGATTTGAATAATTATTATAGGTGCGATTATGCTTTTCCGGAACTTTCAGATATAGGATTTAAGCAATCATCAATAAAAGTAAAAGATTACAATCTGTCTGAGTTGGATAGTTATCACTTAACGCGAGATTTTCCTGCCAGGGATTCCACCAGCTACCTTGGGCCCCATCTACGCTTTGGCACAGTAAGCATACGGCAGGTAATCAGCCAGTTAGATCCAGTTAATGAAACATTCTTAAGTGAATTGATATGGAGAGAATTCTTTATGCAAATTCTTTATCATTTTCCTGAAGTAATTAATCAGAACTTTAAATCCCAATATAATAGTATTGAATGGATGAATAATGAGGAGGAATTTGAAAAATGGTGTAATGGAAATACAGGTTATGGATTTGTAGATTCCGGGATGCGGCAGCTCAACATTACCGGTTATATGCATAATAGAGTTCGTATGGTTGCTGCCAGTTTCTTATGCAAACACCTTTTAATAGACTGGCGGTGGGGAGAGGCTTACTTTGCAAAGAAGTTAATGGATTACGAACTATCATCAAATAACGGCAACTGGCAGTGGGCTGCCGGAACCGGCTGCGATGCAGCACCATATTTCAGAATATTTAATCCTGAAGAGCAGCAAAAGAAGTTTGACAATGAACTTGCATACATAAAAAAGTGGGTGCCGGAGTATGCAACAAAAGATTACCCTGATCCGATGGTTAGTCATTCATACGCCAGAAAACGGGCACTGGAAGCATATAAATATGGATTACAGAAAAACAAAATAAAAACTAATAATTATTAATGACCATTGAAACTATATCCTATATTAGTAGTGCAAAAAATACTTTAATTATGAATATGATTATTGCTTTTTTCATTTCAATCCTGGCTATTTAATATAACGCTATTAAATATTACCGGGTAATATTTTATTATGGCGGCGCAAAATTTATAGATTATTTGTCAAAAGAAAATCCTGAATTATATTTGAATATTGAAATGTTAGTTAACTATATGAAAAACTATTATGAATCATAAAACAAGATTAACTCTAATTCTATACCTGATTATTTCACTGACAGCCAAAGGTCAGGTAAGTTTACCCAAACTTATCAGCGATGGAATGGTTCTGCAACGGGATGCTGATATAAAGATTTGGGGCTGGGCAGCAGCCGGTGAACAGATTACTGTAAGTTTTAATGACTCTGTATATGAGGCAATAGCGGATGATACAGGGGAATGGGAGGCTATATTATCCAGCCTTAAAGCAGGCGGTCCATTTACAATGATCGTAAGCGGCAGTAACACAATTACTATTAACGATATATTAGTAGGAGATGTATGGGTATGTTCCGGCCAGTCAAATATGGAGCTCTCCATGAAAAGAGCAAGTCCACTTTATGAAACCGAAATTGCAAACTCTGAGAATCAATGTATCAGGTATTTTGAAGTTCCCAAAAAGTATTATTTTAATGCACCTAAAAAAGACATTATAGGAGGTAAATGGATTTCTGCAGGTCCGGATAACATTTTAAAATTCTCAGCGGTTTCCTATTTTTTTGCACATGAACTATACAAAAAAACCAAAACACCTGTTGGATTAATTAATTCCAGCCTTGGGGGTTCTCCTGCAGAGGCGTGGATGAGTGAGGATGCACTAAAGGCTTTTCCCGAACACTATAACGAGGCACAGCAATTTAAAGACACTTCACTAATAAGAAAAATAAAAGCCAGCGATAAGATACGATTTAATACATGGTATTCGAAGTTAGGAAAAAGTGATGCCGGTTATAAAGATACGGACAATCCCTGGCGCAGTCCGGATTTAAACACATCTGACTGGCCGATAATGAAAGTACCAGGATACTGGTCAGATGAAGAGATTGGAAATGTAAATGGTGTGGTATGGTTTAGAAAAAAAATACAGGTACCTGCATCCATGACCGGCAAGCCTGCAAAACTTTTACTTGGAAGAATAGTAGATGCCGATTCTGTTTTTATCAACGGAATTTTTGTTGGCAGTACCAGCTACCAGTATCCTCCCAGAAGATATGATGTTCCCTCTGACTTGTTAAAAGAAGGGGAAAATACAATTGCAGTAAGAGTTATTAGTAACATAGGCAAGGGAGGATTTGTCTCGGATAAGCCATATATGCTGGTTGCAGGTGAGCAAAAAATAGATTTAAAAGGTGACTGGCAATATAAACTGGGAGCGAAGATGGAACCATTACAAAGCCAGACATTCATCAGGTGGAAACCCGCAGGTTTATACAATGCAATGATTTCTCCATTAATAAATTATTCTATTAAGGGTGTAATATGGTACCAGGGAGAATCTAACGCTGGTCGGCCAGAGGAATATGTTTCCTTGTTTCCTGCACTAATAAATAACTGGAGAGAAAAATGGAAGCAGGGCAGCTTTCCTTTTCTTTATGTACAACTTCCAAATTTTATGAAACCCAGCGAACATCCTTCAGAAAGTAACTGGGCATTAACAAGGGAAGCACAGCTTAAAGCATTATCATTGCCTAATACAGGTATGGCTGTTGCAATTGACATTGGTGAATGGAATGACATCCACCCACTTAACAAGAAAGATGTTGGATGCAGACTGGCACTTGCAGCACAAAAAGTAGCCTATAATGATAATAAGGTTGTTTATTCAGGTCCTATTTATCATTCAATGGAAAAAAAGGGAAATAAAATTATTCTTACATTTTCCAACACAGGTAGCGGGCTGGAAGTTAAAGGAGGTGGAGAATTAAAATATTTTTCAATTGCCGGTACAGATAAGAAATTTATTTGGGCAACAGCTAAAATCGAGAACAAAAAGGTTATAGTATGGAATGATAAAATTCAGAATCCTGTTGCAGTAAGGTATGCATGGGCTGATA
>CP070654.1:346622-355560 GCA_020354785.1 Bacteroidales bacterium
ATGCCAGGCATAACAATCCAAAAAGGATAATGAACATCAGGAAGATCCTGCTGAACAGAGTATCAGTGAATAACATGCTATGTACCTGCACCAGAACAACTGACACTACAGTAAAATATACGAACCTTCTTATTCTTATTTTAACTATCTCATTAAGAATAATTAAAACCGGAACAAGTAAAATAACCATATTAATGAGCTTGGCAGATTCAGGAACATTTTCATATAAAATATACGTCAACAGAAAAGAAATAAGGATTATCGAAGACACCGGCCGTCTTATTATTTTATTAACCGCCGCAGCCTGTGGAATATCCTCACCGGCAATGAAATGTTTAAGATTTCTGAAGGAGAAAAGTATAAAGACAAGAATTATAAGGAACAGCATTAGATGCAGCCAGATCCTTAATGAATATGTATTGATAAAATCTCTTAACCTGGTGATGGTATCATCAATAACAGATCTTTTTTCCTTAAATACAATAGCTTCATCCTTTGGCTTAAATGCTTTCCATATAGGTGGCTGGTTAAGTTCAAAGAGTTTTTTTGTTGAAACTTCCTGTGCCAGGCTTATTTTACCAAGTATTTCGTTTACAAAGATCAGCCCTCTTGAAACCTGTACAAGTCTTTCCTGCAGAAATTCAGAATCAGAATGAAACAAGGATCGAAGCTGATCAAGTCTTTCTATTGTAGTTCTGATCTGTTGAATTACCATATCCGGAGCCTCAATCTCTTCAGCAGCGAGGAGGGTATTCTGCCAGATAGTCTGCATATCTTCAAGCAGGTTTATTTCATTTTCAAGCCCCTGTACACGCCCAGTCAGCTCGCTCTGTTCATGCATTAAAAGAGAATTCAGCAAAGACCATTCACTTTCGAGGCTGGACAGGTTTCTGAAATTCAGGGCCTCCATTTTATGAACCCTGGGATCTTCCCTGAGCAAGCTAATCCTGAATATTAGCGTGTCAGTTCTTGAAACGATGGAAGCTCTGTTATCTTTAGTCAACAGGTTCTTTTGTTTTTCAAGAATCAGGGAATTTACTTCTGTTGCCTGTCTTGTGATTTCAGGCACCGGTATTGAAGTAATTTCAGGTTCCAGTGTATCCGATGAAGATACCGGTTGTGCTATTATATGGTCCTGAATAATAAATATCTGTACTGTAATAAAAATCAGCCAGGTAATATGGCCAGAAAAATTCAGGGATATAGAATGCCTGCACAGTTTAAAATTTATCCATTTAATTGATTTCATAACCAGGGTAATGTTTAGGGTATAGTTAAAAAAATAAAATTAATCATTCCTGAATAAAAAGAAATTTATTTAAGCATTTTTATATTTCGAGATATCTGTAATAAAATCTTTAAATTTTTCGAGTCATTTGTTTATTTATTATAATAAGCTTAATTTTAATTTACGATTAATTAAATTCGCATTTCTATTTCGCACTTCTATAAAAGTTAGAAGATTTATTTTTAGTAATTAAAACAAGAAGTATGGATAATTCTGTATGCCCCAAGTTTCAAAAATGTCCGATTTTTACGGGTGAGTCGTTTGTCCTGGAAGGCTCAAGCCAGGTTTATAAAGATCTGTATTGTAATGCAGGTCCTGAAAAATATGAATCCTGCAAAAGATACTTAGCCTCAGAAAAAACGGGAGGAATGCCTATTCCGAAGAACATTATGCCAAACTCAGAATTAAGTATAGAAGAAATAGTTAAAAAAGCTAAAGGATAGTTTTGAACTAAGGGCGCTGTCCCCTAATCGTATCTCCTTTTCATCCAGGTTCCACATTCAAAAAAAATTAAATACAACTTTTCTTTTAAGTAATTCTTTAGTAACTTACTATTAAATCCCTTAAAAATTAATGAGATGGATTCAAATGCAGTCTCAAGGCCTACTCAGCCATCTGAAAAACTGAAATCCAAAATAGTGAACTCTATTATTTTTGTTTTTGCCTTAATAAGTTTACCGATGGTGGCTGTATCCTTATCCAGAGCTATCTTCACCGGGTGGAAATGGATTTATTATTATCACCTGGTTGCATTAATAACGATTTGGTTCGTGTTTATTTTCAGAAAGAAAATGAGTAACTGGTATAAAGTAAATATTTGTAGTCTGTTTTTAATAATTCTTTCCATCCTGGGACTCTATTATTTCGGAGTACTGGGGGGAGCAAAGTTATTCTTTTTATTCATCACTATTTTTACAGGACTAATTATCGGACGAAAACAAGCACATATTTTATTCGGCGCATTAATTTTAATTCTCTCAACTTTCGCAATTTTATACTTGAACGGTATATTGCAATACAGTTTCGATATACAAAATTACATTAACCAGCCTTCTGTCTGGATTATGGATATTATAATATTAACCTGTATTACGTTAGGTATACAGATAATTTATAATAGATATATTGATTTCTTCATTACTTCAGAAAAACAATTAAGGGAAAAACAGGAATTACTTAAGAAAAGTGAGGAACGTTACCGCATGCTTATTGAGACAATGAATGACGGACTGGGTGTTTTGGATACACAAAATAAGGTGACATATATAAACAAAGCATTATGTAATATGCTTGAGTATAATTGCGATGAAGTTATAGGCAATAATATTACAGATTTCTTTGATGATAAGAACAAGGAAATAATCGGAAAACAATTGGAATTAAGAAGAAAAGGGATTAGTAAACCCTATGAAATTGAATGGAAAGGGAAAAATGATAAAAGAGTTATAACTAATATGTCACCCCGACCAATATATAATGAAAAAGGTGATTTTGAAGGAAGTTTTGCAGTAGTCACTGATATTACCGAATCCAAAAAGGCAGAAAGAAATCTGAAAGAGAGCGAACAGAAATACCGCCTAATAGTAGAGAATGCTGTTAATGTTATTCTTGGTTTAACTGCAGATTATCTTATAACTGAATTTAACCCTGAAGCAGAGAGGATATTTGGCAGAAAGAAGGAAGAAGTGCTTGGTAAAAATTACCTGGAATTATTTGTGCCGGAGGATGTTCGGGATGAAGTAACAAATGATATTAAAAAAGTACTTAAAGGAGAGCCTACCCGCGGATTTGAAAATGAAATTAATTCATATGACGGAACCAGATACAATATGATTTGGAACGTTAACAGAACACTTGATGAAAAAGGTTCACCTGCTGGTATAATAGCTATAGGTAATGACATAACTGCCAGAAAGAAGGCTGAAGAACAACTAAGATTAACCAAGTTTGGTATAGATCATTCCCATATTGGTATTTTCCAGATTGATGATGATGGAAGCATATATTATGCTAATGATCATGCATGCAAGAGTTTGGGATATTCATCCGAAGAGCTGCTTGATTTAAAAATCTGGAATATTGATCCAAACCTTGACAGTGAAAAGTGGGTAGTACACAGAAAGAAGACCCGTTCACTCGGGCATTCATCAATAGAAACAATTCACAGGAGAAAAGACGGTACGGAATTCCCGGTTGAAGTTGCAATTAACTTTGTGGAATTTATGAATAAGAAATATTCTTTCTCATTTGCTAAAGATATTTCAGAACGCAAAAGTGCTGAACAATCAATAAAAGAAAGTGAAGAAAGATATAAAAGATTAGCGGAAGCATCATTTGAAGGAATTGGAATTACTAAGCAGGGAGAGATAATTGATGTTAACGATCAAATCTGCAGAATTTATGGCTATAAACCTGAAGAATTTAAAAAACTGGGATTGGCTAAGCTTGTTCATCCGGATGACAGGGAAATGGTTATAACCCATAATAGAAATAATGTAACTACTCCTTATACCCACCGGGGTCTTAAAAAAGACGGATCTATATTGTATCTGGAAATCCGTGCCGATAAGATTAAAATTAACAATGAAGATCACCGGCTAACAGTTATTAGGGATATTACTGAAAATAAAAGAGCCGAACAAGCATTAAAAAACAGTGAAGAAAAATTCCGTCTTATTTCAGAGCAATCTATATTAGGAATTTTTATTATTCAGGATAACGTAATCAAATATGTAAATAATGCTGGTATTAAATTAAGTGAAATTTCTTCAGATGAGATATATAATATTAAATCAGAAGAAATTTATAAAGGAATTCATCCGGATGATATGGCTTTTGTGGTTGAGCAGGCTAGAAAGAAACAGGCAGGTGAGAAAGATGTGATAGCAAACTATAGTTTTCGAATTGTTACACAAACAAAAAAAGTCAAATGGATTGAAATATATTCAAAGACAATATCTTATAAAGGCAAACCAGCAGATCTGATTACAATGATGGACATTAGCCCTAGAAAACAGGCGGAGGAGGATTTAAAGGAAAGTGAAACAAGATACAGGGTATTAGTAGAAAATAGCATGTTTCCTGTAGTAGTTACTACTTTAGAAGGCAAAGTATTATTCGCCAATAAGTATGCTTTCAATTTTTTTGGAGGTACTGCAGATAAAATTGATAAATATGATGTGCAAAGTTTCTGGAATAATCCGGATGAACGTTTAAATTTTATTAATGAATTGAAGAGAAAAGGAAAGGTTGATAATTTCGAGTTTGAAATTAAAACCGTTTCAGGTGAAATAAAGACTGTTTTAGCCTCAACAAGAATAATTGAATACTCAGGGCAACAGGCATTTTATAATATTTACAGGGATATTACCGAGAGAAAAAAAGCTACACAGGCACTCAGGGAAAGTGAAGAAAAGTTCAGGAATATCTTTGACAGTAGTACAGATGCAATAGTAATATCTGATTTCAGGCAGAATATATTGGATGTAAACAAGACTGCAATAGAGACAATAGGTATAACCAAAGAAAAACTGAAAGGGAAAAAAACCACAGATTTTGTAGATGATCCATATAAAGTTATATTGCTGGAAAGACTTAAAAAATTTAAAACTGAAAATATACCTCCTGTTGATATAGAAATAGTTGCAGCAAATAATTTCAGGATTCCGGTAGAAATTAACAGTAAAGTAATTGAATATGAAGGTAAAGATGCTATCCTGAGTATTTTGAGGGATATTACAGAAAGGAAGAAAGCTACACAGGCACTCAGGGAGAGCGAAGAAAAATACCGCACAATTGTTGAAACATCACCTGATGCAGTAGCGGTAACTGACCTGAATGGTAAAATAACTTTTGCAAGCCCCAGAACAGTTGAAATGCATGGTTTTAAAAGGCGGGATGAACTGATAGGGAGGGATGGTATGGATCTTATTGTCGAGGAAGACAGGGAGAAAGCAGCATCACACCTTCAATATGCATTGGGAAAAGGAATAATTCGTGATATTGAATATAGATGCAAGAAAAAGGATGGTTCAGAATTTTATGCTGAATTCAGTGCTTCCGTTTTGAAAAATATAAATAATGAACCAACAGGTTTTCTTGCCATAACAAAAGATGTAACGGAAAAAAAAGTTGCAAAACAAAGAATAGAGGAGCGTCTGTTACATGAAAAAATACTTTCAGAAGTCTCAACAAAATTTGTAAATCTGCCAATAGAGCTAGTTAACAAAGAAATCAACAATAGTTTTGAATATATTGGAAAGATGTTGAATATAGACAGGATATATTTATGGGAAATCTCTGAAGACATGAAGGAATACTTTGTTAGCTGTGCATGGGCAGACGAAGCAATACAGGAGACACCTGTTTATCTTGATAGTGATAGTTTTCCATATGTTAAAAGGAAAATGTTAAACAAAGAGGTTTTTAAGTTCTCCTCAATTCAGGAAATTCCCAAAACAGCTATATACGAGAAGAAACACTACAATAAATACGGTATTAAATCATGTATAGTTATACCGCTTATTATAGCGGAGAACGTAATAGGCTGTATAAGTTTTTCCACAGTCAAGATGAAAATGGAATGGCAGGAGGAACTCATCCGATTGTTTTTTGTACTAGGACATGTTTTATCTAATGCATTACAAAGGAAGAATACAGAGTTGGCTCTCCGTGAGAGCGAAGAACGGTTTCGTCTTCTTATCCAGAATATTCCTGCTGTAACCTGGGTGACAAGCCAGGAAGGGATAACTACTTATATCAGTCCCAATGTAGAAAAAGTATATGGGTACCCACCTGAGACAATTTATAAGGAAGGTTTCAAACTATGGTTCAACAGGATACACCAGGAAGATGCTGAAATGGTAAGAAGCGAATTTCAACAGCTATTTACCGGGGGAAAAGCATATAATATCGAATACAGAATTAAAAGAAAAGATGGGAACTGGATATGGTTGCATGACAGGGCCAATGTATACCAGGAATTAGAAGGGGTGCAATATGCTTACGGAGTATTTTCAGATATAACCAAACAGAAAAATGCAGAGCTGATAATAAAGGAAAATGAAATACAGTACCGCACTCTTTATGAAAACGCAAATGATGCTATCTTTTTATTAAGAGATGATGTATTCATTGATTGCAATCCAAAAACACTGGATTTATTCAGATCTGAATCACATGATATAATTGGTAAAAGACCTCATGAGTTGTCACCCTATACTCAACCGGATGGTAAGAACTCAAAGGAAAAATCCAATGAATTGATAAAGCGGGCCCTTTCAGATGTTCCGCAACGGTTTGAATGGGTTCATAAAAGAAAGGATAATTCTCTTTTCACGGCAGAAGTATCATTAAACTCAATTGAACTGAAAAATGAAAAATTACTGCTTGCCCTGGTAAGAGATATTACTGAAATAAAAGAAAAACATAAAGAAATATTAAGAGCCGTAATAAAGGCAGAAGAAAAAGAACGTAACCGTATTGCCAGGGATATACATGACGGAGCATCGCCAATTCTTTCAACAATAAAACTGCTTTCACAGTCACTGGCTCAGTGTGATGATGAAAAATTACAAAAGAAGCTGGTTGTGAGAATTGAAAATGCAGTCAGGGAAGCTATTACCAGTCTATCAGAAATATCAATTAAACTTAGCCCTCACATATTGCAGAATTTTGGTGTTGTAGAAGCAATTAGAAATTTTACCAAAGAAATTTCCTCCATAAAAAAAATCAAATTCAATTTTAAAACCAGCCTGAAAGAGAGGTTAAATGAAAACCTGGAAATTACGATCTACAGGATAGTAATTGAACTTATAAATAATACATTGAAATATGCAGATGCAAGCAAAGTTGACATCATTTTATTAAAGAATGGGAATATATTACTCACCTATAGTGATGATGGAAAGGGATTTAATGTTGATAAAACTTTAAAAAAGAAAAAAGGTATGGGATTACACAATTTAAAAACCCGTATTGAATCTGTAAATGGAACATATAATATGTATAGTGCCCCAGGCAAAGGAGTTAAACTTGATGTAATAATACCACAAAATGAATAAAAAAATAACTATTATGCTGGTTGATGACCATTGCCTTTTCAGGGATGGTTTAAAATTTATATTGTCTCAGATTTCCGGGTATACAATTATTGGTGAAGCCTCAAATGGAAAAGAATTTCTGGAATTACTGAGAGCGACATTACCTGACCTCGTTTTAATGGATATTGCAATGCCTGAAATGGATGGAATTATGGCTACAAAAAGAGCGTTAAACCTATACCCGGATCTAAAAATTGTAGCACTTTCAAGTTATGGAGATGAAATCTATTACAGGCGAATGATAGAAGAAGGCGTCCTGGGATTTTTAACAAAAAGCTCGAATAAGGAAGAACTTGAGTTTGCGATAAACACTGTTGCAAACGGCAATAATTATTTTTCACAGGATTTATTAAAAAAAGTAGTAATAAACATTTCAAAAAAAGACAAGCAAAAAACGGATGAAGAGATAAAGCTAACTCAACGCGAAAAAGAAATTCTGAAATGCATTTGTCAGGGATTGTCAAATAAAGAAATTGCGGAAAAATTGTTTATCAGTCCGAAAACGGTGGATAATCACCGGACAAGCCTGTTAAGCAAAACTTCTTCAAAAAACACTGCAAGCCTTGTTATGTGTGCTATTAAGAAGAATTTAATTTATATCTGAAGTAAAAACCTGAAAATAAAAATAAGGTAAATCTCCTATCTTTTTAAGGTATTTCCCTTCTAACTTCTACATAATTCCATTCGTAATTTTGTACAAACATTATATGAATGGGAAAGCTAAAAATAATAGTAGTAGATGATAATCAAACCTTCCTTGAGGGAATAATATTTTACCTGGAAAATGTATTATCTCATGAAGTTGTCGGTTATGCATATAATGGTAAGGAGTTTTTAAATCGATGGAGTGAAATTGTTATTGCTGATGTTGTGTTAATGGATATTCAAATGCCGGTAATTAACGGAATTGAGGTTATTAAGCGGTTATTATGGCATTTTCAGGAACATAAAGTAATAGCAGTTACCGGTTTCCCTGAAACAGTAGTATTGAGAGATTATATCAGCGCCGGCTTTAGAGGTTGTGTTTTTAAAAACAGAATTTTTGAAGATTTATCGACTGCCCTGGATAAAGTTGTAAAGGGAAGATATTTCTTTCCCGGTAATATAAAAATAAAATAATTAGCGATAAAAGAAGCCACAGATATCATTAATGAGACGGTTCTGTATTTGGCTTAATTAGGTGGGATATTCTGTGGCTTCTTGAATTAATAAAAACCAACAGTAAGATGAAAATGAATAAAACAATTGAAAGAATTAATAATAGATATTCTTTTATTTCAGAATTTCAGTCTATTATAAATTCGATGCATGTTGGGGTAACATTTTGCGATTTGCAGGGGAAAATATTATTTGCTTCTCCTCAGACATATAAATTGCATGGTTATAGGGGTAATGACAGATTAACAGGTAGAGAAATATATGATTTGGTGAGTCCCGAAAGTGAACTTGACGTAAGAAAATACCTTCAGAAAGTTTTAAAAGGTATAAAGACGCGCAGTATAAATATTTTTCTTCTTAAAAAGGATAAAACCCGTTTTAATGGAGAGTT
>CP070654.1:355660-364550 GCA_020354785.1 Bacteroidales bacterium
CTGGGATTTTCCAATTTGCTACTTAAGGACAATATACCTGAAGAAAACAGAAGAGAATTTATCAGGCTGATTATTGAAAATGGCAACGATCTTCTGAACCTGATAAATGATATTATTGATATTTCCAAAATTGAAGCAGAACAGCTAAAGGTTAATCTGACCAAATGCAATCTGGACGAATTATTCAGAAACATATATCTGTATTATAATGATTTAATAATCCGAAATAAAAAGCTTCAGCCAAAGGTTGAATTGAAATTTACTCCAGGTCAGAGGACGGGAAATACATATATTCTTTCCGATCCTCACAGAATAAGACAGGTTTTATCAAATCTTATTAATAATGCAATTAAATTTACTTCTAAAGGCAAGATAGAATTTGGATATAATGTAAAAAATCGCAATATAATTGAGTTCTTTGTTAAAGATACGGGAATTGGAATTGACAGGGATAAGTTAAAATTTATATTTAAACGGTTTGAACAGGTTGAAGATTCTTATACAAGGAGATACAATGGCTCAGGCCTGGGTTTAACAATAGCAAAACAACTGGTAGAGTTACTGGGCGGTGATATTTGGGTTGAATCAACGAGGGGAGTGGGATCTTCATTTTACTTTACCCTGCCATCCGGTTATAATAATATTAACGAACTCACAGATGATGAAATCAGTGATAAAAGTTCAGATATTTATAACTGGAGAGATAAGGTTATCCTGATAGCTGAAGATGAGAAGGCTAACTTTATTTATCTCAAGACTATTTTAAGCAAAACTGATGCCAGGATATACTGGGCTGAGAATGGTCATGAAGCTGTTGAACTTTGTAAAAGAAAAAATATAGATCTTGTTCTGATGGATATAAAAATGAAGGGTATGAGCGGATATGAGGCTACTCAAAATATCAAATCCATGTATCCTGAAATGCCTGTTATTGCACAGACCGCTTATGCAATGTCCGAAGATATTGAAAAGTTAATGAAAGCAGGCTGCAATGACTATATTGTAAAACCTATAAAAAGCAGCGAATTACTTCCCATGGTTAACAGCGTCTTTCAAAAGGTCAGAAGTACAGTGGAATAAAATGGACCTCTCTGATATATCTATAAATGAAGCTAAGGAAATTCAATCAAGATTATCGCAAAAGCTGGTAATAGGTGGCAAACCAGATAAGATTAATAATGTTGCTGGTGTTGATGTCGCATATATAAACAAGGAAAATATTGCTCTTTGTGTTGTGGTGATTTTTAGTTATCCGGCACTGGAATTACTATCTGTAAATTATAATCATGATACCGTAACATATCCATATATTCCGGGATTACTTTATTTGAGGGAAGGTCCGATAATATTAAAAGCTTTTGAAAATATTAAGATTCAACCGGATATAGTCATTTTTGATGGCCATGGCATAGCCCATCCCAGAAGGTTCGGATTAGCTTCACATATTGGACTAAACTTAAACCTGCCAGCTATAGGATGTGCAAAATCCTTTCTATATGGTTCTTATGAAGAGCCTGCTAAAAAGAAAGGCTCAAGTAGCACATTATACGATGAATATAATAAACCTGCAGGAGTTGTCCTTAGAAGCAGGGAGAATGTTAAACCTGTTTTTATTTCGCCCGGTCATCTTGTGGGGATAGATGAGTCTGTTGAAATTGTAATGAATTGTCTTGCCAGGTACAGGATACCTGAGCCATTAAGATTTGCAGATATTGAAGTAAATAGATATAAGAAAAAGCTATTAATGAATTTTTAAACTAATTTGAGCTAAACTTATTAATTCTGCTATGCAAACTCACAGGATTTATATATATTTATATATATTATTCTGAAACAAATTTTATGCAGTTTGCTTCGATACTAAATATATCCTTTAATTTCGATTATCTCCCCTTATTTATTGTTGCTGCCCTTGCCTGGTCGATTCCAATGTTAAAATCACTGGCAGGATTAACAAAAATTCCTAATCCGGTACTTGAATTGATACTGGGCTATTTAATTGCCAGACCTTTAATAAATAGTTTCTCAGTTGAAAGTATTAGAATTCTTGAATTTCTGGCATTAACAGGATTCATTTTTTTAATGTTTCTGACCGGACTTGAAATTGATGTGAATAAGATCCTGGATTCCATGTCTTTAAAGAGAATGTCATTGTCACGCTTCAGGAGGAATCCGTTCCTTGTGGGGATACTGCTCTTTTTTATAACAATATCTATATCTCTTTTATTCACATTTACTATTGCTCAGCTGATTGTAATAAAAAGTATCTGGTATTTTTCTCTTATAATGGTTACTTCATCTGTTGGAATCATTTTACCGGTTCTTAAGAGCCGGGAAGAAATAAATACTGAATTTGGGCAGATGATTATTTCAGCTGCTGCAATTGCCGATATTATTAGCATCATATTATTTACTCTCTCGGCATTTATTATAAAGAACGGCTTTAAAGCCGAGGTCTTACTGATTATTGTACTGTTTGTTTTATTTTATATTTTTTACAGGATAGGATTGCGTCTAAAAGATATTAGATTCTTCAAGAAGGTAACATATCAGTTAGCTCATGCTGACCTGCAGATCAGAATAAGGGGGACTATATTTCTTATTTTAATATTCATTATAAGTTCACAATTTATCGATAAGGAAGCAATTTTACTAGGTGCATTTCTCGCAGGCTTACTTCTTTCCGTTTTCTTATATAAAACACGGTCTCTTTTACTAATTAAGCTTGATGGAATGGGTTATGGTTTTTTTATACCCATATTTTTTATAATGGTAGGTGCACAGTTTAATGCTTCTGATTTAAAGGATTTGGACACCTCCTTAATTCCATTTTTAGGGCTTTTAATTGTAGCTCTATATCTGGTTAAAATCATACCCTCTTTCATTTGGTATAAATTTGGAATTAAGAAGGTATTTGCCGGTGGTATTCTTTTAGCTTCAAGATTGAGTTTAATCATTGCGGCATCGAAAATTGGCCTGGATCTTGAAATTATTACGCCTGGTATAAATGCATGTTTTATTTTAATGGCCGTGATTACATGCCTCTTCTCTCCAACACTTTATAATCTGATAAATCCCAGGAGTGTATTTGATGTTGGCAAGACTGTTGTTATTGGTGGAAGCAGCACAGGAGTCCTTCTTTTAAGAAGGCTTAAAATGCATGCCAGGGCGGCAGTTATTATAGAAAAGAAAAAGAAGAGATATAATGAAATACTGTCAAAAGGTCTTGATGCGTACCATGGAAATGGACTAGATCCTTCAGTATATGAAGAAGTTAAGTTGTCTCCCTCTAATTACGTTGTTGTACTAACAGATTCAGATAAGGATAATATTAAGATATCGCGTCTGCTGCGTGAAGAATTCGGCCATGAAAAAATTATATCAAGATCAGGAACCTCAAAAATTGAACTGGAATTATTACGCCTTGGAGTTGACATAATTGATGCCCCCAGGGTAATAGCCACTACTGTTGAAAACCTGATATTACGACCAACTACCTACCAGGCGCTGATTGAAACATTTGAAAGCTTTAGTGTTGAAGAGATTACTATTACGAACAAGAGAATTGACAGGTTGCAAGTAAAGGAAATACCATTTCATACAGATGGCTTCCTTATGTTGATAAGAAGAGGAAAGGAGATGTATGTGCCACACGGAGATACTAATCTCAGACTGGATGATACTGTTATTATTTTTGGTACAAACAGGGCTATACAGGACTTTAGAGAAAGACTAACATAGCATATTTAACCAAAATCACAAATTTGTTTCAGCCTGTTATAATCGGTTATTTCAATAATTTTACCGTTTATTTTTATTATGTCATCTTTTCTGAATTCAGATAGTGTCCGGATTACATTTTCGGTTGTCATTTCAATAAATTCACCTATCTCCTTCCTTGATACCGGCAATTCAAAGGTGTTACTTTTATAAATATATTCTGCAAAATATATTAACACATATGCAATTCTGCCACGTAAATTTCTCTTACTTATATTAATACTTGTATCAATAAGGTCATCGGAATTTTTACTCATATTCTTAAGTAAATTAAGTGCAAACCTTCCGTTATTGTTTACGAGCTTTTTTATTGCAGACAGATTTATATAACAAACAGTTGAATCTTCCAGTGCAGTAATTGAATATTTATAATGTGTGTCAGAGAAAACTGATAGCATACTTACAAAGTCAAAAGGCCTGGCAATTTTTATTATCTGATCCCTGTTATGATTAACTTTTTTAAATATTTTGACCAGTCCGCTTTTAAGATACATAAAATCTCCTATTTCCTCTCCCTCTTCACAGATTAAATCGCCCTTTATAAATGATTTCTCATGTTTGGAATTACAAACATTCTTCAGGTCTTTATCTTCTATATTATCAAAAAATAAAGGGCGTAACATACACTCCTTACAATCACACTTTGTAACCTCCTGATTCATGAATTAATATCTTTTATTGTTTTATGATTTATATCATAATATGATATTTATCATATAGGCTATATGAACACAAAGTAATTATTAAACGTTACTTTACCAAAACATCTTCAGTTTAAAACAGATTTTAAAGCACGATGTTTATAAACATAATTCAAAAATAAAAAAATAGATATGAAGAAACTAATTATTATTGGTTCAGGAACCGGCGGGACAATAATGGCAAATAAAATGAGAAAGTCATTAGATATTGATAAATGGGAAATAACAGTAATAGATAAAGAAAAAGAACACTACTATCAGCCCGGATTCCTTTTTATTCCTTTCGGATTCTACAAAAAGGAAGATGTTATCAAACCCAAATATGATTTTATGCCTGCAGGAGTGAATATAATTTTTTCTGACGTGGACAGGATAAATGGCGAAAAAAATGAAGTTATTCTTAAGGACGGAGTGGTTTTGAAATACGATTATCTTATAATAGCTACAGGAGCAAGAATAGTACCGGAGGATACCCCGGGATTAAAAGACGGACTATGGCAAAAAAATATTTTTGATTTCTATACTATTGAAGGAGCGGTAGCTTTAAGTAATTTCTTTAAGACATGGGATGGGGGGGATTTGGTTTTAAATGTGGCTGAAATGCCCATTAAGTGTCCAGTTGCACCACTGGAGTTTGTGATGTTTGCGGATGCTTTTTTTACAGAAAGAGGAATGCGTAATAAGGTAAACATAAAATATATTACTCCCCTTTCGGGTGCTTTTACAAGGCCCAGAGCCTCGGAAATTCTCGGGCATCTGCTTGAAAAGAAGAATATTGAAATAGTCCCTGACTTTAATATAGCAGAAGTAGATAATGATAAAAAGATTATTAAAGACTATGCTGATAATAAAGTTAGTTTCGATTGCCTGATAACTGTCCCTGTACATATGGGGGATGAAATGATTGAACGAAGCGGGCTGGGTGATGACCTGAATTTTATTCCCACTGATAAACATACACTTCAGTCCAGGGCTTTTGATAATATATTTGTGCTTGGAGATGCTTCTGATATACCTACTTCAAAAGCCGGGTCAGTAGTGCATTTTTCTTCTGAAGTGTTACATGAAAATTTAATGTGTGCTATTGAGAACAGACCTTTCACAGCTAAATATGACGGGCACTCTAATTGCTATATTGAGACAGGACATTGCAAGGGGGCATTAATTGACTTTAATTACGATACTGAACCCTTACCCGGTTATTTTCCTTTTCCCGGCATAGGACCGTTTGGATTATTAAAAGAAACGAGAATTAATCATTATGGCAAATTACTTTTCAGATGGATTTACTGGCATATACTTTTAAAAGGAAAGGAACTGCCAATCAGTACGGAAATGACAATGGCCGGAAAATACCTTTAATCATGAAAGAAACAACCACAATTGATACAAACCTGGAAGATCAGATACAGATATTAAACGGTAAACTGGATATTGTAATTGAGGAGCTTAATTTCCAGAGGAACAGAAGAGAACAGGTTGAGGATTTAATGAAGGATGTTTCTCTTATCGGAAAAGATTTGTTTGAAACTGCTGTTAACAGGCTGGATAAGGCAGGAATTGAAATTAACGGTTATGATCTTGAGAGGCTGGTTCTAAAAATAGCCAGGAACGTGAAGACTTTTAATATCTTGCTTGATACTATTGAAAGCGGAAATGATCTCTTTAAAGATTTATCTCCTGTAATCAGGCAAATCGGACTGGATTTGATTAATACGCTTCATAACCTGGAGGAAAAGGGTTACTTTATATTTTTCAGGGAAATTGGTAATATCATAGACAAAATAATTACACATTTCACAATTGATGACTTAAAGTCACTTGCAGATAATATAGTAACTATACTTGAAACAATAAAGAATCTTACCCAGCCCGATATGCTAAAGGCAATAAATAATGCTTTGGCAGTTTATAAGAATCTGGATACAGAGAATATAAAAGAAATCTCTATGCTGAAAGCTTTAAGAATGATGAATACAAAAGACGGAAAAAAAGCGATGGGATTTATTATGACGTTTTTAATAAACGTGGCAAAAAATTCAGAACAAAATAAATTAAGTATAAATTAAAAAAATAATCATTATGGCAACAAAAACTATTGATGGACATCAGGTAGAAGTGAATGATGAAGGCTATATGCTTAATCCTGAGCAATGGAATAAAAATATTGCAGTTGAAATTGCAAAGGAAGAGGGCATTGATCTTTCGGATAAACACTTCACAATTATTGACTATATAAGAGAAAAAATCCTCAGTGGAGAAGCTTTATCTCTTAGAAGGATAGGTAAATCAGGAGTAGTAGATATAAAGGAGTTTTATCAGCTATTTCCGGGCGCTCCTCTTAAGAAAGCTACAAAAATAGCAGGAGTACCAAAACCTGAAAGTTGTGTTTAAGTAATTTAAATATTAAAACCTTATAAAAATGAGTTCAAAGAACAATCATCAATTAAAGAAAGTACTTATTATTTGTGCAAAAGGATCAATTGAAGATATATATGCATCCCTGGTCCTTGCCAATGGTGCTGTTATGGAAGGTATTGAAGCAAAACTATTTTTTACTTTTTTCGGCCTCGATGCTATAAGCAAGAAAAGAATGAAGAAAATTCATACTGCCACAGTTGGTAATCCGTCTCTGACAATGCCGGGAGGGATACCGTTTCCTACATTTCTTGGAATTTTACCGGGAGTAGAAGCCGGAGTATCAGCAATGATGAAAAAACAAATGGAAAAGCTTGATATTCCGCCAGTGGATGAATTTCTTGATATGATTACTGCAGGTGGAGGTGAAGTCTACGCATGTAAAATGGCAACAGATATGTTTAAAATGAAAAAAGAAGACTTAACAGAGCATGTCAAAGATATTATAACTGTTGGAGATTTTTACGGATTGGCCTCAGGAGAAGGGACGCAGATTATCTTTACATAAGCCGGATAAGAAATAGAATAGATTTAGTTTACGGATTAACAGGTGTTTATTATAATGATGAAATGGCGATAAGTGGGTATATTGTTAATACCATTTCACTTAGCGCCATTTCTTTTTACACTTAATTATTTCACTTACTTTTTACAATGACCTTGGCCCATATGCTTACATCCACCGCATTGTTTATGTTTCCTGTTTTTAAGATACTGTATATCAAAATGCACTCTTTGCTCATCAGTTAACAAGGCTCTGATTTCCTGGTGCATATCAGCTCTTTCTTTTGTCATTTTGGTTTCAATAGAGCCAATTTCATCAATGACCTTATATATTTTATCCATATCAACATCATCAGCAGTCTGCAATGATTTCAACCTGGCATTTTTCTCTTCTAATTCGCTTTTAAACTTAAGCATCTCTTTCATATGGGCTGTTTTCAGCTTCTGTATTTTCATTTCCTGATCCTCACTAATATCAGGGATCAACTGTTTTGAGTGAGGGCAATTATACCCGCGGTTATCCATATCTCTTTTCTGCCCGTACTCACGCTGGGCAATTAATGTCTGACTCATTGTTATCAACGCTATTCCAATTAATAACACGGATTTTATTAAACTTGATTTTCGCATTTTTAATTAATTTTAAAATTTAACATTTATTTGAATTTAATTTATCTATGATGATGAGGTCTTTTACCTTTCCCGCCATGCCTTCCTCGCGGAGACATAAAAGAATCCTCTTTATAAAGCATAGATTTGAATATTTTCATAAGTTCTTCTTCCTGCTCTTCAGTACAAATTCTTTTCATATCCAGGTAGTGCCTGTATGTCTGAAATTTAAGTTTTGAATGCAACGCTCCGATTTCATTGGCAATTTCCTGTAATTTTATTGTATCAGGTTCTTCAGATGCCAGTTCATTTATGAATTCAATCCTTTTCCTATGCATCTGCCCTGCAATATTTTTTGCCCCGGAGTAAAATTTATGTTTTGCTTTCTTAAATTGCTGGTGCTGTTCTTCACTGAGATTAAGACTTCTGTAAAAGAATTCTCCTTCGTGATGCCTGCGGTGTTCAGTTTTAGGTGGTAAAGGTCTTATATCTTTTTTATCCTTTAAACTGACACCTAAAAAAATTGTAGTTATGGCCGAGATATTTATAACTAAAAGAATTATTATCAGCCAGATTAATATTCTATATTTGTTAAAATAAGTCTTCATCAGTTTAAAATTTTTAATTTATTAGTCAATAATATATTTTAAAATAAACTAATTATAATTTTCAATTTCCAGCTCTTCGGATAATAACAATGTTTCAACTTGTTCATGCTGCAAATCATTCAGATAATAAGTTATAATTTGAAGCTCCGAATCATCATCAGAATGCCTGCTACTGTATGAATTCCCCAGTTTAATTCCTGAAAAAATACCTGATAAAATAAGTAATATTATAAATACAGGACGCAGTATCCTTGCAGCAGTAACTTTAAT
>CP070654.1:364650-372992 GCA_020354785.1 Bacteroidales bacterium
CAATTGAAAAAAGTTCAGTGTGGTTAATTAATTAATCTTATTAAAAAGTATTCAACCGGGCTTTTCAAAATTGTTAAAAACCTTTGAAAAGTATTTTAATCAAGTTAATTGAAGATTTCTATTTTTGATAAAACACAAAAAAATGATTTGTTTCCCAAATGCAAAAATTAATATTGGCTTAAATATCACGGGTCGAAGACCGGATGGTTTTCATATTATCGAGACAATACTATACCCGATTGAGCTATGTGATGTTCTTGAATTTGTTGAAAATGAAAACACAGGAGATGAAGATTACCGGTTAAACTGTACGGGTATTGAATTAAAGACTGCACCTGAAGAAAATATTTGTATCAAAGCCTACAAATTACTTAAGAAGGATTTTGATCTTCCAGGAATTTCAATCCACCTTCACAAAATAATCCCGGTTGGTGCGGGTCTGGGAGGAGGATCTTCAGATGCAGCATATATGCTGAAAAACCTTAATAAGGAATTCCGGCTGAATATTTCAAATAAAAAGTTATTTGATTATGCCAGCCGCTTAGGAAGTGATTGCCCTTTTTTTATTAATAATAAACCTGTTTTCGCTTATGAAACGGGTACCAAGTTTAAGGAGATTGACCTGACTCCAAAAGGTAACTATATTATTATTGTATATCCGGGTATTCAAATAAGTACCGGGCATGCTTATTCAAAAGCATTTATAAAAAAGCCGGAAAAATCTTTGCAAGAAACAGTGCAGCTGCCTTTGGAAGAATGGAAAAATGTTATTAAAAACGATTTTGAAAATACGATTTTCCCAAAGTACCCTGAATTGAAAAATATAAAAAAGGATTTATATGATATGGGAGCTTTATATGCTTCAATGTCAGGAAGTGGTTCTGCATTATACGGAATATTTGATGCTGTTCCCGAAATAAAAATGAGTCTGAGGAAATATTTTGTATGGCAGTATAAAATTTAAAATTATCTATTCATATTCGACCATTATAAATCCTTTGGGTATCTTATCTCCTGTTTTTATATTAACGCGTTTAACTTTACCCTCCATAGGAAAATAAATTGTATTCTGCATCTTCATTGCCTCTATTATAACCATCTCGTCATCTCTTGTTACTTTTTGCCCCTCACTGGCAAATACCCTGATTATAGTACAGGGAATAAAAGAAACAATGCTTTTATTGTCAGGCTTAACCCATTTTTTTCTGTTCTCAAATTTCCTGTTGAGAGATGTCCGGTATCTTTCACCGTCAACTATTAAAGTCTTAAGTCTGATTATCTTTTCACTAAAAGTACTCTTGTTACTATCTTCCATGACTGTTAGTTTCCTGTGATTGGATTTACTTTTTACTTTAGGATTTGTTGTCATATTTTCAGTTTTTAAAAAGGAGGAACACCATGTTTCTTTTTAGGCATGCTGGTAGATTTTTTACTAGCTACTTCAATTGCATGTATTAATAATTTTCTCGTTTCAGAAGGTTCAATCACTGAGTCAACATAGCCTCTGGCTGCAGCCACATAAGGATTGGCAAATTTCTGTTTATATTCTTTCACTTTCTGCTTCCTTGTGTCTTCCGGACTTTCAGCTTCATTTATTTCTTTCCGGAATATGATATTGGCAGCACCTTCAGGTCCCATTACTGCTATTTCCGCTCCTGGCCAGGCAAATACAAAATCTGCCCTTAAATGCCTTGAACTCATCGCAATGTAACCTCCCCCATATGCCTTTCGAAGAATAACTGTCATCTTCGGAACCGTTGCTTCACTATATGCATATAATACCTTGGCTCCATGCCTTATAACTCCTGAATGTTCCTGTTCTACTCCGGGCAAATATCCCGGTATATCAACAAATGTAACAATCGGGATATTGAAAGCATCGCAAAAACGTATAAAGCGTGCTGCTTTATCTGCCGAGTCCACATCAAGCACACCTGCCAGAACTAACGGCTGATTGCAAATGAAACCACAGGTCTCTCCATTTATTCTGGAAAACCCTATTACAATGTTTGCAGCCCAGTGTTCCTGAATTTCAAAGAATTCAGAATCATCGGCTATTGCCTTAACAACATCTCTCACATCATAAGGTTGTCGAGGATTATCTGGTACAATTTCGTCTATTTTGTAATCCGGTTTCGGGTTTAATGGTTCACACTTCTTCGCTTTCTGATCATTACTCCAGGGTAAAAAGCTCATTAGTTTCTTAATCTGCTCAAAGCATTCCAGTTCACTTTCAGCATAAAAATGAGCATTACCTGTTATTTCACTATGCACTTTAGCCCCTCCCAGATCATCCATAGATATTTCTTCTCCAAGCACAGTTTTAATAACCTCAGGACCGGTAATAAACATCTTTGATATTTTGTCCACAACAAATACAAAATCTGTTAAAGCAGGAGAATAAACAGCCCCCCCGGCACAGGGTCCAAGTATTACAGAAATCTGAGGTATAACTCCTGATGAAAGTGTGTTCCTGAAAAATATTTCCCCGTAACCGGCAAGCGAATTTACTCCCTCCTGAATGCGTGCACCCCCCGAATCATTAATACCAATCAGAGGTACTCTCATCTTCAGGGCATGATCCATAATTTTGGTTATTTTTCTTGCATGCATCAATCCGAGAGAGCCGCCTGCAACTGTAAAATCCTGGGCAAAAATACAAACTGACTGCCCGTAAATAGTCCCGGTACCTATAATTACGCCGTCGCCGTGAAGCACTTTCTTATCCATATTAAAATCACGGGCCTCATGTTCAACAAACAAATCGTACTCATGGAAGGAATTTTCATCAAGCAATTTAATAATTCTGTCACGGGCGGTCAGCTTTCCCATGGCGACCTGCTTCTCAATAGCTTTTTCACCTCCACCCATCTGTACTGTTTCTCTCTTCTTTTTTAATTCCTGAATTTTTCTTTTAAGAGCCATATATATTTATCTTATAATATATTAGATTGAAAACCAATAATAACAACACATAATTCGGACGCTAAAAATATAAAAAAGAAATAAAAATTCTAAATCCCGTTATCCTGAATTTTAAAGATGCTGTTTATAACTTTCTTTATTTCGGTGCTAATTTATACAGGAAAACGGCTACTACCGCAAAAATAATATTTGGTATCCAGGCTGCAATTAACGGAGGGAAAGCTCCACTTTTTGAAAACTCAGCTGAAAACTGCATAAAGAAAATATACATGAAACTTACTAAAAGGCCAACACCTATATGAACGCCGATACCTCCCTTTGATTTACGTGATGAAACGGATATTCCTATTAATGTTAAAATAAATGATGAAAAAGGGAATGAAAACCGCCTGTACTTTTCTATAAGTAATTCATCAATATTCGGTTCTCCCTGGTTCTTTTGAGTTTCTATATATCTATTTAATTCACTTAATCCCATTGCCTGAACATCATCCTTTCTTTTCCTGAACTCTCTTGGATGCATATTTAAAGTAGTGTCTATAACCCTTCCGGATATAATAGATTGTTTATCCCCATCAAAATTTCTTATATAATAATTTCTTATGATCCACTTGTTCTTTAATGAATCCCATCTTATATCATCAGACAATAACTTCGATACCAACTTGCCATTATCATATTTTTCAATAGAAAACCTGCGTCCGTAATTATTGCTTACATTGAAGTTTTCAAGATAAACAAATATCCCCGGCTCTATTTGTTTATGAACATTTCTTCTTCTGTAAACCGGGGCATTACGGTAATAATTTTCTTCAAAAATCAGTCTTTTTTCATTTGCCCTGGGTATAACATAATTATTTAATACAAATGAAAACACAGTTATCACTACTGCACAAAAAAAATATGGTATTAGTAGTCTGTGAAAACTTACCCCGCTGCTAATGACAGCAATTATTTCTGTGTTATATGCCATACGTGAAGTGAAGTAAAGTACCGCAACAAATGTAAATAGCGGGCTGAACAGCACAGCAAAAAAAGGTATAAAGTTCAGGTAGTAATCAAAGATAATGCCCTTAAACGGAGCCTGGTTTTCAAGGAAATCATCTATCTTCTCAGAAAAGTCAAAGACTACTGCAATTAATACGATAAGTAAAATTGCAAAGAAGAAAGTCCCTAAAAATTTTCTGATAATATATAAATCAAACGTCTTAAAACCTAATAGTCTCATAATCTATTTGATAGCTTTTTAACAATCGTATTCTTCCACTGTAAAAAACTACCTTCATTAATTCTTTTCCTTGCTTCTTCCATAAGCCAAAGATAAAAACTTAAATTATGAAGTGTAGCTATTTGAGCCCCTAAAATTTCCTGAGAAATTACAAGATGCCTTAAATATGCTTTGCTATAACTCTTATCCACAAATGATGTTCCGTTGCCATCAAGTACAGAAAAGTCATTTTTCCATTTAAGGTTTTTAATATTTATTATTCCTTCCCGTGTGAAAAGCATTCCGTTTCTGCCATTTCTTGTTGGAATAACGCAATCAAACATATCTACACCCATTGAAATCGATTCCAGTAAGTTTACAGGAGTACCTACACCCATAAGATATCTTAACCGGTCAACCGGCAAAGTATTAGTTACAACTTCGACCATTTGATACATCTTATCAACAGGTTCACCGACTGATAAGCCACCAATTGCATAACCTTCCGCATTTATTGAAGTAACTGTTTCTGAGGATTCAGTTCTTAAATCTTTATAAACACTACCCTGCACAATTGGTAAATAACTCTGACTAAATCCATATAAGGATTCAGTATTTTCAAATTGCCTAATACCTCTTTTTAACCAGCGATGTGTAAGTTCCATTGATTTTCTGGCGTACTCATAATCGCATGGAAAAGGAGTGCATTCATCAAATGCCATCATTATATCAGCACCCAGCTTTCTTTGAATATCAACTGTATTTTCAGGAGTAAAAACATGCTTTGATCCATCGATATGAGAACAAAAAAAGGCTCCTTCTTCTTTCAGTTTTCTACTCTCGGCGAGTGAATATATCTGATAACCTCCACTATCAGTTATTAATGGTTTATTCCAGTTTATAAACTTGTGCAATCCCCCGCTCTTTTGAATAACATCTGTACCCGGTCTCAGGAAAAGATGATAGGTATTCCCTAAAATTATCTGGGCCCTGGTATCATTCTCTAGCTCTCTTTGATGAACAGCTTTTACTGTACCCGCGGTCCCTACCGGTATAAAAATAGGAGTAGATATATCTCCGTGGTCAGTTGTAATCGTCCCTACCCTGGCATTTGTATCCTTATCCCTTTTTAATATTTTAAATTTCATCAAGCCTTAAAATAATATCACAAATATAGCTATTAATGCAAATTATTTCTCTGCCAGTAATTAAAGCTATTGCTTGCAATAGATGGAAATATTTAATAACTTAATATATAACATTATTATGCATGTTAATAAAATAAAAACAGATATGTAGATTTTATGGATTTGATTTTATATTATTGAAACGAGGTATCATGAATAAAATTATTGTGGATATATTAAAGTTTGTTACTGAAAATCAATACAACATAATAACCGGTGTTTTTGGAATTTGCCTGTTAATTCAGCTATATTATTATCTGGGTATTTATAGCAGGCTGTTATTTTACAGCAAAAAAAAAGCTGAACATGAGAAAGAACCCCTGTCAGTGATTATTTGTGCTAAAAATGAAGAGCTTAATTTAGATAAATTTCTACCCTCTGTATTAACCCAGGATTATCCGGACTATGAAGTTATTGTTGTAAATGATTGCTCTACTGATAATACTGATTTAATCATCGGGAAATATATAAAACAATACCCTCACCTGAGAACAACGACGATAACTGAAGATAAGAAGTTCACCCACGGGAAAAAACTGGCATTAACAATTGGAATCAAAGCAGCAAAAAATGAAATATTAGTATTCACTGATGCTGATTGTGAACCGGTTAGTGATAAATGGCTTAGTAAGATACAGAGAAATTTCAGAAATCAGATTTCAATTGTCATAGGCTATGGAGGATATTTCTCAAAGTTTAGTTTACTGAATAATTATATCAGATATGACACGTTAATAATTGCACTGCAGTATTTAAGTTATAAGCTTGCTGGTTTTCCATACATGGGTGTCGGGCGAAATTTAGCATACAGAAAATCTTTGTTTTTTAAGAATAAAGGATTCGCATCTCATTATCAACTGTTATCAGGAGATGATGATTTATTTGTAAATGAGAATGCTAATAAATCAAATACTGAGATTGAAATTTCGAAAGAAAGTCATACCAGGTCTGTACCAGCCAGGTCATTCAGACAATGGTTTAAGCGGAAAAAAAGACATTTTGTAACAGGTAAATATTATAAGAGGACTCATAAATTCTTACTCGCCACCGAACAAATATCGAGATTGTTTTACTATATCACTTTTGCTTTCTTAATTTCCAAAACCTTTTTTATAGAGTTCATTATTGGTGCTTTTATGCTGCGAATGATAATACAATTGATTATTTTAAAAAATACCATGATACGTTTGAACGAGAAGCATTTATTATTATCTTCGTTGTTTTATGACATCTTTTCCACGATCATAAATTTTGGATTATATATTTCAACCAGATTAAGAAGAAGCACCCGGCAATGGAAATAAATGAGAATCTCTCAGATAAGGCAAAACGAGACTATATGTTAGTAAAAAAGGCTACTGATGGTGATCAGAAAGCTTATGCTGAATTGATGGACAGGTATCGTGATGCTATTTACTATATGCTTCTTAAAATGGTTAACAATGCAAGCGATGCTGAGGATCTTACCATTGAAGCTTTTGGGAAGGCTTTCAAAAACCTGAACCAGTATGCTCCTAATTATGCATTCAGTACCTGGCTATTTAAAATAGCTACTAATAATTGTATCGATTTTATAAGAAAGAAAAAAGCAAACCATATTTCGCTTGACCATAATGATGAGGAACATGAGAAGGCGACACATGAAGTCCAGGCTTCTGTCCCGGATCCTGAAGAATCACTGATAAACCAGCAAAAGGCCACACTTATGCGCAGTGTAGTTACAAAACTTAAACCCCGGTACAGAAAATTAATTGAATTGAGGTACTTTAATGAATTCTCATATGAAGAAATAGCTGAAGAACTGGAACTGCCTATTGGGACTGTTAAGGCACAATTATTCAGGGCAAGAGAACTTCTCTTTAATATTCTTAAAAACACTACTACAAAAATCTAATCCTGAAAAAAGAAATTATTTAAAATATCTAAAGGAAAGATTTTACAGATCATTTAATGCATCATATAATAAAATATTTTCCCGGGCTGAGTTCCATTCAGCAAAGCAGATTCGAAGATCTTGGCAAGCTTTATAATTACTGGAATAATAGAATAAATATTATATCAAGAAAGGATATAAAATCACTGTATCTTCATCACATACTGCATTCTCTCTCTATTGCCAAAGTAATCGAGTTTGAACCGGGGACAAAAATAATCGATGTTGGTACAGGTGGCGGATTTCCCGGAATACCTTTAAGTATTCTCTTCCCCGGGGCAGAATTCTGGTTTATAGATTCAGTTGGTAAAAAGATTAAGGTTGTAGAATCAATTATTGAAACGTTAGGCTTAACAAACTGTAAAACAAAAAAGATCAGAGCAGAAAACTTTAATGTGCAGTATGATTTTATACTGGGGCGTGCAGTGGCAAATCTCCATGAATTTATTAAAATGATTCCCGGTAAGGTAAGTAATAAATGTTTCAATTCATTTAATAATGGAATATTCTATCTGAAAGGCGGAGATATTAGAGAAGAAATAGAAGGCCTGCCGTATCATACCAAGACCTTTAATATTACTAATTATTTTAAAGAGCCGTTCTTTAAAACAAAGAAAATAATATATATCGATCTTATTAAACTTTCTACTGACTAGCAATCATCCTGGTTTTGATGTAATTGAATACTGCCATACAAATTATGGCATATAATTTGTATTATTATTTAATGTGAAACAAAAGGGATTTGAATTATATGATAAATCCGGAAAGCATAGAAATAATGATACGCAAAGAATACATAAATTCATATATAATCTATACGCTGAAAAAGGCCAGGAGAATAGATATTTTAAATTCGGATATAATTAAAGAATTTATTGAAAAAGATATATCCAGAATAAGCAATAATAATAAGATTAAACTTGTTATTAATTTAAAGGGAATAAAATTCATCGACTCTTATGGATTCCGTGTTTTGCTTGAATTAACAGGGATTTCTAAAATTTATAAGAATCCGTTATACTTTTCCAATATTTCCAGTGAAGTAAAAGAACTGATTCAACTGTTAGAACTGAAAGATGTCTTTTAC
>CP070654.1:373092-381349 GCA_020354785.1 Bacteroidales bacterium
AACCTGTGCCTTTCGGATTTTGTAGCACCTAAAGAAAGTGGAATAAAAGACTATATAGGCACATTTGCATTTACTGCCGGATTAGGTATAGATGATGCCCTTAAAAAATTCAAAGAAGAACTGGATGATTACAACAGTATAATGTTAAAAATACTGGCAGACAGGCTGGCAGAAGCTTTTACAGAACTGGTTCACGAAAGGGTAAGGAAGGATTTCTGGAAATATATGCCGGACGAAAATCTTTCTGTTAATGATTTGCTCCTGGAAAAATACCAGGGTATCAGGCCTGCACACGGTTATCCTGCATGCCCGGATCACTCTGAAAAAGTTACTTTGTTTAAATTACTGGATGCAACTAAAAATGCAGGTATTAGCCTGACTGAAAATTATTCAATGTACCCTGGCGCCTCGGTAAGCGGATTATTATTTGCCCATCCGCAGTCAAAATATTTTCCGGTGGGTAAAATATCCAGGGATCAGATTATAGATTATGCAAAAAGGAAAAATGTTAGTGTCGACACGGTTGAAAAATGGCTTGCATCAAACTTAAACTATAAATAGAAACCGGAAAAGAGAATATACTTTTTAAAAATGAAAATTACTGACATCTTCAAGCAGCAAAAAAGAACTTTTTCTTTTGAATTCTTTCCTCCAAGGGATGAAATATCTGCCCTGGATTTCGGAATAAATATAGGCCAGCTTATTAATCTCGAACCTTCATTTGTAACTGTAACATATGGAGCAGGCGGTTCAACACAGGAAAGGACTTTTGCAATTGTCGATTATCTTCATAATAAAATAGGCCTTACGTGTATGGCTCATTACACATGTGTTAATGCATCAAAAGAGAAAATAAGTGAAGATATTAAATATCTGAGCAGGATTGGTATCGAAAACCTTATGCTTTTAAGAGGCGATCCCCCCCAGGGAATGAACAAGTTTATGGATAATGTGGATGGTTTTAATCATGCAAGTGATCTGATCTCTTTTGTTAAAAAACTCGGCAAATTTTGTGTCGGGGCGGCAACCTACCCTGAAAAGCATCTGGAAGCCAAAGATATTGAAGAAGATTTGCATTATCTTAAAATAAAACTAAAAGCCGGAGCGGATTTTCTGGTAACCCAGTTATTTTTCATTAACGATTTATATTTTGATTTTGTTGAGCTTATAAAAAAGCATGGAATAAATTGCAGGATAATACCGGGAATAATCCCTATTACAAATTTCAAACAGATAAAAAAGTTCATCAGTTTAACCGGTGCGACAATACCTGAAGAAATAATAAGTCAGATTGAGCCGTACCAGGATAATCCTGAGAAAACCTACCAGATTGGTCTGGATTTTGCAATTAAGCAATGCCGTGATTTACTTAACAGGGGAGCACCGGGTTTGCATTTTTACACCCTTAATAAATCAAGGGCAGCAGTAGAAATATTTGAATCAATAACTTACGAAATAAAAAAATCAAGAATCTGATTTTACTTATCAGGTATGTTCTTCAGAATTTCAATTAGGTATTCCCAGAATTTACTAACACTTTCAATCAGTACTTTCTCATCCGGTGAATGAGCGCCTCTGATTGTAGGGCCCATAGATATCATATCCAGGTTCGGGTAAATTCCTCCTATAATACCGCACTCCAGTCCGGCATGAACAGCTTTAATATGCGGTATGGAACCAAATTTATTATTGTAGACGTTTTTTGCTACATCAAGTATTTCAGAATCCAGGTCAGGTTTCCATCCGGGATATTCTCCTTCAAACATAACCTCTGCACTTGCCAGTTCAAACAAACTCTGAATCCTGTTTGCCAGATCCTCTTTTGCTGAATCCAGGCTGCTTCTTAATAAACATTCAACTTTGACTTTTTTGAAATCAGTCTTCACTACAGCCAGGTTGCTTGATGTTTCAACAAGATCTTCCATATCACGGCTCATACGGATGACACCGTTCGGGCATGTGTATATTGCACTGATAATTTTCTTGGTTGTTTCATCATCTATGATCCCCTCAGGCATCCCGGTTTTTTCAGCCTTAATGCTGAAATCAGGTTCAATTGTCCGGTATTCTTCCTTCAGCATACTTTCATAACCCTTTATAAATTTCAGGAACTCGTCTTCCTTTTCCTTTGGTACAACAATAGTTGCAAATGCTTCCCTGGGAATAGCATTTCTCAGGCTGCCTCCGTTTACATCACTCAGTCTTACATTACATTTAAAAGTTGCCCTCCATAATAACCGAATCAGAATTATAATTGCATTACCACGCCCTAAATGTATATCCAGTCCTGAATGACCTCCTTTAAAACCCCCTACACTCACCTGGTAAGGAATATGGTTATCCGGGATTTTCTCTGCCCCGTAACTGAATGTTACATGGGCATTAATACCTCCGGCACATCCTATATATAACTCGCCCTCATCCTCCGAGTCAAGATTCAATAATATATCACCCTTCAACATTTCCGGTTTTAATGATGATGCCCCTGTCAGACCGGTCTCTTCATCAATTGTAAATAAAGCTTCTACAGGTCCGTGCTCAATATCTACAGATTCCAGAACAGACATAATTACTGCTACTCCTATACCGTTATCAGCACCAAGAGTCGTTCCGTCTGCAGTTACCCAGTCTCCGTCAACATATGCCTGGATAGGATCTTTTTTAAAATCATGCTCCTTGTCTACATTTTTTTGCGGGACCATATCCAGGTGGGATTGAAATATAACAGTCTTCTTTCCTTCCATACCGGCTGTTGCAGGTTTCCTGATGACTGTGTTTCCAATATTATCTTTTACAGTTTCAAAACCCAGTTTTTTACCAAAATCATTAATAAAATCTACAGCTTTTTGCTCACTTTTTGAAGGCCTTGGTATTTTTGTCAAGTCATTAAAGTTTTTCCAGATTTTCGTTGGTTTCAGACTAGTTATTTGTGGTTTCATCCGTTTAAAATTTTATTTTGATAATTAGTAACTCAAAAATAAAATAAATTATTAATATCATTCAAAATTTATAATTCAAAACTTAAAATTTAAAATTTAAAATTTATTATATTGCAATGCTGGTATAATATTTGTGTTTTTAACAGGCTGAAGTATTTAAACAACTATTTGAAACTTTAAAATGAAGCGGTTATTACTGGTATTACTAACACTTTTCACTGTTACTACGGGTTTTGCTCAGACTGTAAGGTGGCATACTTTTGTTGAGGCCCTGGAGCTTAATAAAAAAGAACCCCGTAAAATAATCGTTGATGTTTACACAGACTGGTGCGGATGGTGTAAGGTAATGGAAAAAAACACCTATAATCATAAAATTATTGCCGAGTATATAAACAAAACATATTATGTTGTTAAGCTGAATGCAGAGCAAAAAGAGGATGTGGAGATAGGTGATAAAACATATAAATTTGTTGCACAGGGCAGAAGAGGATACCATGAGCTGGCTGCCATTTTGTTACAGGGGAATATGGTTTATCCTTCTGTTGTTTTTTTAGATGAAAAAGTAAGAATAATACAATCATTTCAAGGCTATATAAGGGCAAAGCAATTTGACGAGATAACCAAATACATTGGAGAAAACCACTATATATCAAAAAGCTGGGATGATTTTATAGCCGGATATAAATCAAAGGTTACCGAATAGGTAATCAGTATTATTTAAATGAAAATGGCACCATACTGCCGTATTGAAATACCGGTACTTTAGACTCATTAAGAATTTTTTCCCCGATTAATACTCTGATATCTGCCAGATCAGGCAATCTTACAAGTACATAATTACCCGTTAATGATCCGCTGCTGTTAATATTTAACTCGTCAAAGTACATTGTTCTGTTCATGTCTTTTATTTCAATTATAACTAACTTGCCTTTTGCCTGCCTGGGATCAATAAATCCTTCCGTACCGGAAAAGCGAAATAAAACCTCTTTTGATATTTCCCTGGTATTGTCAGGTATGTATTGAAATGTCTTTTTATAATTATCAATATATTTTTTCCCTGTAAAAAGAGATAAATATTCACTTTCCAGTTTCTCCATCTCTTTAACTGCAACTTCCAAAGCCTCCCCTTCAGGCATATAATCATACTGTCCAGACATTAACTTGAACTTTCTCTTTCGTATCTTTATTATGTAATTGGCCGCTTCTTCTGCCTTCTCTTCCAAAGTTTTTCTAACCGGCTTTTGTTTAATAACCGGCATATTAACATATACTGAATCTCTGAATACTTTTTTATAAGCAGTATCATTACTTAGATAAAAATTGCGTTTCACTGACAAATCAGTGTAATAAATTCTGTTCCCATATGAAGTGTCAGGTTCAGAAAAGCTATATTTTTTGAAAAACCGATCTGGCAACAATATCAGGCTGTCCTCAGCCAGCCCTGATAATATTTGATCAGCAGCTTTAAACCTTATATTGCCAAGAGTAAAAAAATATTCCTGATCTGCTTCCTGGCAGACATTAATTTGAATATCCGTAATATTCCACTGTGTTGTTCTCCTTTCAGTTACATTTTGAATACCAAGATACTTATCGGCATATTCATAATAGGGCCCCGGAATAATAGTTGTTCTGCTGGCTTGTGCTGTTATATTAAGAACTGTCTTTGGTAATGCATAAATAGCAGCATTATTATCCAGAACATTCAAATTTTTTATATTTGCTATATAAGTCTTCTTCTGTGCCTCACAGAACGTTATTATTAATACCAGCACAAAAAATACAGGTATTCTTTTCATTCGTTTTATTTTACTTTTTGTTAACATTAAGTTTTATAAATGCCCCGGAAATATTGTTTATAATATCTGAAGCTATTAATGCACTCTCCCCTGTTTCTTTAACAGCAATATCTCCTGCCAGTCCATGTACAAATACTCCTGTTAATGCCGCATCTTCCGGTGTATAGTTCTGAGCCATCAAAGCCAGAATAATCCCGGTTAATACGTCTCCGCTGCCTGCAGTGGCCATACCGGGATTCCCCGTAGTGTTAAAATAGCACTTGCCATCAGGACATGCAATTGCCGTATAAGCCCCTTTCAGGACCACGTATATTTTATGTTTTTTTGCAAATTTCATTTGTGCCTTATTTCTTGTAAAATTATCCTTATAAGAGCCGGCCAGTCTTTCAAATTCCCTGGGGTGTGGTGTTAATATGCTGTTTTCAGGTATAATTTCCATAAGTTCTTTGTTAGCTGAGATAATATTCAGGGCATCAGCGTCAATTACCAGAGGCATGTTTGCTTTTTTAAGGAGTTTTTTCAGGGCTTTCACGGAGATTTCGTCACAACCTAATCCTGGACCAACTGCAACAGCATTGAACTTACCAAGTTCCGGAAAATCAGTAAATACGGTATCTGACTTATCGATACTGATAATTGCTTCAGGAACGGCCGTTTGTATTATTTCATAACCTAACCTTGGAATATGCGAGGTTACCAGCCCGATGCCGGTTCTGAGAGCAGCTTTTGCTCCCAGTATAGCAGCACCCATCATACCATAACTTCCTGCTATAAGAAGTCCGTGTCCAAAAGTGCCTTTATGGGCAAACTTTTTTCTTACTTTAATACTATCTATAACCTCGCCAGGTGTAACATAGTTATATGGCGTCTCAATACTATCAATAAATCCCTGGTGAAGTCCAATGGGTAAAACATGCCACTGCCCGACATACTTTTCATTTTCAGGGAAAAAAAATGACAGCTTTGGAAACTGAAAAGTAAGAATGCAGTCTGCCTTTATTATATTCTCCTTATCATTCTTACTGTTATCTTCTCCAAATAATCCCCCCGGAATATCTATTGAGATTATCCGTGATCCTGAGTTGTTAAGGTAATTTACCAGGATTGCTGATAAGCCCGACAAAGGTCTTGTTAATCCCGATCCGAATAAACCTTCAATAATTATATCAGTACCTGAAATTTCAGGAAAATCATTCCCGGATTCCAGTACTTTTATTTTGACAAGATTTTGTTGTTCAAGTCTTTGCCTGTTGATTTCCGAGTCGGGTGATAGCTTATCACTTATTCTTAATAAGTATATATTCACTTTCCTGTAACCTCTTTCAGCCAGCAGACGTGCAACTGCCCAGCCGTCACCCCCGTTATTACCAGGCCCGGCAAAAATTTTAAATGAGGTTGAGGTATTATAATTCTTTATAAGCCATTCAGTGAATACTGTAGCGGCTCTTTCCATCAGATCAATAGAAGCAACAGGTTCATTCTTAATTGTATAGCTGTCAGCTTCCCTTATTTGACCGGATGTTAGAATTTTCATCTACAATGGATGTTTATAAATAAAAAACAAAATAAAGCTTTTTTTATAAAAAAAAACGGCTGATTCTCCAGAATAATTTGTTAAGGTTTATGTACAGACTTTAAAGATTCAAAAATCTTTCTATATTTGTTCGACCAGAAAATCAGATTATTAATTAAAACTTGAAAATATGTTTAAAGGACATCCCAGGGGATTATATGTTGCTTTCTTCTCAAATATGGGTGAGAGGTTTGGTTTTTATACAATGTTTGCAATTTTTATTCTGTTCCTGCAGGCAAAGTATGGTTTTGATTCCGGAACGGCCGGGCAAATATATGGAGGTTTTATGGCAGCCGTATATTTTCTTCCGTTAATTGGAGGTCTTCTGGCAGATAGAGTATGGGGTTACGGAAAGACTATAGGAATCGGCCTTGTTACGATGTTTACAGGATATTTTCTTCTTGCCGTGCCCAGTGCAAGAGGAGAAGCGTTATGGCTTACAATTGCAGCCCTTGGAGTTATATCACTAGGTACAGGTTTATTTAAAGGAAACCTCCAGGCACTTGTCGGGAATATGTATGATGATCCAAAATACAGCAAGATAAGGGATGTTGCCTTTACTATTTTTTATATGGGTATTAATGTAGGTGCTATGTTTGCTCCGACTGCAGCCAGGGCAGTATACAGTTATGTTCTGAAAGGTGCAGGTTTTACCTATAATCCTTCTATACCGGCGCTGGCCAATAAATTTATTGACGGAACGATATCCAATGAGAATATGCAGGAACTGCTTACCCTGGCAGGAAAACAGGTTCAGGGAATTACAGAGGCCGGATTAACAGAATTCAGCATTAATTATATAGATACTCTTAGCAAGGCATACCACTTCGGATTTGGTGTGGCATGTATATCATTAATTATATCCATGATTGTTTTCTGGGGATTCAGAAAACACTATAAGCATATTGATCTGACAGAAAAACAGAAAGCCGCTAGTGAGGAACATAAAGATAAGATGGTCACTCTTACACCGGAACAGACAAGGTCAAGATTAATAGCACTGGGCCTGGTATTTGGAGTGGTAATTTTCTTCTGGATGTCTTTTCACCAGAACGGGTTAACAATGA
Organism: Bacteroidales bacterium; assembly: GCA_020354785.1. Taxonomy (GTDB): domain Bacteria; phylum Bacteroidota; class Bacteroidia; order Bacteroidales; family UBA10428. Next base: position 380,471 of record CP070654.1, read on the forward strand.
CTATGTTTGCCCGTGATTATACACAAAAAATCGTTTCCCGGAGTGTCTATTTCTGGTTCGATTTATGGGGACTACTGTCAATTGCTTTATCAGTAGGCGGGCTGGTATTTCTTATAAAAAAATCCAGCACATCACGAACAAGAATAATCAGCGGGCTAATGTTTCTTGTATTTGGCTACCTTGCATATATGCGATTACGGACTTATTCAGAGTTTAATGAATTTACACCGGAAATGTTCCAGCATCTCAATCCTTTTTTCATTGTAGCATTAACTCCTATTATCATTGGTTTCTTCACATGGCTGGGACGAAGAGGTAAAGAACCTTCATCACCCAAGAAAATAGGCATAGGAATGGTAATAACGGCAATGGGATTTCTTGTTCTTGTTCTGGGATCACTGAGTCTTATCGGACATAGTCCGAAAGAAATAGGTGAAATAAGAATTCCTGATGAAAACCTTGCTGTAACACCTTACTGGTTAATAGGTTCGTATTTCACATTAACCGTTGCGGAACTATTCTTAAGCCCGATGGGAATATCATTTGTATCAAGAGTGGCTCCTCCGCAATATAAGGGACTTATGCAGGGCGGATGGCTGGCAGCAACTGCAGTAGGTAATTACCTGGTAGTTGTCATGGGTTATTCCTGGAAGAATTTACCTTTATGGGGACACTGGCTTGTGCTGGTGACATGTTGCATGATATCCGCAGTATTTATATTTTCCATACTTAAACGCCTGGAGAAAGCAACAAACTAATAATTTAACACGGGTAATACTGCCAGGGTATATATGTAACTTGCCATCTCATGTATTGTATCTTTGATGCCGGCAAGGGATTTCCACCAGTTTTTCGCATCATATCCCCTGTTATTTACCG
>CP070654.1:381449-389479 GCA_020354785.1 Bacteroidales bacterium
CCGAGGGCCATTATCTTGTAGTTAATAAAACATTAGTTGAGCTCACGGCATTATGTATATTTTTATTAATCCCTCCCAGATCAATACCGGGTTTTGAGAGGCTTGTCAGTCTCATAATAAATAAATACAGGAAACCCGGGCAAAAGAAAGTAGTAATACCAGTACTCCCGGAACAGAACGAAACGTCATTAAACAGGCGCGAGCTTTTAAAGAATCTTGCTGTGGTACCTTTTTTCGGAACATTTATTATATCAACTATCAGGAAAAAACGCTGGATCAGCTACGAAGAGAAGTTTCTAAAGGAGACGGATGCTATTACAAGTGCCACTATAAAGACTTTTGATTTTACAAGTTTGAAGGATCTCAAAATGACAATACCCCATGCAAAGATCAAAGGTCTGGATATTAGCCGGGTTATTTTAGGTGGAAATTTAATTGGCGGCTGGGCACATGCAAGAGATTTAATTTACGTATCCAAGCTGGTTAAGGCATATTTTCATGACGAAAAAGTATTTGCAACCTTTTTACTTGCTGAGAAGTGCGGAATTAATACTTTTTTAACCAACCCGGTATTAAGCAGGGTTATAAATGAATATTGGAGAAGAAAGATTGGAGATATTAAATTCATATCAGATTGCGGGAGTGAAAATCTTACCGATGGTGTTTTAATGTCTGTTGATAACGGGGCTGTAGCTTGTTATGTTCATGGAGGGATAGCAGACAGCCTGGTTGAGGAGGGAAAAGTGGAAGAGATTGGAAAAGCCCTGGAACTAATTCGCAAAAATGGACTGCCTGCAGGTATAGGGGGACACAAACTGGAAACTATAAAGGCATGTGTTGATTTTGGATTGGAACCGGACTTCTGGATGAAGACTTTCCATCATACAAACTACTGGTCTGCCAGCAAGGAGGATGAACATGATAATATATGGTGTACTGATCCTGAAGAAACCAAAGAATATATGAAAAATATTAAGCAACCCTGGATTGCTTTTAAGACCTTAGCTGCAGGTGCTATTCATCCGGATGAAGGTTTCCGTTACGCTTTTGAAAATGGTGCGGATTTTATATGTGTCGGAATGTATGACTTTCAAATTGTCGATGATATCAATATCGCAGCAGATATTCTTAATTCAGGTATAAAAAGAGAAAGGCCCTGGATGGCTTAGACTTTATGCTTAAGAAAGGTCCCGTTTTGAAATTCCTCAAACGCTGTTCTTAATTCCTCTTTAGTGTTCATTACAATAGGGCCATACCATGCAACAGGCTCATTTAATGGCTTACCTGAAATTAAAAGAAACCTTACTCCTTCACTCTCTGAATTGACATTCAGCTCATCGCCATCCTCAAAAATAACCAGATTCTCGGGACCAATAATACATTCTCTTTTAAAGTCGAAATAATTTTTACCTTCTATTTCATAGGAGTATGGATCTCTCTCTGGCTCGAAATAACCTTTTCCGTCAAGAACATAAGCAAATACAGTATATCCCGGCTTTACACCATGTACAAAATTAACTCCCGGAGGAACACTGACATCCAGGTATTCCGGATCAATAATAATATCCTGTACCGGGCCCTTGGTACCTTTCACCTCTCCGGAGACCAGCTTAATTTTAACACCTCTATCCATCATAACTTCGGGTATTTGATCACTGGTTATATCCCGGTATCGTGGCGCCATCATTTTTTGTGATGCCGGCAGGTTAGCCCACAGCTGCAATCCCCACATCAAGCCATCTTCCTGTCCTTTTGGCATTTCCTGGTGTATGATACCGCTACCGGCAGTCATCCACTGGACATCACCTGAAGAAATAATACCTTTATTACCCAGGCTGTCGCCATGTTCCACCGCCCCTTTTATTAAGTAAGTTATAGTTTCAATACCACGATGCGGATGCCACGGAAAACCTTTAATATATTCGGAGGGTGTGCCTGAATGAAAATCATCAAGAAGCAGGAACGGATCTAGTTGAGGTTTCTGATTAAAACCAAATGCTCTCTTTAAATGAACACCGGCACCCTCAAGCGTTGGAGTGCTTTTTATTACTTTTTTTATTTTTCTTACAGCAGTCATTTTTCCCTGTATTTATTTGTAATTAGATAACATATGAATTATATATATGTTAAAAAACTATTGCATAGGATCTTCCAAAATTATGTTAAAATCCTTTTAAAAAAAAGTAACTATTCTGTCCCGGATGGTCTTTTTTGTGAAAGTTCGTGTTTTTTATTAGGTTTGTTTTATATAATATCAGATAATCAAAATATGAAAACTTTATAATAACCTGTAAATTAAAAACTATGAAACGAATAACAATCTTAGCCCTGGTTATTTTAATTTTTAATCAAACAACTATTTTATCACAGGATAAAGACCAGGAAAACTCTGATCCGGCAAAACCGGCCTTAGTAGTCATTGATATTCAAAACCAGTTTCTGACCTGGATACCTGACAAGGACAAAGAAATTGGTATGTATTACATCAACGCCTATATTTCGCTATTCAGGAGCAAGGGCTTTCCGGTTGTACGTGTTTATCATACCAGCCCTGAATATGGCCCACATCCCGACTCAACTGCATTCCAATATCCGGATGAAATACAAATAAAACCTGATGATCCCATGATTATCAAAAACTATCCCAGCAGCTTTAAAAAGACTGAGCTGGATAAACTGCTTAAAGAAAATAATTGTAATGCTTTATTTCTCTGTGGCCTGAGCGCAGTAGGATGTGTAATTTCTACCCACTTTTCGGCCAAAGACCTGGATTATAAGGTTTTTATGCTGAAAGATGCAATAATGAGCCATAATTCCAAATATACTGACAATATTGAAACCATGTTCAATGCTCTGGATTATGAGGCGGTCAGTTATATATTGGAACTGGCAGGAAAGTAAAAAAGTTATTCTTTTCTGACTTCCACTTTTGCCAGTTTCTCGTAATACTGGATAATGCCACCGTGGTCGTCTTTAGCTTTTCCATCGGCTTTTAGTGATTGCATTATCTCCATAACCTGGCTGGAAAGAATATCGGGTACGTTCAGTTCCCTGGCTGTATCCAGGGCATTCATCAGGTCCTTTATATGAAGCTCGATTCGGAAACCGGGTTTAAAGTTGCCTTCAAGCACCAGCGGCATTTTGGCATCCAGCACTGTGCTACCTGCCAGTCCGCCCCGTATCGCCTGGTAGACTTTTTCAGGATCAACTCCGGCTTTGGTTGCCAGAACCATTGCTTCTCCCATCGCTGCTATATTTAAAGCCACGATAATCTGGTTGGCAAGTTTGGTAATATTACCACTGCCTATTTCACCAACCCTTGTTACAGATGCTCCCATAACTTCGAGAATATCCTTAGCCATATCAAAGGTCTCCTTTGGCCCTCCTGCCATAATGGCCAGTGTTCCTTCTATTGCCTTAGGCTCACCACCGCTTACAGGAGCGTCCAGCATAGCAACACCTTTTTGCTGTAATTTTTCAGATAATTCCTTTGATGTTAATGGTGTAATAGAACTCATATCAATTAATACAGTACCCGGCTTTACACCATAAATAATACCTTTCTCCCCAAGTACTACTTCTCTAACCTCAGGAGAGTTGGGAAGCATAGTAATTATAACTTCACTTTGTGAAGCCACGTCCTGTGATGATGTACCTTCCCTGGCTCCGGCTTCAAAAAGTTCTTTTACAGGTTCAGCATTAATATCATATACTATTAACTGGTAACCTGCTTTAAGTAAATTCTTTGCCATGGGCTTACCCATGATGCCAAGACCTATAAAACCTATATTCTTCATCCGTATAAATTTTATTTAAAATTAATTATCTAAATTGGTGTAAGCACAACTTTGACAGCTTCTTTGGTTTCAACAAGCTCAAATGCTTTTTCAAACTGATCTATACTGAGCTCATGAGTGATAAGTTTATCCAGATCAACCATTTTTTTGCTCATCAATGTCAGGCACTTTTCCCATACATCCCAGGTATGGCTGAAATGTCCTTTTAAGGTAACAGCTTTGGCAACTATGGGATCAAGGCTGAAATCCACAGGTTTTGTGCCCCAGCCGATTTTTGTAATCTGACCGGCAGGCCTGACAGCATGCATTGAAAGTTTTAATGTCTCCGAGCTGCCTGCAGTATCTACTATCAGATCTGCACCGTAACCATCACCGGATGCCAATATTTTTTTTAACGGATCCTCCTTTGTGCTGTTAATTGTCATTGTTGCACCAAACTCTTTAGCCAGCTTAAGCCTGTGATCATCTCCTTCAGTGCCAATAACAACTATTTCACCTGCCCCGGATAATTGTGCCACTTTAGCACATAAAAGACCGATTGAGCCCGGCCCTATTACTACAACCGTATCACCGGGAATAATTTTACTGTTTGAAACAACTGCCTTATAAGCCACACAAAATGGTTCGGTAATTGAAGCCTCTCTTAAAGATACACTTCCCGGTACATGATGCAGGATTCTTTCAGGGACTTTTACATATTTTGTAAATGCACCATCAACATGAAAGCCATAACCTTTTCTATCCCGGCAGATATTATAGTTGTTTTGCCTGCAAAGGGTACATTTTCCACAGAATTCAGCATGTGTTTCGGCTGTTATATTATCACCTGCTGAAAATCCGGTTACTTCTTCGCCGGCCTGCACAATTCTGCCTGCAAATTCATGACCCATAATGAACGGATGATCAAATTTAAATGCCGAGATATTTTTATGCATATGAGGATCTGTTCCACACACTCCTATGTAAGCAACTTCAACGAGGGTATCGGTTTTTCCGATTTCCGGTACCGGAACATCGCGAATTTCTGTAGCGCACGCGGCATCAGCATACTTTACTACAGCTTTCATTTTCTTCATGGTATATTTTATTTAATGATAATTATATTAAAAACAAGCTTAAAATCCAGATAGCAATTGCCGAACTTAATCCTAAAATTAAAGAACCCAGGCTATGAAGTCTATATCCGGTTTTAACATCCATCCGTGACATTTGCGTTACCACCCAGAAAAAGCTGTCATTTACATGTGATGCAACCATAGCTCCGGCTCCGATTGATAGTACTACTAATGCCTTTGCAATTTCAGAAGTGAATCCCAGTGATGACAGGAGCGGGGATAAAATACAGGCAGTAGTTATCATAGCCACGGTAGATGATCCCTGTGCTGTTTTGATAGTGGCAGCAATAATAAATGGCAGCCATATTCCGAATTTTGCATCTGACAGAGCATTTCCCAGGGTATCTGCCAGTGAAGAGTTCTGTAATACCTTTCCAAAGGCACCACCGGCACCAGTTATAATTATAATTATGGCAGCATTGCGTATTCCTTTTCCTACCCATCCTGAGTCGGACAACATACTTTTCTGCAACTTCCGGGGCAGCCCAAAGGCAAGTATTACACCGATAAGAAGTGCAATAACTGGTTCACCGACAAAACCTATAACTGCTTTTAACACACCTTCACCAATAGGATTTTCCGGAAGATTCGAAACAGATCTCAGTATAATAAGTATTATTGGTATCAGTATAGGCCCCATCGCATTTATAGCAGGTGGTGCTTCTTTTATTTTTGATTCAATATCCTTATCAGAAATTTCAGGGTTTGGATCTATTTGTACTTTTGCAGCATATTTAACAGAAAAGAGCCAGCTGTTAAAAAGTGCAAAGAGACTGACAGGTATTCCCAGCAAAATTACCAGTCCGATATCCGCCCCCAGTATTCCGGCTGTAGCTATTGGTCCTGGAGTAGGAGGGATAAGGCAATGAGTAACCATAAGTCCCATACTTAATGCTATAGCAGGTCCGGCCAGGGAAATGTTAGCCCGCTTTGAGAGCGCCCTGTTTAGTGGTGAGAGAATGACAAAGCCGGAGTCAGCAAACACCGGAATTGAAACAAAATAGCCTATAATAGACATCGCCAGCGGAACCCGTTTTTCACCAATTAGTTTTAGTATTCTGTCAGCCAGGGTAAAAGCGCCTCCTGAAAGCTCAAGAAAGGTGCCTATAATTGTTCCTGCAATTATGACTATTCCTATATAGCCTATGGTGCCTCCAAATCCTTCATTTATTGATTGTACAATCTCTGGCAGTGGCATACCGGTAAACAATCCAAAACCCAGGCAGGCAAATAATAATGCAAGGAACGGATGTAATTTAAACTTTGTTGAGGAAGCAATTATAAAGAGGATACATAAAACAAGAATAACGACTAATAGCATTAGGACTTACCTTTATATATTGTTAAAATTAGCTGGTTAATTTTTGAACAGATCTGATAATATTCTCTTCTGTCAACCCAAAGGCTTCTAACAACTCATCATAGTTATGTGCCGATTTACCAAACTGGTCCTCTATACCGATTGTCTCAACCGGTACTCCGTTGCCCCGTAGTATATAGGTTACAAGGTCTGCCAGTCCGCCAATCAAAGAATGTTCTTCAGCTGTTATTATACCCCTGACATCGGCTGCGAAATTTTTAATTTCATTTTCATTGACAGGTTTGAAAGAACTTACATTTACCACTCTTACCGAGATTCCTTTTTTCTGCATTTTTTCCGCTGCACTAACAGCTTTTGATACCATTATACCATTTGCAAAAATCACTAAATCTTTTCCGTCCCTTATTAAATATGATTTTCCTATTTCATAGTCCTGGTCCCCGGGGAACAGGTCGGGTTGATCATGCCGGTTTAATCGCATATATACAGGTCCTTTTAGTTCTGCTATTTTCCTGGTCATTTTTCTTGTCTCAATACCGTCAACCGGAGCCAATACTGTCATATTGGGTATGGCTCTCATAATGGCAATATCTTCAACTGACTGATGGGTGGCTCCGTCACCAAAATCTGACAGACCGGAGCTTGAACCAATAATTTTCACATTTAGCTTTGGAATACCTATCCCTTGCCGTATTTGATCGAACGCACGTCCGGATGCAAACACAGCAAAGGAATTTGTGAAAGCGATTTTACCTGTAAGGGAAAGTCCTCCTGCAAAGGAGGTCATATTCGCCTCACCAATTCCCATTTCGAAAAATCTTTCAGGGAATTCCTCCTCAAATAAGCAAGTCATAGTCGATTTACTCAGGTCAGCTTCTAAAACAACTATATTCTTATTCTCCCTGCCTAATTCGAGTAATGTTTCACCATAAACCTGTCTTGGATTTTGTTTATTCATATATTTATCCTTATTAGATGAGTTTTGAACATGCCTCTTCAAACTGCTCAGCTGTAAGTTCGCCATTATGAAATGCAGCGACATGTTCTGCAAAAGCCACGCCTTTACCTTTTACAGTACTGGCGATGATTATTTTAGGCTGACCTTTAATGCTGTCAGTCTTATCAAGGGCATTAATAATTTCTTTTATATTATGTCCGTCCACTTCAAGTACATACCAGCCAAATGCTTCCCACTTTTCTTTTAACGGATTTGTATCGTAGCGCTCAGTAATTACTCCGGTTGCCTGTAAACCGTTTTTATCCAGAATTGCAACCAGGTTGTCAAGTTTGTAATAAGAAGCTGCCATTGCTGCCTCCCATATCTGACCCTCAGCTACTTCTCCATCACCAACTATGCAGTAAACTTTGCTTTTTTTATTATTAAGCTTTAGTCCGGTAGCCATACCACATGCCATGGATAAACCCTGTCCAAGGGATCCTGTATTTGCTTCTATGCCTGGTGTTGTCAGCATATCGGGATGTCCCTGCAGCATGGAACCAAGGGCTTTGACTTTTTCTATTTCCTCTTTTGGAAAATATCCGAATTCAGCCAGTGCAGCATATTGTACCAGGGCAGCATGACCTTTACTGAGCAGAAACCTGTCCCTGTCTTCCCATAAAGGATTAGCAGGATCATGTTTCATCCTGCTAAAATAAAGGACGGCCACAATCTCAGCTAAAGAACAGGATCCTCCCAGATGCCCCTTCTGTCCCACACCAACCATTTTGATAATATTGAGTCTTAATATACGTGCCTTTTTTTCAAGATCAGCAATAGTCATATTCATATGTCCTCCT
>CP070654.1:389579-397592 GCA_020354785.1 Bacteroidales bacterium
ATATATAACAATGCTGGAAATGGCTGTTACTGAAAGAGATACGGCTAATGTCAGCAAATTTAAGCTGAGAGAATCAGAAAAAATATCTGACATATTTATTGATCAGGTTAATTACTTTCTTGATGAAGACTACTGGGGTGAATATAATGTAATAAAACCTGATGAATCAATTGAAATAGCTATAGAAAGACTTAACAGAAGATTTGCCAGAAATTTATAAATAAGAATAACAAATATAAATAACTAAGTCTGGAAAATACTCTGTAACTTTGGTGCATGATTAAATCAGACCGGCAGATATTTAACGAGATTAAGAAAGGGAATTTAGCAACCTTTGAAAATTTATTTAGAAAGTATTACCAGGCTCTCTGTAATTATGCCAGCAAATATGTTAAAGATTTAGATAAGGCTGAAGAAGTTGTACAGGAGTTGTTTTACAGGTTGTGGGAAAAGAAGGATAAACTGGACATAAATATTTCTTTAAAATCATATTTATACCGGTCTGTTTACAATGGTTGCCTGCAATATCTGAATCATCGTGCAATAGAAATAAAGTATGAAGCTTATTACAGGAAGCAAAATAAGGAATATAACAGGGATGCTTCTGAAAATATCAAACTGCAGGAACTTAGTGATATAATAAACAATACATTAAACTCTCTGCCTGAAAGATGCAGAAAAATATTTCTCCTCAACAGGCATGAAGGGCTTAAATACAGGGAAATAGCTAAAAAATTATCATTGTCGATAAAAACTGTAGAAGCAAATATTGGAAAAGCTTTAAAACTTCTTCGGAAAAACCTGAAAAATTATGTTGAAGCATAATAAAATATATACATACTTAGGAAAATACTTATCAGGGGAAAGCAATAATGAAGAATCCATTCAAGTTAAAAAATGGATAGAAAGCAGTAATAAAAACAAGATATTATTTGAGAAAATTCAATCTGACTGGAATAAAATTAATTTAACTAAAAATATGAAAAGAGTAGATGTTGATAGTGCATGGGAGAACCTGAAACAAAGAATTCTGAAAGAGAAACCTGAAATGATACCGGTAAAAGAACCGGCAAGGGAAGGCACGGCAAGGATATACCTGTACCGGTCATTACAAATTGCAGCATCAATACTGATAATTATTGGAATTGCATATGGTATTAACAGGGTTTTCATTGAATCCGGTTTTACTGATGATACTACAGTTAAATCAGGTATGAGTAATACTTCTGTTGTATTGCTCCCGGATGGTTCAAAGGTATATTTAAATTCCCGTACTACAGTTAAATATGACGGACAGTACGGAACCGATTCAAGAAATATATATTTAAAAGGTGAAGCATATTTTGAGGTTGTTAAAGACCAGAATAAGCCTTTTATTGTCAATACAAATAACGCTAAAGTCAAAGTTCTGGGAACATCATTCAATATAAACACTGAAATTTCAAAAAATGAAGTTGAAGTATTTGTTGAATACGGAAATGTGCAATTATCTCAGAAATCTGATAGTGAAAACAATATCCTGATTGAGCCGGGATATATCGGAGTATTATCGGATAACAAATTAACAAAAAGCAAAAACAATGATGTTAATTATCTTGCGTGGAAAACGAGATACCTGACGTTCCGTGAAACAAAACTGGAAATAGTTGCAGAAAAACTGGAAAGTGTTTATAATACAAATATTCAATTTGACAATCTGGCAATAGCTGACTGCAAATTAACTGCTACTTTTAATAATGCTTCACTTGATACAATATTAAAGGTTATTGAAGGATCATTTAATCTTCAGATTGAAAATATAATAAAAACAAACGGAAAGGTAATCATTGTTGGAAGTGGTTGCTGATCATATAGTCCCTGATACAAAACCCAATATTAAAAACATTTTCGCTTTCAGGGTTAAAATACTTATTTGGGTCTTTTTTGTGATAAATCATGCCGCCGGACAGGATTCAATTTTCAATTACAATATAAGCTTAACACTAAGGAATTACTCGGTATATGATGCCTTAAAAGTCATTGAAAAGGATATTAATTATAACTTTTCATACAACTCATCCCTTATAGATGCCGACAGAATAATTTCCGTTAATTACATCAATACATCTTTAAAAGAAATACTGGACACTATACTGTGCGATGAAAATCTGAGGTACAGGACAATAGATAAAAATATTGTTATCTACAAACCAGGAAGCAATATAAATAAGATTATAGCTGAAATACTTTCAGATTCTGTACCGCTTCTGAAAATCAGAGGAAAAATCATTGATGATAACTCCAGGGAACCTGTTGAATATGCCAACATCAGTATTGTTGGAAAAAGTATTGGAACTGTTTCAAATTCCGATGGGGAATTTATTCTTAAAATTACTCCTGCTTTTATATATGATACATTAGGGATATCTTATATCGGTTATAAGATCTATAAACAGCCGCTGGCAAATTTGCTGGCCGGAAATAATATTATATATCTGGTACCGGACTATATACCCATACAGGAAGTGATAATAAGAAAAATTGATCCGGTTTTACTGTTAAGAAATGCAATTGAAAAGATTCCTGTTAATTACAGCAGGCAGCCTTCCATGCTTACCAGCTTTTACCGTGAATCTGTGCGGGAATCCAGAAGGTATGTTATTGTTACTGAAGCCGTTCTGCAAACTTATAAATCTCCTTACAGCAGGCTTTATGAAAATGACCAGATCAAAATAATTAAAGCTAGAAAAAGCCAGGATGTAACCAGCGCTGACAGCGTAATCCTCAAATTAAAAGCCGGTCTGAGTACTACACTATTACTTGATATAATAAAGCATCCGGCTAACTTCTTAATAAATGACGATTTTGAATATTACAGTTACAAAATGGCTGATGTGATGATTGACAACGAAAAAGAAGCTTATGTAATAAGGTTTGACCATAGAGGAAATAATGATTACCCTCCGTTTACAGGAAGAATTTATCTCGATCTTAACAGCCTGGCAATAAAAGCTGTTGACTTTTCATTAAAAGAAAACAAAATTGAAAAGGCCAGTCATATATTTGTGATAAAAAAACCGCGGAACTTTAAGGTTAAACCTCTGAAAGCTGAATACATGGTAAAGTTTATTGAGTTTAGTGGCAAGTACTATTTAAACTTTATCAGATGTGAAACTGAATTTAAGATAAGAAAGAAAAAACAGTTTTTCGGTAAAGTATTCAACTCGGTAATAGAGATGGCTGTTACAGATATAGATACGACGAATGTTAAAAGGTTTAAGGCAAGAGAAGTAGCAAAAACAATGAATATTTTCACTGACCAGGTTAGTGATTACAATGAATTATACTGGGAAGAATATAACACTATAAAACCTGATGAACCTCTGGAAGAAGCTATCAGGAGATTGAGTTCGGGAGAATAGATGGGTTTTAGGAGTTAGGATTTAGGATTATCGATTATAAAAAGTACTTCACTCTGAAAAGATATCATAAATTTCAATATCACTTAAAACACGGTCATAAATGTAAATATCATCAATGTAACCTTTAAAATATCCGGCATACTCTGCATGTGTTTCTTCCCAGGTTGCAATTGACAGGCTATGGTTATTATTATTAAAAGTAGAATATGAATCATTTACCTCTTTAATTCTTTCCCCGTTTATATACAATCTGATTTTGTGTCCTACCCTGTCGAAAATCACTGCAAAATGAAACCATTCTTTAAGCCCCGGAAAATACCAGCCTGTAAAATAATGTTCGCTTTCATCTCCTGCAGACTCAGCATATATCATCATTACGTCCTCTATATATATAAGATATTCTCTGTTAGCGAATCCCGGTGTATGTGTACCGCCTTTATGTATAACCGGTGTATACCTGTTTGTTATAGTATCCATATTAATCCACAGAGCAATTGTTAATTGATTCAAAGGATTTAATGAAGGGCTGCTTGGAATGGTAATATGATCATTAATTCCATCAAAATAATATGCACTATTCGGCCTCTCTTTTCTATCTGCTACAAGGGTTGCGCCATATACAATTCCATCATTATTGTTTTCACTCATATCTTTAGCATTTCCATTAAATGGATAATATGCTACCGGTCCTGCACCGGGTTCGGATTCTTCTTCCAGTATTATTATTAATGATTTATCATTATAGTATTTCAGTGAATCGTTTGTAAAAAATTCACTGTAAGGCTTAAAGCCTGATTTAAATACATTTATTTTATATTTATTGTAAATATCCCTGATGATTATACTATTTGCTACTGGTTCAAGATAATTATTATATAGAGTATCTGTATAGTGCGTTATTACCAGATTAGCGTCAGTTATCTCAAAACTTTCAGTTATACAATTGAAAATATTAACAGTTATATAGAAACTAATAAGATCATTAATAATAAAACTAAATGAAACATATCCGAAGTCTTCCGGTGTTGATTCTGTTACATCCAGTACTTCGGGAATAACTTTTGTAACTTTATCTCTTTCGATTATAAATTCAATCGGCAGGGGATTTTCAACCAAATAAGATTTGTCAGATGATTCCAGTGGTGAAGCAAACAGTACTTCGCCGGATGAATCAATTAAAAGGAATTTGGTAAGTTTATAATTACCAACAACTAAAGATAATTCATCACTTATATAATCATCATTGAATTTGTAAAATTCAATTCTTTCCGTATCGTATACTAATTCTCCCTTTTCATTTTCAATATCAACAATTGCAGCCGCTATTTTATCTAAATCATCACAACCAGTACTTTTTAGACCGGTATTGCCATTTATCAGGGAAGCACTAAAACTGACTTTGCCTTTGTATTTAATGTCTCCAAATGCAACATCTTCATCACATGTATTTAAGACAATAAGACATAATACCACAATTATGATATTTATACGTCTCATGATAGTGAATTTTTTAATTGCCAGTAACTTAACTTATAAAATTACAAAAAACTATTGATGTAGCTTCAAAGATTAATCAATAATATTTACATGTTAGTCAAATATATCATGTATTTTCTCGAAAGTGAATTTATTGTTATTTAATTGCTGTTATAAACAGAGATCCTGCTATCTCTTTTATCAGAGGAGTTTTTTCAAGAGAATTACCTAATAGTGATATTACGCCTATTAAAGGTCTTGGAACAGCAGGATGAAGGAAATCAAAGGGTATAATTTTAACTTGCTGAAATCCCGTTTTTAAGAATAATTTTCTTAACATACGTCTAAAAAAGGCTTTTTCATATGGTGAGTCTCCTGCAAGTCTTTTTATAAAAGGGATATTCTTTTGCAATGCAATTTGAGGATTCATCATATTCGGTTCTGTAAAAGCTATTTTACCCCCACGCTTTAATACTCTGTATATTTCAGCTATAGCTGAGTTAACCTTAAGGTGATGAAGAACAGAGCTTCCTACCACATAATCAAATTCTTCATCTTTAAAACTCATAGAGTATGCATTATCTACCCTATATTTCAGGTTAGATGCTACAATATTATCTTTAGCAACATCTATAAGATCGGGTGATATATCGATAGCAACAATTTCTGCTCCGGTTTTAACAATCTCCCTGGTAAAATATCCTGTTCCGCAACCTAGTTCAAGTACCTTACTGCCGGGCAATATAAAATCCGTTAACATTTTGACCCTTCTTTTCCATCTTTCTTTGCCTGCAGGTGATTCCCAGTTCCATACTACTCCTGCACCTTTCTTTAAAAGGTATTTACCATGTTCTATTTCAGTTTCCAATCTATTACTGGCCATGAAAAATCTTAACTTCTAACTACAATTATTTAAACTTAATTTTCATAGCGGCAAAAAGGCTCATCTTTATCAGCAGCCAGCCATGCCTGAACCGGCTAATTTGAGTGGTTCCGTATTCTCTTTCCCTGTATCTGACAATTATTTCTGATATCTTCATATTCAGCTTAGCCGCACCAAATAACAAATCAAAATCACCAAAAGGATCGAAATTACCGAAATAACTCCTGTTTTCTTTGATCTTTAGATAATCTTTCTTAAATAATACTTTAGTCCCGCAGAGAGTATCTTTTAATCTTTGTCCCAGAAGATATGAAAAGAACCAGCCAAAAAACTTATTTCCAAGCAAGTTCAGAAATCTCATTGCTTGTTTTTCCATAGGATACACAAGACGGCATCCATTAATAAACTCACCCCTGTTATTTGCCAGGGCTTCATAAAATTTGGGCATATCCTCAGGTGGTGTTGTTAAATCTGCATCCAGTATCATAAGTATATCACCTGTAGCTTTTTCAAATCCTTCCCTGACCGCATTTCCTTTACCCTTTCCCGATTGTTTAAACACTAATATATCATGGCCGCTATATTTCTTCTGAACTTTTTTCATTTCTTCATAAGTGCCATCCTGAGAATTACCTTCAACAAAAATAAACTGCTGTGATTTACCAAATTCAGGTGTACGGATGATAGCATTTTCTATATTGCCCTTTTCATTTCTAGCCGGTATTATTACAGAAACACTATAATCACTTTTTTCATAAATTATCGGGCGTGCAGTAATAAAATTTACTAATCCCAAATAGTTAAAAAAAGGCAGATTTACTATAAACTTGTTGAAAATAAAATTTATAACCGGCAAATATTTGGGAAACAGAATCTTCCGCTCATTTTTAACAACCTGAAAGCCTTCCAGTTCCAACAGATTAAATATATCATTATGCGATAACCAGTTAGAGTTTTGAGATCTTTGCTTTAATCTTATAAACTCAAAAAATCTTAATATGGGCTCCCACATAAAATTATAATTAGAAATTATAATCCGTGTATGGCCATAACATAATCTTCTGAGATTCTTAAGGGCAGCCTGTACATCCCATAATATGTGAAGTAAATCTGACAGAATAATATAATCGAATTTTTCATCCAACTTTAAATCTTCAATATCATCTACATAAAATATTAAATCCGGAAATTTTTCCTTTGCAATTGAAATCATATTTGTTGAAAAATCAATGCCTGCACCATAAGAAGGATCTGTTGAGTTTAATAATTCACCTGTGCCACATCCTATTTCCAGAACTTTAGATTTTTTAGGAATAATTAAAGAATAATATTTTTCAATACATTTGTGATAAAATCTATTTCTTTTTTTCCATTTAATTCTCGAACTTGCTATTGAATTAAAATATTCTTTTACTTTTTGTTTTGAATTCATATTATTATCTGGTAATTCGACACGCTAAATATTTTAATTTGATTAATTCATTATTTAAATTTATTGGCTACAAACATAATAGATTTTTAGCTCTACTTAAAAATTGTTTTTCAAATAATTTTATAATATGACCAGAAAAATGAAGAAATCACAGAAGTCAGACACTAAATCGAAAAATTTAGGTGTCGAAAATGCTAATGAAATCAAGACCCGGGCAGGTGGGATTATACCGCATATTGATAAGTTTTTTAATAAAAACCACTTTCTCTTCTTTATTTTATCCGTATGTCTGACAATTATTTTGGGAATTTATCTTTTCGATGTTAAGGTAAGTACCGGAGGGGACGATTCGTCTTATATAGTAGCGGCAAAAAAGTTCCTGACCGGTAAAAGTTTTCCAAGCTGGCATGGATCATTCTATCCGATATTCCTTAGTTTTCTGATGCTAATTACTGGATTTAATGTAATTATTTTTAAGATTTTTTCATTTTTGTTCATAATAGGATATTTAATATTTTTCTATTATACTTTTAAAAATCAGCTCTCCATTACTATAATAATCATTACTCTGCTTATTCTGGCTATCAACTCAAACATATTATATTTTGGAAGCCAGACATACAGTGAAGCGCTTTATTTATTTTTACAGACTTTGACTTTTTTTGTGTTTGTAAAATTCCTGGAAAAGCTGAATGAATCACCATCTGATTATTTAAAACTCTGGAAAACATGGTTAACGATCGGATTCCTGCTGTTTCTGATGGGTATCACAAGAAATATAGGAATAGTAATGCTTATGTCAGTTATTTTTTATTTATTGT
>CP070654.1:397692-405671 GCA_020354785.1 Bacteroidales bacterium
ACCTCTAATAATAATGATAATATTACTTACTTCTTAATTGCCTGTATATTTCCACCGCTTCTTCATATACATCTTTAGAAAACTCGTCATCAGCCTTTCTTTTGTTAATGAAGGGTATGTAATCCGGAAGTTCAGTGGTTATTCCTGTTTTCTTGATGATTTTTTCAATCGTTTCTTCAGGATTTTTACAGTATGAGTCGTAATTGATTAAGATTGTATTGGGATGACTAATAGTCAGAACATATCTATAATAATTTATCCAGATTTTCAACCAATAGTCCAGCGACTCTTTATCATAGTGTATGTTCTCTTCCGAGTTCTGGAATACAAACAACTTTTGCTGCTCTCCGAACTCATGGTGCCCTAACCAGTTCATATATTCAAGTACAAAGGGATCTTCTTTTTGAAGCTTCTTGTAATCACTGTGCTTCTCCATTAATGACGCTGCATGGGTTAAAGGATCGCGATACAATATCACCAATAAAAAATCATCATTAAATTCTCTTACAGATTTGTATCTTAATATGAAGTTGTTGTTTTTCGCCAGGTATATCTTACTGTTATCAAGTTTAATAATACTCTGATAATCCAGGTAATCATTATAATCTTCCCGTGTAATTTTATATTCTGATAAATGAAAATCTTTTATATATGAGTCATTTGCTTTTACTTTAAAGAAGTATTCTTCAAGTGCTTCATTTGAGTTCACACCAATCATTATCCCGTCTTTGTGACTTCGTTCTTTAAGTTCTCTGGTTTTTGGTTTGTATATTTTTGCCCAGAAGTTCGGACACAACAAAAAAGGCATATTTGCGTAATTCAGCGAAACGAAATCACTGATTCTGGATAAGTCAGTCATTAAACTTGTTGTTCCGGCTCTGGCCAGTCCGGAAATAATTACAAAGTCATGCCTGTTTTTAAGATTTTTTCGCTTTATCTTCTTTGATTCCCGCTTAAATAGTTTATAGGCAATATTGTAATTATTTAAAGCCATCCTGTGCAATAATTGGGATAGCTCAGAATAACCGGAATTGTTTTTCCTGGCAAAAGGTATGATAAAGGGAACAGTAGCTCCTAAAGACATAGCCAGTATTGAATAAAATGAAAAGAAAACCAGATCGTTAAAATATGTTCGCGATATTAAACAATAGATAATAACCGGAATGCTGCCGCAGGCAATTGCAAAGATGATAACAAGCAGCATTTTCATAAGTGAAACTACCAGTTTGCTGGTATTTTTCTGTACCAGTTTTATTTTTGCTTCTTCATCAATATCAGATATTAGTTTATCAACTAATGCAACACTATACTCAGCTAAAGCATAAAAAACAAATCTATTGATGCGAATTATAAAGATTATCAGGAAAAAGGCTATTAACAGAACTGTATAATATACCATTATTTCTTTTTCTTCTTTTTGAATTTGCTTTTGATCTTCAGCCAGAAAATATATCCAAATGCAAATATTACAATACCTCCGATAACAAATATCAGGATGATTGTTGCAATGCTAAGTCCGGGTCCTATGTATAATATATCAAACATTTTTTTTAATTACTCTTATCCAGTTTGGTAAATGATGGTATCCTTTATGTTGTGATTTCAAAACATTTTTATATAAAACCTTATCATCTTGAATTACCCAGATCAATCCGGTATTCTGCTCTTCAACAAAATAAGTAGAAGGATCAACAAATTCCATCAATCCTTCAGTACCGGTGAAAATTTCATTTGCCCTGAAAACGGAGTCTCCAATAAATGAAAAACTATTGTTACTAAAATCATAACGTACAATATTTGAATAAAAATCACCTGCAATATCAAGCCAGCTGGAGTCTGGTGGTGGAGGTTTACTGTCGGAAGACCAGGTTGGATAAAAGTTATTATTAAATATTACCAGGGAACTTTCATTCATAAAGTCAACATCGTGCTGGCTGGCGAACGGACCCTCAATAACATTCATAACCTTGTTTGTTGAAGGCCTGTAATGCATAATAAATGAAGAGTTTTTTGCACTAATGAACAAATCTCCTTCTTTATAATATTGCGTGGATTTAAGAGCCGGTTCAACATCATTAATATGAAGCGGATCAATAACATTTGTCGATTTTAATATGTAATTTGAAAGGTTGTTCTCAGTTAATATACTGGTTACCGATTTGTGAAATAGTATTCTGCCGGTTTCAGCATCAAGCTTTGTAATATAGTTATCTATGTAGAAAACGCTTCTGCCATCCAGTTTATAAAGTCCGGTTGCATAATATACGGGGTCAGTTGAACATATCCAGATATCTCCGTTGCTATCCTGGGTCATGGAGTGGTGGGCAAAAATACTATCCTGTTTCCAGATTACATTTGTGAGTGAATCAATTCTTCTTAAACCTGTATGATTAGTAAAATAGTAAACCAGGGATTTTTCAGGAAACAGTAAAGGATTTATTATCCTGTAAAAATCCTCAAATGGATTTTCAACTGTCCATTTATAAAGTATTGAATCATTTTTAAGGTTCATCAATACAATCGATCGTGAATCACTGGTATCGGAATATGCCGACAATACAATAAAGTCAGAATCAAGATTGTTAATAGATTCAAAGTTCTCAGGTGTCCTTAGAAAAGTATTTGGCGGGGTTTTAACCTCTTCAACGGATTGGGAAAAAAGGTCAGGGAAAGTATACATAAATTTTACAGGTCCTGTTAAAAAGCCAAATTTTTTATCCCCTTCTACTATATGGAAAACCATCCAGCCAAATATGGAAAGGGCAAATAAAAATATTACTATTAATGAAAATGTTTTAAGTACCTTCTGCATATTAAGAACCAGCAAAAATATTTTAAGCGACAAAAGTACATATAAATATCTAAATTTGTAAAATAATTATCAGTAGTTACAATACTTAAAGAACAGACCATGTCAATTCACCCGGCAAACCTGATTTCAATAATAGTATTATCTTTTATGCACTTATCGAAATACCGGGTTTGGCTGCAAGTTTTTCTGACATATATATCCCTGGGAATTTTTCCCCATGCATTACAGGCACAAGGTTCAAATCCTGTATTTGCTGATGATATCATTCCTGTTGTTAATATAGTGATTCACCCCGATTCTCTTAATATGATCCTGGATCCTGCTAATGCAGAAAGCGATCATGAATTTCCTGCTGTATTTATCTACAACAGCGGTACAGTGACAGATACTATAGAGGATGTGGGTTTTCGCCTCAGGGGAAATACTTCAAGATCTGCCGCAAAAAAGTCTTTCAAAGTTTCCTTTAATACATTTGAGAGAGGCCGCAAGTATTACGGGCTGGAGAAATTAAACCTGAATGGTGAACATAATGATCCGTCCATTATCCGTTCGAAACTTTGCTGGGATATTTTTAAATCGATGCAGGTGCCAGGTACAAGGGCAAATCACGTCCGGCTTTACATTAATGATGATTATTACGGTCTTTATATAAATGTCGAGCATATAGATGAGAATTTCGTTGATGACCGTTTTGGCAACAATGACGGTAATCTCTATAAATGTCTGTGGCCTGCTGACCTCGATTACCTGGGCAGTGATCCGGAGCTCTATAAATTCACGGTAGGCGTCCGCAGAACATATGATTTAAAGACAAATAATAACCTGGATGATTATTCAGACCTGGCTGATTTAATTGCCTTTTTGAATTTTACTCCTGAACCTGATTTTACCGATCTTGAAAAAATATTCAATGTGGATGGCTTCCTGCGAATTTTAGCCGTAGATGTTGCAACAGGAAGCTGGGATGATTACTGGTATTTAAAGAACAACTATTATCTCTATCACAATCCGGCAACTGACTTATTTGAATTTATCCCCTACGATTTTGATAATACATTCGGAATCGACTGGTTCGGTAAGGACTGGGGTAACAGGGATATCTATAACTGGGGCCACGAATCTGAGGTCAGACCTTTAGTTACCAGAATTCTGGCTGTACAGGAATATCGCGACCGCTATTCATATTATTTAAATAAACTTCTCAATAATAGTTGTCATCCTGATTCAATCTTTCCAAAAATAGATGCTGTTCATGCTATGATTACTGGCGCGGCGGAACAGGATCCCTTCAGAGCTTTGGATTACGGTTACTCCTTCGACGATTTTAACAACTCATATGAACAGGCATTGTATGGTCATGTCAAGTATGGCATAAAACCATTTATCACAACACGACGTAACAGCGCCCTGGCCCAGTTGCAGTTGAATGATATCCTGCCAATCATCAAAGATGTTAGCTATATCCCGCAGGTTGCACAGACAGACCAGGCAATAAATGTAACGGTTTATATCGAAGATGAGGATCCGGCTCCAGCTGTACAGATTAACCATTCGATAAACGGGAGCGATCGAACCCCTGTTTCGATGTTTGATGATGGTTTACACCATGATGGCCTTGCAGGTGATTTAATTTATGGCGGCCAGATTCCGGCAGCAAATGCCGATGGTAATATTCAATTTTATATTTCGGCAACTGATGAGAACAGCAACCAGAGCTTTATACCCCGAAATGTTCCTGATGAGCAATTTTCCGTGCCGGTTGGAATCGAAATACCGAAATTATTCATTAACGAATTTATGGCCAGTAATAATCTGACAGTATCTGATGATGTTGGTGAATTTGATGACTGGATTGAAATCTATAACAGTACAGACGAGCCTGTAAATATCGGGGGCTTTTATATTACTGATGATCTCGATAATCCTTATAAATACTATATTCCGGAATACGCATCAGACTATACTACTATTCCGGCTAACGGATTCATCGTCCTCTGGGCAGACGGGCAGGTCGAACAGGGTATTTTACATATGAATTTCAGGCTGGATATGAACGGGGAACAGATAGGATTAGCACAGGTTATTGAGAATAATGCAGTATTTATTGATTCGCTTACCTATGGAGGACAAAAAAATAATGTTTCATACGGCAGGTATACCGATGGCACTGATAACTGGAATGAATTTTATTTCCCAACTCCCGGGTATAGCAATGTGATGACTGATATTCAAAAAAGTGGATATTTGACTGGGGACTTCGCACTTTATCAGAATTACCCGAACCCGTTCAGTTCACGCACGGTTATAAGTTACTGGCTGCCTGTGATGAGCGATGTTGAGCTTAGTGTATATAGTCTTCCCGGACAGAAGGTTACCACCCTTGTAAAGGAAAAGCAGCAACCCGGCAGTTATGAAGCAGAATGGAATGCCTCCGGTATGAAACCCGGAATTTACTGGTGCGAGTTGAAAACCAGGCAGGGCCGAGAGGTTATAAAGATGGTTCTGCTGAGGGAGTAAAGGGAGATTAGACAAATCAGCAGATTACCAAATTTCAGCTGGTGTCAGATAACAAATTCTATTATTTTTTGCAGATTTCAATAATAAGGCAAAATTAAGTCTATTAAATCTTGTAAAAAATGCAAATTGATCCGGTTTTGTATTAGAAATTACTAAAAGAGTTCCTTCGTTATAGAAAAGCTGTTACTTATTATTGTTTTCCGCAATTTTCTTCAATTCTGTTGCAAATTCCCGTTTTGAAAGAGCTGCATTGTTCAATAATTTTATTTCACAATTAGTTCTTTTCTGATGTAATCTTATACTTGAAATAATGAATATAAAAAATCTCGTTTTAGGTCAAATTGATAGTTATATAGGATTTCAAATCAATATTTATATGAGACTAGTTAAAGCCAATTGCCTGGCTCTTATTTGTATTGTTATGTTTGCATTACACCCGGGGAATTCATATACACAAGACAATTCTAACAATACTAATATGCCTTTTTGGTTCAATGCCGGTTGTGGAGCATGTCTATTTGGTATTCCCTCCCCTCCTGCAGGATGGGGGGCTTTCTCAGCTGGTACAGGGATTTCTTTCCAGAGTGGAAAAAGTAGTCTTATCTCAATTCGCTTTACTTACAATAGAGAACCCGCCATTTTTAAATCTCCTGATGAAAGAGTTTGGGATGTTGGAATACTGTATGGTATAATGGCAAAAAAGCCCTACGGTTTTGCTTCAATATCTGGAGGTGTTAGCTTCGTAGGTGGAGTAAAGCGCGGGGAAAAATTAGATTTTTTAGAATATGAAAAGCGTTCCTTTAATACTGTTGGATTTCCAGTAGAAGGTCAACTACTCTTTACACTAACTCCCAGTTTTGGTCTTGGCTTCAATGGATTTGCAAATATAAATGGGGAGAAATCATTTTATGGAGTCTTATTCTGTATCAAAATTGGCAGACTAAAATAAAGCTGCTATGTAATTTGAGATAGCAAATATACGTTTATAGTAATTGTATAAAAATTATATGTAGAAATTCTGTTTAAATCTAAACTAAACCTGAAATCATGAAAACTTTATCTGTTCTGATTATCATTATTGTAGCTTTTAATTTAAAGGGATTAAAAGCACAAACAGAGCAAGGAAAATTCCTTGTAGGCGTTTCATCCACACTTAATATTGCCGGAATTAGGGGGGGTGAACTTATGTCTTTAGGATTCACCTCCAGCAAATATAAGAGTGATGCAGCAGGATTTGAAGAACGCGAACCTTACAAAACAACAGGGATTAACATGTCACCAAAAGTAGGATACTTTCTTATCGATAATTTAGTATTTTACCTTGATCTGAATGTTACTTATAGTAGCGGAAAAGATGGCGAAGATGAAGATAAATGGATTACAACAATATTTTGCGCCGGACCATATGCAAGATATTATATACCTGCAAACAACGTATCTATTTTTTTAGAAGCAGGAGGAGCTTTCGGTTCTTATAAAGATAAATATGAACCAGCAACCGGTGATTCTGATGTAGATAAAACAGCCATTATGAATTTTGGAGGAGGTTTAGGCATTGCAGCTCCTCTTGGTGAGAGGATTACTTTAGATGTATTGGCAGGATATAATTCTCTTACTTTTAAAGATAAAGAAGATAATGAGGATAATAACAGGTATGTTAGTGGCACATTTGGTATTAAATTGGGATTTACTATTTTGTTATAATAACGATTAAATCACTTGTATTTAAATTGAGGTTGAGGCCCTCTAGGGACTACTAAGATAAAATATAACCTGCTGTAAATTAATATATACTACAGCAGGTTATTTATCTGTTATCGATTATGTAGTTGTAATAGAAAAATTAATTAATTCTCATCTAATTTTATAATCCAGGCGTCATAGTCACCTCTGTTCTCCGGAACGTCCCCGTCGGAAGATTTAGATTCTCCGCCAATTATATAACCTCCGTCAGTTGTTTGCTGAATTGAAAGCGCCTGATCAAAATCATATCCTCCAAATGACTTTTGCCAGTCTATTTCTCCTTCATTACTTAATTTCACTATCCAATAGTCAGTAGTATCTCCATGATTACTCGTAACATCACCATCATTTGAGTCAGAAAATCCGGCAATTACATAACCTCCGTCAATTGTCTGCTTTATGGAATTTGCTTGTTCAGGCCTACTACCACCCAGGGATTTTTGCCATTCAATTTCTCCTTCAGAACTTAATTTCACTATCCAATAGTCAGTATCTCCATGATTCCCGGTAACATCGCCATCATTTGAATTTGAAAATCCGGCAATTATATAGCCTCCGTCAGCAGTCAGGGTAATGGATCGAGCTTCGTCAACACCACTTCCACCAAATGCTTTTTCCCATTCAATATCCCCTGAAGCAGTTAATTTTACAATCCAATAGTCAGTATCTCCATAGTTCGTTGAAACATCACCATCATTAGAAGACGAATTTCCGGCAATTACATAACTATTATCAGAGGTCTGTTTAATGGACCATGCATAATCGTTAGAACTGCCTCCCAGAGATTTTTGCCATTCAATATCCCCTGAAGAATTTAATTTCACTATCCAAAAGTCAGATTCTCCATGATTACCCGTAACATCACCGTCGTTAGATGGAGAGCCTCCGGCAATAATATAACCTCCGT
>CP070654.1:405771-413624 GCA_020354785.1 Bacteroidales bacterium
TTTAGTAATTACCAGGGTTTGATAATAAGATTATTCAGTTAATGAAAAAATTGTTATTTTGTTGATTTAAAATTGCTTTATACAAAAAAAATTTGTTAACTTGTATTTGTTAAACTACTAACTAATCTCAACTATTCGCATTATGACTATCTATGTTGGTAACATCAACTACTCGTTAGGAGAAGCTGAAATCCAAAAAATTTTTGAAGTTTTAGGTGCTGTTGAATCGGTAAAGATAATAAGGGACAAGCGGACAGGTAGATCCAAGGGATTCGCATTTATTGAAATGCCTAATAAGAAGGAAGCAATGGAAGCTATTAAAACGCTTGACGGAAAAGAAGTTGCAGGAAGAAACCTCAGGGTTCTGAAAGCACACTCCACAAAGAAAGTTAAGGAAGACGCCTGAGAATATCGGATAATAACTTCATTCTTAATCTGGTTATAAGTATTCTGTTGAAATTGATATTTTTTAAATATTAATTTGACCTGATTTTTTTATACAGCTGAAAATTCTGTGTAGCCATAAAGGTTGGCATATTATTGAAAGCCTTGTCTTGATAAAAGTATGTCCCGCATCCCAGCTGAAGAGCTTCATCTGATAAAATATTTCTTCTGTGTCCTTTTGAACCCATCCAGCTGGCAACTATTGTTTCAGCCATTGAAAGATATGTGTGAGGTGGTATCAGCTGACCATCAATTTTATAACTGAACTGTCCGGGGCCCCTTACAAAAACTTTTTCCCCGGATTTATATTGTAAACCGTGACTTGTGGCAATATTTTCAGCAAGATAGGGATTCAGGATGCCTGCTAATGCAGCCCTGTCATTTGGTGTTTTTTTGAGCCTGTCAGACGGATTATAATGGCTAAAGAATTTCTTCTCATACATATCCCTGGAATGCATAAGAGCAGCCCTTTCCAGCTCTGGTGCATATTCCAGAAAAGACAATCTTTTTTTTGCCCTTTCTTCATTTGTAACAAAAAAAATAGCTGCATGCAGCCTTGAAAAATCAATACTGTCAAAATTTATTTGTTCATTAAAAAGTTTTTCCTTCCTGAAATTCTTCAGATTTATTTTTGAGTAGTAATCTCTGATATCTGATTTCTGGGCAAATGAATACCCTGAAAGCAGCACAAATATTTTTATATAAATTATAATTAATTTCATTGAAAAATTGTTTGCCATACTTCCTTTACAAAGAAACCGGTAATAATAAATGATGTTGCCAGCTTCATTAAAGTTCCTGTTACAAATCCTATAAAGGTTCCAAATGCAGCCCTGAATGCTTTATCTGATTTTTTGCCTGCCATAATTTCGCCAACCAGGGCTCCGCAAAAAGGCCCTCCAAGTATACCTATAATGCCAAACGGACCCAGGGGAAGAAAAAATAATCCGATAATAAGACCTATAACACTCCCCCAGACACCTGCCCTGGAACCTCCGAATTTTTTAGCACCCCAGACAGGCACGATATAATCAAGGATCTGTACAACTACAGCAAGTGCACCCAGAAAGAAAAGGGTATTAAAACTGAAATCAGCAAATTTCGTTAGCTGTGCAACAAGCAATCCTGCGAACGTAAGTGGAGGTCCTGGAATAACAGGAAGAATACATCCTGCTATACCAACTATAATTATCAGAACCGAGAATAAAAGCAGTATATAATCCAGCATATAATATCTGTTTTCTGTTCTACTAACCGGCAACTAATGAACCGCCAATTAAGAACGCTGCGGCAAAAGCAATAATTGCATATAATTCAGGAAATACAGCTAATATCATCGTTCTTCCGAAAACATTATAGCCTGCACCAATAGCTGCTATACCGTTTGCACAAACCATTCCCTGCCGTATAGCAGATAGCAAAGCAACCAGCCCCAGTGCCAGTCCCGCACCAAATACCGCTACTCCCTCAAATAATGTCATTTCAGGTTTTAGAACTTTATGAACGTTTTCAAGAACAAAATATCCTGCAAATCCATAAAGGCCCTGGGTGCCTGGCAGAGCACTAAGAAGCATATAACTGCCAAATGCTTCTTCATTTTTCTTCAATGCACCGATTGTAGCATTTCCTCCCAGGGAAACACCGATTGCACTTCCTACCCCTGCTAATCCTATCATTAATGCAACTCCGATATAAGCTAAGATTACTGCTGTTGTCATAATATTGATTTTTTTAGGTTTATTGTATAAATATGTTACTTGTTTTTCTTAAATGGTTTATATTCCTTACCTCCGCCAATAAATCCGGCATTCTTGTAAAACTCAACGAAAGTAAGTCGCAGCGGGTGAACAAATGCACCAAGAACAGCCATAAAAATATTCAATGAATGCCCTACAATAAGGATCAATAAAAATACGATCTGACTGACTATTATTGTATCACCCCTCATTTCAAGAGCCAGGTAATTAAACACATATCCCAGGATTGCACTTGAAATGCCTAATGCAAAAAGCCTGATATAAGAGAGGAGATCACCAAATACACCTGTGGCAGTAAAATATATATCTCCCAAGCCTTTACCTAAATTTCCCAATAGTCCTTTTTCAGGATTATTAAGAAATAATATCATTATCAGGCTCGAGACTAAAACTACAAAATATAAGTATTTTAACCCGTTCACTTCTGTTCCGTATTTGCTCTTAAGCATGTAATACAATACACTGCTTACAATTAATATAATCCATCCGAGAGTTGACAATGCGTATTTAAATCCAAGCTGTTTGGTTATATTCAGGATCTTAACGATCATTCCGAATATTATCTGAATTCCCCCCAGAATTAGAGCAAAATAAAACATGTCTTTCGGATCCAGGAATATATCCTTCATACTGGTAAGGAATGGTATATTAACCAGCTTCAGGTCAATTCCGAAAATAGTTCCTGACAACAATCCGAATACAATAGTTGAACCCCCCAGAATCTGTACTAAAGTAATCAGGGGTTTTATACTGCGTTTTGCGCGCAGTTTAATAATGCTTGCTATAATAATAAATAATAACCCGTATCCTGCATCACCCAGACAAAATCCAAAGAACATCATAAAAAAGGGTGCAAAAAATGGAGTTAAATCAAGTTCTTTATAGTCAGGTAATGAATAGAGTTCTGCTATTGGCTCAAATAATTTTGAATATTTGTTGTTCTTCAACTTAACCGGAATTTTATCCCCGGGCTCAGGATTTGAAGCAATATAATATATACCTGAATTTTCAAGGAATAAGTTTATTTCTTCCATCTTATCTTCCGGTACCCATCCCTCCATCAGCATAAGCTTTTCTTCTGCCTGCTTTTCAGTGTTAAAAACAACATTCTCAAAGTCAAATTGTTCCTGCAACTTATCCCTGGTTGAAATTAGCAACGATATATACTTCTGTGCATACAGATCAAATATTTCTTCAGATTTTTCCAGTACGTCTTCTATATCTTTCTGCTTTTTTAATAATCCTGAGAGTGATGTTTCAGGCAGTTTTATCTCTTCAGCATTAATATCGATACTCTCGTCTCCTTCCTGGACAACAATAAAATATGTCTGCCCTCCAATATGATTTATCTCCTCTACATTATATTCAGCTTTCCACTTATTGTCAAATTTCTTAGCCGGACATATATAAAACCTTATATTAAATCCGTGATCACGGAGCCTATCCATGTCTTCAAATGAGAAATCTCCCCAGGGTTTGATAATTGATATTTCCTTTTTTAGAGATGAAAGCTGCTGGGTTTTTAATTCTATTTCCTCCTGAATATTCTGAATTTCTCCCAGTATTTTATGGCCGTCAGACTTGGCTATCGATTTTGATTTAGCTTCGACTTCCCTTTTCAGAAGAAATTTTATGGCGGTATTAAATTGATTTATAAGATTATACTGTTCTCTGAGTTTTTCGTCTGCCAGCTCACCTGATTCCTTTTCAATAACGTGCAATATCCCTATTTTCTGAAGTTCATTCAGGAAATCTGTATACTCCCTGTGATACACAAGGAATGAATATCTCTTCATAGGTGTAATCATTGCACTATTTCCATTTGCTGTTGCCTGTTTTTTACAATTTTTTGAGCTGACTTGGAAAGATTTTCTTCATCTTCAAGAAATCTTTTTATCTTTCTTATTGCATCTTCATACCCGGGAATCTGTACTTTTTCATACAGATTCACTTTCTGGGTCGTCT
Organism: Bacteroidales bacterium; assembly: GCA_020354785.1. Lineage (GTDB taxonomy): Bacteria > Bacteroidota > Bacteroidia > Bacteroidales > UBA10428. The sequence continues at coordinate 409,938 of CP070654.1, forward strand.
TTTTTCTGGCACGATCCAATATCTCCATTTTTTTATTAAAGACTTCCTTTTCTATGGCAATTGAAGCAATTTCCTTTATTAGCGCCACTCCGTCAAGAAACCATTTGGGTTTATTAAAAACACTGAATCTTTTCGTGAAGAAATCTATTCCATCCAGAACCGGTGTTTTCACGCCGGCAATCTTTTTAGCTGATAATCTAACGTCTTCAATGGTAACCAGACTTGCATCAAACTCAATCCATAAGGAAGACATATAATCATATTGCTTGATTCTAGCAATTAACTTCTGGTCAAGACTTTTCATTTCATCTTTGGCCTTTTTGACTTCAGCCCGCAAAGCCGATTCCTTGTTTTTAATGGTCGGTAACGCCCTGACCCTTATATCGAGCTGCTTATATTGCTGCTGTAATGAGGTTTTGTTATATTGAAACTTTATTGCCATCTCTTTATTGATGCCATTTTATACTTTAAACTAATCAGTCTTTAGGCCAGTATTTATCCACCAGGTCTTTTTTAGCTCCTACCTCTTCAGGCTTAAAATATTTTTTAAATAACTGCCACCCGGTGTCCAGCATTTCATCAATGTCAATATTAACATCAATTGCCAGCAGTTTTTCCGAATAATCTTTAGCAAACTGCAGGCTCCTCTCATCATAATCAGTCAGGTCAAATCCATTTTCCAGTTTAGTTTTTGCATTTGCAGCATCGGCATATAATCTTACAGCTGCATTCATAACCTGCGGATGGTCAATCCTGGTCTTTTTCCCTATCACAAGCTGCTTAAGCCTTGAGAGACTTCTGAACGGGTCTACAATTACTTTTCCTATATCTGAATCCCTTCTCAGGAACAGTTGTCCTTCGGTAATATATCCGGTATTATCCGGTATGGCATGGGTAATATCACCTCCTGATAATGTAGTGACTGCAACAATTGTTATTGATCCTCCCTCAGAAAACTGAACAGCTTTTTCATATATCTTTGCAAGATCGCTGTAGAGCGAGCCCGGCATGCTGTCCTTTGAAGGTATCTGGTCCATACGGTTTGATACAATACTCAGTGCATCTGCGAACAAAGTCATATCTGTTAACAGCACAACTACGCTTTGATTTTTATCAACTGCGAAGTATTCGGCAGCCGTAAGTGCCATGTCCGGAACCAGCAGTCTTTCCACCGGGGGATCATCGGTAATATTTACAAAGCTTACTATGCGATCCAGCGCTCCTGCATTATCGAAAATATTCTTGTAAAAAAGGTAATCATCATTAGTCAGACCCATTCCTCCAAGGATTATTTTATCTGCCTTTGCTCTTAATGCTACCATAGCCATAACCTGGTTATATGGCTGGTCAGGATCTGCAAAGAACGGTATTTTCTGCCCGGATACAAGAGTGTTGTTAAGATCTATACCTGCTATACCTGTGGCAATTAGTTCTGAGGGTTGTTCCCTCCTTACCGGGTTAACCGATGGTCCGCCTATTTCACGTTCTTCACCTTCAATGGCCGGCCCTCCGTCAATAGGTTCGCCATAAGCATTCAGAAAGCGTCCTGCAAGGTCATCACTTACCTTTAACGTAGGCGGTCTGCCCAGAAATGTTACTTCGGCATTTGTAGGTATGCCTTCTGTCCCTCCAAATACCTGCATAGTAACGGTGTCTTCAATAACTTTTACCACCTGGGCTAATTTTCCGTGAACGATTGCTAATTCCTCATATCCGATACCCGTAGCCTTTAACGAACATGTTGCCTTGGTTATCTGGTTAATTTTTGTATAAATTTTTTGAAAAGCTTTTGTCTCCATTATGCTACCTTTCGTTCGTCAATAATTTTCATTAATTCTTTTTCATATTTTAGGAACTTTTCCGATTTGAACTCTGAATAGTTCATTTGCTTGTACTGGTTGATTATTCTTTTGAAATAAATATCCACTTCAGTAAATGATTCAAATTTAAATTCGATATTACAAACGTCAAGTACATGTTCAAGCATATACTTTTGCCTTTCTACAGGTGTGGACTGGTCTACTTTATCAAAAGCGTCCTGCTGTAATATTACGAAGTCGATAATTTCTGATTTCCAGTAAATGACGTGATAATCAACAGGTACACCGTCATCTCCAAGGATATTGATCTGTTCATATGTTTCCTTGCCGCGCTGGAAGACGGTCTTAGCTTCATTAACCCTCTCAATCCAGGTATCTGAAATTTTGCTCTCAACATATTCTGCGAATTCCGGGTATTCGAGATACTTTGAATAACTGTCTATTGGATCCACTGCAGGATAACGCTTACTGTCGGCACGATGCTGTGCCAGTGCATAAAAACACCTGGCCGCTTTTTTTGTGGATTCGGTTACCGGCTCTTTAAGATTTCCTCCTGCAGGTGATACTGTACCGATAAAGGTTATTGATCCGGTTTCTTTGTTATTCAGAATAGTATATCCTGCCCGTGAGTAAAAATTTGAAATAACTGCCGGCAGGTCCATTGGAAATGCATCCGGCCCGGGCAGCTCTTCAAGCCTGTTTGACATTTCTCTCAATGCCTGTGCCCATCTTGATGTTGAATCGGCCAGCATTAAAATTTTTAACCCCATAGCCCTGTAGTATTCAGCAGTAGTCATGGCAGTATAGACTGATGCTTCCCTTGCGGCAACCGGCATATTGGAAGTGTTGGCAATAATTATTGTTCTTTCCATTAATTTACGGCCTGTTCTGAAATCTTCCAGCTCCGGGAACTCTTTAAAGAGTTCTACTACCTCGTTTGCTCTTTCTCCGCATGCAGCTACAACAACAATATCGGCTTCTGCCTGTCTTGAAATAGCATGCTGAAGTACTGTCTTGCCGCAACCGAAAGGCCCTGGTATAAATCCCGTACCTCCTTCGACAATAGGATTTAAGGTGTCGATAATTCTTACACCTGTTTCAAGTAGTTTAAATGGCCTGGGTTTCTCCCTGTAGGCTTTTATAGCAACCTTGACAGGCCATTTCTGAACCATGGTTACAGGAATATCTTTATTATCCTTGTCCGTTAACACGGCAATTGTATCATTTACTTTATAATCACCGGCTTTTGCAACACTTTTAATTTTATAAGAACCCTTAAAGTTAAAAGGCACCATTATTTTGTGAGGCATGGCATTTTCTTCAACTTCTCCGAGCCAGTCTCCTGCTATTGCTGAATCTCCTGCTTTGGCAATAGGTTCGAAGTGCCAGGTTTTATTCTCATCCAGGGCACTCGTATACTGGCCCTTTTTCAGGAATATACCTTTCATTTTGTCCAGATCATTCTGAAGCCCGTCATAATTTTTGGATAAAAGTCCCGGACCAAGTTCAACTTCAAGCATATGGCCGGTAAAGTCAACCTCATTCCCTATTACCAGTCCTCTTGTACTTTCAAACACCTGCACATATGCATTTTTACCATATATTTTTATTACCTCAGCCATCAGCCTGTCTTTGCCAAATAATATGAAGCATATCTCATTTTGGGATACAGGGCCGTTGACCTCAACAATTACAAGATTTGAAATAATACCTTTTACAATTCCTTTTGTCGACATTTTAAATCACTTAATTTAATATAAACTCTTTCGAAAACTCATAGCTTGTTTCCAGGCTGGTCAGTAACTCATTAAATAGCTTTTCTCCCGTCTCCCTGTCCAGTTTCAGCCATCTCTCAATAATTTCAACC
>CP070654.1:413724-421507 GCA_020354785.1 Bacteroidales bacterium
TGAAGGGACCAAAGCTTTTTATAGCCTGGATATTATGATTAATCAGCCAGGTACTTTTACCTATGGTGTAAGAATGTTTCCCAGGCATGAATTACTGGCTCACAGGCAGGACACTAACTTTCTAAAGTGGATATAGATGTCCATGCAGTCATGGTAAAGATTAGCAGGATTAGTTAAAATAAAATTTCTCGGCAACTTTTATATAAGTACCCTGTATTACTTCATCATCTATTTGTATTACAGATCCTTTTTCTATAATTTGTCCGTTAGTTATATTTTTTAAAGTAGTATTTATTGAACGCATTTCAGCTTCACCATATTCAGGCTTTTTCCTGAAAGCGACATAGCTGTAATTAGAGTTGGATATTAGAGAATTTGAGATTGTTAGCCTGCTTAAATCTTTTGAGGCAATTCCTATATTAGTTTTGTTAATATTAACATTATTGACTGTAAGTACTGATTTTTCACCGCAGCTTATTCCCTTATCCCCGGCATTATGAATTTTGCAGCCATCAATAGTAACATTACTGCCTGAAAAATCAACAGCATCGTTCGCAATATCCCTGAATTGCGAGTTTTTAATATATCCATTCGAAAAATCTGAATCAAAGGCATCTGCAAAAATATTATCAAATGTGCAATCTACGATCGAGAATTCTGATCTTATGATATTCAGAGCATCTTCACAGCGGTTGTTCTTAAAAGTAACATTTAACAAATCAACATCAGATTCATAGAAGTTAACAGCTCCTGTTAATGTCCAACCATTGTAGTCTATTGTATTTAGCTGGTCAATAATAACATTTTCCAGAATTGATTTTTCCCTGGCCTTGAATACACTAAAGCCCATTGCTGTACCATCTGATGATGTTATTATAACAGGTTGTGACTTAGTACCTTTGACAAAAACCGGGGAGTAAGATATGAAAGTTGATTTATTAATAAAGTTAAGTTTTGTTCCCTGTTTTATTATAACAGTATATCCACCTTGTATAATTAAAGGTTCAGAAATGTCCAGCTTGCCTTCAATTATCAGGGTTTTTCCATCTTTTTTTGTTTCACTTCTGTTTTCAATATTAAATGTATCATAGAGTTCCTGAAGAGGTGAATAATCAAAAGGCATATTCCATTTATAGACTGGAACAGAGAAAAGTCTATTTCTACCTTCAACTTTAAAAAACAGAAACTTTGCTTTATCCGGGCTGGCTATTTTTAATGGGTAATTGTAAGACTCTTCAGGAATACCGACATTATCAGTTTTATAATTAAGAATTGTTTTATTATCACTATATCCAGTAAACTGTAATTCCTCCGGATAAAAACTGGTAATATATAAAAGAGAATCTTCTCTGTACCGGTTTTTGTGTACTTTTATAAGATAAGGAACCAGTTCATTATGGATCTTTTTACCATATTTTATTTTTTTTGTTTTTCTTGCTCTGTGTTCAGGATTTTTTATTTTTCGTTTAAATGTTTCTAAATAGTCAGAAATATATTTACAATTAGTTCTGAGAATTGAAATATCATACTGATAATATTTAAATTCTTTTCTTATAAGTTCAGCCAGGCTATCTATTTCAGTAATAAGTGAATTATATATTGAGTCAAGAAAATTTTTCTTCGAATATATGTTCAGATAGTATACATATTCATTTACAAAATCTTTTTGTCTTAAAGGTTGCATAAACATATTTTCAAGTCTTTCTATTTTATGTGATTTTGTTAAATCTCCTATAATAACAATACCAGGACTATATTTTATGCCTTTTGAATGGTAATAATCAAAAGCTACGGGTTCTAACCTGCAAATAACCGGATTATAATAAAACCTGATATTATGCCATCTGAATCCATGATATGCCTTAGTTATATCAGATAATGCATAATATTTTGCCAGACTTTTGATATCAAAGATTTCGGATACAGGTCTTAAATTATTCTTAAATTGATGTAATAAATTCTGTGCAATAAGAAATTCATCATATAATATTTTATTATTAACTGTCCTGTTCTTTTTAAAAGGTACAATATCAGTAGCATCAAAATATGGGACATTATAAAGTTTTCCGTCAGAATAGAAAAGCTTTTGATTAGTCCATAATACTTCTTCGGTGAATTTTAGTATCGGTCCTTCCCGCCGATTATTGGATTCAACCAGATGTTTATCAAAATGCTCTTCATAAGCGTAAATCCCCAGAGATTTACCGTTAAGGATTACGGGTACAAGACCATACCTGGTTGTCAGTACATCCTGGGATGTAAATATTTTATGGGCTATCCATTCGTCAAGGAAACCTCTTGTTGATGGTATATGTATTGAAAAACTTCTCATATTCTTCCATGAATCATTTTTTCTCATTTTTACCCTGAATGACCATTTAGAACCTGCAAGATGATCCAGCCAGTCACCTTTTAAACGAATATTTGCTTGTAATGTATCAGATCCATAAACTAACTGTGCTCTTACATAATCGTCATCAGCGGTTTCAAGTACTCCATATTTAAAGGCTGTATAACGTTTATTCTCCAGCTTCTTCATCGCCTCCCGGTCAGTATTGATTTGAAGTGATAATTGATCAAATTCAGGATAAATTTTTTGAGGTAGTCTTTCGATCTTCAAATCCCTGAAGTAAACTGATTCAGTTCCGTTATTCCAGGCGTATATTCTCAATTCATCAAATTCATGATATGGCGGTATGTGAATATCAAGTGTTATTAATTCCCATCCATTTGAATCAATTACACTGGATTGATTTTGAGCATGATAGAATTTAGGATCATTAAATCCGTCGGCAACCAGTACCCCGTTTTCTTTATTTCCCTGCCTCCAGACCGAGATATGAAAATATTCTTCGGCTTTAAAATCGTATATTAATTGTGTAAATCCATAAGGATTTTTTTTGTCTAGTTTTACTTTACCATCATGTTCGGTGCTTCTTGCAGTATTTATTTCTTTCTCATACGCTTTACCGGTTTTACTATTAAATAAGCAGAGAAATCCCGCACAAACCAGAAAAAATAATAAATGCCTGTATCTCAAAATCATGTGTTACTGTATTTAGTTAATAACAATTAAATCAGGATATTCTTTTACCGGCATTGATACAACAGTATTAATAAAAGAAAGCCTGTCAATTTTAGGTTGCCATATCAGCCTTACCATATTCCATACATCTTTGTCAAAATTGTTGACGATGTAAGAATCCCTGACTATCATTTTCCCTTCAACCTGTGAATTATAATTATCTCCATATCTGATTCCTATATTATTGTAGTTAAAATGACAGCTGTCTATATTTACAATATGATTAGGAGAACTGAAGCCGAGTTCTGCTCCCTGGCCGCAATTAGTAAAAGTACAATTCATGATATTATGCTCTTTTTGTACCGAATTTCTGCTGGATAATGCCATTCCTTCATGAAATATAGCTTCAAACCTGCAATTACTTATATTTATTGTTCCCCCCAGATCTCCTCCTGAATCTATTCCGTCATCCCTGGCATACATGAAAACCGAATTTTGAATATCTGCATCACTGGCATTGACATATAATGCATCGTTATCTTCATCAATATAATTATATGAGTCATCCGGAAAGTCTGTAAATACCGAGTTCTTTACAGAAATGTATGAATGATTAATCTGTCCCCCTGTTTTGGCTCGTTGTATCAGTACATTGTCAATATTTAAATTACTGTTTACAGGATAGAAAATTTGGCCAATATTGTCTATTATATAACTGTTCATAATTTCTAATGTGGAATTTTCCATATAAAACAATGCCTGTCTTTGAGCATGTCCGTATACATAATCCCCGGTATTATGGTACCCGCTCTGGCAGAATATTGCACCATTTACTGTGATTTCCGATCCTGATTCGTTGCAGATTATTCCTCCCCAGAAACTATCCGGGTTTATACAGGTAAATACTACAGGAATTTCATCAGTACCATTTATAATCAGAGAACCATTATTTATAATGTTTATTCCTTCGGCAACAGCAAAAATTGCTCCTCCTTCTACCTGAACAGATACTCCCTTAGTAATTGTAATGTTTTTATTTATGTAAATCCTTGAGTTTTGATTAATTACTATTGAACTGTCTATTATTTCATCCATATACATCCAGGCAGGTTCTTCAAGTTCAACAGGAAGGTTTATTGTCCTGTTGTTAATATAAAAACTAACACTATTTATGGAATTATCAGATAACAGATTGATTGAACCAATACCCCTTTTAAGGTTTAACACACTGGAATTAACAGAGTTGCTGAATGTGTAATAAGCTGATTTCAGTTCATTATTTTCAGTAATCTTAAGAATAAACGGCATATTTATATTTGCTACATATTTTTCAGGATATATAATTTCTACTTCCTCATTACCAATAGTACTTACAGTAAAACTTTGCGGTGTCCATGCTTTTAACCCCCACTCCGGTTCTCCTCTCTCTTCATCAAGTATTACAAATTCATAATTGTCTTTGCGTATATATGTATCAAGTTTACTGGTTATTTCCAGGTAATAAAAACCTTCCTCACTGACACTATAAGGCTCTGTAAGTGTAATGTTGCTGTCATTCAGGACTGCCTCATAAGTAATAATGTTATCAGTATTTTTCAATTTCAGGACAACCGGGGAGTAATAATTTCTGTGATTATAAAAGTTTTCCAGTTCAGCTAATGGTAAGACAGAAATTATGTACCTCTTTTCAACAATATCACTTTCTGTATCATTTAAGAATCCCTTAGCTTTAATAAGATAATCTCCTATACCTAGAACTATTCCGCTGTCGGGATTGTACAAATCTGAATTTATATCCGGATTCTCACCATTAATTGTATAATAAAATTCAATATTATAATCACAAATTACCAGCTCAATTTTAGCCTTATCTGTGTTCTGTCCCAATACTATTATTGAATCTTCTGTTTTAAATACAGGATCAATTGTACAGATATTATCATCATCCTTTTTGCATGCTGATAGAAATATGACAAGACATGTAAGTATAAAACAAAAAGTGATCTGATATTTAATACAATTATTAATGTAAACCATCAATTTAATTTTGCTAGGATTTCGGCCCTTCTCTGAATAATGAAATCTAATTTATCTGAATAATATCGAATATATAAATCGTAGTTAGTTGAGTCGTTGTCATATTTTGACTGCTCAATTATCTTTGTATTTGCATAAAAAGGTTTTAATTCTTTCTTTAAATTTAAAAATACTTTTTCGATATAATTATCATCCAGTTTATTTACTACCTCCTGCATACTGACTAAGTAAATTGAGTACAAATAATCATCCCTGGCAATTTTATAGTCCAGATCGTCTTCAATTGAAAAAATAAGTTTGTCGCCAACATCATTTATTATATCTTCGACAGAAGAATAGCTTCTGACTCCAAAAAGATTTCCCATACCCCAGTTCCTGCCAATTTCATGCGGATTATCAGCGAAAATATCATCATAATCCCATGGCATAATATTATAATAGATTTTACTATCTTTTATTTGAGAATAAAAATATACTTCATCAGTCAGATCGCCATTTTTTAATAAATAATCAACGGCCATTTTCCTGAAGTATTCATTAATATTCATTATGTGCGCGAGACTGTCAAACAGACTTACACTGTCATATGCAGTAATTAAGGAATATATTTTGTAATATGTATTTTCGTAATCTTCCTGGGCTATATTAAAAATTAAAGGCTCATATTCATACTTGGATATTTGTGCCTGATAACCTCTTCTGAGAATAAATTCACTCCTCAACTTATCAATTACATAATCTTCAGGGTCTTCGATTAGCATGTATGTACCCTGTGTATTGCCATTAATCCTAACTTCAACATATTTATAGAATAAATTCCATAGATTTACTTCCTGCAATAATGCCATTCCTATCCGGTTTTCGATATAGGTGAAATCATATACCATTGAGATAAGTTTAAAACTTTTCATACTATGGTAAATTCCTGAATATTCCCGGTTCTCAACCTGGATGGGTTCATTTAGATGAACGCTAAAGGATTTGCGTCGAAACCTTAATGAACTCTCTCCCCTTATCCTTATATTATCTAAATCATATTCCTGGTCCCGGTACTTAAATACAGGTTTGGGATTATCAAATTCAATTCTCTGGTTACGGGATTTATACACCAGCTGTTCCTGTTCCTTTGTCATAATAATATTTATAACATCGGCACTGCAAATAATATATTTGTTTCTGGCTATCGTGTTTCCTTTAATACCATCCTTGTGAATTGCAACTTTAACGGTGTAAGTCCCGACATCCAGCAAAATACCTTCCCCGGGATCATAGAGCCTGCCGTTATTATCTTCAGGATCAGTACCATCTGTAGTATAATAGCAACTAATATCCGGCGGGGCATTAAGTACTATTTTATATTTATCAGGCGGAAAAATATAATTAACAGTATCGCTCAAAGGAAAAAGATTGGAATAAATCAGATCAAAGTCTGTAACTTTTTCTTTTTCACAGCCAGCAAGTAAGATGATAAAAAAAAGGAATATAATTTTTATATAAACAAGCTTTCCCAACATGTATCTGTAAACAAATATTTATTCGGTAGCAAAATTAAAAAAAAGTCTGTTTAATGTTGACAACCAGTATAAAACTTATAAAACAGGCTAATTTTAAAAGTTATTATGGATATTAGATTACAGAGATAATTATATGATTCAATTATAATATTTTAATCAATAATTTTTAAATTCGAATGCCAGGAAAATAAATAAGAGTTATGCAGACAGATCTATGAAAAAATTATATAAGTACGGGATTTTAATAGGATTACCTGTTTTCCTTTTTTATTTAAACCGCCTCACAAATATATCATTGGGAGATTTTTTTCTTTCCTATGTAGACCCGGAATATAACTATTTATTTAATGGTATAAATATTGCCCTGCTAAGACTGGATATAAAATATTATCACCATCCCGGCACTCCTTTACAATGTCTGATAGCTGTGGCGTCGGTTATAGCAAACATTCGCAATAGAGGATTTACACTGGCGGAAAATCTGTTTGTTAATCCTGAATATTATCTGCATGCCTCAAATATTGCTATAAACTTAGTTAATGCAATATTTTTATTTATTATAGGTTTTTTCATATACCGCAGGAATCGAAACATCATAATAGCATTGTTAATTCAGGTTTCTCCTTTTACAAATACCCTGTTTCTGGAAACTATGGCCCGCGTCATTCCGGAATCATTATTAGGAATTGTGACATTGTTACTGGTATTGCTGGTTTTTTACTTTTTTACTGCAAAGAGTACTGATAATAAAACTTTTAAATACATAATACTTTTCTCCCTTGTTTCAGGTTATGGCCTGGCATTGAAATTAACCTTTTTTCCTTTGATAATTATCCCTCTTATTATTCTCCCCTGTTTTGCAGACAAAATGAAATATCTGTTATATACGTTAATATCATTCTTTCTATTTGCATTTCCATTATTAAGTAAACTGGATAAATTCGGGAGGTGGATAAAGAACTTATTTGTTCATAGCGGGCGGTTTGGTACAGGCGAATCTAATATTATAAATGTGCCGGATTTTGCTGATAATGTTAAAAATCTTATCAATCAGGACAAATTTTTCTTTTTACTGTTATTGCTATTTATAATTATAATAATCATATACTTTATCAAGCCTTTAAAACTTAAGATAAAAAATGATATTAAATATAAAGCACTAATAAGTATAGTACTGGCAATAGTGCTGCAATGCATGATGGTAGCG
>CP070654.1:421607-429365 GCA_020354785.1 Bacteroidales bacterium
CTGGCGGAACAGGGACTGGATACTACAAATATGATTGATAATGTCTATTATGATATAACAGGATTGCCTGCTTATGAAGACACGGTTAATGTTAATGCTAACGATACGGTGCATGTCAAATTCGACAGTTATTACCTGGTTGAAGATTCTTTGGTTTTATTTGAATCAAACTCTGCTGACGACACGCCATTAATATTTAAATACTCTGAATCAGCTGCTGCTCCTGAAGGATATTTACCGTTTACTGATGGTTTCCTTGAAGCTCTTGACACTATGAACATAGGAACAACAGCAAGAGTGGTAGTACCTTATGAATATGGTTATGAAGAAGCTGGTTACCGGCACTCTTTTTATGGTTATATAATTGTTCCTGCCTATACTTCGCTGGTTTATGATATTGAAATTGTGGATATTTTAAGAAATTAAGGTTTCATTAAAATAAACACTGTTGGTTTTTTATTAATATCAACCTTTATTTTTTTCCATTCTCTTATAGTCAGAGTTCTTATCTGCTCATCAGCCATTGTTATATTAGTAGCTATGCATAGAAGAGTATCCTGGCTGCAGCTAATTAAAATATCATTAAAAAGCTGATTATTTCGGTATGGAGTTTCAATAAATACCTGCGACTGGTTTTCATCGTATGATCGTTTCTCAAGTTGTTTTATTTTATTAACCCTTTTGTTTCTTTGAATTGGCAGATACCCGGTAAATGCAAAATTCTGCCCGTTCAATCCGGAGGCCATTAATGCAAGTAATATAGACGAAGGACCCACGAGCGGAATAACACTAATATTTCTTGAATGTGCCAGTCTGACTATTTCTGCTCCCGGATCAGCTACACAAGGTACGCCTGCCTCGGATACAAGACCAATATTTGCTTCAGAGACAGGTTCCAGGAAAGTGGGTATCTCATCCTGCCTGGTATGCTTGTCCAGTGTAAAAAATGTTATATTATCAAATGGAGGTTTAATTCCAAGCTGTATAAGGAACCTCCTTGCCGACCTTGGTTTTTCGACAATAAAATATTTTATTGTACGTATAATCTCAATTATTCCTGACGGTATAACACTGCTTGCTGACTCTGCCCCTATTGTTGAAGGGATTAAGTATAATTTGCCTCTCATCTTACAATTATGAATATAAATGAATCTTAAATAACCAGTATGATAATACAAACACGAATTTAACCAAAAAAATATTGCCTGTTAAGTTAACATAAACTTAATATTGATTGAATTCTTTATTGGATTGTATGACTTACATTTGTGTAAATGCATAAAATGTGATTAATGGAAAATATTTACATTGTCGTTGTAGTTATATTATTTGCCCTTGCTATATCTGACCTGATTGTTGGTGTTAGTAATGATGCTGTAAATTTTCTGAACTCGGCAATTGGTTCAAAAGCTGCTCCGTTTAAAGTCATAATGGTAATTGCAGCCTTGGGCATCCTGGTGGGAGCGACTTTCTCCAGTGGTATGATGGAAGTAGCCAGAAAAAGTATTTTCCATCCCGAGCACTTTTATTTCAGAGAGATTATGATCATCTTTCTTGCAGTGATGATTACAGATGTTATCCTGCTTGATTTTTACAATACATTCGGACTACCTACTTCCACAACTGTTTCTATAGTATTCGAATTACTGGGAGCTGCTGTTGCTATTTCGCTGATAAAAATCAGTAACGCTGCTGAAGGTTCTGCAAACATGAGCAATTTTATTAACTCGGGAAGAGCCCTGCTGATTATTTCAGGCATATTACTATCAGTTTTTGTTGCCTTTAGTGTAGGTACCATTGTCCAGTATATTACCAGACTGATCTTTTCATTTAACTATAAAAGAACTTTAAAATACTTTGGTTCTCTATGGGGAGGCATAGCAATCACTGCAATAACATATTTTATTTTAATAAAGGGAGCAAAAGGCTCTTCTTTTATGTCAAAGGAAAATTTAGACTGGATCAGGGAAAATACTCTCTTAATCCTGGTAACCAGCTTAGCAGGCTGGACTGTTATCATGCAGCTGTTAATCTGGTTGTTTAAGCTGAACATACTGAAACTAATCGTATTAATAGGGACTTTTGCTCTGGCAATGGCTTTTGCAGGTAACGACCTGGTAAACTTTATAGGTGTACCTTTAGCAGGCTTTGCTTCATTCATAAGCTTTAATGCGCAGGATGCTGCAGGGCCCGATTCATTTCTTATGAGTGAACTTCAGGGTGATGTCAGTACTCCGACTATGTTTCTGCTTATTGCCGGTTTAATAATGGTTATTACTTTATGGTTATCCAGGAAGGCAAAGTCCGTTGTTAAAACTGGGTTGAAATTAAGTGACCAGAATAAGGTAAATGAAAGGTTCGGATCTTCAATGCTAGCGAGGACACTTGTAAGGCATACCTTACAAGTTGGTAATTTTATGCAAATTATTATACCGAAGCCAGCTATAAAAGCAATAAATGGCCGTTTCGATGATAAATATTTTAGAAAAACAGTTAAAAAAGACAAGTCAATTTCATTTGATTTATTGAGAGCATCTGTAAATCTTGTTGTTGCCAGTATCCTGATAGCATTTGCAACCTCAAAGAAATTGCCGCTATCCACTACTTATGTAACATTTATGGTAGCGATGGGAACATCTCTTGCAGACGGGGCATGGAACAGGGAAAGTGCTGTTTATAGAATAACAGGTGTAGTAACAGTAATAGGAGGATGGTTCTTTACTGCGCTCAGTGCCTTTACCGCTGCATTTGTTATTGCATTGTTTATTTACTGGACACATATTTATGGTATAATTATATTAGTTGCTTTAACAGCATTCCTTATTTATAAAACACATATATTCCACTCCAGGAAAGCAAAAGAAGAAAAGAAAGCCGAAACTATACTAAGTGAAAGCATTGCCAGTAACGGTGAAACAATTTTCGAAAAATGTAATTCAAGTATTATCTCTACTTTATTAGCCGTATCTGAGTTATATAAAATTATTATCAATGGACTGATAGGTGAAAAGAGAAAAAAACTTAAAAAGGCATTAAAAGAAACCAAAAAGCTCAATAAGGAAATAAAAGCCTTAAAAAGCAATATTCATATTACGATTAATAAACTTGAAGAAGAAATAGTTGAAAGCGGCCACCACTATGTGCAGGTTCTGGATTACCTTGGCGATATAACACACAGCATGACAACAATGACCAGGGCAATCTTTAACCATGTTGACAATAATCATGCTCCTCTAAAAAATCCGCAAATAAAAAATCTGGGTAATTTTCAAAAAAATGTCAGTAAATATTTTGAGGAAGTAATACAACTTATCTCGGATAAATCATTTTTCAACAGTAAAAAAGTTGTTTCGCTGGCAAATAATCTGATGAATAAAACTGTAAAGCTTCGAAAGGAACAGATAAAGACTTTTAAAAGTGACACTTTCAGTACCAGCATCAGTTTGTTATACCTTGATATACTGGTAGAAAGTAAAAACCTGATCTTATATACAACTTACTTACTCAAAGCATCAAAAGGATTTATCAGGCATTTTAAACTTTAGCTTCTGAAATAAAAATCAGCAACATCATTCATATTATTATTTGTAATTAATATATATTTGATGTTAAGTAGTAATTCGGCTGATTTACAATGCACATTCAAAACGGATTTCTGGTAATATTATTTACAATACTTGCAATAAGCGGATTTGCACAGGATTCTGTCGATATTGAATCCAACATACTTGATACTGCTGTAGTTGATACAACCTCTACTTATACCGGTACTGCTAATATTGCCTCAGTTGATACTACCAAAATTGATACTTCCGCAATAAACCAGGCAGTAATTGACAGAACAGTTATTGATACTTCTCTGTATATCAGCGGGGATAATGATCATAATCTGCTTATAGCGACAGACCTGGGCTACGCCGATGAGGTTCTGAGGCTGCTAAACAAAGGTGCTGATATTAATGCATCAACATGGGAAGGAATTACTCCCCTGATGTACGCGGTACAAAACCAGGATACAGGTATGGTCCGGATCCTGGTACTAAATGATGCTGATACAGATAAAAAGCCTGTTAACGGAATACCTGCCCTGATAAATGCTGTAATTACTAACAATATGCAAATTGCAGAATATCTTATAAGAAAAGGTGCAGATATTAATATCAGTGATAATTCAGGTAATACTCCTCTTATGTACGGAGCAGCTTACGGATACTTTGATATGTCGGATATGCTTATTTATTACGAGGCCGATCTGAATAAAAAAAACAATTCAGGCACAGATGCCCTCATGATAGCTGCATATTACGGTGATTATGATATAGCATACCGGCTGGTTGAAGAAGGAGCAAATATAAATTCAAAAGATTACAAGGGTTATTCGGCAATACTATGTGCCTCGCAAAATGGCCATTCCGAAGTAATAGAATTACTTATTGATAATGGTGCAAATATTAATACTAAAACTTATAACGGATATTCACCGGTGGCTGTCGCCGTCGAGTATCAGGATCTCGAATTACTAAAATTCCTTGTAGACAAAGGAGCTGATGTTAATGAAAGAATCTCGTTTTCCGAAAATCCTGTATCACTGGCCAGCGAATACAAAGACAAATCAATGAAAAAATTCTTACTGGAAAACAAAGGCAGGAGAAATTTATGGCCGGCTTTCAATCAGTATGCCCTGGACTTTAATCTTAGCTGGAACTTTGATGACTTTATGACAGGTATGAAGTTCGGTTTGCATGATAAGAAATATAATGTTGCTGTGAATACCGGTTTTTCGATACGTCCCTGGGCAATAAGAGTTCTCGAAAAAGAATCCGGCGAATTATCTTACCAGTACTGGGAAAGAAGAATATCACTAATACTGGGCATGGATAAAAGATTTAACATAATAAATCCCGGGGGTAAATCAGTATTCGGGATTCTATTGGGGATGAATGAAATGTATACTTTTGGCAGTTACAGGGGGTCTCTGTCGAATCCTGAAGATAAGCTGATATTCGTTCCGCGATCAGGAATTTTCTGGAGCAGTGATCATTTTGAAATAGACTTTAACTATGAATATCTGGACTATGGACTTTATAAGGTTAATCCGAACAGGTTTAATATTTCCTTTATCTTTAAGATTAACAGAAAGAAGAATAATTACTTTCCTAAGGATATTGGAGAATTTTAATTAATGAAGAACATTAAATATGTATAGACTGGGAATAATTCTTATACTTACTGTGTCAATGTATGCATGCAGTGAAAAAATATTTACAGCCGGTATTGATTGTGAGGAGTGTTATCAGGAAAAGCCAGACAGTGCATACGTGGAAATAAAACTTACAGTGAACGATACTTATGACTCAATCCCGCTGATTGTTTACTCCGACAAAGTTGAGAATTACGAAATAGACTGGATTGATACGGCATACGCAAATCCGTTTTATCTTTTTGTTGCGGTTAATAAGTACTATTCTGTTGCTGCAAAATATATTAAAAACACTGATACTATAATAGCCATTGACGGCACAAAAATTAAGATAAAACACGTAAGCGGAGAGTGTGACGAAGAATGCTGGGTTATTGAGGGGGATGAATTAAACGTAACTTTGAAGTATCAATAGTATCTTATTGAAGGAGCTTTATGTCAATAACTGAATTACCCAGCTTATTATCTTTAAATCGAATCAGGATATCATAAAATCCTGTTTTACTACATACAAAACTAAATACATCATAATATTTTTCTCCAACCAGATTTGTTAACACAAGCTTATCTGCGTCTAACAACTCAAAAACCGCTTCTCCCGCATAACTTTCCAAATGATTGGTTACTTTAATCTTGTACGTAGAACCTTTGTTAAACTTAATTGTCATAAAATACTCATTTTCATAATCCTGATCACTTATATGATCCAGCCTGAATTCAATTAATTTAATAAATATTTCCTTTTGAGCACTAGAATAACCCGAAAAGAGAAACAAGAATACCGTTAAAATAATTAAGATTTTAAGCCTCATCATTTTTATTTATTTCTAAAAAATTATATAGATTATTTTTCAAAATAAATCAGATGAAATTATCTTTTAAATTTGCTTAATCTTCAGCCACTCATAATTCATATCCAGTAATATCAGTTTAGCATGTTCTGACACCCTCTTTGTCTGAACCTTTGACAACTCATTTACTATACTATGAATATTCTTTTTATAATAGCTTTTCGTCAGACCTGTACATTGTGTCCTTCCGTTTCGAATGTAAAACAAAGCTTTCACCTGCCTTTTTTCATCATCACTTTTTAGTGCATCAACAAGTGCACTTAGCCGGTTCCAGCCTTTTGATTCTTTTTCCCACCATTTTTTTGCCTTTTTAATGCTTAAGTCTTTAATCAGGTTTCGTTTCTCAGTAGCTGACATCTTTTCCAGCTTGTCTTTATTATCCTCTTTATTGTAGTAACCAGCAAAATTAAACTTGATATAATTAATGAGCCTGTCTTCCTGCACATGTACCCCATCAAATCCAAACTTCTGAAAAGCTATTTCTTCTATCAGCCATCCAGCACGAATACAAATATCGTCTATATCATAGTCTATTATCTGTCCGTGACCATAAAACTTTTCAGCTCCCGGGTAGATTAAATCACCTGTATTCTCCAGTTTTATAACCGGGCATGAACCCAGTAAATTAATTAATTCGGGTATGGATTTACCTTCCATGTTCTCCAGGCTCTCCTTAGCCTTTAATACAGTCGGCCAGTCACTTGATTGAAAATCTTTAATGAGCTTATCAACTGATTTTTCCTGGTTAAAACTTAAAAGCAAATAACCAATGGCTATAACAACTATTAATAATTTCTTTTCCATAAATGAGTTTATTAAAGTAACATGATTTGTATATAAAGTTACTATAATTTTAATTTTTTCAAATCTTTAAGTCAACAATTTCAGCCTGTTGATTCAATACAAATACAAGATATCTTGATTATACGGGGAAATAAAACATGAATTAACTGTTGATAAATAATAAGGAGTTCCGGGAAGATAAAAAGAAAGCTTTTATATTAAAAGATCACATACATTAAGTGCGTAATTACCAAGGTTAATAACCTCACTGTACATGTCAGAATAAATAATCCCGACAGAGCATTTATACCTGTTCTTTCTCAGGTTTTTAAAATGTTCTTCTTTTAACGCCCTGTCCGCTTTCTGCAAATCTCTTCTAAGGTTTCTGTTATTCCCGGAAAAGGTTAAAGTTTCTTCCCGGGAAAACCCGTTATTCATCTCTTTTAATATCTGATCGATAAGGGTAAATAATTTATTCAGGTTTCTGTCCATCTCTTTTGTGAATCGTGCCTTATTGGCATTCATTCTTTCGATGGTATCTGCCAGCTTGTTGTTTGAATCAGCTATGCTTTCAATATTACTTATGATGTTAAGCATGCTTGTAATGTTTTCGGAACCTGCACTGCTGAATGATTCTTCTGTAATCCTTGTTAAATATGATGCAATTTCCACTTCCATTCTGTCGGAGACATCTTCATATTTTCTGATTCTTGCCAGGCACTTATTGTATTTTTTACCTGATCCTGAATTATAAGATTCTTTAACAAATTCAAACATTTTTGTGACGCGCATAGCATATTGCTGTACTTCTTTTCTTGCCTGTAAAATGGACAACTCCCCTGTTGAAAGTAACCCGGTATTAATGTATTTAAGGCTGAAATCTTCATCTTCATCATGATCGGGTACCATAAGCATAACAATCTT
>CP070654.1:429465-437157 GCA_020354785.1 Bacteroidales bacterium
ATGATATGCTGGTTTTTGAAGATTATTATACTGGTCATCAGTATCAATGGGATGCTCCAAAGCATTATGGTGATTTCGTCACCTGGAGTCAAGATATGCAACACTGTATTCATTCCGACACTAAAAGCTTTACTTCATTGTGTATTGGAATTGCTATCGACAAGGGGTATATAAAAAATGCCAATCAATCGATATTTGATTATCTCCCCAACTATCAACATTTAAGAACCGAAGAAAAGGAAAAGATTACTATTGAAAACCTACTTACCATGACCTCAGGCTTAAAATGGGAAGAATGGGATGTATCATTAAGTTCCATTGAGAACGACCAAATTGGTATTTGGTTTTGGGAAGACGGTCCGATAAACTATGCGTTGGGAAGAGACCTGGAGGCAGAACCCGGAACAAGGTTTAATTATTCCGGGGGCGACATTCAAATTTTAGTAGAAATACTTAAGAATGCAACAGGTATGAAATTAGATGAGTTCTCAGGCAAACACCTTTTTGAGCCCATGGGTGTTACTTCCTATGATTGGTGGTTAATATTTCCGTCAGGTGAAATACACGGTGCAGGTGGATTAAAATTAATTCCCCGTGATATGGTTAAAATTGGAGCTATGATGTTAAATAAAGGGATTTGGAATGAAACCCGGATTATTTCTGAAGACTGGGTTATGAAATGTGCTTCCTCATATCCGGGAAATAATGATATAAAAATACCTGGTGAGGATAAGGGGAAAGTTGGTTATTCATATACTTGGTGGACAAAGGATTTTACTTATAATAATGATAATATCAGTATGTATTTTGCAGTTGGTTGGGGAGGTCAGAAAATCATTGTTTTACCAAGTTTAGATATGGTCATTGTTTTTACTGGTGCAAATTACACTTCTAAAGTTCATGAATTTGAATTAATTGAAAGGTTTATTTTACCGGCAATTATTTAAGGATTATGCGGGTATTTTTATTTCTTATATTGCTTCTATATTCCATTTGTTCATGTTGTCAGGATGTGCAAAAGTATCTATCTAATCCTATAAATAAAAAGTTCATTATTGGCATTCATGCAGGAATTGGTTGGGCATATGAAGATAAAGCTCATTTATACAATACATCAGCAAGTTTCACATTTGACTATCATTTGAAAAACAATTATTTTATACAATTTGCACCTCAATATTCCTGGCTTTGGAAATGGAATGAACATTATCTAACTATACCTATTCATATAAGGAGAAAGTTTGGTAAAAGATTAAGTCTTTTTGCAGGTCCTGCTCTGACATTTGATATTGGCTATTTTAAAGATTTAGGCATTTCAGCAGGTGCATATTACCATTTTAGAAAGAGGTCTGCTTTAGCTATTTCAGCATTTACATTTACATTGTATGATTACTATATAGACTATTTTTATGTACCAGTTAGTATTTCTTATCGTTATTCTTTTTAGTATTTTGTGTAATAATATATTTTCACAAAAAAGTATCCCAATGAAAGAGCAATTTATTGTTGTAGAGGACTCTTTAAAACTGTGGGTTAATACTCTTGGCAGCCCAACTGATAAATCTTGTTTACTTATAAACGGTGCTGGTACTAATACTACATTCTGGTCTTATAACTTGTGCAAAACACTTGTTCATGAGGGCTTTTATGTAGTAAAATACGACCATGGTGATTTTGGTTATTCCGATAAACTCGGTTTCGATAAGCAACCCTATGCTGTAATGGATTTAACAAAGGATGCAATTACTGTATTGGACTCTCTTCATGTTAAAAAAGCGCACGTTGTTGGCCATTCCATGGGTGGCTTCATGCCCAGCTATTGGCAATTCATTACAGATAATAACTAAATCCTGTTTAAAATGGAAAATAAAGATCAAATAAAAGCTAAAATACAAAGTGATATTCATGAAATAGCTAAAACAATTCATGACCTAAGTTTAAAATATCAAGAGGAATCCATGATGAAGAATTTGCAAAACAATTTTCTGAGTTTGTCAGTAAATATTGGCAAAGCATTGGATATTCCTCTGCAATAATCGATTTTCTTATTAAAAATATCAGCTCTCGCCTGACATAAAGTTGAACAGTTTTGGAGGTATTGTTAAAAACTAAATCCCTGTCCTATCGGTGTTATTTATGTACATTTAGATTCAAGAGCACATTTTTCCCACTTTTCCACGTTAACACCTTTTATCAGAAGCCACAAAGCTAATAATGGCTTCCCGATAAACGTAAACTCTCTAATTGTAATAAAATCTGGAAATAGATAGATTGTAACAAAATCTATCAGATAGCCAAAACATGCAATTATCAACAAGATGCCCAGAATTCTGGGAATATAACCCGACTTGAAAACTAAATACCCTAGTGGAAACAGCCAGAGACCCCATGGTATAAAGGCGATATAAAAACCATGATCAAGCAAATCAAGAAAGAACATAACCAAGGCTTACAACTGATCTACTGTGAATGCTTTCAGGTAGTTAGCACCGCTCAAAAGCACCAGAGCAGCGACATGGTTAAGCATATTTAGCATTGCTATGGGAACACCGATAAGGCCTGATATAACCATAAGCAAAACATGGTTCTTGTAAATTCCAAATAATCTATTAGACTCCAAAGAGATCGCGACCGAAGGGAGCAACAAAGGCCATCGCAAGATAACTTTTTTTATGTCCGGGGAAAAAAGAATAATAGGAAGGGTATCCAACTTTTTTAACAATTAAAAACAGTTTCATGGCTAAATATAATAGAAATTACATTTAATTTAGAAGGAAAAAGTTTATCTTAATATTATTTAATTTTTAACCTCTAAATAATTAACTATGAATCTATACTACTTTAACTGTGTGCTAATTACATTCCTTCTATCCACAACAATTGGAATGGAATGTTTTGCCCAGGGAAAAGTTATCTCCGGAAAAGTAACAGACATTGATGGAGTCTCGATTCCCGGGGTTAACGTGGTGATTAAGGGCACTACAACAGGTACTATAACCGATGTAGATGGCCTGTACACCATAAATGCAAAAGAAACTGATATACTGTTGTTTTCTTATATTGGTTACCTGAAAGAAGAAATCACTGTAGGATCACAAATAGAAATCAGTATAACTTTAGTTGAGGATCTGATCGGCTTATCTGAAGTTGTTGTTGTTGGTTATGGTACAGTGAAAAGGAGCGATATTACCGGCTCTTTAGTAAGTGTTACTGCAGAAACCATCCAGGAGAGACCGGTACAAAATGTATTACAGGCAATGCAGGGTAAAGCTGCAGGCGTAGATGTTTTCTCAAACCACAGACCGGGTGAAGTTGCCAATGTACAAATTCGGGGTAATAAATCACTTACGGCGACCACAGCTCAAAAACAACCCCTGTATATAGTTGACGGGATTGTTCTTATGGGAAACCTGAATGATATAAATCCCAACGATATTGCTTCCATGGAAATATTAAAGGATGCTTCGGCAACCGCTATATACGGATCCAGGGGAGCAAATGGTGTTATACTTATTACTACCAAAAAAGGGTCTAAAGGAAAAATTTCTGTCAATTATAACGGTACGGTTACCCTGGATAATATTCGTTCTGTTACCGATTGGGCCGATGCAGGGCATATATTAGACCGTAAACGTGTTGCTTATATAAATGGAGGATTCTATACCCTGCCATATCCTGATCCGGCATTAGATATCACGTTATATGGCAATAACGATTACTGGACAATCAATGCCATCAGGCAGGGATACGAATGGGAAGATCCGGGAACATACGAAAATGTAAGGATGCGTCCTACTACTACAGAAGAACAGGAAAAAGGATGGCCGGATGAGGTTCCGGTTTATAATTCAGATAATATCCCGTCGTATGACTGGATTGACTTGCTTACTCAAACAGGTGTCACCAATGACCACAATTTGTCAATTTCAGCCGGAACTGAAAATTCTACTTTATATTTCTCATTTGGTTACCTTAATAATACGGGAACCCAGCTAAACCAGTCTTATAAACGCTACACATCAAAACTTAACGGGGATGTGAACCTTGCAGACTGGTTAAGTCTAGGGACGGCTATTAGTGTATCCAAATCCGAGCAGCAATATGGCACAATAAACAGATCAGGAAGTGCTACCGGTGCAAAGGATTTATATGGTATGGCACTTAGTATGTATCCGCTTGGACAGCCCTATGATACGTTGGGAGAATTAATTAATTATCCCGGTAATAATGCAGGCGCACCGGTCTGGAATCCTTTAATTGATATTGATAATAGCGAAGATAAAAGAATGGTTTCCTATTTTCAGGGCAATTTATATGGAGAAGTAAAATTAACTCCCTGGTTAAGGTACAAAATAAATTTTGGGGCGGGTATGCGCTATTATAAGAAGGGTACCTGGCAGGGTAAACATTCAACCTTACGCAGAGGGGCACCGGCTCCAACGGCAACCGCAGGTATCGAAATAGACGAGACTTTTCAATGGATGGTAGAAAATCTATTGTATTTCGATAAAACATTTGGAGTACATACAATTAATGCTACCTTTCTTCAATCTGCACAAGCCTGGCAAAGGGAAGAAGCAGATATGGCCGCAGACCAGATTATAAACGATTCCCCAAAATGGTATGATTTAGGGGCCAACCGGATTGGAACCATGAGCGATTACAAAACCAGTTTTCAGGAAAAGCAGTTTGCCTCTTACATGGGACGTTTAAATTATTCTTTAATGGACAGGTATCTGCTTACAGCCTCCGTTCGTTATGATGGCTCATCTGTGCTTGCACCTGGTAACAAATGGGATCTTTTTCCATCTTTTGCATTAGCCTGGAAAATGGAAGAAGAAAATTTTATGAAATCCGTGTTATGGTTATCACAAATGAAGCTTCGCCTGGGTTATGGAGTTACCGGTAATGCAAGTGTTGATCCTTACGTTACATCAGGGCCGTTAACTCAATATGATTATATATTTGGAACTAATGTAGCAACAGGATATATCCCGGGAACTATGCCAAATCCAAACCTGGGATGGGAAAAAACAGCACAAACAAATATAGGATTAGATTTTGGATTATTAAATGACAGGATCAACGGCAGCATCGAACTGTATAAATCTAATATTTATGATCTTTTGATGGAAAGAAATGTACCTCCAATTACAGGTTTTACTGAAATAGTTGATAATATTGGTAAAATGAAAAACAGGGGAATTGAAATTTCTCTAAACACTGTTAATATAAGCACTCCCGTATTCAGCTGGAAAACTAATTTAAACTTTGCTTCCAACAGGGAAGAAATTGTCGAACTGGTTAATGGTAAAGAAGATATGTATAGCCAGGGATTGCAAGGTAACGGCTGGCTAATAGGACAACCGGCCGAGATATTCCGGACTTATGAAATAGACGGTTTATGGCAGGATACTCCTGAGGATTCAATAGAAATGGCCAAATGGGTAGATCAGGGAGGTATATTTTTTTCTCCCGGACAGTATAAACCTGTTGACCTGAATAATAATTACATGCTGGAAGACAGTGACAAAGTTGTTGTGGGAACTCCTAATCCGAAATGGATTGGAGGTATAACCAATACTTTTACTTATAAAAACGTAAAATTAAGTTTCTTCATATATGCCCGTATAGGACAATCATATTTTGCCAGCCTTCAACCGGGTGGAACAAATATTGGTAGTTTTATATCATATGCAAGGTATGAAGACCCGGATAATTTCTGGTCCCCGGAGCATCCTGGTGCAGAATATCCCAGGCCAAACATTCTTCCTTCCAACAGGGATGTGTTACGGGCAACTTACGTGAACGACGGATCATTTTTTATAATGAGGAATATTTCCCTATCTTATGATTTTCCCAAACCGCTACTCAATAGAATTAAGGTCTCAAACTTACAGGTTTACGGGCAGGTACTTAATCCTTTTATTTTTGGTGGTGATGTTGTAAAAGCCGGGTATAATCCAGATGATACTAATAGATGGCACGATATAAACTCTGTTGGCGATCCTGTAGGAGGCACCAACAACAACACCATTATAACCAGAAGCTGGGTTTTTGGTGTCAGAATAGATTTATAATATTTAACACTAATAAAATAAAAATCAATGAAAAAATATATAATTGCTATATTGTTAATATTTTCCTGCCTGGCCTGCCAGGAGGATTTTTTAGAAGAGGAAGCTGTAACAACTCTTACACAGAGTTTCTACAGAACAACTGAAGGACTGGAAGCACTGGTTAATGGATCATACCAGGTGTTTCGTTATAAGACTGACTATAACCATGGACACTACTTATTTGGAGCCGCCAATGATTGCGAAGTGTTTTTACATAATAATGAAGACCGGATTTCTATGGGACTTTATTTGCCGGATGCCTGGGGTGCAGATGTGCCGTCTTCCGAAACACGTATAACACCCGCAATAAACATGCTTTTAGGAGGGTTTTCAGGTGGTTCGATTCAAATAGTAGAGGGCATGTACCCTGTAATTAACAGGTGCAATGTATTTTTAGAAAATTTTCCTGAATTAACCGGAGAGGATAAGGAAAAAGTTGCTGACAGCAAGGGAGAAATTCTGTTTATCAGGGCCTATTCATACTATTTGCTGACCAATGTACTGGGTGATGTGCCTTTAATCCTTGAAAGTTTTGCAGGAATGCCTTCTACTTTATATTTCCCCAAATCGTCAATGGTAGATATCTATAAAGTGATGATAAGAGATTTACGTGAAGCAGTTGAATTATTGCCTGAAACTACTGACGATTTGGGACGTGTTACCAAACCTGCTGCTGCACACCTTCTTGCCAAGATATATTTAAACCGTGCACAGTCATCGGGCTTCGAAAATAGTCCCGAACAACACCTTGCAATGCTATTCAAGGGAAATGTGTCAACTGATCTTGACTCTTGTATTTATTATACAACCCTGGTAATTAATCAAAAACAGAATGAAACCGAATTTGGCGGGTTGGCTCCCGATTTTGCGGATCTTTGGGAAGTTGCCGGTTATGTAAGTGAAAATACAAATTATGACAGGGATTTGGTAAGCGAAATAATACTTTCGACTCAGTATACTTTCTTTCAGGAATTTAATGGCCGTTATGGTTGTGGATTTATTCATATATATGACCAGGATTACACTGTGTTAAATGCAGCTGTATCACGCGATTACCAGGATTATCCGCGTCCTTTCAGGGCTATTGGGCCCAATGATTGGGCATATGATATGTATCCAGACAGGGCCAATGATTCAAGGTTCTGGAAGACGTATATTCACGAGTATGCTTCAAATGATGAGGATTTGGCAAATAATGCTATAAAATGGGATGATCAAACTGCTTATTATTATAATACTTATCTCAAAGATAAATATCCGGACAGATATAATGGTGATAGTGCCATGGTAGGAGAAAGCAAGATAGAATATCAGAAACGAGCCCTTGTCTATATCGAAAACTCAAAGGATGAACCCGTGGATTCTTTATGGGTTGCCAGTCAGCCTTATCTTTTGATAGCGCGCTGGATGGCATGTAGTCCTGATGGAGCAGGATATGTAACAAAAAATGGTTCGGGAAATATCACAGGTTTCAGATCAGGGGCCGCGGTTAATCCTGATAATCCTGTTGTGACTGATGTCTCTGACAGGGAAGTAATATACCGTCATTGTGTTGATCCTGGTTTTCCAAGGT
>CP070654.1:437257-444915 GCA_020354785.1 Bacteroidales bacterium
CCTGCTGTTAGAGATCAATTATCACCGGTAGCAGATATACTTGAATCAAAAGGTATATCAGTAAAGATTCATACAGTAAAAAACGGAGAACCTTCATTTACTGATTTCAGGGAGGTTATTACTGAAGCGAGGTATTATAATGCAGACAGTATTGCCGGTATAGGTGGAGGAAGTGTTATGGATGTAGCCAAACTTGTTGCAGCACTTTTAGAAACTGATCAGCAAATAATTGATGTTGTTGGCAGCGGATTATTAAAAGAACGCAGCACCTACCTTATTTGCATACCTACAACCTCAGGTACAGGAAGCGAGGTATCTCCCAATGCCATCTTAATAAATGAAAATGACGGTTCCAAGCAGGGAATTATAAGCTCATTCCTGGTACCGGACAGCGCATACGTAGATCCGGCCTTAACTTTAAGTTTGCCGGCTTCGGTTACTGCCTATACGGGAATCGATGCCCTGACTCATTGCATTGAAGCTTATACAAACAGGTTTGCCCATCCAATGGCCGATATTCTTGCCCTGGAAGGAATAAGACTTATTAGCCATAATTTGAAAACAGCAGTTAATAATGGACAGGACCTGGAGGCGCGTACAAATTTGGCTTTGGGGAGCGTTTACGGAGGTATGTGCCTGGGCCCTGTTAATACAGCAGCTATTCATGCACTGGCATATCCACTGGGAAGTGATTTTAAAATTGCACATGGACTTTCAAATGCTTTACTTCTTCCCTATGTTATGGAATTTAATTTTTCGGCAGCGGAGAAACGTTATGCTGATATTGCCATAGCCATGGGAGCTGAAAAAGGAGTGTCGGATTATGAAACAGCCCTGAATGGCATTTCATTAATCAAAGAATTGTTAAAGGAATGCAACTTGCCATCACGGCTGTCAGCCATTGGTGTTCCTCTTGATGCTGTAAACGGAATGGCCAGATCGGCGATGAATGTCCAGAGGCTCCTGAAGAACAACGTAAGGGAAGTTAATCTGGAAAATGCCAGAACAATATATACAACAGCATACTGAACTAATAATGAAAAAGACAGGCAACCAGTATAAAGGAATAATAGTACCCATGGTTACGCCATTTAAAGAGGATTTGTCTATAGATATACAGGCCGTAAAAAAAATCCTGGATACTTTTCTGAAAACAAATATCTCCCCCTTTATCCTTGGTACAACCGGTGAGTCTGTTTCTGTTTCGGGCAAACAAAAAGCCAGGCTTGTAAAATCAGTTGTGGAACAAGTGAATAAAAAGGTAGCTGTATATGCCGGGATTTCAGAAAACTGCCTGCAGGAATCTGTTGATAGAGCCAGGATGTATTATGATATGGGTATTGATGCAGCTGTGGCACACCTGCCTTATTATTATCCTATATCTCCTGACCAGATGATAAGCTATTATGAGAAGCTTGCTGACAGTATTCCATGTCCGCTTTTTCTGTATAACAATCCTTTTACTACCAAAATTTCAATACCCCTGGAAATAATAGACCAACTGAGTTACCATTCAAATATAGTAGGTGTAAAAGATTCGGAGAGAGATATGGAACGACTCGACCATTCAATAATGTTATGGAGGTACAGGTCAGATTTTATTTTCCTGGCCGGCTGGGCAGAGCATTCTGCTTACTCTCTGTTAAATGGTGCTGAAGGAGTTGTTCCCAGTGCAGGTAATTTAATTCCGGATTACTACAGGGATCTGTATGAGATGACAATAAAGGGAAAGGAGACGGAAGCCTATGATTTACAGGATAAGATTAACCAGATTTCAGAACTGTGCCAGAAAGATAAAAATATAAGTGAGTCAATTCCTATACTGAAAACCATGATGTCTGCATTTGACCTGTGCCAGCCATTTGTGGCACCCCCGATGGCCAATTTGGGAACAAAGGTGCAGATCCAGGTAAAAGCAATAATAAAAGCAGCGTTAACCGGAAATAATAATCTCATAAAATGACATGCCCGCAAGAACATAAACCTGTCCTTGGTATAACAATGGGAGATCCGGCAGGAATAGGACCCGAGATAGCAGCTAAAGCTATTGGAAACAAAACAATTTACAAAATCTGCCATCCTGTCCTGATAGGAAATGTACAAATAATGGAAAATGCAGTAAGGCTGGCAGGAACATTTCTTAGCGTAAATAAAATAACTGAAATATCACAGGCAAGCTTCAGGGAAGGAATAATGAATATATATGAAATCGGCGGAGTAAATACGGACAATATTCGTTCAGGGGAAATTTCGGCAGAAGCAGGTGATCTTGCTTTTCGTATCATTAAAACAGCTATCGATCTTAATATGCAGGGGAAGGTCGATGGAACTGTAACAGGGCCCGTACATAAAGAATCTATTAATAAGGCTGGTCATAATTTTTCAGGACATACTGAAGTTTTTGCTCATTTTACTGATACCCGTAAATATGCAATGATGCTGGCTGACAAAAACTTTAAAATTGCCCATGTAACTACTCATGTTCAGTTGCGTGAGGCATGCGACCTGATAACAAAGCAGAGGGTGCTTGATGTAATACTTATGCTTGATAGTATATTGAAAAAGCTGGGTATAAAGTATCCGCGGATTGGAGTAGCAGGACTCAATCCCCATTCCAGCGATGGTGGATTATTTGGTTATGAAGAGGCTAATGAGATAATACCAGCTATTGGGGAAGTGAAAAAATCTGGAATTCATGCAGAAGGACCGGTACCTCCCGATACACTTTTTGCACTGGCATATGGAGGCAGATATGATGGATGTGTTGCCATGTACCACGATCAGGGCCATATACCTTTCAAACTGTTGGGATTTAAGTGGGATAAACAAGAAAAAAGAATGAAAAATGTAAGCGGAGTTAATATAACATTAGGACTTCCCATTGTGAGGACATCGGTAGATCACGGAACAGCTTTTGAAATTGCGGGAAAAGGAATTGCCAGTCCCGATGCTTTGAATCAGGCTATAGAATATGCAGTGAAACTGTTAAAATAACAATATATAACAAATTAGGAATGATTGCAGTAATTGCAGATGATTTTACCGGAGCAGCAGAAATAGGAGGGATTGGACTAAGGCATGGATTAAATGTCATTATTGAAACTGAACCTATTCAGAATCGTAA
Source organism: Bacteroidales bacterium (assembly GCA_020354785.1). Classification (GTDB taxonomy): domain Bacteria; phylum Bacteroidota; class Bacteroidia; order Bacteroidales; family UBA10428. Next base: position 440,382 of record CP070654.1, read on the forward strand.
TGCCGATTTGATTATTATTGCCACTGACACACGCTCTCTTCGGGCTGATATGGCATCGCAACAGATCATGCAAATTACTGAACACCTGCTGCAGTTTAATCCGGAATTTATATTTAAAAAACTAGACTCAGTGCTAAGGGGTAATATCAGGGAAGAACTTATATCCCAAATGAAAGTGTCTGGAAAGAAAAGAGCACTTGTAATTGCTGCAAATCCTGTTTTCAACAGAATTATAAGGGATGGGATTTATTATATCGACAATATTCCACTTAATGAAACCCGTTTTTCTTCTGACCCGCATTATCCGATTAAATCATCTTCTGTCAGGGAGATACTGGGTACAAATGAAAAATCCCCTTTATATAATCTTAAGCCGGATGACAAATTACCTGAAACCGGATTAATTATTGGTGATGTGTCAGATTTTGATGATTTAAAGAAATGGGCAGAACATATGGATGATCAGACTTTACTTGCAGGGGCATCAGGTTTCTTTGACGCTTTACTTGACAGGCAGAAATTTACCCGTTCAAAAAAGCAAAAAATACCGGTACCAATCGGTGATAAAGCTCTCTTTGTGCTGGGAAGTACTTTCCCCAGGGATAATGATTTCCTAAGCAACATAGAAGCCAACGGATACTATCTTTCAAATATGCCTAAAGAGATATATTTCAATAAGAATTTTGATCCTTCCTGTCTTGAAGACTGGGTTAATGATATTGTTAAGGGTATTAACGAACAACGTAAAGTTATTGCCTCAATCGTACATTCACCAAGCAATGAACCTGACATTGCTTTCAGGCTAATGGAAAATATTGGTGAGCTAATTAAAAAAGTTGTGGAAAGGATTGATCTTAATGAGTTATTAATTGAAGGAGGCAGCACAACATCTGTGGTATTGAAATATCTTGATATTAAGAAACTGTTTCCGATACAGGAACTGGATACAGGTGTTATACGCATGAAAATTGATGGATTTCCAAATCTTTGCCTGACAACAAAGCCGGGAAGTTATTTCTGGCCTGATGATCTTGGAATTCCACCTGATATTCAGCGTTTTAACAATATTGCTTATGATTAAATTAATAATGTAATGGATAACTTGAAGTTAGAATTCTGGGACTATTTCTGGATATATTCAATTATCGGTATATCACTGATAGTGCCAATATTCATTAGCTTGAAGTTTTCCAGGAACCAGAATACCATTAAAAAGTTCTTTACGGCCGGAGGTACAATACCTGCCTGGGCGGTAGGTATGTCAATCCTGGCAACCCTGATTAGCAGTATTACATTCCTGGCTTATCCTGGCGAGGGGTACTCATCTAACTGGATAAGACTAATGCAGGGTATAATGGTTCCCGTAGTTCTTATATTTTTTATTGGTTTTGTTGTGCCCTTATACCGTAATGTTATAAAAATAAGTGCATACGAATATTTTGAACAGCGGTTCGGATTTCTGGCACGCCTGTATAGTTCTCTAGGATTTTTTCTGGCCCATTTTTCGAAAATGGGAACGGTATTCTTTCTTATAGCACTGGCCTTTTCAAAAATGATAGGAATTAATACTACTGAAATGATATGGATTATTGGATTTGTAGTCCTTTTTATAACATTGATAGGAGGAATAGAGGCAGTGATCTGGATGGATGTTATACAGGGATTTACTCTTATTGCAGGCGGTGTTATTGTCCTGCTAATTATAGTATTTACAACAAGTGGTGGATTAAGTGCCATATGGGAAACTGCATATGATAACGGGCATACCGGGTTTGGACCTTATAAAATTAATTTCGTACAGTTGACTTTCGTAGTAATGGTATTGAATGGTATTTTCTATGCCATTCAGAAATATGGAACTGATCAGACTATTGTCCAGCGCTATTTAACTGCAAGGTCGGATAAAAAAGCAATTAAAGCCTCTTTAATGGGCGTTTTTCTCTGTGTTCCGGTATGGGGTTTATTTATGTTTATTGGAACAGCATTGTTTGCCTATTATAAGCTTGGCGGGGGTGTTTTACCGGCAAATATGGAACCGGATGCTGTTTTCCCTCACTTCATAATGACAAGCTTGCCTGCAGGAGTAATAGGTATAGTGCTTGCTGCTCTCCTTGCCGCAGCAATTTCAAGTCTGGATTCGGATCTTAATTGTCTGTCTGCAATATTTACAGAAGATTATTATATACGGTTCAAACCTTCCAGCACGGAAAAGCAACGTGTATTTGTAAGCAAAATTGTGATTGTTCTGGCAGGACTGGCTTCAATTTTCGTTGCTATGTATTATGTGCAAAAGGAAGGTGAAGGCGTACTGGGAATAGTATTTACTTTATATTCAATATTTTCAGGTGGTATTGCCGGAATGTTCCTTCTGGGAATATTTACAAAAAGAGCAAACAGGCAGGGCGTTTATATTGGAATTGCTGCATGTATTATTTTCACTGCATATGCTATGATAACATCAACTAAGTTAGGTAAAGGAGATGAAGAACACCTCTTGCTTGACCTGGGAAGGTATAACTTTACACATCATAAGTATATGCTTGGAGTTTACAGTCATATTGTTCTTTTTGTTGTCGGGTACATTGCCAGTTTGTTCTTTAAAAATGATAAAAACATAAATAATTTAACCTATGCCGGATGGATTGAAAACAAGAGAAAAATAATGCTGAAGAATAAAACCTGAATCAATATTAATTAACTAATAAGTTCATAATTATAAAATTTTAAACGAATGAATAAAAGTCTATTAATTTTTTCACTTATCCTGTTTACAACCTGCCAGGTATTGGCCCAGGTTACAATTACAGGACTGGTAAAAGATAAATCCGGAGAACCGCTTCCGGGAGTGAACGTTATTATTAAAGGTAGTACTAAGGGGATAATTACAGACGGGAATGGTAACTATTCTATTTCAGATGTTCCTGCTGATGGCATCCTGGTTTTTTCTTTTCTGGGAATGGCTACTCAGGAAATTGCAGCAGGAAATCAGACTGAGATTGATGTGGTCCTGGAAGAGGATATTACAAGTTTGGATGAGGTCGTTGTTATCGGGTATGGTGATGTAAAAAGAGCTAACCTTGTGGGTTCCGTAGTGGATATTTCTGCGGAAGAAATTGAAGAGCTGCCGGCAGCAAATTTATCTACGCTGCTTGAAGGCAGGCTTGCCGGTGTGCGGGTAAGCCAGTCATCAGGAAAACCAGGGTCAAGCACAAGTGTTAAGATCAGAACTTCATCATCATGGAATAATGAAGAGCCAATATTTGTAATTGATGGTATAATATACGATGAACAAAACGGTGGACAGGAACGATTTGATGTTCTCGATCCAACGGAAATTGAAAGTATTTCGGTTTTGAAAGATGCTTCTGCAGCAGTTTATGGAGCCAGGGGTGCCGGAGGTGCAATTTTAATTACGACTAAAAGAGGTAAGATGGGAAGACCAAAAATTAATTATTCAGGCTCATACGGAGTTTCCGATGCAACGCAATTACCTGATATGATGTCAGCATATGAACAGGCTGTTTTTGTTAATGATGCCATTGAAATAGTAGATCCTGTCAGATACGAATCAGATCCTGGTTATTACACCGAAGATGAACTGGAATACTTTAAGACTATTGATCACAACTGGCTTGAACAAGCCTGGCAAAAATCACAGCTGACACGCCACACATTGAACGTTAGCGGAGGAAGCGACCGGCTCAGTTATTATGGAGGCGGCTCATATTATTATGAAACCGGGAATTTTAAAAATCTGTACACTCAGAAGTATACCCTGAGAATGGGGCTTGATGCCCATATTACAAAGAATCTGACAACTTCTTTTGGTATCAGCATTGACAACAGAAACAATCAACGCCCTTATAATGAATTTGATAAAGAATCTGATCCCTTAAGAGGAACATTTAAAGCCTTACTGCAAACTCCCCGGTGGATACCATCGTACAGAGGGGATTTGCCTGTTGGTCAGCGAGGGCTGGTGGATAATCATCCACTGGAGGTAGAAAAGATTGATGCCTATTCCCGTTCAAAAGACTCACATTATAATCTTAATTCAGCTTTAGAGTATAGAGTTCCCTGGGTTAAGGATTTAAAGGTAAGGTTTGCATATAGTTACAACCAGGGAAACTCATATGGAAAGCAATACCGGGTGCCCTACTATCTTTATGATTTTGTAACAGAGGGTGGTCACCGCCACATTATTACTGACGAAGTACATGGTGACCCGACATATATAGAGAATGGCGATCAGATACAGGAAAGCTCTGATATCGGTAAGAGTTATCAGTTAAATGGAAGTATATCATGGGCAAAAGAAATAGGTGCGCATGACATTAAGGCATTATTTGTGTATGAACAGTCTGAATCGGAAAGTCATGGATTTAACTCACAAAGAGAAAATATGATCATCCCGACCTATGACAGGCAGGAAGGTTTTTCAGAAAGTGTCCAGCGTACAAGAAGTAGTGCCGCTAATGGTGCCAGGCTGTCTTATATAGGAAGGTTGAATTATATTTTTGGTGAAAAATATATT
>CP070654.1:445015-452653 GCA_020354785.1 Bacteroidales bacterium
GCAGACATGGCAATAATACCTGTATCACGCTGTTCCTTTGATAACGATAAAAGTTTATTCAGTGCACCGCGTTCTTTAAATGAAGCAGTAAATTGCAAGTTTTCAAACTTCAGATAAACTTCTGCATCACTGAGTCGGGAGAGGGTACGTGAATGTACTAACGGCGTTGTTTCAATATTGCCACGGATGTTTTTGGCTGCTTGCTGAATGGTTTCAAGGGTTACTGCCATCTGATTTCCTTATTCCTGTTCCAGCAGTTTAATCATTTCTTCTCGCATTTTGAATTTTTGCAGTTTTCCTGTGACCGTCATAGGAAATTCTTCAACAAAGCGAATGTATTTGGGGATCTTGAAGTGGGCGATATCATCTTTACAGAATTCACGTACTTCATCTTCCGTCATGGTTTCACCGCTATGCAGTTCAACCCAGGCTACGACCTGTTCACCATAAAATTCATCCGGTACACCGAACACGGCTACTTCCGCTACCTTGGGATGGGTGAAGATAAAATCCTCGATTTCGCGGGGATAGATATTTTCACCTCCACGAATGATCATCTCCTTGCGACGGCCAGATCGTTTGTGACCGTGACAAACCTGTATATATAAATCTTGTTGCACCTGAATAGAATAAAATCTTTATAAATAACAAGGCGAGCAGTTCAGGCTTATCTGATTATTTAGCTCAAATTAATTTTTTTTCTTAAATTGTAAAATATAGTAATATAAAAAGCTAATAATATGAATATTAAAAACACAATAATTATTATGGTTTTGCTACTAATGGCTTGTAACCCGCAGGAAGTAAAGTTCCCTGCAATTATTCCAAAACCCGACAACATTCAGACTATGAATGGACAGTTTAATTTTAAAGATTGTGAGACTATCTGTTATCAATCAGAGGAAGCTGCTGAATCTGCGGAATTTCTAAAATTATTGCTCGGACAATATGGCCTGGATTATAAAATTGAGAAAAAAGACTGTAAAAAAGATAAAGGAATTAATCTTGTAATATCTGATGAAGCCTCTGCTGATAAAAATTCTCACATAATCAGCGTCGGTAAAAAAAGCATTGAAATCAAAGCCTCCAGTGTAAGCGATCTGAAATATGGTATCCAGACTATCAACCAGCTTGCTTTATTTTCAAAAGAAAATGGCTTTATCATTCCCTGTGTAAAGATTACTGACAAACCACGCTTTCAGTACAGGGGTATGCACCTGGATGTATCACGTCACTACATGCCTGTTGATTTTATCAAAAAATATATTGATAATTTATCATTTCTGAAATTCAATTATTTTCACTGGCATCTTGTTGATGACCAGGGATGGCGAATAGAGATTAAAAAATATCCGGATCTTACACGAATAGGTTCGGTCAGGAAGGAAACCGTGATTGGACATCTAAGTACAAAGCCGAATAAATACGACGGTGTTCCTTACGGAAACTATTATACACAGGAAGAAATAAAGGATATTATTGAGTATGCAGCTTTCAGAAATATTACTATCATTCCTGAGATTGAAATTCCAGGGCATTCTCAGGCTGCAATTGCCTCCTATCCTTTTTTAGGATGTACAGGCAAGAAAATAGAAGTAATGACCAGGTGGGGAATATCACCCAACATCTATAACCTGGAAGATACAACTTTCAAATTTCTCTTTAATGTATTTGATGAAGTTGCATCATTATTCCCGGGGAAATTTATACACATAGGCGGAGATGAGGCGATAAAAGACCAGTGGAGAGCGTCCTCCCGGATTAATAACCAGATGAAAGAACTTGGCATAGAAGATTACGAGGAATTACAAAGTTACTTTATCAATAAGATAGCTGATCATCTTGCAAAAAAGGGGAAACAAATTATCGGATGGGATGAAATAATCGAAGGCAACATACGGTCAGATGCTATTGTTATGCACTGGCGAGCATGGGTTGATGAAAACATTGCTTTAAAGGCCGCAAAGAGGGGGCACCAGGTTATACTGACCCCGACTTCACGTTATTATTTTGATTATTACCAGTCAGAAGATATGGAAAATGAACCTCTGGCAATAGGAGGATATATACCGTTGGATTCAGTTTATCTTTGCGACCCGGTTCCTGAGGATTTTGATACGGTTTATATGGATAAAATTCTGGGTGGACAGGCAAATGTCTGGACAGAATATATGCCGACACCCGAACAGGTGGAGTATATGGTATTTCCAAGAATACTGGCGTTATCAGAGGTTTTATGGACAGCTAAGGATAAAAGGGACTTTTCAGATTTTTTAAGCCGGCTTAGAGAATTTGAACTATATTTTAAGGAATTTAATATTAATTACGCTAAACATTATTAATTAAAATATAATTGCAAGGTAATACTATAAGTATATAACAGTGCATGAGTAAAACAGAATTTTCAAAGGTAGAACAGGTATTTGCTCAAAAAACAGGGGCGAAATCAGATAATACTAATGTCCCTTACATTACTGTAGAAAATTTTCCGCTTTTAGGATTTCTCACTGCCCTGCGATTTATTGAATGGGTTTCTGAAAATCCGGATGGTGTTATCAGCCTGCCTACCGGAAAAACACCCGAGTATTTTATTGAATGGACAGGTTATCTTCTTGAAAAATGGAACAGTAAGGAAGGAAAACAGGTTCGTGAAAGATATGGACTTGGTAATTTAAAGAAGCCAGGATTTAAAAACCTGCGTTTTGTACAAATCGATGAATTTTATCCTATAAGCTCTGCCCAGCATAACAGTTTCTGTAACTATGTAAAAAGGTTTTATATAAATAACTTTGGACTGAATCCCGACAAAGCACTGCTTATTGATTGTGAGCAAATAATACTCCCTGAAGGCAGGCATTACAGCGAAGTCTTCCCTGATTTTAATATAGATCTATCACTGCGTTACCGCGAACCTTCTAATGCAGCTGAGCAGTTACAGCAGAAATCAATTTTTACCATTGATAACTGGTGTTCTGACTATGAAACACAAATCAGAAACATGGGGGGCATTGGCTTTTTTCTTGGAGGCATAGGACCTGATGGTCACATTGCTTTTAATACAAAAGGATCAGATCATCATTCTAATACACGCCTTACCGCTACTAATTTCGAAACCCAGGCAGTAGCAGCTACCGACCTGGGGGGAATTGAAATATCCAGGAACCGGCTTGTTATAACAATAGGACTTGAGACTATATCATATAATCCGGAAACTGTTGCAATTATAATAGCAGCAGGAGAAGCAAAGGCTCCAATGGTAAGGGACGCTCTTGAACAGTCCCCTTCAAACCTTTATCCAGCCACTGCATTAAGCAAGCTTAAAAATGCACGCTTCTACCTGACAAAAGGAGCCACATCTTTACTAAAGGATTCTGTTAAGGCATATTATACCAGTGGTGAGTGGACACAGGAAAAAACTGACAGGGCAGTTACGGACTTATGTGTCAGGCTGGATAAATACGCCCATCACCTTGCACTTGAAGATTTAAAAGAAGACAGTTACTGCCGTTTAATACCCGATCTGAATGAAAATACAGTTAACTCGGTTATCGACTCCACAATTAAAAAAATCGAAAAAGGAATGTCAGGGGAAGTAAACCAGGTTTACTATCATACAGGTCCTCACCACGATGATATCATGCTGGGAATGCTTCCTCATGTCCATCGTCTTCTGCGAAATGAAACAAACAAGGCTCATTTTTCTGTTCTAACTTCAGGGTTTACAGCAATAACCAACCGTTTTATGGTTGAAGCACTTGATGACACAAAACGCTTTCTTGACGAGGGACTGATACAGATGACCGAATATCCTGATTTCTTTGAAGCAGGCTACAGATATAAATGGGATAAGGATGTTTATCATTATCTGATAAAGGTTGCATCAGGAGAACCATACGAATTGCGTAGAGGATTGTCACACCGTATTGTGCGTTCCATTGTAGATATTTACAAGGTTAAAAGCATCTCAGAACTAAAAGACCAGATAAATGAAATACTTGTTGTGTTACGAAAAAGCTACGACGGAGAGAAGAATCCGGAAAAAGTACAAAAGCTTAAAGGCATGATACGTGAGTTTGAAGAAGAGCGTGTATGGGCTTATTTTGGAATCCAGACAAAAAACGTTCATCATCTGAGGTTAGGTTTTTACACGGGCGATATCTTCACTGAACATCCCAATCGAAGTCGTGATGTACAACCTGTCCTGACCCGTCTAAGAGAAACTGAACCAACAGTAATAAGCCTGTCTCTCGATCCTGAAGGAAGCGGACCGGATACGCATTATAAAGTATTACAAGTTATGGCAGAGGCGGTCAGACTATGGCAAAAGGAAAAAGATCTTTCAAATCTGAGGATATGGGGATATAGAAATGTATGGTACCGTTTTCACCCGGCAGAAGCTAATGTAATTGTGCCTGTATCATTAAATGCTATGGGAGTAATGAAAAATGCTTTTTCAAATTGTTATTTAAGCCAGGTGGATGCATCGTTTCCCAGTTATCAGCACGACGGAAAGTTCAGTGATCTTATGCAAAAAATATGGGTTGAACAATTAAAAACTATTCAGTACGTGCTTGGCAAGATATATTTCTATCAGCATAAAAGTCCCAGGATCAGGGCTACTCACGGTCTGTTATTCTTTAAGGAAATGGGTACGGCTGAGTTTCTCACATATGCACGCCAGCTTGAAGAATCAATGGAAGGTATGGTTGAATGATACGGATAATAATAACTATAATAAAATACAATGGAACTTAAACGACTAATTTCTTTAGATGCTTTTCGCGGTTTTACAATTGCGGCTATGATTCTTGTTAACTTTCCAGGGAGCTGGGCCCATGTTTATCCGCCCCTGCTGCATGCCAAGTGGAACGGTCTGACACCTACAGACCTTATATTTCCATTTTTCATATTTATTGTGGGTGTATCAATTGCTTTGGCATACACTAAACTGATCCACAAGGGAGTACCGAAAAGAAGGATGCATGGTAAGATTTTATTCCGTTCTTTAAAGATATTTGTGGTCGGGTTGTTACTAAATTACATCCACCACTTTAAGCTATCAGAAATGCGTTATGCCGGTGTTCTGCAACGTATCGCTATTGTATTCCTTGTATGTTCACTTTTATTCCTGCATTCCCGCTGGATCTGGCAGCTAATAACTGGTGCCGGGCTCCTTATTTTTTACTGGCTGGCAATGACGCTCATTCCTACACCCGGGCATCAATCAGCTGTGCTTGAGCCGGGAATAAACCTGGCAGCATGGATTGACAGCCAATTGTTACCAGGTAAACTCTGGCAGGAAACCTGGGATCCCGAAGGATTGCTGAGTACCATTCCTGCAATTGGAACCTGTATTATGGGTATGCTTACCGGAAAAGTAATTCTAAGCCAGATATCGCAGGACCGGAAGGTAATATGGTTGTTTACTCTTGGATTTACAGCATGTATAGTGGGTTATATATGGAGCTGGGATTTCCCGCTGAACAAGAATTTGTGGACCAGCTCATATGTAATGTTTACAGGCGGGTTAGCAATGATAACGCTGGCAGCAGGTATGTACCTGGTCGATACGCTGAAATATGACAAATTTGCCCGTATCGGTATTGTTTTCGGTGCCAATGCAATAACAGTTTATGTGCTGGCTGATATATTTGCTTTTATTTTCTATCATTTGCCCTTTGCGGATGCCGGATTAAATGAGCATTTTGTTAACCTGGCAGATCATTCATTCTTTTCACATAAATTTCTAAGCCTGGTTTATGCACTCTTGTTTATAGGAGTCAATTTTGTGCCGGCTTATTTGCTTTACAAAAAGAAAATATTCATAAAACTTTAATTTTGAAAATATTTATAATTCAAATGAAATATATGCGAACTTTCGTTTTAATATTAGCCGGCTTACTTATAATATTTGAAGCCGGGACAACTAATAAATAATCAGCGTTCAATACTATATCTATTCCCAATTTTTTAAAGGCGCAATAAATCAAAAACCTGTACAATTAAAACATTCAACACCATGAAAAAAAAAGAAAAGAAAAAATTAATTGATTTTGCCCTTAAAGAACCTCTCAGGTTTGAAAAAGAGGGCAGGTTCCAGGAACTATTCAAAGAGGATATAAATCTGAAATTCTCTGACTTAAGGGAAATGATAAAACGTATTTATAATATGAACGAAAGCTCCTTACTGGAGCAGTCCGACGCTTAAACAGGAAAACTGGGAGAATTAAACCAGAAAAGCACGGAAAAAAGAACAAAAAAGTACTATAAAAAAATTGACAGGGGATTCAGAAATAAGGATAATAAAACTAACAAAGTGATTTTATCCGAGGGAGATTCATGGTTTCAATTTCCAATAGATGTAAAGGATATTATCGACTGGCTGCTAAAAAGATGTAATTATGCAATTTATTCAATTGCTTATGGAGGAGACTGGATAACCAATATAATTTACGAGGGTACATATATAGAAGAGCTTTCAGTACATACTCCTGACGTATTTCTTATGAGTGGCGGGGGAAATGATATGGTCGGAGGAAATAAAATCGCTGTAATGGTATCAAAAGATAAACAGGATAACATTAAGTATAAATCAGTTAAAGAACTTGACAGGTTTGAAGAATTAACAGGTACTGACAAACAGGAAATATTTGATGGACAAAGGTATTTATTAAAAGAATTCCATTCTTTTTTAATAACATTAAAAGCTCAATATTACCTGATATTATACTCAATTGCAAAAAGTGATTTAACAGATATGATGATCATTACCCAGGGTTATGATTATGCTATTCCCTCACTTAAAAACAGGTTCAGTTTAAGGTATCCTTTACAATATTTTATCAATGCATTTGTTGATACGGGTAAATGGCTGGCAAGACCCATGTTAATAAAGGGTATAACTAATAAAGAAGAACAAAGGAAGATTATTAAAGCCATGATTTTTGAGTTTAATGAAATGCTTAAAAGTATAGCTGGTAATTTTAAGAATGTATACCACATTGACTGCCGGGGTGTAGCCAAAGGTCAGAAAGACTGGTATGATGAGTTGCACCTCAAATCTCATATATTTAAAAAGGTGGCAAAAGTATATTCCATGTTAATTAATGGAGAGATAGAGCGTAAAGATGTAATCAGGGTAGTTGACTATGTTAATTGATTTTATGAAATAATCAGTGACCTGAAAGGATAACCTTCTCAACAATATCTCCAACTTTCACAATGAGAATGCTATTGGAGTAAGCTGTAAGATCTATGCTGGTAAAACCACTGGCATCGAGTTGTTTCCTGTCTAATAATTTTCCGGTTATAGAGTAAATATCAACAAAAAATTCAGGATAGGCAGGAGCTTTCAGGTAAATTATATCATCAGCAGGATTTGGATATAAGATTAAAGGACGGGTGATATAATAATCATTAACACCCGTCACAAGATCATTAAAAGATGCAACAGTCCAGTTACCGGCAAAATGGTTGTCAAGGTCAGAGGAAGCAAGCATTAATACATCACCGGCATTTGCCAGTACAGGCCATGGTTCATCAGGCAGATAATGCAGGTAATCAAGCACTATACCGGCTCTGTGTTCCAGTCTTATTACTTCGCCTTCGTTTGCCAGATTTCCGTCAGACCAGTACCCA
>CP070654.1:452753-460348 GCA_020354785.1 Bacteroidales bacterium
CCGGTTATTTTAAAAGCAAGCGATTCCCGGGTGAATAATGAGATATTTTACATACATAATAAAACAGGCTGATAAGTGCCTTGTGTTTATCCTGTTTTCGTCTGTGTTAATTGTTAATGCCCTGATTTTAAATAAAGTAATTATTTCTGACACTATATATTTCAATACTTACTCTGATTTGTTAGAGCCTGGCAGAATTAGTGAACTTATTAATAACAGGAGCAAATATGAATGGATTGGTTACCTTCTTATTCCAGCTTTGTTACTTGTTAAATTATTCTTTATAACACTGAGTATTGAAATTGGTCTGATACTTAAAGAATATAAATTAAGTGTTAAACAAATCTTTCATGTAGTATTAATGGCAGAGTCAGTCTTTATTATTGGGCAGATGATAAGGATTATTACTTTGTTTTTATTTGATCTAAATACACTTGTTGATATATATAACTATTACCCTCTTTCAATATTAAATTTAGTTAATACCGGCAGTATTGATACATGGCTGATTTACCCATTAAAACTGGCAAACGTTTTTACAATCACCTACTTCTTTGTACTGGCTTATGGTCTGTCTTTAGTTTTAAAGAGCAGACCTGTCAGAATGTTATACTTTTCAATTAGTACATATGGCTTGTGTCTGTTAATATGGATTATGTTAATAATGTTTCTGAACGTTTATTTTTCTTAATGTATGAGTTTGAAGAGGAATTTTACATTCATAATGTTGGGTATCAGCCTTATTATTGTTAGTTATCTTTTTTATAAAATATACTCAGGTATTATTTATAAAAATGAGATTGCCAGAAAAAGAGGGAAGTTGCCCGATCTTTGTTTTTATAATCTGGATGGAGAAAAGTTGTGCCCTGCAAGGATAAGTAATGGAAATTCAACTGTTATAATGTTTTTTGATTCTGAATGCCATTATTGCATTTACGGGATTGGAAGTATAATTAAGAATGCCGGCTCATTTACTGATACTAATATACTTTTAATATCTGATCAGCCGGTTAAGTTATTAAGACGGTTCTCAGAAAAATATAAATTATATAAATATCCGCAGATAGAAATATTATATGAGGATTACGGGGTTATTACATCTGTTTTTGGAACTATAACAATTCCGCAGACCTTCATTTATTGCAAAGACCATAATCTCTTAAAAATATTCAGGGGAGAGGTTAGTGCAGAGACAATATTAAAATATAATTAACAGGAAATAATAAGTAAACATTAAAGATGGATTACAGGGCAATAAAGAAATCTTTTATGAAACAACAGGATTATTCTGATTGCGGTGTAGCTTGTTTAATTAGTATTATTAATTATTTCGGGGGTAAGGAAAAGCCGGAAAAACTCAGAGAGTTAAGCGGTACCAGTAAACAGGGAACAACAATGCTCGGACTGTATCAGGCTGCCTGCCAGAGCGGATTTATTGCCCAGGGTCTCCAGGCAGATATTAAATATCTTAATAAAGTAACTGATCCTGTAATTCTGCATATTAACATTGAGAATAAATATAACCATTATGTTGTTTGTTACGGGAGAAAAGAAAATAAATATATTATTGGCAATCCGGCAACTGGTATTGAAGAATATACACGTGAAGAAATTGATGAATTCTGGCAATCAAAAGTATTATTGAAATTATATCCGGGCAAAGATTTTATCAGAAAGGAAAAGACAAGAGCTCTAAAACTTTTATGGCTTAAAGAATTAATTAAAAGCGATATCAATATACTGTCAGCTTCCCTTTTTCTTGGAATTATTATTTCAGTATTAGGACTGGTATTAGCTGTTTTTTCACAAAAACTGATAGACGATATATTACCAAATTCCAGGAAGAATGAGCTGATTACCGGATTAATTTTAATAATATTTCTTTTGTTCGTCCGTGCAGGGTTATTATATATCCACAGGTTTTTTGGGATCAAGCAGGGCAGGGAATTTAATATACGTATTATTAACCGTTTTTATTCAAACCTGCTAAGGTTACCAAAATCTTTCTTTGATGGCCGTCTGACAGGTGACCTGGTAGCCAGGATGAATGATACAAAAACAATCCAGCAAACTATAGCCTATATAATTAATTCTCTGATTCTTAATTTATTAATATTGATTGTGTCAGGGGCAGTAATTTTTATATATTCTTTATGGTCAGGAATAATTGTTCTTTCTGCAATGCCCGTATATTTTTTAATTGCCTGGTTATTTCATGAAAAGATAGTAATAAAACAAAGGGCTGTTATGGAAGCTCATTCAAAAAGCCAGAGTAATTACATAAACTCTATCCAGGGCATAGATATTATTAAAAGCACAAATAAAGAAGATTTTTTTTCAGATATCAACAAGCTGGTATTTGGTTTCTACCAGTATACAATATTTAAGTTGGGTAAAACAAACATTAACCTCGGATTTTTAACTGACACTGCAGGAGTAATATTTTCCATTGCATTATTATCTGTGAATTCTATGATGGTAATTAATAATATAATTACCATAGGAGTACTAACGGCTATTCTGGGTATATCATCAGCTATGCTCCCTTCAATAGCCACACTGGCATTTGCCAATCTTCAGCTGCAGGGGGCACGTATTGCTTTTGACCGTATGTTTGAATTTGCAGGATTGAGAAAAGAGTATGGAACGGATATTAATATTCACAAGCCATTAAAAGAGATTCTGGAACTGGCTTTTCAGGATATATCTTTTCGTTTTCCGGGACGAAAACAATTATTCAAAGATGTATCATTTAAAATCAGGAAAGGAGAGATGATAACATTATTCGGAGAGAACGGCTGCGGAAAGACAACAATTTTAAATATCATTCAAAGATATTATTATCCCGAGAGAGGTAAATATCTGATAAATAATACAGACATAAAAGAAATATATATCCGTGATCTAAGAACCTGTATATCTGTTGTCCCGCAGGCGCCTGTATTTTTTAGCGGGTCTGTGATTGAAAATATTTGCCTTTCAAATGATAAAGAAGAAATTCAAAATGTTTTAAAATTTTGTAAAAGATTCGGATTCGAAAGGTATATTATGCAATTCCCCCGGGATTATTTAACTATGCTTGGTGAAGACGGTATTAATATATCAGCCGGGCAGCAGCAACTTATTTCAATAGCACGCGCACTTTACCGTAATCCACAGGTTTTACTGCTTGATGAACCTACGTCATCAATGGACAGGGAAACTGAAATATTTACCCTGGATGTTCTAACTAAATACAGGAGTCAATCAATGATTATACTTGTGACCCATAATATAAGCTCAGCAAAGGAATCTGACAGAATCTATATTATCAACAAAGGAAAAATCGAACAGTCAGGCAGCCATAAAGAGCTTATATCTGCAAAAAACATCTACAGCATGTCATATAACAGTATTATGAATTAATCCCCCCGGTATTCTGGAAGGAGATTAACGCATTAACTGTACTTTTATCCTGCTATTTTGGTTACCTGCTTTTAGTTCAAGTAAATATATTCCGTCTGCTAAACGGCGGTTATTTACATTATCTGCATTAAATATAAACTCATGTCCCCCGGCATTTCTGAAACCGTCAACAAAGGTTGCAACCTTATGCCCAAGTACATCATAAACGCTTAAGCTTACATTTCCTGAATTAATCAGGTTATAAGATATTGTTGTACTGGAACTAAAAGGATTCGGATAGCAGGGAGATAATCCGAACTTATCAATTACCTGTGATTCTACACCTGAAGGTCTCAGGGTTTCATCAGGACCAAGCCCGGCGTTAAAAAATTCTGCCAGGTAATCCGGATTCCTTGCCAGCACAATCTTGTCAATATAAAAACCGCATTCACGTATAAATACATTAAATTCATGCACACCGGCTGCACCAACCTCAACATACGGTTTTTCACCACTCATAGCTGTATCTACCCAGTACCATTGGTCGTAAATACTTGAACCACGGGCTATTGCCATTGCTGAACCAGGTAAATTATAATCCAGTCCTGCATGGAAGGAATCATCTCCTCCAGCCTCCGCTTCTGTATGTAGTGCACGTACCTGGATATAATAAATTCCTGTTGCGATAAAGTTAATTTTATAAGTTAAGACGGGTGAGTTTGTACGTGCATTTGCTGTATCAGCGTAATGAGGGCCATCTACAGGTTGTGCTTGCATCGCGCCTGTCCCGGAAAATCCAGCGGGCTCTGTAACAAGTTCCCATGTTGTTACACCATCCCGGGTTAAATTTTCAGAGAAGTTCTCTGCTTCCATGACAACAAGGCCGCCCTGGTCAGCAATTTCCTCGAAGTCGTAATCCTGTGCATACATATTGCCTTGAAATATATAAACCAGCAAAGCAATCAAAAATAATATACATTTTGTAGTAGTAAATTTTGACATAACTTAAGAGTTTTAAGGATTAATAATAATCAAATATACAAAATTTTCAAAACTTATGAATTTCAAGAATATTTGTTATTTTTATGACATTTGGTGATAATATTATTAGTTGCATGTCTTACAAATATTTACATATGAAAAGAGAAGCAAATAAAATAAAGGCAGGATGCCTGAAAGCAGTACTATTACTGTCATTTATTAGCCAGGGCTATCTAACAGCACAGCAGCTTGCCTTTCCGGGAGCTGAAGGTTTCGGGCGATTTGCAACAGGAGGACGTGGTGGTACTGTATATCACGTGACCAATCTCTATGATGACGGACCGGGCTCATTCCGTGACGCTGTAAGCCAGAGTAACCGTATTGTTGTTTTTGATGTTTCGGGGATTATTAACATAACCGATCGCATAGTGGTGTCGAGTAATATTACTATTGCAGGCCAGACTGCCCCGGGTGACGGAGTTGTAATTTACGGAAACGGCTTGTCGTTTTCCGGTGCCGATAATACTATATGCCGTTACCTGCGGGTGCGCCAGGGTGTAAATGGTACTTACGATACCGATGCCGTTACTATTGCAAATGGAAGTAACATGATTTTTGACCATATGTCCGTATCATGGGGAAAAGATGAGAATTTTTCTATTCGCTGGAATGAAAGTCATACAGGAACAGAGCCAACAAATATAACCATACAAAACTCTATTCTCGGACAGGGACTTATTGATCATTCATGCGGAGGACTTATTGAAACAAATGGAGGAGTAAGCCTGCTGCGTAATCTTTATATAGATAATAATACACGTAATCCCAAGGTTAAAGGAGTAAACCAGTTTGTAAACAATGTTGTATATAACTGGAATGAAGCAGCTTATATACTGGGTGATTCTGATGCAGATTCTTATGCAAATGTTCAGAACAATTATTTTATCTATGGCCCGAATTCAGGATCGGCACCCTTTACCCGGGGCAATCTAAACTTCCATATTTATGCTTCTGAAAATTATTCTGACTCTGACAAGGACGGTATTCTGAACGGTGCCGTTATCTCACAGGCATCTTATGGGACAGTTGACTGGCAAACCACTCCCTATGATTATCCGGCAGTAACTTTATTAAGTCCGGGAGATGCCTATAATTTAATCGTCTCGGAAGCCGGAGCCTCACTTCCTGCCCGCGATGAAGTTGACACGCGGTTTATACTTGAATTAACATCTTTGGGAATAATGGGTGAGCACGTATCCAATGAGTTTGATGCTCCTATGAATGGCGTCGGTAATATTAACATTGGCAAGACCGAACCTGACACTGACCTGGATGGTATGCCTGATAAATGGGAATTTTATTACGGATTAAATCCCTTTGACATCAGTGACCAGAATACAGATCTTGATGAAGATGGGTATACAAATATTGAAGAGTACCTCAACAATACAGATCCGGGAGAAGGCAGAGGAATACTATCTGATGGCCAGTATGTCATAACTGCCAGCCATAGCAGTAAAGTTCTGGATATTTCAGAAGGAAGTACTGCTGAAGGGGCATCCCTGATCCAGCAGCAATTACAGAAAACAAGCAGCCAGTCGTGGAATATTTCCAACACAGACAGCATCTTTTATAGTATAATAAATGAAAAAAGCGGACTGGCAATGACGGTTGAAGGCGGATCAGTTGAAGAAGGTGAAGACATTATTCAATCAGCATATACAGGAGCCGATAATCAGCAATGGAGTATTAATTTCATTGGCAAAGGGCTTTATAGCATTATTAACAGAAACAGCAGTAAAGCAATTGAAGTTGACGGCGGATTAACCGGTAACGGTATACCGTTATTTCAGAGAACCTATGTTGACAGCTCATATCAGAAATTTGAAATATATTCTTCAAACCTGCTGGAAAATTTGGCACCTGAAGTTAATATTGTTGCTCCATCTGCAGGTACAATTTTTGAGAATGGCTGTGATATTTTTATTAGTGCAGTTGCCGAGGATTTTGACGGAAATATTAAAAAGGTCGAATTCTTTGCCGGAGAAGATAAGATTGGTGAGGATAGTATACCTCCATACCGTATTATGTGGTATAATGTAGCAGGGAAAAATTATAATTTATCAGCAATTGCCACTGATAATGAAGGATTATCAGGTATTTCGGCAGACATAAATATAATTGTTTTAACTGCCGGAGGTGCTCCGGCAACTATCCAGGAATACGGAGTTGGATATTGCAGTGCTGACGGCACAATTGATAATAATCATGGCGGATTTACCGGCGATGGATTTATTAACACAACTAATGCACTGAGTACAGGAATAAACTGGAAAGTTGATTTCCCGAAAGATACTACTTATACTTTTACCTGGAGGTTTGCTAACGGTTCCGGCAGCAGGCCGGCGAAATTAATTGTAAACGGGCAGGATTTGGCTACAGGCATAAACTTCCCGGGTACAGGGCTATGGACAACATGGAGTGTTGTTTCAAAAAATATTAATGTAAGTGGGGGAATTGCTGATGTCAGGCTTGAGGCTACCAGTTCGGAGGGACTGGCTAATATTGACTTTATGGAAATCAGCGGTGATGATACAAGAGCCTTGAGTTGCAGCGACGAAGGGGCAACCGGAAGTATTATCAGGGAATATTATTTGCCGATTGCAGGATCTTCAGTAAGAGACCTGGTTACAAATGACAGTTTCCCGGCAAGTCCGGCCTATATTGAAGAACTTAGCAGGCTGGAAGCACCAGTTAATGTAGCTGATGAATATGGATCACGCATACGCGGATTTATTCATCCGAAAGTTAGCGGAGAATATATATTCTGGATTGCAGGTAACGATAATTGCGAATTATGGCTGAGTGAAGATATATACCCTTCTGCTGGAAATAAAATAGCTATTGTTCCGGGATGGACTGATATACGGGAGTGGGACAAATATGCAGAACAGCAATCAGATACTATAATATTAAATTCAGAGAACCGGTATTATATTGAAATAGTCCATAAAGAAGCAGAGGGAGAAGACAATGTCTCGGTAGCATGGTCAGGTCCCGGAATAACCCGGGAAATAATTGGTGGTGCATATCTGTCACCATGGACAGACACTACAGATGCTGAAGGTGTAAATCATTCTTCTGTAGATTATTCAAACCTTAGCTTGTGCAATATTTATCCCAATCCTGCTAACAGTACAATTACGATTAAGTTATCTGATGTGTTCAAC
>CP070654.1:460448-467929 GCA_020354785.1 Bacteroidales bacterium
TCTTTTGTAATTTTTTGTGTCGATATTGTAATGCCATATAAACCTAAGGAAATAGCTACATCTAAACCAGATTCAAATGACGATGGATATATAAAAAGTTTATAATCGGGCTTTTTATTCTTAAATAATGTTAGAAATTCAACACTTTGAGATTCTATGTAAATATTGTTTTCTATTTGAAATTTTTGAACAATATTAATTACAGCATTTATATAGGATTCATAAAATTGGCTAATATTATTATTGTCAGAGTATAATTTACAGTCTAATGTAAACTTATACTCTTGAGGATTTGCAATGTTAGTGAACAGTTCTTCCAATGAGATAATAGAATAGTTCAAATATGGAGCTTGATTGTAATGCGCATTATTCAGTTCAGACCAATCTAAAGAATTGATAAGTCCTTTTAAATTTGTATTGTCGGAAAGTTCCTGGTTGTGATATGCTACCAAAACGCTATCTTTAGTCATTTGAACATCCAGCTCAGTACCGTCCATCCCAAGATTTAAACATTTCAAAATTGATTCACAACTATTCATAGGATAGGTATTTCCAATTCCCATACCTGCATGACCCAAAGCTGTTATTCTATTTCCATTGAGATTTACAATATTGAATTCTTCTTTCTCACAAGAAATGATGATGAGAAGAATAAGATATAAAACAATTGATTTTTTCATTAAAAACTATTTTAAAACGAATATCCAAAAGAAATACCAGCCCAATGCCTGAAATATCTATTAAACTCTATTATTAAATTATAAGCACAACGAAAAACTATTCCACCTGTGTTTTTTTGATACCGGTATCCAACAGAAAAATTAGTGTGAAAATTTGTAATTCTTTCTGGCTTAAAACCTGATAAGTCAGCGTGAACAATATTTGCAAATGTTTGTCCAACATCCAATTCAATTTTATGATTTTTACCATAAAATCCATTTATAGATAAAGGAATTAGTATATCAGGATTGAATTTATTTGTATAATCTTTTATATGATAAGAACTCATTCCAAATCTCATTGCAAGCATTAAATATTTCTTGCTATATATTACTCTTTCGTAATTAACTGAACCGTATCCACCAACTCCAGCCACTTCCAAATATATGAGATTGCGGGTAAAATGCGTAGAGTCCTTTTGAGATAATGTCTCATGACTAATCATTATTGACAAAATTACTATGAAGAATCTATATTTCATGTGTTTTTAATATGGCCCATAACTTTCGATTCCTTGCGCTGTGCGGGATTTTATTACTACTATGTTGTCCAAAAATATAAATTTAATAAAAAATATTTTACTTTCGAATATACCCGTAACCTGCATAGTGTAAGCAATTTGTTGTAGTACGTTGAAGCGTCAGCAGCGCAGGATTGTACTTGGAAATTCGTGCATGTATGACTCTTGTAAAATTAGAAATATATTAATGCCTAAGTAAGGCCAGGGGATCCACCTCGATCCTGTATTCTTTTTCAAAACCGTTAAGACGCAAAGTGACAATGTTCAGAACCTACCCGACGCAAGCGGGTATAAACAATTTAATCTTTGCTCCTTAGCGACTTAACGGCAAAGAATTAACTTTTTGTGCACCCTCGTTTTTTAAATATCACCTCTTAATTCTCAAATAAATATATCTTCCACCAGCGCCCTGATTTAAATTAACTTTTGTGCCATAATCAGTTCCATCATCTGTAACCCACGCCCAACCATCTGGTAAAGCAGGTGTACTTGAGGTAGTAGATACCAGGGCAATTTCTTTGATCTGACCTGGAGATCCCATTCTTTTTTCAAATAAATAAATATAATCCCCCCCAGCTTTATCATTTAAATCAATACCCGGATAACCACGATCCTGACAATTTCTAACAATGGTATAATTATAGTAAAATACTGGATTAGGATTAGGATATTGACCCCCCGCATGAAGATATAAATTAGTAATACCATATGGGCAAGCCTCAGTCATTCTTGTATACCATAAATAAATGAAATTGCCGCCAGCTCCTTCGTTAAGGTCACCGGTCTTATTTCCGTCATTACACCAAAGTTTTGTGTACATTGCAGGGGGATGTCCAGTTGCATCTCTTGAATTTTGAATATATAGATCAGTAATATACGAACTATAATAGGAAGTACTTTTGTGAGTTGATCCATTTATTTTATCAAGGTCTTCGCTGGAAACAACTACCTCAATAGTTGTATCTTCGAAAATAGGCATATCTCTCCAGATATATTTTGGTACAGAATCGCCTTTTTCAACAAAGAAAAACGGCACATGCTGTATTTCATCCGCTATTCCATTTTCACCAGAAACAGGATAATTGTCGTCAGTATCTTTCGAACAAGCGGTTATAAGTGCAATTAGAATGCATGCAGTGGTAATAATAAAACCACTAAATAAAAAAGTAATAAGTCTAAAACTATTTTTTTTCATAGCCATAAAAATTTTTAGTTATTAATATAACATCATTTTTATCCAATAATTTAACATTTTAGATAAATGATGAGGTTTTTTATTTAAATCTTTAATTATTTATTGGTTACAGAAAATCAATAAGAGAAAACTTTTCTGCCTATATTATCAAAACAATAATATAGGATGAAACTCAAATCCAATCCCTAGGCCTTTTATTAGATTTTATTTGCCTGTTCTTCCAATAATTAGTCTGATTTCCTGCTTTTATCAATGGGTAATAAAACATTGAACAATAATTTTGTACAATAGAAATGAGATAAATGAAAAAGGGATCAATAAACCATAAATGATTTAAGAGTCTATTACTGTCATCACCCAATCAACCCGTTATTTCCCTTTTTATGTAATAGAGAAATTGTATCTTGATAAATTTTATATTTATCATTATTTTGTTTTCTGCTCCCTTACTTGCCTATTAACATGGGACTTAGGTACAATAATATTGTTTGTTTTAATTTAGGATATAAAGAAAGATTTAATTAGTCCCATACTTAAGTTAATTACGTAAAGATTGAAAAGGTACCGCCCGGTTATAAATTATTTTAGTAAGTTTTGAAATACTTAATTAGATAAATATGTCTCCCCGGAAATCGCACTTAGAGCAAGATTGAGCTGGACTCTAATCTTAAATGTTAAAACGTTATTCATATAATCAATACTCTCAAAATATCATTCCTCCAGGGCAACTTTTAAGACTTCTTAGTATACTTTTCCTTGCAGGTTACTATTAAGTAGATATGACTTATAGCATGTTAGAAAAAAATAGACCGGCGAAAATAAGCCGGCTATCCATTAAGGTGATCCCGAAGGGACTCGAACCCCTACCATGAGAACCGGAATCTCACGTTCTATCCTGTTAAACTACGGGACCAGGTAAGAAAAACATCTTACACAAATTTACCCTTTGCCGGACAATAATACAAATAAAATAAACTACATATTTATTTGTTAAAGTATATTTATTAAACGCCCGGGTATGAGCTTAGGTCAAGCCTGGCTTTATTTTCAACATCGTTCATTATTATTTATAAATCGGACTTCTTTAATTAATCAATTTTTTTACTTTTGTTGCTTGATTTGAGAATTACAAAATTTCACTGTGATGAAGTACAATTTCGGAGACATTGAGAAGAAGTGGCAGAAGTACTGGAAAGATAAAAAGACTTTTAAGGTAGAAATTGACCACTCAAAAGCAAAGTTTTATGTACTCGACATGTTTCCATATCCCTCGGGAAGCGGTTTGCATGTCGGACATCCGGAAGGATACACAGCTACTGATATTGTCAGCCGTTATAAAAAGATGAAAGGTCTTAATGTGCTGCATCCTATGGGGTGGGATAGTTTTGGCCTGCCTACAGAGAATTTTGCTATTAAAACAGGCACTCATCCTCATGATATTACTGAAAAAAACATTCAGATTTTTAAACGACAGATGCAGTCACTTGGATTTGCATATGACTGGGACCGTGAGATAGCTACAAGTCATGTTGACTACTATAAATGGACACAATGGATTTTTACTAAACTATATAATAAAGGTCTTGCATATGAAGATGAGGTATATGTAAACTGGTGCCCGGAATTAAAGATTGTACTGGCAAATGAAGAGGTAGTAAACGGGAAATCCGAGTTAGGAGGGCACCCGGTTATTCGAAAACCGATGAAGCAATGGATGCTTAAAATTACCGAATACGCAGAACGGTTGCTTACAGATTTGGATGAACTTGACTGGCCCGAGAACATCAAAGAAATGCAAAGAAACTGGATCGGGAGATCTGAGGGGGCATCTGTAATTTTTAAAATTAAAGGATTTGACGAAGTAATTGAAGTGTTTACTACAAGGCCGGATACACTTTTTGGCGCGACCTATATGGTTCTTTCACCGGAACATAAACTTTCTGCTGAGATAGCAACAAAACAGTACAAACAGGCGGTCGATAATTATATAGAAAATGCATCAAGAAAATCTGATCTGGAAAGGACAGATTTGAGTAAGGAGAAAACAGGAGTATTCACCGGAACATACGCAATAAATCCTGTTAATAACCAGGAAATTCCAATCTGGGTGGCAGATTATGTTCTTATATCATACGGCACAGGGGCTATTATGGCTGTGCCGGGACATGACCAGCGTGACTGGGAATTTGCAAAGGAATATGATTTGGAGATTATTGAAGTTTTAAAAGGCGGGGATATAGAAAAAGAAGCATTTGAAGGCGATGGCATACATGTTAATTCCGGTTTCATAAATGACCTGGGGAAGGAAGATGCAATAGCAAAAATGACAAGCTGGCTGGAAGAAAGGAAACTTGGAAAGAGAGAGGTTAATTATAAATTAAGGGACTGGGTCTTTTCGCGTCAGCGCTACTGGGGGGAACCGTTTCCGGTATTAAAGTATGAAGATGGTTCGGTACGGTGTCTGGATGAGGATGAATTGCCGGTTACCTTACCCGAAGTAGATAAATATGAACCCTCAGGAACAGGTGAATCACCCCTGGCTAATATTGACTCATGGTTGTACCTTACTGACCCTAAAACAGGCAAAAAAGCAAAAAGAGAAACTAATACAATGCCCCAATGGGCCGGCAGCTGCTGGTATTATTTGCGTTTTTGCGATGCCGCTAATGATAAGGAACCCTGGTCAAAGGCTGCTGAAAAATACTGGATGCCCGTTGATCTATATATTGGAGGCGTGGAACATGCTGTCCTGCACTTACTGTATGCCCGGTTCTGGCATAAAGTACTTTATGATTTAGATTTTGTTACTACTAAGGAACCTTTTAAAAAATTGATAAACCAGGGATTAATACTGGGAGAGGACGGGGAGAAGATGAGCAAATCGAGAGGTAATGTAATTAATCCCGATAGAGTCGTTGAAGCCTATGGAGCCGATAGTCTGCGGCTGTATGAAATGTTTATGGGCCCTCTGGACAAGGTGAAACCGTGGTCAGAAAATGGAGTAAAAGGAGTATTTAGTTTTTTAAACAGGGTTTATAAATTTTTTGCCAGCCTGAAAAATATTCACGATGATGAGGAAGATATTGAGATCCTTAAAATATTGCACCAGTCAATAAAGAAAGTTGAGCAGGATATTGAGAATTTACGGTTTAATACAGCTATTTCGCAAATGATGGTATTTACTAATACCTGTATGAAAAAAGGCAGGGTAAATAAATCTACGGCACAAACATTTATTAAGATATTATCACCATTTGCGCCACATTTATGTGAAGAATTATGGGAATTATATGGCCATAAGGAAAGTATCAGTAAAGAACTGTACCCGGAATACAATAAAAAATATCTTATAGAGGACACCTTCGAATATCCTGTTTCATTTAACGGAAAATTAAGGTTCAGGGTTGAATTGCCATTAGACATGGAAAATGCAGAGATTGAAAAGACAGTACTTGAACATAAAAGTGCAGAGAAATGGCTGGCCGGAAAGCAGGTAAAAAAGGTCATAATAATCAAAAACAAGATAATAAATGTAGTAATCGCCTAAATATGAATAAAAGAAAGAGAAATGCAGGCTTAATTGTCATATTAATCATATTCCTGCTTCTTCTGTTGTATTTCTTTTCAGTAAAAAAGAGACTAAAGAGTGAGATTGTAATTTCTGCTGATTATGATTCGGTTGAAACTGCTGAGCCTGTAAAAAGACTTTATGGCATTCCTGTTGATTCATTCTATGTTGAATATGGAAGAATATCAAAAAACCAGAACCTGTCCGGGATTCTTTCCGGGTATAATCTTCCTGACGGTTGTTTTAATAAAATTCTGGAAAAATCCAAGGGTATATTCGATCTGAGAAAAATCCGTCATGGCAACAGGTATACTGTGTTTTTGTCAGTTGACACTTTGTATGAAGTAAGGTATTTTGTCTACGAACATACACCTGTGGACTATATTTTGTTTGATTTAACCGATAGTGTTGCTATAGAGGCAAGAAAAAAGAATGTAAACATTGTTACAAAGACTGCAACAGGAACAATCAAGTCATCACTGTGGAATGCAATAATGGATAAGAATCTGGAACCTGAGCTGGCCATAGAGCTATCGGAAATATATGCATGGACCATTGATTTTTTCGAATTACAGGTTGGCGACAGTTTCAGGGTTATATACGATAAGCATTATATTGATACAATTGTGGCAGGCCTGGGAAAAATTCATTCGGCATATTTCAGGCATGCGCAAAATGATTATTATGCAATTCCATTTGTACAGGATAGTATAGAAAGCTATTATGATCTGGATGGAAACAGCCTGAGAAGAGTATTTTTAAAATCTCCGTTAAGATATTCGCGTATAAGTTCAAAATATTCTCATAGCAGGCTGCATCCTATACTCAAGATACGCAGACCTCATTATGGTGTTGATTATAGTGCGCCGGTCGGGACACCTGTACAGTCCATAGGAGATGGAAAAGTAATAAAAGTTGCATATGATAACAGTGCAGGCCGTATGGTTAAAATCAGGCATAACAGCGTTTATTCCACGTCTTACCTTCATCTAAGCAGGTACAGAAAAGGGATAAAAAAAGGTGCTTATGTTAAACAGGGAGATGTTATCGGCTATGTCGGAAGTTCGGGATTATCCACAGGCCCTCACCTTGATTTCAGGTTTTATAAGAATAACGGACCTATAGATCCCTTCAAAGTGGAGGCTCCACCGGTAGAACCGGTAAAAGAGGAAAATAAACAGGCTTTTGATTCTGTAAAAGCAGTTACTGTGCGGAGATTATCGTCATTTTAGGATTGTATACCTTTTTCTCACACTGCTACCCGGCCGAATCCGTAATAAGCTTCTCAATTATCTCAGGATAATACCTGTATTCCAGCTTATGAACCTTATCAGCCAGTGATTCAGGGGTGTCAGCCTCGTCAACACTACATCTGGTTTGAAAAATTATATTTCCTTCATCATATTTTTTATTAACATAGTGAATTGTTATCCCTGATTCTTTCTCTTTGTTTTCAATTACAGCCCTGTGAACATTCA
>CP070654.1:468029-475464 GCA_020354785.1 Bacteroidales bacterium
CTCTTGAAATAATATCAGTAAAGTCTTTATGTTCGTAATATTTCAGCCCGAGGTTTTCAAGAAATATCTTGTAAGATTCGGGCAATTTAAGTTCTTCAGGAGAAATAAAGTTAAAAGTAGTATCAAACTTCGACATGGCCATCAGAAGTGAATGAACAGTGCGTCCATATTTTAAGTCCCCTACCATGAAAATATTCAAATTCTCCAGTCTGCCCTGTGTCTTTCTTATAGAATATAAATCCAGTAATGTCTGTGTAGGATGCTGGTTAGCTCCGTCTCCTGCGTTAATGACAGGTATAGTAGTAAGCTCACTGGCATAGCGGGCACTTCCTTCCAGCGGATGTCTCATTACTATAAGATCGCAATAATTGCTGACAATTCTTATTGTGTCGTACAGAGTCTCACCTTTGGTAATACTTGAAGAATGGGTATCACTAAAACCTATTATTTTACCCCCGAGTTTATTGACGGCACTTTCAAAACTTAGACGTGTTCTTGTTGATGGTTCAAAAAAAAGACTGGCAATAACCTTTCCCTGCAGAAGACTTTGAACCGGCTTCTTTTCAAAATGTTCAGCAAGGTCCAGAATTTTAATATATTCCTCTTTGTTATAATCATTTATGGAAACAAGACTTTTACCTTTCATTATTAAAAGGATTTTGAAGATTATTACTAGTAAATATATGTAAGAAATATATCTAAGAAAATAGTTGTTAATATAAAATTAAAACTTTTTACTATGATCCCTGGTCATTTAAATCATCTTTAATGGCAGACACTTCTACCGAATTTATTCTCCTGAGCCGGGATATTATATTATCTTCTTTATCAGTTGAAATTCTGATTTTAACAGAGCAAATTTGATCGTATTTATTTTCAAGTTGCTCTAATTTTTCCCTGTCCAGTATTCTTAAAACTTCACTCATAACACTGTAGTCAAAATCTATTTTATATAACCTGGTAAAGGTTCTGATGATTATATCTGCATTCAACAACATATCGGTAGCTGCAGATTTATAGGCTTTTATCAGACCGCCCTTACCAAGTAATGTCCCTCCAAAGTATCTGACCACAATAATCAGGATATTTGTAAGATTATTTGAAATTATCTGCCTGTAGATAGGTTTTCCTGCAGTATTTGAAGGTTCACCATCGTCATTCATCCGGGATATTTCATTTATTGAACCTATCCGGTATGCATAACAACAGTGCTTTGCATTATGGTATTTTTTTCTTATCCCGGTTATTATATTTTTTATTTCCTGTTCAGAAGAAACAGGATATCCAAAAGCAAGGAATTTACTCCCTCTGGACTTATATAATCCTTCTGCTTTACATGATATTGTTCGAAAAGTATCTTCTGTCATAAAATAAAAAAAAACAGGTTCGCAATGCTGAACCTGTTTTTAAAATTTAATTTCAGAATTTCAACTTTTTCTCTATATCTTCAATCTGGCTTCGGAAATGCTTATCGGTGTCAATAAGGTTATTTACAGTTTTACATGCATGCAAAACTGTTGCATGATCTTTACCTCCAATCTGAGCACCAATAGTTGCCAGTGAAGATTTAGTAAGGTTTTTTGAGAAGAACATAGCAACCTGCCGGGCCTGTACTATTTCTCTCTTTCGGGTTTTCGACTGTATGGCATCAATACCAATATCAAAATAATTACAGACCACTTTCTGGATATAATCTATTGATACCTCGCGCTTGGTATTTTTTATAAGCTTATCTATCATCTCTTTGGCTAAATCCAGTGTAATCTCTTTCCTGTTAAGAGTAGATTGTGCCAGCAATGAGATCAATGCGCCTTCAAGTTCTCTTATATTATCAGTTATTTGAGTGGCAATATATTCGATTACATCTTCAGGGAGTTCTATCCCGTCTTTATATGTTTTTTGTCTTAAAATAGCTATTCTTGTTTCATAGTCCGGTATCTGCAAATCAGCCGACAAACCCCATTTAAATCTTGACAATAAACGCTGCTCCAGTCCCTGAAGCTCAACAGGTGGTTTATCTGAAGTTAAGATTAACTGCTTGCCTGATTGATGCATATGGTTGAAGATGTGGAAAAAAGTATCCTGTGTTTTTTCCTTGCCCGCAAATTCATGCACATCATCAATAATCAATACATCTATCATCTGGTAGAAATGCAGAAAATCATTCTTATTGTTATTACGTATAGATTCTACAAACTGAGTCTGAAACTTGTTGGCATTAACATACAAAACGGTCTTGTCCGGAAACTTTTTCTTGATTTCAATACCGATAGCCTGTGTAAGATGTGTTTTTCCCAGTCCTGAATCACCGTAAATCAGAAGCGGGTTAAAAGCAGTTCCTCCCGGATTATTTGCTACGGCATAACCGGCAGACCTTGCTAACCTGTTGCATTCACCTTCAACAAAATTTTCAAAAGAATTGTCAGGATTTAAATGCGGATCAACATTCAGTTTTTTTATGCCCGGTATAATGAAAGGATTTTTTATAGCATTCTCCTCGATGTTCAGCGGTACACTAAGTGGTTTGTTTTTTAACTCGGTTTTGTTCTGAGTAGGAAACTTTACGGTATATGGCCGTGAATTGGAATAGCTGGAATTCTCCATGACTATACTATATTCCAGCTTGGCATCATATCCAAGTTCCTTTCTCAGGGTTTTACTGATAATTTCAATATACTTTTCTTCAAGATACTCATAGAAAAATGGACTTGGAACCTGGATGGTCAAAACTTTATTTTCTAATCTCAATGGAACAATGGGTTCAAACCATGTTCTGAAGCTAATTGAAGGAACGTTGTCTTTGATAATTTTTAAACAATTATTCCAGACTTCCTTATGCATTTTTATTAGTGTATTAGGTATTAAGTATTTATAGTTTTCAAAGGATTGTTAATTTCCAGAAGCAATTTTGTGAAAAAAAAATTAAAAAAAAAATAAATTTTCTATTGACAAATTAAATAAAAATATATTGATTTTATTATCAGAATATTAAATCAAAAAAAAAATTAAAAAAAGTGTAATGTGCTGATTATCAATATATTTAAAAATAGTTATTTTAATAAATTGTTAATTAAAGATTTAATAAACTTTAATTAAAGTTTAAGTTAACTTTTATGGTCTAATTTAATTTAGACTTTGTTTAAATTGAAAATTTTCGAAGATTTTTATTTCGATAAAAAGAAAGCTCTAATTCGATTTCTTTGGTTCCTTTTTACCACCAAAAAGTGAGAAATGTACATATCGTTTTGGACGTTCTTTCAGATCCTTTAATAAAATATCCAGACTCTCGGATGCATTTTTAAGATTATGGTATAAAGTATCATTATGCACGAGCATACCAAATGTCCCTTCCCCTCTGTTTATTTTTTCAAGAATTTCAGATGTCTCTTCAAGCGTTCTGTTGGTATTTGAAATAGTTGTTTTAATCTCTGATTTGGCTAAAGAATCAGAAAAAGCGGAAAGATTTGCTAAAATTGAAGACAGTTCCGTACTCTTACTTTTTATACTGGAAGTTATCTGCTCCAGGTTATCAAGACTTCTGGTTATACTGCCATTTTCACTCAAAGAACTGCTGAAACTTGTGGTTATACTGTCAATATTTAATATTGTATGCTGGAGGTTGGCCTGTGTTGATTTATTAAAGATTTGTTTGATAACAATCAGCACAGAATCAATATTGGCTACTGTTTCTTCAGCCTTATACTTTATTGGTTCTATAATACCTGACATGCCTTTATCCAAAGCCCCAATCAGTGTATCACCTGTTTCATAATATTCACTGCTGTCACTCAGGATGAGGTTTATATCTTTAATCTCGGAAATCATACTTGAAGTTGTAATAAGAGCAACAGAATTTTTCGGGATTTTAACTTTCTCTTCCAAAGCAAACCTCACTGCTATTTTTCCAGGCTTTTTCCTGTCAAAATTTATATCTCTTACACTACCTATTTTATAACCGTGCAAATACACAACTGCCGATTCAATCAGTCCTTCAATATTATCATAAGTTGCATAGTATTCATCAGACGGTTTGAATATATTAATACCTTTCAAAAAATTTAATCCCCAGAAGAAACCTACAAGTGTAACTAATGCAATTATTCCAATCTTTACTTCTTTAGATATTTTCATGTCAGATATATTTTATATTGCGAATATATAATTGTTTATTAAAATATACCAACCAGAACAAATAAGTTTATAATAATACGTTTCAGTTCTGTTGCCTGTCAGTTATTTTTAAATTCTTTAAGAGCTTTACTCAAAGGAATAATCTTGTCTTCTTTAACTGCAATTACGAATGCATCAGGAAACCGGGTTTTAACTGATTTACTATATTCAACTATTTCTTCATAGGTCTGCTTATTTCCTACTGCATATTTATAGATATCAGATATATGAAATTCCTGAATTTCACCAAAATCTCTAAAAACTTCAGAAGTAAGCGGAATACGATGAGTTGAAGCTGTTATCTGAACCTTAAAGAAGATATCCGGATTACGTTTTACTATTTTATAAGTGTTATTTTCTGAACTATCCGGATTCAGACCCGGATTGTTTTCGTCATCCTGATTTAGCATTTCATTTTCAGAGGATTCAGAATTAATTTCATCATAGTTATAAGGACTACCTGAATTATTCAGCTGTGCAATAATGTTTCTAGACTCAATTGAATTTCTGTACTCCCTGAATGCTCTGAATATGGCAGATGCAATATAATCCTGCCCGGATTCTGACATTAAATATTGTTCTTCAACAGGATTTGTCAGGAATCCAACTTCTACAAGTACAGCTGGCATTGCTGATTGCGCCAGAACCAGGATACCCTGTTGTTTTACTCCCCTGTCCGTTCTCATCGCTCTTTCCCTGAATTGATCCTGCACATACTGTGCAAAATGTATACTATGGCCAAAGTATACTTTTTGCATAAGTGCCAGCATAATATAAGTTTCAGGCGAATTAGGATCAAATCCTTCATATCTTGTAGAGTAATCCTCTTCAAGAAGTATAACGGAGTTCTCACGCTTTGCAACTTCAAAATTTTCTTCTGCCCTGTGAAGCCCGAGAACGTATGTTTCTGTTCCTGCAGCTGCAGCTGCTGCTGCAGCCGTCCCCGGCATACCATTTGCGTGTACAGAGATAAAAAGATCGGCATTATTTGAGTTAGCTATATTGGCTCTTTCATGGAGAGTAATATATTCATCGGTTGTTCGAGTGTATATTACTTCTACATTTGCCAGCCTGGTTTGAATATACTCACCAAGCTTAAGAGCTATAGATAATACAATATCTTTTTCATTTACATATTTGCCTGATGTTCCCGGATCCTTGCCCCCATGACCTGGATCAATGACTACTGTGTCGACCTTATAATCACCATTGTTCAAATTGCTTTGTGCTGAGATAGTTAAAATAATGGAAAAAAATGCAAGAATAGTTGCAAATAAACGTTTACTGATAATTATACTTATTTTTTTTTTGAACATTCGAAAAACCTATAATTTATTAGTTTTGCAGGTCTCTTGATGATAATACTTGTGCAAAAATAGTACTTATACTTCTGAAAATCTCGAATTATTTTTAAAGAATTATTGTTAAAATTCTTGAAACACAGGTTGGGGAACAGTATTCAACTTTATCAATTGTTAAAAAAATATCAAAAGGGTTAATATAAAATTTATAACAAAAAAAAATGTTATATGGTTTAAAAGCTGCTTTTAAATTATTTCCTAATACACGAAATATTTTTTATGTTTAATAGTATATATAAAACTCAAAATAAAGAACGCCAATTTTATAGTATATTGAAACTACTTTTTACTATTGCATTAATATTTGCTATATATACTGTTTCTTACTCTCAAGACACAATTCCTGCCAATGACAGTATGCTGTTAATCAATCCTGACACTATTACTAAATTCAATACAATTACAGTAACCGATACATTTACAACTGAAACAGATACGATTTCAATAACAGATATAGCAGCTGATACAGATACAACAAAACCGGCAGTTAAGGGCCCGAAAAAAAGTCCTATTGAATCCGAAGTACTTTATAATTCAAGGGATTCATTTAAAATTTCATTAGCAGACCAGAGGGTATATTTATATGGTGAAGCTCAGGTAAACTACCAGAATATTGAGTTAAAAGCCGATTATATTGTATTTGATATGACAAATAATATTGTAATGGCTACCAGCCTGAGTGATACTGCGGGAAAACCTACCGGTAAACCTGTTTTTAAGCAGGGCGAAGAGACATTCCAGTCAGATACAATAAGGTATAATTTCGATACAAAGAAAGGTGTAATAAAATATATATTTACCCAGCAGGGTGAAGGGTACCTGCACAGTAAACAAACCAAGAGACTGGAAAGCGGGCATATACACATGCAAAGCGGAAAATATACCACCTGTGATGCTGAGCATCCGCATTTTTATATTGGATTAACCAAAGCTATTGCCATTCCTGAAGAAAAAATAGTTAGCGGCCCTGCCTACCTGGTCCTTGAAGATATTCCATTACCCTTATTTTTACCTTTTGGATTTTTCCCCAACACCAGCAAAAGATCTTCAGGTTTGATAATCCCGACATATGGCTACGAGCAAACGCGTGGCCTGTATTTGAGAAATGGTGGCTGGTATTTTGTAATCAGCGATAATTTTGATCTTAGTGTTATGGGTGATTATTATACCCGTGGCACATGGGGTATCAGCAGCACATCAAAATATATCAAACGCTATAAATATTCCGGTAATTTCACTGGAAGGTTTTATAATAATGTAATTGAAAATGAAACCCCGGTTCCTTCCAAATCAAAGGACTGGTCAATACGATGGAGCCATACCCAGAGTCCCAAAGCAAATCCGACAAGAACATTTTCGGCAAGTGTAAATTATTCATCCTCATCATATGAAAAGAACCACAGTTACGATATGACTGCATATACAACAAATACAAAAAGTTCAAGTATAACTTTTTCTAAAAAGTGGCCGGGAACACCTTTTAACCTGGCCGCAAGTTTAAATGGCTCTCAAAATAATATTAATAATACGGTAAACATGAATCTGCCAAGAATATCCTTTAACATGAGCAGGATTTATCCTTTCAGGTTCGGGAAAAGCAGTGGTAAATTTAAATGGTTTGAGAATATACAATTGAGCTATTCCTCAAATTTTGAAAACCGTATAAACGCACTGGATTCCACACTGTTTACAAAGAATACACTGCGGAATATGAAAAACGGCTTTAAGCATTCAATACCGGTTTCTATGGCAAACCTGAAACTCTTTAAACTTATAAATATAAATCCTTCATTAAGTTATAATGGTGTTTTATACGGGAGCAGGATACAAAAGACAATTCCTGATACTGCTTTTTATAACGGGGGTGTAAGCGGTTTGATAGTAGATACAATAAGGGGGCTAAG
>CP070654.1:475564-482964 GCA_020354785.1 Bacteroidales bacterium
CTGATTCTCTTCTAATGAAGATTGAATTAGAGCAAGCGGAACTACACTCCTGTTGTACTTTAAATTGTAATATCTGGGGAATCGCATTTCAAATAACCTGACCAATTCCTCTTCTTTCCTTGATAATTCTGACAACCTGGATTTAATCGCGATAACTTCATTGGGCGAGGCATATTCTGATTCATCCGGACTATTTATCTGAAAGTCTAATCTGGCAATTTCTTTTTTAATACTCTGTTCAAGATGAATAAGTGAATCAGGAATATCTGTAAATTGTTTTGCCTGGTTTTCATTAATATGAGTTAACAGTACAATTGCTTTACTTTTTTCCGCATATTCAAATGCTTCTTTCAGGTATTGAAAATCATTAGTCAGTTCATAAACATCCAGCGCCAGTTCAATGGTATTGTTCAACATAATTTTCTGGTTTACCAGGAAATCTAATTTTGTTTTTTCATTACTAAAAGAAATATTTATTTTTTCCTGAAGTTTGTTTGCCAGTTTATAGCAAGATAAACTGGTCTTAAGATCGATTATATTCCCTGTGACTTTATCATAATAATTCCAGAATACATAAGCTTTTCTTTTTATAATTCGTGCCAGCAGCATTTTGTCCGTTGCGTCTTCAATATCCGGATTTTTATAAATATCGGGGGTATTAAAATTTCTGGTTACAGCTATTAAAGCTTTCTGTATGGTATCCAGTGATCTTTTAAATTCATGCGCTCTGCCATAATATCTTCCAAGCTTATATAACGACCAGGCAACATCAATGCTTTTATAATCATTATTACTAATGGCTTTATTATGAGATAATTTCAGGTATTTTATCTCGCTTCTTAGGTCTTTCTTTTTACGGTATAAGTAAGCTTTTGAACTAAAAATATATTGAAATACTTCATGGTTTAGTCCCGATTCATATAGTAATAAACTCTCTGCTAAATTTAAATAATATTCCGCTTTTGAGAGATTATTCAATACAGTATGGCATCTACCCAGGTAGATATAGGCATAAACTGGTGAAAAACATGTATTCTTTGATTCTTTTAAAGCTTTAAGGTTATATTCAATACTCCTGGAGTAGTCTTTTTTAGAATAAAATAATACTCCCAGGCGCCTGTAGTTTAAAAATAAATAATCATTTAAAATATCTGACGCTTGAGCCATATTTAATGATTTTTCAAAAAAGATTTGAGCCTTATCCAGTTTTCCAAGTTTTGATAATATTCTGCCATGATTATAGTAAAGACTGCAATATTTATAGTGAGCTGAGTTGTAATTTGACTTAAGTATATTCTCCGCAATATAGAGAAATTTTAAAGCCCTTTCAGTTTCTGATAAAGTTGTATAGTAATGAGTACACTTTATATACGAATTGAATAGTTCTTTATTCTCCGGGTAATTAAGAGAATCAATCAGGAATATACACCTGTCAAAATATTCTCTGGCATTCTGGTTTTTATCCTGATCTATATATAATTCAATTATGCGACCCAGAATATAAATAAGTTCTGTTTCGTTTTCAGTATAAGCCTGGCACGTTCCTAGTGAAATCAAATAATGATTTATAGCTTTGTTGTAGTCTGCCTTTTTATTATTTGCATATCCCAGTTCATTATGCAATTGAATTGTTAATTCATAATTATTACTATCTTCCTTTTTTATTTCATCCATCAAGTTTTCAAATATTATTATAGCTGCGGAATAATTCCTGATGAGATTATAATACTTGCCTTTCAGTAGATTATACTCAAAGTATATTTTAAGATTCGATTTTAACTCACTGCTGAATTCTCTGTATATTTTATCCAGTGCAAATTTAACACTGTCTGTTTCACCCTCGTCTAATAATAGTCTTCCATTACCTATTAATTTATTTATATATTTTTCATTTGAAGTTTTTATGTGTTCCTTCACAAATTCATTATTTGTAAATGAACTTGAAATAAGTTTTATATTTAAAAGCAATAACAGACAAAAAGTTGTGATGACAATTTTCATTTAACTGCCGGTTTTATTTCAATACAAAAATATTATTTAAATAAATACTTGACATTAATTAATGAATTCTTTATTTTACTAAAATTATAGCGGAAACCGAAAAGCTTACAGAGTAGGTAAAACTAAATCTTTTTTAACTATGTTAGACGTTTATATGAAACTTATCCGGAAATTAGCATTAAATATGTTAGTTCCCGAAGAGGAAGACCCTCCAGGTGAAGGTGGTGGCGGCTCTTCATAATTGTTTTCTGAAAACCAGATGTTAATGTCAAAAAAGCTGTACAAAAAGTAGTAAAACATGTTAGGCTAATAATTACCGGAAACGTTTGTTCCTTAATACCTTTAAAAATTTGTCTGACTAGTATTTATTTTCTTAAACCTTTTGAACTGATTAAACTTTAGTACAGCTTTTTTATTTTAATTGTGTGTTGCTATTTTAAGAATCCCTGCCTGCAGTATAACTTCTCCATTTATTAATTACCGATAACATATCATCCGGCAGTTTAGAGTCAAAGAGCATTTGTTTCCTGGACACAGGATGTATAAATCCCAGAGATTTTGCATGCAATGCCTGCCTGGGTAGTAATTTAAAGCAGTTTTGCACGAATTGTCTGTATTTGGTAAAGGTTGTACCTTTCAGAATTTTATTACCTCCATAACGCTCATCATTAAATACAGGATGTTTGATATACTCCATATGCACTCTTATCTGATGTGTTCTTCCCGTTTGCAGTTTGCATTCAATGAGATTTACATAGCCCAGTCTTTCCACGATTTTATAATGAGTAACAGCGTGTTTTCCGTTTTTTTCATCTGTATACACATGCATTTTCATTCTGTCTCGTTTGTTTCTTCCTATAAAGCCTGATATTTCCCCTTCATTATTTTCCACATTGCCCCACACCAGTGCCTGATATGTTCTGTCAACAGTATGATCAAAGAACTGTTTTGCCAGTCTGTTTAAGGCAATTTCTGTCTTGGCAATTACAATTATTCCTGAAGTATCTTTATCAATTCTATGAACAAGACCAGGCCTTATTTCACCTGATTTAAACAAGGGCAGGTCTTTCAGGTGGTAAGTCAAAGCATTGATAAGCGTTCCCGTATAATTTCCATGCCCGGGATGAACTACCATCCCGGGAGCTTTATTAACAATTATAATCTCATCATCCTCATAGACTATTTCTATGGGAATGTCTTCAGGAATAATTTCAATTTCACGCGGAGGATGAGGGAGGACAATTGATATAATATCATTTGGTTTTACTTTATAATTAGGCTTGACAGGCACATTATTGACCAGAATGTTTCCTGCCCTGGTAGCATTCTGAATGCGGGTTCTGGAAATATTTTCTAATTTATTGAATAAGTATTTATCAATTCGCAGTAAGCCTTGTCCTTTATCGACTCTAAACTTATAATGCTCAAATAATTCATTTTGTTCAATAGATTCCGCCTGCATTTTGAGCTAAATATATTAACGTGATATTATAAATTTCCTGTTAATTGCATCTAATTCCAGCCCCGCTATCCTTAAAATATATAATCCGGGTTTAAGACCTGATATATTTATTACCGGAGAAATTTCATCTGATATGTAAACTGGTTTTCCAAAGAAATCATATATGCTTACCGATACCGGAGAATCATTTAATGATAATGGAAATTGAATATTGATATATTCACTGGCAGGATTCGGATACAGACTTATAAATTCTCCACCGGCTCTGTCAAAACTATTTATCGATGTAGTTAATTGCCTGGTTCCGCAGATAAGTCTTATCATCAGTGATCCCTCAATATAAGGGCTGTTATTGAAAGGTATCCAGTTTCCTGTTATGTTTGTCAGTATATTCTTTTTATTTGCGTTATTTATATCATAACCTACATTTAAAAATTCTTCAGTGGTCTGCTGCCAGCCTACAAAAATAGTATCTGAAACAATTAATAAAGAATCAAACGAGTACCTGGTAAATTCATTTAATCCTTTGCTGGAATCAGGATATGAAAGAGGACTAAGTTCCAAATCTTCAGGGTAAATTAATTCCCCCGGT
This sequence comes from Bacteroidales bacterium, assembly GCA_020354785.1. Taxonomy (GTDB): domain Bacteria; phylum Bacteroidota; class Bacteroidia; order Bacteroidales; family UBA10428. The sequence continues at coordinate 479,620 of CP070654.1, forward strand.
GATCCCTTGTAGTTATCCCATATACAAATTTTAAAAGATTTTGTGGCATTAAAATTATTCCTTGTTTTATTGAAATAGAAATCAATTGCCCTTAATGTATCGGTTCTGTAAAGTTTAAACCTGTATGCCAGAAGCGCACCCCTCGAAGATTCTCCTGAGATACCGAAACCATATTCAGCTGTTCCGTCATCATAGGCATAGTAATCAAGGAATTTTTCAATTCTTTTAACTGTATCATTCCCTTTGTAGTGTTCCGTGTTTCTAAAATAAGCAGCAATCTCAAACAGACCGGCATCTGCCTCGGTTTGCTGATAATAAGGTTTGAATCTGTCTCCGCGGTCAATAACCGAGTTATTAAGAAATTGTTCTGTTATACCATTATCAGGATACGGTTCAATAAAATATGAATTATCATTTAAGTCTTTAACATAATACTGACGAGTGACTGCTGTAGAATCATCCGGGGGGAATAATCTTTCGTAAGCATTTCTTATAAAAACAGGTATAGTATCCAGTCTTTCATCAGTTATTACGTTATCAATATGTGACCAGGGCACTGACTCATAATTCCTTAAAGTAGATCGTAATGGTTCAATAAAGGAAATGTCATTTATTTTCGGGTGTTCTTCAACCGAACGATTGTCGAGCTGAATGTAATCGAGATGCCACTGGTCAGCATTACTTAATGCTCCCTTACCCTGTGTAACATCATTAATAGATATGCTGGTGTAATTTCTGAACCGGAATTTGAAACCATTCTGAAACAGACTGTCGTCTATTGACAATATAACTTGTATAAATGTATCGGCCGGCCATGTTTCTGCTTTCCATACGCTGCCTGTCCATGCAGTATCTTCAGGGGAAAAAAATTCAAGTAACAGAGTATCTTTTTCTTCAGGCAGTTCACCTTTTCCTCCGGCCTGATACCAGAAACTTAAGGTTACCGGTTGCCCGGAACCTTTAAATTCAGACAAATCTATGGGCCTGGAAGTTAATGTATCGGAGGGAGTGATATCATTATCAGTGGCATATACATTGCCTTCAGCATCAATGGCATCAAGGGAGGCAACACCTATAGACAGAGGTTCTAAAGGATATGATGAATTTATAAAAGCATATCTGTCTTCCCATAATTCTTCATCCGGAAAGATGTTTGATGTTGAGAAATCATCAAAAAAAGGAATGTTTAAAGTATCTATGGATTCAGTACTTTTCTTTCTGGATTTATATTTTTCAAGCTGGTTCTTTATTACCTTATTTTCTGTTAATCCAATTACCTCCTGGCAGTAACCCTTTATACTGAAAAAAGCTATTAAAACAACTAAGGAACTGACTTTCAATAATTTAATCATACCATTCATTGTCTGTTGTATCCGACATCTCATATAACTCAACTTTGGTCGAATCAGTTGTTAACCAGATATCTATTGATGAACCTAACGGTATTGACTGGTTTTTATTATGTCCCGGAATTTGTTTAAATATTCTCGCATTAACAGAATCTTCATTAATTAATACTGTAGAATCAAAGGTAGGTTTACCAATTTTAAGCACAGTACTTGAGAGGATACTTTGTGCTTCTGTAAATGTATACCCGATAACTGATGGCACAACAGTTTTTTCATTACTTAATCCTTTTCCTATTACAAGGTCAATTTTAGAATTTCTTACAATCGTATCTCCCTCTTTGATTGTTTCACCCTGATACTTTTGTTCTAATACTTCATTTATTGCCAGATCAGGTTCATAAATCATTTCTCCTGCCCTGAGCCCGCAGGATTTAAGTTTGGATAGTGCCTGTCTTAAAGTTAAATTGACCAGGTCAGGCATTATAATCTTTTCAGGACTTACAGAATTCACTGTTAGAAATATCTTCCTGTTCTTTTTAACCTTAAATCCTGGCTTTGGATGCTGATCCACAACAGTGCCCCTGTCAAATTCATTAAGATAAACAGAGTCAAACAGTATATACCTTAATTTTTTTTGAGTTGTAACACTTTGAACCTCATTGAGAGTTAGTCCTGTAAAGTCGGGTACTGAAAAGGCTTCATTATGCCGGGTATAAATTTTTAGCCACTTAAATATTAACAGCAGAATTATTAAACAGAAAATGAACGCCAGGAGCAGGTTCTTTATCAGCAGACTTCTTGTTGCAGACTTAAGAATATTACTAATCTTCATAAAAGGATGTCCGATGTGAAAATTTATAACCAATTATATTACTCGCAAAAATAAGATTATATTGCATTTTTTACATTATAATAACTATTGTTTTCGCAAATTCAGCAATATAATTGGTTACTTGTCTCTTAATATATGACATACGCGACCTCCGTTTTTTTCGAAGTAATCCTGGTGGTACTCTTCTGCATCGTAAAAAACCGTAGCCTCCACAATCTCTGTTACTGCTTTATCTTTAAACACACCTGATCTGTCGAATTCTTCCTTTGATTTGTATGCCGCATTTTTTTGGTCTTCGCTGTGGTAAAAAATTGCAGAACGGTACTGAGTCCCTCTATCCGCACCCTGCCTGTTTTTTGTGGTCGGATCGTGCAATCGCCAGAAGTAGCCTAATAATTCTTCATAACTTATCACGTCCGGATCAAATTTTACCAGTACCGCTTCAGCATGACCTGTATTCTCCGAGCAAACCATTTTATAGGTCGGATTCTTAGTTACTCCTCCTGTATAGCCTGCAGTTGTCTCAACAACTCCGTTTATCTTTTTAAGAATATCTTCTACGCCCCAGAAGCAACCTGCTGCAAAGGTGGCAGTTTCTAAACTGGTTTTTTTCATATTCTTTAAATCATTTTCTCTAAACAATTCTTTATATTCTCCATATCCTTCTTTCTCAAGATCTTCATATGGTATAAACTTTAATGCTGCGGAATTAATACAATACCTCAAACCAGTCGGTCCGGGCCCGTCATTAAAAAGATGACCAAGATGCGAATCACTGTTTTTACTTCTTACCTCTGTTCTTTTCATCCCATGACTTAAATCCGGCTTCTTTGTCATTGATTCTTCTTTCAAAGGCTGTGTAAAACATGGCCAGCCGGTACCTGAATCAAACTTGTCCAGTGAACTGAATAAAGGTTCTCCGGAGACAATATCTACATAGATTCCCTTTCTTTTGTTATTCCAGTATTCATTCTGAAAAGGGGGTTCTGTCCCGTTTTCCTGGGTAACTTTGAATTGTAAAGGGGTTAATATTTTCTTTAATTCTTCCTTATTCACTTCTTTTTTACTTTGATTAAAACAAGACGTGGAGATGACTAAATTTACTATAATTAATAGAATAATATTCTTTTTATTCATGACTTATTTTTGGTTAAGATATTTTAT
>CP070654.1:483064-490400 GCA_020354785.1 Bacteroidales bacterium
TTCGAGGAAAGGTAGTCGATACTAAAACGAAAGAACCACTTCCGGGAGTAACTATTTACATTCCCGGATCAGACCCGTTAATTGGGACGACAAGTGACCAGGAAGGCTATTTTCAAATAAATGTACCTTCCAATGAGGATGTTGTTCAGCTTTCCTGCATAGGTTATGAAAGCAGTTCATTAGTACCTGGGCAGAATAAAAATGTTAAGGTTGAACTAAATCCATATAATCATGAGCTTAAGGAAGTGGAAATATTATATTACAAGAAACCCAAGGCAGAAAGTATAAACAGTGCAGTGAGCAATATTCCTGCTGAAAGACTCGAGATAATTTCCCTTAATGGAATTGAACATGCGCTTCAGGGGAATACAGCAGGTGTACATGTAGCCAGGAATTCAGGAATGCCTGGTTCAAGTTTGCAGGTAAAGGTGAGAGGAATAAATTCTCTGATCAATTCAGATCCAATCTATTTGCTCGACGGCATTTATATACAGCAAACCTCTCTTTATGCTCTTTCACCCCATGATATTGAAACAATAGAAATACTTAAGGATGCATCCAGCACAGCTAAATACGGTGCATCTGCCGGAAATGGAGTTGTTTTGCTAACTTCAAAAAAGGGGAGCGGCAAACAAACAACTGCTACATTTGATTATTATATTGGTCAGCAACAGGCATGGAAAGAACCGGATTTAATGAGCAGTAAAGAGTTCCGGGAGTTTTACGAACTTGTCAGGCCCTGGGATAAAAAATTTGAAAGGTTGGATACTATTTATGATACAAACTGGATGGAAGTAATCTTTCATTGTGCGAAAACGGAAGACTTCCATTTTGCTGTTTCCGGCGGTAATAAAAAATCTGACTTTTATATAAGCTCGGGATATTACAGGCAATCAGCAATTATTAAAAAACTGGAACTTAACAGGTATTCATTTAAGATAAAATCTGATCACTCTATAAGTCCGGGATTTAAGATTGGGCAGAACCTGTCAGTTGCCTATTTAAATTTTAAAGGTTTAAAAGAAGGTTGTTTTCTAAACGATTTCAACAATCCTTTTCTTGGAGCAATGTTAATGCTTCCTTACAGTTTATCATATGACTCATCAGATATAAGGATATCATCTGAATATCAAATTACAAATCCTTATGATGACTGGCAACTAACAAATAATTCAAGGAAAAATTATTCTCTTTTTACCATCCTGAACTCACAGGTTCGGCTCTTACCGAAGATTCAGTATGTGACAAAACTGGGATGTGAAGTATATTTCCAGGATAATGTCAGTTATACCCGGTCAGAACCCGCTAAAAGAATATATGAAGAAGATATTATATTTGGAAATACTTATAATATACTGGATTTATCATTTGACTGGCAGCATTCAATTATCTATTCAGCCAAATTTTCAGCGGATCAGTCATTAAATGCTATGCTTGGATTTGAATTTGGTCAAAACAAGAGTGAATGGATTCCCTTAATCCGCAACCAGTATGATAATTATTTGAACTATATTGAAGATACTGCTGGTTCAGTGAATAAGTCATACGAAGAAAAAAGATCATCAACAGAATTTTCACACCATTCTTTTACAGGTTCCATAAATTATGAATTTAAAGAAAGGTATTATTTAAATTTAGCTCTCAGAAGAGAGAACATGCTGTTTTATTCAAATGACAGCTTAAAAAATCTATCAGATTTGTACCCGTCTTTTTCGGCCGGATGGGTATTTACAAAGGAAGGATTTTTCCCTCAAGGATTACTAAAATACGGTAAAATAAGGTATGGATGGGGGAAAGCAGGGAATAGTCCCAGGTTAAATTATTCTTTCTATGCAAAAATGATGCGTGATTTTGAATATGTATATGCTATTAGCTCAGAGGGCGAAATTGCAAACTCATCTTTAAAAAGACGTACCAATGAAAAATTTTATCTGGAGAATATAACTACTAATAATTTTGGGCTTGACCTTGGTTTGTTTGATAACAGACTGTTTATTTCAGTTGATTACTATAATAATCATCTTAATATGGGTAACACATACCCGATTGATGTACCGAAAGAATTCATAATCTTTCTGAATCTTATGCAGTTTTACAGTATTCATCATCTCAATGTTGCTGAAATAAGCAACAGGGGATTTGAATGGGAGTTAAGCTATAAGCATGTTAGTAGTAGTCTTAGCTGGGATTTAAGTCTAAATCTTACACATGTTGAAAATAAAGTAATTAATATTGATGAAAAGGAATTATCTTATATAAATTCAGCCGAAAATATAGATCCAATTTCAGTTAACATAATCGGTGAAGCAGCAGGTTCCTTTTACGGCTACAGGATAGAAAGACTTTTTAAGGCTGAAGATTGTGATCCGGAAACAGGTTATGTTATATATCAACCTTATACATTAAATGAAAATGGTGATAAGATTTATGCCCAACCTGAGGCAAAGGCTGGAGACTACAAATTTTTTGATATGAATAATGATGGTATTATCGATAAAAATGATAAAACAATTATTGGTAATCCCTTTCCGGACTTTACTTTTGGATTATTTTATAATATGAAGTTTCTGAATTTTGATTTTTCTATGTTTTTACAGGGTATATATGGCAATGATATATTTAATGCTACAAAATTATGGCTATATAATCCTTTAGGATTATCAAACTGGGCATCGGATATTAAAAACAGCTACAGAGGGGAGCCCACTTACGACGATGAAACAGGTGAAGTCATTGATGAGGGAAATACAGATACTGATTTACACCGGTGGGATTACTATAATTTGAATAGAAACCTCCGGGTTTCAGATTTCTATATAGAAGATGGATCTTATATCCGGTTAAAGAACATTCAGCTGGGATATACTATTAAGCCTGAACTTACAAAAAAAGTTCGTATTCAGAAATTCAGAATATATATCTGCGCACAAAACCTTTTCACAATTACCAGTTATTCGGGACTTGATCCGGAGGTTGGCGGATGGGGAATTGACTGCGGGATCTACCCACAGCCAAGAGTTTATCTTGCAGGAGTAAATTTAGAATTCTGACTGAAGTGGCTTTAGATTTAAGATTTAGGGGCGCTGTCCCCTTTCACTTCACTACAACCATCCTGGTTAGATGAACCTGCCTATCCCCTGTTTGCAGCTTGCAGTAGTATATTCCCGGAGAGAAATCTGCACCGGAAATAAGTACTTCCTTATTTCCGGCATCCTGTACTTCAGATACAAGTACTTTTATTAATTGCCCGTACTGGCTGTATATAGAAAGTCTTACATGGCAATTTTCACTTAGATGATATAAAATCTTTGATTCCCGGCTAAATGGATTAGGATAATTTAAAACATTGGATTTTCCCTGCTGCCTATACAACATAGCACTGATATCATCCACGGAAACATCAAAATCATCAACACTAACACCTCCCCTGCTATCATCAGCATGGATTTCCACGTTAGTACTCCCTTCCATTACAGGAGCCAGCATTAATTCGGAGTCTGTAATTACCAGGTCCAGTATCCCCGGATTACCAGTTTCAGTTGTATAGTGAAGAGCGTCACCGTCAGGATCAACAAAGACTGTATCCAGATTTATATATAAGGGCGGATCATAAATGATAAATGACAGGTCAGGAATTTCAAAGTAAACCTGTGGTGAAGCATTTACTGCCATGTTAAACCGGAATCCTGCAGAACCTCCTTTGCCATCGTATACATACAAGTCTATAGCTGAATATCCGTTGAGCAAAGGTTCGATTTCTAGAATATTTCCGTTAATTAATACTGATACAATAGCCGTGTCCCCCGTGACGAATTCGTAGTATAGCGTATCACTGTCTTTATCAATAAATACGGTATCCAGGTTGAAAATAACTGAAGCATCGCCCATCTGAAAAAATAAATCAGGAATTGAGCCGGCCAGTTCAGGAACCGTATTGACTGTTATAATAAAGCTAAGCTCTGCATAACCTCCCCTGTCGTCACCGGCAGTTATCTCAAGATTGTTTTCCCCTGCCATTAGCGGGAATATTTCCAGTATGGAATCTGTAAGGTAAAAGCCAACAGTAGTATCATTTTCAAATTCAAGCTCATAAATCAATGTGTCACCATTCTGATCAAAAAATACGGTGTCAAGGTTAATTACCAGGGTGTCATAATTTAAATGCACAACCTGGTCGTCTATTGTACCTGTAACTTCAGGTATATGATTCAGGGGATCAAAAACCGTTACAGTAAAAGTGTCCGCAGAAGACTGGCCGGTGTAGCTATCAAATGCATTAATAGCTATCACTGATTCACCTCCTGAGATTTGCTGTACAATCAGACTCCTGTCAATAACAGTAACGGACGCTTTGCCTGAATTGCCGGAATTTGCATTATAAACAAGCCCGTTTTCCGACCTGTCCGTAAATACCGAATCCAGGTTAATATTAAGATTTGCCTGCCCGAGAACAAGTAGAGTATCAGGAATGCTTTTATTAAGCCATACAGCGTTTGTATCAAAGCTTATTGCAATAACCTTTGTAATGGTATCCAGACAGCAATTCATTGCTGACACCTTAATAAAATAAGTTTCCAGCTGTGACAGATCCTCTGATGTGGCCAGATACAACGAATCATTTGAAATATCAAATAATGAATTATCTGTAAAAGAATATTTATCTGTAAGGCCATATGAATAATTACCCGGCCCTGTGCTGTCTTCTACGGAAAACTTGCCGGCAAAATCTCCGGAGTCAATATCAAATGTTAATACGTCATTTAAAAGGGTAATATCATAAGGCTTTCTGTTATTATTCTTGTATGTTAAAATATGGTTGTCCATTAAACCATAGCTTTTAAAGACAAGCTTGTTATCATATATTTCGAGGATTGAATATGAACTGGTATCAATAGTCTCAACCATGGCTTTCTGTGTTATATAGTGCTTGCCGTTAAGTATCCCGTAATTTCCGTCATGATTATGCCCGTTAATATATGCAACGGTATTATCATATTTTTCAACAATTTCAATTATATCTTCCCTGTTCCACAGATTTAAGTAATGTTGCGGGTATACCGGGAAATGACAGAACAGTATTACTTTTTGATTATTAACCAGGGCATCGGATATTGTAGTTTCTATCCACTGCCTTTGCTTTCTTCCTATTCCTCCGTTCCAGGTTTCATCATTAATCTGGCCCTGCACACTTTGCCATACACTGTCTGCCTCCTCTCTTAGATCAGGATGCAATATACTATCGTATGCAGCCAGTTCAGTTCCGTCAAGAATAATAAATCTCCAGTCGTTATAGGTGAAATGGTAATAGTAATCAGGCATGTTATACAAATGTATAATTGTATCTTTCAAAGAGTCATGAACCTCTTCAAAAGCATGATTCCCGAGTAGTTTATATTCAGGCATGTCCAGACTGTCGTATAACGGAAGAATAGAGTCAAAGCTCTCATAATACCTGTCTATAACATCTCCGAGGGTAACTACAAAATCCACCTCATTTTTATTAAGGGTATCAATTGCGGCCGGTAGTTTCCATAGTGTTTCCCTGAAGTACCTGGTGCCTCCGGGCGGACAGTCACAATACTGCGGATCGGCTATCAGCCCTATCTTTAACAACGGAAATTCATTGCAAACCGGGGGATTAATGTTTTCAAAATGTGTTCCTGATGCCCAGTTCCATGTGCTGCCGTTAATTTCAGGATTCAAACCTGGCATGCCCGTATAAGAAATTACAGTGCCGGAACCTTCATTTAATCCTAACCGAATAACAAGGCCTGCCAGTGGCGTCTTTATTTCATTATTGATTTCATTCCGGATTTCTTCCTGTGTTCTGGCATAGTTCCATATTCTTGTTTCATCCACAAGACCGTTGAAATAACCTGCCAGTATATCACCGGTTAATATTACACCGCCAATTACCGTTTTGATATTGCTTTGATTCATTGGCTGTTTTTCTATTTCAAGAGCGCTTTCAAGGATGCCGTTCAGGTAAAGCTTTAAATACACTCCGTCATATGTAACAGCGGCATGATACCACATGTCATTGTGTATAGTGGTAAAACCTGCAAGATGATGGTTTTTCCCGGGATTATCACTTGTATTTGATTCTTCAAAAGCTGCAATCAGAATACTGTCTTCTCTTCTGATACCTAAAAAATAGTTCATATTTGCCTCGTCCGGATCTTCTTCAATTCCCCTTGCAACTATTGGTACGGCATAAATACTGTCTGTGCCTGTCATCACCGATACACCTGTATCTTTCCTCATAAACCAGCATTCAATACTAAATTCGGATAATCTTATTTCCGGTGAATCATCAATAGAAATATATGAATCGTTCCCTGAGAAATTTATTGCTGTCTGGCTAAGAGAATAAAATAAAAAAGAGTGTATTATTATGTAAAGAAAAGGAAACAGTAAGTATCTTCTCATCTGAAGTCTGCTATTTGTAATTAATTAAATATGTATTACAAAATTAACAGTAATATTGAATTTTTGTTGGGGTAAGAGCATAATAAAAAAAGCGGGCCGTCTGGCCCGCTGTATATTATTTGAAGATATTTACTTACTTTATAGCAACTGGGTAAATAACCTAAAACCTTTTTTCCTGTATTCTTGCTTTTTTACCTGTGAGTTTTCGGAGATAGAAAATACGTGCTCTTCTCACCCTGCCTCTCTTATTTATTTCAATTTTATCAATAAAAGGTGAATTAACAGGGAAGATCCTTTCAACTCCGATACTACCCGACATTTTTCTTATTGTGAATGTTTCTTTTATGCCGGCGCCTCTTCTTTGCAGTACTACACCCTTGAATGGCTGAATCCTCTCTTTGTTGCCTTCCTTTATTTTATAATAGACAGTAACAGTATCACCTGAGGAGAATTCCGGATGATCCTTCTTTACAACGAAATTACCTTCTGCAACTTTTAACAAATCCATCTATAAAAGAATTAAAATTATATTCAAAAAATTTCAGGTCGCAATATTACGAATATTTTTTCAGACAGGGAGAATAAATTTTTAATTTATTTTAAGATTATTAAAATTTCATAATAATTTTAATGATGAGCTTCACCCGGCATTTTAAACTTTTCACCTGTTTCACGAATTAACATTCTGTACCATTCTTTATCATAGCCTGGTTGTTCTAAGCTTGGATTTAGCTGTCCCTCGACTTTTTCTTTTATGTTACCATCCATATATTTTGTAAACAGGTACCTGTAAAGTTTCTTCCATTCAGATACAGTTGAATTACCTGTCTTCACTGAATAGTCGGTTATATATTCAAGGGCCCGGTCCTTATCATTATAAAATAATTCACTTGCCACCCTGTCAACT
>CP070654.1:490500-497836 GCA_020354785.1 Bacteroidales bacterium
TTCAGTAACGACATTGTTCTGTACAAATAATCGAATCCATAGATCTTTAGTGAAAAAATAATCAAGTCCCAGCACATTAATTGTTGTGCTTTCGAATGTTGTATCCGGATCATATCTGATAAGGTTTAATTCATAATTAACAGATAGCTTATTAATCAATTGAAACCTTGTTTGCAACTCCAAAAGATGAAAGTCGCGGTCAAAGTTTACCCCTGTTCTGTATCCCAGATTTATATACGAAGCTTCATCGGTATTATATCCGAGCCTTGCAAGATAAAAATGATTGTAGTAATCTTTATCTAAGAGCTTATACTCATCGTTATAATATACATCCACACTGAAGCGGTTTGAAAGATATACCCTGCTGCCATAGGTCAGATACCAGCTTCGCAAAGTTCCTGTCTGACTCCAGAAAACATTATTCTTCCCTGACAAAAAAAAGTATTTCAACCAGTTATGGAACCAAAAACGATAACTTATATCACTGTCGATTTCATGACGATCATCATCAACCACAAAACCGGTTTCATTAACATTATCTCTGAAATTGTTTCCTATATTAGTATACCTGATGTGATAATGGTAATTGTTATTCTCCCTGGCAAATCTTACAAACCATGCGGAGTGCGATTTAATGCTTCCCGGTGTGCTGCCAACAAATTGTCCTGTCAGCTTCCATGTTTTACCCAAGTTAAGTACATAATTCAGGCTTAACGAATGGAAAGAGACTGTGTCAATAATCTTGTCGGAATAGGTAAATCCTATAGTGGAAGCATCGAGGATATCCCGCTTTATTCTTACGGCATTAAACCATGCCCCCGGTATATTATTATCAGTGTCTGGCATGGTATTGGCAAACAATGCATTGAACTGGTATTTACTGATTTTGCCATTCATCTTACCTCCAAATTTAATATCACCTATACGCCTGGAATAGAAAGTATTGATGCGTGTATCGAACATTTCATTGCCTTCCTGGAAAAATAACCGCTTATCCGGAAATCGCAGTTCCCATGGTGTAAGATTGATCTGCTCCTTGTCGCCTTCTACTGTTGCAAAATCAGGATTCACTGTAAGATTTCCTACAAAATTTGAACTGTACTGATACTGAATATCCAGACCAGCATCCCCAATTAATTCTCTGTAATTTCCGGTAATATCACTGTTTTCATAGCGCAGACTTCCATACGGAAATACTCGTAACTTGTGTTTTCTGGTCATTCCGGAGAGGATATTGCTTAATGTTCCGCTCTGGGAAACCCTGTAGCTCTCTGTGACCGGCATCCACCATGCAGTTTCCTGATTTTTCCGTATTATTCTGCCAAAATTTGCCCCCCAGACAGAAGAGCCCGGATTGTACTGAATACTTTTAAAAGGGATACTAATCTCAACTATCCATGACAAATCAGTCACTGTTGCTTTGGCTTCCCATTCAGTATCCCACAAAAAATCTATGTTTTTCCCGTCATTGGTAATTTTTGCATCAGTAAGTGTACCTATGGCATTAACCTGAAATAACAGAGCCGTTCGTTTATCATTATAGGTATCAAGTAAGATCGAGACTATGTCATCACTTGTACTTAACTGATCTCTTCTCTGAATTCTGGCAGTAACCGGATGGTTTAAATCTTTGTAACAAACAAAAGAAAAGTAGATTTCCTTATCATATTGAGCTGAACGCACTACAGTTCTCCGGGTTGAGATAACTCCTTTTTGCGGTTCCAACTGGATAAATGTACTAATCGAATCTGTTTCTCTCCATACTTTTTCAATTACTCCGTCTATAACAACTGGGTTATTTATACTTTTTACACTTATATTTTGAGAGTGCCCGTTTATAGCCAAAAAAAGAGGAAAAATCAACAAATATTTGAAATAGTGTATAATACTATTTTTCTGCATTGGCTACGATGTTCAGTATATGAAAAGCAGGCTCTTGCTTGCTTCATCCCCAGGACTAATTCGCCTTAATTCTTTTTATCATTTCAACAGCATTTAAATTATCAGGATTGAGTTCTAAGGATTTTTCGTAGTATTTAATTGCCAGTTCTTTATCTCCATTATTCATATATGCTTCGCCAAGGCTGTCATATACATTAAATGCTTCGGGATATTCTTCTACATTTAATTTAAAAATTTCAATAGCATCTTGAATTCTATTTCTTCCAAGCAAATAGTAGCCAAGAGTATTTAATGCATTTTCAAAGAAAACATAATCATCAAAGTGATTTGTTTTTAATTCTCTGTATTGACTGACAGCAGCATCTGCATCAGATTCTATTAATGTATTAAGTAAAGGTTCAGCAATTGACGGCTTGTTATTTTCATTTGTTAAGCTCTGGGTAACTGCTCCAATCCAATAATCTGCAGTAGGGCCATTTGTTACTATCGATTTCCATTTTTTCAATATGTCTTCTTTTCTCATGGCATCAATGTCTTTTCCCTCTTCTAGTCCTTCACGAATTACATTTGTTGTATTTACTGCCATAGTGTAGTATTGCTGCATATCATCAAATGTACAATCATTGCCGTGACCTGCAATAAATTTGGTATCTTCAGGGAAATAGTCTAATATTTTTTTAAGGGTTGCAAGATATTGTTCAATGTCTCCTCCAACATTTGTCTGTACCGAGGGGAATCCGTTTGAGAGGAGTAAATCACCCATAAAAGCTAATTTGGACTGAGGAAAATGTATAACTATATCACCATCACTATGTCCGGGAAAGTAAAGAAGTCTAATTTCTTCGTCATTAAAATATAATGTCAGATCATTCTCAAAAGTGAGGCCAGGAAGAGCTTCTTCAGGCACATTGGAAATTTGTCCGTAAAAGCCTTCCAGGCGACTCCTTACATTTTTATGCGCAATTATTAAAAGATCTTCATTTGCGAGTGCGCCGCTTCCTCCGATATGATCGTTGTGAATATGTGTATATATTAAAATCTTCAAATTTCCATTTCCTAATGTTCCTATTCCGGATTTTAACTCTTCTCCGGTTTGCCGATACCCGGCATCAATTAGTAAGATTCCATCATCTCCAACAGAAGCAAGGGTATTTACTGTATTGCCTCCGTTTGCACATACAATCCGGTAGAATTTATCGGTAAGTTTTATAAAGTCAACACCGTCAGCTTGTTGAGCACCGGCTGGTAAAATATAAAATATTATCAGCGTCAATAAAATACTTTTTACAAAATTTTTCATGTTGCATAGTTTTTAGGGGTTACAGAACTCATTAGTCAATTTTAGTATTTTTTTTAATGATATGTTTGGCAACGGTTACTTGTATGGTGTTGTTTAGCTATTCGCCTTGTACAATCATTTTTTGGCTTGCAGAGAACTTGTCAGCCTTAATTGTATAAAAGTAAATTCCTTTCGAAAGATTCGAAGAATCGAATTCAATAGTATGCTTGCCTTGTGAGTATTTTTTTCGGACTAACTCTGCAATTTCAACACCAAGCATGTTGTATACTTTCAATGAAACATAGGTGTCGTTTGGAATCTCAAATGAAATGTTTGTTTTCCCGTTAAACGGATTTGGAAAGTTCTGTCCCAATACATAATCATTATTTACTTCTGTTAATTTTACCTCAGCCGTTGGTTCACAAATGTTTTCGGCTTCTTCACCCATTCCTTCCGGAGCATAGACATAGCTTGAAATGCATATTTTATCCATTTTGGCTCCATTTTCACGATAGGCGATATTAAGGATGTGTTCACCGGCTGTCAGCACATAACTGGTTAATCTTACCCATTGCCATCCGCTTGTACCTAATCCATTAGCCATTGCAAACGATCCATTGTCCATTTTTAACCAGAAAGAATCGTCATCCGGGCTTGGACAATCTAATCGCCCGAATATGTGATAGGTTGTATCTTTATCGGCTGTAAAAGTAATATAAATTTGATCATCACTAGTGGCAGGCGCTGCCGAAACGCTCTCTATATCAGGTCTGACCGTTACATATCTTCCTCCTGAAGCTGAGGCACTTTCATTTATATCCCAATTCCCTCCAATCGTTGCACATTCAGGTTCAAAGTAAATTATCTGGCAATCACTGGTATCTATCTCCGGGAAAGACGGATCTCCGGTTCCCCACCACTCTGTCCAGCGGGAAAAGTTCACCAAATCGTACTCATGGTCTGTAATATTTGTATTAGCAACTGTGTCATCAAGGAGAAACGCGTCTACAAAAGTCTCCACCGCTGTTCTTTGGACATTTGCGAGTTCACAGTGCTCATGTCCGCTGACAAGAGAATAACCAAACCTTTCGGGAATGCCAAATGTTTTCCATACTTCGTGCGCAGCACGGCAAGAGACATAGCCTGATTCTTCTGCCAACCAGACCCAGGGCGGATTCCCGAGTACGAGCAGAGCACGGGGTGAAATCATAGCCATTAACTCATGATGATCATGTGGTAGTTTCGAAACATTTGTGCCGGAAAACTGGAACATGGATTCCATAAACCAGACATGACTGGTAGCGCCAAGTGTTTCCACATTCCCCAGGGTCTCCGAGACGCGCCAGGCTGCGGCTCCACCGCCGCCTGACTCCTGGGCAATTGTAAGCGCTATACGCTCGTCAAACGCCCCGGCAAAGAGTGCCATTTTACCGGCAAAGGAGCAACCGGTTACTGCAAGGTGATTTAGATCTATATTGAGACTATCAGAAACCAGCTCAAGGCCATCTATTAAACGGCTGATCCCCCAGGACCATGCACTGTAGGCGCCCATATAAGCAAGCTCAGGGTAAAGCTGGTTGATCGGTTCGCTGCCGCGGGTTTGCTCATAGCCCATTACCTCCCAAAAGTAGAATGGAATTTGTGCAATATCGCGACTTGTAAAGATATCGGCCGGGAGGTTACCTGTACCAAACCCCATTCCTATCACTGCCGGGAAAGGTCCGTCCCCGGCCGGGAGGGTAATTATCGAAGTAAGCGTAAGTGTGTTTCCGTTCACAGTTACGTTCACTGTGAGTGTATCACCGGTGTAACTGGCTGTTATAGTGTCCGGACGAACTGGCTTTTCCCCAATTTCATAATGTTCGATTTCAGCAGCAATCTCAGAGCGCCGGCAACTCCAGTTTGCGAAGCTGGTGTCGCGCCCGCTCCCATCAGACCACTCGAACGGATCGGTAAGAGGTTCAATGACCGGAAGATCGGCGAAAGCCGGTAAAGGCGGTTCCGGGCAATCAGCACCCGTGTTCTCAACATCATAGACAAAGGGAATTTCCTGTGTGAATGAACCAACCACCACTAGTGTGTTCAATAGAAGTGCTAAAAGACTTATTCTTCTCATATTTTTTATTTTTAGAAATATTTCTTATAAAGGTAAAAAAATAAATTCCGAAAACACCTATATTAAAAATTAACGGGAATTAAACCTTTTTGAGAGCTTTTCTAATACGTTCGGATAATGTTCTTATTTCAGAGGATACTCTATCGAATCTATTAAGGGAAATGATTTTCGAAGAATATTATGAGTATTCAATAAACTCAGAAAAGCACCTGTTAGAAATAAGAACTTGTGAGGATGTGAAGATAATCTGGCAACATTGTACATTTTCCTGAATACTTTTCTTTCTTTGGGAGTAGCTTTAGTTAAAATAAACTTTATAAAACGAGCAGTCATACTTATACTGCGAAAATCTAAAGGCAACCGGGAGATTTTAAGCTTGTCTTTTATAGGTGATTGCTCGTAATTTTCGAAAAAAGTCTTTAGCCTGTAAATAAAGTTTTCTGGTATATATAGATTTTTTAGTAACCAGCATAGCCCGTTATAAAGCTGTTTGGTTGTCATTTGTTTTGGAATTATTGTAAATGTATTCATAGAATTAATTTGCCCGGGATTATCTTTAGCAGACTGCTCCCAGTCGATATACCTGCCTTCCTTTATCATACGTTTCATAAGAGGTGATCCATCAGGGGCCTGGAGTGGCATGACCTGAATATTAGGAATACCGGATTCTTTGAAAAAGTCATATTGTTGTTGAAATATAGAAAGATCATCATTGTCAAATCCAACAATACTGCCTGCATGTACCAGTATTCCGTGTTGGTGAATTTTTTTTATGTCTTCAAGCAGGTTACTTCTTACATTTTGATGTTTTTTAGTTTCTTCGAGGCTTTTCTTATTAGGAGTTTCAACTCCAACAGAAAATCTTGTCAACCCGGCTTTTACAGATAATTCAAGAAATTCTTCATCTTTAGCAACATCGATTGATACCTGGGCAATAAATGTAACCGGATAGCGTTTCTTACTGTTCCACTCTGTCAGAGCATTTAAAATCTCTTTTGCTTTTTTTTTATCGCTTGAAAAATTGTCATCTGCTATTACAATAATTCGAAAAGATCCAATTTTATATAATTGTTCAACTTCCTGAATAATATTGGAAACTGGTTTGTATCTTATTTTGTTTCCCAGGTATCCATGTAGACTGCAAAATTCACATTTGTATGGACACCCGCGACTGGTCTGAACAATTCCCCAAAAATATTTTCTCATTATGCGTCCGGGTACTCCACTAAAGTCGGGTATTGGACTTGCTGATAAATCAATTTCGTTTCTTTCATAATACTCTAATTTTATGGTTCCGGTCAGATAATCTCTTAGGAATTGAGGCCAGGTTCTCTCAGCTTCACCAACTATCAAGACATCTGCGAAAGGTCTCCACCTTTCGGGTTTGAAAGTAACCGGAGATCCTCCGCATACTATTAATGAACCACGTTTTGAGAATTCCCGGGCTATTTCCTGTGCTCTGTTCAGGTAACAAGAAAAACCTCCAATACCTACAATGTCAAAAGATTCATTAAAATCGACGAGTTCAACATCTTCATCGATAATCTTAACATCAAAATCCGGCAGGGTTAGTGCCGCTATTGTTGCCAGGCTCAGGACAGGTGCTCCTCCGGATCTCCTGGTAATTAATTTTAAGATTTCCGAGACATTTATAAAGTTTATTTCGAGATTCTTTGGCAGTACAAGAAGAATTTTCCTTTTCATATATTATTCCTTAATTGAATAATACCTTGATCAAATATTTTGTTGATATTCCTGGTTTATGGCCTTATTAATTCTAAATAAGGTTTTCAAAGGTTGAGAGGTAACTTGGAATAAAACTATGCTTTACAATAATAGTTATACAATAAATTATACCACGGTATTGCATAGTATCATAATAAATTTGATGTAAAGCTATTATGATGAAGCGTTCTTCTTTTTGCAAATAACCGATTTAAAAATATTTTCTGCCCTTAAGTTAGATTTAGCTGGTAAATTTAAATTTATTTATAATATAAATAGTTATTTATCAGACTAATAGAATATTTATTTAAACC
>CP070654.1:497936-505234 GCA_020354785.1 Bacteroidales bacterium
GTTCAGAAAAAACTTCATGGGCAAAATCACCCCTGTTTGTGAATTCAAAAACTCTGACTCCCCCGCTATAACATGCTTTTACAACACTCTTACATATTTCAATATCAGGATTATAAAAAATCGGCACCAATCCTGTTTCTTTCATTTTAACAGCTACATCAATTCTGGAGAAACTTGCCATGACTTATTATTTTTGTTATAAGTTAAATATTTTTCACCGGGATACCCTGCCTGATTTATCCCCTGCCATCAACTTTTCAACTTCTTCTATAGTAACCAGATTATAATCTCCCTCGATTGTATGCTTAAGACATGAGGCAGCAACTGCAAAATTCAGCGCTTTTTGATCATCGTCCTGATACGTAAGCAACCCGTATATTAAACCTCCCATAAATGAGTCGCCCCCTCCTACCCTGTCTACAATATGAGTTATATCATACTGTGGCGCTTCAAACAAGGTCTTTCCATCATATAAAACACCTGACCAGGTATTATGGCTTGCACTGATTGAGCCCCTTAAAGTAATAATTACCTTTTTAGCTCCGGGAAATTTATCCATTAACTGCCTGCATACCGATTTATATTCCTGTGCGCTGACGTGTCCCTTTGTTACGTCTGTTCCTTCGGGTTTAATATTAAATACCTTCTCTGCATCTTCTTCATTACCCAGAATAATATCACATCCTTTAACCAGGTTCTCCATTATCTCTGAAGGTTTCTTGCCATATTTCCAGAGTTTTTTTCTGTAATTCAGATCACATGAAACAGTTAATCCGAGTTTATTTGCAGTTTTAACAGCTTCAAGGCAAACATCCGCAGTACCCTGTGATATAGCTGGTGTAATACCTGTCCAGTGAAACCAGTCAGCAGTCTTAAACACTTCGTTCCAGTTAATCATTCCGGGTTTGATTTGTGAAATTGCTGAATTTGTGCGATCATAAATAACCTTACTTGCCCGGCTTACCGCTCCTGTTTCCAGAAAATATATTCCCAGTCTTTCGCCTTTATGAACAATATGCCTGGTGTCAACATTATGCTTTCTTAAAGTCATTAATGCGCAGTTACCAATATCATTTTCCGGTAAGACAGTAACAAATTCAACCGGTATTCCGTAATTTGCCAGTGATATGGCCACATTCGCCTCGCCGCCACCGTAAATAACATCAAAATTATCACATTGAGAAAATCTTTTAAATCCGGGTGTTGACAGCCTGAGCATTATCTCTCCAAATGTGATAATTCTTTTATTCATCTCTCTCAGATTAATATATTTTATGGTATAAACTTAAAGAATTTATCCCAAATATAAACAACTTGTGCAATCGATTGAAATATTTTTGATTTTTTTTTATATTTATCGTGTTAAATTATTTTGTAACAGAAAAATTAAAATAAAGAAATTTATTGGTTTTATTAAGTAAAAACACCAATAATTTTAAATATATAAATTCAAAAATGAAAAGCCCGCAGGTAACAATACATGATATAGCAAAAATATTAAAAATATCAGCATCCACTGTATCAAGAGCTTTAAGTGACCATCCCAGGATTAGTACCGACACAAAAAAGAAGGTTAAGGCACTGGCAAAAAAACTAGGTTATCAACCAAATATTGTTGCCTCGAATTTGCGGGTTGGCAAAACAAACACTGTTGGTATTGTAGTTCCAAGGATAAACAGAAATTTTTTCTCCAATGTTATAGGGGGTTTTGAAGAAGTTGTCAGCAATGCAGGTTACAGGATGATGATTACACAAACTAACGAAACCTATAATAAAGAAGTTGAAAACATCAAAGCATTAATAAATGCCCGTGTTGACGGCATAATAATCTCTTTATCTGCGGGGACAAAGGCATATAATCATTTTAAGCTGGTTCAGAGAAATGGTATTCCTTTAATATTCTTTGACAGGGCAACTGATAAAATAGAATCCAGCAAAGTTGTAATAGATGATCTGGACGGAGGCTACAGCGCTGTAAATCACCTTATTTCACAGGGATGTAAGAAAATTGCACATTTCGCCGGGCCTGAGCATCTTATTATTTATTCAAACAGAAAAAAGGGATATTTAAATGCTTTGAAAAAACGTAACATTGATATTAGAGATGATTATATTGTTAATGATATTATTACAAAAGACACGGGATTTGATGCATGCAGACATTTAATGGGTCTCAAAGATAAACCCGATGCAATTTTTGCTGCCAGTGATTTCTCTGCCCTGGGAGCAATGGTCTACCTTAAGGAAAATGGTTATAAAATACCAGACGATGTTGCCCTTGTTGGCTTTGCTAATGAACCATTCACAAGTCTGATCGAACCGGGATTAACTTCTGTTGATCAACATAGTAATGAAATAGGTATTGAAGTGGCAAAGCTTTTTCTGGATGAAGTAAAACATACCCCGGCGAGCAAAATATGCAGGGATATTATAATTAAACCCGATTTAATAATCAGAAAATCGTCAAGAAAAAAGACTTAATGTTGACATATGTTATTAAAAGTATTATTTTTATACAATCGATTGCATTAACCGGTTCATAACAAAATAAAATATAATTAACACTAAAAAATAAAAATTATGGCCATTAAATTCGACGAAAAATTTGCTATACATTTTGAAGACTTTAAAGCTTATGATACAACAAAAATCAGAGACAATTTCCTGGTTGGAAATATAATGGAACCTGGCTCAATAAATTTAACCTATTCACACTACGACAGGCTTATAGTAGGAGGAGCAGTTCCGGTAAAGGGTGGTTTGAAACTTGAGACTGTTGATGCTTTAAAATCTGATTTCTTCCTGTTTAGAAGGGAGCTTGGGATAATAAATGTAGGAGGTGAAGGAATAGTTGTTGCCGATGGCACAGAGTATACCTTAAAATATAAGGAAGCTTTATACCTTGGAAAAGGGACAAAAGATGTTGAGTTTAACAGTAAGGATTCTGCAAAACCTGCACACTATTATCTTAATTCCGCTCCTGCCCATAAAGAATATCCTGCCAAGCACATAACAATGGCCAATGCCGACATAGTCGACCTTGGTTCACTGGAAACATCAAATGAAAGAAGAATAAACAAGCTGATAGTAAACAGTAACCTGGATATTTGCCAGTTACAGATGGGGATGACTGAACTTAAAACAGGAAGTGTATGGAATACAATGCCTGTACACACACACTCAAGAAGAATGGAAGCTTATTTCTATTTTGAGGTTCCTGAAAACCAGGCAATATGCCATTTCATGGGACAACCACATGAAACACGTCATATCTGGCTTTCAAATGAGCAGGCTGTATTATCTCCCCCCTGGTCAATTCATGCAGCGGCAGGGACTTCAAATTATGTGTTTATCTGGGGAATGGCTGGTGAAAACCTTGATTACGGAGATATGGATATTCGTCAGCCTAACGAATTGAAATAAACCAATAAACAAATAAAATCATGTCAGAAAAATTATTTGACCTCTCCGGAAAAATTGCTCTTGTTACCGGCGGCACACATGGCCTTGGTATGGCCATTGCAACCGGGCTGGCAAATGCAGGTGCAAAGATTGTTATAAATGATATATTCCCTGAGAAGCTGGAAAACGCAAAAAAGGAATATGCTTCAAAAGGTGTGGACGTTACGACATATTTGTTTGATGTTACTGACGAAAAAGCTGTTGATGAATATATCGGAAAAATTGAAAAGGAAGTAGGACCTGTTGATATTCTGGTAAATAATGCCGGAATAATTAAAAGAACTCCCTTACTTGAAATGGAAGTAGATGATTTTGAGCAGGTATTAAAAATTGATGTTACGGGACCGTTTATTATGTCAAAAAGAGTTGTAAAGAGTATGGTTGACCGTAAGTCAGGAGGAAAGATAATAAATATGTGTTCAATGATGAGTGAAGTCGGCCGGCACAGTGTAGGAGCTTATGCCGCAGCAAAAGGCGGACTAAAAATGCTTACCAAAAATATGGCAACTGAATGGGCAAAATACAACATCCAGGTTAACGGTATCGGACCGGGTTACTTTGCCACGGCGCAAACCGCACCTATCAGGGAAGGCGGACATCCCTTTAATGAACTTATTATGACGCGTACACCGGCAAACCGCTGGGGTGATCCTGATGAACTGCAGGGTACAGCTATTTACCTGGCATCAAAAGCCTCGGATTTCGTTACAGGAATCGTAGTTTATGTTGACGGAGGTATTTTAGCTACTTTAGGCAAAACAAAATTAGAGCAGTAATAATTTAAATAGCATTTTTAACTTGACTGGCTGGCTTTAAATTAACCTGGATTGGTTTGACTGGCTTAGATTAGATTTCTATAGGTCTGGCTATGATCCTTATGCAGTACCAGGTATTTTTCATAATAATCCCGGTATTTTTTACTTTCAGATGAGGGTTCAATTACCTGTTCACTGTAATTAATAACATCTCTGACTTCATACGGGTTGCTGTAATCACCTGTTCCGTATAGTGCAAAAAGGGCGGCACCCAACACAGTGGTCTCTTTCTGACCGATGAGTTTAACAGGAATTCCCGTAACATCTGCCCTTAGCTGGTTCCATAAACTGTTTTTTGAGCCTCCGCCAACACAAATAATACTGCCTGCTTTAAAATTACCTGCTTCCTGAAGCAATTCAAGGCTGTGCCTGCTTTTAAAAGACAGCGATTCAATGCATGCCCTGAAAATCTGCCCACGCGTTGTGTCCATTGAAATTCCCATAATTGATCCCATTCCTGAACCTGTCTCTGAAAAAAACTCAGGGAAAAACATTATTCCTTTGCTACCGGCAGGAATCTCCAGCGCCTCATTTATCATAGTGTTATAAACAATATCACCCTTCTCTTTACCATAAAACATCTTCTTTACCCACTCGACAATGCCTGAGGAAACATACATTATTCCTATGTTGTACAGACCGTGAACCGCATCAAATTCAGTAGTTATCCCGCTGTTAAAAGTTTTAATCTGGGTGCTGTATTCTTTTGAACGTACCATCAGTATTTCCCATGTTCCCGAACTTAAAACAGGCTGGTTCTCGCTGGCTCCCGAACCAAATATTGCAAACTGTGTATCATGCCCTGCCACTATTACAGGAGTATTTACAGGAATGCCGGTCTGGTCAGAAGCTATGCCTGTCACATTGCCAGCAATATCTCCTGGTTTTGCCAGGGGGCACAGTTTATCCTGGTCTACTCCTATTGTATCAAAAATTTCCTTTGAATAATTCTGCCGGCTTAACTCTGTTAACATGGATGTACCTGCCATTGTAGTATCATTCACCATTTCACCTGTAAGGAAATAAATAAAAATGGAAGGAATAAACAGGAATTTATGCATGGATTCCAGTATTTCAGGCTTATTTTCTTTGAACCATATAAGTTTATTAATAGTATTAAAGCTGTATGGCTGCAGTCCGGTGATACTAAATATATCCTGCAGGGGCATGTATTTACCAATATTGTCCATCACCGGTTTTGTACGTTCGCATTGCCAGGAAATAACAGGATACAGCAGTTCACCGTTTTCTGACAGCGGAGCCCCGTCAACCCCGAAAGTCGTAACAGTTACTCCTGCAATTTTCTTTTTATCCACCTTTTTCAATACTTCCTTTGTGGTTTTTACAAGCTTTGACCATATCTCATGTACGTCCCAGATACAATAGTCTTTATAAAAAGGATCCCTGCTTGTCATGTTAGGAAGTGAATGTTGTGCCAGGATAATTCCTTTGTCACTCACAGCTACTGTTCTCACATTCGTGGCTCCACAATCCATTACGAGAATTACTCTTTCAGCCATGTTATTCCTTTGCGTTATTTATAAAGCGGACCAAAATTTTTACAAGCCCTGTAATCAGAACCCTCGGGATCCATACCGAATGCGCTCCATGCACCTGGTCTGAATATTTTATCACTTGCCACATTGTGCATGCAAACAGGTATCCGAAGCATTGAAGCCAGTGTTATCAGGTCTGCTCCGATATGTCCGTAGCTTATTGCTCCATGGTTAGCTCCCCAGTTTGCCATCACAGAATATACATCCCTAAATGTGCCGTTACCTGTCAACTTCGGCACAAACCATGTAGTGGGCCATGTCATATTAGTACGCTCATCAAGAATTTTATGAATATTATCATCTATATCCACGCTATATCCTTCAGCTATCTGAAGTACGGGGCCCAGACCTTTTATCAGGTTAATCCTCGACATCGTTAATGGCATGCCTCCTGTTGTCAGGTATCTTGTTGAGAAACCTCCACCCCTGAAATATTCCCTGATAGCAGGACACCATTCAGTAGCATCGAGACATCTTTTTTTCTCTGCTTCAGTGATTTCCCAATAGGGTTTCATTACAGGATTTCCGGCAGCATCTTTCTGCTGTCCTGTTCCATCGAGTGTGGCCGGGCCTGAGTTTATAAGATGTATTATACCTTCACCTGCCCGACCGCTCAGTTTTTTGCCTGTGACTCTCTGAATAGCTTCCGGACTCCAGTATGTTCTGACATCTGCAAATATCTGCGATGTGCAGGTCAGCAGGTGGCCAAAAAGCATAGCAGCTCCGTTTAATGAATCATTTTCCGTGGCAACAATAAATGACTGCCGTATACCATTCCAGTCAAATGATGAATTAAGTATAGCCTCTGTAAAGTCCCCGTTTGGCAGGTGGTCTGTCCAGTGCCTCTGTCCCTGGAATCCGGATGCTATAGCGTTATGGCCCAGTGCTTCTTCCCCGAATCCCATATCAGCCAGTTTTGGATTACCGATCATAAGATCACGGGCAATTATTGTCATTTTAACAACAAATTCCCATTCTTTGTTTTTTTCTTCTTCTGAAACCCGGGCTTTTTCCGGATTTTTGTCAATCCCCTCCCTGCAATTTTCCTTTACCCATTTTAAAGCCTTGTCATATTCATCCCTGTCAAAAATACCTTTATTAATTCTCCTGATGAATTCACTCATATCAACGTATTCATTCCTCATCCCCAGATAATCCTGGAAAAACTCTTCATTAACTATAGAGCCTGCTATCCCCATAGACACCGAGCCCATAGACAGATATGATTTTCCTCTCATTGCAGCTACAGCAAGTCCGGCCCTGGCAAATCGTAACAGTTTTTCCTCCACATCACCGGGAATTGTGTTGTTATCACTATCCTGTACATCTTTGCCGTAAATACCAAATGCAGGAATTCCCTTCTGGTTATGCCCTGCCATTGCGGCTGCAAGGTATACTGCCCCGGGGCGTTCTGTTCCGTTAAAACCCCAGATGGCTTTAGGTAAATAAGGACTCATATCTATAG
>CP070654.1:505334-512529 GCA_020354785.1 Bacteroidales bacterium
TTAAGTTTGTTCGGGAAAAAAAGTGAAGAAATAGTAGGCAGTAAATGCTATGATTGTATTTATGATATTGACAAAAACCAGTGTCCCATATGGGATATTAATAAAAAAATTGACAGCAGGGAAGCAATAGTTATGGGTCCTGACGGGAGAAAGATACCCGTATTAAAAACTGCCATACCTGTTAATCTTAATGATGAAGATGTTATACTGGAAGCTCTTATTAATATTTCTGAGCTTAAGATTGCAGAAAAGAAACTTAAAGAACAGGGTAAACAGCTTGTAAGAAGCCTCAGGCATCAGGAAGTGTTATCAGAAATATCTATGATTTTTAATACCCTCATTGATTATGATATCAATATTAATAAAGTACTTGAAATTATCGGTGATAATACAAATGTAAGCAGGGTATATATTTTTGAGAATTCATCTGATAACAAGACAGCTACTAATACATTTGAATGGACAGGCAATGGCATTAAACCTATTAAAGGGAAGATTGATTATAGCAAAATACCTTCATGGAATTCCATTTTAATGGAAGATAAGATGATTATTTCATCAAACATAAAATATTTCCCTGAGGATATTTTTAATTTTTTAAAACAAAGAGATGTTAAATCAATTCTTGTATTTCCTCTTTATCCGGGAGATAAATATTCAGGATTTATAGGATTTGACGATTGCCGGGAATTCAGGGAATGGTCAAAGCAGGATTTGGAGCTGTTAAAGAGTGTGGCAGGAATTATCTCAAATGCCAACCAGAGAAGAGAGATTGAAAAATCATTGGAAGAAGCTAAAGAAAAAGCAATAGAGGCAAATAATGCAAAAAGCGAATTCCTGGCTAACATGTCTCATGAAATTCGTACTCCTATGAATGCAATTCTGGGATTAACAGAATCATTACTCACAAAAATCAATAATCCCGGGCATAAAGGTCACCTCAGGACAATTCATAGCAGCGGGGAAATACTCCTTTCATTAATAAACGATATCCTGGACCTGTCTAAAATTGAAGCTGATAAACTGGAAATAAAATATGAACCGGTGGAACTAAGGTCTGTTGTACAGGAAATCAAACAAATATTTGCACAAAAAGCAGATAGTAAAGGTTTGCCTATTAAGATTGAAGTAGATAAAAATATACCTCATATGCTTGTTCTTGATGAAATTAGACTGCGCCAGATTCTGCTTAACCTTGTTGGAAATGCCCTTAAATTTACGGAAGAAGGATATATAAAAATTGGAGTTAAGGGAGAATTTAACAGTGATGGTGAAACAATGAAACTTCAAATTTTCATTGAAGACACGGGCATAGGGATACCTGAGCAACAACAGAAGGTTATATTTGATGCATTTAAACAGCAGCTCGGACAAAGTACAAGGAAGTATGGAGGGACAGGATTAGGGCTGACAATATGCAAAAGGCTTGTTGAAAAAATGAACGGTCAGATTAAATTATCAAGTGTGCAGGGAAAAGGATCAGTCTTTAAAGTAATTCTGTCAAAGGTTGAAGTAGCTGATATTACTTCATCAAAATCCCGGGTTATTGAGGAAGTATATACAGACCTTGAATTTGAAAAGGCAACCGTAATGATAGCGGATGATATTAAAAGTAATATAGAAACTCTGGAGAGCCTTATTGACGGAGATATCAATTTTGTTGAAGCAGAAAATGGTAAGGAAGTTATTGAAAAACTTAAAACCACCAAACCCGATGTGATTATTATGGATATGCGAATGCCTGATATGGATGGTATCCAGACAGCAAAATATATTCGTAATAATTTAAAAATGAAAGATGTTCCTATAATTGTCTTTACAGCATCAGTACTGGGATTTGACAACAGGATGTCAAAAAAGTATTTTACAGGATTTTTACCAAAACCGGCAAAGAAATCCCAAATTAATAATGAACTGAAAAAATATCTGAAATATAAAGAAGTATTTGAAAAAGACAAATCTGAAGAGAAAGACATTTTTGCTTCATTGAAACATCTGGGTGATTCGGAATTAAAGGATTTAATTAAGACAATTGAATCAAAACACCTTCCGAAATGGAAGGAGATTAAAGATGATATGCTGATATTTGAAATTGAAGAATTTATTACAGGGATAAAAGAACTGGCTGATAAGTTTAAAGTAGACTATCTGTTATATTATGCTGATAAATTAAATGAAAGCATTCTGTCTTTTGATATCGATGATATAAAATCATCGGTAAATGAATTTCATAATATATATGATAATATCAAATCACTCCAGCCATGAACCAGGATAATAAAAAGCAAATACATACTATACTAATAGTGGATGATAATAAAAAAAATCTGCAGGTCCTGGGTAATATTCTTCACGAGGAAGGTTATAAAATTGCAATTGCACAGGATGGTTACCAGGCAGTGAAACTGGCAGAAAAGATATTGCCCGGACTAATTCTTCTGGATGTAATGATGCCGGGCATTGACGGATTTGAGGTATGCGAGAACTTAAAATCAAAAAAAGAATTGAAAAATATACCGGTTATATTTCTGACTGCCAAAAGTGAAACAACAGACATAATTGAAGGATTTAATAAGGGGGGTGTCGATTATATCACAAAGCCCTTTAAAAAGGAAGAATTACTTGTAAGAATTAATACACATATTGAGCTTTCAAATGCAAGAAGCCTTCTTAAACTAAGGGCAGAAGAATTGAATAATGCCAATGCTGCGAAAGACAGACTTTTTTCAATAATCGCACATGATTTAAAGCATCCCCTGGCTGACCTGAAATCATTACTGGAACTGATACTATTCGATTTCGACAGTCTTACAAAAGATAATCTGATTAAATGCTTTAAAGAAATAAAAGATAGTACAGATGCTACTTACAACCTGCTCCAGAATTTATTGCAGTGGTCACGAAAAGAAATGAACAACCTGACTTTTGAACCTGTATCATTTATAATCGATGATGTGATTAATTCAACTATAAATTTATTTAAGCAGAGTGCAGACAAGAAGAATATTACATTAAAATTTACCAGAGGGAAAAAACACGAGGTATTTGCAGATAAAGATATGGTTCAGACAATAATTAGAAACCTTGTAAATAATGCTATAAAGTTTTCCTATAAGGACAGTAGCATATCCATAGCAGTCAGAAGTGGAAATGATATGCTGGAAGTATCTGTTAAGGATCAGGGACGTGGTGTTAAGGAGGAGCATAAGGCTGTAATTCTGAATAATGATAACTTTATTACAACCAGGGGTACTGGTAACGAAAAGGGGACAGGAGTCGGACTGAATTTATGTAAGGACTTTGTTGAAATGAACAAAGGAAAACTATGGTTCGAGAGCGAAGAAGAAAAGGGCAGCACATTTTACTTTACCCTCCCAGTCAGGAAAAGACAGGGGGATAGCGCCCTTAAATCGTAAATCGTAAATCGTAAATCGTAAATCATAAATCGTAAATCATAAATCGTTAATCTTAAATCTTAAATCACTTAGGGGCGCGGGGCCATCTTATTATAATAAATAATCAAATGCTGAAACCAAAGAATAAACTGAATGAATCAGATATTAAAAAAGGCCTGAGATATGTGATTAGGGATGGAATAGCATCACAAATACTGGTTACTCTAACAGGCGGAACATTTATGGTAGCCTTTGCCTTGAAGCTGGGAGCCTCAAACTCGGTTATTGGCCTTTTAGCTGCAATTCCACCCTTAGCTCAAATTATACAGCTTCCCTCTGTTTATCTTATTCAGAAGGTTAAAAACAGGCGTGCCATTACCACTTTTGCTGCCATGACAGGAAGAATATTTTTTTTTCTAATAGCGCTTATTCCTGTATTATTTAAATCAACACTCGCACAGGGAGCCTTATTTGTTTTTCTATTATTAAGTTCAGCTTTTGCGGCTGTAGCTACATGCAGCTGGAATTCCTGGATGAGAGATTTAATTCCGCAAGATAATTTGGGGAATTTTGTATCAAAGAAGATGAGTATTGCAATGCTGACCGGTGTTTTTTTCAGTATTGCAGGGGGTTTTTTTATTGACTATTGGATACAATGGTTCCCTGAAAATGAAATTTTCGGATTTTCAATATTGTTTATAACAGGATTTTTTGCAGGTGAAGCAGGGGCATATTTTATTTCTTCAATACCGGAACCCCAACTGAAGGTGACAAGTATGAATATCTTTAAGGTTATCACAGTACCTTTTAAGGATGCAAACTTCAGAAACCTTGTAAAATTTACAGCCACCTGGAGCTTTACAATGAACATTGTAGCCCCGTTTTTTACAGTTTATCTCCTTAAAATGCTTCACTACGAGATGTCTTTCGTAATAATTTTATCAGTTATAAGTCAGATATTTAATTTAATGTTTTTAAGAATATGGGGCAGAATATCTGATAAATTCAGTAATAAGTCTGTGCTAGGAGTGTGCGCTACTATTTATATATTATGTGTGTTAGCATGGACTTTTACTACCGTCCCTGACATACATTCCTTTACCAGGCCATTAATAATTATTATTCATGTTTTTATGGGAATTGCTATTTCAGGAATTACGCTGGGACAAAGTAATATAGGACTCAAACTTGCTCCGCAGGGACAGGCTACTTCTTTTCTGGCAGCCAATACTTTTATAATATCTATTACTGCAGGATTAGCCCCCATTCTGGGAGGTTATTTTGCTGATTTTTTTGAAGTCAGAAGTCTTTCATGGGTTTTCACCTGGACAGGACCTGAGGGAGAATTTATACTACCTACACTAAGTTTGCAACAATGGGATTTTTTCTTTTTTATTGCATTTCTTACCGGACTTATAGCTTTGCAAAGGCTGGTTTTTGTAAGAGAAAGGGGCGAGGTTGAAGAAAGAGTTGTTGTCCATGAACTGCTATCAGAAGTTAGAACACGCATGAGAAACTTTTCAAGTATAGGAGGATTACACTATATGGTAGATTTCCCGTTTGCAATTTTGCAACAGGCCAAATCTTTAAAGAAAAGCCTTACCAGAGTAAAAAGTAAGGGATAATAAAAATCCCTTACAGCCATTTTTTTCTTTTAAAATACAGAAGCATTAGCCCGGCTATACATACCATTACACCTAACATCGCAAAATATGCCCATTTGAAGTGCAATTCAGGCAGATAATCAAAATTGGTTCCGTAAATACCTGCAACAAATGTTAAGGGAATAAATATGGATGCAAATATTGTTAATACTTTCATAACATCATTAACCCTGTTACTTATATTCGTGTGATAAACGGTTAACTGATCTGACACCATGTTATAAAATATTTCCAGAGCTTCCAGCGCCTGAGTTACAAGATCATCCAAATCATGCAGGTAAGCATATGTTTTCTTATGAATATATTTTGACTCTGATTTCATAAGATGTGTCATGACCTCTTTAACGGGACGTACAGATTTTCTCATATAACTCATTTCTGTTTTGTACTTGTAGATATCTTCAATTATTCTTTTACTGGTTCCTTTTAAAATTGCATCCTCCTGCTCCTCAATTAAACCCCCTACTGTTTCTATATTCATAATATAGCTATCTACAAGACTGTCGAAGAGTGCGTAACACAAATAATCGGGCTCAGCCACACGGATTCTTCCCCTGCTTTTCCTTATCCTTTCTCTCACTGGCTCAAAGTAATCACCTACCCTTTCCTGTAAAGTAATTAGATAATCATTTCCCAGTATAAAGGATATCTGTTCAGAGCTGAGTGTAAAAGATTCTTTATTATATGAAATAGCTTTTAAAATAGTTATCAAATTATTTTCATCTTCAATAAATTTAGGGCGCTGATCTGTATTGAGAATATCTTCAAGAGCAAGCGAAGATAATTTAAACATTGTCTGCAGTTTTTCCATAAGATCAACTTCGTGCAATCCGTCAATATTAATCCATGTTATAAAACCTTTCTTTACATAACTGCCGGCATCTTCTATTTTATCCAGCTCTTTTTCAACAAGGTAATCTTTATTGTATTGAATTACCCTTATCCGGGATTTTTCCATTTTCTGTTTGCCTATAAAAATCAGTGAACCGGGCACTTCACCATGTGATTTCTTACGGCTTTTAAGGAAGCGTGCCATAATTTTATAATATTAATGTTCAATATCTTTTTTAAATACTATAGTCCTGTAAGGAAATGGAATTTCAACACCTTCTTTATCAAACCTCTGCTTAACTGATTTAAATAAATCACATTTCAATATAAAACCGGAAGAATGGTCCTTTGTCCAGACAAAAGCTCTCAAATTTACCGAAGAATCCCCAAATCCAATAACCTTAATCTGTACAGGATGAATATCTTTTTTCTTCTCTTCTTTGGTCCTGTTGTCAATATAATTAGGATGTTTCATTGCTTCCTCTCTTATTATCTCAATAGCTTTATTAGCATCAGAATCATAACTAATTCCGAATTCAACAAAATTACAGATCAATTCGTCTTTTATACTTGAGTTTACCAGGGTTTCGGAACCTATAACAGTATTAGGGATAATTATTCTCCTGTTTTCAAAATCTCTTATTACAGTGTGCCTGAGGGTAATGTCCTCAATTTTCCCAACTCTTAATGTACCAACTTTAATAACATCACCTACCTTGAACGGTTTGAATATAATAATAAAAATGCCGTTGATAATATTGGAGAATGCTTGCTGAGAGGCAAGAAGAATAATTGCTGCGGCTACACCGGCTCCTGCAAAAAGCGTAACTCCCAAAGCTCTCAGGCCCGGAATAGAATAAAATATAAATATAAAGGCACATAAAAATAAAACGAAACTTATGCCATTATAAAGAAAGTTGAACTGTGTAGTCTCGACTTTTAGTTTGTGTGAGGCTAGTTGCAAAAACTTTTTTAAAAGGGCTCTCAGGATTTTGGAAAGTATAAAAGCAACAAGAAATGCAGCAATAATTATTATCCCGTATTTAACATAATTTGTCTGAAATATATCTTTAATTGCATTCATAATCCATATAATATTGTTTATTTAATACAACTTTTTATTATGTAATATCGGTAAGCAAATATATGAACAATTTGAAGATACTTTAAGATATACCTGAGGTGTTGAACTCATTTTTCACAGGAATTAAAATAATGTCATATTTTAAAGAGCAAATTATAAAAATATACTTTGATACAAAAATTTATAATACAGTAAAAATCAGAAATACTGATTTTAGTCTG
>CP070654.1:512629-519657 GCA_020354785.1 Bacteroidales bacterium
GACGTAAATAAATTATTCATTGATTATTTATCCTCAGAGCTGGATATTGATTTCATTTATCACAGCATACTGTTGATGCAGGATGAGAAACTCAGAAATATTCTGACCGGTTTGGATTTACAGGAGAAAGAAATAAGTACCTCCGGGGATTTATTGAATTATTTATGGGATGAGGGCATAAGCATCGGGTATACAGGGAATGATTTGATGGGATTATTAATAAGTATAAAAACTGATTCCTATGAAAACGTTGATTTATTTCTTAAGTATTTAGAGAAACATGCTACCGGAAATCTTAAATCAGTGATCCAGAACCTGGACATAAGAGAAAAGAAGATTTCAACATATACAGATTTATTAAAATATTTAATAGCACAGGCAAAACTAAGGGATTATAGCAGGGAATCCGTGTATCAATTATTAATTGATCTGATTTCTCCTGAAGATCTTGAAGATTTTCTGAATATACTGATGCAACATGCTGATAGTGAAATAAAGGAAGCTCTTGAAAAGGTTGATACAAATCAATTTACACAACCGCTTGAGCTAATTAAATATCTTATAGGTCATATGGATGAGTATTCATTTAATGAGACAGATATTTTAAATCTTCTTCTGGAAATTATTTTTACCAAAGGATTTGATACTGAGGAGCTGACAGAAGACGATGAAAGGGCAGATAAAAAAACTCATTACTGGCTACTCATCCCGCTGGCAGTTGTTGCAGGAATAATATTACTTTTCATTGTATTTGTAATATACCGAAAAAAATCAAAAAGTAGCAAAAAATAATTATTGGCTTATGATTGAATTATTTGCACGTAATAAAAAAAGCATTCTGTCTATACTATTTTCTTTACCATTCTTTCTGCTGTCCGGTCAGTTCTGGCCCTCTAATGAAGATATTTATAGTGAGGCAGAAGAATATCTCTTTTCGGAAGAATATAATGAAGCACTTCCGCTGTACGAGTTACTGCTTGAAAAAGGGTATAATACTGCAAATATTAAATATAAGATAGGCAAATGTTATTTAAATATACAGGGGCTGAAATTAAAAGCTTTGCCGTATTTAAAGGAAGCCGTTGAAAAAGCTTCAAAAAAAAATTATCATAATGAACTTGAAGAAACAAACTCCCCGATAAGCTCTATTTACTTTTTAGCTATTGCATACCGCCTTAATAATAATATAGACAAGGCAATTGAAACTTTCAGTATAATTAAGGATTCTCTCGAAACAGACGATCTTGAAAACAGGGAAATAGTGGATATGCAAATAAGACGTTGCAGAAATGCGCGGGAAATGATTAAAGAACCTATAAATCTTAAAAAAGAAAAGCTCGATAACATAATTAATTCTCCTTTTTCAAATTTTAATCCTGTAGTAAATGCAGATGAATCTGTAATTTTCTATATGGATAAGCTGAAGTTTTATAATGCAGTAATGAAGTCTGTAAAATCCGGGGGAACATGGATGAAACCTGTTAATCTGACTCCTAAAATAAAATCAGATGGTGACTTTAACATAGTAGGAATATCAGGGAATGGAGAAAAGTTGCTCTTATATGCCTTTAATCCGCTTACGAGTGGAGACATTTATGAATCAGTATTAAATAAAGGTAAATGGTCAAGAATTAACAGGCTAAATGATAACATTAATACCATATATAATGAAACTCATGCAAGTCTGTCAGCTGATGGTAAGGTGATGTATTTCACAAGCAACAGAAGGGGAAGCCACGGCGGACTGGATATTTATAAATCTGAACTGGATGAAAATGGTGAATGGGGGCCTGCAGTAAACTTAGGACCAGTTGTAAATACCGGCTTTGATGAAGAATCACCCTTTCTCACTGAAAACGGGAAACGGCTATATTTTAGCTCACAAGGGCATTACAATATGGGAGGATATGATTTATTCTATTCAGAATTATCCGGGGAAGGAGAACTGAATTACCCGGTAAACATCGGATATCCTTTAAATACAACCGATGACGACATTTTCTTCTATCCTGTTGGTGACGGAAATAAAGGTTATCACTCAAAATTTAAAAACGGGGATCTGAATGATCAGGATATTTACAAATATGAAATTTTATCAGTAGCAAATCCCGTAAAATATTTAATCAGAGGAGAAGTACAGTCCCCGGAAGATATTGAACACGATATGAGTGAAGTCGCTGTAATATTTATAGATTCTGAAAATAATGATACACTGGTAACAAAATATTGCACCAGTGAAGGAAAGTACGAACATAAAGTAACAGCAGGAATATACGAGTTATCTTTTAACAGTATGGGTAAAAGATTTGACAGCCAGAGAGTCAGTATTCCATTCAATTTTCCTGAAGAAGAATTGATAATTAACACTAAACTTGAAGTTGTACAAATTGCTGAAAAAGACACATCCAAACCCCTGGTGGAACCTGTAGCTATAAGAGATACAATTATACCTGACGTTAAACAAGTGGCTGAAAAAGATACATTTTTTATTGATGATATATTCTTTGCATTTGATAGTTATGCTTTAAACAGGGAAGCTCTGGAATTTCTTGACAGGCTGACAGAATTTATGAAAAACAATCAAAAAATAATAATACAGATTAATGGTTTTACAGATTCTACCGGTCCGGAACATTATAATCAGATACTTTCTGTTAACCGGGCAAAGTCAGTAGGTAAATATCTTGAAGGAAACAGCCTGGAATCCGGGCGTTATACAATTGAAGGTTTTGGAGAAACCAGACATAAAGCTATAAATTCAATTCCTGAAGGCAGGCAAATTAACCGCCGGGTTGAGATAGAAATTCTTAATCCTGACGAAAATATAATAATAATTCATAGTTTTATCGTGCCTGCTCACCTTGTTGTCAGGTAATTTAATATTTTTTCCTTTTCATAATTTTTGTAAATTTACATAAAGTCATAGTTTATTCAGATTTAAGAGAATAATTATGATTTTTGGTTATTATTATTATTACATTTGATCAATCAAGAAAAAAAAATCAGATGAAACCAACATTAATACTGTTAATAGTTTTATTTGCCTTTAAATCAATTCTGGCCCAGGAATCTGATGAAGATCTAAGGCTGTATTTTTCTGATGCTGAATTTTTCCTTGCCGAAGAAGAATATGTTGATGCTCTGTATGATTATTTAGAATTATATAATAACGGATTTGAGGATAATGCCAATATAAACTATAGAATAGGTATTTGCTATTTATACATTCCGGGACAGAAGGACAAGGCTATTCCTTACCTGGAGGAAGCAGTTAAAAACACAAAGCTTAATAACAGGGAAAGTGTTTTCAGAGAGAAAAAGGCACCGCTGGATGCCTACCTTTATCTCGGTAATGCTTACAGGGTTAATAATGACCTTGATATGGCAATTAAATCTTATAACAAATACAGGGAACTGTTACCTTCTTCAGACAAAGCAAATATTGAATATATCGACAAGCAGATTGATGCCTGTAATATGGCATTAAAATATATGGAAAATCCGGTGGATATTCAAAAGACTAATCTGGGTGACCTGATAAATAATAACGCTTCCAACTATAAAGCTGTAATTTCAGGTGACGGGAACACATTGATATATATGAATGAACTTCCCTTTTATGATGCTGTTTATTTCTCACATTTTGAAAATGGCAGGTGGACTGAACCGGTTAATATAACTTCACAAATTCAGTCAGATGGCGATCAATATGTTACTTCAATATCTTATGATGGCACACAGCTTTTACTGACAAAAGAAGATAATTTCAATAGCGATATCTATACAAGCATCTATAAAAACGAGCAGTGGACAAAATCAATGCCTCTTGCCAAGCCCGTAAACAGTAAGTACTGGGAATCACATGCCAGTATCTCTAAGGACGGAAAAACACTATATTTTACAAGTAACAGAAGGGGGGGATTTGGTGAAATGGATATTTATAAATCAGTTATTGATGAAGAAGGAGAATGGGACAATCCCAGGAACCTGGGTAGTGTTATTAATTCAACATTAAATGAAGATACGCCGTTCATTACTGATGATGGTAAATCACTCTTTTTTAGTTCACAGGGACATAGCAGTATGGGGGGTTACGATATTTATATCTCAAGTATTGATGATGAAGGAAACTGGACAGCTCCTGTGAACCTGGGATATCCCATAAACACAACTGATGATGATTTATTCTATTACCCGTGGAAAAATGGAAGGGTAGCCTATCTTGCATTACTGGAACCGGATGGTTATGGAAAAGAAGATATTTATAAGATACACTCGACAACGGAAGCAATTACTGAAGAAATTATCACGGAAAAAATAGATGAAGAAGTACCGGACATTATAATAGAAAAAGAACCTGTTGAAGAAGAGGTGGAAGAAGTTGCTGAAGAGATTGTTGAGGAAGTCGAAGAAATAGTCGAAGAAGAGGTTATTAAGGAAGAAGAACCGGTTGAAGTGGAGATAGTAGAATTTGAACTCAGCCCCGTTTATTTCAGGTTTGATAAATTCAGTCTTACTGAGGCAGGTCAGATTAAACTTGATAAAGTTGCAACGCTGCTTGATAATTATACCGGCATTGAAGCAGAACTTCACGGGCATACTGATGCAAAAGGACCTGCTGAATATAACCAGCGGTTATCAGAAAAAAGAGCATCATCTGCATTAGACTATCTGGTTAGCAAAGGGATAAATAATAAAAGATTAAAAGCTATTGGACAGGGTGAAACTCAATTTGCTGCAATAAATACTAATCCTGATGGCTCAGATAATCCTGAAGGAAGAAAATACAACCGCAGGGTAGAATTAATTTTAACTGGTATAGATGAGAGCAGGATAAAAATTGAAAAAACAAAGATTCCCGAGAATCTGCAAATAAAATAATCTCCTGAAATTATTAGCAATAACATGAGATACTTATTAATTCTTCTTTCCATAATTATAATTTCTTTGAATAGTAATTATTGCCAGGTTGAAGAAGATATCGAAGAATATTTTAAAGAAGGAGAATATTTCTTTAACAGTGGCGATTACGAGGAAGCTGTCTACAACTATTTAAAACTGGTCGAACATTACGCTGATAATGCCAACTATAACTTTAAAGTCGGAGAGTGCTATTTAAAAATTCCCGGAAAAGAAACAAATGCTATTTCTTTTTTTGAAAAAGCTACAACAAATATCACAACAAAAAATAAATATAAAAGAAAATCATTCAAGGAAACCAGGGCTCCACTGCATGCTTATTATTACCTGGGAAATGCTTACAGAATAAACAATCAGCTTGATAAGGCTCTTGAAGCTTATGATATATTTATCAGTTCGCCACACTATTTTAATAACTACAATCAGGTAATTGTTGAAAATGAACTAAAATCATGCGAGAGGGCAAAGATCATCCAGGATTGTCCCACTGTATTTGATGAAACGCTTCTTGATAAAAGTATAAATACTGAAGCCATAGAGATGAATCCTGTTGTATCGGGAGATGATAAATCTCTGGTTTTTATAAGAAAGATGAAATTTTACGATGCTATATTTTATTCGGTAAGTACAGATAATAAATGGACAGAACCTGTTAATATAAATCCTCAGGTTATTTCGGATGGAGATCTGTATCCAACATCATTATCTTATGATGGGAATGAACTCTATCTTGTTAAAAGAACAAATAACAAATCCGATATCTATGTTAGTTACCTAGTTGATTGCATATGGACCAAGGCAGAAAAATTAAATAAAAATATCAATTCTTCATTTAATGAAACTCATGCCTGCATATCTGAAGACGGAAGATTATTGTATTTTACAAGCGACAGGCCCAAAGGTACAGGAGGCCTGGATATATATATTTCAGAAAAAGATAAAGATAACCAGTGGGGGAAACCAAAGAACCTGGGTAATGCAATTAATACAAAATTTGACGAAGACACTCCTTTTGTAACTAACAAAGGTAAGAGACTGTTTTTCAGTTCACAAGGACATTACAACATGGGAGGATTTGATATTTTCTATTCTGAGAAGGATAATGGATGGATGGCCCCTGTTAATATAGGTTACCCAATTAATAATACGGGAGATAACTTATTCTTTACACCGGTTAAAGGAGGTGAAATTGCATATTTATCAAAGTTTAATGATAAAAAGACAGAGAATAAAGAAATTTACAGGCTTGAGATTTATACAAACCTGCCGGTACTGGAAATATCAGGCATAAAAAGTAAATGCTCTCCTGTGAAAAGCACAGATGATTAAAATATTGAAACTCCTTCACAATTGTTGAAAATTATTGTTTCAGCGCACTACAAATTATCATATTTTTGTGTAATTGAGCCATTTATGTAAGTGTAACAAGTAATTTAACAGGTCATCTTTATTATAAAAATGCTTATATAAAAGAAATTTTCTGTTTCAAATTATTATGAAGAGTAAACTTTCTGATAAAAAAGAAAACAGCTCTGAAATTATACTTAGGGCACTTGAACCATCTGATATAGATCTGTTATATAACTGGGAAAATGATCGTGAAATATGGAGAGTTAGTAACACAATAGTCCCCTATTCCAGGTATATTTTAAAGAAATACCTTGAAAATTCTCATCATGATATATATCAGACAAAGCAGCTTCGTTTAATGATAGACCTTAAATCCGGCAGGGGAAATAAGCCAAAACCTATTGGCACGGTAGATTTGTTTGATTTTGATCCTTATCACAACAGGGCGGGCGTGGGTATTTTAATTGGCGATAAAAGTGAACGAAAGAAAGGATTTGCATCAATAACCCTTGAAAATTTAATTGTTTATGCATTTGATACTTTACAGCTTCATCAGATTTACTGTAATATTCTTACAGATAATAAAGACAGCCTTAGCTTGTTTCAAAAGCATGGTTTTAAATTAATCGGGGAAAAAAAGGAATGGGTAAAGACACCTGAAAAATATATCGGTGAATATATTCTTCAGTTAATTAATCCATTAGACTAGCTATTTAGTGCATTTTATTTTAAAATTTATTAACTTTAATATAAAACTG
>CP070654.1:519757-526761 GCA_020354785.1 Bacteroidales bacterium
TACATGTTCTACGATGATCATTGGGTCGGTACTGAACCTTATGGTGAGAGATACAGGGATTTCAATTTCGATGGTTTGATTAAATGCGTATTCAACGCATTCGAGGCAAGATTATGTGCAGGCGTGCAGGGTGTTAAAACAAAAGAACTGCGTTTGCATCCGTATTTATTCCCTACAGGGTTAAAGGGTGAACCTACATTCATGCCTGGTGGAGATCCTGCACTGGATGCCCGAAGGTTCTGGGCTGATATCCGCCGCGGCTTGCTTCGTGTGCCCATCGACCGGATCGGTCTTGGAGGATATCTGCATCTGGTACAGGATTTTCCGAATTTTGTAGAAACCATAGAGCATATAACTCAGGAATTCAGAACTCTAAAGCAGTTTCATGCTGATGGCGGTCCTTACACCGCACCATTGAAGGTGGCTGTTCTTACTGCCTGGGGTAAGATGCGTTCCTGGGTTTATGTAGGACACTTTATTCATGGAGTAGAGATTTACGAAGTTACCGAATCACTGGCCGGTATGCCGGTTGAAGTCTCATTTATCAGCTTCAGTGAAATCCTGGAGCAGGGTATTCCCGAAGACGTTAATGTAATTATAAATGCCGGTAAGGTTGGAACAGCATGGTCCGGCGGTGAGCTATGGAAAGATGAAAAAATTGTCAGGACCATTACTGAGTGGATTGCCGGTGGCGGAGGATTTATTGGAGTGGGTGAGCCATCAGCCTGTCAGTATTCAAGCCAGTACTTCCAGTTATCACATGTACTGGGAGTTGACAGGGACACAGGCACGAAATTAAATAATATAAAACTGGAATATGAGGTCTCAGGTAAAAACCACTTCATACTTGAGGATAAAGTAGATGATTTAGATTTTGGTAAGGATATCGATAATGTTTTTATACTTGGAAAAGAAACATCAGTTCTTTCGGCAAAAGAAGGCTCACCAGAAGTTGCCGTTAAATCTTTCGGCAAGGGTAAGTCTGTTTATCTTTCCGGATTTAAATATACTCCGGAAAATACCCGTTTGCTGCATCGAAGCCTGTATTGGGCAGCCGGGAAAAAAAATGAATACGGTCCGTGGACATGCAGCAACATGTATACGGATTGTGCATTCTATCCAAATATTGGAAAACTCGTTGTTATAAGCAGCAGTGACAGAGCTGAGAAAACAAAAGTATTAGATGCAGACGGAAAAGCACATGATGTCAGCCTGGAACCACATGGCATTAAAATTATCGATTTATAACACTCAGGAAGGCAGAGCTTATTCTATTGTCCCTTTGAGTTTAAGAATCTCTATACCTGCTTCAATAATTGCTCCTAATCCGTGAGTCTCATTAGTTCGGGCCGGACGATTATAAT
Source organism: Bacteroidales bacterium (assembly GCA_020354785.1). Lineage (GTDB taxonomy): Bacteria > Bacteroidota > Bacteroidia > Bacteroidales > UBA10428. The sequence continues at coordinate 521,122 of CP070654.1, forward strand.
AGAACACTAAATTATCCTCAATTCCGGTTCCCACACAGATATCCTTTAACTGACCATCATGAGTAATTTTATGATCCTTTAAACCGCGCCAGCCTCTCAGGGCAACCGATGCATACCGTTTATCTACCCAGCCCTCGTTCACTGCTCTGGCAATAGAATATACAAACATAGCAGAGCAGGAAGATTCAAGATATGAATCTGTTTTGTCCAGCACCTGATGCCATAATCCGTCTTCATTCTGATATTTTGCTATACCTAAAATCTGTTTTTCCAGATTTTTTCTTAAGTCTTCACGTTGAGGGTAATCTTCGGGTAAAAAGTTCATAAGATGCACCTTTGCCATCATAACCCATCCATTGCAGCGGCCCCAGTGGGCAACTCCGTTTCGCTCAAGATCGCTGTAGTAACAGTGATAATATAGTTCCTTACCAGGATGCCATAAGTATTTTGAAAAATTAAATACCTGTTTAAGAGCATCATCAAAATATTTGTCATCACCTGTTAGGTTGCCCATTCGTGCAAGAAACGGAACACTCATATATAAATCATCTGCCCACAGGGTCATTTCATGAGGAAATTTGCGTACCAGTGTTCCATCAGATAAGCGATCCTGAATTTCCATGATATGTCTGGCTGTTTTATCAATATATTCTCTGTAATCCTCGCGCCGGACTAAATTGTATACTTCTATAACACTTGCTCCCATAGCGCCGCAATCATCAAGTTCCTTCATGGTCCATAACTGACCATAAGGCCAGCGATAATGAGGACGGTCATTTTTAAATCGCTTCTGAAAGAATTTATAATTATCCATACCATTGGCTACATGTTTAACAGGATAATTTGTGTATTTTTCTTCGTTTAAATATGCTCCCAGATTAACCATTGCCATATTAAGCACTCCCATTGTGTATCCCCATTCAGTGAATTGATCTGTGAATCTGACTTCAACATTTTCAGGAATTTCCTTGGTTGATTTATAGGTTTGTCTCGGATACCGGGAGACATACGTAAAAGTAGTATGATCCAAAATATAATCTGCGATAGATCTAACAATGGCTTCATCAATATCTTTTTTCTGGGCAAAGCTTGCAATGCCAAAAGAAAGTACCAGGATGAGTGTAATTAATTTATACATAATCAATTTTTTTGTTAACTGTTCAACTTCCTTTTTTTATATTTATTTTACCATTAAAATCCTAATTTAATCATTATTCTTTATTCATTGATAAAGATTTTACTTACTTTTTCGATTTTTTAGAGCTGACATTATATTATTATATTTATGAATAAAAATTTATTCCATCTCAGATAAGTTAAATTATGATGAATAACAATATTGCCAATAGCATCAGCAAAATGAGATCAGGTAAAAAATTACTTTTTATAGGTATAGGTAATGTACTTCGAAGTGATGATGGTGTTGGTGTATATATATGTAAAAGGTTAAATACAAATAAGAATATAAATACCCTTATTGTAGAGGTAAGTATTGAAAATTATATTAAGAAAGTTAATGAATATAATCCGGATATACTTATCCTTGTTGATTGTGTTAATTTTAACCGGGATCCGGGGTATGCGGATTTACTTCCCGTTGAAAAAATTAAAGACTTTACTACAAGTACCCATAATATTTCACTTAAAAGAATATCAGAATTTTTTAAAATGGAAGTACTTGTGCTGGGAATTCAGCCCGAATCTTTATTATTTGGCGAAGAGCTATCCCGGCAGGTAAGGGAATCTGCTGACAATATAATAGAGAATATTAATCAAATAACATCATCCTGAGGCTTCGGGATATGGACAATAAAAAAAAATCTATACTTTAAAATTTGCAAAAAGTATCCTATTGTTGTATATTAATGACTAATTATCAGAAGTGATTTATTGAATATAAATTAAAAATCTGAACTATGAGCAAGAATCTTATATCCTTAAAAGTAAAATGCCCTAATTGCAAAAGGTCACTTATGGATTATACACAATATCTTAATGGTAAACCAAGTATCAAGGTTCATATAAAATTAGGTAATAGTAAAGGAGTAATAAATCTGTGCTCAACTTACGGTTGTTATGAAAAGCTAAGCAATATTGAGCTTACAGAAGGCGAAATAGCCAGATTATTTTGCCCGCATTGTAAAAATGAAATGACAGGAACAACGGTTTGTGATGATTGTGATGCTGCAATAATTGATCTCAATCTTGATAAGGGTGGTAAGGTTCATGTTTGTTCGCGTATTGGCTGTAGGAAACACTTTGTTTCTTTTGAGGATATTTATGATACACTATCTAATTTCTATGGTACCTATAATTACGGTGCAAGAGATGTTGATTTCTAACAGTTGTAAGTTATTTTATGGAATATTGGTATTTTACCGGTACAGCAGGCTTAAAAATTATGATTAATCTCTCCTGAAAAGGATATCTTCATCCGGGAATCTGAAATAAAGTAATCAATCCGGGAATCACCTGTGATATATTATTTTAAAATGGTTTGTAAAACAGTATTTAATGATATAATTTAGTTGTGAAAAAATTAACAAATAATTTATTTTATAATAATCACATAATCAGAGAAATATAAAATGGTAATTATATGAGAGATAATATAATAAAGACTATTGAAAAATATAATAAGGATAAATTCAGACTGCTGGATATTTTACTGGATATCCAGGCTGAGTTTAATTATATACCAGAAGAGGCCGTATCAATAATTTCAAATGAATTGCTTATTTCTGAAGCAGATGTTATTCAAACATCGTCATTTTACCATTTCTTATCATTCAGGCCGGTCGGTAAGTATGCCATTTATCTGAATAATAGTGCTGTTGCCACAATGATGGGCAGGAAAGAAGTCGCATCTGCATTTGAGAAAGAAACCGGAATAAAATTCGGGGAGACTACTCCTGATGGACAGATAGGTCTTTACAACACATCCTGTATAGGTATGAATGATCAGGAACCTGCTGCTATAATAAACAACCGTATATTTACTAAACTTACTCCATTCAGGGTTAAAGAAATAGTCAGAGACATTAAACAGGGTAAAGATGTTGATGAAATGTTTTCAGCCGGTTACGGCGATGGGAAGAACAGTTCAGAACTTATCAAGGCAGTTGTTAACAATAATATAATGAAAAAAGGGCCCAAGCTGGATCAGAATTATAAGGTGGGTGAAGCTTTAACTAAGGTATTAAAGATGACACCTGAAGAAGTAATTGAGGAGATTAAAATATCCAATTTAAGGGGCAGGGGAGGCGCAGGCTTTCCTACCGGATTAAAGTGGCAGTTTTGCAGAAATTCTACAGGTGACATGAAATACATCTTTTGCAATGCTGATGAGGGTGAACCAGGGACTTTTAAGGACAGGGTTATATTAACCGAAATGCCTATGTTACTTCTTGAAGGTATGGCTATTGCAGGCTATGCTGTTGGGGCTGCTGAAGGAATAATATATATTCGTTATGAGTATAAATATTTACAAAAGTATCTTGAAGATGCACTTCATAAATTTGAAAAGGATAATTTCTTAGGCAAGGATATATGCGGGAAGATGGGTTTTCATTTCAATATAAGAATCCAGTATGGTGCCGGGGCTTATATTTGCGGACAGGAATCGGCACTGATAGAATCTGTTGAAGGAAGAAGAGGAGAACCAAGGGATGCACGTCCTTTTCCGGTTGAAACCGGGTATCACAATATGCCTACTGTAGTAAATAATGTTGAAACTCTTTGTGCTGTTGTGAAGATTATTTTAAAAGGCAGCGAATGGTATAATGAACTTGGAACACGTGAATCAACGGGAACAAAATTAGTAAGTATATCGGGTGATTGCCGTTTTCCCGGCATTTATGAAATTGAATGGGGATTAACTTTAAATGATATCCTTGATATGGCTGGTGCAGAAGATGTTCTGGCAGTACATGTAGGAGGGCCATCAGGAGCTTTAATAGCGCCCGGTGAATTTAACAGAAAACTGGGATATGAAGATCTTGCCACAGGAGGAGCACTAATAATCATAAGTAATAAAAGAGATCTCTTATCTGATATTGTACTCACTTCAATGGAATTTTTTATTGAAGAATCATGTGGTAGTTGCTCTACCTGCCGGACAGTCCCGAGGCTATTGGAAGCTAAACTCAGAAAAGTAATAGATGGAAATGCTATTATGCAGGATATTGAAGATATGGAGAAATGGGGTAAGATATTAAGAGCAAGTCGTTGCGGATTGGGACAGACAGCTGCTAATCCCATTTTATCCAGTATTAAGAATTTCAGGCATTTATATGAAGAAAAAGTACAGAAAAATAAGGAATTTGCGAGCAGTTTTGATTTAAATGCCGCCATTAAAGATGCCTGTGAAGCAACTAACAGAGTTCCTAATGTGTAAAGAATAAGGAAACGAGTATAATTTTTATTAATCATAAAATCATAAGAAAGCATGATTAATAAAAATTATGCGAGAGCGAAGCGGTTACATTCGTTCTCAAATTTTTAATTAATTTATTTTTAAATAATTATAAAATTTTAAACGAATGAAATGAAAAATAAAGTAAAGTTTACAATTGACGGTAGAGAATGCGTGGCTGAAAAAGGCCAGACCATACTCGATGCTGCAAGAGAAGAAGGAATATATATACCAACTTTATGCTACTTCCCGGGCGATATGCCCAGAGGTGGGTGCAGGATTTGTACAGTCAGAGTGAATGACAGACTTATGAATGCTTGTACTACACCAGTTGCCAATGCCATGATTATTGAGAATGATACCGACAGGATAAATGAACTCAGAAAATCAATAATAGAATTGTTATTTGTTGAAGGAAACCATTTCTGTCCTTCATGTGAAAAAAGCGGAAATTGCGAACTTCAGGCCTTAGCCTACCGTTACAAAATCATGGCACCAAGATTTCCATATCAATTTCCAATAAGGAAAGTTTATGCTTCTATTCCAAAGATCATTAAAGAGCAAAACAGATGTATTCTTTGTAAACGCTGTGTCAGAACCATTAAAGACAAGAAGGGAAGAAGCATTTTTACATATAAAAACAGAGGCCCCAGGACGGAAGTAATTGTTGATAATAAACTTGGTCGTAAACTTACAGACGAACTTGCCCGGAAAGCCATGGATGTTTGCCCTGTTGGATCTATTATTTACAAGGAAAAAGGTTTTGTTATACCGATAGGTAAGCGTAAATACGATGAGAAACCTATTGGCAGCGAAATAGACGATTTTAATATTTCAAAATAAGAAAGGAAATAAATAATGAGTAAACCAATAATAGCAACAACTTCACTCGCAGGGTGTTTTGGTTGTCATATGTCCCTGCTTGATATAGATGACCGGATTTTAGAGCTTGTTGAGGTTGTGGAATTCAATAAATCTCCAATTAATGACATAAAAAAATTTACTAAAGTGTGCGATATTGGCCTTATAGAAGGAGGATGTTGCAACAGTGAAAATATACACATTCTCAGGGAATTTCGCACGAATTGTAAAATATTGGTTTCTGTTGGTGAATGCGCAATTATGGGAGGGTTACCTGCACTAAGAAATGGTATTCCTATTAAGGAATGCCTGGAGGAAGCATATATTAATAATATTACCGTTGCAGGTAATAAAGATAAAATTAT
>CP070654.1:526861-533865 GCA_020354785.1 Bacteroidales bacterium
AACCTTCGCTGAAATAATTATTTTTTTCGTAATAAAGCCTTCCTTTGAAACCTCAACAATATAATCATCTCCGTAATTGACAGAAAAATCGAATCTCCCGTTTCTTCTGGATATTACCTGGGATTCCTTTTTTGAATTCAGAATAACATTTATTACAGCCCCGTTCAGATTACTGCCATTATGTGTAACTATACCCTGAACGTTCAGCTGGATAGTATCATAAATATGGAAACCGGTAACTGAAAAAATGAATAAAAACAGTGAACTAATGATAAAAGTATTAAACCTCATTAGAATTAATATTCGGTACAATTATAATTTTAAAGTCGGTATGATTGAAATTTACAATGTTTTTAGTAAAATCTCAAATTGTAAATTGTTAATATCTAAATAAAATTAATCATATTATTCTTCAAATTCAAAACGAAATATGTGCAGAATAAAATGATAAGAATAATGAAAAATTACATTTTGCAGTTTTCAGTGAACAATAATCTTTTCTGAAAATAGACTTTTATCAGATATAATAACTACAAAGTAGATTCCGGGTGATAAGGTGTCAGTATAAAAATAATATTGATTATTATTTAATTTATGTATGTTACATGAAAGAATAATTCTTCCCTGTAGATCAGCCAGACAGATTTTAGTTACATAAAGGTCATTAATATTGATTTTTACTGTCTTGTCAGCTTGACACTGATATATTTGGATCTCCGGTAATGACCCTTCACTTGCTATTGAACTGAAATAATTATATCCGCAGCTTTTTAGTTTACCCGAGGTCTCCTGCCTGGTAAAGCCTAACATCTCATATATGGAATCTCCGGGACAAAGGGTACTGCATCCGTCTCTATGTCCGGCAATAATATTCAGGTCAGGATTCAGTGGATGCGAACTGGTTCCGTAAGGATTTAATGAGTCTTTTCCAGTCTTCCATGTCAATAAATTTATTAGTGCATAAAGAGATTCCTGAGCCGGATAAATATTCACATAGTTCCCCAGTAAGCAAATACCCATGGTTCCTGAATTACTGCTGCAGAAATGTGCCCCCATTACATTATCCTGTTCATAAATACCCGGATCCCTGCCTTTATATATTGTTCCATCCTGCGCAATTACATAATTATAACCAATGTCTGACCACCCGTTAACCTGGGTATGACTTAAATATATATTTCTTACAACATTAGTATAATCGGTAAGATCGTTGGAAGTGGCTGAATGATGAATTATAATATTTCTAACATTGTGTATGATGCGCTCATAGTCGGGTTCAGGTAAGCCTTCACGCCATATTTGCTGGTCAATCATTTCTGGTTCTGAACAGTCTGCACTTTTTTTTTTCGCCTTTCCCTTTTAAGACTTTTTTTGAAGGAGAAGCATTAATAAATGAAAACTCTGCTTCTTTTTTAATATTTCCGGGATAGAAATGAAACTCAGATAATTTATTTTTAAAAACAATAAGATTACTTGTTTTATATCCTGATGTATCCGTCACATGCTCATCTGAATTCAGGTATATTGTATCATTATCAGCAATTATATATGAATTGAGAAAACTGCCACTTGTATCAATTTTGACAACAAGCCCTGTCATTGTGAACTCGGGAGATACCAGGTATAAACTGTCAGCTGTGGCTTTGATTTCTTTTGTATAAGGGATTTCCAGCGTCATTTTCTTTACATACTGGCATAATCCCTTTGTAGAAAATAAAAATATAATTAAAAAGCCTATAAGTTTTAACTTATTCATGATATTGTCTGTTCAAAAATATCAACCTGACCTATATAGCTAAGATAGCAATTTAAGCATATATAGTATTGCCAGCAGTACACTATTTATTATATACTGTGCTCGCCGGGTAATATCATTAGTCTTGGTATACGAATATGTTCAGGTTGTTTTAATATAAATATTATTTGTTCTGCAATGTCTTCCGGTTGCAGCGGTTTACTGATATTAAACATTTTTGAAGGATGAACTTCCCATTCATTATGAAGTTCTGTCATTACCAGGCCGGGTTCAATACATGATACCCTGATGTTTGTACCAGCCAGTTCCAAACGCAGTGCTTCAGATAAGGCTTCAATTGCATACTTTGTACCTGCATATGCACCGGTTGTAGGCCTTGCCTTGGTTCCCAGCACACTCGATATATTAATAAGATGACCGCAGTTTCCGGCCTTAAAATATTTCAAAAACGTGTAAGAAATCCTGAATGCAGCCTCAACATTAATTTTTACCATTTGCGTTACTCTTTCTACATCTATTTCTTCAATTTTCCCGCTGGTAAGAATGCCGGCATTATTTACAATTATATCACATCTTCCGTATTGTTTTATTGCTGAATCCAGCAATTTGCGTGGAAGATCCGGATCTGTTATATCTCCGGCTACCGGCATAATACCTGTATTTTGTGAAAGCTTGTTAAGCTCTTTCTTTCTCCTTGCTGTTATTATTGATTTTATTCCTTCAAGTGAAAATCTTTCAGTTACTGCCTTACCTATGCCACTGCTCGCACCTGTAATTACAGCTACTTTATCTTTTAATTTCAGATTTTTCATTGCCAGAAATTTTAATTAATTGATAGTTAAGCTTTAAATTAGCAACATAACATAATACCGGTGTGAAAATACTTATTATATTGTTAATTATTTAGTTAAATATTAAAATATGATTTAAATAAATTTGACAGGTATTTGTTAAATAAAAAAAAATTAAAATGTTAAAAAAGTATATTTTATTTCCGGGTCTGATAATCATTTACAGTTTATCCATATTATCCATGGATTTCTCTTATAAAGAGAAAAAGGAACTGAAGCCATATAACGATTATGTATACCAGGCTGAATATTCACCTTTCAGAAACTACTTTGCTATTACCATAGGTGACAACTCTATTGAAATATATGATAAAAACTGGAATAAGATTTTTACTCATCAGGGCAATCCCGACTCACGCGGAGGACATTTTTCATTTTCACCCAATGAAAAATATCTGGCATATGCCAAATACAAAAGTAATAATGATGTGGCTGTAATAGACCTTAAGAACAAAAAGGTAGTACAGGTTCTAACAGGACATGGATATTTTGTAACCGATGTTGATTTCAGTAATGATGGAAAGCTGCTGGCTACATCCAGCCAGGATAAAACCGCGAGAGTATGGAAACTGAAGGATGGCGTTTTCGTATTAACCCAGGTTCTTGCTGAACACACAAATAGCGTCAACGGCATAAGTTTCAGCTATGATAATAGATTTTTAGCCTCCTGCGGGAATGACAGCAAGGTTGTAATTCGTGAACTTGATGGAGGAAAATATGAACCTATACAGGAATTAACAGATTTTAAAGGATATTTAAGAGATGTGGAATTTCACCCGGCAAAAAATGAAATGATAACTGTCCTGGATGACGATTTAAGGGTATGGCATAAACCAGGTAATATATTCACTTTAAAAAAGGCTTATACAGGCAAGATAGGTATAAGAACAAAGATAAGATACAGCCCTGTAGGAGAATATCTTGTATTTGGCTATAGTAACAGATTAAAAATTTACGGGAATACTGATGAAGGGCTTAATGAGGTTGAGACTACATACAGGCATAGTGAATATGTGTTTGGAGGCACTTTTAGTCAGGACGGCAAGTTCATGGTATCATTCAGTTCTGATAAAAGTGCGGTTATATGGGAAGTGACAGGCGTTAATCCTTCCGGTAAATCAATGATTGTCGATTACCTGGGCGATGAATTATCCTCAGCACAGAAAGAAGTCCTGACATCTGAAGTTGTCAGCGAAATACTGAAAAAATTAAGTCCCACTCTTACCAGTCCCAGGGATGAATTTGAAACATCTGTTGAATTTGATGAAAGAAGAAAAAAACTGTCCGGTTCAGTTTTACTGGAACTGCAGAAACAAATTGAAAGACATTATAATACTAAATTTGACAGCAGGTCTGGTACTGTAAAAATACCTGTACAATCATTAATAGGATATAATGCGGACTTAGAGATATATAAGATAAGATTCCTGGAAACAGAGGCAGGAGTCAGTATTCCTGTTCCGGAAGCCAAAAGATTTAAAAAACAATGGGAAAAGGCACATATTGTTGCTGCAAAAAAAATAAGGGAAGACGGGTTATGTTTTGAGTATACCGGGTTTAAGCTTATTCCTTTTAATGAAAGTAATACATTTGAAGTGCTCCCTGCTGAGAATCCTTTTCACCTCAAAGTGAATGGCAGTGGAGGAAGAATGTATGATCTGGCGGAAACTTTAGTACAGTCAAAAGAAACTGGCAAAATTAAAACTTCCGGACAGGGGGATAAAGGTATTACAATGGCCCTGCTATTTGCTACAAGTATTTACGACTCATTCTCTGATCTTGTTAATCCGGTTATTGACATGCATACAATTGCTGAAGAGCTGCGTGATAATTATGGTGTAAATACTGAGGTTGTTGAAAATGCAACTTTAAATGAAACTTTAAACAAACTCAGAAATTATGCAAAATATGACTACTCACAAAGTGATAATTTACTGATATTTTTTGCCGGCCATGGCAATTATGATGAAATTTTCAATGAAGGATATGTAATTACCAGCGATTCAAAACTTGATGATGAGGCAAAGATTACCTGTCTTTCACATTCAAACCTGCGGACAATTGTAAATAACGTACCCTGTAACCATATCCTGCTTGTCATGGATGTATGTTTCGGGGGTACTTTTGACCCGATTATTGCAGGGAGAAGCAGGGCTGCCGATATTTATGCCGATATATCTGATGAAGAATTCATTTCCCGAAAGCAAAAATATAAAACACGCCTGTACCTTACCTCAGGAGGTAAAGAATACGTTCCTGACGGCAGACCGGGACACCACTCCCCTTTTGCCAGGCGATTCATAGAAGGTTTGAGGAACTATGGCGGTAAAGACGGTATACTGACTATTAATGAAATGCTTAATTTCATTGAAAAAGTCGAACCACAGCCATGTTTCGGGGAATTTGGAGATAACGAACCCGGAAGTGACTTTATATTAATTGCTAAATAATCAATATAAATTTTTATGTTATTTATTTGCATAATGTACATATGTTCATTATATTTGTGAACAAATGCTCAAAACAAATTATGTCACCAAGACGAAAAAGGTTCAGAAGGATATGTTCGCCACCTGTATTAAGAGGATTTAAGCCTATAGGTGTTCCCTTAAATGAAGCAGGCATCGTATCTGTATTATTTGATGAATACGAAGCAATCAGACTGGTTGATTATGAAAGTTTATCCCATGAAGAAGCAGCAAAAATAATGAATGTTTCAAGACCAACATTTACACGTATATATAACAGTTGTCTGAAAAAAATTGCCAGGGGATTTGCCGAAGGTAAGTCAATAATAATTGAAGGTGGTGAGGTAGAATTTGATAAGCACTGGTTCAGATGTAATGATTGTCATATTACATTTCACTCCCTGGAGAATAAAAACCCGGAATGCACCAATTGTCATTCAAAAAATACGGAAAATATAAATAAAAGTATAAGGGATTGGAGAGAAAGAAAATTCAATACTAACAATAAGATTGAAACAAAAGAGTACTGTATTTGTTCCAATTGTAATTATAAAGAACCACATGAGCGTGGCATCCCATGTTTTACCAGAACATGTCCTGATTGTAAGATGCCTTTAGTTCGGCAAGATTTTTAGCAACTAATGAATATATATATGTTTAACTAAAAATTAAATTATTATGCCAGGAGGTGATAAAACAGGCCCTGACGGACAAGGTCCCATGACGGGCAGAAAAATGGGATACTGCGCCGGATATTCCAATATTCATCCAGGAATGAACAATGGAACGAATGGGTGTAAAAAAAGAAAACATACAGGTAATTATAACACTGAATACGGAAGAGGTAGCTGTATTGAACATGCTAGAGATTCAGGAAATAGGAGATGTACAGGGAAAGGAAAATTTAACTTAAGAAGAAGAATTCATTAAAAACAGATTAAAAATAAAACATAGAAAATGATTAGTAATAAGGAACCGGGGAATAATTATCTTTCCGGGGTAAAGAATATTGTTGCAATTGCATCCGGTAAAGGAGGAGTAGGCAAATCAACAATAGCCACAAATCTGGCTGTAGCCATGGCACTTGAAGGTCTGAAGATTGGAATACTGGATGCCGATATTTTCGGTCCTTCATTACCGAAAATGCTGGGTATTGAAGAGGAAAGACCGAGGGTTAAAAAGGTAGGCAACAAAGATATAATAATACCTGTTCAAAAGCATGGAGTAAATATCTTATCTATTGGATTATTTGTATCCAGGTTTGATGCAACGGTCTGGAGGGGTCCTATGGCTTCAAAAGTATTGAAGCAATTAATCACGGATGCTGACTGGGGAGAGCTGGACTATATGTTTTTTGACCTGCCGCCGGGAACAAGTGATATACATCTTACACTGGTACAAACTATACCGGTTACAGGGGCCATTATCGTCAGCACTCCACAGGAGGTTGCCCTTGCTGATGCTATAAAGGGAATAAGTATGTTCAGAGGGGAACCAATAGATGTACCAATACTTGGACTTGTAGAGAATATGTCATGGTTTACTCCCGAAGAACTGCCCGATAAAAAGTATTATATCTTTGGAAAGGATGGTTGTAAAAAAATTGCAGATAAATTTAGCGTCCCTGTTCTGGGCCAGATACCAATTGTGCAGAGTCTCAGAGAAGGAGGTGATTCCGGAGTGCCTTCAGTAATTGAAAATGAAATAATCGGACAGAGTTTCAAAGATCTGGCCTCTAATGTTATTAAACATATTGATTACAGAAATAAGCATATTAAACCTACTAAAGTTGTTGAAATAACCAGAAAATAGAAAACTAAATAATAGGACTGGTTATCCGGATTTTATCTTATTTAATTCAAAATTAATTAAGAGAATTTTGCGGGAAATTTAATACTTTTGATAACGGAAATACAAATTCCTTATAAT
>CP070654.1:533965-540802 GCA_020354785.1 Bacteroidales bacterium
TTGGAGAAATAATAATATTATTTAACCCATAACCTGTATTAGTGCTGTTTTCCAGTTTATAGGTTTTATTAAAGAAATAACCTGTTTCAGCTTCCAGGGTAACTTTTCTAATAAGTCCATACGCTATTATAATACCTGTGTAATTATAGTCAGCCTTTTCTACAAGAGAATAATCTGATTTTTTATTGCCTTCATAGTATTTGTTACTGAGTCCATAGTGATAGGAACCAATAAGTCTTAAAGTATTCTTTTCCAGAACCAGTAAGTTAGATACCCCTCCTACAGGATTAAGAGATGAAAAACACTGAGCCGTCAGATTATTATGAAATATTGAAAACAGAATTAGAAAGATGTAAATATATTTCATATCAGATTACAAGTATTATTACGGACTTTGATTCTGAATTGCCACATTCATCTATTACTTTACAGGTAACCTCAATTTCACCAATTGCGCATGGAGTGGCTTTATAGGTTACTGAGCTTCCTGATCCTTCAATGATTCCTAATGTCATTGTCCACTCGTATGTCAGGGCATCCCCCTCAGCCTCAGATGTTATTATGGTTTCTGTGCCCGATTCAATAGTATCATTTTCCGCTTCAAGGCTTATAAAATTTATAGGATTACAGTTGTCAGGCAATTCCTGCTGCCCTTCACATGACAATAATAAAACATACAGAACAAATAGTGGTATACTTAATATTGCTGATAATCTCATAACTAATCACTGCTGTTTTTTATACATCTTACTGAAAACGCATATGTTTTCGGAAAAGTATTCCATCTGCCTACCCTGGAATCTGATCCATTCAGACAACGGCGCCATGCAAAATCCCCATATTCAGTTGAAGTCCAGACATATTCAAATTGATCCAGCAAAATATAAGATCCGCTGGATGAGCGTCTTCCTGACAGCAATGCTTCATAACCTGAAGATCCACCCTTAATAAGTGATGTTCCAACCCCCTCTCCTCTCCACACATTTTCCATATCAGCCTCCTCCCGTGACATGCCAAGATATACTTCCAGTATTTTCCATTCCTCGTCAGATGGTATATGCCAACCGTCAGGGCAAATTCCCTGTGCCATTTCCATAACAGAGCCATTCATTGCCGCATCCCATGTATATAACCTGCCGCAGGTACTATTATATATAGTATCATCATTGTAGCAATAACTGTTTACGGGCAGGCCGTCAGGATCTTTTGTTACTCTTAAATTTTCTCCCATCCATACCTGTTCGCCTATTTGTACTACAGGGTAACAATTGCCTTCAATATCGGTTACAATAGAATCAAGAGGCGGCTGGCTTACTATAACACTGTCAGATGCTGTTGAATCAACAGCATCAACTACAGTAACTGAATAAATTCCTGCAGCCAGGCTGTCAATATCTTCCCTGGCAGAACCATTTGACCAGTTATACTGATAAGGTGAAATTCCTCCTGTCACTGTCAGATCAATTGATCCGTCACTTTTGCCATAGGCTGTTGCATTCTCGACAGTATATTCTATTTTTAACAATTCCGGTTCAGTTTTATCTTCTTCACAATTTACAAGTAATAAGCAGCTAATTACCAGAATAAAGCAGACCGGTTTATAATTTACAGACACCAGTTTTTAATTTTTTATTTTTAAAGCTATTTTCTTTGTCCAGTCAGTGTAAAATTAAACAAAATCCTTAGCATTTTAAGCCCGGATTCTCTATTTTTAGGGGCTTGATTATACTTATTTCTATATGCTATTCATTGCTTCATTTTACATATTTTAAAATACTCAATAAAGATTTAATACTTATGAAACGAATTGATCCTTTGTCCTTCCTGCTTGTTGTTTTGATCATAACAAGTATCAGACACGCATATACCCAGCCTGAAATAAGCAACATAATAAAGATTTCAGATGATCTCGAATTATCAAAAATTTCTGACAATTCTTATATACATATTTCATATCTGGTAACCTTAAGAGGGCAGAGAGTAGCATGTAACGGACTGATATATATCAACGGAAATGAAGCTTTCATAATTGATACCCCGGTTAACGATGAAGTAACACTTGAACTAATTAACTGGTTAAAAAGTAATCTTAATGTTGGTATTGCAGGATTAATAGCTACTCACTGGCATGTAGACTGTATGGGAGGGCTAGGCCAGGTACATAAGTGTGGTATAAAATCCTATGCTCATGAACTAACATGTGAAATTGCAGAATCTAAAAATCTGCCTGTACCTGAAGTCAGTTTTAAAGATTCACTGGTGATTAATTCGGGTGAGAAGGAAATTATCTGCAAATATTTTGGGGCAGGTCATACAATTGACAATATTGTTGTATGGATACCTGAAGAGAAAATTCTGTTTGGCGGATGTATGATAAAGTCTTTATCTGCAACCAGGCCCGGAAATATCAGGAACGCGGATTTGGACTCCTGGCCCGGAACAATGGAAAAAGCAATCACCAGATTTAAAAATGCCCGGATAGTTGTTCCCGGACATGGCAGTTATGGCGGGCCTGAACTTCTTACTTATACTTTAAATTTAATTATGCAATATACAGGTAATAATTAATTATTACTTTTTATCTTCCAGGAAATATAAAAAACAGCGATGACATCACCTGATAAACAGTTTCTTCTGGAGGAATATAAGTCACGTATTAATCGTGTTTTTGATTACATAGAACAAAATATAAGTAAAAGATTTTCTCTTGATGAGCTTGCTTCAGTATCTAATTTTTCCAAATTTCACTTTCACCGTATTTTTCATGGGATGACCGGTGAAACACCTTTTCAGTTCATATTAAGGGTAAGACTTGAAAGAGCTGCAACTTATCTGGCTGCCAATCCAAAAAAAACAATTTCTGAGATTGCTGATGAATGCGGATTTTCCGACCAGGCGACTTTTGCGAAAAGTTTCAGGAATCACTTTAAAATGTCGGCAACTGACTGGCGAAAAAATAAAAGTATTTATCAGAGCAACCTGGGCAAAACATTTAACAATTTTAACCAAACAATAGGCAACAAGACTCAAAGCGAATTCCAGCCCTCTATGTATTATTGCAATCAATCTAAAACTATTAAATGGAGGACAACTATGGAATTAAACAAAAGCACGGAAGTAAAGGAACTTCCTGAAATGACTGTTGCCTATGTCAGGCACATCGGCCCCTACAAAGGGGATAGCAAACTGTTTGAAAAACTCTTTAACAAGTTATTTACCTGGGCAGGCCCGCGTGGTTTAGCACAGCAACAAAACATGAAATCTATCATTGTATACCATGACGATCCTGAAGTAACAGAAGCTGAAAAGCTCAGAACAAGCGTTTCAATCACAGTTCCTGAAGACACAAAAGTTGACGGAGAAATTGGTAAAATGGTCATCCCGGGCGGTAAATATATGATTGCCCGCTTTGACTTGACTACAAAAAACTTCCAGGCTGCATGGGACTGGGTTTATGGCAAGTGGTTACCTACCAGCGGATATCAGCCCGACGACAGGCCCTGCTTTGAAATGTACGGTGAAGAGTGCACAAAGGAAAAGTTTATTGTGGATATATGTGTGCCGGTTAAACCTTTATAAGTGTCTAATAACCAGATGAATTTGCCAGAATTAACTAAATAAAACAAAAACAACTATCATGGGACTGGAACTGCCTGAAGTACTTAATATTTCAAAACAGATGGACCATACTGTCAGGGGAAAGACCATAAAAAATGTTTTACTTGGTGACCGCTGCTCAGGAATCATTAAACTGGGCATGTGTAATCTTGACAGGAGGAAGGATGAAATTGTCAATAGTACTGTCAGTTCAATAGAAGCCAGGGGAAAATGGATCTTTCTGGAATTTAACAACGGCAAATTCCTTTTACTGGGAGAGCTTATCGGAAAACTTCTTTACCATAAA
This sequence comes from Bacteroidales bacterium, assembly GCA_020354785.1. Taxonomy (GTDB): domain Bacteria; phylum Bacteroidota; class Bacteroidia; order Bacteroidales; family UBA10428. The sequence goes on from CP070654.1 coordinate 537,870, forward strand.
GACGAAAGTGAAATACCGGAAGTGTACCATGTTCTTTTTGAATTTGATGATAATACATCACTATCATTTCAATCGTCCTTATATGGATTCCTGGAAATAGATGATCCGGAACAGCTTGAAGAGCATAAATATGCAGGGAATATAGGCATTTCTCCCGATGATAAAAAATTCACATATTCTTATTTTAAAAATGTATTGCTCAGGAATGAGAAAAAGCCGGTCAAGGCACTCTTAGGGCTGCAAACTGATATATCCGGACTGGGAAATGTATATATAAATGATATTTTGTATGAAGCTAAACTGCACCCTAAAAGGAAAGCAGTGGAACTGGAAGAAAGCGAGCAAAACAAGTTGTATGAGACTGTGGTTGAAATAACAAAGTCAGCTATTGAGCTAAAGGGAAGTACACAGGAGGTTGATTTATTCGGGAAACCCGGCAGGTATATCAGAATTATGGATAAAGACAGTACCGGTGAAGGATGCAAAAGATGTGGAACCAGAATTGTAAAAATGAATATTCTCGGTTCCTCATCTTACTTCTGCCCTGGTTGTCAGAAAATCTAACCGGAGTCCGGTTAAACAGAATTTATATCCCTTACAATTTTAATTTTTTCAAATCTTCCTTCATCCTTTGAATATCATTAATCCAGTCTTCAATATCCTGTTCATGCTCAAGCTCTTCATTCAATATTGTTGTAGCCATCTGGTGCGTTGCATGATCTTTACCGCCGGTAAAGTTTGCAATATCCTGGTATCTCTGTATAGCGCAACGCTCACCCTTTAAGTTCTGGTCAAGGATTGCCTCAACATAAGGATCTGTCGGCTCATCGTAACCACATCTTCCCAGTTTCATCCATTCCGAAGGATTTAAAACAGGAGTACCGCCAAGTTGAATAATCCTATCAACTACCATAACCGCATGGTTTAATTCCTGATCAGCATGAACCAGGAGTTCGGGTTCAATTTCACTGCGCATGGGACCTTCCATTACTCTTGCTCCTATCCAGTACTGGTAGTATGCAAGCCACTCTTCCGACAAGGCACCATTGAGCATTCTAATAAGTTCTTTTACATCAATTTTCAGTATTTCAATTCCATGTTTTCCCATAACTATATTTTTTAGAGTTAATATTTAGAAATGACTATTTTAATAACGGGTGATGTATTCTTGGATTCTTTACTGTAACCCACGGCAATTCATCAAAAGTAAGAGTATTGTCACTCTCATATATAGCTTTAAATTCCTCGTATTGCCCCCACCTCCCTGATGGAGTTCCCCAGCACATAAACCAGGTCCATTTCGGCTGACTTTGAATAATTTCAGGGGTGGGTATCGGGCCTACCTCGCCCAAAGCAACAGGTTTATCACCTGCAAGTTCAAGGAGCTGTTCATAATCTTCAATGGCAAATCCGCGACCATATACGTCCGTAGCCAGAATATCCACAACATCATCGCCCGGGTAACATTTATCATAGGAATATACTCCTTCCCTGATTTCATTGGCATTATATACCCAAATCAGATTGTTCAGCCCGTGAAAATTAACAAGACGATCGAACAACATACGATACAACTTTTTATAACCATTATCTCCATCCTTCTTACCCCACCAGAACCAGCCTCCGTTCATCTCGTGGTAAGGGCGCCACAACACCGGTACTCCGGCATCCCTTAGCTGTTTCAGAAAAAAAGCAATTACATCGACCTGGGATTTCCATCGTTCATTAATTTCTGTACCCGTTGTAATAAGATCCTGCCATTCATCATCAGTAAGTTCGCCCCGTACCGATCCATCAATAGTTACCGGTTCATCTTCTATGGGACGTACAGCATGCCACATAATTGTATTGATAAATCCTTCATGGTGCCGGCGTATGGCTTCATCTACTATCTGCTGCCTGTAGTTTATTCCGTCCCAGGTTCCAGGGGCACTGAAACCAAAATCCTGTCCGAATACGGCAGGATAAAGCCCGATCATTTTTTCTACACTTGCAAGATTAATTGATCCGAAAAGGGGTTCACAATGCTGCCCTGTAAGTGTATACTTGCCGGAAATGCTGTAAATATATTGGAGCAGTTCCACCGCTTCAGGTGATGCACCATGTGTTACCGGCCTGATTGAATCTCCCCTGGCAAAAATAAATGGAGAATTACTACAGAATAATAGTATGCATAGCCAGAATATAGTCTTCTTGGTACTCATAATATGATCCTCCTTTTAATATTTGGTTATTTAACTAATATAATCAGATTCTGAATATCAGGCAATATTTACGGTAAAGGATTTAATCCTTCAAACTTCACTTCCCAGTTTCCGTCCCCGGGAAATCCCGGTGCATGAACATCCGGCGCACCATCCCATCCTGCGGCCATCATAGCAACAGCTGTCAGAAGTCCCCCGTTACCGGGTAAATAGACAGGCAGCCTTTGATCCTGGTAATTATGGCCGTTAACCAGGTATGTATTTGTCTGTACATCCATAAGCAATGCATCTATAGCCAGATCAGGCCTGCCAACACGTGCAGCCGTCATTGCTGTCATTGGAAAATCCCAGCCCCAGGTGTGCTCCCAGTTCCATAGTTGCATTACTTTTTCAAGAGTCCTGCGCATCATATTTATGTCAATTGAGTCATTCGGCAGCATTCCATAAGCTCCCAGCAGCGAAGGATGATCGATTCTCTGAAGGCTGTCTGAAAAAGTATTCAATGCCGATTCAACGTTCTGGTATAATCCGTTATTAACCGGCAGCTCTGAAAGATTTTTAAGAACATGGTCCCACTTGTCAATGCGGTTTAATCCCAGTCTCTCACGCCATTTTTGCGCTGTTTCCAGGCCATATGCCCAGTACGATAATTCAAACGCCGGATTCCTTGTTGACAGAGCTCTGTGTATTTCCTGGGCAGGTATAAGAGGCGGGCCAAGAACGTACCTG
>CP070654.1:540902-547712 GCA_020354785.1 Bacteroidales bacterium
CCAATATTCCTCACTGCTGCCTCCCGTAGGAGTCTGGTCCGTGTCTCAGTACCAGTGTGGGGGACCATCCTCTCAGACCCCCTAACCATCGTAGCCTTGGTGAGCAGTTACCTCACCAACAAGCTAATGGTACGCATGCCCATCTCTAACCGTCGGAACTTTAATCATAAGAACATGCGATCCTATGATATTATGGGGTATTAATCCGGATTTCTCCGGGCTATCCCCCAGTTAGAGGTAAGTTACATACGCGTTACTCACCCGTGCGCCGGTCGTGTTCCCGACAAGTCGGGACTTACCCCTCGACTTGCATGTGTTAAGCCTGCCGCTAGCGTTCATCCTGAGCCAGGATCAAACTCTTCATTGTAATAAAGAATTTTGATATGTCTCAAGATTTATTACTCATAAAGGAATTTCCAATATGTATTCTTAGAACCTTTATCGTCTCTTCAATTTTTTCAAAGAACTTTAGTATGTTATTGGATGACAAAATTAATAAACATTAAGAAATATATGCCATTTTTTAACAATATATTTTGCCTTATCCAACTAAATAATTCATCAGATTAAAAGCGGCTGCAAATGTATAACTAAATTTTTTCTCAGCAAAAGAAATATTGATATTTTTAAATACAGTGTTTATATTTTAATAAATATTTGAGTTATATCCTTATAAAATCAATTATTGCTGAACAAAATGATCAATTTTTAAATCTATATTGTAATAATACTTACAATTTTTTGTTAATAATTTATAAAAAACACAATCTGCGGAAAAAAGTTTAATAATATTTGTCTATAATATTATATATTAGTTGAAATTTTAATAGTCGCTGGTGTGAAAGACGCCTTAGTTATAATACCTACCTATAATGAAAAAGAAAATGTTGAGAAGATAATAAGAAAAATCTTCTCACTTCCCAGACCGTATGATATTCTGATAGTTGATGATGGTTCCCCTGATAAAACAGCTAATATTGTTGAAGACCTCATTAAGAATGAATTTAATAACAGGCTTAACCTGATTAAGCGATCGGGAAAACTTGGTCTGGGTACTGCATATATCTGCGGATTTAACTGGGCACTTGAAAAAGGCTATAATTTTGTTTTTGAAATGGACGCAGATTTTTCACATAATCCTGACGACTTAATAAGACTGCATGAAGCATGCCTGAACGGAGCCGACATGTCTATAGGTTCCCGGTATAAATCCGGCGTTAATGTGGTAGACTGGCCTGTTGGCAGAGTATTGATATCATATTTTGCTTCTGCCTATGTCAGACTGATAACCGGCATGAAAATTAAAGATACCACCGCCGGCTTTAAATGTTATACAAGACAGGTCCTTGAATCCATAAATTTTGATAATATTAAATTCAAGGGATATGCTTTTCAGATTGAAATGAAATTTATTGCTTGGAAATTGGGATTTGACATTCAGGAAATACCAATTGTATTTACCGACAGAAAGGAGGGAACATCGAAAATGTCTGGTGGAATATTTAATGAAGCTCTCTGGGGAGTTTTGAAGATGAAGTTAAGAAGTATGTTCAGATCTTACAAAAGATAATTGTTACATGGCAAAAATCTTAATCAGGAATGCTACTATCATAAATGAGGGCCGTAAATTCAAAGGTAATGTTCTTATAAATAATGAGATAATTGAAAAAATTTATGAAGAGCCGTTAGCAGACAGTATATATGAAGGAACAGTTATAGATGCTAAGGATAAAATCCTTATCCCGGGAGTAATTGATGATCATGTTCATTTCAGAGAACCGGGACTGACTCATAAAGCGGACATAGCTTCCGAATCAAGAGCCTCAGTAGCCGGAGGTGTGACATCTTTTATGGATATGCCAAATACTGATCCCCAGACCATAACCCAGGATCTGCTGGAAGAAAAGTACAGGATAGCTGAAAAAAGTTCTCTGGCAAATTACTCCTTCTATATAGGAGCAACAGACAGTAATCTTAAAGAATTATTAAAAATAAATCCGCGCGAGGTTTGCGGGATTAAAATATTCATGGGCTCTTCAACCGGCAATATGCTGGTAAGTAATGTTAATACACTTAAAGATATTTATTCGCAATCAGGCGTTGTTATAGCAGCCCATTGCGAAGATGAAGATACTATTGTAAGAAATATTAAGAAATATAAGAAAGAGTACGGACAGAATATTCATGCCAGGTATCATCCGTTAATAAGAAGTACGGAAGCATGTTATAAATCATCCTCACTTGCAGTTAAACTTGCGCTAAAGTACAATACAAGATTGCATATACTGCATGTTTCAACAGGAAAGGAACTGAAATTGTTTTCCGGGGGTATTCCGGCTGCAGAGAAAAGAATTACATCTGAAGTGAGTATACATCATCTCTGGTTTAGCGACAGTGACTATGAAACACTGGGTACAAGAATCAAATGTAATCCTGCAATTAAAAGCGATAATGACAGGGAAGCACTGTTCAAAGCTATGCTGGAAGGGAAAATAGATGTTGTTGGTACGGATCATGCGCCACATACAATCATTGAGAAGAATAGTTCCTATTTTAAAGCAGCTTCAGGATTACCGATGATTCAACATTCACTTTTAGCAATGCTTGAATTTTACCATCAGGGAAGGATAACACTTGAAAAGATAGTTGAAAAGATGTGCCATGCTCCGGCCGATATTTTTCAGGTTGAAAAAAGAGGATATATCAGAGAAGGTTACTGGGCTGATCTGGTGCTTGTAGATATAAATCATAAATGGGAAGTAACATCAGAAAATATTTTATATAAATGCAAATGGTCACCTTTTGAAAATGTAATCTTTCATTCTGATGTAAGCCATACTTTTGTAAATGGAAATCTTGTTTACAGGGAAGGAAATATAATAGAATCTTCGCCCGGGAAAAGACTTCTGTTTGTCCGGTAAATAATGTTATAACCAGAATAGTCATATTTTACTAACTTCAGATAACAATTTAAAACTATAACCAGAATGAATAAAACTATTATCTGTCTGAGCTTGGTCTGTTCATTCCTTAGTTTTATCAGCTGTAAGGAGAGCAGGCAGGAATCATCTGAATATATTGAAACTGAAAAATTTGTAAGCGATTCTTTAGCTAAAAACTTAATAGCCGATACTATCATTTATGAAGTAATTATAAAGAATCCTAATCCTGATGATAAATGGACCGAAAAATGCCTGGAAGGTTTTGATAAGAACAGTTTTGTTGATCAGCTTTTTAATGCAGTCTATGATAAGCAGGCCACTGCCTACGATTTCTTTACAGGCAGTGAAATAACACCACGTGGATTAAAAAAGATAGAAAGATCAAAGGATTTTAGCCGGGAGAAAATAGGCAAAATACAATTTTCAGAGAGCTGGTACTATGATTCATTGAATATTAAAATGGAAAAGAGAATAATTTCCATGGTTCTGGGGTATGAGCTGCATGGAGATGACGGTGAAATAATAGGTTATAAGCCGGTATTTAAAATTAATATGGATAAGGTAAATAATTAGTTGCCGGATGATTTAATGAGTATATATTTCAACTATTACAGTCTCCGGGTATTTATTTAAGGAAAAATAATTACTTTTAATCGCGAAATAGCATTAAAAAATTCTAATCAAAAAACAATCATTTTAGATGTTAACAGTTGAAAAAATTGGCGGAACCTCAATGTCGAGATTCCAGGATGTTCTTCAAAATATTATTATCGGAAACAGAGAAGATCATGACTACTATAACAGAATTTTTGTAGTATCTGCCTATAATAATGTTACTAACTGGCTGCTTGAACATAAAAAAACCGGGGAACCAGGGATTTATGACAAGTTTGTCAATAATGAGGATTATAGCAGGGCCCTGCATAACCTGGAAAAGAAATTACTGGACATTAACAGGACTTTTACTGATATTAAGCTTAACCAGGAAGTAGCTGACAAGTTTGTTACAAGCAGAATTTTACATGCAAAGAATTACCTGGAAAGCCTGGCTGATGTTCTTGCATCGGGCTATGTTAACAGACATAATATACTGCTTGCAGCCAGAGAGATTCTTTCTTCTCTGGGTGAAGCACATTCTGCTTTTAATTCGGTAAATATCCTGGAAAATAATGGTATTAATGCAACCTTTATAGATTTATGCGGATTCAATGACTCAGAATACCTTACAATAGATGAACGCATTCATAAGGCATTTAAAAATCTGGATTATTCGAAAACTATACCGGTAGTAACAGGATATACCAAAGGAACTGAAGGTATAATGAGAGAATTTGACAGAGGGTATACTGAAGTAACATTCAGCAAGATTGCTGTTGAGGTTAAGGCAGATGAAGCTGTAATACATAAAGAATACCATCTTTCATCAGCAGATCCTAATATTGTAGGACTGGATAAATCAATTCCGGTTGGCTACACAAATTTTAATGTAGCCGATCAGCTTGCTGACATCGGTATGGAAGCAATACATCCCAAGGCTTCCAAGCCACTGGAAATCGCCGGAATAAATATTCGCATTAAGAATACTTTTGAACCGGAGCATCCGGGTACTTTAATTTCCAAGGATTATGTCAGTAAGAATCATAGAGTCGAAATTATTTCCGGGATTACTAAAGTAGTAGCTATAGAAATTCACGATCCCTTAATGGTTGGAGAGGTTGGTTTTGACAGGGGTATAATGGAGATATTTCAAAAGTATAAGATTAGTTATATCATGAAATCGACAAATGCAAACAGTATAACCCAGGTTATTCTGGATGAGGATTTAAATAATGAATTAGTTAAGGAATTGAAGAGCATATATTATGAAGTTACGGTTAAACAAGTTGCCATAGTATGTGCGCTGGGAACTAACATAGCAGAACCGGGGATACTTGCAAAAGCAACACAGGCTTTAGCAGAAAATAAGATTAACATAGATTGTATCTCTCAGTCACTCAAGCAGGTTAATATGCAGTTTGTTATTGACAGGAAGGATTATAAAAAAGCAATAACTGCACTAAATGATGCATTATGCATTAATTAATGGAATTCTCTCGTTTTCTTTGAAAACATTTACCGGATAGTTGAAAAGAGTATTATTAATAACGTCATTTCTTTTTTTATCATTTATCAGTATTAAAGCTCAGGATGGTTTTAAGCCTGAATTCTACCTGGGTGTTATCCAGGGAGCCAGCTTTTCAAGGGTTGATTTTGCTGTTACTGGTATAGACCAGGAGTTTGTCCCGGGTTACGGCGGAGGATTAATTTTCAGATATATCTCCGAGCCTGTTGCAGGTATTCAGGTTGAATTAAATTATCTGGAAAAAGGATGGTCCGGAAAACCTGGCACATATGAATATTATAAAGGGAGTTTAAGTTATATTGAACTGCCGTTTCTAACTCACATAACTTTAGGAAAAAAGAAAACATATTTTACAGTAAACTTCGGTCCATACATGTCATATATGATAACGAATGATATTAAAAGTAATATTGATTATCCGCTGGATATTGACAATGAATTTGAGTTCGGGTATTGCGTGGCCATTGGATTGGGTTTTCGATCTCCTATAGGCACTTTTCAAATCGAAGGCCGTTATTTGAACAGCGTCACAAATTTTTTTAATACATCAACAAAAACTCAGTTTTATGCATCGAGAAATCAGGTAATATTTACATCCCTCACCTGGCTTGTGAAAATAAAATAGACTAATTTGCGTTTGTTCCAGGATTCCTTACAACCATTTGTATAGTCTCTTTACTTCTCTGTTCAAGCAATAGCTCCTTATTACCCATTGTCCGCTTTATTGTATTATCATCATAATACCGAATCGTAATAAGCTCAAGGTCAGATTCATATGAAACATCAAAATCCTGTTTAAGACTTTTAACGACGGGATTTATCCTGGTCTGGTCATTATTTACACACACCTTAAAATTTATAGCTGTATTTTGCATCAGATTAATTTTTAATCCGTATTTAGCAAAACAGCCAAAAATTATTTCAAGATTATTCTCAGCAATAAATGAAAAATCCCTGGGATATATTTCTATCAGCACCTGGTTCAATTTGAATATAAAGGAAGGAACTAATCTTTCATAAGTATCATCTCCAACTATCGTACCCGTTTCCTCAGGATTTAAGAATGATTTTATTTGCAGCTTAATGTTTTTTCTTTGCAAAGGTTGTATTGTTTTGGGATGTATTACGCTTGTTCCGTAATATGCCAGCTCTATAGCATCGCGATAAGATATTTTATCAAGCTTTACTGTATCATCAAAATATTTGGGATCGGCATTACGTACACCGGAAACATCCTTCCATATAGTTATGTCCTGAATATCCATAATATACGCAATTACTGCTGCCGTATAATCAGAACCTTCCCTGCCTAAAGTAGTAGAGAGATTACTCGTAGTTGATGAGATAAAACCCTGAGTTACATAAACTTCATTATTCTTAAAATTAAATGCATTCCTGATAAGCTTTCCTGATAATTCCCAGTCTATATTAGCTTCGCGAAAATTATTATCAGTTTTTAAATACTTCCTGATATCCATCCATGTAGAATTAATACCTGCATGTTTTAAGTAAGCATCAACAATTTTTGTAGATAATATTTCACCGGCAGGGACTATCTGATCGTATTCAAAATTATACTGGAAAGAATGTTCCTGCCCAAGTCTTTCTTTTAGTTTGCTGAAAATATTATCTATTTCACTGAAAACCGGTGATCCTTTGTCAGGAAACAAGTCGTTTAATATATTATAATGATATGATTCAACAGTCTCTAATGCTGACTTGATTTCCGGATTATTATTAAAGTAA
>CP070654.1:547812-554439 GCA_020354785.1 Bacteroidales bacterium
ACAATGAAATTAAATATCATTACATTGATTTAACCGCAAAAAACATAGTTGAATCGGAATTTTACTATCTTTTACCTAACGATGTTTTAATTGTTAATCCTATTAATGCTAAATACAGAGAACTGAGGACTTATTCCCTGTACCTGACTTCGACTATTCTGTCAACCCTGGTCACTTTTTCAACTCTGTATTTGTATATTACTAATTTATAAAACAAATAAAAGAATGGATAATACAGAAAAAGTATTTGAAAATGCGATAGATTATAAAAAGATCTTCCAGAAGTTATTAGGTTATAAAAAACAATATATATTTTTCATTATTTTATTTCTGGCAATTGCATTTGTTGTCAACAAGTTCTCCCCTGTAAAATACAGAAACTATACTACAATTTATATAGGTGATAGCGAACAGGCCTCATTTATGGGTTCTTCAAATGATATTATGCAGGGATTCGGATTGTTTTCAGGTCAGAATAATATAGATAATGAAATTGAAATACTGCAGTCATTCACCCTGGTTAAAAATGTAATTAAAGATCTGGACTTAAAAACATCTTATCTTACTTTTAAGAATTCTACATTTTCAAGTGTCCTGTTTAATACTCCTTTTTGCAAAAAGAAAGAGATTTATAACTATGCCCCGATAAGAGTTGTAATAGATCAATCAGTGCCGCAGGCAATATACTTAAACTTCAGGGTTATACTTTTAAATGAAAATGAATTCTATCTTGAGACCTCCGGCAAGGATATTAGATTATACAACTTTATAGATGATAATGTAGTATCAATGGTGAGCAGTGTTTCATATAAAGGCAGATTCAAATTTGGTGATGAAATAAAAACAAGGTATTTCTCATTCAGGGTAATCAAGCAGGATAACTTTGATGTTAACTTTACTAAAGAAAACGTCCTGTATTTCTATTTCAATGACTTAAACATATTAACTGCCCAGTGCATGAAGAATCTTGAGGCAGCTTCCACATCACAGACATCCTCGTTAATAAGAATCAATTTTAAAGGAAGAAATCCTCAGATGGTTACTAATTTTCTGAATAGCCTTACATCCCTGTACCTGGAAAGAAATATTGAAAGAAAGAACAGGATAGCACTAAGCACAGTAAACTTTATTGATTCACAAATATCCAATATTGCTGATTCATTAAGTTCTGCCGAATTCAGGCTAAAAAGCTTCAGATCGACTCACAATGTTATGGATTTAAGCTTTCAGGGGCAGCAAATTGTTGAAAAAATGAATGATCTTGAAACTGAAAAAGAAAATTTAAATACACAGAGACAATATTACTCTTATCTAAAGAACTATTTAAATGATTCCAGGGAGGTCACTAAATTAGTAGCTCCGCCCTCTTCAATGAAAGTATCTGATCCCATTTTAACAGAACTAATCTCCCAGCTTTTGACATTAAGTTCCAGAAGAGCCAGTATATTAAGGACAAGTACAAATGAGGATAATTTGTATCTGGCAGATATTAATATCCAGATTGAAAATCTGAGGAATACCATTAGTGAGAGTGTTAATAATACATTAAATACAATTAATAATAGTATTAAAGAGGTAAATTACCGGCTAGCAACTCTTTCAAGTCAGATTTCCCAGATGCCTAAGACTGAGTTGCAACTCAAAGGGATAGAAAGAAAATTTAAACTTAATGATAATATTTATACTTTTCTGCTTCAGAAACGTTCTGAAGCACAAATTGCAAGGGCTTCAAGCATGCCGGATTATGAGATTATTGATCCTGCACGTATCTCTATTGCAGGCATAGTATCTCCCAAAACAAAACTGAATTATTTAGTTGCAATTTTCCTGGCATTGCTCCTGCCTACTTCTGTTGTTATGGCGCGTGACTTCCTTAACAATAAAATTGTAGATCCTGCAGAGATTGAGAAATATACTGATTTCCCGATTATAGGCAAGGTATTTCACAACTTTAGAAGAACTAACATGGTAGTCAATGATCATCCGAATTCATCTGTAACCGAATCATTTCGTGCAATCAGGACTAACTTCGAGTTCTTTTCAGACGGTGGAAGAAAACAAGTATTGCTGGTTACATCTGCTACCAGTGGCGAAGGAAAAACATTCTGTTCTATTAATCTTGCATCAGTTTTTGCTTTAAACGGGCACAGGACAGTATTACTGGAATTTGATTTAAGAAGGCCTAAAATACACAATGAGTTTGGCTCAAGTAATATGATTGGCATCAACTCTTTTCTTATTGAAAAGGCAATTATTGAGGACATTATAATGCCTACTCATATTGAGAATCTAGATTTAATATCTGCAGGGCCAGCGGCTCCAAATCCTGCTGAATTAATCAGTTCGGAAAGAACCGGGGAATTTATTGATAAGTTAAAGGAAATGTACGATTATATAATTATTGATTCGGCACCTGCAGGAATAATTGCCGAAACATTTGTACTGATGAAACATTCAGATATTAACATATTTGTTGCCCGGATGGAAAAAACGGTAAGAGATGCATTTGTTAATACATCAAGGGCTTTTGAAAATAATAAGTTTACAAATGTTTCCGTGCTGCTAAATGATTTAAATATCAAAAGAGAATCGTATAAATACGGATACGATAACAAGTATTATACTGACGACAGGAAACGGGGTATACTGGCAAGGTTGTTTAATAACAAAAGAAAAGCATCCTGACAGTATTGCTAAAATAGCCATGCTACTTCGGCAAAGGTTTTAATCATAGCAGGATTTTCTTCAATTGCTGATCCAACTACTATAATATCTGCACCTGCTTCAAATATATCTTTAATATCGTCACGGGTTTTAACACCCCCGCCTACAACTAACGGCACAGATATATTCTGTTTTACTTCAGATATTATATTTCTTTTTATTCTGCTGCAGGAACCGCTTCCTGCTTCCAGATAAATAATTTTATTCCCCATTAACTCACCTGCAATAGCCGTAGCTACAATTAATTCAGGTTTATCAGCAGGAATAGGTTTGGTATTGCTTATATATTCAACTGAAGAAGTACATTGTGTCCCAATTAGTATATACCCTGTCGGTATTATTTCCAGCCCGCTATTTTTAAGGTATGAAGCAGCCAGTACATGATTACCTATAAGGTAGTCAGGATTACGGCCCGATATCAAAGAAAGAAGTAAAATACCGTCAGCATTATCTGAAAGCTGCATAAGGTTTCCCGGGAATAAAATCACCGGTATGTCTGAGCTTTTTTTAATGACATTGACAACATCATTGATATAGCCGGAAACCAGACTGCCTCCCACCATAATAAAGTCCACTTTGGCCTGGTTTGCTATCTTAATTGTATCATGCAATGATTCATCATTTTTCTTACCAGGATCTATAAGAATGGCAAGTTTCTTGTTATTTTTAGAAATTATAGAATTATATATAGATCCTTTTAACTGACTGTCCATACTATTATGTAATTATTAATAGTAAAATAATAAAGCTGAAATTTTTCATTCATGTATTTATTATTGACCCATCCGTTGATGTTTCCTTGCTCTTCCGGTTCAAATGGTTCAATAGTTAAATTTTTCCTGAAATTGATATCCTGCTTGTCGCATATTTTATACAGGGCTTCTTTTGCACACCAGTGTATATATAAATGATATTTTTTCCTGTCTTTATTTTGTGTAATTACTTCATCATCATTAATAAATTTTGACTCAATATTACTTATTCTATGTGACATGAATTCCAGATCAATTCCGACTTTCCTGTCTTTACTCAGCAATACCGTTGTAAAGTCTTTTGAATGTGCAATACTTACATTATATGAATTTCCTTTAATAAATGGTTTCCGGTTACTGTTGTATATAACAGACAGGTTTTCCCCCGTAATTTCGTTAAGTAAAACCCTAACACTGAGCCATTCAATGCCTCTTAACGGGTTTTGAAAGCCATTTAAGGTCTTCATTTCCTCCGGCAATAATGATAATTTTGAATATAAATCATCATAATCCTCAGTTACTTCCCAGATTCCAAGAAGGCAATCATCTTTAACATATTTTTTAAGAAGCAGCCCCATTATCACTAAAAATATCTAATATGATAATTTTTTTAGTTCCATTCAAATGTTTCTATCAAATGTCTGATATCTACTTTAAAAAAATCTATAACAGGTGCCAGGGAATCTTTATTGGGTCTTACACTGAAATATAGAGATCCTCGTAAAAAATTCATGACACTGTCGGTAACATAAAAATTAACTGATGATGCTGTATTACCAGTTATATCGTAAAAAATTCCGAATACATTTCTTTCAGGATATTTGAGAGGATTCTCTATGATATCATCAGCCTTAATTATATGTTTATAAGCTAAAGCCCTTGTGTCTTCAATGTGTTCCTCTAAATCATTTTTAAGGCTCCTGTATGTTAAATGAATCTTACCTTTATACTCGGGAAATTCTATATTTATCCAGCAAGGTTCAGTATTACTTGCATCGTAATTCACTATTGTTCCATAAACAGGATATTCAAAAGTATACCGGCATTCATTGCTCCTGTATGCCTGATATTTCTTTTCAGGAAAGTCAATTCTGAAATATGCTCTGGGTTTTGGGATGAATGACTTCTTGCATGATGCAATAGATAAAATAATTATGAAAAGAAATAAACTCCGGATAAACCATAGGAACAGATTCTTGTTTGGATATTTTCTCCTCAGCTTCATATCTCACATCATTTGTTCTTCATATTAACCGTAACATGTATTTTTATGATCCTTCGTTTATCGACAGATATAACTTTAAAAATAAAATTCTTATATGATATTTTTTCATCCTTCTTGGGTATTTCTCCGCGCAGCTCCAGAATAAGACCTGCCAGAGTATCAGCATCACCTTTTACATCATTGAAAATATTCTCATTTACATTTAATATTTTATAGAAATCATTTAAGAGTATTTTGCCTTCAACAATATATTGGTTTTCAGAGATTTTTGTGTATATACTCTCTTCATCATCATATTCATCCGTAATTTCTCCTACAATCTCCTCAAGAATATCTTCAAGGGTAACAATTCCTGATGATCCCCCGTATTCATCAATTACTATGGCCATATGTATTTTGTTAACCTGAAATTCCTTCAAAAGATCATTTATTTTTTTACTCTCCGGCACATAATAGGGCGGCCTTATTAAAGACTGCCATTTAAAGAAACCTGACTTATGAATATAAGGAAGAAGATCTTTAATGTATAATATACCTTTAATATTATCAAAAGTATTTTCATAAACAGGTATTCTGGAATATCCTGAATCATTTATTATTGACATTAAGTTCTTAAGCTTTGAGGTGATATCAATACTTACGACATCCACCCTTGATTTCATTATTTCCTTGACATAAATATTCCCGAATTTAACTATACCTTTCAATATCCTTCTATCCTCTGATAAGTCATGTTGTGTTAGTTCAAGTGCATCTGAAAGTTCAGCAATAGATATATTTTTCCTTTTTTGCATAAACTTTCTGTTAACAATTGATGTCGAATAAATCAGGAAAGAATTGACAGGACGGAATATTTTCTCAGAAATATCGAGTGGCCTTGCCATAAGCTTGGAAAATTTAACAGCATACCTGCTTGCATATACTTTAGGCAATATCTCTCCAAAAAATAACAATAAAGAGGTGATTATTACTACCTGTATAATAAATCCAAATGCAGAGGAGCCTGAGAAATTAAACAATTTTGATGTTATAAATGCTGAGATGATTACAATGCCAATGTTTATAAAATTATTAGCGACCAGTATAGTAGCCAGCAACCTGTCTGGAATTCCCAGTAGTCTTATAACAGACTGGTCAATTTTTATTTTTGATCTTCTTAATTTATTTAACTCTGCCGGTGATAAAGAAAAGTATGCTACTTCCGAACCGGACACAAGGGCAGATGATATCAGCAAAAATAAAACAACTACAAATGCAATCAGTACATCAAAGGAAACTGGATTTAAAGTAATTCCAATATTAGCAGATATTACTGGATAATAAGGTTCTGTTTCCAAAATAGACGGGTGTAAATTAAAGAATCAATCTGTTAAAACGGAAGATCATCTGCTTCCTCAATTTCTGTGTTATTCTCTTCTTTTTCTTCCAAGGAACTAACTTTCTCCTCTTTCTGTGATTCCTCAGGTGGTACATCAATTTTTTTACCTAGCATCTGGAAATTATCACATACAATTTCTGTGGTGTATCTTTTATTACCGTCTTTATCGTCCCATGAACGGGTTTTAATCCTGCCTTCAATATAAAGCTGTGTCCCCTTTTTAACATATTTCTCGGCTGTCTCGGCAAGCCCCCTCCATAAAACAACATTATGCCAGTCGGTAGTTGTAACTTTTTCTCCATTTTTGTTTTTGTAAACTTCACTGGTTGCCAGCCTGAAATTGCATACAGCGGTGCCACTGTCTAAATAACGCACCTCCGGATCAGTACCGACATAACCTACTAGAATTGCCTTGTTTACGGACATATTATTTATAGATTTAATTTGGATGTAAAAATACAAAAAATTAATTTAAATAAAGAATCGTCAATATATTCAACCATTTAATTATCAGTTATCCGGGGATTTCTTCAGGCTAAAAGAAAATT
>CP070654.1:554539-561123 GCA_020354785.1 Bacteroidales bacterium
TGATAAACCTACTTATTTAATTTTCAATAAGATTGATGCTTATTCATATATGAGAAAAGATGAAGATGACCTGAGTCCGAAAACAAAACAAAACTTCACACTTAAAGAGCTTAAAAATACATGGATTGCAAAGAATAATTCTCCCTGCATGTTTATTTCAGCAACAGAAAAGGAAAATATTGTCGAATTGAAAGAAATGCTTTATAAGGAAGTAAAAAAAATACATATAACCAGGTACCCGTATGACGATTTCCTGTATTGAAAACAGATATTACTTATAACAATAAGTATCTTAAGTTGTTTTAGTTTTATTATGGAACTATTTAAAATTGAAACCGGAAATTTCATGGTAGACGGGGGAGCTATGTTTGGTGTTGTCCCAAAATCTCTATGGGAGAAAAAATATCCGGTAAATGAACAAAATCTTTGTAATTTTTCAATGAGATCCCTGTTAATCGTATCTGAAGGGAGAAAAATCCTGATTGATGCCGGTATTGGAAATAAACAGGATGAGAAGTTTTTCGGACACTATAATCTTAACGGTTCAGATTCGCTTAAGAATTCACTGGAACAAACCGGTAATACTCCGGATGGTATCACTGATGTTGTCTTATCACACTTGCATTTTGATCATTGCGGAGGAGCGGTTGAATATAATGAAAACAATAAGTTAATAACTACTTTTAAGAATGCCAGGTACTGGATCAGCAGGCAGCAATGGGCATGGGCTGTAAATCCTAACCAGCGGGAAAAAGCTTCCTTTCTAAAGGAAAATTTCCTTCCCATTGAAGCAAACGGACAACTTGAAATTATTGACAAAAATTTTGAACTGGTTCCCGGTGTGGAGCTAAGATTATATAATGGCCATACTGAGGGCCAAATCATTCCATTTATCAAATATAATAATAAGACTATTGTCTTTCTGGCAGACTTAATCCCAACTTCTGTTCATATTCCTTTGTCATGGATTTGCGGTTATGATACAAAACCTCTGGTATCTCTGGATGAAAAAAAGGAATTTCTGGAGCAGGCTTTAGCTAATAATTATACATTGTTCTTTGAACATGATATCAATGTTGAATGTTGCAGCCTTAAAATGACAGAAAAAGGAATACGTCCCGGAAACACTTATACATTAAAAGATTTCCTTTCCGATTAACATTAAATTATCTGTGCCAGGTTCAGAATAAAGGGCCGGAAGAAAATAATAAACAGAATTACAGATATGGAAGCATCTGTAATAATAAGCAATGAACCTGAAACTAATTTTCGCCAAAATAAAATAGAAAACATAATTCTTAAGAAAAGCTGGGAAACAAAGAACATAAATACCCCCGGCCCATAAATGTTGTGCTCTTTTGCCTTTTTTAGATTACCTCTTATTGTTTCCGAGAAACTCCTCGATAAACCTGATGAGATTGATTCTTCTCCTGATAATTCACTGAAAAATGACGGCACCGGATGGTTTTGCTTCCTTGTGGAAAAACTTATGGAATAGATAAAAACCAATATAATTATTATACTGAACACCAAATTTATCTTTAAATAAGGTGCTTTGGAAATCCCGGTTATGTTCAACAAAATTTTTCCTTCCTGTCAGTGTTATTTATGTACAATAACTTGTTGACAATCAATCTATTTCCTCTTCTATCTTTCTTAAAGTATCTTCAAGATCTTCTTCATGATCTTTAGTAAAATCTTCGTCAAATTCCTTTTCCAGTTCCTCTTCCAGATCCTCTAATGCCTCTTCCATATCATCTCCAAAATCCTTAAATGCTTTTTCAAATTCCCTGCCAAATTCTTCCTTGAATTCTTCTTTAATTATTTTCCTGAAGATCTTTGATTCTTTACCTATTGTTGCACCCCATAGAGACGCAATAGTAGTTCCCAGTATAGAGCATACTAAGGCCGCTATGATTAATCCTTTTGATGCCCCTGCTTTATTAGCCTGTGATAAGGCGATTGAACTAAGGACTATTCCTGCGATGCCAAATAATAATGCAGCAATAAATGTACATGGAATAATAGCCAGGGGAATTGCTAAAATTCCCAGAATAAGGCCTGCTATACCAAGGCCCTGGCCGGTTGGTTTACTTTGTTCACTCATAATTATATAATTTCTATATCAAAAATACTAAAATTAAATTTACCATTTTTTGGTTATCACTTCTCGTGTTGATATTATTTATTTTCAACCAGTATTTCCAGTATCTGTTTTGCCGTTTCAGATACTGCGGTCCCTGGTCCAAAAATGCCAACTACTCCGGAGTTATACAGAAATTCATAGTCATGCGGGGGAATAACTCCACCGACTACAACCATTATATCCTCTCTGCCCATTTTTTTCAGTTCTTTAACAAGTTGTGGCACGAGCACTTTATGTCCGGCTGCCAGACTGGAAACACCCAGTACATGTACATCATTCTCAACAGCTTGCCTGGCAGCTTCAGCAGGAATCTGGAACAGGGGCCCTATATCCACGTCAAAGCCAATATCAGCATAACCTGTAGCAATTACTTTAGCTCCTCTGTCATGTCCGTCCTGTCCCATTTTTGCTACCATAATCCTGGGTTGCCTTCCCTCCTTTTCAGCAAATATTTCGCAAAGCCTCCTTGCTTTTAAAAAATCTTCATCATTTGTTGATTCTTCAGAATATGCTCCGGAAATTGAATGTATTGCTGCTTTATATCTTCCAAATACTTTCTCAATTGCAAATGAAATTTCTCCCAGAGTGGCTCTGCACTTCGCTGCATCAACTGAAAGCTGTAAAAGATTTCCTTTACCTGTTTCAGCTGCCTCTGTAATTTTTTCCAGAGCTGACTTTACTATTTCATTATTTCTGTCTTTTTTTAACCGGTTAAGTCTGTTTATCTGGACTTCTCTTACAGCAGAATAATCAACCTCCAGAATATCAACATGTTCTGATTTATCAGGTTTATATTTATTAACTCCTACGATAGTATCTTTACGTGAATCAATGCGAGCTTGCTTGTGGGCAGCGGCCTCTTCAATCCTCATCTTGGGAATCCCTGCTTCTATTGCCTTTACCATACCTCCGAATTCTTCAATTTCCTGCATATGCATCCATGCTCTATGAACCAGTTCATGAGTAAGTGATTCTATGTAATATGATCCTCCCCACGGGTCTACAGTTCTTGTAATGCCTGTCTCTTCCTGCAGGTAAATCTGCGTATTCCTTGCAATACGCGCAGAAAAATCAGTAGGTAATGCAATTGCTTCATCCAGGGCATTTGTATGAAGTGATTGTGTATGACCTAATGCAGCTGACATAGCTTCTATACAGGTACGTGCAATATTATTATAAGGATTCTGCTCAGTCAGACTCCATCCTGATGTCTGGCAATGTGTTCTTAATGCCAATGATTTAGGATTAGCAGGATTAAACTGTTTTACTATTTTGGCCCATAAAATCCTGGCGGCCCTCAACTTGGCAATCTCCATAAAATGATTCATCCCTATAGCCCAGAAAAAAGAAATTCTCGGTGCAAATGAATCAATATCCAGACCTGCATTAATACCTGTGCGCAGGTATTCCAATCCGTTTGCCAGAGTATAGGCTAATTCTATATCTGCAGTTGCCCCGGCTTCCTGCATATGGTATCCGGAAATACTTATGTAATTGAATTTTGGCATATTTTGAGATGCATATCTGAAAATATCAGCAACAATCCTCATAGATCCTTCAGGAGGATATATGTACGTGTTTCTTACCATAAATTCTTTCAGGATGTCATTCTGCATCGTGCCGCTTAATTCTTCCAGCCTTACCCCCGACTCTAAAGCAGTAACAATATAGAATGCCATAATCGGTAAAACAGCACCATTCATAGTCATAGATACCGACATTTTATTTAAAGGTATCTGATCAAAGAGAATTTTCATGTCAATAACCGAATCTATGGCAACGCCAGTCTTACCTACATCCCCAATAACTCTTTCATGATCAGAATCAAATCCCCTGTGAGTAGGTAAATCAAAGGCAACGGATAATCCCTTCTGTCCTGATGCAAGATTCCTCCTGTAAAATGCATTTGATTCTTCAGCTGTGGAAAAGCCTGCATATTGCCTGATTGTCCATGGCTTTATGACATACATAGTTGAATACGGGCCACGAAGAAATGGCGGTACTCCTGCAGCATAATCCAGATGTTCAAATCCCTTTAAATCATTTTTTGTATATAGCGGTTTGACCTGAATATGCTCAGGTGTCATCCAGTCTTCCCCTGCAACAGGCTGCTTTTCATTATCACATGACGATAAATCATTATCCACATGTTGTCTGAAATTTATTTTACTGAAATCAGGTCGCATAACTTTTCTCATTATTCTTTATTAATCAGTCTTCCCTAATAATTCATTATATTTATTCAGTTCCTCAATAATATTGACCCTTCTGTGAATAAAATGCTCAATGCCTGCCTTCTTTAATTCGCTTATACTTTCAGGAACACCTGCTATTACTATCAATGCCTTGTTTTTTAGCTTTTGATAAATCTCTGGTGCAATTACAGCATATTCATCATCTGAACTGCAGATTACTACTATATCCGGATTACACCTTACAGCTTCATTAATCCCCTCCTCAACACTGCTGAAGCCTATATTATCATGCACTTCATAACCTCCACAGGCAAAGAAATTACCTGAAAATGTTGATCTTTCTCTTCTAATTACCGGGTCACCATAAGTAAACATAAAAACCCTTGGTCTTCCTCTTTTACTGGTTTCAGTCTGCAGCCTTAGCTTTTCAAATTCTTCTGCTCCTCTTCTTATTAAAACAGGTTGTATTTTACCCGGCTCTTTATTATTTATATTTTGTGAAAAAGCGACTGATAATTCTACTTCGGTTCTGACCATTTCACTTAGATTTGGAAACCGGTTGGTCCCCAGCAGTATCTCATCTCTTGTTGCTATATTTGTGCTACGCTGCTCAACAGTATTTTTAATCATTGACTGAATGTATCCCTTTTTAAGAGCTTCAATATACCCCCCCTGATCTTCAATAGATACAAAAATTTTCCATGCCTTTTCAGCCACCAGGTCTGTTAAATTCTCTACATAATAGGATCCTGCACAAGGATCTGACACTTTATTAAAATAAGACTCTTCTTTAAGAATATGTTGAATATTTCTGGCAATCCGCTCCGAAAATTCTGACGGTTCCTTATAAATACAATCGTAAGGTTTTACTGTTAGTGAGTTTGTCCCGCCAAGAATTGCCGACATCGATTCGGTAGTTGTTCTTAGAATATTAGTATATGGATCGTAAATTGTTTTGTTCCATCCCGAAGTTTCGCAGTGAATATATGTTCTGGCCAGCTTTTTGTCACCCTCACCATAGGCTTCTACTATTTTTGCCCATAGTAATCTTGCCGCTCTTAATTTAGCAATTTCCATAAAGTAATTTGAACCTGTACCAAAATTGAATTGCAGGTGTTTGGTGATACTTTTGAGCGATAATCCTGAATCAGTCAGCTTTGATAAATACTCACTGCCAATTGCCAGGCAAAATCCCAGTTCCTGAATAATTGAAGCTCCTGCATTATTGAATTTTATTCCGTCAATTGATATAACTCTGTAATCGGGTAAATTTGTTTCAGTAAAATTAACGAGCGATTGAAGCTCTATAAAATCTTTCTTTTCATCTTCATAATACTTGCCCCTGAAAGTAAGTTCCCCCAGCGGATCATAATCTACTGAACCATTTATTTTTTGAGAATCAATTTTCTCTCTAATAATTTTGTTACTAAGAAATTCAGCTATAAACCGGGCTCTGCTTCCAATTGTAAAATTCAATACCAGAGAATCCATATTCAAATGCTTTATCAGATGTGCTAATTGCTCATGAGTAATATTCTTCTTCTTTATCAAATCAAAGTCAATTGAATTTATTCCTCTGGAAATGAAATGAAGAGCTTTCTTATTTGATTCGTCATACTTATCAACAACTATGTCCTGTCGAATATCCCAGTTATTATCTATAAATGAACCCCGGGTATATGGAAAATCCCCGGGGTATGTATCTAAATAATTCAAACCAGTGAGATGTTCTGTCCTGTAATAAGGTTTTACATCAATACCTTCAATCGTTTTCCAAATCAGCCTTTTGTTATAATCAGCACCTTTTAAATCAGTTTTAATCTGTGATTCCCAGGTTCCTGTAGGTACTGATGGAAACTCTTTAAACAAACCTACAGAGAGCCCGTCATCTTTTTTGGATCTACCCATTTATCAAAATCTTTTTCATTTACCAATCCTGATTCTAAAGCAGCTTCTTTCAGTGTTTTATTCTCTGTAAACGCCTTTTTAGCAATTTTTGCAGCATTTTCATAACCTATATGAGGATTTAATGCTGTAACCAACATCAGTGACTGTTTTAGGAGTTCACTTATTTTGTTCTCATTTGGCGTAATCCCGGCCACACAATTATTTGTAAACGAAACACAGGAATCACCAAGTAATCTGGCAGACTCAAGAAAGTTAGAGATCATAACTGTTTTAAAGACATTTAATTCAAAATGCCCGTTGCTGCCTCCAACTGCTATAGCAACATCATTGCCCAT
>CP070654.1:561223-567765 GCA_020354785.1 Bacteroidales bacterium
AACATCTCCCAGGGCATATACCTTATCTTTTACATATTTGGCCCATTCCTGGTGATTTTTGCTTTTATCAAATGTCTTGTATGATATTAGTTCACCAAATTTGACAGAAACAGTCTTATTCTTTTGCCTGTACATTTCATCTGCAAGGAAAAATAGCTCAATATTTGTTTTAATGCCTAATGCCTTGCGAATATTTGAAAGGTTATAGAAAAAGTTTGAGTTCCTGCCCCCGAAATGTACAGGTACAATATCTCTTTTGTGTTGTACTGATTTATTAATAAAGCTTTTCTTCCATTCCAGATCTAAAATTCTTCCTTTAATTTTTCTCGAACAAATACCGGCAGGGAAATTAAGAATTTGTGAATCTGATGCATATTCGTTATCAATTCTTCTGGCATATTCAACTGATTGTTTTCCAAAAGTATTAACAGGAACAAATAATTCTTCTATGTTTAATATGTTCATTAATATATCGTTAACCAGGAACTTAATATTTTTAAAATATCTGCTTATTATATGCATCAGGATCATTCCATCAAATCCTCCCAGGGGATGATTAGCAACAAATTGAAGTCTTCCCTGCTTTGGAATATTGCCTTCACCTTTAACAATTATACTTACATTGAAGTCTTCGATAACAGCATTAATAAAATCAATCCCTGTTTTCTTTCCGTGTGCCTTTAAAAAATCATTCATTTCATTCTGATGCACAATCCTCTTGATATACCAGTAGACAAAGCCCGGGATTAATCTTGCTACTCTCGGATTCTTACTGGAAAATGCCTCTCTGACATCAACTTTCTCAAGTAATTTCTTCTTTGCCATAATTCTTTAAATGAGTGATTTTACAGATTATTATGGCCATTTAGGCTGTAAATAGTCCAAAAGAACAACTGCAAATATAGTATTTATAACTTTTTTACAGGCTGCAGCAATGATTATTGTCGTTATTTATTGATTTACAGATATTTAAGCCTTCCTGATTTTTCATTACCAGAGTCAGTTCAGTACAAAATGCAAGTGTTTTTTTAATTATTTATTAACAATTGTGTCAAAAAATGTTTAATTGTGGTAGAAAGTGGAAAATTTTTATATATTTTTGTTCACTACTTATACAACAGGTATGGCAACATTTATTGGTGATTACATATGCAAACTTGATGCAAAAGGACGGGTATTATTACCCGCTGCCCTGAAAAGACAAATGACAGAGGGTATGCAGGACAGATTTGTTATCAAGAAGGACATTTTTGAAAACTGCCTGGTATTGTTCCCGATGGATGAATGGGAAAGACAAAATAATATAATCAAAGAAAGAATAAACGTATATGACAGGGAACATAACAAATTTGTGAGAGGGTTTTTTAAAGACACTTTTGAAGTGAAACTGGATGGTAACAACCGATTATTGTTACCAAAGCGTCTTTTAAATATAATAGGAGCTGACAAAGAACTGGTTCTGGCCGGCCAGTCAATGAAAATCGAGATTTGGCCGGTGGACGCATATAATAATATTTTAAGCGGGGATTCGACATTTGCTGCGCTGGCTGAAAAAATAATGGGACATGGAAATAATGAATCAAATGAATGATGTATTACCACTACCCTGTTTTATTAAAAGAAAGTGTAGAAGGACTAAATATTAAATCGTCAGGCATCTATGTTGATGTAACCTACGGAGGAGGAGGTCATTCGCGTGAAATATTAAGATATATAAAGGAAGGACGGCTTTTTGGGATTGATTGTGATGAAGATGCAGCAAAGAATATAGTAACCGATAACAGATTTGTTTTCATTAAGGGGAATTTCAGGTTTTTAAAGAACTATTTAAGGTATTATAAAATTAATAAGGTTGACGGTATTATAGCAGATTTGGGTGTGTCATCGCACTTTTTGGATGATCCTGAAAGAGGATTTTCTTTCAAGTACAATAAAATACTGGATATGAGAATGAATCAAAATTCAGGATTTATGGCCAGGGACTTACTAAATAACTACTCCTCTGAAAGCCTTATCAGAATTTTTCGTGAATTTGGTGAACTAAGAAATGCAGCTACTCTCGTTAAGCTAATAATTGAGGGCAGACAGAAAAAGCTTTTTGACAATACCGGACAGTTTGTTGAATCTGTTTCCGGTTGCATTCCAAAAAATAAAGAGAATCAATACCTGGCTAAAGTTTTTCAGGCAATAAGAATTGAAGTTAATAAGGAGATTGAAAACCTCAAAGAGCTTTTAACACAGACTATTGACCTTGTTAATAAAGGCGGGCGTCTTGCCATCATAAGTTATCATTCACTTGAAGACAGAATTGTAAAAAACTTTATCAGGTGGGGAAATTTCAATTCAGATATAAGCAGGGATATCTATGGTAACTATAGCACTCCTTTCAGGGCAGTTACAAAAAAGGTTATTATTCCCTCGCAGGAGGAAGTCAGGAAAAACAGCAGGGCTAAAAGTGCCAAACTAAGAATCGCGGAAAAGAACTAAGACATGGGTATTAAAAATAACATAGAATTTATTGATCAGGAGCAGGAACAGAATGAAGTAAGGGTGTTCACTATCAGAAGCCTGTTCAGTGGAAGCATATTAACCCAATCCAGGGTAGTAAAACAATTCCCGTACATTCTTTTTTTAGTTGGCCTGGCACTGATTTATATTGGTAACAGATTTCATGCTGAGAGAATTGTAAGGAAACTGAGTAACCTTCAGGTTGAAGTAAAGGATTTGTGTTCCGAACAGATAACTACTGCTTCTGAGCTAATGAATATCAGCCGTCCTTCTGAAGTCATTAAACTGGTGAATAGAAATAATATCGGCCTGTCATTACCTGAAAAACCTCCGGAAATGTTAACTAAAAAAGGCAAAAAGCTGTAATGTCATTAAAAAAAGACATATTATGGAGGGCTGCTATAGTTTACCTGGGAATACTAATCTTTGGATTCGGGATAATAGGAAAAATAATATATCTGCAGACTGTTGAAAAAGCTAAATGGCTGGAAAAATCCAGAAATTCAACGCTAAAATACTTTACCATTCCAGCAAACAGGGGTAATATCCTGGCTGAAGACGGGAGGCTTCTGGCTACTTCAATTCCGTTATATGAAATCAGGATGGATTTAAATACAGGATCACTTTCTGATAATCTCTTTTACAGTAAAGTTGATTCACTTGCACTCTGCCTGTCAAATTTGTTTAAGGATAAGACCAGGGAAAAATATAAACAGGAACTGGTTGCTGCCAGGAAAAAATTAAAAAGATACCACCTGATAAAAAAAGAAGTTAACTACATACAACTTAAAGAATTAAAATCATTTCCATTATTCAGAAGAGGCAGGTATAAAGGAGGATTAATTTATCTGCAGGAAAACAGAAGAATAAGACCTCATAATAAACTGGCTGCCAGATTTATTGGATATATAACCAAAAGTAACAGGGGAAATATAGTAGGGATAGAAGGTGCATATGATCAGCAATTATCAGGTATTGAGGGTAATAAGCTTAAACAAAAGATTTCAGATAATGTATGGATACCTGTAAGTAATAAAAATGAGATAGAACCAAAAGACGGCATGGATGTGGTGACAACAATAAATATTGATTACCAGGATGTTGCTGAAAAAGCACTTCTTAAACAACTCAATAAACAAGATGCCCATCATGGCACTGTTGTTTTGATGGAAGTCAGGACCGGGGAAATAAAAGCAATAGTCAACCTGGGCAAGGATAAAAATTCCGTTTACAGGGAACTTTTAAATTATGCAGTTGGTGAAAGCAGTGAACCAGGATCTACATTTAAACTTCCTGCTCTTATGGCAGCCCTGGAAGACGGATACATTAACCTGGACGACACGATTGATACCGGAAACGGAATATTTAAATATTATGATAAAACAATCAGGGATGACAGCTACTTTCAGGGCGGACACGGGAAAATAACGCTTCAAAGAGTATTTGAACTGTCATCTAATGTAGGGGTATCAAAAGTAATAACTGAAGCTTACAAAGACCGTCCTCATCACTTTGTTGACCGGTTATACAGTATGAATTTAAATGATAAACTGGGTGTTGAAATTAAAGGAGAAGGCCAGCCGCTGATAAAATATCCGGGAGACAAATTATGGTCAGGTATATCTCTGGCTATGATGTCCCATGGATATGAAGTAAGATTAACACCCCTGCAGACACTTACATTCTATAATGCCGTTGCCAATAACGGCAAAATGGTAAAGCCCAAACTTGTGAACGAACTCCAGTATCACGGAAAAACTATTAAAACATATGAAACAGAAATACTAAATCCCTCAATTTGTTCGAGATCCACTCTTAAGAAGGCAAAAAAAATGCTTGAGGGTGTAGTTGAAAACGGGACCGCCCGAAATCTTAATAATCCATACTTCAAAATTGCCGGAAAGACTGGTACTAACCAGATTTACAATAAGAAGTATGGTTATAAATCAGATTCCATTGTTAGTTACCAGGCTTCATTTGTAGGTTACTTTCCTGCTGATAATCCTGAATATTCATGTATTGTAGTTGTAAACTCCCCGTCAAAAAATGTCTACTACGGACACCAGGTTGCCGGTCCGGTATTTCTTGAAATAGCCAAAAGAATTTATGCCTCAAATATAAAAAGAGAACCTGCTAAAAGCAGTAATAAGATCATTACAGATCTGCCATATTCAAAAAACGGGAATAAGAAGGAACTGAAAATGGTATTCAGTAGCTTAAATATAGATGTCAGGGATAAAAATAAGGATAATCAATGGGTAACAACTACAAAGAAAGAAGATCATATAGAGCTAAATAAAAGAAGAATCGTTCCAAACCTGGTGCCAAATGTTATTGCCATGGGAGCAAAAGATGCCGTTTATTTGCTTGAAAATGCCGGATTAAAAGTTGTTCTGAAAGGAAGAGGCAGCGTTAAAAGCCAGTCAATTCCTCCGGGAACATTAATTAGAAAAGGACAGGAAATAATTCTTGAAATGAGTTTTATATAGTTAAAAATTGAA
Organism: Bacteroidales bacterium; assembly: GCA_020354785.1. Taxonomy (GTDB): domain Bacteria; phylum Bacteroidota; class Bacteroidia; order Bacteroidales; family UBA10428. Next base: position 566,233 of record CP070654.1, read on the forward strand.
GAAACTAGCTGACATATTTAAAAACATTGAAGTTCAGGAGTGGAATGGCCCCAAAGATATTACAATCAGCGATATATCTTTCGATTCCAGGCAGGTAAAGTCCGGGCAGCTATTTATTGCAATAAAAGGAACTGCAGTGGACGGACATAAATTTATAACCGCTGCAATTGATAAAGGTGCCAGAGTAATAGTATGTGAGGTTATGCCTGAGAAACCGGATGAAAAAATTACATACATTAAGGTTAAAAACCCGGCAAGGGCTCTTGGATTTTTAGCTTCTAATTTCTATGAAAATCCTTCTGAAAAAATACAGCTTATAGGAATTACCGGCACAAATGGCAAAACTACTGCCGCGACCTTATTGTATAAGCTCTTTCAAAAACTCGGCTACAAATCCGGATTATTATCAACTGTCAGAAATTATATAATTAATAAAGCTATAGCGGCCACTCACACAACTCCCGATGCACTGCAAATAAACAGGATACTTAAAGAAATGGTTGATGCAGGTTGCAAATATGCTTTTATGGAAGTAAGCTCACACTCTGTTGTACAGGAGAGGATAGCCGGACTTGCTTTCAGGGGGGGAATATTTACTAACATTTCACATGACCATCTTGATTACCATAAAACATTCGGCGAATACCTGCGAGCCAAGAAATCATTTTTTGACGGACTTCTTCCCGGCTCATTTGCGTTGATTAACTCAGATGACAGGAATAGTAAAGTTATGATACAGAACACCCGTGCTGTAAAAAAATTCTACGGGATCAGGACAATGGCTGATTTTAAAGCTAAAATTATTGAAAGTCACTTTGACGGTATGCTCATAAATATGGATCAGGTTGAGGTCTGGACAAAACTTATAGGGGAATTCAATGCCTATAATCTGTTATCAGTCTATGGCTGTGCCAGGTTATTAAATCAACCTAAGGATGAAATTCTAAAAATACTCAGTACTCTGGATGTTATTGAAGGAAGATTTGAGCATTTGAAATCAAATAATGGTGTAATAGCAATTGTTGACTATGCTCATACACCTGATGCAGTATTAAATGTATTGAAAGCCATAAACCAGATTCGCACCGGTAATGAACAATTAATTACAGTTATTGGTGCCGGAGGAGACAGGGATAAAACTAAACGTCCAACAATGGCAAAAATAGCAGTTGAAAACAGTGATAAGACAATACTAACATCAGACAATCCCAGGAATGAAAATCCGGAAGATATAATTAACGATATGTACAAGGGCGTGGGTAACAGCTTCAGAAAAAATGTTTCAATTATTGTCGACCGGAAAGAAGCTATTAAAACAGCGTGTATGATTGCAGGCAGTGGTGATATAATTCTGGTGGCAGGAAAAGGACATGAAAATTACCAGGAGATCAAAGGTAAAAGATATCATTTTAATGATAAAGAAATTATAGCTGAACAATTTATGTTGAATAATCTAAATCTGCAATAATTAACTTATAAAATGCTTTACTATCTGTTTGCATATCTTGAAAAGTTAGATTTCCCGGGAGCAGG
>CP070654.1:567865-574319 GCA_020354785.1 Bacteroidales bacterium
ATGAATATTTAAGCGGTATATACAGTGATAAATTACCCTGGAACGGAGTATATGCAAAAGTAAATGTTAATAATCCGACACAAAAGTGGGTGTTTAGAACTCTCTCAAGTGATAATCAGACAAAAAAGGTTACAAAACTGGCAAATGAATTCAATAAAGCAACAGGAAACAATGTAAAAATAGCATGGAATGGAGGTTATATTCTGAATCCGGAATTAGTTGGAAAACTCGGGCTCCCGGAATCGTATATTGGTTCACCATTAGGATTATTAGTATCAGATAAAAAAATTGTAAGTCCGCCTCTGTATAATAAAGCGGCATTATTAATTTATGATAACGGCAAAATAGATATAAAAAAGGCAAATTCAAATAATGGAATATCTGTTTCACGGGGAAAGACAAGAGTTAATTTTACACGGGAAAACTATAATTTAATTAGCCCGGGACAGGAACCTTGCTATTATGATCTGATGTTTAAAAAGGAGGAGATAATAACAAAGAACAGGGTTGTTATAAGACTGGCAGGTAATGTCATTAAAGATATAATAAAAGACAGGGAGAAAGTCAAAATAATTCCTGTAGGTCTTACCCTGTCTTTTCCTGAGAATAAATTTCCACCTGGTTTTGATGAACTGGAAGCAGAGGTTGATTTGAAAGTCGGGGATATCAAAAATATTGTACATGCAGTGGAAGCCGGCCCGTTGCTGGTTGACAACGGAGCAGTTGCGATTAATATGGAGGACGAAGGATGGACTACGATGAATTCAATTCATACACAGGCAGCAAGGCTTGATTATACTGATATGCGCGGACCGAAAATAGCTGCCGGGCTGGATAAGGAAGGCAACCTGCTGGTATTGACAGTCAATGGCAGGATAAGAGAATCAGTAGGGGCAACTCATGTTGATATGGCTGAGATCATGGTTAAGCTGGGCGCTGAAAAGGCTATGGGCTTTGATCCGGGGGGTAGTAGCACACTTGTAGTTAACAATAACGCATTAAATATTTCTCCTTATAATAAGGATTATGAAAAGAATAACTACTCATTACCGCCTGAGCCCCGAGCAGTATCTAATGCCATTATTGGTTATACCGAAAAGGAAATATAATTGATTATGAAAAAAATTCTCCTGGCGAACATCACTTTAATTTTTGCAATTAATATTTATTCGCAATTCATAAATGATACGGTTTTTTATGACAGGAACTGGGAACAATCAAATCCTGAAAACGCAAGTTATTACAGGGTTATAAACAGTGACAGGGGCAGAGAAATTCAATACCTGGTTAAGGATTATTATATCTCAGGAAGCATACAGATGACAGGAACATATAAATCAATTTATCCGGATTATAAAACAGGGCCGTTTATTTACTGGTATGAAAACGGACAAAAGCAGATTATCTGTAATTACAATAATAATAAACTGGATGGAGAATATTTAGAATATTATGATAACGGCAAACCAAAGATTAAAAGAAATTATAATAAGGGATTAATTAACGGGGAAGAAAGAAACTGGTCTTTATCAGGATTTTTAATTAAGATTGTTGAATACAGAAACGGAATTAAGCATGGTAAATTCCTGACATATTATGATAACGGACAGTTAATAAGGAAAGATATATACCGGAACGATAAACTTATTAAAGGAAATTGCTATACGCGTGAGGGTAAGGATACAAGCTATTTTGATTATTTTGTTATGCCGGAGTTTAATGGCGGATTAGAAGGATTTAAAAAGTTTATCCTGGAAAGAATTAAATATCCTGAAATTGCAAGTAAGAATAAGGAAGAAGGGCAGGTATATCTTAAATTTACTATTGACAAAAAAGGAAATGTGATAAAAGCAAAGATAATAAAGTCAGACAAGGAATATTTCAGCGAGGAAGTAATGCGGGTATTAAAATTATCTCCAAAGTGGATACCAGGAAGGAAAGATGGTAAAATAGTTAATGTTTCCATTACAATCCCTATAAGATTTAAGGTAAATTAAACCTGGATGATCAGGTTAATATTTAACCTTCCGAAATTTTAATAAACAATTCATTTTGATTATATCATTTATTTATTATTAAATTTGCACAATAACACATGAATAGATGGATATAGACGGCAAATTATACAAAAGGTTCCTGACAAGACAGGAACAATATATGAAACAGCATGAAGATGCTGTGAATGAAAAACAGCATTCAAAGGGAAAGCTTACTGCAGCTGAAAGAATTGAGCTGTTATTTGATCCTGATACTTTTGAAGAGATTGATGCGTTTTCTAAACCTATGCTACCTGGAAGTGGTGAGTTTGGGAAAATTATTTCAGCATACGGTGACGGAGTTATAATCGGACATGGTAAAATCGGGGGAAGGGTAGCATTTGTATATGCCCAGGATTTTACAATAATGGGAGGATCTTTAGGATCGGTACATGCTACAAAAATTGCTAAAATACAGGATATGGCCCTTAAAATGGGAGCACCGATGATTGGATTAATTGATTCGGGAGGCGCTCGTATACAGGAGGGAGTTGCCAGCCTGGCAGGTTATGCAAGTATTTTTCACCGGAACGTGAAATCTTCAGGCGTTATACCGCAAATATCCGTAATAATGGGCCCGGCTGCCGGAGGGGCAGTATATTCTCCGGCACTGACTGACTTTGTATTTATGACTAATAAGACGAGTTATATGTTTGTAACAGGCCCGAATGTTGTTAAAGAGGTATTAAATGAGAATGTAACTTTTGATGAGCTTGGAGGAGCTAATATTCATATGCAAAAAAGCGGTGTGGCACAGTTTGTTTATGAAGATGAGGAGAATACTATAAGAGGTGTCCAGAAATTACTATCTTATTTACCTTCAAATAATCTTGAGAATCCGCCACTGGTTGATTGTGGCGACAGGGATGAACGAATTGAGGAAAAACTTCGTGATATTGTCCCTGATGATCCCAATAAGCCTTATGATATTAAAGAAATTATTAACTTAATAATAGATAAGGGAACTTTTTTTGAAGTATCAGAAAATTATGCGCAGAATATTGTAATAGGATTTGCAAGATTACGGGGAAAATCAATCGGGATACTTTCTAATCAGCCAAAAGTCCTTGCCGGAGTACTGGATATCAATTCTTCTGTAAAAGGAGCAAGATTTATTCGATTTTGTGATGCTTTTAATATTCCTATTCTCACTCTTGAGGATGTACCTGGCTTTCTTCCGGGAATGGACCAGGAACATAATGGAATAATAAGGCACGGGGCTAAACTTCTTTATGCATACAGTGATTCAACCGTCCCCAAAATTACAGTCATACTAAGAAAGTCTTATGGAGGTGCATATTGTGTAATGAATAGTAAAAATCTGGGCGGAGATTTTAATTTTGCCTGGCCAACTGCTGAAATAGCTGTGATGGGGCCGGAAGGAGCCGTATCCATATTATTCAGGAAAGATCTGGCTGAATCGGATGATCCTGATAAACTGAAGAAAAAGCTGGCTGTAAAATACCGTGAAGAGATAGCAAATCCTTTTGTTGCAGATGAAAAAGGCTATATAGACGAAGTAATTGATCCGGCAGACACCAGGAGGAAACTTATAGCAGCATTTGAGGCTTTAGAAAATAAACATGTCAGTGTACCTTCAAGGAAACACGGGAACATTCCACTATAATATCAAAAATACACTAAACCGCATTTTTTCAAATAGTATTAAAGTCGAATATTAAAATCATTGTGGATTAAAATTAAAATTATATTAATTACAGCCTTGTTTTTTTATAATTTTTAATACATTTGAATTCTTCTTATAACCTACATTATGAAAATAAAGAGCCTGTTAATTGCCAATCGCGGAGAGATAGCTGTGCGTATAAATGATACGGCGAAGAAGTTAGGTATTAAGACTTTTGGAATTAAGACTGCAAGAGAACCCAATGCATTATATCTCAAACATGTTAATCATATAATTGATTATTCCGATAATATTGGTGAGATACCGGAATTTCTGGATATTGAAAAGATAATCGGTGCTGCTAAAAAGAATAAAGTAGATGCTATACATCCCGGATACGGATTCCTGGCTGAAAGCCCTTATTTTGCCAAGCGTTGTGAAGAAGAAAAAATATGCTTTATAGGTCCTTCCGCATCAGCCATTTACAAAATGGGTAATAAGACAATAGCCAAGCAATTAGCAACTAAACATAGTGTCCCCTTATTAAAAGGCAGTGTAGGCAACATAAGAGATGTAAAACAGGCAAAAGAGATAGCGAATAAAATAGGTTACCCTGTAATATTGAAAGCTGCAGCAGGTGGTGGAGGACGGGGAATGAGAATAGTTGAAAAGGAGTCCAGAATTGAAAAGATGTATAGAATGGCCACTGATGAAGCGGAAAAGGCCTTCAACGATCCCTCTTTGTTTATTGAAAAATATGTAAGTAATCCAAGACATATTGAATTCCAGGTCCTTGGAGATAAACACGGAAATTATATCCATCTTGGCGAAAGAGAATGCTCTATCCAGCGTAAACACCAGAAACTTATCGAAGAAGCACCATCTGTTATTGTTGATTCTAAATTAAGGAAAGAGATGGGTGAGGCTGCAATTCGTATTGCAAAGTCGGTTGACTATTATAGTACAGGAACAGTTGAATTCCTGGTTGATGATAAGCGGAATTATTATTTTATGGAGATGAATACAAGAATTCAGGTTGAACATCCTGTAACGGAGATGACTACCGGCGTGGATCTTATTGAACAGCAAATAAAAATTGCTGAGGGGGAAAAATTAGCTATCAAGCAGAGTGATATTAAGTTAAAAGGATGGGCTATTGAGTGCAGAATTAATGCCGAGGATGTTCAGGCAGGATTTTCTCCTAATCTTGGAACTATTGAAGGAGTTTTCTATCCGAAGGGGAAAAATATTCGTGTTGATAGCGGTATTAATAACTCGTCAATTATTACTCCTTACTATGATTCCATGATTGCAAAGCTAATTGTCCATGCTGAAACAAGAGAAAAAGCCATATCTGCAGCAATCAGCGCATTAAAAAAGTTCTGGATAAAAGGAATTAAAACTACTATTCCATTTCATATTGCAGTTATGTATCACAAGAAGTTTAAGAAAGGGGATTTTAATACTTCTTTCATAGATAAAGAAATGGACAAGCTATACTATCAGGATCCGGACGATGAGATGCTTGCAGCATATGTTGCTGCTTTTGATTTTGCGGCAGAACTGGAAACCGATCGTTCAACTTATGTCAATTTCCAGCAAGGCAAAAACATAAGTCCCTGGGTATTAAATAAACGCCTTAGATCGCTTTAATTTTAAAACCAGTCTTGTTATGAAGACGTCGAAAAAGAAAAATAAGGTAGCAAATGACGAGTATATTGCTGTTTCACAAAACAACAGGAAATACAGAATTAATAGTCTTTTTAGCGAAGATCTTAAAATAAACAGCAAGAAGGCAGACATAAAAATATTTGAGAATGAGGAGGGATTTACTTATCTCTTGTGGAAAAACAGAAAATACCTGGCTGAAATAATTGAGAAAAACCAGAATAAATATACAGTACTACTGAATGGGATAAGTCATTCATTTTCAATTGAATCCCCGATATCCTATAAAAGGAAGAAATACCTTGACAAACACAGGGAAAAAAGCAAGACCGAAGCCATAATTGCCCCAATGCCGGGGAAAATTATTGATCTGCTGGTTGAGGAAAATTCTGATATTAAAGAAGGCGAACCTATTCTCATTCTGGAAGCCATGAAAATGCAAAATGAGATAAATTCCCATGTTACAGGCAAGATAAAAAAGATATTAGTTAAACAGAATGATTCTGTTGCCAAAGATGAAGTACTGCTGGAGATAGAAAAGTAAGACTATAGTCTTTTATTGATTCTGGCCAGGTAATCTTTTGCAAGGTGTTTATTCTCTGTATTCATTATTCCGACAATATAATTTGACTTAATAAAAAGAAATACTTTTCCGTTAAAAAAGTCATCAACTATAAAAATATTGTTCTCTTCAGTTATTTTGTCCTCTTTTAAAAGACTTATATAACTGTCTAACATAGCCCTGGTATCGGCCTCACTTTTAAGTTTAACAATAAACATTTTAAATTCTTCCTGAACATCATAATCTGCAGTAAATGCGGAATGGAAAAAGCTGTAACCCAAAAAGTCTCTGGCAACATATTTTTCAGAGTTGTTTAGTTTTCCTTCAGCAGGAAATAAATCAATTACAGCAGGCAGGTTTTTTTCTGTTTCCAGTGAACTTTCAATCTTTTTGGCTATTTCTAACAAAGCAGACTGTTGAATTCCGGGTTTGCCGGAGGATACCAGTTTTACATAGAACTCTCCGGCAAGAAAATTCAAAACATCAGGCTCAGTATATCCCTGGACTCCTATATTAATAAAATTATAATTCATCATTCTTTCGGCAGTATATATGCCAAAG
>CP070654.1:574419-580812 GCA_020354785.1 Bacteroidales bacterium
AGGGACATGGAATGATAGCTCCTGAAAGATCTTTCAGGCGCTATCATTCCATGTCCCTTTATAGCATATCCCAGTGCCAAACCTGCATATGCAAATGGATCTGCCGGATCCCTCTCAATAGCTTTGTACATATAATTTATACCTGTTTCAAACGATTCTGCCGTACCCTGATTTAAATAATACATGCCTCTTAAATATGCTTTATAGGTTTCCGGATCAACTTTACGGTATTTTGTTAAAAGTTGCTCTTCATGTTTTGAAAGTTTGATTCTTATTTTCTGTGCTATATCTTTTGCAGCTTTTGCCTGAATTGATAAAACATTATGCATATCATCATAATATTCATTAGCCAATATATGTCGTTCTTTTGGGAATACATCAATCAATTGAATTAAAATCCTGAGGCTGTCTTGTGCTGCCATAACAGAGCCTTCAACAATTGTATTTACCCCCAGTTCATTGGCTATATCAGTCATTGACTTATCACTATTGAGATAATGAAGAGTGGATGTTCTGGAAATCACTCTAAGCAACTCAATCTTACTTAACTCACCGATAAGGGCATCATGCATCCCCTCCACGAAATAATTATTCTCAGGATGTCCGGTTAAATTACGCAAGGGCAGAACAGCGACTGACTTTTTAGGTTTTCTTATAACTCTGAGAAAATAATATATTTCACCACCGGCAATTATGATAATTAATATGATAATCAATACTTTCAGAAGTAATTTATAATTATAACTTTTTAATTTTGAGAAATTTATAATTTTTGATTTCCGGTTAGTGGGTAAATGAATTAATTTATCGATAATACTTTTCCTGACATTTCCAGGTGATATATTATAGCGTTTTTTAAAAACTTTATTAAAGTAACTGGGATCTTTAAAGCCTACGCGGTAGGCGACCGATGAAGCGGTATCAGCCCCATCCTCCAAAAGTTCTTTAGCCCTTGCCAGTCTTATTTCTGTAATATGATCGCCGGCAGGTTTATTAGTAAGTTTTATGAGTTTTCTGTGCAACATTGACTGGCTTAAACCCACATCTTGAGCCAGATTCTCAACAGAAAAATTACTATTATCAATATTTTCTTCAATGATCTGATTAATTAACTCAAGAAACTGATCATCCGTCAAAGGTCGCTGTTGCATTGCCAATAATATTAATATTGATCATTTCCAGTCTGGATATCAACCTAATAATTTGTAAATCAGAATAAAGATACATATTTTTATGAAATATAAACCTTTGGTAATATTATAGGTGCAATTGCATATATCTGATAATGTGATTAATAAGTCATTGTTAGCATGGTTAACAATGCTGAACATAAAAAGTCTGATATTTAACTACAGGAAACAATTTCAAGACAAATAATATCATTTCAATAACTAACTAAAAAACAGGAGGTTGAAATGAAAAAACTAAACTTAAAATTTCCGATATTATTATTTTTAATTTGTATTCTTTCGGGTTGTGTTCAACAACTTAAAGAAGCCGGTGTAGAAGCGGATATAGCTGCCATCAATGATGTCTTTGATAAATATTGTGAAAGAGTCAGTGCCAATGAATTTGAACTTTTCCTTACTTTATGGGCCGATGACTGTAGACGCATGGAACCTGGACTTATTACCATTATAGGAAAGGAGGATTGGCGACTGCGTGCCAGGGAACTTTGGGATCAGGCTGAATTTAAGATGGCCCGGCTTGGTGAGACAGAAATACAGGTATGTGGCGACCAGGCATTTGCCCGTGGTGCAGTAACGTTATCGTCAACTCCATACGAAGGAGGTCCCACAACACATATAGATATTAAGTTCCTGGATATCCTTAAAAGACAGGCTGATGGTACATGGAAGATTTATATAGACTGCTTCAACTTAAATCCAATGGTAAGCAAGGATTCCATTCCATCCGAGTTGATGGAAGAAGAAAATCCGTATTATTAATAAGATGCAATAAAAAAAATTAATCAAATACACCTAAACTATGAATTCTAAAAAATGTTTTTTACTGTTATTCGCTTCAATAGTTATACATAGTATGGCACAGGAGCTATATACTTTAGCCCGATTAAATTATGAAAGCCCCGAAAAGAATATTCAGCGCATTACTCAGGAATCTGATGAAAAAGTACCAGCTATGGTTTCAGGTAGTTTGTTTATAAGAAATGCTAGTTTTCTGGATTATAATTTCAAACAGGAAAGTATTTATTATACACCAGCCCTCCAGGGTGGTTTTGGTTTGATGTACAACAGACTCTATTTTGAGATATCATCCTTTATCGGTAAGGATGATAACTATGGCTGCGCCTTAGATTTTGTATATTCCCTCCGGGCAAAAAACCTTGATGAAAACTGGAAATCCACAATGGGCGTGATTGGCGAAGCTTCCTATTTCCCTGCTCAGCAGGGAAATCCGGATTTATGGATCTATACTGCAGGGTTGTGTTATATGATATACCGCCCTTTTAAGTGGGGAACACCTTCAATCGGATTCCTGCTGGGCGGGTCATATTATAACGAAGAAGTAAGTTTAAACTCGCGAATGATGCTCAATTTGTCTGTGCCGATATTTTAGACTCCCTGCTCTTATGGTATTACCGTCAGGTATAAAGAGGGGACTTGTGCAGAGGCTGTTATGTATAGATTAAACCGGCACGTGTCAGGAGACACGCGCCGGCTGGAAACTTAACGAATATAACCTTCTATTGCATAGAAAAAACCTTCAGATATATTCATTGTGTATCTCCATTTAGCAACCAGGCCCTTCACCTCACCTTCTACACCCCGACCAAAGACATCAGCTACTATTATAAAACCACCATCGGGCGTTGGAGCCTGATATCCATGCCACCTCATATTCCATTTTCCACCGTCATTATCCACATACAATTCAGCCCTTCCCCATAATTGTGCAGTGTTTTCTCCGCTGATCAATTGATTGAAATACCAGAAAGAATTTCCGGTAACCCTGTAGTCATCTGCATCATCATGCCATTGAGACGATATCCCTTTAACCAGTATCTTTCCGTTCGGCAATTCAACTGATGTACCTGCATCACCGGGGGCAACAAAATTACTTATACCGCTAAATTCCGTTTTCTCTCCCCTTGCACATTTCAGATCGTTAGTTGTCGGATCATCCTGATCCAATTCCGGAGTCATGGGACTGTCTTCTGAGCAACCAAAAAAGAGCATGGTTACTCCTATAACTAAAAAAATTAAGATTGAACGTTTCATAGTTTCCAGATTTTTAATTAATAATTGAATTAATTTGTCAAGAGGCCGTCTTGAATTAAAAATAATTTACTGTAAAATAACAACATTTAAATCACTGATAATCAGTAATTTTGTGACAATTTTCAGGAAATTTGGGTTGAAAAATGGTGCATTTAAGCATTTTTGTTGCATTCTGAATAATAACCGGGATTTACTACTGTTAATTAGACAGACTCAGGCTCTGTTAAAAGTGTTTAGATCGATTATTATTGTGCAGTAAGCAATGTCTTTTTATAAGGCAGGTTTAATTTCTGCAGTAATGTATTATAGCGGGGATCATCTCTAATAAATTCAGCACCCGGGAAAATATCAATATAGAGTGTTGGATAATATTTCTTATCACAGGCTTCATTTAACAGTTCAAAAGCCATATCAGTAAATCCCAGGATTCCGGCCATCATTCCTTTATGAAATGGATTGACCCAGTTTTTTTTCGAATACTCTTCCAGTTCATTCCATGTTGACAATGCCTTCTCCTTATTACCAACCAGTGCATAAGAATGGCATCGAAATAATTTCCAATGAGGCTCGTTATCCGGCAATTTATCGTGTGTTTCAATCGCTTCCTTATATTGCTCATTTTTAATATATGTCCATCCCAGTATAAGGTTTCCATAAGGTATATTATCTTTTAATTCCAGAGATTTCCTGGCCCAAAGTTCTGCTTTATCATATTCTTCATAGTAATAATACAACCAGGCAAGCCATGAATTATACGAGGCTGAAAAGGGATTAATTTTAACTGACTTTTGGGAATGATAAATTGATTTCTCATAATTTCCAACAAGCACTTGATAATAAGCATAATGAGCATGAGCAATTTCATTATTCGGGTTATTTTTAATTGCATTTTCGAACGCTTTCTGTGCCTTTGGTAAATCCCAGTATTGGTATAAATAAATTAATGCGAGTGCAGTATGGGCCTCATCCAGGGTTGGATCTATTCTGAGAGCTCTATTTGCGGCTGCTGTTGCATTATGGAATGTTTCACGGGGTGCTACCATTCCATGACCCATTATTGCATATCCCAGGGCTAAGCCTGCATATGCAAAAGGATCTGCAGGATCCCTCTCAATGGCCTCATGCAGGAAGGTTATACCTGTCTTAAAAGACTCTGTTGTTCCCTGATTTAAATAATACATTCCTCTTAGGTAGGCTTTATAAGTTTCGGGATTGACTGTTCGTGATTCCGTCAAAAGTTGTTCTTCGTCTTTTGAGAGCTTAATTCTGATTTTCTGCGCAATGTCTTTTACGGCTTTTGTTTGAATTTTCAGAACATTATGCATATCGTCATGATATTCATTTACCAGAATATGACGTTCCTTAGGAAATAAGTCTATCATTTGAATTAACACTTTAAGACTGTCTCCCGCACCTATAACCGATCCTTCAATAATAGTGTTTACTCCCAGCTCCCTGGCTATATCAGGTAATAACATATCACTATCACGATAACGAAGTGTAGATGCCCTGGAGATCACCCGAAGTGACTCAATTTGACCTAACTCACCGATAAGAGCATCATGCATACCATCGACGAAATAAGTATTTTCCGGTTGTCCTGTCAAATTGTGCAAAGGAAGAACGGCAACTGATCTCTCGAATGATTTGTTTGCTCTGAATAAATAATATACTCCACCACCAGCAATAATGATTATTATTATAATCGCAACTTTTATAAATAATTTATGACTTTTTGATTTCGCTAATCCTGGGATTTCCTGCTTCTGTTCTTTCATTAGATGTTCCAGGTCAACTGCACCCTTTTTTCTTACATCGCCCGGTGATACATTAAAGTGTTTTTTAAAAACCCTGTAAAAGTAATTAGGATCACTGAAACCTACCTTATACGCAATTTCAGAGGCAGTAGCCATATCATTTTCCAATAGTTCCCTGGCACGTGTTAGTCTTATCTCTGTAATAAGCTCGATGGAAGATTTACCGGTCAGCTTTTTTAGCTTCCTACGTAATGTCCACCGGCTTAATCCTGCATCCCGGGCTAGATCTTCAACAGAAAATCTTTCATTTTCTATGTTATCTTCGATTATCTTATTGATAATAGTAAGAAATTGATCTCCCGGAGATGGCTGCTTTTCCATTGCTAAAAATTATAATGAGATCTTATTACAGTTTGGCTATCAATCCAATAACTTTAGTTTCAATACAAATATACATTTTTTATAGAATATAACTTTTGCAGAAACTATATGCTCTATGCACCCTGCCTATAAACTACGCATTTAGCGTCTGCCAAAACAAAAGATAAAAGCAGTAAGCAGTGTATATTAAGTTGGTACTTGAATATTTTTTTGTAAATTGGTAGTCCGTTGAATTTAAATTGTTTATTATAATAACTGGAGGCTTAAATGAAAAAATTAATACTAAATTTTCCGGTTTTATTATTTATGATCGGCATTTTTTTCAGTTGTAGTCAAAATAAAAAAGAAAAAGAAGTTGAGGCCGACATCGCTGCTATTAATGAGCTATACAATAATTACATACAATGTGTAAATACCGATGATCTGGATAATTTTATGTCCACCTGGGCTGATGACGCGATAAGAATGGAACCGGGTACCCCGAAAATTGTCGGAAAAGAGAACATCAGGGCAAGATTCGAGCCTATATTCGAGCAGTTCACAAACAAAATGGTTCTGATTGGAGAACCAAAAGTGCAGGTATCTGGGGATATGGCATTTGGGTACGGTGAAGTAACATTAACATCAACTCCCAAAGAAGAGGGCCCTGTAAGACAAACCGATATAAAATGGCTGGACTGCCTGAAAAAACAAGCCGATGGTTCATGGAAAGTTTATATTGACTGCATCAACTTCCATCCGACATGGAGTAAGGATTCTATTCCATCGGAAATGATGGAAGAACAAAAGAAACCATATTAAACAAAGAGGACAGCGCCTTATCCTACCAGATACCATTTATCACTTTCAATTTCGTGCTTAATGATGAATTGTTTATCGCTGGTTGTAAGAACTTTAAAGTAATTTGCGGGAGGAAATTCAGGATTTACTTCACCCTGGTACCAGCGGTCTGAAATCTCTTTAATCTCATATTTCTTATCATACCAGTAAAAGCATTTCGGATGTTCATCTGC
>CP070654.1:580912-587281 GCA_020354785.1 Bacteroidales bacterium
TTTACGACTATTGAATGAATCCCTGTTTCAATATCAGCCAAAAATGTATCGATCTCTGTATATCCTAAATCATTGATAAGTTCAGTGTCAAAAAATAACTCAAATTTTTGTGTATTGCCAATTGGATATTTGTTTACATAAGCTATAACAGGAATTGTATCTGTTGTATAATATGTGGTGCCGGATACAGGAGAAGCTATAATTGCTTCTCTTTCAATACTGTCGCCCCATAAAGGGTACCATATATCATATGCTTCAAAAACATCATACCCGGCATCTACATACCACCTGTAATTATTTCGTCTTTCATAACCAATTTCCGCAAGGGAGAACTTCATAATACCATCCCTGTCGCAGAAAAACGGTGTGTTATTTTCCAGAGTATAAAACCTTGCCCACATGTCTTCAGCAGTAGAATCAGCAACAACTCTTATATCCACCAGCCCGTCATCATTGGTATAATATTCAAGCCGCAATCCGGGGATTCTTACTCTGTCATACCAGTTTACTGCTGCCAGGATGGCTCTTTTAATTTCAGAAGAAGGATTTTCAATTGACATCAGCAGTTCAATAACATCTTTCGACTCAAAACCACTTAAGGAAGCCAGTTCATAAGATCTTGCCCTGGCTGGCAATAATGTTTCATAGTGATGCTGGGCACACCAGACTGTTAATACATCATTTTGCCAATACTGAGTATTAAGAATACATTCAAGGCCTTTATCAAAGGCTATTACTGCGGCAGCTTTTGTACTGTCTTCTGCAACAATGGAGTACTCGCCATCCTCCTGGTATATGTGCCTAAGGATAAACATAACATTAGTCATGGCATCATCATTATATGTTATATGGTTTGAATACCCCCCTCTTAACGGATAAAACTGAGGCCACCCTCCATTATTATATTGTGCATCGAGTATATATTGAATTCCTTTCAGGAAACCTGTTCTTATCTCAGTTTTAAAAGCTCCATCTGCAATAGCTTTGTGCACTTTTGAAAGATATGTCAGCTCCAGTTTAACTGCGTCATTATCAATTGTGCTGCCTGAGTTATATGGCTTTGCTGCAATCAGAGCATCCTTTTGGGCCTGGGTTAACACCTCCTGCATTTGTGTATTTTTTGGCCATCCACCACAATCTTTCTGGTAGAGCAATACATTTTCGGCAATACGGATTGCTTCATCTGAATTCCACCAGCTATCATCCTGGTCATCGCAATTTCCCTCAACTACATCATCCCAGTCAGCATTGAGTACATTCTGGGCCTGAGAAGTCATGCTCAAAGCAAGACATATTAAGAAAGAAGTGATATAAAGAATTGAGTTTTTCATTTGTTGCTATATGAGAGTTTTAGTTAAAAGGTAATGAAGTTTCAAAGATAAAGCATAAAAATACGACACTGTTTATTTTTGCATGAAAATTTCACCTTTTCTTTTCGGGATATTTTTCCCGTGAATGGTATAGATATATAAGCCCACAGGCAAATATTGTTCATTCAATCTAAGTCGTGACACTATCCCGTTTTCATCTGATTTAACTACATAAGATCTCAGCAAAATACCTGAAATTGAATAAATAGATATTGTTAATTCCTGATTTGGAGGATAATTTGATGTTCTCATGGAAATCATACCCTGAGGATAATCTTCAGCTACCTTTACATTCATTAAATCTGTACGATTAAGCTCACCGTCATTAGTATAGAACGCTATTCTAAGTTCATCATCTTTATGCAATTGAACATGATTGATAGTATGTTTTATCATTGCATTGTTGTTATCGGAAGCAAACCATTCATCAATTTTTTCTTCATTGACGTAAAATCCATACCATCCGTTGCCGTCGCTTTCATCAAAATACGATATAGAAAAGATATAAATGCTATCAGGACCTGCCCAGACACTGCTCATTGTACCGGGTCCTGCTTCTCCTGATGCGACCATATTGTTTGAAGCGGTAAACCATGTACCATCCTGGGTTTCAACGAAAGCCCTGCCGTTTAGTACCATATTTTCGACTTCGGTATCGCCTTCCTGTGAATAGGTAACTTCTGACTGAAAACTCCAGGTATCACCTTCAGAAACAGAATCATCGGTTGAAACCGTTATAATACGCCAATAATATTTTACACCGTATTTAAGAGAGCCCGGGGCAAATATTGGAGAGGTTACTTCTCCTTTATAATCAGATTCTGTAAGTTGTTCTGTTTCGCCAAAATACACTTTGTATTTTGATGCCCTGAATCCGGGCTTCCATGTTAATTCGAGCGGAGTACAAGTTGTTTCCGTTTTAGCCTGACGCAATTTAGCATGTAATTCGCCATCTGCAGGATAAGGCTTTGAGGCTTTGGCCGGTGCTGTTTTAAATTTCCATAACGGACCTTCTATTGTCGTGTCCGGTCTGATGGCGTCAACCTTCCAGTAATATATTGTATCCGGTCCCAAATTGTCCGGGCTGAATGATCGCTCAACTGTACTTGTTTTTGTGAGAGATGTATCACTCGTTCCGAAGTACACTTCCCATGAAGTAACGTTTTCCAAATCTGTCCATACAAGTGTGTCTCCAGCAGTATGGACATCAATTGATCCATTCCCCGGTGTTGGGAACACTTCATATTCAATCCCGGGCATTGGGCCCGAATAACTTTGGGTTAAAGCAGGAATGTCCTTTGCACTATCCAGGGCAAACCTGTAAAAGTAATAAAATTCAGGATCGAACGATACTCCTGTACCTGTTGTATTACCGGATGTATTATCAAAAATATTTCCTGCTTCTTTTGCGTTAGCAAAGTATGCCGAAGTGGAGACAGATGAGTACATCTGGTTTAAAGGATTGCCGGATTTATAGAAGTAGTTGTTTTCCACCAGCACACTGGCTCCGGTGTGATATCCGACACAATAAGAAGTTACATCGGAGTAGTAATTGTTAAATATATGCCCCATTCCATATCCTACACGCGGGTTCCTCTGTACGGTATTATCGAACCAGTTGTGGTGATAGGTAACTTTATTTTTGTTCACGTCCTCAAAATGCTGTGTCCCTGAATTCACAAGGGCTACTTTGTCGTGGTCGTGGAATTTGGTCCATGATACCGTAAGGTAGTCTGATCCTCTGGTAAAATCCAGTAAACCGTCACCTGATGCCGACAAATCGCAATGATCTACCCATACATGATGCGTATTTCTTATGGCAATAGCGTCAGGTGATCCGTTCTTTATGGTCAGGTTCCGGATAATAATATTTTTCTTCCCGCTAACGTCAATTCCGAATCCATTGAATGTTGCCCCGCTGCCGACACCTATAATGGATTTATTGCTTTCAACTTCCACCATCCCGGAACCTGAAAACGAACCTTCAACCAATATGACATAAGGTTCAGTAGTTTTTGCGTAGTATTCAAGATCTGCTTTTGAAGTTACCCTTACGACAGATCCATTTCCACCTCCTGTTGTTCCATTTTGCCCAAGATCGTTATAAGTTGCCCATCCAATAAGCCCGCTTTCTGCGTATAAGGATGTTGCAGAAATTAACAACACTACGGCTGTTTTAATTGATAATAAGACTTTATTCATTAATAATTTATATAATACCAAAAATAAGACTTTTTGGCTAAGTGGTATTGCGAAATTCGCCTGCACATAAAGTGAAGTATAAAATCATAATTCTGTAGTACATGCTTGCTCCCAAATGTTGACATTGATAAATCTGCTGTAAAGCAGATAGAATTACAGGTGCTTTTAATAGAGGCTCCTCTTCTTCCCCCTGCCAATGATTTTTCGGCTTACAAATGTCAGAAACGGCATAAGATCGTCCAGATGGATGTCGGCACACCATTTGTGTCCACGAAGGGAAGAGAGCCACTCCTTCAATGAAAGGTCACCTCGTTTCCAATGGACATAAGCTGATGCAAGGTCTTTGTTCCAGGATATCCACTTGCCTCCTGGACGGGTTATAGTTCTGTTTTCAGGCAAAGGCAGGCCGGCGGCGGAACAGAAATAAGTATTAGTCATTTCCACCCCGCAGGATTCGAAAATTTGGAAGTTCAATGGAGGCCGGGTATTTACTTCAATGATGTAAAACTTTTTTGTCACTGCATGTTGCTTAAATTGAATTGAGCAGGGACCTATATAACCAACTTTTTGAAGAATTTCGAGACCAGTGTTTACCACTTCATCAATTCGGATCTCCACGGAAAGGGATCCCACGCCGGTATCCGGCGGCCATTGACGGATTTTTTTGGCTATAATACAGGGTGTAAGGGGATTGCTTTGACGATCAAGACAGCAAAACAAGGAGTGATTATTAGCATCCGGGCCCTCCACCCAGGTCTGGAGAATTAGTACACCCGCAACTTGTAGAAATTTACTCACTATACGACGCAAGGATTCAGCATCATTAACTTTAAAAACCTTGAGCCCGTCAGTTGCCTCCATCCATTCAACAGTATGACGGGGCGGTTTAACTATAATTGGAAACTTTATTTCTTTCACTGCCATCTCAAGTTCACTGGAAGTAGTCACAAAACGTGTGTCCGGTATTGGCAGATTGTGTTCAATGGCGTAGCTGTAAAACTGGATTTTATCGGACAGCAGCATGAGAACGTCAGATGGCGCCAGCAGAAAGTAAGCTTTCTCTTTCAATGCCTCCTGGTAATCACTCAGCCACCAGACATATTCATCACGGCATGGAATTACAACCGGTCGTTCGCCGTACTCCCTGCCAATTTCTTCCAGCAGCTTAACAGGATCTGTTGTCAGGACATTCGCCGGAACGATTCGCTTAACTGATCGGGTGCGGCAGTGGTGAGAACGGGGATCCTCTGCTACGCCGATAACAGGCACGCCGGATTTCCAAAGTAATCGGGCCATCTGAAATCCTATCAGATTGTCACAACCAAGCAATAGAGCCGGAATATTTTTATTCATGAGAATGTTAATTTCTTTTTCTACGCTGAGTCCAGCAATTCGTAATTATAACTCTAAGAAAAACGAGCAATCAGACCGATATAAATATAAATCAAAACGGGTAAATTTCAAATAAATAATAAATTAGGTTCTTGATCTTATGACCTGATTATCCAGGATCACTTCTTTTTCGCCTAATTCCTTATCAATATTTTTCTTATACCTGAACTTATAATGAGTACGCAGGGCATCTCTTAGCTCAGTTGCTGTATATTTTATAGATTCCAGAGAATGCTGCCAATCATAAAATAGTTGAATACGTTCGTAATAAATGGCTTCGAATTCAGGATCAGCCAATACATTTTTTGTGAATCTTTCTAATATATCTTCATCTAATATTGGATTCTCGATTCTATCCCATGTGGTTAAAAATAATACATAAATACCTTTTCTATTCAGGTATTCCTTTCTTTTAATGAACATTTCTTTAGCTATTTCTGATCGCTTTATGCCATGCAGTTCATTAATAACCTGGTAGTAAAAATCAATTTTTTCCAGGATTTCAGGTGTCAGTGTTTTTTCAAATTGCAGGTTTTGCAGTTTGTTATAAGCATATTTTGTTTGCCAAAAACTTATATATATATACATATACGCCAGCATATATTCCACTTGATTTGCACTGCGATCCTCTCTCAAATATGAAATCCTGTCAGGATAATATGCTAAACCATGTCCTATTAAGCTGTCTGATACATATGATGCCCTTATGCTGTCAAGTTCCAGGTTAAGGTATAGCTCTTTAATTACATCTTTCCTGATATCAGCTTTCGATAGATTTTCCCTGTAATTCTCTACCCAGAAGGATATTGTAATACCTATAAAAATTGCCACAATCTGTAAAAAGAAAGTGTTTAACTTTTTGAATTTATCTGGTATAACTAATTTCATAAGAATACTGAATGGTATTTAAAGGTTATAAATGTTAAATATTCACATAGTCTAACACATATAATTCTTTATTGTTCAGTATTCTGGTTTTTTCCCCGGGTAGAATGTAATATTATTTTGATTTGATAAATTTACCCACAAATACAGTATCTGCAGTGTACACTTTAAGTATGTAAATATCAGCTTTCAATCGGCTAATGTCTATTTGCATTCCCTGGAGTTGTATGCTTATTTGATTTCCACTCATATCCAGGATTTCTACCCGATCAATGATCACGGCAGATTGGATTGTAATATGATAAGATGCCGGATTAGGATAAAAACTAATATTAGCTGGTGTAATCGACTGTATTGCTGATACTGCCATGACTTCTAATGGTTGCTCAACAGGGAGAGCTGAATTGTAATTTTCATTGCCTTCCTGACTTGCTGTAATGGTAGCAGAACCTGCTCCAACAATGGTTAGGGTATTTCCGCTAATAGTTGCGACGGATTCATCTGAACTATTATAGCTTAC
>CP070654.1:587381-593612 GCA_020354785.1 Bacteroidales bacterium
CTATGTAGTTAGCATTTTTATCCTCAGACATTGATGGGTCAGTAAGTAATCCAGAAAATCCAATAATTGCATTCATTGGTGTTCTTATTTCATGACTCATATTGGCCAGAAATGCGGATTTAAGTTTATCGGATTCTTCAGCCTTGTCTTTAGCAATCTTCAGGTCGCGATTCATTTTCTGTATGCGTTCAATGCTATCAGTCAATTCTTCGTTCACAACTGAATACTCCTTA
Organism: Bacteroidales bacterium; assembly: GCA_020354785.1. GTDB lineage: Bacteria > Bacteroidota > Bacteroidia > Bacteroidales > UBA10428. The sequence continues at coordinate 587,615 of CP070654.1, forward strand.
TTAAGCCTTTGATATTCTTCATTCTGCTTCCTAAGTTTCCTTTCTCTTTCTTGTAATTCTTTCTCTGCCCGCTTTCGCTCTGTTATGTCTCTTGAGATGCCCATAATACCTATAATCTTTCCTGACTTATCCCGTAATGGAACCTTGGTAGTTGAAACCCAGGTAATTCGGCCGTCTGGCCAGACCTCCTTCTCCTCCTGTCCAACGAATGGTTTGCCTGTCGTCACGATTTGCTGTTCGCATTCGAATGCCGGACGTGCATGTTCCTCATTGAAAAAATTGAAATCCGTTTTTCCCAGTGCTTCCTCTGGTTTTTTTAATCCGAAGGCTTTTGTCAATGCAGAATTAATCTTGATAAAGCGGCTATCACTATCCTTGAAGTATATATTGTCGGGAATTGTTTCAATCAGGTTGTTGAGTAAATGTTTTTCCCTTGCCAATGCTTCTTCCATTTGCTTACGTTCTGTGATATCCTGAACAGTACCGAATAACTTTACAACCCGCCCCTGTGCATCCTGAATTGGTTGCATCCTCGCTAAAAAATAAACTTTCTTCCCACTGGGCAGTTTCGCCTCCAGATCATATCTGAAGTCCTTTTTCTCCTCTATGGCACATTGTGCGTATTTACGCAATATTTTTACCTGTTCGGGTGAATAGTAGCCCGCTTCTTCCTTAACAGTGGGCGGATCAAGTGTCGGATCGCGTTCGTACAACTTGTATGTCTGATCGGACCATATGATTTTTTGACTTTCAATTTCATATTCCCATGTTCCAATCCGTCCCAACGCATGGGCATCTTTCAGCCTTTTCTCACTTTCCCGTAGTGCTTCCTCTGCTTGCTTACGTTCAGTAACATCAATAAAAAATCCATGTATAATTTTCTTCCCAAAAAAGTTAAGAACATTTGCACTGATTTCGACATCCTTAATTTTTCCGGATTTTGTTATTACAAGGGCATCAAGCATACGTCCCTTGTCACTTGTGATATGTCTGCGAAACGACTCTGTAAACTCACCACTCAATTCATCAGGCGGATGTAAAATACTTTGGTGTTTGCCGACCAGTTCCTCCTTTGATCTTTCAACAAGTGCACAGGCAGCTTCATTGCAGTCGAGAAGAATGCCGCTATTAATGTCGGCTATAAAAATTGATTCCCGTGCATTGATAAATAGGGTTTTATATTTTTCTTCGCTTTCCTTTATAGCTTCTTGTATTTTAAATTTTTCTATCTGATTCTTTTTTTGCTCTAAAGCAAGCATAGCAGCAGAGCCTAATTTCTTTATTTGTTTTTTGACAATATAATCGCTGGCATCCTCTTTCATACAAGTGACAGCCGCAGCTACATTCACAGAACTGGTAAACACTATAAAAGGAGTAAAAGGACTCTTTTGTTTAGTCAGCTTCAATGCCGTGAGCCCATCAAAGTCGGATAGTTTGTAATCGGAAATAATGATATCAGGTTTGAACTCACTAAGGAACTTTAAGAATTTTTCTTTCTTATCCGCCCTTTTGAAGATACATTTTTTCAGTGCATTTTTAAGTTCCTTTTCTACTATTGCTGCATTTGAGGGTAATTCCTCAACAAGCAATACACGGTAATTTTTTACCATAGATGATCTCCGTTTTAAATATAAAAAGACTGGTAATTTTCAATTTATTATCATGAAAAACAAACCATATACTTTTGAATATCGATGCCGGGTTATGGAACCAACTTAACCCATTATTTGCTTACTCCCTATATTAAATTTACGATAAATAATTAAAATATTTGTGTTTTACTCTTTTTTTTACCACTAAAATCTGAATTTAAACAGATAAAACAACATTATATACACGTTGCAGTTGAAACGAATATGGGATTATCGATTCAATATATATTTTATTGATATTGGTCAGATTTAAGTTTAAAGATAATGTAGATGCTTCAGTCAAGAATGAATATAAAATTATTACGGTAGATAAAAAGGGCGGAAGAAAAGAATCAAATCCCATGCCTAATACGGATTCAATCCGTACTCAATAATTGGTAAGATTCTGTTACAATTTCCTTTATAGTAATTTACCGCCTGAAAATTTACCATTTCCCCAGGATAAATCTCAATCACCGGTACTTCAATACTATCTATGACCGGTTCAAGATAATCCCAGAAAAGAGGCAGGTTCTGGTTATCCAGCAAAATATACGGGGATTTAATTGCATAAACCGTTACCATACTTTTATTTTTAACTTTTACAGTGATTCTATTATTGACCAACTCATAACTCATTGGTACAACCTTTATTGATGATCTGTAAAAGTTATTTGTACCCGATTCAATACTATTTATTTCAATATTTGATAATTCATCAAAAGGTATTTCTTTCTTTCCCACAAAGTAACCCTTCTCCCCGGCTGACAGAAAAGTTGTTGTATATATATAATTATCCTCGCCAAGTTCTCCATAAATAAACTCCTCTTCATCACTTCCGATTAAAATGAACTGGCTGGTTTTAAACTGGATATCATTTGCTTTAATATAAACAAGGTTGTTACCTGATATATTTTTTGCCGGGATAATCCAGTTTATTTGAGAAATTGTGCTTGTAGACCTGCATATATATGCCCTGCTGATATCGAAGTTGCCTGTATCATTTACTATTTCAATATCAATCGTTTTTCTTAAGCTTTCTTTGCTTTCCGAACTATCTCCTATAACGGCTCCTTCAAGTATAGCCGAGTTATTTCCCTGGGTTTCCAGTATCATGTTAACTTCACCGGGGTCATCGTCTTTGTCCTTCCGGCAACTGTATATTATTCCCGCCATTACGACCAGGACAAAAACCGGAAAATTCCTTTTCATCCATCCTGAAATTTTCATATCTCCTGAATTTTCAATTATACCGGCTTGCCATAAGGCTTTACCTGCCGGTTCTGAATTAAACTATTCACAAGATATAAAATATTATTCTATTTCTGTAACTGGTAAATAACTTACAATAAAAAAACTTTATCCGAGACTTTTTTGTACTTTGATGGTATTATTTATAGAAACGTAATTTTTTTGCTGTGAACAGACTTTCAGACGAAATTTTAATGTATAAAGTTAAATCAGGCGATCTTGATTCTATGACACATATATTTAATAAATATAACAACCGGATTCTGAACTATTTTTTCTTTTTAACCGGCAAAATAGAAGACAGCCAGGATCTCACCCAGGAGGTTTTTTTAAGGCTCATTAAATACAGGAAATCATTTAACCGGCAAAAAAATTTTAAGTCGTGGTTGTATCATACTGCAAAGAATATTCTTATTAATTATTCTAATTCAAAACATAATAAGACCATAGAGTTTGATAATTTAAATTATAGTGAGACAATTCAATCGGAAATAATCAATAATAGTAGTAGTGAAGATCAAATACTTTATGAGTCTATTTCAAAACTTCCTTTTGAATATAAAGAAATAATTGTACTAAGTAAATTCCAGGGTTTGAAATACAAACAAATTGCAGTACTTTTTTCAACAACTGAAGCATCGATAAAGAATAAAATGCTGAGAGCATTGAATAAGCTTAGAGAAATATATTTTAAAACCGATAAAAATACCAGGCCATGAATTGCAATGATATAAAAAATATGTTTATTGATTACCTGGATAATAATCTGGATAACCAGGCTAAATCTGACTTTAAAAAGCATTTAAAAAAATGTAAAGAATGTTCAGGAGCGCTAGCGCAATTACAACTTATTAATAAAAAAATATCAGGAGTTAAGATGGTCAAGACTCCTGACTCAGTATTTGAAAACTATATGTTTAATCTTGAAAAGGAAAAGTACAGGCTTAATAGCCGGATGCCAGGTATTTTTGGTTTACCCGGACTAAAAACAGCTGCAAGCATATTATTATTTATTACAGGTTCCCTGTTCGGTGTACTTCTCACTAAAAGCTACCTTGCAAATACCAGGGTAAAAGACCTGGAGAACGAGGTGGGAAAGTTAAAACAGGTGGTTGCTGTCAGTATTTTTGGACAGAATACTACCAGTGATAAGATTAAGGCTCTGAATTACTATGATGAAACCGGGGAAGCTGATCAAAAGTATGTAAGTGCCATTGCACATGCACTCCGCAGTGATGACAACGTCAATGTTAGACTGGCAGCAGCCAAAGCCCTGTTCAGATATAAAGATACCGAAGATGTAAAAGAGTTACTTATAAGATCGCTTATTGATCAAAATGAGCCAATGGTACAGATTGTTCTTATTAAGTTTCTGGTTGATAATAAAGAAAAAGAAGCGGTTGAAAGTCTGAGGAATTTGATCAATAACGATGAAACAAACATTGTTGTAAGGCAGTATGCAGAAAAAGGCCTGCAAACACTGTTATAGACCGGCATAATTTTTTTCACATTAGTTTTTAGTCAAACAATAAAATCATAAAAAATGAAACCAAAATATATTATAGTCCTAATGATCCTGATACCGGTATATTCTATATCACAAAGACTGGAAAAAGAAATCACCGGAATAGAAAAAGTAAGTATAAATGATATATATGGCGACCTGGTTATATCAGGAAACAGTGCAGAGCAAATCAAAATTGCCATTACAGGACATAAAACAATCCCGGAAACAACCAGCAGTTATCAGCCGGAACATTATAAAAACGATAATACTCAGTTGGGACTGCATTTTGAATTTAATGATAGCGAATTAAAAATATTTGCCGCCAATAAACAAGCCCAGTTTAATAATTACAGGATTAACATTCCTAAAAAGGTAAGGATTGAAATTAAGAATAAATTTCTGTCAAAAGCAACCGATCTTACATATGAAGAAAATGACAGCCTTTATGACGAATTTATGAACAATATCAATATAAGAGATTTTAAAAATGAGATTGACATCAACGTTTTTGCATCAAATATCAAGATGAATAATGTTACAGGTCCGTTAATTATGGGAACATTTTTTGGCAACTACAATATCGATTTTTCCAAACTCAACCAGGATAATCCGACAACCCTTGAATTATTTTACGGTACGGTAAGGGTGACTTTGCCTTACGACACAAAATGCCAGGTATCATTAAATGCAGAATCCGGCCATATTCAGACTGATTTTACTATAAAAAAAGGGTCGTTTGAAGCTGACAATTTAGAAATTGAAAAGAACAGGATACATGGTATTATGTTTAAGAAATACTATAACGCTGATTTAACAGGTATTATTAATAAGAAAGGAACACAGCTGAATATTACCGTGTATAACGGCAGTATAAAATTAGTACGAAAAGACTATACAACTTTGCCGGTTTATTTGTATACAGACTGAACTTTAATTTACCTGATGGATTTGCCGGTTATACCTTTCTCATAATTTACTTTTCCACCCCGGTATTACTTATGAATGCGATTTTCTTAATGTCAGGTGACCAGCATGGCACATTAATAGTACCCTGTCCTCCGTAAACATATGCAATTATTTTCGGTTTTTCTCCGTTTACCGGTAACGTGCGTATATAAACATGCTTGTAAAAGGGATGATCATCCGGGCTCACTTCAGCAGGAAATGATAAAAAAACAATTTGTTTCCCGTCAGGTGAAATATGAGGGAACCAGTCATTCAGTTCATCAAATGTAATCTGCTCCTGCTCGCTGCCGTCAGGTCTCATACGCCATATTTGCATTGTCCCGGTACGGTTTGAGTTAAAATAAATGTATTTCCCGTCCGGCGTGTATTCCGAACCGTCATCCAGTCCTGCCGCACTGGTAAGACGAATCTCCTGTTTTTCATGTCTCGAAATTTTATAAATATCGTAATTGCCGTTTCTTCCTCCGGTATAGATCAAATATTCTCCGTCAGGGGACCAGCCGTGTAAATACGACGGCCCTTTCGCGGTTATTCTTTCAGGTTTGCCTCCCTCTGCAGGCAAAGTATAGACAATTGAATAACCGGAATCTTCCGCACTATGATGACTAATTCCCAATAGTTTGCCATCGAATGATAAAACATG
>CP070654.1:593712-599895 GCA_020354785.1 Bacteroidales bacterium
AAATTGGTGATATTCATACTGTTGACTGCAGCAGTCATGTATGGAATATATATACTAATTCCAGATAATTCTAAAAAATATATAGACACCGGTGATCTTGGCTTTGATAAGCCAGGAGAGTTTTACAGGTATTATAAAGATATATCGACCCCTATTGGTAAAGATGAACCTGGTTATTCAACCGGTTACAGATTTTATGAATTTAATAAGGCCAAAAGAAGATCAAAAAGATTTAAAAGCACATTAGACGTTTATCCCTGGGTTCAGCGTGGTCCCGGGAACGTTGGAGGAAGAACAAGGGGGTTAATTGTTGATCCTGATGATAATACAAACAAGACATGGTATGCAGGGTCAGCCAGCGGCGGTATATGGAAAACTGCTGACGCCGGATTAACATGGATTAATATGACAGAGGACTTCCCAAACCTGGCAACTTCTACAATTACAATGGCAGAATCGAATCATAATGTCATTTATGCAGGTACAGGAGAAGGTTTCTATGGATGGGGTATGGTTGCAGGTAACGGAATATTTAAGAGCACTGATAGAGGTAGTACCTGGACTCATCTGGATTCAACAATTTTAAATAAGGACTTTCAATATGTAAATAAAATAATTGTAGATCCTGATAATGAAAATATAGTAATTGCCGGAACGAATACGGGAATTTTTAAATCGACAGACGGAGGACAGACCTGGGAGGAAGTATATAATGAAGGTTATGATGTCCAGGATCTTATTGCTAATCCGGAGGATTTCAATATTTTATATGCTGCTGCCAATTCATTAGGTATTTTAAAGTCTGAAGATGCAGGAGAAACATGGTTTCATTCCTATAGCGGTATAGGAGAAGGCAACAGATTTCACCTTGCTGTATCACCTGTTAATCCTGATAAAATATATACAAGTGTGGAAGCATTTGATTTGCAGGAAGCAGGTAGCAGCAGGTACAAAACACATATATATGTCTCATTTAACAGTGGGCAAAACTGGAGCAGATATGTTTCCCCGAACAATTTTCTCGGCGAACAGGGCTGGTTTAATAATATTATTGAAGTGCATCCTTTTGATGACAATATTGTGTATGTTGGAGGAGTAAACATGGGTAAGATTGAATTTAAAAGCGGTTTGAGCACCAGTGAGCCTCAGGTCATGCGCGTTGATACAGCAGGCACGGCCGTATTTATGCGATTTGTGAACTTCGGAGGAGATTATCTGGGAGGTGGAATGGCTACAGGGGATCAGGAAGATGGAAAAGAGTTATTATCAAGCGACTGGGTATCAGCAGAAATTCGTTTTGGCCCAGGCAGACAGCAAAAAGCACACAGGTTTACTGTTCCCGAAGGTGAAGGAGCAGGTGTTCCATACGAAGATTATACGTACAGGGATTATATAAATGTCCCTTTTGAAGCCTGGGATACGGAAAATAACAGGCAACTCATGGTATCATTCAGGGACCAGGAAAGAGACGGAGAATTTAATCTTATTGAACGAGATATTGATGATGATATATCCGGGCGTGAATATATTTTTGTAAATGCTGCAGAATACAATGAGAATGCACCACATTCAAAAATTGCATTGGATGGCGGATATACATATAAATTACTGTATTTCGTCTGGCCTTATCTGCCAACGGATTCAACATGGACTCCGGATGCCTTACCTGAGTCAAAAATTATTGTGCAATACGGCACCTTCTCGTTAGTCAATGAAGAAAGTGCTTCCACAGTACTTGCAGACAGCAGGAAAAATAAAGATCTTCATGTTGATCATCATGAGATCCTTACAATAGTAACCAGTGAAGAAAATGAAGAGTTCACAATTCTTGAGGCCAATGACGGAGGACTGGGTATATCATATGATGAAGGCAAAACATGGGAACAGCTCAAGAACGGATATATTACCACACAGTTTTATGGAGTTGCAAAAAAACCAGGCTCTCACGAATATATAGGAGGTATGCAGGACAATGGAACATGGCAGTCACCCGGTGGTGTATCTGCTAACTCAACTTCAGAATATGATGATAAAATTGGGGGCGATGGTTTTGAAGCACTATGGCATCCGTTATATCCCCACAGAATAATAGGAAGTGCATATTATAACAGATTTTATGTCAGCAACGATGCCGGTGAAACATGGAAAAGAGCTTTTAACGGAATTAATGACGACGGTCCTTTTATCTCCAGGTTGTCACACTCACGTACAAAGCCGGATGTTCTGTTTGCTGTTGGCAGCGATGGTGTATACAGGCACAAGAATTTTGGCATGGGAAGATATGACTGGCAATTAATAAGAATAAAAGACGGATGGAGTGCGAATGACTATGTAACCAGTGCACATAATGTGGAAGTATCCCTGGCAACTGATACGATTGTCTGGGCCGGCGCAGGAATGTATGCTGATCCCGATCTGCATGTTTTTGTATCGACAAACGGCGGCAGCAGCTTTGATTCTGTGTCAAACTACCTGGATGCAGAACTGGGATATATAAGTGGGATTGCGACACATCCGGTCGATCCTTATACAGCATATATATTATTCTCGTATGAAGAAAAGCCTAAAATCCTAAGGACAACTAACCTGGGAGAGGAGTGGGAAGATATTAGCGGATTTGGAGATAAGGATTCAAGCGACAACGGATTTCCTGATGTAATGGTGTACTCATTGCTCGTCATGCCTTACAACACCAATATAATATGGGCAGGAACGGAGATAGGGCTATTTGAATCCGTTGATAACGGAGAAACGTGGTATTATGCAGACAACGGATTACCTGCTGTTTCAATATGGCAGATGTTCATCCAGGACAACCACATTATAGTTGCAACTCACGGACGGGGAATATGGTCGCTGGACCTTAATATGGTTGATATTGAAGATAAAATACTGGATAATAATACCGAAATCAGGTTATATCCTAATCCAAGCAATGGAGTATTTAATATATCTATTGATAATAACTATTTTGGCGAATTACAATTTAAGATATTTGATATCAACGGCCGCGAGGTATTAAATCATAAAAGAATAAAAGCAGCAGAAAATTATAAGATCTCACTAGATCTTAGTAATTTAAAAAATGGGACTTACATTCTGCATACCTTAATGGGTAATAAAACTGCAACTAATAAAATTATTATCACTCACTAAATTGTTCTATTGCTATATTCCTCTATTCCCTTATTTCCCATATTCCCTTATTTCCCATATTCCCTTATTTCCCATATTCCCTTATTTCCCATATTCTCTTATTACCCCTATTCCCCTTATCACCCTGTTCCATTATCAGTTTAAAATAATAGTCTTCCTTTTACTACTAAATTATTATATTTGCAACTCCAAATAATTCACAATAGTAAAGGAAATGAATAAGGAAGAAAGGAACATACATCCGGTATTCGACTGGATCTTAATGAGAAATAGTAAAGAAAAACTTCTGAATCAACATGCTAAGGTAATATGGATGTCCGGATTATCCTGCTCCGGGAAAAGTACTATAGCCGCTGCACTGGAAAAAGAACTGTTTAGAAGAGGCTATGTAACCCAAATACTGGACGGAGATAATATACGTATGGGATTGAACAAAAACCTTAGTTTTTCAAAAGAAGACAGGATTGAGAATCTGAGAAGGATAGCAGAACTTTCAAAACTTTTTATAAATTGCGGAATTATTACTATTAATTCATTTATTAGTCCGACAGAGATTGCACGTAAAAGCGCTAAATCTATAATCGGAGAAGACGATTTTATTGAAGTATATATTAATGCTCCTATAGAAGTCTGCGAAAAAAGAGATACAAAAGGATTGTATAAAAAAGCAAGGAAGGGATTAATAAAGGATTTCACAGGTATAGATTCTGTTTTTGAACCTCCTGAGAATCCTGATATTGAAGTAAGAACCGACCTGTTTACAGTAGAGGAGTGCATTGATAAATTAGTTAAATTTATTTTACCATTAGTTGAGTATAAAAATTAAATATGGACGGTTACAATATAAATCATTTAAGAGAACTGGAATCAGAATCAATTTTTGTAATACGCGAGGTTGCATCCCAGTTTGAAAAGCCTGCTCTGCTATTTTCAGGGGGCAAAGACTCAATAGTAATGTATCATCTGGCCAGGAAAGCTTTCTGGCCTGCCAGGGTTCCCTTCCCTCTGCTTCATATTGATACCGGCCATAATTTTACTGAAACACTTGAATTCAGGGACGATTTAATGAAAAGAACCGGAGGAACGTGCATAGTTAAATATGTTCAGGATACAATTGACCAGGGTAAGGTAGTTGAAGAAACAGGATATAACGCCAGCAGGAATGTTTTACAAACAGTAACATTACTGGATGCTGTTGAAGAACTAAAAATTGGGGCCGCGCTTGGTGGCGGCAGAAGAGATGAAGAAAAAGCAAGAGCCAAAGAGAGGTTTTTCTCTCACAGGGATGAATTCGGGCAATGGGATCCTAAAAATCAGCGTCCTGAATTGTGGAACATATTTAACGGGCAAAAGAAGATGGGCGAACATTTTCGGGTTTTTCCACTAAGCAACTGGACTGAAATGGATATCTGGCAATACATATATATGGATAATGTTGATATTCCAAGACTGTATTTCACGCATAAAAGAGAAGTATTTAACCGTGATGGTGTATGGCTGGCCAATGCTCCTTTTATGAAACTCAAAAAAAATGAAAATGTTGAGGTCAAGGATGTGAGATGCAGAACCATAGGTGATATTACGTGTACCGGCCTTACATTATCAAGGGCCAATACACTTGAAGATATTATTAAGGAAACGGCTGCCACAAGAATAACTGAAAGAGGCGGAAGGTATGATGACAAAAGATCTGAGGCTGCAATGGAAGACAGGAAGAAAGAAGGATATTTTTAGGATTTAAGATTAACGATTTACGATTAACGATTTTAGATTAACGATTTTAGATTTAAAAAAGTAATAAATGACCAGTAAGAAGAAAGATTATCAGTCGGGTTACCTGGATATGGAGCTGTTAAGGTTCACAACAGCAGGAAGTGTAGATGACGGGAAAAGTACATTAATCGGGAGATTGCTATATGATAGTAAAGCCATATTTGAGGACCAGATGGAGGCTCTTGAAGTAACCAGGCTGAGAAAAGGTGAAGAGCATGTTAATCTGGCCTATCTCACAGATGGTTTAAGAGCAGAAAGAGAACAGGGTATCACCATTGATGTTGCCTACAGGTACTTCGCAACTCCAAAAAGAAAATTTATTATTGCAGATACTCCCGGACATGTTCAATATACAAGAAACATGGTAACCGGGGCTTCTACAGCAAATGCTGCAGTCATACTCATAGATGCCAGGAACGGTGTTGTTGAGCAGACAATTCGTCATTGTTATATTGCATCACTGCTTCAAATCCCTCACATTATTGTCTGTATTAATAAGATGGATCTTGTTAAGTATAAGGAGGAGGTTTTTGATAAGATACTGAAAGATTTTAACAGTTTTTCAGAAAAGCTGGATGTTAAAGACATTCGTTTTGTTCCGATAAGTGCACTAAAAGGAGATAATGTAGTTGAGCGATCAGTAAACATGGACTGGTATAACGGGCCCACTTTGATGTACCTGCTTGAACACCTGCATATAAGTAATGACCAGAACTATGTAGATGCAAGGTTTCCTGTTCAGTATGTTGTTCGTCCCCAGTCTGAAGAATACCATGACTACCGGGGATATGCAGGAAGAATTGCCGGCGGGGTTTTCAGGCCGGGTGAGGAAGTAATGGTTCTACCTTCGGGTCTCACTTCAACTGTCAAGTCAATTGATTCAATGAATGAGTCTCTTGAGCTGGCATTCCCTCCACAATCAGTTACAATAACACTTAAGGATGATCTTGATATAAGCAGGGGTGATATGATAGTAAAAGAGAAAAATACTCCGCAAGTCGGACAGGATATAACAATGATGATCTGCTGGTTAAATGAGAAACCGATGATCCTGGGTGGAAAATACGGTTTAAAGCATACTACAAGGAATGCCAGGTGTATCATAAAAGAAGTAAACTATAAAGTGAATATTAATACCCTGGCAAAAATATATGACGATAATGAAATTGGATTAAACGAAATAGGACAGATAACGATAAGGACAACTCAACCCCTTTTATATGATTCATACAGGAAAAACAGGATCACAGGCAG
>CP070654.1:599995-606068 GCA_020354785.1 Bacteroidales bacterium
AGAAGTTTTTTAAAATAGCAGATTAATACTGTATTAAATTACCAAATAAAAAAGATATAATTGTTGTAATATTAAAAATAATTGTATTTTTGCACTCCACAAATTTTTACCTGTTGAATCTATAATATTAAAATAAATAATATACAGACAAGGTGGCCAAATTATGCTATAAGACATTGTCAGTGAGTAAAACAGATATTCAGAAGGAATGGTATATTGTTGATGCAACTGATCAGATTTTAGGAAGATTAGCTTCAAATATTGCTATTATTTTAAGAGGCAAGAACAAGGCATACTTTACACCTCATGTTGATTGCGGAGATAATGTAATTGTTATTAACGCCGAAAAAATAAGGTTAACAGGCAAAAAGTGGACCAATAAACTATACGTAAGGCATACTGGGTATCCAAGCGGACAAAGATTTTCAACTCCCGAAGAATTATTAGCTAAGAATCCTTCTAAAATAATTGAAAAAGCTATTAAGGGGATGTTGCCAAAAAACAGGCTTGGAAATATGATTTTTAAAAATCTTTATGTGTATTCTGGTTCAGATCATCCTCATCAGGCTCAGAAGCCTAAAAAACTTGATTTAAATTAATTTAATAATTTGTATGGAGGTAGTTAGCTCTATAGGAAGAAGAAAGGCAGCAATAGCCCGTATATATGTAAGCGAAGGCAAGGGGGAAATTCTTGTTAATAAAAGGGATTATAAAGAATATTTTCCTGTTGAACAGTTTCAGTATATAATCCAGCAACCTTTAACCCTGGTTGAATCACTAACTAAATATGACATAAAAGTTAATGTAAGGGGTGGAGGAGCCAAAGGACAGGCCGAAGCATTAAGGTTAGCTATTGCCAGAGCTCTTGTAAAGATAGATCCTGAAAATAAAGAAAAGATAAAAGCAAACAAGTTACTAACCAGGGACCCCCGCGTGGTTGAAAGAAAAAAACCAGGGAGGCCCAAGGCAAGAAAAAGATTTCAGTTTAGTAAACGTTAATGTATTTAACCTTGTTTAGTATCTAAATCGTAAAGACTCATGCCGGTATGTATCGGAATGGCTACTTAACGATTGATAAAATTGAATGTAAACAAAAATAAAATGCCAAGAACAAATTTTAATGAATTATTAGAGGCAGGTGTTCATTTCGGACATCTGAAAAGAAAATGGAATCCGAATATGGCTCCTTATATATTTATGGAGCGAAATGGTATTCATATAATTGATCTTCAGAAAACAATAGCCAAGATTGAAGAAGCCAGTGCTGCTATGAAGCAAATGGCAAAATCAGGCAGAAAGATCTTGTTTGTAGCAACAAAAAAACAGGCAAAAGAACTTGTTGCAGAAAGAGTAAAAAAAATTAATATGCCCTATGTTACTGAAAGGTGGCCAGGTGGTATGTTAACAAATTTTCCCACAATAAGGAAAGCTGTGAAGAAAATGGCATCCATTGATAAAATGGCAACTGACGGAACATTTGACAATATGTCGAAAAGGGAAAGGCTGCAAATAGCAAGGCAAAGAGCAAAGCTTGAAAAAAACCTCGGAAGTATAGCTGATCTTACAAGACTGCCTGCTGCACTCTTTGTTGTGGATATTTCGAAGGAATATATAGCAGTGCATGAAGCACAGAGGTTGAATATTGCAGTATTTGCCATTGTAGATACCAATTCAGATCCAAATGAAGTGGATTTTCCTATTCCTGCAAATGATGATGCATCAAAGTCCATAGCTCTTATAGTAGATATTGTTTGCAAAGCTATCCAGGAAGGGCTTGAGGAAAGAAAGATAGAAAAGGAGAAAGAGGCAGCATCTATGGCAAAAAAGGCTAAGAAGGAAGAAGAAGAGGAAGAAAAGGCTGAAGAATATACAGAAAGTGAAGTGGAGATACATGAAGATGATGCGGCACCATTACTTAAAGAGAAAATAAAATCTCCGGCTAAAAGATCAGAAGAATAAGAAACATCGAATTAGTAAACAGAAAGAAATAAAAACAGGTATTATGGCTGAAATAACTGCGGCAGAAGTAAGTAAACTCAGAAAAGTAACAGGGGCGGGTATGATGGATTGCAAAAAGGCCCTTCAGGAATCTAATGGTGATTTCGATAAAGCCATCGAAATAATAAGAAAAAAAGGTCAGGCAATAGCAAATAAGAGGGCTGACAGAGAAGCCCGGGAAGGGGTAGTAATTGCAAAAACTACTGATGATGCAACAAGGGGTGCTATGATAGTACTAAATTGTGAGACTGACTTTGTAGCTAAGAACAAGGGTTTTATAAATTTTGCCGAGACTATACTGGATAAAGCAATATCTGGAAACCCGGATACCCTTGAAGAACTGGAGCTACTTGAGATTGAAGGGAAAAGTATTACTGATAAAGTAATCGAACAAGTAGGTATTATAGGGGAAAAGCTGACCCTGTCCTATTATAATAAGATTGAATCTCAGCAGGTAATACCTTATATTCACCCGGGTAATAAACTGGCCACACTTGTAGGATTAAATAAGGTAGTTGATGTTCAGGTCGGCAGAGATGTTGCTATGCAGATTGCTGCGATGAATCCTGTAGCTATAGATAAAGATGATGTCCCTCCTGAGATTATTGAAAATGAGAGGGAAATAGGAAGAGAACAAGCCAGGCGGGAAGGCCGGCCGGAAAACATTCTTGATAAAATAGCTGAAGGTAAATTAAATAAATTCTATAAGGAGAGTACATTACTTAACCAGGAATACACCAGGGATAATAAAAAGACAATCAGACAATATCTCATGGAGGTTGATAATGAATTAAAGGTGACAGGCTTCAGGAGATATAGCCTGAATGACTAGATTTTTCCTCAAATAAACAGACTTTCAAATATTTTACTCAAAGGTAAGATCGTCGATACTTATTGATCTTAGTTAAAACTTCACGAATTTTTAATCATTCACTTTATTCAGTAATTGTATTTATTTTTCTTAAATTTGTTATAGTTCAAACCAATAAATACTCTTATGGAAGAAGAAGTTAAATTTTGCATAGACGAGGCTTCAGAAAAAATGAATAAAGCCATTCACCATCTTCAGGATGAATTAATGAGAATTAGGGCTGGTAAGGCTACTACTGCCCTGTTGGATGGAATTACAGTAGACTATTACAGTGTATTGACGCCTTTGAACCAGGTATCAAATCTTAGCACTCCTGATGCAAAAACTATCATAATTCAACCATGGGACAAGACAATGATTGAGCCAATTGAAAAAGCCATAATGCAGGCCAATATAGGCTTAAATCCTGTCAATAACGGGGAATTAATAAGAATTGTTGTGCCTCCTTTAACTGAGGAAAGACGAAAGGAGATAGTTAAGCAAATAAAATCAATGGGTGAAAATACTAAAGTAAGTATTAGAAATGCCAGGAGGGACGCAAATGAGGAATTAAAAAAATTACAGAAAGATGGTCTTTCCGAGGACCTGGAAAAAGATGCTGAGAATGAAGTACAGGATATGACAAATGATTTCACTAAGAAAATTGATGATATGGTGGAATCAAGAGAAAAGGATATTATGACAATTTAAATAGAAGCATCTGATAGTAAATAATAACGGCACTACTATTTTTTAAAGAATATTTTTTTCAGACCTTCAGTACAGTTTCTGCATATATCTATGTCTTTTCTGCACGTAAGAACGCTCTTACGGAATTTATCATAACTATTGCTTTTCCAGATATCTTTTAATCCGGAATCATTAATATTTCCTAATTTATAAGAAGCATTTTTATCAAAGCAACATGGTATTACTATCCCGTCCTGGGTAATAACTGCCGAACTCCACATTCTCCAGCACTTATTTGCCAGGGGATTTTTATTTATATATTTTCCCTTTTCCACGGATTTATATCTTGAATACTTGCTTATTGTAGGAATCAAAGGACTACCCTTGCTGAATTCATTTATTTGTATTGATTTAAACAATACCTGATTTACACCCAGATCCAGAAAGTATCTTTTCATTTCTTTAATCTTACTCTGGTTATGCTGCATTATAAGAGCTTGAACTGTAAGAAAGGGTTTCCGGGATTTGAGTTCATTTTTATATCTAACCAGTGTTTTTATCCCTTCGATTATTTTATTAAAATTTCCGTTCTTCCTGTATATTTCATATTCCTTTTGATTTATTCCATCCATACATATTATTAATCTATCCAATCCGGAATCAATTATTTGTTTTGAATTTTGAGCGTCTAAAAAATGCCCGTTCGTAGAAACAGCAGTATAGATCCGTTTTTGCCCGGCGAGAGTTATCATCTTAAAGATTTCAGGATGAAGGAATGGTTCACCCTGAAAATACAGGTTCAGGTATGCCAGGAAAGATGATGATTCATGAATAATTTTTGTGTAAAGAGCATATTGCATATTACCTGCCGGTCTTGTTAATGTTCGCTGTCCGCTTGGGCACTCGGGGCAGGTCAGGTTGCAGAATGTTGTCGGCTCAATTGAAATTCTTGAGGGATACCCCCAGAGCACGGGAGATTTTAATATACCTGACAAGTGATAACTAAATCTTAGTTTAATTAAATTAAAAACTCTTTTAAATGAAGAGGTTAATAATAATGTTAGGTAGTAACAAAGCATATTGAGGAGTATACAGAAGGATATGCCTGTAAATTACATTTAGTTGGTTTCAAGTATCTTAAATAATTCATCCAGTTTAGGAGTCAGAATAATTTCAGTTCTTCTGTTTCTCTGACGTGCTTCAGTTGTTTTTCTTGAATCAACCGGCAAAAATTCACCCTTGCCGGAAGCTGTTAATCGTTTAGGATTTATTGAAGAACCGTCAAGCAATATTCTTACTATTGCAGTTGCTCTCTGAACACTTAAATCCCAGTTATCCTGAAATGCAGAGCCGGGAATCACCGGCACATCATCAGTATGTCCTTCAATCATAATATTAATGTCCGGATTATGTTCAAGAACTTTTACCAGTTCTTTGAGAGCAATAACGCCCTTGGCATCGACCTCAGTACTTCCGCTTTTAAAAAGCAATTTCTCTTCCAGTGAGACATATACTTTCCCGTTTTTCTCGGAGACAGTTAGCCCTTGATTTTTAAATCCGAGTAATGCTTCAGATACTATATACTTCAAGGCATTAACAGCAGAATCCTTTTTGGCTAAAATACTTTCCAGTTCTATTAATCTTGCATTTCGTTCTTCCAGTTCTGTTTTCAGACGATCAAGGTTCACTTTTTTATCATCAAGTGTGCGGGAAATTTTATTCAGTTCGTCCTCTCTGCTATACAAATCTTCCTGGGTTGTTTTCAATTGTTCCAGCAGCTTTTTTATTTCTTTTTCACTGCCTTTTATTATTGTTTCCTGTGAATTTGATAAATCCTGATATCTTTGTCTTAACTGTTCATATTCACCGGACAATTCAGCCAGATCACTTTTTTTCTTTATACTGTCTTCTAATAGCTTGGTAATATTATCATTAATAACTTCTATTTTTGACTTCAACTCATTATTCTCAACACTTAATTTTTCATTTACGCCTTTTAATAAGTCTCTTTCTTCCTGGCAATCTTTATTCTCACGCTGAATATCCCTGAATTGTCTCGGAGGAACACAAGCTAATAATGTAAAAGCCAGCAGTGCAGCCAGTATATTAGATAACTTCATTATATGTTTTATTTTGTTGTTAAATTATTTGATGAAATTACAACATGATTCAATTAACCTCAAATAAAGTAAATAATAATTATTAACTTTGGATGCTAAATTTTAAATAACTTAAATGTCACAGAGTAACACCAGTTATTTAGATAACATCCGGTTTCCATCAGATTTAAAAAAGTTAGAGGTTGAGGAACTGCTAAATGTTAGTAAAGAATTAAGGCAGTTTATTATTGATGAAGTTTCATCCAATCCCGGACATCTTGGCGCCAGTCTCGGGGTAGTTGAACTTACAGTTGCACTGCATTATATATTTAATACGCCTTATGATAAAATAATCTGGGATGTTGGCCATCAGGCCTACGGGCATAAAATTCTTACCGGCAGGAAAGATATTTTCCACACAAATAGAAAATATAAA
>CP070654.1:606168-612231 GCA_020354785.1 Bacteroidales bacterium
CCGAAATATTATCCGGCAAAAAATAATATTACCGAAACTCTTGGTGGTTTGGTACAGGTTAATGTCATGGCTGAGAAATATCTGAAGGATTCGACTCTTGAACAGACTGTGGCGTTTGAAATGAGGACAGCTATGAGATGCGGAATTGATGGCTTCCAGTTCTATTATCCTATTCGTGCAAGAGGGCCCGATGATGAAATAATTAAAGCATATTTCAGGGTAGCTGACAGGGAGAATTTTGATTTTAAATTTACTTTTTGTCCGTCCCATCCCAGCGGCCTGACAGAAGATATTAAAATTGCCGATTATGCAGAGCGCATGAATGCAATTCTTGATGAGGCAGGAAGGGATAATCCTCACTGGTTGAGAACTCCTGATGGCCGGCTTATTATATATCTGTGGTATGGTGAACAAATAGCTGATATTCCTGAGGATTTGAACGGGTATTCGCCAAAGTTTTATGTTGCACGTGCTTATCGCAAACTGGCTGATGCTATTAATGAAAAAGTTGCATATGTTATTTCCATTAACCACGAAATAAGTGATCAGGAACTTAATGAATACCTTGACTATTTTCCGGCAACCTGGATGTGGACAATTCCTTATACAGAAGATTATGTCGGTAAAAAAGTCGCAGAAATCAGTAAATCAAGATTACGGACTTTTACAGGTTCGACATTTGCTGGTTTTTATACCTCAAAGCTATTACCTCCCGGCACCTGGGATATGTTCCATTTTGCAGAAGATGCTGCTAATGCGGGTATTGAGAATGTTGAACGAAGAGGTATAATTACAGGTCTTTCTTATAACTTCCGTAAACTCCTGGAATTTGCTATAGATCAGGATGTCTCATTAATTAATGTCATTACCTGGAATGATTATCCCGAAGGGCATCATCTTGCTCCGGAAGTTAACCATAATTATGGCTTTTCGGTTCTTCTGAAATACTATAAAAGTATATGGAAGAATGAACCGTCGCCGTATCAGGACAGGGATGTTGCTATTCTGTTTTATAAAAAGTACAATCATGCAATTAAACCTAACCCGTTTTATATCCCGGTTGTTAATATAGGATACTCATTCTCTGAAGAATACGAAGATTCCATAGAGGTTGTGACAATTCTTCCTGGTCCTGCAAAACTTACCCTGAATGAAGCAACTATAAATGTACCCTCCGGAATATCATCTCATAAATTCGGGCAAAAGGCAGGCAGGGTTGATGTTTCGGTATCCCGTAAAGGGAATAAATCAGTAGACTTTTTTGCGCCGGAATGGATTACTGATAAGCCATATCGAACAGACAGGATGATATATTCATTTTCAAGTGAATTTGCCCGCTTTCATCGTGATATCTTTGGTGATCTTCCTCCAGTCTACTCACGTGAATATGATAAAGATTCCACTGAAATTAAACTTGACAGGATTTTATATTAATATTTCAATTTATATATCGCATAACTAATTTCAGGTATGCTAACAGAGTAAATCCTGTTTTCATTTGTGATTTCTGTTTCTTTACCTGCCAGGAGCTCAAAGCCTGTTGCATCAATGCTTAAAGCAAATTCTGCTGTTTCTGTTCTGCCAGCAGGATTAAAAATAGCCAGGATTGTTTCCTTACCGGCAGCACGTGCAAATATAAAGGGATAAGTATTTTCTCTTGCATATACAGGTACAAATTCAGCGTATGCTGCCAGTGCGGATTCTGATTTCTTTAAATCAATAAGCTTGCGTACTGAGTTTAAAAGCGAGGTCGGATCACTTTCCTGTGTATCAACGTTTGGTGCATCATCAGCTTTATCAACCGGAAGGTAAAGTTTCTCCGGCGGTGCAGTAGAGAAACCACGGTTCCTGTCTGAGGTCCATTGCATGGGGGTCCGGCCTCCGGCACGCGGTTTATATGCACCTTCAACAAAAGGATTGCCATACAGCTGTCTCATACCAATTTCATTTCCATAATATATAAATGGTATTCCCGGCATTGCAATTGAAAATGCAATTATCATTTCCAGCTCTTCGTAAGTACGCCTGATATTTAGGCGAGACAGGTCATGGTTGCCAATAGGAAGTAAAATATAACCTTTACCTTTTGTCTTGTTATACTGATCCATATATGTTTTCAGAAAATTAGTGATATTGCCTTTTCCTTCCCTGTCAAAAAAGCTATGGCCTTCCGAATAGCCGTTGAGGATACGCCAGCTTTCTTTCTGCAGCAGATCATTATAGCCTGCAAACCAGTGAAAGAAATCTGCATGAAAACCACCGCCGTCAAGCGCTGATTCAGGGTGAGACCACTCCGCCACCATGAAAGCATCAGGATATTCAGTATCATATATATGCCGAATTTTATTCCAGAATGTTTTTGTCCCTTCATCCCTTGTACTGAAAAATTGATCATTGCCTGTTATATTAGCATTCTTAACAAGCGCGCCTGCCATATCTGCCCTGAAGCCGTCGGCGCCCATATCCATCCAGAAACGTAATATCTTTTTAAGCTCTTCCTGCAAAGCCAGTACGTCAGGATGATCTACAGGCAGCATCCAGTCTTTTTCAGGCTTGGCAAAACCGTAATTAAGTGCCGGCTGTGACCAGTAGAAGTTACGCATAAACTGGCCATTGCGTCTGCCGTAACCTTTTATAAATGCATCCTTATAAACATCCGGAGGGTTTATCCATGTATTGTCAGTCCAGATATACCAGTTGGAATATTTGTTTTTTTCCTGTCTGGCAGATTCCCGGAACCATGGATGATCAATACTCGTATAACTAATAACATAATCAAATAATATCTTCAGGCCCCTCTTTTCCGCTTCATCAAACATTCTTTTTGCATCATCATTTGTTCCATACCTGGGAGCAACTTTATAATAGTCAGATACATCATAGCCCGCATCATTGAATGGAGATTCGAAAAACGGATTGATCCAGAACCCGTCAACACCCAGGCTCTTAACATAATCCAGCTTTTCAATTATTCCCGGTAAATCACCTATACCATCTCCGTTGCTGTCATAAAAAGTCTGAGGGTATATCTGGTAAAGGACCGCTTTATGGAGCCATTCAGGGCAGTCAGGAATATCATAGTTGCCAGTGATTATTACTTCATCGAAAGATGCAGGGCCCTGCTGGGAGGACAAATCCATATATGAAAAAAGTAAGCAAAGAATGACCAGGGTTATTAGTTGTATTTTCTTCATGATATTATCGATTTATTTAATTTGATTCAAAAATAAAATATTTGGCAAATTTTTAATTAATTTGTTGATTAAATAATTAAATCTTAAATAATTGAAACTAAATACAGTCAAAATGATCAGAATGGCCGGGGTAATCTTGTTTTTACTTGTTACTAATTTACAGCCTCGAGCTGTACTTGCCGGCGGCTATGAGAATTTCAATGTGGCAATATATGCCAGGGTATATGAAACTCAGAAAATGAGTGACCTGAACTGGATGGAAAAGAGAATTGATTATTTGCAGCAACATATAAAAATTGATAAGGTCTATATGGAAACTTACCGGGATATGATTTTAGCTGATAAGGAGACTATAATTAAAGCAAAAAAGCTTCTGGAAAAGAAAGGTATAAGAGTATCAGGAGGGATAACACTTGTAATGCATGAAGCAAACAGGTTTAAGACTTTTTGCTACTCCAATGGGGAGCACCTGGAAGAAGTGAAGAAAATAGTTGAATATACAGCAGAATTGTTTGATGAGGTGATGCTTGATGATTTCTTTTTCACAAGCTGCAAATGTGAATTATGTATTAAGAATAAAGGTGATAAAAGCTGGACTGATTTCAGGCTTGAATTATTGAAAGATGTTTCGGAAAATATAATATTAAAAACAGCCAGAGAAACCAATCCGGACGTGAAAATGATAATCAAATATCCCAACTGGTATGAACATTACCAGTACCTGGGATACAATCTTGAACATGAACCGGAATTGTTTGATATGATTTATACAGGAACAGAAACAAGAGACCCGGAATATACTCACCAGCATCTACAGCAGTACCAGAGTTATTCAATAATGAGATACCTGGAAAATGTAAGTCCGGGGAAGAATGCAGGCGGATGGATTGATCCTTATGCCCGCAGGTGCCTGGACAGGTACGGTGAGCAAATATCACTCACCCTTTTTGCAAAACCAAAAGAAGTAACCTTATTTTGCCTGCAGTCTCTGGTAGAAGAAATGGAAAACAATGAGGGTTCAGCGGTATACCTGAGCAATGTAACACCATTAGCCGGATATGTACTGGCCAAAGCTGATAATTTTATAGATAAGCTGGGCAACCCCACCGGTATACCTGCATACAAGCCATACCACTCTTCGGGTGAAGATTTTCTGCATAATTATCTTGGTATGCTCGGGATACCGGTTGATATTACTCCTGATTTCCCTTATAAAAGCAATATGATATTGCTTACCGAATCGGCAAAATATGATACTGATATTGTAAAGAAAATAAAGACACAATTAACAGACGGGAAAAATGTAGTTATTACGTCAGGCTTGCTTGGAGCACTTCAGGGAAAAGGTATAGAAGATATAGCAGAATTAAGGTGTACTGATAAAAAAGCTCTGGCTCACAGGTTTTCAAACTTCAGAACAGTTTTTGAATCTGAAAAGGATATACTCATTCCACAGATAATATATCCGACAAATGACTGCTGGGAACTTGTTACTGCATACAGTGAGGGTAACGGCTATCCTTTGTTACTGCAGGCAGGTTATGGTAACAGCATTATGTATGTACTGACAATACCGGATAATTTCGGGGATCTGTATAATCTGCCGGAAAGTATTCTTACTATGATAAAGAATATTCTGATGAAAGACATGTACGTCAGCATAGAAAGCAGAAGCAGGATAAGCTTATTTGTTTATGATAATAATACTTTTATTGTACATTCATTCCTCCCTCACAGGGAGCAAGTTAAGGTTGCAATTAAGGAGGAAGAAGTGAAACTACGAAATTTAACCATTAACAGAATACTGGAAGGAGTGAGCCATAATGGTAAGACTGAATTCAGCATTACTATAAGTCCCCATTCATACCAGGTCTTTAAAGTCGAATGACTTTAAGTTTAAATAAATCCGGGAAATCAATTATTTAATTCAACACTATAAATTATTATAAACAACTTAAAAATTTTAAACGGATGAAAATTAAATTATTCATCAGCCTGATTTTTAGTCTGATATTCTTTATCAGTGAAAATTTACCAGCCCAATCGCCTTTAATAACAGGTACATATAGCAGAAAAACAAAATCTCTGAACGGCAAGTGGCATTATATAATAGATCCATATGAAACCGGGTATTATAATTACAGGTACCAGCCTTATGATCAAATAGGAGGCAGCGGAGGCTATTATAATAATCTTAAACAAAAGGATAAAAGTGATCTTATAGAGTACAATTTTGATAAATCACCGGTACTAAGTGTTCCTGGTGACTGGAACACCCAGGATCCAAAGTTGTTATATTACGAGGGGACAATCTGGTACAAAAAGTCCTTTGACTATAAGAAAAATAATGAAAGCTACCGTGTTTTTATTTACTTCGGAGCGGTAAATTACCAGGCCGATGTTTATCTTAATGGCATGAAGCTGGGTACACATATCGGAGGCTTCACACCTTTTAATTTTGAGATAACCGGCAAAATACAGGAGGCAGATAATTTTGTTGTCGTGAAGGTTGATAATAAAAGGAAGCGTGAAGGAGTACCTACACTTAACACAGACTGGTGGAACTATGGTGGAATAACAAGGGATGTAAAAATTATCGAAGTTCCTTCGACATTTATACGTGACTACTGTATTCAGCTTAAAAAGAATAACAGGGATGTCCTGGCAGGATATGTGCAGCTTGATGGAAAAAATGCGAAAAATATAAAGGTTGAAATGCAGATCCCTGAAGCAGGCATAAAACATATAGCAGAAACCGATGAAAAGGGAAATGCTGAAATTGAAATCAAAACAGATAACATGATTCTGTGGTCTCCTGAAAACCCTAAACTTTATGATGTTACTGTAAAGACAGAAACAGATATTGTCA
>CP070654.1:612331-618393 GCA_020354785.1 Bacteroidales bacterium
ACCTGTTAAAATTTATCAGCTTGCCCTCTTTACCATTTACAATAAACGTAAAATTAATATTGCCCAGATCATGGTACACTGCTCCTCCACCTGACAGTCTACGGGCTACCTTAATATCATTATGTCTAATGAATTTATAATTTATTTCTGCCAGAGTATTTTGATGTTTTCCTACAATAACTGCCGGTTCACTTTGCCAAAGCATAAAAACATCCTCTTTAAATTCTTTGAAAAAATATTCTTCAGAAGCCAGGTTAAAATACGGATCAGTGTTATTACTTGTTATACAATACATTTCATTATTTTGGACAGTAGTAAAGTTAATAAAGATAATCCTATACTCGTTGATGATTTTATCAAGTGTTCAGAATCTTTTAAGATACATACAAGTTTTTTTTGTATTTTAACATAGATAATTTTGAAAACTAAATGATATGGACAACCTTGTTGAAAGATTCGTAAGATATGTAAAAATTAATACCCGGTCTGATGAGAAATCTAAATCATTCCCTTCAACAAAAAACCAGCTTGAACTGGCAAAAATGCTGGCACAGGAATTAAAGGATCTGGGCCTTTCTGAAATAGATTTGGACAAGAACGGGTATTTAATGGCTACGTTACCGGCCAATACTAAAGATAGTGTTCCAACAATAGGTTTTATAGCTCATCTGGATACTTCACCTGATGTGCCTGCTGAAAATGCTCAACCACGTATAGTAGATAACTATTATGGCAAAAATATAGTATTAAATAAAAAAGCAAATATAGTGTTGTCACCAAAAGAATTTATTGATCTTAATACATACATAGGTCAGCCAATAATTGTAACTGATGGCAATACATTATTAGGAGCAGATGATAAAGCAGGAATTGCAGAGATAATTACAGCCGTTGAGTACCTGATAACCCATCCCAGAATAAAACATGGTAAAATAAGACTGGCATTTACCCCTGATGAAGAAATACACAGGGGTACCGATAAATTTGATGTTAAGAAATTTAACGTGGATTTTGCATATACTGTTGACGGAGGCCCTCTGGGTGAATTAGAATATGAAAACTTTAATGCTGCACGCGCAAAAATTACTATTAAGGGATTAAATGTTCATCCCGGTACTGCAAAGAACAAAATGAAGAATTCTATGCTAATTGCAATGGAGCTTAACAGTATGCTGCCAAGCCACCAGAGTCCTGCACACACTGAGGGCTATGAAGGATTTTATCATCTTACAGATATGACAGGCTCGGTTGATAGCACTACAATAAATTACCTGATACGTGATCATGACAAGACAAGATTTAATAAGAAGAAGGATCTGCTTATCAGGATTGTCGATCATTTAAATCTTAAGTACGGTGCAAGGACAATAAAAATTACTATGATAGATCAATATTATAATATGCGGGAGATAATAGAACCTGAATTTCATATCGTTAAATTAGCTATAAAAGCAATGAACGCGGCAGGTGTTTCTCCAAAAATTGTTCCTATAAGAGGAGGCACCGATGGTGCAAAATTGTCTTATATGGGAATACCCTGTCCAAATATATTTGCAGGTGGACATAATTTTCATAGCAAATATGAATTTATCCCAATAAAATCTATGGAAAAGTCAGTTAAGGTTATTGTGAAAATTGCCGAGCTTAACGCCAAACAGAATAAAAAATAATCTAAAATATAATTGAGCCTTAATAAAATTTAGTCAATAAATCCAAGCGAAGGTTCGTAGCGATGGTCCTCAGGCAAAAAATCCAAGGGCTACAGTAAGGCCTGCCATAACCACCGACACCATCGTCATTAACTTAATAAGTATATTCAATGAAGGCCCTGAAGTATCTTTGAAAGGATCACCTACCGTGTCACCAACAACTCCTGCTTTATGGGCATCGCTTCCTTTACCGCCATAATTTCCCTTTTCAATATATTTCTTTGCATTATCCCATGCCCCTCCTGCATTATTTAGCATACATGCCAGTGTAAATCCCGTAGTTAATCCCCCTGCAAGTAATCCAACAACACCTGCAACTCCAAGGAATACTCCTACGGTGACAGGTACTATTATTGCGAGCAATGAAGGAATAATCATTTCCCTCTGCGCACCTTTTGTTGAAATAGCAACGCACTTGGCATACTCGGGTGTTGCTTTACCTTCCATAATACCAATAATTTCACGGAACTGCCTTCTTACCTCCTCAACCATAGCGCCGGCTGCCCTGCCTACCGCTTTCATTGTCATTGCGCAGAAAACAAATGCCATCATTGCACCGATAAATATTCCTCCCAGTAATAATGGATTAAAAATTGAAAGGTTATATGCTTCAATGAAATCTTTTACTGTTGCTCCTGCAATCTGAACGGCTTTTTGACCTTCCTCCAGCAAGGGAATATTATCATTATAAAATAATACATCTCCAACCTGTTTAAATCCTTCTCCTGCAAGTTTACCCAGCCAGAGCCTTACTTCCTCAATATATGCAGCAAGAAGAGCCATTGCCGTTAACGCTGCCGAGCCTATTGCAAATCCTTTACCTGTTGCTGCAGTTGTATTGCCTAACATGTCAAGGGCATCTGTTCTTTCCCTTACTTCAGGAGGTAGTTCAGACATTTCTGCATTTCCGCCTGCGTTATCAGCAATTGGACCAAATGCATCTGTTGCGAGTGTAATACCTAATGTTGAGAGCATACCCACAGCAGCAAATCCAATACCATACACTCCTATGGCAAAGTGCTGGAATCCCCCTGCAAAACCAAAGGCAGCAATAATACCTAACACTATCGTAATAACAGGGATCCAAGTTGAGTACATTCCTACAGCCATACCATCTATAATAGTAGTGGCCGGACCCTGTTGAGCCTGCCTGGCAATACCTTTGGTAGGTTTATATTCATCTGATGTAAAGTATTCTGTTCCCTGTCCGATTATCACTCCGGCTATTAATCCGGCGACTACCGAACCAAAAATTCCCCAGGTTATCCATCCCGCATAGGCCATAAATGCAACAGCTCCAAGTATTAACAATGAGCTTCCTCCGGTACCAAACAATAATGCATTTAACAAATTCTTTTGTGTTGCTGATTCTTTTGTTTTGACCATAAATATTCCAAGGATGGATAATATTATACCTCCTGCCGCAACAATCATAGGAGCTATGACTGCTTTAATCAGTGTAAAATCCTCAGGCAGTAATCCTTTGTTTTTAAGAATTAATACTGGTAAGGCTGCTCCCAGGGCTGCAGTTGCCAGTATTGAACCACAGTACGATTCATAAAGATCTGCTCCCATTCCTGCAACATCACCAACATTATCACCAACATTATCGGCAATAGTAGCGGGATTACGCGGATCATCCTCAGGAATTCCTGCCTCTACCTTCCCAACCAGATCTGCTCCTACATCAGCAGCTTTTGTATAAATTCCTCCCCCCACACGGGCAAATAAAGCCTGGGTTGATGCACCCATACCAAATGTTATCATGGTAGCAGTTATCTCAAATAATTTGGTCTTTTCTCCCAGGTCAGTTAATATTCCATTTACCACATAATCCGGATCAGGATGTACAAGGGTTAGTCCCAGGAAATGAAGTCCGTTCTGCATATTTTCAGGAGTATATACCAGCTTGTTAAGAATTAAAAACCAGGCGGCAATATCCAGAAGTCCGAATCCGACAACTACAAGGCCCATAACCGCACCGCTTCGAAATGCTATTTGCAATCCCCTGTTTAATGATTTAGTTGCTCCATTTGCAGTTCTTGAAGATGCCTGTGTTGCTGTTCGCATTCCCAGATAACCGCATAATCCTGAGAATGTACCTCCTGTAAGAAATGCAACAGGCACAAAAGGATTCTGTACTCCCAGGTATGCAAGTATTGTCAGTATTATTAATAAACATATGAAAATCAATCCAACAACCTTATACTGGCGGGATAAATATGCCATCGCCCCTTCCCTTACGTACCTGGCGATCTCTTTCATCCTGTCAGTCCCTTCAGGATTTTTCATCATACTTTTAAAGAAGATATAGGCAAAAATAAGCGCTAAAACCGCTCCGGCAGGTATAAACCAAAATATACTAGTCATTTTTAAACAATTTATATTTATACTATCAAGTTAGCAATTTATGGAAAACAAGCCGCAAATATACTTAAAAATATTTGCAGCAAAATATCTACGTTATTGATTTAATAATTACCTGGTGTTAAAGTAACATCTGCCAGATGTAATATTTAATCCAATAATTTCCTGGCTTCCCTGTCCGGGTCGTTTTTTACTTCCTGAATATCATTCAATATCATCGTTTCACCATTTTCAGTTTTATATTCGGGCCATTCAGGCAGTCCTTCTCCATTTGGATTACCTGTTTTCATAAACCTTATAAGCGCATCTGACATTTTTTCAGATAACAACCGCGGACGCTTACCTCCGCCTGTATGTGTAAGCATTAAATCTGTATTATAAAACCAGAAACAGATATCAAGGCAGTGAAAGGCCCTCGCCCTGTTGTCGAACAGAGGGGCTTCCCATCCAAACCATGCAACATATACCGGTGCTTTCTGGTTTGATTTTGCATTAGCCGTTTTAACAACGCCTTTTCGATTACTTGCAATCAGTGTCATGATCTCAATGGGTTTTGCGTCAGGAAATACTTTTGTATATGCATCATATACTTCGCCGGCTTTTTTTCCAAGACCAGGTCTGAAACCTGCCCGTTCTTCTAAAGCTTCCTTTGCTTTTTCCTCGGTAATATCCTCCAGTTCAGGCATAGCCCTGCTTATCGCCCATTCATGAAAAGTACTGCTAATCAGCAAAGGTACATCAGATGATATTCCGTCTGCTTCAATAAAAAACTTGCCTACAGGAATGTTTATACTGTCTGCCACAGGGCCAAAACTACCACGGAAATAATCTGTAATTCCTGCCTCTTCAGCCCATCTTTTATTGGCCCTGTTAGCCAGCAGGATATAATCCTTCCACGGCATCTCCTTTAACTTATCAATTTCTGAAGGAGTAATTCCTGCCTCTTCCATAATATACTGCCCAACTTTCCGTGAATCCTCCCGGTCTTTTGCCTCTATAGTGGAGCCGCTCAGTGCCACTGCTTTGTGAAACAGCCCTTTTGCACCAGGCATAGCAGCAAGTATGCAGACTTTAGCTCCACCACCTGATTGTCCAATAATTGTTACATTATCAGGATCACCGCCAAAATTTGTAATATTCTCTTTCACCCATTTCAGTGCTGCAACCATATCCAGTGTTCCTGCATTACCTGAGTTGGCATACTTCCCGCCTCCCACAGCCGATAAATCGGAAAACCCTAAAGGCCCCAGACGATGATTAACAGAACAAAAGACGATATCGCCTTTGCGGCTGAGGTTCTCACCATTATAACCATCCTGTTCAATAGCATTGCCATTGATATACCCACCACCATGTAACCATACCAGCACAGGCCTCATTTTGCCATCTGAAATATCCGGGGTCCAGATATTCAGTTTCAGGCAGTCTTCACTTATATCATCATAATTCCAATGATCTATAAACGATGCATAAGCATTTGCGTAACGGTTATCCATAATCTGAGGTGCAGAATTTCCCCACCAGACTGCCGGGAAAACACCTTCCCACTTTTCAGGTTCCTGTGGAGGCATAAAGCGGTTTTTTCCTCCGGTATTGGCACCATACGGTATACCTCTGAAATTATAGATATTACGCAGCAAAAATCCCTGTACTTTACCATATTTAGTTGCAGCAATAGCAATGCTATCACCAATAAATAACTGCTGGTTATCATCGCCAGTTTTTTCATTCATAGATGAATTATTGTTACTAGAATTCCAGGCTGTACCAGTTATGACGATCTGAACAACCAGGATTATTAATAAAATACTTTTGTTCTTGTTCATAATATCACTTTGTTTAATTTTCTCTTTTTGTGAAATCATACCAGGCTAATTACATTGATTATCGCCTTATAGCAAATATAAATAATAATCAAAGAATTAATGGTCTTAAGTTCAGTAATTACCCTGCCCAGCCTTCTCTGTCGAGACTGCGGTATTGAAT
>CP070654.1:618493-624539 GCA_020354785.1 Bacteroidales bacterium
GTCTTTTTCCTGTTAATAATTTTAACAGGTGGTATTCGAATACTTGTACTATCAATATTACCTGTTTTTTCTAATTCAGACAATTCAAGATTCATCAATCCGTATGAATCTATAAGATAATTCTCATCCTTCAGAGTAAAGAATTTTACTTCCTGGTCCCTGCTGTCTTTTACAAATGAGCCCAGTCCTTTAAATACTACATTTTCGCCCCTGTTAAGCCTGGCATTTAATTCATCCACAAACTCGTCAACCAGTCTCCTGGCTCTTGTGCTGAATACCCTTTTCTTTTTGGCTATATAATTTACAAGTACCCCGTTATCCTTTTTTAAATCACTGCGGAACTCTATTTCCTTTGAAGGAGGAGTTAATAACTTTTTTTCTCTATCAATATTTGCAGGACGATAATTTGAAATAAATCCCCCGAATTGAGGTAGTATAACACATTCATTCTTAAGGATTAATTCCCTTATGTAGTCAGCAATATCCACTTTCTTATTATACTATAAGCAATTTGATAAATACAATTTTGTCCAAAATTAATAAAATTATAATCATAAAATACTTATAAATACACACCGGCAATTTATTAACTGTAAAAAAGTAAAGCATAAATTAATAATTTTTAATCGCTTTTATTCGTTACCAAATATTATATTAGTACATTATTTTAAGAATAAAATATCATGCGAAAAATCAGAATGGTAGATCTTAATACTCAATATCTTAATATAAAAAATGAGATTGATACTGCCATCCAGGATGTTATTGATTCTGCTTACTTTGTTAAAAGCCCTGTAATCAAAGAATTTGAAGAGGAACTGGCCCGTTATCTTAATGCATCCAATGTAATTGCATGCGGGAATGGTACTGATGCATTGCAGATTAGTTTAATGGCATTAGACTTAAAGCCTGGTGATGAGGTCATTACACCTGTTTTTACTTTTATTTCAACAGTAGAAGTCATTTCACTTCTTGGTTATAAACCTGTAGCAGCAGATGTGGATCCGGACACCTTCAATATAAATCCGGATACCCTGGAATCAATTATTACTGATAATACAAAGGCTATTATCCCGGTACACCTGTTCGGACAATGCGCGGATATGCAAAAGATAATGGATATTGCCAATAAATATAATATTTCCATTATTGAAGATGCAGCGCAAGCTATGGGCAGTGAGTTTTATAAAAACAACAAACCTCTGAAAGCCGGAACCATAGGACATATCGGATGTACTTCGTTCTTCCCTTCAAAGAACCTGGCATGCTTTGGTGATGGAGGAGCAGTTATTACCGGAAATAATGAACTGGGGGAAAGAATAAGAACAATAGCTAACCATGGCATGAAAGTGAGGTATCATTATGATATGGTTGGAGTTAATTCAAGACTGGATGCAATTCAGGCAGCTATACTAAGAGTCAAATTAAAACACCTGGATAAATATAATTCAGCCAGGCAAAAAGCTGCAGATCTGTATGATAATGCATTCAGAAATATTCCCGGTATTATTATACCTTTCCGGGCCGCTTATTCCAGCCATGTATTTCATCAATACACAATAAGGTTAAAAAATAATAGCAGGGATGCTCTCAAGGATTATCTGCAATCAAAAAATATCCCGTCTATGATTTACTACCCTGTCCCTCTGCATTTACAGAAAGCATTTGCTTTTCTGGGATATAAAAAGGGAGATTTCCCTTTTGCCGAGCAGTTAAGTAAAACGGTACTTTCATTACCTATGCATACAGAAATGGATGAAGAACAAATAGAATACATAGCAAGTTCAGTGATTGAATTTGTTAATAAATAATTATTATGGATAAAGATTATTTTGCCCACGAAACAGCAGTAATTGATGAAGGATGTCAGATCGGAAAAGGTACAAAGATTTGGCATTTTTCACATATAATGCACAATTGCATAATAGGAGAGAAATGTAATATCGGACAAAATGTGGTAATCTCTCCTGAAGTTGTGCTTGGCAGAAATGTTAAAGTACAAAATAATGTTTCAATTTATACCGGGGTTATATGTGAGGATGATGTTTTCCTGGGACCTTCGATGGTGTTTACTAACATAAGTAATCCAAGAAGTGCTGTAATCAGAAGGGATAAATATGAGAAGACAGTAGTTGAAAAAGGCGCCACTATTGGAGCCAATGCAACTGTAATCTGTGGTAACGACATTGGCAGGTTTGCATTTGTTGGAGCCGGTGCTGTTGTTACAAAAGATGTTAAACCTTATTCCCTGGTAGTAGGAAATCCTGCCAGACAAATCGGCTGGATGAGCGAATACGGACACAGGCTTGAATTTAACGATAACCAAATTGCCATTTGCCCGGAAAGCAAGGAAAAATATAAGCTTAAAAATGATGTTTTAAGCAAAATTTAAATAATATGAACCGAATGAAAAAATTCGTATTAGTTACCGGAGGAACAGGCTATATAGGATCCCATACTGCCGTTGAACTCATTGAAGAAGGATTTGAAGTAGTTATTGTCGACAACCTGGTAAATTCAAGTATAGAAGTGCTTGACGGGATAGAACAAATTACAGGGATAAGACCGCATTTTGAAAAATTTGACCTGTGCGACAGTATTAAAATTGACGAATTATGCAAAAAATATCCCAGGCTGGAAGTTATAGTACACTTTGCTGCTCTTAAAGCTGTTGGTGAATCCGTGGAAATACCTTTGGATTACTATTATAACAATCTGGTTTCATCAATAAACTTATTAAGAGCAATGATTGATTATAATATCCCTAATATGGTATTTTCATCATCCGCTGCTGTTTACGGATTACCTGATAAATTACCGGTTACCGAAGATTCCCCTGTTAAAAAGGCTAATTCACCATACGGAAATACAAAACAGATCATTGAAGAAATTATTCTTGATACAATAAATGTAAATAGTAACCTGGAAGCTATTTCCTTAAGATATTTTAATCCTATTGGAGCACATAAATCTGCGTTAATTGGTGAATTGCCACTGGGAGTGCCTTTAAACCTGGTTCCTTATGTTACACAAACTGCCATTGGGATACGGGATCATTTAAGGGTCTTCGGAAACGATTATAATACTCCTGACGGCACAGGAGTCAGAGATTATATTAATGTTGTGGATTTATCAAGAGCTCATGTATCAGCAATAAAAAGACTGCTTGACAAAAAATGCAAGAGTAATTATGAAGTTTTTAACCTGGGAACGGGAAAAGGTTTATCGGTAATGGAAATAGTCAAATCGTTTGAGAAAGCTACAGGACAAAAAATCAAATATAAAATATATCCGAGACGTCCCGGTGATATTGACATTGTATATGCAGACACATCATATTCCAACAGGGAATTAGGATGGAAGGCTGAAATATCACTGGAGGAAACTCTTTTATCAGCGTGGAACTGGGAAAAGAATATTCGTAAAAAGTCTTAAAATTTAAATTGAAAAAACATGAAGAAATCAATTCTCATAACCGGCGGGGCAGGATTTATAGGCTCACATGTTGTACGGCTCTTTGTAAATAAATATCCGAAATACAAAATCGTCAACCTGGATAATCTGACATATGCCGGGAACCTTGAAAATCTTATTGATATTGAATCTAAAGAAAATTATAAGTTCCTTAAAGCCGATATCAACAATCCCTCCCTGATAGATGAAATATTTAATGAATTTCAGTTCGAGGGCGTAATTCATCTTGCCGCCGAATCTCATGTTGACCGGTCGATATCAAATCCAATGGAATTTATATACACAAATGTGGTGGGGACGGTAAACTTACTTAACTCATCAAAAAGGATCTGGAAAGACAATTATAATAACAAGCTTTTTTATCACATTTCAACTGATGAAGTATATGGCTCTATTGAAGACGGCGGATACTTTACTGAAGAAACACCGTATGAACCCAGAAGTCCCTACTCTGCATCAAAAGCCAGTTCAGATCACTTTGTCAGGGCATATTTTAATACTTATAAACTGCCTGTAGTCATTTCTAACTGCAGTAATAATTACGGCCCTAACCAGTTTCCTGAAAAACTTATTCCACTTGCAATCAACAACATTAAGAATAATAAATCCATACCCGTATACGGTAAAGGAGAAAATATAAGAGACTGGTTATATGTTGAAGACCATGCCAATGCTATTGATGTTATTTTTCACAAGGGTAAAACAGGAGAAACATATAATATTGGCGGGAATAATGAATGGAAAAATATTGATCTGATCAAAAAACTTTGTGAAATAATGGATGAAAAACTGGGGAGGAAAGCCGGCGCATCCGGCAAATTAATAACTTTTGTAAAAGACCGCGCAGGACATGATCTCAGATATGCAATTGATTCCGGCAAGTTAATGAAGGCATTAAAATGGCAACCTTCCTGCAATTTCGAAGAGGGCCTGGCAAAAACAGTAGAGTGGTATCTGACTAATGAAAAGTGGTTAAATAATGTGATAACCGGTGATTATGAAAAATATTATGATAACCAGTACATTAAAAGATAATCATTCTACAGTAACTGACTTTGCCAGGTTTCTTGGCTGATCAACATGGCAGCCCCTCATTACAGCTATATGGTACGATAGTAATTGTAAAGGAATAACAGCAAGTAATGGTGTAAAAACAGTATCAGTATCAGGAATCTCCAGTACATGATCAGCCAGCTCTTTTATTACCTTATCACCTTCTGTTACAACAGCAATTACAATTCCGTCTCTTGCTTTTACTTCCTGTATATTGCTTACTATCTTCTCATAGGAGGTATCTTTGGCAGCTATCACAACCACCGGCATATTATGATCTATAAGTGCTATAGGACCATGTTTCATCTCAGCGGCAGGATAACCTTCTGCATGAATATAAGATATTTCCTTTAATTTTAATGCCCCTTCCAGAGCGACAGGGAAAAAATAACCTCTGCCCAGGTACAAAAAGTTATTTGCTTCTTTATATAACGTGGCAATTTTCTTAAAATCATCATCCATTTTAAGGATGTCTTCAATCTTCTTTGGTACTTCAGTCAGATACTTAATATACTTAAGATAAGTTTCCTCAGTCAGAATGTTTTTCTTGCGTCCGATTAAGATAGCCATCATAGCCAGAACAGTAACCTGTGCCGTAAAAGCCTTTGTTGAAGCTACTCCAATCTCAGGACCTGCATGTGTATATACCCCTGCATCTGTTTCACGCGGAATACTTGATCCTACCACATTACAAATTCCAAGGACCAGAGCGCCGGCCTCTTTTGCCAGCTGAATTGCAGCAAGCGTATCTGCAGTTTCCCCGCTTTGACTAATTGCTATAATAACGTCATCCTTATTTATAATCGGATGTCTGTATCTGAACTCTGAAGCATACTCAACTTCTACCGGGATCCTTGCCAGATCCTCAAATAAATATTCTCCCAACAGGCCGGCATGCCATGAGGTCCCGCAACCTATAATGATAATTCTCCTGGCATCAATAAGCTTTGGTAATACATTAAAAAGTCCGCCCAGACGTATACTTGAAAAATCTGGGGCTACCCTTCCTCTGAATGTATCCAGGATAGAACGTGGCTGCTCAAAAATCTCTTTAAGCATGTAATGCGCGAACCCGCCTTTGTCTATTTCTCCGATATCTATGTCAAGCTGTTGTACTACCGGGGTCTGGGGGTCATTTCTGACCGTTTTCAGGGTTAATTCATTTTTTGTAATAATTGCTACATCATCATCATTTAAATAAATAACGCTCTTTGTGTATTCAACAATAGGTGTAGCATCTGATGC
Source organism: Bacteroidales bacterium (assembly GCA_020354785.1). Lineage (GTDB taxonomy): Bacteria > Bacteroidota > Bacteroidia > Bacteroidales > UBA10428. The sequence continues at coordinate 624,266 of CP070654.1, forward strand.
AAGAAAATACTCTTCATTACCAACACCTATTACTAAAGGACTTCCTTTCCTTGCAGCAATAATCTTATCCGGTTCATCAGTACAAATTATTACCAGGCCATATGCCCCGACAACTCTTGATAAAGCTAATCTTACAGCCATCTCAGCTTTGACCTTCCCCTTTAAATATATATATTCCATCAGGTTAGCCAGCACTTCCGTATCTGTTTCACTCTTAAAACTCACACCCCTGTGTATGAGCTTCTCTTTTAATTTTGCATAATTTTCAATTATT
>CP070654.1:624639-630609 GCA_020354785.1 Bacteroidales bacterium
AATAGCCATAAAATGAATGTTAATTTACATACGGATAAATATAAAATTTATTTTTACAGGATGATTAAAAAAATAACTTTTAATTTTGCAGGGTTACATTTAGCAATAATGGAAATTCTACTTTAGATTTATTTATAAATTCATTATATTTGATAAAGTGATTGATATTGTTGCCTGAAAATATTAAATTTAGGTACTGCAGACTATTGATTAAGAACTGATTAAATGGAAATACATCTAGCCAAACCATCTGATTTAATTGAAATACTGTACTTATTAAAGGAATGTGTCAAGGATATGAATGCAAAAGGAATGAAGCACTGGAACAGTTCTTATCCTGGAGTTGAAGATATAGGCAATGATTTGAATAAAGAATCAATTTTTCTTGTCAAAGATAAAGGAGTATGCATGGGAATGATAACATTGAACGAAACCGAGCCGGAAGAATATAAATGTGTAAAATGGGGCAGCAATGATGCCAAAATATTGTATATGAAAAGGATGGCGGTACATCCTAACTGGCAGGGAAAGGGGGTTGCTGAATTACTGGTTGAGTTTGCCGAGAAATATGCCAAAGAAAACAAATACAATTATATCAGGTTAGATACTTTGAGCAGCAATCAATCTGAAACAAAGCTCTATACAACCAGTAAATATGACGAAGTGGGGCAGTTTCATTCAACCTTTCAAAAAACCCCGTTTAAATGTTATGAGAAAAAGATTTAGAAATAAAACATAACTCCTCCGTCAATAATTGGGAAAGCAGGATCATTAACAGGTATTTCAGCTTCAAAAAGGAAAGACATTCTTTTCCTGATTTTTAACTCAATTCCAAAAGGCAGCCAGAGCAAAAGATCTGTGCCACCATTAAAAATCAAATCTGTATCTACTCCCGTATACAGACTTATTCCGCCCATGATGGGGAATGACAGATTTCCGGATAAGTCAAGTCCAAAGTTATATTGTGTATGTGCTCCTGTAGTAATTGAAAAACAGGGCTTACCTTTTAGTATCGCCCATTCAATATCGGCACCAAAGTAATCAGAACCATCAAGAAAACCATATTTTAACGCCAGGTCTACACCTGATACTATACCGGCATTGCCATGTAAAAACAGGCCAAAATTGTCATTGTAGTATGCCGGATTAATACCTATAGAGAATTTACCCTTTTTTAACGTACTGGCGGTATTAAATACCTGGCTGAATGTTTGAGTGATAATAAACAGACAAATAATAACGGAAATTAATTTTTTCATTCGTTTAGAGTTTTATAAAGTGATTGGATTTCCTGAATAAAAATCGAGAATTTTTGTCTTAAAAATATATTCATACTTTGCCTGTAACAGTTCAGACTTAGCCCTAAGAAGATCGTTTTTAGCAATGTTATAGTCAACTGAGCTGACAAGGCCAACATCAAGCTTCTGCTGAGTGTAAACAAATGCTTCTTCATTTGATTTCACAGCTTCCATACCTGATCTGTATTTTTCCAGGGCTGCTATAGCATCTGCATGCGCCTGCTGAACTTCTTTATATAATAGTTGTTTTGTCAGATCAAGGTCAAGCTTTGAGTTATTTAATGATATTTTTGCATTGCTGATATCCCTGTTAACCTGGTACTGGTTAAAAATGGGAATGTTGATCCCTATGGAAATATATTTATTTACATTATCCTTAAACTGATCATTATAAGGGTAATCAATAATTGGATAATCGAGAATTGTCACAGGCTGGTTAATATCACCGTCTACAAAACCTACCGTTCTGTTATAGGGAGCATTAATGTCGCGGAGAATTCCTGTACTGGAATAGCCTGTATAATAACTTGCCTGCAGATATATTTGGGGACTTCTCCGTCCCCACTGAACTGCCAGGCTTTTTTCTGTACTTTTAAGTGCGTACTCCGCACTTTTTATCTGTGGAAGGTAATTTAGTGCATCCTGGTATATTGTAATTATATCTTTTAGTATATAACTTGTATCTATATTTATATCAGAGGGTATGATAATATCAAAGTCACCGACAGAATCCAGATCAAGAAGCTGTGTTAAATCAAGATATGAAAGTTTGAGCTGGTTATTTGCATTTGTAACATTAAGTTTCTCATTTGCAGCCTGTGCTTCCATTCTATATAATTCGCCTTTTGCAGAGTTGCCTACTTCAACGAGCTTCCTGGTTTTTTCTACCTGAAGGAGGGTTACATTGTACTGGCTTTCCGATATTTCCAGCAACTCCTTGCAAAACAGTATCTGAAGATATGCAGTAGCAATTTCCAGGGTAATATCGTTTTTTATCTTTTCTATATCCTGTTCACTGCTTAAAAAGTCATATTTGCTTTGTTTCATAGTATTAAGTGTCTGCAATCCGTTAAAAACATTAAGATATGAACTGGCATAGTATCTGTCGGAAGATGAATTCTCAGTTATATAATCATTGGTAAAGGGATCAACCGATCTACCGTAATTTAAATCTCTTGATACTCCAAGGTTTAAACTTGGCAGGACTGCCAATCTGGATTGCAGGTAATTGTTTTTTGTCATTCTTGAAGATAATTCCTGTTTTTTTATCTGCAGGTTATTCTGATGTGCATAATTAATGCACTCCTCTAATGTCCATTTTGATTGCGCACCAACATTGCTGAATGAAAAAAAACATATGGTGGCAAATATTAAAATTATCCTTTTCATAGATCAGTATAGTTTTAGTATTATTATTTATTAGTAATTAGTCACATAACTAAAATAAATTAAGATTATTGTTACATGTTATGATTAAATATAATGATTTTTCTTACGATACAAAATATGAATATGATCAGCACTTTTGGAAGGTTTATATATCTGGATTAATTCCCAGTCTTTATCGTAACTTTCTATTCTTTCCTTTAACCTGTAGATTCTGGTTAGTGATTTTGAAAGAGGATCACTGACTTCCGGAAGCTCACTATCCTCTTCCCAGGGAAATGATACAACCCTGAATTTATATTTTAATTTTCTCCCTTTAACATTAACTTTTACGTCAGCAGTCTCATTCTCAGTTATGTCAGGAATTGGAATACTAATTTCTTTCATTTGTAATTTGTATTTAGTTATAACAAAATATCTTTATTTTAATATTAACTTATCATTATCACCGAAGTTATCATAGCTTGAAACAATGACTTTTTCCCCTTTAACAAGACCATCCATTACTTCATAATATCTTGGATTTTGCCTCCCAATTCTGATATTTCTTTTAACTGCCATATCATTGTTTTTATCAACAACGTATACCCACTGTCCTCCGGTGCTCTGATAAAATCCTCCTTTTGGTATCAACAGGGCATCTTCTGATTTTCCCAGTTCTAATCGTATGCGGGCTGTTTGTCCAATTCTTATTTGTTCAGGAATATCAGTGGTAAATTGCATATCTACTGCAAAAGTTCCGCTTCTCACTTCAGGATATATTTTGGTAATTACCAGGCTATGTTTTCTTCCTGCAAAATCGAATTCACCGGTAAGATTTTTCATGATTCTTGCAATATAATGCTCATCTATTTCAACACGCATTTTATAAGAATCAAGGATATTAATCGTACCTATTCGTGATCCGTAGCTGACAACTTCACCGATCTCAGGGTTTAAAGAGGCTAATTCTCCATCAACAGAAGCCCTTATATTTAAGTTTTCAAGCCTTTTTCGTGTTAACATCAGGTTTCGCTGCATCCTATCAATAGAATTCTCATCAGAGGCAATTCTCGTCACCATGTATGTGGAATCGTGAATATATTTTTGTTTCTGCAATTCCAGCTGACGGCGAGCAAGTTCATACTGCTCTTTAGAGTATTGATATTCCTCATTTGATATGTGGTTGTTTTCAAGCAATTTCTTATTATAATTAAATGTTCTTTCCAGCTTCTTTAACTGGTACTGTAAATTCAGAATCTGGGTTTTAACACTTATCCTTTGATTTTCGAGGTTCAGCCGTGTAGTTTTCAAATCATTTATTGCCCTGGAAACCATAGCCTCGTTACCTGAAATATCAAGCATAAGGTTGTTATTACTAAGCTTTATTATAATGTCACCTTTTTTAACCATATTACCTTCTTCAATAAGAATTTCTTCAACTCTGCCACCCTCTATAGCATCAAGGTATATTGTTTTTATTGGTTCAACAACGCCATTGACTGAAATGTAATCCTGGTACTTGTCATATATTACCTCTCTTATTGTTATTTTTTCAGCATCAACATTGAGTTTTGTACTTTTATCTCCAAAAATTATTTTCAGGAAAGCGAATAGTATTATAAGAGAAATTATTCCTAACCAGATGTATTTTTTGTTAATTCCTTTTTTCTCTATTTTTCTGTCCATTCCTTCCATATGCAGCAATTATTTATAATACTAAGATTAAAATTTAATCATTAACTATGCCAAAGAATCTAAGTGACTGATATACTGTTATATAATCAACAGATCAATTATTCTTTTATGATCCTTATGTACGAATATACTACATAAAACGTACGAATTCGGACATTCAAAAAATAATATGTACTTTTGTTTTAAAGGCATTTTAATAGTTATTGACTTAATTACTTTATGTTATGGAGGATAACACCGGCAGGATTTTAGCAGTTGATGATAATGAGGATATACTATTTGCTCTTGAATTGTTACTAAAGTCTCATTTTGAGAAGATTACTACTCTTAATTCTCCCGATAGAATCCCGGACCTGCTGTCAAAAGAATATTATGATGTCATTCTTCTGGATATGAATTTTACCAAAGAGAATATCAATGGTAAGGAAGGATTTGACTGGCTGAAAAGAATACTCGAGATTGACCCTGACGCGGTAGTGCTTTTTATTACTGCATATGGTGACGCGGAAGATGCTGTTAAAGCAATGAAGTCAGGAGCAACTGACTTTATTCTGAAACCCTGGCAAAATGAAAAGCTCCTTGCTACAGTTTCAGCATCTGTAAAGCTCAGAAGATCGAGAATTGAAGCAGATAAACTCAGAAAAAGACAGAGAGAGATCTGCAATGCATTGGACCAGCCGTATCATGAATTTGTAGGAAATTCAAATGAAATAAAGCAGGTATTATCAATAACAAAGAAGGTAGCTGAGACAGATGCAAATGTTCTTATTTTGGGTGAAAATGGAACCGGGAAAGAGTTGATTGCAAGGGCGATACACAGAAACTCTCTGCGAAAGGATGAGGTATTCATAAGTGTTGACCTGGGTTCAATTACTGATACTCTATTTGAAAGCGAACTGTTCGGGCATGAGAAAGGAGCCTTTACTGATGCAAAGAGAGAAAAACCGGGAAGATTTGAAATAGCATCAAAAGGTACTCTGTTTCTTGATGAGATAGGGAACCTGTCGCTGCCGCTTCAAACAAAATTGTTAACAGCTATTGAAAAGAAAGAGGTAACAAGAGTTGGCGCTAATAAGCCGGTTTCAGTCGACGTCCGCCTGATTTGTGCAACAAATAATGATTTATATAAAATGACGGCCAATGATGAATTCCGCCAGGATCTTTTATACAGGGTAAATACAGTGGAAATTAATATACCTCCTTTGCGTGAAAGAACAGAGGATATTGAACTTCTCGCCAACCACTTTCTGAAAATATACTCAAAAAAGTATAAAAAGACAATAAGCGGGATATCATCAACTGCTATAAAGAAATTAAACCATTATTCATGGCCTGGTAATGTCAGGGAACTACAACATGCTATTGAAAGGGCAGTTATTATGACAGACCTGAATACCCTTGATCCTGAAGATTTTATTCTAACCTCACAGGCCAGGAAAACAGGTATTGCTGAAATTGATACATATAACCTTGAAGAGATTGAGAAAAGCATAATTATTAAGGTGCTGAAACAAAATCAGGGTAACATTACGCAGGCTTCCAGGGATCTGGGACTTACCAGGACATCATTGTACAGGAGAATGGAGAAGTATAGGATTTGAGGAATAAG
>CP070654.1:630709-636634 GCA_020354785.1 Bacteroidales bacterium
AGCCATTTTTGCACAGCAATCCTCATACCATATTCACGAAGACAGGTACTACAGGAAGGCCATGGAATTGTTTAAGAAAGAAAATTATGGTGCTGCCCGGGAATTCTTTCAGAAAGCTTATGATCATTATGGCAGCCGGAGCACAGTATTAAAATCCAAGGCACAATATTATTCTGCACTGTGCGCTGTTAAATTATTCAATGAAGATGCCGAGTATTTAACATCCTCATTTATTAAAGAGAATCCTGAAAGTCCGCTTTTAGATAAAGCCTTGTTTAACCTGGCAGGTTATTTTTATGAACTGGAGAAATATAATAAAGCCTTATTGTACTATGACAGGATAAATAAGAACAAGCTTAGCGATAAGGAGTCGGCAGAATGTTATTTTAAGACTGGATACAGCCATTTTAAAAAGGATGATCCGGATAATGCCAGGCTGGCATTTAATGAAATAAAAGATAAAAATACCAGGTATACTCCACCTGCAATTTATTATTATTCGCACATTAATTACAGCCAGGGAAATTACCAGACTGCCCTGGATGGATTTCTGAGGCTTTCGGAAGATGGTACATTTTCGCCTATTGTCCCTTATTATGTAACACAGATATATTTTCTCCAGGAGAAATATGAGAAAGTAGTCGAATATGCTCCCGGACTACTTGATAACGTTACAAAATCAAAGCACGCCGAAGTATCCAGAATCACCGGGGTGTCATTTTACATGTTAAACCGTTATAAGGAGTCAACTCAGTATCTGCAATATTATGTTGATAGTGCCGGCAACGTTACAAATGAGGATAAGTACCAGCTGGCATATGCATACTATAAATCAGGAGACTATGACAAGGCAGCAAACATATTCGGTAAGCTGACAAATGAAAATTCTTTGCTTTCTCATAATTCATTATATCATCTTGCTGACTGTTATATAAAACTAGATAAAAAACACGAGGCGAGAATGGCTTTTGCATCAGCTTCCAGGATGGATAATGATCCGGAAATAAAGGAAGATGCATTGTTCAACTATGCCCTTGTGACATATGAATTATCATATTCTCCGTTTAATGAAGCTATTCAGGCATTTAATGATTATATAAAACTCTACCCTAATTCCAAAAGGACTGATGAAGCTTATAAATACCTGATGCAGGCATATCTGAATGCCAAAAACTACAGTCTTGCACTGTCATCTATTGATAAAATAACAAAGAAGAGTGATGATATAAAAAAGGCGTATCAGAAAATTGCTTACTACAGGGCACTTGAACTGTTCAATAATCTGAAATTTACTGAGTCTATTGAATTGTTAAATAGTTCGGTCAAATACGGAAGTCTTATCAGCAAATTATATGCACTGGCATTCTACTGGAAGGGTGAAGCATATTACAGGCTTAAGGACTATGATAGAGCAATTGCCGAGTATAAGAAATTTACCGGTATGCCGATATCATATTACGAGGAAGAATTCAATCTTGCACATTATAACCTGGGATACGCATATTTCAAAAAGGAAAATTATTCCGATGCAGCCTTATGGTTCAGGAAATTTACAGGATTCATGAAAGGAAATAATACAAAAAGGATTGGAGATGCTTTTAACAGAATTGGTGATTGCTATTTTATACAAACTGATTATTATTCTGCTATAGATTTTTATGACAGAAGTATAGAGGCCGGTAAAACTGACGTTGATTATGCTCTATTTCAAAAGGGCCTTGCCCTGGGAGTTGTAAATAAATTTGATGAAAAAATTCAGAATCTTAACAAGTTGCTGGCCTCCTGGCCGAACTCAGCTTTTACTGATGATGCACTTTATGAAATTGGAGAAAGCTATTTATCACAACAGCAGCCTGAAAAGGCCATCTCAAATTTTCAAAAGATAGTAAGCACATTTCCTAATAGCAGTTATGTCAGCAAAGCCCTGGTAAAATTAGGACTGGTCTATTATAATACAAACAGACCCCAGGAATCATTAAAGCTGTATAAAAAAGTTGTAAGCAATTATCCCGGAAGTGAAGATGCCCGGAGTGCCTTAAAAGGTATTAAGAACATTTATGTGGATATGAATAATATAGATGCCTATTTCGATTATGTAAATAACCTGGGAGATTTTGCCAAAGTTGATTTAAGAGAACAGGATTCGTTAAGTTATATAACTGCAGAGAAGCTTTACATGGCGGGTGATTGTGAAAATTCATCAAAGGGCTTTAAAAGATATATTGAGAAATTCAAAGAAGGAAGTTTTATACTGGATGCTAATTTTTATAAAGGTGACTGCAATTACCGGCTGAAACAATATGATGAGGCAATGAAATCATTCGATTATGTTATTGGCAAACCAAAGAATATTTACACAGAACAGGCATTGCTGGGAGCTTCAAGGATAAGGTTTAAACTTAAAGATTATACCGGGGCAATTAATTATTATAAGAAACTTGAGGAAGTAACAGAGATTAAGAGCAATTTACTGGAGGCGCGAATTGGTCTGATGCGCTGCTACTACTTTCTTGATGATTTCACTGAAGCAGTTGACGCAGCGAAAAAGGTTATTAATACTGAAAAGATATCAGCTGCTGTAGAGCGGGAATCAAGGTTTATACTGGCAAAATCACTATATGAAAACGACAGGATGATGTTAGCACTGGAGGAGTTTAAAAAAGTTGCTGTTGAAGTGAACAGTAATGAGGGAGCAGAATCAAAATTCAGGATAGCAGAGATATATTATAAGCGCGGGGAAATGGAATCAGCCGAGAAAGAAATATTTGATTTTACTGAAAAGACAACTCCTCATCAGTACTGGATGGCAAAAAGTTTTATTCTCTGGTCAGATATATTTGCCAGTAGAGACGATTATTTTCAGGCAATACAAACACTTCAAAGCATTATTGATTATTATGATAATTCGACGGACGGTATTATATCCCTGGCAAAGGAAAAAAAGGAAAAACTGGTTAAAGAGGAGCAATCAGCCGGCCAAAATGCTGAACAGCGGGATATGGAGGTAAATATGCAGGAGTAGCGAATATAGAGGTAAATATGAAGGACTGGCAGATAGAATAACAGAGTATTAAAATGTAACTATAATAATATTATTTCGTGAATATGAAGTTTTTAATAAAAATACTGGCAATTATATTATTCTTCATCCCGGATTTTAATTTGATGTCTCAGCAAATAAGCAGGGATGTGATTGTCATAAAGCCCTATGAACCAACAATATCTGATGCTTTTAAGATAAATAGTCTCCCATTAATTGACGATTCTGTGACTATTGCTCCATCCTTTAATTATTCTATCCTGCCGGCCAGAATAGACATAGAATATGAACCAAAGGCAATTAAACCGGCTAAAATGAGAATTCCGCTGACAAAATTATATAAGAGTTACATAAAGGTGGGCCTTGGCAATTATTTATCACCACTGGCCGAATGCAGTTATAATAGCCTGCGATCTGAAGACTACACGTTTGGAGCTTATTTCCGCCACAAGTCTTCACATTCGAAAATTAAACTTGATAATGAAGATAAAGTCCCTGCAGGGTACGGTAAGACCCGTATTGAATTATTCGGGAAGAAAATATATAAAAATTCAATCCTCTCAGGTAAAATAAGAATAAACAATCACGGCATTCACCATTACGGATACAATACAGAACTATATCCTGATACATTTCCTGATATTAAAAGGAAAGATATTAAACAGAGGTATTTCCTGTTTGGTACATCAGCTGATTTTCATTCAACATATGCGGACTCTGAACATTTTAACTATGGAATACGGGCGAAGTATAACTATTTCAGCGATAAATTCAATAATAATGAAAACATGTTATATGTTAATGGCAGGTTCAGTAAACCTGCAGGAAAGCAAATGATAGGGATAGATGCCTCGCTTACAAACTTAATAAAGAGTGAATCTGTTGATTCGGTAAATAATACTGTAATAAGGGCAAACCACTCGTTTAGCAGGCGAACATCAGAATGGAATCTTATTATTGGTTTTAATGCATTTATTGATATCCTGGAAAAATCCAGGACATATATTTTCCCGAAAGCTGTCTTTCAATTGAATTTAATTGAAGAAATCATTATTCCATATTTTGGTGTAGACGGATACCTTGATATAAATAATTACCAGGCAATTGCAACAGAGAATCCGTTTATTACACCCGGGCTGAGTGTAAAGAATTCCAGGAACAGATTTATTGCTTTTTCAGCAGCTTGTTCCTGCTTAACTTTAGTTTTCAGCTTTGGCTTTTGTTTGCGCCTAAGAGTTAGCCTCGGTTTCGTTTGCGAAACTGGTTTAGATTCCTGGATCGGTTTAGGTACCGCTACTTTTACCCCATTGGAAGAGCGGTGATATTTTTTAATGATATTTACCGCCTCTTTCATATTTACGCCCTTATAATCGGGCTTGGGCTCGGATGGTCCAGCGTATGTGGATTTGTACTGCGAAAGTCGGCTTATTAATATAGTTTTACAGCCAGCTTGCAAACCAGCCTCAACGTCACTGCTGCTATTGCCGATGCTCCAGGATTGGTTAAGGTCTATATCCATTTCGTCGGCCGCGGCCAGCAGCATCCCAGGATTGGGTTTTCTCCAGTCACTTTCTTTACGGTACTGAGGGACAACCCCGTCAGGGTGGTAGGGACAGTAATAAATCCGGTCCAAATACGCTCCCTGCTCGTTCAGCAGTTGACTCAGACGGTCATGAATCTCACTAAGAACCTTTTCACTGACAATTCCACGTGCAACAGCCGATTGATTAGAGACAACAATCAACATATATCCCATGGCTCGAAGCTCGATAAGGGCCTCAGCAACACCCTCCAAAAGCTTAACCTGGTCGGGACTATTGATATAGCCGGGATCTTCAATTAAAGTGTCATCCCGGTCAAGGAATATCGCTTTATTAGACATATCTTTTCCAACTTGTATTTTAATTTAATTATTCACAAAAATTCTGTTCAACAAGTTTACAGATTATATGGTAGCCAAGCTGATGAATCTCCTGGCTGCGTGCCGTTGACTTGTCATCGACACAAAAACAAATATCGGCAATTTGTTCCAGTTCACTGCCGGAACTTCCCGTAAAAGCTATCACACCCGCTCCTTTTTCCTTGGCTAATCGGGTGGCCGAAATGATGTTCGCCGACGTCCCGCTGGTCGATAGGGCCCAAAAAATGTCCCCTTTACGAACCAACGCTTCCACCTGCTTCAAAAAAACGTTCTCATAACCATAGTCATTTGAAATCGAAGTCATCACGGATGAATCGGTAGTTAGCGCCACAACGGGCAATCCTTTCCTCTCGTGCTCGAACCTACCAACAAGCTCACCGGCAATGTGTTGAGCATCTGCCGCCGAACCTCCATTGCCGCAGATATAAATTCTGCCGTTTTGTTTTAGTGACTTCACTATCGCCTCAACAGCGACAGCAATGGTTTCAATACCGCTTCTCTGCAGTTCGGCAACCATCTTCTTGTGCATCTCTATCACTTCCACAATCTGATTTCTTGTATTTTCATCCATTATGATTTTTTCTTTGATGAACCTGCTTTTCGAGGTATTATAACAGTGGAATCCTTTAATGCTTTTATTTTCTCGATTGTCTTTGTTGAGCTTTTGCCTTCGACAAGCGGCGCAAGAACAACTTTGCCACCGTAAGACTCGATAAATTTCTGGCCAATCACGCCTTTCTCTGCCCAATCCTGACCTTTCACTAATATATCAGGCTTCACTTTTTTGATTAAGTTGAGCGGATCCGGCTCATCAAATATCGTAATATAATCAACCGTTTCCAATGCAGCCAACACAGCGGCTCTGTCGTACTGGTTGTTAACCGGCCGGTCAGGCCCTTTTATAGTCTTGACTGAACTATCACTGTTCAGCCCGACAACAACAATGTCGCCTTTCGACTTACAA
>CP070654.1:636734-642574 GCA_020354785.1 Bacteroidales bacterium
ATTAATGGTGTATTATATTTATTAGACAATCCTATTAAACCACCAAAAGAAGATTTTGCCAGGTATATATACGGCAATGACGATTTTTCCGAACTTTATTCTCTTCTTGACAAGGCTGGATTAGTTGACAGTGTTCCTGACGAAGATGATACTGATCTGTATTACAAAAGATTAAAGTTTCTACTAACTTATGAAAACTGGACAGGTTTTTTACCTGATAATGATGCAATTGCTGAAGCCGAAACCAACAATTTAATTCCGGAAGATTCAGTAGAACTTGGAAACTTTTTAAAATATCATTTTGCGGCTAATGAGTTAATTTCCGATTTCAATACTGTTTCTAAAGACTGTATAACCGCGTTTGTTGACTCTACCGGAGTACCTCTGGAACTTAATATACAATCCGAACCAATACAAATGGTTGTTACTGACGGATCAGGAAAAGAAGTACAAATTGATCATAATACTGCAAATGTCTTTGTAAGAGATGGTATTGCTCACAGAATAAAGACAGTACTTATATCTAACTAAATAATTCAAAATATAACAGTTATCTAACTATGAGAACTATATTATTAACAGTGTTTAGTACATTTCTAATACTTTTTACAGTAAGTATTAATATGTCAGCACAAACCAAGTTTATTATAAGCGGTCAGATAAAAGATGATACAGAGCCTTTAATTGGTGTTAACGTTGTTGAAATTGATAAAGACGGACGTTTTATTTCAGGGACAACTACTGACTTTGACGGTAACTTTACTTTGGCCGTAAGTAGCAGGAACGCCACTGTCCAGGTATCTTATCTCGGGTATACTACCCAGGTTTTTGAACTTGAAGGAAGAAGCAAACTGAATGTCATCCTGGAACTGGAATCCATACAAATGGAGGAAGTTGTAGTAACGGCTGATAAGTTGGGTAACGATGGTATTATCTCAATTAGAGACAGGGCTACTGCGGTATCCAGACTTGAAATGGTAGAAATGAATGAATTAATGACCTCCTCGGTTGAAGAGATGCTAATGGGAAGGCTTGGAGGTGTTGATATAGCCGCTATTTCCGGAGATCCTGGTGCCGGTGTAAATATTCGTATCAGGGGGACAGCATCCCTGAATGCCCGTAACGAACCACTGATCCTGGTAAATAATATCCCTTATGATGCAAACATCGATGATAATTTTGATTTCGGAACTGCCGATGTGGAAAGGTTTGGCAACCTTATTGACGTTGCCCCTGAGGATATTGAATCTATTGAAGTTCTGAAAGATGCAGCTTCAACAGCGATATGGGGCTCAAAAGCATCAAATGGGGTATTAAGTATAAAAACTAAAAGGGGATTTAAATCACCTCCGGTATTTTCATATACTTTTAAAATAACAAGGTCTGAGGAACCCGATCCTATTCCTATGTTAAATGGTTATGAATATCCAAAACTAATAACAGAAGCACATTTTAATAAAATCGTACCAGACGATCCATCTAACTTACCTGATCCTGAAGATAAAAACTATGCACAAAATACTAATTGGATTGAGGAAATTACCCGTATTGCTTACACTATAAACAATAACTTTTCAGTACGAGGTGGTGGTGATAAAACGCGATACGATATTTCTGCCGGGTATATGAGCCAGGAAGGTACTGTAATTAATACCAAACTTGATAAAATAAACCTTCGTGCAGCTCTGGATTATGACTTATCTAATAAGATAAGGTTAAAAACAGATATAATGTTTACAAAATACGATCAGGATGCAACGTATGACTGGGACAACTGGGATTATAAACACGAAGGTGTCGATAAAACTGTACGCACAATTGCGTATAAAAAAATGCCGAACATGTCGGTATATGAACGAGATACAGCTAATAATATATTAGGTAATTATTTTACGCCTTCATATACCATACAAGGAGATGCAAAAGAAATGTATAATCCGGTGGCTTTTGCCAATCTTGGTAAACATAACCGTACGCAAGATAATACCAGGGCTTTGTTTAATATTAAATATCAGATAACAAATAACCTTGTGTTCGAGAGCACCATCACTATGGATTTCTTTGATCAGAAACGTAAGAAGTTCCTTCCTTATAAAGCTATTGGTTATAGTATTGATGATGACATCTCAAACCAGGCAAATGAAGAGTTCTTGAAAAAGAACAACCTGCAGACTATTAACCAGCTGTACTTTACAAATAATCCTTTTAGCAGGCATCAGATATCTGCCCTGTTAAGGTTGAGGACAGAGGATGAAACTTCTAAAAGATACAACATTAAAACAAGCCGGTCAGCTTCACCCTTTTTACAGGAAGCCACCGGGAATGTCGATATTGTTAGCCTTGAATCCGCTTCATCAACATTCAGATCGCTTAGTACTTACGGACAGTTACATTATAAATTTGATGATAAATATATAGTTACACTTGGTTTAAACTTGGAAGGGACTTCTAAATTTAGTAAGGACAGCCGTTGGGGAACATTCCCTTCTGTATCTGTTGCCTGGAGATTAAATAAAGAACCTGTCATTAATCAAATTAAAGCTATTGATGACCTTAAACTAAGGTTTAGCTGGGGTATTTCAGGAAATACACCATGGGGCAACTATTTGTATTTTAACAGTTATGAGGCTAAGTCAGATTTTAGTTACAATGGTATTGCCGGTGTCAGGCCTGAGGGAATTGAATTAACCAGCCTGAAGTGGGAGAACATAGAACAGATTAATCCCGGTCTTACGTTGTCAGCGTTTAATTATCGAATGGTATTGGAAGCAGATTATTATATTAAAACTACCACTGACTTATACCTGGATAGATTTAATATCCCCACATATACCGGATATGCCAAAATAGCCAGGAACAGTGGTATAATGGAAAACCGTGGCTGGGAAATTCTTACTAACATTACTTTTGTTCAGAAAGAGAAACTTAATATCCAGGCAACCTTTAATGTGTCCTCCAATGAGAATATTGTTATCCAAATGCCTGAAAATTATGCTCTGGAATATGGTAACATGCTTAATAACGGAAATTATAATATTAATATAGAACCTGGAAATTCCATCGGTGGTTTTTACGGATATGAGTACCTTGGTGTTTATAAAGATAATACTGAGCTTGTTGCACTGGATATTAACGGAAATCAGATTTATGATATTGGAGATATCCCATTGGAAATGATCCATGGTTCAGGTTATGTATTCCAGCAAGGTGACGCTAAGTACAAGGACCAAAATTACGACGGGGTTATCGATGAACTTGACCTGGTTTATTTGGGCGACCTGAATCCTGATTTAATGGGAGGTTTTGGGCCAAGGGTTTCATATACTACCAAAATAGGTGGATTTGTTGTAAATGGATTTATGTATTTTAAATTGGGCCAGAAAATTATTAATCAAACCAGGATGGATACCGAAAATATGTACTTCGATGATAACCAGAGTGTGGCCGTGAATTACCGTTGGAGAGGACCTGGTGATGAAACAGACATGCCAAGGGCGCTTAACCTGGATGGTTACAACTGGATGGGATCAGACCGTTTCGTGGAAGATGGTTCGTTTCTCAGGTTAAAAACAACCTCGTTCAGTTACATACCATCAGAGGAGATCTGCAGGCGGCTAAGTTTAAAGGAGCTTAGAATTTACGCAACTGCTTATAACTTGTTTACATGGACTGAATACCTGGGCCAGGATCCGGATGTTGCACAACCCAGTGATCCTAAAATATTGCCAAAGGATAACAGCCGAACACCTCCGAGCAAACAAATTATTGTTGGACTAAATATTACATTCTAATCATAAAAAAGTAGGAAAAGATGAAAAACAAATTTAGTATACATATTATTATCACAGTGATAATAACATCCCTGCTGGGTTCTTGTACCGACTGGATGGAACTGGAACCTGAGGACGAGTTGATACGCCAGGAATTCTGGCAAAAGGAAGGTGATGTTGAAGCTGTCACAGCAGCAATGTATGATGCATTCAGGGAAACTTCGTTAAAATCACTTATGATGGGCGAGGTCAGGGGCGATATGATGTGGTTTAATGCCGGCCAGTTCTATGACTATGCTAAAATTGCCGAATCTGATATTCAATATGATAATCCGGAAGTAAAATGGGAAAAATATTATTTTACTATTAATCTGGCCAATACTCTAATTCAATTTATGCCTGAGGTATTGGAAAACGATGAGCTTTTCACTGCAACTGAAATGGAAAGGATTCATGCTGAAGCTCTCTTTATAAGGTCATTAACTTATTTTTATCTTGTTCGTCTCTACAAAGATGTTCCGTTGCTATTGTCTGCCTCGAGTTCAGATACAGTGGATTTTTATATTGAAGAAAGTGATGAAGCTGTTGTTCTGGACCAGATAATAAGTGATCTGGAATATGCCGAAACCATTGCAATATCGATGGAAAACATCGATGAAAACACTTCGAAATTTATATATGATTTAACACTTTTTAAAGGCAGGGCAAATAAATACTCGATACAAGCCTTGTTGGCAGATGTATATTTGTGGAAAGAGGATTATCAAAAATGTATAGACTATTGCAATAAAGTTATTGATTCCAAATTATTTTCGCTTGAAAATGAAAACGACTGGTTTAAAATATACGTGCCCGGTAATTCAAAAGAAAGTATTTTCGAAGTACAATATAGCGAGGCAAATAAGGAAACAAACCCTATATACGATAAACTTCTACCAACAGGGTCCCCTCCAAGAGCCTATTTCTACGATTGGGTTGAGGAGGAATTGTTTTTAATAAGTGACGTACGTATTGCTGATGACAGATTCGGACCAATATCGAAATATATAATGATAGATATTGAAGGTAATGATGGATTAAGGAGAGATTATAGTCAAAGAGATGCAAATTTTATATATTACAGATATGCTGATATATTATTAATGAAAGCCGAAGCATTGGCTGAATTGAACAACTTTTTCGAATCGCAGGAACTTATAAATGAAGTTGCAATAAGGGCAGGAAATCCTTCTGTCTTTTTAGAGCAATCAATAGCAGAATTCAGAACTGCAATCCTTACTGAACGAGCACGTGAATTTGCCTTTGAGGGTAAAAGATGGTTCGACCTGTTAAGGTTCGCCAAAAGGAACTGGTGGGAAAATAAAAATTTGGTCATCAACATTCTTCTAAGTAAGGCGAGTGATGAAAAGAGACCGATATTGCGGGGAAGGATATTGGATCCCAATGGTTTTTACCTGCCAATTCCGGAGGCTGATATTAAGTACAATGATAAATTAAATCAAAATCCATATTATGACAGATAAAATAAATGCCATGAACACATTAATATATATAAAAAATAAAACTGCTGGTAAGATAATTTATTTTTTCTCATTTATATTACTCATAATGTCAGGCTGTGAGAAAAAAGATATCCAAAGATGGGTGGACCGATCAACCGAACAACAGATAACACAATATGTAACTGCAAGAGATTCAATATATTCTGAATTCAAAAAGGCCATGGATATTGGTAACATGAGCAGTTTGTTAAGTACAAGAGGGCCTTTCACATTGTTTTTACCCGATAACGAGGCCATGTACGCATATTATACCAAAGAGGGAATAAATTCAATAGAAGAGTATAGCGATTCTGTTTATTGGAGAAATGTTGTGTTGAACCATATTATTCCCGGAATATATAAAACCGGAGATATTCCTCCCGGAAGCATTCCTCAAACCAATGGACTTGGTGATTTTTTGATTGCAGATGTCGAGTTTGTAGATGACAAGGGATATCTTATTATAAATAAAGAATCCTTTGTAACCGATGAGAATGAGGAAACAGCAAACGGGATAATACACAGGATT
>CP070654.1:642674-648485 GCA_020354785.1 Bacteroidales bacterium
AGAACAGCATTTAGTCCCAGGGTATTTGTATTTTATTTGTCAGTTAGTATATTCGGAGCTTTTTTATTTGGATTAATATACAGCATTTTTTAACTTAATTACATCAATAATAGTTTCAGTATGAGAACAAGCAGTGGAAACAGAAAAATAATCTGGATTTTAATAGCAATTGTTGCATTATCAGCTATTTGCTGGGATCTTGCTACTTCGAAAAAATATTCAGTTGAAGAGGGAACATTCAGGTATGAATCCGACTTTGATGCAATTACATCAGCAACTACCAAAGTAGCTGTAATACCTTCAGACTACCAGGAACTAAGTTCACAGGTTTCCAGATCTGTTAATCCCGGTTATGAACATGTTGAAGAAATGGTAAGGAAAGCCATTGAACTTCAGGGCGGTCTTGACTGGGTTATAAGTAAAGGTGACAAGGTGATGCTCAAAGTAAACCTTGTTGGAGAAGACAGCCCCTCCGGCCAGGGTGAAAACACGGACGTAAGGGTTGTGAAGGCACTCATAAAGATAATAGACGAACATACTGAAGGTGATGTTGAAATACTGGTTGCTGAAGGCACGGCAAGATCAAATGATGATCCTGAGGCAGTTTCCAGTGTATGGGATAATTCAGGCTACCAGGATTTATTAACTGACAGCCTTCTGTCCGGAATAAACTTCAGCCTGATAAATATTAACCAGACTATTGACGATCTTGAAGCTGTTAATTTAGGAAACCTGGGGACGGCGGCCCCTCACAATAAAACATATTACGTACATAACGCGGAACTTGATGCCGATGTCTATATATCGATCCCCGTACTTAAAATTCATGACACAGGAATAACCAGTGCACTTAAAAACCAGATTGGAACCGCACCTGCAGCATATTACGGATACAACAAATGCGCAGGCACTCAACATTATGGGGGTCTTGTACACGATGTTGCACACAGAAGATGGACAACAGAAGAAATTGTAGATTTATCCACTATTGCTGATATCGATTTCGTGGTCGTAGATGCCCTGATGTGCCTGGAAACGTATAAAGCTTACGACAAATACAATCCCAACCAGGTAAGGTTTAATACTATTATTGCAGGTGCCGACCCGGTTGCGGTGGATCATATTTGTGCAAAATTGTTTTGTCTTAATCCCGATGATATTGCACACATTACACTGGCTGAAAAAATTGGTCTGGGCACAAACAATCCTGACCAGATTGAAATTACCGGCGCCAACATAAATGATGTTAAAAAACAGGTAAAGAAAAATCTTGCCGCAAACGGATTATTCGGGCAGAGCAACCGTACATGGGTATTATCACAAGCATTCAGCGGTACGGAAATTACACCGCAATATATAGAAAATGAAGCTACACTTGAACCAGTGGCAGGAGAAAACAACTGGTCACAACCGGTTTACTTTTTTGATGACAGAATAGATCTTTTAAGTTACTATAACGACCAGTCAGATATTGTAACATATGCTTTTTCGTATTTTTATGCTCCCAAAGACCAGGAAGCCGAGCTCTGGCTTGGCACACATGAAGACATGTACATTTATATAAATGGTGAACAAGTTTACTCATTTTCAGGGATCAACGTATATGGAGATAATACTATTATCACCAGAAAAGAGAAAATTAATATAAAACAGGGAGAGAATAAACTACTTGTAAAAACATTAAATGAATATGGTGATTACAGCTTTGCTTTGAACATATGTGAAGTAGAAGCCTCAACAGAATATTCAGGTAACAGGGTGGATGGTCTTAAATTTTATACTGATAAAACTGCCATTAATAATTTAACTGAAAATTCATCTGGCAAAGAATTAATACTAAGGGCATATCCCAACCCGGTTATCAGCTTGGCTCAAATTGAGTTTGAAATACCTGTTACCTCAAGAACTACTGTTGATATTTACGACTTAAGCGGAAAACTAATCTCATCACTGCTGGATAACTATTTATCTGCCGGTTTACATACTATAAACTGGGAAGCCCGGAATCAAAATGGTGTAAATGTTAATCCAGGTGTTTACATTTGTTCAGTACGATCAAAGAATTACGTGAATAATATCAAACTTCTGGTAAAATAAGCGTTCAATCCCCTCATTAATTGACAATCTTATGTCAAGGGATTGGCTGGATTGGACTTCTTCCAATTTCTCGACAACAAATACTACTTTACCCGCAGTTAATGTTATTGAATCTGAGAATGATTATCAGATTGAAGTAGCTGCTCCGGGGATGACAAAGGAAGATTTTAAAATCGACCTTGACAAAAATCAACTGACTATTTCTTCTGAAAGGAAATCAGAAAAGAAAAATGAGAAGAAAGGCAGTTATACCCGCAGGGAATTTAGTTATCAATCTTTTCAGAGGACTTTCACAATTCCCGAACATGAAGTTGATGGTGATAAGATTTCAGCCAAATACTGTGATGGGGTTCTTTGTATTAACCTCCCAAAGAAAGAGGAAGCAAAGCCAAAACCTGCAAGGGAAATTAAAATATCTTAAAATAATCAGGCAGGTTAAACCTGCCTTTTTTAATTAAAAATAAACCAGGATTAAATCTTATTAATCAAATTAAATATTTATAATTTTGTGGTTGGTTTCTGCATTTGCACAGGGACCTTTTTTATTGCAGAGGGCAATTTCAATTAAAGGAAAAATGATCCAGAAAATAATAACAGGTAAAGATGCGGTTTTCTCTTTTGAGAATGTTGAACGCATAAGTGTTAAAAATGCAAACAGGATAAAGATTAAAGTTCTGAGAAGCATAGTTAATCCAAAAATCAATAACATTATCATAGATCTGGAAGGTCTTGAATTTATTGATACTTATGGCGCCCAGATACTTGTTACACTAAGAAAATTTGCCAGGCGCAAACATAAAAGATTCATTCTAAGAAATGTTTCACAAGATTTTTACGAGATTATTGAATTACTGAATATCGAAAATGATTTTATTATAGTATAAAAACTAAAACCCATTTAAATATTACATTCATTCAATAATCAGGATTTAATAATCAAACATGAATAATATTCGAAATGAATACAAATGCTCTTATTAATAATTAATTTTAAACAGAATGAATACAAACTTAAAAAATAGACAAAATCTGGTTATCAAAGTAATGGCTGTGATAGCCTCTTTACTAATTATAATAATACTGGTTCAACATTTTAGCGGGAAAAAAAATAAAATACTGATTCTGCAAAACGAAAAATTCAAAAAGGAAATCAGAGAAGCCAGAATTGAAATCAATAAATATAAAGGCATATCAGCAAAACTGGATTCAGTAGTTAAAGATGCAAGTATTAAGATTATCGAAAAAGAATCAAAGATTGCCAGGTTAATGTCACAAAATATTAATATTGAAAAGGAAAATAAAGAACTAAGTAACGAAATCAGAGAAATAAAAGATGATTACCTTGAAGTAATTGATTCATTGCTTGTTGAAAGAGATATAAATTCAATATTAAACAGCAAGATTGAGGAAATGGAAGATGAAATTGAGATACTTTCCGAAAAAGTTGGCCTTGCTGAAGCACTTGCTCTTGAAAATACCATGGCTGTGCCTTTAAAGGAAAATACATATGGCAAAAGGCAAAAAACTGCTATGGCAAAAAAAACCAGCGTATTAAAGGTATGTTTTGATATTCTTGAGAATAAGATCATTGAACCCGGATTTCTGGATGTTTATTTAAGAATAATTTCTCCGGATGCAAACGTCTTGAAAGAACATGATAATACATCAAACACATTTTTTCATCCGGTGTATAAAAAAGATGCAGAATATTCCAGGAATGAAATTGTAAATTATAAAAATGAAAAAATGAATGTTTGTATTTCATTTAAATCCGAGAAACTGTTAAAACCCGGCTTATATCTTGTTGAACTGTTTACAGATAAACAAAAACTGGGAACTACAACATTTACTCTGAAATAACTGTATTTACGATTTTGTTATCGGTATAAGTTATGGCTGAAATCATAGGTACAAATACCCTTACATGGATTGGAATTATATTCTGTATTTCTCAATCTGCAATGTTCTCAGGTCTGAACCTTGCTTTCTTCAGCATTCCAAGGCTCAGGCTTGAAGTTGAAGCAGCTAACAATAACCAGTCTGCAATAAAGGTATTGCATATGCGGAAGGACTCTAATTTTTTACTCACTACTATTTTGTGGGGAAATGTTGGTATTAATGTATTGCTTACTCTACTTTCAAAATCAGTAATGGCAGGTATAAGTGCTTTTATATTTTCAACATTTTTAATCACAATAGTTGGTGAAATTGTTCCCCAGGCTTACTTCTCAAGGCATGCATTAAAAATGGCCTCTTTTCTTGCACCGGTAATGAGGATTTATCAATATTTACTTTTCCCTGTTACAAAATCCAGTGCAATACTTTTAAACTGGTGGTTAGGGCCTGAAAGCATTCACTACTTCAAGGAAAAAAGTCTGCAGCAATTAATAAGCAAACATATTAAGGAAGATAGTGCTGAAATTAATCATGTTGAAGGAATAGGTGCTATAAATTTTTTAGCCCTGGATGATTTGTTAATAAGTCAGGAAGGTGAACTTATCAATCCGGAAAGTATTATTAAATTACCCTGCAAAAATAATATTCCTGTTTTTGCAGATTATAAAAAATCTCCGGACGATCCTTTTCTGAAAAAAATAAATGCATCCGGGGAAAAATGGGTAATAATTACAAACTACAAAGATGTTCCGGTTATGGTAATGGATTCTGACGGGTTCCTTCGTACAGCTTTGTTTGACAGGATTAAACCAGATCCATTAGATTATTGTCACCACCCAATAATTGTAAATGACCCCTCAATTAAATTAGGAGATATAATCCATCAGTTAAAAATAACTCCGGAATCCCAGGAGGATGATGTAATTGATCAGGATATAATATTACTCTGGGGAGAGAAAAAACAAATTATAACAGGAGCTGATATACTAGGCAGATTGTTAAGAGGAATAGTTAATTCATAGATTGCAGAACCTGATTTGCAGGGTGCTATGCATTTCTTGCCTGCTTATCTGGAAATTAATTATAAGTCTGATTTAAGATGTTAGTTTAGTAAAGAGGACGGACGTGAGGGTGGATGGTTCCGCCCAGGGGTTCCGCGCGCTTGGAAATGCCAGGTTCCCATAGAGGATAGCATAAAGTACCAGATCGAAAACGGCATATGAGAGGAGGATAAAACCTAAGAAAAATATAAGGTAAAAGACAAGATGTTTTTTCTGAATATGGCCGATTTCATGGGCCATGACTGCGTCGATTTCATCGTCGTTCAAAATCTGCAGCAGGCTCTCGGTTACAAGGATATAACGAAATCTTTTCACTAATCCCATGACACCAGCTGTGAGAAGCCTCCCCTCGAAGATGGGCCACCTCAAAATATTATTGTATCCAAGCCTGGCTTTCTCACACATCGCTTCGATCCGCTTGCGTTTGGGCCCCGGCGGAAGGGGACGACATTGCCAGAAGAGCTTAATCAGAGAAGGCGCCACAACAATGAGGGCTGCCAGGAAACAGAAGAAGAAAATGACCTGTCCTTCTGGTGTTGCCAGGAAGTGCTTGGGGGTATCAAAAGGGAGGAGGTTGATGATATCGATTCCTGCAGAGATCAGAAGCCATGGCAGGATAACTGGAAGATGGAAGGAGATGTTGGACACCACATAGGAGCGTTTTGAGACCTTAGTTCCAAACAAACGCTGATAAGGCCTGTGGGCGATTGCCCAGATAATTGCAAGGTAGGCGACAAAGAGTAGGATAAACAAAAGG
>CP070654.1:648585-654363 GCA_020354785.1 Bacteroidales bacterium
ATCCTATGATTTCTTTAAGAGCTATAAAGTCTCCCCATTCAAATCATTATATAAATCCGATAAACAATATGTAATATTCATTGCATATCCGACACTATGTAATGGTTATGCAGTTGAACTGACAAAAAATATATCTGTCAAAAACAATGTATTAACCATCTATTATAACCTGAAAAATACAGGGGATAAGACCGTACGGACTAATGAGTATTGCCATAATTTTCTGGCTATCAACAGAAGAAGAATTAATGGTGAATATAAATTACGGTTTCCTTTCAGTATAGATAAGGAAAATATTCAGGAATTAGTTGATCCGAATAAAGTTTTACAATTCAATAACAACTGTATAAGCTGGAGTTCGGAATTTAAGAATCAGTTTTTTATAGGTTCCGTGAATACCGGTAAAAACGTCAGGGCATCATGGTCCCTGGAAAATACGGAATTAGGAGTAGGCATTAAAGAATCCGGGAATTTTGTTCCTGAAAAAATAAATCTCTGGGGAAACACGCATGTTGTCAGCCCCGAAATATTTGTTAAAATTGATCTGCCCGCCGGAAAATCAATGAGCTGGGTGAGAGAATATGAAGTATATTATCTTTAAAAAGTGCTAATAATGAAAATGTTACAAGTAAAGAAAATGCTTTTTATTAAAGCATTGATAACCCCTTTTATCTTATCTTTTGTTATATCCTGCAGTCAGGGGGAAAAGGAAATTGATAATATTGATGAGAAGGTCGGGAAATTATTATCGGAAATGACACTTGAAGAAAAAGTGGGCCAGATGGTTAATATCGGGTTGCCAGCCATACTTGAGGGAGATGTTTATTATGCCCCAAGGGATACTGCTATTATTGACACGGCAAAACTTGCAATGTATATTGGCAAATACGGTGTAGGTTCAGTTCATAACACTCCCGGGTATCCGCCTGACAAAGATGAATGGCACAGGCTCATAAAACAGATTCAGGATTATGCTATAAATAATACGAGGCACAGCATTCCTGTTATTTATGGTATAGACGGAGTACACGGTGCTAACTTTGTTAATCATTCAACTATGCTGCCCCAGCAAATTGGACTGGCTGCTTCATGGAATACTGAGTTAGCCGGGAGGGCAGGAGAGATTACTGCGTATGAGCTGAGAGCCGCTTCAATTCCGTGGAATTACGCACCTGTTATTGATGTGGCTTCACAACCATTATGGGGAAGAATGTACGAAAGTTTTGGTGAGGATCCTTACCTGATATCTCAATTGTCAAATGCTTATATTATGGGCGCCCAGGGAAATAGTATATCCGATACAACAAAAGTTACAGTTTGCTTAAAGCACTATATAGGTTATGGAGCTGCGGTAAATGGTAAAGACAGGGCAAATGCATTAATTCCTGAGAATAATTTACGTCAGTATTATTTGCCGCCGTTTACTGCAGCTATAAAATACGGGGCATTAACAATAATGTTGAGCTCAAATTCTGTTAATGGTATACCATGCCATATTAACAAGTATTATTTAACAGATATATTAAAGGAGGAACTGGGATTTCAGGGTTTTACCGTTTCCGATTTCAGTGATATAGATTTTCTGGTTGATGCCCATCAGGTTGCGCATGACAAAAAAGAAGCAACAAAGCAGGCAATACTGGCAGGACTGGATATGATTATGAATCCTTATAATGCCGATGTTTCAGATATACTGGTTGAGCTGGTAAATACGGGAGAGATCCCAGTGGGCAGAATAGATGATGCTGTAAGAAGGATATTGCAAGTAAAATTTAAAATAGGATTATTTGAGAATCCGTACAGTAACCCTGATTTCTACAAGGATTTTGGTTCGGAGAAATTAGCAGAAGACAATTATAAGGCAGCATCGGAGTGTATTACATTACTTAAAAATGAAAATTTATTACCACTGCCCGGAGGCAGTAAGATTTTAGTTACGGGAGTTGCATCAAACTCAATGAATTACATCAATGGCGGCTGGTCAAGAACATTCCAGGGGCAGGATACCTCGTTTAATAATCCTGAAAAACAAACGATACTGGATGCTGTAATTAATAAGGCAGGGAGAGGCAATGTAAAATTTATACAGGGTACAGGCTATGAAGATGATATTAATACAAAAAAAGCTGTCAGAGCTGCCGGCGGTGCGGATTATATTATTGCCTGCCTCGGTGAATTTCCTGCAGCGGAAAAACCGTCTGATATTGATGAACTGACTATGCCCCAAGCGCAGCAAAACCTTGTTAAAGAGCTGGCTAAGGCTGGAAAACCTGTAATTCTTGTTCTTGTTGAGGGACGTCCCAGAATTATCAGGGATATTGAACCTCTTGTGCAGGGAATATTACTTGCATACCTGCCCGGAGATGAAGGAGGCAGAGCTGTCGCCGATATTATTTTCGGTGATGTAAATCCCAGCGGGAAACTGCCCTTTACCTATCCGAAATATACAGGCAATGCATTAACATACTGGCATAAAAAAGCCGATATCAGAGATAAGAGCTGGAGATTTAACGGATTCTATCCTCAATATGAATTTGGATACGGACTAAGTTATACCACATTTGAATATAGCAACCTTGAATTGTCAGCTGATACTTTAGCTGCCGGTGATAGTCTTCACATAACCATTGATGTGTCTAATACAGGAAACCAGGCAGGCAAAGAAATTGTTGAGCTTTATATTAAAGACCAGGTATGCTCTGTATCGCCCGATGTAAAAAAACTTGTCCGTTTTAGAAAGATTAATCTGGAACCCGGAGAAATAAAAACTATAGAGTTTATTTTATCGGAAACTGACCTGGCCTTTGTAGGGAAAGATAATAAATGGATTACGGAAAAAGGATATTTTACTATATTTATTGGAGGAGATCCCGGAAAACTCATGGAAGAAAATTTCTTATTTTTAAAATAATTTTAAGACTATCCTGATGCAAAAGAAATCAATATTTGCCGGTAGAAACCAGCTGCATTTTAATGAGAATGAAGTTAAAGGCAAATATGTTGACCTTGAAGGCGAAAGATTTTACAAAATAGAGAATTACGACAATATGCCCCCGTTTTTTATGAGCATCGTCAGCGACTCTGACCACTGGATGTTCATTTCTAGCAACGGGGCACTTTCAGCAGGGAGAAAAAATCCTGATAATGCACTTTTTCCATATTATACAGATGATAAGATAACCGGTTCCCCGGAAATTACAGGCAATAAAACCATAATATTTATTAAAAAAGATAACAGGACTTTTTTATGGGAGCCCTTCTCCGGCAAATGTGAAAACCAGTATGCTGTAAAAAGAAACCTGTATAAGAATACTTATAATAATAAGCTGGTTTTCGAGGAGGAAAATATTGATTTGGGAATTACTTTCTTATATAGCTGGTGTAACTCTGATAAATACGGATTTGTGAAGAAGTCGGAAATAATTAATAGCTCAGGGCAGGAAGCAGAGGCAGAGATCCTGGATGGCATACAGAATATCCTTCCATATGGTATCACCCGTGTACTGCAAAATGAATACAGCACCCTTGTTGATGCTTATAAGAAAAATGAGCTGTTAAAACCTTCATGCATTGGAATTTATTACCTTAGTTCAATTCCTACCGATAAGGCAGAACCAAGTGAAGGCTTAAAGGCAACAACTGTATGGGCAACCGGATTAAAGCATGCAAAACGGTTATTGTCTTCAAGCCAGGTGAATAATTTCAGAAATGGTAAAGATATTACTGAAGAAGCTGATATACGGGCACTACGAGGGAGTTATTTCATAAATGCCACATTTTCACTTGAACCTGGAGTTGCGAAACACTGGTATACAGTAGCTGAAATTAACCAGGATATTACTGATATAAAAGCCCTGGAAGATTTATTGAATTCAGGTCATAACATTGAGAATCTTCTGGAAGAAGATATAAGTACAGGAACTGAAAACCTGGTGAAAATTGTTGCCAGTGCAGACGGTTTGCAAATGACCGGCGATAAGCTTGTATCTTCCAGGCATTTCTCAAACGTTCTCTTTAATGTAATGAGGGGTGGTATTTTTGATAATAATTATAAAATTGACAAAGAAGACTTTTTAAGCTACTTAAGACATTTCAACAGGAAGCTGGCTGACGATTACAGGGCTTTTGTTGAGGAATTAAACCCGACATTTAATTATAGTGACTTAATAAAAAAAGCTGAAAATTCCGGAAACAGTGATTTAATGCGTATTTGCTACGAATATTTACCGCTAACTTTCAGCAGGAGGCATGGAGATCCAAGCCGCCCATGGAATTTATTTTCTATTGAGACAAAGAATGAGGACGGCACTAAATCATTAAATTATCAGGGAAACTGGCGGGATATTTTTCAAAACTGGGAAGCCCTTGCTTTATCTTTTCCTGGCTTTATAGAGAGTATGATTTGCAGATTTGTGAATGCATCAACAGCTGACGGGTATAATGCTTACAGGATTACACGTGAGGGCATAGACTGGGAAGTAATTGATCCCTCTGATCCATGGTCTAATATTGGCTACTGGGGTGATCACCAGGTTATATATTTACTTAAACTTCTTGAAATTTCTGAACGGTATCATCCGGGAAAACTGGAAGAATTCCTTGCCAGTGATATGTTTGTTTATGCCAATGTACCTTACCGCATAAAACCTTATGATTCGCTGCTGAAAAATCCGCAAAATACTATTGATTTTATCGAGGAGACAGATATCCAGATCAGGAAGAGGGTTGATAAAACAGGAGCCGATGGTAAATTATTATTTGTAAGGGACGGTGAAATTTATAAAGTCAATCTTACAGAAAAGCTATTGGTCTCGCTCCTTGCCAAATTAAGTAATTTTATCCCTGAAGCCGGCATATGGATGAATACCCAGCGACCTGAATGGAATGATGCAAATAATGCACTTGTTGGTTCAGGAGTGTCAATGGTAACACTATACTACATGCGGCGACTGGTATCGTTTTGCCTTAATATGTTTGAATCATCGGGATTAAAGGGAGTATTGATATCAGAGGAAGTAGCCGGGCTTTTAAGTGATATAAATAAAACATTTGCCGGTAATAAAAAGCTGCTGGGAAGTAAAGTCTCAGATAAAGTCCGTAAAGATATCCTTGATATGCTGGGAAGGGCAGGAAGTGATTACAGGGAAAAGATATACAGTAATAGTATCAGCGGAAAGAAAATCAACATTCCTGTAAATGAATTACTGGAATTCTTTAAAATTACACTGGACTATATTGATCACTCCATAATAGCAAATAAGAGGGGAGATGGTTTATACCATGCTTATAACCTGATGAAAGTTGAGAGTAACGGAGGTATAAGTATCAGGTATCTTTATGAAATGCTGGAAGGACAGGTTGCAATATTAAGTTCAGGATTTTTAAATACTGACGAGGTAGTAGATTTGCTGGATGCTCTTCGGGCCAGTAAGATGTACCGTAAGGATCAAAACAGCTATACACTGTATCCTGATCGTCAGCTTGACAGGTTTATTGAAAAGAATAATATTCCTGCCAGGCTGGCTGAGAAGTCAGAGCTTATTAAAAAGCTTATTAAAGATAATAACAGAAATATAGTCTTAAAAGATGTAAAAGGTAACCTGCATTTTAACGGCGCATTCCGTAATGCTGCAATGTTAAGGGAAAGCCTGGATAGACTTAAGAAAAATTATAAGGAACTTGTTGAGAAAGACTATAAGCTAATCCTTGACATATTTGAAAAAATCTTTGATCATCAGTCATTTACAGGGCGTTCGGGGACCTTTTACAAATATGAGG
>CP070654.1:654463-660153 GCA_020354785.1 Bacteroidales bacterium
ATCCTAACCTCCCGGAAAATCTTTACATTGTTAGGATACAAAGTGACAATGATACTTATCAGACAAAGATTTCAATCAGATAAGTATTAAAATTTCGATTATGTTCTTTTAAGAGACTTTCCGTTTGATAACCCGACGGAAAGTCTCTAAAATATTAAATATTGACGATTCATATTATTGAACGAGTGGATATCTTTTGCCAGACTTTCTAATATTTACTATATATACATAATATGGTAGCATCTTTTTAATCATTTAACCTCTAATAACTTACATTATGATCACCAAAATAAATATTAAAAAAATAGTACTCGGCTTTGCTGTATCTCTGTTGTCACTTTATTTCTTCCCATTAATGGGACAAGCAACTGATAATCAGCAAAAGGCAAAAATCGTAGTAAATGCAGATTTAGGTGTACATGTAATTAGTAAACACATTTACGGGCATTTTTCCGAACACCTTGGTAATTGTATTTAT
The DNA here is from genome assembly GCA_020354785.1 of Bacteroidales bacterium. Lineage (GTDB taxonomy): Bacteria > Bacteroidota > Bacteroidia > Bacteroidales > UBA10428. Next base: position 654,942 of record CP070654.1, read on the forward strand.
GGCGGCTACTGGGTTGGAGAAGATTCAGAGATACCCAATACAAGAGGTATTCGCAATGATGTGGTTGAAGCGTTAAAAAAAACAAATATCCCAAATCTCAGATGGCCCGGAGGTTGCTTTGCAGATGAATACCACTGGATGGATGGCATCGGACCGAGGGAAGATCGCCCCGAAATGATTAATACCCACTGGGGTGGTGTTACCGAAGATAATAGTTTCGGCACCCATGAATTTTTTGATCTTTGCCAGCAATTAAACACAGAACCTGTTATATGCGGAAATGTAGGCAGCGGAACTGTCGAAGAAATGTCTAAATGGGTGGAATATATAAATTCAGATAATATCAGTCCTATGGCCGACTTACGCCGTAAAAACGGACAGGAAAAAGCCTGGGGTATAAAATACTGGGATGTTGGAAATGAAAACTGGGGATGCGGAGGACATATGACAGCTGAATTTTATGCCGACCAGTATAAAAGGTATGCCACATTCTGCCGAAACTATGGTGAAAACAGGCTGCGAAAAATTGCAGGAGGTGCAAATTCCAATGATTTAAACTGGACAGAAACGCTGATGAAAAAAATTCCGCACTGGATGATGTGGGGAATTTCACTGCACTATTATACTACCAACTGGCGGAATAAAGGATCGGCAACAGAATTTGGTGAAGATCTGTATTTCGATATTCTGGACAGGTGTTTAAACATTGCAGAAGTTATTGACAAGCATATTACTATAATGGATAAATATGATCCTGAGAAAAGAGTTGCCCTTGTTTTTGACGAATGGGGAACCTGGTACAATGTCGAACCTGGAACAAATCCGGGATTCCTGTTCCAGCAAAATACTCTTCGCGATGCTCTTGTTGCAGGGTTATCACTTAACTATCTCAACGAACGCTGTGAGAGGGTAAAAATGGCAAACATTGCGCAAACAGTAAACGTCTTGCAGGCCTTAATATTTACAAAGGAAGATAAAATCCTGCTCACTCCCACTTATCATATTTTTGAAATGTACAAAGTACATCATGATGCAACCTTGTTGCCCCTGAATCTTAAATGCGGCGATTATGAATATGACGGTAAAAAACTGCCTTCACTAAGTGCTTCAGCATCTATGGATGCAGATGGTATTATACATATTTCTATTGTTAATATTCATCCTGAAAAAGATATCGAATTAACTCTCGATATGAGAGGGACCAAGTTTTCAAAGATTAGCGGGCGCATACTGACCTCAGATAATTTTACTGATCACAACACCTTTGATGATCCGGAAAATTTAAAGCCGGCAGTCTTTGAAGACATTAAAATGAATAAAAATGAGGTTGCCGGTACAATACCGGCCAAATCTATAATTGTCCTGGAGATAAAATAAAAAAATATTAATTATAATGCCAGTCCTGAATAGAAAATATAGTTGGCGGATAAACCTGAAGGCAATTCTGCCAATAATGCTCTATTTCAGTTTTATTCCTCTTGCCTGTGCTCAGGAAGAAAATATTACAGTACATGATCCGGTAATGATTCAGCAGGATAACACCTATTACTTATTTAATACAGGGTGGGGCATAACAGTATGGTCGTCAAAGGATATGGTTAACTGGAAACGTGAAGAATCTGTCTTTAAAGATCCTCCTGAATGGGCAGTGAAAGCCGTACCTGGATTTAAAGGCCATATATGGGCTCCTGATATTTCTTACTATAATGGCAGTTATTACCTGTATTATTCCGTATCGGCATTTGGGAAAAATACTTCCTGTATAGGACTGGCAGTAAATAAAACATTAGATCCTGATGATCCTGATTTTATGTGGGCAGATCAGGGAAAAATAATCCAGTCAGTTCCGGGTCGGGACCTATGGAACGCGATCGATCCAAATTTGGCTTTTGATGAATCAGGCACACCATGGTTAAATTTCGGATCCTTCTGGGCCGGCATGAAAATGGTTAAACTAAGGGACGACCTTAAAGGAATTGCAGATCCACAGGAATGGTATACAATAGCCAGGCGCCCACGCGATATAAAAACAGATGACTATGATCCCGGTAAGGGAGCAATAGAAGCACCCTTTATTTTCAAAAAGGGGAAATACTATTACCTGTTTGTTTCTTTTGATTATTGTTGCAGAGGCTTGAAAAGTAATTATAAAATAATGATTGGCAGGTCCGGGAAAATAACCGGGCCCTATATTGATCGTGACGGCGTACCGATGCTTGAGGGAGGAGGCACCCTTGTTCTGGGAGGTAGTGATGCATGGCCCGGAGTAGGCCATAATTCGGCATATACTTTTGATGGGACTGACTACCTTGTTTTTCACGCTTACGACGCATCAGACAACGGCAAACCCAAGCTGCGGATAAAAAAAATGGCATGGGATGAAGCAGGCTGGCCTGTGATAGAAGAATAAATAATAAATATTATAATTAATAATAATTAATAAATATTCTAACATGATAAATAATGTTATAAAATGGTTAGGTGGATTTCTCTTGTTATGTATAATGTCAAGCGGAAATCTTTTTGCCCAGGATGCAAGAATTAAAATAGATATTGACCGTACTATCGGTGAAGTAAACAAGAATATCTACGGAAATTTTGTTGAACACCTGGGACGTTGTGTATACGGCGGAATTTATGAAAAAGGCTCTCCACTGTCAGATGAAAATGGCTTCAGAAAAGATGTGCTTGAGGCTGTAAAAGGATTAAATGTATCTATAACACGCTATCCTGGCGGAAATTTCGTGTCTAATTATCACTGGCTTGATGGAGTAGGACCGGAACGTATTCCCAGGATGGAACTTGCATGGGCAAGGCTGGAGACTAACGAATTTGGGACAAACGAATTTGTTGATTTTGCCAGAGAAATCGGGACCGAACCCTATTTTGCGGTTAATATGGGAACAGGGACAATTGAAGAAGCCCAGAGATGGGTTGAATACTGCAATGTTAAAGAAGGCCCGTATTATGCCGAATTGAGAAAGAAACACGGTTACCCTGAGCCTCATAATATAAAATACTGGAGTCTCGGAAACGAGATGGACGGCTTCTGGCAGATGGGACATCTGAATTCCGAGGATTACAGCAAGAAGGCTCGTGAAGCAGCTAAACTTATGCGGCTTACCGATCCGTCAATTAAATTTATTGCAGCAGGTTCCTCGAATTACAGGCCTAATGCTGACCCTGATGAATGGAACGCTACAATTCTTCACGAATTAAGGGATGTTGTTGACTATATTGCCCTGCATATTTATGTGGGAAATCCTGAAAACAACTATTACAACTTTATGTCAACGCCCCAGGTTATGGAGCAGCGTACACAGGTAGTTAAAGGTATGATACTTGAGGAGATGCATAAAGCACGCAGAAGAGGCCGCGATCCTATTTATATTGCCTGGGATGAATATAATGTATGGTATCGTGCCAGAACCTCGCAGTCAATGAGGGGTACTCGTGCCCTGGAAGAACACTATAACCTTGAAGATGCACTTGTTATTGCAGGTTTCCTAAATGTCTTTGTGCGTAACGCAGATATAGTAAAAATGGCAAATATGGCGCAGCTTGTTAATGTTATAGCGCCCATATTTACCAGCGAAACAGGTATGTTCAAACAAACGATCTACTATCCCCTTCAACTTTTTGCCAGTAATGTATACGGAACATCACTCGACGTATTTGTGGACTGTGAAACCTATGACACGGATGAATTCTTTATAGGACTTGGTGAAAGCAGGACAAAACAATCAGATGTACCTTACCTTGACGTGTCAGCAACCTATAATGAAGGAGAGGTAATTCTTTGTGTGGTAAACCGTAATAAAGATAAGGCAATTTCAACCGAAATTATATGCCAGACAGGTGATTTCTCAGGCAATTTTGAAGTATATGAAGTAAACGGCCCCGATATAAAATCAAAGAATGATTTTGGAGTAGAAACAGTAAAGACTGAAAAAAAGCCTGGTATTAAAGCCAAAGGGAACAGCCTGATTTATTCTTTTCCGCCTCATTCATTTACTATGATGAAGGGGAAAATAAGGTAGAACCGGATTTTAAAATTTGATTTATTATTCTTAAATATTATTTGCTAACCATAAATATTAAGCCTATGAAAACATTTTTGCTTACATGCTTTGCATTACTAATATGTATTACTGTTAGTAATGCTCAAGATGTCCACTGGCCATTAAATGTTGATGCAAACGATACTGTTGGCACTCAACATGGAACACCTAATGGCGGAGTGAGTTTTGTTAATGATAAAGTCAGGGGACAGGTTGCTAATTTTGATGGTGATTCTGGTTTTGTTCAGCTTCCTGTAGGTTTGATGGAGAATGTTACCGATGTTACAATTACCTGCTATTTTAAGTGGGCAGGAGGTGCAGCCTGGCAGCGTGTCTTCAGCTTTGGAAATGCACTTCCTGATGTTCGTACACTGTATCTTTGCCCGATGAATGGTTGGGATGGTGACTTGCATTTAACATTGGGAGGACCATATGGTAAATGGACCGACCTGACTCCCCGACCTATTAAACCCGATGTCTGGTATTTTGCTGCAGTTGTTAAAAAAGCAGATTCTCTTCTCTTATATCTTAATGACCAGCTTATTGCTGCAGATACTACTTTTCTGGTTCCCGGAGATCTATTCCCGGATAGTGCAAACTGGCTGGGTAAAAGTCACTGGCCTGATGCAACATTTAACGGAATGATAGATGACGTGAGATTATACAAAAGTGCTCTGACAGAAGAGGAGGTTATGGAGCTTTACACTCCACAATACGAGGAAGCCTGGTGGCCTTTGGATAATAATGCAAATGATGAACTTGGCACCCAGCATGGAATTACAAATGAGGGTGTGAGTTTTGTGAATGATCAAATCAGGGGACAGGTGATGCAACTGGATGGTGAATCAGGTTTTGTTCAACTTCCTGTAGGTTTAATGGAGAGTGTTAATGATGTTACAATTACCTGCTACTTTAAATGGGCAGGTGGCAATGCCTGGCAGCGTGTTTTCAGCTTTGGAAATGCACTTCCTGATGTTCGTACACTGTATCTCTGTCCGATGAATGGCTGGGCAGGTGACTTGCATTTAACATTAGGAGGCCCCTATGGTAAATGGACCGACTTAACTCCCCGACCTATTAATCCAGATATCTGGTATTTTGCTGCAGTTGTCAAAAAAGCAGATTCTCTTCTTTTATATCTTAATGACCAG
>CP070654.1:660253-665883 GCA_020354785.1 Bacteroidales bacterium
GCCCGCCTCTAATTTTCTATACTCCATAAGCTGGTTAACAAGGGAAAGCAGCCGTTTTGCGTTCCTCTGCATAATCTTTAGATGGTCCTTGGTCTCATCAGCAACCTTGCTGCTGGCTAATAGATGCTCGAGCGGACTGCTAATCAGGCTCAGTGGAGTACGTATTTCATGGGAGATATTAGTAAAAAACTTAAATTTCATCATATCCAGTTCGTGCATACGCTGGGCCTGCATTCTCTCAAATACTATCTGATTCTTGAGCTTAGCCCTGTTTGTAAGTATAATTATTATGAGGTATATCGATGCCCCTATTATAAGAACCAGAAGCAGCTTAAACCAGATTGTCTTCCAGTAAGGAGGTAATACTGTAATGTTCAATTCCCGCGGTGTTTCATTCCATATATTGTCATTATTTGATGCTTTAACATAGAAAATATATTCACCCGGATCAAGGTTTGTATATGTTGCACTTTTTTGTTTCTTCACATAGTTCCATGAGTCTTCAAAACCTTCTAACATGTAAGCATATTGATTGTCTAAGGGAGATTCGAAATTAAGGGCAGAGAATTCAATAGTAAATACTGAAATACTGTAAGGAATTTCTATCTTTTCTGTTTCGTTTACGTGTTTTTCAAGCAAAATATGATCATCGTATTCCTGCCTGATATTAACAGATTTATTAAATACTCTGAAATCTGTAAACACTACATTAGGTTCAAAGATATTTAACCCTACATCGGCAGGATTAAAAATGTTAAATCCATTTATACCCCCGAATAAAATTTCACCTTTACTTGTTTTAAGAAAAGCCTCGTAATTAAACTTGTTGCTTTGCAATCCGTCATCTTTAAAATAATTTGTAAACTCCTCATTTACAGGATTGAATTTTGATAATCCATTCAGGGTTGAAATCCAGATAATGTTATTATTATCTTCAATGATACCGTAAATCGAGTTATTGGCCAGGCCATCATAAGTATCATAAATTCTGAGTAAATTGAAATCACTGTCAAGTTTATACAAACCTTTACCCCTGCTTCCTAACCAGTAGTAACCCTTTTTATCCTGGTACACTAATCGTGTCGAATAATCATATGTACTAACTTTATTTGTTCTGTAATCATATTTTATAAGAGGGCGCATTTCACATGCGAACCATAAATTATTGTTTCTGTCTTCATATATACTATTTACATAATTTGCTTCAAAGCTGTCCTTATAATGGACAAATATTTTCCTTTCAGGATCATATCTGTCCAGTCCATTTTCCGTACCTATCCATATCTGGCTTTCACTATCCTGAAATATGTCCCATACTCTGTCATCACAAAGGCTATGAGGGTCGTTAAAGTTATTCTTAAACACGGATACATTTTGCTTCTCCCTGTCATACAATATAATTCCTCCCATAAAAGTGCCAATCCATACCCTTCCATAATTGTCTTCCAACAGGGCTTTCACATTCCTTTCTGTAAAACCCTTAAAAGGTCTGGTATCAAAAAGATAGATAAACTCACCGCTTCCCCTGTTAAAAATATTTACACCGCCGGCTTCAGTTCCAATCCATATATCTCCCTTACTATCTTCCATAAATTCCCATATTTCCGGATTATTCAGGAATCTTCTGTCATTTGAAGCAGATTTATAATGCTTAAATATCTGAATATTTTGATTCAAATAGCTGAGTCCGCTTCTTGTTCCTATCCAGATATCGCTCTTCTGATCCTTAAATATTGATAAAACTGAATTATGGCTAAGGCTGTAAGGATTATAGTCATCATGTTCAATAAGACCTGACTGGCCGGACTTTATATTGAATATGTATAATCCTCCGCGTGTGCCTATAAGCAGGTTATCATTTCTATCTTCAAGGATTGCCCTGATTGTCTGGCTTCTTAATCCATCCTTTTCAAGAATGTAATTTGTAAAAGACCTGTCAGCTTTATTTATTTTTTTCAGTCCTCCCAGATATGTTCCTGCCCATATATTATTATAGGAATCTTCCTCAAGTGACATAACACGGTTATACCTGTAATCAGCCTGCCCTTTCTGATTAAACTGAAAATGAACAAAACTATTGTTTTCCTTATCCATATAATCAAGCCCGTTGTCTGTACCTATCCACAGCAAGCTGTCCGAATCAATATATATTACATTAACTACATCATTAATCAGGCTTGAAGAATCATAGACATTATTTGAATATTTTGCAAGTGATCCTGTTTCATGCTGATAACAATATAATCCGTCATTTGTGCCAAGCCATAAGTTTTTATTGTGATCCTCAACAATGGAATTCACCTGCTTACCGGTAAGCGTATAATTGTTATATATTTTACCTGTAAATCTCCGGAAATTATCAAAATCATATCTATACAGGCATAGCCCGCCTCTTTCAGTCCCAATCCATAAATTACTGTTTGAATCTTCATAGATCGCCCTTACCAGGACCCCGCTTAATGAATTTGTGTCTGACTCGTTAAATCTGTATATCTTGAAGGTATATCCGTCAAATCTGTTTAACCCGTCTGATGTGCCAATCCATAAATATCCCCTTCTGTCCTGGTATATACATTGAATATATGGATTCGACAGGCCTTCTTCAATAGAATAATTTTGAAATTTTATAATATGGGACTGTGAATAGCCGGAATATGTAGTAATAAAAAAAACTAATGAAATAAAAAACTGTATAGTCCTGTTATCAGACATGTTTTACTTATAATATGAAATAAATAATCTGTAAAAATAGATAATGAAAACAAATAGTTAATCCTTTTTAAATAATTTAAATTTGAATAGTCCTGACTTCTGTAAAAAAAACATTATTGAAACCATTAGTACTCCAAAACCATACTTAATACTTCTTCTGAAATTTATAGATGATGCATCCTTAAAATATTTTGTCGGGCATGTAATTTCAGCAATTTCAAATCCTGAGTAAAATATTTGCGCCAGAACCTGGTTATCAAAAATAAAATCATCCGAATTTGAATTATAATTAATCATCTCTATTACATTTCTTGTAAATGCTCTGTACCCGGTATGATATTCAGATAATTTCTGGCCCATTAATATATTCTGAATCATTGTCAGCAAACGGTTTGCAAAATACTTGTATAAAGGCATACCTCCTTTCAGCGCTCCTCTGCCAAGGATTCTGGATCCAAGGACAACTTCGTAAATTCCGTTCGCTATAATATAACACATTGAATGTATAAGTTTGGGATCATACTGGTAGTCGGGATGCAGCATAACAATTATATCAGATTCCAGTTCAAGGGCTTTATTATAGCATGTTTTCTGGTTGCCTCCATAACCTTTATTTTCCAGATGTTCAATAATATATTTAATACCGAGTTCTTTGGCTCTTTCTATAGTTTTATCACTGCTTAAATCATCAACAAGAATAACGTTATCGACTATATCAAAAGGTATTTCTTTATAGGTCTGTTCTAATGTACTTTCAGCATTGTAGGCCGGAAGGACAACTGTAATAATCTTTTTATTAATCATTAGTGTTGATGTTTTCCGGATTTCTTACACAAAATAAGAATCCATTTTTCTCATACAGAACTTCAAGATCGGGATAAAGTGGTAAAATTTTATCTTTTTTATCAATTTTTATGGAAAAGTAAGCTTTTTTATCAATATTACCTGTAAGTAACCATTGAGTATTAAGTGATTTCTTATTGACCGGCACCTGCTTTTTTGTATAATAAAAGTGAGCATAGCTTTTATAGCCAATAGTGCCGAAATAAGCATCCTCTTTGTGTCTGTCCTTTAAAAACTCAATTACTGCATTTTGTGCAATTTTTTCTATACCGGGTGTAATTATCAGGATACTTGAATAAATAAATAAAGCTGATGCAATAAACAGTGACAGTATACCTTTCTGAAAGTTTTTTCTTTTGCAGCTTAGCAGGAATACAATGATACCGGATATCAAAATAATACTAATTACTGATTCAATTCCTGACCAGCCAGCTTCAGCCTGCATACATCCAATGGCAAACTCATCCTTTATCCACCCCGTGTCAATTAATTGTTGTTTGTACTTATCAAAATGTGGAATTAATATAATAGAAAGAGCGTAAATAACACCTAACGGAACGAGTATATAGTTAAGCCATTTTTTATATTCAATTTCCTTGTTAATAATCTTATAAATTGTGAATGCAGCAAGATATGTCAGAGGAAAATAGCAAAGTGATGAATAATGCACTATCTTGGTTTTGACGATTGTAAATAATATAAGAACTACCCAGAATAAGATTATCATCCATTTAATGAAATCGCGTTGGTAAAAGTTATCTGAGGGATGTTTCTTAAATCCTGGAAGGGCAAAAATCGAAGCCGGGAAAACTCCTATAAGCAGGATAACAAAATGATACAACAGGAAACCACCATGCCCGGCATCCTTTGTCTGGAAAAGCCTGATCTGGTAATTTATAAAATCAGCAATAACGTCAAAATTACCACTTATAATTTGTAATATAAACCAGAATCCCCCGACCAGTATTAAGATTACTGCAAAAGCAAGAACGTTTATAAATGTAATTGATAATTTTGAACGCTTAAAAATTAAATAAATAAGTATTGTTAAAATAAAGATTAAGAAGGCTACAGGTCCTTTTGTAAGTATCGCTAATCCAATAAGTACTGCAGATATTACAAGATGCCGGTTTTTCTTTTTATCAGTATCCCTTGTAAAGAGAATAATATAGTATATGCCTGAAAAAATAAAAAGGTTAAACCAGGGATCTATGATGCCTGTTTTAAAGTAAAAGAAAGGAAGAAAACTTCCCAGATATGTCATTACCCAGATTAATCCGAATTTTTCATTATATATTCTTCTTCCTGTATTAAATAAAAATAACAGAGTAAAAATTCCACACACAGCATTGGGAAAACGGGCCGCAAATTCATTTATCCCGAATATTTTCATGGACAGAACCTGCATCCATATAAATAGTGGGGGTTTTTCCCAGAAAGGTTTGAAGTTTATTTGCACTGTAAGATAGTCCCTGCTAACAATCATCTCCCTGGCTGATTCTGCAAAATTAATCTCATCCCAGTCAAACAGATGAACACCTCCCAGGAATGGAATAAATAATATACCGGCAACCAGGGCTATTAAAAACTGGTAGAATATAACTTTGTTCTCTCTAATCAGCATCTTTCTTCCATTTTAAAGTTAACAGTGAACTATCAAGCCATTTTATTTTCTTCAGATAAACAATATTATAGAAAATAATACCGCCAATCACACCTATTATAGAACCAAAATAAACATCAATTAAAAAATGTTGTGAAAGATAAATTCTTGAATAGCCGACTATACAAGCCAGCAGCAAACTTAATATTTTAATAAAATTGTTTCCGGAAATTAATGCAAGACAAATAAAGAATCCAAAGGTTGTGGCTGCATGCCCTGAAGGAAAACTAAATTTGCTATACATCTTTACACCTTCCACAAGGTACAAATCGAAATCTCCTTTAAAGAACATGACGGGCCTGACAATATCATGAAAAACAGCTCTTTTAAGAATCTGAACAAAAATTCCTGTAGTAATATATGTAGAAAAGATAAACAGAGTTTTTCTGAATGATATCACTAATAAAAAAGC
>CP070654.1:665983-671584 GCA_020354785.1 Bacteroidales bacterium
CCGGATAATTATAAACCTTTGCTTGATTTGAAGCAGACTGAACAGGCAATATTGCTGGTAAAAGATACTTTTCAGCAAAACCTGTCGTCAGAATTGCGACTTAGAAGAGTTACAGCACCTTTATTCGTATTAAAAGGAACAGGAGTTAATGATGACTTGAATGGAGTTGAAAGAAAAGTAACTTTCCCGATTAAAGATATGAATGACTCAGAAGCTGAAGTAGTAAATTCACTGGCCAAATGGAAAAGGATGGCCCTGGCAGATTATGATATAAAATATGGTTATGGCATTTATACAGATATGAATGCAATACGGCCTGATGAAGATTTGAGTAATATTCATTCTTTATACGTTGATCAGTGGGACTGGGAAAGAGTAATTAAGGAAGAGGAAAGAAACCTCGATTTTCTGAAATACATTGTCATAAAACTATATGAGGTGCTTAAAAGAACAGAATTTGTAGTCTATGAAAATTATAAGCAAATGGAGCCAGTACTTCCTGACGAAATAACCATTATACACTCCGAGGAATTGCAGGCTGAATATCCGAATTTAACACCCAGAGAAAGAGAAACAGAAGCAGTAAAAAAATATGGTGCGATATTCGTAGTTGGCATAGGCGCTAAATTAGCTGACGGTATACCTCATGATGGAAGGGCGCCTGACTATGATGACTGGATTACACCAACTAAAAATGGTTATAAAGGACTTAACGGGGATATAATTCTATGGAATCCTGTATTGAATAATGCATTTGAAATTTCATCAATGGGCATCAGGGTTAATAAGGAATCTTTAGTTAAGCAGCTTGAAATAACCGGTACCACAGAAAGAAAAGACCTGATGTTCCACAAAAGGCTTTTATCCGGAGAATTGCCACTTTGTGTCGGGGGAGGGCTTGGACAATCAAGAATTTGTATGTTCTACCTGAAAAAGGCTCATATCGGTGAAATTCAGGCTGGGATATGGCCAAAGGAAATGATTGAGGAATGTAAAAAGAATAACATCATTCTGGTTTAAAGAATCATTATATACTAATCACTTTACGTACGACTTTCAGTTACAAAATCACTAATTTTTAATTGCTTTTTCAATTATAATTACTTAAACCTATTAACATGGAAGTATTTAAAAGAAGGACTTTTCTGATTACTGTATTATTACTGTTGATTTTTGCAGGTAACACCCTGGCTTCGGACGGTAATGGTGTTGATACAGGAATTACTGCTTGGATGCTGACTTCAACAGCTTTAGTGTTACTGATGATACCCGGACTGGCAATGTTTTACGGTGGTCTGGTGAGGACAAAGAATGTACTGGGTACTATGATGCATAGTTTTGCTGCCATGGGTATAATGACAGTATTATGGGTTATTTTCGGTTATGGGATGTGCTTTGGGCCTAATACTCTTGGCGGATGGTTCGGATGGAGTAACGACCTTTTATTCCTGAGAGGAATTGATACGGAAGTTAATAACGGAGTGCCTGATTATGTTTTTTCAATGTTCCAGGGGAAATTTGCAATTATAACTCCTGCTCTAATCGCCGGGGCCTTTGCAGAAAGAGTGAGCTTCAAAGGGTATGCAATATTTATTGCACTATGGGGTATACTGGTTTATAATCCACTTTGTCACTGGGTATGGGCCGAGGATGGATTTTTATTTAATATGGGTGCAAACGGGGCAATTGACTTTGCAGGAGGTACGGTAGTACATATATCCGCAGGTATTAGCGGATTAGTTGCAGCAATATATTTAGGTGCAAGACGTGGTTATCCTAAAACATCCATGCCCCCAAGTAACCTTGTACTTACAATGATTGGTGCAGGTTTGCTCTGGGTTGGCTGGTTTGGTTTTAATGCAGGAAGCAGCGTAAACAGTGGACTTGATACTGCACAGGCATTAACAGCAACACAAGCTGCTGCAGCTGCCGGGGCTATTACCTGGATGATAATTGAAAGCTTTCACCAGGGTAAGGCCACTGCATTGGGTTTTGCCAGCGGGATACTGGCTGGCCTGGTAGCAGTGACACCAGCGGCAGGAGTAGTTCAGCCATCAGGAGCATTGGCTCTGGGTGTAATTGCTGCAAGTTTATGCTATATCGCAATTTTAATAAAGAATAAACTTGGGTATGATGACAGCCTTGATGCATTTGGAGTTCATGGGGTTGGAGGAATTACAGGTGCTATTATGTTATCCTTCTTTATAAGAAAGAGCTGGATGATTGAAGCTGCATCATTAACTGAAAGTGGTACCTGGACAATAATGCAGCAGCTGGGTGTTCAGGTTGCAGCAGTGTTAATATCCATTGTCTATGCAGCAGTTTTAACCTTAATAATCATGATAGTAGTAGATAAAACTATTGGCTTCAGGTCACCGGCGAAGAATGAAATGCAGGGGCTCGATGCTTCCTATCATGGAGAACATGGGTATGGTATGTTAAATGCAAGCTAATGTGAATTTTATATTCTTTAGCTGTATTATATATAATTCAAAATATTAAATCAGAATATTCATTTAATCATGAAGTTAATAACAGCGATAATAAGAGAAACTAAACTTGATGAAGTCCGCGAAGCTTTGATTGAAAATGAGATCACCCGTATCACCGTTATCAGGGTATCCGGGCACGGCCAGCAAACTCGTGAACATATATACAGAGGGAAAAGAATTGTGCCGGGATTGATTCCAAAGGTAAAACTGGAAATTGCAGTTAATGATGATTTTGTTGATATTACTGTAAATACAATTATTAACTCTGCCAGAACAAACGAAAATGGAGAGGTAGGAGACGGGAAGATATTTATTACTCCGATGGAAGAATGCATCAGGATACGTACAGGTGAAAGAGGAGGGAAGGCGATTTGAGATTAACGATTTGAGATTAACGATTTAAGATTTGTCAGCTACTGAGTGCTTTTTGAAAATCATCTCCTGACGGGCTCTGGAATACACTTAATTCAAATTCGGGAATTACTGCCAGAATATGATCAAAAATATCAGACTGGATACTTTCGTAGTTAGCCCAGCGCTGATCATTGCTGAAAACATAGACTTCAATAGGTATTCCTTTGTCTGTTGGCTGTAATTGCCGTACAAGGAAGGTCATATTATTATGAATTTTCGGATGATGGTGAAGATAATTTTCGAGATATTTTCTGAACGTACCGATATTTGTCATTCTGCGACCGTTTACAATAACTGATTCGTCAATTTTATTCTCTTTATTATATAATTCAATTTCTGACTGTTTTTCCTCAACGTATTCTTTTAAAAATTGAATTTTTCTGAATTTTTCCACCATTTCCCTGGTGCAGAATTTTACGCTTTTCATATCAATATTAATGGAACGTTTAATTCTTCTTCCCCCGGATTCTTCCATACCTTTATAGTTAGTGAATGAGTCTGATACCAGGGCATAAGTAGGTATAGTAATGATCGTTTTATCCCAGTTCTGAACTTTAACAGTATGCAGGCTAATCTCAATAACCGTACCGTCAGCATTATACTTTGGCATTGTTATCCAGTCACCGACTTTAATCATGTTATTCGCAGAAAGCTGAATACTTGCTACAAATCCGAGTATGGTATCCTTAAAAACCAGAATTAATATTGCTGCTATGGCACCTAAACCTGTCAGAAGTCTGGTTAATTCTTTATTGAAAAGAACTGAAATTATTAACAGTATGGCGATTAAATATATAATAATCTTTACAACCTGTATATAGCCACCTATTGAACGATCCTTGGAAACGGGCAGGGTCCGGTATATACTATGTAGCCCGTTAATTAAGGGATTGACTATCATTAAGCTTAAAATAATAATATATATTTTAATAGCTTCCTGAACAATTGTCACAATGCTTTCATAATCATACAGAACAAACCTCAACGAGTAAAATATTACAAGTGCAGGTGCAAGATGTGAAAGGCGTTTTAAAACCTTTCTGTTTAGTAAAATATCATCCCAGGCAGTTTTACTCTTTTTAACTATTCGCTCAATTAATGCTATAATTATTCTTTTTAAAACAAAGTCAGTAATAACTGCAATTATCACTATCAGAATAATACCTGATAATATATTGAGAAGCGTAACATAATTTTCAGGAAGGCCCCATTTTGTTAATAGATCCTCTATATTGAAAACAAACCTGGATTCCATTTTACAGAGTTTTTAAGTTTGTGTTTTGTTAATTACAATCGCAAAATTACACTTTTATCATTCAATAATGATAAAAAAAATCCGGGACTGTTCAAAAAGCAGGTCACATTCAAACATGTCCTTAACTTTTAAAACAACCCCGGATCAGATATTACCAGAATACTATTATTTGATCATCAAATCATCAAACCTGGTTCTCCTTTTTCTTTTCGCTTTAAAATTCCAGTACCTGGTATAATTGTCCTGAGTTATTAATCCTACCGGACCTTCATATAAACCTCCAACGCCATGTGAATCATATACCCTTATTGCAATGACATTGCCGGTATCTTGCAGTTGTATATTATCAGGAATATAGTAACCTCTGAATTCCATGTATTCACCATTGATCCTCATTTCACCATCCCGGGGATTAAATTCTCCGGTATATCCCAGAAGGTCTCCATTTAAATAAACCTGATCCAAATCATCGATTTTACCAAATAAAGCTACCAGCTTTTGTGATTTTAAATCTGCCGGTAAGTCAAATCTTTTTCTGTACCAGGCAAAACCATCATAATCTTCATAGCCCTGCTCTTCCCATATTCCCGGTATAGTCTGAACATCCCAGTTTTCATCCTGGTAATCAACTTCTTTCCAGATAAGGCTGTCTTTGATCTTAAATTTCCATTCACCTTCAAGATTAAGATCTGCAGTTAATAAACCCGATGTATATATTCCCAGATCACCTCTAACTATACCTCCTCCTGCATAAACATCATATACCCTGACAGCTATCAGGTTATCTTTATTAAAATCAATTATATCTGATGGCAGAACATATTTCCTGTAAGTAGTAGCTGCAGTTTTAAAGTCTGGTGGAAAACTTCCTGTTGAGGCAATAAGTTTACCATTTACATAAACTTCATCAACATCGTCTATTCTCCCAAGGTATAAATAAAGCTTCGAATCCTTATATTTTGGAGTCAGCCTGAAACTTTTCCTGTACCATGCATACCCGTTATAATTGTAATAGTTACCCTTTTCCCAGCGAGCCGGAGCGTATATACGATCCCATCTGCTGTCATCAAATTCAGGACTGGCCCATTCCTTGTTATCTCCAATTGCAAATCTCCAGGTTCCTTTAAGGTTTCTTATTTTTCCCTCTTCATATTCACAGGAAATAAATAGTAACATTACTAACGAAAGAATCGCTATTTTTTTCATAATAATTTAGTTTATAATCTTATACATTAATAATTACTTTTTCCCGTTTTTGTTGCCTATAAGTTGGGTAGCAAGTAAACCCAGGCCTCCAAATAGAAAAATAGAAGAGAAATAAGCTACTTCACTTTCAGGAAAAATATAGGTATAATTAGCAATTAAGCTGCCTATAATTATTCCTGCGGCTATTGCTATCAGGAATATCCCAATTTTTAAAGATACCTTGCCTCCTTTTCC
>CP070654.1:671684-677245 GCA_020354785.1 Bacteroidales bacterium
CTGGTATCCGTAAAAAACTCCTATCGGTTCTCCGGCTTTTGTCATTGTAGCTGTCTGGAATTCACTATACCAGTATAAATTCTGCCAGTATATTTTACTGGTATCATCCAGCTCCTTCACCATATTCCTGTTGACTGTAAGAGTAAGGTTTGTTGTCCATGCCATATTTCCCCGTCTGAGATTATGCGTTGTAAGTGAAAGATCTACACCTTTGTTTTCCATCTTTCCAACATTAGCATAGGGAGCCTGAATGTCATCCCATCCTGTTCCTCCAAGATAACTGGGTACAGACAATTGCAGCAGCATATCTTTAGTCTGCTTGTTATAAACATCTGCTGTAAAGTCAATACGTCCTTCAAATAATGACATATCTAATCCTATATTATATTGAGCCGTTGCTTCCCATTTGAGATTTGGATTCGAGATTTTTTCCATCCTGTAAGTTGTGCCGAAGGGTGAGTCCATTGTTGACATTGATGAACCATACAGATAGTTGCCTATAGCCTGGTTACCTACCAGACCGTAACCAATCCTCAGCTTGAGGTTCCTTATAAAGGAAAAATCCTGCATGAAATTTTCATTGCTTATACGCCATGCCACAGAACCTGACGGGAACCATCCCCACTTATTTTCGGGTCCGAATTTGGATGAACCGTCAGCACGCAGGGTAAATGTTGCCAGGTAGCGCTCATCATAATTATAATTGAAGCGTCCGAAGTATGAAGCCATGGAGGAGGCATCTTTCCATCCATTTGTTCTTGATGTAACATTATCCCCCTGGCTGAAAACATGTATGTCGTTAGATGTAAAATCCTCCTTTGTAACATCTGTTCCCTGCCAGCTGGATTTCTGGGCTTCCGTACCAACCATTGCAGTAATATTATGACGTTCGCCCAGAGTTGCATTATAGGTCATATAATTTTTCCATATCCAGAAAAAGTTGTTTTCATCACGCTGGCGCATTTTATTTGTATTGTTTATAATAGCTCCAAACTGGTAAGTCGGATGGAAAGATACATTAATTGAGTTCCTGTTATCTATTGCAACTTCACTCCTGAAATTCAATCCTTTTAACAGGTCGATACTGGCATAGGCACTTGCCATAATGCGTTCTCTGTCGAGTTCATTATTTCTGAGTAGTGCCAGTGCAACAGGATTATAATTTGACCCTGCATAAGTTACATCGGGACCGGCATACTCCCCGTCAAGGTTCTTGACAGGTACATCGGGCTGCATCAGTAGTGCATTCATTATTACGCCGTCACCACCGTCATTGAGTGTAATTTTTTCGTGCGTTTTGGCATAGGACAGGTTACCTCCTACTTTTATCCAGTCTTTAAACTGGTTGTCAAGATTTATACGGCCGGTAAAACGGTTAAATCCCGAACCTATAATAATACCGTCCTGGTTAAAATAACCACCGGTAATTGCATATTGAGTCATCTCGTTACCTCCTGTTAAAGATAATTGATGGCTGTTAGTCCATGCGGGATCAAATACTTCATCCTGCCAGTCGGTTCCCGGTCCCAGTAAACTGGGATCAAGATATCTCTCGTTCGGAGTCCAGCCAAGCTCGTCAGAAATCTGGCTCTGGTAATCGGCAAATTCAGGCAGGTCCATCATATCCAGTTTCTTAGGTAATGTTTGAAGGGCATAATACATATTGTATGTTATTTTTGATTCGCCCTGCTTTCCGCGTTTGGTTGTTATCAGAACAACTCCGTTAGCAGCCTGTGAACCATAGATAGCTGACGCAGAAGCATCTTTTAAAATTTCTATGCTTACAATATCATTTGGGTTAATAGTTGAGAGAGGATTAACCCTGTTCTGACCATTGGCTCCTCCGGACCAGTCAAAACCGGCCACCTGGGCTCCATCACCCTGGAAGGGTATACCGTCTATCACATAGAGGGGTTCGCTTGAGCCTGTAATAGAATTTGCCCCGCGGATACGAACAGATGTAGCACCACCGGGCTGCCCCGAGTTTTGTGTTACCTGTACTCCGGCAACACGACCCTGGAGAGCCTGGTCTATATTGGTTGCAACTGTACTTCTGAGTGTCTCCTCACTTACAGATACAACCGCGCCTGTAAGATCACTCCTTTTTTGAGTACCATAACCTATTACTACCACTTCGTCCAGCTTCTGGATATCTTCAACAAGTTGCATATCAACAGTTGTCTGATCCCCGACCGCAATTTCCTCGGACAAATATCCTATAAAAGAGAATACCAGTACGGCATCCTCACCGGAAACACTGAGTGTATATGTCCCGTCAACATTAGTTACAGTACCGTTCAGGGTTCCCTTTTCAATAATGTTTACTCCGGGCAGGATTTCACCCGTTGCTCCCGAAGTAACTTTCCCTGTGACTACTATTTGCTGTTGCAGGGCTTCAGTTGTTGTCTGTAAATGGCTCTCTGCAGAGACCTGCATTATGCCCAGAACAAAAAACAAACTTGCCAGTTTCACAGTCAGCAGGGTTTTATTTGCGTATTTTCCAAAGATTCCAATACGCTTTTTACCTGGTTTTTTCATAAAATTATTGGGTTTAAATAATTAATAAAATTTATTTCTGTAGGTAGTGTTATATACCCTTTATGTCATAGTCATAATTATTATCAGGATTGCTTTACTAAGATATTTATTAATTCTTTTATGAAGCAATAATATTTATTTTAACTCAAATATTGTATAATATTATAAAAAAAAGTAATTCGCAATTACTTTTGTCATTTGATAATAAAAAGTAATACTCAATTAAATGTCAGCATTGTTAGCAAAATGCGGGTGAGAACAGATAAAATGCGGGTTAGAGAAGAAAGCGAATGGAACTGAAATTTGGCAGGAATATAAGATTAATATGCTTTTTTACCGGCAGGCAGGCTGAATGTAAAGGCACTTCCTTTCCCTTCCTCACTTACTACACTGATTTTTCCTCCGTTCTTTTCAATAAATTCTTTGCAGATAATTAATCCCAGACCGGTACCTGATTCTCCGAGTGTGCCTGAAGTAGAATAATATGAATCAATTCTGAATAAGTTATCAATATTATCCTTGTTAATACCCACACCGTTATCACTTATTGTAACCTCTACCGATTTTTCAGTACCATCACAGGAAATTTCGATCTTACCGTTTGATTTGGTAAATTTCAGGGCATTACTTACAAGATTCCTTATTACAGTAGTGACCATATTTTTGTCGGCATATGCAGTATAATTCTTCTTTACATGTGATTTGATTTCAATTTTTTTCTTTTCAGCACTTATTTTATGAAGATTTAAAGTTGATTCTACTATACTGTGAATATCAATATTCTCCGGTGAAAATTTAATCTTATCAGTTTGAGTTCTTGCCCACTGTAATAGATTCTCCAGCAGGCTGAATGCCGATTCTGAAGATACGTTGATTAGTTCAATCAATCCTATTTTTTGCTTATCATCCATATCGTGAAAGTCTTTACTCAATAATTCCGAAAATCCGATTATGGCGTGGAATGGATTTTTCAGATCATGAGCAATAATAGAAAAGAACTTATCCTTTGTCTTATTTAATCTTTCCAGTTCCTTATTAGCACGTGTCAGATTTTCAGTTTGAACAGCCAGCTCTTCCGACTGCTGTTGAATTTCTTCCTGCCTCTCTTCAAGTAACTGGTTTGTATTCTGTAAATCTTCACTGTTTTCCCTGAGCTCTTTTTCTACGTTCTTAAGCCTGGTTATATCACGGCCAATACCAACAATACCGACAACTTCACCGTTTTTATTTTTCAGCGGTATTTTAGTTGTTGAAACAACAATCCTGTTACCCTTTTCATCCAGACCAGGTTCTTCATAGTTAATTTTCGGGTGGCCGGTTTTAATTATTGTCTGTTCATCATTGTAAAAGCGGCTTGCAAGTTCGTATGTATAGAAATCAAAATCTGTTTTTCCAATAAGGTTTTTAAGTGAAGTACCCATAACAGCAGCTACTTTTTTATTACCGGCTATGAACCTGCTTTGACTATCCTTGATATATATAACATCCGGCATGTTATCAATCAATGTTCTGAGCTGGTTCCTTTCATCGAATATAGAATCCCGGGCTTTCTTTTCCAGTTCGGATTTTTCCAGCTTATACTTTTTTAACCAGGTTATCATGGTAATAACAAGTATACCTGCAGCTATGATAATCAATGATAATATAAACCAGATACTTTTCCAGAATGGTCTTCTAATAATGATTGAAATGCCTGTACCCTCTTCATTCCAGTTTCCGTCTTCATTGGAAGCTATAACTCTGAATAAATACTTACCGTGGTTAAGATTAGTATAATTGGCAAAACGACGGCTGGCATCTGTTTCAATCCAGTCAGAGTTATAACCTTCAAGCTTGTATTTATACTTATTTTTCAAAGGAGAAGAGTATTCCAGTGCGGCAAATTCAAATGAAATATCGTTAATCTTATGCGGCAGCTTTATTTCTTTTAATGTTCTTAATGATTTGTTAGCATATTCCCTGGCATCAATAACTGAATCTTTTTTGCGTAATGTGAATTTGGTAATTATTATCTCGGGGATATGCAAATTTTCTTTTACACTGTCAGGATAGAAAGAGTTGCAGCCATTTACACCACCAAAATAAAGTTCTCCTGATGCTGATTTAAAGTATGCCCCCAGGTTAAACACGTTATCCTGCAAGCCGTCTTTAATGTCATAATTATTAAATTCTTTTGTTTTTGGATTAAACTTCGAAAGTCCGTTACCGGTACTGATCCACAGGTTGTTTTTATCATCTTCAAGGATGCCATACACAATATTATTAGCCAGCCCGTCTTCTTCAGTAAAATGTGTAAATGTTTCTTTATTCCTGTTAAACCGGTTTAATCCTCCTCCCCCTGTACCTACCCACAGAATACTTCTCTTGTCTTCATATATTGTTAATACGTCATTATTGTTAATACTTTGAGGATTATCAGCTTCGGAAATATACCTTTTAAATAACCCAATATCTTCAGGTTTTTCCGCATCAATATTTATTATAGTAAATTTATTCAGGCCTCCTCCCTTTGTGCCTATCCATATTACGCCGTATCTGTCTTTGAATATTTTATAAACAAGTTTGGAACCGGGGCTTTTTGCCTGGTCCTGAATGTTTTTAACATCAATAAATTTCCTTGTTTTAAGGTTGAAAATGTCGAGACCTCCACAGTGAGTTGATCCGCGTGTGCCTATTAATAAGTGTTCAGAATCATATTCAAGCAATGTATAAACATGGTTATTGCATAAAGTATTCGGCTTATTTTCATCACTGTGGTAATTAATAAATGTACCTGAGCCGGGATAAAATTTGCATAATCCGCCACCATCAGTGCCTACCCAGAAATACTTTCTTTCTGATGATGATTCAATTATTGTAAGAACGTTATTACTGCTAATGCTATTTATATTATACGGATTATGTGAATATATTTTAAATTGATCAGAAGCTTTATCATATCTGCAAAGACCCCTGTTGCGTGTACCCAGCCATAATATATCCTCCGAATCAACA
Organism: Bacteroidales bacterium; assembly: GCA_020354785.1. GTDB lineage: Bacteria > Bacteroidota > Bacteroidia > Bacteroidales > UBA10428. The sequence continues at coordinate 677,217 of CP070654.1, forward strand.
ATAACTGTCATTATTACATTATTATCCGG
>CP070654.1:677345-682758 GCA_020354785.1 Bacteroidales bacterium
TAGACAAGGAGACCGTTTCAGGGTATATCTTATATGATGAAGAAAAGAATCCCTATGCTCATTTTAAAAAAGTAAGAATAAAAAACTGGTACGAACTTGATTCAACTGACGTATATTTTCAGATCCTTGCTGAAGGACCAGTATCTCTTTATGCTTTTCGCAGGACTATTCTTATCAGTAATAAAAATGAGGCCTATGAAAAAGATGAATACTATCTGTGCAAAGAAAATGAATATTTTAAAATTGAGCCCCGCCGGATTAATTTAGTGAAGAAACTGCCGGAATATAAGTCCCAGTTGAGGCAGATATTACGGAAGAACAGATTAAGAGTAAGATTCGAATCCCAGCTAATTAAAGCTATTGTGTTATTAAACAAAAGCCTTGAGTCCTGATAAAATATTATAGTAATTTCAAATTACTTAACGAATAAACTCACTTTTCAATAGTAATCTTACTTAACATTTTAATATTTCTCAGGTCAGAATAATCATATTGATATATCCCGTCTTTAGCAGTTAACATTAAAGTCCCTTCTAAAGGAATTACATCGTATGCATCAATACCCGGGTAATTGACAATTTTATTCGTTGTTATCTCCATAGGATCCTTGGCATCAAATATCTTTAATCCTGCACTGCCGTCACATATAAATAATATCTTATTATCTATACCGAGTCCATGGGGATTATTCATTTCATATGATTTTACAAGTTCCGGATTAGACAAATCAGAAATATCAATTACATCCAGCTGGTTATTCCCGTTCATACAGAAGGTTCCTGAACGTAAGGTTACATAGGCATAATCGTCATCAACAACTACTGGATCACAGCTTCTAAGATGGTTAAAAACCGAAAGCTGTTCAGGAACAGCCGGATCAGATAAATCATAAATATACATTCCTGTTTGACTTCCAATAAATAAATTATTCTTATACTGGAAAATCGTTTCCAGCCCCCAGCCCACATTCAGGGTTGTTACTTTTATTGGATTATACAATTCAGAGATATCCATTACATTCATATCATAATCCTGAACAATGTATAAATAATTGTCATTAATTGTGAAGCGTGCCATTGATCCTCCGGTTCCGGCCGATGATGAGAATCCTTGTGTTTCTGCTGCAAAAAACACTGCATCTCTAAATGGATATATTCTATCGTAACCATAAAACTCAACTCTCTCATGTTCCCTGGACACTACCTTTTGTTTCCAGCCGGTAATAATTAAAGATTCATCTCTTTTAATCATAATATCATAACTATAATCCGGTACCTCCGGCCAGTAATAAAAAAACAAACTATCCAGTCTGTGTACTTCCTTTATATCAGATAAGTCGCTTATATCAATTGCAACAAGGTCTGTATAGCTATCCGCGTAAAGAATATTACCCTTTACTGCAAGATCATTATTGCCGGGAATAGTTATGAAGGTTACTTTCTGAGGATTTGCAGGATTATTATTATTGATTATATGAATCCCTTCGGATACTTCGTTTACAAATAAGTATCCATCTTTATAATATATCTTGCCCGGATTTGAAATTTCTTCAGGCGAAGTTGATTTTACTGATGAGCGAAACTCGTCTAGGGTCATATACTCCGGTACATATACAATTTTTGTCTCTTTTGCCGTTTTCTCACATGCAATCAGAAAGATTACAGACAAAATTGCTACTGCCGATATACTTAATAATACTGATTTTGTTTTCATTTCTCAGGTGTTTTATTTTTTACTAAGATGCCTGAGAAATGAAAAAGTTGCGTAGGGTTTAAAATCAGCGCCTGATAAAAATAAAGTCACCCCCTTCATCACCTGCATTCTTAATTATACCGAACTGGGGCACATTATCACTGTTATTCAAAACTGCCGGTTTAAAACTGAAAAATAATTGTTCCGAAGGTAAATACTTCTTTAGATTTTCCTCCAGGCGTTTTACAAAATACTCAACAAAAACACTTTTGTCAGGTACTTCCTTTAAGGTACCACTGGTCATAGCCTTTCGGCTGGGTAAATCATAAAGCCTCTTAACGGCCATGTCGGGCATACTGAATGCTCTTCGTGTCTTAAAAATTCCTCCGCTAAAACAGGCATCTGCAACCAGTAATGTATGTCTCGACTTTATACTTGCCATATAGTCACTTATAGAAGTGTTCCTGATCCAGTTTACGGTATTGGATCTGTTTGCATCTGACGGGAGCCAGTACCCTTTATCTGATCTTTCATCCCAGAAACCATGTCCTGCAAAAAATATGAACAGGTTATCATTTTCAGTTATCTCCCTCTCCAGCTCATCCATAGCACTAATAATATCGCCCCTTGTAGGATTTTTTAAATATCTTACATTCTCCTCTTCAAATGTGTAAAAATCTGTAAGTATGTCATATACTTTTTCAGCATCCTTTAATGGCCTGTCCAAATCAGTTATGTACTCATCATCATATTCGTTTACTCCCATTATTAATGCATAGTATTTACCTTTAAGGTTTAAAACATCATCTAAAGGTTTTACAATGTCAGGAGACTTTGGAGCAAGATCTGCAACGAGAATTGTATCATGTCCATACTCATTATGCTTTTCCGAAAGACTTACCTTTACCGGTATAGTATCTGTAGTATAACGGCTTGTCGCGGTAAATATGTATAAAAATTCCTGGATATTGCCGGGATCCAGTTTATCAATAAAATAAGTGTTGGTCTCTCCCAGCATAACACAATTGTCATTGGGTAGAAGAAATTTCACTGTTGCTTTTTCAGCTATTCCCGTACCAAAATTCTTTACCCTGATGCTTAATTTTATAGGAAAATTCTGTTGAAACAATTCTCCAGCATCCTCTCCAAATATTGCACTGGCAACCCTAAGATCAGGTTTTAAACGGCTGCTTAGCTTTATTGTCAGATCAGCAGTTTTAGACTTAAATCCATTTTCATCTATAGCAAGGAGCTCTAATAAATAATTTCTGTCACTTATGTCAGATTCTGCTTCAACAGGAATTCTTATTTCCTTGTAGTTGTCCGGCAATATCTCTCCTATCGTAATATTATTGTCAATAATAATTCCCGCTTTTTCTGCATCAGGGGCCAGAATATCAACGGATACCTCCTTTGCATTACCAGGGCCATTGTTTTTAAGTAACAGTTTAATTTCTCCCTGTTCACCTCCTTCAAGAACAGAATTGTTGTTGTTATCAATAAAGCTTATGTCAATAATCCGTAGATCCGGTAATTCACTTATTACTTTCGACTCTGTATCTTTGCTATATATTATATATTTCTTTTTGCTTCTGTTCTTAATAGGCTGGCTTTCCTGACCAAACAGGTAACAGGGTATTATAAGAAGTAGTATAATTACTGACAGCTTTTTCATACGTTAAATTTTTTTAAAATGAAATTCGTAATGTAAGCATATTAGCATTTACAACAGGATCGTAATTAATCCCGAATGTTGTTTGAGGTAACGACATCGCTGATAATCGTTTTTTATGCTTTTTATGGTTTATTACAAGCAATGTAAGATCTGCCGCCCATATAACACCTGCTGCTATTCCGCATGCTACTGAAATTTGCTTCTCAGTGTCTGCATCATTATAATAATTAACTCGTTGTTCCGGATCATCCCTCTGACTTAAATAATTATCATAACTTGAGGCAGCCCTTTTATTAAACCAGTAAGATGTGGCCACCGAACCATAACCAATTATACCAATTACCCAGTATGGTTTTCTGGCTATCCTGGCATTTCCTAATCCGGGTAAAACAATTGACTGAACCAGAGGGCCAGCCAGACCAACTGATTTTACCGGTTCTTTTGAAGTTTCTTTTATGGGTTCTTCTGCCATATCTTCCACGGGTTCTTCTTCTGCTACCAGTTCAGGGGATGCAGTGATTTCAACATATATTGATCCCTTCAATTCAATTCTATCCCTTTCCAGGTCCCAGATAATAGTCTTGTTTTTGCCGCCTTTAACATTTTCTTTTATATCTCCGCTCAGAGATTTGGCACTAATTCTTTCCCCACTTTCGTAAAATATCACTGCAGTAATAAAGAATATCTCATTTTTATCATAATTCTCAATATCGTAGGTAATAATCAACTGGTTTCCTTTTAAATCAAAATCAGTATTCACAACCCTGGCACTGGACACTCTCTGTCCATTAATACTAATGCATGAAAAAGTAGCTGTTAGCATCATAATAAAGCCAATACTGAAAATGATTTTCTTCATAGTATAATAATAATCATATTCTATTCAATGAAATCTAAAGGAGGAACATATACCCAGAAATCATTAAATGTTATCCAACCACTATAATCATACCCCGGTGTAAAATACCACTCATATAAATTAATCTCCTCATTATATCCTCCACCAATCAAATATCCCAGGTTATTATTCGTGACAATAGCAGGGTAAAGCCTTTTGGCAAATAGCGGGAAATCACAAATCCATCTCCATTCATTCGAAACCGGATTATACTCATAAAGCTCATCGTAGTCAAGGACATATCCCCTGTACCCAAGAGAAAAAGCCGTCACATAATAAGTTTCAAAATCCCCTACGCCTGCTTTATCAGGCCATATTTCATTATGAGGATCGTATTCATAAAAATCAGTTAACCGCACAGGTGCAGCATCTATGTTATCGTGGTTATGCCCGCCTCCAAGAAAGTACCTGCCACCTATGTTAAACCCAAATCCCGCGGATGTTCCTATATCCCGGAAACAATCATCACTCTCACTCCAGCTGTTCTCCAGAGGGTCATATATCCAAATAGTATTAGTATTTGAACCGCCTATAATATACCCTTTATCATTAATAGTCATAGCTATAGGCATAACTTTTATTTCATCGGGCAGGGAAGCTTTCACAAACCAGTCGTTTAATCCCGGATCATACTCATGTAGCTCATTAGTTAAATTCTGGTAAACATACCCCTTATTATTAATAACAATAGCGGATTGCTGTGCACCTGCAGACGGAAAATCAGTAAGTCTTGTCCATACACCATTTTCAGTATTATATTCCCAGAAGTCATTTAATACAACATCGTTAACTCCCTGCCATCTATGGCCACCACCAAAATAACATTTATTCCCTATAGAAAAACCAAATGCCTGCTGCCGTGATACACCCGGGAAAGGTTCCAGTTCAATCCATATATTCTCAATTATAAAACCCGCTTCATCATTACTGTATGTAACTATATTGTCTTTATCAATCGCATAAGCACGTACCTGGTACCATTGATGGGGGCCTAATCCGCTTAATGTACTTTCAAATTCTTCTACCACAATATCTGTAAATACTGTCCTGTTATCCAGTATAGTTGGATTTTCATTTTCTGACCAGCAGTGTCCGTATTCAACAATACCTTCGCCTTCATCCACAATTCTTCCGGTTATCCAGGCTTC
>CP070654.1:682858-688261 GCA_020354785.1 Bacteroidales bacterium
TTGAGAGAAGAAAATTTGATAGTGTTTACTAAATCAGGTACCACAATCAGCTTAATTAAATCAAGATGTATACCCTCCATTTTGTTTATGTAGACATAAGTTTCTTCCAGCCTTTGCAGTCCTTCAATTATATTATGATTGTGAAGAAGTTTTATTTGTCCGCTATTTACAATTGTTTCATAAATATTACTCGCACGATGAAAATCGGAATACCTTATAAGATTAAGAGATATTTCTGCAAGTGAATCCATTTTACTTCGGTCATTTGCTTCGATGATTTTAGCCGCAAATTCAAACTGATCCAAATAACGATTGTTATATTCTACATTTCTTGAAATTATGCCTATATCTTCATTGAGCTGGCGTTTGATGTTCTGGTAGTACAGTATTTCAGCTTTTTTATTATTTCTCTTCACGTTCCAGTTACTGACTTGAAATGCCAGTAGAACACCTATCATTATTAGTAGAATTTCTCCGACAGCATAGAATAGATATCTTTTCAGATTTCCATTATTAAGCTGGGCTTGTTTAATTTTTCTAAATAATTTCATAATGTACTTTTATTATTTATTGACCGCATGTTAGCACACTTTTCTATTTTATCTGTTCATATCTGAAATTCTTAAATCTTACTTTTCCTTCTCCCATTGATACTAATCCTATACGCAAACTTAAAAAGTCACTTAATACATTGTGATGATAAGCAGATACTTCAACAGAATTTTCAATCTTAATCCAGTCTGCTCCATTGATCCTGTAATACATATCTACTGTATTATTAATATTTTTAAGCCTCAGGTAAACACGATTGTTGATTACGTCTTTTTCCGCTGGAAATTGCCAGCCTCTTAAATTGGCTAAAATATTTTTATTGTCAGCCAGTATTCCTGAAAATATCTTATGACTGTAATAAAGTACTAATCCGCCAATAGCATCACCTTCTATCTCAAGTTCTACCTGTGCCGAATAGGAATGGTCAGATGGCATGCAAAGAAGTGGTGAACTCTCAGCCACTGAGTTACCCTTAGCTTTAATTACAATACTTTTGTTTGTTAAATGGAAACGACTGGTATCGTACTCACCGAAGAATTTCCAGTGAGGTTTCAGGGTATTACCTTCAAAATTATCATTTAATGAAAATACATCATCACCGGGCGGTTCTGATTGCTTTTTAATTGGTTCATCAATTTTAAGATTGTCCGGCATTTTAAACCATCCGTCATTTGACCATTCAACGGGGGCAAGTAATGTCTGCCGCCCCATGTTATAATGACTGTTTTCGTATCCATGAAATATCATCCACCATTTATTGGAGGTATCCTCAAAAATAGTGGCATGACCAACAGACAACCATTTTTCAGAATTACTTTGTGCCCGGATAATAGGATTAAAAGGCGAATTTTCCCATGGCCCCAAAGGTGATTTAGAACGGGCAGAAATCACCATATGACCGGTTGCAGGGCCGGCTGTTCCTCCCTCTGCAACAGTCATATAATAGTACTCTCCACGTTTAAATAGTTTTGGGCCTTCCATGCAAAAGCATTCAATTGTCCAATCTCTAGGGATTGGCCAGCCATCGTAAGAATGTTGAAAATCTCCTGTTACTGATAAACCATCATCAGATAAGGGCACATAGCCTCCGCTGCTGAAATATAAATATCTTTTACCATTGTCATCAACAACATGACCCGGGTCGATATTACCGACTTTCAAATCAATCGGATCGCTCCACCTTCCACCAATAGAGTCTGAGGCTATAACATAATTTGTGTTACTGGCTGGAAAATAAATGTAGTATTTGTTATTATATTTAACTAAATCAGGAGCCCAGACCGATCCTACATATTTAGTCAATGTACTTGTAACAGGAGACCAGTTAATCAAATCTTTTGAATGCCAGATAGTCAGACCGGGATAATATTCAAAGGAAGAATGTACTACATAATAATTATTGCCATCAACCAAAAGACTTGGATCAGGATAATCACCTGAAAATATAGGATTTATATAATAATTGTCATCTGCATCTTTTACCTCAGTTTGATATTGAGCATTTATTATTAAGCATGTTATGGAAAGTAATAGTGTTATATATGTTTTCTTCATATTTGCGTATAATTTCTCATAAATTTAATAGTTTTTACTTCAAATCTCCTTTTTGAAGCCAACTATTAAATGTGTGCTAACAGTCCCGCATATGAGTAGTTTGGGATTTTTCAGTGCAGCTGGACGAATGCGTAAAACTTATTGTTCAATATTAGTTTCAAGCCAAATCAAAGCGATCAAGGTTCATTACTTTGTTCCACGCTGACACAAAGTCTTTAACGAACTTTTCATTTGCATCATCACTTCCATATACCTCGGCAAGCGCTCTAAGTTCAGAATTTGAACCAAAAATAAGATCAACCCGGGTTCCTGTCCATTTAAGATCTCCGGTGGTACGATCGCGCCCTTCAAATTCTTCTTTCGATTCAGAAGTCGGCTTCCAGACTGTGTTCATGTCAAGTAAGTTTTTAAAGAAATCGTTAGTCAGAACCTCCGGGCGTTTCGTGAAAATACCATGCTTTGAATTGTCGAAATTTGTATTTAAAACACGCATACCGCCAACAAGAACAGTCATTTCAGGCGCTGTTAATGTTAGCAGTTGTGCTTTGTCAACTAATAATTCCTCTGTACAAACTGAGTATTTTGTTTTCAAATAATTTCTGAAACCATCAGCCACAGGCTCCAGTACCTTGAATGATTCTATATCGGTTTGTTCCAGTGAAGCATCCATTCGCCCCGGGGTAAAAGGGACGATTATATTGATGCCTGCATCTTTTGCAGCCTTTTCAATTCCAGCACAACCAGCCAGTACAACAAGGTCGGCAATTGAAACTTTTTTACCTTTATTTTGGGCGCTGTTGAATTCCTTTTGAATAGCCTCCAATTTTTCCAGAACCCTGGTTAATTGCGCCGGATTGTTTACAACCCAGTCTTTTTGTGGAGCAAGGCGAATGCGGGCACCGTTAGCACCTCCACGCTTGTCAGAACCACGAAAAGTTGATGCTGAAGCCCATGCCGTAGATACTAATTGAGAAACAGAAAGCCCTGATTTTAATACTTTAGTTTTTAATTTGGCAATATCTTGCTTATCAATCAAAGGATGGTTCACGGCAGGAATCGGATCTTGCCATATTAGTTCTTCTTTGGGCACTTCAGGGCCTAAATAACGGGAGCGAGGCCCCATATCCCTATGGGTTAGTTTAAACCATGCACGGGCGAAAGCATCGGCAAATTCAAGGGGATGTTCATAGAAACGCCTTGAAATTTTTTCATAAGCAGGGTCGAAACGTAATGAGAGGTCTGTCGTTAGCATTGTCGGACGATGTTTTTTTGATGGGTCATGGGCATTGGGTATTACTTCACCGGCGCCTTTTGCCACCCACATATGTGCACCTGCAGGACTTTTGGTTAACTCCCAGTCGTATTTAAACAAGTTATCGAAGAAATAATAACTCCACTTAGCAGGAGTCTGTGTCCAGGTAACTTCTATACCGCTGGTGATAGTATCACCTCCCTTTCCTGAGCCATATGTACTTTTCCATCCTAAACCTTGTTCTTCAATATCAGCAGCTTCAGGATCCGGCCCTACATGATTAGCATCTCCGGCTCCATGGCATTTTCCAAACGTGTGTCCCCCGGCAATAAGTGCCACTGTTTCTTCATCATTCATTGCCATACGTGCAAAAGTTTCACGTATATCTTTAGCTGCTGCAACAGGATCAGGATTGCCTCCAGGGCCTTCAGGATTAACATAAATCAGTCCCATTTGAACTGCAGCAAGAGGATTCTCAAGGTCGCCATCAGTTAATTTACGATCATCATTTTCAAGCCAGGTGGTTTCACTACCCCAATAGACATCTTCTTCAGGTTCCCAAACATCTTCACGTCCACCTGCAAATCCGAAGGTTTTAAATCCCATTGATTCTAATGCTACATTTCCTGTAAGAATCATAAGATCTGCCCATGATATTTTTCGACCATATTTTTGCTTGACTGGCCATAATAATCTGCGTGCTTTGTCTAGGTTTACATTATCCGGCCAACTGTTAAGAGGGGCAAAACGTTGTTGCCCGGCTCCACCACCGCCACGGCCGTCTCCCGTGCGGTATGTACCTGCACTGTGCCATGCCATACGTATGAATAAAGGACCATAATGACCGAAATCTGCTGGCCACCAATCCTGTGAATCGGTCATAAGCTCGTGAAGGTCTTTTTTTAAAGCCTTCATGTCCAGACTTTTAAATTCTTTAGCGTAATCGAAATCTTCGTCCATTGGATTAGATAAAGTAGAGTGTTGACGAAGAATGTTTAATTTTAGCTGATTTGGCCACCAGTCGATATTTTTTGTTCCACTAGTGCCAATACTGTGTTTTTTAGTTGCACCGGTAACAGGGCATTTACTTATTTTGTCTGAATTATTTTCCATAATATGATATATTTTTTGCGTAATAGTTATTGAATAAATTTACTAAATAATTAACAAATTTAGTAGCGAAAAGTTAATCAATAAATACATATAGTATTATGATTGTCAGATATCCTAATATGGCTGGTTGTGTGCTGAAGATAAGAGATGGTCTAATGAAAGATAAGTACAGTTGTCAGGGAATAGACTGGCTGGATTTCATATTTCGCTTGTAATAATTTAATTTTACATATGTATGAGTAAACCTATTACTAAACAAAACACATAATTATGGAATCAATAAACAGGCGATCTTTCTTACAAAAATCGGTATTGACCGGTATGGGAATGACCTTATTGTCTTCTGCAAAGCTAAATGCAGGAAGTGAAGCAAAAAAAGCTCCTATTACCATACCAACAGGCAAACGCTCAAACAAACCTTTTAGATTTGGAATATTAACGGAAACAGAAGAGTTAGGTGAAAAAATGCATAAAGAGTACGATGAAGCCATTATCCCGGTAGAAATTATGATTAAACCCTTGGAAAACAATAGCGAGTGGTATCCGGTGAGAGACAAAATTAAATCATGGGGCTTTCCAATGCGCAGCGCCAGTCATTACCCCGGACCTAGTGGACCTTTTACCGGACCTGATGTAGATTTCGAATTGGCCGAATTTTATGCTAAGCGGGCAATCGATCGATGTGCAGAATTAGGAATTGTAATCCTTGGAGTTTATGGAATGTTTTTTCCGGTACCTGACGGATTTTCTAAAACACGCGCTACCGATCAGGCTATTCGCTTTTGCCACATGTTGGCAGATCTGGTAGAACCAAAAGGTATGTACATTGCTCTTGAACCTCGGGCAGGGGAGAAAGATCTATGGCCACGATACTTAGATGGTGTTGAATTTGCCAGAAGGGTGGGTCGGTCTGGTATTCGATGCATGGCGGA
>CP070654.1:688361-693646 GCA_020354785.1 Bacteroidales bacterium
GATTCTTTTCTTCCGCCCTTTTTATCTACCGTAATAATTTTATATTCATTTTTGGCAGATGTATCTATATTATCTTTAAACTTGAATGGTTCAGGAGATATCTGCGGATGGTGTTCTACCTGTCCTATTTTATTATTGTTTCTCCATACCTCATAATGATCAACAGGACTGTCCCCGGCATATGCTGTATTCCATTTAATTAGTACTTCCCCGTTGTCCAGCATTTCGATTTCAGTATTTTGTGGCTCTGTCAGGCCGCCTTCCTCCATCTGGAAATAATTTGTTTTCCCTCCTTTTACCTGGTTAGCTATTTTTTCTATTTCCAGCCTGTTAGTTTCATTCAATGCACCAGGCTTTATCTGTGAGGCGGCAATATTCTGGCTGAGCTGGCACCGGGAAAAATCTTCTGAAATTTGTCCGATACCAATAATAGCAGTGCTGATTCCCGGAGTTGTCAATGAATATTCAATAAGAGGCTTAAAAGGCATCTCTTTGCTTCCTATTTGCCTGACCACATGAGAAGGCTCTCCCGACCAGTGAGCCCCTTTTGTATACATCGCTCCGTCAGCAAAAACCTTCATGGCAATTATCCCCATGTTCTTTGCAGCTGCAACAGGTATAACATTGTTTTGCATGTTAAAATTCAACTTGTCATTAGGATTAATAGATACAAGTAATCCATCCAGTATATTTTGCTCGTCACGCCTGATCATATCCATCATGACACCGGTATCATAATGACCTGAGAAACCAATATGATTGATAAGTTTTTCTTCTCCAGGATTCAACCTGGTATAATTTGTGCCATCCCTGTAATCACGTAAAGCAGCCAGAGCACCTATTCTTTCATCTTTAGGATCAGGATTCTCAAGCCCTTCAAAAACAGCATTTACATCACGCATATTGGTAACACTATGAATTAATACCATATCAAGGTAAGCACCTTTAGGATAGGCTCCCTCACCGTCACCAAAAATTTGTGATAAACTGCGTTTCAGATCATCAATAGTATGGGTACCCTGTGGCCCGTTTGTCCAGTTATTCGGGCCTCCCACATCCATATTCCCCTTAGCAAACCTTAAATGCGTTTTTGAAGTCAGGAATATTGATTTTCTTAAGCTCTCATTGTAGCCCGCACTGCCCGGTATAAGACCAAGCTTTTGAAATGCTTTGCCAAAATTAGTCTGGCTTGGTCCGTATAAATTCGAAGTGTCGAAATAATTTACTCCTTTATTAAAAGCCTTTAATATGATAGCTACGGGATCAACATCATCCGGCGTCCATTGTATGGATGCCTGCCCGCCAAGGCCAAATGTAGTAACTTCATGATTTAACCTGCCAAAATCCCTTGTCATCAGTTTTGGCTTTGAACTGAAACTGTGAAATGCAGGAACCAGGCTTATTCCGGCTGCAGCAGTGGCAGAAGTCCTGATGAAAGTCCTGCGATCTATATTCTTACTGGTTTTTAGTTTCATGAGGATTTGTTTTTAAATTTTAACAATTTTATATATTATATTGTTTAAGATTTTACTTCTTCAAGCCTGTTAATTATCTCTATACATGTTCTGGAATTATGATAAGGACATTTCCAGAAACCTGCTTTCTCATCTTCTTTGTATGGCATTCCCTGTCTGTTTACTCTCCAGAACCATTCTCCGTATTTATGATCGATAATAAAGGAATCTATAAAATTCCAGAGTTTGATTGCCTTTTCAAGATAAGCATATTTGCCGGTAATTTGATAAGCATTAACAAGACCAACCATGCCTTCTGCCTGAACCCACCAGTGCTTGTCATGATCCAGGTGATTTGAGCCAGGATTCAATTCATAAACAATTCCCCCGTCTGAATCAAAACCTTCATTTATCAACCTGTCAACCATGTTTACTGCAATGCTCTTTGTTTTATTAAGAAGAAAAGGATCATTTATAACTTCACCCGCCTCTGTGAAAAGCCATGAGAATTCTATATCATGGCCGTATGAAATAATAATATCCGTTAATTCCCACTTCTCGCTGAAAAAAAGATTCAGATGATTTTGATCATTTATAAAGTAGTCAGCAAAAACATTTATTAGTCTTTTCAGTGAATCATATACTTTTCCATCAGGCCAGATCCTGTACAGATTTGTATATGCTTCAAGAATATGCAGGTGAGTATTCATCGTTTTTTTTGCATTCCTGTCTTTTTCACTCAGGCGAACATCTTCCAAATCACTCCAGCCATCGCTAAAAGCTTCAATATAACCTTCATACTTACTGTCATAACTGTACTTCTCAATTAGATAATAAATCTCTTTTGCCATTTCCAGTGCTTCATCTTTCCTTGTCACCAGGTAGTATTCCGACAGAGCATATATTGCAAATGCCTGTGCATATATCTGTTTCTTACGGTTGAGCGGTTCCCCTTTGTAATTCAGCTCCCAGTATACACCACCATTATTATTATCCAGAAATTTATCCCTGATATAATTATATGCCAGGTCAGCTGTTTCTTTATAGTAAGAATCCTTTAAGAATTTAGCTGCAGCCGAGAAGGTCCACAGAATTCTTGTGTTAAGTATTATGCCTTTACTGGCTTTTGGATTGGCTTCGTTATTTGAATTCACATATCCCAGGAATCCGCCATATTTCCTGTCAATAGTATGTTTTATCCAGTAGTCAAGAATATTTTCTTTAAGGATTTGCAGTAATTCTTTCTTTAAAGATTCTGTATTGACAGTTGCCGGCATTAATTACTGGTTTAAATTTTTATCTATCAGATTATTAATGTTTTCAACTGATTTACCTGTACAAAAACCGTCAGGCGGTGTGTTCTTTATATAGTCGACAAGTCTTTCAATGCTTGATTGTGCAACATGCATTCTTGTATCTGATGAAGCATAATATATATAGACTGTTCCATCATCGTCAGTTATCCATCCGTTTGAAAACAGCACGTTTGATACATCACCAATACGTTCACCATACATGGGAGCCATAAAATACCCTGCCGGGAAATAAATTACTTTTGAAATATCTTTCAGGTCGGTCATGAACATATATAAAACATACCTTAATCCTGCAGCAGTATTTCTGACGCCATGAGCCAGGTGAATCCAGCCCTCATCTGTTTTTAAGGGTGCAGGACCAAGACCATTCTTAAGTTCATAGATGGTATGGTAAGCTTTCTGGTTAATAATAACCTCGTTTTTGACTTCCGGGTTTTCCATATTTTCGACATACCCCAGCCCTATACCTCCTCCGGTGCCAACATCTATAAATCCTTCCTGGGGCCTGGTATACAGGGCGTATTTATTATTAACAAATTCAGGATGAAGTACAACATTTCTTTGTTGTCCTGTGTTGGAAATAAGGTCAGGCAGCCTTTCCCATTCTTTCAGATCCCGGGTTCTTGCTATCCCTGCTTTTGCTACAGCTGAACTTGTATCTCCGGCCGGAGCTTCAGGATCCTTCCTTTCGGTACAAAAGATGCCATATATCCATCCATCTTCGTGCAGGGTTAATCGCATATCGTACACGTTTATATCAGGATCTTCAGTCTCAGGCATTGTTACCGGTCTCTCCCAAAAGCGGAAATTATCTGTTCCGTTGGGACTTTCAGCAATAGCAAAAAATGATTTTCTATCCCATCCTTCAACCCTCACAACAATAATATACTTATTGTTTATTTTAATTGCTCCTGCGTTAAATGTTGAATTTACTCCAATGCGCTGAATACAATAAGGATTTGTCTCAGGATTTAAATCATATCTCCAGTTCAACGGAACATGGCCCGGAGTGATAATCGGGTATTTATATCTTACATATATTCCGTTATAATCCTTTAACTTTTCATTTTTTCTTTTTATTAAAGATTCATATTGGTCTTCCAGTAATTTAATCTTTTTTTGAATCATTGCCGGTTATTTTTTATAATCTATAGAAATGTCTTCAGGATAGTTGTCCATTAAAAACCTGAGGCCGTGAGCAGCATCATTTACATTGCCATGTCCGTCGTGTCCTGTCCAAGTCCATGACAAGGCACCTGCATACCCGTTATGGTAAAGAAATTCGTAGGCAGATTTTGGATCTATTCCTTTATAAGGTCCTTTTGCAGAGAATTCGCCCACAACAATTGGTTTATCGAGCTCCCAGTATGAAGCAGGGTGATGAAAGGGTGAATATTCTTCTTTTGCCCAGTCGTAGTAATGCACCATATAAAAATCAAGAGTTCCCAGGCTGTCTTTCCCTGCCTGGATAAGCCTTTCATCACTGTAGAGATTCCTGTTTTTTCTGCTTGTTTTAACTTCTGTCATTACTTTGAATGCCCAGCAGCCATTGCTGACAAGCGCATTTGAATCAGCCCTGTGAATAGCACCTGCCGTCATATTTATAAATCTCTGGATGTGGGGTTCAAATTTGGTCCTGGCCGGTGTCCACCCTCCCCATTCTATATCGGCAGCCATACCTTCGGCTTCATTAAAAATTTCCCAGCATAAAATGGCAGGATGTCCTTTTACCGCCTTAACCATTGGTATTAATGCATTATCAATATATGCCTGCGTATGCTCCACGGATTCCAGAAGTTGTTTATTTCTGTCATGATTTTCACTCATTGCATTAGGTTGCAGCATGTCGAAAGACCATAAGCATAGGATAAGGGCAATATTTCTTTCCCTGGCCAAATCAAGAGCCAGTTTGAGATTCTTTATCTCCGCGTTTCCCAGTCCGCTTACTTTACCCCCGGTAAATACCGGGCTATGCAGCCCATTTACATGTAACCACCAACGGATACAATTGCCCCCTGCAGCAGATATTTCATTAAGTGCCCTTATAAACTCAGATTTATTAAAACCAGTAAGATCCTGTCCGAAATCAATCCAGGCCAGGTTCATACCGCTGAGAAAAATTTCCTTGTCATTATGCCTTATTCTGTTTTGCGCCAGCAGGTTACTAATACAAAAAAGTAAAATAAATGCTGATATCTTAATACTTCTCATAAGGTACTTGTCTTTTGGGTTTACAGACTAATTAATTTCAGATAGCAATCAAAGAATATACAATAATAGTATATTTAGAAAATCTGTGAACATTTTTTTTATTAAATTGCCGCAGGAACTTAAAGAATATTAAATTTTATTATACGACCATGAAATCTCTGAATATTGCAATACTGGGCTGCGGGAAAGTCGGGGGAGGAGTAGCCCGGATTCTGACAGAAATGAAAGAAGAATTATCACTCAGATCATCCTGTAACCTGGAATTAAAAAAGATTGTTGAACTTTATCCTGAAAATGCAGTAAA
>CP070654.1:693746-699016 GCA_020354785.1 Bacteroidales bacterium
ATCTCAATTTCTAATGCATGGCGGCCTGTTTTACTTATTTCAATATTTAATATATTATTAGTGGGATTGGGATAAATCCTGGTTACAGGTTCTGTGATATCTTCAATATTAACCGGTTCCAGAACCATTAAAGTAAAGGTGTCAGTCCAGAATGCATAACCATCACTTGTAATTTCAGCCATAATTGAGATTGGGATATTAAACGGACATTCTTCAGCAATTTTTATAGAATATGTGCCACTGGATTTTGAAGTTTCTCCGGCAGTAATATCTCCAAAAGAACGACTTGCAGTTGTCTCGACGGTAGCCAGGGTATCAAGACTAAATAATTTCGCCCCTATATTTGTTGCGGTAGCAGTTGGGCTATTGTTTTTTAAAGTTAAATATATCCTTAGATTGTCACCCGGATTAAAAATAGTATCAGAAGAGGTAAAAATATAATCATCAACATTAATAGGCCCAATTGTCGTGAAATGATATGGTGAATGATAATAGTGTGCATTACCAGAAATAAGGTCATGTGTTACAAGTTCCACTATATATTTATCTTCTGGTAATCCTGATAATGATATCTTGTTACCCCATATATTATCAGAGGAATCCCCATCAATGTGCAACCCATCATCAAACAATTGTAATGAATCTATGAATACAGATTGCTCATTTCGAATAATCGCAATGACATTTGCCGCGTGGTTTTCCGGATTGCTCACACTGGCCCTGACTGTTAATGTATCACTCAGTGATTGAACATAAGAAGCACTTATTTCCATAGACTCGGCAAAAGCTACTGTTGTAAAGGGATTTTTATACCATGCAATACTATTGCCTCCGGCAACAACTAAATCATCAATATTATCTCCGTCAATATCTTTTATGGTATGAGCTCTAAGTCCCGGCATGTCTTCATCAATTACATGTTTTATCCATATTGTGTTATTATATTCATACCAACAAACGTTTTGTGCTTTAAATACACTAAATACACTTGCTACTATATCCATGTTACCATCACCATTTACATCCGAGAATGATGGATAAAATCCATCCTGGTTATGGTCAATCGTATCTTGAATCCATCCATCCGGCTGGTTTTTATACCAAATCATATCACCTCCTTCTTCAAAATAATAAGAACCACTTGATGCCACAATATCAATTCTATCATCTCCATCAATATCCCCGCTATTTATCACAATGGAACCTTCCAATTTATCATCAATTATATTTTGGGTCCATGAATCCCCATTGTCTTCGTTTTTATACCAAACCACCTTATTGGCCTCATAAATAACTACACCAACATCAAGGAGTCCATCACCATCAAAATCGGAAACTGTTGCTCCTGAATATTTATCCCACCTAGAATCAATATAATGTGGAATCCAATCCGGATATTTATTCTCATACCATACAAGCTTACATTGAGCGATACTGCCTGCCGTAACCACATCCATAGTATCATTACCATTAATATCTGCTACAATCATAAAATCGGCATTATCCGTTGTATTATCTATGGAATGTTCTATCCAGTCAGGATGATTATTTTCATACCAAACCAATCGTTTTGAATTAGCGAAGTTAGCAACAACATCTAATTTGCCATCTACATTAACATCAGCAAACCATGCAAAAGTTAAATCATTTAATATGCCTGTGGAGTCTATGGTATGTGGAGTCCAGTTTGGGTAATTATTCTTGTACCACAGCAATTTCGTATTACCATAGGCTGCTGCTACGATGTCAGGCTGGTTGTCACCATCCACATCACCAATATCTACAGTAACAACTGTTTTACTATTATTATCAACTACGCACTTTGGCCATTGTCCAAAAATTGGTGAAAGAATAAAAAGAAAAGTTACTGTTAAAATTGTGGTTAATTTTGTTTTCATGATATTTGGTTTTTCGGTTATTCTGTTATTCTGTGTTTCGGTTTATTTTTTATTCTGTTTACTGTATTCTTTCTACTCTGCTTTATCAACATTGCGTCGTATGCTGCTAAATCTATTTTCTTTTGCTTTTATTGATAAGACGCTTCCGCCTTGTTCTTTGTAATCCCCAGACTGAAGCCCGGGGCTATTCTTATTTGAAGGCTTCGCCGTTCTTTAATTATTATTAAAAGAAATCCTTCCGGATTAGAAAATTAATTGATGTAAAGGAACGACAATTACCTGCCTGTTATGTAACACGCTCGTTGCAATCTATGATAAATTTGATACGACTAATGTTGCATTCTGGTAATTTGGTTGCATTTTAGAGAAATGGAGGGATAATAACAGATTTGTATTATTCCAGTGAGGTTATTAATGTTTTGTTATAGGGAAGGTTCATTTTTTGCAATAGTGCGTGATAACGGGGATCATCTTTTATAAATTCAGATTCAGGACTGGATTCAATATAAGTTATTGGATAATACCTGTTAATATATGCGTCATTTAATAACTCAAATGCCTTATCATTAAATCCAAAAGTGCAGGCCATTAATCCCCTGAAATAAGGATTAACCCAGTTTTTTTCTGCATACTCTTCTGTTTCATTCCATATTTCCATGGCTTTTTCCCTGTTTCCTGCAAGCAAATAGGTACGAACACGAAAATATTTCCAACGCGGTGTGTTACCGGGCAGTTTCTCGTGTGCTTCAATGGCCTTTTCATACTGTTTTTTTTCAAGGTATGTCCATCCAAGTACCACGTTTCCCCAGGGTACATCCTTATTCATTTCCAACGACTTTTTGGCCCAATATTCTGCATTATCATATTCTTCATTTATAAAATAAAGCCATGCAAGCCACGATGCGAAAGCGGCTGATAAGGGATTCAGATCAACAGCTGTTTTCGAATGGTATATTGATTTTTCCATATCACCCATAAGAACATGATACCAGGCAAAGTGAGCATGAGCAATTTCATTATTTGGATTGCTGGTAATGGCTTTTTCAAATGCATCTTTAGCTTTTGGCCAATCCCAGTGCTGGTATAAATAAATTAAGGCCAGTGCAGTATGGGCTTCAGCAGATGTCGGATCTATAATAAGTGCTTTTTCTGCAGCTGCTACTGCACTTCTGAATGATTCAGGAGGAACTATTGCTCCATGCCCCCTTATTGCATATCCAAGGGCTAAACCTGCATAGGCAAACGGATCTCCCGGATCCTTTTTAATAGCTCCAGCCAGGTATTTTATTCCTATATCAAATGACTCTTCTGTTCCCTGGTTTAAGTGATACATTCCTCTCAGGTATGCTTTGTAACTTTCCGGATTTATTGTATGTGTCTTTGCTAATAACTGTTCTTCATCTTTGGTAAGTTTGATCCTGATTTTTTGTGCAATATCTTTTACGGCATTTGACTGAAGTTTTAAAACATTGTGCATATCATCATAATATTCATTTGACAGAAGGTGTCGTTCTTTAGGAAAAACATTTATCATCTGCATAATAAAACAAAGGCTGTCACCTAAACACTGAACCGTACCTTCCACAATAATATTTACTCCCAGTTCTTTAGCTATATCGGGTAATAACATATTGCTATCACGATATCGCAGTGTAGATGTCCTTGATATTACCCGTAGTGATTCAATTTTGCCTAATTCACCAATGAGCGCATCATGCATGCCTTCGATGAAATAGTCATTACCTGGTTGTCCGGTTATATTTTTCAGGGGTAAAACAGCAATGGATCTTTCTTTGCTCTTTCTTAAATTGAAAAAGTAATACAATCCGGCTCCTGTAATAATGAGTATAATTATGACTATAGTTAACACTAATGATCTGGAAATTTTTGATTTAGCCGGGCTAAGAATATCAGATTTCAGGCCTGTTGGTAATTGACTCAGTTTAATTTTTGGATCTTTTAAAACATCGCCGGGTGTAACATCAAAATAATTTTTAAAAACTTTGATAAAATAACTGGGATTGCTAAAACCTACCCTGAATGCAACTTCGGAAACTGTTGCTACATTATTCTTTAAAAGTTTTTTAGCATGATTTAATCGTATAATAGTGATATAGTCGCTAACAGATTTGCCGGTTAACTTTTTGATTTTTCTGTGCAGCATTGAGCGACTTAATCCTGCTTTATCAGCCAGATGCTCAACAGAAAAATTTTCATTATCAATATTCTCTTCTATTATACGAATGATACTAGCAAGAAACTGGTCTCCCATTGATATTTGATCTTCCATTCTTAAAAAAAAATAGTAACTATTTTGTTGCAGTTCAGTTATCCATAAAATACCTGGTCAGGTCATAAATATATAATTTTTTTTAAAGTAAATGCGTTTTAAAGCACTCAAGATTATTGTCTTCATAAAAATCATTTTGTTTTAGGAGTTGGAGAGATTAGGCTTAAGCTTATTTTTTTTGTATTTTGCAAAATATGATAAAGTAAATAATATAAATGAATATAAAAATGAAAAAACTAAAATTTTGTTTACTGATTATTTCATTTTTATTTGGTGTTCTTGCAGGATGTAACCAAACTAATAAAAATGCTGATGCTGAAGCTGATCTTGCAAAGATCAAAGAGGTAGCTGCACAATATAGAGACGCTGTAAAAAATGATGACCTGGATCTTTTTATGGATGTATGGGCTGAAGACGCTATACGATTGGAACCAGGTTTTAATGCTATTAAAGGAAGAGAAAAAATCAGGGAACATTTTAAACCTTTTTTTGATCAGTTCTATAGCTGGGCTGATCTATATGGAGAACAGGAATGGGAGGTTTCAGGTGACCTGGCATTTTCCTATGCAAATTGTATTGTATCAACAATACCTAAAGAAGGAGGAGATACAATTATTTTTGATGTTAAGGTGGTGGATGTGTTTAAAAGACAGGTCGATGGTTCGTGGAAAATTTACATCGATTGCCCTACACCCAATCCTGAATGGGATTTAGATCCCCTTTCACCGGATATGCTGGATAAGCAGGATTCATCGGATCCGTTGTTGTGATATAAAAAGGGACAGCGCCCTGGGCAGGGCGCTGTCTTCAATTATAAATTCCACTAATTTACAACCACCTTCCCAACATAAACAGAATCAGCCTGCCTGACCTTTAGCAGGTATACTCCTTTTGTATAGGCTGATAAATCAATTTGTCCAACAAAATTTGCATGAGTGTTCCTGTATTCTTTCTGATAAATCAATTTACCGGTTAAAGTAAAAATCTCAATTTCTAATGCATGGCGGCCTGTTTTACTTATTTCAATATTTAATATATTATTAGTGGGATTGGGATAAATCCTGGTTACAGGTTCTGTGATA
>CP070654.1:699116-704381 GCA_020354785.1 Bacteroidales bacterium
GTATTATTACCTTACGGGATATTGCTATTAAGGCAATAATCAAAATAACCTCCCCGTGAAAAACGTTTTCTTTTAGATATAGTTTAACAGTTTCAAATAGTTCCAGACCTATTAAAACGTTAAGGAAGAAGCCAAAAATTTCAACCAGTTCATTAACATCTATAATAATTCCCGTACTTTCAATCGGATTTATTAATTCTCTAATTATGATTACTCCAACTTCAAGTGTTGAAATTAGCAGAACTATAGCCATAAAAATCATCAGGGCTATGATTATTATTTTTTCAAAGGGTTTAAAATATTTATCCATATTTCCAGTATTATGTTATGAATTAAACTTAAATTCAATTGTAATAAGTTAGTCGGGCATTAGAAATATTGTAACTTTAATTATAATGTTATTTGCGGGCAAATGCCCTGTTCCAGTAAAAGTATGTGCTTGCATTGTCAAGAGTAATAAAGTTTTGCAGTTCATTAATTGCTTCCTTAATTTCTTCTTCGGTTAGCAGTTTATATTCCAACAGTTTTTTTGAAGCACCTTCAATATTGCCGATAAGGTTTTCAACCCATGGTTTGAAAGTCTCAAGATCGTAATAGTGAAACTCAGGTGCAGGGGATAATTCAATTTTTTTAAATCCGCATTTTTTAAGTAGTGAGTATAACTTTTTTCCTATCAGGGCATCGCCTCCGAGTTCGTATTGCAGAAGTGCAAATTTTTGCCATGCTTTCTTAAAATGCGGGCATTCGGGATACATTTCAATAGCAAGGATATTGTTCTCCTGTATAAATAAACTGCCTCCATTTACAAGTACACGCCTGACTTCATTGAGTACTTTAAGCGGGCTGATTACATGCTCTAATATATATCTGCAATACACTACATTGAAAGAATTATCTTCAAATGGCATATTATGAGCATCTCCCTTTACAAATACCAGATTTGGTACTGAAGCAGGACATGATTTCAACTGTTCATCCGATTTTTCAAGTCCTGTTACTTTTCCTTCGGGAACCATCAGGGCTACCTCCTTTGCCAGTAATCCCAGTCCGCTCCCAACTTCAAGTACACTGTCGGTTTTCCGGAGTCTTATAAAATTTAGAAATGATTTGTTAGTCATATTGTTAAGAGTAGCCAGTCTCTGTTGTTCATTACCTTCTGTCCCGTGTATATAGATATTATCACTCATTTTTGAAATTATAACTTATATTGAAAATATAATGCTTTTACAGTTCCATAGCCAATACATTAAAAATTACCTTTTTATCATGATGATAACTGCCGGATAAATCAAAATTCCATTTCCAGGATTTTTTATTTTTACCTTCAGGCAGCTCTGTGAATATAAGATTTTTTCTTGAGGACAGTGTCATATCAGCATTATAAATTATCTCTTCATAGTCGGTAATCAGGCATGATTTGCCAGGTATTAACGAATCTATATGTGATTTTTGTACCCTGCTTCTCAAGCAGTTTAATTCATTTTCATTATAAATAGAATGTTTTTTTAAATAGTCGACCAGTAATATATCAAGTTGATTTATTATGTTAAGTGAAATGATATACTCAGGTTGTTCATCGGGTTTAAAGCCAGGGCATACTATTTCTTTAATATCAGTTTTATACTTTTCACTTTTGTAGATTTTTACCAGGTTATATACAGACCTTATTGCCCCGCCGGATATATCTTCACATATAAGTTCTATATTTTCAAATTTTCTGACCTTGTGTTTAATTTGTTTAGGGTGATTAATATCAAAGAGTATTATTTTTTCAAAATTGTTTATCAGAAATTCAAGAGGCACGTCCAGCAGCCATCCGCTTCCAAGAATAGCTACTGATTTGAGCTTCTTATCTTTCAGGCATTCTGTTATATAGTTTTTGGTATTTGTAAGGTGATTTTTCCAGGCGCCTTCTTCATTAATAAACCTCCTGATAATACCTTTCTGATCTGAAAAGTAGTCCATCTTACGTAAAATACTCTTTGATAATGAACAACTCATGTTGATTATCAGATGGGAATATATATAAAAACTATTAAACTTGTTATAAAAATTTGCAAAACCAGATAGCCGTAAACTGAAATTACTGGTGATTAAATGTTTGAGTATAGGTATAACTATTATTTAGTGTATCATAAATGATTCTTTCAATTTTCAATGTTTGCTCAGTCAGCTCCAAAATATCATATTCAGTTGTACTGAAATATATAGCACTTGTCAAACTAATAGTTGTAAAATCCAGACTAGAAGCCCATGTTCCACGATCAAATATTTTAGGATCGCCAGGATCACATTTAGTAGCTCCTTCTTCCAGAGAATAATCTCCATTTTCATAAAAAATCCATAAATCGTCTCTCAGGCAAGTTGGCAGAATAGCATAATAATCTGTTATTGCACCTATATCCTCAAAAAAGAAAGCCGGGTTGATAACACTGGCGGACAATATCCAGGGCCCGTTGCATAATAACTGGGTTTGTGACATATCTTCATCCTTCTTGCATGAAAAAAGGCTTATTAAATTAACGATGATCAGTAATAATATTAATTTTTTCATTCTGTTATGATTTATTTACAGGTAAAGATATAAATTTTTTAATTCCTTTGTTAAAACTGAAAATATATAAATGGTTGCAGGTCCGCTGAAAGAGACTGGTAGATAATAAAGATGACCAGGGTGCAGATGATTATTTTCAGATATACGGGAGTATTTATAAACCAGTCGCGGTACTTTACTTTTAAGGCATCAGGCAGCCAGTGAACAACAAATCCGAAGATCATTACAACAAATACTTTCCAGTATGTAGTAATCATCCCGGGAAGTAAAAGCCATCCAAAGCTTGATGAAACCTGGTGCATAAGATCATAAGTCCCCTGCATTGTTTCGCCCCTGAACCATATACGTGTAAAAGTTATAAAATTAAAGGTGATAAATATCTTCCAGAAGTTTGCCAGCCAGTGTGTGCTGTTTTCATACGGACTAATTTTTTTCCAGAATTTGTATACGACTACCCCGACTCCATTTAGCCCGCCCCAAAGTACGAACATCCAGCTGGAACCATGCCATAGTCCTCCCAGGAGCATTGTCATCATTATATTTATATTAGTACTTATAGTCAGCCGCAGACCGGGGAAAAGTCTTGTTAAAAGCCAGATGACGGCTATTATGACTGTAAACAGAGGAGCCAGCCAGAGTTTGCCGGCAATCAAAACAATAAATATAAGTATAGTTGCCAGGCTCAGGTAAGTAAACAGTGAACCTCCCCTGTTGCCTCCCATAGGTATGTACAGGTAATCCTTAAGCCATGATGAGAGTGAAATATGCCAGCGCTTCCAGAATTCACCACAGCTCTTTGCCTTATAGGGAGAGTTGAAGTTTTTGGGCAGATAAAAACCAAGCAGGAGGGCCACACCAATTGCTATGTCTGTATATCCTGAAAAATCGCAATAAACCTGCAGAGAGTAACCATAAAGGGCCATAAGATTTTCAAAACCGGTATAAGTTATCGGATCTGCAAACACCCTGTCAATTAAATTAACTGCGATAAAGTCACCTACAAACATTTTTTTCATCAATCCTTTAAGGATGAGATACAGCCCGAGGCCAAATTCATACCTGGATAAGGTATATTTTTTGTAAAGTTGCGGAATAAATTGTGCTGCCCTTACAATAGGCCCTGCTACCAGCTGGGGAAAGAAAGAAACATAAAATCCGAAGTCGGTTATACTTTTTACAGGCTTTACTTTCCGAAGATACACGTCTACAGTATAGCTTATTGTCTGAAAAGTAAAAAAAGATATACCTACTGGAGGTAGTATTTTACCAATATCAAAATGTGTTCCGAGAAGAACATTTGACCATTTTGCTGCATGTGTTACAACTTCCAGCTTAGTATTGAAGACATTATTTATAGTCTCAGTAAAAAAATAATCATACTTGAAAAATGCCAGAACACCAAGGCTTAAAAATACACTAAGAGCAACAAATAATTTTCTCGACAGTGGAGTACGGGAGTTGTAGATTGCTTTGCCAATAAAGAAGTTGGTTGTTGTGGAAAAGATTAGTATAAAAAAGAAAAGACCTCCGGTTTTATAATAAAAAAACAGACTGACAAGAAAGAGATACCCGTTTCTCAGTGCATTTTTTTTATATATTATGGAATATACAGCAAGAACAAATGCATAGAAACCCCAGAAATACAGGCGGGTGAAAAGTAACGGGGATTCCTGGTCATAAAGAAATATATTTTTTAAGGTTTCCATTCAATTAAGTGATTCATAACAGAGGCTATGATTTACGGACATACACACAGCTTTAATTATTGTTTTTGAAATTCTGAATTTAGCCTGTTGGTGATATGATTCTCATATGCCTTTAAAAATGCATTAAAGAATAAATCACCTTTAAACAAATAACCTTTTCGGTTAAAATGTATTTTATCACTGTTCATTAGTCCATTTAACTGCCAGGCATAGGAAGAATTAAGGCCCCCCATAATTGTGTAAAAATCCCAGACTCCATAGTAGTTATCTCTTGCAAGGTCAAATATAATACTTCTCATTTTTTCTGTATTTCTGTTGATATATCTGCGATACAGATAACTGTCGTTTGGTACGGTCAGCAATATTGCCGCGCCGGGTGATGCCTGTTCTATCATCTTAAGCAGTTGCTCGTAATTTTCTTTATATAATTCGCTGTTAAGCTTTCGGGTATACCCGTCATTAGTGCCCAGAGATATTATTATTAAATCTGGATTGAGGGCCGTTAAATGCCGTGAAAACAGGTTACATCTAAGATAGGAACTTAACTTGGCACCGTTCACACCAACTGAATTATATATTATTCCCGGATCATCATTTTCAAAGCTTATTCCATAAATGGTAAAATGATTCTGTATACTATCTGTTTTTTTAAATCTCAGTGTTAATTCTTTATAGTGCCTGTTTAATTCATACGCGGTATAACCTAATGAATCGTTTTCGCTGACTTTACAAACAGCCTCTGAATTATTAATAAGTAGCTCAAAATTTGTTGTATCATGATTATGAAATAATTTCAGCCTGTTAAAATCATAATAAGATGAAGTATCGGCATTTAAATTAATTTGTATTAAAGAATTAGGATTGTATGTCGAAACAGAATATCCTGAAAGTCCAAGTGCGCAATTTCTTTTTTGTTGTGTATTCTTACAATATTCCCACAGGCCATTATATTTAACTTTAAAATTTGACGGATTATTTGTCCTTGCCACCCTGTAAGGGAATATA
>CP070654.1:704481-709698 GCA_020354785.1 Bacteroidales bacterium
GGCAGGTTATTAGAGGTTTGAATGAAAAGTACAGGCAGGAAAAATCTAAATAAATAACCCCCCATATTGATGGGTTTTGCTAATCAATATTTTGAAAAGCAAAAGGATTTTAAATTTCATATAGAGGCTGAACCTCGCAAGGACCTTCAGTATATTATTGTTATACCCTGTTTCTATGAGAACAGGCTTCTTGATTCACTGGAATCGTTATATAATTGTTCCAGACCAGATGGTTCGGTTGAGATTATAATTGTTATTAACTCATCTTTGAATGATGACAACAGGATTAAAGAACAGAACTTAAAGACATTTAATGAAGCAAATGACTGGATTAAAAGTCATTCCGATAATAAATTACATTACCATATTATTTATGTACCTGAATTACCCCCTAAATATGCAGGTGCAGGATTAGCAAGAAAAACCGGGATGGATGAGGCTGTATGGAGATTCAATTTAATAAAGAATAGCGGTGGAATTATAATTTCCTTTGATGCTGACAGTATTTGTGATAATAATTATTTGGCAGAGATTGAAAATTACTATAATATTTACTCCTTTGCTGACGGTTGCAGTATTTACTTTGAGCATCCTTTGTCAGGTGATGATTTCCCGGATGACATTTACAGTGCAATAACACTATACGAGCTTCATCTGAGATACTATATACAATCATTGAGGTATATATCTTTCCCTTTTGCTTATCATACAGTTGGATCTTGTTTTTCGGTGAAAGCACTAACCTATATTAAACAGGGAGGTATGAACAAAAAGAAGGCAGGAGAAGATTTTTATTTTCTGCATAAAGTTATTCCTTTAGGTAATTACAATGATATAAACTCAACCAGGGTAATCCCCTCTCCGAGACCATCACTCAGGGTGCCGTTTGGAACAGGACAGGCAATTAACAAGTATATCAGGACAAATGAGAAACAATTTATGACATATAATCCTGATCTATTTGAAGATCTGAAGGAGTTCTTTGGACTGGTCCCAGGACTTTTTAAACAAAAACAGGCTGATATAAATATAAGGATTGAAAAATTGCCACGACCGATCAAAGAGTTTCTGCAAATAAGCAATGCAGGTAATAAGATTAATGAAGTAAATAACAATTCCGGTAATATAAATTCATTTTCCAGGCGACTTTTCAACTGGTTTAATGCATTTACAGTTATAAAATACCTGAATTTCTGTACTGAAAATTATTATCCCCGGGTAAATGTTATATCAGCAGTAAATGCTCTTTTAAGTAAACTTGATTTATCACCCTCAGAAAAGACAAATGAACAGAAATTACTGAAATTACTGAGACATCACGAAAGAAATCAAAATTATACTGTTGCTAACAGCTAACTGTTAATGTCCTGAAAATATGATCTTTGCTGTTTCAATGACATTGTCTGTTTCTATCCGTATGAAATATATTCCGTGGCTTAACCCCAGATTATTTAAATTAACTATAGCATTGTTTTCTTCAACAGATTGATAAACAAGCATGCCATTTGTGTTGTATAGTCTGATATCCAGTTGTTGATATTCTTCCGGTGAATCAAGACTGATAACAACATGATCTGATGTCGGGTTTGGATATACCTTTATTTCACTATCTGTAATGATTTCAGTTACAAATATGTCAGTTAATCCGTCATCATCTTTAAAAGCTGAACCGTCAACCAGTAAGGAAGATCTCCAGTATGATGCATCGTTTGGATCCCCCTGAGGATTAAATTCTGTAGAAACCATTGAAAATCCAATACCGTCTGCCAGTACCGGCCAGGGGCTGTCATCGTAATAATAGAAGTGAATAATTTCTTCTCCCTCGCCATTTGTAAGCAGCACCTCTTCACCTCCATTAGAGAAGTTTCCCTGGAAATTTCCTGATGCCAGCATACCATAATAGTTATAAAATTTTGTAGGCTTGGAGGCAACAACAAAGAAATTTTTGGGCCCGAGAACCACATTATCAGGGAATTCATAGTATACAGCAGAGTCTAATACAAGTCCGGTCAGATTTATTCCGGTTTCCCCTATGTTTTTAAATTCAATGAACTCAAGGTCTTTACCAGGAATTGTGTCGGTTCCCTCAATGTGGTCAGCAGGGTGGTAATGAAGTTCAGTAACCTTCAGATTAGAATAATCATCCTGTTGTCCTATAAAAGTAATATTCTTTAGGGCACTCCAGTTTCCGTTATTATAGATGCGTGCCTTAATAATAGTAGAATTGCTTACTTCCATTTCTTCACCATCATTCATCTCTGATGCCGATGGAGATATATCTCCTCCAACAAGCCTCGGATCTTCATCATTGAGTGTATAATATATTGTTCCTGTTGAATTCGGATTTTCAATACTGATATTCATGCTTGAACTTAGTGAATATACTGACTCTTCAAGTATCCCTTCCACAGTCCTTACATCAGGAGGATTTATTGACGGGTACAGATTTGCATCTTTCAGCTGATTTATAACAATATTTGTTCTGTTCGGGAAAAACAGGGTTCTCACAGTCTGAATCTCTGGCCACCAGTTATCATCTTTTGTGTATGCCGTTCCTGAGTTAGCATCACCCCACCGGGCTGATTCAGCAATAACTGCAGTGTCTATCTCACTTACCCTTCTGTCAAATCTTTCCAGGCATTTATCCGGGGTATATACTCCATTACCTGTCAAATGTGTATATGCTCTGTCTGCGAAACGTATTCTGTATTCTTCATTTTGTGAAAGTCTGAAATGTAACCATTGCGGGTGGAATGATCCGAAATTATCAACTTCCATCTTTAATTCACCGCTTATTGTGCCAATATTAATCCTGTTCTCGTCAATACCTATACCCGGCCATGCATTATAGTAAAATAAAGCATGCTCTGCATCGTGATTATAAAATGTAAATCCTTTAGATTTGTCATTTCTGTTGAAAATAGCATAAAAGTTATTCGGCCCGTCGTTTCGCATAAACGAAGATGTAGGCGCATCGAAATTTCCTGTATAGAATATACCTATCATATAATCAATCAGATTATCAATATCCACTAATACCTGTGAGCCTTTTTTCGGCCTTCCGTTTGCATCCTTTCCAATTATATCAAAGTAACTTTCATTATCCTGAAAGCCTGTATTGCACTTGTTCCAGAGTAATTGCCATGCATCTAAATTTCCGTCCGTTGCCTCAATCTGGTAATTCCAGTCTTCTGTATTAACTTTAACAACATCATAATCTTCCCTGTTATCTCCAAAATAGTCAGCTGCGTAGCGGGCTTCTGATCTCTCCTGGGTCTGGAACAAACCCCAGTACATGCCGTTCAGATAAAGATGATAATGGCGGCTTCTGGTATATGGCTGTTTTGTGTCACGCTGGGAGTCGCGGGAAAATACTTCCCGAACCATTGTATTACGGCTGTCACCAGTACTCCATGCATAATTCATGGCACACCTCAGGTCTATTTTGTCAAATTCCTCTACTCCTTCATCACCAAATAAGGGAAAATAAAGCTTCGGGTCACCGTATTTTGACCTGAAGAATAACCTGAACGCATGTTTGGGAAAATAATTATGACGGCTCCAGCCTCCTCTTATCCGTAATCCCGCATTAACATTAAAACCTTCAGAACCATCGCTATTAATAAGTTCAGCTGAACATTCTCTTTCCCATTCAGGACCATGCCCCCACGCATTAACATATATACCAGTATCAGGATCGAAAAGGTATTTTATATCAGTGGCAACAGATATTGTGGGTATTTCCAGCAGTGCATCATCAATTAAGCTGGAATACCTGCTGTCATTTATCACATCAGAGTCCATATCAAGATCAATTATCTGCCCGTTTATATCTTCAGTTGGCCAGGTACCGCCCGGATATGATTGAGTCTTTAAATTCTCGATGAAGATATAGGTCCTTGATTCGGGCTTGGAAGGCCTAAAACCATCCTTATCCAGTGAAGCCCTTACAATAAAACCGGGTGTAGCGGCACGTCCTGTTGTACTGGCAGGATCGACAGTTATAGTTACTACTGAGTCGCCGGCAAATTTACTTTCTGAACTCTGGGGGTTGCTTCCATCAAGAGTATATATAATATCAGCTTCAGGATCTGGAGAACTAATACCAAGATCAAAAGGATTATCATAAAAACCGGCATCATGACTGAAGGATAAGCCGATAGTGTCAATAAGCTCAGGAATATCGGGTTCTGCATAAATACTGATTTCAAAATGAAAGTCGGAGCTTTCAGACAAACTGATATTAAATCCCTGTACTGCCATAGTATTTTGTCCTTCAATAAGACTGAAATCATTGGCATCCAAAACAAATTCCTCAGGTATTCCTGATTCATGTAAATCTGCAGCAAGAGCATCATGTGATAATACCTCCGGGGCATATTGTCTTAACACTTCTGTCCCGTTGATCCAGATTACAAATCCATCATCAAAATCCACGTTAAGAGTTAATGTATTTATGTTATTTGCATCAGCGGCATTAAATGAAGTGCGCAAATATAAGGTTGAATAAGATCCCTGCATATCTGTGAGTTCTGTACCTCCGGTTCCGTCTCCATACCAGAACGGAGCATAACCTGTAGACCACCCTGTATCATCAAAGACTATATCTTTCCATTCAGAAGATATTCCTGCAGCCTGATTTCCTTTTAAATACTTGTATTGAGATTGAAACTCAAAATTAATCTGCGCATCCAGCGTAAAGCAAAATAAACAACCCGATAAAAGAATTGTCAGGATTGTTTTTACGATAAATTTCTGTGCCACGATGATTTTCCAATTTTATATTTATACTTAAACATTTATGTAATACTTATAC
Source organism: Bacteroidales bacterium (assembly GCA_020354785.1). Taxonomy (GTDB): domain Bacteria; phylum Bacteroidota; class Bacteroidia; order Bacteroidales; family UBA10428. Next base: position 709,298 of record CP070654.1, read on the forward strand.
GAATAGAATCCTGAACAGTTACTGTATATTCTCAATATGTTTTATTGAATATCGTTCAGAAAAATTGCGAAAATAATTTAAAAAATTGAATAATACTATTACACTTAATTTTATATTCAATGAAATATTTCCCTGTTTCATTATAAACATAAAATATACAAAATTGTACTCAAAAAACAGAAAATAATCATTTCTTATAATAGAGTTCTATTGTATGCATTATGTTTAATGAAAGGTCTTCTGATTAGTATTTTTACTGAAAGCAATAAGAAAAAGCAGGTGAGCAGGCCCGTAATTTAATCCGCTTCACTTATAACGAAAATATCTTCATTCTCTTTTTTCATAAAAAACTGCTCTCTTGCAAACTTTTCAAGATTTTCATTATCTGTTTTTAATTCTTC
>CP070654.1:709798-714893 GCA_020354785.1 Bacteroidales bacterium
ATTAATCTGTTCTTAATGACTTATAGTGTTAAAAGGATTCTGAATATTTCGACATTTTATTTAGTAATAATTTCACTTCTTATTTATTTCCGGATTTGGGTAGATCCCATTTTAATTGAATTTGAGCAACAGCCAATCTTTCTTTTTAAGATTAAATTTTTAAGTGATTATTTGGTTTTTCCTGGTGGATTATCTGAATATTTATCATTGTTTATTTCTCAATTTTTTCATTATGGTATACCCGGGACTCTTATAATTGTAATGATGATTTATTTGATAGTACTCCTGACCAGGAGATTATTATCCGTTTTCTTCCCGGCAGACATTGTATTTGTACTCCAGTTCCTTCCACTGTTATTTTTAACTCATTTGCACAGCCAGTATTCCCATACATTAAGACCGGATATAGTTATCATAGTATCAATACTATTGACATTAGGGTATAACTATTTTATTAATAAAAGCTTCTTATTCAGAATATCTGCATTTATTCTGTGTTCCGTTTTCCTTGCTTTTCTTTTTGGAGGAATATCCCTTATGTTATTTTCTCTGTTAGTGATTCTTCTTGAGATTAAAAACAGGAAGAACAAATACATCCAGCTGGTTATAGTATATGTTGCTGTTTCATCTATACTTCCATTTCTAATCGGATTACATTCACCATACATGACTGTTGAAAAAACCTTTTTTGATATGTTACTTCCGGATAGAAACTATAAGCCTTACGTAACCTTATATTCATTTTTTTTATTATATCCAGTATTTATTCTGGCTGGCATATTTATATCAAATGCAACACGTGTCAGTAATTATTTTAATGAGATGAACAGAGGAAAGAGCCTTGGTACTGCAATAATTCAAACAGTTCTGCCGGTTGTCCTTTTACTTTTTACTTTGAAATCCTCATATAATAATTATGATAAGGTTTTCGTTGAATTTAACTATTATGCTGAACAAGAAGACTGGCAATCTGTTATAGAAAAAGGAGAAATACTGTCGCATGAGGACAGGCTGGTCTTATTTCAGCTTAACAGGGCTTTATATCATTCAGGCAGACTCACGGACGATTTATTTGGTTACAGGCAGATATGGGGACAGGATGGATTAATACTGACACGCTACTATAATAGCAGAATACTGATGCCAATTAGTGATTACTATTTTGATCTTGGGTTTGTTAAAGAATCATTGCACTGGGCCTATGAGGCACTTACAAAATATGAACTGGAACCTTTAGTACTTAAAAGAATTGCTTTGTCAAACCTGATACTTGGTGAATATAAAATATCTGAGAAGTTCTTAAAAATTCTTTCAAAATCAGTTATTCATAAAAGCTGGGCAAATAAGTATTTAAAATATTTAGATAATGAAGATTTGGTAGAATCTGATATTTTTATCAGGGAAAAGAGGGATTTAATGCCAAAGCATGATTATTATGCTCATAATGATGAACCTGAAATAGATTTGTATAATCTTTTGGAAGAGAATGTGAAAAACAAAATGGCATTTGAATATTTTATTGCAAATTCATTATTAAAGCATAATATAGGAATTGTTATAAAAAGCTTATATTACTTGCCTGAATTAAACTACAGTAAAATTCCCAGACATATTGAAGAAGCCATTTTAATTTACATATTGTTCCAAAACGGGGAAGATATTCAGCTGAAACCTTATCAAATTAGCGAGTTAACTAAAGAAAATTTTAACAGGTATAACTATATACTTTACAACAAACATAATAATAACCTTAAAGCTGCAAAACGCGACCTGTCTAAATATTTTAGTAAGACATACTGGTATTATCTGCATTATGTGAGTCCTATTACAACCAAAAAGGAAATTAAAGAAAGGAGCATGGAATAATGAAGACTAAATATTTGACAGCTTTTATAATATTTCTGCTATTAATTGCTCTCGTATCTATTAATATTTTTAAAAATCCGGGAATCGGTGAATATAATGAAAATGAGAGCCTGCCACGTATTTTCCCTGATTATACCTCCACTGTGATACCTCCCAACATAGCACCATTAAATTTTACCGTAGAAGAAAAAGGCAGGAAATACTATGTCTCAATATATTCAGCTGGTAGCAGGAAAATAAAAATATTATCAGGAAACAATAAGATTGTTATTCCTAAAAGAAAATGGAAAAAACTCCTGAATGAAAATCGTGGTAAGTCTGTTTTTTTTGATGTGTATGTAAAGAACCCAGGGATAAAGTGGGAAAAATATAAAACAATAGAAAATACTGTAGCATCAGAGGTGATAGACAGTTATGTTGCATTCAGATTAATAAATCCGGCATATTTGTTATGGGAAAAGATGGGGATTTACCAGAGAAATATTGAGAATTACTCCATGAAGCCTGTCTTGCTCAATCTTACTACAGAGAATAATTGTATGAACTGCCACACTTTCTGCTCTAATAATCCGGATAAAATGCTATTGCATTTACGCAGCTCACCGAGTGGTACAATATTATATAATAACGGAACATTACAGATGCTGAATACCGGCACACGGTTTACGATGTCATCATGCGTATATCCTTCATGGCATCCGGGTGGAGAGATTATTGCTTTTTCCGTTAATAAAATTAAACAGAAATTTCATTCCGCCGGGAGGCAATCACAAACAGTTATTGATCGCGCTTCTGACCTTGTTTTATATGATATTAAGAAGAATATGATAACCACTTCTCCTAAAGTATCAACAGGGAGGCTGGAAAACTTACCTAACTGGTCGCCGGATGGAAAATATCTGTATTATATAAGCGGGCCGGAATACAACGAAACAGCTCCTGACACGCTGGCCAAATATGATCTGATGAGAATATTTTACAATGTTGATAACGGGCAATGGGGAGATGTTGATACTTTATTGCGGGCTGCAGAGACGGGTAAAAGCATAACTTTTCCTGAAGTATCACCAGACGGTATGTATTTGCTTTTTTGTATGACTGAGTATGGGTATTTCAGTGTTTACTCACCGGGCAGTGACCTTTATCTCATGGATCTGGAATCATTTGAATACAGGAAATTAGATATTAACAGTGCCCACGTTGAGAGTTTCCATTCATGGTCTTCAAACGGAAGGTGGTTTTTATTTATCAGCAAGAGAATTGACGGACTTAACAGCAGAATATATTTCAGCTATTTTGACAAAGAGGGTAAGGTTTATAAACCCGTTCTTTTACCACAGAGGGATCCTTCATTTTATAATACGTTTATATATAATTTTAACAGGCCTGTATTTATAAAGGAAAAAGTCAGGCTGAGTACTAATAAGCTGACAAAAGCTGCTTACAGTAATGTTATAGAAGTTAACTTTGATCCGGAGGTAGATATAGATGCGCTGTCAGGTGCAACAAGAATAAAAATGGAAGACCGGTAGTACTATGTGATTTCTACAATTCCCTCAATTTCTACCAGTAAATTATCCCTGCAAATATCAGCTACAAGATAGTTTATTGGAACATCCTTATAATAAGAATCACAAATCTCTTTAACCACTTTAATTTCCGATTTGTTCTTTACATATACCCTAATGAAAGAGAATGACCTTTTTTCGTAGTTATTACTAATTCCCGAGTTAATAAGATTACTGCCTGAAATTAAGTTATCAATGTTTTCTATAGTGACTGCAGTTTGTTTCTTTACATCATCCTCGCCAATAGTTTTTTCATCCCTTATAGAAGCGGTCCCCGACACATAAATAGTCTTCTTTTCGTTTATAGAAATATATTTTGCACGTTCAAATTTGGGAGAGGATTTTCTATTCTGAAGATTTATTGCATTTCCAATCAGGACACCTTGTGAGTAATCATATGCATCTATCTGTCCGGGATTTTTTAATGGTACAATATTAACCCCATTTTCAGGCTTTATAGAAATAAATTCCAGTATTATTCCTCCTGCGTTCATTCCAATACCTGTGGATGCCGGATATCCGTTTACAAAGTTTTCCTTGTCATAGTAGCTCGCTCTTACATCATTCAGAACCTGATAGTTCTGGTACTCTTTGTCTGTCCTGGTTTTGACACCTATTATATCTTCAATATAGTTCCATTGTCTTACAACATCTGAGAATGACATCATTTCACTGCATAATATGTCATTCATCAGGCTATAGGCACCATTAGCCTGAGACTGATAATCCTTGTCAGGTTCATAAATAGTAATACCTCCTGCAAATATCTGCCTGTAATCTTCAGTTTTTATTACCGTGTAATATATGCCTTTTGTATTCTTATAACTAATATCAATATCTTCTGTCCTGTTCATTAATACCATTAATTCAACAGTGACTAAAAATCCGTTATCCGGAAGCTGAGCTATAACACTGGCTGATGGGACCTGATTATAAATGCTTTTTAATGAATCAAAAATTTCCTCTTTTTGCCTTACGTATTCATTGTTGGATTCTGATTTGACAAAAAACAGTTGATGAATTATCTGATAATCACGGGAATTCTCAAAATAACCTTTTATTTTATTAATGCATTCATCTAATTGCTCGCGAAATCCTGTACCTTTTTCAGGTAAAATGTAAAACCTTCTAATAATATTTTTCATTAAGCTTCATTTAAATTCTCTCCAATTCATTAGTGCCCGGTAATATTACCCATATTTACACATTTTCATGGAAGTATAAATTTTTGAAGGTGCAAATTTAAGAATTTTTATGAATATTTATTCAAATCAGTCAAATAGCTTTAATTATATTGTAAAAAGAACTGATTTTAAACAGGTTAATTAGTATAAGAGAAGCAGGATTAAATCATTTAAACCAGAGCAAGTAAATTCGTATATAATTCAGGCAATAATAAGTAAGAAATTAAAGATATTTTGAGATAATTGCGTGTAACTTACTAGGTTTTATCGGTTTTGGGATATAGTCATCGAAACCCAGGCTGAGAAATTTCTTTTTATCTCCTTTCAGAGCATAAGCTGTTTCAGCAATTATCGGAAGGTCCTTTCTGATTTTTTTTATTTCAATCATTGCACTGGAACCATCCAGCTCAGGAAGCTTAATATCCATAAGTACTAAATCAATATCCGGATTGTTTTTTACAATATCAATTGCTTCGT
>CP070654.1:714993-720056 GCA_020354785.1 Bacteroidales bacterium
GTGATACCTGAAAGGGCTTCCCCAGTCTTCCGGAATATCTGTAAACTGCTCTATAGCAACATCAAACTTATTTAATTCCATGCAGGTTAGTCCAAGGTAAAATTGTGCAAGATAGTTGTTATTATCATTTGCCATAATGTTAACAAATTCACTAAAAGCAGTATTGTAGTTTCCATTGCTGTAAAGTAAAATAGCGCTTTCCAGTTTCCCGAATATCTCACTATCAGACCTGATGATGATATCGGGTTCATAAGGTTTATGATACATGCTGAACAGCTCATTGTTAGTATAGACTTTGTCTTTTGACAGGTATAATAAGGCCCCGATTATTATGATAAGTGTAATGCTGGCGGCAACTATCACCAGGCGTCTTTGATAGACAGGTCTTTTTTCATCCTGTACTGATCCCAGCAGTATCTCCTTCGCATCATTACGTTCAGTTTGCCTGAAGCGGGAATATATCCTGTTTAATTTGTTTTTGAAGCCGGTTACTTCATGATTTTCAATGCTGTCATTAATCTCTTTGTGAAGAATAACCAGTTCCTGTAATTCACTGCTTTGCTTCAGCTGCCTCTCAAAATTCCTCAGCCTTTCACCTTTTAGTGTACCAGCCAGGTATTTCTCTATCAATATTGTAGACCTCATTTTTAAGCTCATAATATTCAGGATTTTGCATAATTCTGTTAATCAGTGCTTTTTTACACCTGTATCTCCTGTTTTTAGTATGTTGCTCTGAGCTATATCCCATTATTTTAGTAATTTCTGATATGGTATAGCTCCTCATAACCAACTGCAGGATTTTCTTACAGTCTTCACTTAATTGTTCAAATATTCTTCTGTAAAAACTCAACCGCTCGTTGTACTCATAAATCTTAATAACATTACTGTCCTCATCAGCATAATTATCATAATCATTATATCCGGAAATCTCTTTCCCTCTTAATTTCAGTTCTTTAAGCCACAATAACCTGGCAATAGAATATATAAATGTACTAACTGAGCAATAAAGTTTCAGATCGTCACTTTTCAACTTCTTATATAAAATAACCAGGGCCTCCTGGAAAATATCCCGGGCATCTTCTTCATTGCCACTATTTGTAGTAATTAAATGCCTTACTGGTCTGTAACTATTCTTATAGATATACAGGAGCACATCATCATTCTCGTCAATTATACCATTGATTATTTCCTTATCTGTATAACTATTATTTTTATTCAAGGTTTAATACGTTTTAATGACAAAAAGTAACCCTGTTAAATACAAGATTTTACAAAATTAATAAAACATTTCACTAATATTCAGAAATATCGGCACACGAACAAATAAGGTTTCTGTCGCCATAGGCTTCATCAATTCTGCTAACGGGAGGCCAGAGTTTATTTTCTTTTATCCACTCCAGAGGGAAGCCTGCCTTTTGTCTGGTATATTTATGAGTCCACTTGTCCAGGGATATTACAAATTCCGTATGAGGTGCATTTTTCAGAACATTATCCTCACTGCTCCCTTCTTTTATTATTTCTTTAATCTCCTTATAAATTGATATCATTGCTTCGATAAAACGGTTCAGCTCCTGCAAAGACTCGCTTTCGGTAGGTTCAACCATCAATGTACCATATACCGGGAAGGATAATGTTGGCGCATGAAAACCATAATCCATCAGTCTTTTAGCAATGTCGGTTTCAGTTATATTCGCTGATTGTTTAAATTCTCTGCAATCCAGTATCATTTCGTGTGCTAAGAATCCATTCTCCCCTTTATATAAGACTTTAAAATACTTGTCCAGGCATGCTGCGATATAATTTGCATTTAATATTGCGATTTTTGAAGCATGGGTCAGTCCGTATTTTCCTAACAGGCAACAATAAGCATGAGATATTGTCAATATACTCGCACTTCCCCATGGTGCTGCAGCAATAGCTGTAATGCCATTTACACCTCCTGTTTCTACTACCGGATGAGTTGGTAAAAATTCAACCAGGTGATCTGCTACTGCTATAGGTCCCATACCAGGGCCACCTCCGCCGTGGGGTATCCCAAACGTCTTGTGTAAATTAATATGACAAACATCTGCATTAATCATGGATGGGCTTGTCAGGCCGACCTGGGCATTCATATTTGCACCATCCAGATACACTAATCCTCCGTTCTGATGTATAATATCAATCATCTCTTTTATATTAGCCTCAAAAACTCCATGTGTAGAAGGATAGGTTATCATAATGGCAGCGAGATATTCCCTGTTATATTCAGCCTTTGCATTTAAATCATTTATATCAATATTACCTTTTTCATCACACTTTATTATAACAACTTTAAATCCGGCCATAACTCCGCTTGCCGGATTAGTACCATGAGCTGATGACGGTATCAGCACTACATCCCTATGTCCTTCACCTTTGCTTTCCAGGTATTTCCTTATTACCATTAAACCTGTGTATTCTCCTGCAGCACCTGAGTTAGGCTGAAAAGAGACTGACGGATATCCTGTAATTATTTTCAGGAATTTTCCCAGTTCATAAAATAATTGCTGATAACCTTCGGTTTGATCAATAGGGGCAAAAGGATGAATATCACTAAATTCCTGCCAACTCAGAGGAAATAATTCAGTTGCAGCACTCAGTTTCATTGTGCATGAACCAAGTGAGATCATTGAATGGGTTAATGAAAAATCTTTCCTCTCCAGCTTCTTGATAAATCTCATGATTTCAGTTTCCGAATGATAACTGTTGAAAGTGTTCATGGCCAGGAAACCAGTTGTTCGTTTATTTCTGCTGCCTAAAGATAATTTATCATCAAGCTCTGTTACATTTTTTACCGGAGTTTTGCAGGCATAGGCAAATACATCAATAATATCGTTCAAATCATCAATAGTGGTTGTTTCATCAATACTTATACCGATTGTTCTTTCATTAAAATACCTGAAATTGATCTTTTTCTCCAGGGCCAGTATTTCTATATCCCTTTTTGTTATATTTTTTGGCAGGACAATTTTCAGAGTATCAAAAAAATATTCATTCACCTGCCTGTAGCCAAGTTCAGTTAACTTCTCAGACAACTTGCCCGTTATCTGGTGTATTTGTTTTGCGATTTGCCGTAATCCTTCAGGACCATGATATACTGCATACATACCAGCCATTATAGCCAGTAAAGCCTGTGCTGTACATATATTTGAAGTAGCCCTTTCTCTTTTTATATGTTGCTCCCTGGTTTGAAGTGCCATTCTTAATGCCCGGTTCCCGTCTTTATCATGCGTAACACCTATAATTCTGCCTGGTATAAATCTTTTAAACTTATCGTATGTGGCAAAAAAAGCTGCATGTGGACCACCATAACCAATCGGAATTCCAAGTCTTTGTGTTGAACCTACTACTATATCTGCACCCCATTCACCCGGAGGAGTGAGCAGCAGCAGACTCATAATATCGGCAGCGACTGCTACCAGTACTTCTCTTTTGTGCGCTTCATCAATCAATTTGGAATAATCCCTGATTGAACCGTCACCTGCCGGATATTGAATAAATATTCCGAAGAATTTATCATCCCATTTTATTTTATCATATTTTCCTGTAATTAATTTAATTCCCAGAGGTTTTGAACGTGTCTTAAGTACATCCAGAGTTTGTGGAAATATATTCTCATCCACAAAAAATTTATTTGCTCCCAACTTGACACATTCTCTTGACCTCATATTGAACATCATTATCATTGCCTCAGCAGCTGCAGTAGATTCATCCAGCAAAGAAGCATTTGCTATTTCCATTCCTGTGAGTTCCATCACAACCGTTTGAAATATTAATAGAGCTTCCAGTCTGCCCTGTGAAATCTCAGCCTGGTAGGGAGTATACGATGTATACCAGCCCGGATTTTCAAGGATGTTTCTTTTTATCACTGCCGGCAGGATTGTTCCATAATAGCCCATACCTATATATGATCTGAAGACTTTATTCTTTAAGGCAATCTTCTTTATATACTTAGTATATTCATATTCACTCATCTCATCAGGAAGGTCCAATGGCCTGCTAAATCTTATTGATTCCGGAATTGTTCTGGATATCAGTTCATCCAGTGAATTAACTCCTATCCTGGTGAGCATTTCATCAATCTCCTCATCACGAGGTCCGATATGACGCGAAACAAATCTATCTGTGGACATATAGTAATTTATATTAATAAACTGCCAAATTAATTGTTCTCAAATTAATAATTTTTTCAAAATAAATGAAACAAACATGAACTTAGCGAAGCGATCTCACAAACATAGTGAGTATTTTTATTAATCATAAAATAACAAAAAACATTATAAAAAAGGATTTGTGTCAGTTTCAGCTTTTACAGTAGTTGAAGGTCCATGCCCGGCAAATACAATTACGTCTTCAGGCAGTGTTAATATCTTTGTTTTGATGCTGTTAATTAAAACATCATAATCACCACCCGGCAGGTCAGTTCTTCCAATACTCCCGTAAAACAACACATCACCAGCAATTATAAATTTCTGATCCGGAGAATATAGTGCAATGCTTCCTTTTGAATGACCGGGAACATGAAGAACATTGAGCTGTGATTTTCCAAACTTAACCAGGCCATTATCTTCAAGAAACTCATCAATACCAGGTGGGGGTTCTACTGTAAATCCAAACACCTGTCCGTGTTCAACTACCCCGTCTAACAAATATTGTTCATCTTTATGTGCAGCGGAAGGAATATTAAAACTATTAAAAACAAAAGCATTGCCAAGGATATGGTCAACATGACAATGCGTATTAACTATTTTAACAGGTTTTAATCTATTATTATTAATATAATCCAGAAGTTCTTTCTTTTCGTCCCTGGAAAAGCAGCCAGGATCAACTATCAAACATTCTTTTGTCTCATCTGATAATATAAATGTATTTACCTGAAAATCGTTAAAAACAAACTTCTCTAATGAAATCATAATTATATTACTTTCCTTGGTCGCAATTCACTGGTTAAAAATCAATAAAAATAGGATAATTATTTCAATTGACCGGGGTCAATGGGAAATAGTTATTTTTTTCAGACTTTTCCCTTTAACATGGGAACA
>CP070654.1:720156-725215 GCA_020354785.1 Bacteroidales bacterium
TATAGAAAAACTGTAAATTTAGAATTATAAACCTGTAAACTTTTTTTAGGACGATACAATAGGAATAAGGATTAAGGATTAACGATTAAGGATTAACGATTTGAGATTTAGCGGCAGAACTATAAGAAAGTTGAGCAATCAAGCGAAAGAATACAACCCTGATTTATCTTCATTTTCCCGGATAAATCCTGATTCAATGTACTGTTTGATATATTTTTCAGTAATTTCCTTATCTGACAGAATAATATAAAAAAGTTGTTGAAGATCAGGCAGTTTGAAATATTGTGGTAATAAGTCATGGCCGAAAGATCCTAATTGTATCAGTTCTTTAAGTTTCTTCAAAGCAATAAGAATAATATCATTATGATCGAATGCCAGGGAGGGCAGTTTATCTGCCTGAAACCATTGTGCATTTTTTGCATCGTCACCAGCCTTAATATTTGCAATATCGTATCCAATAAATCCATAGAAAAATACACTTACTGTTCTCCCCCTCGGATCTCTTCCAAGTGCGCTGGCAGTAACCAGTTGAGAAAGATTTTTTATTTCAATTCCGGTTTCTTCATGAAGTTCACGATAAGCACACTCTTCGGCGGTTTCCTCCATATCTACAAATCCGCCTGGTAGAGCCCATTTTCCTTTAAACGGCACATATTTTCTTTGAATTAATAATACCAGCAGCCTGTTGTTATTATATGAAAAAACAACTATATCTGATGTTAATGCAGGTCTTGGATAATCATAACAATACTTCGTCATATAGAATATGTATTTTATAAATTATTGTCTGAAGTCATATTTTGTTAATTTTGTGCTTACGAATTTAAAAAATAACATCGTTAATGTCGATAGTTGTTGAAAATGTTTCAAAGAAATACGATTCACATTTAGTACTTAACAATGTATCTTTTGGTATAAAGTCAGGGGAAATTGTGGGATTTATTGGTCCTAACGGGGCAGGAAAAACAACAATGATGAGGATTATCTGTGGCATAATAGCTCCCGATGAAGGAAATGTGAAAATTAAAAACCTGGATGTTATTGACAATTCTGTTGATGTTAAAAGGCTGATAGGATATTTACCGGAGAACAACCCTCTGTATAAGGATTTATTTATAAGTGAATATTTGCAATATTTATCAGGTATATACAATTTAGGAAGAGAAGCAGGTTCACGTATCAGAGAAACAATAGCCCTGACCGGACTTGAAAGTGAAATTAACAAGAAAATCGGTGAATTATCAAAGGGTTTCAGTCAACGTGTAGGTCTGGCCCAGGCAATTCTGCACAATCCTGATGTCCTGATACTGGATGAGCCTACTTCAGGACTGGATCCAAATCAAATTATTGAAATCAGGAACCTGATCTATGAGCTGGGAAAGAAGAAAACCATTTTACTTTCAACACATATTATGCAGGAAGTAGAAGCAATATGTGACAGGGTACTGATTATTAATAACGGAGAGATAATAGCTGACGATAAAGCTGAAAATATTCAATCATACGGAAAAATAACATCCTACACTATACTGGTTGAATTTAACGAACCTGTCGATGAATCATCATTGCTTACAATAAGCGGGATTGAAAAAGTTAAGCCGGTTAATAATTATACATGGCTAATTCAAACTGCACATAGCAAAGATATCAGGTCTGACATATTCAAGTTTGCAGTAAATAACAATTTAACGGTATTATCACTTCAAAAGAAAGATAAAAGTCTGGAGGAGGTTTTCCACGAGCTGACAAATTAGGAAATAAAGAAGTAATATAATAAATGAATATTTGTTAAATCTGAAAATATAAATATATTTACGGCTTATAATAATGTAGTATTAAGATATTAGAATTAACTATAGATAAAATATTATGGGGTATTTATTCACATCTGAATCAGTTTCTGAGGGGCATCCTGATAAAGTTGCAGATCAAATTTCCGATGCGTTGCTGGATGAGTTTTTAAGGCATGATCCTGAGTCGAAAGTTGCATGTGAAACACTGGTAACAACAGGCCTGGTGGTATTAAGCGGAGAAGTAAAAACAAATGCCTATGTTGATGTCCAGCAGTTAGCTCGCAATGTTATAAAAAAAATAGGATATACAGAATCTGATTATATGTTTGAGGCCGATTCATGTGGGGTTATATCAACTATTCATGAACAATCACAGGATATAAACCGTGGAGTGGACAGAGGATCTGAAGAAGAGCAGGGAGCAGGAGATCAGGGCATGATGTTTGGTTATGCATCCCGGGAAACGGATAACTATATGCCTCTTTCCCTGGAATTATCTCACTTGCTGTTAAAAGAACTTGCTGCAATACGCAGGGAAGGCAAGGAAATGACTTATGTGCGTCCTGATTCTAAATCACAGGTTACTATTGAATATGGTAATGATAACCAGCCAGAACGTATTCATACTATAGTAATTTCCACACAACATGACGAGTTCGATACTGACGAGAAAATGCTTTATCAGATAAAGCAGGATGTGAGAAATATCCTGATACCCAGAGTTGTCTCTAAACTACCTGGCCGGATGAAAGACTTGTTTCGTGACGATTATATCCTGCATGTTAATCCTACAGGAAAGTTTGTTATTGGAGGGCCTCACGGCGATACAGGACTAACTGGACGAAAGGTTATAGTAGATACTTACGGGGGTAAGGGCGCACATGGAGGCGGAGCATTTTCAGGAAAGGATTGTTCAAAAGTTGACCGGTCAGCAGCATATGCAACACGTCATATTGCAAAGAATCTTGTGGCAGCCGGGCTGGCTGATGAAGTTCTTGTTCAGATTGCTTATGCGATCGGTATTGCAGAACCGGTTGGTTTATATATAAATACTTTTAATACGTCAAAAGCTAAACAGACTGACGGAGAGGTTGCTGAGAAAATAAGGCAAATATTTGATCTGAAGCCAAGCTCAATAATCAAAAGATTTGGATTGAAAAATCCAATATTCCTGCCTTCTGCAGCATATGGACATATGGGGAGAATCCCATTTACTGATGATGTTGTAATTTATAAAAATGATGTTCCGGAGACTAAAAAAGTAGAATTCTTTACCTGGGAAAAAACAGATTATGTCGATAAAATAAAGAAAGTATTTAATCTCTAATCTGAATTAATTCAATAAAACTTTTTTATAATACTATAAAAATTACTAATTTGCTCATTATAAAAGAATTATTAACTAATAGAACAAATCTAAAATGAAACCTACAGCTCTATCCCTTGTTTTATTTATAATTTTTACAATTTCTTTATCTGCACAAGATAATGTGCCCGCAGTAATAAAATTGAAAGACGGTAAGACTGTTGATGTTTATCATTTTGGTCAACTAGTATGCAACAAAACAAGATATTTCGACAGTTACATTATGCTAAAGGGGAGGTATGAAAACATCCCTACAGAGATAAAGGATTACAAAACCATTAGTAAAATGGTTATGATTGACTTCGAAGATCCTCCTGTTGCATCAGTAGGAAATGAAAAATCCAGGATAACTGTCTACAAGAGAAATGGAGTAGTTGTGGACCTGGTAGAGGCTGAACTTCAGTTGTCATGTTACGGTGCAGATGAAAAATATAACCAGATTAAAGTTCAGATTTTAAATCCCCTGACTGAAAAGGTCGTTGAGAGAACAATAGATATGAAGGATATTGATTCTATAATTTTTAAATAAAATTTAAAGTCTGTAATTATATTTCCGGGGGCTCTCTCCAGTCGCCGTTTTCTTTTATTATTGAAATCAATTCATCAACTGCTTCTTCTTCCTGTATATTCTTTTTTACTGCCAGCCTGGCTTTATAGAGCGATACCTTATTCTTCCCCACACCGACATACCCGTAATCAGCATCAGCCATCTCTCCTGGGCCGTTTACTATACATCCCATGACGGCAATTTTTAATCCTGTTAAATGTGATGTTCTGCTGCGAATCTTACTTGCTACTTCCTGGATATTAAAATTAGTCCTTCCGCATGACGGGCATGATATATATTCTGTCCTGGATATTCTTGCACGGCTCGCCTGCAATATACCAAAGGCAGTTTTATATATATCCCTTAATTCAACATTTCCAGTATTGGTCAGCCATATACCATCACCCAGTCCGTCCAGAAACAATCCACCGGTGTCAGCAGCACTTTTGAGCTGAAAATCCTCCTTATTATTTTCATTGTAATTTCTTTTTATAATCACCGGAATATTACATTTCGCCCTGATTAATTCATAAAAAAATGCTCTTTGCTCTGCAAATCCATTTATATTACTAGTTTCCAGAACCAATACTATTGTAGAATCACCTGTCAGTTTTTTAATCACAGAATCATTCAATTCATTGTAGTAAATCTTAATAAAATTCATTTTATCTGATATTCCCTGTTCTTTAAAATAATCAGCCAGGGATAAAAGAGGGAAACATTTATTCTTATTGCCCCGAAATTCTTTCCACCTGCCATATTCAAGTATTATTCCCTTTTCACCGGGAATATCAAATTTATAATTAATATCACCCAGATATAAGTAATCTGCTGCTATATCACTGAATATCCAGTTTTTAACTGACGACTTATAAAACCAGCCTGCCATAACAAGGCTTTCAATTGAGAATTCTGCCTTACTCAAATCCGAAATAACAAGAGGCGGGTGTTTCCCCCCTGCATTATTAACTGAATTCGTAATTCTTTTTTTATATTGAAATGGATTGAGTTGATAATCATGTATTGCTTTTATCGGATTATGATTACCCCTCCCTGAAAAATAATCAACAATTTTCTTTGCAACCGGAATCTCTCTTTCAGGATCTTCTGTAAGTGATATTCTCACAGTATCTCCGATACCATCTGCAAGCAAAGCCCCTGTTCCTACAGCAGATTTTATTCTTCCATCTTCTCCCTCCCCTGCCTCAGTTACTCCTATATGCAACGGATAATGCATATCCTCTTCTAACATTTTGTTTACCAGTAACCTGGTTGACTGAACCATAATTTGTGCATTACTGGCCTTCATTGATATTACTACATTATTAAAATCCTCTTCTTTACAAATTCTCA
>CP070654.1:725315-730343 GCA_020354785.1 Bacteroidales bacterium
TAATTATGGTATACAATATTAAGTAATTTATAATAAAAAGATTATTTTTAACCGCTCAAAAATAAAATATATCAATTTATTAAAATTAAACCAGACTGTTAAAAATGGAAAGTGTTTCTTCAAGAATTGCTAAACTGGCACCATCTGCCACAATGGCAATGAATCAAAAAGGCAGGGATTTAAAAGATAAGGGAATAGATGTAATTAACATGAGTGTTGGCGAACCTGATTTTTATACTCCTGATCATATTAAAGAGGCGGCTAAAAAAGCTATTGACGATAATTTTTCGTTTTATCCTCCGGCACCGGGGTTTCCTGATCTGAGGGAAGCTATATCAAATAAATTTAAGAGAGAAAATAATCTTGATTTCTCTCCTGAACAAATTGTTGTCTCAGCCGGAGCTAAAAACTCTCTGGCACATGTTATCATGTCCCTCATTGATGAAGGAGATGAAGTTATTGTGCCTGCTCCATACTGGGTAACCTATGTTGAACTTGTTAAAGTTGCTGAAGGTAAAAATGTTGTTATAAAGGGGACAATCGATAATGACTTTAAAGTTACTGCCGAAGAAATTGAAAAAGTTATTACACCAAAAACAAAGGCGATATTATTATGCTCACCTTCAAATCCTACTGGCTCTGTTTACAGTAAAAATGAGCTTGAATCAATTGCCAGGGTAATTGAAAAGCATAGCAATATTTTTGTCATAACAGATGAAATTTATGAACATATAAACTTTGTGGGTAAACATGAGAGTATGGCACAGTACGATTCGATTAAAGAGCGTGTTGTTGTTATAAACGGTGTTTCCAAAGCGTATGCTATGACAGGATGGAGGATTGGATATATTGGAGCACCCCTGTGGCTGGCAAAAGCATGTACAAAACTGCAGGGACAGTTCATGACAGGGCCGACAACAATAGCACAAAAGGCTGCAGTAGCTGCTTTAAATTCTGATCAGTCATGTGTTTCGGAGATGAACAAAGCCTTTCTTAGAAGAAGAGATCTGATAATAGACCTGCTAAAGGACATAGATGGTATAAAAACAAGTGTGCCTGACGGAGCATTTTACGTTTTCCCGGAAGCTAGTTCGTATTACGGAAAATCAGATGGTAAAAGAAAAATTGAAAATTCTACTGATTTCTGTATGTACTTGCTGGAAGAAGCTCATATCGCTACTGTACCGGGTGAAGCTTTTGGTGAGCCATCGGGTTTCAGGATTTCTTATGCAACATCGGATGAAAATATTGTTGAAGCTATGAAGCGAATGAAAAATGCATTGTCAAGATTGCATTAAAAAAAATCCCGGTTATCTGCCGGGATTTTTTGTATTATATCCTTATAAAGATAAATGCTATCTTTTCAATAACTTCTTAATTTTCTTTAATAATATCTCTTTGTCAATAGGTTTAGATAAATAGTCATCGCAACCTGCATTAATCGCCTTTTCCTTTTCTCCTGCCAGTGCATAAGCAGTTTCCGCTATAACCGGAAGATCCTGTCTGTACTTTTTAATCTCTTGCGTAGCATCATACCCGTTCATGTAGGGAAGCTGGATATCCATTAATACAAGATCAATATCAGGGTTATTCTGGCAAAGTTCTATAGCTTCTGTTCCTTCTTTAACCCATAACAATTTTGCATTAGTTTCAGCCAGTATTTCCTTAAAAAAATAGAAACTTGTATCATCATCCTCTACTATAAGAATTGTCTTATTCTCAAGAATGTGTTTATTATTTACTTCTTCCTTTTTACCTTTTATCTTTAGTTTTGTTTTTTGCAGTGTCTTATAAGGAATATTAAAATAAAATGTAGATCCTGATCCTTTCTTTGATTTTACCCATATCCTGCCGTCTAAAAATTCAATAAGTCCTTTTGAGATAGAAAGGCCCAGACCTGTTCCCTGAATCAGTTCTTCACCCGAGTTTTCACCCTGTCTGAATCTGTCGAATATAATTTCCTGTTCTTCTTTTGACAATCCTATTCCGGTATCTTTCACGTAGAAATTAAGTGTTTTTTCATCTGAAACAGTATATCCATACTCTATATGTCCTTTCTTTGTAAATTTAAAAGCATTGCTTATAAGGTTGGTTAATATTTGTTGAAGTCTGACCGGGTCTGTATAAATAATACTTTTTTTGTCTTCCAGTCCTGAATTAATCCTTAATTCAACATTCCTGAAGCTTTTAATTTGTATTTCTGATTCAAAGAACGAATAAAGCTTATTAAGCATTTTATTCAGATTAAATTCTTTTTCTATAATATTTATTTCACCTGCCTCAATTTTTGAGATATCAATTATATCGTTTATAATATTTAAAAGATGCTTGCTTCTGTCAATAATTATATCCAGATACTTATTCCTTTTTGCAGTTGTAATAGCCCTGTTTTTTACCAGATCGGCAAAACCCACAATTCCATTCATAGGGGTTCTGATCTCATGTGACATGTTTGCCAGAAATGCAGACTTCAGGAGATCCGATTCTATGGCTCTTTCTTTGGCCTCTAATAATTCCTTTTCATCATTAATTCGTTTTGTAATATCACGTGTGGATGCTATTATAGCATACGAATTACCTTTAGGATCCTTTAATAATGATGCATTTGTCTCGCCATAGAAATTACTTCCGTCTAAACGCTGATATTTAATAATAATATTATTGGCAAATCCTTTTTCCAGTATCTTTTTTAAAGTAGCCTCTCCTTTGGATCTTTCTTCAGGGGCCAATGAGTCAAAAAGAGGAGTCCCGACAAGGTTTTTAGTATTATCAGCACGCATTAATCTTAATGCCGGCGGGGAAGCATAAGTTACTTTACCCTCCAAGTCTGACAGTACTATTGCGTCCGGAGAAGTCCTGATCAGAGTACGGTACATATCTTCACTTTTTTCCAGTTCCTCCTCAGCTCTTTTACGATCTGTAATATCTAATACACTACCCTCAATATACCCGAATTCCTGGTACAGTTTTACAGATAAAATTAATGTTATGATATTGCCGCTTTTACTTTTGACAAGAATCTCATAATCGGATACTGATCCCTTATTATTCAGAATATTCATCATTTCTTTTCTCTGCTGAGGATGAATCCATAAATCAACCGGATTTAATTTTATTAGTTCTTTTCTTTTATATCCCAGGATTTCCGTCATTTTATCATTTAAATCCAGGAATTTATTGCCATCAATACTTGATCTGAAGATACCAACCTGAGCATTATAAAAAAGGTTCCTGAATTTCTTTTCACTGTTCTTTAAATCTTCCTCTATCTGCTTGTTAGTAGTAATGTCTATCATAGTAATCAGATCAGCCGGTCTGCCTTCATAAGATATTGTTTTAGAATATAATTCAATCCACTTAAGTTTTTTTGTTTTTGTAATAATCCTAAAGGTATAGTTAGTTACCACATCCTTCTCTCCTGCCTGTTTTTTTCTTGCCTGATTAACCACAAATTCCATGTCGTCCGGATGAATTGCTTCATACATTTTTTCAGACTTGAAATTATATATCTCATCCGCAGAAACATCACTTATCTTAACAGCAGCCTGGTTTATATATTTAACTATATTATCCTGGATAATTAAAATCCCAAGCATTGACTGCTCTGAAATAAGGCGGAACTTTTCTTCACTGCTTTTTAGATCTTCCTCTACCTTTTTACCCGCGGTAATGTCAATCATCGTTATCAGATTTGCTGGTTTACCTTCATAAGATATTGTCTTTGAATATATTTCAATCCATTTAACTTTTTTTGTTTTTGTAATAAGCCGGAATTCATAACTCACCCTCACTTCCTTTTCTCCACGTTGTTTCTTCCCGGATTGTTCCTTAACCATTGCCCTGTCATCCGAATGAACCCAGTTATAAAATTCTTTACTATTCATACGATGTATTTCATCAACCGATAGCTCAGTAATTAAAGAAGCAGCATTGTTAGCATATTTAACAATATTATCCTGAATAATTAAAATCCCAAGCATTGACTGCTCTGAAATAAGGCGAAACTTTTCTTCACTATCCTTTAACATCTCTTCAGTTCTTTTCTGGTCACTAATATTTTCATGAATAACAATACAAACCTCACCAAATTTGGGATGTTTAAAATTCGATACATTTAATTTGCTCCAGAAAGTTGTACCATCCTTTCTTATGTTCTGAGCTTCACCTTTCCAGATTTCGTCCTTTAGCAAACCTGATATCAATTTACTCTTTATCTCATCTGCCCCTTTCTTTCCGGCCGCATCTATTGTGCTAACGTGTTTATTTAGCAATTCCCCTTTTCCATATCCAAACATTTCATCAAACTTTGAGTTTGTATAAATTATAATTGCATCTGATAAGCGAACCAGTACTACACCTTCAGCCATATTATCAAGAATTTTTTCATAGAGAAAAGTGTCACTATCCTCAACAATTGATTCTTTGTCATCTTTACCTGATAGTCTTTTCATTTCTCTTTCCAGTTCTTTATTTTTCGCTTCCAATAAAGAATTTTTCATCAGAAGCTCATCGTATGTAGTCTTTGGATTCATTAGTTAATAAAGTAATTGATTACCTGTTGAATATAAAAATATAATATCTATGAAGAAACGATAATAAATATAAAGTTAATGTATTATTACAATATAATTAATATTAATTTGCCGGGCAATATATAATGATTAATATCACCTCAAAATGATAATCTATCTCATCTGTTTCATCAAACGCAAGTTTTAAATATTATCTGTGTCATATAAAAAATATGCGCTAATTTAGGTGAAGATATTTGCGATAATGACAGACAAGGAATTTGTATTGGAAATCAGAAAGGGAAATCAGCAGGCATTCAGAAAGTTTGTTGAAAAGCATCAATTAACTGTTGTAAAAATTTGCAATGGATTTGTACATAACCCGCAAGATGCAGAAGATATTGCCCAGGAAGTATTTATTGAAGTATACCAGTCTGTTCATAAATTTCGGGGAGAAGCAAAGTTGTCGACATGGCTTTACCGGATTGCAGTAAACAAGTCTTTAAACCATTTACGT
>CP070654.1:730443-735434 GCA_020354785.1 Bacteroidales bacterium
CTTCACAAAGATTTGTTACCCAAATTTTTTGAAGGCCGGGTATTCTGCATTTTTACCCTTATTCCCAATATTTCCCCTATTCCTCTATTTCCTATATTCCTCCATCTAAAATCGTTAATCGTACATCGTTAATCTTAAATCCGAATGCCCATTACCAGAATATCATCGATTTGATTCAGGTTCCCGCGCCAGTCTTCCAGAGTTCTGTCAAGGATGTCTCTTTGTTCTACAAGAGGTTTATTATGAATTTCAAGCAGCAATTGCCTGAATGATAGAGACTTGAATTTTTTCTCTTCAGGACCGCCAAATTGGTCAGCATATCCGTCTGTATAAAGATACATCATATCTCCTTTGGATATTTTGAAATTATGATTGGTGAAAGGTCTTTCTTTTCCAACATGTATCCCTATCGGCATTTTGTCTCCCTTAAAAATCATGTGTTCTGAATTTCTTACCAGAAGTAGTGAATTATATGCGCCTGAAAACTGTACCTTCCGTTTTTTAAAGTCAATAATACATAAAGCTATATCCATGCCATCTCTGGCTTCATCTTTCTTTCCTCTCTGTGATAAAGTCTGTTTAATATTCTGCCTGAGAATTTCCAGAATTTCACTAGTTGATTGTACTTTACCAATACTTATTACCTCGTTTAATAAAGAAACACCGAGCATGCTCATAAATGCTCCGGGCACTCCATGTCCAGTGCAATCAGCCACTGCAACTATAACTTCATTCTCTGTTTCTGTCAACCAGTAAAAATCTCCGCTAACAATATCACGTGGCTTAAAGAAAATAAAATGCTGTGGCAAGATGCTTTTTGTATATTCTGTGTCCGGTAATACAGCTGATTGTATTCGCTGCGCATACATAATACTGTCAGTTATTTCACGGTTCTGGTCAGCAATTTTATCCTTCTGCTTTTCTATTTCTATGGTTCTTTCTTTAACTTTTTGAGCCAGCACTTTCTTATCATGCTGAAGTTTTCTTTCTCTTGCTTTAATTATTATAAATATAAGGCTGATAACAAATAATATTTCCAGGGCTAAGAACCATTTGGTTCTCCAGAAGGGAGGGGTAATTGCAAATGAAAAGCTTGCAGGCTCGGGTGTCCAAATACCGTCGCAGTTGGCAGCCTTTATTTTAAAAGTGTAACTTCCATGTGGCAGTTTTTTATACTGGTCCGTTTGAGTATTACTTGTAATTTCCGACCATGAATCATCATATCCTTCAAGCATATACTGGTACCTGTTCTTTTCAGGGATTGAAAAATGCAGCCCGATATACTCAAAAATCAGATTATTTTTGTTATAAGGAAGCTTAAGATTTAATGGTAAGCCTGTGATACTGTCAGCTCCTTCTGCATAACTTAATAAATCAGATGTGTCTCCGTAAATAAAAAAATTGGTAATATATGTTACTGGAGGATTCTCACGAATTATATCCATATCAGGAACATACCTGACAAGACCATTGCCGGTACCAATCCAGACATTATTATCAGAATCCACAGCTACCGACCTCAGATATGTTTCCAAAGGTGTAAAACCTTCCAGTTCACTGTAGTATTGAATTTTAAAATTATTAAGGTCTATCTTATTTAGTCCTATATCATAACCAACCCATAAGTTGTTAGCCCTGTCAGTTTCCACAAACGTTATACTGTTTGCTGCCAAACCATCTTTTGTAGTGAATATTTCAATCTTGAATTCTTCATTTTCCCGGGTAACTTTATTCAGCCCGTTATCTGTGCCAATCCACATGTTTCCTGATGAATCAACTGCTATATCGTTGCAGCTATTATGTGACAAACCATTTTCTGTTGTTATATTCCTAAATTGAATACCGTTATATACAGAAACACCTTCTGAAGTACCGAACCATATATTATCAATCAGATCTATCTTTATTGCACGAACATCATTACTGGGGATTCCGTATTTAATATCATAATTATAGTACTTCCCGTTATAAAATTTACTGATTCCGGCCCGATGCACGCACCATATATTTCCCATAAAATCTTCTGTTATGTCCTCTGCTACTTTATCTGCTTCCAATCCCATTTTATCAAACCATATATAATCTTCATACGTGGTAAATTTATTCCCGGAGTATTTTGTTAATCCGTAAAAAGTTCCTATCCAGATATCATTATTTATATCATTTGTTATACACTGGATTGTGTTTGCCGGCAAACCGTTTTTATCATTAAAGATTGATATATTATTATTTTTATCAAGTCTGAACAGGCCGTTATGAGTTCCTGCCCAGATATTCCCTGATTTATCTGCATGTACTGAGTATATATCTTTTTCCGGGATACCAAAGTCAACAGTATATATTTCAAAAGGCTTTTTACTTAATTTTGATATTCCTCCGTTTGTGCCTAACCATATATTACTTTCACTATCTTCATAAATATTAAATACTAAATTATCCAGTAAATTGTTTTCAGTCGCGTAACAGGAGAATTTATTATTATAGATTTGATAAACTCCATTTCTGCGAGTGAGAATCCATATTCTTTTTTTATTGTCTTCATATATATTCATTATTGAATTAGAGGCCAAATCCTTATAATCTAGTACTTCAAAAGATTTACCGTTAAATTTACATAATCCGTTTCCATATGTTCCTGCCCATATATTACCATTACTGTCTTCAAGTAACGATAGAATAATACTGCTGCCAAGTCCGTCCTCAGTGGTATAATTTTTAAACTCTTTCCCGTTGTATCTGGCTAATCCGCCTCCCTGTGTTGCAATCCAGTAATTATTACTTTTGTCTTCAATAATATCCCAGACAATGTTGTTTGACAGGCCTTCATTTGTAGTAATAATACTTTTTTCTTTTCCATCAAATATTATAATTCCCTCTAATGTGCCGAACCATACCCTGCCTTTGCTGTCTACAAATCCTGACAATACTTCGTTGCTTGGTAATCCTCTTTCCTGAGTGAAATTTGTTATTGTGTTCTTATTGATTTTTGATATTCCTTCAGCCCTGGTTCTTACCCATATGTTACCCTTATGATCTTCGAAGATTTCGAATATTTCGTTGTTGCCAACAAGGCCATTGTCAGCATTATATACAGTAAATTCACTTCCATCAAATCTGGCAACTCCATTATCCTCGGTTCCCACCCATATATTGCCCTGAGAATCCTCAAACAGACAATATGTGTAAATACTGGGAAGCCCGTCTTCAATACTGAAGTTTTTAAAAGTATAACCGTCAAATCTTGATATTCCATTCTGTGTGGCAAACCACATATAACCTTTTGAATCCTGCAGAATATCCATTATTACATTTGAAGGCAGGCCGTTCTTTATAGTATAGTTGTCAAAAGCTATTATCTGGGAAAAGGAAGTACTGTGAATAAATAGAATTATTGCAGATAAAATATATTTATACATAAATCATATATATATTAATCACTATAAATATATGAAAATATATAAAAAGGAGGGGTTTTTTTATAAGTGAATATTTTGGGCCAAATTATGATAATTGCAATTTCTTTTCCGGTTATTATTTCTCAGCCAGCGCAGGTTCAATGTTATTGTAGTTGAACAGATCGTAATCAGGCCATTCTTCCACACTTTTTACCGCCTTAAACATAATCTT
Organism: Bacteroidales bacterium; assembly: GCA_020354785.1. Lineage (GTDB taxonomy): Bacteria > Bacteroidota > Bacteroidia > Bacteroidales > UBA10428. The sequence continues at coordinate 734,071 of CP070654.1, forward strand.
GGAAATTTCATTATGGATCTTTGATTTTCCTTTTGTGCTCGTGTTCATTAAAACCACCCAGTTTATTCCGTTTTTATTTCTCATAATTAATGCAGATGTCCCAGCTAATGTTCCTGTACGCCACCATGTTCCGTAGCCGTCAGCTCCCCTCCAGCCTATTAACTTCCTGGTACGTCTGCTAGCCATAGTCATCAACTTTACTGTCTCGTCCGATAAAATATCAGGCTTTTCCGGAAAGCCATCAATAGCAACAATTAATTTCATCAGTTCAGGAGCAGAAGCTACCCATCCTCCGGCAGCACTTAATAATTCAATATTATTACCGCCATAAACCTGTGGAGCTAATTTACCGGAACCATCAAACGAATACACTCTTGAATCTCTGCCTTGTACGTAATAACAAACTTCATTTTTAAATCTTTCGCTAAATGAGCTCTTACCGACATGCATGTCATAAATGCCTATTGGATGCAGTATAGCAAACTGAACATAATCCTCATAGCTCATGCCCGTAACCTTTTCTATTACTTTTCCCAATACTGCATATCCGAAGTTTGAATAGCTGTATCTGGTGCCGGGATTATAATATAAATTCTTCTGCAAATAATACTTAATTATTGTCTCAATATCTGCAGGCGGTTCAACATTCATTTTCCTGGCAATTGATAATGACTGGAAAAGAGGATCATCTTTTTTATTATTCCAGCCTGATGTATGATTCAATAAATTTAAAATTGTTATCTCTTCAACTCTTTTGTCTTTATAATTTAGATATACAGAATCATTTAATATGCCCTCCGGTCCAAAGACATGATCATTAATTTCAATCATTCCTTCTTCAGCAATCTTCATTATAGTAACTGCAGTAATTAGTTTGGAAACACTAGCTATCCTGAAGACATGCTTAGGTTCCACCATGGTACCGGTTTCCTCATCTGCCAAGCCAAATCCTTTAGCATATATAAGTTTACTATCCTTAGTTAAAGCCACTGAAGCCCCTTTGATCTTCTTTCTTTTAATAAAATCTTCAAATATGCTGTCAATTGAAGCCATTGATGAATTTGAAGAGAGCTCATTTGTCAACCGGTATGAAAGAGGAGTAATTTCATTTACAGGTGTATTCCTGTTACTTTCACCCTTATAGGAAAATGTAATTGCAATTTCTCCGAAAAAGAGAATTATAAATAAGCCTCCTATCAATATCTTCTTGTAATTCATTATGTATGCAATAAGTCTCATAAACAATTCAGCCTTATTTTTGTTTGAAGCGCGCAAAAGTAATATTTTTTTTTAGATAATTATATTAACAGAAAAGTTGCATTTGGATTTTAAAAATATGAATATCTTTTTCTTTGACCAATATC
>CP070654.1:735534-740522 GCA_020354785.1 Bacteroidales bacterium
AATGTTTATTGTCAAACTGGGTAGTATTTAAAAATAACAGTTTTTCAGCATCAATTCTCAGGTTGAGATCAAAATTCCTGAAATACTTACTGTTAACAGCACCATTTAAATATGCAAAATTCCCATAAATATCAATAAGCTTTATATTATCAAAAAAGATGTTATTATTTACTATTCTGATTCTATCTGTGAAATTATATCTTGAGTTTAAATAATTAATAGTAAATGCAGTCTTTTGAAATTCCAGTTCACCGTTAATCATTGGTTTTGAGGTATTTCCGGTTAAAGCCAGGTTACCTGAGGCAATACCCCTGAAATCAGTAAATGCATTCCGGAAATACGGATTTATTATGTTTAGTCTCAGTTTATTTAATTCGACATCCAGTTCAATTTTTCCATCGTCCTTTGGGTAATAATCTCCGCTTACTGCAAAAGTATTGAGCTGTCCCCTCTTTGCAACTGCATTAATATTAACCGATTTTTTATTATTATCCCATATAGAATTAATTATTGTATATCCCAGTTTTTCATTATTAATTACCAGAGTATCTACTGTAAGACTGGAATAAAACAATAAGTTTCTATATAAATCTGTTATTGAAGCATTACCATCCAGTATACCATTAATCTCAAAGCCTCCTGATCTTGTAAATATATTCAGATTTGCCAGGTTAAAATCTTCAAATTCTATTGAAAATTTATCAGTGGGCTCGACTGATATTTTACCATCAAGTCTTAAATACTGCTTGTCATGATTTATGCTAAAATTATTTACAAAAATACTGCTGCTGTCAACTAATATTTTACTTCTGTTAACATTCCATAAGGTATCTGCATTTATGATCTTTGTCGGGAGAATTTCCATGGATATTAACGGGATTTTATGACCGGCGGATTTTTTGAATTTGGTAATCGCCTTCAGTTCTCCTTTGTATAACAGGGTATCCCAGTTGTTCCACCGTGTCACAAAACTAACACTGTCACCACTTATATCTGAATAAATTGTCAGATTCTCAAGGTTAATCTTATTCTTAAATACAAGATTCTGACTGCCTGATATTAGTGAAAAGATACTGTCATTCGACTGGCAGTTAAAATAAACATTATTCCAGCGGTTGCCAAAAAACTCAACTCTGGGGGATTGAAGGAATAAAAACAGATGATTTGTGTCCGGATCAAATTCTCCTTCCAGAACAGTATTCTCAGCCAGGTAATATTGGGGTAAAAAGTAATCAAATATCGGCTTTGTTTTCTTAAAGAATACTTTAAAATTAAATCCGTTTTTAAAATCATCAATATATGAGTAACCTGAGTTAACAAAGGCCGGAAGGTACGAATTAATGAATTTTATCAGAGACTCGTTAATTTCTGCCATTTGATAATTTCCGTAAACATCAGCATCAACAAAGTCTGAACGGATTGACAACGAATTAGAATCTAAACTGTTTTTTGCGTATACACTGAAATCATATATCTGAATTTGTTTGTTACCTCTTGTTAAAAGTGAATTTAGCAGTTTTATTTCACCGTTTAAGTTATCTATCGAATTACCCTGTGCATTAGCTTTAACATAAAAAGATACTGTGTGTGAGGAATCACTTTTATCTAAGTTAAGAGCACATAAATCCGCACGAGCAATATTAGCTGTAAAGTCAACATCATATATCTCACTTGAAAAGTCTACCATACCCTGAAATTCCACATTAATATTAGGATCATTAATATTTATAGCTCCGTTATATGTTTTATCTGATAGTACTCCTGACAAATTAATATTCTTGTATTCATATTGTTTAATTTCCAGGCTGTTGATAAATCCCTGCAGTTTGGCATTAACAGTTTGTCCTGAGCAGCTGGAACCATCGACATTCACATTCAGGGTAATTCTCCCGATGTCTTCTTCATTATTCAGAAGCCTGCCAAGATTAAACTCTCCTGCTTCCAGTTTCCCGTTAAATGTGAAGTAATTGCTTGTGTCAGGTTTAAATAATAAATCAGATGATATTCTGCCAAGACCAGTATTTATATCCCCGTATGCCACAAAATCATCAACAAATCCTGTAAACTTACCTTTATATCTAATAGTCTTTAATTCCTTGAATCTGTCAGACAGATTTAGTTTCCTTCCTCCGGGGAGAGTAAAGGATTCTATCTCATCGACTGTTGTATTAAAATTCTTTAAGTCCACATAGATGAAGGTCTCTTTGAAATCCGGCAATCCGTTTAAATTAAATTCACCCTGAATTTTTGATTTTTCTCCGTATTTGATGTTAATATTTCTTCCCTTTAAATTGCTTATAAGACCTCTGACCTCACCTGATAAATTAATTAACTGATTGGTTCCGTGCAACTTCTGGGAAAAAAAGGCAATATCGTGTAGATTTATGTCTGACGGGGAAAATACAATATTAAGTTTCAGACGTTCGTATCTTACATTCGGTTTAAAATCCTGAAAGCTATTGAAGTTTATTGCTATCTGAGCTCCGGATATTTCTGACAGCTCTGTCTTTATCCTTGTATTACTGAATATAAGATGCTTTTTGCTGATACTCGCCTTAGAATACAGGTTATTTAAGACAAATCCGCTGTGATCTTCAAATGTTAACGATTTAATTAAAAAGTTGACTGTATCAGCATCTTTGGTTAACCTTCTTATCTCCGTATTGAAATTATTCAGGACCAGATCTGAAAGATTAATGCCCTGATTCTTTGGTTTTGAGTTGTAGGTTCTAAGACAGAATTTACTGTCTTTAAATTTTATATTTCTTATAGTTAATAATCTGGGCGCTTTTGTTGTGTCTTTTCTTCTTATTTCATCAATAATAAATCTGATATTTACTATACCTGAAGAATCGGTTGCCAGCCTGAGTTTGGCATTCTCCAGTATAACTGTATTTATTGGAATTCTCTTTTTATTAGGGAATTTTACTATGGTAGAGGTTATTTGATCAGCATATAATAAAGTGTCCTGATATAAATCCTCAATATAAACATTGTTTAATCTTACCTTGTTAAAAAATGATATCTCGATTGCATCTATAGTAAATTTCGCATTAACATTATCAGAAATGACCTCCATTACTTTCTTTGCCACATAGGTTTGCACCTTCCGGTTTTGCAGAAGAATGAATGCTGATGACATTAATATCAGTATCGTCAGCAATATAATGAATAAGATTTTAAGTAACTTTTTAATAACTTTAGCTTTTTATTTCTAGAACGCAAAAAAAATAAAAAAAGTTTAATTATTTGCAATATTAATTAAATTAATGATTACTACTATTTTAGGAATTGAAACATCATGTGATGATACTGCTGCCGCAATAGTTGAAAATGGGTATATTATTTCAAATATAATAGCTGACCAGGAAGTGCATAAATCTTATGGAGGAGTAATACCTGAGCTTGCTTCACGGGCTCACCAGCAAAATATTATTCCTGTGGTTGAACAGGCTCTGGCTGAATCAGGTAAAACGAGGAAAGATATTAATGCCGTAGCATTTACCAGGGGTCCCGGACTAATAGGGGCACTTCTTGTTGGCACATCATTTGCAAAAGGACTCTCACTGGCTTTAAATATTCCTTTAATTGAAGTCAATCATTTACAAGCTCATATTTTATCAAATTTTATTATAAAAAAGAGCGAAAAAAGGAATCTTCCTGAATTCCCGTTTTTATGTCTGCTGGTCTCCGGCGGGCATACACAGTTAGTCATTGTGAGAGACTACCTGAAAATGGAAATAATCGGGCAGACACTGGATGATGCAGCAGGTGAGGCATTTGATAAATGTGCAAAAGTGTTAGGCCTCCCCTATCCCGGAGGTCCCTTTATTGATAAGTATGCTAAAAAAGGAAATCCACATACCTATAGTTTTAGTAAACCTGATATCAAGGATTACGATTTCAGTTTTAGCGGGCTGAAAACTGCTTTTTTATATTTTATAAGGGATAAAATAAAAGATGATAAAAACTTTATCACCAGCAATTTAAGTAATATCTGTGCTTCAATTCAAAACTCAATTATCGAGATACTGCTGGATAAACTTATTAAAGCTTCAATAGAAAAAGGACTTAATGAAATAGCTGTTGCAGGTGGAGTATCAGCCAATTCAGAACTCCGGAAGAGATTCATTAGTGAAGGGAAGAAGAGGAACTGGAATGTTTATATACCAGAGTTTGAATATTCAACCGATAATGCTGCAATGATAGCTATAACCGGTTACTATAAATACCTCAGCAGTCAATTTTCAAATCATTATATAACACCGGTTGCAAGATTGAAAATATGAGCTCCGGGCTCTGTTCTCAGCATTTATTTGTATTATTTTCACGTTATTAGATAATTTTATTAACAATTTATGCTAATATTCGCCATAATCTATAATATATTTTAAAATAGGCGTTTAATGATTCCAACTCCTCTATATTGTGTATTATTAGTTAACATTTTCATGAATAGATTATATTTTTTTTAAGATAATTTTGTTATTATTGTTAACTGTTTTACAAGTATGCTATTGGTTATTAAATGCTAATGTTTCTATTTTTTATTTCATGGATAATCTGCTAATTGAAAGCACAAAAAAGACACCCGAAGTATCTTTCAATGTTGATGGAAGGATAAAAATTAGCGGAAGGTCAATACCGGAAGATGCCACCAAGTTTTACGACGATCTGTATGAATGGGTATTTTATTACTGCCAGAATCCCCCTGAATCTACTACAGTTGATATTGAGCTGGAATATTTTAACAGCGGTTCCTCAAAAGCTATTTTACACATATTAAGGGCCCTGGTGGATATAGCAAAAAAGGGTCATAAAATGACTATAAACTGGTATTATGAGGAGGGTGATGATGATATTATGGAAAGAGGAGAATACTACGAATCAATCCTGGAAACAAAATTCAATTTCATAGAAACAGAATAAGGATAGAAGAGAGGGGACAGCGCCCTAATTGATTTAAGATTAACGATTAACGATTTAAG
>CP070654.1:740622-745608 GCA_020354785.1 Bacteroidales bacterium
CGATAATTATTAATAAATGTATTCCTCATTATAGTATATGTCCATGCCTTAAGATTTGTATTATCCGAAAATTTATCCCTGTAAGAAATCGCTTTCATAAAAGTTTCCTGAAGTAAGTCCTTGGCGTCATCTGTATTTGAAGTCAGGCGAACAGCAAACTTTTCCAGATTATCCCAGAGACCTGTTAACTGATAATTAAATTCTATTGCTGTCATGATCGTATAGTTTTAGTTTAAAAATGTTTAACAAAATTAAAGAAAAATTAAACACCAAACAAATACGACTATCCTCTGAATCATCTATTCTAAAGAAATTATAAATAATATAAAACATATAGATAGCACTAATAATGTTCATTAGACAGTTATATGTATTTAGTCTAAATTAAATATAAATAACATATGCTATTATATGCTTTAATCAAAATGTTTAACAAAAATAATATATATATAAACATTACACATTTCTTGCCTTAGAATAAGCAGGATCTCCGGAATTGGTTTTCACATGGTTAAATAATGACTGTAATACACGGGAACATTGAAGTCCGGCGAATAATAAATTTATTGTAGATTTGATTTAATATATTATAAAAACGATTTATCTTGCAGCAAAAACTAAATCCGGACTCATTTTGAAAAGAACTTTTATCGCTATTGATATACCTCTGGAATCAGGTATTGTTGGACAAATATATGAGCTTAAGGCTGAATTTGTAAACGAAAAGATAAAATGGGTAAATCCTGACCAGCATCATATAACAATACAATTTCTCGGTAATGTTGAAAATTCTGATATAGACCGTATAAATGAGAGTCTGAGTAAAATTACCGGCAATTTTTCAAAATTTTCATTAGAACTCACTGAGTTTGGAGTTTTTAAGAATCTGTATAATCCCAGAGTTTTCTGGATAGGATTCAAACCTTGTGATGATTTAGTATTGCTGCAAAAAATTGTAGCTGATGAAATGTATAGATATGGCTTTGAAAAACCGGACAAACCCTTTTCGCCTCATTTAACAATTGCCCGTATTAAGATGCTAAAGAACAGCCACAAATTAAAAGAGATAATTGATCAGTATAAGGGAAAAGTATTACAGGTAATTGAAGTCGGAGAAATTATTTTGTATGAAAGCATACTTAAGCCGCAAGGCCCTGAATATAAAGTTATTAAGAAACATCTCTTATCTTAAGAGAGAATGATATATAAATTAGGAATATGGGAATAAGGGAATAGGGGGAATAAGGGAATAGGGGAATAACGATTTAAGATTAACGATTTATGATTTTTAATTTAGGAATATGGGAATAAGCGAATAAAGGATAAAGGATTAAGGATTAAGGATTAAGAAATATGGGAACAGGGGAATAAGGGAAATATGGGAAATAGGGGAATAGAGATACTAGGATTAAATAGAAAGGTATTAGGTTTTGGAGATATAGGTTCATTTGTCCGGGTAAATGGCCTTAAAAAAATTTGGATAACAAATCTTTGTGAAGACTCATAGCGTAAGACCATAAGCATTGCACAAGTGAAACGATTAGCAATGCGACAAGAAGAGTCGAACAACTAGATTTGTCCAAATTTTTTGCAAGCCTTGATTTTTTGGTTCTTTTGTATCAAGACAAAAGAACAATAGAGCAATAGAACAATAGAGCAGTAGAATAGTTACTTCCCCCTTCCTCTGATAATGGTAATCAGAGTATATATAATGATTTTAAAATCCACATACAGGGACATATTATCAATGTAAATAAGATCGTATTTCAGCCGCTTAATCATTTCTTCAACGTTTTCAGCATATCCGAATTTAACCTGCCCCCATGATGTAATACCTGGCCTGACCTTAAGAAGATGAATATAGTGAGGCGCTTTATTAATAATCCTGTCTTTAAAATATTTTCTTTCGGGCCGTGGTCCTACAAGTGACATTTCTCCTTTTAAAACATTAAAGAAGTTTGGAATTTCATCCAGTCTGTGCTTCCTCATAAAACGGCCAAATTTTGTAACTCTGTCATCACTTTTCGAGGATAATTCCGGTCCATTTTTTTCAGCACCGACATACATTGATCGGAATTTGAATATTGTGAAAGGTTTTCCATATCTTCCAATTCTTTCATGGCTGTAAAAAACAGGTCCTCTCGAAGTTAGCTTAATGCCTGCAATGAGAAAAATGCAGAATGGTGTAAGTACTATTAGTGCTAACAGGGAAATAACAATATCGATCAGATGTTTTAAATTCTCCTGCCACGCCGGCATAAGCTGGTGAGAGATTTGTATCAGCGGGGTTCCGAAGATTGTATTCATTCTTACTTTCCCTGTAAGTATATCATACATACTGGGTATTGCTTTGATTATGACATTACTGTCAATTAACATGTTAATAATACGGCCGATTCTATCGTGTTCCGAAGAATCAATTGCTATGATTACTTCTTCAACTTTGTACTTATCTATTACGTTTTTAAGTTCTTCAAGCATTCCCAGATGCGGCAGGTATTTTTCAAGCAAATACCTGGGTTTATCATTAACATTTACAAATCCGATTATTTTGTTTCCGCTGCTACGTGACTGATTCTCTATCTCCAGGTAAGTATCTACTGCTTGCTGGTTACTTCCAATTATAATAGTATTAAATCCAATTATCCTGTTGTGAATTTTATGTGTTGTACTGGTGGTAATTACAAGCCGGGGGATATAAGTCAGAATAAAATGAAATGAAAATAAAGCTATAAAAGAGAGATAATAATTTGAATAAGATTGAATAGTATCATCTAAAATTAATGCAAAGAACAGTACAATAACTCCGAAAAAACAATTTAGTATAGTATGCCATAGTTCCGACAGCCTTGATTTCCTGAAGACATTCCGGTAATATCCTGAGGAATAATATAGAACCAGCCAGAATATTGGAATTATTAAAAGGCCTAAATAAAATCTTTCATCAATAGTTATTGGAATTTTATATCCAAACTTTAATGGCTCAATGTATGCTTTTCTGAATATATAGAAACAGGTCCAACTCAGTAAGGCCGCCAAATAGTCTGAAATTAAGTACTTTGCAAGTTGTGGTTTCTTATTCATTTATAGTTCACGTATCAAAATACCCTGATTAAAATTCACACAAAAATAAAAATTCTTATTAATACAGAGAATAAAATATTGATTAATAGTTTATTTTATAATATTAGATGAAGAATTCAGTATTTAAAGTGGTTATTACAAGTTACTAAATTTCATGCACTTTTTCAAATATTTTAAAGGCTGTTAGTAGTGATTTGAACCCATCTTCCAGGTTTGACAGTGATTTTGAATTATTATTTATAGTATCCCTGAAATTAATAAATTCATAATATAATGTATTGTTTGGAGCAGTTTTAAATGATTTTGCCTTAAGCCTGTATATGCTTTTATTTTTATAACCGGCCTTTTCAGGAGATAATAACTCAGTTTTATTAGAATGAAAATTAATTTTTATGATCTCATCTTTCAGAATAAAAGTAGCTTTATGATCATTCTTCAATGCCATACTACTGCAACTTAAGTTTGCAACGCATCCATTGTCATATTCAACCCTGACGTTTATAATATCCGGCTTATTGTTAAGTATGCTTACACCGCAGGCCTTAATAAGCTTACTGTTAGATCTTAATATTGTATGTATTATATCTAAATTGTTTATGATGATCGAGAATAATGATGTGTCAGCGAGATTTGAATTCAGCGCAGTGTGATGTTGAATTTCTATAAGCCTGGTATCGGACAATCTCTCTATAACTGAGTTAAGTGCAGCATTATATTTTGCCGCCTTTTGTACCATCAGTGTTATATTTGCTTCATTAGCCAGTTTGATTATTTTTAAAGCCTGTTCATATGATTTCAGCAATAAAGGAGAGATATAGATATGTTTCGATTTCTTTAATGCCGAAATTACTGTATCATAAAGAGCAGGTTGTGTGCTTACTATATCAATTGCATCAACAGAATCTAAAAATTCCTTATAAGATAAGAATCTTTTAAATTTCCTGGCTGCGAGATTTGTACCGGTATTTATCCCGTTTGGATAGTAAAAACCCTTATACTCAAATTCAGGAATACTTTTTATTGTATTTATGTGTTCAATTATATTGCGATCATCTCCTATTATCCCTATTCTAATCATATACGTGGCATTTTTACAAACATAGAACATTTAGTAATAGACAATTTTTTTTATAGACTAACTTTATCAACTATTTTTGTTGATAAGATTACCTTTGTTTGAGATAAACTTTATTAATATATGGAGGATACTTATCTGCATAAAGGATTAAGAAAAAAGCTCGTTGAAGAAATAAAACAAAAAGGAATTAAGGATCAAAAAGTGCTGGATGCGATTGGTAAAGTACCCAGACATCTTTTTATGGATAGCAGTTTTACAAAATTTGCATACAAAGATCAGGCTTTCCCGATAGGATCAGGTCAGACAATTTCACAGCCCTATACGGTTGCTTTTCAAACGGAACTTCTTGAGGTAAAAAAAATGGATAAAATTCTTGAAATAGGTACTGGTTCAGGTTATCAGGCTGCTGTATTGATTGAACTCGGTGCAAAGGTATATACAATAGAACGGCAAAAAAAACTCATGCTTAAAGCTAAAGCTCTACTGCCCAAGATTGGTTACAATCCTCATATTTTCTATGGAGATGGATATTCAGGCTTACCGTCATATTCCAAGTTCGATAAAATTTTAATTACTGCTGCCGCTCCTGATATCCCGGAAAAATTGCTTGAACAATTGGAGATCGGAGGAAGAATGGTAGTGCCAATAGGCAGTTCATATTCACAGACAATGACTCTTGTAGTGAAAACAGGAGAGAGTGATTATAAAAAATCTGAGCATGGTTACTTTGTATTTGTTCCCATGTTAAAGGGAAAAGTCTGAAAAAAATAACTATTTCCCATTGACCCCGGTCAATTGAAATAATTATCCTATTTTTATTGATT
>CP070654.1:745708-750690 GCA_020354785.1 Bacteroidales bacterium
TGCTATACAGACGGATTAATAGAACTCCTTGATGGAAAAGGAATAACTAATGAAACAACGGAAATTGAAGAATGCATCACTAATAGTAAAAGTATTGAAGATAATATACAGGAAATTATTAAAAAACAAGGTATAATAGAAAAAAGTGCTGCCATCTTTGATGATATATCAATATTGGGAATAGAAATTTTTTAATCGCTCTTTTTATTACTTTCCTTCATTTTTGTATAAGATACATCTATAGCAACGAGCATAGCTGTGAATCCCCAGAATAAAGCAGAAGCTTTATCAGTATCCAGAAAGTTATTCATTATACCATGAACATAGTAGGTTATAAGCCCCAGTATTAATGAAAGTGACAGAATTTTCAGTTGTTTTATCTTTACCCTCCGGTATACCCTGAAACCTGTAATTAAAGTTAATATTACTATAGCAATGAAGCTTAGTGAACCTAAAATTCCGGATTCTGATAAAGGTCCGAGATATTCGCTGTGTGCATTCCCCCTGTCTCCTTCTTCTGTGCTGATTGGTGTTTTCTGATAACTAATCTGATACGGAGCATATTTAAACATATATGTTCCCGGGCCCCATCCCAGGAAAGGTTTCTCATTAAACATCCTTAATGCACAATTCCATCTGTTAAGTCTTTCAACATTTGAGTAATCATTTGTAATATTTGACACAGATTGTATATGTTCAGAAAGTCTTGCAGACGAATCCTGAGTATTCCTGCCCATTCTAAAGACAATTTCTGTAAAATTACTAAAAGCTAAATAGAAAATGAATATTGCTATTAATGCTACAGCCCACAATCTAACTCTGAAAATCACTATGATAAATATACCTGAGGCAAAAATCAGACTTAGCCAGGCTGCTCTGGAGTATGAAAGAATAAAGCCAATAGTAACTATTACAAGCAAAGCAAATGAAAAGAATCTCAATCCCTTACTATTGCCATTATCAATGGAGAATCCTGCCAGGACCGGAATAACCATTGCCAGAATTGCCCCGTAAGATGTATGATCACTGAAAAAAGGGCCCATAACATAATGCGACGCGTCCTGGTTAAATAATCCTAAAGCTGTATGTCTTGAAATAGTATAGAAAATTACTACCATCAAAGGCAGAATGTAAGCCCAAAGGTACTTCTTTGAGAAAGAGTAGCTTTTGCATAATTCCGCTGTAATAAAGTAAAAGGCTATAACGAACCAGAAGCGTGATAAAAAGAATTTTATAGATACCAGTATCATGGTACTGGTAAGGGAAGTTATAAAAATCCAGATTAAGTTTATATATATTGCTATGGATACAGGATGAATAAGGATCTTACGATCAATTCTCTCGGCTTTAGTAATTTTAATAAAGAACAAAAGAAATGCGACAATAACAAGAGGTTCAGACGGTAAAGCCAGGTTCACATCCAGATCCCTGAAAAATGCAATCAAAGGAACAGAAAGAGGTACAAGGAACATAATTAATAACAGGAAATTGTCAAAGCGTACAAAAGCAACAAGTAAAGCTAATAGCAATAGTGGAAGAAGCATCAGGTAAGGTATCCCTTCCCTGTAAATCAGCAGGCAATGAACTAAAACAAATAATAATGACCCTAAATAGACTAAATATTTCGTAATAACTCTTGGCAAGATACTTAGCTTTTAATTTTGTTTCTTCTGAGAATATCAATAAACAGTAATATAAAAAATGCAAAAATCACTGTTGCAAGAGTAGAAGTTGTCACAATAATAGATTTTTTGGGATACGATTTTCTTTCAGCAGGTTGTGCATAATCAACAACATATTTATGAGGTAACGCCTGCTCTGTATCCACTTTAGCCTCAATATACTTAGAATTTAATAAATATAATTGTTGTTTGAAATGTATAAGCTGATCCCTGATAGAAATATAAGCCGAGCCATATTTTGATAAATTTGCAAGCTGCTTTTCCAGTCTCTTTGCCCCTTCCATATTTCCATCTTTTAATGCATATGCATATGCCTCAACAAGCCTCTCTGACTGGGTCTCATAATGGTTAATTCCGAGTTTGTTTAAAATGGTTAATGAATCCTCATAAAATCTTATCTGTTTGCGTAAATCCTTAAGCTGTTCATCTACCAGGCGAAATCCAATCAATGCCCTTTCCATGACTATATTATTCATTATTGTATCAACAAGATTAGCTATATCATTTGCAACATTTGCTGCCATATTAGGATCTTTATCCATTACACTTATCACTACTGACAGGTATTTTGTTCGCCTGAAATTCACATTACTGCTATATGCCTTATATAACATCGTGCGTTTATACTTGTGGCTGGTGTCAATATCATAATGTCTCATCAGATCATATTTTTCTATAATTCTATCCCTGATCTGATTTGAATTTAACACCTGCAGAAGTTGTTCTGTTTCCTCCTCTTCACCAAATGATAATATGCCTTTGCGCCCTACATAGTTGTAAGAAAAGAGATATTTGGATACAAACGCATCAGGCTCTGCAAACATAACCACTTCTGATTTAAACATGGGTGTAATTTGATAGGAGATAATTATGGAAACGATAGCCGCAATAATAAAAACAATTATTAAAGGCACCTTTTTTTTCCATGCAAATAATATTAAGTCCAGTGAACTTAGACTAAACTTATATTCTTTTTCCTGTTTCATATCTTTAGATTATTTAGGTTTATATACTTCTTAAAATAAAATAATTCTTTTTCCCTTTCTGAACCAGTAAATACTTATTATTCAATAAATTCTTATCCGATATCATAAAATCAGCATTATCTACCTTTTCTTTATTCAGGCTTAATCCGCCTCCGCTAATAGTTCTTCTTAACTCCCCTTTTGAAGGAAAGACGGGAGATTGATCAACTAACAACTCTGCCAGATTAATTTTTTCTTTAAATATACTGGCGTTTACATCATAAAAAGGCACGCCTTCAAATACACTTAAGAAGGTAGCTTCATCCAGTTTCTTTAAAGATTCTGTAGTTCCCCTTCCAAATAAAATATTTGAGGCTTCAACTGCAGTTTTATAATCTTCTCCTGAATGAATCATAATAGTCAAATCTTCAGCCAGCTTTTTCTGCAAGATCCTTAAGTGAGGAGTTTTTGCATGTTCCCGAACTAATGCCTTTACATCATCCTCAGATAATAAAGTAAATATTTTAATATATCTCTCGGCATCCCTGTCAGATACATTCAGCCAGAATTGATAGAAAGCATAAGGTGAGGTTCTTTCAGGATCAAGCCATATATTACCCTCCTCTGTCTTTCCGAATTTACTGCCATCAGTTTTCTCTATTAAAGGCCAGGTCAATGCATAGGCCTCTCCCTGGTCTTTTCTTCTTATTAATTCGTTGCCTGTTGTAATATTCCCCCACTGGTCCGAGCCTCCCATTTGTAATTTACAGTTTTCATTCCTGTATAAGTAAAGAAAATCATAACCCTGAACCAGTTGATATGTAAATTCGGTAAAAGACATTCCGGTTTTTGACTCTTCACCCAGCCTTGTTTTCACACTGTCTTTAGCAATCATATAATTAACGGTAATGTGCTTGCCTATGTCTCGTATGAACTTAAGAAAAGAGAATTCTTTCATCCAGTCATAATTATTCACCAATATGGCAGAATTCTGGGCTTCTGAATCAAAATCAAGAAATTTCGATAATTGTTTCTTTATACCATCCTGGTTTTTTCTTATAGTATTCTCATCCAGAAGATTTCTCTCTGAGGATTTGCCTGATGGATCTCCAATCATGCCGGTTGCGCCGCCAATTAAAGCAACCGGCTTATGTCCCGCCATCTGAAACAGTTTCAGCATCATTACACCAACTAAATGGCCGATATGAAGTGAATCTCCTGTTGGATCAATACCAACATACCCGGTAGTCATTTCTTTTGACAGCTGCTCCTCCGTTCCGGGCATAATATCACTTATCATACCTCTCCATTTAAGCTCTTCTATGAAGTTCATCACGAAAATTTTTGCAAATATAACATTTGGTGATAATAATTAGTGTAATTTAAGACTTAAACTACAATTTTGTCATTAGATTGCATATCTCTTCTTATTTTATCATACTCAAGCCTGAAAAAAGGAAATAACATAGGAGCCAAAGAAGATAAGGGTTTGTATAACAATGATTTATTTACCGAATCTTTTGGTAAAAAAGGAGTTTTATAATTAATTGTATTTATTATTACTAAAATTATACTAACAATAAATGCAATCTTTATTGTGCTGAAAAGTAATCCCAGTATTCTGTTTACAAAGTCTAAGGCTACAGCTTTGACAAATTTTTCAGTGAGCCTTGCAACTAAATGAACGCCAATTACAATAACTACAAAAGTAACAGCAAACGCGGTTAATTGTAAATATTCTCCTGTTACGTTAAACTTCTTAGTAAGTACAAATGCTGTATATCCCGAAAATTTAATAGCTCCGAATATCCCAAGTAATAGAGCTGCAAGGGATGCTGCCTGAATTATCAGCCCTTTTGAAAATCCTTTATACGCTGCCCAGATAAAAACAACCAGAAATACTATATCAAAGATATTCATAGCTACACTTTCTTATTTAATCACCCAATTAAAGAAAATAATTTCAAATGTTCAATTAAAACTTTTTAACAATATCCTGATCTATCTATTATAAAATACAAATGTTTGTTTGATAAATCATTTTCAATAATTTTGTGGCGCTAATGGCTAAAATACGGCCCCGTAGTTCAACGGATAGAATAGCGGTTTCCTAAACCGTAGATACAGGTTCGATTCCTGTCGGGGCTACAAATTTGTACTTTAACACGTAATTAGATAATCCTTATTATTTTAAACTATGAATGAAATAAACCGACGGGCATTTTTAAAAAATTCTGTCTCCGCAGCAGGGGGGTTATTGCTGACACCTTACCTTGCCGGAGACATGTTAACCTTATCTAAATCGATACAAACAGGATATTTTGAGCGTGAATTT
>CP070654.1:750790-755771 GCA_020354785.1 Bacteroidales bacterium
GCAAACCTTTCACCTGTTCCGGCAAATGCCTCATTATGATCTGCATGGAATGAAATAGTTGCCCTTTCACATTTTCTATCCTTTTCAATATAAGCCAGCGCAAGGGAATCATGTTTTGCCGGATTGAACTGGTCATAGGCACTTAATCTGACCTGCCTGATACCATCAGGATAGAATTCTGCATCAAGGGTTTCCCGGGGTTTTTGCTGCAGGTCGCTCCAGTAATCTATTTCAGGCTCCTTTAAATTAAAGCGGGTTCTTATATTTCCATTCATATCTCTCACTACCCATTCATACTTATAATTCTCAACCCTGAGAGGATTTATTTTAAGTTCGGGACTGATCTCTAACATCGGAGAATCATTCATATCAGAAGAACCAAATCCTGCGGATATTCGCAATATTTTTTCTCCGTAACCGCGCAATTTAAGCTTATAGTCTTTTCGTGTTTCGTTTGGATCCGGGATTAATTCATGAGAGTATTTCTGCTTTTCAAAGGGTATTGTAATTATAACATCCTTGTTTCTTGCTTTTATATCGGTTGGTTTACAGGCTTTCCACAGGAATTCTTCACTCTCTGTTTGCTGGTTAAAGTCCAGAAAGTCATATAAATAATAGTTTGTTTGCTTCATAATATATAATAATATATAATGATAACTTAAAGCTATTTAATATAAATTAATTATGTCTTTTGCACGGGATTCAGGTATTACTGTTATAAATTCTATTTTTCCGTCTTTTACAGCTCCCTCAACGATTGTATTATGGGGTGCATGTAATTTGAAATGTACGTCCCATCCTTTTGGCCAGGCAGGGAAAAGATAAATCTTCTTTCCATTTGTTTGCAAGAGCATTTCCTGCAATCCAATCATTCCTGAACCTCCCCAGTTATGGTCAGGAACCCAGTCGAATCCCGGTCCCCAGAATGCAGGGAAACGCCTTCCGGAATCTTTCATTTTTAAAATGTTCAATTCAGCGGCTTCACGGGTTAATCCCATCCGGGCTGCAAATATATTATCCTGTTTCCATCCAACATGACTTCTGAACCCGAGAGCATCAGGATCGTATTTCCATGTATTGACAGCAATTTCCAGGTCAGGTTTTCCAACACCATAAATTCCCCAGGGAAATACAGGATACAGTTGTGGGGTTTCCTGATTATTTATTCTTTCCCATAGCAGGGCAGGAGAGATAGTCGTATGCCCGTTGCATTCCCGGAAACTTATGGGTGGTATACGATTTAACATATCTGTCCATTTTTCACGTTTCTTTTCATTAATATATCCGGGCGGCAGCTCCAGCAATCTTGTCAGCACGGTTTTTAAAGCGGCAATAGTAGAAGTTGCGTTGTAAGCCATCTTATAGGTCTCACATGCTGATCCCGGGTAAAGAATAAGGTCTCCTTTTGAATCAAGTATTTTTATTCCCCTCTTTCGGGCAAGGTACCGGTAATGTTCATCAAAAAACGTAAGGCAGCTTTCAATTAAAGGAATATAACCGGATATATCCTTTCCTGTATAACGTTCGCTATCAATTATCATTAAACAAAATTCAAGTGATGTGTCCCACTGGTACTCAAGCCATGCATTATATTGCATCCCCGGATCATATCCCTCCGGCCGGGCCCATCCATATTCAGTGCAGTTAGGCAAACCAAAATTTTCAAGTTGCTCTGTAAAGCATGCCCCTTTATGTCCCCAGTATACTTCACTTCTCAGTTCGGCATTTCTTAGAGAACGAAGGTAGAAATCAAACTGTGGAATCATCATTTCAAAGTCACCGCTTTTTATCATAGGGAAATATACCAGCCGCTGATTCTGTGCAGTCATTGTTCCTCCGCCCCACCTTCTGTGGTCAGGTGTAAATTTAAGGCTGGAATCAGTCAGGCTCGGATCAAAAGTAAAGAGTCCTCCGTTAAATTTGGTAGGGTATTCTCCAAAAGCATTGCAGCCCAGCATATATCTGAATAACTGGTAATTCCTTGCTGCCTGCCAGTGTTGTGAGAGCGGGCCGTTTTCATCCGGATGGATATATATAAAGCTTCTGCTCCAGAACTGATGCCACCAGTCATGTGTTTCTCCCAGGGCTGTCTTTTCATTACGGATGACTTCCTTTATTGTCTGTTGCAATCCTGATTGCCATTCTTCAACTGTTTCAACCTGTGTGGTATGCAGATAAATCTGAATTTTATTTGAGACTGATTCAGATGTGCTTTCCAGTATCCAGCCGGAGTAATCGGTGTCAATGTATTTACCTGAATATGTTCCGCCCGGCTTCATATTATCTCCCCTTATAATTCCTCCGAAAATGCGATTTTTGAGTGGATCAAACATTTGTGGTTTCACCGAATCAAGGCCCTGTTGTTTTACTGTTACATCAAAAACAGATACATCATTACGATTCCTGTGGTAAAACATAATATCATTTCCCTGAAAAAATATATCATCTTTAAGGGTTTTTACTTCACCGCGGAGCACCCATCTGTATGAATTCTCATGACCTTCACCTTCACGAACCGGCCTGTCTCTATACCTCCAGCTTTCATAGCAGGCTTCTGTTTTTAATGGTTTATTACTGTTAATATCTACATGGATTACCGGACGAAATACATCTACCCATACATTAATTTGAACTGAATGTTCTGCATCCGAACCGTCAATCTTTATATGCCCATCTTTTAACACCAGTTCCTGCCTGAAATTAGTTCCGTTTAACGGGTTGGGTGTAAGTTTTATCCTTACTCTGCCAAGTTTCAGGAATGCGTTGTTTTCATCAAAGGTGCCGCTTCTTGAAATGTAGAATAAAAGCTCTCCGTTTTCCACCCATACATTTAATCCTATGTCTCCTCCGCCGCATGGCATAGATTCACCCGAGTTTCTACTCTGACTATCCCATGCAATATTGTAATCTTCAAGTTCACTGTTTTGGGCCAGAGCAGCAACCAGAGAAAAGGTGAGTACGAAGCTGCAGAATAATGTTCTGAATTTCATATACTTAGAATAAGTATAGTTATATCGGATTTTCACCAGTTATCCGTCCTGAATGAAGACACAGGTAATCCGCCGGTGCTGTATAAATCACCTCTGATAAAATCTTTAAACGCATAACGAACAGCAACAGGCTTTTTTACTTCCGGACATTTTATATAGACAGTTCTTCTAAAAATAAATGCTTTTGCAGGGTAAAATCGTTTATCAGCCCCTGCAACTTCAAAGCAGGATAATTCTTTACCAAAAGAAGTCAGCCCGTTAGGGGCATTTTTGAATGTCAGAACTGCAGTGTCTCCTGTAACGTGCATAGAATCTACAACCGGGCTGGCATACTCGAATCCTTTTACTCCGTAATTTTTTGCCAGTGCCCAGTATGCTAATCTTTTTCCCGCTGCCTCTTTATTTGCCGGATGAATACAATTTTTTTCACCTGTATCCATAAGCACCGCCATGCCACAGTTAGAAACCATATTCATTAATTTTAGCTGGGCTTCCCTGATAAACGCGGAATTCAATTTCGCATCAAAATAGGATGTGTCAGTTTCCGCATATGAATAGGGTGCTATCTGGGTATAATAAAACGGAAATTCACCTGTCTGCCATAAAGAACGCCATTCATTAACCATTTTTATAAAGAGCTTTTCATATTCTGATGGCTGGTGCATGTTAGTTTCACCCTGGTACCATATACATCCTTTTATACCATAACCTATAACAGGATAAAGCATTCCATAAAATAACCCGGTTGGTGTACGGCTGGGAACATCAATAGAATCGCCCTCTTCAGGTACTTGCCATTGTCCAAAAGGTGTGGATATGTCCCTGCTCATCCATGCCTGGATGCTGGAACCACCATAAGTAACATCTATTAAACCTACCGGTACATTTAGTGTATTATTCAATAATCTGGCAAAATAATAAGCAGTAGCACTGAATTCAGATACTGTTTCTGGAGCTGCCTCCTTCCAGTTTCCGTCAAAATCTTCCTGTGGCACGGTTTTTCCTGAACGCGGAACAGAAATAAACCTGATATTAGTGTTCCCGGATTTCAGAATATCATCATTGGAGCCCAGGACCGGTTCATCCCAATACCCTTTCATGGGCATTTCCATATTTGACTGTCCTGAACAAAGCCACACTTCTCCTATCAATATATTATTCAGTTTAATTTCTTTTCCTTCGCTGATGGACAATTCATAAGGTCCGCCTGCCTCGGGAGTAGAAATTTTCAACTTCCATTTTCCGTCAGGATCAGTTTTTACTGTATATTTTTTACTATCCCAGCCCGGAATAACAGAAACCATACTTCCGGCTTCTGCCCATCCCCAGATGGCTACTTCCGCTTCCTGTTGTAACACCATATTATTACCAAAAATTGAGGGAAGTTTTACTTCTGCTTGAATTCCCGGAGATATAATAAAAGAAAGAGAAAAAACTAACATAAATGTAAACAGGCTATTCTTTTTCATAGTTGTAAATAATTTTAATTAAATAATATTTTATTACCAAATTCCTTAATAATACCTAAACCGGATCATCCTGTCACAAATGTAAAAAAATATCTGCTTATTTGATTTCAGATTTTTTTACTGCTTTATTATTTGTTAGTAACAGAATAATAAAACCAAATAAGAATATGGTTGCTGTTCCCACTACAATTATAAGGTAGTCATGAATCCGGCCTCCGGGTATGTCTTTTCCTAAAATCAAAGGCCCAGCGCTTAACCATATAATAAGCATTGAACCAATAATAACCCCAATTGCCGGACCGATTGACCTGTTAGTCCTGGATATAATACCAAGCAGAAATAATCCCAGCATACCCCCGCTGAATATGGAAGCCAGTTTCCACCAGGCATCAAGTGCACTTTCCACGTTTATTAATGCAATGCCTATTATAATACCCAGGACGCCTATAATGAAGGTTGCCAGATACAGAACTTTCATGGATTCGCGGTCTGTAAGTCCCTTTTTAAAATAACGGTTGTAAT
>CP070654.1:755871-760827 GCA_020354785.1 Bacteroidales bacterium
ATATCCTTCTGCCTCTGCTTTTTCCTTTTTAAATACTTCTGCCCATAAACATTCGGTTATTTTGATTTCACAAACTGTATCAGTTTTTTCTACATATTTGAATGTAAGTGTATTGTCATAAGAAGGATTCTCCAGATACTTGATAAAGGAAGCAAAACTATTGTCTTTACTATTTTTTAATTCATGCTGACCCCGATTATATCCCCGCTCTTCCCCTTTCTTTTTCAGAAATTCTATTACCTTATCCTTGCCCCATTCTTTAGACAATTCTTGTATAATATTTATAAATTCCTCAAATCTCAAGGATAAAGACTCGCGATAAGATATTTTTTCATCCATAAGATTATCAAACTTATGGTCATATTTCACAGGATTTGACTCAGAAGCACTGGCCAGTAACGAATTTACACTGAATAAACAGCATGTTGCCGGAATAAATCCAGTTAAGAATATCCGGCGACTACAATTGCTTGATGATTGTTTTTTCATAACAGATAGAATTTATTATTATGTATAATAGGAATTCACTGTATTAGGAAATAGAGCTGATGATCTTTCTAAATTATTATCAAATTTATAAAAAATTATAAATGAGTATCAAGGCATGAGAACAGAAATGTGTAAAACATATTCATTATTGAGTATAATTTTACAGGCGTTATTTCCAACCTGTAATATTAAAAGCAGTTATTTTTTATTAAATTACTTGCCAATTTTGCTTAATATATAATAACAACTGAAAACCAGGGCAAATGAAATTCCATAACAAAATAATTATCCTTTTTATCATATTAATACCTGTCAGGAGCTTAGCCCAGATAAATACTGATTTTGAAATTGCCCTGAATAATGGGATACTGGCAAACGAGGGTTTTAAGCGTTGCAATCGTTACATGACAGGATGGTTAAGCTATGCAGATCCTGCTACCGGGTTATTACCAAGGACCGTTACTGGTGATAATTACTGGAATGCCAAAGATGCGGCAGCTGATAACTATCCTTTTATGGTATTATCAGCATATTTTACAGATACATCCATGTTTAATGGAGTGATGACAGATATTTTAAATACTGAAATTGCTTTAACCTCCAGAATTGGCAGTATGCCGGATACTTATGATTTTACTACCCAGTCATTACAGGAAAACAGCCTTAACTCAGTTATATTCGGTTCTTCAGAATATATAAAAGACGGCCTTTTGCCTATGACCGAATGGCTTGGCACAAGTCCCTGGAGTGACAGGATGCTTTCAATTATGAATAGTATATGGGAGTATGCTGAAATCGAAACCGAATTTGGCGTAGTACCATCAACTGATCATGAAGTTGCCGGAGAGCTGTTACAATCATTGTCTAGAATATTCTGGATGACAGGAGAGCAGAAATATATTGACTGGGCAATTCGATTGGGAAATTATTTTCTGTTAGGTGATAATCATCCTACTAATGATGCCGCAACTCTCAGGTTAAGAGACCATGGAAATGAAGTTGTTGCAGGATTAACAGAACTGTATGCAACAATTTCCCGGATTGATACGGTTAAAAAAGCAAGTTACGAAATCCCTGTTTACAATATGCTGGACAGAATTTTAGAAATAGGACGAAATGATGACGGATTTTTATATAATGAAATTTATCCTCAATCAGGAACGCACTCTTCAGGACTGGCAGATACCTGGGGATACGTACTTAATGCACATTATACCGTGTATCTTATAGACGGGATTCAGCAGTACAGGGAAGCAGTAATAAAAGCACTTGAAAGCACAGGAACATCATATTATACAAATACCCACAGGTTTGGAGAGGTGATGGATGGTCATGCAGATGCTATTGAAAGTGCTTTAAACCTTTATAACCGCGAATATACCAGGCAGGCTGAAACATATATGGACACCTCCATTCGGAGAATGTGGAATCTTCAGCAACCTGACGGAATTATTGAAGGATGGTATGGTGACGGAAATTTTGCACGGACATCTATTATGTATTGTTTATGGAAAACACAGGGATTGACCATAAGTAACTGGAATGAGGATGTCAGTTACGGCGCAGTCCTATGCTATAATTATGAAAGCCCGGCACCTTCAGACATAATTGTAAACAGTACTAACAGTTATGAAATACTGCAAAATGAAACTGGTACGGGAACTCTGATATACACTGATCGTGATTACTCAATAAAACAATTACCTGAGTATCTGCTTACAGAAACAATAATCCGGACAGCATGTAATGATAAAAACATTGATGATGATGTATTATTAACATTTACCGCGCCCTCTGATATTATTGTTTATATTGCTGTTGACAAAAGAGTAACTTCAGTGCCGGGCTGGATGAATAACTGGGAACTGACAGGAGATGATATCATTACAAGCCTGGAAGATCTCGAATTCGATCTGTACAGCAAATCTTTTGTAAATGGAACAGAAATAACTTTGGGGGGCCCTCAGGCCGAAGGTTTTGAAGGCTATACATCCAGTGGTAATTATGTTGTTTTTATAAAGGAGGGCAATATTCCGGATAACCGGCCACAAAAATCAAAAAATACATTAAAAATTAGTTTAAGCTCTGCAAATAACTGGGAAGGAAGATTAATATTTGACACGCCTCGTCATCGTACTCATATGAACCTGCCTTTTAACTGGGCACGAATTAATCAGTTCCCCGAATGGTTTACAGTTGAGGAAGATAGCATTTATACCATACATAATCTGACATTAAATTCAAAGAATGACTATACAGGTCTTGAATTGGTCCGGGGTATACCAATTACTCTTGAAAAAGATACAGTACAAAATTTGATCGTAATCCCTGAGTCAGAAACCAGCACAACATCTGTTAAAGAATCAGAAGATGTTTCTGTTAAAAAAAAGCAACCTTCGTTTAGAGTATTGGCAGACAATCATAAGATTGAGGTACATATGAACAAATCATGTAACAGCATGGATGTTGCTATTTATGAAATTAAAGGCAGCCTGTTATGGCAGTGTTCAAATATTCCGGGCAATAATATTATATGGCCGGTAAATGGTAGAAAGGGTATATTTATCATTAAGGTAACTGCAGATAATATGACCTATTCGGAAAAGATAGTCATTCCGTAATATATTGTATATTTAAAATAGAAATGACATTTATTTCAGGCAAAACAGAATATCAATGTTTTCCGGAGGAAAAATACTTACTAAATCTTGAATTATATGGTACTGTTAAATATGTTAATTATAATCGTTTATGGATTAGTAATTTCAACCGGCCCTAATCAAAGCCTGAAACCACCGGAAAAGATAATAAAGCTGGGACTTTCAAGGCTTGATGGAGAGGTTCCTGTTTATTATAGTGAGGAGTATAAAACGCGAGCAGCTTATATTCAGAACCTGGTAGTATCTGCTTCTTGTTTCTTTAAAACACCGGAGATTCTAGGAGTTGATGCAGACCTTCATTTGGCAGTTCTGGATTCTTCAGATTGGACAAGATATACAAAACTACCATATGGTATTGCCCATATAATAGCTGAACCTCCTACGATTATCGTGGCAGCCTCTGCAGATAATGTGATCGTCAGGAACATTCTTGCTAAGGAAGATAAAGTTTCAGAAATTACATTAAAACTTCTTGATGAATTGGAAATTTCTTATAATGAGGCGGCAACAACTTTTGCAGATCTTATAAGCTTCCATGAATTAGGGCATATCTTAGCAAATAAATACGGATGTGACACGTGGCCGGAGCAGAGATGGTTAAGTGAATTTGTTGCAACATATCTGGCCTATGCCTATATGAAAGAGAAGCAACCAAAACTATCCAGGCTATGGAAGGCGATGATGGATCAGAATGCTTGCAACTCAGAAGTGAAACATACCACCCTTGCAGATTTTGAGACCTTATATCTTGGTGTTGGAACTGATAACTATGGGTGGTTCCAGGCAAAATTTTATCAAAAAGTAGAAGAGATATACTCAGAATCAGGAATCTCCTTTGTGCATGAACTTAAAAAATTATTAAATGAAAATCCGAAAACTTCTAAGGATGATATATTTCGATTGAAAGAATTAAGTTCAATATCCAAAGGTTTTTCAGGTTGGGCAGAGGGCAAGAAAGGTAATATAAAATAATGGCATAACTGGTCCGGCCTGACCATGATTAGTAATGCCATGTTTAAGGTTTAATTAATATTGGTTCTATTTCCTATTTTAATGTAATCTTTAAATTTCTAAAATATCCCTCCGAGCCATGTCCGACCCAGAAACCTATCCAGCCTTCCTTTCTTGAATTTAACTTTTTGACGACAAGCGACGGTTCATCAGAATTATCTACAAACACTTTTACATTAGGGTAATTAACTATGATAGTTGCATGAAACCAGCCTGTCGGATCCGGCACAGG
Organism: Bacteroidales bacterium; assembly: GCA_020354785.1. Classification (GTDB taxonomy): domain Bacteria; phylum Bacteroidota; class Bacteroidia; order Bacteroidales; family UBA10428. Next base: position 760,264 of record CP070654.1, read on the forward strand.
CAAAACCGGATTCTCATATTTTTCAGGATGCTTTTCACGCAATATATACCATGGATATTCAGGATGAGAAATGTACTGCACGGAATGACCTTTTCTCTCCGGATTTTTAAAGTTAAAAGGCCGGAAATATACCGCGTCATAGGTACTGTCGTTTAATCCGTGAAATGCCAGGCCAACAAAACTTCTTCCTCTTTCATCTTTGCCTTTAATATCAAGCTCAATCTTTCCGTTAGTAAAAACCGGCCCTTTAAGCATAAGCAGCCCGCTACCTGGTTTTGCATTTAGATGTACTGCGGTATCATTTATCAATTCTCTGTTATAAAGAGTCCATAAATCAGAATCTTTTATTTTTGATAAATCAGGAATTATTACGTTTTCCTGAGCAGTTAATGAGAATCCAATACTTAGTTGAATAATAATAAATAAAAGTTTAATCGGTTTCATTTTGATTATTTTTAAAATTATTAATTCTGGATATAATTTAGTCCGAAGGCATAAACCCAGGAACTTTACGGTGTTTAGTGCCGCATTCGTATGAATATGCTATCTCAAGTAAAACAGGTT
>CP070654.1:760927-765870 GCA_020354785.1 Bacteroidales bacterium
TAATTTCTCCAAAGGTGCAATACTTGACAGTAAAGGAAACATTTATATAGCAGGTTCATTTAGAAATAAGCTTAGACAAGATGGAAAAGAAGTTGAATCCCTGGGGGATGAAGATATTTTTGTGGCAAAGTTCTACAACTGTCCTGAAAATTATTGTGAAATAGAAAATACAGATCCAATATGCCCCGGTGAAACCAGAGAGCTACTGGTCAGAAGCGGTCACAAAGACATAGTATGGAATGATACTATACCAGGTACAAATAAATTGCTTATTAATAAACCGGGCAAATACTGGGTGAGTATGATTGATGAACGAGGGTGCTATGTTACTGACACTGCAGATATACAACAGCATCCTCATTTAAAGTTTTCATTAGGATCTGATACGATATTACTAATAAGCGATAGCCTTATCCTAAACGCACCCAAAGGATTTAAAGAATATGTATGGCACGATTATTCTTTCAACAAGAGTTACCTTGCCAAAGCTCCGGATAGGCAGCCCGGAAATTACTACTACTGGTTATGCGCGACAGATTCAATGGGATGCCAGGCTTCAGACACAATATCAATTGAGTATATAGAGAATTTTAAGTGGATTGATTTGTCCGGTGACGCAACAATAATAACCTATCCTAATCCTGCACATGACTGGCTGTACTGGTATATTAACACAGAGAACTTTGGTAAACTTATATTGGAATTAACTGACGAAAATGGGAGGATTGTTCATAATGAAAAAATTGATAACTATTTGCCCGGGGAAATTAAGCAATTAAAGATGCATGATTTTCCATCCGGGGCATATTATTTAAGTATTACCAGCAAAAAAAACAAAAGGACACTAAAAATTTTACATGATCAAAAGAAGTGATATAACATTAAAATATATATTATTCTTAAAACATGCATATGAACTACATTTTAAAAGACAAAAGAATGGACGACAATATTATTCCGAAATCAAATATTAGACTTCAAAAATTTAATAAAATGTTGAAATACAACGTTTTCATGATAGTTTTTCTTATAGGAAACCTCGTTATTGCACAAGATGATATAGCCATCTCCGATCCGGTTTTCGGTAAAGCCGAGGTCTCAGCTCCAGTCTCTGTAACATTGAGCCCTGGTTTTCATGCAGTTGAAGGATGCGATTTCAGAGCTTATATAGGACCATACCAGGGTAGCATAAATACCTATACATCATTACCTGAACAGACAGTTTTAAGTACTCCCAGCTCTGGGGAAAATTATATAAAAATTATAACATTAAGGGAAGAACAAGATTACATTCCCCCTGCCTCTTATGAACATATGGAAAATATACAATATTTTGACGGACTTGGAAGGTTAATCCAGACGATTAATGTTCATGAATCCCCGGAAGGAGATGATATTATACAACCGGTAATTTATGATCAATTCGGGAGGGAGTCATCGAAATACTTACCCTATGTTGAATCCGGTAACGGCCAATACAGATCAAATGTACCTGATGATGTATTTGACTATTATTCCAGTCCGCCTCCTGATGGCAGGTCTTCGGATAATAGTCCGTGGATACAAATTACTTTCGATAATTCACCATTAAACCGGATAATTAGTGAAAAAGGCCCAGGTGAAAAATGGCATTTGGATAATAAACCTTTGAATTATAATTATACAACAAATACAGCAACTGTTGAAAATTGGAGTATAAATAATGATGGTACATTCACATCGGATGATTACTCTGCAAATGAGTTATATGTAATAGAAACCACTGATGAGGATGGAAATATAGTTAGGGAATATACTGATAAGCAAGGCAAGACAGTACAAAAAGAATCAGAATTTGGAGCAGGATTAAGGACATTATACATTTATGATGATTTGGGACGATTAAGATGTGTAGTACCACCTAAAGCTTCGGATCCAGACCAAACAGATTTATGCTATTATTATAAATATGACAAAGAGGGAAGAATGATAATGAAGAATATCCCTGGCACTGAACCGGTATATATGGTCTACGATAAACGCGATAACATTGTACTTACTCAGGATGGTAAAACAAGGCTGGAAAATTCTGATTTATGGTACTTTACCAAGTACGATGAATTAAACCGTCCTGTAATGACAGGACATCTTGAAGTAACTACGGGACTATCACATTCAGACATAATTGATGATTTTGAAACATATGGTGGTATTCTTTATGAAACTTATAATGGTACAACGAATTGCTATGGGTATAGTGCAAACAGTAGTTACCCTGCCAACTATGATATTAATGCAGACGATATACTGACAGTAACATATTATGATGATTATGATTTTGTTGATGATGTTTTAAATTCAGATTATGAGTGCTATGAATATGACGAAACATATAACACAATAGATTTTATTTATTCAGAATCAGACAAAACCAAAGGGCTTTTTACAGGTAGTATGACAAAAGTATTAACCCTTCCTTCTTCTGGTTATACACCTGATAAAAATGAACTATTTACAGTGAGCTATTATGACGATTACGGTAATGTAGTACGCAATATATGTGATAATCATCAGGGTGGTAAATACGTTGTTAGTACTAATTATAAGCCAATTTCTTTTGAGATCGAAAACACACTTCATTTGCATAAAGACATTGGAGATGAACTAAGAATTTTTAAAGAATTTAAATATGACCATACCGGTCGGTTGCTTGAAACAACACAGCAAATAAACGACCAGGGAGAAGTAGTATTAAATGCCATGGAATATAATGCATTAGGTGAACTTATCACAAAATATATCCACTCTAAAGATGTAGGAGCTACCAAAAATTTTATTCAAAAAACAGATTATGCCTATAACGTACGAGGATGGTTAAAATCCGTTAACAATATCTCAACAGGAGTTGACAATGATGTATTTAGAATGAATCTTGATTATGAAATTTTATCCTCAGAAATAAACAACCTTGTTTCACAGAAAAGATATAATGGTAATATTGCCGGGATTAAATGGACTATAAAAAATGATATAACCCGCGGATATGGATTTGAATATGACGAACTCAACAGGCTAACTGATGCTCATTATGGAGATGGCCCCAATCTTGATCAGAATGAAGGGTATTATTCCGTATTTATACCTACTTATGACGATAACGGTAATATTATAGTTCTTAAACGCTATTTTAATAACATACTTGTTGATGATCTTAATTATAATTACTATGATTATGGATATAATAATCAACTTCAATCTGTGACAGATAACGGTATACCATCAGATGAAGTTGATGATTACCCGGGGACAAGCAGTACTTATACTTATGATGATAATGGCAATATGATTTATGACGGTGGAAAGGATCTTAATATAGATTATAATTATCTAAACCTGCCTAAGATTGTAGATTTTGGGGGCGATAATAAACTGTTTTATCATTATGATGCTGCCGGGAACAAGCTGGTAAAATACAAAGACGTTAATGGGGGGACGGATGAGGTAACTCATTATATTGGAAACATTGTATACAATGGTAATGATATTAGCTATATACTTACAGATGAGGGCCGTATTGTGCCCTATGAAACTGATGACGGCATACAATGGTTAAACGAATATCATATAAAAGACCATCTGGGAAATACCCATGTAGTATTTTCAGGTTCCAACCTTGGCGGTACAGTAGACGTCTTACAGCACTCAAATTATTACCCATTCGGACTACCATTTGATATACAGGATTACAACACAGCAGCCAATGGTGATTACACAGAAAATAAATATCTTTATAACAGCAAAGAATTACAGGACGACATGCTTGCAAGCAAAAAACTCGATTGGTATGATTACGGCGCCAGGATGTATGATCCGCAGATTTGTAGTTTTATAAGTGTTGACCTTCTCGCCGAGAAGTATGCAAGTATATCACCCTATTCGTATTGTGCGAATAATCCTATTATTTATATTGACCCAGATGGTCAAAGAATTGTCCTTGCTGGAAATTCTGAATTTCAGGCAGAAGTTTGGAAATATATGGTTTCCTTAGCAATGAATAGTGAAACGGGGTATGAACAATTAAAAAGTGCAATAGAAAGCGATAAAACACTTGTTATTTATGCCGGGAACGATAATGAAGTCAGATGGGGAAGTAATGGTGATGCAACATCAGGCAAAGAGGCATATTCAACTTTAACAATAAATTTTGAAGAAATGGCAGAGTCTAAAGATGGGGCCCCAGGCAGCATTGAAGCCTCCTTAGGACATGAATTAAGTCATTTCAATATGGAATTAAAAGGTGGTTTGTCAGAAAAAAAAGATGGTTATTTAATAGAAGGTGTTTCACCTGAAGAGATTCCTGCACTGGAAATAGAAAATTCAATAAGAAAAGAACTTGGTATTGGAGAGAGGAAAAGTTATTCTGGTCTTGATTTTTATGGTAAGGAATTAGGAAAAAACGAGAAGTATTCAGGATATTACCCGAAAAAGAAGACAGGTACGTATGCACCAGTAAAAAAAGGTGTATATTCAAAGGAAACGAGGACAAAATACCTAAATAACGTTAAACGATATAATAGAAAGTACGGAAAAACCTATTATAGAGGAGGTCGTTATATTAAAGGTCCAGGTGTCAACAATCAAAGAGTCTATGAATAAATTATTTATAAAAATAAAATGGTTCTGCATTATATTGTTATTATCATTTATTGGATGTAAGACTGGAAATGTAGATTCTGCCAATAATTTAAGAAAAATAGATGTTGCTAAATGGAATCAGTTAACCATTAATTATTTGATAGATTCGTTCAGAATCGATACCACTTCATTTATACAATTAAAGCAACCACCACCTGTAAGTAAGGACTTTGCGTATTCATATCCTAGTCATGCGAATGTTTTCAATAATGACATTGCAACGGTTTGGAATTTTATAAATAAAAGAAGTTGTGTTTTAAATACAATTG
>CP070654.1:765970-770894 GCA_020354785.1 Bacteroidales bacterium
AGATAACCATTTGGAGTTGTATATTCCGTTTCATTAGCTATAAAACTGTTTTGCTTATCATCATCCTTTTTACATGAAACGATAATTAATAAAGCAAAAGTTAGTGTTAAAACGAATTTAATTTTCTTGTTTAACATGATTTTCATTTTTTAAAGAACATTATTAGAAATTCTCATAAATAATTTTAATACCGGATATAAAAGCATGTTTTAAAAACAGGGTATCCTGATTTGAATGATTATATATGAACCCTTTTATATGTGTCACATTTTCATTTCTTAACTGTTTTGTTATAGTATATGTATTTAATATTTCATTTTTCTTAATCGGGGCACTTTTGAAATAATCCCTGTAACCCTGTTCAGTCTGGTTGTCGTACCAGAAAAAAGCATTTATCCTTGGAGCCAGGGATTCATCATCCCTGAATACCTTTATACTTGCTGTAACAGTATATTCACCTAATTCGGAAACCGGTACACTAAAGCTTAAACGGTTGGTACTGCCATCGTTAGGTAACATATAATTTTTTGTATCTTCCCATAATGTTATTTTTTTCTTTAAAGCCTCGTCTTTTTCCGCTTCTTTAATTTCACTTTCAAGTTTACTGAGGCCCGCAATGACTTTTTCATAGACCTTACTTAAACGGTCGGGGTGTTTGGTATAAAAAGCCATAGTAGAGTCAAACTGCATTCTGGTAACCTCATGTTTATCAAAAATCCATCCATACAGAGCAGCCGAATCAACTCTTAGCTGCTTTTGATCCGGCAAATAGCTTAATCCTGTAGCATCAGCTATATGCATATCTACAAGGAGAGGGACCATCTTTTTGTCCGGGATTAGATATTTCTTTTTAGTATTTACGCAGGAGAATAAGATTATACATAGGAAAAACCAGATATAAGGTTTATTTATATGGTTCCTTAGTAATATCATTATTTTTTAATATCATCAAATCTGTAACTTAAGGTAAATTCATGAGAACCATAGTTATATGCCCCTATATGATTTATAACAATATCATATGAATAACATATTTGAATTTTTTTATTATAGACATAACCTGCCAGAATAGATATTGCCTCTTGTGTACGGTATGAAAGTCCCATCCACACCATATTTCTGTACCAGCCCCTGGCATTAAAGTCAAGCTGGTATGGAGCAGGAGACACTTTTTTAAGAATTAATGATGGTTCTACCGCCCACTCCCTGTTAATGAAATACTTGTACCCTGCAATTAGATAAAAGTGGCTCTTTAACTTACTTAAACCTGTTGGCTGGTCACCAATTTTAAATTTATTGTTTATTAAATTGGTTGCAACAAATCCTACGTGGTATGTTGATGAATAACAATATATACCAACTGTGGCATCCAGGGGATAGTATGTTTCCTGGGCGTTATAATATACAGGATCATTAATATCCTCAATAGTAATATTAGCAAGGTCAATTTTGTACTGCATAAAACCGAGATTCAGGCCCATTGATACTTTTATGTCTTCATTTACTGTATAATAGTATGCATAAGAGCCGTGGACACTCCCTATACTAATCGCTCCGGCAACATCATAAGTTATGGTTCCTCCCCAGCCCATAGGATATTTGACCAGAGGGCCGAAAATACTGAGGGTATTTGTTATGGGAGCATCCTTAAATCCCGTCCATTGAAACCTGTTGTTCGAAATTATCTGAAAATAATTGTGTGTGCCTGCCAGTGCGGGATTAATAGCAAACGGATTTGTCATAAATAATGATGTTAAGGGTTTCTGCTGACCCTTAATATTCATCGAAAACAATAATATTAATAAAAGCGGTGCAAATTTTTTCATATCATCTTATTATTGTTACAGCCCCTGTAATAGGCTTATAAGTAGTATCATGAATTTTTATAATATAGTAATATGTTCCAATAGGTAAATCTTTTCCTTTGAATTTTCCATCCCACTCCTGGTTTGCTCCGTATCCTCTGGAATGAAATATTCTTTCTCCCCAGCGGTTAAATATTTCCACTTCAAACCTGTCTCCGTAATCAGCAGCATGCGGTATGTGCCATGTGTCATTATAACCATCTTCATTCGGAGTAAATCCTGTATATACTATATCTATCTCACGGGCCATAAATACATTCAATGTATCAGTCGAAACACATCCATAAATATTAGTACCGTACACTATATATTCCTCGGCTATAAACTGGGGAGTTATATAGGTGCCCTGTAGACTTGTATCACTCAGCCCGGCGGATGGAGTCCACAAGTATGATGCAAAGTCAGGAGTAGCTGCTATCAGGTAAGTTTCCCCTTCAACCAGATACAACGCTGTATCAAGGTCTAATTTGCCGGATGGATCATATATTTGTATACTGTCAATAGGATATACAGTGATAACAATATTATCTGTTTCCCAGCAGACTCCCCTGTATGCGTTAAGTGTAAATAAAGTAGTATATTCAACATTAACAACAGGGTTAAGTATTGTAGAATCATCAAGAAATACACCCGGTGTCCAGAAATAGCTTGTACCTCTCTCGCTTATGCCATCCAGTATGTATGTTTCTCCGGGACAAATGTCTCCATCTGATCCTGCGTCTGCATCTACAGAATCGAGTGCCAGTACACTAAATCCTCTTGTTACCTGGCATAACGAATTGTCAGTAATTTCCACTTCATAATAACCGTAGCCTATATCATATAAGCTGGTATCAGTAGATACAGGAACAGTGTTTCTATACCACTGGTAACTGAATCCGCCGGTGCCTCCTGACACTGTTAATTCTATTGAACCGTCAAATATATATCTTGTACAGGACGCATCCGTAACAACCGATGATACAACTATAGCAGGCGGTTCAGTTATTGTCAGGGTAGTATCAAATTCACTTCCTGCCGGATCTTCAATATGAAGAGTATATGTATCTGCGCTCAGTCCGGAATAATTTGCATTGTAAAAATTCAACGGATAAACAGATGTATCTGTTGAGGATGTAAATGTCACCGTAAATGGAGGACTGGTTCCCTCAGGAGTAATAAAGAAATCAAAACCTCCGTCGCTAAAACCGTTACATGATACATGCTGAACATTGCTTATTGTTACTAACAGCTCTCTTTCTGTCACATCAATAAAGTCAGTAATTGAACACCCTAATGTATCCTCAACGATAATTTCATATGTTCCTGCATCAAGGCTGTCAAAGAATCCTGTCTTATTAGTTGTAGTATCACCGGCAAGTACAATGGAGTAAGTATAACCCGGTGTGCCACCCGCAGCTTCCAGGGTTATTGTCCCAAGGGTATCACCTACAACAGGTGTTGATTCGCGGGTTACCAGTATAATCTGTGCCGGCTGGCCGATAGTAATCGTATCCAGAACAAGGATACAACCTAAGGAATCTCTGATATAGATAGTATCATTACCTCCTGCCAGGTTACTGAATAAATTGCCCGGCTGATAAACTGAATCCCTAAGTGCATATGTGAAATTATTCCATCCTCCGGAAGCTTCAATATAAATTGAACCGGTACTGTCACCAAAACATCCGGTAATATCAGTTACTGACAGACTATCAACAGAAATAGGAGGAGGATTTGTTAAAACAACAGGATTATCGCTGTAAGGAGTCTCACATCCGTTATCATCCCTGACTGTAATATTATAGGAATTAGGTAACAACCCGATATAGTCAAGGGTCGGAGTATATGGTCCTCCATTTAGTGAACTTTCAAATGGAGAAGATCCTCCTGAAACCTGGATGCTAAGACCTCCTGTACCTCCGTTACATACGATATCAGTTCTGTAAACCGTATCTATATTAAGTGCTGAAGGAGCAGCAATTATAATATTATCTATTCTGATTGTATCGCATGATTCTGAATCAGTAAATCTTATACCATATGTTCCCTGTGACAAGTTTTCAAACAATCCGTCATTATTAACCTCAACTCCCGGAATAATCCAGTATGTATATTGAGGTGTTCCTCCTGTTGCAGATACAGTAATAGAACCATCTGTATCCCCGCTGCAGGATATGCTGTCAACAACGAGATTATTGAGAGCCAGGGCTGCAGGTTCGAAAATAAATACTGATGTGTCATTCGGGGAACAGCCGCTTCCGTCTTCGATATGTATAGTATATGTTCCTCCCGGAAGGTTTTCCCATCGTCCGGAGTCAGGCAGTAGCGAAGGAATATCTCCTGGCTGCAAAGTAAATGTAAGTGTTCCTGTTCCGCCCGTTGCCCCGGCAGCTATTATAGCGTCATTATCAGCGTTGCATGAAATTGAGTCAGTATATAAGATTTCAGTTATTTGTATTTCAGGTGGTGATGAAACTTCTACTGTGGCGACAGCTTCGCACCCCAGGGCGTCGGTTACAGTCACAGAATAAATACCTTCACATAGCAGGACGGTATCTGTTCCGTTTCCTCCATAAGGGGCAGGACTCCAGCTATAGTTCATATATGGCGGAGTACCGCCGACCACATTGACTATGGCCAGGGCATCACATGTACCATAACAACTTGTGCGCAATCCAAGTGGTACTATATATGAAGTTTTGGCCGGTTCAAGGATGGGTATATCAATAGTATCGGAATCAAACAGTATAGTACGGACCTGTCCGGTATAAGCAGTATCTGTGAAGGAAATTGTGGCATTTATAATTGAGCCGTCAATACCGCCCCTGTTGTTTGCAGTATCCTTAACTTGCAGTGCCCATCCTCCTTCTGCAGGATTCATACCGTATAATATGCTCCAGTCTCCTGTCGCAGCAAAATCTCCTGATAATGGAGTAGGCTCTGAACATACATCCAGCGTATCTTCTATCGGCAGTTCAGTAGTGAAACAAAGGTCGGTTACATCGCTCCCGAAATTACAGAATCCGAAGAAATCATATTCCATCGGTGCTCTTTTAAGAGTCATTGTCGTTACACCG
>CP070654.1:770994-775909 GCA_020354785.1 Bacteroidales bacterium
AAAAGTCAGACAATTCATATAACCGGTTTGTATGGTTTGTGAGTTATCCTATAAACAACTATAATGTTACATTCTATATGGGTAAATATATTCAGTTTGGTGATACGGTGATACTGGATAATGACACATTACAAATGAAGTACTATGTTCTTCCCTACAACCTTGAGAAGGCAAGAAATCACTTTCAACAGGCCCCTGATGTTGTGAAAATTTATAGTGAGATATTCGGTAAGTATCCTTTCATGAGAGATGGATTTGGCCTTGTTGAAGCTCCTTATGCCGGGATGGAACACCAGTCAGCCATAGCATATGGAAATTCCTATAGTAATAAAGGGAGCTATTCTTACAGGAATAGACAGTATGATTATATTATTGTGCATGAGGCAGCCCACGAATGGTGGGGCAATTCCGTTTCGGCCGGAGATATGGCAGAAGCCTGGATTCATGAAGGATTTGCCACATATGCAGAGCTACTATTTATTGAAAAGTTATTCGGAAAGGAAGAATATTTGTATGAAACCATGAAAAAATCACACTACATTTTCAACTTCTGGCCGATGGTACAAAACAAAGATGTAAATGAAGACAGCTTCGCCAGTAATGATATCTATCATAAAGGGGCATTAATGCTGCATTCATTAAGATGCATCATTAACAATGACTCCCTGTTTTTTAAAATAATAAAGGAATTTAATATCAATAACAGCTACAAGATAGTGGATACTGACGATTTTATTGAATTTGTTAACAACTATGCAAAAGAAGACTATAGTGCTTTTTTCAATAAATATCTTTACGATAACAGGTTGCCTGTGCTTGAATATTCTTTTAATGAAAACCCGGATGGTTTGATATTTACTTATAAATGGACAGAAGTAGAAGACGGATTTAAAATGCCCTTTTGCATTCAGACTGATGAAAAAAAAGCCGTCAGATTTATTGGTACAACGCAGGAGCAGGAGGTACTGTTAAAAAATACTTCGTGGTTCAATTTTTATAATAACTGGAAAAGTACAGAAGGGATTGAGGATAATTCGTTTACATATTACTGGACCAGCTATAAGGAATAAGGGGTAAGGGAATAGAGGAATAAGGGAGTAAAGGAATAAGGGAGTAAAGGAATAAGGGAGTAAAGGAATAAGGGATAAGGATTAAGGATTAAGTGGATTAAAAAAATGCATGAATTTTCAATTGCCGTAAATATTATTGATATTGCCTCAAAGGCTGCTGAAAATGAAGATGCAGAAAAAATCAATGAGGTAGAGATCGAGGTAGGCATGCTTTCCGGAGTAATTATTGAAGCTTTGGAATTTGCACTGGAATCTGCCGTAAAGAACACCCTTCTTGAAAATGCAAAAATAGTAATAGATAAAGTTAAAGCCCTGGCTAAATGTAATGATTGCCAGGCCGAATTTGAACCTGATAATCTTATTGCACAGTGCCCTGTATGCAGTTCGATAGATTTTAAAATTATACGCGGAAGGGAACTTAGAGTCAAATCTATTAATGTGGATTAATCCTGTATATAGCCTTGTCAACTAATTTACTTTTTAGTAATTTCGTAGCTTTCTATTTTATATTAAATAGCAAAAAATAATGTGTGATACTTGCGGTTGCAGCGATCCGAATTCAGAATATAAGATAATAAATCCTGAAGATGCAGGAAATAATGATCAGTCACATGATCATGAACACAGCAGTCATGAACATAAGCATGGGAATGAGCATGTACATAACCATGATCATGCTCACTCTCATGATCACAGCAGGAAAATTGAGATTGAAAAGGATGTATTAAATAAAAATAATCTTCTGGCTGAAAGAAACCGGGGGTATTTTCAGGCAAGGAATATTTTAGTTCTTAACCTGGTAAGTTCTCCGGGCTCCGGTAAAACTACAATTCTTGAAAAGACTATTAATGATCTGTCAGAAAATATTAGTTTTTCCGTCATAGAAGGCGATCAGCAAACGATGAATGATGCAAACCGGATTAAAGCAACAGGAGTGCCTGTAATTCAGGTGAATACAGGATCCGGATGCCATCTCGATGCGGAAATGATAAACAGTGCTGTAAAGGAATTGAAAATTACCGATAATTCAATTCTTATGATTGAGAATGTAGGAAATCTTGTATGCCCTGCTTTATTTGACCTGGGTGAAAATCATAGAGCAGTAATAATAAGTGTTACCGAGGGAGAGGATAAACCTCTGAAATATCCATACATGTTTCAGAGTTCAAACCTGTGTATTATTAATAAAGTTGATTTACTACCCTATGTTGAATTTGATATTGAAAAAACCAGAGAATATGCATTAAGCGTTAATCATCATCTTCAGTTTATTGAACTTTCCGCCAAAACCGGAGAGGGAATGGATAAGTGGTATGAATGGCTGAAGAAGATGAGAAGTGGGGAATAGGGGAATAAAGGAATAGGGGAATAGAGATTTTAGATTAACGATGTACGATTAACGATTTAAGATTTGGAATAGGGAAATACAGGAATAGGGAAATAAAGGAATAAGCGATAAGGATTAAGTGGTAAGGGATTAGGTTTTGTTTTAGTTATTAGAGTTTGAGGATTTGAGAAAATCGCAATGCAGAATAGCCGGCCTTAAAAAAATTTGGATAACAAATCTTTGTGAAGGCTCGTAGCGAAGGACCTTGAGCATTGCGCAAGTGAAACGATTAGCAATGCGACAAGAAGAGCCGAACAACTAGATTTGTCCAAATTTTTTGTAAGCCTTGATTTTTTGGTTCTTTTGTATCAAGACAAAAGAACAATTAGAATTCTTCTTTAATAAATTCTTTAACATAATCATTAATCATATCCCTCACTTTTCTGAACTGAATCAGTATCTCTTCATCAGAACCTGTAGCTTTTGTCGGGTCCGGAAAATTATGATGGAATTTCCTTGCCCTTGATGGAAAATAAGGACATCTTTCCCGCGCATTATCACATACGGTAATTACATAGCTAAACTCAATGTCCGAATATTCATTAACATTATTTGAAGTATGAGATGAAATATCAATTCCATCCTCTTCCATTACCCTTATAGCATAAGGATTTACTCCGTGTGTTTCTACACCGGCACTGTAAACTTCCGCCCTGTCTTCCAGATATTTCCTGAAGTAGCCTTCTGCCATCTGGCTTCGGCTGGAATTACCCGTGCACAGTATTAATATCTTTCTCATTTTTAATAGTGAATTATGGAAAATTATCATTCGAAGATATAAGAAAATACAAAATTGAGTTAAAATATAATTGTAATTGTTTTTCCTAACCTCACAAATGATTACATTTACATTAATTACCTGGTTAAGGGTATAAAGGTGTTTATGTGTAATAATTAATAAAGTTATTAGCAACAATTAAATGAAAGTTGCTGCTGCAATATATATTTATTTTTGTTATTTAATATTAACAGGTATATTCCATCCTCTTCTTATTAATGCTGAAAATAACGGGAAAAGGAATTCAAATAACACCAAATCTGTTTCTGAAAGCGATAGTCAGCTTGTTAATTCGTACAACAGTCTTGCCTGGGAAATAGCACATAACGATATCAATTCCTCAATATATCTTAGTAAAAAGGCTTTATTAATATCCAGGAAAATTAAGAATAAACAAAGCATAGCAAGCTCTTTACTTAGCCTTGGCAGGTTATATTATATGAAGAATTTACATGATTCAGCTCTTTACTACTTTAATGAAGCTGTAGATATTGTTAAGAAACTGCATAATGATAGCCAGCTTATAACTGCTTACAACGATATAATTCTAACATATAATGGATTATACCGGTATGAAGAATCAATTAAATATGGACTTCTTGCACTGGAACTGAGTGAAAAGAATAATGATACTACAGGAATTGTAAAATCATTGACTACTCTGGGCTGGGTATATCATAATTTACATGATTATAATAATGCAATTAAATATTATTCCCAGTCTTTTATTTTAGCGAAAAAAGCAGGAAAGCAAAAATATGCATCCTCTATTTTAAATATTATGGGACTTATATATTTTGAAAGGGGGATCAGTCAGAATCAAAATTATCTTGACAGTTCACTATATTATCACAGGATGGCCCTTGACTATGGAATAGAAATTAATGCTGAAAATGAGATAGCTGAATCATATGTTAACATCGGCAATGTTTACTCGGAAAAGAATAACATCCATAAAGCTTTATATTACTATAATTTAAGCAAGAGCATTTATTATAAGCTGGAGAATTATGCCGGGTTGTCTTCCTTATTATACGATATTGCTAATTTGCATTTCAGAAATAATGAGGCGGATAAGGCAATCAGCAATTACAAAAAAAGTATTGAAGTTGCGGATGGAATAAATAATACTGAACTGCTAAAAGCCAATTATTATTCTATAGCAGAAGCATATTCTTTAAAAAAGGATTTTAAAAGTGCATATGAATATAGTAATAAACATAATATTCTGGCTGATAGTATAAATAACCTGGAAAGCAACAAGCAAATTGCAGAAATAAGTACCAGTTATGAGTCGCAGAAAAAAGAAAATATACTATTAAAACAAAACACAGAAATTAAACTGTCTGAACTTAGAAGAAGCAGAACTATCTTATTGATTTCTGCAATGATTATTGTTGCTTTTGTAGTACTGGTAGTAATACTTATAAGATCCCTTAGAAATATAAAGAAAACTACACAATTGCTGGTTGACCAGAATTTTTTAATAACACAAAAAAGCGATATAATTACTGATAACCTGAATTATGCCAAAATAATCCAGACAGCCCTCCTGCCCTCTCATAATGACTTTAAAAAACTTTTCCGGGACTCTTTTATTTTATTTATGCCAAAAGATATTATTGGAGGCGACATTATATGGTTTAAATATATTAATGGCACGAAAATATTTGCACTGAT
>CP070654.1:776009-780903 GCA_020354785.1 Bacteroidales bacterium
ATCATGTTGTGATTAGTTTTTATTCTTTTTATTTCTTAAATATTCATAATGACTGTTATCAGCATCTGTCCTTAAAATAAGTGAAGGAGGCAATTTCCCCATTTCTCTGTATTTAGAATTCATTTCTTTGAATAAAATCCTTGTTTTCTCAGAGTATTCTTTGAACAGGTTATCCTTTTCTCCGGGATCAATTTTCATATTTATTAGAAGCGTGTCATGAGCTTTTACTGCCTTTTTCCAGGCTGATCCTTCATATCCTTCATAAGGTTTTTTAATTTTCCAGTTCCCTTTTCTGTAACATTGTAAATCAGCTCCGTCAAAATACATATATGTACTGTCTTCACGTTTCCCTGTATTGAAAAGTACTTCTGAAATATCTCTGCCGTCAATTATCCTGTCTTCAGGAAGACTTATTCCTGATATTTTAGCTATAGTGGGAAGCCAGTCCATTTGAGTAGCAATATCATTATATACTATACCCTCCGGTATTTTACTTTTCCACATAGCAACGGTCGGCACCCTCATTCCTCCTTCAAAAGTATATTGCTTGCCTTCTCTAAGTATTCCGGCAGAGCCACCATGATCTTCCATTACAAGCCAGGGTCCGTTATCACTTGAAAAAATCACCAGAGTGTTTTCAAGTAAATTCAATTGTTCAAGCCTTTCCAGTATTTGTCCGACACTCCAGTCAAGCTCCTGGACAACATCACCATAAAGTCCCCTTTCAGAGGTTCCCATAAAGTTCTCTGAGGCATAAATTGGTACATGGGGCATGTTATGTGCTATATATAGAAAAAACGGATTATCCTTGTTCTGATCTATGAATTTAATCGCTTCTTCAGTATATCTTCTGGTGATATATCTCTGGTCCACATTAAATTCTTCCACATTATTACCCCTCATATATAAAACGCTTTCCATGTCGTTACTGTAAGGTATTCCAAAGTAGCTGTCAAATCCCTGCTGTAATGGTAAAAACTTGTGCAGGTGTCCCAGATGCCATTTTCCCACAATTCCTGTTGTATAGTCTTTTTCTTTCAGCATTTCAGCTATTGTTATTTCATCCTGGGGCATTCCTGTAAAACTTTCAGGAAAGAACACCCCGTTAATACCCATTCTTTGCGGTAATCTGCCGGTGAGCAATCCGGCCCTGGAAGGACTGCATACTGGTGATGCTGAATAAAATTCTGTAAATCTGATACCTTCACTGGCTATCCTGTCAATATTCGATGTTTTAATGTCTGTTGCTCCAAAACAACTTAAATCGCCGTATCCTAAATCATCAGCAAAAATGTGGATTATGTTTGGCAATTCTTCATTTTTGGATACCTTTTCCTTTTCTGAATTGCAACTCACTAATCCCAGTACACATAAAGAAATTGATTTGATTGTATTCATTGTTAAAATTATTAATATACTTAGCTCTTATGAGTACAATTTACATAAAATTTACAGACGATAGTAAATATGAATCAGGATGATGTAATAATTATTGCCTGTCATAGGCCCAATTTTACCGTTTTATCTCCAAATTCATTTTTTTACTATCTTGATATTTAGCATCTTTGTAAAATGTTATTCAAAAAAACAGTCAGCACCATAGAAATGCCCTGGGTTTTAATTCCGGGATTGTAATGCTACTCTACTTCTCTCTTTTTTTCTTAAATATCATTTTTAAACCTTATAAATTTTTAACATGAATAATGTAATTGTATTAGGTGCAGGCATGGTGGGTAGTGCTATAGCAATTGATATGGCGAAAAACCATGATGTAACACTAACTGATTTAAATAAGAGTGTACTGGATAATGCAAAACTGAAAAATCAAAGTCTAACAACTAAACAGTTAGATGTAACAAATAAAAAAGAACTGCAAAGAACAGTAAAACAATTTGATCTGGTAATAAGTGCCGTACCCGGGTATTTAGGTTTCAAAACATTAAGAGATATTATTGAAGCAGAAATCAACGTAATAGATATTTCATTTTTCCCTGAAAACTCATTAGAGTTGGATTCCCTCGCTAAAGAAAAGAATATAACTGCAATAGTAGATTGTGGTATTGCTCCGGGAATGGATAATGTCATATTAGGATACTATAATGAGAAAATGAACCTGACCGATTTTGAGTGCCTGGTTGGCGGATTACCAAAAGAAAAAAAATGGCCTTTTTACTATAAGGCTCCTTTCTCTCCAATTGATGTAATTGAGGAATATACGCGGCCTGCAAGGATTGTAGAAGACGGTAAAGTAGTAGTCCGTGATCCTTTAACTGATTGTGAATATGTAGAATTTGATAAGGTAGGAACTTTGGAATCCTTTAACACGGATGGACTAAGATCAATAATTTACACCATGTCTCACATACCTAACATGAAAGAAAAGACTCTGCGTTATCCCGGGCATGCTGAATATATGAGGGCATTAAAAGAAAGTGGTTTTTTTAACAAGGAGAAAATTGATATTGATGGAAGCCAGGTTTCTCCTTTAGATTTTACCAGTAAACTTCTTATCAATGAATGGAAGCTTGGTGAAACTGAAAAAGAATTCACCGTAATGCGGGTTACTTTAAAAGGAAAAAATGACAGCGGACAAATAGAGGAGGTAGTTTATAATTTATATGATGAATATAGTGAGGAAACAAAAACATCATCGATGGCAAGAACAACAGGTTATACTGCTACAGGAGCAGCCAATATGTTTTTGGATGGTTTGTTCGCGGAAAAAGGAATTTTCCCCCCTGAACTGGTCGGAAAACACGAAGCATGTTTTAACTATTTCATAAAATACCTGGAGAAAAGAAACATTCGTTTCACAAAAAGTTCACGCTTGATTTAGATATATTATCTGTTATTGAAGTCTTTGGGAGAGCTAAATAATTTTACGCGCTACTGAAATGTATATTGACTCTATTGCTTGTTAGCTGCAGTTTTTATTGCTTTAACAATAAGAGTTTCTCCAAATAATATGGCCCCTGAGAACATTTTCTTTTTAACTTCTTTATTTACTGAGGATGTCCCATGTTTTTTCCCGGAATTATAATATACGATTGATGTAAATAGATAACTAAAAGGAACAAAAATAACATATAACCAGCTTATAAGTTTAATCCTGTTCATGGTGACTTTCTCAATTCTGAAGCCATTTGTATGAAGCAGATATCTGATCTCCGGGAAGGAAATCATCCCAATATGGTGTAAAGGATTAGGGTTATTTTCATCTAAAGGAGTTTTACATTTATTGTGATGGCCGGTCATAAACCATCTCAACCTTGACCTGAGTGAGCTGATATTTGGTGTTGTAATAATAAATTCCCCGCCGGCTTTCAGAATTCTGTTGACTTCTTTTACAAAGTGGTATTGCTGGCTAATATGTTCAATACCATCAATGCAGGTCAGAACATCAACGGAATTATCTTCCAGGGGAAGATCCTTTGCCATATCTCCAACTATAAAATTATCATGATCTATTTCCAAAGTATTTTCAATATCAATCGCAGTAACATTACTGAGTCCATTATCCTTTAATCTAAGGACAAAAGCACCGGAGCCAGCCGGAATATCGACTATTATAGATTCTTTGTCCTTATCAATCAGGCAAAATACTTTTTCATGTGTATTTTTTGATGTATTTATTGAAACACCTTGATAGCTTCTTCTCATGATGAAGTAATATTATAACTTTAATTCAAAATATTTAACACCTTTAACCGGATTGTATCTGTATGCCTCAATTTCCGTGAATCCATTTGATTTATATAAGGCTATTGCAGTTTTCATACTATCTAATGTATCCAGCTGTACTTTTTCATATCTCAATTCTTTAGCCAGTTTTATAGCTTTATCCAGTAATTTCTTCCCAAGACCTTTATTACGATGGGAATCTTTTACATACATCCTTTTAAGCTCTGCTATATTATTTTTAAATCTCCTGATACCTACACATCCGACAGATTCTCCTGTTTCATTATCAATAATTATAAATATTCCTCCTGAGGGTTTACTGTATTGAATATCAATCTCTTTCAGTTCGTTTTCAAAATCCTGGAAACATAAATCTACCTGTATTGCATCAGCATATTCCATAAATAATTTCTTTGCTTTCAGAAACCCTTCATCGTCATTAACTAACTCAAATTTATATTTGTTGTTATTGTTCATTATTTCAGGATTAACAAATACAGCCAACGTTTAGCGGCATTTAATTCTCTTTAAAAGTATGTTAGCTTTAGTTTTATTCTTCCAGTTCACCATTAAAAAATAGTTCTTCTTTTATTAATCTGATATTAGTTTCTGCAGTTTTTTTAAGTGAAATGACAACCTGATTTTTTTTAACGTTTTGTTCAGATTCTGGCATAGGAGGAAGTTTATTCAAAAACATCTCATAAAACTCCAGTGCTTTTTTCTTATCATCTAATTTGTTTTGATATAAGGAGGCGATATAAAAAAGATATTCCGGCATGGGATCGTATTTGTAAGCCATTTCATAACAATGCAGAGCTTCATTATACTTCTCTATAGTAATATAAACTGACTTCTTTTCAACATATAGAGCCGATAAAAGTAAAGGATTTGGTTGTAATAATGAATCAGCTCTGTTAAAATAATATAATCCCTTTTCCGGGGATGTAGAATTTAAAAAAGCTTTACCAAGATAAAAGCATGTTTCAATATCATTTGAATCTAAATTAAATGCCAGGAGCAAGTGTTCTTTTGAGGTCTTAAACAGGCTGTTATTGAATTCACTTATTCCCAGATGTTTAAGAATAAAACTACTTGAATCACCTTTGTTTAATAAAGAATTAAAACAATTTGCAGCTGTTTTAAAATCTCCTTTGCCGAAACTTGACATACCCTTGATTTTAACAAATTTTTTATTCGTTGAATCATTTTTAAG
>CP070654.1:781003-785893 GCA_020354785.1 Bacteroidales bacterium
TGTTGGAAACGAAGAGATTCTGTTGAGCTTTGATGATGTGGAAATAACATCTGAAGATATCCCCGGGTGGCTGGTTGCTGTTGATGGAAAGATAACAATTGCTCTTGATATTAATATTACTGAAGAGCTCAGGCAGGAGGGCATTGCACGTGAATTTATAAACAGGATACAGAATATGAGAAAGGATAGTGGCTTTGATGTTACAGATAAAATAAATATATTTATTAAGAAGCATGAAGCCGTTAATTCCTCAATAAATAACTTCAACAATTATATAAGTACACAAACCCTGGCAAAATCAATTGAGCTTGTTGATAACATTGATGAAGGAAATGCTATACTTATTGATTTAGAGGATGATATAAGCACATATGTGTTTATTAGTAAGATTTAGTTAAAGAATCTTCTTGTATTGAATTTTTTCTTATATTTACACGATTTAAAATTAGTTCTATGGCAGAAAAGACAAAGTATTCAGACGACGAACTGGAAGAGTTTAAACAGATAATACTTGACAAGCTGGATAAAGCAAAGAAGGATTATGAACTCTTAAAAAGTGCCATCACCCAGAGTGAAAGTAACGACACCCAGGATACATCCCCTACTTTTAAAGTACTGGAAGAAGGGGCATCAACATTATCAAAAGAAGAGTCAGGTAAACTTGCTCAGCGGCAGCAAAAGTTTATTCAACACCTGCAGGCAGCACTTGTCAGGATTGAGAATAAGACTTACGGTGTATGCAGGGAAACAGGGAAGTTAATACCAAAGGAAAGACTGCGCGCTGTTCCGCATGCAACTTTATCAATAGACGCAAAACAAAGACAAAGATAGATTTGTTATATTAAAATATAATTAAGAAATGATTGAAACTCAGGTTTCAGTCATTTTTTTTTATTTTTAAGAAGTCACTTAAAATAATACTATGTCAATAACAAAAAAGGCTATACTTATTATTATATCTATCCTTATTGTTGATCAGACTTTAAAGATTCTTATAAAAACCAATATGACTCTCGGTGAAAGCAGTTATATTTCATGGGACTGGTGGAATATCAAGTGGTTTCAAATTAAGTTTATAGAAAATCCGGGTATGGCTTTTGGTATAGATATCCCGGGCAGATTCGGCAAGTTTGCCCTTAGTATATTCCGTATCATTGCTATTATTGGAATAGGCTGGTATTTGAACAATCTGATAAAGAAAAAGGCTCATCCCGGCCTGATAATCTGTTTATCTGTAATAATTGCAGGAGCCCTGGGTAATATTATTGACAGTGCATTTTATGGAATACTATTTGGTGAAAGTACTTATAGTACGGTTGCTGAATTTCTACCTGAGGGTGGAGGTTACGCATCCTTCCTGCATGGTAAAGTGGTAGATATGCTATACTTCCCGGTTATTCATACACGCTTTCCTGAATGGTTCCCCATATGGGGCGGACAATCATTTGTGTTTTTCAGGCCAATTTTTAATCTTGCCGATTCCTCAATTTCTGTCGGTGTAGCAACAATTCTTATTTTTCAGAAAAGATTTTTCAAGGAGCAGTAAGAGGTTAATATGAAAAACAAAACATTACCTGTATTCCTTACATTTTTATGCATGGGTTTTGGTGATGCCGTTGGCCCCTTTGTCAGTCTTGCCAAGGATACTTTCGAATTGTCAAATTTCATTTCAGGTTTTATTGCCTTTGCCGGGTTTATTATGTTTGGAATATTATCTATACCCATGGGGATATTCCAGGATAAGAAAGGGAAAAAATTTGTGTTAATGCTGGGATTAATTATTGCTTTAGCAGGATTATCAATACCGGTTGTAAGTAAACTAAGTTCTTTTAATATATTCCTAATCACTGTATTATTGCTTGGTGCAGGGGCAGCAACTCTTCAGGTTGCAGGAAATCCTATAATGCGCGATGTATCCCCGGAAGGCAAATACGCCAGAAACTTAACTCTGGGACAGTTTATTAAAGCAATCGGTTCATTATCCGGACCACTTCTACCGGTTATAGCAATAATCTGGTTTAAGAAAGACTGGCAGATAATTTTTCCTGTATATGTTTCGGCACTTATAATAACTATAGCTATTCTGGGATTTACAAAAATCAAAGAAAGAAAAGACAGGGATTCATTTACCGCAACATTTAAATCATGCTTTTCCCTGCTTTCCAACAGGTATGTCTTAATGATGGTAATGGCAATATTTCTGTATGTAGGTTCGGAAATATGCATGAGTTCCTATCTGCCGGAGTATTTAAAATCAAGTTTCGGGTTAGGAATTGAAGAAGTACTGTCAAAAATTGGCTTTAATATTGAAACACTAAAACTGGCAGGTATTAATACGAATACACTCGGAGTCCTGGGAACAGGTTTTTTCTTTATCGGTTTACTGGCAGGCAGATTCTCAGGTTCACTGGTATTAAACTGGATGTCAGCAAAAGTATTCTTAATAATAACTTCTTTGCTGTCAGTAGCTGGATTATTGGGATTGTTCGTGATCAATACCGAAGTTGTAGCTTTCATTTGTATCATTATTACAGGTTTTGGATTTGGTAATATATTTCCCCTTGTATTCTCCATAACAATTGAGAAAATGCCGCAAAGAACCAATGAACTTTCGGGATTAATGATTACAGCCATTGCAGGAGGAGCAATTATACCTCTTCTGTTTGGGGCAATAGCAGATAAATATTCTGTTTTAACGGGTTTCCTGGTACCTGTTATTTGCCTTTTATATATTACATTTGTCTCAATTATAAATACACGCAAATATTAGTAAAACGTCTGAGGCTGTAAATGGATCCTTACCAAGATAAAAGAATAGTAATGACCCTTGATGCCGGGGGAACAAATTTTGTTTTTTCCGCCATACAATCAAATAATGAAATTATAAGCCCTATAATCCTGCCTTCACATGCTGATAATCTTGAAACCTGCCTCTCAACTATAGTAAAGGGATTTTCAGAAGTTAAGAAAAAATTGTCTTCAAATCCTATTGCCATAAGTTTTGCCTTTCCCGGGCCCGCTGACTACCCTGCAGGTATAATAGGGGATCTTCCTAATCTGCCCGCATTCAGGGGAGGTGTTGCCCTGGGTCCTATGCTTGAAAAACACTTTGATATCCCCGTATATATAAACAATGACGGTGATCTTTTTGTATATGGCGAAGCCATAGCGGGTTTACTGCCCTATGTTAATGAGCTCCTGTCTGAACGGGGCAGTTCAAAAAAATACAGGAATCTGTTTGGTGTAACTCTTGGAACAGGTTTTGGTGCAGGAATAGTAAGAAATAATGAACTTTTCACTGGAGATAATGCCGTTGCCGCTGAAATATGGCTGATGCGCAACAAGAAATATCCGCAAGCTTATGCTGAAGAAGGAGCAAGCATAAGAGCTGTACAAAAAAGTTATATGAAGGAGGCTGGTATTAAATCGGGTTACCCCCCTTCTCCTAAAGAAATTTTCGAGATAGCTTCCGGAAATGAGGAAGGGAATTCAAAAGCTGCGCAATCAGCATTTATTGAACTGGGAGAAATTGTTGGTGATGCACTGGCAAATGCCATAACACTAATTGACGGACTAATTGTTATCGGAGGAGGCCTTGCCGGGGCGCATTCTGTGTTTTTGCCTAAAATAATAGATGAGATGAACGGCAAAATTATGTCTTATGAAGGAAAAAAAATAAACCGTCTTGTTTTTGATGTGTTTAATCTTGAGGATAACAGACAAATGGAACTTTTCTTAAGGGGTGAAGAACGTGAAATTCTTATTCCGGGATCGAATGAAACGGTTATATATGATCCTTTAAAACGAATCGGGATAGGAATTTCAAAGCTTGGGACAAGCAAAGCAACTGCTATTGGAGCATATGCTTTTGCACTTAATTCTATTGATAATATTAACTAAGAATCAAATAATATGAAAGATGTAGTAATCGGAATTGATATTGGAGGTACTTATACCAAGTATGGAATAGTTGACAGGGAAGGTAAATGCCTTGATGAGGATTTTATAAGTACAGGAACTTACCAGGATTTTGATGCCTATATTGAAAATTTAAATTCGGAAATTGAAAATACCTACCAGGCAATAGCTGACGATTTAGTATTAAAAGGGATAGGTATTGGTGCACCTAACGGTAATTATTACAAGGGGACCATTGAAAATGCCCCCAACCTTAACTGGAAAGGTATTATTCCTTTTGTAGATAAGTTTAAGAACTATTACAAAGACATCCCTGTTGTTCTGACAAACGATGCAAATGCCGCCGCACTAGGAGAAATGATATATGGCGGAGCAAAAGAAATGAAAGACTTTGTAGTAATTACCCTTGGTACAGGACTTGGCAGCGGAATAATCGTAAATGGAGAATTAGTATACGGATACTCCGGATTTGCAGGTGAGCTGGGACATGTGAATGTTAAACTCAGGGGAAGGGATTGTGGTTGCGGAAGAAAAGGTTGCCTGGAAACATACGCATCTGCCACAGGAATTAAAAGAACAGCATTCCGTCTTATGGCTGACAGGACAGTTGACAGTGAACTTAGAAAGGTCAGCTATGCCGACCTTTCAGCCAAAATGATAACTGAAGCTGCAAGAAAGGGCGATCCAATAGCCCTGGAAGCATTTGAGCATACTGGAAAAATCCTGGGATCCAAACTGGCAGATATTGTTGCCCATACCAGTCCTGAAGCAATATTTCTTTTAGGAGGGCTTAGCCAGGCAAGGGAATTTATAATTGAACCGACAAAAAAATGGCTTAACGAAAATTTGTTTCCTATATTCAGGAACAAGGTTAAAGTTCTGCTTTCATCCCTGCAGGATAAAAATGTTGCTGTTCTTGGCGCAGCTGCACTGGCATGGAAAGAAGCCAATACGATATGAGATTAACGATTT
>CP070654.1:785993-790859 GCA_020354785.1 Bacteroidales bacterium
CCCTTGATGAGCTGTTTACAGGTAATCATAGTGCACTGGACCAGGCCTACAGTCCAATGACTGTAAGGTTTTTTCTTCTTCAGGCACATTACAGGAGTACCCTGGATTTTTCAAACGAGGCATTACAGGCTGCTGAAAAAGGTCTGGAGAGGTTAATGACTGGTGTTCGTACGCTGGAAAAATTAAGCCCTTCAGAAAAGTCAACAGTAAATGTTAAGGAACTAAAAAATAACTGTTACGAAGCAATGAATCATGACATGAACTGTCCTGTTGTCATTTCTCATCTTTTTGACGGTGTACGGATGATAAATTCCCTAAATGACAATAATGAAAGTATCAGCGGACAGGATCTTGAAAAACTCAGGGAGCTTTACAGTACTTTTGTTTGTGATATTCTCGGATTAAAGGATGAAGAAACTATGGCTGCCCCTGATGATGAGCTTAATAGTGAGCTTATAAATATGCTGCTAAATCTGAGGGTTGAGGCCAAAGACAAAGGAGATTTTACAACAGCTGATAAAATACGTTCACAGTTGAATAACCTGGGAATTGATGTTAAGGATACAAAGGAGGGGTTTGAATGGAAGAGGAAATAAATTACAATACAAATGCATAGCCTACCTTGAAAAAGAATGCCCAGTCTGTTTGTGTCAGCGGAGTATCTCTGTCATTAATCTCACCTCCTGTATAATTATCGGAATACCCTAAAAACAGAACTGTTTGCGGATTTATTTTGTATGAAAACAGAAACTGGCTGAACAATTTTTGTTCCAGAGGCTCAGGAGGATCTTCGTTGTAATATTCAACATTATATTTGTAATCCCTGTATTGTAGTATTGCTCTTACGAAAATTTGTTTGTTAAACTGGTAAATTATATGTCCTTCGGTAATGTTAGCATTATATAAGCGTCCAGGGTCAACATTTAACTGTTCATAAGTATGGTTAAGATTTAAGGTCAGGTGCATGCCAATTTTCCAGTCAAAACCCGGACTAAAACGAAATCTTTTTCCCAGGCGTGTATTGGTGTAGTCAATCCTGTCGCCGAAATCAAAGTTGATCCAGTAGTGCAAACTGCCTATAGGCCATGCGCAGTGATGGATAAAGAAAGAATTCTGGTCAAACTCCTCATTATTATAAGCTTCCCTGAATCTGGAATAATCTATATAAATATGGGATTGTTTAATCATACTAATATTAAATTCAAGTTCTACTCCGCTTTCCAGAAGATCATAACTTTGATCCACCATATGATCATATTCTCCGCCAAATTGTATGGACGTCCACCATAAATCCTGGTCATTTGCCAGCCAGGTATAATTTGCGCCAACTTCCAGTTCTTTAAAATCAACCTGTGTGACAAAGCCCTGATCGACCCTGAAGTCTTTACCCAGGTCTTCATAAGATAGATACCAGTCAATGTTCCTTGTATTGTGGCTGTAATTAAATGTTGCGGCATAACTACTAAATGTGCCTTCCGGCTGTGCAAATTGTTCAATAATTGAATCAGGATAATGTGTCGATGACAATCCTCCCTGTATAACTATTCTGTCTTTTTCCGTGATCCTTAAATTAGCATCTATAACTCCCAGACGGTTAAAATAATCATCACCTTCCCTGTCAGTGTAAATCAAACCTAATGTATACTTATTCCCCAGGTCCCTTTTGTACCTTAAAACTGAAGAAAATGATTCTTTCTCAATTGTTGTTGCATCATTTCCCTGGCTGCCCGGAAAGATAAGGTTGGTTAGCTTATCCTGGACAATATATGAACCTATAGTATTACCCTTTTCTTTACCGGTCAGTTTAATACCCCATATAGGATCCCGCAATGTACGTGTATAAACAACATCACTATGAAAAAAGTCAGATCCCTCTGTAAAAAACGGCCTTTTTTCAGGATAGAACAAGTCAAAAGGTTCATTAATATCCATTTGTGCAGCATCTGCCTCAACCTGCGAGAAATCAGGATTTATAGTAACCCCAAGTGTCATGTTTGGTGTAATACCCCACTTGGCAGTTAATCCCGGATCAATTTGTTTTGTGCGCCAGTCAAAGTTTCCTTCCGTTTCATTTTCGCGTTCCTGGCTTAATTTAACCGATAGTGTAGGGACAATCTCAATATTTTTACCCGGAGTGGCTCCTTTGAAACCAGTAATTTTCAGTGACTGGCACAGATAACAGTTATTATTCCTGTCGCGCTTGAATGTTCCTATATGATATCTTACTTTACGGGGATAGCTTCTTATTGCATCGAATCCCCAGGTTTGAACATCATCACTTCTTTGAAACCGCAGCGAGCTGAAAGGAATTGACATTTCGACAAAATAGCCCTCTTCGTTTACTCTTCCTCCTGATTCCCATATAGCATCCCACGAAGCATCATAGCTGTTTGTAGTTTCAATTGCATCTTCCTGAACACCCAGGGGATTGCACATAAAGTCAAATGATCTGCGTTCATCATTGTAAGTATCAAGGATAACACCTACAACATCGTCGCTGAAAGCATTATCCCTGTCCAGATAATGTGCACGTATCTTTGAGGGCTCAGGGTCATAGGCCTTAAAGCCTACATATAAGTGAGACTTAGTGTAAGTTAAAAGTACATATGTCTTAACAGGAGCTTTAAGATTTTCTCCGGGTTCAACTTCATAGGGAAGCTCAATTTCCAGGGCATCATCCCAAAAATCTTCATCAAGCAGACCATCTGTCTTTATTTTTTCCGAAGTGGAGGGTATGGTATAATGAGGATTCTGAATGGAATCCTGAAAAGAGGCATTATCTCCTGAAAAGGTAATAAAACAATTAAGCCAGGATACAATAATTAATAATACGGCAGTGTAACCGATCCCTTTTGGAATCCCTTTTATATATGAATTTTTAATAATCAGTAATATTACAATATGATAATACTTCCAATTAAAGTAATAAACTTTAAATATAGACTCTTTATTTTATTTTCTGTTACATTTTTTAATAAAAGGATTGTATAATAAAGAGGACAGCGCCCTTAAATCTAAAATCTAAAATCGTTAATCTTAAATTGTAAATCATTTAAGGGCGCTGTCCCCTTTTGTATCCCTTTTAAAATCAAAGGCCTTCCTGTTATTTAAATTCCAACCCTTTGTCTTTAGTATCGAATCCAGGGGGAAACAGGGTAGTATTGTCTGCTATTGCGCCTTCAAATTTGCAGTCAACTATAGTTGCTTCATGAAGATCGGCACCTCTTAAGTCTGACTTCCTGAAATCTACTTCCTGCAAACTTGCTTCTTTTATATTGGCATTTCTCAGGTCTGCACCCCTGAAATCAACTGAATGCATACTTGTTTCTTTTATGTTGGCATACATTAATACAGCATCCCTCAAATCAATGTTATAAAGGGTCACTTCTTTGAGATTTATTCCTTTCATGTTTGCACCGTTGAAGACAGCCTGAGCAACAGTTGCTTCTTTAAGATTTGCTTCCTCCAGGTTTGCCTCCGTAAAATCAGCTCCGTTTAACATAGCTTCGCCGAAATTGATTTTTTCAAGTGATGCATTGCTTAAGTTTATATTCGGCAATTTTGCTTCTTTAAGGCATGCTCCTCTGAGATCAATTTTTTCATTTTTGTTTTCAGCTCTCCAGGTATTCCAGTAATTCACACCTTTTTTTAAAACTTTTAAATGTTCCATGTTTCCGATAAATGTCTCACAGTCAAAATCTATTTCGTTATCGTCATCATCTTCCATGTCATCATCATCATCAGCGTCAGCGTCATCATTATCTTTATATTCAATAATACTCTCTATTTCTATTTCATCCAGTGCTTGCCTTACCCCATTCATTGCCTCACCTACAATAGCATTTAAGTCCATTTCTTCCAGGGCTGCCTTTATTCCAAATAGAACTTCATTTACTACAAGTTCAACGTCAAGTTCTTCAATACCCTCCTGTGATGCTTCAACTGCTTCTTTTACAATAGCATTCAGGTTCATTTCACTCAGCCCGGCCTGCACACCGGCCACTGCTTCATCAACAATAAGGTCTATATCCATTTCTACAAGACCTTGCTCGATTCCTCTTAGAATTTCCTCTGTAATTTCATCACTATCCGAACAAACCTTTTTTTCTTTTTTAGTCTCAGTGGATTTTTCTTCTGATTCCATGATAATTTTTTCCTGTTCGTCAGTTTCTATAGTAGTATCTTGTATGACGGCCAGGTCATAAGACACAGGGTTGCTGTCTTCTTTTACATCCGCATTTTGAGTAAATGAGATTTCATTTTCACTATTCCCTGATTTTTTATCTGATATAGCATTTGCATTTAATGCAATTACTAATATCCCAAGGAAAATAATACAGGATGCTGTAAATCCTTCAATAAAATTTGTTTTCATTTTTGGTTGATTTAATAAGCGTTTTATTCTTTTTAATAATTTATTTTTGTGCCCGGCAATAGCCAGAGCAAGGTTCTTTTTAAGTAATAATTGCTCCTGGATGCTGGCCAGTGCTTTTGCATAGTCTACAGAATCACCTGTTTGTTCAATAGCAATATCGTCGCAGCAGTTCTCTCTTTCTGTGCGTATAATACCATTTATCCACCATACTGCCGGATGATAGAAGAACAGTATTTCCAGAATCGACTGGAGGAAATTTACCAGGTAATCTCTGCGAATAATATGAGCAAGTTCATGGACAATTATACTCTCAAGCTGCTTTGGAGATAAACCCGTAAATGCACTGACAGGTAACAATATAACCGGCTTGAGCAGCCCGATTACCATAGGGACTTTAGCCAGTGCAGATTCATAAATTTTTACTGTTTTCTTTATGTTGAGCTTTATACATAATTCTTTGAATTTTTTCAGCCATTCATCTGAAACCCGGG
>CP070654.1:790959-795818 GCA_020354785.1 Bacteroidales bacterium
ACATTACTTCAACCATATTAATACCACGTACAAACTGGTGATCTAAAACCCATTTGGCTTGCATGACATCAGGGTTTATATGGTATGCTGCAAAGCTTTCGGTGAAAGCACGTGGTTTACCGAATACATGCGCTGCTGAGGATGCATACTTAGGATAATCCGCGACCTTGTCAGGCCAGATTTGATTCCAGATTGCATCCACACCAGGCATTTGCACATACTGCATACATTCAAAGAAGTCTCCCCCGGAACGAACAAGCCCCATCATTTTATCCTCATGGTTGAGATGAACAAGGTATTCCATGTTATGATTGTCGCACCAGTCAGCCTGCACTTTAAAGAAGTTTTTACCAAATAGTTCAGACCAGATATCCCAATAGTCTGCTTTTATTTTTTTTTGCTTTTCCGTTAACCGTGGTGCAAAAAAAGAGGCAACGTATGGTTGTACATCGTAACCTTTTCGCTCTTCGAACACATCAAAGATTTGAGGAGTCCATGGAATCCCACGAATACTGTAATCCGGCTCATCACCTCTGAAACCCAGTACAGTCCGGCCGAACTCTGAACCTATATACTTTTTATGTTGTTCATGGGTAAATTCAATAAACTGTTGTGTAGCGGCAGGATCGAGATAA
The DNA here is from genome assembly GCA_020354785.1 of Bacteroidales bacterium. Classification (GTDB taxonomy): domain Bacteria; phylum Bacteroidota; class Bacteroidia; order Bacteroidales; family UBA10428. The sequence goes on from CP070654.1 coordinate 791,595, forward strand.
TCACAGAGCGAATTGCTCGGATCCTTGCCGCGGGTTGGATTATTAACTGCCCGTGTTGGAGAACTGCGGAAATCATGTTTGATTAATATAATATTCCATTGACCTTCGGGGACTATCCACTGCAATTCTCCGGACTGGATATCAAGGATTTGATTTGTGCTATCGAGTAGATTAACGGCAACAGCACTAACAATATCTTCGGTTATTTGCCGGGTTAATGTATCACCGCCTGCCATTTCAACTTGATCCGCTACAACAAGCGCCTTCATTCTTAGTTCAGGCGCGTCAGTGGTGAATTTACCGCCTGCGAATCCACTGGGATACTTACCCTCATCCACAATCCATACACGCATATCTCTTTCACGTGCCAGTTCTACGGTCCGTTTCACCAATTCTAACCAGCCTTCGGAGAGATAGGGACTGCCCATATCGTAACCTGATTCCAGCGTAACAATGTGTACGCCCCGCTCCTTGAATGCATCAAGATCACGGGCAATAACTTCTTCAGTGATTTCTCCGTCCCAGCCCCAGTAAAAAGTCATGCTGTATTCAACTGGTGGTGATTGAAAATTGGCCTTAATCTCGCGTAAGCTTATGTCATTAAATTTCTGCCATGGCCTTTTATTACATGAAGCCATGCTCAATAAAATAAATGCTAATAATACTGCTTTAGTACGTAACATTTTTTAGTTTTTTAAATTAAAAATTTTTCTTCTCCACACTTTCAAAATTTACATCCGGCACTGAGTTACATTGGCTGGTTTTAAAATCTTTAACATTTTTCAGCAGGAAGGTTGGATAATCTTGAGAATTCTGTGTTTTTACATTATTGAAATGGGCGTTCTGCACATCATCCAGAACAAATGCCGGTCGAAAATCTTCCTCCATGAAACGAACTTCAACATTATTGAACTCAATACCATTGACATGACGGATAAAAAAACCGTATGCAGGTATCTTTCCAAAAAATCTCGGATCAGGGTAGTCCTCCTCCAGTTCAGGAACCTCAATATCCATATATTCTTTTGGTGCACATCCTTTTACAAGTATCAGTATATTACGTAGTTTAACATCTTCGATAAACAGGTCTGGTATACCCACAATTAACGATCCATATTCCGGGTTGGCATTATTAACAATGAGATTGCTGATAATAATCCGGCGCATTTTCCCGATTGCCATACCTTCCGGAGCTCGCATGCGTCTCCCCAGGCGAAGAAAGATCGGAACATTTGTAATATCGTGCATTGTAATATTCGATATGGTAATATCTTCTAATATCCCCCCATCAACTGTTTCCAATGCAAGTCCACGACAGTGATCAAATGTACAATTTGTGATTGTGATGTTTTTAAATCCGCCGTTTGATTCTGTTCCCAATTTTATTCGTCCGGTAACTCCACCTCCATCCGGAGCCTGTTTTTGAGTTTTTTTAAACGTGCCGTCAAGCATCGTATTCTCATCATATCCACTCACAAGGCAGTTGGTAATCATTACATTTTCAGTAATCCGGGGATACCCCAAAGCATAGGAACTTTTAAGAACAATGGCGTCGTCGTTGGGTGTATTAATAACACAATTTGAGATACTTACATTTTTGCAGCAATCGATATTAATCGCATCCCGGTTGGTATCGATCCTGAGGTTGTCGATGATAAAATTGTCAACACCTGTTGGCAAAATACAAAAATGGCCGCATGTTTGCATGGTGATATCACTTATTGTTACATTGCGACAATTCTTAAGGGCAATCGCTTTATTTCCTTCCCCTGTCTTTTCAGTATCCCAGCGCTGGAGTCCCTTGCCGTATATTTTCCCCGGACCTGCTATTGAGATATCTTCAAGACCCTCACCCCAGATCAGACTGTTTTGCCAGTGGCTGTGTCCATGATCCTGATACATATTCCACTGATTAGGTTCTGCAGGATCATATTCTCCTTCATGGTCAGTTGGATTTGCTGCCACAATAACCGCACCATGATCCAGGTATAGCCCGACATGGCTTTTTAACCGTATTGAAAAGCATAAATATGTGCCGGCGGGAAAATAAACAGTTCCTCCCCCTGCTTCAGCTGCTGCATCGATTGCTTTATTAATGGCCGGGGAGTCAACTATCTTTCCGTTGCCGGCAGCACCATATGTTTTTACATTGTAGCTTGAGGCAAAAATTGGAATTCCTGTAAAGAATATTATTAAGGTATAAATTATAACACGGATTGTACGTTTTTGATTCATAATATTTTGCCTTTCATTTGTATATAATGGCTTCACCTTCTTCCACATTGAGATTAAGGCCGGAAAGATCCAGTCCCTCAACATTTTCCAGGATAAAGCCTTGCTGAGCTGAGATATTACAATTTTTAAAAGTTACATTTTGTATCGGACTATCCTTCAATCCATGCATATCACCTACAGATTGAACCCTGCCGGATACATTTATAATGTTCACATTGCGGACTAAGGGGAGAGGATCTGAAGGTGGTTTTATTGGAGGCCTCATGCGCCATTCCATGTTAAATTCAAATGCTTTGCGTGTATCCTGAAGTACAATATTGCGGTAGGTAATATTCTCAATTATACCACCACGACTGGGTTGTGACTTAAAGCGAATGGGTGCCCAGTTATCTGCTTCCACAATGCAGTCGCGAATCTCTACGTTGTGAACCCCTCCTGACATTTCACTCCCCATAGACACACCGCCGTGTCCGTACCGGAACCGACATTTCTCGATTATGATTTCCGCGGATGGCCTGTTTACCCTTCGTCCGTCTTCATCCTTGCCAGATTTAACTGCAATACAATCGTCGTTTACGTCAATATCACATCCTGCAATATGTATCCGCTCCCCGGAATCTATAGTTATTCCATCGGAACTTATTATATTGTGTTCGGCCCGGATTATCAGATTTTCTGCGATTACATCCCTGGAATAAAGAATAAACAAACCCCAGCACGCCTGATTCTTAATAGTCAATCCGGAAACAAGTACGTCGGTACAGTTCTGAATGGCAATCAGGCGTGGCCGGCCGATTTTTAATTCATTGCTGTATCTGGGATAACGTTTCATCCATTGATCCCCTGAGCCGTCAATAATACCTTCACCGGTTAAATGCACACCCGTCATATCAAAAGCGTTGATCAGAGCTGAAGTCCATTCACACTCAACACCTTCCCAACGGGTAAATACTTGAGGATAGTGATCCGGATTAACCGTGCCTTTTAAAACACCGCCCTTTTCAACATGAAAGTTGACACCCTGTTTGAGAAATATTGCACCGCATAGAAATATTCCTTCAGGTACCACAATAGTTCCGCCTTCTTGCGATGCACACAAGTCAATCGCAGACTGGATAGCTATGGTATTCAATGTTTGTCCGTCGGCAACAGCCCCATAGTCTGTAATTATGTAACGATTACCTGCCTGTGCCGTTGTTTCAATACATACGTTAAATAAAAGAACTGATAGAATTATAATTGTGCTTTTGTATCTAATCATAGTTAATATCTGCTTAGCGATAATGATCAATTTATATACAATGATAATATTAGAGATTGATCCGTGCAAGAAAAAACACCAGTTTTATATTTGTTTGTCTTTTGAGGTTGAGCGACTATGGAGAAATCTATTTTTTTACAAAAAAGTAAAGATTGAATTTAAAAAACGTTTATATTAGTGGCTTTGCCATATTTATAACTTAAATATACCAGAGGAGAACAAATCACAGTGGAAGAAAACAATAATCCGACTAAGGAAGTCCCCGTATCAAACGCCCCGGCCCCGAACCTTAACAAAATAGATGGAAAACTATCCGTTTTTGAGAAAGTCGGATACGGACTTGGGGATACCGCCTCCAATATTTTATACCAGGCATGGAGTTTCTTTCTTATGATATTCTACACGGATGTCTTTGGGATTGACACCAAAATAGCAGCTTTTATGTTACTAATTACCAGGGTCTGGGATATGATTTTCGATCCTATAATAGGAATGGTTGCGGACCGTACCAATACCAGGTGGGGCAAGTTCCGGCCTTACCTCCTGTGGCTGGCTGTTCCTTATGGACTATTGGCCTTTGCAATGTTCATTACCCCGGATTGGGGAGAGAAACTGAAAATTGTTTATGCCTTTGCTACCTATATACTTGCCACTACGGCTTATACAGCTATAAACATCCCGTATTCATCAATGATGGCGGTAATGACACCAGATCCCAAAGAGCGGAC
>CP070654.1:795918-800643 GCA_020354785.1 Bacteroidales bacterium
CCAAAATAACCATGTACTGCGCTGCCTTCAACAATACGGCTTATATAATTACCATTCTCTAACATATTTACATCATCTTCAATTAGATTTTCAGGTACTTCTATGATTTTATTTTTATTTATAGCAAAGTTTAAATCGATATCAAAACTGATAGAGTTACTATTCAGAATATTGGCGTGCGTTTGTAATTCAAATCCACTATTTTCAACGGTACCTGCGTTAAACCATCTTAAATACTCATAACCTGTTGATGATGGTATCTTATATTTTTCATGTAACACATTTTTAGTAACATCTGTATAATATTCGACAGTGGTTGTCAGTCTGTTATTAAAGGCATAGATATCTATTCCCACATTGTATTTCTCTATCAATTCCCATGATAAGTTATACAATTGAATATTCTGGGGTGAAACACCGTTAATGTCCATATACCGGCTTCCTTTTACATAAAGGCCATAGGTTTCAAGAACATTACCCGGATTTTTCCCGACCTGGCCATAACTGGCCCTGATTTTTAAATCGTCAAGCCAGTTTATATTTTGCATAAATGGTTCTTTTGAAATAAAGTATGCCACTGAAATTATTGGCCTTAATCCCCATTTATTACCTAACCCATACTGGGAACTACCATCGTAACGGAAAGCCGGATTAATTACATATTTATCTTTGTAGGCATACCTTAAGTTTAATATATAGCCGGCTTCTCTGTAACTGCCCAGATCGGAATCCAATTTGCTTATAGGACTTTCCGATGTATGGTTTATTATTTTTACTGAGGGAGACCTTTCACTTGATGCTTCCTGGCTGATACTACCGGAAGATACTAAAGTGTATGCTGCAACCGCTGTAATATCGTGAAAATCTTTGAATGTTTGCTCATAAATTAACTGTGTGGTATGTTGTATACCATAACTCTCCTTATCGATATGTCCGGTTGAATTGTACTCCTTATTAAGATCAATAGTCCCGGTAGCAGATTGAGGCACAAAAGATTTACTGTCTTTATTGTTAATATCATAAGCCACATTAGATACCAGTCTTAACCTTTCAGGAATAATTTGATAATTCATTCCCAAATTGGTAATAATACGTTTTGAAGAGGTTATACCTCCTCCATCCTCAATATATGCCACCGGATTGTACCATTTATCTCCCGTCCCCTGGTAATTCTGAACGATATTTCCATCCTCTGTTTCATCAAAATAAGCTGCAAAGAAATCGCTGCCGACAGAATCCGGACCTAACATGTCATAAATAGCCATATTAGGCGCCTTTTTATAAGCAAGCTCAAGAACTTTTGAAACTTTATTGTCATCTACTGTCCATTGCGGATTTTCATGTTTTTTACTACTTGTCAACGAAAATTCCGAATTAAAACGTAATCGGTTCGTCAACCGGTAATCAAGGTTCAATCTTGTGGACAAACGTCTGAAAGCTGTACCTTTTGTTGTGCCATCCTGTGAAAGATAACCAACACTTAAACGGTATGCAGCTTTATCACCACCACCCGATATTGAAAAGTTATGATCTGACTTTAAACCCTGTTGTGTTACAGCATCAACCCAATCGGTATTTTGGCTGTGTTCCCAGGCATAGGGATAATCTCTACTGGTTAAATACAGGATTGGATAAAACTCCTGTCCGCTCATATCCGGTGGTTCACCCGTTAAGTCCATGGCCCTGTTATACCGGGCATCGAGTTGCATCAAAACATAATCGGGTCCATTTAATAATGGTATTGGGTCAGGAGCTTCTGACCAGGTTTGCTTAAAAGAATACGTCGCTGCTGATTTCCCCCTTCTTCCTTTTTTAGTATTGATAGCCAGTACTCCATTGGCTGCCTTTGGTCCATAAAGAGCCGATGCTGCTGCGTCTTTATATATTTCGATGGATTCAATGTCATCGGGGTTTATATCAACAAGGCTTCCGTAATCTTCGGCTGTGGCAGTTGTGAATTCAAAATCATCTTCAATTTCCGTATCATATCTCAATCCGTTGATTAATATTAACGGTTCATTTTTACCGCTAATGGAAGATGCTCCCCTTATTTGAATGCTTATAGCGGCACCAGGGTCACCTGATGACATTGAAATATCCAATCCGCTAAGCTGACCCGCTATAGCTTCCTCAATAGATGTAGTACCTATTTGTTCAACACCTCTCATCTCTATTTTAGCGATCGAAGCACTTGATTCCTGAATAGTAACCGGCATAAAACCGGTTGTTTGAATCTTATCGGCAGTAACTACAACCTCATCCAGCAGCGTAGTCTCTTCTTCCAGTTTTACTTCGATGTAGCTTTTGCCGCCCGGTTCAACAGTCAGTGATTTATAACCAATAAATGAGAATTGTATTGATTTTGAAGCTTCCTGTATCCGAATGATATATTCTCCGTTATAATCAGTAACAGTACCATTGATTACACGTTCATTTTCGTTCATTTCGACAACATTTACTCCTGGTAACCTTTCACCTGATTCCAAATCGGTAACAAACCCCCTGATTACCCTATATTGTGCAGTCGAACACAGATAAGTAAAACTTAATAAAAAACAAATTAATAATGTTCTGGTTGTTTTCATTTCCACGGATTTAGTTAGTTCAACACTCCATCAATTTGATGAATGATCCCGTCTGTACATATGACATTGCTTTCACTGCCCTCAATTACATTAAGGTAAGAGGTATTGTTTGATCCTTTTATTTGCAGGTTTTCATAAGTGCCATTAAGCTCTGCGGTTCTGTAAACAATTTTATATTTTGTTGAAAGCTGGTCATTAACACTCAATGTTGCAAAGGTTTCATTTATTGTTTCTGAAGTAAAAATTGTACCATCAACAAAGAAATATTTTATAAAATTCTGCAATGCTGTTTCTTCTATGGGCAACTTCCCATCATCAATATATTGATCAATAGCATCATTGGTAGGAATAAAAACAGTGGGCTTATCTCCATAAACCTCAAGTATCCCGGCATCCAAAAGGCCGGCATTCTCACATAAATCCTTAAATCGTGAATAGGCAGGGTACTCGGATATGAGTTCACCAATAGTATATTTTGGCATTTGTATTAAATCATCAATTACATATACCTTACCATTGTCAACTGATTCTGTAAAGCTTTCTATAATATTTGGCACTACTGCCCTGCTTCCTTCTTTTCCTATCAAATTTCCACCTGACCAGGCACTGTTTTCTGTGATACCAACGTATGCTCCAGGTGCGTTCAATGCATATTGCTTTTGTGAGGTCGGATTTACGGATTCTACAAACAAATGGGCAAATATCAATTCAAATAAATCCTGATCACCTATTCTGCCCGGTGTATTTCCACCGGTTGTATCTGCACTATAAATAACTAAATCGTTATGGTTCAGGTCATTATCAAAATCATCTTCCGGATCAGGACCATAAGCCGAAATATAATCATCATAAGTTAATAAGAAAATATTATTCTTAATAAATGCCTCATCAGTAGGTAACAGTAATGTGTAGTTTGCATCCTTATCATTAAGGTAGTTCTGGATTTCTACTCTATCAATTGCTGTAGTCATATATTTATATTCCGGAGTTGTGTATACCGGTTTTAGAATGGATTGAAAAGTACGGGGCGTCACAAAAGATTTGAGTTTATAGGCATAGCCATTACTGCACATGGTGTACTCTGAAATGTCCTGTGGACTAAACATAAAACTGGTCCCATCATTACCTGTAGCATTACCGTCGTATAAATCTGAAGGCCAGATGATTTGCTCAAGAAACATGTATGGAGAGATTATTGCTCTTACGATTGCCTTCTTATGGAGATTGTTCACTGTAGGCTGATTAATAAAACTTATAGAATCTTTAAAGCCGGGATAATTAGTAAAAGTGCTATCGATAAAAGATATCAGGGCATCATTTTCAGGAGCTAAAACTGTAAAATTTGAACGTGCTTTTGGAAAAATTCTAACATCACTCAATCCCTCCAGAGATCCGACTGTTTCAAAACACAGTTCCATATCAATCCTGTAATGTCGTTGGTTTTTAAATAAACTGCTTCGCTTAATAGGATCCGGGGTAGGGTAATACCCATCATAGACATAAATACTAAATCGGTTAAAAATTTCACAGAGCAAACTATTATCAGAAGAATTCATTAACCAGTCATCCAGGTTTTGAAATGGTTCAATTACCTGATCGACATAATATACCCAGCCGTTTCCATATGGAAGAATGGAATCAACCGGAACATCATAAATGTTAAAACCTGTGGCTGGAGATATTTCTGTTCCAGTCAATATATAATAATCATCCTCAGTACCTTCATAATAATTTAATATTTCAGGGCAATAAAACTGGAGGTATTTGGATTCCTGATGAACGGTTCTATCAGTTTCGCTTATTATATCATATTTTATAACAGTATCTTGCGGCATATTGGTCTGGCGCTTAAACAGATTGGGGTCTTCTCTGAAAATATCAGGTTCCTGGGGCCATGTAATAATATGATGACCAATCAGGTTCTGTAATTTATTTTTTGGTATACCGGATATTGAATTGTAGCCATGTTTCTCGAGATAATCTTCAAATGCCTTGTCGCTTGGAGCAATTACAGTTACCAGGGTATTTTTCAGTTGATTTCCATATTCTGAAGTGTCAACACCAAGGATAAAATAGTTAAACAACCCCGTACTATCCAGTGCGTCGTAAATACTACCGCTAAAATTCCCTGGCTGGTTAT
>CP070654.1:800743-805419 GCA_020354785.1 Bacteroidales bacterium
GTGATTAAATTGAATTATTTTTTTTATATTTATGCTTAAATCTGTTTTCTGAACTGCAATAATTTTTTTTTATTGAAAACATTAGTAAGTTTGCAGTGTTAATAAAAACTGGAATAATAAACTTTAATTGAAATTGTATAACAAATAATTAATTAATTATGAAGAAAATTAAGCGAAACTACTTAACATCTATTGTTGTTGCAGCTTTTTTACTAAGCAGCTGCGGCGGTTTAAATAAGATGGTCGATAAATCTAGCGATGTATCGTATCAAGTACAGCCTAATCCGCTTGAAATGCATGCTGGTGAGGTAGAAGTTACTGTTACCACAAAATTTCCTGAAAAGTATTTTAATAAGAAGGCCGTGGTTGTTGCCACTCCTGTATTAAAATATGAGGGAGGGCAGGCTGAATTTGAATCAACCACTCTTCAGGGAGAAAAGGTCGAAGCTAACAATAAGGTTATTTCGTTTGACGGAGGTGAGTACTCTTACACCGGAAAGGTTCCTTATACCGATGAAATGCTTCGTTCAGGGCTATATGTAGAGATGTCAGCACAAATTAAAGAAAAAACTCCTGTTGAAATACCGGGTATTAAAATTGCTGATGGAGTTATTGCAACTCCTGCACTGGTAGCAGTTAATCCCAAAACTATTCTTGTTGGTGACAAATTCCAGAGAATCATTCCGATGACTTTAGATGCAGACATTCATTATGTAATTAATAAATCTAATGTTAGAGATTCTGAATTGAAATCTGATGATATTGTTGCCATGCAAGAAAAAGTTAAAGCAGCAAGTGAATCTGAAAGGAAAGAATTTACGGGTGCGAGTATTTCAGCCTATGCATCACCTGATGGTGAGCTTGATTTAAATACTGCATTAGCGGAAGACAGGCAGGAATCCGCTGAAAGATACCTGCAAAGACTGTTGAAAAAGGCCGAAGTATCAGAAGCTGATTCTACAGGATTCCTTGCTATGCAATTTACCCCGGAAGACTGGGACGGATTCAAAAAACTTATGGAAGAATCTGATATAGAGGATAAGGAATTAATACTCAGAGTTCTTTCAATGTATTCTGATCCTGTTGTAAGAGAGAAAGAAATCAGAAATATTTCTGCAGCTTTTGAAGAAATTGCTGAAGAGGTTTTACCAAAGCTTCGTAGATCAATGCTGAACATAAATATTGATAAAATAGGTTATTCAGATGAAGAGATTTCGGAACTGGCAAAAACTAATCCTGATACATTAAATCTGGAAGAGATTTTATATGCTGCCACTCTAACCGAAGATCTTGAAGAAAAACTGGCGATTTACAAGAAATCTGCTGAAAATTTCCCGGAATGCTTTAGGGCCAAGAATAATGTCGGACATGTATATGTAAAGATGGGCAAAGTAGCAGAAGCTAAGGAAGCCTTCCTGGCTGCCAAAGAATTAAAAGAAAATGATGTTATTAAAAATAACCTTGGAGCAATTGCATTGCTTGAAGGTGATCTGGCAAAAGCTGAAGAATTATTCAGTGCTGCTATGGGAGCCGGAGATGTTGTAAATTACAACCTGGGTATTATCAAGATTAAGCAGGCTGACTATGATGCAGCTGTTAATTATTTCGGCAATAAGCCTTCTTTCAATGCTGCACTTGCACAGTTGCTTAACGGTGATACTGAAAAATCATTAAGTACATTAAACCAGCTGGGTGACGTTGATTGTGGCATGGTATATTATTTGAAAGCTGTAGGCAGTGCAAGAAGTGACAGAGAAGAAGGAGTACTGAATAATTTACGTACAGCTGTTGGCAAGAAAAGCGAATTAAAGGATCACGCCAAGAAAGATCTTGAGTTTGCAAAATATGCTGAAAGCGAAGCTTTTGCTTCAATAGTAGAATAAAAGGAATATAAATAATATATTTTATAAGCGGCTCTGAAGATTCAGAGCCGCTTTTTTTTTAATTTGTTCACAAGATCCCAGAGCACAATTCCAACACTAACCGATATGTTGAATGAATGTTTTGTCCCGTACTGCGGAATTTCTATGCTTACATCACTTATATCAATAACTGATTGATCCACTCCCTTCATTTCATGTCCGAATATAAGGGCATAGCTCTCACTATTCTGTACATTAAATTCATTTAGCATTATACTTTCATCAGTCTGTTCAATTGCGATTATTCTGTATCCTTCTTTTTTGAGCTGTTCTATGGCATCAGCAGTTTTATTAAAATACTTCCATTCCACAGAGTCAGTTGCACCTAATGCAGTTTTACGTATATCTTTATGTGGGGGTGTGGCTGTTATTCCACACAGGTAAACACCCTGGATAAGAAATCCATCCGCTGTTCTGAAAACAGATCCAATATTATTCAGACTTCTTATATTATCAAGTATAACTATAAAAGGATTTTTTTTTGTTCTTTTGAATTCTTCTACTGATTTTCTGTTTAATTCAGAATTATTTAATTTTCTCATCTCAGGGATCATTTAATTTTATTCTGAAAATGACTTTAAAGATGATGTAAGATAAAAAAAATAAATATTTTAGTATCTTAAAAATTAAATTAAAGGGAGTAATATATAATGAACATACATGAGTACCAGGGAAAAGCTATATTGAAAAAGTATGGGGTTCCTGTGCCTGCAGGAATTGTAGCAACAACTCCGCAGGAGGCTTTAAAAGCAGCAAAAGAAATACAAAAAGAAACCGGAACCGGTTCTGTTGCAGTAAAGGCTCAGATACACGCTGGCGGAAGAGGTAAAGGAGGAGGAATAAAAATTGCTAAAAATATTGATGAAGTAGAAAAATATGCAAGTGAGATTATTGGAATGCAGCTTATAACACATCAAACAGGCAGTGAAGGCAAAAAGGTAAACAAAGTATTAATTGAGCAGAACATTTATTACCAGGGAGATAATCCAATTAAAGAATATTATCTGAGCATACTCCTGAACAGAAACACAGGTCATAATATTTTCATGTATTCTACTGAAGGGGGTATGGATATTGAAACAGTTGCTGACAAAACTCCTCATTTAATATATAAGGAAGAAATTGAACCTGCTGTCGGACTGCAACCTTTTCAGGCAAGAAAAATTGCTTTTAATCTGGGATTGGAAGGAAATACATTCAAAGAAATGATAAAGTTTGCAACTGCTCTATACAAGGCATATACAGAGAGTGATGCATTACTTATTGAAATAAATCCTGTAATAAAAACTTCCGATAACCTGATTTTTGCAGCAGATACTAAATTTAATCTGGATGATAATGCTTTGTTCCGGCACCCGGAATATTTGGAAATGAGAGATCTTACTGAGGAAGATCCTGCTGAGGTTGAAGCATCAAAGTATAATTTAAATTTTATTAAACTTGACGGCAACATTGGTTGTATGGTAAATGGAGCAGGTTTAGCAATGGCAACCATGGATATGATAAAATTATCAGGCGGAAATCCGGCAAATTTTCTTGATGTTGGAGGCACGGCAAGTGCTGAAACAGTGGAAGCCGGATTCAGGATTATTCTGAAAGATCCAAATGTAAAAGCAATACTAATCAATATTTTCGGAGGAATTGTCAGATGTGACAGGGTTGCACAGGGTATTGTTGATTCCTATAAATCCATAAAAAATATAAATGTTCCTGTGATTGTTCGTTTGCAGGGGACCAATGCAATAGATGCCAAAGAGCTTATCGATAAATCTGGTATGGAAATATTATCTGCAATAACTTTACAGGAAGCTTCTGAGCTTATCAAAAGCAGTATTTGAAGTTAGTATATCAGTTTTTTCTTTTTAATGGAAGGGTCATACATCTTGGGCCCCCTCCGCCTCTTGCCAGCTCACCACCTTCTATTGTAACTACGTACTTTTTATAGTCATTTAAATCCTTTATTCCGTTCAATACTTCTGTGGCCTTTATAATTTCATATCCATATTTGTTCAATTCTTCGTTAGTATGCACGTTTCTTTCATATCCGATAATTTTTCCCGGAGCAAGAGCAAAAAAGTTAGCTCCGCTATGCCATTGTTCACGTTCCTGGATTAGAATTTCCTTGCTGCCACCACAGGAAACTGGTTTTACTTCCAATCCTAGCTTTTTCAATCCCCTGATAACATCATCAATAGTTTCAATATTTTTAATTCTTCCATTATCTAATGCTATATGTACTGTTTGAAAATTCAAGCGGTTATAAATTACCGGTTCGTATATGATGCATGTATTTTTATCTACAAAGGTTAATACCATATCAAGATGTATAAATGATTCCGGTGAATATGGTAATTCCTGGACGATTATATGTTTTATTTCTTCCTTATCCAGCAGCTGGTTTATGAGATAATCAACTCCCTGAGAAGTAGTCCGGGGGCCAATCCCAATTAATAGAGTATTCTTATTAACAACAATTATATCACCTCCTTCAATTGCAACATCCTTATTACTGATGTCCGTAAAATCATGACTATATCCCTTTAATTGAAACTGCGGATGATAATTGAAAATAGCTTCCATTATTAAAGCTTCGCGAATCCTTACCTTTTTAGCCATTTTAGCGATAAACAGTTGGTTATTTATAATAAAGGATGAGTCTCTTGTAAAAAAGAAATTATGCAAAGGTTCAAGAGAGTAATTCCCTTTATTCATGTAACTGGTTAAATTGATTTTTTCCAGAAGGACTCCTTCAAT
>CP070654.1:805519-810187 GCA_020354785.1 Bacteroidales bacterium
TGAGACCACTTCAATCCTAACTTAAGTCTGTTAAAATCAGATCTTGTACTATTGAACCATAAATTATTATTGCAACTAATCATATCTAATAAATTAAGATATAGCTATATTATTAAACGTAAAAACCTGATAATAGGTTTCTAAAAAGTAAAATTTCTTGCTTACGCATAACTTCAGCCTGATTTCAACTAATACATCAATAGTGAATTATTATAGTATGTGATACAGGTAAAAAAGGCAGGTAGGGTATAAACAATTAAGACTTTTAGCTCAGACTAATATTCTACAATTTCAAATGGAATTTCAACATTTTCCTTAAACTCTTCTCCCAGGTCATACATATCTTCATCATCTTCTTCGTAATACCATAACACTTTTACTTCATTGCCGGTTTCCTGGATTTGTTCCAGCCTTAAAAGTATATCCTGTATAAGTTTTGAGGTAGCAGTGTTAAAATATATATATTTAAAAACAAATTCGGTTGTTTTGTTCGGGACCAATTTATAGTCATCCAGCCACTCTATCACGGGCTGATAAAATGTAATCACGTCTTCAGGCAGGGAACGCCCTGAAATTTCAAAAATATTATTATCCGGATCAAATAATACCTTAGGGGTGTCAGTTGTTCCTCTAATATCTAATATTTCCATAGTGATAATAATTTTCAATCAAATTACTCAATATTTTATTTTGTTACAAACCAGAAGGTTATTAATTCTGATTATCTTTTGAACTAAATTACGTTAATTTTTACTATTATATTATCTTTAACAAAGAAAATAATGAACATCTTCAATAAACTTTTCACAATATTAGAATGAGCTACTCGCCTTCAAGCAAACGATATGCAACAATGATTTATAATTATTGCGGTAAAAGTGGCCTTAAAATTCCAGTATTATCCCTTGGATTATGGCATAATTTTGGGCATGTAGATGAATTCGAGAACTCAAGAAATATACTATTAAGTGCCTTTGATGCGGGTATAACTCATTTTGATCTTGCCAATAATTACGGACCCCCACCAGGCTCAGCTGAAATAAATTTTGGAACTATATTAAAAGAAGATTTGGGCAAGTACAGGGACGAGCTGATAATATCAACTAAAGCCGGTTATAAAATGTGGGATGGTCCTTATGGTGAATGGGGTTCCAGAAAATATTTACTTGCAAGCCTTGATCAAAGTCTTAAAAGAATGCAGCTGGATTATGTTGATATTTTTTATTCACACAGACCTGATCCAGACACTCCTATGGAAGAAACGATGGGTGCGCTTGACCATGCAGTTAAACAGGGAAAAGCATTATATGCAGGTATTTCAAATTATAATCCTGAACAAACATTAAGAGCTGCCGGAATACTTAAAAAACTAGGGACTCCATGCCTCATTCACCAGCCGAAATATTCTATGCTTGAAAGGCAGATTGAAGCCGGCCTACTGGATATTTTAGAAAAAGAAGGAATCGGTTCAATAGCATTTTCTCCTCTTGCCCAGGGATTACTGACTGATAAATACCTGGGTGGTATTCCGGAAGATTCAAGAGCTGCCAAACCCCATGGATTTCTAAGGAAAGAAGAAGTGACAGATGATAAAATAAATAAGATTGGCAGATTAAATGAAATAGCAAAGCAGAGAAACCAGACTCTTGCCCAGATGGCAATCACATGGATATTGAGAGACAAACGAATAACTTCGGTATTAGTAGGTGTTAGTTCGATCGGACAGTTAAATGATAACCTTGATGCAATTAAAAACCTGGAATTTGATCCTGAAGAACTTAAAGAAATTGATAAAATTCTTAAATAAATGAGTAAAAAATTTAACTGGGGAATAATTGGTTTAGGTAATATCGCCGAATCATTTGCAGATGACCTTAAACTGCTGCCTGATGCGAGATTATTTGCAGTAGCATCGCGAACGCAGCAAAAAGCTGATTTATTTGCAAAAAAATATAATGTACCCCATGCATATGGCTGCTATGAAGATATTGTAAGGACCAAAGATCTTGATGTCATATATGTTGCAACACCACACTCCTTGCATTGTGAGAATACTATTATGTGTCTCAGCAATAAAATCCCTGTTCTGTGTGAAAAGCCCCTGGCAATAAATTCTGCTGAAGTAAAAAAGATGATAGCCTGTTCAAAAGAAAGCAACACTTTTCTTATGGAGGCTATGTGGACAAGGTTCCTGCCGTCAATTGAAAAATTACTTGAACTGATTAAGCAGAAAGCTATTAAAAACATTCAGTTAATAAGAGCTGATTTTGGGATCAAAGCCCCGAAGGACATGAATAATCGCATATTCAATATAAAACTGGGTGGCGGCTCATTACTTGATGTAGGGATATACCCGGTTTTCCTTTCACTTCTGATCATGGGTGTACCTTCTGTGGTAGAGGCAGTAGCATCAATTGGTCCTTCCGGAGTAGATGAAAATTGTGGTATAACACTGAAAAATGATAAGGGACAAATAGCCAGTTTATTTTCAAGTATTGTTGCCAGAACAGGTATCGAGGCAGAAATAATCGGAGATAATGGCAGAATTTTACTTCATAGTGAATTCTTCCGGCCTACAATTCTGTCGGTAATTCGACAGGATGGTTCTATTGAAACAATAGAACCTCATTATAAAGGAAGGGGATTTACTTACGAAGCTCTTGAAGCAATGAGTTGCCTGAAAAAAGGTGATATTGAAAGCGAAAAGATGAGCCATGCCTTAAGCCTTCAACTAATGGAAATATTGGATATAATAAGGAAGAAGAGCGGGATTTATTACCCCGACCATGACTAGCTGTAATCCGGTAAAACTGCTGGCAATCATTATACTATTGGTACTGTAAAGCTTTGGCAGGATTCTTTATTGCAGCAGTATAAACAGTATAACTTACAGTTAAAAATGCAATAACCAGGGCGAACAGAAACGATAGTACAAATTCAACAAAACTTAAATCAATTCTATAATGAAAATTCTGCAACCAGTTTTTCATAACAAAGTATGCCAGAGGCCAGGCTATTAGTGTTGATATTAAAATAAGTCCAGCTATTTCCTTTAAGAACAGCAATATAATTTTAAATATTGAAGCGCCCATTACCTTTCTTATCCCTATCTCCTTAGTCTTCTCCTCTGCAGCAAAGGAAGTAAGCCCGTATAAACCAAGGCAGGCAATAAATATGGCGAGAATTGCAAACCCAAGAGATAGTTTACTGGTTCTTTTTTCTTCCTGGTAAATTTTATTAAACTCTTCATCGAGGAAAAAATACTGGAACGGATCATTGGATGTAAATTTCTCCCATTCAGTTTTAATATTCTCTATTGTTGTCTCCATGTTCTCAGGCGATATCCTTACGGTTATATAACCTCCCCAGCCCCATCGCTCAGGTTTGTGAATAAAAACATGGGGATATATATCTTCATGTAATGACATGTAATGAAAATCTTTGACAACTCCGATAACCTGTAAATAATCAAACTTTTCCTCATTTCCTGTTGGTTGCATAAAACGCATTTCTAATGGTTTATCAAATCCGAATTGTTTAACTGCGCTTTCATTTATGATAACTGCCGCTGTATCTGTTGCATACTCCTCAGAGTGAAATCTACCAGCGTCTTTTTTTATTTTTAGTTTATAAGTATCAAAATAATCATAATCAACCCAGTTCACCTGCATAAGTACGGTTTTATCAGGGCTCCATCCTTCAACTAAAAAGCCGTTGTTACTATTCGGATAACCCGGTATGGCCGTTGAATTTGTTGCATTTATAACACCCGGGTACTTTTTAATCTCCTGTTTAAATACCTGTATCTTCTCTTTTCCAACTGCTTCTGCACGTCTTAATACCAGGAGCTGCTCTTTTTCAAATCCCAGGTCCTTATTTAGCATATAATTTATCTGGCGGTATATGATAATTGTACATATAATAATTAATACAGAAATAAAAAATTGTACAATTACCAGTATACTTCTTAACATGCCGCTCGCTGCCCCTTGTTTTAGCTTGCCTGACAGTATTTGCACCGGCTTGAAAGTTGCTAAAAATAAGGAAGGATATATACCTGCAAGAATACCTATTAATACAGCTATCAGAAATAGTCCGGGTATTATATACCAGTTATTGAAATAGTAAACAGACAGCTGCAGATCAATGTATTTATTAAAATGTGGCAGGGTATATTCAACTATTATAACTGCTAAAATTAAAGCTAGTGTTGTCAGCACAACTGACTCTACAAGAAATTGAATTACCAGTAATTTTCTTGTTGAACCAACTACCTTTCTTAATCCTACCTCCCTGGAACGGTTTGCGGATTGTGCAGTAGAGAGGTTCATGTAATTTATACTGGCCAATTGAATGATTAAAAAAGCAATCATTGAAAAAATGTAGATGTACTTTTTATCATTTGACGGCTTAAGTCCATGCTGAATTTCTGGATTTAAATGTATATCGGCAAGCGGCTGCAAATATAATCCGTAACTGTTGCCAGCCGCCGCAAATTCTTCCAGTGTGATACCAAGAACTTCCACAAGCTGGGGGCCAATATATTTTTCAAGTAAAGCCGGTATTTTTCCTTCCAGTTCGTCTGCATTTGTTCCTTCCTTTAATAATATATAAGTCAAAAAACTGTTTGACAGCCAGAAATCATCATTTGCCCTATCATGTGTTAAA
>CP070654.1:810287-814954 GCA_020354785.1 Bacteroidales bacterium
TAATGGTTTTTTTATATTTTCGCATCCTGTTTTAATGATCATTTATGAGATTTCTTGTTCCAATATTATTAGTTTTTGCTGTCAATATCTCGGCCCGGAATACTGAACTCAAAAGAAAAATTTTATGGGGCCCAAACAAAACATTTGCCAGTAATATTGAAGATAATACAGAACACTCTTCAAAAACAGAATATTTGTTTTTTGAGGATGCAAGTTATTCTGACCAGGCAACTTTATTCCCGTATTATTATGAACTGATAAAATTAGATGATTATTATACAAGTAAAAATATAATTATTGCTGAACAGGTTTATAAACCAATTGATGATACTGATATTCAAAACGTTAAGCATTTGAAAAATATTCCTGATGAGTTAAGCTGGGAAACTTCAATCAGTTATATCTATAAAAAACCTTATTTAAAACTGTCATTCATACCCCTTAGAAGAAATCCTGTAACAAACAGAATAGAGAGGCTTGAAAGTTTTGTTATAAAAGCCGGCAATAAAACATCTGCTGAAGAACAGGATAAAATAACAAAATCCTTAAAAAGTTATAGTGAAAATTCGGTGCTGGCATCCGGAAAATGGTATAAAATAAGTATCCCGGCAAGTGGTATATATAAACTTACATACAGTGAATTAGCGGGAATGAATTTATCGAATCCGGCAAACATAAGAATATACGGGAATGGTGGTAAAAAGCTGCCATATATGAATTCAGCGCAGAGACCGGATGATATTATCGAAAATGCAATTTATATGGAAAAAGGCAGTGATAATATTTTCAATGAAGGGGATTATATACTGTTTTATGCCCAGGGACCGGTAACCTGGGAATATAATACTAATCAGGGTTTATTTACACATTCAGTTCATCCTTACACGAATGCATCTTATTATTATCTGACTACGGACAAGGGGCCCGGTAAAAAAATAGAAACACGGGGACAGGTAACTGAACCGGTAACACACAATGTTACAACATTTAATGATTATGATTGCCATGAGAGAAACTTAAACAACCTGGTAAAATCAGGCAGACAATGGTTTGGTGTCAAGCTTGAAAATACTGTTTTTGATACAACATTTGAATTTTCGAATATAGACATAAACTCACCAGTGCTGATTAAAGCAAATGTTGCAAGCCGTGCAGGTAGCAGCAGATTTATTGATGTCAGGAGCCACAATAATGTTATAGGCAAAATAGAAATAGGTGGAATATATAATATGAGCTCATTTACAGGCGCTTTTGCATATCAAAATTCTCTTACTAAATCATTTACGGCAACAGGAAATTCTATCAATATAAATATTGTGTATAACAAAGCTGCTGACTCTGACGAAGGCTGGTTAGATTATATAATACTTAATGCAAGGAGCAACCTGATTCTGGAAGATGAAGCCCTGTTTTTCAGGGATACGGAATCTGTTGGCCAGGGAAATGTTGCTCAATTCAGTATTAATGGTGCTGATAATAATACTATGGTATGGGAAATAACTGATATGTATAATATCAGCCGTATTGATGCCAGTTTAAACGGGGCGGTCATGAGCTTTAGGAGTAATACTGATACTTTAAAAGAGTTTGTAGTATTCAGTAAACTGGGTAACTTTATCAGCCCGGTAATTGATGAGGAGAGCGCGGAAATCGAAAATCAGAATCTCCATGCGATAGAACCTCACAACTTAATAATAGTAACCCATCCCGATTTTCTTAATGAAGCTGAAGAATTGGCTGAATTTCACCGGACTGCTGATGATATGAGTGTATTTGTTACAACCCCGGATAAGATATATAATGAATTTTCTTCCGGGAAGCCTGATGTTAGTGCTATTCGTGATTTTGTGAAAATGATATATGATAAGTCAGGAGATAATGAGGACTCCATCAGATATCTGCTGCTTTTTGGTGACGGTTCATATAATAATCATACTTCATCACCCGAAAACCCCAACTTTATTCTTACTTATCAATCATTGAAGTCATTACACTTCAGCAATTCATACGTTACAGATGACTTTTTTGGTTTACTGGATGAAAACGAGGGAGGCGAGGAAGATAATCTGAATGATGATAGTATGCATATATACTCCCTGGATATTGGAGTTGGCAGGTTGCCTGTTAAAACCCCGGAGGAAGCCCAGGGAGTAGTAAATAAGATATTATCTTATAATACAAATAAAAATATGTCGGACTGGAGAAATGTTTTATGTTTTGTTGGTGATGACGGCGAATACAATAACCAAACAATGCATATGGAGGATGCTAACCGGCTGGCTGATTATATAATGAATAATTACCCCGAATATTATGTAAAAAAACTATTGCTCGACGCATACAAGCAGGTTACTACCTCAACAGGACCCAGGTATCCGGACGTCCATAGATCTATTATCGATAATTTCAATAACGGGATGTTAATATTTAATTACAGCGGGCATGGGGGAGAGAATGGTATCACCAAAGAACAGGTACTCCAAAAAAGTGATATACTGGAATTAAAAAATAAAAACGTACTTCCATTGCTTATTACAGCTACCTGCGAATTCAGCCGTTTTGATGACGTGAGTGATGAAGAAGGTACTATTACAGAAAAGACATCTGCCGGTGAAGAAGCATTATTAAATCCTGAAGGAGGGGGCATTGCCCTGATATCCACCACAAGACTGGTATTTTCAGATCTAAACTATAGATTTAATATGAACTTCTATAAAGTAGCTTTCAAGAGAAACAGGAATAATGAAAAATACCGCCTGGGAGACTTAATAAAAGAATCAAAAAATGAAACATCTGATCATATAGGAAACAAGCTTAACTTTACATTGCTCGGAGATCCGGCACTTGAACTGGCATATCCTGAATATAAAGTTATAACAGATTCAGTAAACAGTTTATCGATAAATGAAGAGCTGGATACTCTCAAAGCATTTTCAAAAGTAAAAATATCAGGATATGTGTGCTATAGTGACAGTACAATAATGGATAATTTTAACGGAACAGTCTCTCCATCTATTTTCGATAAAGTCCAGGTTAAAACAACCCTGGGTAACGATAATATTAATACTATGGAATTTAATGTACAGGAAAACATTATATATAAAGGTAAAGCAAGTGTAGTTAACGGCAGATTTGATTTCTCATTTATCGTTCCAAAAGATATTTCCTACAACATAGGAAAAGGGAAAATTATCTATTATGCTGAAGATTCACTGATAGATGCTAACGGCTATTTTGATGAATTTTATGTTGGTGGTACTTCGGATTTCATTCTTTCAGATAATTACGGACCCGAAATACAGCTTTATTTGAACAATGATAAGTTTAATACCGGTGGTATAACAGATAAAGATCCTGTAATTTATGCAGAAATAACTGATGAAAACGGAATAAATACAGTTGGTAACGGAATAGGGCACGATATAATAGGGGTACTGGATGAAGATATTAATGGACTTGTAGAACTAAATGATTATTATCATGCGGACATTGATAAATATAACAGCGGCACGGTTGTTTACCAGCTGAATGATCTCGATCCCGGGGAGCATTCCCTGAGAGTTAAGGTCTGGGATATATTTAATAATTCTTCACAAGAAACTATCTGGTTTACAGTCATTGAGTCAGATGAAATTATTCTCGAAAAGGTATATAACTACCCTAATCCGGTGGTTGATTATACAACATTCCAGTTTGAACATAACAAAGCTGATAATTTATTAAAAGTCACCGTTGATATTTTTGATCTGTCAGGCAGGATAATATATACAATTAACCATGAAGAGTTAGCTTCAGGATACAGGTCTGAGTCAATTTACTGGGATGGAAAGAACATGAACGGATATAAATTATCAAAAGGAATTTACCCTTACAGAGTAAGAGTAGAAACTGATGACGGCAGAATAACGGATAAATTTGAAAAACTAATTATTTTGAATTAAATAACTTACTGGTTCTTAGATTAAAATATTTATTTTATATTTGCTTCACTAAAATAAAACTGATTTAGTATGATAAAAAGAACATTATTTATAGTATTTGCACTGCTATTTGTACTGGAGGGAATATTTTCACAGGATGAAGAAGAACTAAATCCAATATTTTTAACCGTACCATTTCTTACTATTGCCCCTGATTCCAGGGCCGGTGCTATGGGTGATATAGGTGTGGCCACGAGTCCGGATGCCAGTTCACAACACTGGAATGCCTCAAAATATGCATTTATCGAGGGAGAAGCAGGATTTGCAATGTCCTTTACTCCATGGTTAAGAAATCTGGTTAGTGATATAAACCTTGGATATGTATCAGGCTATTTCAGGATTGATGACAGGCAGGTTGTAAGTGGTTCTTTCTTATACTTCTCACTGGGAGAGATTCTCTTCAGAGACATGTACGGCGAGGAATATGGCCACTTTACACCAAATGAGTTTTCCATTGACGTGGCATATGCAAGAACACTTTCTGATCATTTATCAGGTGCACTGACAATGCGTTTTTTAAGGTCTGATCTTACCGGTGGAGGAACGCAGGGCGGTGAAGAATATAATCCCGGAGTTTCTTTTGGTGCAGACCTGTCAACATATTATCAGAGAGATATAAAACTTAGTGACAAAGATGCCGAACTTGCTTGGGGTGTAAGCATTTCAAACCTTGGATCAAAAATATCC
>CP070654.1:815054-819718 GCA_020354785.1 Bacteroidales bacterium
TCTATTGTTCTATTGTTCTATTGCTGGATTGCTGGATAACCATATAATTTAATAACCAAATAAACCAACAAACTTATGGCTGATGATGTAATTGATAACTTAAATTTACCTCCTGAGCTGAGAAAATTACTGTCTAATTTGAAAGTAATTATTACTGTGCTGGTCATAATAATACTGGCCTTTAGCAGTTTTTTTCAGATTGGACCCGAGGAGGTCGGGGTGATCACGCGTTTTGGCAAATTTACGCGTCAGGTTGAACCCGGATTAAATGTAAAGATACCTTTTATTGAAAAGGTATATAAAGTACCTGTCGAAAGACAGCAGAAACTGGAATTCGGTTTCCGTACAACAAGACCTGGTATAAGATCGGAATATACACGGGCAGGCACTAAAGATGAATCTTTAATGCTAACCGGCGATCTTAACCTGGCCGATGTTGAATGGGTAGTCCAGTTTCGAATAGAAAATGCATACAACTTTCTTTTTAAGGTAAGAAATCCTGAAACTACTCTAAGAGATATTTCAGAAGCTGCAATGCGCCAGGTTGTAGGCGATCGTACTGTAAATGAAGTCTTAACTGTAGGCCGTACTGAAATAGCCAGCAGACTTGAAGAGCTTACGCAAAACCTGTGCAGGGAATATTCCCTGGGCATAAAAATTGATCAGGTTGTGCTTCAGGATGTTAATCCTCCTGATCCTGTAAAAGCTGCTTTTAATGCAGTAAACGAGGCACAACAGGAAAAAGAAACACTGATTAACCAGGCCAAGTCTGAATACAATAAAGTAATACCTAAAGCTCGTGGACAGGCTAAAGAAACCATTCAAAAAGCTGAAGGATATGCAACAGAAAGGGTTAATAACGCTAAAGGTGAAGTAGCCAGGTTTAATGAGCTTTATAAGGAATATGTAAAAGCGCCTGAGGTGACAAAACGCAGAATATACCTGGAGACTATGGAAAGTGTAATTCCAAAACTGGGACATAAAATTATTACTGACCAGAAAGGAAATAATGTATTACCTCTTTTACAGATGCAGTTAAATCAAATCTATGAAACAGAATAAGCCATGAAAAGATCAAGAATAGTCATAATAATTGTCCTGCTCATAGCGATAATAATTGTTATTTCACAAAGTGCATTTATTGTCAGGGAAACCGAGCAGGTAGTAATAACACAGTTTGGAAAGCCTGTTGGAGATGCTATTTTAAAGCCAGGATTAAAATTTAAAACACCTTTTATTCAGAAAACCAATTATTTTGAAAAGAGGTTCCTGGAATGGGATGGTGATCCGAACCAGGTTCCTACAAAAGACAAGAAATTTATATTTGTAGATACATATGCACGCTGGCAAATCACGGATCCTCTCCAGTTTTTTAAGCGTCTGACAAATGAGAGGGGAGCCCAATCCCGGCTGGATGATATACTTGACGGCGAAACACGGGATTATGTTGCAAACCATAATATTGAAGAAGCCGTTCGTACCAGCAACAGGAAGCCTATTTCATCAGGTATAATAAGTGACCTGATTGGTGACTCACTTGCAAGTATTACTGTAGGACGGGAAAAAATACAGAATATGATAGTAGAATCTGCAAGTAAGCAGACAAAAGACCTGGGGATTGCAATCCTGGATTTCCGGTTCAAAAGAATAAATTATGTTGAGGAAGTGAGAGAGCAGGTATATGAGCGTATGAAAAGCGAAAGATACCGTATAGCGGATAAATTTCGCTCAGAAGGCCAGGGAGAAGCTTCAAGGATTAACGGTGAAAAAGAGCGTGAACTTCTGACAATACAATCTGAAGCATTCAGAGAAGCTGAAGAAATAAAAGGTAAAGCAGATGGAGCTGCTGCTGCCATCTATGCAGCATCTTATGACCGTTCATCAAGTTCAAGGGATCTTTACAGCTTTATTAAGTCAATGGAAACATTTGAAAAGACATTTGACAAGCAGACTTATATAATTTTATCAACCGATAGTGAACTGTATAAATATCTGCAGAAGATGAAATAGACTTCCGATATTTCCTGTTTATATGCTGAGAAAAATAATAGTATTCACTATACTTATTGATTTAGTTGCGTTATCCTTTTCAAGTGCGCAACAATATACGTTCGGATGGGAAGGCGAAGATATAATACAACAGGACAAATTTCTTGATGCAGGAAGCTGGATTCCTAACCAGTCGGAACTGCCGGGCGGAGATTCGTGTTTTATAACAACTGATTCAGTTCTGAACCTGCACTGGAGATTCGGGAAAGGAGCAAGACATAAATGGTTACAAGCCTTCATTTTGTTTTCAGAGCCCCTCGACCTGGGTGAGATGGATTTTATTGGTATAGATATAAGGGGAAGTGACTGCAGCTATAAAATTAACAGGCACATTGAACTTAAGTTTGAAGACGGTACAAATTATGCAACTTATATATGGGATAACCTGGCACAAATCTACAGGTGGTGTGAAAGGCTGACCCTCGCCAGAAAGCAGTTTACAAACAGCGAAATATTCAACTGGGAAAATATAAAGGTAATATCTTTCGCAGTTGTAATGAATCCTAACGATTTGGCAGATACTCTGGAAGACTCGGGAATAGTATCTTTCAGGAACCTGATAGCCGTAAATGCTGACTCACTTGAAAGAGCAGAATATTTTGAATCTCTTGATGAAATAGACAACCTTACGCTGGATACAATAAAGGCTAATGCTGCAGCAGCAATTATGAAACGTCAGGCGTCAACCGGACTCCTGCGTACATGGAAAGAAGACAATTCATCCTGGCTTTACGGACACGGCTTAGCCCTGAAAATTCTTACCGAAGAAGGAATTTGGGAAGATAGCATGCCGGTCAATGATTTTGCGGTTGCAGCTGAAAACCTTGCTCATTTCCTTGCCGAAAAACAGGAAGAAATGGGCTTCTGGCCCAGGGCATGGAATGCAAATACAGGGAATTACATTGTGTATGTAGAAGATGACAATACGGTCTGGATGGGAGATTTTCCATGGATACCTGGCGGTTTGGCGGCATATTATAAAAAGTCGGGTGATAACATGGTAATTGCTTCCATTAATAAAGCCAGATCTTTTTTATATGATCTTATCGATGATAATGGCAGAGTCAATACCATTAATGTTTACACGCTTGCCAAAACAGAAGTTAATAATTACGAGGGATATGCTGCAACAATATACTGTTTGTACGAACTGGGAGATACTATAACGGCAAAAAAGGCCATGCACCGTTTACTGATAACAGGCTGGGAAAGTGATTTAAAATACTGGAAGGAAGGGCCTGGTTCGAGAAGACCTGTTTTACTGGTTAATACGTGGCTGTCATCTCTTTTCGAAAAAGCCGGATATTCTGATATGGCTCTTGAATCCCTGTCATTAGCAGGTAAAGTCCTGTTTACAAAAGGGCCCGGTGAACCTCCGGGATTAGATGGAGTAGGGCCTGTTGCAACATGGTATGAGGGTACCTTATCATATATATCTGCACGGGGACCGGGGAGCAACTATCTTTTCAGCGAACTGGCAGACTTTATAAACAGCGACGGAACAGTACCTGCCTATAATGATAGCCTGGGTGCTATGGCAGGAGTATGGGCTGTAAACTGGTCAAGCCTGGATGCAACATCATGGCTTTATTATGCTGCTGCAGGGAAATCTCCCTTTGATACAACAGAATCAGTATATGCACTGCCGACTTTCATGCACAAAGTTCATTCAGTTTCACAGGATGATAATATTGTTATCTATGCCAGCCAGGATAAGATATATATAATACCGAACTCAAACATATATAAAGGTGAAATAAAAATTGAATTGTATTCATTAAGCGGAGCAATGACCGGTTCAGCCAGTATCAATCCGGCACAGCATGCTATAGATATTGACGAAATAAGCTATAATAAGCGACTAAAAAGTGGAGTTTATATAATTAGACTATATTATAACAATATAATATATACACAGAAACTTGTCTTAACCAGTAATTAATTAAAAACCATAAACGTATGAAAATCAGTAAATTCATCTTAATCCTTATTGTTATTTTGCCCCTGAATTCATTTTGCCAGTTCAGGGCAAAGATGATAAATATCGTAAATGGCAAAGAAACCAACTATGATGTATATTCTGGACTTAAGCAGTACAGGTATGATTTTGTTGAGGATGGAATGAAAGGAGTTGTAATAGTAAATCCTGAAGCAAATCAAACAGCAGTGTTGTTTCCGGAAAAGAAGTTTGTGCACAAAACAACCTGTGATGGTATGATGAGCAGAATGAACGACCCGGTACAGTCATATATGTGGTATAAAAAATATGGTGAAGAAAAACCAGCGGGCAGTGAAGATATTAATGGCTATGCCTGTGTGAAGAAGGACCTGTACCAGGGTGATTCAAAAGTATTTACTATCTGGTATTCTGAGAAACTAGACTTTCCTTTGAAGATTCTCAACAATTTTGCAGAAAACACTTACATGGAGCTGAAAGATATCGAATCCTGGAATCCGCAGTCATCTTATTTCGTTATTCCTGAGGATTATACCGAGGTTGATGAACAAATGCGACCTGTTATTCCTGAACCACCGGCTCCTGAAAGCTGGGAAGTTAAGGAAATAGCAATACCATTTGAGGACACTTTTAGCAGGGGTACTGAGCTGAAAATAAG
>CP070654.1:819818-824451 GCA_020354785.1 Bacteroidales bacterium
GATGGAAATAATTTCACAATCCAATAGTCTCCATATCCATGATTCCCGGTAACATCGCCATCATTAGAATTTGAAAATCCTGCAACAATATAACCTCCGTCATCTGTTTGTTTAATGTAGTTGGAGTAATCTAAAAAACTGCCTCCCAAAGAATTTTGCCACTCGATTTCCCCTGATGGAAATAATTTCACAATCCAGAAATCATAACCTCCATGATTCCCTGAAACGTCACCGTCATTAGAGTTGGAAGCTCCAGCAAATACAAATCCTCCTTCAGTAGTTTGTTGAATTGAAACTGCCCATTCCCCACCACTTCCTCCAAGTATTTTTTGCCAGCTTATTGATACTGCATCCTGAGTTGCAAAACTCATTTCATCTCCATAAGTTGTACCGGCACTGTTTGTTGCATACGCCCTCACATAATATATTGTATTAGCTGACAATCCTTCGAGGCTGCTGGTAAATTCTCCCATGCCATCCCCATCATTTGTATATCCTTCATTGTTCTCTAATGTTGGATTTTCAGAGGTGCTCCAGCATACACCACGTTCAGTGACAAATTCTCCTCCGTCATCTGTTACATTACCACCGCATGTTGCGGAATTTGTTGTGATATTCTCAGGTAGTTTAGTTGTTATAGTAGGCAGGAATGCCTCATTTGTTGTAAAAGACACATTATCACCATAAATGGTTACTCCATAAGATGTCGCATATGCACGGATATAATATGTTGTCCCAGGCGCTATATCAGTAATATTGCTGCTGAAACTGCCGGTATTATTCCTTGCTCCTAATTCTGTTCTGGCATCCGTATCTATATCAGGATTTGAATAAGGAGCCCAGCAGTGCCCGTGCTGACTTATTCCTTTTTCCCCGGCATCATTTATTGTTCCTGATACTATTGCAGAATGTGATGTAATATCTGAAATCCCTCCGGTCTCAACTTTAACAATCCGTTCAATTTCCATCTTTTTACAGGATTGAATTATTGTAAAGAACAGAATAAACAGCATAACAGAAAATACTGCATATATGTAAAACTTATATTTATTGAAATATTGTTTCATTAATTTTTTATCTGATAATTTGTTATTTGTTTATCTCTTCTTTTTTTATGAAAATGAAATCCCCGCCTTCGTCTCCGACATTACTAATTTCCCCGTATTGTGGAACTATGTCACAGTTATTTATTACAGCAATTCTGAAACTTGAGAAAAGCTGTTCCGAGGCAATGTATTTGTCTTCATTATTTGATAACCGGTCAACCAGATATTTGACAAATACGCTTCTGTCAGGGACTTCGGTCAACGTTCCGCTTGTCATTGCTTTACGGCTTGGTAAATCATAAAGCATTTGTATTGCTTTAGGTGCTTCCATTGATACACTCCTTCTCTTGAATATTGCTCCTCCAAAACATGCATCTGTAATTAACAGAGTGTGTTTTGAGTTA
This sequence comes from Bacteroidales bacterium, assembly GCA_020354785.1. GTDB lineage: Bacteria > Bacteroidota > Bacteroidia > Bacteroidales > UBA10428. The sequence goes on from CP070654.1 coordinate 821,269, forward strand.
ATCTCCCTGAGATAATCACACAGAGTGCTGTTGCGAACCCATTCTGCTTTTCTTGATAGTCTTGCATCATTTGGGAGCCAGTATCCAATATTGGCTTTTTCATCCCACCATCCATGTCCTGCATAAAATATAAGAAGGTTGTCTTCTCTTGTAAGCTTTTCAGCCATTTGATCCAAGGCGGTTGTTATATCAACTCGTTTTGCGTTTTTAATCAGTGTTACATTTTCTTCATCAAAATAATAGTCTGAAATAAGCACGTTATACAAACCTTCTGCATCTCTGACAGGATTATCCAGATCCGTAAGATTTGGATCCTCGTAGTTATCTATACCAATAAGTAATGCATAATATTTGCCTTCAACATCCAGCTTGGAAGTGGCAATATCTGATTTCGGCGTGTAATCAACATCAATACTCTTTTTCGAATAGTTGTCCTTGTTATCTATTGCGATAATATTAATTTTGTTTTTACCCTTTTCCAGTACTATATCCTGCGCAAAAAGTCCGTCCTCTGAAAGTTCAAATTTTTTGCTGTTTATGAAAATTCTGTTTACTCCGCTCTCGGTATCTGTGATTTTCCCTATAACTGTTATTTCAGGTATATCAGTTTTAATCTCGTCTTCTTCCAATAAAGGTGAGATTATTTTTATTAAAGGAGGAGTAGTGTCAGGAACTATCTTCTCTTCAACTTTCAGATTATTTATGAGAATTGTAGATTTCCCGCTTCTTAATTCCTGGGCATACAGTGAAAAATTTAAATGAAATAAGAACAGTATGCCTGCAAATATCCTGGTAATTATTTTAATATTCATTTTTAATTTGATTTAATTCATAATTAAAAATTAAAATATAATGATAACATTGGTGTATCTGTATTTGACTCAATATAAGAACCAATTGAAAAAGCACTTAAGCTGTTCTTTCTGTAAGATTTGTTCAAGTTACCTGCCCTGACACCTACAATAACCAAATCAGTAACCCATATTGCAGCAGCTGTATATACAAGAGCTTTTGAAATATTATCCTGTGTTTTGGCATTGTCAAAATAAGTATTGGACTTTTCTCTGTCATTCGATTCAAGATAATTATCATAATTTGAATAAGCCTTGCGGTTAAAATAAATTGATGAAGCTATGCAACCTGTTCCAGCAACTCCTATAAGCCAGTAAGGTTTCCCTTTGCTCATCTCGGTCAAGCCCCACCCGGGAAAGATTGCTGATTGTAATATGTGTTTTCCTGTTTTTACTTTTGGTGCAGTTACTGCTGGTTCCTCAATAACTTTACTGCTTTCCTCTTTGTCTGAAATATCTTCTTTTGTAACTTCATCAGTTGGTATTTCAGTTAGTTCTTTTTCTTCTTTACTTTCATCAGAAGGTATTTCTGATATATCCTCCTCTACTTTACCTTGGTCGGGGGATATTTCAGCAATATCTTTTTCTTCTATTATTTCATCCGAAGTTATTTCCTTCAAATCCTCTTCTTCTTTACTTTCATCAACGGGTAATTCATAGATATCTTTTTCCTCTTTACTTTCATCAGCAGGTATTTCATCTAAATCCTCTTCTTCTTTACTTTCATCAGCGATAACTTCAGCTAAATCTATTTCGGGGGCAACAGTTTCAAGTATTATTATCTTTTTGGCGACAAGCTCAACATTAATGGCGGTGTTAAGGAAAATACTGTCAGCTGCCAAATTCCAGATAATTTGTTTATTTACACCTCCCATAATAGTATCTCCTATATCACCTGCCAAAGTAACAGCATTAATTTTTGCTCCGGTAGCGTCAGTAATTTCCAGCCTGATATCAAACCTCTCATTTGGGTTAGCATCCAGAATATGATAATTAATTATCAAACTGTCATTAACCAGTGTCAACTGTGGCTGTGTTATTTTAGCCTGTATCTGGCCCGTGCATTCAAAAAAAACAATACAAAGCAGCAGGCTAATGAGAATTCTTTTAAGGGGAGTTGATATGTTAAGCATAATACAGGAAACAACTGAAACTGTCTGCATAAGTATCATACAAAGAGATTATATGTTTTAAATTGAATTGGTCTTTTGGTTGTAATTTACATAAATTTTGTTACTATATCAAAATATGCTTTATTATAAACTGAATCTGATCTCTAGAAAGGATTGGTAAAAAAAATAATCAGCTGATTTGAGTGATTACTTTCCGGATTTTTTCATTAAGCTGAATAAAGTACTTTTTGCGTTCTTTTTCTGCTGATCCGCTTATTAAGGTAGATTTTTGGATCATATTTTTGCCCCATTCGTAATTATACCGGAAAAACTGCTTATTAAAGGTCTGAAGAAGGTTAATACCATTATTGGTAATAAATGTTGCTTCAGTATCACCTGCTTTTACAAGTATTATTTGATCTATGAGTATAATATCATTATTATAAAACATGAAATTGCCTTCCTTCCCTGCTGGTTTTTTGCCAAAGGGGAACTTAAATCCTAACTCAGCCTGTAGTTTTAAATGATCTACAAGTTCATAAAGTTTCTCGCAAATTTTTATAGCATCATTCCTTGTTCTGAAAAGCCCGGCTTCACTGTAAAACAGTATTTGTTTCAGTAAACTGATAAGGGTTTCCTCAGTTGTTAACTCGATAGTCTTAATCTTTACATAATATTGAATAATTTCAGATATCAACTCCATTATTCCATCATCAATAACATCAAATGTGAAAATACTATCCCTGAAACCCGGAAAATAAAGGTTTGATTTTTGCCAGAAAAACAACTTAAAGGCAAATACTTCAGGAACTTGTATAATCTGAAGAAGATTCAGCTCATTCACGAAAAACATAATTTCCGCATCTTCATAATTGCAAAAGGCCTGAAGGTTATTGAGAATTGTGGATAAATAATTGCTGAAAGAGAAATTATCTTCCTCGAGCAGATTAGCGCGAAAAGTAACATTATTTATGGATGTACTTGCTAAATCATCAACAGAGAATTGATATTTTTCGCATAATTTCTGAACTTCGTAAACAGATAATGGTTTTTCCCCCCTTATTCTGCGATAGGCACTATCTGCGCTTATTCCAAGAACTTCAGAAATTTCATCTACCAGTGAAATGTGAGAAGGCAACTGATCACTTATCTTATTGAATATCTGGTTTTGTATGTCTGCATGATTTTCCATACCTGGTCAAAATTATGGAAAAATCTGA
>CP070654.1:824551-829130 GCA_020354785.1 Bacteroidales bacterium
AGTAACTGCCCTATCTTTTTATTATTTAATTCCTTAGAGATATTCATCTGATCCTTCATTATTATATCTTCACGTTTCTTTTTAACATGCTCCGGCATAGTATCTTTTAGGTTGCCGGCTGACCAGGTATCATCCTCTTCAGAATAAGTAAATACGCCCAACCTGTCAAACTTTGTCTCCCGTACAAATTCCCTAAGTTCTTCAAATTCCTTTTGCCCTTCCCCTGGAAACCCTGTCATCAGGGTTGTTCTCAACGCTATACCGGGAATTTCAGTCCTGAGATGATTAATCAGTTCATATATCTGGCTTTTATCAACTCCGCGCTTCATTGCTTTTAGAATTCTATTGTTTATGTGCTGGAAAGGAATATCAAGGTATTTGCAGATATTGCTTCTTATTTTCATAACTTCAATTATATCCAACGGGAAACCGGCAGGATATGCGTAATGCATCCTTATCCACTCTATACCGTTAATATCAGACAGATATTTTAGCAGATCCGCCAGTTTTTGCTTGCCGTAAAGGTCAATTCCATAGTAGGTCAGATCCTGTGCAATAAGAATGAGTTCCTTTACACCCTTTGCCGCCAGTGATTTTGCTTCCGCAACCAGGGATTCTACCGGCTTTGATTTATGTTTGCCCCTCATAAGGGGGATTGCACAAAATGAACAGGTGCGGTCACAGCCTTCGGATATTTTAAAATATGCATAGTGGGACGGTGTTGTCAGAAGTCTTTCTCCTACCAGCTCCCTTTTGTAATCAGCACCTATAGCACTGAGGATAGAGTCAAAATCATCAGTTCCGAAATAATTGTCAACACCTTGAATGTTTTCTTTAAGTTCATCTTTATATTTCTCAGATAAACAGCCCATTACAAATAGACGCTTTATCTGTCCTTCTTCTTTCGCCTTTACAAACTGCAATATTGTATTAATGGATTCCTGTTTGGCATCTTTTATAAAGCCGCATGTGTTAATAATCACTGTTTTTGCTTTACCAGGGCCCGAATCGTAAATAACATCAATACCATTTGCTTCAAGCTGCTTCATTAGAAACTCAGAATCAACAACATTCTTTGAGCAGCCAAGGGTAACAACATTGACATTATGTCTGGTTTTACCGGTTTTCATGAATATGACTGAAGAATATTAACTATAATACAGGTGAAATTTTAATAATGCCGGTGCAGAAAAGTTACAAATCTGAACTTAAACTATTTAGTGAAAAGAGAGTCTACAAATTCATGTTTATCAAATATTTGCAGATCATCAAGTTTTTCTCCAATGCCTATATATTTAACAGGAACCTTAAACTGGTCTGATATCCCGATAATAACCCCGCCTTTTGCTGTTCCGTCGAGCTTGGTTACAGCAAGTGCATTCACCTGTATTGTTTCTGTAAACTGTTTTGCCTGTTCAAATGCGTTCTGGCCTGTAGAGCCATCAAGAATCAGAAGTACTTCATGAGGTGAGTCAGGCATTACCTTTTGCATAACCCTTTTGATCTTGGCAAGCTCATTCATCAGGTTTATCCTGTTATGCAGTCTGCCCGCCGTATCAACTATTACCACATCGACATTATTTGCCTTGGCTGAAGCTATTGTATCATAAGCTACTGAAGCAGGATCAGAGTTCATTTTCTGTTTGACCAGCGGTACACCTGCTCTTTCTGCCCATATAGTGAGCTGGTCAATAGCCGCAGCTCTGAATGTATCTGCAGCTCCTATAAGAACCGATTTTCCTGCATTTTTAAAATGGTATGCCAGCTTTCCGATAGTAGTAGTCTTACCAACCCCATTCACGCCTACAACCATAATAACATAAGGCTTTTGGCTCAATTCCGATGAGAAATCATTAAATTCACCGGTTACATTTTCTTCCAGGAGCCCTGCTATTTCTTCCTTAAGTATTTTGTTAAGTTCTGCAGTTCCCATGTATTTGTCTTTAGCAACCTTATTCTCGATGCGTTCAATTATCTTCAGGGTCGTATCCACTCCAACATCAGAAGTTACCAGAACCTCCTCAAGGTTGTCCAGTACCTCGTCATCTACCCTGGATTTACCAACAACAGCCCGGGAGAGTTTCTTAAATACACTCTCCTTGGTTTTTTCCAGACCCCTGTTGAGTTCTTCCTTTTTTGATTTTGAAAATAAACCGAGTGGAGCCATTTGGGTTTTGTTATCAGAAAATAAAAAAAAAGCCTTCTTTTAACAAAGAAAGCTCATATTGTGTTCTTTTGATTCAAACTATTCATTTTGTGAAAAGAAGTCCTTTATATGCTCGTTATTTACTACCTCATCCCTGAAATAATAAGAACCTGTCTTTTCAGATTTTATCATCTTAATACATCTTGTGAAATTCCTGCCTTCACCTGACTTAAGACTTGATACTACTTTCTTTGCCATTGCTGTTTATTTTATTTCTTTGTGCACTGTAACTTTCTTAAGGATGGGATTGTATTTTTTCAATTCCAGCCTTTCAGGATTATTTTTCCTGTTCTTGGTAGTAATATATCTTGATGTTCCCGGCAATCCGCTATTCTTATGCTCTGTACATTCAAGTATTACCTGTATCCTGTTTCCTTTTTTAGCCATGACCTCTAATTCTAATATTTATCAATATATCCATTTTTCCGGGCTTCTTCCAGAGCTTTTTTCAAGCCTTTTTTGCTTATAATTCTTATTCCGGCTGCTGATATCCTCAGTTTTATCCACCTGTCTTCCTCCTGCAAATAAAATCTCTTATCAAAGAGATTGGGATAAAACCTTCTCTTTGTCCGTTTATTTGAATGGGAGACATTATTGCCAACCAATGGTTTTCGGCCGGTAATCTGACAAACTTTAGACATAATTAGTGTTTTTTTTAAATCAGCACGCAAAGTACGTCAATTTTATTCAATTAATCAAATTTATTATTGAATAATTGGTTAGTATCAGTTATACCCTGCCTGTTTCTCAATTGTTGTAAGAATAAGTTTTCTTAGCATATTAAGTGCTGTAAAAGAGGCTTTTAGAATATTTCTGCCCCTGTGCTCACCAAAGCTGTACTTCCTGGCAAAAGTCTCATTTTTTGAGGCTACAGCAATCCAGGTAGTACCCACAGGTTTTGTATCAGTGCCCCCGGAAGGTCCTGCAATGCCTGATGTGGCAACTGCAAAACCCGTATTATATAATTTAAGTGTTTTTTCAGCCATTTCCTTAACTACCTCTTCACTAACAGCCCCATGTACTGTAATACTATTTTCACTGACTCCCAGTATTTTTGTTTTTATTTCATTGGAATAAGCAACGACAGATCCTTTGAAATAGGCTGAACTACCTGGTATGGAAGTAAGTAGTTCAGATATTTTCCCTCCTGTACAGCTTTCGGCGACCGCTACTGTAAGATTATTTTTAGCAAGCAGGTTACCTGTAATTTCCTCTATTCTATCGTCCTCGTGGCCAAAAACGTAGTCAGATATCAATTTGTAGAGCTCATTAACCTGTTTATTTATTTCTTTTTCCAGTTTACTTTTGTCATTTCCCGTTCCGCTTATCCTTAATCGAAGTATGCCGGGTGAAGGTAAATATGCCAGTTTAATACCTGGTGGCAGATTACTTTCCCAGCTACTTAGCCGGTCTGCCATTTCAGATTCGGCCGTGCCATTGGTTAGTATCGTTTTATGTATAATAAATGGCAGCTTAAACCTTTTCTTAAATTCAGGAATTACATCACTTTTTATCATTGACTTCATTTCATAGGATACACCGGGTAATGAAATGAATATTTTTCCCTTTTCTTCGAACCACATTCCGCATGCAGTGCCATAGTTATTCATTATAATCTTACAATTATCAGGCAATTCGGCCTGTTTAATATTCCTGTCGGTGACCTTCATTGAGCGGCTGCCAAGAAACTCTTTTATACGATCCAGTACAACCTGGTTCAAAACTAGTGTTGAACCAAAATATTTTGCCAGTGTATTTTTAGTGATATCGTCACCTGTTGGGCCCAAACCACCTGTCATAATTACAATATCTGCATTTTCCCTGGCATTATCCAGCGCTCTGTTGATACTATCTTTATTATCAGCAACAGATGTTATCCTGTTTATCCCGATGCCTATTTTATTGAGTTCTTCGGCTATAAATGCTGAATTTGTGTCAATTACCTGGCCTATAGTTATTTCATCCCCTATTGTAATAATCTCCGATGTCATATCTATGTAATTATTTTATTATATATTTGAATAAAACAAAGTTATATTTTACAAGCTGATCCATGAGTAAAATTTGAATTTTTATTTTACATAAAAAATTAAAATTTATACAAATGAAAAAGAAAAGCAAAAAGAAGAAAAGAATTTATTTAAATCAAAGAAAGGTAAAAGCAGTTACCTATATCGTAATTATCATATGTTTAATCCTTATCATAACAGTAAGTCTGCTTAAAGTATGGCATGTTATTAATCCTGGTTTATTCCGAAAATTGATAATAACTCTCCTTGTTATTGGAACGGGGAGCGCAATTTTTACCCTTTTAAATGGTGCGTTCAGGCTGGGAAAATAAAAGGATACCGGAGGGGACAGCGCCCTTTGGAA
>CP070654.1:829230-833758 GCA_020354785.1 Bacteroidales bacterium
ACATCAGATCCGGAATTAAGTATGCAAATCATGAATTTTGGTCTTACACTATGGTTTGATTCCCGGGGTTCACAAAGAAAAGTAATTGGTGTGCAATTTCCTGTAATACAGATGCAGCCTCCGCCACCCAGGGAAGGAAACCCTCCTGTTGGGGATGAATTACAAAAATTCCTGGATGTACGGTTAAAGGATATCATTGTTGAGAATACTGAAAATAAAGATACCAGGCAGATGAGCATGAATGAAGCAAATAAATATGGTATTAATGCCACTGTTGGCATTGGGCCTGGTTTACTTTGCTATGAGCTTCAATACCCTTTAAATATAACTGATACATATACTATGGGACTTGGTTTGCTGCAACAAAAACAAATAGATATATGTGTTGAAACACCTGATATAGATTTTAATAAAATAAAGGGCCCGGCAGAGAAAACACCTGAACTGGGTGATATGAAGAGACTGCAGGAAGGAGCCACCAAAGGCATGAAACCCAAACCGCCAAAATTAAGAAAAATATCCCAGTGGATACAAGTGATAATTTAGATGGTTTACATACGCATTTATTAAATTTAACACCTATTGTGGCATATTAAAAAGAAATGAAACGAAAAAGAATTCTTACAATCATAATTTTAGTGATCCTTGTTATAGCGGTAACCGGATATGTAATTAACATATTACGACAGGACAGGAATAGCTTTTTTCAGTTTAGTACTGTGGAAAGGGGTGATATTAAAAATACCATAACTAGCACAGGCATTTTGCATCCAAGGAGTAAAGTGGAAGTAGGCACACAAATATCCGGAACATTTGCCAACGTGTTTGTAGACTATAACGATGTTGTTAAAAAAGGACAGCTTCTAGCAGAATTAGATAAAAAAATATTGCTGGCTGCACTTGATGAAGCCAAAGCAGTAGTAATGCATACAAAGGAAAAATTTAAGTTTTCAAAAAACGAATATCTTAAAAAGAAAGAACTCTACAAGTCAAATTACTTGTCTGAGATAGAGTTTTTCAAGTTCCAATCCACTTACTACATTGACAGTTCAGCTTACCTGTCTGCAAAGGCAAACCTTGACAAGGCATATACAAATCTTGATTATGCCAGCATTGTATCTCCTATCAGTGGAACAGTAATTGAAAAAAATGTTGAAGCCGGGCAGACAGTTGCTGCAAATTTCGCTACTCCTACTGTTTTTGTTATTGCTGAAGATCTTTCAAAAATGGAAATCCACGCCACAGTAGACGAAAGTGACATTAGCTATGTTTTTGAAGGTCAGGAAGTTGAATTCTCTGTTCTGGCTTATCCCGACAGTATCTTCACAGGTGTAATAAATCAAATACGCATGCACCCGAGAATGATTCAGAATGTTGTAAATTATATTGTTGTTATTAATACAGATAACAATTATGGATTGCTTTTACCAGGTATGACAGCAACGGTCGATTTTATTATTGAACAGAAAAAGGATGTATTAATGGTAGCAAAAAGTGCAGTGAACTTCCGGCCTCCAAAAAATATGGTTGATAAATTCCACAAAAACATGCGAAAGAAGATAGAAGCCCTTCCGGATTCGCTTAAACCACAAATGCAACCTCCTCCTCCTCCGGAAGATATAAAGCAACAACCTGATCCGGGCAAGCAACAACCACAAACACAACATTTACAATCGCCCCCGGGGCCACCGGGTGAAACGGGAAAGCATCCCGATGCACAAACAAAACATTTGCAACGACCTCCGGAGGGTATGGAGCATAAAATACAACAGCCTCCTGGTGGTGAGGGAGAATTACCTGAGAATTTCGGACAAATATGGTACATAAATGAAACCGGGGAACTGGCAATGGAACCTGTAGAAACCGGAACATCAGATGATAATAATATTGAGATTGTCCGTTATCGTCATTTGAGACCGGGAATGCAGGTTATATCCGGTATAGTGGAAACCAGGAAAAAGGAAAAGACTGCTATCAATAACGCAAACCAGATGTTTGGCGGTGCTCCGCAAGGTGGAGGAGGTCCACCACCACCACCCGGGGGGCCATAAAAATTATATATCATAATCATGTGCTAATCAAACATTCAGGATCTTTATGTCATTAGTGATTGAAACAAGAGAACTGACAAAAACCTACCAGATGGGGGACATTCCTGTACATGCACTTATGGAGGTTAATCTTGAAGTGCAAACAGGAGAATTCCTGGCTGTAATGGGTGCTTCGGGTTCGGGGAAATCAACCCTGCTTAATCTGCTGGGTTGTCTGGATGAAGCAACTTCAGGTGAGTATTTACTTGATGGAAAAGCTGTGAGCAGGCTCAATAAGAAGGAATATGCAGATATACGGAATCAAAAAATTGGTTTTGTATTTCAGGGATTTAATTTACTGCCACGTACATCAGCATTTGAAAATGTTGAATTACCGTTAATCTACGATCGCACAAACCGGATAAAAAACCATAAAAAAGCTATACGCGAAGCTTTAGGGCTGGTAGGACTTGAAGATCGTATGGACCATTTACCACAACAGTTATCAGGCGGGGAGCAGCAACGTGTAGCAATTGCTCGTGCAATAGTAAATAAACCGGCTATAATACTGGCTGATGAACCCACCGGGAATCTGGATACTCATACATCTGTTGACATAATATCTGTTCTGCAGGAACTTAATGATCAGGGTATTACAATCATTCTTGTAACACATGAACACCATCTTGCAGAATATGCAAAACGTATAGTTAAATTAAAAGATGGTCGTGCAGTCAGTAATGAAATAATAAAACCCCGGAAAAAAGCTCTGGGTGAATCATGAAAATAACAGAATAAATGATAAGAAGAAGGCAAATACAGAAAATTTTAAAAGCAGCATTCAGCAGCATATTAAGAAATCGAATGCGGAGCCTTCTAACATCCATTGGAATTATTATAGGTGTAAGCGCTGTTATTATTATGTCTGCAATTGGAAGAGGTTCACAAGCTTTGATTGAAAAAGAAATTAATGATCTTGGCACTAATTTACTGATTATATTTCCAGGGGCAAGCATGACCGGTGGTGTACACAGAGGGGCAGGCAGTTTTAACCGGTTTACATATAACGATGTAGAAAAAATAAAAAAGAATGCAACACTGGTAACTGATGTAACACCTATAGTACAATCCGGAGGACAGATTATTGCAGGCGGTAACAACTGGAGTTCAGAGATTATAGGTGCTTCTCCTGAATATTTCAGTATAAGGAACTGGGACCTTAAATACGGCAGTTATTTTACAGAAAGAGATGTTAAGGTTAGCAGAAAGGTAGCACTCCTGGGTACAACTATAGCTGACGAATTGTTCCCGGACCAGGATCCTACAGGACAAACAATACGTATCCGGAACATACCATTCAGGGTTATCGGAGTGCTAGAGGAAAAAGGACAGGCAGGTATGGGGCATGACCAGGATGATATTATTCTTGCGCCCTGGACAACAGTCCTTTACCGCTTAAAAGGAGGCCGTTATATTGATATGATAAATGCCAGTGCCATTTCTACTGAACTTCTCGAGCAGGCAGAGGAAGAAATTTCAGGAATTATCAGGGAATCACACAGGCTTAATGAAGGAGAGGATGATGATTTTACAATACATAATCAGACAGAAATCACCCAAATGGTTACACGAACATCCAAAATAATGACCTGGTTATTGGGCTCTATTGCCGGAGTATCATTACTTGTAGGTGGTATCGGAATAATGAATATTATGCTGGTTTCAGTAACTGAACGTACACGTGAAATAGGGATTCGTCTATCAGTAGGAGCCAGAGCCGTTGATATACTGGTACAATTCCTGACAGAAGCAATAGTACTAAGTATAAGTGGAGGTATTATAGGTATTGTATTTGCAATTATTGTTTCCCTTTCTCTGAACTCATTTTCAAGTCTGTATACATTAGTAAAACCTGAAATAGTATTTATTGCATTTCTTTTTTCCGTAGCTGTTGGCATCTTTTTTGGATTCTATCCCGCACAAAAAGCCGCCCGGTTAAATCCCATAGAATCTCTCAGGTATGAATAACCACAAGTTAACACAAACAACATTGATTCTTAATTGTTAGTAATAAAAGAAAATTTTAATTTATTAACTATAGTATATTTGTAACTTATCAATAATTACTATTACATAATAACATTGGGAAAATATGAAAAAAGCTATTAACACTCTAATCCTCTTATTGCTTTTACAGCTTACAGCGATAGCACAACCCGGCGATTCACTTTTTATCGGTATCTGGCTTGCTGAATACGAGGGTTTTGATCCGCAAACTCAAAGTAATATTACTATTAAGAGAAGACTAATTTTTGAACACGAGAATAAATTCTACTATGATACCCTGTGGGGTCAGCCAACAGGACTCGATGACATAATTCTCGAAATGGAGATTGGAAACTGGGAAATAGAAGTTATTGGAGACTCAGTTGTATTTACACCAACTGTATCCAAGAGAATAGATATTGCCAACCCGGATTCCCTTGTTGAATATGATC
>CP070654.1:833858-838340 GCA_020354785.1 Bacteroidales bacterium
ATTATGTTGAAATTACTGACCCGTTTGGATGCTATACTAATGATACTTTTGAGTTGTCAGAACCTGAAGATATTATAATAGCTGTAGAACTTCCGCTTGCTCATGATAGCATAAATAACCTGTCATGCTATGGAGATATGAACGGATATATAAGACTATCGGTTTCCGGAGGCGATACTTTGTCGGCATCTTATTCATACAACTGGGCTCATGGACCGACGAGCTCTGAATTAACAAATATCGGTGGAGGCACATATTATGTTACTGTCAGTGACGGAATAAATTGTACTGATACCTCTGAGATTATATTAGCTGAACCTCCCGAACTGGTGGTTAATTCGGTAAATTATTCAGATTACCTGGGCTATGGAGTTACATGTTACGGCAGTTCAGATGGCTTTATTGAAGTTTATCCCGAAGGCGGAGTGAGAAATTACCACTATGTATGGGAAAGAGATGGTAATGACCTTGGCAGAGATACTTCAAGAATATATGACCTCGGATCCGGAATTTATGCATTAACGATAACTGACTATAATAGTTGTACAGTGAATTGGACAGATACCCTGAAATCTCCACCGGAACTGGAATTAACAATTACTACTCAAAATATTGACTGTTCCCGCGAAGTATTTGGAGTAGCTAGGACAATTGTAGCCGGAGGGGCCGGCCAGATATCTTATTTATGGTCTAATAACGCTACAACTGACAGTATATGGAATCTTGAAGTTGGAACCTATGGAATTACCGTAACCGATGGTAACGGGTGTTCTGTAAACGATACGGCAAACATTGGACAGGATCCGATGTTAGATATTGATATAGATGTCTTAAATGAAATATCATGTTTTGGTAAATCAGACGGCAGATTAAGAGTCAGTGTAGATTTGGGATTTCCACCATACAACTTTATTTGGAGCGATGAGGGAGGAACTACTTCAAACACCCTCGATAATGTTAGTGAAGGTTCTTATAAAGTTACAGTAACAGATGATAAAGATTGCAGGGGCACTGATTCAATAGTAGTAATAGCTCCTCTGAAAGTATCTGCCGATTATGATATAGAACAGATCTCCTGTTACAGTTATAATGATGGCGGAGTAACGATACATGGTATTTATGGAACCGGGCCGTATACCTACTGGTGGGATGGTGAGTTAGTACAGGGAAATTATGTTACCGGACTGACTGCTAATGTTGAATATATTCTGGAAGTTTTTGACTCAAGAAACTGTTACTCTGATTCAATAGTAGTAGAATTATCACAGCCTTATATATTAGAAGTTGAAATAGATACAGATAATGTTACAAAGCCCTTCTGTCCTGATCATAATGAAGGTATATTAGCGCTAAGAGTTACAGGAGGAACCAGTCCGTTTACATATAACTGGGATGGATATGAATCTCAGAATGATGCATTTTTAGAAGGTATTAACCAGGGGTATTACGCAGTGGAAGTTATAGATGCAAATAATTGTATATTTGATACTACTTTATATCTTGAGGCTGAATATGAAACCTGTCTTGATATTCCTAATGTCTTTACCCCCAATGAAGTACCTGATAACAGAAATGATTATTGGGATATAAGATACAGGGGAGAAGAAGGAATAAGCTTACAGGAGATATATCCAAATGCCGAAATAAAAGTATATAACAGATACGGAAGAATAGTATTTTCATGCAAGGGTAGCGAGTGTCCTGACAGATGGGACGGAACTTATAATGGCAGAAAGCTCCCGGTTGATTCATACTATTATATTATCAAATTAAACGATGGAACCGGCAGAGTGTATAAAGGAACAGTAACAATACTATATTAATAGAATTATATCCGGCATAAACCGGTGTAAGATAGTCCGTTATTGATAGCTTAAACTACTAACCACAAAGCAACTCCGTTAGAAAACCACAAAACATTTTATTGTTATTTACGTATTATATTTAATTTAGGCTAATTTTTAACAAATTTATTGTATTACACTCCTTTAGAAAAGGATGAAATATTATATAATAAATATACTTTTTGTAAGCATATTGTTATATAGCTCAAATGTACCGGCTCAGCAAATGCCCCGGTATAGCCAGTATATAATGAATGAATTTCTGATAAACCCGGCAGTGGCTGGTTATGATGGCCGTACAAGCCTCAATATTAGTGCACGTAAGGAATTATTGGGATTTATTAGCAATACACCTGAAACTTACTCATTCAGTGCACAGTCAAGGGTATTAAAGAAAGGTTTTTCTATTAAATCAGGACTATTCGGGAAAACTTCTTTCAGGTCCAGTTCAAAGGGTAGAGTTGGCATCGGAGTCAATTTTCTGAAAGATGTTAATGTAGCAATACACAGAACAGGATTTCAATTTACTTATGCATATCATATATTTATAGAAAATTCTCAGCTTTCATTTGGCCTGACTGGTTCAATTTTTCAGTTTAAGGTTAGTGGGGATGATTTTGTATATAAAGATCCTAATGATATTGTTATTGATGGTTTGACAAATGGCATTATTGTACCGGATGCCAACCTGGGAGTCAATTTTATGACTCAGAATTATCATGTAGGCTTGTCAGTAGCACAGTTATTTAAGTCAAAGATTCAATTTGGTAAATACACAGATTTTAATGATACTAATGCTACTCCTTTTACAAGGCATTATTATTTAGTAGGTTCTTACAGAAGGGCTTTTTTCAGAAAACCTCAATGGGAAGTCGAACCTTCAACCCTGTTAAGGATTACTAAACTTAGCTTTAAAAAGGATGATCGTGATATAAGATATACTGTTGACCTTTCAGCGAAGTTTATATATAACAGGGAATACTGGGCTGGACTATCCTTCAGAACATCAGAAGAATTACTCTCAAATAATAAAGAAATAGTACTAATGCTGGGTATTAAACTCAGCCGTTACTATATAGGATATTCATTCGATTACGGTATAAACAATTTATCCCGTTATACCATTGGCTCACACGAAATAACACTTTCACTTAAATTAGGGGATTCTACCCGTCGTTATCGCTGGCTGGAAAGGTACTAGGAAACCTTTATATTGCCTTCTTCCCTGAAGGAAAAGTAATAGTAATTTTGTTGTATCTCAAAAAAATGTTAATATTTGGGGATATTTATTGTAAAGTATATGTGAATGAATATTTTGATGGTACTGGAAAAAGAATTTCCTCCGGATGAAAGAGTGGAAAAGGAGGCATATTCGCTTGCATTGGCAGGTAACAAAGTTATTATAGCTTGTTATACTTTCATGGATAAACCCTTAACTGAAGACTTTGACTATTTTAAAGTTATAAGAAAGCCCGTATCGAGGTTAATTTATAAAAGCAGTATTGCAATATTATTAATACCCTTTTATTTCCGATTCTGGGAAAAATACCTGGATCGCATAATAAAGGATGAGAAAATAGATATCCTTCATGTTCATGATTTACCTCTATCGAAAACGGGTTACAAACTATGTAAAAAATATGGATTAAAACTTGTTTGTGATCAACATGAATACTATAGCAACTGGATTATTTATACCGCGCATTATAATACTCTGGTGGGTAAAATAATAAAGCACCTGAGTAACTGGAAAAAATATGAGAAAAAATATCTGAAAAGGGCAGATCTGGTTATTACAATTGAAGAGCCCCTGAGATTGGCCTATATAGAAAAAGTGAAAGTAAATCCGGATAAAATTATTATTGTTCCTAATACTCCTTTAAAAAGAATATTCAATACAGACAATATAAAAAAGGAAATTCAGGAGAATTATAAAAACGATTATGTTTTATTTTATGCCGGAGGAATAGATATACTTCGCGGAATAGATATGGTTATAGATGCCCTGCCACTGATAAAGGAAAAAATACCGAACATAAAATTTGTCCTTGCCGGGAAAATACAAAAAGGATTTAACCTTTCGGACTATGCGAAGAAAAGAAATGTTGACGAACTGGTATCGCTTATAGGATGGATAGATACTGACGATTTACCTTCCTATATGCTGGCAGGTAAAGTGTGTGTTTTTACACCACCGGTAAACAGAGACGAGATTAATAAGACAATAGTCACAAAAATATACCAGTATGCTTCAGTAGGAAGACCAATCCTTGTTAGCAGGGCTCAATTAATGAAAGAATTTGTTGAAAATAATGAATTAGGATTTTCAGTCAGTAATTGCAGGGAATTTGCTGACAAGGTCATTTATTTGCATAATAATCCTTTAGTTTACGATAAAATATCAAATAATTGTCTCAGGATATCAAAAAAATATCATTGGGAACTGACTAGTAATCAGTTAATTAAATTCTACAAAACAAAACTGGGCAAATAATCTTTTAATGAAAGGCTGTCTAAATAATAATCAAATAGAGTATCTGTTTTTTCATCTTAATTATGCTTTTCATTTACACGATGAAATGAAAAAGAGAATTGTTTTTATTGAGGATTTAAGTGAAATTGACAAATATACAGACAG
>CP070654.1:838440-842885 GCA_020354785.1 Bacteroidales bacterium
AAGTTAAGGTTTATATGTATATTATACTGCCTGCCGTACTCAATAACTTCATCAATATCCTTAAGTACTTCCTCATC
Source organism: Bacteroidales bacterium (assembly GCA_020354785.1). Taxonomy (GTDB): domain Bacteria; phylum Bacteroidota; class Bacteroidia; order Bacteroidales; family UBA10428. The sequence goes on from CP070654.1 coordinate 838,518, forward strand.
AATCGCATACCAGTCATCTTTAGAAGCCCAGTTCCAGTATGACATTGGTATGCGGGCGAAATCAAATCCCCAGTCGGCCATTATCTCGAAGTCTTCCTCATTAAACTTCCTTCCCGGATCCCTGCCGCTAAACTTTGCCAGTAAATTAAAGCCCCTGTAACGGGGAAATTCGGTTACTGGTCTAACCGGTCCGGCAACAGTATTAACTCCAAAACCTGTTAGGGATACTGCTCCAAGGACAGCACCAGTTTTAATAAAATCACGTCTTTTCATATATATAAAAATACGATTTTATACTTACAATTTATACAATAGTTCTTTCTCTGACTTTAACATCTTTATACAATTCATCAATGCCCGCACATTATGGTAGTTAATCTTCCAGTCATATGCCTTGCGGGCTTTAAGTTTATCCGGACTGTTATCCAGCCCTTCCTCATACCAGCCTCCGTTTTTATGGTCGACCAGGTACTTAATAATATATTCCCACTGTTTTCTGAAGGCCTTATAATACTTATTTTCTTCCGGGAAAAATTTTGCTATTAACAGCAAAGCATTAAGCCCTTCAGCCTGTACCCACCATATTTTAGCATTGTCAATTATCGAAATATCATCCGTATCATTAAAATAATAACCTGCTTCATAAAATCCGCCCCTGCTATCATCCCAGCCATTTTCAAGTGCATGGTCAACCATTGTTCTGGCGTACGATAAAGTCTTTATATCGGCCTCGATTTCCAGAACACTAGAAGCCTCAAGTATCAGGTATGCTGTTTCAAGATTATGACCAAAAGAAATATGATCATAATAGTAGTTTGCTTTCCTTGCAGTCTCAGAGGAGTCACGAAAGGAAACGACTGTCCAGTCCCTTTCAAAAAACAGGTCCAGAAAACCTCTTTTGTTCATTATTGTATCCCTCACTAATTCAAGCATTTCACATAGGTGTTCATGCAGCAGACTATCGGGCCAGACTTTATATAATTCTGTAAAAGCTTCAAGTAAATGAATTGAAGTATTCTGATCTTTCCAGCCTGTTCTGTCCAGGTAAAGTATACGGGGTCTTGATTCATCATTCTTTGTATTGGATGGCAGGGAACCATCTCTATTGAGTATGTTAAAATAACCTTTGAATTCAGGATCATAGCTGTGCTTGACAAGCCATAAAAAAGTATTTCGGGCAAGATTCAGGGCTGAAGTATCTGCTGACATCTTATAATAGGTGGCCAGTGCATATATTGCAAATGCATTGCCATATGCGATTTTATAATTTCCAAAGTCACTATCTGTATTATCTCCCTTACGATCAAGGATTGTATAAAAGCCGCCGTACTCTTTGTCCCACATCTTGTCCTTTAGAAAACTGAATCCGTGTTCAGCGATTCCCCGGTAGCGGTCATCCTTATAAAATATTGCAGCTTCAGATGCTGTCCATATATGCCTGGTCTGGCTTACAAGCATCTTATTCTGGCTACCTCGAGGCTTCCAGTTATAGGTAAAATCACTCAGAAATCCTCCGTGAACAGTATCAAGGGAAACCGGATACCAGGCATCCAGCAAGTCATGCCTTAAGGATTTATCTATTTCTGTAATTAGTCTTTCTTCCTGTTTTCCTTTATCAGAGCCCCAGATGGGAACATTAAATAAATAAAAACTAACTACTATTATTTTTATGAATTTCATGAGTTGTTTTTAACTTGTTGCTAACTATGGGTTCAGGATTCTGATATAGTGTTAAATGGAAAAGACTGCCTGAAACAGACAGCCCTTTCCTTAATTTTCTATTCTGAAATTAGTTACTTCCTCCTCCCCAACAGTAATTATGCGAACATGTTGTTTTCAATTAACTTTTCTTTTTAAGGTATTTGCTTATAATATCTGCAGCCCATTCCTTACCTCCTAATCCGAATGCCAGGCCAAGAGCAAGACATAGCGCCCCAAACAAGATCTGAAATGCACTGGTAACTATTTCCGATGCTATGTTTAGCTGTCCCAAAATAATGAATACAGTTAAAATAAGTATGGCATAATGAGCAATTCTGCCAATTGTGTCAGCGGTAGTTTCTTTCATGTTCTTTAAAGAAGTTGTTAGAATCTGCCCGACTAACCTTGCCAAATAAACACCAATAATTAAAACTAAAATAGCTACAATTACGTTTGGTATGAATAACATAATCTCATTAAACAGTGTTGATGCAGCAGTTAGTTTGATACTGTTTAATGTCGCCAGAATAACCAGAAGCATAACTATCCAGTAGACTAATGTACCAATAATGTCAACGGCAGTTACCTTAATGCCTCCTTCTCTCAAGAACTTTTCAATCCCGGTTTTTTCAGTTAAGAATGAAAACCTGACTAATTTCAGAAGTCTAACTACCAGATTCTTTAGGATCTTTGCTATAATCCAGCCGATAATAAGCAATAACAAAGCCCCAATAATCTGCGGTAAAGCAGTAGCAATCTGGTTTAAAAATTGCTGAGAACTTTCAACGAAAAGATTTAATTGTTCTTTCATAATTTTAAGGGGTTTGAGTTAGTTTATATAAAGTTATGAAATATTTTTATCTTAACATTATATTAACTACCACAACAAAATAGTATGCTTTTCCTCTCTGAAAAATCAACCCTTTATAATTAAAAGCCCTTTTATGGGAGGTAAAAGAAAAGCCCCGAACTACTCCGGGGCTTCTGAAAACAAATGTAACCCTAAAACTACTTAGATCTAATATTAACAGAACAATTAAACTGTGATTTGGTTTAAAAATTTTTTTTCAGAAAATTATATCAGGCCTGACTGAAAAAAGAAGCCCCGAATATTTCCGGGGCCTTGAAAGCATTAACTATTAACCCTAAACCTACTTAAAACAATTATTATGAAAAAACTACTTAACTTCTTTTACTGATTATTACTATACAATATTTATGCCAAACACTAATTATTCAAACGTTTATTCACCCTTTTTATTATGTAAAGTATAATTTTTTTATCCATTTCGTTTAGTACATTTTTCATACTTTTAATATAAGACTGATAATATATCAAAATGTTACTATAGTTTCAATATTCTTCCAACATATGATTTATTATAAGAGAAAGATTTTATGAAATAAATTCCCTTGTTAATATGAGAAATATCAACCGAGATTTTCATGCTTCCTGGTATATAATTCCTGCTAAAGACTATTTTCCCGGTTAAATCTATAATTTCCAGACCGGTAATTATATTATTGCTGCTAACAGATAATTTTCCTGTAACAGGATTTGGATAGACGAATAAATTACCTTCATTATTTAAGACTATTACATTAGTAGCAACATCCTCTTTTTCATATATATAATAATAACAATCTATACAGGGTTGCATAAATTCAACTCTGCTTGAATCGATTTTACGAATAATGTAATAATCCAGTCCAAGTTCCTCAGCCCCACGAACTACATCCTGGTCAACAATCCAGTGACTGTTGAAAGTTGTGTTCCTGTATTGAAAAATAGTATTCCCTGATAATAAAAGGGTATCATTTTTATAGACCTCAAACAAAACACTATCCGTGTCAGTGTTTGAAAAAACTACAGAGCGTTGATTTCCCGGGCCGGGAAGGTCGGTACAATATCCGGCAAAACCGCCATAACAATCTTTCCAAACCCATTTTCCTTCCATAACAGTATTTACCGAGTCTATGTCAGGTGTAGTATCGGACCGGACAATATGTATAAATCCGGTTATCATTAACAATAATAAAACCAAGAACTTTGCTTTCATAAGATTAATTATACGTTATATAAAAGACGATCTTATATTGTAAAAGTTACGTCTAACCTGTATTAAACAGTGCATTTAAATATTTAGTATTCTTTAAACTATCTCCGTACTTAAGCTATCAATCCTTTTCATTATTTCTTTGGCAGTATCATATAAAACATTCTCAACTTCTTCATAATCTACGTGATAACGAAATACTTCGATTATCGTATTCCACCGGTTCACAAATACAATATTTGGAATACATTCAGAATACCACCATTTCCCCTGAATATTTTCTGCCTGTTCATAAGTCAGGATTACACATGCAACATTCTCTATTCTTAATTCAAAAGCATTTATTGCTTTTTCTTCTGTGCTGAATACACTCACAACTATTCCCTTTTCGTTTCCGCTATACCTGCGACCTGCAATTAAATTACTGTCATAACCGGCAAAAAGATGAGACACTGATATATTTATATTCGTATCCGTAGTATCCCAGAATCCGTCAATACTGGTTAAAGCAAGTGAATCAATATTCTGAGGATCAAAATATTTCTCTTTAACGATTGAATCGTCTTTCTTTTCGCATGATAATAAGATAAAAACTACAAGGCAGCATATT
>CP070654.1:842985-847410 GCA_020354785.1 Bacteroidales bacterium
TTCAATATACCGATCTGGAAATTCTTGCCGGGAAATATAATGATACTCTTGATAATGATAAGAAGCTTATATTTAATCATATACACGCTGTTAAGAAATTACCGGGATTTAACGGAGAATTAACGGTCGAGAATGGGAAAATTAAAAATAATATTACCGCAATACATGCCGAATCCGTTGCCTCTGATGTAACAGTATTTAATAATAATAATAAACCTTATAAAGGTAAAATTCTTGTTAAAGACGGAAGAACAGAGGAATCAAAAGATTTCTACCTTGAAGGGAAATCGCTTATCCACAGTGCTCCCTTAACTGCGGAAGCATTTAAACGCGGACTCCTTGGTAATCCGGGACAATATATAGTTTCTATAGGTTTGTTACTCTTCGCTTTTTCGACTGCCATCTCCTGGTCATATTATGGTGACAGGGCTGTTACCTTTCTCTGGGGATCAAAATATGTCATGATATACAGGTTTGCATATGTTGTCGGTTTCTTTGTTGCTTCATTTATAGATACAACCGTAATATGGTCATTCTCATATATTACTGTTGCCTTAATGACAATTCCAAACCTGTTTGGTATATTAATCTTAAGTAAGGAAGTTAAAACAACAATAAAACAATACTGGAAATTATTTGCAAGGGAATATCCCGGCCAAAAGACGCCTGAATACTGAAAAATATTATATCTGATAGCTTTTAAAATTAAAAGGAATATCTATTGTTTCAGAATATTCTTCACCTGCCTCTTTCATATCGTCATCATCTGCCATAAAGTACCAGTCTATCTCAACATCTTTACCCTGAATTTTTATCTTTTCAAGAATAGTAAGAAGTTCCTGTATTGCCCTTTGCGATGCAGAATTAATATAATCAAGCTTTAACCTGAATAATGTATTATCATTAGGATCCCTGACATATTTTTCTAACCAGTTCATAACAGGAGAATAAAAGCCTATTACTTCTTCAGGTAATGATCTTCCTGAAATTTCAAAATTATTTTCCTGCTTGTTTAATATTACACTTGGTGAGTTCTCTCCTCCCTGAATTATTAAAGGTTCCATTGCTATGGCATTTTAAATTTATCCTAAAAATTTTTCAAGTTTATTCATGAAGCTTTTTAAATCAATTGGTTTTGAAATATAGTCATCTGCGCCTGATTCCAGGCTAAGTTCCTCTTCATTTTCAAAGCCTACTGCTGTCTGCACAATTATTGGTATATCATTCTTGTGTTCTTTAATACTTCGTGTGGCCTCAAAACCATTCATCCTGGGCATATTAATATCCATTAATATAAGATCAACATTGTTTGATTGACAGTATTCAACTGCCTCCTTGCCATTATTTACTCTTATTAACCGGGCATTTGTTGATTTCAAAACCTCTGCCAGGAAATAGTAATTAATATCTGTGTCTTCAGCAATTAATATATTCTTGTCTTCCCAGTTATATTTTTGTTCTTTTACCAGTACTTTCCTTTTACCTGCATATTTGAACCCGATTACCAGTATATCATCCAACTGATTTCTTGCTCCTTTCCATTCTTCATGATTGCTGATCAATATTTCCCGCTGCTCTCTCATTGGTTTCTGAGAAATACTTAGAAGCAATTCTTTTAGATTATTCGAACCAAATTTTAAATCTTCATCTCCGCCGAATTGATCACAGTAGCCGTCGGTGAAAAGATATATAGCATCGTTGATTTCTAATTTAATTTCATGTTTAGTAAACGGTTGATTCATCTTATGGCTGTAACTTACTGTCATCCTATCAGCCTTATAATGAATTAGCTCGCCGTTTCTAATTAAAACCAATGGATTGCGTGCCCCGGCAAACTGCAGTTTGTTTTCATCAAAATCAATTATACATAGTGCTATATCCATTCCGTCTTTTGGCTCATCTCTTCTTCCTGTCTGATGAAGTGAACGAATAATATTTACCCGTAACTCATTTAAGATATTATCTGCCTGTAAAGAACTTATATGTTTATTTATAACAATCTTATTTACAATTTCATTTAAAAAAGCGACTCCCAGCATGCTCATAAAACCGCCCGGCACTCCATGACCAGTACAGTCGGCAGCTGTCAGAACTAAAATATTCTCCTTTTGTGTAATCCAGTAAAAATCCCCGCTGACAATATCTTTAGGCCTGTATAAAACAAAATAATCATGGAGCAGATTATCAAGTAACTCTCTTGGAGGCAGGATTGCATTCTGTATTCTCTGTGCATATTGTATACTATCTGTAATTTTCTGTTTCTGTATGTTTGCTATGTCTCTTTGTTTTTCAATTTCAATATTTTGATCATGAAGTAATTCATTAGCTTTCTTTTTCTGGTTAAATTGAACATAAATCAGCGCAAGAATTAAGGTCATCAGTAATAGTGCTGATACAACTGTAAATAACACTATCCTTCTTGCTCTTACTCTGGCTTCCAGCACACCTCTTCTTGCCTTTTCCTCCTTTAAAGCTAAATCTTTAAGTGCTTTTTCCTTATTTAACAGTTGATTCTTTAACTGCATTTCACGGTTAATCCTGACAACTTCATTAAGGGTATCTTTAGTATCCATTAACTGTAATTCTTTTGCAAAAGCTTTTGCTTCTGCTTCCTTTGTTCTTGTTTCCAGTGATTCTAATTCTTTTTTTTGAAGGTGCTTCTGCAGTGATACGTACAAATCAAAATATTCGAGAGATTTTTTGCTATTTCCCAGCTTTTCATAATTTTTATATAAAAGTTCGTAGCAATTCTTAATTATTTGAAAATTGTTTATCTCTTTGCCTAAGTTAAGAGCCTCTTCAAGACCTTCATTTGATTTTTCATAGTCTTTTAATTCGGATAAAACCTGAGAGACGTTAATAATTCCACTGGCTATATCCCACTTTTTGTTCTGTTCCCTGCATAAGCTCAAACTCTTATTGAAATAATTATGGGCGCTGTGATAATCTCCATATTCCGAGTATATAAAGCCAAGGTTATTATTTATTGTGATTACAGCATTTTTGTTCCCGAGCTCCTCGTTTATAGACAGTGATTTTTTAAAATAATCGATTGATTTTATACCTGAACCATTCTGTAAATATATATATGCCACCTTATTAAGATAATTCGCGGCTTCTATTTTATTATTCTCTTTTTCATATTTCTCAACTTGTAACAGGTAACCGTGTATTAAATTTTGGGTTTCTGAATTAAGTTGCTGGATTTGACTATTACATAAAAAAGAAAAAAATGAAATGAGAAGAATAACAGAAAATACTATTAAGTATTTGATTATTTTTCTCATATTCAAGGGATTATACAATAATTAGAATATTATAAAAGATACAAAAAAAATTCCATTTCCTGATGTTGACATATATCACCGGGAAGTGGTGATATAAATCACCTAAAAACAAATAATAGTATTAAAGCAGATTTACCGTTAATTAAAATTAAACGGTACAGCCTGGATTTAAAATTTAGCTTGTAAGCCTGGATTTAAAAAAATCCCTCTCTGGATTAAAATTAAGTTCCGGATATTTTTTCTCGAGAGCTTCAATATTTTTCAACTGGCTTTGTATGAATTCCCTGTAAGGTTTTGAATTTATGTTAAAAGGCCTGTGATTCACTGCCTTGTTAAGCTTTTCAACTTCCATGATTATAGCTTTGGATTTATCATCAATATAAGTTGAAACAAACTTATTCCATATATATTCAATTGCAGTTTCCGACAGATGCAGCATGTCTTTTGCATAAAATCTGTAATCCCTTAGCTCATCCATTAAAATTTCATAACTGGGGTAATAATTTATATCCGGAAATTTTTCTCTGAGTTTATATATCGCAAGCAGGAGTATTGATTTGCTCACCTGGTTCATTTCAGCACCATCTTTCCAGTGTCGTATCGGACTAACAGTAAAAATTACCTTTATTCCGGGATTAAATTCTTTCAATCTTCTATAAAACCCGGTATAATCGTCAACAATATTACCAAGTTCCAATAAATACCTTTTAAACTCACCTGCCTGAATTTTATGACAATTAGCCACTATTTTACCAGTTTTCCTGAATTCATAAACCCATGCTGTACCAAAAGTGATGAACAGGTAAGACGATTCACTCAGGAATTTTGAAGCTGCTTTAATTCTGTTATTTATTTTTCTGAGACACTCCTTTTTGTCAGGATTTGAAAATGCACTATAATGGTTAAAGCTTATCCACTGATTGTTAAAGTAATATAAATCTGCCTCAGTCATTAACTCTTTACTTAAAAGAATTTCCAGATTGTTTTTAATCGAGACAGGATTGTAAAGTATCCCAAACGGATTGTGATCAACAGGAAACTTATATTTTTTTAAGTTTGAACCAATATTATCAGCAAAGCATTAACCAATAAGCAATGATTTTGTACTGTGTGATAATTGAAATTTGGATTCCTGTAT
>CP070654.1:847510-851895 GCA_020354785.1 Bacteroidales bacterium
CGTGAAGCAAGACAAGCATAGGCAGGCTTGTCTGCAGTAGGAAGTTTATATTTTTTTGATAATAATCTAATATCCTGCTTGGAAAAACCTGCATCACTAAGAGGAGAAATCACACCTTTCTCTTTAATTGCCTTGCGCCCTGGACGATAGTCATTTAAATCATCAGCATTGCTTCCATCAAAGACAACATCATATTTCTCAGCATCGGCAATATGCTTAATGACTGTAAAAAGTTCACTTTTGCAATAATAACATCTGTCAGGTGGATTATCAGAAAATCCGGGTATATCGGTTTCTTCTGAAACAACTACCTTATGTTTAAGATTAAGGTAATTTGCCAGCTCCTTAGCCTCTTCCAGTTCATAAAATGGATATGTCGACGATGAGGCGGTGACAAGTAAAACGTTACCATTAAGAATCTCACCTGCTACTTTTGCAAGCAGAGTACTATCCACACCTCCTGAAAATGCTATTAGTGCAGACTTATATCTCCCGATAATTTCCTTTAATTTATCGTATTTATTTTCCATAATGTAATATTTATTACCAACCATCAATTTACCTTACTATTATATGTATGTACACTGTTTTGCGCAGAAGGCAGATAATTAATTCCAAACCAGCAAATAATTAATATAACAAAAGCCAGAGCCAGCACCCAGAGCTGAAACTTTATCTTTTTTGGGTGAAAGAACCTAAGATGAATATATATCAGATAACCAAGCCATGTAAGAAATGCCCATGTCTCCTTTGGATCCCATGTCCAGTAATGGCCCCAGGCCGCTTTTGCCCATAAAGCACCGAAGAGCAATCCTAATGTTAGAAAAGCAAAGCCGATATAAACAAGGTTATCCGCCAGGAATAATGTATTGAACCAGGGTCTCCCTGAATAAACAAGATATAATCCTTTAATCGCGACTAATGATGAAGCTGCTAGGAGGGCATATGAAAAAATATATACAATAACATGTGGTATGAACCATGGACTCTGAAGTGCCGGCATCAGAGTTTTGTCAAATGTTTCGGGATTGAAATAATTTATTACGAGAAATAAAATTGCCATGCCTAAGCTATAACTAAGAAACCATTTATATTTCCATCTTAAATATGTAATAAAACCTGTGAGAGGCAAGAAAAATGAATACCATAATCTTGTTTCACCAAGAGTACGTAAAGGGGGACGCTCTAGACTATTCCACAAAGTAATAATAAATACCATTAAAGAAATAATTCCAATAACTGTAAGAACACCACCTAGCACATTAAAAATCTTTTTCCCTCCTGAAGATGCATATATTATTATTGCAGCAATCCAGAAACAAAATATTATTCCGGCTACCAGAGGATAATTTACCCAAATCATTTTATTGCTTCATAAATTAAAAATCGTTATTCTTAAATACTTATCCCTTACTCCTTAATCTTAAATCGTTAATCCAAAATCCTCTTACCCTGCCAAAACATAAAAATAGCTCCTGCAATCAACATAAAAATTCCAACATACACTACTGGCAGCCAGGGATCTCTTACTAATTCAATAATGCTTATTTCAGACCATTTACCCATTTTTTGATTATAGCCAAGCTGGTATAAATTCCAGCCCATAATCTTATAAGGTTTATTTACTTCAATTATCGCCCTTTTTCTTGATCCACTTTTTGTAATTACTTGTACTTCAGAACTGAATCTCCTTGGTTCAGGTGACAACATAACAAGTAAATTATTCTCATCAAGTTGAAGTGATTGAGCCCTTAGTTTATAACTTCCACTTGTTATCCATCCCTGAATTGTATCTCCGGAATTAATATTCACAACACTAATCAGTGCTGAAGGAGCCGCCCCGGTATATTCTACAGGTTTGAATAAACTCCCGAACCAGTATGATTCTTTATAAAATTTATTAATTGTAATATTAAATTCTCCCATTATGATCTGTTTTGTTTTTTCAATAGTTGAAACATTTTTATTTCTCTTTCCTGATATTTTACCTGTAACTTTATCAATAACCGCAATTTTCGGATTATATGATTCAATATCAAACTTTATTAATCTTATGGCAAGGGGCATTTCGTAAGTTTTATTATTTCTGTCAAATGCATGCCATACTGTATTATCCAGATTTGCTTCCATTACTAATCTCTTAAAATCACCATTTCCCAGACCTGCTGCAAAAGCAATTACCCATAAACCTGTATGATTTAACAGGAATCCAATGTTTTTTCTTTTAAGCGGGGTTAACTTCTTTAATATTACAAATCCAAGAACAGACAGAAAATATAAAATAATAATGGAAAATGGCCAGCTTGATGTTAAGCTGTTCAATCCCAGTCTGCTAATCGCATTATTAGCAAAACTTCCACTCTGGGGAATAAAACCTATTAACAACACAAGTAAAGAAAAGGTTGAAATAATGCTTACTGAAGCATATTTGCTTGAAAGCCATTTAACAATTTGATGTCCCCTATAATAATAATTAATAATACCCATCAATGAAATAAAGCCCAATGCACAATATATGTTAACAGGCCAGCTAAGCTTTATTTTATGATTTCCAAGGAAGAATTCCATAGCAAAGCCTAATAATAACAATCCAAATGATATTATGAATCCTTCTTTATATTTCCATTTTAAATACTTCACTGGTCTTATATTTAGCTTCTTATCTGCAGATACCTTTTATTATGATTTATATCCAGGCTTATACATTATTTAATCAAAAGAATATATCAAATCAAATTCGTGTTTTCTAACATTTGTAATAACATATCACAATAATATATTGTTTATTTACATTTCAGCTATTCCTTTAATATAATTAAAAAAATATTATATAAGAATAATAATTTTCTATGAAATAATTATTCTCTTTAAAAATTAGCTTCTTTTTTCTATTTGTTTTAGCAGTTCATTAAAGATAATATAATGAAAAGGCAGGAAGATGTACCAATATATTTTTCCTAGTATTCCTTTATGCTGAAAATATGCATTTACTGACAATAAGTTATTTTCATTCTGGTTATTAATAGTAAATTCCAGCCATGCTTTTCCGGGCAATTTCATTTCAGCACGTAATAATATCCTTTTGTTCCACTTGATATCTTCGATTCTCCAGAAATCGATCACATCATTAATTCTTAATGAATGAATACTTTTCCTTCCCCTGGAAGTCCCAACTCCCATCAATAGTTTATCTATTGTTCCTCTCAATCTCCACATCCAGTTATTATGAAACCATCCTTCCTTCCCTCCAATCCTGCAAATAGAATTAAAAAGTGATGAAAGATTCTTTTTTGTTAATAGTGAATATGTGCTTGTATATACCGGTGTATCAATCTCATTTAGTTTAATAGATAATTCGTGTGCTGGTGGATATGAGTCAGACCATCTTGTACTTATCCTGTCCTGTTCTTCACGATCAAGAGCCAAAACTATAGCTTCCGTATATGAAAGGGTATCGAAATCAAGGAATTGCTTGATTTCATCAGACTGGCATAAAACCTCACATGACCCTCCTTCAATTAATGCCCGTACTATTGGCGCGGGGACAGGTGTAAGAAGGCTTGTTATATATCCGTAAAAAGAATGATTAGAAAAGAAGAAATTTATAAATATTCTCTTCTTATGTAAAAGTGTTGAAAATATCCGTAACATTTCTTTATATGAATGAGATGTCTTTCCTCCAATGTCAAATGATTTTCCTGTGGTTTCTTCAATTTCAAGTACTCCAACAAGGTATTTAACAACATCTCTTATACTAATAGGCTGGCATTTTGTTCTGGCCCATTTTGGTACAAGTAAGACAGGAACATTGTTAACCAGGTTTTTAATTATTTCAAAAGAAGCACTTCCTGACCCTAATATTATCGCTGCCCTCAGTATTGTAACAGGTGTCTTTCCCTTTGATAATTCATTTGCAACTCTTATCCTGCTTTCTAAATGATTAGATAAATTACAACGGATATCACCAAGAGCTCCCAGATAAATAATCCGCTTAACTCCATTTTCTTCCGAAGCTTTTCTGAAATTAATAGCAGCTTCAATATCAGCTAACTCAAAATCCTTTTGTCCCAGCAACATAGAATGTATGAGATAATATGCCACCTGAACATTTTTCAGTGCTTTTTTTAAACTGTTATAATTTAAAACATCACTGACAGTAATTTCCGCATCCGGCCATAATTCTGCATGCTCCGGTGATTTACTCCTGACTAATACCCGAACTTTGTAACCCCGGTTACATAATTCCGGTACTAGCCGTCCGCCAACATATCCTGTAGCACCGGTCACTAAAATAGTTCCAGAATCAGGATTAGCCTTTGTAGGAAGATTATGACAAAAAGGTTCGTTTAAATTCCAATCCATAATTAGATTCTATAATATTTTAT
>CP070654.1:851995-856377 GCA_020354785.1 Bacteroidales bacterium
GGAAGTTTTGCTGCCCTGCCATTGTTCTTAATGTGGTTACAATTCAGCTGGCTGATAGTTTTATTCGGAGCAGAAATTGCATTTGCCTACCAGAATGTTGAAAATTATGAATATGAAACAGATATCCTGAATATTAGCAGTCACTATAAAAAAATACTATCTCTTCTGATAACACAACAGATAGTAAAGAATTTTTCAACCGGATTACCTGCAATGACAGCAAGTGAAATTTCTCATAAACTGGATATCCCGGTGAGATTAGTCAGGGAAATTATATATGAATTATCTGAAGTCAAAATATTATCAGAAACAGTAACTAAAAATGTAAAAGAAATGGCTTACCAGCCGGCACAGGATCCCAGCCGTTTAAGTATAAGTTATGTTATAAAGAGCCTTGATGAAAGAGGAATAGATACTCTGCCTGTTAATCATTCAGATGAATTAAAGAGTATTTCTTCAATAATTGATACATTCGGCAAAGAACTGGAGAAATCATCCAAAAACGTGTTAATAAAGGATCTTTAAGATAGTCATCTGGCAGATAACACTTATATATTTTCGTTAACATGATAAGTTATAATTTGATATTCTGGCAAAATATTTCTATTATTGCAACTCGAAAATTAAGATATGAAAATTATTAAAGCACATACCAGGCATTCGGGGTCACTTATAGTTCCGCTATAAGAAGATGTGGTATGTGTAAAATCAAAATATTAATAAAAAAGGTTTGCAGATACTGCAGACCTTTTTTTGTTTAACAATAATGCTATGGATAATTTAAAATTAACGGTTCAGAGGCAGGGAAGACTAAATGAAAAATCTTTAAAGCTCATTGAAGATTGTGGAATAATATTAACACAGGAGGGGAAAAGAAAACTGGTATCTGTTAGCCGGAACTTTCCGCTGGAATTATTATATGTCCGTGATGACGATATCCCTCAGTATGTATTTGACGGGGTGGCAGATATAGGGATAGTAGGTGAAAACGTTGTGCTGGAAAAAGGTAAAGACGTTAAGATAATAGAAAGGCTGGGATTTGCTAAATGCAGGTTATCCCTTGCTATACCACAAACAGAAAAATATACCGGCAAGGATTACTTTCAGGGAAAGAGAATAGCAACAGCTTACCCGCGAATATTGCAGAAGTATCTTATGGAAAACAAAATTGATGCTGAAATTCATGAGATAAGTGGCTCAGTTGAAATTGCACCGGGTATTGGTCTTTCTGATTCAATTTTCGATATAGTAAGCTCGGGTAGCACATTAGTGGGCAACAGGCTTAAAGAAGTTGAAGTAATCTGTCATTCTGAGGCTGTTATTATAGTAACTCCACACTTGTTAAAAGAGAAAAAAAGTATACTCGATGATTTATTATTCAGGATTCAATCTGTTCAGCGGTCAAAAAATAATAAATATATACTGCTTAATGCCCCCAATGATAAACTTGATAAAATCGTGAAGTTATTACCAGGTATGAAGAGTCCCACAATTATTCCACTTTATGAAAAAGGATGGAGCTCATTGCATTCTGTTATTAACGAGAATGAATTCTGGGAAGTAATTAACAAGTTAAAGGAATATGGTGCACAAGGTATACTTGTGACTTCAATTGAAAAAATGATAATTTAAAATTAAAAATGAAGATAAATAACTTTTTTCTGTTTTCAATTCCGGCATTAATCTGGGGCACTACATGGTATGCTATAAAATTCCAGCTGGGTACAGTCAATCCTTTATTGTCTGTTGCATACAGATTTGCAATTGCCGGAGTTTTATTATTAATAATATGCAGGATATTTAAGCTGAATTTAAAATTTTCGCTAAAAAGTCATTTCTATATATTGTTGCAGGGCTTATCCTTATTTAGCATCAATTACTGGCTTGTATATTTTGCAGAATTAAATTTAACCAGCGGACTGGTTGCTATTGTATTTTCGTTAATAATATTCTTAAATATTTTCTTTAACTCTATAATACTTAAAGCATCCCTCAGAAAAGAGGTTCTTATTGGAGGTATACTTGGTTTTGCAGGCACATTAATTATATTTCAAAATGAATTCCGGGCATTCAGTTTATCTGACAGTAACTTTTTTGCATTAATATTATGCCTGATTTCGGTTGTTTTAGCATCACTGGGTAATATCACATCTGCATATAATCAAAAAAATAAACTTCCTGTGATTCAAACGAATGCATTTGGTATGACCTATGGTTCAATTTTTACATTTATTGTAGCATTAATTGCAGGGAAAGAATTTAGCTTTGATTTGTCAGCATCATATATAATTTCACTTGGTTATCTGGCATTATTGGGATCAATCGTTGCATTCGGAGCGTATTTAAAGCTTATAGGGAATATCGGGCCTGACAGGGCATCATATATAATTTTAATCGTGCCCTTAATAGCAATTACAGTATCAGTACTGTTTGAAGACTATAATTTACATAAGTCAGCCATAATTGGAATAGTGCTGTTAATTTCCGGTAATTTTATGGCAATGAATAAGCGTATTAATATTAATAAAATAAGATTATGGAAATAATCAGATATCCTGAACAGGGCAAGTGGGAAGATATTTTAAAGAGGCCTTTATATGATAATAAGTTAATTAATGATATTGTCCTGAAAATATTGACCGACATAAGGGAAAATGGGGATTCAGCTTTGAAAAAGTATTCAAAGAAATTTGACAGGGTTGATCTGGATAGCTTTCTGGTCACTGAGAACGAAATAAACAAATCTGAAAGCAGTGTCAGTGAAAATTTAAAACAGGCAATTCATCTTGCTAAAAATAATATTGATAAGTTCCATTCCTCACAAAAACAGGATGTAAAAATTATTACTACAACAAAAGGTGTGCAATGCTGGCAGAAAAGTATGGCTATAGAAAGAATAGGACTTTACATACCAGGGGGGACAGCGCCCTTGTTTTCAACGGTTCTTATGCTGGGTATACCTGCAAAAATAGCCGGCTGCCAGGAGATTATCCTATGCACTCCGCCTGATGAAAACGGAGAGGTAAATCCGGTGATTTTGTATTGTGCAAAACTTGTAGGGGTTACAGGAATATTTAAGATAGGAGGTGCACAGGCTATTGGTGCTATGGCGTATGGTACTGAAACGGTACCCGGTGTTTATAAAATATTTGGCCCGGGGAATCAGTATGTGACGGCAGCCAAACAACTTGTTACTTTAGATGGTCTGGCAATAGATATGCCTGCTGGACCCTCAGAAGTTGCCGTTATTGCCGATTCCAGTGCCTATCCGGAATTTGTTGCTTCAGATTTATTATCCCAGGCAGAACATAATCCCGACAGCCAGGTTATTCTTGTAACAACTGAAGAAGAGCTTATTGACAATGTCAGGGAAGAACTGAAGAAACAATTGATTAACCTTCCAAGAAAAGAATTTGCCAGGCAGTCACTGGAAAATAGTAAAATTCTGGTTATGAGAAACAGGGATGAAATGATAGAAATAATTAACACTTATGCTCCTGAACACTTAATAATTTGTACAAGAGATGCCGGAAATATAGCCGAAAAAATAATTAATGCAGGTTCAGTATTTATAGGCAACTATACGCCTGAGAGTGCTGGCGATTATGTGTCAGGGACGAATCATACTCTGCCTACATATGGATTTGCCAAAGTATATAACGGATTAAACCTGGATGATTATGTTAAGAAAATAACCTTTCAAAAAGTCAGTAAAAAGGGATTAAAAAAGATAGGTCCTGCAATTAAAATTATGGCGGAAGCTGAAGAACTTATCGCGCATAAAAATGCCGTTGATATAAGACTTAAAAGAATTCAATAAAGTGATAAATATCACCACTTTATTATAATATATATCACTGGATTCTTAATAACAGTTTTTTATTTTGTTCGTACATTTAATTAACAAAATAAAAAACAGGTTTTTTCATAGTTGAAAAGATTAAGGTTTAGCAAGATTAAGGGTTAATAATTAGTACCAATGTAAGTTTTTTCGTTTGATAGGATTTAGTTAGTTTTAGGTGTTTAATAATCCCGGGTAACCGGGATTATTTTTTTATTATCACAAGGAATGATATATATCATCACTAGTAGATAATATATATCACTGTTTTTTATTTATAACTGAAGGTTTTTTGCTCTATATTTGACAAAAATAAGATTAAATTTCATTTGTTAAATTTTTTAATGTTTATTTAGATTTAAGGGTAGTATTTAGTACAGTCGCTAGATTTTCATTTGATAGGGTTTATTAGTTTTAGGTATTAATAAGTCCCGGTTTTTAATCGGGACTTTTTTGTTGCTCTTTTTTAAAAAAATGACAAATATCATTACAAAATGATGTTATAGATCATCAAAGTTTCAACAGAATTTTTACATTGTTA
>CP070654.1:856477-860832 GCA_020354785.1 Bacteroidales bacterium
GTTATCAATAATACTGCCATCTGTGAAAGTATTAACTATATCTTCCAGGTAGCTTTCAGCAGGCACTGTATCCCATAATGGCCCGTCATAAAAGAATTCGCCTTCAACATCATAGTTGGTTAAATCAGTACGGTAATATATAGCTCCCACATCCAGGATGCTGCCTGATATAGTAATTTTCTCGTCATATTCGTAAATAAAACCTGCATCAAAAGCCAACCCGTAATTTCTTCTGTTAAATATTATATCGGGTATCGATGTATAATAATCATCAGTTATATTGTAGTTACCCGACGCATCTATCTCCAGGCCTACAGGCAGGGATGCATTAACAATAATGTCATTTACAAAAATCAAGTCAAATGTATTTGGTACTGTAAACAATCCTATATCAGATCTTCTTGTATTAAGATTTAATTTGCCAAAAAGAAGTTTCCCCCTTATTCCAAATGTTCTGTAATCATCGTATTTTTTTGATACTCCTATTGCATATTCCCTGAAATGATTGAACTGAACTCCTGTACCCTTTAATGACATCCATTCACCTTCAAACTGTGTATTACCTTTGTAGACGAATGCAAATAAATCTTTAGGATAGAATGCTATAAAATCGTCCCTTTCTCTTATTGAAAATGTGAAATAATAGTCTTTTCTTTTGTGTCCTATAGCGATTAAATGAGTATACAACTCGGAAGATAAATAATTAGTACTTGCCAGCCTTTTTACTAAATTTTCTGCATCAAGAGTATAAATCCCTTCTTCCTGGCTTTCCAGAAGATGGTTTACAGTAAATCCGTTATTTGCCAGATTGAAATGTACTGAAGATAGCACGGGAAGACCGATAACCCACCTGCACTCTGCCTGCACAGCAGGATTCATAAAATTTGACTGTGAAACAGAATGCATAAAAAACAGAGTATTACTTTGCTGGGACCGGATTTCTGAAAATGAAACAGAGAGTACTAATAATAATAATATGATTGATCTTACCATTATTACCTTGTGAAATTAAAACTCTGAAGTATTAAATTCCAATTCGATTCTTACAGCTATATGGATGGAAAGAATATAATAAGAATAAAATTTTGAAATATTAATATCAGGCCTGAGAGTTTTTACATATCCGTTTACTATTATATTCCTGATATCAGCGAGATTTTCAATTACGTACTCGGAAACAGGAGTATTAACAATTTCAAGTGGCCTGTCCACAGGAATTCCGTCATTATCCAGCTCAGGAGGAGTAAAAAGATAGGGACCGCTGCCAAACAATGAATCAATTATGGCCTGGGATCCGTCAGCAAAATATACCTGCAAACGTGTCTCAGTAGGAAAGTCATTATTTATAATTGACACAAAAGTAACTGCTTTTATTTTTTCAAGATCATTCCCCAGTGAGCTGAAGTCAAACGGATTGTATATCAATGTATCCACAACATACCTGATATTCTCATATAAAGTATCATTATACTCGACCAAACCAAGCGAATCGCCATATTGTGATTGAATTGTATCTATTTGCAGTGTGTCAGGTTGTATAGTATCCAGGCCAAGGTCTTTAAGCAATTCAAAATAGTCATTTATATCATATGATACGTCTCCGATAGGCAGGGAATAACTTGAATTTATTTCTAAAGATTCGGATATATTAGTAATATTTCTGTCAATACAGGAAATAAATAAACTCTCAATTAAGAATATTAATATAAACCATATTATAAGTCTTCTCTTCATACGATATCTTATACCTGCGTAACTAAATTACTAAATATTTGATTCAATATAATGTATTAGTGAGTGTATTACCTTAATATGTATTTCCTGTGTCCTGTCTGTATACCTTGTATAAGGAGCCCTTATTTCTATATCACAAAGTGGCGCCAGTTTCCCTCCCTCTTTTCCTGTTAATCCAATAATAGTCATGTTTTTTGTCCTGGCGGTTACTGCTGCATTAACCACATTCTGGGAGTCACCGCTGGTACTTATTGCCAGCAATACATCTCCCGACTGACCTACTCCTTCTATATACCTGGAGAATATATTTTCAAATCCATAATCATTTGCTGCACAGGTCAGATGTGAAGGGTCTGAAATAGATATCGCCGGAATTGATCTTCTCTCCTCCCTGAACAAGCCTGTAAGCTCCTCTGCAAAATGCATTGCATCACACATTGAACCTCCATTACCGCATGATAAAATCTTTTTATTGTTAGATACTGCATTTACCATAATCCTTCCGGCTTCAACTATGTTATTAATATTTTGATCATCTGAAATGAATTCATCCAGTATTTTTCTGGCTTCAACCAGGTTATCTTTAATCTGTTGCATTTGCTTGAGTAATTATAATGTATTTTAAAAAATAATCGTTTCTTTAATTTAATTTATTGTATGAATGGTCGTTTTAATTTCAAACAACCTATAAATCATGGAAATAATATAATTAATATTTATACTTAATACAAATAAAGTAAAAAAGTTTTGCATAATTTTTGTTTGTATTGAAATAATTATCTGTAAATATTAAATAAATTTGTTGGACAAAATTAATTATTATGGCATTACTGAGATTTTTTAGGCTGGCTAAGCCAAAGACATTCAATTATATACCTGTTTTTTATGATGAGCGTGAGGAAAAACTCAAGGAAAGAGAAGAAAAAATCAAGCGTGAAATGGGATTGGAAAAAACTAAAGATTACAAACCGCAAATTGTAAGAGGAACAATGCGTGGATATCTGAAAAAATCAAGAGCGGTCAACAGATACAGTTCCTTAAGATTAATCCTTATTTTTGCTATTCTGCTTGCTATTGCTTATTATATAATTGTCAAATTCTTTTTCCGATAGGTAAAGGGACTTATATGGCAGATATTATCCAGTTACTCCCTGATTCTGTTGCTAATCAAATAGCTGCAGGTGAGGTTATTCAAAGGCCGGCATCGGTCGTAAAGGAACTGGTGGAGAACTCAATTGATGCAGGGAGCACATCAATAAAAGTATATACTAAAGACGGGGGTAGAAATCTTATTCAGGTAATTGACAACGGGTATGGCATGTCAGATGCTGATGCCGGTCTTGCTTTCGAAAGACATTCTACATCAAAGATCAGGAAAGCCGACGATTTATTTGAAATCAGAACAATGGGATTCAGGGGAGAAGCCCTGGCTTCAATTGCAGCCGTTGCAAATGTTACCTTAAAAACCAAACAGATTGATAGCGAAACAGGTACATTGATTGAAATAAGCGGTTCTCAGGTTGTTACTCAGGAGCAGCTGGTATGCCCGGACGGATTAAATATCATTGTAAAGAATCTATTCTTTAATGTCCCTGCAAGAAGGAAATTTTTAAAAAGCAATAGTACCGAATTAAAACACATAATAAATGAATTTCAGAAAATAGGAATTGCACATCCTGATATTGAAATGTCCCTGTCACATAATGAGTCTGAAATCTACAATCTGCCAAAATCAACTGTCAAGCAAAGAATTATTCACATATTCGGTAAATCAATAAATCAGAATTTAACAACTATAAGCACTGATACCAGCCTGGTAAGATTAAAAGGATTTATCGGCAAACCTGAATATGCCAAAAAAACTTACGGGGAGCAATTCTTTTTTATAAATAACCGCTATATGCGCCATCCCTATTTTCACAGGGCAGTAATGAACGCTTATGAAAAGATTTTACAGCCCGACTCCATTCCGTCATACTTTATATTTATGGCGGCTGATCCCGGAACAATAGATATTAATATTCATCCGACAAAAACCGAGATTAAATTTGAAGATGAACAGGCAATTTTTCAAATTATTAAGGCTGCAGTAAAAGAAGCATTAGGAAAATTCAGTATTACACCTTCAATTGATTTTAATAATAATGGTGTTATTGAAATACCTTCATTAAAGAAAGATACTGAAATAAATATTCCGGAAGTCCCAATAAACCCTGATTACAACCCATTTGAAACAAGTAAAGACTATAAATCATATTCTAAGGGAAAAGACTATGTTAGCGAGAAAGAATCCCGTCTGAAAGAAAACTGGGATAAGTTATATGACGGATTTGCCAGTGATAAAGATCATCCTGACTCATTTAGAATGGATGATATACCCGAACAAAAGACTCTGGAATCATCAGACCTGCTTTCAACAAGTAATATTTTTCAATTAAAAGGCAGGTATATTCTTACTTCAGTGAAATCAGGGCTGATGATAATTGATCAGAAAAGGGCGCATGAACGTATTCTCTTTGAAAAATATATTAAATCACTTGCTAACAATACTCCGATGGCTCAAAAAACATTATTCCCGGAAACAATAGAATTGAATGCAGCAGATCATAGTGTTATTATGG
>CP070654.1:860932-865266 GCA_020354785.1 Bacteroidales bacterium
TGGATGAGGTGAGGTAAAGTAAACCAGGAATTCCTTACCTGAAGATTCCCCAAATTCACCTATTGCATTTAACAGCCTGGTAAAAGTCAGTTCATCCCCTGTCCTGTCAAGGCCATAAGAATTAACATTTTGTCCCAGTAAAGTAATGGACTTATAACCATTATTAACAAGGTATTTAAGTTCTTTCAAAATGTCTGCCGACGGTCTGGATATTTCCCTGCCCCTTGTATAGGGTACTGCACAAAAAGTGCAAAATTTATCACATCCGTTTTGTATCGGTATAAATGCTTCCACAGGGGATGTATAGGAAGGTGTTATTTCCCAGAAGTCTTTTATTTTTTCTTCAGGCCTGGAATAGCTTATGGATGCTTCTGCAGATTCAATTTGTTTCTCTTCAGCGGTTGTTTTGCTTATTGGTGTTACTATCCCGTACTGGCTTATCATTTTCTTAAGATGCGGCAGTTCACTTATATTGAAAACAAGATCAAATAATTTCAGAAACTTCTCCTCATCAGATTTGAGTATGCATCCTGAAATAAAAGTGATAAGATTTCTGTGGTTCTTCCATTTGTTCCATTTACTAATCCTTGAATAGACTTTGTCAATAGATTTCTGGCGCACCGAGCATGCTAAAATTCCCAGCAAATCCGCTTCCTCTTCGTAATGAGTCCACTGATAACCCATACCATCAATTACGGTCTGCACACGTTCGCTATCCGACTTGTTCATCTGGCATCCTATGGTAACTAAACTGTATCTCATGCTTTAAAATTCCCGCAAATTTACACCAAAGTAATGAAATCCAATGATTTTTTATTCTTTAAATAATATACCCAGTCGATATTAATAAAATAGTAATAACTCAGAATCAAATAATTTGACAAAGGACTATTAATTTTCTAAATTGCATATATATAAATACACATTTTGAATAATGAGTAATAATGTTATAAATAAGGTTTACTCAAACATTAAAAGAATATTTTACCATCACCATACAGAAGAACAAAAACCTGCAAGCATACATAAACCAGAGACCAGTAAAGTTAAAACCTGTCCTATTACCGGACTGGATATTTCTATGCAACCTAAAAACAGTAAGTTCCTTAGTTATACAGGTGTTAAATGGTATTATGACAATGATTCTCAAACATATGAGAACATCCTGGAGCCTGTGCTGAAAAAGAGCTGGAAATACAAGCCTCTTAAAGACCAGTTCAAAGAAATTGCCCATATCGTAAGGAACAAGGACAGCAATCCGCGCAATAATATAAAAAGAGTACTGAACCGGATATTAAGCGAGAATAACACCCTGTTCAACAATGCAAAACTCATTGATAAAAACAAACTTAAAGAAGTCGGATTGAACGATTTTTAACTCCTCTATTTCCCCTATTTCCCCTATTTCCCTTATTCCTGTATTACCCTATCCCAAATCTTAAATCTCAAATCGTTAATCGTAAATCGTAAATCTCAAAGATTATCCGACTGGAGTTTGAAATGATAAATGATATATCCTTTCTGATGAAAAGGAGCATCTGGTTTGGCAGTAAATTTTGACTTTGATGCGGCTGATTTGGCAATATTCAGTAAATATGTATCCAGGGTGGTTGATCCTTTGACGCCCGGATTAACATTAACAACATTTCCCTGTCTGTCCACGGTAATTTCAACTCTTACTATTCCCTGTTTCTGGTAATTAAGTTCCGGTTTCGGAAGAGATACAAAGCCCCGGCCTTCAAGATCGAAAGATACTCCTTCGCCCAGTCCGAGTGAATAATTATCGGATTCCACACTGCCATTGAGATTTCCCTGGTTGCCACCGTCATCTTTTATACCTTCGGAGTTGTTGGAATCGGATGATTTGTTCTTGCCCGAATAAAGAGCACGCTTATTAACCTGCTTTGGTTTTTCTACGGGTTTTTCCGCTTCTTCTTTAACTTTATTTTCAACTCTTTCAACATCCTGCTTTTTTTCTGTTTTCTTCTCTGGTATTGCCGGCGCTTTTTCAAAATCCTGGGTTATAATCTCATCCCTTGCTTCCTCAACAACGCTGATATCTTCCGCAGGTGGCTCAGGTTGTTCCCGGACATCCTGTATTTCCTGCGTCTCACCCGGTTCTGCTGGTCCGCTTCCAGTCTCTTCATCACCAAAATTAATAACTATACTTTCCATCCCCGGAGGTTCTTTGGGCTCTATAAAACCAAAAAAGAACAAGATCAGAAAAAGTATATTATGAAAAATGATAGTTCCTAATATGCCATTTTTATCTTTAGGCATTGTTATAAAATTTATTCTTCCGGTGTCGTGGCCAGTATTAATTTATACTTGTTGTTTTTAGCTATGTTCATAACTTTCACAACTTGTTCAAGAGGTACGGCTCTGTCAGCATATAGAGAAATTGTGGGTTCGATTCTAAAGTCAAGTCTTTGTTTCAGAACAGATTCCAGCTCATTAACAGAAACCCTGGTCTTTTCAACATAAAACTCCAAATCTTTTGTAATTGACACTGTAATAACCGGTTTTTCCGATACCTGGTTTGTACTTTGAGGCAGAGATAATTTCAAAGCATTATCAACAATCAGGGTAGATGTCAGCATAAAGAAGATTAATAACAGAAATACTATATCTGTCATACCTGCCATACTAAATGCTACGCTTACTTTACTTCTGGACCTTAAATCCATGATATTTTCCTGTTTATATTATTTTTTTGCCGGTTCGTTCAGCAAATCCATAAATTCCGTACTGGTAGCCTCCAGCTGAAAAATTATTTTTTCAACTTTTGAAACCAGCAGATTATATGCAAAATAAGCCAGTATACCAACTATAAGACCTGCTACAGTAGTAACAAGGGCCTGATAAATTCCGCTTGATAATTGTGAAACAACCACATTACTTCCTGCCTTTGACATATCAATGAAAGAACGAATCATACCCATTACGGTACCCAGAAATCCAATCATTGGTGCGCCTCCAGCAACAGTAGCCAGTATAGGCAATCCTTTCTCAAGCTGATAAATCTGAAGTTTACCAATGTTCTCAATAGCAGCACTAACATCATTTAGCGGCCTCCCTATACGGTTAATTCCTTTCTCAATCATCCTTGCTATAGGATTTTTATATGACTGACATAAAGCGTGAGCAGAGTCTAGTTTCCCTTCATGAATATAATCTTTGATCCTGTTCATAAAATTTATGTCGATTCTAGATGCTCTCGAAATGGCACCCCATCTTTCAAAAAAAATGTAGACTGCAATTATTGACAGTAAAATTATAGGTATCATTACCCAGCCACCTTTTAATGCAAGATCAATGAATTTCATTGTTGTATCTGTTGCAACTTCATTTTCTACTACATTTGCGGCAGTCTCAGTTAAATCCGGTTGTAATAACATTAACATAATTAGTTCTGATTAAAAGTTTCGATAAAAATATGAAAACGATCAAAATTGAATATTATTTTTTGCTTATAGTTATTAACTATTTTTTTAAAGCATTCTTGTTCTTTTTGCCAAATATTGCATGTAAATATCTTTTCCATAGTTCGCCAACACTATTGAACTCTTCTTTAAATACAACGCCTACACCCTGTGTATAAGGAGATACTTCAGTCAGGAGATTATCATTTGAATGGTTATAGGCTTTAAGCCTGAATTTTTCTGTTATCTTATAATCCAGATCAAAATCACCTACTATGTTGTTGGAAGATTCTGCAGCAGCATTTGTAGTTACATCTACATTCCCGTCAATAGTAAGCCTGTCATTTAACAGCTGGGTTGACAGGGCAAATTCCACTTCATCATTGGTCATCTGGTTGTCAAAGTCAGGGCGGTAGTTAACTCTTATATCATAATCGTTACTTATTTGTGATAACCAGTGACTCAGCTGATTTGATAAAAATTCGCTGGCGTTGACGCCTGCGGCGTTTGAATACGGTGAAGATAAATTATCAGGATCATCCGAAAGATAAAAACTGTTTAATACCAGCAGGGATAAAAACTGTTTATTAAGTTCTTCTTCAGTATTTATTTTATTTTTTATAATTGTCCTTGTCTCTTCATCAACTGTTGGCAGATATATATCATACTTGATTGTAGGCTTCATAAGTTTATCTGTCATAAGCAGCTGGCAATAGATAGTAGTCTTTCGCTTAAAAGCATTATCTCCGTTACCATTGGCAGCATCCTCTCCCGGCATATCATAGCCCAGCAATCCGTAAAGAGCTGCTTTTGTCGGATATATAGCTTTAATATCAATATATGCATCCAGAGGATCACCGGTCCATCTTATAACTCCATAATCTATATTAAATTTCCTGTTAATAACGTTTT
>CP070654.1:865366-869655 GCA_020354785.1 Bacteroidales bacterium
TTCAACAGCAATTGGATCAACACCTGCAAATGGCTCATCCAGCAATATGAATTTTGGATTCAAAGCAAGGGCCCTGGCAATTTCTGTTCTTCTTCTTTCTCCTCCTGATAGTTGAATTCCAAGACTTTTTCTTATTTTATTAAGTCCGAATTCATTTAATAGCGACTCTGTTCGCTGCCTTTGCTCTTCCTTTGATAAATCTGTCATTTCCAGTATTGCCCTCATGTTATCCTCAACACTTAGTCTTCTGAATACCGAAGCTTCCTGCGATAAATAGCCTATTCCCTTTCGGGCCCGTTTATAAACCGGCTCATTGGTAATATTTTCATCATCAAGAAATATTTTACCTTCATTGGGAGGAATCAGTCCTACTATCATATAGAAGGAAGTTGTCTTTCCAGCACCATTTGGACCAAGCAATCCAACAATTTCTCCCTGCTCTACATCAAAGGAAACATACTTTACTACTGTTCTTGATCTATATCTTTTTACTAAGTTTTCAGTACGTAATTTCATTCGTTTAAAATTTATAATTACTACCCTGCCAGATTTTCCTTTTCCTGTTTTCGGTAAATCCTTCGTGATATTGAAATACTTATCTCATATAAAGCAATTAAGGGAAAAGATACTAAAATCTGGCTAAATACATCAGGGGGAGTTATAATTGCCGATAAAGCAAGGATAATAATAATTGAATGTTTTCTGTATTTCTTTAAAAAATCAGGTGTTACCAGTCCAATTTTACTTAAAAAGTAGATTACTACAGGCAGTTCAAACAAAACACCGCTTGCCAGTACAATAGTGGCAACTATAGAGATATAGGACATCAGGTTTATCTCATTTATAACCTTGTCGCTTACCCTGTAATTTTCTAAAAAATGAACTGATAATGGTGATATTACGTAGTAACCAAAAAGTATACCCAGCAAGAATAATGAAGAGCTATAAAAAACTGCCCCCCTGGTTATCTTTTTTTCGCTTTCGTACAAAGCAGGATTTACAAATTTCCAGAATTCATAGAATATATATGGAAATACTGCAACAATACCGGCAATAATCGATATTTTAATATGAGTCAGAAACTGACCGGTCATGTGAATATTCTGCAGCTGGTTTGCATTTGAATTTATGCATAATCTCTGGCTGTTTATTAACTTACCAAGCTTGCACAGCATTCTGTTGGTAAAGAAATCCGGGGTTCTGGGCCCAAATATTATCATATCAAATACTATATCCTTAAAAATAAAGGCTGCTATTGCTGCAATTAAGACAGCTGCGAATGAGCGAATAAAATGCCACCTTAACTCTTCCAGATGCTGAAGAAAAGTCATTTCACCTTTTTTTTCCTTTGCCATCTACAGATATTTCAATTAGGAAATTAAACAAACCAGAATATAGTAAAATTGAAAAAAAGTTTATAAATTTAATTATACAAATGTATTGATAATTCTCAATTATTAAGTTTGAAAGTTACTTTTATGTCTAATACAAAACATTTTTTAATAATCAATCGTATAAAAGTTAATTCCTTTAGGTAGATAAGAAATCATTTCTTATAATAATATAACTAGACAGGCATTTTTAAACCAGATAAAATAATCAAAGAGGTAATTTTAGGTGGATATGAAGGTTGGAACAGAAATTTCATTGACTGAGGTTCTCAAAAAGTATTTTGGATTTGACAGTTTTAAAGGGAATCAGGAGCTTATAATCAGAAATGTACTTATAGGCAAAGACACATTCGTGTTAATGCCTACAGGTGGCGGAAAATCACTATGCTACCAGCTGCCTTCCCTGCTTATGGATGGAACAGCCATTGTTATTTCACCACTTATTGCATTAATGAAGAATCAGGTCGATTCTATGCGCAGTTTTAGTGAAGAACACGGTATAGCCCATTTTTTAAACTCATCACTGACAAAGCTGCAAATCGAGAAAGTCAAACAGGATGTCCTGAATCAGAAAACAAAACTTCTGTATGTAGCACCTGAATCCCTGACCAAGGAGGAGAATATTAACTTTCTCAAGAAGATTAAAATTTCATTTTATGCTATTGATGAAGCACATTGCATATCAGAATGGGGACATGACTTCCGCCCGGAGTATAGAAGGATAAGGCCTATTATTAACAGAATTGGGCCCACTCCACTAATAGCTTTAACTGCAACTGCTACTCCAAAAGTACAGCATGATATACAGAAAAATCTTTGCATGCTGGAAGCAAATGTATTCAAATCATCTTTTAGAAGGCCTAATCTGTATTACGAAGTTCGTTCCAAAGAAAATGTAACAAAAGAAATAATTAAATACATCAAAAATAATCCCGGAAAATCAGGAATTATTTATTGTCTGAGTAGAAAGAAAGTGGAAGAATTAACTGAAACTCTGAAAGTAAACGGTGTTAAGGCCTTACCATATCACGCAGGAATGGATTCGGCCACCAGAACTGAAAACCAGGATAAATTCCTGATGGAAGATGTTGATGTTATTGTTGCAACCATAGCATTTGGTATGGGAATTGACAAACCTGATGTAAGGTTTGTGATACATTATGATATACCAAAAAGTCTTGAAGGCTATTACCAGGAAACAGGCAGGGCAGGAAGAGACGGAGGAGAGGGTAAATGCATAGCATTTTACAGCTATAAAGACATTCAGAAACTTGAAAAATTTATGCAGGGAAAGCCGGTTGCTGAGCAGGAAATTGGTAAACAACTGTTACTGGAAACAGTATCCTACACTGAATCTTCAGTGTGCAGGGTAAAACAGTTACTTAGTTATTTTGGCGAGGAAATGAGAAATAACTGCGATAATTGTGATAATTGCCTGCATCCTAAAACCCGGTTTGAAGGTAAAGATTATATTGTGAAAGCACTGAAAGCTATACTTGCTGTAAAAGAGAAATTTAAGGCCGACCATGTTGCCAGCATTCTGGCAGGAGTTAAAAATAATGCAGTCAAATCATATAAGCATCATAAAATTGAACTTTTTGGCATAGGTGATGAAAAGGACACAAAATTCTGGGGTGCTGTAATTCGACAGGCTTTGATCACCCGGCTTGTTGAAAAAGAAATTGAAAACTATGGATTGCTTAAGCTTACAGAAAAAGGTCATGAATTTCTTAAAAATCCATTTTCATTCATGCTGACCGAAGATCATGTGTATAAAGATACGGAAGACGATGATGAAATAATTACACCCGCTATGAAAAGCGGAACTGTTGATGAAGAACTGTTTAGTATTCTTAAGGATCTGAGAAAGAAAACATCCAGGACATTGAATCTGCCTCCTTTTGTAATATTTCAGGATCCCTCATTAGAAGATATGGCAATTCAATATCCGGTAACTACTGAAGAATTGCAAAATATTACAGGAGTAGGTACAGGAAAAGCAAAGAAATACGGGAAAGAATTTGTTGAGCTCATAAAGAATTACGTTGATGAAAAAGAAATAATCCGCCCGCAGGATATGATAGTAAAATCTGTAGTAAATAAATCCGGGCTTAAAGTATATATAATACAAAGTATAGACAGGAAGATCCCCCTTGATGATATTGCCGTGGCAAAAAATATAGATATGAGTGCCTTACTCGATGAAATTGAGTCAATAGTTAATTCCGGGACCAAGCTGAATCTCGATTACTACATTGATTATGTAATTGATAAAGAACACCAGAAGGAAATATTTGATTACTTCAGAGAAGAAGCGGAAAGTGAATCAATAGAAGAAGCTTTACAGGAACTGGGAGAGGATGAATTCACTGAAGAAGATATAAGATTAATGCGGATAAAGTTTATTTCAGAGATGGGAAACTGACATATAAGCTTCTTATAACTGCATTTATTTTAAATTCCTTCTGTTTTTCCAGCTATAACGGGCTATATTACCTAATATCCCGATTGTTGAAATATAGACAGGATAAATAACCTGAAATAAAACAAGTAGCTTCAGCAACCGTTTCTTGTTAAAAAATCCGAGTATACTATTCATAAAAATAGTATCCGCTAAGGTCTTCCCGCATAATAAGACCGGATACAGCAAATAATTACTGCCGGTAAATACCAAAATCATTGAAATAAAGACTGACACATTTATTATAAGCACAATAAATGAAGTATATATAACATCGAAGTCTCTGTATAGCTTTGCTTTTGACGTCCACCTTATTCTTTGCCCTATGAAGTCACGAACTGTCAGTTGAGATTTTGTATACACAATAGCTTCTTTTGATTTTAGAAGTTTTATCTCTTTCCTGTAATCCTTTTTTACATTCAGCATAAATAAAGTAT
>CP070654.1:869755-873975 GCA_020354785.1 Bacteroidales bacterium
CTATAGCCTCATGGTGCCTTAAATATACACTGGAGAGCATTGAGTTTGTTAAGTCAGGCTCACCCCAAAGGTATAAAGAGATTGTGAAGAAATGGTCATTTGATGAAGAAGCGGAAACTGAAAAATGGAAGGAGATAGTTGAAAATATGCATTTCCCGTTTGATGATGAACTTGGCATATTTGTGCAGCAGGATGGCTACCTCGAAAAGGAAATAAAAACTGTAGATGACCTACTGCCTGAAG
This sequence comes from Bacteroidales bacterium, assembly GCA_020354785.1. Taxonomy (GTDB): domain Bacteria; phylum Bacteroidota; class Bacteroidia; order Bacteroidales; family UBA10428. Next base: position 869,999 of record CP070654.1, read on the forward strand.
AAAGACCTATCAACCAGCACTGGTCATGGGACCGTATACTCCGTTCATGTTATATTAAGCAGGCCGATGTATTACAGGGCCTTTTCATTTTTGAAAACAGCTATGACCTGGCTACAATACGCAGAAATTTCGAGTTTTATGAGCCGCGCACTGTACATGAATCATCTTTATCTTCCTGCATACATTCAGTTATTGCTTCACGGATACGCAACCCGGACAAAGCCTATGAATTATACTTAAGGACATCCCGTCTCGATCTTGACGATTATAACAATGAAGTACGTGAAGGGCTTCATATTACAAGCATGGCAGGCACATGGATGGCAATTGTTATTGGTTTCGGTGGGTTACGAGTAAAAAATGATATATTGATTTTCAATCCGCTTATACCGGATAACTGGAAAAGTTATTCTTTCCGTGTTTTGTTCAGGGGAAGTATTATTGAAGTGAATGTTTCAAAAAACAAAATAATTTTTAATAATCATTCAGAAAAAACTGTGGATCTGAAGGTTTATGACAAAAATTTCAAATTGGCAAAGCATCTGGAAACTGACATCATGAATTATAACAAGTAATAATGATAATAAATAAATACAGACAACATCTAAAATATAAAGGATATAAATTATGAAAAAACTAACCGGGTTCATTATAATCGCTGTAATCATCTCAACCTGTTTTATCGCGTCCAGATGCAGGAATGCTGTGGAAATAAGGGAAGAGCATGAAGTGAAACATCTTGAGTGGACACGTAATGCAGTCATATACGAGGTAAATATCAGGCAATATTCACCTGAAGGAACATTTAAGGCATTTGAAGAGGATCTGCCCAGGCTGAAGGAGCTGGGGATTGACATTATCTGGTTAATGCCGATATTTCCTATTGGAGAAGTGCATAGAAAAGCCGACCAGTCACTGCTGATTGAAGAGGTTGAAGATCCGCTTGAACGAGTAAAATACCTCGGAAGCTATTATTCAACAAAAGATTATCTTTCGGTAAATCCCGAGTTTGGAACGTCAGAGGATTTTAAATCACTGGTTGATGAAATTCATAAGCTTGGAATGTATATTATTCTCGATATAGCAGTGAACCATACAGCATGGGATCATGAATGGATCGAAAGCCACCCTGAGTATTATACGCGGATCGAACCAGGAACTAAACCATGGAATGAGGAATGGATGCATGAGCACCCTGAATATTTTGAACACCTGGAAAACCTTAATATGACATACCCGATTCACCATGAGGAAACTGACTGGTGGGATGTGGCTGATTTAAATTTTGATAACAAAGACCTCCGTAATGAATTTAAACAGATTTTTAAGTACTGGATATCTGAATTTGATATAGATGGTTACCGTTGTGATGCTGCTGCATGGGTGCCCGCCGATTTCTGGGATGAGATACGTGCACCGCTCGACAGTGTCAAGCCCGTATTTATGCTGGCTGAAGCAGATATTCCCGAACACCATAAAAAAGCTTTTAATATGAGCTACGACTGGAAACTGCATCATATTTTCAATGACATAGCAAAAAAAGAGAAAAGTGCATACAGTATAGCTGAACATTTTCAATGGGTTGATACTGTGTATCCCCATGATTCGTATCTTATGCAGTTTACCTCAAATCATGATGAGAATTCCTGGAACGGTACTGAGTTTGAGCGGATGGGAGACGGTGCAAAAGCTTTTGCAGTACTTGCTGCTACCCTCCCTGATATGATGCTTATATATAACGGTCAGGAATCAGCCTTTAACAGGAGGCTTAAATTCTTTGAAAAGGACAGTATAACATGGGGAGATTATAGCTACAGCAGCTTCTACAAATCGCTTATCAGCCTGAAAAAACGCAACAAGGCTCTGCGTAATGGAGCAGAAGGAGGAAAACTGGAAGTTGTTTCAACACCGGCAGACAGCAGCATATTTGCTTTTGTCAGGATGAAAGAGGATGACAGGCTACTGGTAATTTGTAATTTAAGTGACGAGATTCAGAATTATTCACTTACATTAGATGAGGATCTGGGTACATTGCAAGAACTATTTTCTGATTCACCAATAATACTTACATCAGGTTTTGGCTTAACTCTGAGTCCGTGGCAATACCTTGTATTTGAGAATTAAGGGCGCTGTCCCTTTTTCATTTTACGATAGTACTTTTTTGACTTTTCCGAACTGCCGCAGGCTTCCATACTGCACCATTTCCGGCTTTTGTTTTTGCTCCTGTCAAGGAAAAGCCAGCCACATTTTTCACATTCTTTCAATGTTAATAGTAAATCTGATTTAAGTAATTCATAAGCAGACCTGATAATATGGAGCTGAAACTGATGCATACCATTATTATCTCTCTGCCAGTCTTCCTTAACGACACGATTTTTATCAACAACCAGCTTAAGATTATCAAAAGTCTCAGATAAATACTTATTAAATTTTTTTAATACAGATACAGAGGGGGGAAGATCATTTGCTATGGCAGAAAATAATTGATACAGGGTTTCCCTGATATTAATAACCTTTTTATGAGCCTTTTCAGCTGCCTCAGGATATTCTGAATTGAATACCTTAATATCACTCAGCTCTTTGCCTGATAGCAGCTTAAGACGTTTCGCCCATTTAAGAACATCATCGTTTGTAGGCAGATAGCATTTTAGTGGTTCCTTAAACCGGTCGCCGGTTGTATTAATAAAATCCAGGCAAAGCCATCCTCCATCAAGGGGAATTGTCTCTATAGTTCTTTTATATGGTCTCATAATATGCAAATTTAAAAAAATATTTATTACCACCAAAAAAATATTTGGTAGTATGAATTATTTATATTATATTTATACCATCAAAAAGCTATTAGATGGTATTATATATCATGACTTTTTAAATTTAAAAATTATAAATAATTATACCGGAGGACTGAAAAATGAAACCTGAAAACACTTGTAAAAACGGAATCCCTGAAACATTCAGGATGTCTATTTTTCAAATATTTGTTTTCCTGACAGGATTACTTTATTGTTTCCATTCAAATGCCCAGGATGGAATTAAAACATTAAACGATAGTATGTATTATGTATACAGCCAGGATGAATGGAATTCAAAAATGTGTGAAAATGTAGAAAAAATCATGATTATTCTTAACAGAAAATCTGAACGTCCATCAACGGAAGGAGAGCAAGTGCTTGTTTACCTTATGAAATCAGATAATATTGAAGAAATTGAGCCAGGTATAAAATTGAAACCATATCTGATGATCTACAAATCAGATAATAATCCATCTGATTTTCTCAGGGAAGAAGAGGAGGAAGAACTAAAAATAGAAGAATGGATGTATAAATTAGAAAACTGGAATGTGAAAGATACAATGCAATTCATTTTCTGACACAACGAACCGAATATCCATACTCTTTAGGGTGAGTATACCTGTTTAAACTAGCCTGATTGTAAAACGTACTGCGGGCCCATGCGTGTGTTGTATTCTCCTCGGAAATACTCCACCAGGGAGCATATCTAGTAATATCGGTAAATATACCATTATAGTCTCGACGATGCCCTCCCGGCAGGGCTGTAAAACCGCTTTCGTTGGTTGCACCTATATTAGGGCTTTGCCAGTGTGTGTAACCTGCTTCCTTTATTTTACCCGCGGCAACGTCTTTTCCCCCCAAATAATCGACCAAGGTTGTCCATTCATTATCAGTGGGTACATGCCAGCCTGAAGGGCATAACGCTGTAGAATAAACAATATACCAGTTATACAACGCTCCGTATGTATCCTTATATTTAGCTTCGTCATTATCATACCAGCAGTAAGCGCCTGTTGAAAGGCTAGCCCATTCAGTATTACTAGTTACTAAAGGTATGTCTTTTCCATACCTGTTTTTTGTAGTTGCCAGATTTTCAGCCATCCAGAATTGGGAACCTATCTTAACTATTGTATAATTATTTCCATCCCCATCAGTACAGGCTTTAAAATCAAATGTTATGGTTTT
>CP070654.1:874075-878250 GCA_020354785.1 Bacteroidales bacterium
TTTTACGAGGAGAACGGGCTGAATAATTTTGAGCTGCTAACCTTACACGCTGTATATTCAATTACTATTTTTTTTCTTGAAATACCATCAGGGTATATTGCAGATATCTGGGGAAGGAAAAAATCATTAGTATTAGGCACAATACTTGGCACCCTCGGATTTTCCATATATTCCATCACATATGGCTTCTGGGGATTTCTGATTGCTGAACTGGCTCTTGGTATCGGGCAAAGCTTTATCTCAGGATCGGATTCCGCCATGCTATATGACAGTTTAATTGACATGAAAAAAGAAAAGCACTACATGAAATACGAAGGCAGGATAACCGGGCTGGGAAATTTTGCAGAGGCGGCTGCCGGACTGATTATTTCCGGTCTTGTTTTTATAGGATTAACAACATTCAGAATATCATATTACTGCCAGACTCTTATAGCATTCACAGGTATTCCGGCTGCACTCCTGCTCGCCGAACCCAGAAGCCACAAGCGGTTAGTACCGGAAAACATATTTTATATATTCAAAGTGATAAAATATACGTTAATTGAAAATATTAAATTACAGAGGACTGTTATCTATTCATCTGTTATAGGTTTTACATCCCTGACAATGGCGTGGTTTGCCCAGATATATTTTTTTGAGGCAGGCCTTCCCGAAACACTTTTCGGAGTTCTCTGGACACTATTGAATATTACTGTCGGTATAGGATCGTTTTATGCCTATAAAATTGAAAGAAAGCTTAAAATGAAATCCAGCCTGGTACTCATATTATTTCTTTATGTTATAAGCTTTATTTTTCTTGGCTTTTTTATGTCTTTGTTTACTATAGGTATTTTATTCATCTTCTATTTTGCGAGGGGTCTGGCAACACCGGTTTTAAAACAGTATATTAATAAAATAACTGCTTCTGAAATAAGGGCTACAGTACTTTCGACAAGAAGTCTGATCCTCCGTCTGTTTTATGCAATTCTCGGTCCGTTTTTTGGATGGATATCTGACGTAATTAACCTGGGAACAGCATTAATTATGTGTGGTATTACAATAATGATAATGGGTACTATCTCTTTGAGCCTGATGTTAATAAGCTACAGGGGACAGCGCCCCCGGGGACAGCGCCCTTAAGGAGGATAACGCCTGGATAGTGAAATTCCAAAGGGCGCTGTCCCCTTCCGGAATTGTTGGTAACATTTGAATCCTGCCTGTTACTATACAAGGATATTATTTCTATATTTGGCATCGGTAAAAACTCTTAAGTTTTTATGAATCCTGAAAGGCAACATAAGAGTGAAATAAAAAGTCTGCTTGAAAATCCGCCCAGGAGAATTACTATTATTACACACGTAAATCCGGATGGTGATGCTATGGGATCTTCACTGGGCCTCGAAACAGTATTAATATGTATGGGACATGATACAGCTGTTATTGCCCCTAATGTCTATCCTGAATTTCTGCACTGGCTTCCCGGCAATAAAAATGTCCTGGTTTATCCCGCAGATAAAAGCATCGCTGAAAAGAAAATATCTCAGGCTGAAGTAATATTTATCATCGACTTTAACGATTTCAGAAGGGTAAATCAACTTAAGAATCTGCTGGAAAATTCACCGGCATTTAAAGTTATAATAGATCATCACCCATGTCCTGAATCCCGGGCTAATCTTAATATTACTGATGTTAGTGTCAGTTCAACAGCCGAATTGGTGTATCAGTTTATCAAAAACCTTGAATTGCAGAAATTTATTAACAGGGAGGTGGCAACCTGTTTATTTACGGGAATTATGGCTGATACAGGTTGCTTTAGCTATAATTCATCCAGGAAAGAAACTTACCTGGCGGTATCTGAATTATTAGACTACGGAATAGACAAGGATGGAATTTATTATAAACTCTATGATAATTTTACAGCTCACAGGATGCAATTACTGGGGTATGCCTTGAATAAAAAAATGCAGGTTTTACCCGAGTATAAAACTGTATTTATTAGCCTGAATAAGGATGAATTAGTGAAATTTGATTTCCAGACAGGTGATTCAGAAAACTTTGTTAATTATCCCTTATCAATAAAAAACATATGTTTTTCAGCTCTATTTATTGAAAGGGATGATCATGTGAAAATATCGTTTCGATCTAAAGGAGATTTTGCAGTAAACGAATTTGCCAGAAAACATTTTAACGGCGGAGGCCATTTAAATGCTGCAGGAGGGGAATCTTATACAACATTAGATAAAACATTGCATGCATTCAGGGATTTGTTGCCGGAATATAAAGAACAGCTTATAAAGTATGAAATTTAGTATTGCTTTAATATTGATGAGCATTTTTTTATTTTCATGCAGGCAGGAACCACGGACCTTAACGGAAGAGGAATACCGGGAGAAGAGGAAATCACTTATTGAGGTTAATAAGCTCCTGGTAAAAAAAGATTCTGCTAAAATTGCAGACTATATAAAAAGAGAAAACTGGGATATGGTTGAAACCAAAACAGGTTTGTGGTATATGATATATGAAAAAGGAAAAGGCGAGAAATCAAAAGAAGGGCTTTTTGCAACAATTCACTACAACGTCAGGTTGCTTGACGGAACCCTGTGTTATAGCTCAGACAGTCTGGGGCCGAAACGTTTTAAAATAGGCAGGGGATCGGTGGAGAGCGGACTGGAGGAAGGCATATTGTTACTAGTGGTAGGTGATAAAGCAAAATTCATTATGCCTCCCCATCTGGCACACGGATTAGTGGGAGATGATAACAGAATACCGGCAAGATCAATAATTGTTTATGACGTGGAGTTGTTATCACTTAATAATTGATATATTAATAAAGTTATTTTATAAATGATTCACGCATAGTATTAATAAAAAATTTTAACCGGATGAAAAGAAATCTGATTATACTACTTTCTATTATTATATCATTGACATCGTGCCATGACAAGTCCAAATATCCCGGGTATAAACATGCCAGGCATGGTATTTACTACCAGTTGCATAAAATAGGAGAAGATACGGATAAACCAAAGCCGGGAGATTTTGTAACAGTCGACTTGCTTTATAAAACTCTTGATGATTCTGTCTTCTTTACAGGCAGAAGAAAATTCCAGGTTACAAAGCCCGCTTACAAAGGATCTATTGATGAGTGCTTCATGATGCTTGCAGAAAAAGAAAGTGCAACATTCATTATTTCAGCAAATGACTTTTTCAAAAAAACACTTCAAACGGCATTACCAGGATTTATTGATGAATTAAGCAGCATGAAAGTCACAATAGACGTGATTGAAATTCAAACTGAAGAAGAATATAAGAAGGAAAAGCAAGCATTTTTAAACTGGATCCAGGATTTCAATGATTATGAAAAAGTGATTTTACAACAATTTCTTGAGGAAAAGGAGCTACCTGTTAAACCAATATTATCAGGAATATTTTACATAAATATTCGCAAGGGAAAGGGAAAGAAAATTGAAGAAGGAGACACAGTTACAATAAATTATGAAGGGAAATTCTTAAATGGTAAATTCTTCGACTCAACAATAAAGCGTAACCAGCCCTTTCAGTTTGTATATGGGACTGAATGGCAGGTCATTAAGGGACTGGAAGAAGCGCTGGCATTAATGCAGGAAGGTGAAAAATCTATAATAATAGTACCTTCTGAGCAGGCCTTTGGCAAAAAAGGCTCATCAACAGGTATTATTCCACCATTTACATCATTAATTTTTGAAGTTGAAATTTTAAAAGTAAATTAGCAGAAAATTTTTAAGCAACCATTTACGTTATAAATCATCTAATAATATTGCAATTATCATAATAAAATTATAAAATGAAAAAAATAATAACCAGACTGATACCTGCCCTTGTAATTCTTATGAACATTTTTTTAAACAGCTGTCTTAAGGATGAGTATGAAGAGTATGAAAAGCAGGAAAAAGATGAAAGGAATGCTTATTTGCAGTCTCTGCGTAATGAAGGTTATACAGTTATTGAAGAGGATGGAATTTATTATGTAGTTATAAACGAGGGCACAGGAAATACACCTGTAGCAACTGATTATATAGTAATTAATTTTACCGGGAGAAAAACTGATAACACAATTATTGAAACAACTGACAGTAGTCTTATTGATGACTGGGCAAACTTTCAGTATCTTGATCATTATGTTTTCGGCCCGAAAAAGATATACCTTGGTAATAGTA
>CP070654.1:878350-882521 GCA_020354785.1 Bacteroidales bacterium
CATCAGGAATAGGTGAGCAATGTGCAATTTCTTGTAGTGAAATGGGGGCAAATGTTATTTTAATTGCAAGAAATAAGGAACTCCTTAATGAAGTGTCAGATAAACTACATGGTAATAATCATGCAGTTTTTTCATTTGACTTGCAGGAATTCAATGATTATCCAAATCTAGTTAATGATATAGTTGGAAAATTTGGTAAAATATATGGTTTTATTCATTCTGCAGGTAAGGAAGCATCAATTCCAATCAATGCTCTTAGACCTAAAATATTTCAAGATGTTTTTTCATTAAATACTATTTCTTTCTTTGAAATGGTAAGACTAATTTCAAAAAATAGTAATGTAGAATCAAGTGCAAGTTATATTGCTATTTCTTCCGTTATGGGATTTCTAGGACAGCCAGGGAAACTGTCTTATTGTTCATCCAAAGCAGCTTTGATAAATGGTGTAAAAGCACTATCCCTTGAATTAGCACCCAAAAAAATAAGAGTAAACTGTATTTCTCCAGGAATTGTTGAAACTCCCATGGTAAAAGATTTATTCGAAAAAATATCACCTGAAAATCAAATTGCAATTAGAAAAGCACATCCCTTAGGATTTGGACAAACTATTGATGTAGCTAATGCTTGCATTTTTCTGTTATCAAATGCTTCTAAATGGATAACAGGAACTAATCTAGTTTTGGATGGGGGATATAGTTCTCAATAATATTCCTCCTTCTACAAATAAACATTAGTAATATTAGCTCTTTACATCAGAAAATCAAAGAACAGTTGCTTTCAAATATATACAGGAATTTCTTTTTTGTACACCTAATAATTTGATAAAATGAATACTATTGATATTTTAAAATATAATAAAAGGTAAGAACTCTATAAGATTAAAAAAAAGGAGATTAATTATTATATTAAAAATTGAAATATTTATCCTCTCAGGTATTATTTTTGTAAAAAAGGCATTGCTTTTACTCTAGAGACTAATGACCAGAATATAAAAAGTGAGGGTATATATTTGTCAAGGTCAAATATGCAAGGAACCTTTTAAGATAAGGAATTGTTTTATGGATAAAAGATTATTAACGATCATTAATACAGTTCTGCTGAATAGAGGAAAAAAACAAGTAAAAAAAATAAAGTCTAAAACTAATCTCAGAAATGATATTGGATTTGACTCCCTGGATTTAGCTGAGTTAACTGTACGTATTGAGGCAGAATTTGATATTGATATTTTTGAAGATGGCATTGTAAATACTGTAGGAGAGATAATTTCTAAAATAGATTCTAAGAAATGACATTTTTCCTGAAAGATATTAATAAGATTGTTGATTGGAGTGCACTTATTGAGGACATTAATAAGGAAAATGCATATAATCCCTATTGCAGGTCAAAAGACAATTATAGTATCTTTAAGCATATAATAATCTCTATGTTGAGGAGAAAAGATTTAATTTTACTGGATTCTGATTTCTCTGATTCTGAGTTAGAGACTCTTACAAATAGATCTGATTTTGAAGAATTTAACATTCGCTTGGATAAACCAGAATCTTCAATACAAAACAAATCAGAATTAATTGAAAAGTTAAAATCAACTGATGACAACTGGAAAATTACTTTATTTACATCAGGGACAACAGGAGTTCCTAAAAAAGTAACACACAATTTTAAATCAATTACCAGATTCGTAAAATACTCTGAGCAAAATAAAGATGATATCTGGGGCTTTGCATATAATCCAACGCATATGGCTGGGTTACAAGTGTTTTTTCAGGCGTTGTTAAACGGGAATTCAATAATTAATATTTTTCAGCTTACCAAAGAAGAAATATATAAAGAAATTGAAAATAATAAAATCACCCATATTTCTGCAACTCCAACTTTTTACAGGCTTTTATTACCTTGTAGTAATAGCTTCCCTTCAGTAAAAAGAATCACTTCTGGTGGTGAGAAATATAATGAGAAAATAAGCTTTCAGCTTTCTGATATTTTTCCACATGCAAAAATCACTAATGTGTATGCGTCCACAGAAGCCGGTACACTGTTCGCTTCTGAAAACGATGTCTTTAGTGTTAAATCTGAATTTAAAAGATTAGTGAAGATTGAAAATAATGAGCTGTTTATTTACAAAAGCTTATTAGGTAAATCTGAATTGAATATTAATGAATGGTACAATACAGATGACCTGGTAGAAATTGTTTCAAAAGATCCGTTGAAATTTAAGTTTATCTCACGGAAAAATGAAATGATTAATGTTGGTGGATATAAAGTAGATCCAAATGAAGTTGAAGAAAATATCTTAAATATGCCAGGAATAAAGGATGCAAGAGTATTTGGGAAATATAATTCGGTAATGGGTAACATTATTTGTTGTGAAGTTGTTTGCGAAAATGAACAGATTCAAGAGTCAGAAATCAGGTCATTTCTTCAATCTAAACTCCAGGAATTTAAAATTCCCAGAATATTCAAGTTCACAAATAAGATAGATACAACTAGAACAGGAAAAACCAAACGAACATGAATGTATTAGTTACAGGAATATCAAAAGGATTGGGATTATCCATTACCGAAACCTTGCTGGAAAAAGGATTTAATATATATGGAATTAGCAGAACAAAATCAGATAAGTTATATAATTTATTAAAAAAATATCCTGAAAACCTTAAATGGCTTAAATATGACCTGGAAGATTCTGACAACATATATAAAACTATCTTTAAAGAATGGATCGGATTAAAAACACCAATTCACGGATTTATAAATAATGCAGCCTTAGCGTACGATGATATTATAACAAACCTAAATATAAACCGCTTGGAAAAAATTTACGGAATAAATGTATTTGCTCCAATGGTTTTAACCAAATACGCTATTCGTCACATGCTTTTACATAATACAAAAGGAAGTATTGTACATGTTTCATCCATAAGTGTTCACACTGGTTATAAGGGTTTGGCAATGTACGCATCAACCAAAGGAGCCTTAGAAGCATTCTCTAAAAATACTGCACGGGAATGGGGTGAGAAAGGAATTCGCTCTAATTGTTTAGTTGCCGGGTTTATGGAAACTGAAATGAGCTCTACCCTTTCAGAAGATCAAAAAAACAGAATTTACCAAAGGACATCTTTGAAACATCCTGTTGAATTAAACTCAGTTTCAGAAACCATTGCATTTTTACTATCAGATAATTCAAAATCGATTACAGGTCAAAACATTCATGTTGATAGTGGAACAATATAACAATAAGGATGTGGTAGTTTAAACACTCCAAACAACAATAAATATAGGTCATTGGGCGGATAATGATAAATTTGAAAATAAGTATATTTATTAAACCATTTTATAATTTGATGTATAGGTGCTGTGAAATACCCAACGCCCCATATTCGAACCGTTAGCGACCATTATGAAGCAGATTTCAACTTTAATATCAATTTTTATTATTCCTCAACCAGGCGTCCAATATCCAGATCCTATTTTTGGAATTAACATGCCCTGTATTCTCTTAAACAAACAAGTTTTCTTGTATTACAATAGATATTTATTATGAGACAGATATTAATACTATTCATTGTTTTTTTTGCATTAAATGCCTTTTCCCAGGATATAAAGGATAGGTATAATTTCAGTTTTGAAGAAGACATAGATTATACATACAATAACTGGAATATATGTGAAAGCAATACCCAGAAATATGACACGATTGATTGCGTGGAAGGGAAAAGGTCTATCGTATTCAAAAGGCCCCCTATGCATTGCACACTCTATTTATGTCTTTACCAGCAAATCATTTTGCCCCGTCCCTCTGACAAAATATCTGTTTCGGTATTTGCAAAGTCCATTAATAATCAAAATACATGGATGAAGATATCCGGATATAATAATACAGGAGAAAACGTTGCAACCGATTCGATTTCGATCATTGACGAAAATGGCTGGCAGGAATTCACAGCCAATATTCAACATGAGGATATACATCTTTTAAAAATGGAAATAAGAAAAGTGGACACTTTCGTAAAAGAAGACGTCATACTTTGGCTTGATAATATTTCGATCATTTGCGACGGGGAAAACCTGCTATCTATTGAAAGACCCACCATCGAGCCGTCAAAACGTGAAATGGCCGACATCAGAAAAAACATACCATTGGATGATGATATGGTATTGCCCGAAAGCGTG
>CP070654.1:882621-886778 GCA_020354785.1 Bacteroidales bacterium
CTTCTCAATCTTGAGATAACTAAGCGACTCGGGATTAAATTTGTATTTAGTCTTTGGCATAGTAGCAATGTTTAATTAACTTTTTCGATTACTGTAAATTACTATTAATTAACATTCTTTCGTATTCTTCACTTGAAATTTCATCTGCATAGTAATAAATAGGGTTAATTGGCCTGTGATTATACCTGATTTCATAATGGAGATGGGGCCCAGTTGACCTTCCGGTATTACCTAATGTCCCTATTAATTGTCCTCTTTTCACCTTTTCTCCTACATTAACATAAATCTCATCTAAATGTGCATAACGTGAACTATAGCCGAAAGAATGATTAATAATAATCTCATTCCCATAGCCTTTACGAGAATATTTCGATAAAGTTACAATTCCATCGCCTGTTGTATAGATTTTTGTTCCCCGGGGGCCAACAAAGTCTAATCCAAAGTGCGGTTTCTGGTGTTTATAGAAGGGGTCAATTCGAGTACCATAGTATGAGCTGATGAAGACTAAATCTGCAACTGATAAAGGCATAATAGATGGTATACATGCAATTCTCTTAACCTTTTCATCCGCCTTATCCTGCAAATATTCATATGATTCAGCCTGCATATTAATCTGCCGGTAAAGTTTGTCTATTTTCTGCGCTGTTAATAATACTAATCCGGCCTTATTCAGGTTGTTTATTTTTTCTGTTTTTTTGGAACCTCCGACACCTGCATCTCTAATTGTTTTAGGTATTGCATCAATTTCGAGTATTGTCCTGTAAAAATTATCATCCTTAAAGTGGTTATTTGTCAGTACATCGCTGATGCTATCTAATTGATAATTTACATATTCAATTAGATTATTAAGTTCCGTGGTTTTCTTTTTTAGTAATAATTCTTTTGGAGAGCCTATTGAATTTATTGCTACATAGCCAAATAAACTAGTACAACAGAGAATAAATATAAAAAACAGGGATTTGAATATCTTTTTCCCTGGAGTAATTTTTATCGCTTCAAATGTTAAACTATTATAATTATATTTATATCTTTTTCTGCTTTTGCCCAAGTGTTATCAATATGGTTAAGTAATAATTTTGTAGTGATATCAACAAATCTATAAGAAAAAATTTAAATTTACAAACCATTTTAGAGAAGATTGTTGATTAATTGTTAATATTTTTTGTCAAAATATTTTGCTGCTTTAAATGAATTCGTCAATTGTTCGTCAAAGATTTCTCGATTATTTTAAACTGAAAGAGCATTCAATTGTACCCTCTGCGCCTATGGTAATAAGGAATGATCCTACCCTGATGTTTACAAATGCAGGAATGAATCAGTTTAAGAATATTTTCCTGGATGATTCACCGGCTAAGCAGAAAAGAGTTGCCAATACACAAAAGTGCTTGCGTGTTTCAGGCAAGCATAACGATCTCGAGGAAGTTGGACATGATACATATCATCATACAATGTTTGAAATGTTAGGCAACTGGTCGTTTGGCGATTATTTCAAGAAAGAAGCCATAGCATGGGCATGGGAGTTTCTGACGGACGAATTGAAAATTGGTAAAGACAGGCTATACGCAACAGTATTTGAGGGCAGTAAACAGGAAAATATTGAAAAGGATAAGGAAGCCTTTAATTTCTGGAAGGAATATCTTGATGAAAGCAGAATATTGTTTGGCTCAAAAAAGGATAATTTCTGGGAAATGGGGGATATCGGCCCATGTGGTCCCTGCTCCGAAATACACATTGATCTGAGATCAGACAGGGAAAGAAAGGCTAATGATGGTGCAAATCTAATTAATAAAGATCACCCTGAGGTTATTGAGATATGGAACCTGGTATTTATACAGTTTAACCGCAAGGCTAACGGGACCTTAATCCCTCTCTCCAGGAAGCATATTGATACAGGAATGGGATTTGAGAGGTTATGTATGGTTGTACAGGGAAAGACTTCAAATTATGATACCGATTTATTCCGCCCCATTATTGAAGAGCTGTCCGGCATATGTAAGATAAGATATGGTGATTCAAAAAAGTCTGATATAGCTATGAGGGTTGTAGCTGATCACCTCAGGGCAATTTCTTTTGCTATCGCCGACGGGCAGTTACCTTCTAATGTTAAAGCAGGATATGTTATAAGAAGAATTTTGAGAAGGGCTGTGCGCTACTATTTTACATTTCTTAACCGGAATGAGCCACTGATATATAAGCTGGTGCCTGTACTTATAAAAACTATGGGTGATACTTTTACTGAAATTAAGGCTCAGCAACAGTTTATTGAAAAGGTAATAAGAGAAGAAGAACTGTCATTTTTGAGAACACTTGAAACCGGTATCAAGCTTCTGGATCAGATTATTTCTAAAACAAAATCAGAAAAATACAAGGTTGTATCCGGTGTGATTGCTTTTGAATTATATGACACATATGGATTCCCCTTGGATCTCACTGAATTAATTCTTAAAGAGCATAATCTTACAGTAAACAGAAAAGAATTTGAAAAGGAAATGATAAAACAGAAAGAACGCTCAAAAAGTGCAGGAACTGTAGAAGCGGAAGAGTGGAATTTTGTGGATGGTGCAAAAGATGAAAAAGAAGAGTTTGTGGGTTACGATTCTCTTGAAACCGAGGTAAAAATTACCAGGTACAGGAAAATCAAATCAAAAGACGGTGAATCGTATCACCTTGTGTTTAACCATACACCTTTTTATGCGGAAAGCGGAGGACAGGTGGGAGATTCGGGATATATTGATGATAATAAAGAAAAGATAAAAATTATAAATACAATAAAAGAAAATAATCTTACTATACATATTACAAAAAAATTACCTGCCAGGCCTGAATCAAAGTTCAGGGCTGTTGTAAACATTAAAGACAGGATTGACACTGCCAATAATCATACTGCTACACATTTACTTCATTATGCTCTGAAAAAGGTTCTTGGTTCACATGTTGAACAAAAGGGATCCTTGGTACATCCGGATTACCTGAGGTTTGATTTTTCTCATTATCAAAAGATATCAGACGATGAGCTGTTAAAGATAGAATCTATAGTAAATGATAAGATAAGAGATAATATTTCAAGAGAAGAAAACAGGTCAATGCCCCTTAAGGAAGCTAAAAAGGCAGGCGCAATCGCATTATTCGGAGAAAAATATGATGATCTGGTTCGTGTAATTAAATTTTCTGACTCTATTGAATTATGCGGGGGCACACACGTTGAATCAACAGGTCAGATAGGATATTTTAAAATTATATCTGAAAGCGCAATTGCTGCGGGTATAAGAAGAATTGAAGCAATATCAGGGACAAAAGCCGAAGAGTATATTAATAATCAGTCCAGGATTCTGAAGAAAATAAACGAGCTTTTAAAATATCCCCAGGACCTTGAAAAGTCGGTTAAGAGCCTGATAGATGAAAACGCAGCACTTCAGAAGGATATAGAACAAATCAAAAGAACAAAAGTCAGAAATCTTAAGTCTGAGTTAATAAATAAGATAAAGAAAGTAAAAAATGTAAACCTTATTGCAGAGAAAATAGACATTAACTCTGCAGATGCTATTCGCGACCTTGCATTTCAGCTTAGGAGAAAGGTTGAAAATTTATATATGGTAGTTGGTGCCAATCTGGATGGCAAAGCCAATATAACAATTATGATATCTGATAATCTGGTAAAAGATAAAAATCTGAATGCCTCACAAATAATTAAGGATATAGCAAAGGAAATAAACGGGGGCGGAGGGGGGCAGCCTTTCTTTGCTACTGCTGGTGGTAATGATCCGGGGGGAATTGACAGAGCTATAAAGAAAGCTATTGGTTATATAAAATAATTACTTCATGCAATTAAATTACTTGCCGGAAAATTAACAGTCTTTAATTTTGATGATTATATAAATCAGGAATTCGTCCTATTCGGAATCAGGTTTTCTTATAAATATGAAATCGCCGCCTTCATCGCCGGCATTCTTTATTTCACCGTATTGTGGGATATTATTGCTATTATTAAGGACGGCAGGCTTGAAACTGGCAAAAAGCTGTTCCGAAGGCAGGTATTCTTCCTCATTTTCAATCAGTCTTTTTGCTAAATAATGCAGGAAAATACTTCTGTCGGGTACTTCTTTGAGTGTTCCGCTTGTCATTGCTTTTCGGCTCGGGAGATTGTATAATCTTTGTAT
>CP070654.1:886878-891016 GCA_020354785.1 Bacteroidales bacterium
CATATTATGGTTGTAGTGCAGGAACTTCTAACGCAACACCAATTGTAGCAGGAGTTTGTGGTTTGATGAAATCAGTAAGGCCTTCAATTACTCCGGCACAAGCACAAGAAATTATAAAAAAAACTGCTGATCCGATAAATGATGCTTATTTATATCCTAATGGTGTTGGAGCAGGCAGAATTAATGCCTATTGTGCAGTATATCATTCGGAACCTTTAAATTTAACTGGTACACTTTCCGGAGATTATGAAAGGTATTTTACAAATCTAAATAATACAATTATAAATTCAGGTACTGTAAATATTCGAGCTGCAGAAGTAACAATTGAAGGTACTTTCGAGGTTAATACAGGTGTAACTTTATTAATGGAAAATACCAGTAGTTTTTCATGTCCATAATCTTCTAAAGACAACCGAAATCTTAACATTTTTAAGGTTTCGGTTTTTATACATGAATTTCTTAGTAATGAATAATTAGATTCTAATATATTCAATTATGTCAATAAAATGTACGCCTTAATCTTCAAAATTTCTGTTTGTTGTGATAATAATTGGCCTGACTCATATCTTATCCTATAATTAAATTACTATTAATTCTCTTAACACCATGATCTTCTTCAAATCCTCAATAAATTGGTTCGATTTCTGTCCCCTTAGGTTCACATCAGGAGTATGTGCTTTACTGTCTTTACTAAATAATTGTTCGTGGTAAGGAATCCTATCAGGATCACTTAAGAAAATACATAAGTTATGGACCACAGCATTTTGAAGATTTACACCGGAAGCAACACTGATTTATCCATAAATTTTATCCCAAAAATGAACTGCAATGTACTTTTAGATGGGTATAAAACAATAATTCGAAAGATCTATTCAGTAAAACCTTATTATAAAAGAATACGTCAGCTTTTATTAAATTACAGGAAGATACATGCAAGGCAAAAGAAAATAGAATTTTCCTATCTGATCGCCTTCATTAAATCAATAATTATTATCGGAATTGTTAATAAAGGACGAGGTGAATATTGGATATTTTTAATATGGACACTTTTAAGATGCCCTGTTTTATTAATAGATGCTATAACCTTTGCTATATACGGTTATCATTATAGAACAGTATATGGATTAAAAAATAAATATCAATATTAAAGTCCTGTAAATTATAGCATTTACGGCTATTATTTCAAAAAAGTCTTTGAAGGAATTAGTTAGTTTAAAAAAGAACAAACGCTATTAAATTATTTAACTATTTGGTAATTTGGTGATTTGAGGATTTGATTATCTGTTTATTTAACAATTCAATAATTTAGTACTGGAGTAATTCAACAATTCACCCTATGAAATCCCACAAAGTGGGAGCGGCAAAGCTGCTATTTCACAAGGTGAACTCGTAACTCCAAACTCTTATCTTTTATCTTCAAACCCCGAACTCCACCCTTACTCCTTATCCCTTTATTCCTTATAAATTTCTTTATAAAAAGTGTCAGTCCCTTATTCCAATTAGATAAATTTTATTTTCTTTCTTTATAAATCATTTTCTGTTTAAATTAGCTTAAAATTTGGAACTTTAAATGATTAACATAGAAAATAAGATAAATGAATTTAAAAGGTATTTCGATATTGAATTAGAATATTATAAATCTGCACTTACTTTTTTTATTGAGCTAATTGCTGCTCTGCCTAGAGTTGAATCAATTTCTGGCAGGATTAAAGATTTCAATGAATGCTTAAGTAAATTTGAAAGAAAATATTTGCCCAAAATTGATTCTGCAAAAACAAATTATAAAATATTCGATTATATATCTGATTTTATGGGGATAAGAGTTGTTTGTGTTTATTTGGAGGATGTAAACTTAGTACGAAAAGAACTCAAACGATATTTCAGGGAAATTGAAATTACCAATAAAACCATAGAATTAGAGAAAACAGATGATAAATTTGGTTACAGGAGTTTGCACCTAGATCTTATATTAAACAGTAAGTGCAGTAAATTACCGGAATTTAAAAAATATAAAAACATTAAGTTCGAATTGCAAATAAGAACTATTCTTCAGGATGCATGGAGTGTATTAGATCACAAAATTAAATACAAAAAAAGCATCCCTCATAACCTGAAAAGAAGAATAAACAGGCTTTCAGCTTTGTTTGAAGTAGCTGATGAAGAATTTTTCAGAATTAATGAAGAAATAACAGCAGAAGAAAAAAAAGTTAATGAAAGGATAAATAAAAGAAGCTCAATTGATAAAGATAAACCGTTGGATGTGTTCCGGTTTTTATTTATAGCATTGAAATATTTTCCTGATTACGACTTTATTGAATATAAAGTAGACGGATTTGTACAGGAAATCTTGGAAATGAAAAATAATTTCACTGAAAGCGAATTGAACGATGCCCTGCAAAAGAATTTAGGATTTGCCGAAAAGGTTGCTGAAAATGAAAAAAAATCCCTGAATCCTTATACGAAAATTCGTTATTGCCTTTACTTATTTGACCAAATGCTATTTTCAAAGATATTGACTGATTATCAAAAGAACTCTTTAATTGAGATTCAAAAAAAAACTTAGTTTTAATAGATTTCTATCTTTTAAATAAATAATAAAGCAATTGGCCTTAAAAAATTAATAAAAATAGGCGATTTAATAAATAGGCAATATTTTAATTTGATCGGTTGGCATGACTTAATTATCTATAACAAAAATAAACTTAAGTTTATAGAGGTTAAATGTAGAGATACAACTGTAAATTAATGCACATAATGAGATTACTACTTATCAATCCATCTAACCAATTTGTCAGCCTCGTTAAATTAAAAGAAAGCCGCTGGAACCGATACCGTATTTGGAAACCGCTCAGCCTCATGGTTCTTGCAGGGCTGACCCCGCCGGAGTGGGAGGTTTCGATTGTAGATGAGAACCTTGGTATACCGGACTATCTGGCTATGTCTCGGCCTGATTTGGTTGGTATTACTGCTTTCACTTCGCAGGCGAACCGTGCATATGAAATTGCCACTCATTTCCGAAATATAGGCGTACCCGTAGTTATGGGGGGCATTCATGCAACAATGTGTCTGAACGAGGTCCTAAAGCATGTAGACTCAGTCGTTACTGGAGAAGCTGAAGGTATCTGGGAGCAAATTCTGAATGAAGCCCGGCATAACTGCCTAAAACGCCGTTATGACGGAGGATTGGCCAATATTAGCGATATTCCGTACGCCCGCCATGATTTGCTTGCTACTGGATATGCCTTCGGGGCCATTCAGACCACACGGGGCTGTCCTTTGAATTGCCACTTTTGCAGCGTAACGACATTCAATGGGGCTTCCTACAGGCAGCGTCCTATTCCCGATGTCGTGCAAGAATTTCAGTTAATCCGTGAGAAACGTGTTCTCATAGTAGACGACAATCTCATCGGCACAAGCTTTAAGCATATCACCCGCGCTAAAGATCTGTTCCGTGCCATGATAAATGCAAAGATTAAAAAGGAATGGGTTGCTCAGGTTACTATTAACTTTGCCGATGATGAAGAACTCCTTGCATTGGCTGCTAAGGCTGGGTGCAAAGGTGTTTTCATTGGCTTTGAAACCACTATGCCGGAAGGGCTTATCGAGCTTGGCAAAAAATTCAATCTTCTGAAGAATCGGAACTTCCGTGCCTCGGTGCAAAGAATACAGCGACATGGCATGATAGTAGTGGGCTCCTTTATCATCGGTTTGGATATAGACGAACCGGGCATTGGCAGACGTATCGCTAAGGTAGCCAATCAGTATGGAGTGGATAGTCTCAACGTACTGTTTCTGACACCGTTGCCCGGAACAAGCCTGTGGGACCAGATGTTAAAGGAAGGCCGTATTGACCTCAATACATTTCCGGAAGACTGGAAATATTACACACTTACGTACCCGGTAGTTCAGTATAAGCATTTATCTCGGGATATAATCATCGAAGAAATGCTCTCCTGCGATCGGGATTTTTATTCTATATCGCACATTCTGCGTAGAGTATGCCGCAACTTGTGGCAAAACAGACAACCGTTGATAAGCTTGGTGAGTAATCTTTCATTCAGGAGAAATTTCCAGCTGAATAGTAAGGCTTACACTGATTTCAAGCGTTACTTAGGATATAGTCACAATAGATCTTATT
>CP070654.1:891116-895250 GCA_020354785.1 Bacteroidales bacterium
CAAAAAAAGGAATAACACTTCTTAGTCTGGATGAGATAAAAAGCTCACTTTGACATAGATATCTCACAAGAATTTAATAATGTATCGCCAGTTAGCAAAAGACGCTTATGAAGATAATTTTAATATCAGTTGGTACCCGTGGAGATATGGAACCTTTTCTGGTAGTTGGAGAAATTTTGAAAGAAAAAGGACACCAGGTGATCTGCGCTTTTCCGGAACAATTCAGAGAACTGGCAGAAGATTCAAATCTGGAATTTGCTTCATTAGGCAGGAAATTTATTGATTTACTGGATAGTGACATTGGAAAAGTAGCCATGGGAGGTAGTGGCTCAGGATTTAAAAAATTTGTTGCTCTTATAAAACTTGCCCGAAATCAAACAGAAAGCCAGAAAGAGCTGCTTTACAAACAATGTGAACTAATTGAAAACGAAAATCCTGATAGAATTGTGTACAATGGAAAAGCCATTTATCCTGTAATCTGGGGATTAAATAACCAGGGAAAGAATATTCTTATTTGTTCCATACCTTATATGCACTATGTGAAAGGTCATACACATGTTGCCTTTAATAGCAATTATGGAACTTTTTTTAATAGACTGACTTTTTCATTAGCCCTTTTCGGGATGGTCACTACTGCGAAGATTTCGATAAAGTGGCTGAAAATCACAAAAAAAATTACCCGGAAAACAATAAGAAATGCTCTTGTGTCGAATAAGGCCATTTATACAATTTCTCCCTCCCTTTTTTCAAGACCGGATTACTGGAATGAGAATCTTAAAGTATCAGGATTTCATGAAAGAAATAAAATCCTCAACTGGAAACCGAATAAAGAATTAAGTGATTTTCTGAAAAAACACAGTAAAATTCTATTCATAACTTTTGGTAGTATGTTAAATCCCAAACCGGAAGAGAAGACCAGAATCTTACTGGAAATACTCGTGCGAAATCAAATTCCTGCAATTATTAATACAGCATCCGGGGGCCTTGTCAAACCAGATACATTTGATTCTGACTTAATACACTTTGTTTCTCAGATTCCATATGACTGGATTTTTCCAAAAGTCTATGGTGTAATTCATCATGGAGGTTCGGGAACAACTCATCTGGCACTTAAATACGGATGTGCTACAATGATTATTCCGCATATTATTGACCAGTTTGTATGGAATAAAATTATTAATAATATTGGTGCAGGACCAAAAGGGATAAAAATAGGTAAGATTACCTCCCGGAACCTCGAACCGAAAATTCTTGAATTAGTTAATAACAGTTCCTTTAAAAAGGCAGCTGAGGAAGTAGCCGGCCAAATGAAAAAAGAAGATTTCAGAGAAGAGTTGTATAATTCAATAGTGAATTAACGGCTTAAAGACTCAATATATTCTTTGAGAGCAACTGCATTGTTCAGATGCAGCTCTTTCGAGATACCCCTTGGCCAGAGTCTGTCAACAAGAATTCGATGGCCATCAGTATCATCAGGGCTTTCAAATGCACGTTTTATTCTTATTTCCATTTGTCAAATTTTTCATAATTTGTAACCAGACTGGAATCTTGTAGTCTTATATATTTTAAACTGATGTTAAATAAATTAATTGTCAAATAAATAAAAATAAAACATCATAGCAAAACAGAGAATATAAATAATTGCCATTTATCAGGTACACGATTATTCTGTTAGCTATTTTATGTATCTTGTATTTAATTAAAAAGAATATTAGTATGAAAAAAACAGGAATTTTAATATTAATTAGTTTGTTATGCTCATTTCCCGTTAGATCACAACAATTAAGCAACCTTTCCCCGGAACAGAAAATATACGGGTTATCAGAAATCTGGAAAGAGGCAAGTTATAATTTTGCATTCTTTGATCAGGTACCACATCTGAACTGGGATAGTTGTTACCAGGCTTTCATTCCTCAGGTAATGGAAACAAAAACCGATTGGGAGTATTACCAGGTTCTACAAAAATTTATGGCTTTGCTCAAGGATGGACATACACGTATATTCCCTCCGGCCCGGCTAAGAAATAAATATTATGGTACTGCCACAAAAAAAATCAAAACAAGGTTGATAGAAAACAGAATTATAATCACTGATGTAATTGACAGCGGGCTGGCAGACTCAGGGATAAAAAAAGGTATGGAAATAATTGCTGTTGATAATGTCGATGTTCATGAATATGCAGAAAAGCTTGTTAAACCATATATGTTTGCAGGCACTCCTCAGGATATGAATTTACAAACATACGGTCACTTTCTGTTAAGCGGAAGTACCACAGAACCAGTTATAATTAAAGTTAAGGGATTTGACGACAGTATAAAACCTGTTGCCATTCACCGCCGGCCATGGTTAATGGAGATGGAAGTTTTTAAAGGAGAACCATTTTCTTTTAAAGTATTAGACAATAATATAGGATATTTACAAATCCATAATTTTGTTATCAATGACGTGTATATACCTAAATTTGATTCTATATATGCCCAAATACTTAAAACCGACGGATTAATAATTGATGTAAGAAATAATTTTGGAGGGGCCACACAAATGACTCAATATGTCCTCAAACACTTTACCAGTGAAAAAATTGGAACAGTAGACTGGGTATCGCCTATGAATATAGGAGCTTATAAAGCATGGGGAATGAATAATAAATGGCATGAGGTTAAAGGTCCGGAAATAGAACCATTTACTGACAGAACAATATACACTAAACCTTTAAATGTTATTGCGGATGAAAGTTCTTTCTCCGGTGCCGAAGACTTTTGCTTTGGATTCCTGACAATGAAAAGAGGTAAATTGATAGGAGGAAAAACGGCCGGCAGTACAGGCAGTCCGATTATGTTCAGTGTACTTGGAGAAGATTTGGTGCTAATATGCTCTAAAAAAGACATCTTTCCGGATGGTACCGAGTTTGTTGGTTATGGAATTGAACCCGATATTGAAGTCAATGTAACGATTGATGATATAAAAAATGGTAAAGATAAAGCACTTAATATTGCTTTAAAAGATATCATTAATAAATAAAACTGCTGACAAAAAGAATAAGCAAGGCTTAATATCAGTCCTACTGTAACAATAAAATCGAAATGAATAAAAAAGTACTTTTATTTTTATCACAGGGATTTGAAGAATATGAAGCCAGTGTATTTACTGATGTGATTGGATGGAGCAGAGCATATGGAACCATTCCTGTTGATTTAATTACTACGGGTTTAAGATCCCGGATAAAATGTACTTGGAATATGGTTATTATACCTGAGCTTGAATTTGAAAAAATAAATGTTGAAAATTTTGATGCACTGGCAATACCGGGTGGATTTGAAAAGGCAGGATATTATGAAGATGCATATGATGAAAAGTTCTTAAACTTAATCAGAGAATTTGACAGGCAAAGTAAGATTATTGCTTCGATTTGTGTGGGAGCATTGCCGGTTGGAAAGTCGGGGGTACTTAAAAACAGAAAGGCTACTACATATGACCTTTTAGATGGTTTAAGGCGAAAACAGCTATCTGATTTTGGCGCGATTGTTGAAGATGAAAAAATCGTGATTGACAAAAATATAATCACATCAACAGGCCCGTCAACAGGGTTAGAGGTTGCATTTAAATTATTGGAGATGCTAACAAATAAAAAAAATGTTGATACCGTTAAAAAATATATGAGATTTGAATGAAAAACATAA
Source organism: Bacteroidales bacterium (assembly GCA_020354785.1). GTDB lineage: Bacteria > Bacteroidota > Bacteroidia > Bacteroidales > UBA10428. The sequence goes on from CP070654.1 coordinate 894,797, forward strand.
AATTGATGAGGCATTAGCAAAAAATTTTCGCGAAAATGCATATATAATAGTGCAGATTGTAGCAATTGTGAAATAAATTACAGGATATAAATGGATATCACAATAAAACCATTAAACCCGGGTTTAATAAAGGATTTTTTATTTTTCTTTGATAATATTGTCTTTACTGAAAATCCACACTGGTCAATATGTTATTGTTTCTCGTTTCATTTTATCGGAACAAAAGAGCAATGGACTAAAGAAAAAAACCGCTCTTCCGTAATCAAATTTATTAATGAAGGAAGAATGAAGGGATACCTTGCATATGACGATAGTAAACCTGTTGGCTGGTGCAATGCCAACAACAGAAAAAATTACCAGAGCTTAATGAAATACTATGAACTGGAAGGTAATCCTGAAGATAAAGTATGCTCGATAGTATGTTTTTTAATCAGCCCTGATTACAGGAGAAAAG
>CP070654.1:895350-899479 GCA_020354785.1 Bacteroidales bacterium
TTAAATAGTAGTAATTTTTTCATAGGATTAATTTTTTGGTTAGTTAATAAAATCTAATATAAAATTAAAATATTGATAAAACAAGACCTGTTAAATTTTCGTCATTTGCTATTACATTTCAGTAAAGGTAAGTTTTCTGGAAGAAAAAATCATGCTATTAGCTCTGAATATTTTACCAATTAATACTAAATTGCAGTTTAATTATTCTAAATGCTACAAAAGAATTTTAAAAAAATATATGGTGTTAAAGTATACACATTAGCATTGTGTCTTCTTAATGCATTAATTTTATCCTATAATTTATCTGCTGCCAATACAGATAATGAAAACTCACTTAACCAACCAGTTGCAAACAATAACATTATCTTTCATACCCTTCCTTTAAATTATAATTATCGCGCAACCCGCTGTATCCTGAAAGACTATAAAGGATTAATGTGGTTTGGCACCCAAAATGGGCTTATCAGATTTGACGGCCTCAATTTGAAAGCATATGAACATGATGCTGATGATTCCACAAGCATTAGATATAATACTGTAAACGCAATACTTGAGGATAAAAATCACAACTTATGGATTGGAACCTCTAATGGATTGAATTTATACAACAGATTACATGATAATTTTTATACGATTTATTCAAGAACAGGGCAGGAACATATATTAGATTATACATTTATAAGCTCATTATCAGCTGGCAAAGATTCAAATTTATTAATTGGAACATTTTCACAAGGTTTGTATAGTTATAATATTTATACCGGACAAATTAAACATTATGAAATTGAATCAGCCGGAAATGCAGATGTTAACATCACTAGTATTCTTTCCGACTCAGTAAACAACCTGTGGATTGGAACTCAATCAGGACTCGTTTTTTACGATATTAATGCGAATCAATCCCATTGGTTTCATAACAATATAGATGATCCACTATCCATTAGCAGTAACCACATCTCATCAATTCAACAAGACTGCTTCGGAAATATCTGGCTTGGTACTCTGGGCAAAGGATTAAAATTGGTTGAGAAATCGGGGAACAGTTATACTTTTCAACACTTTTATAGCAATTCAGGTAGCCCCCGTATTTCCAGTAATGAAATAAATAGGCTATTTGCTGATGATGATGGAAATTTATGGATCGGTACAGAGAACGACGGATTGAACAAGTTTAATATAAGCACGGGAAAGATTAAGGTTTATAAAAATGAGATTGAAAACAAGAAAAGCATTAATAGCAACTCTGTCTGGTCAATTTATGGTGACAATGAAGGTCGTATCTGGATAGGATCATACAATAAGGGCATAAGTGTTATTGACACAAATTATTCCAAATTTGAGTCCTACCAAAGTAATCCTTATTCAACAATAAGCCTGCCCTATAACGATGTAAGAGGTTTTTGTGAAACCAGTAACGGTAAAATCTGGATAGCAACCGATGGCGGAGGAATTTGCCGTTTTGATCTTAAAACCCGATCTTTTGACAAGGTTATACGCTCAAATGCAAAGCACAAATCTTTATCAAATAATTCAATTCTATCAATCATATCCGATTCAGATGATAATATTTGGATTGGTTCATGGGGGGGCGGTGTCGATCGTTTAACTCAAAACGGGATATTTATTAAAAATTATAAAATTGAAAGTAAAACAGGTGTTGGAAACAATAAAATAAACACATTATACCAGGATAAAAGGGGAAATATCTGGGTTGGTACAAACGGAAGTGGCCTGTACATCTATAACAAGAACAAAGATCAATTTGAAATATTTATTTATGAAAACATTCTCGATGGACGATCCTACATCAGTGCGATACAATCATATTCCGACAGCATCTTTTGGATTGGAACCCTGACAGGGCTAATTTATCTTAAAATAGAACCGCATAATAATGTTGTTCAGGCTAAAAGATTTACAACTGATAATTCCGCAATTAGCAGCAATTCCATTCAAGTTATACTTATTGATGATAATAAAAAGATTTGGCTCGGAACGTATAATGGTGGAGCTAATGTTTTAAATCCACATGATGAATCATTCAGGATATTCCGAAAAAAAGATGGTTTATCCAGTAATATCATATCTGGAATTCTTAAGGACAACAAAGGGAACATCTGGATAAGCACAAATGCCGGAATATCAAGGATTGATATTAATACTTCTAAAATAACTATTTATACAACAGCAGATGGTCTTAATTCAAATGAATTTTATTCCAAATCATGTTTTAAAGCAAAAAATGGGGCATTACTTTTTGGAAGTGAGAAAGGATTTAACCTGATACATCCTGAAAAAATAAAAACCAATCCCCACATACCTGATATATTGCTGACAGGGTTGAAAATAAACAACACTCCAATTGACATCACAGCAAAATCCGCTCCCCTTAGCAAACAGCTTAGTGAAACAGATACATTAATCTTAAACCATAAGCAAACTTCATTTTCGATTGATTTTGTCGCTTTAAACTATACACGACCAGGTCAAAATCAATTTGCATACATGCTTGAAGGTTATGATGATGACTGGAATTATATCGGAACGAAAACAACAGCCAATTATACGCAGGTAAAGCCGGGTAAATATACCTTTAAAGTAAAAGGCTCAAATAACGATGGGATTTGGAATGAGATCCCAACCACCATATATATTCTTATAAAACCCCCTATATGGAAAACGAACTGGGCTTATTTATTGTATATCATTTCCATTATTGCATTCATTACCTTCATTTTTAAAGCCTGGCAGGAACGAATTCATATTCGAAACCAGTTAGAGCTTGAAAGACTGGCTAAAGAAAAAGAGCATGAGTTGAATGAAAAGAACCTTCAATTTTTCACCGATATTTCACATGAATTTCGAACTCCCTTAAGCTTGATTATAGGCCCTGTTGAATCTTTGATGGATTCATCGCCTTTAAAAATGCATGAACAACTTAAGGTAATACAACGAAATTCAAATCGGCTGCTGTCATTAACAAATAATTTGATGAATCTGAGAAAGCTTGAAGATGGTGGAATGCAGCTAAATATCCGGGAAGAAGATATAAAAAAATGCACTGAGGCTGTCCTGGACTTTTTTATGGTTCGTATTAAAAAACGAAATATCAACTTATCAGTGGATATTTCTGAATTAAACAACTTGTTTTTACTGGATAAAGAAAAATACACTACAATATTGATCAATTTATTTTCTAATGCAATTAAACACACTCCTGAAAATGGGTCCATTCGTATTGCGATCAAACATATTAAATCAACAAATCAGCTTAAAATTAGTGTGGTAAACACCGGTATGGGTATTCACCCTTCAGAGTTGCCTTTTGTATTTGATAAATTCTACCAGACAACTTCAAGCAGAAAGCAAAAACAATTCGGGACAGGTATTGGTCTTGCATTAACCAAGGGACTTGTTGAATTACATGGAGGAAAAATATGGGCAACCGGCAAACCTAACCACGAAACCAGTTTTACATTTACTATTCCTGTGAACAGATCGGCATATAAAACCGAAGATTTGAAAACAGAACCATCTGACTTTTCGGTTTTAGATACATTCGTTGATGATTATGAAGCTGCTGAAATATCCGAAGAAGTACCGGGAAAAGAAAATGAAAAATCTGTTGTTTTGATCGTTGAAGACAACACGGATCTTAGATTATTTCTAAAAAGAGAGTTAGAGGGAATTTATACCATTATTTTAGCTGAAAATGGTGAAGAAGGTCTTCAAAAAGCAAATGAATTCATTCCCGATCTTATTATTAGTGATATTGTAATGCCAGTAATGAGTGGCATTGAATTTTGCAACGCAATTAAAACAGATGTTAGAACAAGTCATATCCCGCTTGTTCTGCTTACAGCAAAAACTACCACAAGTGAACAGATTGAAGGCTTCGACACCGGTGCAGATGCATACATAACCAAACCCTTTCATCTTAAACTATTACAAACACAGGTAGCCAATATGATTCAATCAAGAAAAGAACTCTACGCCCAATTTAGTCAGGACGTATATATTATGCCGAATAAATTAGCAAGTAGTGAAATAGATCAGATGTTTTTACAAAAAACCATAGACTATATAATTCAGAATCTCACGGATACCAGGCTAAATACTGAAGACCTGG
>CP070654.1:899579-903680 GCA_020354785.1 Bacteroidales bacterium
AGGGCTTGCAGAAACGCATCCCTCAATAATGTCTGGTCCTGGTCATTACCTGAATTTCTCAGTAACAGGGATTTATACCTTGTTATTTCAGGTTTTTGTTTAAAGAAAGAATAATCAAAATCATTGTCTCCGTATTTGCTTCGTGCATAAATGGATAATGACTTTTGATCCCGCCCCCGTGTACAGCCACCTGCCAGCTTAACTCCAACAGGCTGTGAAATCTGCTTTTCGCCGTTTTCATCAAAGTATTCAAAATAAGCTGCACGTTCCCAGTTCTGGTTCCAGTTGGCAATGCTGCCACAGTTTCCTGCAGTACCGTTTGTCCCCCTCACATGGATTCCAATTGTATTATCATAGAAATAGTCAGATGTGAATGAAAGAGAGATCACCGGTAAAGTAAAAGCATGCTCATTCAGAAAGTAAGTGTTGGCATAAGTCTCACCGGGCAGGTAATTATCCCGAAATGTTTTAGATTTTACTACCGTAGTTGCATTTATGCTTATTGGCTGTGAATAGGTTGATGAATTTGGTCCTGGTTCATCACCATGAGTAGTATATTTGATATCAGTTCCTGTAAGAGTAAGTGTGGCTGATGAATTTAATCTTCCTGCAGGTATGGAATACTCAACTTTAGTTCCCTGGTTTACAGCCCCGGTGACCAGGTTCGTTTCTCCGGGTGTTGGATTTGCGCAATATAGCCACTGATTTGTGCTGGAAGGATTTCTTCCGTAAGAAATATCGGGAAACTGATCCGGGTATGCCATATAATCAATAATATTACCTGGCAGGTCGCATAAAAAAACCGATTCCCCTTCAACCCGTAATCCAAAATTAGTATGGTTCCCTGTACCTTTTTTATCGCAATATACTATATAATACTGGCCCGGGTTAAGGGTAGCAGACGGGAATCTCCATTGCTTTAAATCATCATTATCGTCAGATAAATAATAATCTGATAAATTAACACTTGTTGTTCCACTGTTATATATTTCAATCCAGTCCGGGAAATTGTAATAGTCGGTTTCAATAAGAGTAGTGGCATTTGCGGCCATAATCTCGTTAATTATAACCTGGGATTTTGAAAAGAATGGTAGAACAAGAAATGTGAAAAATATTGAAACTCTGCTAAATCTCATACGTTGAAAACTTTGTAAATCTATAATATGCAAATATCTTCTGTTATTTATTACTGACCAGTAACTGTATAGGTTAAATTCGTGAACTCACCGTCAGTTATGTTAATAGTTTCCGTCAGCTTACGTAAAACTACAAAACTAAAAGTGCCTGATATTTTCTTCCTGGAAGTATCAACATCAGTTAGTTCAACTTCACCGGTTACAGAGACATAAGTATCTTCTGTTGTTACGTTTATTGATTCCTTATAAACAGCAGCCACTTTGGCTGAACTCAGGTTTAGCTGATAAACACCTTCCGCAGATCCTAATACAGTAATACTTAGCGATTCGCCATTCAGTGAAGTACCTGTTATTATAAATTTACCTTCTTCAAGAACACTTACCCTTGTTGCAGAATTCCATTCAACACCGTCAATTACTGCACTCATGGCCGGCCATATAATATTACCCTCTTCATCTTTTGAGCAGCTAAATAAGAATAATGCTGCCACGATAATTATTATCACCTTTTTCATCCGTTCAATATTTTTAAGTTTATACTTTCAAGCTTATATTTTAAAGTTAGCACTTAGTTTTACGAATTGCAATAAATGTTATAAACTTTTATTATTCATTACTCCGGATATGCGGATAACAGGGGAAGTGTCGGGTGAGCCGGGGATTATAGTATATGGAAAATAAATTACAGGCATTATTTAAAGTATTACTCAAATTAACATATTGTTATTAGCTGTATAACAGGCTAAAAGCTTAATGCTTGATTGCACTTATCGTTAGATATCAAAATATATAGCGCATCAGGTATTAAGTCTGCTAGTAATATAACCCTGCTCCGGGTCCCAGAGGAAGACCGAGTTTAATCCAGCCCAAAAGCAGCAATGTCCAGACTATGAAGAAAGCCACTGAATATGGAAGCATAACCGAAACAACTGTACCGATTCCTGCTTTTTTATCATACTTCTGAAAGAAGGCAATTATAAGTGCAAAGAAGCTCATCATAGGTGAGATTACATTTGTAACACTATCTCCAATACGGTATACAACCTGTGATAACTCAGGAGAATAACCCAGAAGCATAAAGACAGGGATAAAGACAGGCGCCATTATTGCCCACTTTGCAGATGCACTGCCCATAAGCATATTTAATGTAGCAGCAAATATAATAAACAGGACCATCAGAACATAAATATTCAGACTGGCGGCTTTAAGCAGATCAGCGCCTTTAACAGCGGCTATAATACCCAGGTTACTTTCTTTAAAGTATGCTACAAACTGGGCTGCAAAAAACACAAGGACAATATAAGTGGCCATTGTTTTCATACTATCAGCCATCCCTTTCATTACATCAGAATCGTTGCTGTATTTCTTAATTGTAATACCATATGTTATTCCCATTACTGCTGTTACAAGAAATAGTAAAGTAACAACACCTTTGAGGGCGGGAGATTTCAACAGTGACCCGGATTCACCCCTGAGAAATCCGTCTGAAGGTATAAGACCTATCAATAATACTGCTATAAAAACAGCAAAAACCAGTGTCGCATTAATTAATCCTTTCTTTTCCGCTCTGGATAGCCGTTCAAATTTATCATGTACAACTCCATCGGGCGGGATATAATTTCCCATTCTTGGGGCTATAAGCTTCTCTGTTATTAATGTACCTGTTATAGCAATCAAGAATGTTGAAACAACCATAAAGTAATAATTGGCTGTTGGATTTACCGTATATGCCGGGTCAATTATGCGGGCCGCTTCCTCAGATAATCCGGCCAGAAGGGGATCGATAGTGCCCAGAACAAGGTTTGCGCTAAAACCGCCGGATACTCCTGCAAATGCTGCAGCCATTCCCAGGATAGGATGTCTGCCTACTGCTATAAATATAATTCCGGCAAGTGGTATTAATAATACATAGCCTACATCGGCTGCAATATTTGTAAGTATGCCGGCAAATACCAGCGCAAATGTAAGTATGCTTTTAGGTACCGATAATATAAAAACACGTATGACAGTGCCAATCAGACCGCTGCTCTCGGCAATTCCAATGCCCAGCATTGCAACAAGTACAATCCCCAGTGGAGCAAAACCGGTAAAGTTTGATACGGTGTTTAGCAAAATATAATGCAATCCTTCAACAGACAATAAATTCTTTACAACTTTAATTTCACCTGTACCGGGATGAGTAACCTGCCAGCCAGCCAAATATCCTATTAAAGAAATAATAAGTGCAATAAGAGCAAAAATCAGAAATAATGTTGCCGGGTGGGGCAGAGCATTCCCTGCCTTTTCAATGATATTTAATATTCGCTGTAAGCCGCCTGCCCTTTTTTTTACCATACAGATATATTATTTACGGGTGAAAAAACAACACGAATTTTATCACCGGTTAAAAATAAGAAAAAAGTTCTTCTGACAATAATTTGTATATTTAGTTATTATCTTTAAGAAACATTACAAATGAGAAGAACAGCGTATCATAATCAATTCAACCCGCTTCGTGCAGACTCTAAAATATCTCTTATTGGCAGGCAATGGTTGGCCGGAATCATAATTTCACTTTTTTGCTGTACACAGGTTTCTATTGGACAGACTGTTACGGCTGTCGATTCCGCAGAAGCTGAAAACGGAGTACTAACGGGCGTGCATGTTGCGACTACCAGTCCGGGTTATTCAGGTACAGGGTATGTTACAGGATTTGATGAGGACGGTGACAAGGTAACCGTTACGGTAAGTGTACCTGAAAAAGGATTATATAAAATTGTAGTCCGTTATAAAGGACCTTATGGAGATAAATATCAGGATATATATGTTAACAACGGTTTTTCATCACCTGTGTCATTTCCGGCTACAAGCGCATTTACAGATATTGATGCCGGCAGCTATATATTCAATGAAGGAACAAATACTATTACACTTCTTAAAAGCTGGGGATGGATGGAAGTAGATAAGTTCACAGTTTATACAACTA
>CP070654.1:903780-907857 GCA_020354785.1 Bacteroidales bacterium
ACATGTGCGTACATTGGAATTTTTCTGGAGAACGCTTCCTTATTTAACGATGTATCCGAAAAATTGCTTAAAATACCAGAAATAACTCAATGTCACTATACTACCGGGCAATACTCAATGTTTATTAAAGTGTACACCAGGGATAATGAACATCTTAAGGATGTGTTAGCAGATAAAATACAGGCAATAAACGGAATATCAAGAACTGAAACCTTTATTTCACTTGATGTTCTGGTAGACAGGCAATTACCAATGATTGAGACAGGCAGTTAGTTCTTCCGGAATTTTCTCTGTCTTATAACCTCGTAGATGATTACTGATGCAGCTGCGCTTACATTTAGTGATCCAATAGATCCAAACATGGGAATTTTAACTGACTTGTCAGCTAATTTCAGTATTTCTTTTTTAATACCTTTATCCTCAGCTCCCAGTACTAAAGCAACCGGAGATGTGAAATCAACTCCATAAAAAACATCTTCAGCTTTTTCAGTAACAGCGATTATCTGTAATCCGCTATCCCTCAAAAATCTGACTGTTCCGGCCAGATTAGAAGTCCGGCATATTGAAATAGAATATAATGCTCCTGAGGAGGTTTTAATGGCATCGGAGTTGATTTGAGCTGATCCTCTATCTGGAATCACTATTGCATCGACACCTGCACATTCGGCTGTTCTTGAAACAGCCCCAAAATTTCTGATATCAGTCACGCTGTCGAGTACTAATACAAAAGGAATTTCTCCCCTTTCATATATAAGAGGTATCAACTTTTCAATATTTGTATATTCAATATCAGATACAAGCGCTATAATTCCCTGATGATTCTTTCTGGTAATCCGGTTTAATTTTTCAACCGGAACATACTGGTAAGGAACAGTATTTTCTTTCAGGTACCGGAATAATTCACCCAGTAATTCACTTTTAAATCCCTTTTTTATAAATATTTTTTCAAAATGCTTTTCAGCTTTAATTGCCTCAAATATTGAATGAATTCCGTATACAAGCTGATTCTTTTTCTCCTGCATCCTTTAGGTGATATAGGTTATATTTAACCAGTAAAATTAATCTATTAAAAATACCTTCCCGCTCCTCCAGGAATCAATAGCCTCTCTCCAGTGCCATTCATGACTGTCAGATCGCTGTAAAACATAATTATTTGTTGCATAAGAAGATGCATTATAATTAAATGTAAATGTTATTGATGAACTGAAGCTTTTGCGATAATACACCCATTTTTCCTGTTTATCATTTCTATATAAAGCCTGAGGAGGCCCATATATTATATACACCATTCCTCTGTCCGTTTTCCAGCCTGGCTTATATGAAGTGAAGTAGTAATTTGCAAAATAAACCCTGTTATAGTATATCCTGATTAGTTCCCTTGCCTTCTCAATATCATTAGTTTTGTCAAGCCAATAATTATCGAAAGCAAGTTTCTGATTGGTTGCATTTTTTAACTTATTATATTCAGCCGAAGTTGCCAGGTAAGCCAGGGGTTCTACCAGTTGTTCCGGGTTTTTAATTTTTGGATAATTATCCCCAAAGTTAAGGATAGTAAGGCCTTCATCAATAGTTGTATCCAGCTGAAAATGGTATATTCCTTTATACTTAAGCATATATTTTAATCCGGTATAAAATGGCAGTATCCAGATACTGTCAGGCAATTCAAAAAACTGCCTTTCACCTGCCGGTGAAAACGATGGCCGGGGTAAAAGACCCTCTCTTCCATAATATGATACATACATCTTTGAGTAATTATCATTTCTGTATTTGATTGTGAAAGCATTATTTCCTAAAACATAAGGAGCAAAATACAGCATATTCTGTTTATCGTTCATTACTAAAAAATTCTGCTGCGAAAATTCAGATCTTTTATCAATCATTAAAAATCTCTGATTTTCATCTTTTCGTATCAGATCAGTTGCTTTAATCTTTAGTTCGTAAATTTTTTCTTTTTCTGCCTTTAAGGGTATCCTGGTCACAAAACGTTTCTCAACACCTTCACGATTAAAAGAAAATTGATAACTACCGCTATCTGATAATGCCTCCTTATTATCTTCACCAATGTCCTGTAATTCATACTCAATCTTTACTTTCGCAACATATGTTCCTTCCGTGGTGCCCGGCCCATAAAGCAGTTCAACCGGAAAAATTTTTATTATCAGGTCAGATGAATCGTCTGAATTATGATAAATATTATAATCAGGGTGCAATTTTGAGGTTCCGGGATTGTATATGTTGGCAAAATTTCTGTCAACTGCAATTTTTAATGGTCCTTTGCAGGAAACTGAAAAGAATAACAAAAAGAGCAAAAGCATGTATATTAACTTATTGACATTCATAGTTTTAAATTGCCCGGGATTATATAAAATCAATAATAAAGTTACTTATTTTCTTTGTTTTAAAATAATACGAACTTTACAACCACATTCATTTTCGTAATTTTACATGCTGGTTTAAACTATTTCAGCCTTGAAAAAGAGAATAAAACATCCTGTATTAGAAAAACTTAAGGTAGAAAATATCGGGGCTGAAGGGAAAGCAATAGCAAAACACAATGGGCTGATTGTTTTTACAACAAATTTAGTCCCTGGTGATGTTGCTGATATAAAAATTAGGAGTAAGCATAAAAATTACATGCAGGGTTATCCTGTGAAAATACATAAATACTCCACAAAACGGATAACACCTTTCTGTGATCATTTTGGAGTCTGCGGGGGATGCAAGTGGCAGCAATTACAATACGAAGAACAACTCAGGTATAAACACCAGCATGTAATTGAAAACCTTAAACGAATTGGAAAAACAGATCTACCTGAGATTAATAGTATTATTCCATCCGGGAAACAGATAAATTACAGGAATAAACTTGAATTTGCCTTTTCAGACAATCGGTGGTTTACTGATAAGGAGATCCGAAGTGACAGTAAAAACCTGAGCAGAAAAGCATTAGGATTTCATATTCAGGAAATGTTCAATAGAGTTCTGGATATTAAAAAATGTTATCTCCAGGAGGAACCTTCCAATGATATTCGAAATGCTGTCAGAGATTACGCATTGGAAAATCAGCTTGACTTCTTCAATCACAAAAAGAAGGAGGGATTTTTAAGAAACCTCATCTTACGGAACACATCAACCGGTGAATGGATGATTATTTTTTCGTTTTATAAAGAAGAAAAAGAAGTTATTTCAGGATTACTCAGATATATTTCACAGGAATTCCCTGAAATAACATCAATATTGTATGTAATTAATCCTAAAGGTAACGATACTATAAATGACTTATCTTTAAGACTATACAAAGGCAGAAATTATATAACCGAAGAAATCGGAGATTATAAATTTAAGATAGGGCCCAAATCGTTTTTCCAGCCTAATACCGCACTTACCGGAACATTATACAAAATTGTATCAGAATTCTCAGGCCTGACAGGAGATGAAATTGTATATGATCTGTATACAGGAATAGGGACAATAGCAAATTTTATTTCCGGCTATTGCAGAAAAGTAATCGGTATAGATTACATTCCTGAAGCTATAGAAGACGCTAAAGAAAATTCAAGAATAAATAATATAAGTAATACGGAATTTATATCAGGAGATGTTATTGATATATTTACAGAACAGTTAGTAATGCAAAAAGGACATCCCGATGTTATAATTGTTGACCCTCCCAGATCCGGAATGCACAAAAAGGTAATAAACAAGTTATTAACCTTAAAACCGGTTAAAATTGTTTATGTAAGTTGTAATACAGCAACACAGGCAAGAGATATAAACCTGTTATCAGTTAATTACAGGATTAGCAAAATTCAACCTGTTGACATGTTTCCCCACACTCATCATATTGAAAATATTATGCTGCTGGAAACATTATGACACAAAAAATATTTATTAATAATCAAATATTTTTACTAATTTGGTTTACCCTATTAAAGTAATATTAATTAAGTTATGAGTAATTTTTTTCAAAGTGCCTTTCAGTTTTTCTTTCTTATAGGATATATTGTTCTTTTTATTGTTTCCATTATAATATTACGTCCTTTCCGGCTGCACAGGAAAAGGAAAAAGTCAACTGTT
>CP070654.1:907957-912000 GCA_020354785.1 Bacteroidales bacterium
CAACAGGTATGATTTTCTTTTCCATTTAACCTGTTCTTTATGAATATGAATTCCTGCAATATAATCAATTACAGTGGAAGTGATTATTAAAATAATGTACTTATAGTTCCAGCACATATAAAAATAATAACTGGCAATAAGCAGGAGTATCCATCTGTATCTTGGTGAAATAGCGAAATAAAACGCTACAACAATAGGAAAATAAATTATGAATTCTAATGAATTAAATAACATAAATCAGTATAATTTATTTACACAATATTGTTTAAATAACAACTCACTTTATTCATTTACTTTTCTTCAGTTTCTGGGGTATTTTTGCTATCTGACGGGAAAATATATTATATATCAGGAATGCTTTCAGGTATTCACTGAATTTGATAGGTCTCCTTTCATGATCTTTATGCCATTTTAAATTTTTTTTATCTCTCCTCAGCCATTTACTATATAAATAATATGCATATTTAATCCGGTGTCTGCGGTATTCCTTTTCAATATCCGCGTTGAGATTTCTGAGTTTGTAAAGACGGATCTCCCTGGCATTCAGGAATGTGTTATACAGGACACATGTATTGCTTGTATATGCATCGGGATGCCAGCGGGTATAGCTTAAAACCTGAAAAACAAATCCGACATCTGAAATGCTCATCATATCAAATGCCAGTTGTGTGTCGCAATGAAAATCCTTCGGGTCATTTATTTCCGGATACTGTGGCAGCTTTTTCAGGTATTCGACCTTGAAAAGTACAGTTGTTGCCGACCCGGTAATATCTATCTCCTCGTTAATATGCCTCATCAGCATTTCTTTACCTTCATAAAACTGCCCGTCATTAATATTCAGTCCGTCGCACTTTATTTTAGTATCATCTATCCTGTATGATGAGCACATTCCAATGGTAGGATATTTCTCCATGACTGAAACCATTTCTTCAAGGTACCGCTCGTTTAACCAGTCATCTGCCTGGAGAATTTTAAAATATTTTGCATTTTCAGATATATGCAAAACAGTCCGGTTCCAGTTATCGACTATAGGAAAGAAATCAGAATAGTTATGAAGTTTAAATCTTTTATCTTTATTAGCATACTCCTGTACAATGCTTTCCGTATTATCCGTGCTGGCGTTGTTTACGATATTGCATTCCCAGTTCCGGTAAGTTTGATTGAGCATGCTGTCGAGAGCCTCGCCAATGTACTTTTCTCCGTTATATACAGGAACCCCTACTGATACCAAAGCATTAGGTATTTGCTTTTTTTCACTGATCATTTCGCTCAATAGAATTAGATTTTTTATTTTTTATTCCTGTATATGCTAAAATTATGATATTAAATAATAAATTTCAAAGAATTATCTTACTATAATTTTACCGGTATAGTATTTATCCTGATAATCAACCTTGTAAAATACAATTCCACTGGTAAATTCATAAATGTCTATTCTTACTTCAAAAGTATCTTCAGGAATTATTACTTTTTTAATAAGCCTCATCGAACCGTCAAGGAAGGATATTATTGCCTGTTCGTGGTTATTCTTAAACCGGAAGTTTACATAATCTTTTGCAGGATTGGGATATACCATTTTAACTATTGTATTCTCAATTGAATGCTCCCCGATTGATGTGGTGCCGACACCAACGTCTATTTCAGCTTCATCACTGTCAGTAAGGCCGTCATTTACTTTTATTCCTACCTTCAGATATCCAATGTATCCGGTATACGGTACTACTGAGTTATCAATAACAGTATAGTTATCCCCGTTTTGAAGTTTCAGTGTAAAATCATCAGGGTATGTATTGTCTACATCTTCAACATCAAGATAATGCAGTTTTATTTCTACAGGTGTTTCAACATAAGTGTTTATTGGTCTTGTAGTTCCGATTATAACCGGTGGATCGTTAACATTAATCACCTCGAGGTTGAATGAATCATATACTATGTTAGTGCCATCATCCACGGAAAGAATAACCTCATAAACTCCCACATCATCATTTGTCGGCAATCCCATAAGTACACCCGACGAGTGGAAACTGCTCCAGGGTGGTTTGGATATATATGAATATGTCAGCGGGTCATTATTCCTGTCAGTAGCTTTTAAAGCATACACATAGCTGGCATCTTCGTATGCTTCATCATTTGGTACAGATGTAATTTCAGGCGGATAATTTTTTAGGTCAACAACCAGGCTGAAATTCTGATATGAATAACCCGTACCGTCGAATACTCTTATTTCAACAGCATGAATTCCTGAATCTGCTTTTTCAGGTATACCGCTGAGTTTCCTGGGAATAGCCTCATAATCCAGCCAGGAAGGTTTTTCTGTAACCTCGTATGTCAGAAAATCATTTGTCGGATCAATATCTACAGCAGTAATATAGTATTCAAATGTGTTGTATGTATATATATTAGTATCTTCAGGATATGAGGTGAAAATCGGTAAATCATTGGTATTTATCACTTCAATAGTAAAAGTTGAATCTACATTTACCGTCCCGTCAAATACCCTGATAGTAACAGTATTTTCACCAACATAACCATTGGTTGGTATACCGCTTAATAGTCCTGTTACCGAATTCAGGGAGAGCCAGTTCGGAAAGGGTTCAATATCAGATAATACCAGTTCATCTCCTGTATCAATATCCCCTGTAGTTATTGTCTGGCTGTATGGTGAATCTTCGTTAATACTTCTTAGTGATGGCAGGTTGATCCACGGATTATCATTTGTATTGGTAACATTTACTGTGAGATTATATGTATTACTGTTGTCTATCCCGTCATTTACATAAATAGGAACTGTCAGAGCTCCGGCAAAATTATCTGCCGGATCTATAATATCATTGCCAATTACAGTATAGTTTGAACCTGCCTGGGCATACAGGGTGAAATCATCAGGATAGGTGTTATCAGGATCATTTACCTGGATTGAATCCAGTGATATTTCTTTTGGCGCATCTTCCAGTGTTGTTAGTGGTCCTCCTCCAGTGATTACCGGTTGGTCATTTTCAGAAATATAATAAATTGTTAAATCATCAGTGTCAGATAAGGGAGTACTTCCATTACCGCTGTCTTCAGCTTTAAAAGTAATTGTTTCATTGCCGTTCCACTCAGGATTCTTGGCAGTTATTGTTGCTATACCGTTTGCTATAGAAATATTAAAATATGTAAGGGGGTAGGGTGTATATGACCAGCTTATGTCTTCATCCGGCTCCTGCGGATCAAACACATAATTATTTAAATTAATTGTAATATTGGGTTCGTGTTCATGCAGCGTATCGTCCGGAATGTCATCAACAACCGGTGCCTGGTAATTATAACTTTCCAGTTCTTCCAGCCATTTCTGTGCCATCTTTTCATAGCCTGAATACCAGGGATGCCATGTATCAACCATATCTCCGTCAGGCTGAATATCATATATTAAAGACGCTCCATCATACATATCCACCAGCTCCAGAACATCCCCGCCGCTCTTCCTTGAATTCACCAGAGATTCAAGCAGTACATTAAATAGTCCGGTCTCCGGATGGGTCGGAACCCTGTCAATAATCAAAGCAACAAATACAGGAATAGTAACAGAGTTAGCATCTTCAAAAGCCTGGATTTCATCCAGAAGTTCTTCAACATTATCAATTGATTCGTTAACTGTAAATAATGATAAATCGTTAGTCCCTATATGCAGCAGAATTATATCGGTCGGATTATTATCAAGGTAATGTTCATCTTCTTCTTCAGGACTGTTTACTTCATACCTGTTTTCAAAATCATTATAACTTGTCTGGAGCAGGGTAACAAGCTGGCTGGCTGTTATTCCCGGAAACCCGGCGTTATCACAATATTCAGCGGGCATATAATTAAATCCTGCATTCCTGTTACCCACAAAGTCAAAAGTATAACCTGCTGCAGTTAAAAGCTGGTACAGCCTGTAACGGTATGATATTCTTATACCCCAGTTTTCCTGAAGGGGAGGAGAATATGAATCATGATGAAAAGTTATTGAATTTCCCAATGGCATTATTCTTAGTTCCTGACCATAGGATGTTATATTTTGATAT
>CP070654.1:912100-916125 GCA_020354785.1 Bacteroidales bacterium
ACATGAGTTCCTTCAAGTCCTCTGCGGATATCTCCAGTATAAACTAAAGAATCATTTCCTTTGGGGGCAAAGTTGTTATCAATCTCCGTAATGTAGATTTTACTGTAACCATGTGCTACATAAATTCTTCCATCATCATCAAAGAATAAACCCGGATCATAAAAAGCCTTTGGCAATTTTCTAATTTCCCAGGGCCCTTCAGGTTTTAAAGCTGTACAGAGAAATCCGCCTTCATCCAGCGTAACGAAGAGTAAATAAAATATACCATTGTGATATTTTATACTTGTAGCCCATTGGCCATGTGAATACCTGTTACAACCATCAAGGTCATAGCATTTGCTGAAATCGAATCGCTGTACTGCATTACTGCAATACTCCCAGTTAACAAGGTCATAAGATTTTAAAACTGTAACACCGGGGAAAACAAACATGGTAGTAGTAACCATGTAAAAGGTATCTCCGACCAGGATTACATCCGGATCAGGAAAATCAGCTGCTATAACCGGATTGGTATATGTACCGTCACCATTATCGCTGTGCAGTTTCTGTGCAGGTAAGCTGACCAATGATGAAATCACGAACATAATAACTAATAAGAATACATTGTTTTTCATTTTAGTAGATTTCAATTTCTGAAACTATATTTCTATTAAACAGGGAGGCCATAAAAAGCCTCCCTGTTTTAAATCAAAAATTTCACTCCGAACATTAAATCCTAAAATTATTGGGCTACAAAAGGAATAAATGTTTGAAATTTTATTCCCCTGTCACGCATTACCAGAGTGTCAGTCAGACTGTGGGTAGCTGTTCCAAAGTCAATGGTATAATTGAGGTACAGTACATCTCGTTCTTCACCCCCCCACATATCACCATTTTCAACATATTCACCTTCCCCTGTTGTATTATAAGAAGCCGAAGGAGGATTTGAAATTGTACACCTGCCTTCATTATCAAATTCGAGCAAAAGTTCGAACGGAAGATCAGTATTGTCTTTATTTTTAGTTTTCAGGGAAATCGAGACACCGTTCATAGATGTGGTTTTCACACTGCAAACTTCATCCTCCTCTACATATTTTTCATGGTACACTATTGTATTATCAAGCGCAGTATTTCCATTGTTGCCTTTTACAACGTCAATACCCCTGCGCAGGTAGGAAGCATGCCACGGATTTATATACTTAATTGCATAAAGAACATAATCTTTAGGTACAATGTTCCACTCTCCATCAATACGCCGGTCAGCAGTATCTATATCTGTTTGACCGCTGAGTACCGAATCTGCATTTGTTACAGATGTGATTACTATAGGGATAACATAAGTATTTTTAATAGAGAGACTATCTTCAAAAAAGGCATCTGTTAACTGAACTTCTATTCCGCCCATTAATTCCCCTGAAGGAATCACTATCTGCATATTTTGGGGAAGGCTGTAATAGCTGGCCGGCATGGCTAAGGCACTATCTCCTGCAGCATTCCCAAATCTGAGATTCTCACAAAGAGAGTTATCAACAACTACATCTATTGTTATGTCCTGTTTGTTTTCATAGACACCTCCTATTGTTGCCATTATAAGGCATTTGTGTTCATTATCAAGCGAGTTATCAAAAATATAATCTTCTCCGAGTACAATTGTCCTCACCGGGGATTGATATGCAAAATATACAGTAGAATAATCAAAATCCGGGAACTCCCAATCCTGATTCTCGCATGCTGAAAAAACAGCGAGGATAATTAATAATATAAAATAACTTTTTTTCATCTTTCTATTTTTTTTTAGTTCGAAGTAAAAATTACCACCCGATGTTTTGTATTAAACCGGCTCTTAACACTTCATTATACGGAAGCGGGGGATAGTACATAAAATCTTCGTACAACCTGTTTTCGACCTGTACTACTACATAATTACCGTTAGAAATTCTGACACCATAGGCTGGCTCCGTGAGGTTTTTCTTCCATCTTCGTAAATCCCAGAAGCGGAATCCTTCGAAACACAGCTCCAGTCTTCTTTCATTATGTATCAATCTTCTCATATCATCCTTATTGTTTATTGATGCTAAATAGTTATCAGGTAGTGAAATTCCTGCCCTGCTTCGAATAGCAGCAATCACATCACGGGCTGAAAAAGCATTAACACCTCTACCGTCAGGACCCCAGGCTTCATTTGCAGCCTCCGCATATATCAGAAATATCTCTGTATACCTGATGTGAGGATTATAGTGCTTTTGGCCCTGTAATGAAGTTGGATCAAGATTTACGTCTTCATTCACCAATTTACGCAAATAATATCCGGTTCTTGTCGATGTTTTAAGAAAATCAACAGCATCGTCTCCGCCTCCTGTTTCAGTTAAGATAGTTTCACCAGCCATTGTACTCCCGTTCACAACAATATAATTATGTAATCTTGGATCCCTGTTGATATAAGGATTTGCCGGATCATAACCGCTATTAACAGCATCGGTTATAGGGTAACCGTTTGCCATAGGAAATGCATCCACCAGGTTCTGGGAAGGATTAACCTGACCGGTACCATAAAGCGAAGGCGGAAAAATGTCTTGTTCAAGATCGTAACCTGTACTTATACTCCCCCTCCACAACATTTCACTCTGATCACGGTCAGCTGCAAGATTTATTCTGTTGACATTGGTGCGGATGTAAAATAATCCGCCATCCGGATCCAGTTCAGATATACCTCCATACAGCCTAATAACCTCTGCTGCATAATTTGCCGCATCTTGCCAGGTAGAAGTGGTCCCCTCATTATAAGCAGGACTCGCGGCAAGCAGTGCAGCTTTTGCCCTTATAGCTTTGACTATACGACCCGAGATCCTTTGCCTGTTAACATCACCAAAAACCCTGTTATATTCTTCCACGGGAAAGTCTTTGTATCTGGCTGGTAAATCAGTACTACTCTCCAAATCCAAATAATCTAAAGGCAGGTACTTCTCAGCTTCATCAAGGTCGCTATAAATTTGTTGCATACATTCTTCAAAGGTGTTTCGCGGTCTGGAGAAATCAGAACCAGTCTCAAGCACTTCCGTGATTATAGGCACCCCGAGCAATTCACCACCTGAGCTATAACCACCATGAGCCTGGAGAAGGTTAAGCATAAACAGTGCCCTGAGTCCATAACTTTCTCCCTTGTGCCGGTTGTTAAACAGTGTCTTGGCAATATCGCTCCTGTAGGACCATTCTACGCTGTCGATCTCGGCAAGAAACCGATTCAGGTACATTATTGCAGTATATGAGTTAGTCCATTGGCTCACGGGGTTATTTATGGAAGACCACTGTCCTGTTGCCATGTTGAGGTAACCACTGAATTTATTGTTAGTAACCGCATCATCTGTAGCTACTTCATTAAATGAGTAACTGTTTGTCGGGAGCCGTGAGTAAGAGTTTATAAGTATGCCCTCTGCAAAATCAGGATCATTATAAATTTCTTCCAGAGTTCTATGGTTATCGTCAGCCGGTTCAAGAAGGTCTTCACATCCTGAAAACACTACCGCGATAGTTAGAAGTATTAATAAGTATTTACTCATGTCTGTTTATTTTAAATTTTTGATATTTATCTTTAAAAATTGGCCCTGATACCCAGAGAGTAATATCTCATTACCGGATTGCTCCAGGTAATCAAATCCATAATATCTTTATTCCTGGAAAAAGTGAACAGGTTTAATCCCATAACATATACACCCATTTCCCTGATGAATGTTTTCTCCAGTAAATTTTCAGGCAAATTGTATGTAACTTGTACTTTATCAAGATCAAACCTGTCAGTTTTATATATCCAGAAATCGGAAGAACGAAAATTATTCCTGTTTTCCAGGGAACTTAAACGGGGATAAGTGGCGGTATTTCTTGTATCCTCGGTCCATCTGTCAAGTACAACTTTTGAATATTTATCGTCACCCTGAACCCAGAAGTAATCAATATTCTTCATCCCGTTTCCTCCAATTGAACCGGTTCCACGCAAATAAATTGTAAAATTCTTATATGAGGTTGAGAAATTCAGGCCATAATCAAAAGGT
>CP070654.1:916225-920248 GCA_020354785.1 Bacteroidales bacterium
CTGAAAGGATTTGGATAGTTTTGGTGAAGGGTGAAGTTATTGCTTATTTTATTTTCTATTACATTAGTCGCAACAGGAGCTTTTAAAGAATCCAGGTTAAAACGCCAGACTTCTGATAAGGATGGTTCATCGAATTTCCTGCCGTTTTCTTTTCCTCCGATAATATAAACATATTTCCCTACTTTTTGTCCTGTCATCCTTGATCGTTTAAATGGCATGCCATGTTTTTGTTCCCATGTATTGGTGACAGGATCATATTCCTGGATCAGGATAGATCCGGTACTATATTCAGCTTCATAATATCCTGTATCACCTCCAAAGACCAGTATTTTTTCATTATGGACGACAACTATATGATTTGCAACGGGGTGGGGCAATTCGGCTTTTTCTTCCCAATTGTCAGTACCAGGATCATACATTTCTACTTTTCCCGTTATTTCCCAGTTAGAAGGAATATCTTCTACGCCTCCAATAATATATATTTTATCTTTAATTACACTTGCAGTCATAACTCCATGCTGATATTTCATACTATGAATGGAATCCCAGGTGTCCGTATTGGAATCATATTTCCACGATTTTGTTGTATTGCCGAGAGAAATTGATAAACCTCCAAACGCATATATTATCGAATCGTTATATACACATGAAGCTCCGAATCCAATATCTATTGGGGTACTTTGTTTTGGTAAATATTGATCTGTTTCATAATCATATTCCAGATTTGTATTTACAGGCTGCCATTGATTATTAATCCATGCCCATCCTCCCATTAAGTATATTTTCTTATTAATCATGCCACAAACTATTGATCCTTTAGCCTGATCCATATTTTTTGCAACATACCATTCATTAGTTTCCGTATCGTATATCTCGACAGATGCAGTAGCACTATTTATACCAGTATATCCTCCAAATACATATATTTTATTGTCTATAACACATGAGGCAGCACCATCATGTGCGGTATTCATGCTTTCCATCTGTTCCCAACAGTGTTCCTGTGAAATTGCAATAAAATTCAAAAAGGTAAATGCCAGAACCAGCAAAGCGGTAAATAATCTTAGGATACTGTAGTTGTGCTTCATTTTTTTATATAAGGTTTAAAAATTTTTTATGCCAATTGTCTTATCCGGATAAAAATTGATCCTAACCTAACATATAACAGTTGAGATAGGAAATACTTGTATAAGAATTTTCGGGATTTTATTAAATAATCTAATTGTCTTTGATTTTAGTCATTAATTTGAAAAAAAATTACACTGGCTGTATGATTTATATAACTTTGATTGAGTTATATACCTATCGCCTGTAAGACAAGCCCGGCAAACCCCACTAAGTGCTTATATTCCTTAACTTTTCGTTGTAAAAAGTTAAGTTAATCTGTAATCATTTGTATGTTAACAGAATAGGGAAGAAATTGGTAATTAAAGTAACAAAATAGTAACAAAAATTGTGCTCTACCTCACAACTACCTTCCCTATATTAATGCCTGTATCATGCATTATCTTAACAATATAAATGCCTTTTGGAAAACCTGATATATCAATTTTCTCAACCTTTGAATTAAGTGCTTTACTGAATACTAACCTACCACTGACATTATAAATTTCTATCGTTGCATTATTTATATTTTCAATCTCGATGCTAATATTATCATCAGAAGGGTTCGGGTAAATGTCTATTGTATTGTTTTCTTTATAAGCATTTAAGGCAGTTACTGAACAATCAGTAGTAAATTGCACATTTGGACTATCATCTGTAATAACATAAACACCTGCAGGGAATGATTCCCATACACAGACTTCATGTAAAGTAGACATACGGGATAAATCCAAAATTTCTAAATTATTATTATTAGAAACATCCAGGCTGGTTAGTTGGTTATGCCAGCAATTCAATAATTTTAAAGCAGTATTATTAGAAACATCCAGGCTGGTTAAGTAGTTGTAATAGCATTCCAATTCTACCAAGTTAGTATTATTAGAAACATCCAGGCTGGTTAATTGGTTTCCCCAGCAATACAAATGCTTTAAAGAAGCATTGTTAGAAACATTCAGGCTGGTTAATGGGTTACTACTGCAGTGCAATTCTGTCAATCCAGTATTATTTGAAACATCCAGATTGGGTAATTGGTTTTCCTGACACCACAATATGTTTAAATCAGTATTATTAGAAACATCCAAACTTGTTAATTGGTTACCCATACAATCCAAATATGTTAAAGAAGTACAACCAGAAACATCCAGACTGGTTAATGGGTTATTACCACAGATTAATTCTGTTAAAGAAGTACAACCAGAAACATCCAGACTGGTTAACTGGTTGCCGCTACATACCAACTCTATTAAGTCAGTATTATTCGAAACATCCAGGCTGGTTAATTGGTTATCACGGCAATTTAAATATGTTACAGTATTTGGGAGATTTAAATTAACTATTGAGTTACAATCACATAGCAATGTATCCAAACTAGTGAAAGCTTCGATTCCATCCAGACTTTTTATACCCCTATAATTAAGACAAGCTGCAAGATTAGGCCCGCCGCTAACATTTAGAAATATTATAGCCTCAGCTTCAGCATAACTAATCAAGCTATCATCATCGGTATCCACTCCCTCATCTATCAGTGCATAAAGGAAGGCAGTGTCAGGGATTTCAACAAAAGGACTGGATTCTGCATAACCAACTTGTAAGGGTCCAGATCCCTCGCCAGAATACCACATTTTAAATTTCGAGGTTGTGCTATCATATATAACTGCGTTGGGGGATAGATAACCATCATCCCAGGATCCGGTCTCTCCTTTTTCCATTATCGGCCCCGTCCCTTTCTTAACCCAGTTGGAGCCATCTGCTGATATAGCGTAACCAATTTGCCATTCAAAGAGTTCTCCTCCATAATAGAATAAGTGATAAGTTGCTCCATCATACAATGACGCACCAGGAACACATCTTGGTCGATCCCAGGTTCCAGCATTTAGAACTGGATTATTTGGATCTTTTGTCCAGGAAGTACCATCTGGTGATGTAGCATGGCCTGTTAATACAATACCAGTAGGATTGACATCAACTCCTATATACCATAAATGAAACTCACTCCCGTCAAAAAGGGCAGTCCCCCGTGCAACAAATCGATCATCCCACGATCCTGGTGATCCTTTGTCCAGTACCGGATTCTCAGGATCTTTTATCCAATTTATCCCATCTGCAGAAGTTGCATGACCTATTTTATAGTTTTCATTTAACTCTCCACCACTGTGACCAGTATACCACATATGAAATACAGAGTCTTTTACAAGGACTATAGGTGCTAATACCATATTATCATCCCAGCTATCTGAGGGTCCAGTTAAAAGCACTGGATTGTTTTCATATTTAGTCCAAATGATACCATCGGGGGAAGTAGCATAACCAATGAAAGTTTTGCCTTCGGTATAGCCATTAGAATACCACATATGATATACATCTTTATAATATATAACAGATCCTCCCCAAATCCATCCTTCATCCCATTCCCCGGACTCACCGGGTATGAATATGGGATTATCAGGGTGTCTGGTCCAATGATACTGGCTAAATGAATTCAATGAAAGAATTGAAAGTAATATAAAAGTAAGAAGTGTTTTCATGATATTACAATTAATAAATTACTGCTTTTCTCGTTTTCTCAAAATCTCCTACCTTAAGTTTGACGAAATATATTCCCGGTTTCACATCTTCAGTATTATTCCACATAACTTCATAATTTCCGGGTCTCTGATATTTATTTACCAGGGTTGTTACTTCCTTTCCGAGAAAATTAAATACCTGTAGTTTCACAATTCCTTCACTATGCAAATCATATTTTATTTGCGTATATTCTCTGAAAGGATTTGGATAGTTTTGGTGAAGGGTGAAGTTATTGCTGATTTTATTTTCTATTACATCAGTTGTAATAGGATCTTTTAAAGAATCCAGGTTAAAACGCCAGACTTCTGATAAGACTGGTTCATCGAAATTCCTGCCGTTTTCTTTACCTGTAAT
>CP070654.1:920348-924327 GCA_020354785.1 Bacteroidales bacterium
CTTTTTCTTTACGGGTAGTTAATAAAAGTGAGTTATTATCTTCAGGCTTAAGAATTACCTTAGGATGAGGCCATAATGTTACCAGTACGGATTCCCCGTTATACTTTGCCGCCAGTTCATTTAACCGGTCAATAATTTTCTTATGTCCTATATGAACCCCATCGAAAATACCTGTAGAGACTATCGGATTCCTGGCGCTAAAATTTTTAATATCATTATTTATCTTCAACTTATCTTGCGACGTTTTATTTAGAAGGTGCAAAATTATAAATATTTACATATTTTAGTTTCTTATCTTTAAACAAAATATATTAACTTGATTATTCTTGCACAATTAATAATTTCATTAAGTACTGGTATATACTCTCTTTTGTAATGAATAACGAAATTCTGGCAATTATTAAAAATGATCCGTGGCTTAACCCATATAAGGATATAATATACAGGAGGCACGAAAGAGCTCTGGAAAAGGAAAGAAAACTTACTGAAGGCTGTAATAATCTGTCAGAATTTGCTAACGGGCACTTGTACTACGGATTACATAAAACAAAGAAAAACTGGACCTTCAGGGAATCAGCACCTAATGCAACAAAAATATTTCTTACAGGTGAATTCAATAACTGGCAGGAATTACCGGAATATGAACTTAAAAAGGCAGTTAATGGCAACTGGGAAATCATACTTCCTCCGGATGCTTTACACCATAAAGATCTGTATAAATTGTCCGTTTACTGGAAAGGGGGACAGGGATTTCGTATTCCTTCTCATGTAAACAGGGTCTTTCAGGATAGTAATACAAAATTATTTAATGCCCAGGTCTGGGATCCCGGTGAACCATATATATGGAAGCATAGCAAAGTTGACTACTCTTCAATATCTCCCATAATTTATGAAGCTCACATTGGAATGGCCAGTGAAGAAGAAAAAATTGGCACATATGATGAATTCAGAAAAAATGTCCTTCCAAAAATTATAAAAGCCAATTATAATACCATACAGTTAATGGCAATACAGGAACATCCCTATTATGGTTCGTTTGGTTATCATGTTGCGAACTTTTTTGCAGCTTCATCAAAATTTGGTACTCCGGAAGAACTCAAACAGTTAATTGATGAAGCACATAGTGCTGGTATTGGTATTATTATGGACCTGGTTCATTCACATTCAGTTAAAAATGAACTTGAAGGAATTGGAAATTTTGATGGAAGTTCATATTTATATTTTCATAAGGGTGAGCGTCGGGAACATATAGCATGGGATTCTTTATGTTTTGATTACGGGAAGAATAATGTTATACATTTTCTGCTTTCCAATTGTAAATACTGGATTGAAGAATATAATATTGACGGATTCCGTTTCGATGGTGTAACAAGTATGTTATACTATGACCATGGCTTATCAAGGGACTTCACCAGTTATGACATGTATTTCGATGGTAATCAGGATGAAGATGCCATAACTTACTTTGTTCTGGCAAATAAACTCATACATCAGGTTAATCCGGGTGCAATAACAATAGCGGAAGAAATGAGCGGGATGCCGGGTCTTGCTGAGAAAGTTGAAAACGGAGGTTTTGGTTTTGATTACAGGCTCGCTATGGGAATTCCTGATTACTGGATTAAAATTATTAAAGAGATACCTGATGAAAACTGGGACGTTTCACAACTGTTTTATGAACTTACCAGCAGGAGAAGTGAGGAAAAGACAGTTTCATATGCAGAATCTCATGATCAGGCACTGGTAGGAGATAAAACTATAATATTCAGGCTTGCCGATAAAGAAATGTACTGGTTTATGAATAAAGATTCTCAAAATATTTTAATCGATCGTGGAATAGCACTGCACAAAATGATACGACTTATAACAATAGCAACTTCAGGAGGAGGTTATCTGAATTTTATGGGAAACGAATTTGGTCACCCCGAATGGATAGATTTCCCAAGAGAAGGGAACAACTGGTCGTATAAATATGCTAAAAGACAATGGAACCTTCCCGAAGATCCCAGTCTCCGGTATCATTATCTGGCAGATTTCGACAGGGACATGATTCAGTTATTTACAGAAGCAAATATTCTGGAGAATTCTTACTGCAGGCTTTATACCGACAACAGGGAAGATCAGGTACTGGCATTCGAAAGAAAAGATTTTCTTTTTGTCTTCAACTTCAATCCGGCGAGGTCTTTTACGGATTATGGTATAAATACAGGTAAAGGAAAATTTAAAATCGTCTTAAATACTGATTCAAAGAAATACGGGGGGTTCGGCAATGTTGACGAATCTATCCTGTACTTTTCTTCCAAAGCCGGCAAATTATCTGCACCCGAATACCTGAAATTATATCTTCCAAGCAGAAGCGGAATTGTATTTAAAAAAATTCCTGCATCCAGGGTTTATTAAATATGTATTTCTAATAATTGACTTTATGAGTAATTTATCTCAATTTGCAGATGTTATACTGCCTTTACCAATACAAAGTCTTTTTACTTATAAGGTTGATAAGGAACATGCCGGAATAATAAGACCCGGATTACGGGTAACGGTTCAATTTGGAAAAAGAAAGATATATACGGCACTTGTAAGAAGAGTTCATAACATCAACCCTGTTGAGTATGATATTAAAAGCATTTTATCAATACTGGATGATATTCCGCCGGTAAACGAAATTCAACTTAAATTCTGGGAATGGATTGCCGAATATTACATGTGCAGCATCGGAGAAGTTTTTAAAGCTGCTTTACCGGCAGGCCTCAAATTGGAAAGCGAAACAAAAGTCCTTCCGGTTACAGGTTATAATGAGAATACCAGTTTAAATGAGACAGAAGAAATTGTTTTAAGCACTCTTCAAAAACAAAATGTATTAAGCATTAAAGAAATTATATCCCTTACAGGTAAGAGAGATGTTATGCCAACCTTAAAAACAATGCTCGATAAGGGAATTATCTTATTTGAAGAGAAATTAAAGCAAGGATACAAACCTAAATTAAGAACATATATCAGATTAAGCCAAAGTATAAACAATGAAAATGAACTGAACAAGATTCTTACACTCCTTGAAAAAGCACCCAGGCAGCTTGAACTGATTATCTGTTATCTGAATTTATCCGGGCTTTACAGTAAAGAACCTGCTGAGGAAGTAGATAAGTTGTTTTTACTTAAAAGTACCGGTGCTGGCAGCTCAACACTTAATTCTCTAGTAAAAAAGGGTATACTTGAAACCTATGAAAAAGAAGTAAGCAGACTTTCAAAAGAACCAGTAATCCTGAAGGCTCCCTCTAATCTGAATACGCATCAGAAAAAGACCCTGTTACAGATCAGGGATGGATTAGCAGATAAAGATGTTATTTTATTCCATGGTGTTACATCAAGTGGCAAAACCGAAATTTACATCCACCTTGTAAAAGAGCAAATAAAGAAGGACAGGCAGGTCCTGTATTTGTTGCCGGAGATTGCACTTACTGCACAAATTATTAACAGATTAAGGAATATTTTTGGAGAAGAAGTGGCTGTATATCATTCAAAATTAAGTGACAATGAAAGAATCGAAATCTGGGAAAATATAACTGGAAAAACTACACACAAACAACAGCAATATAAAGTGATATTAGGAGCCCGGTCTTCATTGTACCTGCCTTTCAATAAATTAGGCCTTGTTATAGTGGATGAGGAGCACGAAAATACGTATAAACAATCTGATTCTGCCCCCAGGTATCACGCCAGAGATGCTGCAATAATGCTAGCCAGGTTTCATGGTGCAAAAGTATTGCTGGGCACTGCCACCCCTTCAATTGAATCATTTTATAATACGATAACAGGAAAATTCGGGCTTGTTGAACTTATGATCCGCTACCTTGAACTCGAAATGCCTGAAATAAAAATTGTTGATGTACGTAAAGCCCGTCTTAAAAAAGAGATGCAATCTTTTTTTTCGCCTTTATTAATAAGCTCTGTTAATAAAGCTCTTGAAAACAAAGAACAGGTC
>CP070654.1:924427-928405 GCA_020354785.1 Bacteroidales bacterium
CAGTTGTATTGACAGATCCGGGTAAAGTAGATACAGAAAAACTCAAAGATATTAAACTGGTAAAAGCATTATCCGGTGTGTCAGGGAAACCGGTTATCAATAATGTTGAAAGAACAGATTTGTATACATCATGGAAAGATGAAAGCTGGATTTTTAAAGGAGAAAAAATAAGCGAACTGGCCATATTACTTGAAAGAAGATTTGACGTCCGGATTATTTTTAATTCTGAAGAATTAAAAGATTACAGGTTTACAGGAACTTTTCAAAATGAGACGCTTGAGCAGGTATTGCAGGTGCTTAGACTCACAGCTCCCTTGCGATATGAAATAGGTAAAGGAACAGTGATTCTGAAACTTGACTCGAAATTGAAATTAAAGTATAAAAAATATATTAATTCGAATTAGACTAATTTATTAATGTCTGATTACTAACCTAAAAACCCTAAAGCCTATGAGAAACATCCTTACTATAAAGAAGATTGAACCCAATCTGAAGGCCCGTGCTCTCAAGGTCGAGATTTTCAGATAATCTTAAATTATAGTGATTAATTATAATTGTTTAACTTAAACCTATTAAATTTATGAAAAAAATTTGTATAGGGAGACATATACCCTTAATTAAGAACTTTAACAAACTTTTGTTAATTATGAAACTAACCTCAATCTTAATTTTTGTCA
Source organism: Bacteroidales bacterium (assembly GCA_020354785.1). Taxonomy (GTDB): domain Bacteria; phylum Bacteroidota; class Bacteroidia; order Bacteroidales; family UBA10428. Next base: position 925,105 of record CP070654.1, read on the forward strand.
TCGCATTTCAGGCAACTGCAACAATTTATTCACAAAAGCTGTCAGTAGACCTGAAAAATGAAACTTTACGCGATGTATTAAAAACGATTGAATCAGAAAGTAACTACAGATTCTTTTATAATGATCAGTTATCAGGATTAAATCAGCTGGTTACATTAAGAGCTGAAAACAGTACTGTAAGGGAATTATTGGATGAGTTGCTTTCAGACCATCAGTTTTCTTATAAAATACTTGAGAACAATATGGTTGTTGTTGCACCCAGGGAATTTATACAGCAGCAACAGATAGCCGGTAAAATAACTGATGAAAGCGGTATGGGATTACCCGGGGTGAACGTGGTTGAAAAAGGTACACAAAACGGAACTGTTACTGATGCGGAAGGGAATTATGCCCTGACAATTACTGATGCCAATGCAGTACTTGTATTTTCTTATATTGGTTACCTGACTGAGGAAATTGCTGTGGGGGATCAGACAATAATTGACATTAATCTTGTTCCCGACATTGCCAGCCTGGAGGAAGTTGTAGTTGTAGGTTACGGTACGGTGAAGAAAAGCGACCTTACAGGAGCCATAGCCAGTGTTGGCCAGAGAGAACTTGAGCAGGGAACAGTAGTAGATCCCATGGAAGCAATGCAGGGAAGAGTTGCAGGTGTTGATGTCACCTCTAATGCTCGTCCCGGTGAAGTAGGAACAATCCGTATCAGGGGTGAAAGATCAATTACAGATCCCAATAATCCTACGGCGGCTAACGATCCCCTGTTTGTAGTTGATGGAATTCCAATGGCTGTGACTACAAGAAGACTTAACACAGAACCTGATTATATAGGTGGCTCGGTTTCATATGAAGACCTTACTCACAATCCGATAGCTAATCTGAATCCGAATGATATTGAATCAATTGAAATATTGAAAGATGCCTCAGCTACAGCTATTTACGGGTCAAGAGCTGCAAATGGTGTTATTCTTATCTCTACAAAAAGAGGGAAAACCGGGAAAACAACCATTACCTATGATGCAAGCGTAACATTTGAAACTTTTGATGACAGACTGGAATTGTTTGGTGCTGCCGACCAGTTTGAAGCCAATCGTGAAGTCTTCAGAAATTCCGGAACTTATACAACACCATATGCTGATCCAATGAATGATTATTTTCTGCTTATAGCTAAGGATTTTGAATCCTGGGAATCAATTGCTATGGGATATGAGTGGGATGACGAAAACGTTATCCGCGATATCTGGAACACAAGGGATTTCTCTCTTATAACTCCGGCAATGCGTGGTACTACAGCTGAAGAAATGGAAATCTGGGGTGTTGACAGCGTACCTATTTATAATCCTGAGAATGTACGTGAAACAGACTGGCTGGATTATGCTATGAGGACTGGTATAACCCAGAACCACCAGATAGGGGCAAGCATGGGAACTGAAAAAATGAAATCTTATATCAGTTTCGGGTACCTTGATCACACAGGAGTTGAAAAAGGACAATCGTATACCCGTTACAGCGCACTGGTTTCACTGGATTTAGATTTGAATAAGAGAATAAGGATAGGAGGATCTTTGAACGGTATGGTAGCAGACCAGGAATTTGGTATCAATACGGTTGATTTGGCAAGGGGCTTGTTGCCTTTCACAATACCTTATGATTCAGCAGGAGAATATGACTGGCTCCCGGGAAATGATCCACATATAGTCAACTTCATAAGAGATATTGAAAATATAACAAATAACCGTAAAAGTTACCATATGCGGGGAAGTTTTTACGGCGAGGTTGATATTGTTAAAGGTTTGAAGTACAGGGTTAATTTTGGCCCTGATTTCAGGCAGTACAGAAATGGTACTTTTCAGTCGGCTCAAACTACCGCCCGGTGGGGAAGCTCTTCCTATGCCCGGTATTTTCAGGACCAGTCTTTTAACTGGACACTGGAAAATTTGCTGTACTACGATTTAACACTTAGCGATATACACACTATTGGACTGACTGTGTTACAAAGCGCAGAGAATTATAAATACGAATATTCTCACCTTAGCGCCCAGGACCTTCCCTATGATGAACAACTATGGTATGATTTGAGATCAAGCCGTGAAGGTGAAGCCCTTGATTACGGGTCAAGTTATGAAGCGCAGACAAGGCAGTCTTTCATGGGAAGGATTAACTACGGATTAATGAACAAATATTTGCTGACTGTATCAGGCAGGTGGGATGGAGCTTCTGTCCTTGCGCCGGGTAACAAATGGCAGTTCTTCCCTTCATTAGCAGTCGCCTGGAAAATGCAGGAAGAATCTTTTATGGAAAATGTTGATTTTATTACAGAATCAAAAATTCGTGTAGGATGGGGAATTACAGGTAATTCACTTATTCCTCCTTACCAGGCATCAGGGAGTATAGTAAACTGGAATTATAGCTTTGGAAATGAGGCTGCAATCGGATACAGAATTGAAACACCCCCAAATGCAGAATTAAACTGGGAAAGAACAACCCAGGTTAATATAGGGTACGATTTTGGTTTCTTCAGGAACCGTTTACGTGGTTCAATTGATTTATATAATGCCAACACAGATGATTTGTTAATGAACAGAACAATCCCGGTAGTTAACGGTGCAAATCATGTATATTTCAATATCGGGAAAACACGTAACAAGGGTATTGAAATAATGCTCTCAACTGTTAATGTAAGCACGAAAGATTTCAGCTGGAGGACAGACTTTACCTTTTCAAAGAATGTTAACGAAATAGTTGAGCTCTATGGTGGAAAGAACGATGATATTGCCAATCGCTGGTTTATTGGGGAGCCCATTAGTGTTAATTACGGATACGAATACGATGGGATATGGCAACCGGAAGACACTGCCCTTTTCAGGCAATATTACGGCGATGGCACATACAACAGGATAGGTCAGATTCGGATTAAAGATCTGGATACAGTAGGCGGGGAATATGTATTTAATTCATTTGATCAGAGAATAAGAGGCTCGGCGTATCCTGATTTTATCTCTGGTATGACCAATTATATCACCTATAAGGGATTTGAATTGTCTTTCTTCCTTTACGCACGGGTTGGACAGACTATTGGTAAAGCAACTCCATTACTTTTTGGAAGATATCATGATGTTGCAGTAGATTACTGGACCGAAACCAATACAAGTGCGATGTATCCCAGACCAAAAGGGGGTTTGCAGGATGCCTACATGTCATCACTGGGATATCAGAAAGGTTCATTCCTGAAAGTAAGAAATATTTCGCTGAAATATAGTTTGCCAAAGAGCCTGCTTTCAAAGGTTCAGATGTCAAACTTTGC
>CP070654.1:928505-932479 GCA_020354785.1 Bacteroidales bacterium
GTAAGAAAATACCTTCAGAAAGTTATAAAAGGTATAAAGCCGCGCAGTATAAATATTTTTCTTTTTAAAAATGACAAAACCCGTTTTAATGGAGAGTTATGCGTTAATCTCTTTAAGAAAAACAGTGAATCGCTCGGATTTATTGCTATAACACGCAATAAAACTACAAAAGACGATATTAAAGAAGAATTTTATGGTCATTATCAGAAAATTGGAGAATCGTTTTCCAAACAAGCCGCTGATACCTTTAACAAAATAAAAACCAATGAATATACAGAAATAAGACTATTAAAAACTACCTGGCAATTAAATCAACTATATCAGGAATTAGCAAAGCAAAAAAAGTTATTGGAAAATGAAGTTGAATCAGCAAAAAAAACTATAGACGAATTAAAAAAGGAAATTAAACTTGAAAGAAGAACTAAAGAGGAATTGGTAAACAATAAAACCAGGTTTGAAAAATTACTGGAAGAACAGAATATTGAATTTCATGAGAGAATTGAAGAAAATGATAAAATTAAAATAGCTTTCCTAAACAATATAAGCCATGAAATCAGAACACCTTTAAATGGCATTCTGGGCTTTACGCATTTGATGGTTAATACAAACTGTAATAGAGTAACCAGGCGTATATATGCTGATGCAATAAATTACAGCAGTAAGCAATTACTGGATATCATGAATGATATAATAGATTTATCAAAGATTGAATCTGGAGATTTTATTAGCAATGAAAAAGAAATTTGTCTTAATAAAGAATTAGATGATATATATTCTCATTATAAAAAAATTGCAGAAGAAAAATCAATTGAGTTTATAAGGAAGACAGATAAAACCCAGGATAACCTTGAAATATTAATTAATCAATATATGCTTCGTGGAGCCCTTTTCAAGCTTTTGGATAATGCTTTTAAGTTCACTAATGAGGGATATATAGAAACAGGATATAACATACTCAAATCTAACAAAATAATCCGATTTTATATAAAGGATACAGGAATAGGTATTTCGGATAAATATCATGATTTTATTTTTAAGAAATTTAGCAAAGTTGATTCATCTTCAGCGGCAAAATATGGTGGATGTGGTATTGGACTAACTATTGCAAAAGCCTTTACTGAAAAACTGGGAGGTGCAATTTGGGTGGAATCTGAAGAAAATGAAGGAAGCACCTTTTATTTTTCAGTGTCTTTTAAAGAATGTAATATTGATGATTCTGCAAAAGAAGTAAAATATGATAAACCTGTTATACCAAAATTCAAATGGAATGATAAGAAAATATTAATTGTCGATGATATTATTACGAACGTCTTACTGTTAGAAGAAATATTGGCAGCAACAGGAGCAAGATGCTCCAAAGCATTTAATGGCAGAGAGGCATTAGAATTTGTCAGAAATAATAAGGTAGATTTAATTCTTATGGATATTAGGATGCCCGTTATGAGTGGTGTTGAAGCTGCGAGAGAAATTAAAAGGATAAATAGAGACATATTAATAATTACTCAAACTGCATATATTAATTCTGACAACAAAAAGGAAATATTGAGTTTTGGATTTGACGACTATATTGAGAAACCAATAAAATACAGTGAATTGTTATCTCTAATAGATAGTCACTTTCGAGGCAGGTGAATATTAAATATGAAGGAAAAACCTGAATATAATATAAGGGAAATATCCCATTCTTTTAAGGCTTTTACCCTCTAACATCACCTTATCTCACTTCGTACTTTTGTATAAATAATTTACACATGAAAAAACTGAAATTTATAGTGGTTGATGACAATGTTACCTTTCTCAATGGAATAGTATTTTACCTGGAGAACATATTACTTCATGAAGTGATTGGATATGCTGTAAATGGTAAAGAGTTCCTGGACCAGAAAGAAAGTTTTTATGAAGCTGACATTATATTGATGGATGTCCAAATGCCTGAATTCAATGGTATAGAAGCAACTCAAAGGTATTTAAGCATTTATCACAATGCAAAAGTGATAGCTGTGACAAATTTCCCTGACATAGTTTATTTAAGAGAGCTTATTAATGCAGGTTTTAAAGGTTGTGTTTTTAAAAATAGAATTTATGAGGATCTGCCAGCTGCCATAGAAACTGTGCGGAAGGAAAATCTGTATTTCCCCAGTGACATCAAACTCTAATTGAATAATACATTATTAATGAGTATTTAATACTTACTAAAATACATGAATATGTTACGAATAAATAAAATAAGGTTAATGCAGGAAGTTTTAAAGGACCATAAGGTAAAGGAAAGTGAAAATATGGCAAACTTTTCTGGTTCAAAAATGAAGATTCGCTATTGGCTTTTGGACAGCCTGGCAAGAATCCAGAAACAAAATATAATTGTACAGCACCTGTGCTTTTAATTTATATGAAATAAATGTTTAATCTTTAAAAAATACAGTTATGAAAAAATGTAGAAATCTTTGGTTAACAATGCTTTTGTGCACTTCTGTAGGAGTAGGTTATGCACAAAAGGACTTTAAGCTTTATGGCTATGCCTCACTTTACTTTGAGAAAGTGGGAACTATGAGCAATGCTTCATCTGAGGTAAAGGGTGATCCGGGAGAATTTGACTATGCTCACCTTAACGTCATGATGCAGAGCAATATCTCAGATAAAATAAAAACATATTTTAATCTTTCAGGAGTTAGCCGGTTAGAGGCCCGCAACTACTGGGGAGAATATGCTTTTAATGACAAGTTGAAAATACGCGTTGGAAAGATGTACAGACGATTTGGTCAGTTCAATGAGCTGCTGGATGCTATCCCAACATATCTGGGAATGGAACCACCCGAACTCTTTGATGGTGATCATTTAATGCTTCCCAGAACAGGGAAGATAATGTTACATGGAGGAACTGCTATAGGTAAGAATTTTTTAAATTATTCCTATATGCTTGATTCTGATGAAAACATGCGCATATCAAATGGTGATGAAGCAACTTTATCTCACACATGGGATTTGAATATGAGTTTACTTAATGACAATCTTGTTGTCGGGCATTCAGGATATGTGGCTAATGAAGCAAACGGCTCTTCAGTTGCACTGGGAGAAGGTTCACCAAATGCCGGTATACTACCCTGGATGAACAGTGATAAGTATAATGTTCTGGGTGGTTATCTGACTGCGAAATTCAACAATATTACTTTAAAAGGTGCCTACTGGGTAGCACATCATAAAGCAGTTAGAGATACCGGGGCAATCGTAACACTGGTTCAGAATACAACTCTTAATAATGCACAAATTGAAAATTTCTTTGGGCCCAACTATTCAGGAAGTTATACCGGGGCCGATGTCATTACTAATGCAGATTATGTAGTTTCAGCTTTTTATGTTCGTTTAGGTTATAGCATACCGAAGGAGAAGGTGCCTTTAAAGTTTGCTGAAATAACTCCTTATGTGTTTATTGACGGTTATTCTAATCCCGAAACAATTGCGAGTAAAACATGGGGTGGAGATAACGAGGCTGGTGTAGCCGACGATGGTAAATTCTACAAGCCAACAATTGGTATAGCTATCAGACCATCACATAATATGGCTTTAAAAATTGACGGCAGCTCGCACATTCAGAAAATCAACGGGGAAACGGTTAATTACAAGGAAATCCGTATTGATTTATCATTTATGTTTTAATAACCGGTAAGAACATTTTAACAATCTAAAAAATGTAAAGCAATGAAAAAGAATATAGCAATAATTATAGTCATATTATTTTCGACCCTTGCTCTGAAAGCTCAGACTTCGGTTAAAATTATTGTGAATCCGGCTAATTCAATAACAACTATTAGCCAGACGAAACTTTCAAATATTTTTCTGAAAAAAATCACAAAGTTTGATAATGGTGTTTCAGCTGCTCCTGTTGATCTTGTCGGGGATTCTCCTGTTCGGGAAGCTTTCTCCAATAAATATTTAGGTAAGACTGTAGCTGCAGTTAAAAACTACTGGCACCAGCA
>CP070654.1:932579-936542 GCA_020354785.1 Bacteroidales bacterium
ATAATCAGAAGTTAAATGATTGTTATAAAAGATATCAAAACTTCAGAGCTGGAGGAGTTTATAAATTCTGATGAATTTAAAAAGCTGGAACATATACCTATCAGCAGACTGCGAGCAATTTCAAATATTCATAATCCCCGGGGAAACAAGGATGACAAACTGCTGTTCCTGGCATATGATGATGATATGTTTATTGGGTACTTAGGCGCAATATCCGATAATCTCAACATTGATAATAAGACTCACAAAGTCGCCTGGCTCAGTTGTATGTGGATAGATAATAACTACAGAAGGCAGGGCATTGCCTTAAAATTACTGAATCATGCTTATGACATATGGGAAACCAACTTATTGATTACAAATTATATTCCTTCATCCAGAAAGACTTTTGAAAAAACCGGGAAATATACTGAATTAAAATCTTTGCCGGGAGTAAGGGGATATCTGAGATTTAACCTGGCTGAGATAATGATTCTGAAAAGGCCCGGCCTGGGATGTATAAAGTGGCTGTTATTATTGTTTGATCTTATTGCGAATGTTATTATTGGTATCAGACTGGTTTTCTGGAGAATGGCAATGAATATTACCAGAATTAAAATTGAGTACCTGAATGAATTAGACAGTGAGACTGATGAGTTTATCCGGCAAAGAAGTAAAGATAACCTGTCACCAAAAGACAAGAGTTTTTTTGACTGGATTAAGAAATATCCGTGGGTTTTAAACACACCTTTTGAAGATTATACAAGCCGGAGATACGAATTTTCTGCGGTTGATAAGAATTTTGACCAGTTGTACATAAAAGTGATGAACAATGAAAACAAAATGCTGGCATTCCTTATGCTGACCGTACACGGAACACACCTGAAAACACCTTATTTATTCTTTGATAAGGAATATAACCGTGAAGTAAGAAAGGTAATTTATGCACATCTGTTAAAACTGAAAGTAAGAACATTTACAAGCTTTCATCCGCAAATGGTTGAAATTATCTGGTCAAAGAGAAATCCCTTTATTCTTACCAGGAAGATGTATCACAGATCGCTGATTACAAAAGAGTTACTTGCAAAAATTAAAAATTTGGACAAGTATATATTAATGGAGGGTGACGGCGATTGTGCGTTTGTTTAGCTTCATTATCAGTGTATAGATAAGCAGAAATACCATTCCCTCGATAACCGTCAGTACAACACTGATTTCAATTTTAAGCACTTTCCTGATTATTAAGTCAATGATGACCTGACTTATTATAATAATAATTGCCAGTCTTATCTTTCTGGTAAAAAACCTGGTTGTTATAAATTTCAGGGAATCTGCCCAATAAAAAATCAGGAATAAAATAATATATGATGCCAGGGTAGTATAAGCCGCCCACTGATAATTGAAAAGCGGGATAAGAATAAAATTCAAAACAATGTTCAATACAAGTGCTGCAATAATACCTGTAATCAACGGCCTGAACCTGTTTTCGAATTTCAGCTTTGTTTCATTAAACAGTGTTAATCCATAAATAAATGAGCTGAACATAATGTAGGGTATCATCCGGTATCCAATTCTGAATTTTTCACCAAGCAATATTATCGAGAGTTCCTTGCTGAATAGCGAAAAATACACAGTTAAAGGCAATATCAACATTAAGAACAATCCAACAAATTCTTTTATTTTAGATTCTTTATCTTCTGAATTATATACCAGTATTTTATTAAGCTTCGGATTAATAGTGTTAAAGTATACAGTTATTAAATGGTAAATACTGTACTGGCTTAACATGTAAATCTGGTTGTATATTCCAACAGCTCCCATTCCGGCATATAGTGCGATTATATACCTGTCAGATGTATTCAGCGCCATAACACCGAAACCTAAAATCAAACCTACAGCACCATACCTGAGCAGTTCTTTAATAATGGAGAAGGAGAGGTGCCTGGATGACAGGCCGGGTATCTTTCTTATTCTTACTGTCAGAAATAATAACAGCAGTATATTGATAGAAACCTGTCCGATCAATATCGATTCAATTCTGTATTCAAGTATAAAAACAAATAAGCAGAGAATACCGAATGCCCCGGCTGCCTGTATGGAATAATAGAGGTTAAACTGAAAAGCCTTCTCCTGAAGCCGTATTATTATCAGGTAGAGGTATATAAAATTATATGTAAGCTGGTATAATGTTGAAAGGATGACCAGTTTCCTGATTAATATATTGTCGGTTTGCGATAACCAGAAACCCATAATTACCAGAACAACAATACTTGAGACCAGCAAAAGTGTTATGATGTTTGAATACAGAATTTTCAGTTCGTTTTTTTTCTGATATTCAAAATAATATCTCCACAGACATGAGCCAATCCAGGAAAAAAGAATAATGGAAAGATAACTGAAAGTATGAACTACAATACTGTAATAACCATATTCCTCCGGAGTAAAAATCCTTGTAAAAATAGGATTTCTGATAAAACTAAGCAGTGACGGTATTATTGAACCAAGCAAATACCAGAACAAATCCTTCTGAAATTTCTTATTTTCTATTTCTTTCAATTAGTTTAGAAATTTATTCTATATCATTCAGTTAGCTTAATAATCTGGAATATATATTAATCAGTTTATTCTCCTCGATTTCCCAGTTATACATGTTTTTTACAGCATTATAGCCATTCATGCTGTATTTTTCATATAAGTTCCGATCATTTAACAGTTTTAATATTGCATCACTTATTTCTTCAGGTGATTCAGGATTAACAGGTATTCCTGAATTACTTTCTGTAACGAACTTGTTGATATATCCGAAATTACTGCAAACCAGCGGAAGTCCATAGGCCATATATTCAAATATTTTTGCCTGTATTGAGTTATAGAACACCTTTATTGGCATGAATATGCCCAAACCAATCTTACTCTTCTGATAATATTCCTGTATGTTTTTGTAAGGTACACTATCCTTTATAATCAGGTTGGAATGCAGGTCGTATTCTTTGATTCTCAGTTGAATTTCTCTTCTCAATTTCATTGTGGGTATAAAACCTATAACCAGTATTTTTATATCATGCTTTTTTGATTTCAGTATTCTTGCTGATTCAATTATCTGGTAAATACCCCTGACCTCGTTAATTAACCCGCAATAAATTACATCGTAAAGCTTTTCCTGTTTTAAAGCTTCTTCTTTATCAGGACTGAAGTTTGTATAATTATATATTATTTCAACATTATCATTACCCAGGACAGGAATGAATTTATCGTTTATATATTTCAATACTGTAATGATAAAGTCATAATTTTTACTGCAGGCCAGCTCCCACTTCATAATATATGAAGCATAAATATTAACCGGTATCCTTAATATGTTGTTTTTTTTGACATTATGAACCAGCATGTCGCGATAATCCTCATGGACATCATAAATTACTTTAGGCCTGTGTGGAAATTCCTTTAGTTTTTTCCCTATTTTGTTTATCTGCAAGTCATGAAAATGGTAGATGTCCGCTTTTAATTCAAGGGCAATTTTCAGTATCTTTTTATAAATATTCTTTCTGAATGTTAATAAACGGTACAGTTTATCGAAATACGGGTTGTCAAAATATTTTCTTCTACCAACCTGGATAATTTTAATCCCCTGCTCTGAAGTAAATTCCTTATCTGTTTCACCAATCCCCAGATGACATACATCATAACCGTGATTTTTTAATGATAGAGCTTCCTTCCAGTAAATCCTGTCATCAAATAAGCCATGCATGCTTGAGATCATGCAGATCTTAGCTTTATAGTCCATTCAGCCTGAATTATAATATTATAGCTAACGAAAATAATTAAAAAATATTGAAGGCGCTAAGCCGGATATTAACAGGTGGTTGAAGAGGGGAATATGGGAATATGGAAATAGGGGAAATAGGGGAAATAGGGGAATATGGAAATAAGGGAATATGGAAATAGGGGAATAAGGAAATAAGGGAATAAGGAAATAAGGGAATA
>CP070654.1:936642-940585 GCA_020354785.1 Bacteroidales bacterium
CCGCATGACATTAATGTATATATACCGCATGAATGTGCAAAGGAATGATCCCATGGCAGTATCAAAAGTGTTGTCCACCAGTCAGGTACGCTAAAAAGGCTGAGAGATTGTTCAACATTTGCCGTATAATTTCTGTGAGATAAGATAATACCTTTTGGATCTGCTGTTGTACCCGATGTATATGTAATATTAGCATAATCACTTCCCTTAACGGAGGTCCATCTTTCCTTAAAATCATTTTCGTGTTTTTCAAGATACTTTTCACCTGATTTGACTATATCTTCAAATAATAAATCATTGTCGCCGGTTTTTTCAACAGAATCAAGTAAAATAATTTTTTCCAGGCTCTTAATTTCATTTTTTATATTAATTAGTTTTCCAGCCTGGTTCTTTGATACTATAATCATTCTTGAACCCGAGTGTTCTATCCTGAATTTGATGTCCTCAGGTTCGCCTAATTTTACAGAAAGGGGAACATTTATGGCTCCGGCGTATAAAATACCAAGTTCACTGACAACCCAGTCAATTCTTCCTTCAGAAAGAAGAGTAATCCGGTCTCCTTTTTGTACCCCGATACTTATCAGACCGGCAGCGAACTTATAAACCCTTGTAAGTACTTCTTTATATGTACAGCCTTTGTACCGGTCACTGGTTTTTTCCTGAATAAAAACATTATTGCTGTATTTTGCAGCGCAATCTTCAAATAATCTGATTATTGTTTGCATATTAATCTATTCTATATTGAGTATAATAAAACCCAATATAAAAAAAATCCTAATCTTAAAAGTAAAAGAGAAAAGAAATTTGCAGTATTATTTTATAAAGATTCTGTTGGAAGGAACCGTATTTAAAAGGCTATCCATCTTCTGAAAGAGCAGGGATATATCTATCGGCTTGGTTACATATGCCTCACATCCGATATCAATACATTTTTCCAGCTCTTCATTTAATGTGTTGGCACTCTGTATGATTACAGGTAAATTTGGCTTACCGGACTTAATCTGGCGGGTTGCGTCATAACCGTTTATCCCGGGCAATTGTATGTCCATTAGAACGATATCAATATGATCATATACTTTGCAATAATCTACAGCCTCTTTTCCTGTAGCGGCCCAGATAATATTAATACCGGTTTTTCTTGACAGTACAAGCTCTATATACTTATAGCATATTTCGTCGTCTTCCACTATCAATACGGTATAGTTTTGCCAGTTATAGTCCATAGGGAGTGTTATTTAATTAATATTATTCTGTTTAACTATTCCGCTTTTATATACGTTGAGAAACCGCTCAGGTAGTGAATTGAAACAATCTTATTGATGAAAGCATGTTTTTGCAGTTTGAATAATCAAAAACATGTGATAAATTTTGGTATCTATATTATAACCGGAAAACAATTGATAACTGAAGGGCTTTAAGTACTTTTATCCGGGAAAAATGCTATTTGGTCAAAATAATACCATTATAAACCAGGATTTATTTATCTTTAAATAATTTTCAGATTAAGATTATAATGAAAATATATTTCCTAATTTAAATCTCATTGACTATGAACAGATTAAAACTTAAAACAGTATTAACCTTATTGCTGATAATAATAGTAATAGGAGGATGTGAAAATCTGCTGAATTTTACATTTGAATCTGATTATTCTACAGTTGATTTTATAGTAAATCCTGACGAAGCAGGCAAGTATGTTGAATCTTACACTGCTCTCCAAGCTAATTTGGACAGCATTATTGAACAGGAAGGATATAGCGCGGCTGATCTTGAATCAGTAAAGCTTCATGAGGCAACAGTTGAAGTTACGGGACAATCCGGGAATTTCGATTGTGTTGAATCCATTGAAATAAAGATTAAAGCCCAGGATCTTGATGAAATTACACTTGCATCAAAAGATATTGTTCCTGACGGGTTAACTTTTGCTACCCTGAATTTATATAAAGGGGAACTGAAAGAATATCTGCAAGCAAGTGAATATACTGTAACACTATCTTTACTTCTGGATCAGGATTTGACAGAGCCAATGACGATCCATGCCAAACTAAAATATAAGATTACTGTCGGTACCTTATAAGAAGTTTTTCCCTGTACTGATAATCCGGATTTCCATATAATGATACAAAAAATTAAAAGCTGCAATAACTGCAGCTTTTAATTTTGTATAAAATATTATAACTTCGGGAGACTTTTAAATCTAAAAATTAAAATTTATACGGATGAAAAAAATACTTCTGTATGTTGTTATAGCAATGTTATTCACAGGGTGCAAATATTTTGAGGAAAAGAGGTTATTTTCTAAAAAAGTTGACACCCTTATTAATTATGCAGAGAAGTTGGACGAGTCAGCAGAAATTGACTCAGCGGAAATCCAGAGTGAAATAGAACCGGCCGTCACTGAAACGGAAGTAGCAGTTGAACCTGAAGAAGAGATGATCGAACCTGCATTTGCTGAATCGGGCAACAGGTATCACATTATTACAGGTTGTTTTATGATGCCTCATTTTGCAGAGAGTTATGCGGAAAAGATGCAGAATATGGGATATCAGGTAGAGATTATACACAGGTACGATGGATATAACATGGTATCGGTTCGTTCGTTTAACGATTTAAGCGCCAGTATAGATGTACTGCGTACAGTGAGGTCTGATCCATCAACAGCCAGAGCCTGGATTTATGAAAAAAAATAAGCGATATTGTATCTACCGCTTATTTGATATTTTTTTTTGTCTTAATGATTGCCCGTCATAATAAAAAGTGGCTGGAATTCGAAGCTCTTGTAATGAGGTCTTAATCTGTCAGTATTATAGTGCCTCCTGACATCAACAACTTTGTTAGTGCTTGTAACAACATCAATAGGTGCATTATCATATCGTCCGTTTCTCAGCACAACAAGCCTGCCATGAATTCCTTTCAATACCAGATCCAGCGCCAGGTTTCCATAGGCCATAGGTACAATTGAATCAATAGCATCAGGATCTCCGCCCCTGACAAGATATCCCAGCTGCTGGTTTATTACATTTATTCTTCTTCCCTCGTTAAAACCGGGGGACAGCTCTTTAATCTTAATTGAAACGGCGTCACTTATCCCGCCTAATTTCGCATGGCCGTAAGCATCTTTTTCAGTTGATTTGTATATCATCTCACGACTGCCATCGAATACTGCTCCTTCAGAGACAAGAACAACCGAGTATCTACTTGGATTTCTGTTTCTGTCCTCGACCAGTAATTTTGTAAGTTTTTCAATATCAAATTTATATTCAGGTATGACACACCTGTTTGCTGCACCTGCCATAGTAGGTAACATAGCAGTGAAACCGGCATACCTGCCGAAAACTTCCAGAACAAGGATTCTTTCATGTGAACCGGCAGTAGTTCTCAGGGTATTACACATTTGTATTGTACGGGTTACACAAGTACTGAAACCAATGCAATAATCTGTTCCCGGCACATCATTATCCATAGTTTTGGGTATTGCCAGCACTTTAATTCCTTCAGCATATAGCCTTACACCATAACTTAATGTATCATCCCCGCCAATGGGTATTAAATAGTCAACGTTCAGATATTCCAGGTTCTTTATAATTTCGGGAGTAAGGTCATTCATCTCATTGGTATACTTGCTCTTATACTGGTCAGGCACACTGATTTTCGGCACATGACTGGGTCTTGTCCTTGATGTGTGAAGGAATGTTCCGCCCGTTCTTCCTGCCTTATTAACTATTTCTTCAGTTAATGTTATGTATTTATCACTGTTATCTACTTTTTTATCCCTGGTCAATTCTAACAAACCTGCCCAACCCTTACGAAGTCCAATAACCTGGTATCCTTCTCTTAGTGCTCGTATTGTAATTGCCCTGATAGCGGGATTCAAACCGGGGACATCACCTCCTCCTGTTAATATTGCTATAGTACCTTTTTTCTTTTTTACATAAGCCATAAT
>CP070654.1:940685-944625 GCA_020354785.1 Bacteroidales bacterium
GGTTGAGCTTTACTTAGAAGGTTTTTAACTTTTTCAGAATCAGACATAAAGAGCCTCTTTAGATAGTTTCAAATATGCTTGTTCAACTATATCAGTAAAATGCTGCTTGTTTGGAGTAACACGATTTACGGAATATATCGGGAATAATGATTTTAATTCTTCCGGTGTGCCGTCATGAATAGTAACTGTATTGGCTCCTGCCATTAACCCCCGTAACTGCCCGCCTTTTTTTACCTTCTCCAGGGAACTTGTTGCGGGTATTAGTCTTCCGGGATTCATAATTCTCATAAGTGCCATAGTATTTAAAGTCAGATTCAGATCCCCGACAGGTTCATCCATGTATGCTGACGATTCAGTAGGAATAAATACTGTTGCACTGTTCATCGATAGATTATACTTATGCATTAATGTAAGATCATTAGCTATATCGGTTATTGTTTGTCCGGGCAGGCCTACTATATTGCCCGAACCAAGTGAAAATCCTGCTTCCAGGATATTATCAATGCATCTGAGCCTGTTTTCCAGGCTGTCATTGGGCTTTGCTTTCTTATAAATTTCCGGATTTGATGTTTCGAATTTAAGTATATAACGTTCAGCACCGGCCATCCGTAACTGTATATACTGCTTTTTGCTTAAATTTCCGAGACATAATATGATGATAAAATCATTGTACTTATCCTTAACTTTTTCTATACACCTGCTCACCATGTCAATATATCCCTGTTCCCCGTTTTCACCTGATTGAAAAAGAACTACCCTTCTTCCTCTGTTATACAGATAATTTATTACAGAAATCAGGGTGGATTCATCTATGGTATATTCCCTGATTGCCATTTTTTTACCCATAGAGCAGTAACTGCATCCCTGCCTGCATTTGTTTGAGATTTCGACAACACTGCGCACCTCAACAAATTTTTCAGGAAATGCTTTATCCCGCCTTTCCCTGGCTAATTTGAAAAGAGCTTTCTGCTCCTCATTGTCAAATAATAAGGCTTTTTCCAGTATCTCTCTGTAGAAAATACCTTTACCGAGGTATTTGAGAACCTCCTGCCCGCGAATATCATTCAGAATCATAAATAAAAACCAGTTAATATATTGTGAACCTTATACAAATATACTTGTTTTAGCATCTTGTTTGTATCTATTTTTGACTAATCACCCTGAGTATTACATTAATAATAGACAATATATAATGATAATAATTGCAAATACGGTGCCATAAATTAAAAGTTACAGAAAGACCAGGAAAACAAAAGGGCGAAAATTCCTGTCAAATCAGACAAACCGGAATTTTCACCCAACATTATCTTCTTTGATAACTATGTCTGAAACTAAACGTTAAAGGGTTTTTGTAAAATACAAATTATTTTATTCTTCTACTGCTTCTTCTGCAGATCATAATCTACGTCAGGATCCAGATTCTCATCCCTGACCCGCCAGGCTAAATTATTCTCACCCAAAGTAATCTGGTCTTCATGTGTATCTGCATCATAAGCTTCTAAAGTACCTGTGGCACTTCCTATATCAATTCTTTTTGCACTTGTTGGAGTCCAGACAATGCTCTGACCATCCTCGGATATTATCCAGTTACCATTTTCTACTTGCCAAGCAATAAACTCGCTTTCACCGGATTCCTGACCGTAAAGTGAATCGATATAGGTGGTGTTCATATTGACGATAAGTGTTCTTTTTATTGTAACATCTTTACTTCTTGCAGGATCATAACCACTATACTCAGCTTCCCATGTGCCACATACGAGACATTCATTTACAGTAACATCAATTTCATCAGATGTTTCCGCATCATAGTTGTCCACTGCTACAGCTTCGACCGTATGATTTCCGATGGATGCGCTTTCGGTATTCCAGCCATAAGAGTATGGGCTGGAATTATCAGTTCCAATCAAACTGTTATCGACATAAAACTCAATACTTTCGATTCCTCCAATGTCATCATCGGCATCCACTGATATTTCAACTGTGCTTCCCTGAAATGCATCATAATTGTTTACCGGACTTGTTATATTACATGATGGGGCATCATTTAACAACACTGTAATTTCGTCCTGTGTTTTATTGTCTCCGCCATCTATTGCAATTGTTGTAATATCGTGATAACCAAGATCTTCACTTGCTGTATTCCAGCTATATGAATAGGGTTCAGATGTTACGGTTGATACCAGTATATTATCTATCAGAAATTCAACTTTATCAACACCTGCTTTTTTGAAAAGTGTACCGTCAGCATCATCAGCATCTACATCAATTTCAACAGTTGCACCCTGTATGTAAACAGCGTCATCTGCAGGAGATGTTATAGCACAGGTAGGTGCTTCATCCTTACAGGAAGTAAAGAATAGTAAACATAATACACTAAGAATTGAAATACTTCTTAAGAATGGTTTAAGTAAAGTAGGATTAATCATTTTATGCTCCTCCATAATTTTTGGTTTATTTCTATATATTTTCGTGACAATATAACAAAATTTACAGATATTTTGTGAAAAGTTATGTTAAAAATTAGCCTGAGCCTATTATAATTATTATTACTCCGCATACTGTTAATACCGCACCTATTACCTCCAATAGCGTTATTCGCTCCTTAAGGATAATCAATGCCAGTGGTAATACAAATAACGGTTCAGTTGCTCCCAGGGTTGAAGCTACTGCAATATCCAGAAATTTTATGGCAACAAGAGAAAGCCAGAATCCTCCAAATGTTACTACACATACGGATACAAAAAAGAAAACCACCATTTTAAAATCCTGAAAAGGAACAAGCCAGATTTTTACCTCACGCCTGATTAAGCCGAAAATAAGTATTCCAAGAGTGCCTGCAGTTATTCTTATTAAAACAGCGCTTAAAGCAGATACAGTAATCATTGCCTGCTTTGCTATAATAAGCGATGATGAGAAACAAAACATAGCCAGTAAACCGAAAACAACACCGCGCATAGCTGTTTTTTGATTTTTGGAATCACTGAATATCTTTTTCCATAAAACTGTAGCAGCGCCCAAAAGTGTAACAAATATTCCTATCCATTGTAGTAATAATGGCATTTCTTTTAAAATCAGCAATCCAAGTATAGCAGTCATCACCTGTCCCATCATAAAAAAGATGATTTGTACCTTGGCGCCCAGATATTGTAATGCAGCAAAAAAGAGTGTATCGCCAACTGCTATACCAATTACTCCGCTTATTATAAGCATCCCCCCAGCATTAAGGGGAACGAATTCGAATCCGTAAATAGCATATGCAATACCAAGCAGAAAAATGCCTAAAATTCCCTTGGTAAGGGTCATTCCAAAAGGGGATACTTTTTCACCGATTTTTTTGAAAAGAATGGAACCTAATGCCCATGATGCTGCTGAAGTTAGTGCTGCTGCTATACCAAGTATTCCTAAATTCATGTCAGTTGTAAGAAGTACCTTTTAATTTTTGTTAATCTGCAACTGCTTCAAAATATAAAACCTCGCTGTTAAATGCGCTGAATACACCTAATCCATCATAAATATTTGTTAAAGGCTCGTTAAGTTCCCTGGAATTCTGGTGCCGTGATATATACAGATCAACATATTCCTGATTTATCCGGTACACGGTTACTTTATGTCGGCCGTAGTGCGTTATATCTTCAAAGAGGATAGGATAGAAATTTTGATTCATGGGTAAAGATACCATCCGCCCGGGCAAGCCTTTGGGAGGAATCCTGGTTGCAACAGAATCAGGATCTTCTTCCATATTCTCAATTTTAATAAAGTACATTGCGTCCTGCTCAGTTTCCCATGTAATTTTTATTTGATGCTTTGTAGTGTCGAAAACAAAACTGAAAGGATTAAACCTTACCGGGATGTATAGCAAGTCATTAGACTGCGATACTTCGGCCGGAGGTGGCGGGACTATAGTTGAACCTGTAGCCCGGCGGCCGAAATAATCAACCTG
>CP070654.1:944725-948630 GCA_020354785.1 Bacteroidales bacterium
TGTTCTTCCCAATTTAGAGTTGGGCTTTCTCCGGTTGTGCCAGTAAGCTTTTACTTTCTCAAGCTCCTTGTCAGCATTTGAAATATCTGCAAATTCTTTTACTGCTGCCTTTCCTTCAACTTCAGCTTTACCAATACCCAGGATTACAAGTAACTCTTTTGTCTCGCCGGCATCTAACACTATATCGGCTTGCAGAACACCGCACGGATTATCACCATATGCAAGGGAATTATTACAATTGCCCTTCTCAACCACAGCAGGATTCGCATATGTACGGTACGGTCCTAAAAAAACTTCCCTGTCGGTATCATACCCTGTTACTTCAGCACCTGCAATAGCCTGAAAAGTGTGCCTTCCCTGGTCCTTTTCCATAAAATTATCAGGCATCTCCGGTATATTAATATTTGTACCATGGTCAATAATATTATCGGTTACCTTCATAAAAGCAGTATATTGCACATACTGTATATTCAGCAGATCGTCTATTGCACTCCAGTTACCGGCCAATTCCACATATGTAAATGCTCTTAATTCTCTTTTTTTATTGCTGTTGTTTGTTAACTTAACTTTCCATATTTCATATAATTTACCTAAAGGGACAAAATATGTAGTCTCACTTGTAATACCAGAATACTCCGATTTAATAACAGTATATGCTGTACCATGCCTGCATTCCGACTTATATTTATCCAGGGGTTTACCGACAGGCTGCCAGGATGCAGACCAGAAATCACTGGATTTACGGTCATGCAGGTATATATAGCGACCGGGCTGGTCCATAGGAACCGAGTTGAAACGCATTCTCATAAATCGTCCCATTCCACCTGACTTATAAAAACTATATCCTCCTGCGTTATTGGTAATAATTGCACCATACTCGGTTGATCCCAGGTAATTACTCCATGATTTGGGAGTATCAGGCCTGGTAATTACATATTCTTTGTTTTGATCATCAAAATATCCGTATTGCATAACATTTGTTTTTATTGAATTTCAAATATAGAAACTATTATAAAAAATGAATAATTATTTTTTATTTGCTGGTGATTGTTAATCTTTGCCTGATATTATTATATAATTTAATAGATAAAAAAAATATAATTATGGTTACAAAAGCCGAAGTAGCAAAAATGATAGATCATTCCTTATTGCACCCCGCGATGAATGATAATGATTTAAGGGAGGGATGTTTACTGGCAAGGAAATACAATGTAGCATCAGTATGTATTAAACCCTATGCAGTAAAAACAGCTGTTGAAATTTTAAAAGGCTCGGAAGTAAAGGTGGGTACTGTAGTTGGATTTCCGCATGGTAACAGCCATATTGAGGTTAAGGTATATGAAACGGAAAAAGCTATATCTGACGGGTCCGGGGAAATCGACCTTGTAATCAATATAGGTAAAGTATTAAGTGAAGACTGGAAATATATTGAAAATGAGGTGAAGTCAATTGTTGATATCACAAAGAAGAATAATGCTGTTCTAAAAGTTATTTTTGAGAATGATTTTCTGCCGGAGGATAAATATAAGATCAGATTATGTAAAATATGCAGCAAGTATAAGGTTGAATTTGTAAAAACATCAACTGGTTACGGATTCACCAAAGGTGAGGATGGCAATTATTCTTACAAGGGAGCAACTGTTGAAGATGTTAAGTTAATGCGCAGGTATTCTGACCCAGGGGTACAGGTAAAAGCTGCAGGAGGAGTGAGAACTCTGAATGACCTGCTCAAAATGAAAGAACTGGGTGTAACCCGAATTGGTGCATCTGCCACTGCTGCTATTCTTGATGAATTTATTGAGTAAGTAAAAAAGATGGATAGTATAATAGCATATTGCGGTCTGGTTTGTGACAGCTGTCCCATTCACCTGGCAAGTTTAGAGCAGAACAAATCACGTCAGAAAAAAATGAGGATTTCAATAGCCCGGCTTTGTTCTGAGAAATACGGGATGAATCTGCAGCCTGATGATATAAATGATTGTGACGGATGCAGGGCTGACACAGGCAGACTCTTCTCAGGTTGCCTGAATTGTAAAATCAGAAATTGTGCAAGCCAGAGAAATCTCGAAAGCTGCGCATTCTGCCCCGAATATGCCTGTGATAATCTCAAAGAGATATTTCGTGGTGAACCTGAAGCACAAACGCGGCTTGAGGAAATCAGAAACACTAAACTATAAACCGGTTACAAATGACCGATAACTGAATACCTGATACCAAATACCAAAATCCGGTTATTGATTTATCAATCCCTTTTTATTTGGAAGAACTTCCTGCCAGTAAATTATACAACCATGCAAAGATAGCCCCGCCAATTAAACCGTCAACAAATCCCCAGACTAAACCTATAAGGCTTCCCAGCGGACTCATATTGTATCCCCGGTATACAAGGCCGAGAACAGTTCTTTCACATGATGCTCCCTCAAACAGTATTACCCACCAGGTTACCAGGAATATGCCTGCACCACATATTATAGCGGCTGTCAGGGCAAATGCTCTTACATTTAGTTTCATTCTTTTATTTTTATGTTATAGAATAATTACGGCTATAATTTTCGTTTTTATTATTTTATGTTACTAATTGCATATAAAAGAGCAAATTAATATTTTTAACTTTTAAAGTCAATTAAATTCAGGATTATATAATGCGTTCAGGTAAAGAAACCGGAATGTTAAAAAGGCAATTATTTTTTATTTTCTTCTCAAAAGACCGGGTAATAAATTTTGAGTTTGTGGTACAAATAAACTTACTAATCCGTTCAAGATTAAATTATGAATAAAAGTTATATAATCAGTTTATTTGCAGCCATTAACTTTCAAATCTCCCTGGCTCAGGTCGGCAACCTGTATTTTAAAGATATAACTACTGAAGATGGTCTTTCAAGTAACTATGTAATATGTATATCCCAGGACAGCCAGGGATTTATATGGATTGGAACTTCACGCGGCCTTAACCGTTACGATGGTAATGAATTTAAAATTTATCTTCATGATCCGAAAGATCCGGAAAGCCTATCATGGAATGGTATTATGTCAATCCTTGAAGATAGTAAAGGAAATCTCTGGATAGGTACCGGCGGAAGAGGGCTAAATCGATTTAATAAGGAAAAGGGGAAATTTATTGCCTATCGCTATGATGAAAACGACAGTACAAGTCTCAGTAATGAAGACTACCTTGCTGCACTCTATGAAGACAAACAGGGACAATTATGGATCGGTACAATGTATGGGCTAAACAAGTATGTTGCTGAAAAAGATAATTTTATCAGATATACTCACATCACTGATGATCCGAATAGTATAAGTACGGAACCTATAAAATGTATTTATGAAGACAGCAGGAATAATTTCTGGATAGGAACAAATGGAGGAGGACTTGAATTATTTGACCGTGAAACCGGTAAAGTGGTTCATTTTATACATAATCCGGAAAACCCCAATACTATTAGCTGTAATATAGTACATTCAATATTTGAGGACAGTGATGGCGTATTATGGATAGGAACTGATTATGGATTTGATCGCCTGACATATCCAGAGGATAAATTAATATTTGAGCATGTTACAAAAGTATTATCCCCTTATATCACAAATAAGAATGTACTTGATCTGTATGAAAGAAAAGGAAGTTATAAGCTGCTCAATGATATTCACCTGACAGATTATATCGATAATCAGGGAAATATCTGGATTGGAACTGTCTATGGCGGTGTAAAATTTTATAATCCTTTGCGAAACGCATTTAATACATTCAAGTATGATCACGGTGAACCGGAAGGATTAAATAACAGGTCGGTAACTGCTATTTGTGAGAAATCCGACGGTAATATCTGGATTGGTGTGGATCATGGCGGATTAAATCACTACGATAGAGAAAACAACAAATTCACATATGTCCCGCTTGATCT
>CP070654.1:948730-952608 GCA_020354785.1 Bacteroidales bacterium
ATGAACTTCTGCCTATACCAAGAGCAATCCTGTCAGTCAGGCCATAGTCAAACCCGAGGCGGATTGTGGAAAAATCCAGGCCGAAAAAATTGTACGCCCCTTCGTTTATTCTTCCAAAACGATGAGAAATAATAAAATACAAATCATTTTTAGCAGGATTCTCTATGGAATGTCCGTTTATAATTCGTGATGTTTTAAAGGTGCCATACACATATTCGGGTTCTGTTTTATGTTCATCGAGAAAGCTTTCCAGATCCTGGCCGTTTAAATAGTACAGGCTGATTAACGGGAGTATTAATAATATTATCTTTTTCATGGCTGCAGGTAACATGTAATTATTGACTTTCTTTTTCAACAAGCTTCATGTTCAGGTCAACATTTATATCAACTATTTCTGCAATGTTCTTTATTACCATTTTTGGTATTTTAATATTATAATCTTCCAGGGTAACCTTAAATGAACCTGACACAATAACTGTTTCATTATCAACTATCTCAAGCGTGGCTCTTTCTTTAATGTTATTAGTAACTCCATGAATATCCAAATCTCCCTTAACATATACTTTATATTTTTTACCTGCAGCTATTTCAACATTCTGAAAATCAAGGAATCTTCCTTTGAATGAAGCTGAAGGGTATATTTCTGATTCAAGGTAATTTTCATTAAAATGCTCTTCCATAAGGGATTTATCAAATTTGAATTTTGTAATTGGTAATTTAATAACTATATCTCCCGATTTCATATCAACTATGGCTTTAACTGCTTTATTATGAGCTTCAATATTTTCAAGCGGTGCATCTGAAAAAAACCAGATATAACCTTCGTTGGTAAGATATTTTGACTGCGATAATAACTGCATAGATACAGTAATTATTAAAGCTAAAAAAGTTATTTTTTTCATATTTAAAACTTTATAATTGTATATTATTGTTTATTACAAAATTATTCCGGTAATCCTTTATCTATCCATTCCTCAATCCTGACTATCTCGCAGGAATCCAGCTTGCCTGAAGGAGGCATCTTTGAATAGCCTGGTTCATGCTTTACTGATCCGAGAAGTTGTCCGCTGTTTGCTGCATCCTTTGCATCTTCATAACTGTCCAGTGCAATCCCTGCATTTGCATTTACACTATTGTGGCAGTTAATGCAGCTTGCATCCAGTACAGGTTCAATATCAAGCGAAAAAGATATATTCTCAATTCCGCATAAATCAATAATGGTCTCTTCCTTATCAGCAGTGCATGATAAGTTTAAAAATGACAATATCAACAGGCTATATGAACATAGAAATAATGCTTTTCTCATAATTATATTTTTTCAGTTATACTCAAAATTAGTCAACTTCCTGAAACAAACCCGACTCAATTTGCAATTTTAACAGAATTTATTTGTCTTTAGTTTATATATTAATTGAAATCAGCAAATGATATTCTGGTGTGCCAAAGCAGAAAAGCCTATAACCTTTTTTGTTGTTATTTGTTAATATGTTTGCAGGCTATACAGGTTTTATATATTTTCGGCATAATAATTGTGAAACAAACTTATATAGACCTGGAAAAGTGAAGATTTAGCAAATTTTGATAAAGCTCAACCCACGATTCGGTCACTTAACAAACTGCAAAAGCAAATTTGTCAAATCCGGACATAAAGGATGCCGGGGAAACTGAACCTTAGATTGGTGCTTTACGTATGAATTAGTTAAGCAAGTATGTAATGGAGAAAAAAGTAAAAATAATTCTGTTTGGGCCAAGAAATGTCGGAAAGACAAATGTTGGATTATTTCTTTCAGAAAGGCTTGGAATAGGACACATTGATTTGGATGACATTCTTACGGAAAAACACGGATCAATACAGGATATAGTCTCCGGGAAAGGATGGGAATATTTCAGAAGGATTGAATACAAAATATTACATAATATTTTAACAAAATGGCAGGATAAAAACTCTATTATAGTGCTTGGAGGGGGAACAATTTCTCATGAATATGACAAATACAGGAAGAAGAATATAGATATTCTGAATAAATTTCAGCCTACAGAAAAAATTATGCTTTTGCCATATAAAGATTTATCAAGAAATTCTGAAATATTATCAAACAGGACTCATATAAATTCAAAACCGGAAGAAAGAAAGCCTCCGCTTACTGATTTACCTCCTCAAAAAGAAACGACTTATATACTGAAAACAAGGGAAAAGTATTACACGGACTTTGCCTCTTATATTCTTTATACAGAGGAAATGAAGGAAAATGAAATCGCCGATAAAATTATTAAAATCTTCAAATTAAATTCCGGAACTTTATACTATGATATAGATTAACCGGCACACAAAGCCTCGAACTTACAATGTAATTGGTACTCCCCTGTAAAAATCAAGGATCTTTGTCTTAAAAATGTATTCGTATTTTGCCTTCAACAATTCCGACCGGGCTCTGGTCAGGTTATTCTTAGCTTCATTAAATTCTATAGAGGTCACAACGCCAATATTAAATTTATGTTCAGCATAATTAAATGCCTCTTCACTTGATTTTACAGCATCGGTAGCCGAGTGATATTTTTCCAGGGCTGCTTTGGCATCTGCGCGGGCTAGTTGTATTTCTTTATATAATACTTGTTGTGCCTGTTCCAGTTTATATTTAGAATCGTTTAAAGCTATTTTTGCATGGTTAATTTTTGTACTAATCTCTTTCTTGTTAAATATTGGCACATATAAATTCAAACTTGCACTGCGGTATTGATTATCATTTATCTGGTCAGGATACGGGTAATCCATTGTAGGATGTGTTGGATCTGCATCTAAAGGATTAATGGAAGCCTTATTATAACGTGTATAATATTCTGATCTTAAAAACAGGTTAGGATATCTGTCTCCTTTAGCAATAGCTAATGATTTTTCTGCACTGCTGACATTATATCTGGCCCCCTTTATCTGAGGAAGATTTGATATTGCAGTATTATAGAATGAGTCTACTTCAGGCAAGGGTATATCCACAATTTCCAGGTTTTGCGGCTTTAGAATTTTAAAATCACCTACAGAATCCAGATCCAGGAGCTGGGTAAGATTGAGAATTGAAATTTCAAGCTGGTTTTCAGCATTGATAACCTTAAGATTTTCTATTGCTTTCTGAGCAACCATATCCAGCAGTTCACCCTTTGCACTATTTCCTACTTCGACCATTTTTTTCATTCTTTCTACCTGAAGTTCAGTTACTTCTAACTGGCTTTTTGCCACGTCAAGTAATTCTTCATCAAACAAAATCTGCAAATATGAAGAAGCCAGTATTATTGTTATATCATTTTTTAATTTTTCAACCATGGCAAGGTTATTTAATAAATCGTACTTTCTTTTCTGGATGTTGTTGTAGTTTTTTAATCCGTTAAACAGCGTCAGATTACTTGCTACTCCAAAACTCCCGTCCTGATTATCCCTGTTCTGCCATTCATAAGTTTCTGTATTTAATGCTCGTCCTGAGCTGAAAGTATGTATTAATCCGGCATTCAGGTTAGGAAGCATCTCTAACTTCGATTGCATATATTCATATTCTGACAGGTCTGCTGCCAGTTCCTGCCGTTTAATTTGAATATTATTATCTAATGCATAGTTAATACAATCTTCCAGTGACCATTCATTTTGTGCAGGACATAGTGGCATAATCAACAAAAAAAACAAATGAGCTATCAATGTTTTTCTTTTCATTTTTATAATTTTTTAATTCGAATTTTATCAGATTTGTTACTAATATCAGTAAATGAAAGACATTTCTTTCAAATTTAATTACTTTCCGCTAAGTTACATGGTTTTTATTTACTACCTTCTGTGCTATAAAATAAAAACCCTCCGTAAAGCTCAGATTTTAATTTTTACGGGGGCAGATTTT
>CP070654.1:952708-956552 GCA_020354785.1 Bacteroidales bacterium
AAATATTGAATTTTAACGTATCTTGAAGTAAAAAATTTTTTATAACTATTGAAAATCAACAGATCTGCTTAATAAAACTTGAATAATTAAATAAAAATTTCATTATATATTATGAAGAAATTGGTATACAGGTTAGTTGCTTTGTTATATATGATTTTACTACTGGTAATTAGCAATATTAACTCATTTACACAAACATATGCAAGAATTGAGAATACAAATCTGGAAGTAGATGAGGGCAGGCTAATTATCAGTTACGATCTGATAAATACACGGCCCAATGAGAGATTCGATGTGTGGGTCGATATAAGTAATGCATCAGGTCAGGCAATAAGAACAAAAAATATCAGCGGTCATATAGGCAAAAATATAGTCGGGGGAAAGGGACTCAATATCATATGGAATTTTGAAAGTGAGGGAATTGATTTTGAAGGTAACATAAATGTACAGGTTATGGCTGAACTGGTAACAGTGCATAATCTGAAAGTTGAGAGAATCTTAATTAAGTCTGCGGTATTCCCGGGCTGGGGGCTTCATGATATAGAAAAAATCAATCCCTATCTGCTTATCGGGGTTGCCGGGTATGGTTCAGTTGCCGCAGCTTTAATTTTTAACAGTAAATCGAATGTTACATATGATAAATATTTATCATCAGACGATATAGTTGAGAGAGAGACATTATACAGTGATTTTAACAAACAGGAAAATACAACAAAAATATTTGGGTATTCCGCCGCTGCTATTTGGATACTGGACATTGGCTGGGCAACAATTAAGTATCTGAATAAAACAGGAAAAGTCAACGCGGATGTAAATCCACGTTTCCGTATAGGATACGATTTTTACAAATACGGAAATACTCCTTTGCTTACTTTTAAGTACAACTTCTAACTTTAACCGGCTTGGTTGTTAAAAATTAAGAACCAGGAAAAATGCCTGAGGGCAAAGAACATAATACAAAGATTTTTTACATACAGCAAATAATATGCTGAATGTAACTACTTCTTTTTTATTATTTTTGTATATAATTAGTTTGTACTTGTCATTAAACTCTCAAAACAAAAGATTATGAAAACAGTTAATCTTACAACAATAAAACTAATTCTGATTGCAATTGTATTAAGCCATACATATTCACTGCAATCACAGGTCATCTCCGGAAGAGTAAAAACAGTTAAACTTACTTCTTCTAAGAAAGATGAAACAATTGAAACAAAGGGATTTCCAAGGCTTCAAATAGAGCGGCAAAAACTTACCGATGAAAATAATGACAATATACTTGAAGCTAATGAAAGTGCGAAGCTGGAGCTGAGAATAAGCAACCAGGGTACCAGGGCAGCCAAAAATGTGAAAATAAGTTTATCACAGGCAGATGAAAGTATTAAGGGTTTACTGTATGATTCAAGTATTGAGTTGGGTGATTTACTGCCAAATGAAAGCAGGAATGCTACACTTGTTATAGCGGCAGATTATAAAGTCCCCCGTACTACAGCAAGGTTCACCATTGAAGTACTTGAAGAAAATGGATTTAATATACCTCCTGAATATATTGATATCGCTGTAAGACCTGAGACAGGACCATTTAATTTAACCTGGGAATCGCCGAATTTACCTGACACTACAGTCTTTGATCAGGATATGACCATAAAGATCAAGATCCAGTCTGGTGTGCCGATAAAGACAATTTCCATATTCAATAATAATATAATACAAATATCAGATTATAATTTAAATAAAATCAGGAACGTATATTCGTTTAATCATCCGCTTTCATTATCGCAAGGACAGAACATCATTAAGGTAACTATTGAAAATGAAGATAATAATACTATTGAAGACATACGTAAGATATATTTCCAGAGTGAAAGGCGCCTTGCTTTGATCATTGGAAATTCCGAATATGTATATGGTGAAACACTTAAAAATCCTGTCAATGACGCCAGGGCTATGTCCGATGCTTTGCAGAAAGTAGGATTTGAGGTACTTAAATACGAAAATCTTAACCAGAAGGATATGAAAAAAGCCATTGATGATTTTGGCACTCAATTATACAATTATGATGTTGGTTTATTTTATTATGCAGGTCACGGTATACAGTCGGGAGGCTTCAATTACCTTATCCCTGTTGAATCACAACTCCTGGCATATGCGGATGTAGAATATGATTGTGTGAGAGCCGACAGAATACTCAGGAAAATGGAATATGCAAAAACTGATGTAAATGTTTTAATTCTTGATGCGTGCAGGGATAATCCTTTTGAGCGAAAATGGAGCAGGTCAGCAGCAGGAAAAGGACTGGCATTTATGGATGCCCCGTCCGGTTCGTTAATTGCCTACGCAACCTCACCGGGAAGGACGGCAGCGGACGGGTATGGAGCTGGTAATAACGGATTATATACTGAAGCCCTGTTAAAGTATATACAGAAACGGGGTTTACAAATAGAAGAGGTTTTTAAGAATGTAAGACGCGAAGTAGAAACCAAATCAGCTGGTAATCAAACACCATGGGAATCAACATCACTAAAAGGATATTTTTATTTTAAAAGACAATTCGAATAGTAAACAGGGATCACTTAATTCTCTAAATATTTCAATTAAAACTAACCTGTTGTCCTTGTAAAAACGAAACTTAATGAAGCTCAGGAATTCATATTTGATTATTTGTTTGCTTAGTATTATTATAACTGTTTTATTTACAACAATTTTCAATTCCTGTGAAAAAGAACAGGAAAAAGTAATGAAAGTAAAATTAGACAGTGTTTTTGATATTTCGGAAACAACCGCCAAAGCCACTGGTACTGTTTTAGATCTTGGAGTAGGAATTGAAGAGCACGGACATTGCTGGGCTACCAGTCCCGATCCTGATATTGAAAATGGTGGAAATTATACAGAATACGGAGATGTTACAAGGGCAGGAGCTTATACCAGTAATATCACCGGTTTGGAACCGGAAACCAAATATTATATCAGGGCTTATATTACCAATGGAAGCGAAACCAGGTACAGTGATAAAGAACTCGATTTTACTACATCAGAAGCTGGAATAACAGAAACATTACCTGTTGTTACAATTGGCTCCGTGCAGAGTTTGTCAAGCACTGAAGCTACAATTTCAGGCACTATTGAGAATCTTGGCACAGGTGTCACATCAGTTTCGGAACACGGACATTGCTGGTCATCAGTTACTACAACACCAACAATAAGTGACATTAAAACAACACACGGTCAAAAAACCTCAACCGGAAGTTTTAACAGTACCCTTGTAAGTTTAACACCAGGCACCAAATATTACGTAAAGGCTTATGCAACAAATTCAGTTGGAACTGCCTATAGCGTCAATATTGACTTTACAACCCCTGCCGATATAACCGTACCTACAGTTACAACAACAGAAGTCACTGATGTTACTAATAACACTGCTGTAAGCGGAGGAAATGTAATTTCTGATGGTGGTGCTTCAGTAACAGCTAAAGGTGTATGCTGGAATACATCTGAGAATCCTACATTGCTAAATACTTATACAAATGATGGAGCAGGTACAGGAATTTATGTAAGTAATCTGACAAACCTGGCTATAAACACTACATATTATGTCAGGGCTTATGCAACAAACAGTGTCGGGACAGCCTACGGAGAACAAAAAAGTTTTACTACCGGCCCCGGCACTGGCTGGAAACCCGGTGATGACTGGGTAGACGTACGTGACGGACAGGAGTATGGGACTGTACAAATAGGCGATCAGGTCTGGATGACAGAAAACCTGAATGTTGGGGAACAAATTATGAGTTATGAATATGCTGATTGGAACACTACAATAGAAAAATATTGTTATGATGATAACAGC
>CP070654.1:956652-960484 GCA_020354785.1 Bacteroidales bacterium
TTCGACATACTCTCCATGACTTACCCTTGAAGCAATAATTTTAGCTTCTTTAAAGATGAGCTCTTTCATTATTACAGGTGAAGGTTCATCCGCCAGGCCAAGCACACAAACAGTGCCTGCACCAGATATACTTTGTATACAACCCCTCACAGGATTGGGAATGTTATCTATCTTTTCAGCATGACCCACTGCTTCAAAAGCAATGTTTGTACCTCCATTATGATCTTTTATAAGCCGGACCGGATCTACTGATTTTGGATTAATAGTAATTATATCAGGATAGGCGTCTTTGGCTTTTTGTAATCGTTCAGCCAAAATATCCACTATGTAAACCTGTGCAGATGTTCTTGTTTTAACAGCCTGTAGTATACACTGGCCAAGCTTTCCCCCTCCCCAGATTAAAACACTGTCGTTTTCTTTCACCCCTGCCCTGTTGCAGGCATGAAAACCAATTGCTAAAACTTCAACCAGTGATGCATCCCTTAGCGATATATTATCATGTACCTTATAGACCATGTTTTCAGGAACGCTTATATATTCAGCAAAACCCCCGTCCAGATCAATACCTATCAGCTTTAAAGAGGTGCAGGCCGGGTAATGGCCTTTTTTGCATGCCGCACATTTTCCGCACCAGATAATAGGGTCAACAACTACATTTTCACCCGTTGCAAATTTTTGGGTTCCTTTTCCTGTATCAGCCACAATACCTGATAGTTCATGTCCCATTACCAGGGGCAATGATGTTCTTGGATGAAATTCACCTTTGAAGATATGTTCGTCGGTCCCGCAAATGTTCGTAAATTTCACATTAATTAAAATATCTTTTTCATTCACCTCAGGATCAGGAATACTTTTCCAGGATACTTTACCATATTCTTCTAAAACTGCTGCCTTCATTTTTTATTTTAGACTATAAATAATACATTTTTAAACAAGATACAAAAAGTTTAAAAAAAGACAATGGCTTGCCAATGCGTAAGTCAGTGGTTTGCGTAAGTCAGCGCTTTTATTTATGTTTGTTGTAAACTGATAATATGAAAACAATCATAATAATTATTTCATTTTGTTTGATCATATATTCACAATCTCAATTTGCACAAGTAAATCAAAAGTGCAGATTAGTTGTATTAACAGATATTGAGGCTGACCCGGATGATACACAATCTTTGGTCCGGTTACTTTTATATTCAAATATAATTGATATCGAAGGATTAATTGCAACAACATCTGTTTGGAAAAAAACGAGTGTCGCACCCGAGTCAATCAAAAAAGTTGTTGAGACGTATGGCAAAGTTAAGCCCAACCTTAATAAACATGAAGCTGGTTTTCCCGAAGCTGAAATACTTTTATCGAAAGTCAAACAAGGCATCTCTAAATATGGAATGGAAGGAGTTGGCGATGGCAAAGATTCCGAAGGCTCAGACTGGATCATCAAAGTTCTTGAAAAAAATGACGAGCGCTCATTATGGATTTCGGTTTGGGGAGGTGTTAATACACTTGCCCAGGCCTTGTATAAGATAGAAAAAACAAAATCCAAAACCGAAGCGAAACGATTAATTGCAAGGCTCAGGGTTTATACAATATCCGACCAGGATGACAGTGGCAACTGGATTCGGGCTACCTTCCCTGACTTGTTTTACATTGTCAGCCCCGGAGATCATTACGGAAGTGCCACATGGAGTGCTATCAATACGGTTGTGGATGGCATTAATAATGAAACTATCAGTAATAAATGGCTGGCACAAAACATTCAGCAGGATCACGGTCCGCTTGGCGCTTGTTATCCTGATGTTGCCTGGGGAATGGAAGGCGACACACCCTCGTGGTTATCATTAATTTCTAACGGGTTAAACGTACCTGAGCGCCCTGAATGGGGAGGTTGGGGTGGCCGGTACGAACTCTATAAACCAGATTTTGCAACGATTAAGAAAGGCGGATCAGATGTGCCGCATAAAACTGAAACCAGGGAGATCTGGACTAATGCAATTGATACTTATACTCCATATATCCATGGTGAATATGGACGGACAGTAAAGCTGGATAAAAGTACATTCAGCGATAATAAAGTGTCATTGTGGCGCTGGAGAGATGATTTTCAAAATGAGTTTGCCGCCCGCATGGACTGGTGTATAAAATCATACAATGATGCCAATCATTCTCCGGTTCCAGTTTTAGGGCATCCCGAAGAATTAACTGTAAAATCGGGACAAGGTTTTGGTTTTGATGCCAGCGGTTCATACGATCCTGATGGAGATAATCTCAGCTACCTCTGGTTTAATTATCCGGAAGCCGGTTCATACAAAAAATTAATTAAAATTGAAGGAGCGGAGAATGCTCATGGGGCTTACGTGATAGCTCCTGAGGTTGAAAAAAAAGAAACTGCTCATTTTATTCTGAAAGTTACAGATAAGGGAATACCGTCATTATCGAGATATAAACGAGTAATTGTTACTATACTACCTAAATAGTATCAAAATACAGCCGCCAACGTGGCATTTATATTTTATTATAAAAATCATAAATAATGAATCAGAATAACCTGGATAAATTCGGATTTCTTCTTGGTGACTGGAATATGGAATCCATTATTCCAAAAAGTAAATTCAGCGAAGCCGGAACAGACACAGGAGCCGGATCATTTAAGAAAATTCTAAATGATAAATATGTATTGTTTGAATACTCGGGTAAATCAGGAGGAGCAGCAAAAGGCATATTCGCCTGGGATGACAAAATAAAACTATACAGATATTGGTGGTTTGAGAATTCCGGTAATTTTTTACAGGCAACATGTAGTTTTATTAACAATGAAATCTTAGCAATGAATTGGCATGACTCTCTATTGGTTCAAACTTTTGTAAAGGAAACTCCAAATAGAGTTGTTCTGAAAATGCAACATCCTGATGATAATGGCGGATATGAATTAGTGTTAGAGGTTATTCTAACTAAGAGATAGCAAAAAAATATACATATTAAAACGATTTTATTCATAATTTTAAAAATATAACCATCATACCAGTATGCCGAGAACAATAAAATCACAAACATATGAAATTATTCAGGTTCTATAGAAAAGCAGTAATCTATCCGTCAATATTTCTATTATTTTTTTCTACTATCTACTCAATTATCGATAATAATAAAAGCGAATGGTCAACAGCCAAGTCAGCAATTGTAATGTCAGTTATAACTTCATCTATATATTTCCTTCTAATGTGCGTACTTTCCCTGACAATTTTTCTTAATAAATTTCAAAAGCTAAATAAAAATCTATTTTGGAATATATTGACCTGGTTTCTTTTGCCTTTTGGATATATTACCATAGTGTTGATTTTTGATATTAAAAACAGAATTAAATATGAATTTGGATTCGGGAATAGTTTTATTTACCTTTTAATAATGACTTTACCCTTTGTTATCGGTTTATGCTGGACCTTTATGAAGTACAGACAAAAAATACATTTATGAAAATAAACAGGCGAAAATTTATAATAGTGTCGGCAGCAGGTGCGGCGGCGGCTGGCGCTGCCGCTATAATGGCAAATTCAGACTGGCTATTTGCCGAAACTTATCCGGGAGACACAAAAAAAATATTTGCGAAATGTGGCACCTGCTCTCAAACGTTCTTCTGTATATTGAACCGCGAATTTGGTCATCCGAAAAAAACTGAAGAACTTGCTTCAGATCCTTTAGCCGGTGGAATAATGAGCAAGCAATATCAATGCGGAATGCTTTGGGGTTCAGCACTGGCCGCAGGAGCGGAGTCCTATCGCAGGTTTAGCGACCATAATCAAGCCATTAACAGAGCTATAATATCAACACAAAACATTGTGGA
>CP070654.1:960584-964404 GCA_020354785.1 Bacteroidales bacterium
TAAGCAAATATTCTTTTCTTTATTTATAAGCTATAGGTTCGGAAAAGTTATTGATTCAAGATTTAAAGGCAGAAAGACGAAAGTTGATGAAATCATAGTCCAGTAACAAATAGTTCCGTTTTATTACTTTTAACTTTAAAAAACCTCACTTTATCTATTGCGGGAATTCACTAATTTTGTTACTTTCGCATTTCATTTTTTAGTTGGCAATAAATTGTTAATCTATAAATAATTAAATTATGGCTAAAATTAAAATAGGAATTAATGGATTTGGGAGAATTGGCAGAAATGTATTTAAAATTGCCCTTGAAAAGCCAAACATGGAAGTTGTAGGCATTAATGATATCACAGAAAACAGGGTACTGGCCCATTTGCTTAAGTACGATTCAACACAGGGGAAATTTGATGGCAAGGTCAGTTATGATGATAACGGGCTTATAGTAAACGGCAGTAAAATAAAAGTCAGTGCTGAAAGAAGTCCTGCAAATATTCCCTGGGCTGAAACTCCGGATGTTGTAATAGAATCAACAGGTGTATTCAGATCAAAAGAAAGCCCTAAGGGAGGTTATGGTGATCATCTTAAGAATGGCGCAAAAAAGGTTATTCTGACCGTTCCTTCCAAAGACAAGATTGATAATATGATAGTACTGGGTGTTAATGATGATGATCTGAGACCGGAGGATACCTGTGTATCTAACGCTTCATGTACAACCAATTGTCTGGCCCCTGTTGTAAAAGTCCTGAATGACAAGTTCGGCATTGAGGATGGTCTGATGACAACAATCCATTCTTATACCAATGACCAGGTTATTCTGGATGCGCCTCACAGTGATTTAAGAAGAGCACGGTCTGCTGCATTATCCCAGATACCTACTACTACAGGAGCAGCAAAGGCAGTAGGCAAAGTAATACCAGAACTAAATGGCAAACTAAATGGTTTGGCTATCAGAGTTCCTACTCCTACAAGTTCCCTGGTTGATTTTGTTGCCAACCTGAAAAAAGAAGCAACAGTAGAAGAAATTAATTCTGCGATGAAAGAAGCGGCTGAAGGTCCTATGAAAGGCATTCTCGAATATACTGAGGATCCTATTGTGTCCGTTGATGTTATCCATAATCCGCATTCTTCAATTTTCGATGCTCAAAGTACCATGGTTGTCGGGAAAAAAGTAAAAGTCCTTGCCTGGTATGATAATGAATGGGGGTATTCTTACCGGGTAGTAGATCTGATTGAAAAATTAATATAGATATTTTTTAAAATAAAAAATCCCGGTTGATATCCGGGATTTTTTATATGTACTCAATAAGATTAAAGGGTATTTTTATTGTAGATTTATAATGTTCCCCCAGACTTAAAATTGCTTCATCATCTTCTTCATAGTACCAGTTTACAATGCAATTTTTGCCTTCATCAAATCTCTTTTTTATTAATCTGAATATTCCCAGCAAATACTTTGAAGAACCACTGTTAACATATTCAAGGTTTAAATCCATCCTTGTAGTCTCTTTGGGATTGTTGTAATATTTTTCTATCCATTCAATTAATGTTTCAAAAAAATCACTCGGATTCTCAGGAATAGATCTGCCTTCAATCTTTAAAACTCCTAATTCAGGATCAAAGTGCACCTTTGGCGTGTTACTTGTTTTTTTTATTACTAACTCTTCCATATTTATATTACTTTCTGTATTATTCATATCTTAATGCAACAATTGGATCCAGCTTTGATGCTTTTACAGCAGGAAAATATCCGGACACCAGCCCCACCATAGAGCATAATGCCAGGCCTCCTATAATCCATAGCCAGGGTATAATAAACGCTGATTTCAGAACTAAAGATACAATATTTCCCACTAAAATTCCTAATAAAATTCCTAAAATACCCCCAAACTGACATATTATTATAGCTTCAAATAAAAACTGCTGCTTAATTATATTGTTCTTAGCTCCTATAGCTTTTCGTATACCTATCTCTGTCGTTCTTTCAGTCACCGATACCAACATAATATTCATCAACCCGATAGCCGCACCAAAAAGAGTTACAAATCCAATTATTGTAGCAGCAATCAGCACTTTCTTAATAGTATCGTTGAGAATATTTGACAGGAAATCACTCTTTGTAATATTAAAATCCGACTCATCCCTGACATCCAGATTTCTTACAATTCGGAAAACACTTTCAGCCTGGCCAACAATTTCATCATATAATACTTCGCTATCAGGTGTAACATTTATTGAATAATTTCTTCCCGGAACTGAAAAATACTGCCTGACGTTGGTGTAAGGCAGCAAACATAAATTGTCATTTCCGCCTATGCTGGAACCTTTATCTTCCAGAATACCTATAACTCTGTATTTTCCATTTCCAACTGACACAACCTCGTTAAGCACGTCGGTTTTTTTCTTAAATATCTTTTTCATCAGTCCATTTCCAAGAATTACTACATTCCTGTTTAATTCAATGTCCTGGACAGATAAATTACGTCCCAGCTGAATTTTATACCCGGCTGTGTATATATAATCTTCATCCGTACCAATAACAGTAACATTAGGATGGGATTTGTTCGACTTATATTTTACTGTTGATGTTCCTGAGGCATAGGTAAATACCGATACAACAGCGGGATAGTTATAACTATCCTTGAATTCCCTTGCCTGTCGATATGTAATATATGGATGGTTTTTTTTTCGGTATTTCTTTTTGCCTATCTGGACATTAAAACTTCTGCTTTCAATTATAAATGTATTGGTTCCCATTATTGCGAACTGTTGATTAATTATACTTTTTATAGAGTCAATCGCTGTCAGTATACCAACCAAAGCCATAATACCAACACCAATAATCAAAACAGTAAGAACAGTGCGAACTAAATTCGATCTTATGGAACCTAATGAAACCTTTATATTTTCCTGTAATAAGGCCCTATATTTCATTACAAGACACTAATTGCTGTATTACAAAATTATGAAAGTTCATTAGCTACTCGACATGTTTTATTATTACTTCAACCTTGCCAGCAAGTAATTCCTTAAATTTCTTTGCATCATCTTCTTTACCCTCATAAAGGCCATAATGAATAGGTATTGCGATTCCGGCTTTAACATCAACAGCTGCGTCTGCCGCATCCTTAACACTATTCATTGTATAAGTCTGCCCCAGCGGCAGCATGGCAATATCACACTCGATATCTTTCATTTCAGGAATCCTCTCGGTGTCACCGGCATGATAGATTCTGGTCCCTTCAATGTTAACAACATAACCTACCCAGTTATTGCTTTTTGGATGAAAATTTGTTTTCACTACATTATAGGCAGGAACAGCAGTGATATTAATATCATCCAAAGCTATGGTCTGTCCGGGACTTATTGATTTAATCTCACGAACATTAAAATCTTTGAGTTTGCCTGTACAATTGTCAGGCGCAACGATAATACTGTTTGCCGTAATAATTTTCTCAATATCATCAGGTGATAAATGATCGGAATGCCCGTGTGTAATAAGAACGATATCTGCCTGGTCCTTATTCCGGATTCTATAAGGATCAATATAAATTACTTTTTCGGCTGTGGCGATCTTTACTGCCGCCTGACCAAGCCAGTGAATATTATCAACCATACTTTTATAATTTTTATTTTGTGCTCTTACAGGATTGCCTGATATAATTAATGTTACCAGGATTACCATCAGATTTAATAAAGACCCGGGAAATTTCATAATCATTAATATTTAAGTATTATTATATAACTATTACTTTATGAATTTATTTCAATAACTACTCAAAATTAAAATAAAAACTTATAAATTTTAATTACTTTTATTTAATT
>CP070654.1:964504-968308 GCA_020354785.1 Bacteroidales bacterium
CTAATAATTAACCTGCCAAACTGATCATAAATCTCAATCTTATCAACAATATTATTGCTGTTATTAAGTGTTA
This sequence comes from Bacteroidales bacterium, assembly GCA_020354785.1. GTDB lineage: Bacteria > Bacteroidota > Bacteroidia > Bacteroidales > UBA10428. Next base: position 964,578 of record CP070654.1, read on the forward strand.
TTGCATCCTTGAATGGATTTGGGAAAATATTCAGCCCGGTATTTTTCAATGCGGTAATATCATTTGGAACAACACCCGGAATGTACGGAATATCTGAGTTGAGATAAAGTTCCAGGTTTGAGTATCCATCTCCTGTTATGATTTTTCCGTCTTCAGGATCATCCGCATCAAGATCATTCTCTTCTTCCCAGTAATCAGGCATTCCGTCTTTATCGGTATCCACAGGAATATCTTCTTCCAGTGGTGTAAGGTATTCCGGCCAGCCACCAACTTCTGTCTGGCTATCAATGATTTGTCCGGTTCCATTTTCAACTTCACTAATAATTCTCATATCTACAGTATCCCGAACAGGACGAATTGCGCCTGCATTTGCAAGGACCAGTTTATAGGCTGAATCAGCTATAGATGTTGATACTGAATCGACAGGATGAGGTATATATACTCTGATACTATCTTTACTGCCAACCTTGCTAATATCAACACCCAGCCAATTATCATCAGTAATATCGGCATGTCCGACAATCCTGTTATGGGCAATATACCATTCGGCATAGCCTTGTGGAGTTACATCTTCTCTGGCTCTCCAGGGCTGAACAAAAACACCTCCGGAATAAGCTGGCCCTGGTTTAAGGTAATTGTACGCAAAATTTATAAAACTACCTGCGTCGTTGTTGCCGTCACTGTTCGTGTCAGCATAAATCTCACATCCACCACCATAAATGGAGCTTCCTTTACCATAATTATATATTACATTATTTCTAAAGTCCTGAACAGCAAAAATATCGTTTGAGTGGCTGCCGTTAAAACGTGGTGTTCTGCTGTAACAACTGGCAATAAGGTTATGATGATATGATGCGTACTGACCGCCCCATTGTCCGGCATACCCCCGGGCACCCTTGGAATGATAAGAATTGTATAGCGCTTCGCTTAAAATGCACCACTGTACAGTAGTATACATATTATCGTAAAAAGTAGCATTTTCCTCAATCGACCAGCTAAATGAACAATGATCTACAATAATGTTACTGGCATTTTCGATGTTAAGTCCAGTCACCTGAAGTTTTGTTTCATCGCCCGGTCGAAATCTCATATACCGTATAATAAGGTTATCACCTGAAAGTTTAATTGTTCCATCTTTGATACAAATACCATCGCCCGGAGCGGTCTGTCCGGCAATGGTCATGTTCGACCTCTTGGATTTCAACTCACTCGTTAACTCAATAATTCCTGATACCCTGAAAACAATGGTTATTGGATCGGATCCTTCCGTACCCAGAGCTTCTCTTAAGGATCCCGGATAAATTGTTCCCCACCTGTCTTTATCTTCAAGGGTCGTTACTTCTATCACTCTTCCTCCCCGTCCGCCTGTAGCATATTTACCGAATCCTTCCGCACCGGGGAATGCAAGTTGTTGAGCTTTAATTTCACTAATAGTAAGTATGCTAAATACAGCAAAGAACAGTGCTGAAACAATTAATCTACCTTTTACATTCATAATGATTTCTTAAGTTTTGTAATAAAGAAATTTGACAAAATACCCGGATTTTGAATCTCCAGTTATCTAATAAATACTTTGTGCATAGTCATATCAGCTAATCTGACAATGTATATTCCCGAATGAGGTACAGTTACCATAGTTCCGCTTCCAATATGTTGTCCGCACAGATTATAGACTTTTATGGTACTTTTTACTGCTGTTATTGTATGATCTCTGACCTGTAACAGTGCCGGCTGATTAGTTTTCCTTTTGTTAACCGAAGTAACCAGATCTGCAGTAAGCTTAAGTAAATGAACTTTTACAAACTGTCCTTGTTCCGAACCAGCAACTGCCCTGTCATTAGTAATAATTCTTAGTACAACCGGACTTTCAGTAGAGGCATCCATCATTTCTTCAAACTGATAGTAAATTGAACCATCATATGTAATTCTTGAACCACCCTGAGTCAGTACATGATCTGACAAATATGTATATTCCCAGGTAGTTCCATAGTCTTTCGAATACTCAATATTATAAGGTATTGATCGATCGGGATTTATACTTACATCTGATGAAGTCTCAAGAGTTAAACTTACCAGATTTGCTACCGGAGGAGTCTGAATATAACTAATAATAGCACTGTCAGTATTGCTCCATAAGCATGCATGCAATTGAATATAACCAAGGGCAACAGGCGGCTCGATCGGTTCGTTTTTATGCTCACAAGTTGGCATTATCATGCAGTTTAAATACTTAAAACCCTGTTGTTCGCCTGTTTCGGCATGATTTTCATGAGGATTATAGAACCAGTTAGGGCTGCCATCCGGTTCATCTTCATAATAATCCTCACAGCCATTGTGAAACTCATCTACTCCATCTTCATTTTCGTCAACCCAGACTCCTGAAATATAATATCCGTCAGGGTGAGGAGTTAAATCAGCCGGGCTGAATATGATTTCTTGCTGTGCCATTATACTCACGCATGTAAACAGCAACATTAAGGATATAATAATATGTGTATAAGTTGACTTCATAGTATTTTAAATTAAAAAGTAATAACCTGAAACAGAAGAAAGGGAGGAATGAACCTCCCTCTCATCTTATATAATTATTAACTCTATCTATTCAACAATTAATTGAATTGTTTTTAAGATATCGCGTGTTGATATTGTAACAATGTACATTCCGGCCTTTAATTCCGAAATATTCATCGTACCGTTCGGCTGCACCTGAGCAGTCATAACAACTGTACCGGTAATATTTGTAATAACAACGTCAACAACCTGATCTGAACTAATCCTGATGAAATCAGAAGCCGGATTTGGTAATAGCTTCAATTTATTATAAGTTGTATTTTCAACAGCATCCGGTAAGCTGACAGTGATCGTCAAATTACCAGAGGTTTCTGAACCATCGTTCGCTGTTGCTATTACATCTATAGTTCCTGAAACTTTAGCCACAACCTCAGCAGTGGTTGGCGTTTTTTCAATCAGGTTAACTATGTCAGCATCTGTTATTTCCCAGCTTAACGACTTATCATCGGCATCACCCGGCTCAATAACTGCAGTTATGGTAAGGAATCCGCCAAAATTTGTAATTTCAGTCGTTGGATTTCCGCCGGCATCTACTGCTGACAGTGAAATAGAGGTAACAAAAATCTGTTCCACTATAGTTACAATCAGAGTATCGAATAATTCATTATCGTAATTTGAAGTAGCTGTGACCTTTACATCACCAACTGCGGTTGGACTGAGTAAACCGCTTGCATCAATAGTGGCAGCACCGGAGGTTCCGTTATAACCGTTTTCAACTTCCCAGGTAACTGATTTATTAATACCAGGAGGCAGGTCAACTTTAACAGTAAGCTTGACATCGTAATTCGGTATAACTCTCTTAAGAACTGCACCAATTGATACAACTTTCTTAGCGGTATAAGGCAGCCAGCGCGGATCACCTATAGCTCCGCCATCGGAACCTGCTGTCAACAGTGGATTTCCTTCATAAATCGAAAAATTATAATAATCTGTATCTGCGAATCCCGGGTCATCTCCATAAATATTAATTGTATCAACATTGGATAATGCTGCCACGGCATCAAGATTGTGTGCACCAGCATCATAAGTAGAAGTGAAATCGTGGATTGTACTGTATGCAAAAGTAAAATCACCGGCCAGTTCATTTATTCTGAACGGTCGTGCATCAGTTTTGTTATAAAGCTTACTGACAATATTATTAGTAAATGTAAAGTCTACAG
>CP070654.1:968408-972182 GCA_020354785.1 Bacteroidales bacterium
AGATTTCAATTTTCAGGTATAATTCCTCTATACTGAAAGGCTTTACAAGATAGTCATCAGCGCCAATCATTAATCCGTAAATTTTATCTTCCTGCAATGACTTTGCAGTTAAAAATATTATAGGAACATCCTTATTGATCTTTCTGATTTCTTTAGCAACAGTAAAGCCGTCTATAACCGGAATCATTACATCCAGAAGGCATATATCAAACCTGTCAGATTTAAATATTTTCAGGGCTTGCTCCCCGTCCTCGCAAAAAGTTATTGAGTATCCCTTTCTTTCAAGATTTTCTTTAGTAATAAAACTAAGTGTCTGATCATCTTCAACATACAGAATTTTAGGTAAATGTTCGGTCATAATATTAAAATAACAACAATTCAATATTTTATAATACCGGGATATTGATAATAAACCTGCAACCTTCTCCTTCATTACTGTCGATCTTAATTTTCCATTTGTGAGCTGATACAATTCTTTTTACATAACTTAATCCAAGGCCAAAACCTTTAACGTTATAAATATTTCCTGTAGGGATACGATAAAACTTTCTGAAGACTTTATTATAATATTCCCTGGGTATTCCTATTCCGTTATCAATTATGTTCAGTACAATTTTATTATTTACAGTGTTTGTCTGAATACTGATTTGAGGATCTTTTACAGTATATTTTAAAGAGTTATCAATGAGGTTAAACAACAAATTGGTCAGATGATTTTCGTCCGCTGTTATAACCGGATTCACTGCATTAAGATTCAGACGGATTTGTCCTTTGCTGTTTTTTAATCGTAAACTAAAACTGTCAACTGCCCTTTTAATTACTTCATGCAGGTTAATATCCTGTTTTTTCAGCACAAGTTTTCTGATATCTGTATTGGTCATTTGAAGTATATTATCCACCTGATCCAGAAGTTTCTGACTTTGTTCATTTATTATGTTTACATATTTGCCTATTCTTGCAGGTTCATTTATTATCTCCCTGTCTGAAAGTACTTCAGCAGATAATTTCAAAGATGTTATAGGTGTTTTGAATTCGTGTGTAAGGTTGTCAATAAAATCCTTCTGAATTTCTGAAAGTTGTTTCTGTTTCATTATAACAAACTGGCTGTAACCGAAAAATATAATGACGATAAGCAGTATGGCAGTCAGAATATACCATATAACAAAATCGGAAAATACATACTTTTGACGTTCCGGAAAATATACACCGAAATAATAAATGTACTGGTCATACTTGGGGAGATTTTTCTGTGTCTTTTGAACCCGATTATTATCAGACAAATGAATATAATCACCATAAACCATTTCATCGGTATAACAATCGTAAATACCGTACTCGAAATCAAGATTAATATTTATTTTATTCAATTCCTTTATTAAATAGTATTCAAGGAGTTCCGCATCTATTATATCATTAACATTTACCAGGTAGTAATTTGAAGAGTACTGGTATACTACATTTTCATAGGGAAGGACAGTGTTGTTATACTCACTTAGAATTTCAGCCACATTTCTAAGGGCAATTTGTATGGACTGGTTTAGCTGTCTTTCTCTTAAACTGAAGTTTCTCTGCAGAAGATATACCTGAACTACGATAATCCCTATTATTGATATTATACCCAGTATAATTGTTAATCTAATAGTACTTCGCTTCATGACACTAAATTAGTCTTTCATATCATTGTTAATATACAATTAACAATTCATTAACAATTTTTATGAACTCATTAACGTACAAGTTATTATTATATACGTATGTTTATCCTGAAAAATTTTTTAAACCAATGTTAAATTTAGTAATCTTTAAAATTATGAAATTAAAAAGAATACAATTAATAGCATTAGTACTGGGAATTATAGTACATAGTTTTTCCATGGCTTATGCAGGGCCGGAAGAAAACAAGGAAGCAAAGGCAAGTATTAAGTGGGAAAAAACATTATATGATTTTGGAAAAATTGTTAAAGACACACCTGCATCTGTTGAGTTTGAGTTTAAAAATGAAAGTATGGTACCCCTGGTTATTAGCTCTGTTAAGCCTACCTGTGGATGCACAGTAGCGGATTATCCGAAAGAACCTGTCCAGCCTGGTAAGAAAGCCAAAATTATTGTTAATTATAACGCAAAGAGCCCGGGCCAATTTCAAAAATCAGTTATTGTTAATTCCAATGCAAGTGAGGGACAGACCAGATTAATAATTAAAGGAGAGGTTATAAAAGAGTAAGAGCCTGCAGTAATAAATATTTTTACAGAATAAAAAGAGAAGTTAATAAATTGGCTTCTCTTTTTTTTGTCTTTTTTTTATTATTAAAATGATATTTTAAATACATTTAGAATATATTTAATAATCATGGAAAAGATACAAACTAAGAAAAAAAGTTTTGGCACAGCTCCGGTTTTTTTTACTGCCATATCTACTATATTAGGTGCAATACTCTTCCTGCGATTTGGCTATGCTGTAGGTACACTGGGGTTTTTAGGGGTGCTGGGAATTATTGCCGTGGGACATATTGTTACTATACCTACAGCCCTGGCTATATCGGAAATAGCAACAAACCAGCGTGTTGAGGGAGGCGGTGAGTATTTTATCATTTCCCGCTCTTTTGGTTTGAATATAGGCGCTACTATCGGTATAGCACTTTACTTTTCGCAAGCCATAAGTGTTGCATTTTATGTTATAGCTTTTACTGAAGCCTTTGAACCATTATTCAATTTTGTTAAAGCCAGGTTTGATATTGATCTGCCGCGGCAGGTTATCAGTATTCCTTCAATGCTTGCCCTGTCATACCTGATTTTAAAAAAAGGAGCGAACATGGGAGTTAAGACTCTTTACATTATAGTATCACTTCTTGTATTGTCATTAACCTTATTCTTTCTTGGTAACAAGGTTGGTCAGGGTGTTTGCGGACTGGCAGCTGATGCAGATTCTACAGCTGCGCTGTCCGGTAATTTGTTTACTATGCAAAAGGGGGCACTCAGCCAGTTTTTTATAGTGTTTGCTATTATCTTTCCTGCGTTTACAGGGATGACTGCAGGAGTGGGACTGTCGGGAGATTTAAAGAATCCGGGCAGGTCTATCCCGATTGGAACGGTTGCAGCTACTGTTTTAGGCATGATAGTATATGTATTTGTCGCATATAAATTATTCATTTCCGCTCCTCCGGGGGTTATAACTGATGAGAACAATTTATGTTTTATGAGGGAGATTACATTGCTAGGCCAGATAATGATTCCGCTGGGCCTTGCAGCGTCAACTATGTCTTCGGCAATCGGATCAGTACTTGTTGCTCCAAGGACGCTCCAGGCACTGGGCCTTGACAGGTCGTTGCCAACAAGGGGATTCAATGTTGCTATATCCAAGGGCAGGGGAGAGACCAAGGAACCGTTTAATGCTACAATAATTACGTGTATAATAGCTTTAGTTTTTGTTGCGGCAGGAAATGTAAACTCTGTTGCACAAATAATCACAATGTTTTTCATGGTTACTTATGGTTCCATATGTCTTATTTCATTTTTGTATCATTTCGGAGCAGATCCTTCTTACCGGCCGGTTTTTAAATCGCGCTGGTACATTTCTTTAGTAGGTTTCGTTATGTGTATATGGCTTATGTTTAAAATAAAACCTTCAGGCAGTGATGGTACTGAGGGAATCAGCTATGCCTGGCCTGCAATAATACTAATGGGGTTAATTTATGTGGCAATTAGTTATACACATAAAGACAGGGGAGGCTTACAGAGTATTTTTCAGGGTGCAATATTTCAGATAAGCCGTAAAAT
>CP070654.1:972282-976044 GCA_020354785.1 Bacteroidales bacterium
AAGTATTTATACTAATTTACAAAAATTTCATGATTATACCAAATAGCGCTGCAATCAACTTTTGAGTTTTGAGAGGGGACAGCGCCCTGATCCCTCATGGATCATAATGTAAATTTGTCAAATTGATATATTGTATTAACTTGCTTAATCAATCATTTTTAAAATTAAAAATATGAATAAAAAGAATTTAACCCATTTAACTGGAATAGCTCTATTTTTGTTTTCTATTACCTCACTTGTTGTTGCTCAGACTTCTGAAACAGAAATTGATGCAGGGGCAAACCATTTTGTGAACTGGGATAAGACCAGGGCGATTCAACTTGAAGGGAATGTATCCCCTGATAATGTTGCTGTTGAATGGTCCTGCCCCTCAAATCTTCAGGTCAGTTTTAAGGATGTTTCAAATCCTGCAACGGAGGTAACATTTCCCCGTCCAGGTTATTATCTGCTGAAATTAACAGCCAAAGGAACCAATATTAAGAAAGTCAGTGATGTGGTAGTTATAAATGTATTCAAACCAAACTCATATACCCACAGACTTGCTGACCTTGTTGACCTGATGACTGCTGAAGAGAAAATAAATCAGCTGCAAAATCTTTCAGATTCTGTTCCCCGTCTTAATATCCCCCAATACAATTACTGGAATGAAGCCTTACACGGTGTTCTCGACATTGGGACAACCTCTTTCCCCCAGTCAGTAGCTTTAGGATCGAGCTGGGATCCTGATCTTGTATACCGTGTAGCATCAGCTATTTCCGATGAAGCGCGCGTTATGTATGCTACCAGAGGAAAAGGGCTGTCATACTGGAGTCCGGACATAAATATTGCACGTGATCCGCGATGGGGACGGAATGAAGAATCATACAGCGAGGATCCTTATCTCCTTTCCCGCATGGGCGTAGCATTTGTCAGGGGAATGCAGGGTGAACATCCTTATTATCTAAAAACCATTGCGACTCCAAAGCATTTTATTGCCAATAATGAAGAAATACGCCGCCATACAGGTTCATCAGATGTAGATATGCGCAGTTTGTGGGAATACTATATGCCAGGCTTTGAGAGAACAGTTGTCGAGGGTAAAGCCTATTCTGTCATGGGAGCATATAATGAATTAAACCATGTACCCTGCTGTGGTAATTATTTTTTACTGACAGATGTGCTCCGTAGAAAATGGGGATTTAAAGGCTATGTTGTATCTGACTGTGGGGCAATTCACGATATGGTCTCAGGGCATCACTTTTTTGAAACCGGGGCCCAGGCATCAGCACGTGGCATTCTTGCAGGCTGTGATTTAAACTGCGGTGGTTATTACAGCCAGTATTTGCTGGAAGCTATAGACCTTGGATTAGTTGAAGAGAAAGATATTGATACAGCACTTACACGTGTTCTTTCAGCACGCTTCCGCCTGGGTCATTTTGATCCTCCCGCAATAGTACCTTATACGGCAATTCCTGAAGAAAAACTGGACTGCCGGGAGCATCGTGATCTGGCACTTGAGGCAGCTCATAAAGCAATTGTACTTTTGAAAAACGATGGTATATTACCACTTGACATGAATAAAATAAAATCAATTGCAGTGATCGGTCCGAATGCAGAAGAATGCCAGTTGGGAATCTATAGCGGATGGCCCAATATAAGAATAAGTTTGCTGGATGGCATTAAAAACAAGGTATCGGACCGGGAGATTAAAGTTACATATGCAATGGGCTGTACGATTGGAGGAGGATTTATGAAACCGATAGAATCGAAATATTTTACACAGGTTGAAGGTACCGGAAAAACAGGAATGACAGGTGAATATTTTGATAACATGAACCTGGAAGGCGAACCTGTTTTAACCCGCATCGATTCCGTAATAAATTTTAGCTGGGGAAGATCCCCTGCACAGGGAGTTCCGGAAAATCAATTCTCTGTGCGCTGGACAGGTAAAATAATACCTCCTGAAACGCGGGTATATAGTTTGGGAACAAGAACTGACGATGGAGCCCGGCTTTATTTAAACGACCAGCTATTAATCAATGACTGGAAAGAACATGGTGAAAAGCCTAATAGCACAGATGTAGAGCTAGTAGCAGGAAAAGAATATAAAATTGTATTTGAGCATTTTGATAATAGTATGGGAGCAGCAGCCAGGCTGACATGGGACCTTGGACAAAAAGATTTTGAACAGGCAAAACAAATCGCAGGAAAATGTGATGTGGTAATACTTGCCCTGGGTTTAAATCCCGGTCTTTCTGCTGAAGAGCATGACCGTAAAGATATTACACTGCCTGAGGTTCAAAGAGATTTGATCAGGGAAATTACACAGGTAAATCCAAATATTATTATGGTTCTTATTAACGGCGGCCCCCTGGCTCTGGCAGGAAGCGAAAAGAATGCACAGGCAATTGTCGAAGCATGGTATACAGGCCAGTCAAGTGGCACTGCCATTGCTGATGTTTTGTTTGGTGATGTCAATCCGGGCGGTAAACTACCGGAAACCTTTTACTCGTCTAATGATCAATTGCCTCCTTTTGCAGATTATGACATAATTAACAGTCCCAGAACATATTTGTATTTTGACAAACCTGTCTTGTATCCCTTTGGTCACGGGCTTTCCTATACAACATTTGAATACAGCCAGTTAAAATTAAGTAGTGAAAAAATAAAAAGTAACGGTGAACTTGAAATCCAGCTTAATATAGAAAATACAGGTGATTACAAGGGTGACGAAGTTATCCAGGTTTATATCCGCGATTTGGAGGCTTCGGTTAAAGTCCCAATACGCCAGTTAAAAAGATTTAAGCGTATTACCCTTGAACCGCAGGAAAGTAATACGGTAAAGTTCAATATTCCTGCCTCTGAATTATCATTCTATGATATTGAATCAAATAATTTCGTTGTTGAACAGGGCGAGTTTGAAGTTCAAATTGGCAGCTCATCACAGGATATAAGGTTAAGAGATACATTCTTTGTAGAATAGAATAATTAATACATAAAGATGAAAATAACCGGGATTTCCATAATCATTATTCTCATCTTTATGGCTTACTGCCAGAAAGACCCCGATGCCATTGATCCGGAAACCCTGAATACCTGGACAATATACAATACAAGTAACGGATTAGCGGAGAACTATATATTGTCGTTGTTTGAAGACAGCCAGGGAAATATATGGGCAGGTACATTTTCCGGAGGAGTATGCAAATTCGACGGCAAGCAATGGACAAACTATAATACGGATGACGGATTAATTGATATTACCGTACTCACCATTACAGAAGATATTGCCGGTAATATATGGTTTGGAACGTTTGGAGGTATTTCTGTCTTTGATGGAAGTACGTGGGTTAATTACCCGACTATGGGAGGATATGAATATTCTGCAATGGCATTGCATTCCGACCGGTCAGGAAATATGTGGATTGGTACAGATAATATGGGTATTCTCAGATTTGACGGACAAAGTCTCACTCAGCGGTTTGATACCTTATGTGAGGACTGTAATTTCATACAGGCAATTGCAGAAACAGGAAGTGGGGATATATGGTTTGGCACGCAGGGAGGAGTTGTAAAATTTGATGGGTGGAGATACAATACTTTTAATACTTCGGACGGGCTGGCCAGTAATAATATAAAGTCTGTTTTTGAGGATAGCTGGGGAGATATCTGGCTGGGAACAGGAGATAGTAAGTTCTTCATCAAATATGACGGATCGAGATTTTATAGTATAGATGCTTTCAATGATATGACTGTGAATGCAGCATATGCCATTGCAGAGGA
>CP070654.1:976144-979887 GCA_020354785.1 Bacteroidales bacterium
ACAATTATATTTCTCGGCTCGCTGGTTTTCGGACTGCCATTAAGGGGCAGTTTAATTCTTTTACTGGCGGCAACTATTTTATTTATAACCCTGGCATTATCACTTGGCATATTGATATCAACCTTTAGCAAGAGTATGCAGGTAGCAATGTTTATTTCAGTATTTACGTTAATGCTGCCAACAATACTGCTATCAGGATTTATTTTTCCTATTGAGAATATGCCTGAAATATTACAGTGGCTGAGTTATATTGTGCCCCCCAGATATTTTGTTTCAATTATAAGAAATATTATGCTTAAGGGAACAGACCTTACACATATATGGATGGAAATCACTGTCATTCTGGGTATGACATTCTTATTTATAACATTAAGTGTAATAAAGTTTAAAACAAGATTAGGGTAAGAATTATAAACATTTGTGATGAGGACAATAGTATTTATCCTTTATAAAGAATTTCTGCAGATTTTCAGGAATAAAACAATGCTTCCGATAATATTTATTGTTCCTGTTGTACAGCTTATAATTTTAGCTCATGCAGCCACAATGGAGATGAAACATATTAAATTATATGTAGTTGATAAAGATCTGTCCTCAACATCAAAAAAACTGATTAGCAAGTTCGAAGGTTCACCCTTCTTTGTTATGAAAAAATCCGGGTTTTCTGACAGGGAGGCTGAATCAGCTATGCTTCAGAATAAAACAGATGCAATTCTCCATATTCCGGTAAATTTTGAGAAAAAGTTATATTCAGAGAACACATCTGAAGTTCAGTTTCTCATAGATGCAATAAACGGATTAAAAGCCGGCCTGACTAATGCTTATACATCTGCTGTAATATCAGGTTTCAACAGGGATATACTGACAGAAAGAGGGAGTAAAAAATCATTTAATATAAACATGAAAAGGATACAGATCCATCATTCATACTGGTACAATCCACAGTTGAATTTTAAGTTTTACATAGTACCCGGCATACTGGTGATTCTTGTCTCTATGATTGGCCTATTCCTTACTGCCCTGAACATTGTCAGGGAAAAGGAAGCAGGTACAATTGAACAAATAAATGTTACCCCTGTAAGAAAGTACCAGTTATTAACCGGCAAGCTGATACCTTTCTGGATAATCGCTCTTTTTGATTTGGCATTTGGCTTAGCGCTGGGAAAAATACTATTTAATATACCTGTGGAGGGTAACCTGTTGTTATTATTTTCCTTTGCAGGAATATATTTGATTGTTTTTCTGGGCATTGGCCTGTTTATTTCAACAATGGCCAATACTCAGCAACAGGTTATGTTCATAGTGTTTTTCTTTATGATTACTTTTATTCTTATGAGTGGTATTTTTACACCTGAAGAGAGCATGCCCTACTGGGCACAAAAAGTCAATATAATAAATCATCTGTCCTATTTTATGCGGGTTATTCGTATGATTCTTCTAAAAGGTTCAGGATTTAAAGAAGTCTTCAACGAGTTTATATCAATTACAATTCTCGGTATAGTAATTCTCAGCCTGGCTATATGGAGGTACAGAAAGATCGCTTAGGCCTTAGCCTTCTCCTGATGTTAAATCAACCAAATTATACACATCAAATTGTTTTTAAAATATCTTATTAATATTTTTGACAAAATACATTAATTCTTATTATTATTTAAAATATTATATTATGGTCGATTTAAAGAAGAAATTATCAGCAATAGAATTCAGGATTCTTATTTTACTGGTTTTAACCAGCCTCATATCAGTCATCCATTCATATGCCGGAGATTTTATAAAACTGCGGGAAAATTTTCAACTGGTAAACTGGAAATTTCATAAAGGAGAAATTCACCGGGCAGAAAGCAGAAATATTAGATATACCGATGCATGGGAGGATGTTACTGTCCCGCATACATGGAATGCAAAAGATGTTCTGACAAAAGGATCTGAATGTTACCAGGGTCCGGGATGGTACAGGAGCGAGTTTGATATCTCACTGACAGGCAGGAAAGAAAGGTATTTTATCCGATTTGAAGGTGTTTGCCTGGTTGCAGATGTATATATTAATGGTGAATATGTGGGACGGCATAAAGGAGGCTACTCGGCTTTTTGTTTCGAAATAACCGGCTATATAGGGGATGGAAAAAATATCATTGCTGTTAAGGTGGATAATACAATGCAGCCTGATGTGGCACCTTCGGGAACTCATCTGTATCCTTTATTCGGTGGTATTTACAGACCCGTAACCGTATTCTCAGCCGGTGAGCTCTGCGTTTCACCTCTTGATTTCGCTTCCAGCGGAGTATATATTCACCAGAAAGATGTCTCTGAAAAAGAAGCTCATATCTCGGTTGAAACCTTGCTTGATTATAAATGTGCAGAAACTCTTCAGGTTAGATCTCCGGAATTACTGCCACCACCCGGAAAGAAAGGTGAAGGATTGTACGGAGAGTATTATACAAATCCTGATTTTAAAGGGAAACCTTTACACACAAAGGTGGATGAATATATTAATTTCAATTACGGAATGGGAAGCCCGGCAGAAGATATGGCGCCAGATAACTTTTCTGTCAGGTGGACAGGCAGGTTTGTTCCTGAAAAATCAGGTACTTACAGGTTTAAAATCATGAGTGATGATGGTACACGGTTTTATATTGACAGCGAAAAGGTGGTTGACAACTGGGGTGCGCATGCTGCAACTGAAAAACACCATGACGCAAAAATGGAGGCAGGGAAAGAATACAAGTTAAAAATTGAATATAATGAATACAGCCAGAACGCTTCCGTGCGGTTCGGATGGATATTACTTGAAGAACCGGATAAATCAACCGAAGCTGTAATAAAAACAAGTATTATTGATAAAAAAGGAAATGTTATCAGGCAGGAAAAGGATACAATTACGGTAGCAAACAATACGATAACCAGAAGCATACAGGAACTTCAAATTGACAATCCTCATTTATGGAATGCCAGGATTGATCCTTATTTGTATAATCTGAATGTTAAGATTGAAGATTTACAGGGCAATACCATAGATGAAGTTGAACAGAGATTTGGAGTAAGATATTTTAAGGTTGATAAGCAGGATGGCCTGATACTGAATGGCAACCCCTATAATTTATATGGTGTATGCCGTCACCAGGAGTGGGAGGGACTGGGCCCCGCTTTACTTGACAAACATCATGAAAAAGATATAGAACTGATCCTCGAAGTGGGTGCTAGCGGGATAAGGCTGGCGCATTATCAGCAGGCGGATAAGATGTATAGCCTGTGTGATGAAAACGGGCTGGTGGTCTGGGCAGAAATTCCAAATACACCGGCTTACAGGTTAAACGTACCTTCATACCTTCAGAACTGTAAAAACCAGCTGACAGAACTTATTAAACAGAACTATAATCATCCTTCCATACTTTTCTGGGGAATGTATAATGAAATAGGTATACCGGTTGAAGATTTAAAAATACTGCATGAGACTGCAAAGGAACTCGACTCACAACGCCTTACAACACAGGCAGACTACTCACAGGTGAGTGAAAAGCATTATGTGACTGACATTGCTGCCTGGAACTGGTATTTTGGCTGGTATTACGGACAATTTGATGAATATGGAAAATGGTTTGATAATCTTCATGCAAAACATCCTGAAATGATTGCCGGCTTGAGTGAATACGGAGCAGGAGCAAGCATAAGCCAGCAACAGGAAAATCCCGATCGTCCCGATCCTACAAACGGAAGATTTTTCCCCGAACAATACCAGCGGCTTT
>CP070654.1:979987-983726 GCA_020354785.1 Bacteroidales bacterium
GAATAAGGATATCCTCTTTGTGAGGTAGCCCATTGGTGTTAATTTGAACTTCTAGGATAGCTTTGTTCTTAGCCTGAGAAAATTTTCAGGCAAATACTAATAGTAATATAATTATATATAGAAACTAATTAATTTTAATTGGCAGGCATATTAAGATAATTTAAGTCCGGCACTATATAATTGTAAATCTTCAAATTATGACTAAAACTAATAATATATTGGTCCCTGTAGATTTCAGGGAAGAGTCACTTTCGGCCCTTAGGTTTGCTGTTAAGATTGCCCAATCTATAGAAGGGAAAATTGTTATGCTTTATGTTATTGAAGAACAAGGGTTTTTTACAAATATTGTATTATCGGAAGAACAGCGTGAAATGATTCATAAGAGTGCGGCTGATAAACTCAAGGCGCTGAAAAAGGAGGAAAAATCGCTGGAAAAGATCCCTGTTGAAACAGTTGTAAAAAAAGGGAAAGTATATTCACAAATTGTTGATACTAGTATTGAAATCAATGCAAAGCTGATAATTATGGGCAGGACTGATTCTTCGGACTGGAAAAAGAATTTTACAGGGACAAATACACTTCATATTATCAGGGAATCGGAGATACCGGTAATCACGGTAAGGAATGACAGGCATCTTTTAGATGATCATATATTACTTCCGCTTAATCTGAGGAGCTCTATCAAAGAGAAAGTGGGCAAGGCAATTGAGGTAGCTCATCTGTTAAAGGCAAGGATAAGTATACTGACTGTTTTAGACACAGATTTAGTAAGTATTGAGTTAAAGGTAAATAACAGGCTCTATGAATTAAAAAAGATATTCAACAAATACAATATTGAGTGTACAACTAATCTTATAGAGTCAAGGGAAGATATTTCTAAAATTATAAATAGCTATTCAAAGGAAATAAATGCTGATATAATTATGATAATGACACAACAGGAACTTGATTTTCATGATTATATCATAGGAACAACTGCACAGGAAATTATCAATAATTCTGAATTGCCAGTTATAAGCATTATCCCGAATACCGAGATAGAAGAAGAAATAGATATGTCATTTATAAAACACCTGGTAGATCCTCTTGGTGTCTATAAGACAGATAAATAATTCTGTTCTTGGTGAGATAATGAATTTATATCAAAGATTCTATTTTATCCTTTCTTTTTCAATTTCATAATTAACTGAAACCATCCAGTCTGCATAATTGGGATCAATTAACTTTAACTCCTGTATAAGTTCCTGTTTGAAAGTACTTTCTATCGGAGCCCCTCTTCCCGGCCAGATCCTGAATATGATCCTTTTATATTCTTTTCCTGTACTTGTCTTGACAGTTTTTCCTTTTGGCTGTGATCCTCTTAATATATTAGGATACTTTTCATTTACGGATTTTACAGATTTGTTCACCAGATCATCAAATGATTTTTGAACATCAGGATTTTCAGGTAATCTAATATCAACAATACAACTAACGTATCCTTTTGTATAATTTATTACAATATTAATATTTCTGTTAGGGAAATAAATTTGTGCTCCCATTGCATTGCGAATTACAACAAAACGCATACCTATAGATTTGACTATACCTATTTGTCCGTTGACTTCAACCATTTCACCAATGTCAATAAGATTGGAAACTATTAATGTGAATCCTGTAACAATATCCTGTACCATTCCCTGTGAGCCAAAGCCCACTGCCAGTCCGATTACAGAAGCGCTTGCCATATAAGCTGTTAATGATATACCCAGACTTTTAAGAATATAACCTATCGCAAGGAAGTAAATCATAAATACTATTATACTTGTTAACAGGCTAACTACAGACATAACTTTTGCCCCTGATTTTCCTGACATTGATTTGAAAAATAATCTGCTCAATCGTTTTATTATAATTACAAGAATATGCGCCCCTACTGCAATAATAACTATCAGCAGGATTCTGCCCCCAAGTTTTTCAGGATTAAATATACCTTTGTTAAGGAATAAAGATGAGATAAATAAAAATATAAAGTTCACCATATTTAATTGTCAATCCAGAATAATCTTTTGTCTAAATTAGTATGATTTTTTACAATATCAACTGTTATTCGTAACTTAACTTAAAAATATTTAGTTTGATTCCTGTTCGTTTATTGCTTAATTCAAATACTATTTAAAAATGAAAACAACACCTCGTATTGTAATAGCTGGTGGCGGGTTTGCCGGACTGGAAACTGCATTTTACCTGCGTCATAAACTTGGTAATAAAATTAATCTGACATTAATTTCTGATCAGGATTATTTTCTTTTTAAGCCTAATACTATTTATATACCATTTGGAGAAACTCCTGAAAAGTTTATTATTAAACTTGATAAACCGGTAAAAAAGACAAAAATTGAATTCATTATATCGGCGGTAAAAAATATTGATACTGATAAAAAACAGGTAGTCACACAAACAGGTGAGATAGATTATGATTATCTTGTTATTGCAACAGGTGCTTCAATGCGGCCTGCAGAAATCCCGGGATTAAAAGAAAATGCAAATACTATATGGACTATCGAAGAGATGCTCAGGTTACGTACGGGATTACAGCAATTGGTTGAAAGAGCAAGTGATTTGAAATTACAGGAGGTATTATTCCTTGTTCCCCCCAATAATAAATGTTCGGGCCCGTTGTACGAACTCGTTATGATGACAGATACATGGCTGGAACGTCAAAAAGTGAGAGAAAATATAAGGATTACCTGGTCTACATTTGAAGAAAGTTATATTCAGGCTTTCGGACCCCGTTTGAATACTGTGGTTGCCGGGGAGTTCGAAGAAAGAAAGATACAGGGATTTAAAGGCTATATAGTCAGCAAGGTTGAGAAAAATACTGTCAAATACACCAACGGAGAGAATCTTCCTTTCGATTTGCTAATTAGTTTTCCCCCGTATATAGCTAAAGAACAATTTAATAATCTACCTCATGATGAGCGGGGCTTCATTTATGTAGATCCTGACAGCAGACGTGTAAAGGGATATGAAAACATTTTTGCTGTTGGTGATACAGCAGATTTTCCTGTTAAGCAGGCATTTTTAGCTCTTTTACAGGCTGATGCTGCAGCAGAACATATTATTTCTGATATAGAGGGCAGGGAAGTTAAAAAGGAGCAAAAGTTTGAACCGATGAGCATGTGTGTAATGGAAGAGCTAAATAAAGCTACATTTGCCCAGGTCCCTCTTAAATATACTGGTGATCCTATGAAACCTGTTACCGTTGACGTGGGTGATAAAGATCAGTATAAGGTTGGGGTATCTCCAATCTGGAGATTAGGCAAGAAGATATTAGGAATTTACCTGCCCTGGCGTTTTGGGAGTGGCCAGCCTTTTCATGCCGGATTCGCATGGGATGCAATGGATTTCGGATTGAAAATTATGTCAAAGTTTATGGCTAAATAACACTGATACATCCAGGTATTTATTCAGCCGGGCACATGATAGCTATTTTATTTTAGTCCCTTAAGTTCCTTCTCAGCCTGTAACCAGTCAGATTCAGAATCCCCTGGTATTCCCTTAGCTACTCTTTCGTTATAAATTTTTTCTGCTCTTTTACGAATATCATTTTCAGTAATCTTCTTTTTTCTGCTGCTTGCAGGTCGGGATTTTGCTTTTACAGTTGATTTCTTGCTGCCGGATGAACTTGTCTTAGCAGTTGCTTTTTTCTTTGTTGCCATAGTTTCTGACTTTTTAATGATTAATTATACATTAACAA
>CP070654.1:983826-987560 GCA_020354785.1 Bacteroidales bacterium
AAGCCATAATAGCACTTTTAAGGTTAGATAGTATAAATGCCTGCTGTAAGTATTAGTTACAGAATAATATAAATACTAAATATAGGTAATTAAATTATAAGTAAATATAATAAAGTTTAACTTTCTTATCGCCAGTCCAGTATTTTCTTAAAATCGTAATGTTCGGGGTCAGGTAAATATTTTTTCGCCGCCTTATAGTCTTCTTTAGTGATGTAATGCAGGTTATTTTCAAATACTAATTTTACTCTTTGTGATTCAATATTTACTAATCTCGTTTTTATTTTACCGTTTTCGTCTTCAACATCCGTGAGGTAAAGAGGGGAAACATCACCCTTTGTATCAACAGTAATCATACATCCTGTTTTACCTTCGCGGAATAGTTCTATAATACCTGTCCCCAGCAAAGTTGCATATGCCAGGTCATATGCAATTGGCCTGCAACATCTGAGTTCATATCCGATTTCATTCGGACGGCTTCTGACACTTATATTTAGTCTTTTCAGCCGGTGTTGCAGGAGCATATTGAAAATATGTGATTTGCTGACATTGCCAAGTTCAGGATGACCATGTTCATCATACGTAAAGTTTATCCCTGTTCCTTCTATTTCTTCATCGCTCATAAAATGAAAAACACCTTCACTAACAATTACAGCTCCATAGCTGATATTCAGGATAAGTCTTTTAATGATTGATGATATTATAAGTCTTATAATCTTATCGAAGTTCACTTTGGTCTTATTAAACATTTCAGGAATAATAATCATTGGATAATGGCATGAAGTACCAATTCCAAATGCCAGGTGTCCTGCTTCCCTGCCCATTGCAGATACAATAAACCAGTTTCCGCTGGTTCGTGCATCTTCATAAATGGTCGCTGCCAGCCTGACACCCTCTTCTTTTGCTGAATGATATCCAAAGGTTGGACTTCCTTCAGGCAGTGGAAGATCATTATCTATAGTCTTTGGAACATGTATATTTGATACCTTTACTTTGTTTTCCTCAAGATATTTACTAAGCCTGTTTGCAGTTGAAGCCGTATCATCACCTCCAATTGTAACAAGTAACTTTATATTATTTTTTACAAAGAAATCTGTTTTAAATTCCGAATCATCAGGCTTGTGCCTGCTCATTCTTAGGACTGATCCACCTCTGCTATAGATTATATCAGCAAAATCGAAATCAAGGTACTCGAAATCCGGTTCTTTTTTAAAAATGGTTGCATAACCACCATGAATCCCCAGAACATTATAACCTGCATTTTGAAACACCTTGGTAACAGAACCTATAACTGTATTTATTCCCGGGGCAGGTCCTCCTGCGCATAAGATAGCAACTGCTTCTTTCATAATATTTATTTCTTTTATGGTTGATTAGGTTTAAAAGTGTTATAAAACATTTTTCCAGAGAGCAAAGATGAAAATAAATTTTAATAAACAAATAAATTTTAAAATCCCGATACAATTAAATAATAAAGTTTTATTTTTAAAAATTTGCTTATTAAATCATAATATATGAATAATGTTAGTAAATCTTTAGGAGATATCAAATCCCTGCGCTGGATTGTTTTGATTATTGTAAGCCTGGTAATGGCTGCAAACTATTATTTTTATGATGCACTTTCTCCCTTGCAGACCTTATTAAGAGAACACCTTGGTTTCAGTAATACCGCTTACGGTTTTATTGTATCTGCCTATTCAATACCAAATGTTTTTCTTGCCATGGCTGTAATAGGCGGTATTATTCTGGATAAAATAGGGATAAGGATTACAGGTGTTATTTTCACAACATTTATGGCTATAGGTTCTTTTCTTACAGCATATGGCGCCTCGGATTATTTTAATAACGGGGGCCTGGGATATAATTTTATGAATACTTTTCTGACATCCTATTCACCCGCATTAAAAATGATGTCATTAGGATTTTTCCTTTTTGGACTGGGTGCCGAAACCAGTATTGTTGTAATTTCCAAGGTAGTTGTTAAGTGGTTTAAAGGAAAGGAGCTGGCACTGGCACTGGGAACCAATATAGCTATTGCAAGGCTGGGTACTGCTATGGCTCTGTTTTTATCAAGGAGTATTTCAACAGATGATTTCTGGAGCCGCCCTATATGGTTTGGTGCAAGCCTGTTAACAATTGCTGTGCTGACATTTATAATATATATATTCTTTGATATAAGGTATGACAGAATTAAAAAGTACAAATTATCTCATTCACCTGAAGATGAATTTCGGCTGAAGGATGTATTTAAACTGATCAGGATACCTTCATTTATTTATATTACATTGTTATGCGTAACATTTTATTCCGCAGTTTTTCCCTTCTTAAAATATGCCACTGACATGCTTGAAAATAAGTTTGGCCTGCCGGGAGAACTGGCCGGCAGGATAACATCCATACTACCTTTCGGGACTATTGTTTTTACTCCGTTATTCGGATGGTTTACTGATATTAAAGGCAGGAGCGCTTCGATTATGATTCTCGGTTCTGTTTTATTAATATCAGTTCATCTGACTTTTACTTTTACTCAGTTTAATCCTTATCTGCCAATGTTTATCCTGGGTATTGCATTTTCGCTGGTTCCAGCTGCTATGTGGCCTTCAGTTGCTAAAATTGTGGAAACCTCGAAAATAGGAACAGCATATGGATTCATGTTTTCTGTTCAGAATATTGGCTTATGGTTATTTCCTTTATTAATTGGACGCGTACTTGATATTACTAATCCTGGCATTACACAGGAAATGGTTTCCGACGGTCAGGCAGTATATAATTACACCTATTCGATATTAATGTTAGCTTTTCTTGGAGTTTTGGGTGTAATATTTGCTGTACTTCTGCTACAGTCGGATAAGAAATATAAAATTGGTCTGGAATTACCTAATAAGACAGAGTAATTGAAATATTACATTTCAGGATTGCTGTGAGTTGAAAATTTCTCTCTGAATATTATCTGTTCCCTGTCAGGGCCAACCGATACAATAGTTACAGGTACCCCGACTTCTTTTTCAATAAAACTCATATAATTATTCAACTCATCCGGAATATCTTCTTTTGATGTTATCACGGAAATATCTTTTTCCCATCCGTCAATTTCTTCATAAACGGGTTCAGATATTTGATAAAGGTCGTATGGCAGGTAATCAATTTCTTCCCCGTTAACTTTATATTTTGTGCAGACCTTTAGTTTTGAAAATCCTGATAATACATCTGCCTTTGTCATGAATAACTGCGTGACCCCGTTAATCATAATTGAATACTTAAGAGCAGGAAGATCCAGCCATCCGCATCTTCTCGGTCTTCCTGTAGTTGCTCCATATTCCTGACCCTTATCACGCAAAAGTTTGCCAATTACATTTTTTTGTTCCGTAGGAAAGGGTCCGCCACCCACTCTTGTACAATAGGCTTTGAATATCCCGAAGACTTCTCCGATCTTATTCGGAGCCAGTCCAAGCCCTGTACATGCTCCGGCGCATATTGTATTTGAAGAAGTAACATAAGGATATGATCCGAAATCAATATCAAGCAGGGTTCCCTGCGCTCCTTCGGCCAGCATTGTTTTACCCTGCTCAAGGTAATTATTTATCAGGTGCTCACTATCTACAAGATTATACTGCTTCATCACTTTAATTCCCTCAAACCAGTCATTCTCAAATTCTTCAATATTATACTTATAATCGTATAATTTTAAAATTTCTTTATGTTTTGATTTAAGGAATTCATATTTTTCATGAAAATCT
>CP070654.1:987660-991351 GCA_020354785.1 Bacteroidales bacterium
CATTAGCGCCCTTCTTTCTTTTAATTGTTGACCATTTGCTGTGTCCTGACATATTTTTAAGTGTTTATTATATTACTGTATTATTCAGATTATAAATTTGCGCACTTTTTGAAAAATAAGCAAAATATAAGAAAGTAAATATAGGGGAGATAGTGATTAACATGTCATATAATAAGACTGAATATCAATACAAACATTGATTTTGTTAATATATTTTCCGAAATTGTCTTAAAATAGGAATTGTATGATGCATTTAAGAAGACCGTTAATATTAACACTCATTATTATATCATGCATATCTCTTTCATCATTAAGATTAAAGGATGAGGAAGAAAACCGCAGGATTAAGAATATTAAGTCTTCTCTGGAAAAGTATTACTCGGAATTCCCTCAACAGAAAGTCTATCTTCACTTAAACAAGCCTTCCTACATAGCAGGTGACAAAATATGGTTCAAAGCTTATGCGGTAAACGGGATTAATCACAGGCCTGATACATTAAGCACAAACCTTTATGTTGAATTAATAAATTCTAAGAAGGAGGTTGCTGAAATAAAGAGAATAAAGCTTGATAATGGATTTGGTTACGGTGATTTTACACTCAGGGATACATTACCGGAAGGATTATACCAGTTACGTGCCTATACCAACTGGATGAGAAATTTCGATAGCGAATTTTATTTCATCCATAATTTCCCTTTTGTCAATCCTGACTTCAAAAAACTTATTTCAAGGAAGGATGCAAACATAAATAAGCGCATTATAAAAGATGATATTAAAAGATCAGGCTTTTATGATATAAAGTTTTTACCTGAAGGCGGCCACCTGGTTGATGGAATAGAGAGCGTTATAGGCTTTAAAGCTATAAATGCACTGGGTAAGAGTGTTGAAGTCAGAGGAGATATATATGATTCAGATAAGAATAAAATAGTATCCTTCAACAGTTTTCATAAGGGGATGGGAGCTTTTCGGCTGAAGCCTGAGAAAGATAAGAAATATTATGCACTGGTAAGTATTAATAATGGCAAGCCAATGAAAATCGAAATGCCCGAATCTCTGGAGAGTGGTATAGCTATGGCAGTCGATAATTCAGATGATGATCTTATATCAATAGATTTAAGATCAAACAGGTTTAAAACAAATGACAGAACAGCAAATGAATTCGCTTTGATTGGCCATGTCAGGGGCAGGATTTATTATTCATCAATTGTAAATCTGGCAGATGAGCATGTAAAGCTAAATATAGAGAAAAATATATTTCCAACAGGAATAGTGCACCTGGCTTTATTTTCATACAGATATGAAGCCCTGGCAGAACGTCTTGTTTTTGTAAATCATAATGATAATATGATTATTAAGGTGAATTCAGAAAGTATTAACATGGGAGAATATGATTCGGTTCAGCTTGTGATTAATGTATCTGATGCAAATGAAAATCCGGTGCAATCAAATATTTCACTCTCGGTATTTGACGATGAGGTAGTTAATCCGGCCACGTCGCAAAATTCCATCAGGACAAACCTGTTACTGACATCAGATCTTAAAGGGTATATTGAAGATCCCGGTTATTACTTTCAGAGCGATTCAGGTAATGAGGACAAAGCACTGGATTACCTTATGTTAACACAAGGGTGGAGAAGATTTTCCTGGAAGGAGGTATTAAATGATGAGATTCCGGAAATAAAACATCCGGTTGAAAAATATATCACTATAGGCGGGCAGATTACAGGAGACCTGCTTAAAGTACCCTTAAAAGACTGTGATGTAAGACTTATAATTCTTGATCAGTATAACGATGAATTTTACCAGAAATCAGATAAGAAAGGGTATTTCCAGTTTGAAGATCTGATTTATTATGACACTGTAAATGCGAAGATCGAGGCCAGGCGGCCCAGCAGCAGAAAAAACCTGCTGATAGTATTACCCGAAGAGCAGCGTAAAGAAGTCTTTAAATTTCACGGAGAAAATAAATTAACCACTGTTTCCGAAAGGGATAATAAAAGTTACAGAAGGCAAAGAAATATTGAAATTAAACAGGCCATACTGGAAAAAGAAAAGGAAGAGGCTGAAAGAAATCGTCTGGAAAGCATACATGGAGATCCTGATTATGTAATTACTTCCGAGGAGATACCCAGCGGATATCATGATGTTTTGCAGGTTATCAAGGGAAGGGTTCCGGGGGTAGTTGTTTCAGGGAATAATGTAATAATCAGGGGCGTAGGCACTCTTTACGGAAGCACGGAACCCCTGTATCTTATTGACGGGGTACCGGTGGGGGGTGTGAGTTCAGTATTATCAATTCCGGTTGAGGATATTGACAGAATAGAAATTCTTAAAGGCCCGACTGCTGCAATATATGGCAGCAGGGGGGCAAATGGAGTAATAGCTGTATACACGAAAAGGGGTGAGTTTATGAAAAAAGGAGTAATTGAATTTCAAATGCTCGGGTATTCTACTCCGGAAGAGTTTTACCAGCCAAAATATAAAGTTGATGATACGAGTCAGTTACAGCAGGCAAAGCCTTCGGCAATTTACTGGACTCCGGTAGTAAAGACAGGTTCGCAAGGGAAAGCCGGGGTTAGTTTCAATATCCCAGTAAATATTAAAGGATACAGCATCACAATTGAAGGTATATCCTATAAAGGAGAGATTGGAGATATCAATCTTCCTTACAAAAGAGATTAACTATCATTAAACGCTTCAGGCAAGAACAGCCCGCAAGTGATCAACTTCACTTTCACTGCGGATGTTTAAATCGTTATTCTCATCCGCAAGTGTGAACAATTCCATCAGTTCTTTTGAAACATTAACGAAATACAGGTTTATTCCATTCTTAACAGCAATATCGCTGGCAGACTTAAAACCTGCAAACGAATTACTATCAATAAATTTTACCTCTTTTAAATCAAGGTAAATATCAGCAGTTGCATTTTCAATTACATGTAACAGATGATTCTTTAACTTTTCAATTACTAATAAATCTATTCTTCTAAGATCACCCAGTGACATCACAACATAGTCATCATTATAAACAATACTTATCATGTGCTAACAGCTATTTTAAATTCAGGGGTTGAAAATACGATGATAGGCAGGTTATTTTTATTAAAAGATTTTCAAATTATTAACAATACTTTGCTATTTATTCACATACAGGCATTTTCAGAGGAGTCTTATTGAGAGAGGCATATTTTTTTTATACTTCAATCATCCTTTTGTAAGATTCTGCATCCAGCAGATTATTCAACTGACCAGCATCATCAATCTTAACTTTAATCAGCCATCCCTCTCCGTATGGATCCTTGTTTACCAGGTCGGGCTTATCTTCCAGTTTATCATTTATCATTATGATATCTCCTGAGATTGGCATGAATAAATCAGATACTGTTTTAACTGCTTCGACTGTTCCGAATACTTCTTCCTGCTCAAGGTGTTCTCCCATAGTTTCTATTTCTATGAAGACGATATCACCAAGCTCACCCTGTGCATAGTCAGTAATTCCAACATAAGCCTCGCCATTTTCAACACGTATCCATTCGTGATCTTTTGTGTACTTTAAATTATCCGGAATATTCATAATTAAGTGTATTTATTAAGTAACAGAAATGACAAAATTTAAACTTTTTTATGTTTTACAAAAATTAATAAAAAGATTTTTGTCAATACTTTTCAATAATTTTTCAAGAATATTAA
>CP070654.1:991451-995142 GCA_020354785.1 Bacteroidales bacterium
GTATCATCCCCTGACGCCGATTCTCTATTGAGAGGATCTTCATACTTATGAAATAGTTCCTTTTCATAGATAAGATTTGCCCCGCTGCAAAATACAGGATGTAATCTGCCTGCTGCTCCTGCCCCTGAACCAACGAGACTTAAAAACTCCAGTTGCTGAAATTTATTAAAAAGTGTATTATCAGGCATTATGTCTACTAATCCTATGATCATCCCGGGCATACCTGATTGTAAGTAAAATGATGTTATTGCAGATAACCATTTATTACCAGCTCTGCAGTCAGCGTCAGTAATGACGATTAATTCCCCTCTAGCATTTTTAATGCCGGCTTCTATTGCCTGTTTCTTGCCATATGAATTCTCTTTTAGCTGTATTAATTGAAAGTTATTATGATTACTGCAGAATGACTCAACTATCCGTTTAGTTGAATCCTCCGAGTGATCATTCACCATAATAACCTCGAAGAGTTGACCTGGATAATTCTGGCTGGCAAGGTCTTCTAATAATCCTTTGATATTATTCTCCTCATTTCTGAAAGGTACAATTATACTTACAAATACTTCATGTGAAGAAAAGGAATGTTTGAATTCAGCTACCTGCTTCCATCCTGACAGATATTGAAATATTCTTATAATATATAATACGAGGAAAATTAATGTAATAATTGAAAATATTTGCATACAATATCATTAGAAATAACCGGAGGTACAGTTTAATCCTTAACTGAGAGCCATCTGTCTATTTTTGAGTATAACTCGGAAATATTAACAGGTTTGGTTACAAAATCGTCACATCCGGCATTTAAACACTTCTGTCTTTCTTCTGTAATTGCATTTGCAGTTTGCGCTATAATCGGGATATTTTTATTAAACTTCTTGATTTCCTCAGTTGCTTCCAAACCATTCATTTCCGGCATTTGTATATCCATAAGTACCAGATCAATATTCTTATTCTTCATGCACAGTTCAACAGCTTGTCTCCCATCAACAGCATGAAGCACTTCAGCTTTTGTTTGTTTTAAGAATCCTTCCAGAAATTTGTAACTGAACTTATCATCTTCTGCTATCAGGAACAATTTACCTTCCCAGGTATAATCCGTTCTTGTTTTTTTCTCGTGATCTTCAACAGTTATCTTCTTGGCAGGCACATAAGGAACAGTAAAATAGAAGGTCGAGCCCTTCCCTACTTCTGATTCTGCCCACATTTTACCATTAAGCAAATCAACCAGCCCTCTTGATATTGCCAATCCAAGACCCGAACCACCATACTTTCGTGTAGGTGAACTATCTGCCTGAATGAATCTTTCAAATATTACTTTTAGCTTTTTTGGAGGAATTCCAATCCCCGTATCTTCCACATAAAATTGTAACATGCTTTTGTCATCAAGCTTGTATCCAAACTCTATATGTCCGCTGTTGGTAAACTTAAAAGAATTGCTTACCAGGTTTGTTAATATCTGTCTTATGCGGTTGGGATCAGATTTTATGTAACAATTCTCATTTGTAAGAGCTTTCTTTAATCTTAGCTGAACCTTTGATTTCTCCTTTTTTAGTTTTTCTGAAAGAAATGATGAATGTACCTGCTTTAAAAGTGTATTTAATGAAAAGTCACTGTGTGCAACCTTTATCTGACCTGCTTCAATTTTTGCAAAATCAATTATATCATCGATAAGGCTTATTAACATCTTTCCATTGTTGTTAATAATTTTAAGATATTTCTTTCTGTCAGCCGGACTCAATTTATCGTCATTCAGCATTTCTGCAAATCCGAGCAATCCATTCATAGGTGTTCGTATTTCATGCGACATATTTGCTAAAAATGCTGTTTTAAGCTTATCTGACTCCTCTGCCCTTTCTTTAGCCATAATGAGTTCATACTCTAACTGGCTTCTGTGAAGTGCTACAGACACCTGATGGACAAAGGTTTCAATAATATGCTTGAACTTAATAATGCTTTTGTTTAATGTAAAGATTGTTATGTTGCCTAATAGTTTATTATGTCTGGCCAGCGTAATATTATAAATCTTATGAATTTTCAAAACTTCCTTAATATCCTCAAGCTTCTGTAAATTTTCCTTATTAAGATTTTCGACGAGGAGTTCTTCTTTTAATGTAATTACAGTACCTGCATTTTCAATATTCGAAATATCTTTGTTTATCGGAAATATGATACCTGCAGGATTCCTGCCTAAAATATTTATAACTTTTAGTTTATTATCTCTTAATCCTGATATATATTCAACACAAAATTTTTCGTCCCTCTCGTTATATGACGTAACCATAACTACTGCATTTTCCAGGAAATTGCAGAGTTTTTCTGAAATATATTTATAAATATCATCTTTTGAAGATATTCCCAGCAGATCAAGGGCAGAATTACTCAGAAAGATCAGATTATCGTGGTATACTCTTTCTTTAAGTTCCCCCATTTTCCTCTCAGAAATGTCTCTTGAATTTACTACAATCCCATTTATAGAAGGATTATCAAGCTGATTTGAAAAAATACTTTCAACATAAATCCATCTTTTGTTTTTATGAAGACATCTATATTCCTTCTTTATCTGTTTTCTCGGGTTATTAAGTACTTCTGTGAAGAATTCCTTAAAGTATTCTAAATCATCCGGGTGTACAATATCAAATATGGGTTTATTTATGAGTTCCTTTATTGTAAAATCAAAAATTTTGTTTCGTATTGAACTTTCGAAAATTATTTTCCCTTTCTTATCAAGAATAGATATGGCATCAGATGAATTCTGCAGTAATGCACGGAAGTTTTCTTCATTCTCCTTAATAGTTTCCTCCATCTTCTTTCGATCAGTGATATCCCATGATATACCGGTGATCCCGATTAATTTCCCCTGTTCATTAAATATAGGGGTTTTAAATGTTTCAGTCCACCGCTTCCCGCTCTTTGCAGTAGTGACCTCTTCAACAAGTTGTCTTTTTCCACTTTGTTTAACATCACAATCATTCTTATAATATTTATCAGCTAATTTCTTTGAGCATATATCATAATCCGTCTTTCCTATAATTTCAGACGCACTTAATTTGTGATGTAAAGCAAAAGATTCGTTCACTGAAATATATCTGCCTTCACTATCTTTCAACCAGGCTAAATGAGGTATGTTATCGAGAATAGCTTTCTGCTGTGTTTTAGTCTTAAGAATGGTTGATTCGAGTTCTTTCTGTTCAGTAATATCATTTATAACTGAAACATAACGATATATTTTGCCTTTTTCATTATATACAGGAAAACTTCTGGTCCATACTTTTTTAATTTCTCCCCTGGCGTTGATTATTTGATATTGCTGTCCTAAGTCAGACTTCTTTGTTAATTCTTTTTTTCTGGTTTTTAAATACCTTTCCTTATCATCAGGGTGGATATATTCTTCAAGTATTGAGGGATCATTAATAAGGTCTTTTACCTCCCTGCCATATACTCTTTCAAATGCCGGATTAGCATAAAGAATATTCCTTTTATTTGACAGAATGAATACAACATTAGTATTTTCTGCCAACTGCCTGAATCTCTCCTCACTTTCCCTTATCGCATCCTCAGCTATTTTTCTTTCTGTAAAGTTTGTTGAAAACACTGTGACCCCTGTAATATTATTATTCTTGTCTATAATAGGATTAATATAGTATTCCAGATATATATCAGTCCTGTTCCTCACATAATGGTCATCCTGTAT
>CP070654.1:995242-998920 GCA_020354785.1 Bacteroidales bacterium
AGGGTATACAGGGTTTATGAATACCTGTTTCGGTTGCAACAGAACCATCACCGCCTCCGGAACTTGATCCATTGCCTGCTATTGTATCTCTACTGCCGTCTTCATAAACCCTGTATACCCTGTTGCCTCCCCTGTCAGTAACAACAAGATACCCTGACGGATCAACTACAACAGCCCCAAGTGAACTATATCCTGCAGAATATTCAATAACTCCCCCGGCAGGTGTCCACCTCTTTACTCTTGAACTGCTTGCATAATATATCAGGTCTTCACTCTGGCTGACCCACAACCCCCTGCCTATTGAAATACCGCTTGAGTCTTTGAATACAGTAGTTAAATTTCCGTCAGTGTCCACTTTTCGTATATAGCTATTGCCCAGGTCAAGAATATATAAAGTGCCATCTTCCATAACCCATATACCATTTGGGGAACTTAACTGGCATTGGGTTGCAGGACCGTCACCATTATCGCCCGCAACACCTGTTCCTGCTACCGTTGTAATACTCCCGCACGGACATACTTTTCTTATAGCATGTGCGTCTTTGTCAGCAATATATATATTTCCGGCGCCATCGGCCATAGCAAAATGAGGCCGGGATAATTCAGCGGCAAGCGCACTTCCTCCTTCATAACCAGCTATCCAACCGTTTACTCCCTTTTCCTGTATATCTCCCTTACCGGCAATAGTAGATAAAATATCATATTTTAAACAAAACTCTTCAAACTGAGCAATACATGTTGATTCAATTAGCAGGAAAAAGGACAGGTACCAGATGATCTTTTTTATGTAACCCATATGCCAGGAATTTAGATAATAATATTGATATTCGTAAACCATTCTGATTTACGGATTAAATATACAAATTTCTTTATTTCTTTTATAACAGAAGTTCTGACAGAGATACATGCTGTCGATCATATTTTTTAACATTAGTTTTTTGGTTTGCATGTCTCTATTTTATAATTTGGATGCCTGATTATATGTGGAAGAAGCATGTTATTAATTTAAATTTCTTATTGAAATGAAAAAAATATTAGTGTATCTGCTTTTCTTTTTAGTTGCTTTTCCTTTGCTGAACTGTAACAAAAATGGTGATTCAGACATTCCGGAAGACGTCAGTATTGCAATTCAGAATGTTACTGCTTCACAGGAAGATTACTTTGAGACTTTTTCAGGTTTGCTGCAGGAAATTGATACAGCGTCTGCGAAAGATTCGATTGTAAGCCTTTTACTGTCTGATCCCGATGTTGAGTGGGCCGTGCCAAATATAACAGGTGTTAATATCCAGTACAAATCTGGTATAAAAGGGGGTTTGTTTCTTGGCTCGCGCGGCGAAGATGACGGGGAAGATATTCTGACTGATCTTGTATATGAAGCGAACAAACCATCTGCCAGCAGACTGAAGAATACATTAAATGGAGTATATAATGTTCCGCCAACAAAACGTACTGTTATTATTTGCCCGGCTTACGATGAATTTGAACTTGCTGTTGATACACTTGCTGAAATCCATGACAGTCAATTTGACCGTACTGATTTCTGGAGGCCCGAGTATGAGTTTGGCAGTCATGCCAGTGTGGAAAAATTTGCTTTTCTGCAGAATTATGGTGTGATAATTTTATACTCTCACGGCACACCCTGGCCAAGCGATAAAAATATAAAAGAGGTTTATCTGCAGACCGGTGAAGTTGTCAACGGTGCAACAAACAGTCGCTACTGGAAGTATATTAACGAAGGCGAAATTCCTATTCTTCATGGATACAGGGGAAACGTTTATTTTGTAGGGCCTGAATTTATAAAGAAATATAATTATCTGGAGAATGATTCCACCTTAATCTACGGGGGATTCTGCTTCAGCAATCTTGGTTCATGGCCTGAGACCATCCTTGAGGCGGGAGCCGCAGGATATTTTGGTTTCGACTGGTCGGTAAAGACAAACAAGTGCGATAAGTATCAATATATTTTATTCGAAATGCTTACAGATACGACCTTAGCAAGACCGTATACATGCCAGACTTTCATGAGTCTGCTGGGCAAGCACAGCTCCTACTATGATAAAAAGTATGAAAGGAATGTATCCCTTTTATACAGTGGAGATCCAAACCTTACCCTGTGGAAGCCCAAAACTACAGATGTTATTAATTTTGCTTATACTCATTGTAACTTTAGTATTTATTCCAGGGCCAATTATACCAACACAAAGACCGGTGATTATAATTTCGCATTTAACCGCTCTGCAGAGGTAGAGGGTTCCTATATAGATGGTGTATTTACAGGTTACTATGAATATATAAATGGCGATTATGAGAAATATGATACGGTTATTATCGAACTTGACCTGGTAAATCATCTGATTACCGATTTTTCCGTATATGGAAGTGTTAAAGAACCATCCAGCGTAGACTTTATGATTACTAATTATTTAATTACAAGCTCTGACACTCCATTACCCCTGAATGAAATTAACAGGTATGTTGTTATTAACGGTACTGAAGTAGAAGACTATTTATTAGAGGTATCATTTGAAACAACATGGAAAGATGAAGTTGACGGGACACTTGTAACCAACAGGCTTAACCATCTGAATTATGACGAGGACAGTGAACTGGAAGTTGAGTTCTGGTAAAGGTAAAATAATATTATATTATTAAAGATTTAGTTTGTTTTTATATTTAAGTATTTCATCATAAAGCTCACGTACTACTTGTTGTTCACGCACAAGCGCACGTTTTCTGTAGTCTTCGTACTCTTCCCTGGTCTCATCCAGTTCCGATTTTATGCTGGCAGTAACAGCATGGCTTCGTTTATAAAATATTATAAATATGATAAGAAACACCAGCAATGTTGCAATTATAAGCCACATTATACTGTTATAGATTACTTTGTCTGTTTTTATTCCCAGTAATTTAATACTGCTTTTTTCTTTCAGCGCCATTTCAAGTTCATCATTTAAAGCCTGCTTAGCTTTTGTTAGCGAATCAATCTCAGCTTTTTTTACTGATAAAAGATTCAGGCTATCCCTGAAATCTGAATGAAGAGCTTTCAAGGTATCAAGTACCTGTGCTTTCAAAGTGTATAGCCACCAGGCTTTGACCATTTTGAAGTCTTCGTACTTTTCTGATCTGTAAAGCACATAGTTAAACTGGCTTTCAATGCTCCCCCTGCCTATTGATGGTCGTACAGGGGCTTCCTGGGGATAGATTTCGATGCGGGATGAAGTGAGCAAAGCAATAATCCCAAGAGTCATGAGTGGTAGCGATAATTTCATTTTTCGTTAAAAAAAGGTTATAAAAAAAAGTGTATAAAGCGCAAATATAACGTTTTAACCGGTTAATTATTGCATAAATCGCGATATGATAATTCAGCTAATGTACCAGCTCCATGTAAATTAATTATCTTTTCTTTATCTTTGATATACTCATATTAGAAATAAAATATAATTATTGTTAAAACATTAATCAATGAAAAAAACTGGCTTTATAATCGGAATCATTTGCATTGTATCAATACTGTTAAATACCATCAGTGTTGTTGCCCAGGAAGAGATTGACTGGCTGGCTGATTACACAGATGAAATTAACGCCGGCTCTTATTCACTCAAGTACAATTTTACTTCAGTAGATAATAATGCATGCAAACTGAAAATAGAAGAATTAAAAACAGATAAAAAAGGTAAA
>CP070654.1:999020-1002667 GCA_020354785.1 Bacteroidales bacterium
TGTACTTTCTGCTGTCATGAAGGCATTACCTGTTACAAGAATAAAAAAGGAAAATGTTGTTTTTGTATCGGGAATAGGTTGTTCTTCGAGGTTTCCATACTATATTAATACATACGGATTTCACGGACTTCATGGCAGAGCTTTTGCCATTGCTTCGGGCATTAAAGTAGCAAATCCTAATTTAAGTGTCTGGGTAGTCACAGGTGACGGTGATTCTATGGCAATAGGAGGTAATCATTTTATACATATACTAAGAAGAAACATCAATGTTAATATACTTCTGTTTAACAATAAAATATATGGTCTGACAAAAGGTCAGTACTCTCCTACAACGCCAAAAGGCAGTGTGACCAGAAGTTCACCTGATGGTACTATAGAGAACCCCTTTCTTCCCGGTGAACTGGCTATGGGAGCAAATGGTACATTTTATGCCAGGGTAGTTGATAATAATCCTAAAATGATGAGAGAGGTAATAAGTCATGCTGCTGATCACAAGGGTACTTCCCTGGTTGAAATTCTTCAGAACTGTATAATTTTTAACAACGAGGTGCATTCAGAAATTACAGGAAGGGATGTTAGAGAAGAAAATCAAATTTACCTGGAACACGGGAAACCGATGATTTTTGGTAAAAACAGGGACAAAGGGCTGATCCAGGACGGTCCGAAATTCAAAGTCGTAAAAATTGGTGAAAATGGAATAACTGAAAAAGATATACTTGTACATGACGCACAGAATCCTGACGATACAAGTGCTTATATGCTGTCCAGGATGACATTACCGGAGTATCCGGTAGCAATGGGGATATTAAGGGCATGGCAGAGTCCTGTTTATGAAGACATACTATATAAGCAAATTGATGAATTTAAAGAAAAAAGAGAAGTAAAGTGTGTCGACGATTTATTAACAAGCGGAAATGTTTTTAAAATTGGCTGATTAAATTCATTCTACCGCAAAAGACCACCATCTCTTGAAATTATCACCTTAACATTTGATCTACTATAATGTCAGTTTATAAGGTTAATTAATAAACTTGATATTAAATAGCTGTTATTTTATATTTAGTATTTTATTTAATACTGAAGCTGACTATGAGAATATTATTGTTAGTAGTATTTATTGGCCTGGTTTCAGGTTTAAAGGCGCAATGGAATATTACAGTTACTCCTTCAAAGATCGAAGGATTTACTGGTTCTGTAAGAAATCTTGATGGATATTACGAAAAGTTTGACGGTGCAATACGCCTCGGGAAAGGTTCATTTTACAGCTTTTTCCGGGGATATGCCATTTTCGATATTTCCAGTGTTCCTGACAAAGCTATTGTTAAGAGTATCAGGCTGATTATCAATACCAAACATATACCAGAGCGTTTATCAGTACCTGTAGAGATTACTAAATTACCTGTTAACCCGCGGCAGGCCAGTCTTGAAGATTTATATAATTCAATAAACAGTGGCATTTTACTCGGCCCTTCAGGTGATTATCTGAAGACTAAATCCGAAAATGTTATTCAATTGAATTCTGTTGCCAATGATGATTTAACTTCCCATCTGGAGCAGAACTGGTGGGCTGTAGGTTTTCGGCAGGTTGAGGATGGCCTTGGAGGATCCAGGACAGTAGGAGCATTTGAAGGTTACGACTTTACAGATTCTATCGCACCCTTATGTGTAGTCACTTACGAGTTACCTTATAAACGCAAATTTTACGAAGGAAGGAAAGTGACATATATTGAAGAACTGACCTTTAAAAATTCTGAAATAACTATTGAGTACTGGGATCATCTGAAAATTGACGGCGATATTATTTCGTTATATTTAAACGGAACTCCCGTAGTATCAAAATACCTTCTTAAAAGGGAAAGGGAACTAACGGAAGTCAAATTAAAAACAGATATGCCGAATGATCTCTTCCTCTATGCCCACAATGAAGGGATGAATCCTCCTAATACAGTAGCAATAAGAATTTCTGACGGGATTACAGATCAGAATTTTATACTTGAATCCGACCTCAACAGTTGCGAAGCCGTTTTAATTAAAGTTGGCAGGTAATAAAATAGAGGATTGTCAGTATTGCTCTTTTTCGTTTGGGAAATCCAGGTTTTTTATGTCATCGATATAGTTTATAACTGCCTTTGTTATTTCCTGGTCCAGGTTATGATACCTACGTAAAAACCTTGGTGAGAATTCCTGTGTTATCCCAAGCATATCGTGTAATACAAGTACCTGCCCGTCGACTTTTTTACCTGCTCCTATTCCTATGACGGGTATTTTCAGTTCTTTAGTTACCCTGGCTGCCAGTGTTGCAGGGATTTTTTCAAGTACTATGGCGAAACATCCTGCTTCCTCGAGAATATGTGCGTCATGAACAAGCTTCTTTGCTTCTTTTTCCTCCTGGGCTCTTACTACATAGGTGCCAAACTTATGAATTGACTGGGGCGTTAATCCAAGATGTCCCATAACAGGTATGCCTGCGGATAATATCCTGCTGACGGATTCTGCTACTTCTTCACCTCCCTCCAGCTTTATACCGTGCGCTCCTGTTTCTTTCATTATTCTTATGGCAGAGCTTAATGC
Organism: Bacteroidales bacterium; assembly: GCA_020354785.1. GTDB lineage: Bacteria > Bacteroidota > Bacteroidia > Bacteroidales > UBA10428. The sequence goes on from CP070654.1 coordinate 1,001,592, forward strand.
TTCAATTGTATTTCCCTGGTAGGTCCCAAAGGGTAAGTCAACTATTACCAGGGCTCTTTTAATAGCCCGGACAACTGCCGAGGCATGGTAAATCATCTCATTAAGAGTTATTGGTACAGTTGTCTCGTGTCCTGCCATCACATTTGACGCTGAATCCCCTACCAGGATAACATCCATCCCTGCCCTGTCAATAATCTTGGCCATTGAGTAGTCATAGGCTGTAAGCATGGCAATTTTTTCTTTCCTGTTCTTCATTTCCTGGAGCACATGAGTAGTAATTCTTTTCGGACTGTCTTTAGCAGTTGCTGGCATAATATCTGAGATTTAAAATTAAAGCTACAAAGTTTATAAATTAATTTGAACCTGAAGTTGTTATTACTATTAAATTTCTACTTATTGTCAAAATACTGTCTTTTTGTCACAATAATAATTATAATTTGTTTTTATTACTGCATTACAGACGAAATTATGGCAGAAATTCGATATGGCATAATCATTGCCAAAGAACATAATAAGTTAATTTTGAGTAATAATAATAATTAAAACAGAAAAAATGGGTAAAATAATTGGAATAGATCTCGGTACTACTAACTCCTGTGTGTCAGTAATGGAAGGTAATGAACCTGTAGTAATCCCTAATAGTGAAGGTAAACGTACTACCCCGTCCATGATTGGCTTTCTTGATAATGGAGAAAGAAAAGTAGGTGATCCTGCAAAAAGACAGGCTATTACCAATCCGAAAAGAACAGTTTATTCTATTAAACGTTTTATGGGGGAAACATATGATAAGTTGGCGGATGTAGAAGTTAAAAGAGTACCGTACAAAGTCATTAAAGGTGAAAATAATACTCCAAGGGTTCAGATTGATGACCGTAAATACACTCCCCAGGAACTTTCTGCCATGATTCTGCAGAAGATGAAAAAAACTGCAGAAGATTACATTGGACAGGAGGTTACCGAAGCAGTTATCACTGTTCCGGCCTATTTTAGTGATTCTCAGCGTCAGGCAACCAAGGAAGCAGGTGAAATTGCAGGATTAGTGGTTAAGCGTATAATAAATGAACCGACAGCCGCTT
>CP070654.1:1002767-1006384 GCA_020354785.1 Bacteroidales bacterium
ATGTTGATGGTGACGGAGATATTGATATTTGTTCCAAACCCTGGAAAACGAATATCAGTTATTATCTCAGAAATATGTTGATGGAAAATAAGTAATTACTAATTAATAAAAGAAAATTAAAAATTATTTATAATATTCTTTGTTATAATAAGATAGAATTTAACTATCTTTGTATTCTGATAAACCCGAAAGTAGACCAGTACTAATTATCCCTTTAATCTAGTGATTTAATAGTAAATCGTTTTTAGCAATTATTATTGCTTGCTGATGATGAGGAAAAATGAGTCTTTAGAAGAAATGGTAGCCAGGCGTAATAAGAGACTAAAAAGTCTCTTTTCACGCAATGGTATTCATATTCGTCTTGTCGGAGACGAAAACAAACCTGCAGTTATTCGCGATGAGGCTGTTGTTTTGTCGTGCTATGTGAAGAACTTTAACCTGCACTTCACAAAGGAGCCGTTTAGTGACGAAATCGTTAAAACAATTAAACTCAAACAGGACCCTGATATTAGCAAATACGAGCTGATAGAAGTACTGGAAATTTGTAAGCACAGACCTGTTTATAAATTAAAACTTGCTGGTACTGACCTCTTTCTCGTAGGTTACAATTATCTTAATTCCGAGGATGCTGTAGGAAGATACCCGGTTTTTGCCAAGCACAAGCCAAAGGTATATTTTGATTTTGAATATGCCCAGAGTGTGGCTGAAAATCTAAGAAGCGACGGGTACACCATTGCTATAGAATAGTCTGGCAAGAATATGAAGATTTTACTGATTAATGCCAACCGTTATAATTTCCCTCCCGTTATACCTGCCGGTTTAGAGTATTTATATGGCCATTTGGAGAAATCCAGACATAAGGCATTTATACTTGATTTATGCTTTTCAGGTAATCCGCTGCAGGAGTTAAAAGATAAAATAAATGAGATTAAGCCGGATATTGCCGGTATTTCTATTCGCCATATTGATACCGTACTATATCAGAATAATGAGTTCTTTATTTATGAGGTTAAAGAATTTGTTGAAATATGCAAAAATTTGAACCTGAAAGTAATACTGGGTGGCGCAGGATATTCTATAATGCCGGAAGAAATACTGAATTATACAGGAGCAGACTATGGAGTATGCGGACCTGGAGAACTGGCACTTGAACGGTTGCTTGATCAGCTGGAAGGAGGGGAAATTGTTCCTCAAATAACAAACGGTTTCAGCTTTTTCACTGGCAACAGATATGAATTTTTGCGATCCAAAGTGATCGATTATTCTGAATATATCGATAATGACGGTATAGTCGGTTTTCGTACACAAACAGGATGTACTGATAACTGTTTCTTCTGTACGGAGGGTAAAAAACAAATAATATATAATACACCTGAATCTGTAGGAAGGGAAATTTCTGAATTGAAACAGGGGGGTTATTCACATTTCCACCTGTGTGACAGCGAATTTAACCTTAATACAGACCATTGTATAAACGTGTGTAAAGCAATTATTGAATATGCCGGCCCGGTTAACTGGACTCTCTATATGAAACCCGAACCATTTTCTGCCGATATGTTTATGTGGCTTGAAAAATCGGGAGCAACGCTAATTACACTAAGCATTGATACAAAGACATCAGGTGTCAAATCATTTAAAAGACTGGCAGAATTTTTCAGGCTTGCAAACAAGGAAGAAATTAAAATAGCTGTCGATCTTTCAATAGGATATCCTTATGAAGAATTGCAGCAAACAAAAGCGATGATTGATTTTTTAAGCGGGCAACCAGCTGAAACTGTAGGAGTGAACTCAATATACAGGGTATATCCCGGCACACCCCTGTATAATATAATAATTAAGGATCAGAACCTCGAAAAATACCTTATAAACCGGAGGCCCGGAATAAATTATTTATTCCCTGTTTTTTACAGTCTCTTTTCTTTAAAACAGGTGAGGGAATTAATAGGAAATAATCCAAAGTTCAGAATTGAAGGATTTGACAGGAACACAAATTACCAGAGAGTTAACTGACCCCAAAGTGGTTTAGCAAGTAATTTTCCGCTTCCACAGACCATAATCCTTTGTGTTTTTTACAAATATTATGTAGTTCCTTAAATAAAGGATCCTTTTTGCCTTTTTCCCCGAACTCTTCTATAGCAGTCAGCTCCATATCAATATGAGTATAAAATAATTTTTTAGCTCCGGGAATCTTGGGAAGGTTAAGTGTAGCATGCCTGACAGCATTTAATCCCCCAATATGACTAATCATGCTTGCAGGATCCATGCCTTTAGACATTAAATCCAGGGCTTCAGCAATATCATTTGTGTTCCCGCTGATGGATCCGATAATATGGTTTGTTGAATAGTGAATATTATAAAAATTCACTTCTGCAGAAAAGTTCTGGTCAACAGGTCCTGCAAAAAAATTAAGACATCCGTCTTTTGCCAGTATCCTGTCTGCCTGTGTAATTAATTCCCTTACAGGTGCATATACAAATATATCATCATAACCTTTATTGCCAGTCAGGGAAAGAAGTGATTCAGAAGGATTGCTGTATTTGCTCGTATTAACATACTTCAGTTCTATTCCCCTGCTTTTTGCTTCTTCTTCCGGAAAGAGGTTCGATGCACTTCCAAGCCTGTTATCATCAATATCCGTGACAAGAAGCAGCCCCGGTTTCCTTTGGCAGTGAAAAAGGTAATTTATAGCAGCGAATCCCATAGGTCCGCATCCTCCCAGTATTGCAGTGTTGCCACCTTCAACTATACCCATGTCGTGTGAGTGCAATGCATGGTTGTTATGATAATTTGAATGAAATGCACCTATTACACAGGATAATGGTTCGGATAAAGATGCAGGGAAAAATCCTTCACCCTTATATTCGAGAAGACAATCCATTTCCATCACTTCATTTGGGATAATTATATAGGTGGCAGCTCCGCCGATATACCTGAATGAGTATCCTGGAGCATCAAGTGAACCTTTATAGTTAAGAGCGGGCTGAATAGCATATTTCATACCCTCGCTGAACTTATGCTTCCATTTTTTACCAACCTTCAGGATAGTGCCCCCGAACTCATGTCCTATGATTGTCGGATTAACAGCTATATCATCAGGAACGCGTTTATGCTGTGCCCCCTGAAGAGCAGCTTTGTAGGATGACATGCATGCAGAGTCTGACATCACACTTGCGAGGATCTCATTTTCTTTAAGAGGCGGTAGTTCAAATTCCTCAAGGCGAAGGTCACAAACACCGTAAATTCGAACTGCTTTTGTTGTTACTTTTTCTTTTGAAATATTCATATCATAAAAATAGTATAATATTTGTTTGTAATAAAATCTACCTGAGCAAGTTTCTCAATCATTAGCGGCCCACTTCATTACATTTGCGGGAGCTCGTTTATTTTTCAATTCATTGGCCATAAAATTCATATATGGAGAAACATGTTCAAACAAATTCTTTAACCCGGCACATAAATAGTTCAGACCCTCATTACCCTCCGGGGTTTTTGATATCCTGTTTTTAGGACATTCCCCGTTAAATCCACGGTGTCGGTGAAATACCCCGTGACTACGACGTCACCGTTACTGTCCACTGCGAGGCTGCGACTACGGTCCCATTCGGCGCCTCCGTAGC
>CP070654.1:1006484-1010099 GCA_020354785.1 Bacteroidales bacterium
AAATCTCTATTGTTGCATTATTTATATTTTCAATCTCTATGTTAATTATATCATTAGAAGGATTAGGGTAAATATCTATAATTCTTTTTTCTGTATATTCACCTGGAATATTGACTGCACATTCAGTTGTAAATTGCACATTTGGGCTGCCTATTGTATCAACATAAAAATCAAAATTTTCAGGAAGGAAGGGCATTTCCCATACGCAAACTTCGTATAAAGTAGGCATATAGGATAAATCTAATCTTCCAGGAATTCTAGGACCGCAAATATAACAACATCCACCACCAAGAGGTAAATTTATATTTTTTGATATATTCAAACTGATTAACTGGTTACTATCACAGCGCAGGGAACTTAATGCCGTATTATTTGAAACATCCAAACTGGTTAATTGGTTATTACTACAAGACAGACATCGTAATGCAGTATTATTATAAACATCCAGGATAGTTAATTGATTGTGCCCGCAACCCAAATACTCTAATGCAGTATTATTACAAACATCCAGACTGGTAAATTGGTTATAATTGCAATCCAACCACCATAAATCAATACAACCAGAAACATCCAGGCTGGTTAAGGAGTTATTCTGACAAATCAGACTTTCTAATAATGTGCATTGAGAAACATCCAGACTGGTCAATTGATTTTCAGAGCACCGCAATTGTGTTAAAGCAGTATTTTTAGAAACATCCAGATTGGTCAGTTTGTTAAAACTGCACTCCAGAGTATTTATATTAACAAATGCTTCAATACCAGTCATATCTGAAATATTTTTATCAAAAACCCATAACTCTTCTGTCGCTTCAGCTTCATTCCGGCTGATTTCTCCATCTTTATCTGTATCAACTCCTTCCTCTATCAGGGCATTTTTAAAATTTGCATCTTCTATATCTACATACTGAGCATTAGAAACAGATGCAATTGTAAGCACCAGCATCCATAAAATTAGTGTTTTCATGATTTTAGGTTTATAGTAGTTATTTTAGTTTACCGGTATTTATTAGTATTAGATAGTAATTTAAGTAAGCATATTCTCAGATTACAACTTGATAGACTGGTACTCTTTTAATTATTATCTCCTACCTCACCATTACCTTCTCATAATATACAGTACTATCCTGCATTACTTTAACGATATAAATTCCCCTTGGAAAACCTGATATATCAATCTTTTCAACTTTTGAATTAAGTTTTTTACTTAATACCAGCTTACCACTAACATTATAAATCTCTATTGTTGCATTATCTGGATTTTCAATCTCTATGTTAATTATATCATCAGAAGGGTTGGGAAAAATCTCAATGTTATTAGAAATATGAGAATTATTAATGCCAACAGATTGAATATTAAAATCTATATAAAAGGTCCCTTTAGAAACGCGTCCATTAATGTCTTCGCCATCAAATTGTAACCAGTACTTTTCTCCAACGGAAAGTCCTTTCAGAGATCTGATTTCTGCAGCCCATCCATTATTTTGATCATCTTTCGCTGCGATCAATTTATAATTCCCCAATAATATGCTATCACAAGTTTTTGCTTTGTAGATTGCCATTTTCGTATCAAAACCAGAGCTAATGAAGTTATAGCTAGAATTTGCGTCAGGTATAGTAAACCTGAACCAAACAGTATTTTTTGGAATCGCCCATTTACACCACAGTCCAGGGGTGGTACACCATCCTGTTGGTGGCATTGGTTCTCCGTATTCATTACCTGCGTTGACATTACTGAAGGGTCCATTATTTTGATTTAGTTGGAGTTCGATAGCATTGCAGACATCATCATTAACAGGTCTTGAATATCCGATGACTTCAACTGTATCCTCACCTTTACAACTTCCCTGAAATCCGGCGACTGTATATTGATTAATACCAATAGTTGAGGGTGTTACAAATATAGTTTTACCATAAGCTGTATCTACCGGTAATTTCCAGACAAAACTATCTGCATCGGAAAATGCAGTCAGCGCTATTAACTTATCAACAGGGCAACGGTATGAGGAAGGTTTAAAATCATATGCGAACACATATAAGGCATCTGGTAACGATGGTATGATGCTTATGTCCATAGAACTAACAACCTCAATTTCCCGGGTTATTGAATCGATTCCGGTCTCATTTTCTACTGCTAAAGTAATAAACTTAATTCCACTGGTTGAAAATTTGACCCAACCCGGTGCAATTCCTGTATCAGCAATTGAAATGCCATCGGGTAAAAATTTCCAGCTGTATTTAGCTGAGGAATCAGGCAAATTGGCCTCTGGTTTTATTGAGTCTCCAAAGCACAATTGTTTTTTATCCAGATCAAAACTGGCAAAAGGTCTATTATTTGGTGCGGTATAAGTTCTTATAGTTAGATTCATTAACTTGTTCTCTTGACCTTGTCCAATACTTGTCCAATTCATACCATCATTGCTGATCCATTGATGACCCTGTGGCATAATATCAGCAGTTGCATATCCATAAATACTTGCTTCAACAGGTATTGGAGATAAATACCCTGGCGAATAATATTTAACCTTTACATAATAATCTCCGGTAACTTTAGCAGCTACATCAAATACACGCACTCCAGGATAATCGCAGTAAATATTCTTTTTACTGTAAATCAGGTTTTGAAGGGAGTCATTTGTAAAAATTTGATAGATTTCAATGTCAATCTCAGTACCTGCAGATACAATGAAAGTCCCGACTTTAAAAATGATTTCATCTTCTGAAGCCATGAACCTGGATAGCCCCCAGGCATATTCCGATCTGAATCCATAAGCTTTTGTTGCCCCATTTTCATCATACATATTTATTTTTTCAATCTTACTTGTATCAACCGTTTGATCAAAATGATATACAGGTACAAACATGCTACTGTCAGCATATGAAATATAGGCATAACCATCATCTCCCCAACTGCTTCCCCAACTGTTCTTGATTATCCATGCACCCTTGGTTCCTTTAGGTGAACTTGCTCCGCCTGTAACAACTTTGTTATCATCCCATCCTACAACAAGGATAGCATGGTTTTGCCACGGATTGTCACCGCTATAATAATAGGTAAAATCATTACTGTTATAATAACTGTTATCCCATTCCATCTCACTACAAACTCCGCCATATTTCATAACTGTTTCTTTTATCAGATTTTGATCAATAGGTAGAAACCTTGAAGATAACACGTATTGGGGTAAGGAAAATTCTGTTGTGTTGCATGTGGTTATATTTGGTTCATAAGGGTCATCGGATTCCAATACTGGCCCACTAAATCTGGTCAGATAGGCACTTGCAATATGTCCTGTTCCACCTTGAAAAAAACCAAATCCATTACAATTAACCATATTTTGCTCCGATAAATCGTATGTTCCCCTGCCTGTAACCAGCCAGTTTGATTCCACGCCTGCCAAAGCACAAAATGACCAACAAGTTCCAGCGGGAAGTTGACTTTTAACCGGAGTTACAAATCCCAATTCACGCAAATCGTACAGGGAAGGTAATTCAGTTGTAGATTTTCTGGTTTTAAGACTTCCGAAATTCAGTTGCAGCGGTGACGGAACACACTCAAAAACTGCTTCTTCAGCCGAAGTATTTTTTAATTTTCTTTCTTCCTGTAATTCCATGTAC
>CP070654.1:1010199-1013802 GCA_020354785.1 Bacteroidales bacterium
AAGAGACTGGATAAAATCAGGAGAAAAATATATGTACAGTCAGTATCATATGATGAACTTATTGACCTGGCAACAAATAAAGAAAAGATGGTTGCCGCCATTCCTGCAATCCAGCCTATTTCCAATAAGGATTTAACGCGTACAGCTTCTGGCTGGGGTTATAGAATTCATCCGATATATAAGATAAGAAAGTTTCATTACGGTATGGATTTTACAGCTCCGACAGGCACTGAAATCTATTCAACAGGAGACGGAACAATTGAGGTGGTAAAGTCTTCAAGAAGAGGATATGGAAATAAAATAGTTGTTAATCACGGATTTGGATATAAAACAATGTATGCACATTTAAGCGGTTTTAATGTAAGAGTCGGACAAAAGGTAAAAAGAGGTGATGTAATAGGTTATGTAGGAAATACAGGGCTGTCAACAGCACCGCACCTGCATTATGAAGTTCATTTAAATAATAAAAAGGTCAACCCGATTAACTATTATTTTAATGATCTGACAGCAAATGAATATGATAAAATGATTGAGCTTTCAACAACATTTGGAAAGTCATTTGATTAAAGATTATAACCCCCACTACATATAACATCTTAAGGCTGTCTTTTTCAGGCAGCCTTTTTTATTGGGATTAGAGAGGGGACAACGCCCGAATTTTTAATATATTAGCATTTTTATCGTGGCCATATATTCAAATCTATCATTCATGAAATATCTCATCTTTACGCTGAGTTTTGTAGTATCAGGCTATTCATTATTTTCACAGGATATAAAAGTACAGCGTGTTCCTGTAGGTACAAAATCTTCACCCGAAACTTCAGAAGTAAGATTAACACTTTCAGCACGTATACAAGGTTACAATTCATATGCTAAGCTTAATAATGATATATATGATAAAACCATCGGGTCACCAAAATCTGCAATAATTCTGGAAGAAAAGAATAAATTCTATATTAACAACCTCGAAAACAAAGCTACTACTGTTTATAACCTGGAAAACCTCACTATGTTAAAGAACATTAAACATAAATTCACAAATGAAAATTCATTCCTGTTTAAAGACACATCTTTATTTGATTATAAATTCAACACAAGAAGCAGCCAGTTCAATATCTTTGAGGGTAAACCGGTAGAGGGATGTTTCTCTCATAATAAGAAGTTTTTATGGGTAACATATTACAGGCGTACTTATGACAGGAATGCAGTTGATCCGTCCGCATTAGCAATTATTGACACTGATAAGGATGAAATTATTCGGGTTATGCCAACAGGACCTCTTCCCAAGATGATTGCATGTTCGCCTGACAACAGGTATATAGCGGTAACTCACTGGGGTGATAATACCATCGGGATTATTGATATCAGCAGCAATGATGTTAATAACTTTAAATACACTAAATTGTTCCAGGTAGGAAAGCGTATTAACCTTAAATTCGACAATGCTACTAAGATAGACCGCGACAAAGATTGCGGGTATTGCCTGAGAGGTACCGTATTTTCTCCTGACAGTAAATATTTGCTGGTTGCCAGGATGGGAGGCGGAGGTATAGCCGTTTTTGATATGACTAATATGAAATATATAAGGAGTGTATTCGGAATGCAGACAAACATAAGACACCTCACAGTACTGGGAGATTTGCTTTATATAAGTACAAATATTACCGGTTATGTGCAAATAGCAAACATTTATGATTTAATCGATTCTGCAATAAATTCAGAATCAAGTTATACAAACTGGAGGAGCAGGTATGTTGGTAAAGGTGTCAGGACTATAGCTGTTTCAGCAGACGGGAAATATATTTTTGCAGCAGTGAATAACGAAAGTAGAGTGGCAGTGATAAAAGCTGCTGACATGAGTATTATTTCAACTATAGATGTTGATTCTTTCCCTGTAGGAATGGATATTGCCACAGAAAGTTCCAAGCTTATTGTAACATCACAGGGAAGAATATCATGTGGTGGTGGACAGTCAGTAATGATATTTGATATTGAAAACTAACAGTATGACAGAAACAAAGAGATCAAAAAAAACTATAAGAAACTTTTTTCTTATGATCATTTTTACAATTATTGTTCTTGTCAGCCTTAGCATATTAATACCCGATAACTTAAAAGTCAGCAGCATTATAAAAAAGAATCTTCTTTTTCCCCGGAGTAAAATTAAAAACGATTCCGCTATGTATGAGGTGCTGGTCGAAACCTTCCTGGGTAACGAGCAAAGGAACTACTATGGTGAAGACCCGCCTGACAAAATGGATATAATCTGGAAATTATACCTGGGAAAGGGAAAAACAGTTATTTCACGTAAAATTGGCGAAAAAGAATGGGAAGGAGCAGGATGGACAGGACAACCCTTACTTGTCAGAGAGAGCAAAAGTCTTTATCTGATTCTTGGAGCATATGACCACAATTTAAAAAAAATTGATGCAGGTACAGGTAAAGTAATATGGCAATATCAGTTTGATGACGTGGTGAAAGGAACAGCTACTATATGGCATAACAGAAAAAGTAAAGAAAAGAAGAACAGGATGGTCATTCTGCAGGGTAGCAGACTGGGTACAGGCAACTACCTGGACTCCAGGCATATTCCAAGTTATAGAGCCATCTCCTATTTTACAGGGGAAGAATTATGGAGACTTGATGTTAAATTAACAGAAAGCTATAGCAGGGATGCAGACGGATCTGCTCTGATTATAGATGATACTGCCTTTCTGGGATTGGAAAACTCACTGTTTACTGTTTTTGATCCTGACTATAAAAAAGCAGAAATAAAAGACAGTATGCTTCAGCCTAAAATTTATCAGGAAATCAGGCTATACGAAGAAGAGGATGTTGTTTCCCATAACAATAATGTTGTAACCGAGTCATCACCATGTAAATTAGATGATAAAATATATGTTGCATCCGGATCAGGTCATGTATATGGTTATGATTTAATAAAGAAGCAGATTATATGGGATTTCTTTATTGGTTCTGACATTGATGGCACCACGGTAGTTACGCATGACAGCTGCCTTTTAGTCACAATTGAAAAACAATACATAAGTGGTAAAGGTGGTGCTTTTAAACTTGATCCCTCAAAGAGTCCTGAAAATGCGGTTGTCTGGTATTTCCCAACCGAGAATGAGGAGTATCTGGACTGGGAAGGAGGAATAATAGGTTCAGCCGGTATTAATGATCATTATAATAATGGTGAGTTTCCCTATATTGCGGCTTTTATAGCTATCGACGGATATTTGTATGTTGTTAATCATATGCAGCTGGAAAAAAATAAAAAAGTTGCCGGGCCGGATAACACTAAATCCTACCCGACACCTGTACTGGTTTTTAAAAAATATATAGGTCCTTCAATCTCAACTCCTGTAATAGTTGATGATAAATTAATTGCCCCCAGTTACGATGGTATTAATTTGTTTACATATGATGAAGAAATGAATTTTATTAACATAGATAGCCTGACCGGTTCATTTGAATCGACACCTATAGTATATGATGAAAAAATCTATATCGCATCCCGGGATGGTTATTTCTATTGTTTAGGTAATAATTGATAAAGTATTGGTTTATTTTTATTTATTTATTAAATTAGATTAAATTTAT
>CP070654.1:1013902-1017501 GCA_020354785.1 Bacteroidales bacterium
CAGGTAAGAATCCTAAATCTAATTTACAGTTTCTTACATTTTTAGTTACCATTATAAAAGCAGTCTATAAGCATGCAGACTTGCTGGCTGCCAGTGTGGCTTCTGCCGGAAATGCATACAGACTGGGAGCAAATGAAGCACCGCCTGCAATAATATCAGTTTTTATTGGCAGCCAGATGACAGAGATGCTTAACCTTATAGAAAAGAAGGTTACTGATAACAAGATGACACCAGGGGAAAAGACCGAATTAAAATTAAATGTTATTAAAGTTCCTCAAATCCTTCTGGATAATACCGACAGGAACCGGACCTCCCCCTTTGCATTTACCGGGGATAAATTTGAATTCAGGGCCATAGGATCTTCAGCTAATTGTGCAGCAGCAATGACTGTATTAAACGCAGCTGTAGCCGAGCAGCTAAAAGAGTTTAAGAGAAATGTTGATAAATTAATAAACAAAGGAGTTAAAAAGGATGAAGCAATATTCCAGACAATAAGACAGTACATTATCGACTCAAAAGCAGTAAGGTTCGAAGGAAATAGCTATAGTGAAGAATGGAAAGAAGAAGCCAAGAAAAGGGGATTGAGCAATATTACTAATGTGCCCGAGGCACTGGATGTTTATAATACCGAACAAAGTCTTAAGTTATTCACGGATTTGGGTATAATGACAGACAGGGAAATTCAGGCCAGAACAAATGTGAGACTGGATACATATACAAAAAAGGTACAGATTGAATCCAGAGTTCTGGCTGACCTGGCACTTAATAATGTTATTCCTACAGCGATAAAATATCAAACCTCACTGCTGGAAAATGTCAATGGATTGAAAGTTCTGGATGATGAAAAGGAATATGAGGAACTTGCTGGTGAAAGAATTGAGTTAATCAAGGAAATATCATCCCATATAAGCAATATCAAAGTAAAAGTAAATGAGATGACGGAAGCCAGAAAGTCAGCTAATAAAATTGAAGACGAAAGAGAGAAAGCAGGTAAGTATTCTACTACAATTTTTAAGTACCTAGAAGATATCAGATATCACATAGATAAACTTGAATTAATTGTCGACGATGATATATGGCCATTGCCAAAGTACAGGGAACTGTTATTTGTGGGATAATTAATTGTTATGCTGGTACAGTAATTTTATGTGTTCGTAATCCTTTTTATCCTTTCAATATTGGTCATAAATACATCTGATTCATAATCAGCATTAAAATCAGGATTATATACCACAGTTTCAATTTCTTCGTTAAAGTATCCTTTAATGAACTGTCTGGATAATGTAAATACTTCCTCATTATCTTCATTCAGTTCAGGTTCTGTATTGGTAAGTATTTGCTGTACCTCATAGATATTGCTTTCCAATTCACTGGTGAGTATGGATTCATAACGACTTATTATTCTTTTTGTAAAACTTATCACTATAACATATTTACCGTAAGCTTTACGCAGAATTTTCCAGTAATTCAAATTAACAGGATTATCAATAACTATATCTGTTGTCTTATAGAAAGATTCTGTGAATTTAAGGCCGTATTTCACGATTTTCCTGGCAATCTCTTCATTAACGGTTCTGTGGGTGTAATTAACTACATTTTCATTATCAGGGATAAGAAGGGTTAATATCTCCTTTGTTAAGGCCATTATCAGAATTATTATACTGATAAAATTAAAAAAAAATGGAAGATAATTTACCTTCCATTTTATAGTAATGTACCTGAAAGAATTTTATTTTTTTCTTATTTCATCACTTACTGATAATCTCTTTCTAGCTTTAGCCCTTCTTCTTGAAAGTATCTGGCGGCCACTGGCAGTTGATGTTCTTTCACGAAATCCGTGTTTATTCCTTCTTTTTCTGTTTGATGGCTGGAAAGTCCTTTTCATCAGATTCTGGTTTTAATACAATTGACTATTTTTTCGACCTGCAAAAGTAATGTTTTTTTATTACAACCAAAAATAACATGGTGTTTTCTATCTACCGACAGGATTATCAACTATTGGCATGTTACCTGAAAGTGGTTTGTCTATACCTTCTATCTCAATTTCTTCAAATAAAAGAGCATCAGGAGCAATGAAGGATGCGGGAAGCCCATTTATTATATTCATCCCGGATGTAAAGGAGTTAAATATACCTCCACTTATACCCTCTGGAAACATTGTGTTATATACTATTCTATTATTTGATAATCCCATGATATTTTTAAGACTGGCATTAATCAGGTTAGCCAGATTAACTGAACGTATAAGTTCTTCAACACCGTCTTCCAGCGACACTTTATATATATTAACAGGACGATAATTTGCTGACAGGGAAGCCGGTTTAACAATAATAGCATAATCTAATTCTTCTTCTTTCGCCCTTTCGATTAATTCTCTTTTTAATTCTTCTTTTGATTTTCCTTCCGAGCATGAGACCATTATCACTCCCGGACCAATCTGCTTGTTAATTCCTCTGTTCATTACTGCAAACCTGTTATGACCGTTTGATTCTTTTATCCTTTTTGTAGGTGTTCTGTCATTAAGGAGAGTTTTCAGGATACCATTTTCAATTAAAATCAAATCTTCGGGTGGTATAACTCCTTCAGCATCTATTGCGAAACTTCCTATCAAATCAATGTCGTTAAATTCTTTTAGTTTAGGCCGGGCACTAACCGAAAGAGACCTGGATGTGATCCTCTTATCAATTTTTGATTCGGTAGAAAAGCTTTGCTGACCATAATACATGGCCATCTGGGGATTCGCATATAAAGGTTCACGATAGGCAATTAAGTTATAAGTACCGCCGAACAGATTATGTGCCAGGAGCTGGACAGCTGCCTGATCAGTAATTAATATGGGCCCGGAATAACTATCTTCAAATGCATCGGCCGTTCTTAATGCTAATAAATTATTTACCAAATTCTCCGCATCATTTTTTAATACTCCTAAATCAGGACAATCCTCAGGTTTGGTAAAGTAATATATAACCTGGTTGTTAATCACTTCACTATCATCTGCCACAGTTTGTGCACTTACCGCTATTGATGTAACAGTTAATGGCAAAGTCACTTCAGTTCCTTCGCTGCTCATAAAGTAAATGTCAGCGTAATACATAATTATTGTGACATCTGAATAAAAAATTTCATGATGGTTATTAAATACAGAGGATAATTCCCGGGCAATATTTTCGTATTTATCTTTGTTAAACTCTAATTTTACCCCGGGAGTATTTTGTTTTACTACAGGAGCACGGCTAAAATCAGCAACAGGTAAATCTTCAGGTTCTATGTTTTTTTCCCTCAGGACTGTTATTTTGTTCTTATATGTCTGTGAGGCTGATTTAAATACCATGTCTGTTGCTTCCCATAGGAAGCGCCTGATACCGTAATAGTCGTTATCAAGCGGAAGCTTCGGATCCTGATAGTAATCTGAATTGCTATCCATGATATCTTCAAAGTTTTCATCAGTCATCTGATAATCACCAATCATAACCCGAATGGCCCAGTCTCTAAGATGTGTTATATTTGATGTTACCAGAGATCCCAGGGTCGCATTTACTGAGAAAGTGTGTGCATCTGCTATAGTATAACTTATAAAAAAAGGTTTTTCATAGTCTTTA
>CP070654.1:1017601-1021200 GCA_020354785.1 Bacteroidales bacterium
ACTGATTCACATACACCAAATGCCGGTGGTCTTGGTATGATAGCCATTGGGGTAGGTGGTGCAGATGCTGTAGATGTTATGGCCGGCATGCCCTGGGAACTGAAGTTTCCTAAAATAATCGGCATTAACCTGAAAGGACGACTAGGCGGGTGGACCTCACCTAAGGATGTAATACTAAAAGTTGCCGGTATTCTCACGGTCAAGGGAGGAACAGGGTGTATTATTGAATATTTCGGTGATGGGGCAAGAAGCATTTCCTGCACAGGCAAGGGCACAATTTGTAATATGGGAGCTGAAATTGGAGCCACAACTTCAGTATTCGGGTACGACCAGAAAATGGCAGATTATCTTAATGCGACCGGCAGAAATGAAATAGCCTCTATGGCTGATAATATAGTTACTTATCTTACAGGCGATCCTGAGGTTTACGAGAATCCACAGGAATACTTCGACCAGGTTATAGAAATAGATCTTTCAGAACTTGAACCTCACATAAACGGTCCGTTTACCCCGGACCTGGCTACACCGGTATCTCAATTTGCCAGGGCAGTTAAAGAAAACGGCTGGCCGGAGAAGCTCGAAGTAGGACTCATAGGTTCATGTACTAATTCTTCATACGAAGATCTTACAAGGGCTTCTTCTTTAGCACAGCAGGCCATTGAAAAGAATCTTGAGCTTAAATCGGAATTTACGGTAACTCCCGGATCGGAGCAGGTACGGTATACTGCCGAGAGGGACGGATTACTGGAAAAATTTGAAAAAATCGGAGGTATTGTTCTGGCAAATGCCTGCGGACCGTGTATAGGGCAATGGGCAAGAAAGGGGGCTGAAAAGCAAAAGAAAAACTCTATAATGACCTCCTTTAACCGCAACTTTGCCAAGCGAAATGACGGTAATCCTAATACACACGGATTTGTTGCATCACCTGAGCTCACAACTGCCTTTGCCCTGGCAGGTAATCTTAAATTCAACCCGCTGAAAGACTATCTTGTTAATAAAGACGGTAAAAAAGTAAAGCTTGACGAGCCCAGGGGTATTGAAAAACCCTCAGCAGGATATGATGTCAGGGACAAAGGTTACCAGTCCCCTGCTGAAGACGGAAGCAGTATTGAGGTTGTTGTAAGGCCTGACTCAAACCGTCTGCAACTGCTGACTCCTTTCCGGAAATGGAACGGAGAAGACTATAAAGGTCTTAAAGTGCTGATTAAAGCAAAGGGTAAATGCACAACAGACCATATATCTATGGCAGGACCATGGCTAAGGTACAGGGGTCATCTCGATAATATTTCAGACAACCTTTTAATCGGAGCTGTTAACTACTTTAACGACAAAACCAATTATGTAAAAAACCAGCTAACAGGGGAACATGATGAGGTACCAAAAACTCAACGATACTATAAGGAAAAAGGAATAAATACAATTATTATCGGTGATGAAAATTACGGGGAAGGTTCTTCACGTGAGCATGCAGCAATGGAACCCAGGCATATGGGTGTTAAAGCAGTTCTTGTCCGTTCATTTGCGCGTATACATGAAACAAACCTGAAGAAGCAGGGTATGCTGGCACTGACTTTTGCCAACAGGAACGACTATGATAAGATAAGGGAAGACGATACAATAGATGTCACCGGACTTAAAGAATTTGAGCCGGGAAAACAGCTTAGAGTTATATTGCATCATTCTGACGGCAATGAAGAAATAATTATGGCTACCCACTCGTATAACGAGAATCAGATTGCATGGTTTAAAGCCGGCTCAGCCCTGAATCTGATAAAGCAACAAGGACGATAAATTGCTCTATTGCTCTATTGCTTTTTTACTATATTGTTGACAATATAAAATTTGGCAAAGCACAAGGTTAAGGATATCAATTTCCAATTATTAATAAATGTATTGCCGATGATTTTTTAATATTAGTTTTTAGAACCTGAACATTAATAAATATTTGGAATTCGGTAATCAGTGCTTACTAACAGAAAATGAAATACAAAAAACTAATAGTCATCCTCGGTCCCACCGGTGTTGGAAAAACCAAAACAGCTATTAAGATTGCAAAGAAGCTGAAAACAGAAATAATCTCCTGCGACTCCCGCCAGATATACAGAGAATTAAGAATTGGCACAGCTGTTCCGACTGACAATGAGCTTGCTGAAGTAAAACATCACTTTATACAATCAAAATCAATTTACGAATATTACAACGCCAGCATGTTTGAATTTGAAGCCCTGGATTTACTGGATGAACTGTTTAAAAAATACAAAAGGGTGGTTATGGTAGGCGGATCAGGCTTGTATATTAATGCCGTATGTTATGGTATTGATGACCTGCCAACTATTGATCCCGATTTAAGAAAGGAACTGGCAGAAAAGTATAAAAATGAGGGTATTGAAAGCATAAGAAAACAGTTAAAATTTCTTGATCCTAAGTATTACGCAATAGTTGATCTGAAAAATCATAAAAGAATTCTGAAAGCTCTTGAAGTAAGTATAATGACAGGCAAACCTTACTCCTCATTTTTACTACATCAGATAAAGGAAAGGTCATTTAATGCTATAAAAATTGGTTTATCAATGGAGAGGGATAAACTCTACAAAAGAATTTATGAAAGGGTTGACAGCATGATAGCAAGTGGATTGCTAAAGGAAGCTAAACAGTATTATAAAGACAGAAATCTTAACTCACTAAATACAGTAGGTTATAAAGAATTATTCAATCATCTGGATGGTAAAATTACTTTAGAGAATGCAATAGAGTTAATCAAACGAAATACTAAGAATTACGCAAGGAAACAACTCACCTGGTTCAGAAAGGACAGGGAAATAAAATGGTTTAATCCTGGCGAAACAAATAAGATAATTAACTTCATAAAATTAAAAAAGTAATTAGTAATGGCTGAAGATATCAGGCACTTTAACATAAGAGTCTATGGTATTGTTATCAATGAGAATAATCAAGTATTGATTACAGATGAATATCTGCTGGATCAGAAAATGACCAAGTTTCCCGGAGGCGGCATGAAATTCGGGGAAGGGCCGGCAGATTGCATGAAAAGAGAAGCCCTGGAAGAATTCGGGCAGGAAGTTGAGATTGTTGAACATTTCTATACAACCGAATTTTACCAGAAATCATTATTTCATAAAGATCACCAGATCATAAGTATATATTACCTGATTAAATTCAAGGACAAAATAAGATTTAATATTTCCACCACTCCTTTTGATTTCCATGAGCTGAAAAACGGCAACTGGTCTTTCCGGTGGATAAAAATAAAGGACCTGTCTGATGAGGTTCTTAGCTTCCCGATAGACAGGCATGTTGCAAGGCTGCTGAGAAAAAAATATTGTTAATCAGTATATTTTCTCTTTCTTTGCTGTTGTAAAAACCATCATTTTAATATAATAATGAAGGCAGTAATTCAGGCCGGGGGTAAAGGAACAAGACTTGCTCAATACACAAAAGAGCTGCCAAAGCCGTTACTTAAAATAGGGGATAAATCCATCCTGGAACACCAGATAAATTTATTAAAACGGTATAAGATAACCAATATCATCATCATTGTAAATCACCTGAAGGAGATGATTACAGAAAGCTTTGGTGAT
>CP070654.1:1021300-1024897 GCA_020354785.1 Bacteroidales bacterium
GCAGCTTTGAAAACATGTTCATCTTCTGCAGCAGCAACTACAAGCTTATGTGCAGTTTTTTTTCTGGCAATTTCTACAAGCCCTGATAGATTTTTTAATACCATCTTAAGTTAATGCACTTTTTATGACGAATTATAAATTTCTGAAACAGAAATCAGCCTGAGTGAAAATACTATGTGCTGGCCTAAGTTTTTCCGGACATTTCGGTTACTATTCTCATTGTATCCTCGGCGATAACAAGTTCCTCATTTGTAGGAACAACCATAATTGTTACCTTTGAACCTGGTTTTGAAATTACAGCTTCTTTAGCTTTTGTTCCCTCGTTCTTTTTATCGTCAAATTCCATCCCCATGAATCCAAGACATTCGCAAATAGCTTTCCTGATCGCCGGACTATTTTCACCTATTCCTCCTGAGAATATTATCAGATCAACGCCACACATGGCTGCAACATAAGCCCCGATATATTTCTTTGCCCTGTAGATAAACATATCCAAACCTAACCGGGCTCTGTGATTTTTATCTTTGGTTGCTGCTTCTTCTATTTCTCTCATATCGGAGGATACTCCTGTTATCCCTAGCATCCCGCTTTGTTTATTTATAAGAGTATTAGCAGCGGAGATTCCTATTTCCTCCTTATCCATTATAAAAGTTAGTACTCCTATATCTGTATCTCCTGATCGGGTTCCCATAATTAAACCTTCAAGAGGAGTAAATCCCATTGATGTATCAACTGATTTACCATTATGTATTGCTGTCATTGAAGAGCCGTTTCCCATATGACAAGTGATGATCTTGAGTTTTTTTATATCCTTGTTAAGAATTTCACAAGCTCTGCGACTGATATAATAATGACTTGTGCCATGGAAACCATATCTTCTAATCCCGTACTTGTTATAAAGGGAATAAGGAATAGCGTACATAAATGCATATTCCGGCAATGTCTGGTGAAATGCGGTATCAAAGACTGCCACCTGTGGTATGCCGGGGATTAATAACTTCATTGCATAAATTCCCTTCAGGTTTGCCGGATTATGCAATGGAGCAAGCTGGCTGAATTTCTCTATCTCTGCCTGCACTTCATCCGTAATATATACACTGGAATGAAATTTCTCTCCTCCGTTTACTACTCTGTGTCCAACAGCATCAATTTCATCAAGATTTGCAATACAACCATGCTTTTTACTTATTATTATTCCTAAAATATATTCTATACCAACTAAATGGTCTATAATCTCTCCTTCAAAAACAACCTTTTCTCCATTTTCCTTTTCAAGACTAACGAAAGAACCTTTTAATCCAACTTTTTCGGCTACTCCTTTGGCAGGGATAGATTTCCTGTTCATATCAAAAAGCTGGTATTTTATTGAGGAACTTCCGCAATTAAGAATTAATATTTTCATATCAGTATATTTGTTTGCCTGCCTATCCGGTCTGGTCGCCTTAGACATCACAAGCGGGTTATATTATAGAATACTATATCTTCGTGCCCTGACTGCTATAAGAGTAAAATCCTTTGCCTACATTTCTGCCTGTCTGATGCGCCCTGACAAGCTTCTTTATTACAGGTGATGCTTTATACTTAATATCACCAAACTCACTGTACAGGTTGTCCATCCATCTCAGTACTTTTTCAAGGCCTATTTTATCTGCCATTTCAAAAGGGCCCAATGACAAGCCGAATCCTATTTTCATAGTCCTGTCTATGTCTTCCTTGGTGCCAACTCCTTCCATCAGTACTTCGCATGCTTCATTTATCAGTGCTACAAAAAGTCTTACACTGATAAGACCCGGGGATTCCTCTACAGGAATCACAGTTTTTCCCAGCATATTGACAAATTTGCCAACTTTTTCATATACCTCGTCAGAAGTATAAAGCCCCCTTACTACTTCAATCATTTTCGAACCCGGTGCATTAGTCAGAAAATGGAGGCTGACACATCTTTCCTTATGTTCAAGCTCACTCGATAACTCGGTAATGACTATTGTTGTTGAGTTTGTAGCAATAATGGTGTCAGGGGAGACATATTTTTCAATATTCTTAAATAATTCCTTTCTGTCGGATATTCTTTGCTCACGCGTTTTAGACCTTATTGCTTCAATTACCAGGTCACAGCCCTTAAGATGTTCGTTACCAACATACCCGTGAATGCGAGATAGTATCGCCCTTTTTTCACCGGCTGTCATTCCCCAGTGATCAATCATATTATCAAGTTCCGTTTCCATACATTCAAAAGCATGACTGATTTTTTCATCTGAAAGTTCAATAAATACAACCTCAATTTCCTGGGTGCTAATCATTATCGCGATATTCTGTCCGACAGTTCCGCAGCCGACTATACCAACTTTAGAGAACAGAGTTTTTGGCCTGTCCTTGTGGCTGAGACCAAACTTTTCTATAGGTTCGACAATAATATTTGCCATATTAATTATATTATTTAGTATTCATTATTCAAAATTTAGAACTTCCCATATTCCTCTATTCCCCATATTCCTCTATCCCTTCTTCACTCTGCCATAGCCTGATTAGCTGTAATAGCCACCAGGTTTACAATATCATCAACCGAACATCCCCTGGACAAATCATTAATAGGTGAGGACATACCCTGTAATATTGGGCCGATTGCTTCGGCATGAGCTAATCTTTGTACAAGTTTATATGCAATATTGCCCGATTCCAGGTTTGGAAAGATTAACACATTTGCACTTCCGGCTATTTCACTTCCGGGCGCTTTCTTTTCTCCAATGTCCTTTATTAAAGCAGCATCGACCTGAAGTTCACCATCAATTTTTAAGCTGCTATCCAGTTGCCTGGCTATATTAGTAGCATTTCTTACTTTATCAACCATTTCATGCTCTGCACTTCCTTTTGTTGAGAAGCTTATCATTGCCACACGCGGATCTATTTTAGCTATTGCTCTTGCTGTATTGGCGGTTGCAACAGCAATCTCGGCAAGCTCCTGTGCATTGGGGTCGGGATAAACCGCACAGTCGGCAAAAACCAGTAAACCGTCCTGTCCGAATTCCCTGTCTTTAAGGATCATCATAAAAGCTCCTGAAACAACATTTATGCCCGGTTTTGTTTTTACAAACTGGAGCGCAGGTTTTAATACATCTGCTGTAGCATTTGCAGCCCCTGCGACTTCACCGTCCGCATCCCCGCTCTTTATCATTACTGTTGAAAGATATAAGGGATTGTCAAGAAGTTTGTATGCTTCATCTTTTGTTAATCCTTTTGACTTTCTTAATTCTACCATTAAATCCGCATAATCTTCCTTCTTATTATTGTCTCCGGGGTCTACTATTCGCGCCTTATCGATGTTTTTCAGGTTTAGCTTTTTGCTGTCTCTCTCAATATCAGGTTTATTTCCTATCAGTGTGATATAAGCGATATCTTCATCAATAATTATATCTGCTGCTTTTAATATTCTTTTATCATAACTTTCAGGTAATATGATTCTTTGTTTGTTTCTTTTAGCATTTTCTTTAACTTGTCTTATCAAATCCATTGTATATCAATAATTTAAATTTCGGGCTGATCTTCTCATAAAGTTAATTAATTTAGCTCAAATCTGAGTTAATTTTTTTTATTTCTTAT
>CP070654.1:1024997-1028586 GCA_020354785.1 Bacteroidales bacterium
CTTCCCAAACCTTTTCTGACAGTTGAAATTGTGTTAGAGGAAGATACAATTCTCATAGCCGAAGTTAAAATCTATCCCTGGAAGTCCTATGAAGAATTTAAAAGAGCCCTGCTAAATCTTAAGCTTCCTGATGATGATAATGAAAGGGCCAGGCAAAACATTGCCCTGATAAAAACTCAAATTATTTTAGACAACGAACCAAATGCAAGAGAAAATTTTCAATACGTTATGCAACAACAGTACAAGGAGACATTTAGCCAGGGAATGTATCCTTCATACCAGATTTTTAATGCATTTGCCTGGGCAAAATTCTTTCAGGCACTTAAAAGAGGAGATTTTAAGCGTGATGAAAATCAAAAAGAGAAATAACAAAAAAATCATCGCTAACACAATTTATCACCTTTGTTGAAGTTAATACACTCAATAACAGGATTATTACAATGAACATGTCAAAAGGGTTCATATTCTTAATATCAGTTCTGATCCAGATTTCATATGGTTATTCCCAGGAATATGGAGTCCTGAAGGGGCGCATCACAGATGATAAAGGTAATCCTGTTCTGGGTGCCACAATTGTTGATGAAGATAATAATATAGGAACAATTACCGGTGAAAGAGGTTATTTTGAGCTCAATCTTCCTGCTGATGCAGATATAACTGTTACAATCTCTTTTATAGGGTATGAGAAAATCAGTATACCGGTTAAAATAGGCGCCGGCGAAACTTATGAAATCAACAGGAGCCTGGTTGCCAAAAGTGAGGAAATCGAAGAAGTATTAATTGAAAGTAAATTTGACAGGGTCGGCACCCTTGAGAGAATTGATATCAAATCTATTGATTATTTACCAACAACTACAGGAGGTGTTGAGTCTATTTTAGGTACTCTCGGAGCATCAATCAGAAGTGAGTTTAGTTCACAATATTCGGTCAGGGGCGGCAATTTCGACGAGAACCTGGTATATGTTAACGGTATTGAAATATACAGGCCATTGTTAGTAAAAGCCGGACAACAGGAAGGTCTGAGTTTTATTAACTCAAGCATGGTTTCATCTATACAGTTTTCTGCCGGTGGTTTTGATGCTCAGTATGGAGATAAGATGTCCTCAGTACTTGACATAAAATACAGGAGACCCGCCAGATTTGGCGGTGGTTTCTCCGCCAGCCTGCTGGGAGGTTCGGTTTATATTGAAGGTTCCTCAAAGAATAACAGATTTACTCATATATCAGGATTAAGGTATAAATCGAACCAGTATCTTCTGAGTAATCTGGAGACAAAAGGAGACTATAAACCTTCTTTTCTTGATTTTCAGACTTATCTTACTTATGATATCAGCAAGTCATTTGAAATAAGCCTCCTTGGCAATATAGCCCGGAACAAATACAATGTGGTGCCGCAAACCAGGGAGACAGCATTCGGTACTTACCAGCAAACTGTCAGTTTTAATATATATTACGACGGACAGGAATTAGATAATTTTATAACCTATCTGGGTGCAATATCATTTGATTATCATCCCAGTAAAAAGCTATCCCTGAAACTTACCGGCTCAGGATTTAACACTTATGAAAATGTTACTTATGATATACAGGGTCAGTACTTAATAAACCTGCTTGATAATGTTGTTGATTCTGAAACATTTGGAGACAGCATATTAAACATAGGGATTGGAACTTATTTACAGCATGCCAGGAATTATCTGGATGCTTATGTATTTTCGGTATCACATAAAGGGACTTATTATACAGATAATAATAATTTAAAATGGGGAATTAAATTTCAGGTTGAAGATATTCAGGATAAAATTGTGGAATGGGACATGATTGATTCTGTTGGTTATTCGGTTCCTTATTCAGATACGGAGGTGCGGATGGCAAGAAGTACAAGATCCAGAAATAACCTGTACTCAAAGAGATTAACTTCATTTATACAGAATACATTTTATTTCTGGTCGGGAAATTCGGAATTGTATCTAAATGCAGGAATCAGGGCGCATTACTGGACAATTAATGATCAACTGGTAATAAGTCCGCGTGCAATTTTATCCTTTGATCCTAACTGGAACAGAGATATACAATTTCATCTGGCCGCAGGATATTATTTCCAGCCTCCCTTTTATAAAGAATTACGAGATCCGGAAGGAGTACTGTACAAAGACATTAAAGCGCAGAAATCCATACATTATGTATTAGGAAGTGACATTAATTTTACTGCATGGGAAAGACCTTTTATATTTTCAACGGAAATATACTATAAATACCTGTTTAATCTGGTTCCATATAAAATAGATGATGTTGATATTCAGTACCTGCCACAGTATTTTGCCAGGGGATATGCTGTCGGTATTGAATTCAAAATAAACGGTGAATTTGTAAAAGATGCCGATTCATGGGCAACATTGTCGATAATGCAGACAAAAGAAGATATATACCAGGATTATTATATAAAGCCCGATAAAACCGTTGTTTTGCCAGGATACTATCCAAGGCCGACTAACCAGTTGCTAAGTTTTGGTTTGTTTTTTCAGGATTATTTCCCGAACAATCCTGATTACAAGGTTCATTTGAATTTTTTCTACGGAAGCAGGCTGCCTTACGGATCACCTGAGTATAACAGGCCTCATGAAGTATATGAAATGAAAGCCTATAAAAGAGTTGATATCGGCATGTCGAAATCATTATTAAGGAGCAAACTTGTAGCAGGTGACACAGGTTTCTTCCGCCGTTTTAAAAGTATATGGCTTAATGTAGAAATTTTCAATCTTCTGGGTGTTCAGAATCAGATTTCCTATCAGTGGATCAGGACAATAAAGAATCAATTCGGATTGCCAAATTTATTTGCTGTGCCAAATTATTTAACAGGGCGAACATTTAATATGAAAATTAATGCAAGGTTCTGAACTCTGGTAATATTCTCATTTTCCCCATATATTCTTATACACAATCTCACTTACCGGTTTCCTCGAACGTGGTGTTTTCTCCCTTTTAACCAGATCCTTTGGAAACCCTTTATAGGATTCTGCAAGATATCCGATCGCTATCATTGCAACAGGATCAAAGCCCTGCGGAATTTTCAGGTTAATCCTGGCTTTATCATTATCATATCCTCCCATCTGGTGAACATATAATCCCATATAAGTTGCCTGGAATATTAAATTACTTACTGCCAGGCCAACATCATGAAATGCATATTTATTCACTTTTTTATTGTAACTTGAAATTGTTTCAGCCACACTTAATACAAGAACAGGGACATTTCCTGCCCAGATTTGATTTGCAGGTGTAAGGCAATCGAATAACCGGTTAAAATCATTAGTATCCTCTTTCCTTGCATAAATAAAACGCCATGGTTGCTGGTTATGACTTGAAGGAGCCCATCTGGCTGCCTCGAATAGTAATTCAAGTTTTTCTTTTTCCAGCGGTCTGTCTGAATAGAGAACAGGACTGCGTCTGTTCTTTATTAGCTTGTTTATCATGCCGATATTATTTAATTTTAAACAACAACAATATAAATAAAACTATGTTTCCTTTTTTATTAATATATAATAATAGTCAATTTAATAAAACAATGAAAAAAACTTGCATATATTAT
>CP070654.1:1028686-1032263 GCA_020354785.1 Bacteroidales bacterium
CCGTTTTTTAATATCTCATATAATAAATCTTTTACTTCGAAAACTTTAGTGAAATTTTGAAGAATTCCTTTTAACTGGCTGAATTCTTTAGAGGCAACCGATAAATTCAATATGTCACTATACAGGGCTCTTTCTGCAGTTGAGGGAGTCATGTTTTCTACTTCAGGCCCGGGAGTATGTATAATAACGGCTTCAATTTCTCCTATTTCTGAATTAATTCCAACTTCTATTTTATCAATATTTGACATGAAATTGCTATATGATTTATAAAAGTGAAATATACAAAATATGCAGAAATATTAATAAAGCAACAGGTTAGTTTTTAAACTTGATTTTTTTATGAGTTCCATCACAGAAAGGTTGATTTTCTGAATAACCACATCTGCAAATTGAAGCCGCTTTCATTTGCTGTATTTCTTCCCCGTCGGTCCCAACAATTTTAAAATTTCCTTTTATGATAACCGGGCCGTTTTCCATTACTTTCACTTCAGTCTTTTGCTCTACATCCTTGTTTTCATCCTTTTCTTTCACTACTTTATCCTTGTTTTCATCCTTTACTTTCTGTTCTTTTTCAATGTCTTTGTTCCATTTATATGTTAATGCATCAGTAGGGCACATATCAACAATTCTTATTATATCTTTTGTAGGAGCTCCCTCCATATTTATCCATGGTCTTTTACTCGGATTAAATACTTTAAGTAGTTCCCTGTAACAATAAGTTGCATGTATACATTTATTTGGTCGCCAGAATACTGTTATGTCTTTGTTTTTATATTTTCGTGCTTTACCATACATAACAACTTTTTTAGTAAAAATAGCAAATTAATCATGAATTGCGGTTACGGCTATAATGATAAAACAATGATGAGATTTAATAGTTTAATATTTTCCATTATTGAATTGAACATTGCTAAGTCGTTATGCTTTTAATAACTTTGTTAATAAGAAAATAAGGATATGATCAAACATATATATGTTTATTTCGTTTAATAACTAAAGTTTATGGCACAAATATTGTGAAGCTAAAAAAAAGCTGAAAAATGATACGTAATATATTAATAGCAGTATTAATGGTATTTCTGGCTAATACAAGCAATGCACAGGATACTATTCAGCTTCACAAAGATGATGCGACCTATGTACTTTATGGAATTATAATAGATGGAGATACGTTATTACTTTCCAGTATTGATGAAGTATATATCTTTCCACAGAAAAAATTCAAATCAAGAAGAGATCTGCGAAGATACAGGAGGTTAGTCAGAAATGTAAAAAAAGCATATCCCTATGCCAAGCTTGCAAAGAAGAAATTAATTGAAATTGAAACAAATCTTGCTAAGCTTGAAACAGAAAAAGCCAGGAAGGCATATGTAAAACAAGCAGAAAAAGAAATAAGAGAAGAGTATGAAGATGAGTTGAAAAAGCTGACTATAACCCAGGGCAGGATATTAATAAAATTAATTGACAGGGAAACCGGCGAAACCTCCTATGAACTGTTAAAACAACTGCGAGGTTCATTTTCTGCATTTTTCTGGCAGGCCTTGGCACGTTTATTCGGATCAAACCTTAAAACTGAGTTTGACGCCCAGGGTGAAGACAAGCTGATAAATGAAATAGTAATTCTTATTGAAAACGGACAGCTCTGATAAATCGGATTTCCAGCCTAAATTAACTTAAGCATTTCCTTAATAACATTTTCAGTCCCATTTGCAATCTGTACAATGTTAGCATCAAGCATATAGCATGGTGTTGTAACAATCTTATACCTGTTATCAACAACAATTTCTTCATGTGTAGTATTTTCATGTTTTGCACCCATCTCTTCCAATGCTTGTGCAGTTCCCTCATCACTGCCTATAGTTACTTCGATATCACCCAACACCTTTGCTAATATTACTGGTGAAATACACAAAGCTCCAACAGGCTTATTCAGTTTTACCATAGCACTGATAGCATTAGCTGCTTCTTCATTTACAGTGCAATTGTTCCCCTTGAATGCAAAGTCTGATAAATTCTTTGCCACCCCGAATCCCCCGGGAAAAATCAAAGCATCGTATTCTTCAGCACTGAATTCACTTAAAGGACTTATTTTACCACGGGCAATCCTGGCTGATTCAATCATTACATTCCTTGTTTCTTTCATTTCCTGTCCTGTTAAATGATTTACTACATGATGCTGGCTGATATCAGGAGCAAATATATCATAGACAGCATTGTTTTTTAAAATAGCATAGAGTGTTAAAGTTGCTTCATGTATCTCCGCTCCGTCAAAAACCCCGCAACCTGATAATACTACTGCAAATTTTACTGGATTATTCATAACTAATAAATTTAAATTTTTAATCTAAATTATTGAATTTTCCTGATAAATAGAAAGGCGGTCAGATGTATTTATAATCAAGCAGCTTAATAACTTCTTCCGGGGCCTGGACTAATTCAATTAATACACCTTCGCCTCCCACCGGAAATTCTTCATTACCCTTGGGATGAATAAAGCAGATATCATGTCCGCTCGCGCCTTTCCTGACGCCTCCGGGCGTAAATCGAACACCCCGTTCTTCAAGCCAGTCTACTGCTTCCTGAAGATTGTCTATCCACAGACCAATGTGGTTAAGAGGGGGCTCATGCACATATGGTTTTTTCTCACTATTGATGGGTTGCATAATATCCACCTCAACCGGTGCAGGCCCGCTGCCTATTTCCAGTATATCTTCATCAACATTTTCTTTTTCGCTCTTAAAGCTACCCTTTTTTATTAACCCGAAAATATCTACCCATAGTTTCTCCAGTCTTGATTTATCTTTGCTGCCCAGTGCAATATGCTGGATTCCCAATACTTTAAATGGCCGAGTGTTACTCATTTGTCTATTTAGTTATTTTAATAATCAAAAATATAACAATAGAACAATTTAACAATAGAACAATAGAATGGATAGAGCAATAAAACAATAAATAATATATTTGCATTGTTTGATTTATTCTGTATTTTAATCGGTACTCATGAAGAAACTTATACCTATAATTCTTCGAATCATCCCGAGAAGACACCTGATAAGGTTAAGCTATATCTTTATGAGAATAAGCGCACTGTTATATAAGGGGAACAATGTCGAATGTCCGGTTTGTAACAGCAGGTTCCGGAAATTTCTTCCTTACGGACACAACATAGTAAGAGAAAACGCTTTATGTCCAAAATGTTTATCACTTGAAAGACACAGATTGATGTGGCTTTTCCTGAGAGATAAGACTGACTTTTTTACAGCCGTTATCAAAGTTCTGCACATAGCACCTGAACAATGCTTCTATTCAAGATTCAGGAGGATGGATAACCTGGATTATACTACTGCCGATCTGGAATCTCCTATTGCAGATGTTAAGCTGGATGTTCAGGAAATGCCCCTTGATGATAATGAATATGATGTAGTAATATGTAATCACGTACTTGAACATGTTAAGGATGATAAAAAGGCAATGTCTGAAATACTAAGGGTAATGAAAAAAGGAGGTTTTGCTCTTATCCATGTTCCGATTGACTATTCCATGAAAGAAACTTATGAAAATGCTGAAATTACCGGAC
>CP070654.1:1032363-1035933 GCA_020354785.1 Bacteroidales bacterium
TCTGTTATTATCAATATATTTTAGAGTAAACCTGTTTAATATACCTCTTCTCATTAAATCTCTATAATAATCGGAGTAGAAAGATGTATCAATAGGTACAAAGAAATCAGGCATTATTCCGCCTCCGCCATAAACAATCCTTGAATTTTCAAGTGTATTATATTTTAAAGAATCAGGAAAATGAATACTATCCGCATGCGACAATTCACCATTGTTGTATCTGTTGATTATATCATTATCGTATTCTGACTTGCTCATATCATATGGTTTCTGTATTAAACGACCTGTAGGTGTATAATATCTTGCAACTGTCAGTCTGACCATAGATGAATCAGGAAGTGGGAGAGGTCTTTGAACCAGGCCCTTTCCGAAAGATCTGCGCCCGATAATAATTCCTCTGTCCCAGTCCTGAACTGCCCCTGAAACAATCTCACTGGCAGAAGCCGAACCTTCATCAATTATTATTAAAATATTTCCTGTTTCAAATACACCTTTTGATGTTGATAAATATTCTCTCCTTGGATTATTCATACCCTCAGTATAGACAATCAGTTTCTCATCATCAAGAAACTGGTCAGCCAGTTTAATGGCAACATCAAGATATCCGCCTCCGTTGCCTGATAAATCAAGGATTAAATCGTTAACATTTTGTGTTTTCAGTTTTTCAACCGCTTCTCTGAATTCAGTAATTGTTGTCAGGGAAAACCTGTTGATTTTTATATACCCGATGTTATCTTTTACTTTATAGGAAGCATCAATACTGTATATTGGTATCTTATCCCTGATAATAGTAAAGTCGAGAAGCTCGTCAACATTCCGTCTGAGTATGGATATTGTTACTTTTGTATTCTTTTCTCCGCGCAGCAACCTGAAGACATCTTCATTTGTTATCCCGATTCCTGCTACATTCTTTCCTTCAACTTTAACTATTCTGTCTCCTGCCTGTATTCCCACTTTCTCCGATGGTCCGCCTGATATGGGGGAAATTACAAATATTGTATCATATAAAATACTGAAAGATATTCCAATTCCCTCAAAATTTCCCTGCAGGGGTTCGTTAGTTTCCCTGGCTTCCTTTTTTGTAAGGTAAGATGAATGTGGGTCAAGCTCTTTAAGCATTTCAATAATAGCATCCTCTACCAGCTCTTTCTGATCAACGGAATCTACATAATATCTGTCAATCCATTCCAGTATCCTGCCAAATTTCAAAGCCTGTTCATATATAGCCTGTGAGTGAGAATTATGACGTGTAAATATTATCAGGATAAGCCATATATAAATAATGAACTTAAAGTTTCTCATAAATAGAATTAAATATGTTTAGTATTATATTGGCAAAACAAAAGTAGCAACAAAATGTTTTGGAGTTATTAACAATTAAGTATTAATTTATAACTTAAGCCAGATTTAATCTTTAGAGAAAAAAGGTAATAATTGAGTCAGATATAACTAAGATACAATGAAATTAAACTCAAGACCTGCCAGTTCTGCTAAATCTTCTCCTGCTTCCTTAAGCAACTCATCTTCTTTTTCATAATACCAGTCGACTATAGTTTCCATCCCTTTCTGATTTATTTTAGCTATCTTCTTAAAAATCTCAGCAATATATCGCATCGAACCGGAATTGTAATAAGCAAATTTCACTGTTATTTTCAGTGGTTTCTTAAAACTACTAATATTCTTTTCGTATTCATCCAGCCACAACAAAACAGGCCGGTAGAAATCGTGTACATTTTCAGGCAATGAAGAACCGGAAATTGAAAAAGTATTCTCTTTTGGGTCGAACCAAACCATAGGTGTATGCTTACCGGCTATAATTTCAAGTTTTTCCATTTATATGTTTTTTTTGCTGTAACAAGATACTAATTTTTGATAGTTATTTCCAAATAAAATTAAAAGAATTCTGTTTTTCTATTCCCATTCTATTGTTGCAGGGGGTTTAGAACTTATATCATATACAATTCTGTTGATGCCTTTAACATTATTGATAATCCTGTTTGATATTGTACTTAGAAATTCATATGGTAAATGTGTCCAGTCCGCTGTCATTCCATCGGTTGAAGAAACAGCACGGAGGGCAACAACATTTTCGTAAGTTCTTTCATCACCCATAACACCTACTGTCTGAACAGGAAGCAGAACAGCTCCTGCTTGCCATACTTTATCATAAAGGTTAAATTCCTTTAATCCCTCAATGAATATATAATCAACTTCCTGCAATATTCTTACTTTCTCAGGAGTAATGTTACCCAGAATTCTAACTGCTAATCCCGGACCCGGAAAGGGATGGCGACTTATTATGTCATTATCTATATTCAGGGCATTACCAACCTTCCTGACCTCATCTTTAAAAAGAAGCTTTAAAGGTTCAATAACCTTCAGACCCATTTTTAAAGGCAGGCCACCAACATTATGATGAGATTTTATTTTAGCTGAGGGACCTTTTACCGAAACAGATTCTATAACATCGGGATATATTGTTCCCTGTGCAAGCCATTTTACATTCTTTATTTTTCCGGCTTCCTTTTCAAAAACATCAATAAAATTCTTTCCAATAATTTTACGTTTTCTTTCAGGATCCAGCACCCCTTTTAAATCATTTAAAAACTTATCCCTTGCATCAATACCTATTACATTTAAGCCCATGTGCCTGTAAGAATCAAGCACATGCTCAAATTCGTTTTTTCTTAACAAACCGTTATCGACAAAGATACATGTCAGATTACTGCCTATAGCCTTGTTTAATAACACGGCAGCTACAGAAGAATCAACACCGCCTGACAGCCCGAGAACTACATTGTCCTTGCCAAGAGTTTCCCTTAATGTATTTATAGTGGATTCAACAAAAGAAGACGGTGTCCAGTCCTGCAGGCATCTACAAATACTGACAACAAAATTATAGAGTATCTTTTTCCCTTCAGTAGTGTGATAGACTTCAGGGTGAAACTGAATACCGTATGTGTCTTCAGTAGAAATTCTGTATGCTGCAACTTTTATATTTTCTGTACTGCCTATTATTTTATAATTATTTGGCAATTTAGAGATTGTATCACCATGTGACATCCACACCTGGGTGTTGCCGGACAAACCTTTAAGTAATTCAGAACCTTTATCTGTAAATTTAAGATTTGCTCTTCCATATTCGCGGAATTTGGATGGAAGTACTTCTCCACCGTAACAATGAGCTAATAATTGTGCTCCGTAACAAATACCCAGCAACGGCAGTTTCCCTTTAATTATTTCCAGATCCGGCATCGGGGCATCTTTGTCCCTGACTGAGAAAGGACTTCCTGAGAGTATAATTCCCTTTACATTTTCCTGGATTTCCGGAAGCCTGTTATAGGGATATATTTCACAATACACATTTAATTCCCTTACTTTTCTGGCAATTAATTGTGTATACTGTGATCCGAAGTCCAATATGATTATTCTGCTATGCATTTAGCCGGTTTTATTGACTTCCAAAGATAACTATTTAATAGGATTTTGAATATTTACTGTTGCTCTTTTAATCTTTCTGCTTCAATTGTATAAACCATGCCATCCTCCACTGCAACTGTATTTTTAAAA
>CP070654.1:1036033-1039598 GCA_020354785.1 Bacteroidales bacterium
ATATTGATAGTTTTTGCATTAAATACTAATGCAGGCATATTCTCTCGGGAATCTAAATTTGAATTAAGCCTGAATAATGTTACTATAAAGGATGTTCTGAGAGAAATTGAAAGTCAAAGTGAAATTACTTTCCTTTATAATAATTCTGATCTTGATGTATCCAAAATTGTCAGCATAAACGGATTTGATTTGGAAATCACGGAAATATTAGACAAGATATTTGGAGATACAAATATCGGATATATTATAAAAGACAAACAGATTATTTTAATTAATAAGGAATCTGCACAGCAGGATACCCTTATTACTATAAACGGTAAAGTAATAGATGCGGAAACCTCCAGCGGTCTTCCCGGAGTCACAATAGTTCAGAAGGGTACAACAAAGGGAACAATATCAGATGCTAACGGTAACTATACAATTACTGTTACTAAAAACAGCACGGTTTCTTTTTCCTATGTTGGATATGTTACTGAAGATATTGTTGCTGACAGGGCCCGGACTATTGATATAAATATGATTCCTGATATTTTAAGTTTAAGCGAGGTAGTTGTAATTGGTTATGGTGTTGTTGAAAAGGAAGATTTAACCGGTGCTGTAACTGTTGTTGATGAAGAAAGCCTGATCAAAACTCCGGGGGTAAATATTAATGAAGCCCTTCAGGGTAAGGCTGCAGGTGTACATATCGTGGCCAACTCAGGTACTCCCGGTGCCGGTTTAACTGTGAGAATAAGAGGTGTAGGAACAACAACCAACTCTGATCCTCTATATGTTGTTGACGGAATACAAATGACTCCCGATGAGGTAGATTTTCTTAATGCGGAGGATATCGAAAATTTTTCAATCCTGAAAGATGCATCTGCTACAGCAATTTATGGCTCAAAAGGAGCTAATGGTGTTGTTTTAATTACCACCAAGGAGGGAAAATCCGGTAAAAACCGGATAAATTTTAATTATTCATATGGGATTCAGGAGAATATAAGAACTATGGATATGATGGATGCAGATGAATTCGTACAAACCTGGAACCAGCTTGCTACTGGTGCTGCCCTTATTGATACCAGCACGTATAAAGAACTTTACGCCAATACAAACTGGTTTGATGAGGTTTTCAGAAAGGCTCCCATGCAGAATTATTATCTTTCCATATCAGGAGGGAATGAGAATTCAACTTATTCTGTGAGCGGCAGTTATATGAAACAGGATGGTATAATCATTAATTCAAGTTTTAACCGGTTAAACCTTAGAATCAATTCTTCACATAAAATAAAGGACAGGATAATTATTGGGGAAAAGATTTTACTGAACAGGGGGGAAAGACATGTAGTGCCTGAAAATAATGAATATGAAAGTGTTGTAGCAAATGCTATGTTGACTGATCCTTTGTCATCGCCATATATTACGAATCAGGATGGGGAGACAAACTGGGGCCCGACCCTGTTTTCTAATTACAGGAATCCGGTTTCATTAGCAGAACTGGGATTAAGAAATGTAAGCCCTGGTGCTCTATATGCAAATAATCGAGGATGGGATATAGAGACTCAAAACCGTTTAATTGGAAATGTATTTGTAGAAGTTGAATTAATTAAAGGCCTAAAATTTAAATCAAGCATGGGATTGAAGTTTAATTATACCTCAAATTATGATTACCTCCCGGAATATAATATCGAAGGTTCTGATTTGCTTGAACAATCTAAGCTGGAAAAACAGCTCGAGGAAACCATGTACTGGAACTGGGAAAATACCGCCGTATATTCAAGGGAGATAGGAGCACATAGTTTTACAGCGCTAGCTGGTATGACGGCCGAAGAGTTTAGTGGAGAATTTTTAAATACCTTAAACGCAGCCGGTCCTGGCCTGGAAAATGAGGTTCCTGAACTCCGCTATTTTTCATATTACTCAGATCCCCTTGAGGATAGAATTAATGGTAATGGAGAGGAAAATTCGATGATATCATATCTTGGAAGGATAAATTATAATTATGACGATAAATTTTTACTCACTGTTTCTGTGCGTCGTGACGGTTCATCAAGATTTGGAACTGCCTATGAGAAAAATGCTTTTAACAAGGGACGCTGGGGAACATTTCCTATGGTTGCTGCTGCCTGGAAAATATCTAATCATTCTTTCTTTGCAAACGTTCCTGTTGTAAGCAGTTTAAAGCTGAGATTAGGATGGGGACAAACAGGTAACCAGAACATAGGAGCATACAGATATGTTTCCAGTGTTGATCCGAATTTCCTGAGATATTCCTTTAATATGGCACAGGATGCCGTTTCAGTCGGGGCTTTCCCGTTTTATGCAGCAAATGAAGCTGTCCACTGGGAAGTCGTTGAACAGACAAATATAGGTATGGACGCTGGTTTATTTAATAATAAACTCCTGTTATCTGCCGAATACTTTGACAAAAGAACAAAAGAAATGCTGGTTCAGATACCGGTTCCCTATATTACAGGTATTCCACCTACAGGAACACCTTACCAGAATATAGGAAAAGTGCAGAATAAAGGGGTTGAACTGGTATTAGGTTATAGAGAGAAAGAAGGATCATTAAATTACAGTATTGACTTTAACATTTCATATATAAAGAATGAAGTACTTGATTTGGGAGAGGAAGGTAATTATTTTGAACTGGGAACCTTTGGTGACAGGGATGAGACTTTTACGAGGACAGAGAAAGGAAAACCCATAGGCGCTTTTTATGGCTATAAAACTGATGGAATTTACCAGAACTGGGAAGAAATTAATTCACATGTTCAGTTTAGAGCTGTACCGGGAGATATTCGTTATGTTGATGTTAACGAGGATGGTAACATAACTCCGGATGACAGGGTTATGATAGGTAATCCTCACCCTGACCTTATTTTTGGATTAAATACCCAATTGTTCTTTAAAGGTTTTGATTTATCCTTATTCTTCCAGGGCACATATGGAAATGAAATATTCTTTCCCTTTATAAACTGGACACATGATCCATCACCAAACGGAAGAAACTGGCACCGTGATCTTCTAAATGCATGGGAAGCTCCCGAGATTGACGAACAGACAGGTGAAGTAATTGATCCCGGAAATACTGATACCGATATACCATGGCTGGGTGTTAGCGGAAGCGATAATAACCGGTGGTCTGACAGAATGGTATTTGACGGTTCTTATTTGCGGCTAAAGACATTGGAATTTGGTTATAGCTTCCCGAAGAATTTACTTAATTTAATCTGGATTGATAATCTGCGAATATATTTCAATGCAAAAAATCTGTTTACACTGGATAATTACATAGGTTTTGATCCGGAAATAGGAAGAACACGTTCGGAAGAGCAGGGAGGAGAGGCAAGACAATTACTATACGGGATTGATTATGGTTTATACCCGCCTTCCAGGGCATATTTATTTGGTATACAATTAGGATTTTAACATAAAAGAGAAATACTATGAAAAATTTAGTTAAAATAAAAATAATATTTCTTACTGTTATAGGTCTGTATGTTGGTTGTTCAGAGAGCTTTCTTGAAAAGAAACCTATGGGCATGGAGACAACAGCTACTTTCTACTCATCACAGGAAAT
>CP070654.1:1039698-1043256 GCA_020354785.1 Bacteroidales bacterium
GTTTTTAATTCCTTTAAGTTTTAGAGGTCTGTCAATATCTGAAATATTATCATAATCCCAACTTGATTTAGCGTGTCTGACAATGTGCAAAGTTTTTCTTTTTTTCATAGAACAGGATATTGAGTTAAACTTTTTGCAAATTAAATAAAATTATAGAAGATTACTAGCAAGATCTGCCAAATAACTTCTTTCACCTTTTATCAGGTGAACGTGAGCAAATATATTCTGGCCTTTCATTTTATCTGTAAGATAGCTCAATCCGTTTGACTTATCATCCAGGTATGGAGAATCAATTTGTTCAATGTCTCCTGTAAAAATCATTTTTGTTCCTTCACCTGCCCTGGTAATTATTGTTTTAACTTCATGCGGGGTAAGGTTCTGGGCTTCGTCAACAATAAAATATATTCTCGAAAGGCTGCGGCCCCTGATATAAGCCAGGGGCGTGATTATAAGCTTTTCATCTTTCTGCATTTCCTCTATTTTCTGATACTCTTTACTTGACTGGCTGAATTTATTCTTAATAACCGCAAGATTATCGAATAAAGGTTGCATATAAGGCCCGATCTTTTCATCTACATTTCCCGGCAGAAAGCCAATATCTCTGTTAGCCAGAGGGATAATAGGCCTTGCCAGGAATATCTGTGTGAATTTTTGCCTCTGATGTATGGCTGCAGCAAGCGCAAGAAGGGTTTTGCCTGTTCCTGCTTTGCCGGTTAATGATACCAGTTGCACATCATCCCTAAGTAGGGAGTCAAGTGCAAATGTCTGTTCTGCATTTCTGGGATCAATACCATATGTTCTTTGTTTTACTACCCTTCCCATTGTATTGTCAGCCGGGTTAAAATGCACTAATGCACTCGAGGAATTGCTTTTAAGTATAAAATATTGATTTGGTAATGGTTCAAGGTCTATTTTAAAGTTTTCAAAAGGAATGCTCTCGGAGGTCTCATAAAGCTGTGAGATTATTTCGTTGTCAATGTTTTCAATCACACTGACATTTTTATATATGTCAGCAATACTGCTTATTTTATCACTTTCATAATCCTGCGAAAGAATACCGATAGATTTGGCTTTCATTCGCAGATTTATGTCCTTGGTTATAAGAATTACAGATTTTCCGTTACTGTTTTTCTGTACGTGTTCGGCAATAGCAAGTATGCGATGGTCGGCAGAATGCTCAGGGAAGGATTCCTGAATAACTCGGGAAAACGGTTTACCTGTTTCTATTGTTAACCTGCCAAGGCCTTTACCAAGTGGAACACCCTTTCCAAATAAGCCATCACCTGAAAGTTTATCCAGCTCACGTGTAAATTCCCGTGCGTGAAAGTTTAGTATATCGTTCCCTCTTTTAAATCGGTCAAGTTCTTCAAGTACAGTTATTGGAATTACTACATCATTATTTTCAAAAGTATAAATACTCTTATAATCATGAAGTAAAACATTGGTGTCCAGAACAAATATCTTCTTGTCGCTCATCT
Organism: Bacteroidales bacterium; assembly: GCA_020354785.1. GTDB lineage: Bacteria > Bacteroidota > Bacteroidia > Bacteroidales > UBA10428. The sequence continues at coordinate 1,041,177 of CP070654.1, forward strand.
CAATTAATTTAGTGCAGCTTTAAAATTAATAATTTTTATTATTTTATATTTGTTCTGTATTAAAATTAAAAACCCTGAATATGGACGTTATTGAAGCTATTTTGAATAGAAGGAGTATAAGGAAATATACCGGTGAAAAAGTTACTGATGCCCAGGTAGAATTACTTCTGAAAGCCGGCATGTATGCTCCATCTGCTGTTAATAAACAACCATGGCATTTTATTGTATTCAGAGACAGGAAAATTATGGATGAAATTATTAAGATACATCCGAATTCACGAATGCTGGAAGAATCAGATGTTGCTATATTAGTATGCTGGGATGAAAATCTTCAGCATGATACAGGTTACGGACCTGTTGATTGTTCTGCAGTTACTCAGAATATACTGCTGGCAGCTCATGGAATTGGCCTGGGAGCGGTATGGGTTGGATTATATCCAAGGCTGCACAGAATCGAAGGTGTTCACAGCCTTTTCAAACTTCCCGGGCATGTTAAACCTTTCTCAATAATTTCCATAGGACATCCAGCGGAAAAGAAGGAATTCCCTGACAGATATAAAAGGGAAAGAATACATTTTGAAAAATGGTAACAGATTTTATATCTGGCGCTATTTTAATTTAAAAGTTCTACTACATGAATTATGAAGGAATAATCGGTTATCTGTACAATAAATTACCAATGTACCAGAGGGATGGTAAGGCAGCTTACAAGGCAAGCCTGGAAAATACTGTCAGGCTTGATAAATACTTCAAAAGCCCTCATAAAAAATACCTGACGGTACATGTCGGTGGAACAAACGGTAAAGGATCGGTATGTCATATACTTACTTCTGTCTTACAGAATGCCGGGTTTAAGACAGGATTATACACCTCACCCCATTTAATTGATTTCAGGGAAAGAATTAAGGTTAACGGGGAGTTAATATCTGAAGAGTATGTAGTAAAATTTGTAAACAAACATATTTCTTTTTTCGATGAAGTTCAGCCTTCATTCTTTGAAATGTCTGTCTTTATGGCATTTGAATATTTTGCATATATGAAGGTTGATATAGCAATTATTGAAGTAGGGCTAGGCGGAAGGCTGGATTCCACAAACATAATAAATCCGGTTCTTTCTGTAATAACGAATATAGGATATGATCACATGGAATTTCTGGGAAATACACTTGAAGAGATTGCTTTTGAGAAGGCAGGAATAATAAAAAATTCAGTGCCTGTTATTATAGGGGAATCAGATGTAAAAGTGAACAGTATATTTATAGATATTGCAAAGCAGAGATCATCTTCAATATATATCGCTGACAGAATATTCTCTCCCGGCAGTAATTTATACTCTGACGATGAAATGCAAATATTAAATATAGAAAAAGAGAACCAGGTTTATTATCCTAACCTGAAGACTGACCTTCCGGGAATTTACCAGAGAAAAAACATATTAACGGCACTTGCCTGTATAGATTTTTTAAAGGAGCAGGGATTTGAAATTGCAAACATTGATATCTACAACGGATTAAAAAAAGTAGTTACTAGTACAGGTTTTTATGGAAGGTGGCAAATTATAAGAAGGGAACCCAGAATTATTTGTGATACGGCCCATAACTATGAAGGATTTAAATCAGTAATTTCCCAGATTAAAAATACCTCATATAAGAATTTACATATAATAATAGGCTTTGTAAAAGAAAAGAGAATAGAAGATTTTCTTGAAATTTTTCCTGAAAAAGCATTTTACTATTTTACAAAGCCTGATGTTCCAAGAGGCCTTGACGAGAATATTATTTATGAAAAATCAAAAACATATAATTTAAAAGGGAAAACTTATCAATCAGTTCAGAAGGCTTACAAGGATGCATTATCATCAGCAGATAAGAATGACATGATTTTTATAGGGGGGAGTACATATATTGTGGCCGATTTCTTAGCGTTAGAAAAAACCTGGTAAGTTTTATACATTGAAAAAAATCCTTTATCTTTGCACTCGCTTAAACAAGCTTTATTTCACGGGCGTTTAGCTCAGTTGGTTCAGAGCACCTGCCTTACAAGCAGGGGGTCGCTAGTTCGAATCTAGCAACGCCCACAA
>CP070654.1:1043356-1046900 GCA_020354785.1 Bacteroidales bacterium
GAAAGTATTTACGTTTTTGGTGATATTCCTGGAAAAGGCTATTCACCTGAAAAACTGGCAACCCGTGAAGTAGGATGGGAAAAAACTGCGCAAAAAAATCTGGGACTGGATTTCGGATTATTCATGAACAGAATTGCGGGAACAATAGATATCTATGACGCCAATACTTACGATTTGTTACTTGACAGGAACCTGCCTGCTGTAACCGGTTACAACGAAGTCCGTGCAAATGTTGGTAAAGTCCGCAACCGGGGAATCGAAGTCACCTTATATACGGTTAATTTAAATACAAGCGGAGGATTAAAATGGGAAACCGATATAACATTTGCTAAAAATAAAGAAGAAATTGTAGAATTGTACGGAGATGACCAGGATGATATTGGAAACGGATGGTTTATTGGTCATCCTATTAATTCTTATTATGATTACAAATATGAAAGAATATGGCAGGATACACCTGAAGATTCAGCTTTAATGGCACTGTATAACACACCTGAACATGGTGGTTCATTTGTACCGGGTGAAATTAAAGTAGTTGAGCAGAATGGTGATACTACAATTAATACCCTTGACAGGGTGGTACTTGGTTCCAATGTTCCTGACTGGACAGGTGGTATTACAAACAGGATATCCTATAAAGGTTTCGAGCTGTCAGCTTTTATTTATTTCCGCGTGGGCCAGGGTATTTATAACCGACGGCTGGTGCCTCAACTGGCTGGTCGCTATCCTGAGAGGGATATTGATTACTGGACTCCGGACAATACAACTGCTAAGTATCCACAACCCAACAGGTTCCAGTTCTTCCCAAATCTTGGCGAATCACTGTATTATACGGAAACTTCTTTTGTTAAAGTGAGAAATATAACACTATCATACGATTTCCCTCAATCAATTCTTTCAAAAATCAGAGTAAACAGCCTGAATCTGTATGTGATGGCTGTAAATCCGTTTCTCTTCACTGATTACGAATTGCTTGACCCGGAAGCACAGGGAGGTTACAGGAGATCTACAGATCCTAATCCAAACTCTCTGGACCCAAGAAGCCAGTTAAATGCTATGAGTTCAAAGAGTATAGTTTTTGGAGCAAGAATTGGTTTGTAAAATGAACATTTGAATAATAAATAAAAAATTAATACGATGAAAAAATATATAATTCCTTTATTATTGATTTTGATACTTGCTTCCTGTAAAGATTTCCTGCACGAAGAACAGGTATCAGTCCTGAAGTATGACTATTATGAATCTGAAACGGGTATTGAAGATCTTATCAGGTCATGCTATGCTCCGCTGCGGTATAAAACTAACTATGAACAGGCATATGCATTCTGGAATATTGGAACAGATGAATATATGAAAAGTGATGAAACCGACTTTTACGCCGGATGGTTTAATGATTATAGTTCACAGTTGGATCCTGTCGATGATGCACAAATCAGCATCAGTGGTTTCTGGGATAACAATTATAATGCAATTGACCGCTGTAATGTTGCTATCGATAAAATACCCCTGGTAACTGGAGGTACTGGTTTTATGAAAGACCAGGCAGGTAAAGACATCCGGATGGCTGAAGCCCGTTTCTTAAGGGCATACTATTACTTTCAGCTGGTTCAGCAGTTCGGGGATATACCTTTAACACTTGAACCAAGTGCGGGTTTAGAGCTTGAATGGCCAAGAATCCCGGTTGCAGAAGTATACGATGCAATAATTGAAGATTTAATTTACGCAACGCAGAAATTACCAGAAACACAGGATGACTATGGACGGGCTACTGCTAATGCTGCACGTCATTACCTGGCAAAGGTATACCTGACAAGAGGAAGTGCAGTAACTGAAGAACGCGGACAGCAGCCCACCGATATGGATAGCGCCGCTTATTATGCTGATTTATGTATAAATTCAGGTAACAATGCACTTCTTCCTGACTTTGCTGATGTATTTGATATTGACAACCAGGTAAATGACGAAATAGTCTTTGCCACCCAGTTTAATGATGAACTTACTTTGCTGGACGGGAATCAGAACAGAACACATTTATTCTGGTTAAATCAATATGACAGAGATCCCGGGATGTTCAGAAGGATAGAGTATGGAAGACCGTACAGGAGGATGTACGCAACAGATTATGCGCTGGATATCCATGACCGTTATAATGATTCGCGTCTGCGCAAAAGCTTGTTAACGGTATTCTTCTCTACTGATACTATATCTACCAATCCGGCCCTGTACTGGACAAAGCATGAGCTTGTGTGGGCCTTTCATGATATTGCCCCCGATACATCCTGGGCAGCAAGAGGTCCCGGAGATACAGTATATGTCGGAACACTTAAGTTTGCCCTTGCACCAAGCATGGATTTCTTCTCCCTGGGTGATACAGCACTTGTCTTTCTTTTAAATGACAGGAATACAACCTTAACAGACAAGGAAATTATAAGACGCGGATATACTATATATGCCAGGTATTACTGGTTAACTGACGATAACGAAAATCCTATTGAGCTTCTTGATCAGGATACTACGATAACTGTTATTATGGCAGATGGTGATCCGAATACAATTACAATTAATGCATGGAGAAAAGGTAAAATACCCTCTCTTTTCAAATATATTGATTATTACAGGTCTGATAAAAATCAGGAAAGAGGTACAAGGGATGTATTTAATGCCAGGCTGTCCGAGACTTATTTAATATCTGCCGAAGCACATGGCCGCACTGGAAATTATGCAACTGCTGTAGAAAGGATTAATACGGTCAGGAGAAGGGCCGCATATCATTCAGGTGAAGAAAAACCTTTACAATGGTGGAAATTTGACGGCGGAACACCGGGAAATACGGACGGGCATGAAGCTGCTATGGAGATTAACGCATCGTACTGGGATGCCGATGTACCCGTCGAAAATTATCCGCCATATGTTGCAACAAAAGAAGACAGGTTCATTCATTTCATACTGAATGAAAGATGCCGTGAGTTGCTGGGTGAAATGCATCGCTGGGAAGACCTTGTGCGTGTGGAGCAATTGTATGACAGATGCTACCTGTATAATGATGATATCATATTGATGGGAACAATGCGTGAGACTCACAGGTATCGTCCAATCCCTCAAACTCATTTGGACCTGATACAAACAGAGGGCAGGGCATTATCTGACCAGGAAAAAATTCAGTATCAGAATCCCGGATACTAGTTAAGAATTTTTCTCTGTCATTAATAATGATTTATTAATAGTAAGACTATAAATAATAATCCCCCGGAAATTCCGGGGGATTCTTTTCAACTTTATATCTCTCAGCCCTATTGATTATCCAGATGAAAAATTTATCTGATTAAGATGAATATGTCTGATTTATAAGAATATAACACATAAGGTCTGATTGAATCTTAATATAAAATACATAATACTTAATACTATGAAGTCCATTAAACATATCCGGACCATTTCTTATACTATTATGTTACTATCAGTATTAAATGCCTGCACAGGTGCAGGCAAAATAGATATTTCAGTTAGCACTGAAAGTGAATTTCCTGTTATTGGTATTACCAAC
>CP070654.1:1047000-1050543 GCA_020354785.1 Bacteroidales bacterium
GATCACCAAACGATTTTATATCAAATATTAAACCGGTTAAGCCAAATACAATATTCAGTAGAGCAATAAATAAAATAAAATAAAATATGCCTGTTAGTTGTCTTTTAGGATCAGTCATTGTACCTGGAACAGGAATTTCATTAAAAAGGACCTCAATGGATGGAATAAAACCAAACTGCATAACCAGTCTGATTTCCAGTTTTTTGTTATAGCCTGTAACAAACTCCCTTCCCTGCTTTAGTTCCTTTTTAGTTTTTATTACTCCCAGTTCATTATTATCAAGTTTTACAGTAAAATCCTTATATGAACCTTTCCAGTGGAGATCAAGTTTTTCTTTTTTTTCTGTGTTGAGAAAATATACTTTGTGTGGCATATTATTTTTTTCTTAATATAAAAAGTGGGGTAGCAAATAATAAAATCAAACTGGTAATAATAAAGCTAAACTCAATGCTGATATAATCTGCAAAAAATCCTAATAAAACTGCGAAAATTGCTGCAACTAACGATTTTGCCTGTGATTCGACCGATAGTACTGAAGCAAGAATTTTATCATTGAATGTTTCTGATGCATAGGATACTGCCATTGGTCTTCTCAGGTTCTCTATAATATGAATTCCAATAAACAACACAATAGATACTATAGCTATATTAAATTTTAAAAAAACTCCGGCAAGAACACCGGTGATTAATCCCAATATTAAAGTAAGGTTAAGGGGTTTCAAGATGTTTGAAAATCTGTCTGCTGATTTGCCTGAGTATTTTGAAGCCCTTGACGAAATGAAATAAAGTATGAAATAGACTGCTCCAATAATTAAGGCTTCCCTTTTTTTCTGATCAAGAAACAGTAATACCGGGATAGCAGTTGTATATAACTGCAGTACAGGTTGAAGATAATCCTTGATAGCCATAAAATAACCACTAAACGATGAGAGATTTGTTATTATTTTAAAGGCTTTTAAGTTTCTGAATGAACTGTACATTTTATGTATTATTTCTTTAAAAGCATCGGCAATCGACTGATCTGTTTTTTTTGTCCCCGCTCCTTCAAGTATTCTGGGATATGAAGAAAGTAAAACCAGCCCGATAACATAAGGGATTAATGTGAAAAGAAAAATATCTGTGTACCTTCCACTATAAAATACTATTAATGCAGCAATTAATGATGAAACTGCCGAGCCTGTCTGCGACCATGATCTTGTATGTCCGTAATAATGTACTTTCTGATCTTCCCAGTCTTTTAATTTAAGATATTCAAATATCATTGCCTTATGAGTGCCGGTCCTGAAAGCATCACCAACAGCGAAAATAAAAGTGGCAATTATCAGAAAAAGATAATTACTGGCAAAATAATATATGATAAATGAGAGAATATAAAAGACATAGGAAAATATCATTGTGCCCCGCCTTCCTAATGCGTCAGCTATTATCCCGCTTGGTATCTCCAGGATTGTCCGGGTAATCATCCTGATTGAATATAACACTCCAATTTGCACAAATAAAAGGTTCTTTTCCAGGAAGAAAAGCATTAAGAACGGATCAAAGAATCTCTGATTCTTTAAAAAACCGTAAAGGCAGAATTTATAATACTGAATATCTTTTTTAAACGTTGCTGTCATATAATATCAAATACCAGTCTAATTTATGCAAAAAATTTGCGATTGAGAAAAATGAAATTTAACTTGCTTTTAATAAAATTAATTTAATCATGAAGATTTTAAAAAGAGTTCTTTTGGTATTATTAGTCCTGATTATTATTGCAGGTATTGTTTTTTTAGTTTTTATCAGAAACATATCCAGGAAAAGTCTGCCGGACTATAACCAGGATATTAAGCTGGCAGGATTAAAAAGCGAGGTTATTGTATACCGCGACAAGTATGCAGTACCTCATATTTATGCAAAAAACGAGAACGATTTATATATGGCAGTGGGTTATGTACTTGCCCAGGATCGTTTGTGGCAGATGGACCTGATAAGAAGAATAACGCTGGGTAGAATTTCAGAGATATTCGGAGAAGATTTTATTGAATCTGATTTATTACTCAGGTCTTTAAGATTCTCAGAAAAGTCGGGAAAAATATTAGGCATTTTAAATGAAAACCATAAGGCGGCAATTGAAGCATTCTGCAAAGGAATCAACCAGTATATAAACTCGAACTTAAAAAAATTACCGGTTGAGTTTACCCTGTTAGGGTATAAACCGGAAACATGGGAACCAGTACATACCCTGAATTTTCTTGGATATATGTCATGGGATTTAAAGGCCGGCTGGAATGAACTGGTCCTTGATGACATCAGGAAGGCAGTTGATTCTGCAAGATACTCGGAACTTATGCCTGATTTTTCCACTTATAAATCAGTTATATATCCTGACTATGATTCACTATTGCCGGTTTCCGGTGCCAGTTCAGAATTATATGCATTAACCTCACAACTGGAAGAACTTGGTGCAGACATTTTCAGCGCCAGTAATAACTGGGCGATAACAGGAGAAAAAAGTGGTTCAGGAAAATGTATTCTGGCAAATGATATGCACCTTAAATTAAACATTCCAGGTATATGGTATCAAATGCACCAGGTTATTGATAACAAGTTAAATGTTACAGGATTAATATTACCGGGGGCACCTTTTGTGATTTGCGGCCACAATGAACATATTGCCTGGGGAATGACCAATGTCTATGTTGACAATCTTGATTTTTACCTGGAAATTATAAATCCTGAAGATTCAAATCAATATGAGTTTAATGGTCAGTGGAAAGATATGATTATTAAAAAGGAAGTAATTAATACTAAAGAGGGTGAGGTAATTGAAAGAGAAATAAGATTTACTCACCACGGTCCCATAATTTCAAAATTTAAAGGAATCAAGGATAAAGTTGTAACGATGCACTGGGTTGGAGATGAATCCAGTAATGAATTTCGTTCTTTATACTTATTGAATCGTGCATCTGACTGGAATGGATTTAAAAATTCACTAAGAACATTCAGGTCTGTCAGCCAGAATGTTGTATATGCTGATATTTACGGAAATTTTGGCATGTACTGTGCTGCAGGAGTACCTGTAAGAAAAAGAACGGAAATATATCCCCTTCTGCCTGGCTGGATAGATGATTATGAGTGGAAAGAGTTGTTGCCTTTTAATAAGTTGCCCCATAGTTTTAACCCTGAGAGGGGATTTGTTATTTCAGCAAATAATAAGACAGTTAGTGAAGATAATAATTATCATATAGGAACCTGGTATGCGCTACCTCACAGGATGGACAGAATAATCGAGGTCCTTTCTGAGAAAGAGGAGCTGACTGTGGAAGACTTCAAAATATTACAGCTTGATCTAAAATCAAAACTTGCTGAAAAGCACCTGCCTTTAATACTGAATGCAGTAAATGAAGATAAGCTGCAATCAAAATCAGAAAAAGAAGGAATTGAAATACTGAAAGAATGGGATTTTGTATACGATACCGAAGATATCGCTGCAAGCATTCTTGAAGCATATTATGAGAAACTGATTGAAAACATTTTTTCAGATGAACTGGAAGAGGAGTT
>CP070654.1:1050643-1054175 GCA_020354785.1 Bacteroidales bacterium
AAATATAATAAATCGGTTTCTTTCTGAAACTGAAAAGTATTATAAAGCAACAGTTTGTTCTTATCAGCCACAGCTATATCAATGAATTTATTATTCATATTAACATAAACACTTGCTCTTTCCGAATCAATTCCTTTTTCGAAAATGCTTTTAATAAACGGGGATACCTGATGAAATAATTTTACATTTTTGAGACGGCTAACAACTTCATTTACTATATAGTTAGGAATTGTAAATATATTGTAGGCCTTTATTTCACTTATAAAATTATAATGAATCTCATCCAAATCATTCAGACTCTGATTAAACTCAAAGTATGCTCTTAATTTTGATTTATCAAAGAAGCTTTCGGGAATAAGCGTGGACTTTTGTGTCAGGTAAACAAAACTGCTGGATTTAAACTGACTGTTAAGCAAACTGTCATCATTAAATATTTCAGTTAAATTATCGACATAATTTTCTGTACTGTATACATCCTCAAGTTGATATTGTCTGAGTCCCAGATATATTTTCTTTTCAATATCCAGAATACAAAAAGAAAATCCATTCAAGTCAGCTTGAATGGATAAATGATAATTAGTGGTATTTTCTTTATCTAATGATTTATCAATTAAATCGATATCAGGCATGAGACAGCCTTATTATTCCCAGTTTCCGGTATTGTTTGTTGCTTCATCCAGTGAGCCAACTTTTAATCCCGGAAATTTTACAATTTTTTCTCGTTCATCAATATAATTAATAACCAGTTGCTCATCCATACCATTCAGTAATATATCATAATGTGCATATACTTCAAATACCTTAACCCTGACCTTCGAACCGGTTAATACTTCGCCGGCACCCATGACAAATTCCGAATCAGCAGCATATGGTATATATCTTATCCTGTCAATATCCTTTGTCAGTAAATGATTCTTCAGAGAGTCAAGCACCATTTTATATGCAGTTTCGATCTTAATCAATCCCAGTTTAATCCCTTGCTTTTCTGTATACATATCAGAATCCCATCCCGGCAAATAATCTTTTTTTGGTATTCCTATAGAATCATTTTTCACAAAGTGTATCAAAGTATCAAAACTCCCGATAAAACTTCCGTATTTATCTTTGTACATGATCTGTATTGTCCGGATATCTTTCAGTTTTTGGATTGTTGCCTGTTCTCTGGCATCTTTCTCCTTATTAAAGCGTATAGGTTCCTGAATACTTTCCCAAAGTAAGTATATCAGAATAATAATAGCGATTCCAAGTATTATTTGTATAATTGGTTTACTTTTGGGATATTTTGTTACGAGTTTGTTTGAAAACACTGCGAATACAGCTATAATTATTACAAAAATTATTAAATAGACTACCATAGGTTTTATTTTTTAGTTCTTTCAATCGGTTTGCCTGCGAATTTAACAAAAAAAATTAGATTTAAAATTCAATAATATGTAATTATTGTCAGTGTATGTTAAAAAAACATTTGATATCACTTATAATTAATTCCCACGATTATAGTCCAACAAAAAACCAGGAAGAACTTATAAATGTTTTAGCTGATTTTGTTATTAATAAACAGGAGAAAAATGTAATTATTGTAAAAGGATACGCCGGAACAGGGAAAACAACGACAATAAGCGCTCTTGTAAAAGCGTTCAGAGAATTAAGAATTAAGTCTGTATTGTTAGCACCTACCGGCAGGGCAGCCAAAGTGCTAACATCATATTCAGGTAAGATTGCGTATACAATTCATAAAAAAATCTACAGGCAAAAATCTTCAAAAGACGGATTTGGTCAATTTACACTGGAGAAGAATATGCACACAAATACTTTTTTTTTAGTGGATGAAGCTTCAATGATCTCAAACCAGGCAGGAGAAGAACTTTTATTTGGATCCGGAAGGCTGCTTGATGATCTTATTAAATACGTCTATAGCCAACCAGGATGTAAGCTAATTCTTATAGGGGATACAGCCCAGTTACCTCCTGTCGGGATAAGCATAAGCCCTGCACTGGATGAAAAGAAGCTTGAAGGACATGGTATTGATCCTAAATATATTGAATTAACTGAGGTGATCAGGCAATCTGAAAATTCGGGTATTCTTCTCACTGCAACTCAAATTAGAAAAAATATTACTAAGGCACTTATTAATTATCCTAAATTCAGAATTTCAGGTTTTAATGATATTAAGAGTATTTCAGGGAGTGATTTAATTGAAGAGATTTCATCTGCCTATAGCAGGCACGGCATTAATGAAACTATAATAATTTGCAGGTCCAATAAAAGGGCAAATAAATATAACCAGGGTATAAGAAACCAGATATTTAATTACGAAAGGGAGATTGTTCCCGGGGAGCTCCTCATGGTCGTTAAGAACAACTATTACTGGACAGAAGGAGAAGATAAAATTGATTTTATAGCAAATGGTGATATTATTGAAGTATTGAGAATTGGCAAATATTATGAATTATATGGATTCCGCTTTGTAGATGTTACTATCCGGTTGACGGATTACAACATTGAGCTGGATACAAAGTTGATGTTAGATACGCTTTCGGTTGAATCTTCTGCATTAAGTAATGAAGATAATAAGAGACTTTTCTACACAATTATGGAGGATTATGGAGATATAAAATCCAAGAAAAAGCAATATGAAAAAGTCAGGAACAATGAATACTATAATGCCTTACAGGTGAAATACGCATATGCAGTGACCTGTCATAAGGCGCAGGGAGGACAGTGGAAAACCGTATTTGTGGATCAGGGATATATTACCGGGGATATGATTAATATTGATTATTTAAGATGGTTATATACTGCATTTACAAGAGCTGTATATGAACTATACCTGGTTAATTTTCCGGAAGAATATTTTAATGGTAGCTGACTTTTAATGATTGCTTAATTAGTCTAAAGGAGCATTGAGAATTTCTGATAAAGAAATGATCATAATTAGCAGGGAGTAACTTTATTCCATCTTGAGAAACATCTGTGTGGCAAATTTTATTCCATCCTCAGTTTCTGCAACACCCACACCTGTATAATTATAATCACCGTCAATATTCTCTTTATGTGACGGGCTGTTTAGCCAGCTGTCTATAAAATATGTTGCATCCGGATAATTGCCTTCTGCTGCATTTTCACCACATACTGTGCCGCCAACTTCACTGAATATTGTATTTGCTCGTTCCTCAAATCCTTCATGTCCAAAGGGTGCCTTACCCGTTGCCATATTTATGCTGTGGTTCCTTGCTTCCCTTCTTATTACTTCATTCACTGTCAGTTCATTTAGACCGGTTGAGTCCCTGTATTCATTAATTAAATCAACAATATCCTGTTCCAGGTCTTCACGAATAACAACGGCTCCTTCGTCCTTCTTTTCACAAGATAATATTATGAGGGCGACCGATAAAATTACAAACCAAAATATAATTCTGTTTTTCATGACTATTCTATTGCATTACTGTTCTATTGTTCTATTGTTATATTGCTTATTAATAAATTCCTAAATCTAAAATCGTTAATCCTTATTCCTTTATTCCCATATTCC
>CP070654.1:1054275-1057804 GCA_020354785.1 Bacteroidales bacterium
GCGATAGATACATGCGGAAATGAATCGGAAAAGAAAAGTCATCACAGGAATTCACATATCTCCGGGTATTTTGAACCCGACAGGGTATTTACTTTGGAAATAGAAAAATATGAGGGTATGACTTATGATAAGCATTACATTTTCAGGGGCAATAGCTCTGAAGATATGGTTTTAATAGATTCTGCAGACAATCACGGATATTATACAATGTATTCTGATTACAGTGCTCCCTATGATGAAGCTTATTACCAGGCTGGAATAAAACTTCCGGAGAAATATATAATAAAAATTAATGATTCAGATAGGGAATTCAATTATTCATTATCCAATTTATACTTAAAGGCAAGGAATAATGAAGCGCCTTACGAAATACTTATCAGTGAGGACCGGATAGATGAAAATTTACCCGAAGGCACCGAAATTGGGGTTATCTCCGCTTTGGATGAAGATATGGATGATCAGCATACATTTTATCTGGTTTCCGGAGTTGGTTCCGATGATAATAATTATTTCCGGATTAGTGATAATAAATTAGTTACTGCAGTCGAATTCGATCATGAAACTGATGCCGAACTTACAGTACGTATCAGAGTGGTCGATAACGGTCCTGACAGCCTGTATTACGAGAAAGTAATTAAAATATATATAAATGATTTGTATGAGACCGGGTTAGACAATAAATTAATTAAGGACGAAATAATAGTAATCCCAAATCCTGTTAAAGATAAGGCTCTTGTTCAGTTTCCAAATGAAGAAGGCGATAAATATATATTATATCTGACTAATATCGATGGAGAACAGATTCAAATCACGGGTACTATAGCATCAGACAAGTTTGAACTGGATCGCACAGGATTAAGCCCGGGAATTTATATTCTACTGCTAAGAAACAATGATAAAATTTTCAAGACGAAAGTTGTGATCGAGTGATATATAGCACTGTCCCTTCTTAAACCGCTCTCCCTCTCTGCTGTTAATAAATAATTTATTGAGCATAAAGAAAATTCATTATCATTATGATTGTTAAAATCTAATGATATGAAAAAGATAATTGTCGTTATCAGTTTAATGCTAACAAGCATCGGTTTTATTTTTGCTCAATTTGGCACGGATACAGCAAGTTATTACATCGAAAGGGCTTACACTGAATTATCAAGCAGGGACCTGTACTCAGTAAGTCACTGGATACTTGGAGAATGCCGTTCCGATAACAGTGAAGTAGGGGGTGAAACAGGAGGTAATGATATTCCTTTTTACCAGGATTTAATGTTAATGGATTACCAGGCAAACAATGATAAAGTAAGATTATTCTGGTACAGAGCCTACAACATTGTATACTTATGTAACAAGACTATTGAAATTGCCCCGACTTTATTGCTGGATGAATCAGTTATAAAGCGTTACATTGCAGAGGCAAGATTCATAAGATCATTGATGTTTTTTGAGCTATCAATTACTTTTGATACCATTCCTATTTTAACTGATTCTCACCATTGGAGATTAATACACGAGTTTTTTTATGACTATGATCCTTCTGTTCAGATACATGAAAGGCCAAATACAATGGCTGAAGTTTTTGCACTGATAGAAGCAGATTTAATCGCAGCAATAGATAACTTACCATCACGGAGTGAACTGTCAGAAGAAGACCTTTTCCGGGCAACTAAGGGAGCAGCCCGGGCATTACTGGCGAAAATGTATATATTTCAATCATCCTACGCTACAAATTATGCGGGAGACGCACGTTTTACAGATTTAACAGAAAAATGGATTCCGGCTCTTCAGTATGCTGAACAGGTAATTAACTCAGGTGAGTATGAACTGGTTGGAATTAGCGGGGAAACCTATGATACCTGGTGGGATCCTTCATATTTGTGTCCATCTGCAACATCAGGTTACCGTTATATTTTTACTGTGGATGGAAATTATAGTCCGGAAGCAGTATTTGCAGCAACTAATCTGTTGGTGGGACAATACAGTTCATATGGGAATAATGACATAACAATATATACTACATGCAGGTCATTTTTAGATACATTAGGTATAGAGCAAAACCTGGGCTGGGGTCTTAACCTTCCCACGCAAAGCCTTATTGATGAATTTGCAGAGGAATCCGGAAATGAAAAGGATGATCCCCGCTTTGCTGTTACGGTTGCTTATGAAGGAGATTCAATATATACAAGTTATCCGTCAATGGACTGGCATAAAATGGTATTACCTGACTGGGCGACAGGTTCAGCCTGCCGTAAATTTGAATGCTCACCTGGGGAATTTTGGGATGTATTTATTACTCTATTTGACAGCCCGATGAATATTCCTATAATCAGGTATGCCGATGTTGTTCTCTGGGCGGCAGAAGCCGCAATTCACCTGGGAGATTTTGCTAAGGCATCATATTATGTTAACCTGGTTAGAACGAGGGCAAGAAATTCAGGTTCAACAGGATACCCTGCAGATCTTGCAGAAGTTACACTTGAAGATATTATTCATGAGAGACGACTTGAGCTTGCACTGGAAGGTCACAGGTTCTATGACCTGGTACGCTGGAACATAGCTTCTGATAAACTGGATGGGCTTTTCTGTGAGAGTCATGACCAGACAATAACATTTACACCCGGCACTCATGAGTTTTTACCGATACCGGAAGCCGCACTTGGCTCCGGGGTAAATTCAAGCCTTGTCAGGAATTACAGAATCTACGCTAATCCAGCCAGTGATTTGCTTCATGTGGAATCAGATTTAAATAACATAAGAGTGGCCATTTATGATATATCAGGCAAAAAACTGCTAAGTAAAGAGTATAAGAGCGGATCCTTTAGCTTAAATATTGATTATTTGTCGAGTGGTTTGTACTTCCTGTCTCTGGAATCCGGGCAGTTGGAAATCTATAAAAAGTTTATAAAAGAGTAATGGAATACTAATCATATCCCTCTTCAATCATAATTTCCTCAAGTCTTTTCTTATTCTTTTCTTCCTGGGCTATTTTATTTAATGTTTCAACAAACATAGAGCCGGGATAGGGATTATTTTCCAGGATATTTTGAATTTTATCAAGCAGTGATTTATCATCCCTGGAATCTAATTCCCTCTTTGCAATTAGTGCAAAAGCAATATCTTCCTCGTTAAGCGAAACAAAAGATTTTTTAATCCAGCCTTTAAGTTTTTTCTTTTCCCCTGTTACTTTAAGCCAGTCATCAGATTCTTCAGTTACTGCAAGTATATCCATTGGAGAAAACTCCTGGTTGCTGATTGTTAGTAAATCCGGACGCTTATATATGGGCACCTTTTCTTTTACTACTCCTGTTTTAGCATCAATTATCAAACCGAATTCAGCTGCCCATGCTATAGAGCCATCAGACAACTCAATATTCAGATACTTCTGATTTTTATGAGAAGAGTCTGTTGCAGATTTGTTCAGATAATAAAATGATTCACCCAGGTTTAAAGTAGACATTAATTCTGAATTCCTCGAAGGTTCTTCACGGATTGCTATGCCATCCCATATACAAACTCCTTGCACCTTCTCCTT
>CP070654.1:1057904-1061431 GCA_020354785.1 Bacteroidales bacterium
CTTATTCAGTAACCTGGGAAAATGCACCTGCGGGCAACTATAAAATTACAGCTAAAGCAATTGATAATGAAGGTAAATCCACCTTCTCAGATATTATAAATATTTCTGTTGAGGAAGAAGTAAATTTAGTAAATCAGGAGAACTTATCATTTAATATATACCCTAATCCTGTAACAAGTGATTTAATAATCGAGTTGAAAGATGGTTTATTTGATGATGCATATTTAATCCTGTATGATAGTCATGGTAACAGCATTATTAAAGAAACTGTTAAGGGTAGAGAGCATAGAATGAATCTCAGTGATATTCCGGAAGGAATCTACATAATTTCATTAACAAGCAAACAAGGTAATATTGTTAGAAAATTTGTTAAACAATAATACAGATCTTAAGAATTAAAAACTTACCCTGACAGCTCATATAGTGCATGCCGACTTTGGTGGCACGACACCATACCAGCGAAACGTTGTGTGTTATTCTATTTTGCTTTAATTATAATTAATTTTATGAATAAAAAGAAATTAAATAAAAACACTAGATATGAAACGATACTTAACAATATTTTTACTATTGATTTCAATGACTATCAGTCATAATTCAATTTCTCAAGTACTAGCTAAACCAGTTTATGTAATTGTTCATGGAGCCTGGGGAGGTGGCTGGGCATTTAATAAAGTTGACTCATTGCTTACAGAAAAAGGATGTATTGTTTATCGCCCGACATTGACCGGGCAAGGTGAACGAGTGCATTTAGCATCAACTGATATAGGATTAAATACGCATATCGAAGATATTGTAAATATAATACTCTTTGAAGATCTGCGTAATATTATTTTAGTGGGTCACAGTTATGGAGGTATGGTTGTTACCGGTGTAGCAGATAGAGTACCTGACAGGCTGAAGAAACTGGTGTATCTTGATGCATTTGTACCTGAAAATGGAGAAAGTGTATCTACCATAAAAGGGGAACCAGATACAAATGTATTCAAACCAGTTAATGGTTTCATAATACCTCCATGGGTTCCTGAAGGGCAGAAGCCTCCCAAAGACGTTCCGCATCCTTATAAAACCTTTACTGACACAATCACTCTTAAAAATGACCTAAGGTTAAAAATTCCTACAACCTATATACTTACTGTAGAAAAAGGTGTGGATCCTAAGGATGATGATTTTGCTTTTCCATCAGAAAGAGCTAAGAAAAAAGGGTGGAAGGTTTTACAATTAGAAGCTGATCATAATCCTCAATGGTCTGCCCCTGAGGCTTTTGTTGAAATGCTTATAGAAATAGCAAAAGAATAAATTATGAAAAATCAAATTAAAATTCGTTACAGCTGGCTAAAAGGCATGTATATTTATACAGCCATTGGGGCAGGTCTATCAGGCCTTGGTATATTATTGAAACCAGAAGCCTCTGTGTCCATGTTGAATTTACCAATACAAGAACCAATCAATTATGGTATAGTTGGCAGTGTATATCTTGCTTTTGGCCTTATTTCAATATTTGGATTAAAATCACCGCTTAAGTTTGTACCTGTATTGCTATTACAGATGACTTATAAAATAATATGGTTTTCAGGTGTAATACTCCCCTTAGTAATCAAAGGACAATTGCCCCAATATGCATTTATAAGTATAATTATTTATGCTACATTCATAATTGGGGATGCAATTGCTATTCCTTTTAAGTATTTTTTCGAGAAAAATTGATGAATAGAATATATTAACCCGGCACGAAATCATACTCCAAAGCGTTGTGCAAAATGCTAATAAATTAAATTATGAAAAATAAAGCTCAAAGTTTTTGGGATAAGCAAGCAAAGAGATATGACTATGGCGAAAAGAAATTCGAAACTGTTACAAAGGAAATAATTGCCAAAACAAAAAAGTATCTGGATTCAAATGATAATGTGCTGGATTTTGGCTGTGCAACCGGAACTAAGACATTATATCTTGCTTCTGCAATAAAACACATACATGGATTAGATATTTCAGAAGAAATGGTTAAAGAAGCAATAAAAAAGAAACATGAATCAAATATTATAAATTGTTCTTTCTCACAAGGGACAATTTTTAATGATGATTTAGAAAAAGCTTCATTCGATAAAATTATTTCTTACAGTGTAATCCATTTATTAGAGGATAGTGTAAAAGTTATCCAAAGAATACACGAATTATTGAAGCCAGGAGGTTTATTTATTTCAACTATTGCTTGTTTTAAGGATAAAATGGCTCTTAAAAACAGATTGGAATTTAAAGCGTATCTTATCATGAAAAGATTTGGAATTTTTCCTTTACATTTAAATCTATATAAGACTGCTGATGTGGAAAAATTAATAGAGAATCAGGATTTTAAGATAGTAGAATCAGAAAAAATATTTCACTTAATAACAGCCAGCTTTATTGTTGCAAGAAAACCATAAAAAACAGTAATTGTCTAGTATATATCAATTGGAAGTAAAAATGATAAAAGGAGTTATTTTTGATATGGATGGTGTACTGGTTGACTCGGAAGAATATATGTGTAAAGCTGCCGTATTAATGTTCAAACACAAAGGACTTACAGTCAAACCGGAAGATTTTATTCCTTTTGTAGGAAAAGGTGAGAATGCATATATTGGTGGTGTGGCAGATAAATATAACTTTCCTGTTGATATAAACAAAGTAAAAGCACTTACTTATTCTATTTACGAAGAAATTGCGGAGGGGAATTTACAAGCTTTGCCAGGTGTTTTTTTATTTATAGAAAAAGCCAGGAAAAGAGGACTGAAAATGGCTGTCGCCACTAGTGCTGATAAAATAAAAATGGACGTTAACTTAAGAAATATTGGCTTGCCTGAAGATGCGTTTTCAGCAACGGTAAATGGTTTGGAAGTGAGAAGAAAGAAACCTTACCCGGATATTTTCAAGATCGCTGCTAAAAAATTAAAATTACTGCCAGAGGAATGTTTGGTTGTAGAAGATGCAGTCAGTGGAGTAGAGGCTGCAATAAGTGCAGGTTGTAAATGCCTTGCCCTTACCACATCTTTTAAAAAAGAAGATCTGTCTAAAGCTCACTGGTTTTCCAACACATTAGAAGATGCCCCTGATGTGGCATTGAATTGGTGAGATCAATTATTCTAACAACTTTGTAAGTTGTTTTAAATAACCTATTTTTGGAATCGGTTGAATGGTTTGCCACAGGCTTCATTAAAGGTGGATATGAACCCGCTCCATATTGCCAAACGCACCATACAAGCAAAACGTTGTGCATCATTATAAAAAAACAACCTAATTATGAAAACAACAAATGATTTACAAAAAGCCGGAGGAATTTCTGCATTAATTGCTTCAGCTACTTATCTTTTTGGAATTGCAATGATACTGACTATTTTAGCTCCTATAGCTGATCCAACCTTGAGTTTTGAGAATTTTTTAGACTTTCTTACAGCAAACAAAACTCTTGTATTTATATGGCACTTTACCATATATCTAATAAATGGCATTTGCCTTATCATTCTTTCATTAGCTCTTTATGAAAGACTCAAATC
>CP070654.1:1061531-1065054 GCA_020354785.1 Bacteroidales bacterium
TTTGATATCTTTTATAACAATCATTTAACTTCTGATTATCTTGTTCTTATTAAAAACCGATTTAATCAGGTAATAAAAATAATCAATTTTAATTCTATCCCTTCCTTTAAGGTCATATTCATCCATAACTATCCTGTGCAAGTTATTATATACAGAATCCTGCTTTATTCCAGAACAACCGACAGTAAAATCTATTGTATTGTCGCTGTTTATATCTTTAAAAAATTGTTCCGACACTTTGTAATCATTAAAGGGGAAAGCAAATACTTTGTAATTAAGTTTGAATTTATCAGATATTTCTGTAATACTCTGCCTGGTTTGTCTTAGTTGTTCACTATAAGATATGTAACGGTATTCAGGGTGATCAATACTATGGGCTCCAAAAGTAAATCCCTTTTTTATAAGCTCCTGAAT
Organism: Bacteroidales bacterium; assembly: GCA_020354785.1. Classification (GTDB taxonomy): domain Bacteria; phylum Bacteroidota; class Bacteroidia; order Bacteroidales; family UBA10428. Next base: position 1,061,946 of record CP070654.1, read on the forward strand.
TTGCTGTGCAGATAAATAAGGCTGCTCCTTTTCAAGGTAATTCCTGAAATTAAATCCCAGGACTTCTGCCAGGCCGTCCAGGGCAGTTTTTTCATCATACTTTATTTGTAACAAAGCGGATTTATAATTTGCCGGTGACAAGTTATTATCTGTAAACCAGTCCTTTAACAGTTTCCATTCATTTGATTTCCGGTTTATTTTTTTTATCTGTTCTATAAGTATGCTGACCTTATACCGGAAGAACAAATCATTATTATCAATAAATGCCAGGTTTAGAAAACATGTTGCTGGTATTCCCTTTTCCAGTAAAACAGGTGATATTACATCATAGAACTCTTTTAACCCGTCATCAAATGAAAGGAAAAATGAGTTTTCAGATGCTTCTTCTTTGTTTCTTATAATATTTATTAATTCAAAAAGGTCGATTGGCTTATAATGTTTCATCAAAAAATCCAGATCAGATTTAAATGAAGCAATATTTTTATATTTATACAGGTTTGTGATATGGGGTAAATAATTATCACTCACTATATGATAACATGGAAGAATGAGCCTCTTCCGTGTACTCTTTATCAGGAAGTTCATAGGCAGGACCTTTGCCGGAAAATTATACCTGTTATAGATTAATTTCTTAAAATTCAACACATCCTGTAGATTAGAGCATTACTTAAAAAATCTTATAATCCAGGGAAGATTATTCCTGTAAATATAAGGATATTCAACAGGCCTGGCTCCGAATGTACTGTTAAAATATGCTATTCCTTTAATGTTGGAGCCTGAAAAATCAAAAATCATATCTTTATTTGAATTATTTTCAATCGCATGGTTGACCAGAAAATACATTGCATGGGAGGATCTTCCTTCTTCTGATGAGGCACAGACAGAAAAAATACATCTTCCGGAAGTTATTAAAAACGATCCTACTGCACACAGTTTGTTTTCCCTTGTCAATACCCTGTATATTTTACCTGTGCTATTGTCTGATGAAGTTTTCAACACTTTTTTTAGAGTTGCATAATTATTCCTGTTTAGCTCTGTTATCCTGTCGCCCAGGTTTGCTCTGATAAACTCCGAAAAATCTTCAACAGATATTTTTTCATCAATAGTAAGCTGTGCATCAACGGCTTTTTTTATATTTCTCCTGCAGTTCCTGGAATAAGAATTGTAGATTTCGGCATAGGAACCGGACAGGTCCAGCTCATAATTTAAATTATTTTTCACGCGAAATGAAGAGATATTTACAGGATTTGATTCGTTCAGATTGATTTGAATTAACCTGAACTTGCCAGGTATACCCATAAGAAACTCCCGTACTGTTTCCTCTTTGATTTGCCTGGTTGAAAACACACCAAGTTGTTGTGCAAAAAATGGCGGGTACAAATAATATATTCCAAACTTCCTTGACCAGGTAAGAGGCATTACTGATTCATAATCTCCTTTAACAAGCGCATCCCAGCCGGGACTTACTATATCAAGATACCATGAACGGGAATAAATAAACTCATTTACCGAGCCGGATATACAGTTATCCCACTTAACCTTATCAATTTCGCTATGTTTGAGATACTGAACCACGGAAATGTTAAATTTTAAATGTTAAATTATAAATCTTAAATCGTAAATCGTTAATCGTAAATCGTTAATCGTAAATCATTCCTAGCATTTCTTCATACACTCTCCTCCATCCCTTCCAGTGAACAGTCTCGGAAAGGGATTCATTATGCCATAAACTTACAAAAGTACCATTAACACTTTTTATTTTAGTTATTATCTCACCTATTTTACCAATAGCTTCATCCGCACTCAACCTCATATATTCCTTAAGAGTAACATCCATAACATTGAATGGTGTTAAAGTCAGGTTTGTTTGCCGTTCTTCTGATAAATCATAAAATTTGAAAGAATTACATATGCCTGCCCTGAATCCCGGTGCAGAGCTGAAACCCAGGGTATAATCCTCCCTGATACCCAGCTTTATCAGTCTTCTAAAGGTTTCCGGAAACCTGGCAATTAAAAAGTGTTGCCTGCTTTTTTCAACCGGCCCGCCAAGAAGAACAGAAAAGTTTTTTACTTCTTTATCAAGCAGATCAAGACTTTTATTTGATTTATATGAAGGATGTATGCCTGTATCAGATATTTTTATTTTTTCCAGTATAAGGTTTCTGAAAACCTCCCTTTTTAAGGATATATTTTTGTCAAACCTGCCATATCTCCCTGTCAGAAAAAAATAAACTGAATTAAAACCATATTTACTTTCCTGTTCCTTCAGGTAATCAAAAACTAAGTAAGGATCTTCTTCATAGCCTGATATAACCCGAATTCTTTTTCCAAAATCGGAGAAACTAAACTTAATTAAAGATTTAATAAATGCCCCTGCTGTCCTGGCAAATCCTTTATAAAGATATGCCCACGCGCTGTCTATATCTATTGTGGAGATATATTTGAATTCTTTCACGGGAAAGGACAGCTGAGGATAAACACCTTTCAATGTTTCCTTTAATTTTGATGCCCAGAGATTTACTACCGGTTCTTCCAGAAATCCGTTTTTATATGCCAGACTCTCATTAGCTTCAAACCGGCCGAATTTATCCGCTTTAAAAGGCAGATACTCTTCATACCTCGATAACAGATAAAAACTGGCAGCAAATATATCAAATGGCAGAGCACATCCGGAATCAGTCTGAAAAAATATTTTTAAACCGTCCCACTGCGAGACAGTAATATTCTGAATCACAATTTTATTCTCATAAAGTATTTTATGCGGTGCAATCCATAATGATTTATCCTGGAAATCTTTTTCAGAGTAATTTATCTTCGGGCCGCTGAATTCTTTAAAATGCCGTGTATTATGCGTTATATCGTATGATATTCCTAATATACCGGATAATAAAATCTCCAGAATATACTTTAATCTTGATGATTCCTGATATGAATATATTAACAAATTCAAATTTTCCTTTCGTCCTAAATTAACCCGGGTTTATGGATTTTTTAATAATGAAAATAAAAATAATCATTAGAATTCCAATGACAATTACTAAATTACTATGTTTTTATATTAATTAAATAATTTGACAAATATTGAAAATTAACGTATCTTGAAATAAAA
>CP070654.1:1065154-1068670 GCA_020354785.1 Bacteroidales bacterium
ACTAATATTGCTTTCTTAAGGTTCTTAATATATTCTTTCTTCTCCGCGAAATAATCTTCATGCTTTTTATCACTGCTTTTAAGACCAGCCAGACTGTCAGTTACTTTCTGTGCTTCACCGAATAAATCAAAATCTCCTTTCATTGCTCTTTTCATAGCTGTATCCACTACCAGCATCCTGTTTATTTCGTTAGTTCCTTCAAATATCCTGTTAATTCTTGAGTCGCGGTATCCCTTCTCAACTAATGTTTCTGAAGAGTAGCCCATTCCACCAAATATTTGAACAGCCTCGTCAACAACATAATCAAGAGCTTCCGAACCGTAAACTTTCAATATAGCAGCCTCAACAGCATAGTGGCTGATACCATCTATTGATGCCTTGCCGTAATCCATTCCTTCCTTTGTACAATCATTAATTGCCATATCTATATCGCGGCTAACTCTATAGACTGCTGATTCAGTGGCAAATGTCCTGATAACCTGTTCTGCCAGCTTATGCTTTATTGCGCCGAAATTTGAGATCAACTGGCCAAACTGCTTGCGTTCATTAGCATAAACAACTGATTCACTTATGGCTTTTTTTGCCGCACCAAGCACATTTGCACCTAATTTTATCCTTCCCATATGTAAAATGCTAAGAGCTATTCTATATCCCTCGCCTCTTTTACCTAATAAATTTTCTACAGGTACTTTACAGTCATTAAAAAATATCTGTCTTGTTGAAGATCCCTTGATTCCCATCTTCTTTTCCTCAGGATTAAAAGTAATTCCCGGAAAATCTCTTTCAATAATAAAAGCGCTTAAAACACGATCGTTGTCGATTTTGGCAAAAACCGTAAAAATATCTGCAAAACCTGCATTAGTTATCCACATCTTCTGGCCATTGATAATATAATGCTTACCGTCTTTCGATAATAACGCATTAGTCGTTCCTGAATTAGCATCCGAACCTGCATTAGGTTCAGTCAGACAGTAAGATCCAAGGTACTCACCTGTAGCCAGCTTAGACACATATTTCTTTCTTTGTTCATCAGTACCATAGTACATTATAGGTAGTGTGCCTATACCGGTATCTGCAGAATAGGCAACAGCAAATGAAAAACCGGCTCCAATAGCTTCGCATGCAAGCATTTGAGTTACAAATGACTGGCCAAATCCTTCATATTCCTCGGGGATAGCAACGCCCAGCAGACCTAATTCTCCGGCTTTTTTTAACAGTCCGGGCATAAGACCTTCTTCCATATTATCAATTTTATCAAGATTAGGAAAGACTTCTGTCTCAAGAAAGTCATAACATGTCTCTTCAATCATTTTCTGCTCCTCATCAAAATCTTCAGGAATAAATACATCTTTTGCATTTGTTTCTTTAACCAGAAATTCACCACTTTTTAAGATAGCCGTATTTTCCATTTTATTTTTAATTAATAGTTTGTACTATGGTTTTTTAACAAATTTAAAGATCCAGTGAGATAGCTATAAGCTCAGCTATATCATAGTTTTCTATCTCTTCTTCCTTATTCTTATACTTAATCCCATCTGTAAGCATAGTCATACAGAACGGACAGGCAGTTGCTATAATATCAGCTCCTGTTTCCAGTGCATCTTCAGTTCTCTCTATAAAAATTTCCTTATCACCTTTTTCTGCCTCTTTAAACATTTGGCCTCCTCCTGCCCCGCAGCATAATGCAAGACTTTTATTTCTTTTCATCTCGACCTTCTCAGAAGGGATCAAGTCAAGTACTTCACGCGGAGCATCATATATATCATTACATCTGCCAAGGTAACAAGGATCATGATATGTAATCTTTCTGTCTTTAAATATTTCTGATTTAACTTTAAGATTTCCCGAGTCTATCTGCTGTTTTAAAAACTTAGTATAGTTTATTACATTGTAGTTACCTCCCAGTTCAGGGTATTCATTTTTAAAAACATTGTAACAGTGAGGGCAAATAGTTATTATATTCTTTACTTCATATCCATTTAATATTTCTATAACAGTCAGTGCCTGCATCTGGAATATCATTTCGTTTCCTGCTCTTCTGGCAGGATCACCGGTACATGTTTCCTCAGTGCCTAATACTGCATAATTTACTTTCAGGTGATTGAGAATCAATGTAAATGCCCTGGCAACTTTTTTATATCTGTCATCAAAAGCACCTGCGCAGCCTACCCAGAATAAATACTCCGGTTTTTCGCCTTTGGCAAATAAATCAGCCATAACAGGTACTTCAATTTTTTCTTTACTGGCCATAAGCATTAATTTTTAGTCCATAACAAGCGGTCTTCAGGTGAAAACTGCCAGGGAGCGCCATTATTCTCAATATTTGTAAATATTGAATTAAGTTCACCCGGAGCAGAAGCTTCTTCCATAACCAGATATCGTCGCAAATCAATTATTATAGAAACATGGTCAATATTAACAGGACAATCCTGTGTACATGCATTGCATGTTGTACAAGCCCATAATTCTTCATGTGTTATATAGTTAAATAAAGACTGTCCGTCATCTAACTCTTTTCCTTTCCTGTTGATATTCTTACCAACAATTTCCAGACGATCCCTGGTATCCATTATAATTTTCCTGGGGGATAACTTCTTACCTGTTATACTTGCCGGACAACTTGATGTACATCTTCCGCATTCCGTACATGTATAAGCGTCCATTAAATTCTTCCATGTAAGATCCCTGACATCTTTAGCTCCAAAAGTACCTTCTTCTGCGGCTTCCTCTTCAGCAGCCGTTTCATTATTCTCACTAAGCAACAATTTTACTTCCCTGGTAATTGAAGGCATATTATATAATTCTCCCTTAGGTTTTAGTTTGGAATAATAAACATTTGGAAAAGCAAGAAATACGTGAAAATGTTTTGAATAAGGTATATAATTTAAAAATGCCAGCACTCCGACTATATGGAACCACCAGCAGAATCTTTCTATAAATATTAAGTTGCTGACCGATAAATCAGCCAACACTGGTTTAATAACCGAGCTCACAGGGAAATTACCAACATTAACATAATGAGCTGCTGCATGTGACTGTAAAAGAGTATCTGCAGCATTCATCAATAAAATTGCACTCATCAGCAGGATTTCAGTAATAAGTATAATATTAGCATCTGTCCTGGGCCATAATGTCATTTCCCGGTTCCAGAAACGCTTCAGTCTTATAATATTTCTACGTATAAGGAATACTATACACGCAAGTATTACTCCTATTGCCAGGAATTCAAATACCGATATCAGAATATTATAGATGTTCCCAAAAAAGGCAAATAATCTATGTGTGCCAAAAATGCCGTCAATAAGTATTTCCAGCATTTCAATATTTATAATAATGAATCCCACATATACCAGAATATGCATAATAGCTGATACAGGACGAATTACCATCTTCGACTGCCCGATAGCAACCTTTAGCATCAGAATCCATCTTTTGCCGCGGTTATCATTAATTTCTAAATCCTTTCCAAGCTTTATGTTCCGGGCAATAATTCTTACATTATGATAAAATAAATAA
>CP070654.1:1068770-1072285 GCA_020354785.1 Bacteroidales bacterium
AATACCTTTAAACACTTTTCTGAAATGATAGCCATAGATGCTATAGGTTACAGCTAATGGAAATGCCTGAGGTTTATTAAAAAGGCTCCAGAACAGTAATCTCCAATAGTATTTCCGGTTTTTCTTCAGAATCCCGATGTAAAGGATAGATTTCAAAAGAGCTACCAATTCGTTAAAATAAATTTTTCTTTGTTTTACAGGAGCAGGATTATACTTTTTTAAAAACAGCAATACTCTTTTGTAATAAGACCTACTGGAGTATATATCATGAATAATTTTCTGATATCCTTTTAACAATTCCTCCTTATCCATCACCGGCATAAAATTCATTGAATAATCTGTATTGTTTCCTGTAAAGCCATCAATTATCCTGCCTTCATTTTTTAGCCGCTTATATAATTTTGACATTTTTGGTGCATTAAGCAATCCGACCATTGCAGTAATAATTCCACTGTTTTGAATGAAATCAACCTGCCGTTGAAAGATATTTGGAGGATCATTATCAAAACCAACAATAAATCCTGCTGTTACTTCCATTCCAGATTGCTGAATAGTATTAACGCACTTTATCAGGTCACGTTTATTATTTTGTTTTTTATTGCACTCAGCCAGACAATTTTCTTCAGGTGTTTCAATACCCACAAAAATCTTATCAAAACCTGCCTTTACCATAAGTTGCATCAGTTCTTTATCATCTGAAATGTTTATTGATGCTTCAGTTATAAACGTAAATGGATATTTGTGTATTTGCATCCAGTTAATGATTGCGGGCAACAGTTCGGTTTTTAATTTCCTTTTATTCCCGATAAAATTATCATCTACAAAAAAGACTCCTTCCTTCCATCCTATTTTTAACAGCATATCCAACTCAGATACAACCTGTGCTGAGGTTTTTGTACGAACGCGACGGCCAAACAGAGCAGTAATATCGCAGAATTCACAATCAAAGGGGCAGCCCCTGGAATACTGTATTCCAGCTGAGGCATATTTGTTGAGTTTCAGAAGTGAATAATCAGGTAAGGGTGATTTAGTAATATCTGCAAACAAATCCGATTGATAAATAATTTTTGGTTCCCCGTATTTGAGGTCTTTAACAAATTGTGGTAATGTTATTTCAGCCTCGTTTAATACAAGATGATCTATTTCTGGAAATTTTTCATATTCTTCCGTAAATAATGGTCCGCCTGCCACAATTTTCTTATTCATAAGTTTACAGCGGGCAATAACTTGTTTTACTGAAACAAGTTGAACAGACATGGCACTGATAAATACAAAATCGGCCCATTCGATATCTTTATCTTTAAGATGTGAAACATTCATGTCTGTAAATTTCTTATTCCACTCATCTGGCAATAGAGAAGCAACCGTAATTATACCTAAAGGAATATTGGCTACCTTTTTGGATACGAATTTCAAAGCATGTTTAAAGCTCCAGTATGTATCGGGATACTTTGGATGTACAAGTAATATATTCATTATAAATTTCTGTAAAAAATTAAAACGGCACAAAATTAATCCAAAATTGTGCTGATGAAATAATGAAGGGATTAATACACGAAGAATAGTGGTATAGTGAATAATTGGGTGGTAAATGTCAATATAGTCGGGCGAGTGTTATTCACCCCTTTGTGCTTCCGGTTGCTTCCTTCACTTTTAGTAAATATTGCCGTGAAACAGGAACCTGCTCATCATATCCTTTTATTGTTAGCCATTGATTATTGAGTCTCCGGTCTAGTTTATCTATAAAAAGGGTATTTACTATGCATGTTCTGTGACAGCGTATAAAATTTGTATACTGGCTGATTTGCAGTTCAATATTCTTCAGAGTGCTTCTAATGAGTTTTTTTCTGAAATTATTGTTTTCCTTATACACAATTTCCACATAATTATCGGCAGACTTAATGAAGGCAACATCAGATACTAAAAGATTTAAATTCCCTGTACTGGTATCTGATATAAACTCAATAGTTTTGTTCAGAATATCTTCTTCGCATTTCTCAACCTGGTTCTGCAGCATTTTATTCTCTATAATAAGTGATTCGTTTTGCTGCTGTATTTCTTTAATTATATCATGCAACCTTAAAGCTACTGGCGGGGCGAGGCAAATTAAAGCCACTTTAAATACAATATAGTAAGATATGTTTATTAATCCAACATACTTCAGATAGAATGTAAATGCAACTGCACTAAAAGCAAAAATTAGAAAACCGGTTATGTAATATGGAATTACACCTTCATATCTGCTTTCAGGCATTTTATGAATTAACCAGGGTAAGGTGATACGAAACAGGAACATAAACAAAAACACAATTACTCCTAAACCGGCAATAAATAATAACCTGTTGTTAAAATCAAAATTTTCAGTCTGGAATGGCTGAAAAAAAAGAACAAACAAAAATATGCCAAGGCTGATACTGAGAAAAAGGCTAAGTTCTTTTCTAATGCTATGGTATAATATGTTTAATTTATTAAATATTTTCAAGTTCAAATTCTAAGATAAAGTCAAAAAATTACATAATTAACAAAGATAATCATTAAAAAGGGACTAATAATTCTCTGTAAAATAAAAAGTGCTTGTCCCTTAATCTGACATCTGTATTTTGCCACACTATTTGAATATAGTCAATGCCACCTTTTAATCATTTTAGATATCTTTACATGGCTAAATGCATTAATTAAATTTAGTTACAGACATGATACCATTACGTGATACTAAACACTCAGAACGTTTTCCAATTGTTAACTGGTTAATAATTATCGTTAATATAATTGTTTTCATTTATGAACTGACGCTCAATGGTGCAGAAGCAGAAGCGTTCTTTTATAAGTTCGGTCTTGTTCCTTCCCAGACAAATCTTACTTCAGGGAATCAGTATACTTTTTTTACCAATATGTTTCTGCATGGCGGATGGGGTCATTTTATAGGCAACATGTGGGTACTGTATATTTTTGGTGACAATGTAGAAGACAGGATGGGAAAGGTAAGATATTTTTTCTTTTATATTATTGCCGGATTAATTGCAAGTTTTACTCATTACATGTTACACAGGAACTCTCCTGTTCCTGCTATTGGTGCATCAGGTGCAATATCAGGAATTATGGCCGCATATATGTTTTTATTCCCGCGCAGCAAAATATTATCATTTGTTCCCGTATTTTTCATCCCCCTGCTTATACCAATACCGGCATTCATTTTTATTGCTATATGGTTTATAGGGCAGGTTTTTAACGGCACATACACTCTTTTATTCAGCCCGACTGCAACAGGAATAGCTTTCTGGGCACATATAGGAGGTTTTTTGGGAGGACTTATTTTATATAAATTTTTCCTGTCCCGGAAAAGAAAAAGAAAGAAAAAGAAGTACTAGTATTATTAATTAAGGTTTAAATTTGCGTATAAATTAAATTTTAATACTTTTGTGCCGCTCGATTTCGGGGTGTAGCGCAGCCCGGTTAGCGCACCTGCTTTGGGAGCAGGGGGTCGTGAGTTCGAATCTCACCACCCCGACATATTT
>CP070654.1:1072385-1075886 GCA_020354785.1 Bacteroidales bacterium
GTATGCTTGGTTCGCCTCTTATTATGGGACATGATTTAAGAAAAGCTACTAAGGTAACTATTGAAATACTTACAAACAGGGAAGTAATAGCTGTTAACCAGGATTCCCTGGGTATACAGGCATTTAAATATTCAGATAAAGACAGTATTGAAATATGGGTTAAACCCCTTGAACGGGATGAATGGGCAATTTGTTTTTTAAACAGGAATAATGATGAATATAAGATTGAATTTAACTGGAATGAGCATCATATTATTGACAGTATAACGGGAAGGGAAATAAAATTTAGCAACAACACTTATAGAATAAGGGATTTGTGGTTGAAAAAGGATGCCGGTAGCACACAGAAATTACTTAGAGCTGAAATTCCCAGCCATGACATTCTTATGTTCAGGTTGATAAAAGAGTAGTAATCTACGAATCAGACATAATCTGGCTGTAAAAAGTATTTTTTCACAAGAAATTACTATACTTAATAATTTATGGAAGTAAGTTTTGATAATGTTAAAAACAGCGACTTCGAAGCTATAAGAGATATTTATAATTATTATGTACTGAATACTACAGTTACTTTTCATATAAAACCTGTTGATATAGATGAATTAAAACACCAGATTTATATTGATCATCCAAAATATAAGTCAATTGTTATAAGATCTGATGATGTTATTTGCGGATTCGCATATGTTACACAGTATAAAAACAGGGAAGCATATAAGAATACAGCGGAAATCGGTATTTATTTAAGACCTGAATATGCCGGCAAGGGGATTGGCAAAGGGGCTGTTACTTTCCTGGAGGATAAAGTCAGAGGATGCGGGATCAAAGTATTGCTGGCAATTATAAGCGGTGATAATTCGGGCAGTATAAATTTCTTCGAAAGTTTAAATTATGAGAAGTGTGCGCATTTTAAAAGGGTAGGAGAGAAATTCGGCAAGAGGCTGGATGTTGTTGCATATCAAAAGGAACTGGTATAATAGTCAGACGCAACCAATTACACTTCAATTTCATCTATACCATACAATAAAAACTTTAAGCAGGCATTAAATATTAAGCAATTAATATTATTATCTGTTATTAGTAATCAATTAACATTCCTGTTATGAAACTCTTAACCTATACACAAAAAAACTTACTAAAAACTTTTTTAGTTGTAACACAATCTGCTGTTTTAATGTTGTCAGGTACAGTTTTTTCCCAGGAATCAGATGAAGAAAAAACTCTTTCTCCTTATTTTTTTGTTCAGAGTGAAGATACAACAGTTGATCAGCTTCCTCTGAAATCAACTGCCGCAGAAGTGAACATAAGCGGGATAATTGCCGAAGTTAAAGTCCAACAAACTTATTGTAATGAGGGTTCAAGTGTTCTGGAAGCAATATATGTATTTCCTGCTTCAACAAAAGCTGCAGTTAACCATATGCAAATGAACATCGGCAACAGGATATTGATAGCAAAAATTGCTAAAAAAGAAGAAGCAAGAGAAGAATATGAACAGGCTAAAGAAGAAGGAAAAACTGCTACATTACTGGAACAGGACAGGCCAAACGTGTTCCAGATGAATGTAGCAAATATTTTACCCGGTGATACTATTTTGGTTGAAATGCATTATACCGAACTTATTGTACCTAATGCTGGTATTTATGAGTTTGTGTATCCCACTGTTGTAGGCCCAAGGTATATAAGTCCTTCTCAGGACGGTGAAGACTGGTTTGAAACTCCTTACCAGCATGAGGGGGAGGAACCTTTCTATAAATTTGATATTGGCGTTCGGATTAATGCCGGGATGACTATAAAAGAGGTTTATTGTCCATCCCACAGTTCATTAAATATTAATTTCATTTCAAATAAAACTGTTCTTTGTGATTTACCTGATTCGGCAAGCGCAGAAGGTAACAAAGACTTTATATTACAATACAGGTTATCCGGGAATGAAATTGAATCAGGAATATTACTATACGAAGGGGAGGATGAGAATTTCTTCCTTGCTATGGTTCAGCCACCTAAGGAACCCAGTGATGACCAGATTCCTCCACGCGAATATGTATTAATTATGGATGTTTCAGGTTCTATGAGCGGATTTCCGATTAACGTTTCAAAAACCCTGCTTGTAGATTTGCTAAGGGATCTGAATGCTGTTGACAGATTTAATGTTCTATTTTTTGCCGGAGGCTCCCAGCTTCTTTCCGAGACTTCACTTCCAGCTACTATTGAAAACATTGATAATGCAATTAAAATGATTGAAAACAAGCAGGGAGGTGGAGGTACTGAATTACTTCCTGCTTTGGAACGTGCCCTTTCCCTTGAAGGAACTGAAGATTATTCCCGTATATTTCTCATAGCTACAGACGGATACGTTGCTGTTGAAAAAGAAGCCTTTGATCTGATACGTAATAATTTATCTAATGCTAACTTCTTTCCATTTGGCATAGGCTCATCAGTTAACAGATACATTATTGAAGGAATGGCACATGTAGGGATGAGTGAACCTTTGATTGTTACTGATGAGACCGAAGCGCCTATAAAGGCTGATCAGTTCAGGCAGTATATAGAAAATCCGGTATTGACTAATATAGATGTTGTATATAAAAACTTTGAAGTCTATGATGTTGAACCTTTAACAGTTCCTGACGTGCTGGCAGAAAGACCTGTTTTAATATTTGGTAAGTGGAAAGGGGAACCATACGGCGAGATACAGCTTACGGGTAAAAGTGGCAATAATCTATATATGGCAGATATTAATGTAAATGATTTTAAGCCCTCAGAATCTAATGCTGCTATCAAATATCTATGGGCCCGCCATCGAATTCAGATACTGGATGATTATGGCTCAGTCCAGAATTATGGGGATCAGGACAGCAGCCTGATTAAAGAAATTACCGAATTAGGGCTGAAATACAGCCTGCTAACAAATTATACTTCTTTTATTGCTGTTGATTCTGTAATCCGTAATGAAGGCGGTGAGGTGGAAACTGTAAAACAACCATTGCCCATGCCAGATGGAGTAAGCGACCTTGCAATAGGAGACTGGTCTACAGGATTCCTCACTTATGATTCAGAAAGTTCAACCCGTTATATGGAAGGAGGAAAAACAATTAATGTTTTTATACCTGACAGTTCTTCGTTTCTAGAGGTTATTTTCCCGAATCCGGTTACTGATATAACTTTTTTAAGAATATATATAAGCGACATTGATGCTGAGCTTAATAACCAGCTTGAAATTTTCGATTTGTTTGGAAAGTTAGTTACTGTTATTGATCTAGACATTTCAGGAAAAGGATGGCACAATGTTGAACTATCTTTCAAACAAAACAATGTGAAATTATCACCAGGTATTTATAGTATTCGTCTTAGAATTGCTAATCATTATACTAATAACATTAGGATTACTAAATTATAATCAGAATAATACCATAATTAGTCTTATATATCTGCTATAACAGGTATTTGAAATCATATTCAGGCGGGTGAATTTTCACCCGCCTTTTTAAATTAAGCCAGGAT
>CP070654.1:1075986-1079485 GCA_020354785.1 Bacteroidales bacterium
GACATTAGAGAAAAAATACGATTTGGGTTTCTTAAAAGGTATATCAAACGCTGATGAGGCTTTTATAAAGGAAATGATTCTCACTTTCAAGCAAACTACACCCCGGATAATCATGAAAATGGGGAAATATATGAAAAATAAAAAATACAAAGCCCTGGGTAAGGAAATCCACAGGCTTATTCCGGGCGTTTCTTTTCTGGGAGCGGATAATATTAAGAACGATCTGATTAAAATTGAACAATATGTTAATGAAAACACAAATCTTGATGATATACCCGTATTACTGGAAAATGTAAATAAAAACATAACAGAATTAATCACTCAATTCGATATCGATTTTAATCTTTCTTAATTATTGCATTTACTATGTATCCCGAAGATATCAGAATTACACTAATTCAAACAGATATAAAATGGGAAGATACCGCGCAGAATCTTAAAATACTGCAGAATATTATTCTTTCTGAAGTATCAGGCACTGATTTAATAATTCTTCCTGAATGTTTTACAACCGGTTTTACTATGAATCAGGATGACTATGCTGTAACTATGGATTCAAAGCCAATTCAGTGGATGAAGGACATGGTAGGTGAAAAGCAATCTGCGATTACAGGAACTCTGCTGATTAAGGAAAATGACAAATTTTATAACCGCCTGATTTTCATAAATAAAAGCAAGAATGTGTCCTTTTATGATAAGAGACACTTATTTAAGATGAAGGGTGAAGAAAGTAACCTTTCACAGGGAAAAGGAAGGCTGATTGTAAAGACAGGACAGTGGAGAATTTGCCCGTTAATATGCTATGATCTTCGTTTTCCCGTCTGGAGCAGATACAGGGATGACTATGACATATTGATTTATAGTGCCAACTGGCCTGCAGCCAGGGATGATATCTGGAATACCCTACTGAAGGCAAGGGCAATAGAGAACATGTCCTATGTTATTGGTGTTAACAGGATTGGAACTGACGGTTATAATATTTCATACTCAGGGAACTCCTCAATATATGATCCTCATGGAAAACTCAGGGCCCGGCTTTCTAAAGATAAGGAGGAAACAGGAACTTTCACCTTATCGTTAACCGAGCTTAACAATATGAGAGAGAAATTCCCGGTTCATCTTGATGCGGATGATTTTAAAATTATTACTGAACCAGAAAAAAACAAATTCTAATATATTGCTCTACTGTTCTATTGTTCTATTGCTAAAACCCATATTCCTGCATTTCCCTATCCCAAATCTTAAATCGTTAATCTTAAATCGTTAATCATATTGTTCTATTGCTGTCTGGCTATACGGATAATTAAATAAAAAAAAGCAGGCTTTAGGCCTGCTTTTTAAATATCTGGTAATGAAACATTTAATATTTACTCTTTATATCGGGATCGTGAATTTTTGTTCTTTGGCTGTGATTTTTTAACAACAATAACATTTCCGTCAAGTTCAGTATCATTTAACTGATTAATTGCTTCATTAGCTTCTTCTTCATTAGGCATTTCAACAAATCCGTATCCCTTGGATCTACCTGTTTGATAGTCGATAATAACTTTGGCTGATGTAACTTCACCAAATTTCTTAAAGGCTTCTTTGAGATCATCACCTGTGGTCTCATGATTTAATTTTGCAACAAAAATATCCATAAAAAAAAATTTAAATTATAATAGAAATGTAAAGCTAGTTTTAATTTTTTATTAAAAAAAATTTTTTAATTCACACCGGAATCTGACACCGGTAATGTGTCTTTAAGTCCGGTATAACCTATATAAATTAATAACGATAGATTATTTAATTTTTATATATTTGAACCAGAAAAAAATGTTAAAAAATGAAGAAATATAAGTGCACAATTTGCGGGTATGTTTATGATCCTGAAGAAGGTGATCCTGATGGAGGAATTTCTCCCGGAACACCATTTGATGAAATCCCCGGTAATTGGAGTTGTCCGGTATGCGGGGCTCCAAAGGATGATTTTGAAGAAATGGATTTATAAATACTATTGCTGTATTTCTGACTGATTACTGGTCTTTTTCCTCTGGTATATTTTTAAAAACTTCAAGAAGTAAATTCCAGAATTTCTTTGTTGAAGCAATATCAACTCTTTCATCCGGTGAATGGGCTCCTTTTATAGTTGGTCCAAATGAAATTATATCCAGATCTTTATATTTATCAAGAAACAGACCGCACTCAAGGCCAGCATGTATTGCTTTGACTTTAGCATTTGTCTCGAATAGTTTCCTGTATGATTTTTTGGTAATTTGAAGTATTTCGGACTTCATATTAGGATTCCAGCCAGGATAACCGTTGACATGCTCAACTCTCGCATTTACCATATTAAATACACTTCTGACTGCATTGGCTATGTTGTTTTTTGATGACTCCAGTGAGCTTCGCTGGCTTGTGGTAATTTTAATATCATTCTTATTCTCCAGTTTAACAGATGCTAAATTAGTTGATGTTTCAACCAGCCCTTTCATAGTCCTGCTCATTGCAATTATACCATCAGGGCAGGCATACAATGAATTCAGCAGCCTGCTTTGCGACTTTTTGTTGAATGACTGCTGAGGCATTTTTATTGAGGTCAAAAATATTTTAAGATTAGGCTCGGTAATCATTAATTCGTTTTTTATTGCTATAATGTATTGGTTAAGATGTTCTTTCAATAATTTTTCATTCTTTTTAGGTATTGTTATTATTACGTATGCCTCCCTGGGAATAGCATTTGGTAAATTTCCTCCTTCAAATTTTACTAGCTTGATTTTCAGTTTTTTAGGAGCAGTCCATAGAAAACGATTTAAAATTTTGATTGAATTACCTCTTCCTTTATCTATATCACCTCCGGAGTGTCCTCCTGCCAGGCCTGTTACTACAATCTGAAATGAAACCTGGTTCTTTGGTATTTTTTTTGTCTTAATTCTTAGTTTTGCAATAGTATTTATTCCTCCGGCAGAACCAATGAATAGTTCTCCTTCATCTTCAGAATCAAGATTAATTAATACTTTGCTGTCAAAAAACCTGGGTTGTATATTAAAAGCACCTTTTAATCCCATTTCTTCGTCAACTGTAAACAAACATTCAACAGGGCCGTGTTTAATTTCCTTATTCTCTAGAATTGCAAGCTGGGCAGCTATCCCTATGCCATTATCGGCTCCTAACGTCGTTCCTTCAGCTTTTACCCAGTTGTCATCAATTTTTGCCTGTATAGGGTCTTTATCGAAATCATGTTTGGTCGAACTGTTTTTTTCGCAAACCATATCAACATGACTTTGCAAACAAACTGACTTTCTGTTTTCGAAATTAACAGAAGCAGCTTTTCTGATTAAAACATTACCTGCCTGGTCCTGCTTAACATCAAGCTTATGTTTTTCAGCAAATTCCATAAGAAAACTAATTATTTTTCCCTCTTTTCCTGACGGCCTTGGAATTTTCAGAATTTCATCAAAATATGACCAAATCGCTTTTGGCTGTAAGTCTTTAATGCTTTTCATAATTTCAGGACTTA
>CP070654.1:1079585-1083067 GCA_020354785.1 Bacteroidales bacterium
AATTATTGGTAATCCTTTTCCAAAACATCTGCTGGGAGTAAGTATGAATTTTGAATATGGAATATTTAATTTATCCATGTTCTGGCAGGGTACTTTTGGAAATGATATTTTTAATGCCACTAAATATTACCTGTATAATAATAACGGAGGATTTAACTGGAGCGCAGATTATGTAAATGATCATTATGTTCGCAGAGAAATTGTAGCCAGGGATGAAGACGATAATGTTATCGCTACTTTCCCTGAAAATACAGGTGCCAAATATCCACGTTTGGATCCTTACGGACGTAATAATAACTTTGGCAGAGTCTCCAGTTTTTATATTGAAGATGGCTCTTATCTACGTTTAAAAAATATCCAGCTTGGAGTTAGTTTACCTCAAACCTGGTTAAATAAAGTCAGGTTGGGTGAATTCAGGATATATGTTGCTGCGGTAAATCTCCTGACTTTCACAAAATACTCGGGAATGGATCCTGAAATATACCAGGAAGATCCCTTAACTGCAGGTATTGATAAAGCCTCATATCCGCACCCCCGTTCATTTATTATTGGGACCAGGATTAAATTATAGTAGTTAATATTTAAATTATAATAGCATGAAATATTTAAAACATATATATAGTATACTTGTACTTGCTGTATTAATGACAGGGTGTAGTGAAGATTTTCTTGACCTGAAACCTACAGCAAGGGGGACCACAGAAACTTTTTACACCGATGAAGCTACTATTGATGCAACCATAACGGCTGCTTATGCCCAGTTGTGTGCCCGTGAAGTTTTTGATAAAGATTACTATCTGGTAGCCGGCTCAATACCTGGCGATGATTGTGAAGCCGGCGGAGAAAATGTCAGCGATTGGCCAACAGCGCAGAGTGTGGATCAATACCTGCATACTTTAAATGATGAAGGACCTTTTCTGGAGATTTACAGGTATTGTTACAAAGGATTAAGGATGTGTAATACAGCTCTGGAGTTTTTGGCAAATGCCGAGGAGACGGATATGGATATTTCTGATGAGTTTATTTCAGTGCGTATCGGTGAAATGAAATTTTTAAGTGCATGGTATCATTTTACCCTGGTGCAGGTATTTGGCGGCGTCCCGATAGCTGATGAATCAGTTCAACCAGATGCATTTTATACTCCGAGAAACAGCATCAAGGAAGTATTTAGTTATGCCGAAGAATGCCTCAAAGACGCTATTGAAGTACTGCCTGAAAAAAGGAATTTGGGTGAAGAGGTCGGCCGTGCCACCATTGGAGCTGCTCAGGCACTTTTATCCAAGTTACTGATTTATGAATCGGGATATGCAAGAAATTATCCAGGGGATGAAAGGTTTGAAGGTTGCCAGGAGCGCTGGCAGGAAGCTTTGAATTATGCTGAGGCTGTTATTAATTCTACTGCTAATTATAGCCTGGTTGGCGCCAATGGAGAACGGTATTACTCATGGAGAACAGGTAATGATACAGCAGCAACTATCGATGGTTACAGGTGGTTGTGGACTGTAGACGGGGACAATAGTTCGGAAGCCATTTTTGAGATACAGAGTGTTAACGACCTGTTGCAATGGGGTTATACAAGGGCAAATTGTATGACAGTTTATCAGACTGTCAGATGGTATAGAACAAAGGGTGGAGCGACAGGTGAATATGGAGGATGGAGCTGGAACAGTCCAACACAGCTTCTGGTTGATGCTTTTGGAAATTCAGACTCGCGTGAAACAAATTTAAATTCCCAGCCGGCAAACCCGGAAGATGATCCCCGCTTTGCAACTACTATAGGACAAGAGGGAGACACCATACTTCTTGGCGAGAATAATACATGGGTATATTTGGATCTTTGGAATTTACCTACAGGTTATATAGGCCGTAAATTTGAATGCAGTTTTGGTGAATACTGGGGTAATATGTCTTTCTGGGGGAATAATCCCATGAATGTACGATTAATTCGTCTGGCTGATATTTATTTAATAGCTGCCGAAGCAGCATTCAGGGTTAATGATCAGGCCAAGGCTCTTTCATATGTAAATGCAGTGCGTACAAGAGCTCGTAATTGCGGTAATACAGGATATCCGGAAGACTTAACTGCTGTATCTTTTGCGGATATTGTTCATGAACGCCGTTTAGAACTGGCCCTTGAACCTCACAGGTACTTTGATCTGGTTCGCTGGAGGCTTACAGAACAATTTCTGGATGGTGTTAATGTGCTTGCAGCAGGACCAACTTTCCAGATAGACTTTGAACCGGGCAAGCATGAATTTTTCCCGCTGCCTCTTACTGAAGTTCAATTAAGCAAAGGAACGCTGGTTAATTACGGACCGTGGCAGTAATATGCCTGGAAAGATTCTGACAAAATAATGATAAGACAGGGATAGCGCCCTAGGGCGCAGTTACAGGGCGCTATCCCATCCCATGCACTATCCTTTTTTCAAAAATGAAATACATGAAAACAATTATGAATAAAAGATTTATCTTTTTATTTATTTTATTATCTCTGGTTTTATTTTCATGCAAAAATCCACATAACGCATTTATGGGTCATTGGCAACAGATAATTGAATACGATGATTCAACCGTTTTTGGCCAGGAATTATTTATAAGTGCAAGTAAAATATGGATAATTGATGCTGATGAGGAACCAGATACACGTACATACAGAATAATTCAAAAGAATAATAAAGAATTTCTTCTGTTTATTGAGATTATTAATGAAAATCATCAGGCCTTTAAAAGGCATATAAGTTTTTCAGATGATCACGAAGAAATGAGAATAGAGTGGAGCGAAATTACCTCATATTCACAATTATATGGTTTAGAAAAGTATAAGCGCATTGATTCAAAAAAATACCCTGACATTGCAAAATAATACTTTTAGGAAAGATACTACCTTTAAAAAAATGTTTTACAGGCACTGTTCCTTAAATAATTTTACCATGAAACGAAATGCATTTACAATAACTAATTATAGAAAATTACACCTTCTCATATTTGTATTTGTCGCACTCTTTACCGGATGTGAAAGGGTATCTAAACAAAGAGAATTAATCATTTGTGAGCAGGGATATTTTGAGATGCCCGGGCTTAATGTACTTGTCTTTAATAATTCCTTTTCCGAAGGCCACCAGGGTGGGGTGGAAATAATACAACACGGCAACAGGGTAGCCACTAACGGTAACCTGCGTCTGGATGCGTCACCCGGACAATGGCAGCCTTTACCGAAGCTTGGTGAAGGTTTTGAAAAGATAGGATGCAGTCCCCAGCAGATCGGCCTGATAAGCAGAATTGTCGACACCCTGAATAACGAGATAAGAATGCCATGCAGCTATCCTGATGAAGGCAGATCGCGCAAAGGCTTTAATCCAATTATATATCCTGATTTGGAGCTGCAATACAACGTTAAGGTAAAAGCTGAAGGAAAAGCATTTACCATAACAGTGGATATGGAAAAACCCTTACCGGAAAAGTGGGTAGGCCGGGTGGGTTAT
>CP070654.1:1083167-1086613 GCA_020354785.1 Bacteroidales bacterium
TGTCGACCAGAGAATATTCACCTGAAGAGCAGCAAGCATTTAATGTTCCTGAAACCGGTGCGGCCGCAAAAGAAGGTAGCGAAATTTCACTAAAAACCAGAGAATATTATATTGAAGGACTTGTATTAGTGGCTATTGGCTTAGTGTTCACATACCTGATTAATAAATTCAATTTGGATCAGGCACTGTATATACTTTCTTTCGGCATCCCTTTCTATGGAATCATACAGTGGATTGCAGCATTACGTTATTCAAAAGGCAAAAACAGTGGACTGGTTGAAATTATTTACGACCTTAAAAACATGCCGAAAACCATGGGGCAACTTGCTGTTGTTCAGTTTTTTACATGGCTTGCTCTTTTCTCTATGTTTATCTACACAACAGCGGCCGTTACAAGCTTTCATTTTGGCAGTTCAGATACAAAATCATTAGTTTACAACGAAGGAGCCAACTGGGTGGGAGTATTATTTGCTGTTTATAATGGTGTTGCGGCACTTATTGCCTTCCTGCTTCCGGTAATTGCAAAAAAGACAAGCCGGGTTTCAACTCATGTAGTGTGCCTGCTTATTGGAGGAATAAGTTTAATATCCATGTATTTCTTTAAAGAACCAAAGCTTTTACTGCTCTCAATGGCAGGTGTTGGTATAGCATGGGCAGGTATTCTTACCATGCCGTACGCTATTGTAACAAGTGCTTTACCATACAGAAAAATGGGAATATACATGGGTATTTTTAATTTTTTTATTGTAATTCCTCAGATTGTGGCATCAGCAGTACTGGGATTTATTGTAAGAACATTATTTCATGGCCAGGCAATCTACGCCCTTGTTTTTGGGGGAGGAGCTATGATTGTGGCCGCAATTACTATGACTTTTGTAACTGATAAGATTAAAAAGTAAGGGATAAAATGAATGATGCCAGTAATCTCTGGAAAGTTACCACCAACAGGTTTGTCAATGAGAAGGAGGCAATTATGCGTAACGGTAACATTTACCAGATATCTAACGGGTATATGGGTTACCGGGGAACCTTAGACGAATTCAGATCCGAAGAACTGGTAGGTATAACTCTTGCAGGTATATTTGATAAGGTTGGAGATGCATGGCGAGAGCCGGTCAATGCTCCGAATGGCGGATATACTGAAATATATGTAGATGGAGAAGAAGTATCGGCATTGAAAACCGCTATAAAGACTCACAGACAAACTTTATATCTTAAGAATGCAAAATTCGAAAGAAAAACAACATTTACTGTAAAAGGGAAAGAAGTCACAATAAATTCTGAGCGTTTTCTCAGCATTGACAAACCGAATCTGCTGGTTATAAAATATTCCTTTTCATGCAGCGCTGATACCGAAATTATTATCAGGACAGGTATAGATTTTAATATATGGGACCTGAACGGGCCCCATTTAACAGAAGTTAATAGCACTGTAAGTAGAGATGTTCTTGTCGTTGATGCAAAAACCCATGAAGCAGGGATTCCGCTGGCTGTTGCCGAAGCGATCGATATGAATTTTGGTGCAGAGAAACATATTAATGAAAAAAACCGCATTCTCAGAGAAATTAATTTAAAGGCTGAAGCCGGGAAAACATACTCATTTAATAAATACTCAGCTGTATTTAAAGGTCAGGATACGCCAGATAATAATGTAAAAAAGGCGGCAGATGACCTGGTTAATGAGGCTAAAAATGCCGGATATGATGAATGCCTGAAAGCACACAATATAAAATGGCAGAAAAGATGGGAATTGTGCGATGTTATAATTGATGGCGACAAAGAGGCTCAGCTAGCTTTAAGATACAGTATCTTCCAGTTATTAATTGTTGCTCCTGTAAAGGGCAGCTCCAATTCAATCCCTGCCCGGGCGCTTTCGGGGCAGGTATATAAAGGAGCAATTTTCTGGGATACGGAAATGTTTATGTTTCCGTTTTTTGTTCATACTTACCCCGAAGTTGCAATTGAATTATTAAGGTATCGGATTAATACCCTTGACGGTGCCAGGAGAAAGGCCCAATCAGAGGGCCCGGGATACCGGGGTGCTTTTTATGCTTGGGAAAGTCAGGAAACCGGTGATGAAGCCTGCACATATTTTAACATTGGTGATCCTATAACCAAACGCAACCTTCGTACCCATTTCCGCGACAGGCAGGTTCATATAAGCGGTGATGTAGCTATTGCGCAATGGGAATACTTCAAAATGACAGGTGATGATTCGTTACTCCTCGAAGGAGGTGCTGAAGTTATTTTAGAATGTGCACGGTTTTATTATTCTTATGCTTATTTTAAAAAGAATAAAAACCGTTATGAAGTGCTCGATGTTGTTGGCCCGGATGAGTATCATGAAAATGTTCATAATAATGCATTTACAAACATGGTTGTAAAGGTTACTTTTGAGGTGGCAATAGCAACAGTCTATTATCTGAAAAGCAAGTACCCCGATGAGCTTAAAAAACTCATAGATAAAATAAAGATATCGGATGAGATTGATGGGTTCAGAGAAGCATCTGACCTTATATATCTGCCTGAGCCTGATCCGGAAACAGGGGTGATAGAACAGTTCGATGCCTACTATAAGCTGGAAGATGTTTCCAGGGAAGAACTTAAGAAAAGAATCATTCATCCTGATGAATACATGGGTGCTGGACAGGGAATTGCAGTACAGACACAAATTATTAAACAGGCTGATGTGATTATGATGATGAACATCTTTAAAAACAGGTTCTCCAGGGAAATTAAGAAAGCGAACTGGGAATATTATGAACCCCGCACAGAACACGGTTCGAGCCTGAGCGCATGTGCATATGCTATGGTTGCCGCTGATATCGGGAAAACAGATTATGCTTATAATTACTTCTTAAAAACAGCAAAACTGGATATTGAAGCAAAATATAAAGTATATGTTGGCACTATATTTATGGGAGGCTCGCATCCCGCAGCAAACGGAGGCGCATGGATGACTGCTGTTTTTGGTTTTGCAGGATTATCAGCAGATGCAGAAAAGGTAACCATAAACCCGAATATGTATAAAAAGTGGAAATCACTTACATTTAATTTAATCTACAAGGGAGATAGTTATTCATTAACAGTAACGGGAAAGAATGTAGTGGTTCGTGCAATGAAGTCAAACAGGGCAGGAAGATTATTTTCTGTTAATGGTAAGACTATTGAATGCCAGCCCGGCCAGGAATTAAATTTTAAATATTAAATAAACTGGCAGCAAAATATATGTAGCCATTTACTAAAACTGAATATTATGACCATTAAATCATCAATTAAAAGTAAAACTGCAGTCTTTAGCTTCTTTTTTCTATGTTTGAGTTTATACATATCACCACTAAGATCCCAGGATACTCTCAAAAACCTTCCGGAACTGAGTCTTCCCCTGGCATCGGAAAAGCTAGTTATAGCGCACAATATGACAGATATTATACGATTTAAATATC
>CP070654.1:1086713-1090119 GCA_020354785.1 Bacteroidales bacterium
ATTTTATGCCAAAAATATGAAGCAATACAACTGGAAAAAACAAATAATCGGCAAAAGCTATGTATAAATCGGTAAATATCAGTTAAATTTGAAAGAAATCATGTAACAGCGAAGTGGTTGTCCTGCATGAAGTCAGAATTCTCAAATTTTTAATTAATTTTTAAATAATCATAAATTTTTAAAAGAATGAAAAAACCAATCATAATATTAATCACTCTTGTATCTGTTATTCTAATCCGGTGTGAAAAGGAAAAAAGCGGGCTTATTTCCAAAAACCAGGAAATTTCCTTCGGGGAACAACTTGACAGCCTTGTTATAAACTCGCCTGAGGATTATAATGTTATTGATGAAAATGAATATCATGGTGCCTATGCATATTTGAACAATATAATGAACAAAATTCTTGTATCTGATGGATTAAACAGAAAAGACTACTTTGAATGGACAATAAGAATTATTGATGAGGATGTTCTTAATGCATTTGCAGCACCGGGCGGTTATCTTTATTTTTATACAGGCCTGATGGCATATCTTGATAATGAAGCCCAGCTTGCAGGGGTTATGGCTCATGAAATAGCACATGTTGACAGAAGACACTCTGCCCAGAGGCTGGAACGTGAAATGGCAGTAAGTGTTATAATTTCCATAATTCTCGGTGAAAATCCGTCACAGCTGGAGGAATATGCCGCTGGAATAGCTAAAGGTTTAAGTACACTGGCCTACAGCAGGAACCAGGAATATGAAGCCGATGAATACGCTGTTAAATATGCAGCAGATACTGACTATGATCCACGGGGCATTTCAGGCTTTTTTAACAAAATGGAGGAAGCAAGCCAGGTTCGCACCCCCGAATTCCTGAGTACTCACCCTGATCCGGGAAATAGACTTGATGCAATTGATGAAGTATGGGAAAGTATTGGTAGTCCGCAAGGGCAGGATTTTGAATCTGAATATGCAGTATTTCTGGAATATTTACCTCAGGGGCAGTAAATAAACCAGGATTTGTCCTGTAGTATTATTATTTTGTTTTTTTCAGTTTTTTCTGTTCCATAACCAGTTCAAACTCCGTATATAACATTGAGAGTTCTTTTTTAAGTTTTTCCTTCTCTGTCTTATCTGTGCAATCCTTAATTTCTTTTATAAGATGGTTTATCTCCTTTCTAATCTTTAATTCTTCAGGTACAATTCCCGCATTCTTCATAATATGAAAAGCAACTCTGTCTTCTTCAGGACTATTAAAATATTCTGAATTATCCAATGGCTTGCCGAATCCTTCAAGGTTGTCGAACTCATTATTTTCTATTGCTTCCTTTATCTTCTTTTCTACTACTTTATCGAAATTTCCCATGATTCCAAATATTTAATTTACAATCAAATATATTACATTATTGTTAATTTTCTTTATAAATAACAAAATTCCTGCCAAACTGCCCGGAAGACGTATTCTAAATTCAGACTTTTATTTGAATTAAAAAACTTAAAAATTTCTTTGAATTATTAAATATATTGATTATATTATAATCTGTTAGTTTGATTATTTAATAATCTTTTTGAAAATAAAACGAATGAAACGACATGTATTTATTTCAAAACCGGGCAGAGGATGGTCAAAGCTTAATATTCCCGGAAGCCTCATGAACAGCTCTCGTGAAGAACTTTGCAACTGGGCTTATAGTATTGTTAAAAAGAATAATTATAAAGGATTTCTGATATCTGATAATGCCGCTCCGTACCCTATCAACAAATAATTACTCTTTCCCGGCTCATTCTAAATAATTATCTTTTCTTATTCATCCTTTATAAAAATCAGAATTTTATTCGGCCTTTAACATTAATACTTTTTAGCTTTGTTTTATAATTATCTGAAAAGGTATTATTCGGTAATAAATTTATGGCCGGCATTTATATTCATATTCCCTTTTGTAGAAAAATGTGCCATTATTGCAATTTTCACAGAGCATTGGTTGATGAAAACATAAATGTTTTGCTGAAATCCCTGGTTAAAGAAATCGAGCTAAGAAAAAATTACCTCGGCCATGATTTTGTTGAAACAATATATTTTGGCGGAGGGACTCCTTCAATACTGGAAATCTCTGAAATAAACCTCATAATATCCACTATCCGGAATAATTTTAAGACTGATGACAATCCGGAAATAACTCTTGAAGCAAATCCTGATGATCTTGGCAGGGAGTATCTTCAAAAATTAATTGAAAACACTCTGATAAACCGGCTAAGTATTGGCATTCAATCATTTTATGACGAAGACCTAAAATTACTGAACCGCCGGCATAATTCAGTACAGGCAAAAGAATCTGTAGCTTATGCACAGGAAGCCGGATTTTCAAATATCAGTATTGATTTAATATACGGACTTCCGGGAATGACAGCTGACAGATGGAAATCAAACTTGAAACAGGCTTTTAAACTGAATGTACAGCATATTTCGGCTTACCATTTAACATTTGAGCCCGGTACAGAATTTTACCGCTTATTAAATGAAGGTGTACTATCACAGTTATCAGATAATGAAAGTCTGAAGCAATTTGAATTATTAATTGAACTGGCTCAAAAAAATAAATTCATTCATTATGAGATATCGAATTTTGCAAAAGATGAGTATTATTCAATTCATAATACAAATTACTGGAAGCAAAAGAAATATCTGGGCATAGGTCCTTCAGCGCATTCATATAATTATATTTCACGGCAATGGAACATTGCAGATAATAACAAATATATTGAGGGTGTCAACAATAGCAGGCCATATACGGAAAAAGAAACACTGGATGCCACAATGAAGTATAATGATTATATTCTGACTTCACTGAGGACTATGTGGGGAACTGATCTTTCTTATATAGAAAGCTCTTTTGGTGCGAAATACTCAGCTCACATAGCCGGTAAATCTAAAAAGTTTCTTGATGGAAGCAATTTAACAGAAGACAGGAATATTCTTAAATTAACAGAGAAAGGCAAATTTATCTCTGATTATATAATTTCAGAGCTTATGTTTCCTTAATATTCAGCAGTATTATTTTGCGGCTTTTACAGCTTTACCTATGAGTTCCTCCAGTTTATCTCTTAAGGTATCATACGAGAATAATTTCTTTCCAAGTGCATAGTTATATTCAGCAATTTCCTTTGCCAGTTTCTTATTATATATAATCTCCTTCATTTCTTCCAGGGCCTTATCAGTTAGATTATTATCCTCCAGCATAACAGTTTTAAATCCTTTGCTGCCAATATCGGGCCAGTAAACCGGCTTATAATTATTTACAAAAATTGGCCTTTTTGCCAGTACTGCTTCTACAAATGCATTTCCAAAGCCTTCATAAGTACTGAAATATGTACATGCCGCAGCCTGGGCATAAGCATCAGACAATGAATAATTTAAATCCCCGTT
>CP070654.1:1090219-1093620 GCA_020354785.1 Bacteroidales bacterium
GGGATATAGTACATATCATTGAAAGACTTAGCGGATATACAGATTTAAAACAGGCAATAGATTTTCTTGCTGATGATGATCCAAGGACTAAGATGTTACCAAACTACCGTGAAAGAGTAGATCATTTTCCTAATAAAAGGTTTAGTATACATGTAGATTCGGCAGAAGTAATTGAGAACAATACAATAAGACCTGAAATGGCAGGTAATTTAGTCCCTTCTGTTAAGTTTGAAATTAATAGAAGATATCTTACAAAGAATCACCTGATGGTACTTGATTTTCTGGCAACTAACAATTGGCAGCGACCTATTTACTATGCTATTACTGTTTCAAGTGATAATTATTTAAATCTTGACAGTTATTTTCAGGTTAAAGGACTTGCCTACAGAATCGTCCCCTTAAAATCTGAAGACAGGGTATACTACAGGGGAAGTATTGATACCAAAACAATGTATAATAATATGATAAATAAATTTAAATGGGGGGGTATAGAAAATCCGGATATATATCTTGACGAGAACGTATTGAGAATGCTTTCAAATTTCAGAAATAATTTTACATCATTATCGGCAGTATTAATTGCCGAAAATAAATATGATTCGGCCAAAGTCGTTCTTGACAAATGCCTTGAAATAATGCCCGATTCAATAGTAAAATTTGATGTATTTAACATCTCTATGATTGATGGCTACTATAAATTAGGAGAAATTGAAAGGGCAAATCAAATAACAGGTATTCTTTCTGAAAATGTATATAATGATCTGGATTACTATATAAGTCTTCAGGATAAATACAATAATTGTCTTTTATATGAGAAGAGATTAGCCCTGCATATTTTAAGCGAGCTGGTGAGAATTTCAAAATTGTATGAGCAGGATGAACTAACACGCCAAATTGAAGAAAAGTTGCATACATATGCTTTAGAATTAAATTTCTCTCGATCATGATTTTATGGTTTCAGCCAGGACACCATATATTATAAAAAAGATTTATTACAGTCTTATCTGGGACTTGTACAGCAGTGAAAAGGACTTATACCTGACTTTCGATGACGGACCTGTTCCTGACATAACTTTAGAGGTCCTGGATATACTGGAAACATACAATGCCAAAGCTACATTTTTCTGCATTGGCAGAAATGTAGAAAGATATCCTGAAATTTACAACCAGATTCTGAAGAAAGGTCATGCTGCCGGTAATCACACATACAGTCATTTAAAAGGGTGGAAAACAAAAAGCAATGATTACTATAGTGATATAGAACTTGCCGGTTCATTCATCAATTCAAATCTCTTCAGGCCACCCTATGGCAAAATAAAAAGAGCCCAGCTTAAACACCTGAGATACTTTTACAATATTATCATGTGGGATGTTATGAGTTTTGATTTCAGAAAATCCATATCCAAAGAGAAATGCCTGTCCATTGTATTAAATAATATACGGCAGGGCTCTATCATTGTTTTTCATGATTCTGTTAAAGCCAGGGAAAAGGTTCTTTATGCCTTGCCTGAAGTACTTAAAGTTATGCAGGATAAAGGTTATACTTTTAAAAGTATCAGGCTGGATAAAAAAACATACCCAAAAATTAATACTGATAACAGGAAAAAGGAAAATTTGCATTTATGCTCTTATGAAAAATGAATATCCTTATTAATGCTTCAACTGTAAAATATGGAGGAGGATTAACTGTTGCACTGAATTTTATCAAGGCATTTACAAATTTAAATAGTATTCATCCTGCAATAATTATAGCTCCACGAAATGTCGGATTTGAGAGATTTCATAGTGACGGGCTAATCCTTGATACCGTTCCGGGAATACTTCATCTGTGGATTTTCAGGTTTTTTCTGGACTATATCTGGATAAAACAAAAAATCATACAATATAAAATTGACTTTGTAATATCTTTAGGTAATCTGCCGGTCCCGAATTATAAAAAACAGGCTTTATTATTTGATAATCCGTTTCTGACTCTGGCCAGCTTTAATAATATACCTTTAAGTATTACAAATAAAATTAAACACAAACTTCGCAACTTCTCTTTCAGAAGGAGACTTAATAACCTGGCATTGATTTTTTCTCAGTCAAAGCTCCAAAACAACCTGTTATTCAAGAAATTCAATTATTTACCCAGGACAATCATTATACCAAATTCCTGTACAACCCTATTTGATAATTCTGAGTCAAAAAAAATTCCTGTGATAAGGGAAAAGAATAAAATAAAACTATTGGCATTCAGCCGGTATTATGAACATAAAAACCTTGAAATTTTATTAGATCTGGCGTCGCTATTTAAAAAGTACAATTCAAAGTATATAATATATCTGACCATCAA
This sequence comes from Bacteroidales bacterium, assembly GCA_020354785.1. Classification (GTDB taxonomy): domain Bacteria; phylum Bacteroidota; class Bacteroidia; order Bacteroidales; family UBA10428. The sequence continues at coordinate 1,092,555 of CP070654.1, forward strand.
ATCAAACCAGGGTAAGGGAGCCGGGAGAATTTTACGTTCCATAACAAAACTGCAGTTAAATGATTATATTAAGAACCTGGGTGAGATAGCACCCTTTAACCTGAATTTTATATATGACCAGGTAGATGCTGTTATTTTGCCGACTCTGCTGGAATCCTTTTCTTCAGTATATGTAGACGCTTTAAAATTCAGAAAACCGATATTCACTTCAAACAGAGAATTTGCAAAGGAAGTATGCGGTAATGCAGCCTTTTATTTTAATCCCTTTTCAGCCCGGGACATATATAACACACTGGAGTCTGCATTTAAAAACAGGACAACAATAACTGAAAAGCTAAACGAGGGTGAAAAAATAATATCCATGCACATTTGCTGGGATGATATAGTAATGAAAATTCTTAAATCTATTGAAGATATTTACTAAGTTTTATATGAATTACCTTGTTAGTATAATAATGCCTGTTTACAATGGCGAGAAATATTTAAAAGATGCAGTTAATTCTGTTTTGGAACAGAGTTATAAGGAATTTGAACTAATAATAATTGATGATTGCTCAACAGACACTACTTCTCAGATTTTAGCCGAATATGAAAAAATGGACAGCAGGATAAAGGTATATTATAACAATAAAAATCTGGGCGTTTCAAAATCTCTTAACCTGGCTCTCAACATGGCTAAAGGAATGTTTATTGCCCGCATAGATTCAGACGACGTATGGTTTAAGGAGAAACTCCGCAAGCAAATAGAGCACCTTGCTAATAATCCCTCCACATATTTACTGGGAACAGCAAAAAAAGTAATTAATGAATCCGGTAATATTATAAATACAAAGGAAAAGCAATTTTTTGCCTATGCACAGATTAAAAGACAAATATTAAAAAATAATCTTTTCTGTCACTCTTCAGTAATTTTCAGAAGAAGTATTTTAAATGATGCAGGTTACTATAATGAAAGATTTTTAAACTCTGAAGACTATGAGTTCTGGATAAGAGTACTTGCTAAAAGAAAAGCAGAAATATTACCTGAACCTCTTGTGTATTATAGATTGCATAAGGATATGATTTC
>CP070654.1:1093720-1097118 GCA_020354785.1 Bacteroidales bacterium
TATTGTATTTGTTTCCTGTCACTTTAAAACCTTGCTTTTGTATAAACAATAAAGATAACTAAAAGTTATCGTACTACTATATGATTTTGTTCACAAAAAAGGGATTCATATTATTTAGTGTTTACTAAAATTCACTAATTTACACTATCTTTGACACTTGATTTTTTCATATTTAAAGCATAAATAATATGGGTCTGGTAACAAACATATTAGGTAAAATATTTGGCAACAAATATGAAAGGGATTTAAAGGAAACAGCTCCGTTTGTTGATATGATAATTGAAGAATATGACAGGCTTGAATCAATATCAAATGATGAATTGAGGGCAAAATCAATCGATGTAAAAAAACAGATAAGGGATCATATAAAACCTGAACAGGAAGAAATTAAAAAACTCAGGGAAAAGATTGAGAATGAGAAACCTACTATAGATGAGATTGAAAGGATATATAATCAAATTGATAATATTGAAAAGGATATAGACAAGAAACTAAAAGATATTCTTGATGAGGTACTGCCCCTGACATATGCGATAGTAAAGCAGACTGCCAGAAGATTTAACGACAATGAATACCTGGAAGCAACTGCCACGGAATTTGACAGAAATCTGGCTGCTACAAAGCCACATATACAAATCACAGGTGATAAAGTAAGGTATAGCAACAAATGGATTGCCGGTGGTAATGAGATTACGTGGGATATGGTACATTACGATGTGCAGTTAATAGGTGGTGTTGTTCTTCATCAGGGGAAAATTGCAGAAATGGCTACCGGTGAAGGTAAAACCTTGGCGGCTACATTACCTGTGTTTTTAAATGCACTGACAGGAAGGGGAGTGCACCTGGTGACAGTAAACGATTATCTGGCAAAACGAGATGCTGAGTGGATGGGCCCTATTTATGAATTTCACGGTTTATTCGTGGATTGTATTGACAAACACCAGCCAAATTCCGAAGGAAGGCGCAAAGCCTATGAAGCAGATATTACATACGGAACAAATAATGAATTTGGATTTGATTACCTGAGGGATAATATGGCAATAAGCCCCCAGGATCTTGTTCAGCGCAGGCATAATTATGCAATTGTTGACGAGGTTGACTCGGTTCTGATTGATGATGCAAGAACTCCTTTAATCATATCCGGCCCTGTTCCGCGGGGAGATAACCAGGAATTTGAAGAATTGAAGCCCAAGGTTGAAAAACTGGTGCATGCCCAGAAAAAGCTCGTAAATGATTTCCTGGCAGAAGCAAAGAAACTGATCAATGACGGTAACAATGAAAATGGCGGATTTAAACTTCTTCAGTCATTTAAAGGATTACCAAAGAATAAAGCTCTTATTAAGTTTCTGAGTGAACAGGGTAATAAGACATTATTACTCAAGACGGAAAACTTCTATATGCAGGAGAATAATAAAAATATGCACAAGGTGACTGATGATTTATTTTTTGTTATTGATGAAAAACTTAATTCAATAGAGCTGACTGAAAAGGGTATTGATTTAATTACAACTTCTGCCGAAGAAACCGACTTTTTTATTCTTCCTGATATCGGATCAGAAATTGCCGAGCTGGAAAAATCAAATTTAGACGCAACAGAAATATTACAGAAGAAAGATACATTACTGCAGGATTATGCAATTAAGTCAGAACGGGTTCACACTGTAAACCAACTACTTAAAGCATATTCATTATTCGAAAAGGATGTCGAATACGTGGTAATTGATAATAAGGTTAAGATTGTTGATGAGCAAACCGGGCGTATAATGGAAGGAAGGCGTTATTCAGATGGATTACACCAGGCAATTGAGGCAAAAGAGAGGGTTCAGGTTGAAGCTGCAACACAGACCTTTGCAACGATAACACTACAGAATTATTTCAGGATGTATGAGAAACTTGCAGGAATGACAGGTACTGCAGAAACTGAAGCGGGCGAGTTCTGGAATATTTATAAACTTGATGTTGTGGTTATTCCAACAAACGAACCCGTCATAAGAGGCGACCATGAAGATCTGGTCTATAAAACAAAGCGTGAAAAATACAATGCGGTAATTGACGAAATTGTCAATCTTATTGATAATGGCCGCCCTGCTCTTGTTGGTACAACATCTGTTGAGATATCTGAATTATTAAGCCGTATGCTTAAAATGAAGGGTATAAAGCACAATGTGCTGAATGCAAAATTGCACCAGAAGGAAGCCGATATTGTTGCTGATGCTGGTAAAAGAGGAACTGTAACAATAGCTACAAATATGGCTGGCAGGGGTACAGATATCAAGTTGACCGAAGAAGTCAGAAAAGCCGGCGGATTAGCTATAATAGGAACAGAAAGGCATGAATCAAGGAGGGTTGACAGACAGCTCAGAGGCCGTTCAGGACGACAGGGTGATCCCGGATCATCACAGTTCTATGTATGCCTTGAAGACGACCTTATGCGATTATTCGGCTCTGACAGGATAGCCTCTTTAATGGACAGGATGGGATTAAAAGAGGGTGAGGTGATTCAGCACAGTATGATAACACGTTCAATTGAAAGAGCGCAAAAAAAGGTTGAAGAAAATAACTTCGGAATTAGAAAGAGGCTGCTTGAATATGATGATGTAATGAATTCACAGCGCGAAGTAATATATACCAAAAGAAAACACGCTCTCTTTGGTGAGAGGATCCAGATTGATGTAGCAAACATGATGTATGATGTTTGCGAAAGCATTGTTAATGAACTTCATGGAAATGCTGAATTTGAAGAATTTAAATTTGAAGTACTGAGAATTCTATCTATTGACTCACCGGTTGATGAATCGGAGTACCTGAAATTAAGTGCTGAAGATATTATTGAGAAATTATACGCTACAATGCGCGAATCTTACGAGAGGAAACAGGAAGTTATTGCAAAACAGGCTTATCCGGTTATAAAAGATGTTTATGAAAAACAATCAAAAGTATATGAGAATATTGTAGTACCAATTACAGACGGAACAAAGACATACCACATATTAGCTAATCTTGAAAAGGCTAACAATACTAAGGGCGAAGAACTTGTAAGGTCATATGAAAAATCTATCAGCCTGGCTACTATTGATGAATCCTGGAAAGAAAACCTTCGCGAGCTTGATGACCTGAAACAATCTGTTCAGGCTGCCACCTATGAACAGAAGGATCCCCTGCTGATCTACAAATTTGAATCTTATGAGCTCTTTAAAACAATGGTAGATAAGATAAACAAGGATGTAGTCGGTGTATTAATGAGAGGCCATATTCCTGTACGTGATTCAAGCGAAATACAAAATGCTCCCGGCCCGCGCAAGCTGGATACAAGTGAACTGGAGGCCAGCAAAAGAGAATACCAGCCGGTATATGCTGATGAGCAATCACAACAACAGCAACAGCAACAGCAAAGAATA
>CP070654.1:1097218-1100587 GCA_020354785.1 Bacteroidales bacterium
GCTACAGGGCTAATGCGAGAACTAAGAATTTGGGCTGGAGAATTGACTATCATATGATATCAGAATCACTAAAACCCAGATTAAAAGCCGCAGGTATTTTAAATAAGGTGAATCATTCTGACCACTGCCCGGTTTATGTTGAGATAGAATTTTAAAAATCATTATTTTATAGATATGGAAGGACTTTTTGCAGGATTAAGTACTGTAGATATACAATTTATGATGAATGAATTTCCTGAAGTCAATACCAAGTCTGTGGTAAGGGAAAGTAATATTTATTCAGGAGGCCCTGCTACAAATGCAGCTATAACATATTCAAATCTTGGTGGCCGTGCTGCATTAATTACATCCGTTGGTAATCATTTTTTTACAGAATTTATTAATAATGATCTTGCAACTTATAATGTAAAATTGTATGATGTAAGTTTGAATGCAAATACCAGTCCGATTATAAGCTCTATAATAACTTCACGAAATACAGGTAGTCGTACGATAGTGACAGTTGATCCCGAAACAAATACAGGGATTACCGGTAACAATGATAAATACTTAAAAGACTTTTGTAAAAGGGAACTAAAATATTATAAGATAGTACTCCTGGATTGTTTTTATATAGAAAGAGCAATTGTTATTGCCAGGGAAGCAAAAAAATTATCAATCCCTGTTGTTATTGACGGGGGAAGCTGGAAAAACGGCATGGAAAAACTGCTCGATTTTATTGATGTGGCTGTTTGTTCTGAAAAATTTTATCCACCGGGGGTAAAAAGCACAGATGAAGTATTTGAATATATGTCTTCAGGAAGTTGTGAAAGAATTGCAATCACACGTGGAGAGAAGCCAATTCTCTATAAAGACAGAAAAGAGTATAATAAAATAAGTGTAACCAGAATTAATGCTGTTGATACCCTGGGAGCAGGAGACGTTTTTCACGGAGCTTTTTGTTTTTATTTCTTAAAAGGGAATAATTTTACAGAAGCTTTAAAAAATGCCGCTTCTGTTGCAACTGAATCATGTAAACATATAGGAACGAGAAAATGGGCATCAAAAGTGAAATGAAATTAAAGAGAGAAAATATAGATTTATCTGCTCCTGCAGGTTCTTTTGATTCGCTTATTGCAGCTATTCAGGGAGGAGCAAATTCAATATACTTCGGCCTGGGAAAATTAAATATGAGGGCAAGGTCTTCATATAACTTTAATGAAGAGGACCTGGAAAAAATTACCGGTATTTGTAAGGAAAATAACATTAAAGCATACCTTGCCTTAAATACAATATTATATGATTCTGAACTGTCCGGAATTAAAGAAATTATAAACCAGGCTAAGAAAACCGGAGTTGATGCAGTAATTGTCTCCGATCTGGCAGCTATAGATTATGCAAGGTCAATAGGGATGGATGTACATATTTCAACCCAGGTCAATGTCAGCAATATAGAATCTTTCAGGTTTTTTTCCAGTTATGCCGGCGTAATAGTGATGGCCAGGGAGCTCAGTTTAAATCAAATATCTGATATAGCGAAGTACGTAATAAAACATAAAATTAAGGGCCCTTCAGGAGACCTTGTAAAACTTGAATTATTTATTCACGGAGCACTATGTATGTCGATATCAGGAAAGTGTTACCTGAGTTTGCATGAGCATAACTTCTCGGCAAACAGGGGTGAATGCCTTCAGGATTGCAGGCGTGCATATACTGTAAGAGAAAAAGAAACAGGATTTGAACTGGATATTGATAATGAATACGTGATGTCGCCAAAAGATTTATGTACAATTCATTTTTTGGATAAAATTCTTGAGGCCGGGGTGAGGGTTCTGAAAATTGAAGGCAGGGCAAGACCTCCGGAATATGTAAAAACAGTTACCGAATGCTACAATGAGGCAATAAATTCATATCTGGAAGGCACATATAACCGGAACAAGGTCAGCAGATGGAAGAAGAAATTATCTGCCGTTTTTAACAGGGGATTCTGGGACGGGTATTACCTGGGGCAGAAGCTGGGAGAGTGGAGTGATATATACGGATCAAAGGCAACAAGCAAGAAAGTATTTGTTGGAAAAGGGATGAACTATTATGATAAAATAAAAGTTGCAGAATTTACATGTGAAGCCAGCAAGTTAAGTGTCGGGGATGAGATATTGATAACAGGACCGACAACAGGTGTAATACAGACTGTTGTTAAAGAAATAAGAGTTGATCTGAAAAACGTACCCGAAACAATACAGGGAGAAAGATTTTCGATCCCGGTAGAGAAGGTTGTAAGACGATCTGACAGGCTGTTCAAGATTGTGGATTCAGAAAAGGTTAAGAGTATTAAGTGATTATTTTTAGATAATTGTTGAACTGAAGATTAATTAAATTGAAATTAAAAGTTAATTACTTCCGGAGAGTACTTTTTGCATTTTATTTACTGATTTTAAATTTACCGCAGGGATATTCGCAATTTTTTACAACCGGCCAGGATCCTTTCCTGACTGTCTGGGAACAGATTAAAACTGAGTACTTCCAGATAATTTATCCGAAAGAATTTTATAAGGAAGCAAACAGATTAGCTAACCTGCTGGATTATTCCTATACATATATTTCAGAAAGTCTTGACAAGAAACCACAGAAAGTATCAGTTATTCTTCATAATAGTTCTGTTTTATCCAATGGGTATGTATCCTGGGCTCCCAAGCGTATGGAATTTGTTACAACGCCTCCCCCGGATAGTTATGCGGAAGACTGGCTTGAACAATTGGTCCTGCATGAATTCAGACATATAGTCCAGGTCGATAAGCTGAACCAGGGATTGACAAAATTTCTGTCATTGATTTTCGGACAACAGGCAACAGGGGCTATGGTCGGATACGTGCCACTGTGGTTTATGGAAGGAGATGCTGTTGTCACAGAAACCGCACTCTCAAGTTCAGGCAGGGGCCGCCTTCCTTCATTTGAAATGAAGTTGAAAGCATTATTAACAGAAAATGAAGGAAGGTTTAGTTATGACAAAATGTATTTGGGATCATACAGGGATTTTATTCCCAGCTATTATCAATCCGGTTATTATATGGTTGCATATTCAAGGCTTCGTTATGGCAGAAATTTTTATAGTAATGTAATGGATAATGTTGCAAGGAAACCTTATTTGATAAGTCCTTTTTATTTTGGATTGAAAAAGCACAGCAACCTTTCAAAAACTAAACTATATAAAGAAACATTTGACACCCTTAAATATTTGTGGCAAAAGCAAATAGATAATATTAATTATACTAATTATTCATATATATCCGAAGAAAAGTCAAAATATTATACAAGTTACAGATATCCGCAGTATATAAATGACAGCACCATAGTTGTATTAAAGAACGGAATTGATCAGATTGATCAGTT
>CP070654.1:1100687-1104052 GCA_020354785.1 Bacteroidales bacterium
ATGATATTGCCCGAAAGCGTGCTTAAGAAAATTGCCGGGAAAAGGATTGTAGGTTTCGGAGAAACGGCGCATTGGAGCACGGAAACAACCAGGTGTGTTTGCAACAACATCCGACAACTGATACTGAAGCACAATTGCAGGCTTGTGCTGCTGGAGAAGCCATTGGATCTTGTGGCACAGTATAATTTATACATTCATGGTTATACCATTGATTCTGTTTTTCTCGGTTATCAACCACCCTATAAAAAAATCGATACCACCTATCGTAAATTACACTTTGACGACCCTGAATTGGAGAGGTTTGTAAACTGGGTGAAAGAATATAATTCCGGGCATGATGACAAGGTAAGGATAATGGGGATAGACCAGCATTCATACCCTTTATCTTCTAACTGCACACCCCCTGAGCTTAACCGGTTTATATCGAGCATGAAATTGCACTCAAAAACCGTAGATTCGCTGGTAAATTTAATAAATGCGTGTAAACGCCGCAGGATACCATTAAAATATGCCCTAAAAAACACAAAAGAATTGTTAGCTTTAATGGGTGGATTTAACTGCATGGTACTGCTGCAAACCTTGAAAAGCAGGACGGATACAGCTTTGTATCATCCACAGTATATCAATTCATTTGATTGGAAGCAGGCACACCGGGATTATTTAATGTGGCAAAATGTGAAGCTGGTTATGGAAAGTTTTGTCAATGATAATTCGGTGGTCGCCATCTACCTGCATTATAACCATTTATGCAAGGCCCCTTTCACCTATTTCAACGAGGTGATCCCGGTGGGGCAGCATTTGTCGCAGGCTTATGGTGATGATTACTTCCATATTGGTATACTATTAGGACAAGGTTATGCTGGGGCAATGTTTCTGGAAGGCTGGAAATGGAAACTAGGTCCACAGGTGCTTCAAATGCCTGTAAAAGGAAGTATTGAATACCTGGCTATGCAGTCAAACCACAAAATTTTTTTTAAGCAGGATTTTGTGAAATACACAAGTCCATTGGTAATGCGTGAGACCGGATACCAAAATATGCCTGTACAATTTCTTAATCGATGTTATTTTCCGGGGTATATGGACGGCTTCATTTTTATCAGAAACAGCACTTCAATATTTAAAGATTAATTAAAATCAGTTATGCGAGTAAAAGACTTTTTGAAAATTATTGGAAATTTGTACATATTCACAAAGTTTAGAAATAAAGAAAGAAATTGTATTAAAATTAATAACGGTGGCTAACACGCAATAAAAACTTATCAATATTTGAAATGAATAAAAAAGCAAACTTATACTTCAATATTTTCGTTTTAGCTTTTTTGAGCTTCGATGTGCATAGCCAGATAACCTATGACAAAGTAAAAGTGCCGGAGTATAAATTACCTGAATTATTGATTTCCAATAATGGTAAAAAAATACAAATACCGGAGGATTGGATAAATATAAGGAGACCTGAAATTATTAGACTTTTTGAGGCATATGTATACGGGGGGGTTCCGGAAGTCTGTCTGGAGATAAAATTTGCAACTATAAAAACTGATTTAAATGCATTGTACGGAAAGGCTATAAAAAAAAATATTGTTGCCTTTATTATAAATGAAGTAGATACTGTACAAATGGAATTATTGATTTTTATTCCAGCTAATGCAAAAAAACCAGTCCCCTTGTTTTTAGGGATGAACTTTTATGGGAACCAGTCAATTCATCATGATTCAAGTATTCCTATTACCAAAAGTTATGTCAACAATAATCCTGAATACAATATATTTAATCATAAGGCTACGTACGAATCACGAGGCTCGGATTCTTCCAGTTGGCCGGTAGAAAGAATACTTGAAAGAGGTTATGGCCTGGCAACTTTCTGCTATGGTGATCTTGATCCGGATTTTGATGATGGTTTTAAAAACGGAATACATTCATTATTGGATTATTCTGAAAAAAATGACTCAAATAAGTTAAGTTCAATTTCAGCCTGGGCATATGGTTTAACAACAGTAATGGATTATTTTGAAACAGATGAACATATCAATAAAAGCCAAATTATTGTTATTGGCCATTCCAGGTTAGGTAAAACAGCCCTTTGGGCTGGCGCAATTGACCAAAGGTTTGCAATAATAATATCAAATAATTCCGGTTGTGGAGGTGCAGCTCTGTCAAGAAGAAAAACAGGAGAAACAGTAAAGGATATAAATACTGGATTTCCTCATTGGTTCAGTAGAAATTTTCATTATTTTAATGATAAGGAAAATGAATTACCTGTTGACCAACATATGTTAATAGGATTAATAGCCCCAAGGCCTGTTTACGTTGGCAGTGCCGAACAAGACAAATGGGCAGATCCATATGGAGAATTCCTTTCATTATATCATGCTGGCCCGGTATATAAACTTTTTGGTTCAGATATTATTAGCAAGGATACTTTACCTGAAATAAATAAGCCCCTTTGGACAGGAAAAATGGGATATCATATACGGGCAGGGGATCATGGAATAAAAAGATTCGATTGGGAAAAATATTTAGATTTTGCAGATTATCATTTTAATCGAAAAAGCAAATAGTTACTATTGCTAACAAGCAATATAGCAAAAAGCAGTAAAGCACTTAATTGGGATGTTTTTAATTCGTTGCATCTTCATCTAAGTTTGATAGTAAAGGACTTGCAATCCGCTTCATGCCATATTGCAAACCAGTTAGCGGTTATTAAAAATGAAATACAAGAATTATGATTAGTTTAAAAAGAAAAGAATATAGACTCCACAATATTACAGAGAATGATTTTTGGGCACACCTTGATGATATTACCGTAGGTCAAAATATTAATCCAGAAATAGGCTGCTTTACACCATTTCATGGTAAATTTGAGAACGTATTTGGTGGAAGGAAAGTAAAAAATAAGTTTTCGATATTCTTGTATCGACCTATCACAAGAGAATTCTGGACAAAAATATTAGCCAAGGGTCAAGTTTCAATTGATGACAAAAAGGAATGTGTAATAATAGATTGTAGATTTGAGATACCATTCTGGAGCATATTGATACTACTTCTTCTTGGCCTTTTATTTGTCACACCGTTCTATTTTATCACATTGAACATAGGAATTATTATTAATAGTATATTCCTTTTAATTTATGGTCTGATATTAAAATCGAATTACCACAATATTGTTAATGAGTTAAAAAAACAATTCAACAAAATATCAGATGTTGAGATTCCAAATATTAGAACATTGTAATTCCAACATGTATTCTTAAATAATAATTATAAATTCAAATAACACATAATAACAATCGCTAGCATGCGGTCATAAAACATTTGGCTACGCCGAGCTCGTCCTTGCGTCCTCGGTTGGGGAGAAGTGGTTATTC
>CP070654.1:1104152-1107507 GCA_020354785.1 Bacteroidales bacterium
ACATATATAAGGCATGAATCATAAGCTGGCTCGCCGGTATATACTTCTTTATTCAGATAGAGCTTTGCCAGGAACATTGCTGCAGCATCTTTATTAGGCCTGCCATAGGGTACATCATATTTGTCCCCAAGACCGGGCCTTATTTCTTTTATCTTGTTTACTATATAATGAAAAGCCTCTTCCCTGCTAAAAACTACGGGATTCTTTCCGAAATTATGTTCTGTATATTCCCTGAAAGGTACTTTACCGAAAATATCCATATAATAATACATGTAAAGGCATTTCAGGAAATTTAATTCCGCCCTGAAGTAATTCACTTCTTCAGTAGTTTCAAAATCATCAATCAGCAGAAGGCTGTAATTTGCCCTGGCCATGCCTTTGGCAAGAGCATTCCAGCATATCACTACATGTTCATGCTGGGGAATCCAGGTATGCAGATAATGCATCTGCCAATTGCCCCCATCAAACCAGTCTGTACCACGGGTAGGAATCATCAGCTCATCAGTGGTTACCTGCTGTATGCCCCACACCTGCCTCATAAAGTATAAGTCGGCAAAAGAATTGTAGGTAGGTGCAACAAGAGCATATAAATTCTCATAAACAAGGTTTTCTTCTCCTGTAGTCTCATCCAGTATTTCCTCTTTAAGATCAGTACATCCGTAAAATACTGTTAATCCGATAATTAGTATTACGATTATCTTTTTCATTGTTTTTCAGTTTATTGGTTAAAATGTAATACTCATCCCGAATAAAAACGTCCTTGGTTTCGGGTAGCATGAGTTATCAATGCCGATTGAATTTACCCCATTAATAGAAGCATCGGTATTTATATCGGGATCATATCCTGAATAATCTGTAATTACAAATAAATTGGTAGCTGAAACATATAATCTCAGATTATCAACCAGTGTTAATTTTCTGAAGGCTAAATTATATCCCAGTGTTACATTTGACAGCCTCAGGTAGGAGCCGTCTTCAATAAACCTGTTAGAAAACCGTAGCGAATTTCTGGGATTTTCTCCCAGATTGACAGTTTCAGGGAATGTATTCTTTGATTGGCGCAGATTACCCATTATGCCAATCGAATTTGCTGTATTATTGTAAATCAGATTTCCCTGCACGCCTTCAAAGAAAAAGTTGAAATCAAAATTCTTGTAAGTAATAGTACTGCTTAATCCCCATATAAAATCGGGATGAGGAGAACCTAAAAATACCAGGGTATCGGTTCCGCTACCGCCCTGTTGGTATTCTGCCATTCCTGCGGTATCAAATCCCAGAAAATTATATCCGTAAAAAGTATTCATAGGTTCCTTGCTTGTAATAACCTGGACGGTGACACCCGTCATTCCCTGTCCGCTTCCCCTGCCCGTTTGAATTAATGATACAGGCAGATCCTCCACAACATTATTTATTTTCGTGAAAGTACCACTAACTTCCCAGAATAAACTTTCCCTGGATAAAACAACACTGCTTAACTCCAGCTCTAAGCCTTTATTCAGGACATACCCCTGAGTCACATTGACCAGCTGCCTTTCCGTAGGAGCAGGCTGTTTTGCAGGTATATCAAGCAGCATATCCATAGTTTTCTTATGGAAATAATCTACGGAACCATATAGCTTGCCGCGGAAAAGTCCGAAATCAATACCAACATTGGTAGAGACTGTAGTTTCCCAGGCTATATCAGGATTAGGAGTCTTGGTGAGCACTATACCGTTTGTAACAGGAGCACCCTGGCCCCCGTTAAGGTAAGCCCTGGCATCGTTTGTTGCAGAAAGGGCAAAAAGCGAATGCTTTGATCCTATTTCCTGGTTGCCAGTCTTTCCCCATCCTAACCTTAATTTCAAATGATCAAATATCCCCAGATTTTTAATAAATTCTTCCTGTGAAGCCCTCCATGCGAAAGCAAATGAAGGGAAGTCACCGTACTTGTTGTTCTCTCCGAATTTTGATGAACCGTCACGCCTGAAGGTCGCAGTAAATAAGTACTTCTCCATCAGGTTATAGTTAATCCTGCCGAAGAAAGACTGCATCTCATTCTTAAGAGCATAAGCCCATATATCTTCATCCGGACTTGTTTCAATATTGTATGTGGGTCTCAACAGGTCATCGGATTGCACTTCCCGGGCATAAATTCCCTGTCCCTCGGTAAAGAAATACTGGTACGAGTGTCCAGCCAGTAAATTGATATTATGCATTTCTCCTATCCCGGTTGAATAGGATATAGTATTTTCTATAATATAATTTGTAATATCTTTCTGTGCCAGTGCCCCTATTGCTCCTACCTGGGGATAAGTATATGCCGAATACTGGTCATTTCTCCGCACCGAGGCCGAATGTTCAAGCCCCAGATTCAGTTTATATGTCAGTCCGTTAATAATTTCCAGCGAGGGTGAGATACTGGCGAGTATTTTGTTGGTTTTTGTTTCGTCGTCATTATATTCAAGCAGGGCAACAGGATTAATGATCCTTCGCACCTGAAACAGCTCTCCTGTTGCTGTATCATAAACAGGCATTGTCGGATTTGCCTGTATGGCCTGAATTAACAGGTCTCCGTCAGCGGTTGTAGTTTCGCCTATGGGCAGACGGTTTCCTTTCACCTGCGAAGCGGTTATTCTGGCATCAACATTGAACCTGTCGTCAAGTGCTTTCTGGGAAACATTGATACGTCCGGTCATCCTGTTCTGGTCCGATTTCCTGATGATTCCCTGTTGATCAAGGTAATTGAAGGATGCATGGTATGAACTTTTTTCAGTACCTCCTGATATGGAAAGATTATGATTTTTGGAGTAAGCTGTCCTGAATATCTCATCCTGCCAGTTTGTCGAAAATCCATAGTGTGACTGATCATCCTCATCTACATTATCCAGATATGCAACCCTTGCATCTACAAACTCGTCTGCCGTTAAAACATCAATAGTATGGGGGATCCTGGATATACTGTAATATGTAGAGTATTTAATATTAGCCTCTTCCGTCCCTCCTTTTTTTGTGGTTATAATAATTACCCCGTTTGCCCCGCGGGAACCATATATTGCAGTTGCCGAAGCATCTTTAAGTATGTCTATTGACTCAATATCATCGGGATTTATGAAATTAAGCGGACTTGTTGCTGCACCAGAGGCCCATCCGCCTGAAATCATAGCATCGGGAACAGTACTCTGAATATCCAGTGGTATGCCATCCACCACAAACAGCGGCTGCTGTCCTGTACTTACTGAACTCATACCGCGGATTTGAATATTCGAACCTGACCCGGGCTCACCATTGTTAGAGGTGATCTTTACTCCTGCAACCTTTCCCTGGATCATTTGTTCCGGTGTTGATGCAAGACCTCGGTTAAAATCATCTTCCTTTA
>CP070654.1:1107607-1110929 GCA_020354785.1 Bacteroidales bacterium
AATTAAAACAGATAGGAGCCAATCTTGATGTGCTTACCAGGACGGGTTCGGCTACCTCGATCAGTTTGCTAATAGATTCTGATGTCAAACGTGCTGATTTATTTATTGCTGTAGCTACATCGGAAGAAATTAATATTACGGCCTCAATATTGAGTAAAAAACTGGGGGCAAAAAAAACAATTGCCCGCATTGATAACCAGGAATATCTGTTCCCAAAGTACAGGGATCACTTTACAAGCCTGGGAATTGATTATATGATTTATCCTGAAATGCTGGCCTCCAAAGAAGTAGTCGGGTTATTACAGCAAACAGGAACTACTAATATAGCCGACTTTTCAGGTGGCAAATTATCATTATTTTCAGTTAAGCTAGACGAAGATGCACCAATTATTAATAAATCCATAATTGAGACCACTCAGGGTATTGATTATCAAAATTATAGAGTAGTTGCAATAACAAGGAACGGGGAGACAATCATACCAAGGGGAGAGGATAAATTTCTGGCTGGTGATATGCTGTATATTGTAAGTAACCAGGCCGGTATTCCCGGATTAATGGAATTCTCGGGAAAGAAAAAATTTGATATTCACAATATAATGATTCTTGGAGGAAGCAGGATTGGAATGCTTACTTCCAAAGAAATGGGCAGCCAGCATAATGTAAAACTAATTGAGCTGGACAGGGAAAAAAGCTACCGGCTCTCAAATTTATTAAATAATACCCTTGTGATTAATGGCGATGGCAGGGATATGAACCTTCTAATTGAAGAAGGCATAAAGAATATGGATGCTTTTATTTCTGTTACAGGTGATTCTGAAACAAATATATTATCCTGTGTGTTAGCCAAAAATATGGGAGTTAAAAAGACAATTGCCGAGGTTGAAAATATGGATTATATAACACTTGCAGAAAATATGGGTATTGATACAATTATCAATAAAAAATTAGTTACTGCGGGCCGTATCTTTCATTTTACTGCAAGTGAAACTGTTACTTCTATTAAATACCTCACCGGTACGGATGCTGAGGTACTGGAATTCATTGTAAAGGAAGACTCAAAAATCACCAGGGGTGCATTAAACCAGATTGATTTTCCTAAAGGTTCCATTATTGGGGGTGTTATCAGGGATAAATCAAGTTTTATTGCAAATGGATATACTCTTATAAAGCCCGATGACAGGGTAGTGGTATTCGCGTTACCTTCCGCTATTAATAAAGTAGGAAAGTTCTTTAATTAATTAGCTTTTATGATAAATTTCAAAGTTGTTAGCTATATTCTTGGTGTATTATTGATTATAGAGGCCATTTTTATGCTACTATCTGTCTCTGTATCTTTAATGTATGGTGAAAATGATTATAAATACTTATTGATTTCTTCATTAATTGTACTGGTAATTGGGCTGATACTGTTTCTGTTATTTAAGACATCTGATAAAAGCCTGGGCAAAAGAGAAGGATATATTATTGTTAGTCTCGGGTGGATAGTTTTTTCCATATTTGGAGCCATTCCTTTTTATATTTCCGGATCAATACCTTCCTACACAGATGCATTTTTTGAAACAATGTCAGGATTTACTACTACAGGTGCCTCAATATTAAGGCCTGAAGAGTACGAAATGATTCCAAACGGACTGATGTTCTGGAGGTGTCTTACTCAATGGCTGGGTGGTATGGGTATAATAGTATTATCCTTATCAATATTACCAATTCTGGGTATCGGGGGGATGCAGTTATTTGTTGCTGAAGTACCTGGTCCGGCTCCGGATAAACTTCACCCCAGGATTAAAGAGACAGCAAAAAGACTGTGGGGCATTTATTTTATTTTTACTTTGTCAGAAATGCTTCTGTTAAGGCTAGGCGGGATGAGTTTTTTTGATGCTATATGCCATTCATTTACAACTATGGCCACAGGAGGATACTCTACAAATCCAAATAGCATTACTTATTTTTCTCCTTATATACAGTATGTAATAATTGTTTTTATGTTTCTGGCCGGAACGAACTTCACCCTGTCTTATTTGGCCATGCATTTTAAATTAAAACAGGTAATTAATAATGAAGAATTTAGATTCTACCTCTTCTTTATATTCTTGTTTTCAATAATAATAACATTTGTACTTAGATTTACCAGTGTCCAGTCGATAGAGAACTCTTTCAGACATTCTTTATTTCAGGTGGTGTCAATATTGACAACTACAGGATATACAACAACCGACTATTTAAAGTGGGCGCCAATAGGTATAACATTAATTTTCCTGTTAATGTTTTTTGGTGGTTCAGCAGGCTCTACCGGAGGCAGTATAAAGATAATCAGAGTGGTTTTATTACTAAAGAACAGTATTCTGGAACTAAAACGATTAATTCATCCGAATGCCGTAATTCCTGTCAGATTAAACTCACAGGCAGTCTCGTCACAGATAGTAACCAATGTTCTTGCTTTTGTTTCTTTTTATATACTTACTGTTATGATCAGCACAGGTGTTATTTCAGCATTGGGTTATAATCTGGAATCCTCTTTAGGTGCTGTAGCAGCAACTCTTGGAAATATAGGCCCCGGTATAGGGGCAGTAGGTCCGGCCGAGAACTATGCCGATATCCCTGTATTTGGTAAATGGTTTTTATCGTTTTTGATGCTGATAGGAAGGCTGGAATTATTTACAGTGTTAATATTGTTTGCTCCAAGCTTTTGGAGAAAATAACAGTCTTATTTAAAAATTCCAATTCCCTGTCTTAATATTTCAGGATCACCTCTTGTACAGTCAATTACAGTAGATGGTTCATTATTACAGTAGCCTCCGTTAACTACTGCATCAACTTTATTCTTATACTGTTCATATATAAGTTCAGGATCCGTAGTATAATCCAGTAATTTATCTTCATCATGAACCGATGAGGTTAGTAAAGGATTTCCCAGGTTCTTAACAATATTCCGGACAATATTATTATCAGGAATTCTTATACCTATTGTTTTTTTCCTGCCCCTGATAATTTTCGGAATTTTATTGTTAGCCTCCAGTATAAATGTATATGGACCCGGAAGATAATACTTCATTAATTTAAATATGCTGTTGCTAACATGACGTGCATAGTCTGACAAGTGGCTCAAATCATAAAAGATAAAAGAGAAATTAGCTTTCTCGATTTTCACACCCTTAATTTTAGCCACCCGTTCAACAGCTTTCTGGTTGAATATATCACAACCCAGTCCATATACTGTGTCTGTCGGATAGATTATTACTCCTCCTTTTTTTAGAATTTCAACTAACCTTGATATCTGTCTTTGACTTGGATTATCCGGATGTATTTTAAGTAGCATGTTAGT
>CP070654.1:1111029-1114350 GCA_020354785.1 Bacteroidales bacterium
GCGGATAATTAAGGTTGACAAAGCCATATTTACTGCACCCGGTTAATATCAGGGATATTAAAATCAGATATAATAAATTATTTTTTAACATAGCTAGTGATTTTTGAATTATACTAAAGATATATAAACTTACTAAAATTATTATTTAATGTCCAGTCTTAAGTATGTTTTAAATTCCCGACAACATTAACGGTACTTATATTTTAAACTCGCAACCTTATCAGCATAAAATATTCTGAAGGTATCCCTTGGCTGAGTACAATAATAAACCTGTAATCCATTCTCCCTGAAATATTTATTATTTACCTGTCCGACTATCTTATACGAATCAAATAAAAAGTCTATATCACCCACTTCATCATTTATATAAATCAAAGGAGCATTATCTATGCTATCAGGTGCCCAGAAAATAAAATTATCATTAAAGCAAATTGGCGATGGTAGCCGGTGTTTTTTACCATAAAAGTTGATCGCCCCGGCCTGTCCGTAATTTTCTGCATAGATAAGGCAACTATCCCTTTCGCTTTGTGAAAGGGAATTATAATGTTGTATCACAATATTGCTTAATTCTTTCCATCCCGTCATATCGGCATAATCCTGGGGTATATTATATATTTTGCCATCCTCCCACCGGTTGGTAAACTCAGCTGTCTTCGCCGAATATTCTTCAATCTTTTCATGGCTGTAAACCGGCAGACTAAACGGGAGCATAGGTAATGAAATAATAATCACCAGAACTATTGTTGCATACTTCAAATAAGGTTTAAAATATTTGTCTACAGCATAACCTCCTAAGGCAAACAAAACAGGATATAGACCTAACGTATAATATGGTTTACCTCTAAAAAAGAGGATAAGAAGTACAGTTAACAAGTATAAATAAGCCAGGACTCTGAATTTCTTTTCTGATTTTATAAATAAAAAAGTAATCAATCCTGTAAGCCAGATTACCAGTCCGGGTAAATTCATTATAAACTGGTCAACAATAAAGCCAATAACTGTAACATTGACAAGCTGGTATTTATGAAGTTCTTTCATATGATTGATGAGCGGCCAGTTATGATTGAACTGCCAAATCAGGTTAGGAAGAATAATAACAATTCCCAGCAATCCTCCTGCAAAGAAATATTTTGATTTCAGCAAATTCCTGTGGCTCGTGAGCATCATGGCAATAAGAGAAGATACTATAAAAAAGGCTATTGAATATTTGTTTAAAAAGCCTATCCCGAAGACTATGAATAAACCTAACCAGTATTTTGGATTCTGTGTGTTTAATAGTCTGACAATAAGATAACCGGAAAAAAGCCAGAAAAACTGGTTAAATGAAACAGGCTGAAACAATGTATTTGATCTTAAAAATGCCGGAGAAAAGATAAATGCCAGTGCAGCTATAATTATGGCCAGAATTCCTCCCTTCAGTTCCTTAACAATTTTTGCAATTATTATTACTGATACACTACCTATTAGTGCAGGAAAAAATCTCAATGCAAAAACCGTATTGCCGAAAATAAAGGTTGAAAATTTTGAAATCAAAGCAATAGCCGGAGGTACGGAAACAAAGCCCCAGTCCAGGTGTTCCCCCAGGGAATAGTATAACAGGGCATCTCTGTGCAGTTCATAATTTGTGTTAGTTGCCAGATGAATGCAAAGCTTAAATAGCACCAGTCCTATAATAATCAGCTGCTCTTTTGTGATTCTATTTAACATAATATATTTATTTTAATAACTCAATTTATTTCCGGCTTTAATTTAAAACGTTGATATTAATAAAAATTAAATATACCACTTTCTGTATAATCTTGATATGCGATATTAAACAGAGACCATCATAACAATAATCTTAATTATTTCCTAATACGGTTCATTTATTTTTTTCGTATCACGATTATTTATAATTTGCATATAAAATATTACTTCATTATAAAACAATCCTTTTAAAACTTATGAAGTATGCAAAAACATGAATTACTAATTTTTATTCTGGTACTTATTTCTATTCTAACCGGTTGCGGGGATAAAGAGCAGGATGATATAAATAACGCAAATGAAATAGAAGAAGGCTCATGGCTTAAATATTCACCACTGGACTGGACTCACGATGGAAATCCGGTTAGTGGAACGCATTGTAAGGTTTATTCTGATGGTGCAGGTCAAACTTTGAAATTACAATGTTTAGAGTTTGCTGATCTAATGTTTGAAGATATTTTGCATCAATTCAGTTTCGATAATTTTGAAGATTTAATACTTCCCCCTGAAAATGATAAAATCAATGTTTATATAAATACTGAACATGAAGATAATGTTGCTTATGCATACTGGGGGACGATTTTTATTACAATCAGGACAACTGAACTTGATACAAATCGCTATGAATACCTGTTTAAACATGAATTAACTCATGAGTTTGAATTTTTAATTGAGGGTTATGTTAACCTGGGAACTGACTTTTGGTTTCGGGAAGCAATAGCAATTTATTGTGGAGGAGGATTTAATTTTATTAATACTGTTGATGATCTTGAAGATTGGATAATAGCTAATGAAAACTATCCGGGTCAGGGAAATCCTATTATGATTCATGCCTGGGAAGATTTTCCTGAAGGCGCCGATATTACAGGATATTATTGTGAGGTTTTTGATATTACCATGAAATATTTGCTTGATCCAAAAGGGCTCAACAAATCTTATAATGATGTGTTAAATGTGTTTTATGAAATTAGAGAAGGAAATACTTTTGATAATGCTTTTCAAAATAACTTTGGATTGAGCCTGGCAGTTTTTGAAGTTGAATTTTATGACCGGATACGTGCATATTTACTGGCTTTATAATATTAGCACTTGACTTCAGGTTTACATTTGATTAAGTTTGTACCAGGATGTTTTGACCGGATAAAATATGAAAGATAAGCTTAAAGGAAAACTTGTTATTCTTGCCGGGCCATCCTGTGTTGGGAAGAGTCCGCTTTACAAAGCAATTGCCAAATTTCATCCGGAGATATCGGGTTCTTTGCGACCGCTGGTGCTTTATAACAGCCGTTCTGCCCGGCCGGGAGAGATAGATGGAATTGACTATCATTTCCGACCCAGGGAAGAGATTATAAGCTTTAAGAAGAAAGATCATTTCGTAGTCATGGATGTCCGTGGGGATTTGCATGCCCTGGACATTAAGGAGTTGTTACAGACTCTGGCTAAAGGCAATGTGTTTTTTGAGGGAAATCCCTTTGTTGGCGGAACATTGCTGACGCATAATGCCCTGGCAAATGTACAAAGGTTAAGTGTATTCATGTCCCCGATATCCCGTGATGAGATTTTGTTTCTGAAATC
>CP070654.1:1114450-1117759 GCA_020354785.1 Bacteroidales bacterium
ACAGCTGATTTTCTGAAAAAAGAACTGTATACATAACCATTTAATTATTAAAGGTTTTTATCAATAATTCAAAACATTTTTGTATATATTATCGTAATTTTAATTAGACTATAACATTTTCGGAGTTAATACAACTCGTGATATAATTTTAATAATTTAATAACCTGAAAATGAGTAAATTAAAGAAATTATCAAGGAATGAGGAAAAGATAAAAAGGGCATTTAAGAAAAAAAACTGGAACGAGATAAAGACATCCGACAGCTGGAAGATTTTTAAAATAATGTCTGAATTTGTTGAAGGATTTGAAAAGCTGGCAAGAATAGGCCCCTGTGTATCGATTTTTGGTTCGGCAAGAACCCTGCCGCAAACAAAATATTATATCCTTGCCGAAGAGATTGCCTTCAAGCTTACACAACAAGGATATGGTGTAATTACAGGAGGAGGCCCCGGTATTATGGAAGCTGCAAACCTGGGGGCAAAAAGAGGTAAAGGCAGATCGGTAGGTATCAACATTGACCTGCCATATGAACAGGATCCTAATCTTTTTATTGATTCTGACAAATTGATAACATTTGACCATTTCTTTGTAAGGAAAGTAATGTTTATGAAATATGCACAGGGTTTTATTGTTCTCCCCGGCGGATTTGGAACATTTGACGAGTTATTTGAAGCTCTAACACTAATACAGACTGAAAAAATCGGGAAATTTCCCATTATACTCATAGGAAAGGAATACTGGAAAGGGCTTATAGACTGGGTAAAAAACGTAATGCTGACAGAAGAAGAAAATATAAGCCTGGAAGATTTGGAGCTGTTTACTATAGTTGATACTGCTGATGAAGCTGTTAAACATATTGACACATTCTATTCCAAATACTTGCTGAGTCCGAACTTCTAGTTTATTTTAATTAACATATATAACCTTCTAAAATTCAATATCACAAATAATAGTTATTAACAATTAGTATTAAAAACATCTTGCTATTAATCAACTAATTGATTATTTTTAACTTCCAATAAAACAATAAATTGATGGTTAAATTACTTGTTACATACTTCTCTTTGCTGTTAGTATTTTTTATCAGCCGGGTTCAAACTTCAGATGTTTCGGTCAGGTTGGATGTCCCGGCGGAAGTAACTGCCGGCACTGAGTTTGAAGTCAGTGTAACCGTTAGTAAAGGTGATATTGAGAGTTTTTCACGGTTCCAGCAAGAAATTCCTGCAGGTCTTACAGCCAATTCTCATGTATCATCAAACGCTGATTTTTCATTTGAGGATAAAAGGGTAAGGATGATCTGGTTAAGGATGCCTGAGGATGATGAATTTACTTTTATATATAAAATAAAAGTTGATGAAAGATTAACAGGTACATTCTCCATAGGAGGAAAATTCTCATATATTGACAATAATGAAAGAAGATCCGTATCTCCTGTCGCACAATCAATTTATATTAATCCTTCTCCCACAATCGATCCTAATCTTATAGTTGATATAAATGAATTTGAAGAAAAAGTCATTCAATATATTCCCCCTGTATCTACAATGGCTGAGAATATTGCCTGTATAAGGCAAAGACCGTTTTTAAATGCAGCAGGTACAGAATATACAATAAATCTGCTGGTGAATAAGGAAAATAAACAGAAATTCGCAAAAATTGAAGAAACAGTTCCTGCTGGTTTTACTGCTGTTGATATAGATAATAAAGACGGAATTTTCACATATAAAAACCAGAAGGCAAAATTTCTGTGGATGAACCTGCCATCGGAGCCATATTACATGGTGTCATACAAGCTTATCCCGCAGAATGATGCAGCTCCATCTCTGCCCCTTATAAGTGGTAAATTCTCTTACCTTGTTGATGAAAAAACAATAGTTATTGATGTTATTGAAAAAGATTTGGATTTAGCATCTATTACTGATGAGCAGTTACAGAATATCCTGGAAGAAATCAAAACTCAACCACCCACATTACTTGCTGAAGCAGAACAGAAGGAACCGGAGATTGTTACTGAGCCGGAAATAAAGGAAGAACCGGTAGATATAAAACCGCCAGTCCGGGAACCGGAATACACTGAGCCGGAAGTCAAAGAACCGGAAGTTAAAGAACCGATAGAACAGGTTAAACAGAAAGTTACAAAACCAAAAAGTATCAGGACCAGTGAATATAAATTCAAGCGTGATCTGGCTTATGTACTGGAACCGGAATCGGGCGTATATTACAGGGTTCAGTTAGCTGCCGGTCATATACCGGTAAATATTAAACGCTACTTCAGAAAGTATAGTCTTGACAGGGAAGTAAGAAAAGAGTACCATGAAGGCTGGCTAAAATATTCTGTAGGCTCATTCCCTGTATATAAAGAAGCCAGGGATTACAGGGTTAATATCTGGAATACTACTGATATTGATGACGCCTTTGTTTCGGCTTATAATGACGGTGTACGAATAACTGTTCAGGAAGCACTAATGATTGCCAACCAGAAATGGTATAAATGAAAGAATAGCTATTAAGTATTAGGTATTAGGTTTTAGGTATTAGGTATTTGCGGATAAAAACAAAACTACTAATATATGCTTCGCTATAAATATATTCTGTTTATTTTATTAAGCTGTTTATTTTATTATATATCCGCACAGGAGGATGAGTTTGATAAAATAATGAAGCAGACAGTAGAAAATATTAATCCAGTATATAAACCGGTAGTAGGATTTGGAGCAGGTGTACTTAATTACTTCGGAGATATAAAGAATAATACTTATTCTCCTACATTAGGTGAATTAGGCTATAAAGTTAATGTAGCAACCTACATCGATAATGGACATTTCTACAAAGCCAACTTCTATTTCATGGGAGGTAAGATATCCGGCAATGAGAGAGATTATAATAATCCCGGCAGAAATTTCAACTTCCAGTCAAGTATATATTCTTTTGGTCTGAATGTCAACTACGACTTTGACCACTTATATAAAAAGAAAGAAAGAAGCCTTCATCCTTTCATTGCTTTAGGATTTGAAACAGTATTATTTGATTCCAGGGCTGATAGTATAGGTTATTATATAGCGACTGAAAATGGTAATACCACAGAAATAAATGACAAACTCTATTACTGGACAGACGGATCTATCAGAAACCTCCCGGAAAGCGCTGCTAATGAAAATATAAGTGTTCTGATGCAAAGAGATTATAAATATGAAACTCCGCTACGGAGATATGACTGGGGTCTCGGCGATTATTCCCAGTATGCCTTTGCACTGGTTTTTGACTTTGGCCTTGATTTTCATCTGTCAGACAGGTTAATGCTACGATTAGG
>CP070654.1:1117859-1121152 GCA_020354785.1 Bacteroidales bacterium
AGCTCAGGAAGCTTAATATCCATCAGTACCAAATCAATATCCGGATTATTTTTTACAATATCAATTGCTTCGTTCCCATTATCTGCAATTATAGTCTTAATACCTTTTGCAGTCAGGAAGTTCTTGAAGAGTTCGCAACTTGCCATGTCATCTTCAACGACAAGTATTACTTTTTCTGTGCTGTTTTTCATAGAATTTGGATTCTTTTAACTATTATTCGCCTTCGCTTTACACCTGCAACATAACAAAGGTATATAAAATTTAGTAAATATTTAACCATTTGTATCTTCTTGCGCTATCACCCAGTTTTACTGATAACATTATCTCATGCGAACCCACAGTATGACTCATTAATGAATTAAAATTATAGTCGAATGCATATCCAATAAAATATCGGTTAATTTTGGTGCCTGCAAATATAATAAGTGCAGAACCTGTCCTGAAAGAAATTCCACCCCAGTAATCACGCTTGTATATTACCATTGTACTCAAATCCAGCTGAGGTCTGAAAGGAGAAGATACTTTAAGCAGAAAAGAAGGCTCGATTGTGAAATTATCATTCAGATTATATATATATCCTCCCATAAGATTATAATGTCTTTTAACCCCGTATTTACTGCCATACTTATTGCCAAACTTAATTGCAGACTGTAATATTTGCATTATAGATAATCCTGCATAAAATTCTCTGGATGAGAAATATACTCCAAAATCACTATCCGGTATATATAAGGATTGTTTATTCCCGCTAATTAAATCATCATTAAGATCATCAGAGAAAATTAAATCGCCTGATTTTAGTCTGAATTGAAATAACATAACTGAAAGACCGAAAGATATCCTGTAGTCTGAAAAATCAATATGGTATGAATATGTTCCTTCTATACCGGTACGGTCTATAGGCCCGTTTTTATCATTAAACAGATGCGCTCCCCATCCCACTCTTCCGGATCTTGAACTCATTCTCCTTTTTCTTCTTACGGATGCATTTTTTGAGATAAAACTGTTCTTTAAAATTCTTGATTCGCCGGTAATAGCATGCGTCCGGGGTGTACCTTTAAAACCTACCCATTGTTCACGGGCAATAACACTGATTGCAGTATACCCATCACTTCCTGCTGCAGCAGGATTTAATAAAAATTTATTGAATGTGTACTGACTGTAAGTTGGCAATTGCTGTCCCAATACTGTAATAAATTGAGAAACAACAATCAATATTATTAATACTAATCTCAGCATAAGGGTTTATTGTTTTGTTTAATTCTACTAAAACAAAATATTAGTTGTTCTCTGGTACGTTATATTGTTTACTATAGTTGCAATTAAATATTCTGTTTTCCATAGAATGCGTAAAATTTATGAGTAATTATACAAATTCAAATCATTAAAACCATTCATTATATGATTGAGAACTATTCATTTACCTTATAATTGTAAGTGTGCCTTTTAATGGTTCAGTGCCTGTTTTAAGATCTATAACATAATAATAAGTATCCATAGGCAAATCTTTACCATTGTATGTTCCGTCCCAGTCATTCTCATATCCCCCGTCTTTACTGAAAACCAGTCTGCCCCATCTGTCAAATACTTCAATTTTAGCATCCGGAAACAGAGAAATATTATTAATAATCCAGACATCATGCACCCCGTCATCATTTGGAGTAAATGCATTTGTTATATCATCAAATAATCTCTCCTCAATACAGGAATTTACATAAAATGAATCACTTCCAGTGCAACCATATTCATTTGTTACAGTAACAGACACCGTCTTTTCGCCTTCATATATGATAATGGGATTACTTGTATGGCCGGTAGACCAGATATAAGCATCAAAATCACCCGCATCAACCTGGACAGGACTATCTCCGCAAATAACCGTATCATTGCCCAGTTCTACATCTGGTAATTCATATACATAAACATTCACAGAATCTCTGGATATACAGTCATATTCATCCCATACAATTACACTGATTAACCCTTCATCACTAACAGTTATATCCTGGTTTGTACTTCCATTATACCACAGATACCTTGAGAATTCTGTTGTTGTAGTTACTGTAACAGATTCTCCTTCACATATTTCCTTGTCACCATCCAGGCTTGCTTCCGGTTCGGAAACCAATACTGTCTCTTCACGGATTATGCCTTCACAACCATATTCAGAAATTTCCTGAACACTAATTATATATTCTCCACCGGTTATATTCCAGTAAACTGTAATCTGCTGTGAATTTTCAGCAGTAAAACTTAAAGCCGGTATGGCCCAGTTAAATGTTGATCCTTCAACTTCAGCAACAGAATAACTTATATTATGATCCCCTGAACATACAATATCAATATAATTCTCATCACCTGAAGGTTCATCCGGGATAATATCTCCTGTTACCGGTACAGGATATGAAGTAGCTGTTGCACTGTTTATCCAGTCACCAGTACATTGAGTAATACTGTTTACTGCCCTGGCCCATACTTCAATTGTAGTATTTTCATTGATACTGGTTGTGAATTGATAAGGTGCCGTATCATCAGTAAAATCTATACTTGTGCCACCATCAAGTGAAAATTCAATTATATCGCCGTTAGTAACGGCAGCATTTAAGGTTACTTCACCTTCACCACATCTTTCTGCCGGATCAATAGTAGCAACCGGTGATGGATTAACTGTTATAAAATCTGCTTTTATTTCATTATCAGAAAGCCCCTGTGTTATTGTAAGACTTATAGTTTTGTTACCTTGTGTTAAATAATAAACTTCATGAGGTCCAATAGTATTTGCAGTCTGTGGAACAGCTCCATCACCAAAATTCCAGCTGTACATTGTACTTCCGCTTATACCGCCTGAGGTATTTGTAAAGGTTATTGTCTCTTCAATACAAATATTATCATCGTCAACAATAAAATCTGCGTCTAAATTACATCCTTGCAGATCAATGAGAAGTGAGACTTCACTGCCTAAACATCCATATTGACTGATTTCATAGACTCTTATATAGTCACTTATTGAATCAAAATTCACAACTATGGAATTCTTTTCAATACCAGATGTATCTGTAGTTATAACGGCAGATTCCGGTACTGACCAGTAATATTTTGAACCTGGTGTTAATGCAACTGAATAAGTTTCTCCCAGGGCAAGACAATTAGGAGTTGCATTACCGCTTATATTAGAGGTCAACGGTATTGGATTTATAGTAAGGGTCATATTATCGTTTACAGCAAGACATGAGCCGTTGCCATTGGCAGTTAATGTCAGGACAACAGAACCGGCAGTTTCATCAGCAGCACTT
>CP070654.1:1121252-1124518 GCA_020354785.1 Bacteroidales bacterium
TATTCGAAATATATTCGTCCGGGAATAACAGTTCGAGATCAGTGTCTATTTGACAATCATTGATAAATTTTTCCGTAATTTCTGTTTTTGCAACCCGGGCTGGTTCCCTTGAAAATAACTCTTTATATTCATTTGCTTTTAACTCATGTATTGCTTCATTAAGGATCCGGTTGTAGGTTTCAAAACCTATATCGGCAATAAAACCACTTTGTTCCACTCCAAGTAAATTTCCTGCACCCCTGATATCAAGATCCTGAAGAGCAAGGTTGAAACCGCTGCCCAGATCCGAATACTCTTCAATAGCTTTCAGTCTTCTTCTCGCTCCAGGAGTCACAAAAGTTAAAGGTGGAGCCAATAAATAACAAAAGGCCTTTTTATTTGATCTTCCAACCCTGCCCCTTAACTGATGCAAATCACTTAATCCGTAGTTCTGGGCATTATTAATAAAAATTGTATTTGTATTGGGGATATCCAGTCCTGACTCTATGATTGTTGTAGCAATTAACACATCATAATCACCCTGGATAAAATCCAGCATAACCTTCTCCAGTTTTTTACCTTCCATTTGTCCGTGAGCGATTGCTGTTTTAACACGGGGGCATAACTTGTTTATTAAATTTTCTATTTCAGTAATGTTCTGTATTCTGTTATGAAGAAAAAATACCTGGCCATTTCTTGATACTTCAAATTCAATACCCTCCTTTATTATATCCTCATTAAAAGTATGTAACTCTGTTACAATAGGATGTCTGTTTGGCGGCGGGGTATTTACTACAGATAAATCTCTGGCTCCCAGCAGGGAAAATTGCATAGTTCTGGGTATAGGCGTGGCAGTCAAAGCAAGAGTATCAATATTCAGCTTTAATTGTCTTAGTCTTTCTTTGGCTACAACACCGAACCTGTGTTCTTCATCAATGATTAACAATCCCAGATCTTTAAATTTAATATCCTTACCCAACAACCTGTGTGTTCCTATCAAAATATCCAGAGTTCCTTCTTCCAGCTTCTTTAATGTTTCCTTCTGGCTTTTTGCTTTTTTTAAACGGCTGATATAATCAACATTACATGGAAAATCTTTCAGCCTTTCCTTAAATGTGTTATAATGCTGAAGAGCTAAAATTGTAGTAGGTACCAGGATAGCCACCTGTTTGCTGTCAGCAACTGCTTTAAATGCCGCACGAATAGCCACTTCAGTTTTTCCAAATCCAACATCACCGCAGACAAGTCTGTCCATAGGAGCATTGTCTTCCATATCCTTTTTTACTGATTTTGTTGCCAGCAGCTGATCAGGAGTATCTTCAAACAGAAAGGATGCCTCCAGTTCTTCCTGCAGGAAAGTGTCCGGTGCAAATGAAAAACCCTGCTGTGTTTTACGCCTGGCATAGAGGTTAATCAACTCGTGAGCAATATCCTTTACTTTCTTTTTAGTTGATTGTTTAAGTTTCATCCATGCTGCTGTGCCAAGCTTATATATTTTTGGCGGGGTATCATCCTTTCCTTTATATTTTGAAATTCTGTGCAGGGAATGGATACTAACATACAGAATATCATTGTCCTTATAAACCAGGCGAACTGCTTCCTGTAATTTATTGTTAACTTTAATTTTTTCCAGTCCCCCGAATATTCCTATACCATGGTCGATATGTATTACATAATCTCCCGGCTGCAATCCTTTAATCTCCTTTACTGATAAAGCAGATTTGCTGGAAAAATATTTAGAGAATTTATACTTATGATACCTGTCAAAAATCTGATGATCGGTAAAGCAGCAAATCCGGGAGTCATGATCAATAAACCCTTCATGAAGAGTCTTTAATAGCGGTTTAAATTTTATAGTATTATCAATATTATCAAAAATAGATATAAGACGGTCTATTTGATTTTTGTTATCAGAAAGCACGTAATTAGTATAACCTTTATCCGTAAAGTCTACTAAATATTCTCCCAGTAATGTAAAATTCTTATTAAATACAGGTTGAAGTGTCGTATTAAATAAATACTCCTTCTTTGACCTGAAATAAGGCATATGTCCTGACTCAATAACAGTAAAATCCCTGAGTTTTTCAAGAAATTCCTCACCAGTTATCAGGATATTGTTTTTCCCCGGAATTCCCGACTCATCTGTTTCGCCTGAAAAAACCGTATTCTCAAATAATTCGTCTATTTTTTTCACAATAAAATCTGTCTCTGATATCCAAATTCTGGATACACCCGGAATAAACTCCAGAAAAGACTCTCTTTTTTCACCTATGGAAATATCCTGAACATTAGGTAAAATAGAAATTTCTTCAAGTTGTTCTTTTGATAACTGCGTTTCAACATTAAATGTTCGAATAGATTCAATTTCATCTCCAAAAAAATCCAATCTGTATGGTAAATCATTTGAATATGAAAAGATATCCACTATTCCTCCTCTTATTGCAAACTGTCCCGGCTCATAAACAAAGTCTGCCTGCTCATATTTGTATTCACACAAAACCTCGTAAATTGAATTTATTGAATTCTTTTCTCCCCTGACCAGCTGCAGAGTATATCTGTCAATACTACTATGGAGAATAACTTTCTCAACAAGTGCTTCCGGATATGAAACAATACTGAGTCCGCTATGCATTTCCTTCTTGTCATTAATTAGTGAATTTATCTTGTTAAGAACCTCTGTCCTGAGGATGATATTTCCGTTATCAATCTGGTCATATTGTACAGAACGTTTATATGATGAAGGGAAAAAACAGATATTATCATCTCCAAGCAGATTTACTAAATCAGTATAAAAATATGCTGCCTCATCTTTATTCGTAAAAATGAACAAGTTTATGCCTTGTGTCATAATAAGTATATGTGCTGCAAATGCAGATTTTGATGAACCTGATAAACCTTTAAGATGAATTTGATTTATCCGGGAGTTCTTTAATGCACTGATAAAATCTGCTGTATTGGGATGATCTTTATACAGATTAGTAATCTCCTTCAGTTCCATTCTCCAAATCTAAAGTATTTTATGCAAAGTAATATGTTATTATTTTATAAAATATTATAAACTGAGATACTAAATTAGTAACTTGAAGCATTGATAAATATTCAGACTTTAAAATAACAATAAACAGGATAATTCAATTATGATTGTCTTCAAGTTCGGCGGTGCATCAATAAAAGATGCGGATGCTGTAAGAAATCTGGCAAAAATAGTAAAAGGGTACAACGACAGGATTATTATTGTGGTTTCGGCAATGGGCAAAACCACCAATGCTATGGAAAAAGTAACAGAA
>CP070654.1:1124618-1127881 GCA_020354785.1 Bacteroidales bacterium
CAGGAGGATTGTGGGAAACCTATGATGTTACTGAAGTAGCAAGTCCCCAGGGATGGGCAAAAGATAAAGAGCTTGTTCTGAATTTTTATAATGAGAGGAGAACACAGTTGAAAAATGCCAGGCCAAATGCAGCGCATACAGGGCTGGTAGAACTTGAAGAATATTTTGATGTTCATATAATTACTCAGAATGTCGATAACCTCCATGAAAGGGCAGGCAGTAAAAACATTCTTCACTTACACGGAATGCTTACACATGTAAGGAGCACTGGCGATCCTGAACTTGTTTACGATATTGGTTACAAAGAAGTAAACATTGGTGACAAATGTGAAAAGGGATTCCAGCTAAGGCCTCATATAGTATGGTTTGGTGAACCTGTTCCAGCTATTGAAGAAGCAGCATTTATTACAAGCACTGCTGATATTTTCGTTGTTGTAGGTACAGCACTGGTGGTTTATCCTGCTGCCGGACTTATTGATTATACACCAAGCGGATGCCCTGTATACCTGATCGACCCTAATGAGGTTGCTGCGCCTGCATACCGGAAAGTTGAATTTATCAGGGAAAAAGCCAGCAAGGGAGTTAAAATATTAAAAGAAAAATTGATAAAAGAGCATATATAGTCTTTCACCGATAACAAGTTGGAGGAACTGGTTTTGGAATAATTTTTATCTTCTTCAGAATCAAAATCTTATGAAAAAACTCATAATTATAGCATTATTTATTATTCCGGTTATGGCATCGGCGCAAAGGTTTAATGGAGGATTATTGGCAGGAGTATGTGCCAGCCAGGTTGACGGAGATACGTATGGTGGTTTTGATAAAGTGGGATTGCAGGGAGGAGTTTTTGTCAATACAAAGTTTACAAAATACTGGGGCGCACAGATGGAAATCAAATATAACGGGAAAGGAGCGAGAAAGAAAACAAGTGAAAGCGATCCTGAAACCTATTCATTGACTCTGCATTATATCGACCTGCCCTTAATGATAAATCTTACAATACAGAAGAAGTTTGTTTTTGATGCGGGATTTGTACCGGGATATCTTTTTGCCAAGAATGGAGAAGAAGGAGGAATCAAGTTTACAGATGAGCAAATATCAGCGTTTAAAAAAGTTGACCTGAGCTGGCTGATAGGATTCAACTATAAAATAAACGATAATTTTATTGCCAACATAAGGTATTCGTATTCGTTGTTTTCCATAAGGGATTATGAAACTGTAGATGCCAGTTACAGTTTTATCGGAAATATTTTCGGATATACAAATGGCGACTATAATAATTACCTGACAATGGGAATCTATTACCAGTTTGATTAGATAAATACCGCGTATAAAACATTCCTGCGCAAAGCCGGTATTTCTTCAGAGTTGAAAAATCCTAATGAAAAAACAGGTATGCAATAAATATTGCTGCCACAATTCCTGCCAGGTCGGCAATTAATCCGCATGTAACCGTGTACCGTATTTTACGGATATTAACAGCCCCGAAGTAAACTGCTAAGGTGTAAAATGTAGTTTCGGTTGAACCCTGGAAAGTAGATGCCAGTCTGCCGACAAAAGAATCAGGGCCGTAAGTTTTCATTGCTTCAACCATCAGGCCCCGCGCCCCGCTGCCACTTAAGGGTTTCATGATAGCTGTCGGCAGGGCAGGAATAAAATCAGTGTTTATCCCAAAAAAACTGAAAAATTTATCCAGGCCGGTTATAATAAAATCCATCGCTCCTGAAGCCCTGAACACACCTATGGCAACCAGCATTGCGACAAGGTAAGGGATAATCTTTATAGCAACCTGGAAGCCTTCTTTTGCCCCTTCAATAAAAGACTCATAAATATTTATTTTTTTTCTTACTCCCAGCCAGATAAAGGTTATTATAAACAGGAACAAAATAAAGTTTCCCGCAAGGCGTGATATAACTTCAACCTGAGGCTGCGCCAACCTATTTAGATACCATATAACAAGTGCGATAAAAATTGTTATTCCTCCAAGGTAGGCAAGGACAACTTTATTTAGCAGGTTTATTCTCTGAACAACTGATACTGCAATAAGTCCTGCCAGTGTAGAAAAGTAAGTTGCCAGCAGCAGGGGAACAAAAACATCTGTCGGATCCTTGGCCCCGCTGGCTGCTCTTATTGCCATTATACTGATAGGGACTATAGTCAGGGCAGATGTGTTAAGCACAATGAACATAATTTGTGAGTTGGAAGCCGTATCTTTTTTTGTATTCAGATCCTGCAGATCTTTCATGGCTTTTAATCCAAGGGGGGTGGCAGCGTTATCCAGTCCCAGCATATTTGCACAGAAATTCATAAGTATTGATCCTGTTGCAGGATGATTATCAGGTATATCGGGAAATATTTTTCTGAAAAAGGGTGCTACGAGCTTTGACAATGAATTTATTGCTCCTGCATTTTCCCCTATTTTCATTATTCCCAGCCAGAGTGTCATAACACCGATAAGGTAGATGGCAATTGTAACGGAGGTCTCTGCCATCTCGAATGTACTGTTGACAATAGATGTGAAAACTTCCAGGTCAGTACGGTCAAATATTATACTGAAGTATTCTGCAAAAAAATCACGAAAATAATAGCCTATTATCCTTATAAGAGCTACAACAAAGCCAACAAGAAAAAATCCTACCCAGATATAATTAAGGAGCATAAGGGATTTGTTAAATTAATGATTATTCCAGACTTTTTCTTCTCAGGAGGATTTTTGCGTAATCTCTTCCAAGTTTATCATTGTAATATTCATAGGACTTCTGGGCCCATTCCAGAGCCAGATCAGTATTTCCAAGAACTTCATGGGCGACAGCTATATTAAGGCAGGCTCTGCCGGCAGTTTTTCGTTTCACATTCTCAACCATTTCGCTCCATATCTCTATCGCTCCATTCCAGTTGGCTACTTCAGCCCGTCGAAATCCTGCTTTGAATTTATGCTTGCTGGCTCCCTTGGCTTTCTTGTACATGTCTCTTTTAACAGTATAATAGCTTGGCAGAAAACGACGGATGTATTCCTGTCCTGCTGCATAGGCGGTCTCATTCAGGGCACCGGGAGGAGGCACGCCGGTTTCGGTATGAAACATCATATAAAATGTATGCTGAAACTGGTCAATAATAGTTTTTGAGTTAGGATCATATAATCTCCAGTAACTAACAACATTCATCCTTATTTGATCAGGAATAGAAGGCTTTGGAGGTTCTCCTGTAAGAATTTTTGTAACCTGCTCTGTAGCCGTTGATAATAATAAATCCGTATTTGAATC
>CP070654.1:1127981-1131180 GCA_020354785.1 Bacteroidales bacterium
AATATAAGAAAAGACTATTCCTCAATATTCGGACCTGAAAACCGTTCAGGTGTGTTTCCCGCAGTATCTGCGGGATGGAAATTCTCTGAGATGAGTTTTATGCAGAACATAACCTTTCTGAGTTTTGGAAAAATCCGTGCAGGCTGGGGACAAATGGGTAATTCAAGTATTGATCCCTACAAATATTTCGGTCTGGTAGCCTCACCAAATGTTTATGCATATGCAATTGATAATACTGTACCTGCTACTACAGGTGCATCTCTTCATGGAATTCCGAACCGTGAACTGGCATGGGAAGCAATGAACTCAACAAATATTGGACTTGACCTGACATTCATGGAAAACCGGATATCCTTCACAGCTGACTATTTTATAAAAAATAATGAAGGAATGCTGCTGGAAAGACCATTACCATCAATAGCAGGTACTTACCAGGAAAGTCCCGATAATGAAGGAGGCGAAACTGAATATATACTTAATATAGGAAACAACAAAAACGAGGGTATAGATGCATCAATCGGATTTAAAAATCTACGTGGAAAATTCAAACATGTTATGGATTTTAACTTTACTTATGTTGAAAATACTGTTGGTAAAATTGAAGGAGACTCTATTTTGAATTCTGCCACTGCCTATACTTTTACGAATCTGAACTTTACTACTGAAGGATATCCTATGGGATCTATTTACGGATTTGTTACAGACGGTTTGTTCAGGCCTGAAGACGCAGCTATTGATGACAGGGGCAGGGTATATATATGGAACCAGCCGTGGATCTATAATGCTGCCGGAGATACACTTTATGCTCAAAGAAGAGCAGAGCCCGGTGATGTAAGATTTAAAGACCTGAATGGAGACAGCGTTATAAATAACGATGACAGAACAATAATTGGAAATCCTCACCCTAAGTTTATTCTGGGATTATCATACAGCCTGACTTATAAAAATTTTGATTTTAATATGTTCTGGCAGGGAGCTTTTGGTCATGATATATTTCAGGTTAATAAAGTGTGGCTGTATAACTATAGCGGACAGACTAACTGGACTGTTGAAGCAAAAGATGGATACAGGGACCCGGTACTTGATGAAGACGGTGTCACGGTAATTGATCCCGGGAACACTGATGCCGATTTGTTTAAAATAACTGTAAATGACAAGAATCAGAATTTACGTGCTTCAGACTGGTATGTTTCGAAAGGAGATTATCTGAGACTGAAAAACATACAGATAGGTTATACTTTGCCTGCTAAAGTCAATCAGGCTCTGGGTATAGGAAAGTTCAGGATCTACGTGGGCGCAAAAGACATTATAACATTAACCAAGTATAAGGGTATTGATCCTGAGATAGCTACCAGCAGGGAAGATCCTACTAACCGCGGAATTGATATGGCTGTATATCCAAGACCACGGGTAT
Source organism: Bacteroidales bacterium (assembly GCA_020354785.1). Classification (GTDB taxonomy): domain Bacteria; phylum Bacteroidota; class Bacteroidia; order Bacteroidales; family UBA10428. Next base: position 1,129,396 of record CP070654.1, read on the forward strand.
TCATCTTCGGATTTAATGCAACATTTTAGTTAAATTTTAAAATTAAGTAATCATGAGATATTTAATAATTACAATTTGTTTATTAGCATTAGGACTAGCGTTGCAAACATGTAGCGAAGATTTCCTTGACACCAAGCCGATAGCTATGGAAACGGAAGAAAGTTTCTATTCAAGTATGAATGCGGTTGAGCCGGCTGTAATTGCCTGCTATTCTCAACTTAGCAGAATGCGAACAGTAGATTTTAACTTTGTTGTGGGAATGGGAAGTGTAGCTTCAGATGATTGTGAAGCAGGAGGAGACGGCAGTGCTGGTGACACTCCTGACATGCAGGCATTGGACAGGTTAACTTATACTCCCAGGGATATTACAACCATTGAAAGAATATGGGGATTTTTCTATAAAGGCGTATATTTCTGTAATGTTGCGTTAGAAAAACTGCCGGAAATTGCTGTAACTGATCCGGATGCAAACGTGGAATTAATTAATGAGCGCGTAGCAGAAGTAAAATTCCTGCGTGCACTTTATTATTTTTTGTTATCACAGGCATACGGGGGTGTATGCAATGTTACAACTCCCCTGGCTCCCGATGAATTATCACAGCCCAGGGTAACAATTAAGGAAATATATGAAGATATCATTGAAAAAGATCTCAAAGAAGCAATTCCGAACTTACCTGTGAGGTCTGCTTTGGATAACGCGGGAAGAGCTTCCAGGGGAGCAGCCCAGGCATTACTGGCAAAGATGTTGTTATATGAGTCATCTTATGCTCTTAATTACCCGGGTGATGCAAGATTTGGAAATATGACCCAGCGTTGGGACGAAGCCTTGCAATATGCGGAAGAAGTTATAAATTCAGGCGAATACAAATTACTGGGCATTGACGGGGAAACTTTTGACACCTATTGGTCACCCCAAACAAATGCATTCAGGTATATTTTTAGCGTCGATGGTGACAATTGCCAGGAGAATATTTTTGAGATACAAAATACAAATGATGACTGGATATGGGTGCAATCTACAGGTAATGCTCTCACAATGTTCTGTACATCAAGGAGAATAATGCTTCCCAGCGGAGCCCCTGAGCAGCTTGGATGGTGATTTCATTGTCCAGCCCAGGAACTGGTAGATGAGTACGATACTCTCGATGTCAGACTGGCTACTGCTGTTGCAAGACCGGGAGACAGTATACTTGTATGGCGTAATAATGAAGAAACATGGTTCCCAATTGAATTTGGACTAAGTCCTACCGGTTACTATTCAAGGAAGTTTGAAGCTTCACCTGAACAATTCTGGGCAGACAGGCTCGACTGGTCAAAAGGACCTGTTAATGTACGTCTTATAAGGCTTGCTGACGTTTACCTGTTTGCTGCTGAGGCAGCTTTCAGATCAAACGATCCTGCCAAAGCATTGGAATATGTTAATACTGTCAGAGAACGGGCCCGCATGTGCGGAGGAGAAGGCAGTACTGTGCCTGCAGCCTTAGCTGGTCCAATTACCTTTGATGATATTATAAAAGAAAGACGCATGGAGCTTGCCTGTGAAGGGCACCGGTTCTGGGACCTGGTACGCTGGAGAATGGCCGAACAGGAACTTGACGGTCAGCAACTTGCTTTTAATATTACCACTATATATGAGTCGCCTAAAAATGACTTTTATCCAATACCTGCCAGTGAAGTTGATTATATGAACGGAGTACTGGAACAATATGAGGGCTGGTAGGAATTTATTCCCGGTGAACATTGTAAGCTGAATATTTCTGAAACGATGTTCACCGGGTTTACTTT
>CP070654.1:1131280-1134465 GCA_020354785.1 Bacteroidales bacterium
ACATTTAATGAAATTTAGTTATTAAGAATTTATAACCAAATTTAGTAATAAATCAAGAGTAAATTCTAATTTAAACTAAAAGAATTTAGTGCCAGGCGATGAAATAACTGCAAATAAATTTTAACTTTATAAGACATAGTTAATACTTAAATTAAATAATATGATTATAGTATCAACAGAAACAATACCGGGCAGGGAAATAGCTGAAACGCTGGGGATAGCCCGGGGAAGTACTGTAAGGGCAAGAAATATAGGAAGGGACATTTTTGCCGGTCTTAAAAATATTGTAGGAGGTGAAATATCGGAATATACTAAACTCATGGCAGAAGCAAGGGAACAAGCCCTTGAAAGAATGGGGATGGACGGGCAGAAACTGGGTGCTGATGCAATAGTGAATGTAAGGTTTATGACCTCTGCAGTTATGGCCGGAGCTTCCGAAATCCTTGCATATGGTACAGCGGTGAAATTGAAGTAATTATTTTTACAAAAGGACGCACCATGTTAATTGCCGGAATATATTTTCTTATCGGCGTAATTGTTCTTATTCTTCTTCTCTATGTTATTGTTAACAGGATTGAGGAGAAGAAAGGTGAGAAATTTGAAAAAAGGGATTTTTAAGCTGATACACACCTATTCATGAACTTTTGTTCTTGGCTGTATATCAGTTAATTCACTGATTTTTACCACCCTTCCTTCATCGATACTTTTCCTGGCAGCTACACCAATTAATATAGCCATAGCTCCATCTCTTACATTTGCCGCATGATGCAGCGCCTTGTCAGTATCAATGGCCCTAAGTATCTTGTCTTGCATTATTTTATCTGCACCCCAGTGTCCCCTTCTTATATAAGGCAGCTTAATCCTTTCATAGTCTGTAAAATTCCTGTTGACGACTATCTCATGATAGTTGCTGGTTTTTTCAACATGACTCTGGTCCATTTCCTTGTTATAAATCTGTGACTGGTCTTCCTTTTCCTCTTCCCTCCAGGGTATACCCTCCCAGGTTTCTATCCTGCCATCCATGCCATTAAAAGCCAGACGGAATCCCTCAAAGGGGGAATAGGCAGTCAGGGAATAGGCTACCTGTAGATTGTTGGCATATTTTATTTGCACCGCCATTTTATCAAAAATATCTATCTCTTCCCTCCAGAGGCAGTTATCCCTGATGTATCCGTCATATTTCTCGTTGGCGGCATATAATTTCATATATCTTTCATTCTTTGTCATATCCCAGTAAAATTTACATCTTTCTATATGAGGACAATCCCTGCAATTATTGCCCCTGAATTCATTGTTTTTCCCATAGTGTTCCAATTCGCCATAAGCATGAACTTCAACAGGATCTGAGTTAATAAACCAGTTCAAAAGGTCGAAGTGATGGGCCGATTTATGCAGCAGCAACGTACCGCTCTTTGCCCTTATACCATGCCAGCGTCTGAAATAGGATGCACCATGGTAAACATTGAGGTACCAGTTAAAATCTACCGAGGTTATCCTTCCAACTTTGTTTTGATTGAGTATCTTTTTCAGTTCTGTGAACAATTGTCCATAGCGGTAGTTAAATGCCATAATAATTTTATTATCGGATTTACGCTGGGCTTCAACTATATTTCTGCATTTTATTTCATCGGTAGTCATAGGTTTCTCTGTCACTACATCCACACCATGATCCAATCCTTTAATGATAAATTCATCGTGGGTTGAATCAACGGTAGTTACCATCAGAAGGTCCATAGGAACGGTTTTCATCATTTCATCAAAATCAGTAAAAACAGGACAGTTAACCCCGATATATTCTTTTGCATATTGAAGCCTTCCGGGATTAATATCGCATAATCCGACAAACTCCACGATATCATTATAGTTGTCTGCTATTGTTTTGCCAAAATAGGTTATGCCCCTTATACCTGTGCCAACAAGTGCAACCCGCTTTTTCTGCGAACCTGATTTAATATAGAACATACTTTTTGCAGGAGAACTAAGCAAAGTTCCTGCTATTGCTGAACCTGAAGTTGTCAGAAAATTACGCCGGGTAATAGGTGTGCCTTTGTCTTTTTTCATAGTTTTTGTTTTTAATTAGCAATATACAAATATCTGGTCGATTCTTACAGTTAAAATTTAGTAATTTTTATTATACTATAGACTATGATTTTTTCAATTTCGGTATAAATATTTAAATTTGCAGAACCGGTCTGTAGCTCAGTTGGCAGAGCACGTGACTCTTAATCATGGGGTCGAGGGTTCGAGCCCCTCCGGACCGGCAAAAGGGCCTCAGGGCCCTTAAAAAATATGAAGATAACCACATGTATATTTGATCTTGATGGCGTTATTGTTGATACTGCTAAATACCACTACCTTGCATGGAAAAGACTGGCAAAAGAAAAGTTTAAGAAAGACTTTTCAATAAGGGATAATGAGCAGCTGAAGGGAGTTAGCAGGGTTGAATCGCTGAATATACTGCTGCGTATATTTGAGGAAAATGTACCTGAAAACGAAAAACAAATATTGACCGATCTGAAGAACAAATGGTATGTAGAATACATCAGCAAGATTACTCCTGAAGAGATCCTGCCTGGTGTTTTGAAATTTCTGGAAGACGTGAAAAGAAACAAGCTATATATGGCACTGGCATCAGCCAGCAAAAATGCGCGTTTGTTACTGGACAGGATAGGGTTAACACATTTATTTGATTGTATTGTTGACGGAACAGTTGTTACCCGTGCCAAACCCCATCCTGAAGTATTTCTAAAGTGTGCCGAATTACTTGAGGTTGAACCACAAAGCTGTGTTGTATTTGAAGATGCAATAGCAGGTGTTGAAGCTGCCCATGCCGGGAAAATGTATGCTATAGGTGTTGGAGATAAACATATATTACATAAAGCCGAAATGGTCATATCTTCTTTTGAGAATATTATTGTTAATGATGTATTGAACCTGACAAAAACTAATAAAAATGAATAAATACCTGAAGGCTGATCCATGGTGCATTATTGAAAATAAATTCGACAAGGGGAATCAAAGGTCATCTGAAAGTATTTTCAGTCTGGGTAACGGAAGAATGGGGCAGAGGGCCAACTTTGAAGAGTCCTATTCGGGAGATTCCCTTCCCGGTTCATACATTGCCGGGGTATATTATCCTGACAAGACCAGGGTTGGCTGGTGGATTTAATACAAACAGTGGAGCT
>CP070654.1:1134565-1137733 GCA_020354785.1 Bacteroidales bacterium
CCTGTTGAAGTTAATTTTACTACCCAATAGTCACCGTATCCATGGTTCCCCGAAACATCACCGTCATTTGAATTAGAACCTCCTGCTACTATATAACCTCCATCTGTGGTTTGTTGAATAGAATTCGCATAATCATCACCACTTCCTCCAAGCGTTCTTTGCCAGTCAATTTCTCCAGATGGGTTTAATTTCACTATCCAAAAGTCAGATGAACCATGATTTCCCGAAACATCACCATCACTTGATTCAGACCGTCCTGCCACTATATAACCACCGTCAGAGGTTTGCTGAATGGAATAAGCCATATCTTCATCACTTCCTCCAAGAGATTTTTGCCAGTCAAGTACTCCTATCGAAGTTAATTTTACTATCCAATAGTCATAAGTACCATGATTGCCCGAAACATCACCGTCATTAGATTGAGAAACCCCTGCCACTATATAACCACCGTCAGAGGTTTGCTGTATGGAGTAGGCCCATTCTGCTTCATTTCCCCCATGAGATTTTTGCCATTCAATTTCACCTGTTGAAGTCAATTTTACTATCCAATAGTCATAATTACCGTTATTTTCCGAAACATCACCATTATTTGAGCAAGATAATCCTGCCACTATATAACCACCGTCACTAGTTTGCTTAATGGAATGTGCTTCATCTCCACAACTTCCTCCAAGAGATTTTTGCCATTCAATTAATTTAGTAGTAAAAGACAATTCGTTACCATAGGCTGTTTCTGCACTGTTTGTTGCATATGCTCTTACATAATAAGTAGTACCTGGTAATAATCCAGTAATATTACTTGTAAACAATCCTGTACCACCTCCATTAGTTGTATGATATTCTGAACTTTTAGGATTTCCTGTAGTATTCCAGCATACTCCACGGGCAGTCACTGTTGCCCCTCCACTTGATGTCACATTACCACCACTTTGTGCGGATGATTCTGTTATTGAACTTATTATCGTGGTTGTTACAACCGGTGATGTGATTTCTTGACCTGTTGTAAAGGTTACCTGATTACCGTAAGCTGTTCCAGCTCTGTTTGTAGCATATGCCCTGACATAATATTTAGTATCAGGTGATAATCCGGTAATATAACTGATAAATGAACCTGTACCATGTCCATCATATGAGTGAGGATCTGATACAGTAGGATATTCAGTAGGACTCCAGCAAACTCCACGGATTCCTACTGCAGCACCTCCGTCATCAGAAATATCTCCTCCGCCTTGGGCAGAAGTATCTGTTATTGATGTAATACCCGATGTGTTAACCACTGGCAATTCAGCATTTGTAGTAAAACTAACTGTATCACCATAGACTGTTTCTGTATTATTTGTGGCATAAGCTCTGACATAGTAATGAGTATTTCTTGACAGATCAACTAATTGACTTTGATAGTAGCCTATTGTATCCTTTGAACCAAGAGAAGAGGAAATACTGTTTTCAATTGTTGGTGTTACTGTTTCACTTGACCAGCAGTGGCCATGCTGATTTACTAATGATGCACCAGCGCCAAGGCTATTTAGAGTGGCACTTACTGTTGCACTGTATGTTGTTATATTTGTAACTTTCCCTGTGGTCACATAAGGTGAATTTATTGATAAAGTTGTGAAAGGTATAATATCAGCCCCGTAGATAACTGTTTTCCCATTCTTAATATAAGCTCTGACAAAATACTTTATACCAGGTGTAAGATTGGTTAAATCACTGTAGTATACAACTGTCTCATATATCGGACCTTTTTCAGTCAAGCTTTCGTTATCAATTATTGTAGGCTCTGCACTAGTTGACCAGCAATGCCCATGCTGTTCAATACCATCGCCAGGATCTATAATTGTTGCCTGTGCTTTGGCAGTTGTATAGGAAACATCTGAAATACCATCATTTCTTACCATCATTATTCTCTCTTTTTCTTTTTTACACGAAAAGAAAGAGATCATGAATAAAATTATGATATTAAACAGTATTATATTTCTGCAGATATTCATTTTTTAATTGCTGAAATCTCAGTTATAACAAATGGATTTGTGAGATCATAGAGTATAAATTAGGTGATGGGTAGCCGAAATATACAAAAAAATGACACTCATGTCAAATATTTGCTTATTTCACAGAGTGTTATAATATAAATTACGGCAATAAAAGGTGTAGTGCTGCAATTAAATAAAAGTGATCACAAGGCTATTTTCCAATAAAAAAAGTTCAGCTGCTCTTGAAATATTTGCTAACGCCATACAACTAAAGCACGCCTCCTATAAATATCAGAACTGCAGATGCGCTAAAAATAAAAGGGCACAATTTAAATGGCAAAAAGTTGACCTTAAATCCGGTGAACAGCGAAATAACGCTCAGAACTACCAGCATAATAACAACAGAAAGAAATACAATCCATGATATCTCATTAGTATAATCTACAAGAGCTAGAATTCCTGTAAGCACACCAATGAAAATAAGCGCGGCTCCCTCAATAATCCATTCCATAGTTATTATATTCTTATTGTCCTTGGAAATATCACCGAAGTCTTTAACAACTCCTTTTGTGGGAAACAGATGTGCTATTCCCCATATAGCAGTTAGAGCTGCACCTGTAAGCAGTAAAATTTTATCTGTCATAATGTAAATACTCTTTTTATATTAAATCCGAAATGTATATCGCCGTCAAACCAGTTACCTGATGTTTCAGTGATAAATGCCTTATCACTAAATCCTGTTGAGTTTGTAAAATGAACCTGGAATATGTGTCCTCCCGTATCTATGTCAAATCCTATTGAAAATGAATCATATTGATTATCAATGTCATCTCTGGTAAATAAGTAATAATATTCAGAATTCAGGGAAATCCTGTTCGTCAACTTTAATCTGCCTCCAACTCCTGCTGCAAAAATCTCATTTAAGTAATCATCATTTTTAACCAGGTTCCTGTGAATATAAACCGGTGATAACTGAAGTGAAATTCGCGGGCTGAATTTCCTGGCAAGAATGAACTGGTTGACATATGTAAACCTGTGGACTGACTTGTGATCAAATTCCCTGTTTATCCACTTCAGACCATAAACATCAACAGACGACAGCAATGATAAAGAAAAAGGGACCTTCCCCGATTTAGATGTCTGGCGAAGCAGTTTTATCTTAATAAAACCATCTATATTCTTCTGATATGAACTT
>CP070654.1:1137833-1140998 GCA_020354785.1 Bacteroidales bacterium
CTTTCTATCTTCTGTCACCCATATAGGAAGTGGAGTGCCCCAGTACCTTGAGCGTGACAGGTTCCAGTCAACAAGGTTTTCAAGCCATTTGCCAAAGCGGCCTGTACCGGTTACTTCAGGTTTCCAGTTTATGGTATTGTTTAACTCTATCAGTTTATCCCGCATGGCAGTTGTTTTAATAAACCATGAATCCAGGGGATAATACAATACCGGTTTATCTGTTCTCCAGCAATGCGGATAATTATGAATATGTTTTTCTATTCTGAATGCCTTATTGTCTTTTTTGAGGTAAACAGCAATATCGATATCGATAGTAGCATCATTTTCAGTTAATGATTCGTCATATTCATTTTTTACATACCTGCCCGAGTATTCCCTGTATTCTTTAACATTAACATATTTATCAATGAAATCTTTATCCATATCCTCAATACGGAAGAATCTTCCTTTTCTGTCTACAAGAGGATTTGTCAGGTCGTTATTATCAACTACCAGTATGGGCGGTATACCATATTGCAGTGCAATTTTAAAGTCATCAGCTCCAAATGTAGGAGCAATATGTACTATTCCGGTACCTTCTTCAGTGCTCACAAAATCGCCCAGCAGGACTTTGAATGCTTCTTTTTCGGGCGTTACCCAGTTTATCAGCTGATCGTAGCTTATACCTTCGAACTTTTGCCCTTTGAAATTATCAATGACTTTATAAGGAATATATTTATCGCCTTCCTTGTAGTCTTCCAGCTTAATACTCTTGTTCTGTGCCGGGAAATAAACATCAAGCAGGCTCTTTGCAAGAATTACGGTTACAGGTTTATGCGTGTAAGTGTTAAAAGTTTTAACCTGTGCATAATCGATATCAGATCCGACAGCCAGTGCCGTATTTGAAGGTAATGTCCATGCAGTAGTTGTCCATGCCAGGAAAAATACATCGGTATCGGTTTTCTCAAATAAAAATTCTGATTTCGAATCACGTATAACTTTAAACTGGGCAACTATTGTTGTATCCTTAACATCCCTGTAGCAGCCGGGCTGGTTGAGTTCGTGTGTGCTGAGGCCTGTGCCTGCTGCCGGTGAGTATGGCTGGATAGAATAGCCTTTATAAAGCAGACCTTTATCGTATAACTTTTTTAGCAGGTACCACAGGCTTTCTATATATTCATTTTTATAAGTGATATAGGGATCATCCATATTTATCCAGTATCCCATTTTTTTTGTAAGATCTTCCCATTCCCTGGTATATTTCATCACTTCTTTTTTACAGATATTGTTATATTCAACCACACTTATTTTTTGTCCTATATCCTCTTTGGTAATGCCCAGTGAAGTTTCAACACTAAGTTCAACAGGCAAACCATGGGTATCCCATCCTGCTTTCCTTTCTACCAGATATCCTTTGAGAGTCTTATAGCGGCATATAATATCTTTTATTGCACGTGAAATAACATGATGTATACCGGGCATACCGTTAGCTGATGGCGGGCCCTCATAAAATATGTACGGGGTGCTGTCTTTTCTTTTTTCAAGACTCTTCTCAAAAGTTTTTTCCTTTTCCCACTTATCCTGTATTTCCCTGTTTATATCCTGAAGGTTAAAACTTTTATATTCAGGAAACTTCGACGCCATTATAAGTATTAATGTTTAAACAGTAATCAATATCCGAAAAATGTTCACAAATATAGATTTATGACTGAAAAAAAACAATTGAACAACAAAAAAGCTACGCTTTTTTTAACGTAAACGTAAACGAGCTACCCTCATCAACTTTACTCCTGACGGTTATTTTCTGGTTATGGGCTTCAATAATATGCTTAACTATAGATAATCCCAGCCCGGTACCTCCCAGCTTGCTAGAGTGACTCTTATCTACCCTGTAAAAGCGTTCATATATTCTCGGTATATCTCTTTTGGGGATGCCAATACCATTATCACTTACCTCAACTAATATATTTTTACCCATATCAATAAAGTCAATAGTTGTGGAGCCGTTCTTTTTACCGTATTTAATAGAGTTTATTACCAGATTATTAATAACCTGAAGAATTCTTTTCCTGTCTGCCATTACATTCACCGGCTTATCCTGTTTTTTTGCAAACTTCAATTTAATACCGCTTTTTTTTGCTAAAATTCCATTCATTTCAAATGATTCTTCAAATAACTTTTTAATGTTAAGTTTTTTCAGGTTTAGTTTTTGTATTCCAGATTCCAGTTCAGATATAGATTCCAGGTCATTAACTATTGAGATAAGCCGGTTAATGTTTTTGTCGGTATTTTCAAGATATTGTTTATTTATTGACTGATCTTTAAGTCCTCCTTCCAGTAATGTGGATATATAGCCCTGGATATTGAAAATAGGGGTTTTCAGCTCATGATACATGTTTCCCAGGAATTCTTGCCTGTATTTTTCCAGTTGTTTAAATTGAGCTATTTCTCTGGTTTTCCTTTTTGACCATGTTATAACATCTTTCTGTGCACTTGTAACAATATCTGTTTCATCTAGCTCGCTTTTCAGTTCATCTTCCGGGATATTTATATCATATATGGTTTTATAGATAGGATTTATTTTATTCAGGATAAAGGCACTAAGGATATAAAAGACAAAAATATAAATAACAACAAAAATTATGAGCAAAGACAATATTATTGTAAGCAGGTAGTTAAAGTTTTCAATTGAAAATGTTATTAACATTACTATACCAGCTATCAATGATGAAAAAAATGCTATAAATATTGCCATTTGTCTCGGTGTAGCAGTTTTCATTTGTGGTTTTTTTAGTTATGATTGATAAGTATGTAATATAATATTGACAATAGTTTACAAATTTTGTAAACATCAATCCCGCACATTAATGAAATGTTAAATTATAAAATATAATAAAATGAAGGTTGATAAAAGAACTTTAATTCGCTGGAAAATATATGTTGACAGGGCAAGAATGTATGCCAGCTATATTCAGTTTTTCATGCTTATTGTAGTATTTATTAACACACTTGGTGATAATACTTATGGCAAGTACCTTGTCAGATATTCGTTTATTTCGATTCCTCTGTTGCTGGTGGTATTCATCGGGCTGTCATTAGTCCTTGGATATATTGATTCACGGCTGGGTATAAGAAGTGAGGAGCAAAGGAATATATCAACCAGCAATCCAGTCCAGATGGAAATTC
>CP070654.1:1141098-1144261 GCA_020354785.1 Bacteroidales bacterium
TACGGATTCCAGCCTTTTGATGAATATAACGGACAACTTTCGAATAATGGCGAATGGATTCTTTTAACAGGCAGCAATAATGATACTCTTTGCTCATTTATTTACAGTGATCGTGATGGCTGGCCGTTAGCTCCCGACGGTCTTGGAAATTCATTAGTGCCTGTAGAACTCAATCCTGCAAACAATCAAAACGGTTCGTTTAACTGGCGGACTTCTTATGCAATCGGAGGATCTCCCGGAACCGATGATTTGCCAGGATTGTCTGATGAAGCAAAGGAAATCAAAGTTCCTGAACGATTTACTCTGGGCCAGAACTATCCGAATCCGGTCTCAGACCTTACATATATAGACTACATGATACCAGACGAAGCACAGGTACAGTTGTCTGTTTACAACATCGTAGGACAGCATGTTATCACACTGGTAAATAAGAGACAGCTTGCAGGTCAGTACCAGGTTACATGGGACGGTGTTGATCAAAATAATAATAAGGTTACTGATGGAGTATATATTTACAGAATAGCAATCAGAACCCGTGATGAAAGTAAAGTTATTACCAGGAAGATGATGATATTGAAATAAATTACCGCAAAATATTAATACTATATGATATATTATTAAGATCCCGCTTCAGGCGGGATTTTTTTGTATTGTTATACCTGATTGCTTTTAACAAATAAATTATTTTTTATATTAGCTTATTTTATGAAAACCGGAGCTTATTATACAGGAAATTACAGAAATCTCTTTGCTGAATTTCTTGATAAAAGCGAATCAGAGGTCCAAACCAAAGTAGATAAGGCATGGGATCAATTATTTAAAGGAGATAATAATACGGAACGTGTCTATTATCCTGTCGAACCTGACATGGCTTATATAGAAGACATTGCGCATAAGGAGGTATGCAGCGAAGGTATGTCATATGGAATGATGATTGCTGTGCAGCTAGATAAGAAAAGTGAATTCGACCACCTGTGGAAGTGGGCAAAAACTTATATGCAATATAAGAGCGGGCAACGTAAAGATTATTTTGCATGGCAACTGGATACAAGTGGTACGGTAATTGATCATAATCCTGCTTCTGATGGTGATGAGTGGATAGCAATGTCCCTGTTTTTTGCTTCTGCACGGTGGGGAAACGGAAAAGGCATATACAATTATCAGGCGGAAGCCCAGGCGATTTTGGATGCGATGCTTGGTAAAGCAGAAAGTCCGGACAGTGATTCTGTTATAACAAATATGTTTAACAGCAAAGAAAAGCAGGTGGTTTTCACACCCTTAGGTAAGTCTTATCATTTTACTAATCCCTCCTACCATCTGCCTCATTATTATGAACTCTGGGCCCGTCAGGCCGATAAAAATAACTCATTCTGGTGCGAGGCAGCATCTGTCAGCCGTGAATTTCTTAAAATAGCAGCTCACCCGCAAACCGGTCTTTTCCCTGATTATTCTCATTTTGACGGGACACCGACAGATTTGTGGAATAAAGGGCATAAAGACTTCAGGTTTGATGCCTGGCGCGTTGCAATGAATATTGCTGTTGATTATGAATGGTTTGCCAGGGACGAATGGGCAATATCCCAAAGTAACAGGTTGCTAGACTTTTTCTATGATCAGGGTCTGGATAAATATGCAAACCAGTATACTCTGGAGGGGAAAGCCCTGTCCAAAGATCACAGCCCCGGGCTGATCGCCATGAATGCAGTGGCAAGCCTGGCTTCAACAAATCCAAACAGAATTGATTTTATAAGGGAACTCTGGAATACACCTGTGCCGAGCGACATTTACCGTTACTATGACGGGCTGCTTTATATGCTGGCTATTTTGCAGCTAAGCGGTAATTTTAGAGTTTATAAACCTGGCGACAATCCCGTATCTGCCTGTGATGATTAGTTAAAACTGAAGAGGGCAGGAAATCCAAAAACCACTATTATTGTCCATGCCATGTAAACAGGCAGATACCCTGCAATTGACAGTTCAACTTTTTCGATATTCGAATTCCTGAAGTTCACTTTAAACAAATCGACCATAATAATTACCAGATTTCCGAAAATCAAAATATTTGATCCTAAAACAGCAATCCTGTTAGGAGAAATTCCATATTCCCCGAGACGATAAAAAATTGCTGACAGGGCAATCAAATCAATAATGAGTGTTACTATTGAAAGAATGAATAATACAAGTTTGTTGAACTGCTGTTTCTTTGATTTGGATATTTCAGAAACGGAAAAGACAATGATACCCATCACTCCAATTAACATAAGATTAAAAACTAATAAGAAATCTCTGTCCTCATACAGGTCCTTCCCTGAGAACGGAATAACAATCAGATAAATTACAAGGGTTGCCAGAACCAGCGGGCTGAAAATATTAGCGATTATCGGGGCTATCTTATTTGTAATAACGGGGTAGTTACGTATAATAAATGTAGTAACAACCGGTGCGGAAAATAATCCCACAATAACTATATATTCCGTATAGAAGTTCTCAATATTTATGTCAATAACTGAAAACAACCCTATAGTGATACCTGTTAAAATTACTCCTGCAAGAAGTATTAAAGATCCTATAACAACTAAATCTCCATTATATTTTATATAGTCGATCAGTTTATATTTATCCCTGATACTGAAATTGATATAAATCAAACCGTAAATACACCACATTAATAAAGGTAAATGGATGTATGCCAGGTTTATTGAATGGCTGTCTACTTTAAATGGTAAAAGATTTATGTAAATGACAGGTATTAAGAAAGATAATGTAATTATAAATAGTTTATTTATTCCATAAATCTTATTCAGGAGGATTGCATATGAAGAAAGGCCAAAAAAGAGAATAATTCCGCCGTTTTTATGATAAAAGAAAAAGTAATTCTCATCAAAACTAAAGACTTCGGGTAACTTGGCAAGAAAACCTGTGATAATACATACAGCTATTAATAATAATATATCATATCCCCGGAACTGGATTTTTGCTTCACGTTGTTTTTCATAGGCCAGGCGGACCTTCCAGAATTTAGCCAGCTCATAATTCTCAATTTCTGAGTAAACATTTTCAAAATCAGATGAAAAGGCTTTTTTATTTTCACGGTAAAGTTCTTCCAGTATATCCGGCCGGTTTATGTTCTCCCTGATTTTTTCTTTCATATGGATTTTTTATT
>CP070654.1:1144361-1147471 GCA_020354785.1 Bacteroidales bacterium
GTGGATACAGGTGAGTTAACAATATTTCCGGGCGAAGAATATTTAGTAACTATTGATTATATGCCTACGGTAGTGGCGGAAGATACAGCTTCATTATTTATTGAAAGTGATGATGCCTTCAATCCGTTAACTGAAGTAATATTAATTGGTTCAGCAGTTTCCGCTCCTGTGATATCTGTTACTCCGGGATCATTCGATATTGAGTTATATACAGGAGATGAAATTACTGAGATACTAGGGATTGGAAACGAGTCAGGTGGTAGTGAGTTGACCTGGAATTCAAGATTTGTTAATTTTCAAAGTTCAGAAAATATTTCAACGATTCAATTAAATGAACAAAGTACAGCTATAAATAATAATAATATAGAAATAAATACAGGCATACAGGGAACATTTCCGCTAGCTCATGGAATTATTATTCCAAAATCTTCATCTCCGGTTCCGCTAACCTGTGTAACTTCGGATCCCGAAACAGGTATTATTTATGCGCAAGAAAATCAAGGACATCAATTTTTTCAATATGATCCATCGACAGATATTTGGACTGCATTGGCAGATTGCCCAATGCATAGTGGTAATAATGGTGGTGCTACATGTATGAACGGGAAAATTTATACCTGTTACACAAATAATTATATTCAACTCGGAAAATATGATATTGCCTCAAATACATGGGGAAGCGAATTAAATTATGCATCAACAGGAACCGGGAATATTACAAATGATGGTCATTATATTTATATAGCTGATTCAAATTCATTATGGCGCTGTTATCCTCCTTCTGACACATGGATAATTCTTGCCTACTCTCCAGTTTCATTCCAGAAATGGGGAGGAATATCCTATTATAATCAGAAAATATATGGTCATACTGGTGATGGAACTAATGGATTTGCAATTTACGATTTAGTTAGCGATACATGGTCAACAGGTCCTGATTTACCTTCCGGTGCAGTCTTAGGTTGTGCAATAGATTCAGTAAATGAAATCTATTATGCTTATGGATCTTATGGTAATAGTAACTTATATGCCTATGATATTCAAAATAACTTTTGGAGTATTAATACAATTTTACCTTTCAATATTAATGACGGTGGAATGGCTCATGTCATTGGTGATTCATCTGGTGTATATATTGTTCAGGGAGAATATACAACAGGGTTTGTATTATATAAAACCGGTCAACCCTGGATTAGATTAGAACCTGAATCGGGAATAGTGGAGAATGGAAATACTCAAAATACTAATCTGATCATTAATGCATCCAGTCTTAGTAGTGGTAACTATGGAACAGACCTTATTATATCAAGTAATGATCCTGTAAATCCGGAAATTACTGTTCCTGTCAGCTTGAATGTAAAATATTCAGCAGATATTTTGCCTCTGGGAAATTCGATTACATTTGATGCATACCCGGATGATCCGCGGCCTGATGGAGATAAAACTTCATACAGGTATAAGCTGTATGAGCTTCTTAACAATGCAAATTACTCATTTGATTTTATAGGAAGTGAAAATTCAGGTTTTAATTATTTTCCTGATGGTGAAAATGCAGGATTTCCGGGCATGAGAGATGATCAAATGACATATCTTCTGCAAACAGGTTACAACCTGGTTGGCAGTATCCAGGAAACACCCGGACCGTATCTTGAAACATATTCTCCTGACATAATACTTCTTCATGCAGGAACTAACGGCCTGGATAACAATCCCGGAGATATAGAAAGTATGCTTGATGAAATTGATGCATTTGAAATATCTTCCGGAAAGGATATAAAAGTTTTTGTTGCTGAGATCATCAACAGACAAACATATAGTCTTACGACCACTGAATTTAATAATAATGTCGCTCAGATGATTAGCCTGCGGAATGATGATGATGTCTTTATTGTAGATATGGAATTCGGAGCAGGGATTGATTACGGTTCCGATATGAGAGATTACCTGCATCCCCTTCCTTCAGGATATGACAAGATGGGTTATCAGTGGTTTAAAGCAGTTCGGCATTTATGGGCACCCCATTCTATTGACCCTGTAATAGTATCCTCTCCAAAAGATACTGCTTACAAGGATCATCCATATTATTTCAATGTTGAAGCAAGAGGTGAGGGACTTCTCAAATTTACACTGGCTGAATCGCCAGATGGTATGACCATTGATCCCGGAACAGGAATAATTACCTGGTTACCAATTAGGTTCGGAACTTTTCCTGTAAAAGTGGTTGTAAGAAATCAGGATATTGACACCGATACTCTTGATTATAGTCTGGTAATTATTGATGCACCTGTTCCCGGTTATTGTCAGAATGAATATTTAACTGAAAATTCAGGAACAATTTCTGATAACAGTGGTGAAAATAACTATCAAAATAATATGAGTTGTGAGAAAATCATAGAACTTACAGTTGCAGCTACAATTACACTTACATTCACGGCTTTTGACACTGAAAGCGGGTATGACATTGTTACTGTATATGACGGAAATGATACCAGCGATCCTGTACTTGGAACTTTTTCAGGCAGTTCACTGCCTCCTGTACTGACATCATCCGACCGCAGGATGCTTATTGTATTTACTTCAGATCACAGTATTACACGCCAGGGCTGGGAAGCTGTATATACTTCTGCCGAACTGGGGGAATGTATCAACGAAACATTTACTGATATAGCTGGCATCGTTGACGATAACTCCCTGGCAGGCGACTATAAAAACAATGCCGACTGTTATAAATTAATTCAACCTCCCAACGCAACAGACATTACTCTGACATTTACAGAGTTTGACACTGAACCTGTTAACGATGTTGTTACTGTTTATGACGGTGATGATATTGGTGATCCGGTTCTGGGTGCATTCTCCGGAACTGCAATGCCTCCTGTTCTTACATCTACAGGTGGAAGCATGCTTATACACTTTACAAGTAATGAAATATTTACTGAATCAGGATGGAGCGCAGGCTACACTTGTACGCAGGAATACCAGGGACCTTGTATAGATGAAACATTCACTGCCCTCACAGGCAGACTGTCTGATAACAGCGGTCCTGAACCATACACTAACAATATGAATTGTGAAAAACTGATTCAACCTGTTGGAGCTGTCACTATCAC
>CP070654.1:1147571-1150679 GCA_020354785.1 Bacteroidales bacterium
ACATATCATACATTAAAAAGGATAACATTAAATCATCCCGGTCACGAATTTATTTTCATATTTGACAGAAAGTATTCCGAAGATTTTATTTTCAGTGATAATATAAGACCCGTCATAGCTCATCCAAAGTCACAACATCCTTACTCAGGGTATCTTTTTTTTGAATGGAGTATTCCAAATGTTTTAAGAAAATATAAACCTGATTTGTTCCTTTGCCCTGACGGATGGTTATCATTAAGGACAAAATTCAAATCTCTTCCTGTTATCCACGATTTGAATTTTTTTCATTTTCCTGAATTTTTTCCCCGGCATATCAGAAAGTATTATTTCTATTTTTTCCCCCGCTTCATAAACAAAGCAACACGTATTGCAACTGTTTCACAATATACAAAACAGGATATTCTGTCAAGATTTGATTTTGATAAAAACAAAATAGACGTGGTTTATAACGGGGCCGGTGAAGAACTTAAACCCCTGAATAAGGAAGAACAGGATAAAGTGAGGTTGAAATTTTCCGGGGGATATCCTTATTTGCTTTTTATAGGCCTTATTCATCCACGAAAAAATCTGGCGAATCTTATTAAGGCATATGATAGCTTCAAGCAATCAGTGAACAGTAATGTTAAATTTCTGGTCGTTGGATCAAAGAAGTGGTGGACTGCAGAATTACAGGAAGCTTATGAAAGTTCAAAATTTAAAGATCAAATTTACTTTACGGGCAGAGTCCGGTATAAGGACTTAAGGCTTATTACTGCATCCGCTATGGCACTGGTTTATGCTTCTTTTTTTGAGGGTTTGGGATTCCTTTGCTTGAAGCAATGTATTGTGACGTGCCCATAATCACTTCAAAAGTATCATCAATGCCTGAAGTTGGAGGAGATGCTGCCTTATATGTAGATCCGTCTTCAGTTGAATCTATAAAAAATGGTATACTGGAAATATTCTGTGATACTAACCTTCGGGAAAACTTAATAAAAAAAGCAAAAAAGCAGAGAGAAAAGTTTACATGGGATAATACGGCAAATAAGCTATGGGAAAGTATCAATAAGTGCGTTAATGATTGATCCTGGTAAAGAGTAATATTAAAGACTATAATTTATAACTAAAACCTGTACCCAGGATATAATTTGTTTGCGGATCAGAGACATTATATTCTTTCTCAATTATATAATATACCCTTGCTCTTATATTATTATTAATTCGATAAGATATTTCGGGGGAATACCGGATTTTATCCATCATATTGCCTTCAGGATTATTAAGCTGGTAAAAAACCTCAAACCAGATTCTGGGCTTTAAAGGACTTCGGTAAATATCATAGGCCAGACTGAGTTTACTTCTGTTGTAATTATCCGGTCTTTTACCCAGTTCATCCGAATTGATATTTTTATACCTGGACTGGTAACGTGTTCTGAGTGCCACAGCCCACCTGTATATACTCTTTTCATACTTTAAATCAATACAATACCTGTGAATATTGCTTATTCTGTTATCTATTTCATTTCTTCTGGTAAACCGGTAGTATGCTCTAAATGTAAAATCACCCCAGAAATCATATAATATCCCCAGATCTGTAAAATAGTCTTCAACTCTGGAAATATTCTCTGTCAGTCTTATCTCCTCTTCTATTCTGACTGATACTTTTTTAAATACGTCCGCTTCAAGTCTGACGCCGCTCCACAGTTGTACATCCTCTGTCTGTGCTAATCCCGGATTCAGAAGGCAAAAAGCTGAAAGTAAAAGAGTGATTATTTTGGTTAAGAAATGCTTGCTGAGTATATCTCTAAACGTCATTACTGTTCCTGTTATCAATCAGACTATCTTCCTCATCAGAAATATTTACACGGTTCTCCCGGGCGAAGTAATAAATGATTACCCGGGCAGCATCACGCAAGAAATTTATCCTGCCCACTTCTACCCTGTTGATTTTCAGCCCGGTTCTTTTTTCCAAGTCTGCATGCAGCTTTTGATAATTCTCTGGCTTTATCAAATCAATTTTTTCATATATGATAGTTTTTCTTGATTCATGCTTTAACAACCAGAGTTTTTCAAGGCTAAAAGTCACTGCAACAACAGCTAAATTCGTAAAAATCAGCTCGGTGTAGCTTACTTTTTTATTGGCCAGTGCATTTATTACCGATATTCCTATAACAATAAACAGGTAGGTCATTTCCTTTATTGGTATCGCGTTAGTACGGTATCTTATGATGCCGAATATAGCAAAGAGACCCAGTGCCAGCCCCAGCTGTAATTTCACATTTTCAAGCAGAAAACACAGCAGAAATACAGCTGTTCCTACCATGATGTAGGTAAAAAGATAATCTTTTCTTTTGGCAATAGGATAATATAATACCCGTACCAGTATCATGACAACCAGAAGGTTAAATCCGAATCGCAGAATCAACTCAAGGAAATCAGGTATATCTATAATTTGTATGCCAAATAATTCCATTTTAAATCATTTAATATTTAATGTTCTGAATTATGAAGACTCTCAATATATCTCAGCTTTGCTTTAAACTGATTCTTTTTCAAATCACTGTTTAAGAGTGCTGCGCCTATACAATATTTGCTCATACGTGACTGTCTTATATCTTCAGATCTCAAAATAGTCATAAATTCGGATGTATTGGAAAATCCTTCACGCTTGACCTCACAAATAGCAAGGTTTGGCAAGTCATGTTGTTTTTTAATTCCGGCAAAATCACAGGTATAGGATAAATTAAAATCAAGAGTTATACGCTCTTTATCATGTTTATGAGCCAGGGTTATCCTGTGAAAATTATTTTTTAATTTAGGAATTAATTCATCGTATTTATATGGTGAGTTGGTTTCTATGAATTCACTGGAAATTCTGTTCAGGTTTGTACTGCAATTATTATTTATACGCTTTTTGATCGTCCTGTCCTTGTTTGTTTTAAACTTGATCTCTAAAAATGCAACATCCGACACATCATAATTCCTGCACCTGATTTTATACCTGTTACGTTTACCATTATGATGATTTAAGTACATCTCAAAGTCACTTGTATCAAAATACTGATTTTTATACAGGTGAATACGTTCATTATTTATTTCAAGTATCTTGTAATTTTTTAAGGCTTTTTT
>CP070654.1:1150779-1153861 GCA_020354785.1 Bacteroidales bacterium
AAAGATAGTACTCAATTTCTTCAGGTTCTTCTATCTTGCTAAGGTATTCATCATATATAACTTGATGTATAAAACCTGTATAACCCTTCCAGTTATCCTCTTCTTTTGGTTCCGACAGGGCTATATGAAACTTGAAATTCGGGAATTGCTTTTCTATTTTTTTGAATTCTCTCTGATAGAAGATTTCGCGCTTTGACCTTGCCCCATACCAGTAAGAAATTTTTCTTGTTGTCTGTTCAGTATAAAACAAATGAAAAAGCTGGGAACGAAGGGGAGCCATTCCTGCGCCTCCTCCTATATAAAGCATTTCACGTTCTGTGTCCTTAATGAAAAATTCACCGTAAGGGCCTGATACTGTTACCTTATCGCCACGTTTTCTCGAAAATAAATAGGAAGAACAAATACCGGGCGGTACATTTTTAAAAGTATTTTTTTTATTGTCCCAGGGCGGTGTAGCAATTCTTACATTCAATATAATAATATTTCCCTCGGCAGGATGATTTGCCATTGAATAAGCCCTGAATGTTTCTTCAGTATTCTTAAGCTTAAGATTCCACATATTATAACAATCCCACTCATCCCTGTATTGCTCTTCCACTTCAATATCCCGGAAATTCATTTCGAATCTCGGTACATCTATCTGGATATATCCTCCTGATTCAAAATCAAGCTGCTCTTTAGGAGGAAGTTTCACTACCAGCTCTTTAATGAATGTTGCTACATTCTTATTTGATACTACTTCACAATCCCACTTCCTTACCCCTAGAATTTCTTCAGGAATCTTAATATTGATATCCTGCCTGACTTTTACCTGGCAGCTCAAACGCCAGTTGTCAAGTTGCTCTTTACGTGTAAAAAACCCTGTTTCAGTTGGAAGAATTGAACCCGTTCCTTCCAGAACCTGACATTTACATACTCCGCAAGTCCCTCCTCCTCCACATGCCGAAGGCAGAAAAATACCCTGGTTGGATAAAGTAGTTAACAGTGTTGAACCGGGATAAGCCTTATATTCTTCATCATTGATAGTTAAGGTTACTTCTCCCTGGGGAGTTAACTTTTTACGTGCATAAAGTAACCCAATTGTCAGGGTCAGGATGACAACCTGAAATACACCTATACTTACCAGAATAACACCAGCGTTGGATATAAGAATTATCATCTTAATTTAAATATAGTTACAACTTTATTCCCATAAAGCTCATAAAAGCTATTCCCATTAATCCTGTTATAATATATGTAATTCCCAGACCTTTAAGAGGATCCGGCACATTTGAATACCTGATCTTTTCCCGAATAGCAGCAATTCCTACTATTGCTAAAAACCATCCTACCCCTGACCCTAACCCGTATGATGTTGCTTCAAGAATAGAGTTATACTCTCTTTGCTGCATAAATAAAGAGCCTCCCAGGATTGCACAATTTACAGCTATAAGCGGCAGGAAAATTCCCAGATTATTGTATAAAGTTGGAGTGAACTTTTCAATAACCATCTCAACAAGCTGAACCATGGATGCTATTACAGCAATAAACATAATAAATGTCAGAAAGCTTAGATCAACGTTTACAAGGCTTTTACTTATCCATATTAAAGCCCCTTCCTTCAATATGTAATTCTCGATAAGGTAATTTATAGGCACTGTAATCCCCAGGACGAATATTACTGCAATACCCAGACCAACAGAAGTCTTCACTGTTTTTGATACTGCCAGGTATGAACACATACCAAGAAAGTATGCAAAAATCATGTTGTCAATGAAAACAGACTTTACAAATATATTTACTATGTTTTCCATTGGTACTGATTAATGTGTTTCTATTAAATCCCGGTTTTTACCTCTCTGCACCCATATAATAATACCTACTGTTATAAGAGCCATAGGGGGAAGTATCATCAGTCCGTTATCAGAGTAGCCTGTGGTATATATCCCCAGTTTTTCTAATAGTGGATAATCCCATATAGTTCCTGATCCTAACAGTTCCCTGAAAAAGGCAACAATAATAAGTATGCCGCCATACCCGGCTGCATTACCAATTCCATCCAGGAAGGACTGCCATGGTTTATTTGCCATTGCAAAAGCTTCCAGGCGGCCCATAATTATACAATTTGTAATTATTAATCCCACAAAAACCGAAAGTTGTTTGCTGATATCATAGGCAAATGCCTTCAGTATAAGGTCTACTAAAATAACCATTGCAGCAATTACTGTTAACTGTACAATTATTCTTATTCTTGGAGGAATATAGCTACGCAGAACAGATATAACAACATTTGATACTCCCAGTACAGCAACTACTGCCAGGGCCATAACAACGGAAGGTTTCAGGTTAACAGTAATTGCAAGTGCTGAACATATTCCCAGGACCTGTACTGTTATGGGATTATCTTTATTTAAAGGTCCTGTCAGCAGTTTTATGTTCTTTGCAGAAAATAATGGCTCATTATCATTCATAATCACCTCACTTGTTTATTAATAAATAATTTATATCCCGAAAGGCAATCATAAAGCATTTGCTCAACACCCGCACTTGTTATAGTACTTCCTGATATTGCATCAACACCATGCAGATCACCTTGCTCTGCTCCTCCCTTTATTACTTTTATAGATACAAACTGTGAATCCTTAAACAACTTTTTCCCCTGAAACATTGCCTGAAATTTTGACGTGGATATGTTTGCTCCAAGTCCGGGTGTCTCAGATTCATGTCCAAAATATACTCCATAAACAGTATTAAAATCATCCTCCAGAGAAAGATAACCCCATATCGGGCCCCACAAACCCTTCCCTCTTAAAGCAAAGACATAATATATGCTTTCCCCCTTTTTGCAAATGTAAAGTGGCAGTTTACGGGTTTTTTCTATCCGGGTAATATCTGATTCTATAGCTGCTATATTTTTCTCTTTAGATTTTGTTAAAGTGGCAAGAAACTCACTAAAAGGGCTTTTTTTCTCTTCTTTTATACTATTACGAAGGGTATTTATCTTAAGTATTTTTGTAACTTCCTTTTTCAGGTCAACTGAAAACGCGTCAATATCTTTAATTTTATCACCTTTAATATCAATTACATAACTGTCAACTATATA
>CP070654.1:1153961-1157001 GCA_020354785.1 Bacteroidales bacterium
ATATTATTGTTATTCCTGACATTTGTTTCCCTTAACCAGAGTTTGATACAAGTCAGAGCAAAGGATAATATGGTCCCTGTTCAGGATTCCGCCAGGATAAGTGCATATGGGTACGATTTTAATACTTTAGTAAGCAGTTACGATAAATTCTTTTCAAAGGAGTTCGGGGAAAATAACTGCCCCGGAGCTGCAGTTACTATTGTTAAAGACTCAGGGATTAAATGGCTTAAAGGATACGGTGTGAAAGAAGCAGGGACAAATGATTCGGTTGATATTAACACTGTTTTCAGAATAGGTTCGGTATCAAAAGGTTTTGCAGCAGTTATTACAGGAATAATGATTAAGAAAAATGTTCTAAACTGGGATGACAAAGTAAAGACACATCTTTCAGATTTCCTATTAAAGGATTCGGTAAATACAAATGAATTAACTATACGAAATATTATAAGTCATACAACGGGCCTGCCTAAACATACTTATACTAATTTACTTGACAGGAATGTTCCTTATGACGATATTATTAAATTACTTGTGGATGTTCCTGCAATAAGCGCCCCGGGTGAAGTTTACAGCTATCAGAATGTTGTATTCAGTCTCATTGGAAATATACTGCAGAAGATAACAGGGAAATGTTATAATTCTCTGGTAGTAGAGGAAATATTTGAGCCGCTGGAAATGCATAATTCGTCAATTGACTTTTACAACCTTGTTAACAGTAACAATCTGGCCAGACCGCATGTTAAGATCAATAATACTTATAAATCCAGAAAGAACAGTGAAAAATATTATTCCGTATCACCTGCATCAGGGGTAAATATGAGTATTTCTGATATGTCAAAATGGCTGGCAGCATTACTGGGTAACAATCCGGATGTAATAGATACTGTACTATTAAAAGAGATATTTAAACCACATATCAGGACATATATAAAATATAAATACTATAAATACTGGAAAGACCTGGGAGATTTACATTATGGCCTTGGCTGGCGTGTATTTAATTACAGGGGAAAGGAAATTATATACCATGGAGGATATGTTAACGGTTACAGGGCGGAAGTAGCCTTATCTCCCGAAGAAGGCATAGGAATAGCAGTCTTAATGAATTCTTCCAGTAAACTGGCACATAAATGTATTCCGCAATTCTTTGATATCTATTTTGAAAATGCCTTTGATTAAATGGCCTTTTCTATAATGATTATATAAATTCAGAATTATTATGTTAAATAAAAGATCCAGGATTATTTGCTTTTCTTTAGCGTCTATAATATGCAGCGCATTTGGGCAGAATTACGAAATAAAGATATTAAGATTAAAAGATGCGCTGGATCTTGCACACAGTAATTTGCCGGATACATTTTCTGAAACTTATGATAATAACATCAAATCAGCATATTATTGCTGGATCTACAATCATAACCGGTTTAAAGTATTGAATGAAAAGAAGCTCTTATATAAGGATTTTATGGTAATATCGGGGTTGCATTTTAAATCAGGGGAAATTGATCTTTTAAAGAAATCCCTGGCTGAGATTGAGTATTTTAAGATTGAATCGCAATATTCTGATGCACGACATGATCTTTTAATTTCAGAAAATAATCTGAAGAAGCTTCTATATACCAGTGATAGTATTATACCTGAAAATGACAGCCTGACAAAATATTACCCGGAGGACATAAAAACTGGTAAATACGCGCAGGATATAATGATTGATAATTATGAGGATTTTGCAGCTCAAAATGATTACCAGGGCCTGAAACTGTTGCTTGAGAAGTATGATAAGCAGTTGGAATATTATGAAGAAATATTATTATTTGCACAGCAATTAATTAAAACCACCAGGTTAAAATACATCAGTGAGGATATTGAATATTTTCATTATATAAACATTATCAGCCGGGCCCTTGATTTTAAGGTTGAATATCTTGAAACACTGAATTTATTCAATCAAACGGCATTGAAAATTGAAATGTATACTGATTAATTATATATTGATGAAAAACACAAAGCTCGTATTCTTTGTTATAATTGCCCTGTCATGTCAGAAAAAAATTATAGAGGAGAAATCAGGAGATTCTATGGTGATCGCCAGGCTAAAAGATAAGCAAATACAGGAAGCCGGCATTAAAACAGATAGTATAAGAAAAAGGTTATTTCCCGGGACTTACAGTTGTCAGGGGTATTTTTCCATTCACCCCAATAAAATGGCTACGGTAACAACACCCGTTAACGGATTTATTAAAAAGATGTTTTATAATTCAGGGGATTATGTAAAAAAAGGAGCTTTACTGGCTGTTTTAAGGCACCAGGATTATATAAAAATTCAGAAAGAATACATTGAAGCTAAAAACCAGGTTGATTATTATGTTGAAGATTTTAAAAGGCAGGGTGAATTATCCCTTGAACATGCTGCTTCATTAAAAAAGATGCAGAAAGCGCAAACTGACTATTGGGCAAATGAAGCGAAGATGAGGGCTCTTAAGGCCCAGATGGAGCTGATAGGGATAGATGCAGAAAAGGTTGAAAAAGAAGGCTTCACAACATCAATAAATATATATGCGCCAGTTAGTGGCTATATAACAAGAGTTGATGGGAATATAGGTAAATTTGTAGATTCATATGCGTTTATCTATGAGATTGCCAGCATAGATGAGTTGTTGCTAAGCTTTGAATTGCCGGGAGCTCTTTACTATAAAGTTCACAAGAACATGGCCATTAAGTTTTCTTTATCTGAAGGCCGGGAAATATTATCAGGAGCTAAAATAAAAAGTATCGGACAGGTTTTTAATACTGAAACAAACACCGTAAATATAATTGCCCGGCCGGATTCTGCAAATAAAACTTACAGACCGGGTATGAGTGTTAAGATAATAATTAATTCAGATGATGAATTAAGATTTTCCTTACCTGAGGAGGCAATAATAAGATCTAAAAATAACAGCTATATATTCATAAAGGATAAAAATACCTTTATCAGGGCACTTATTGAGACAGGAATGACTTACAATACTTATACAATAGTAGAAAATACATCTGATGA
>CP070654.1:1157101-1159995 GCA_020354785.1 Bacteroidales bacterium
CTGGGGCGGGCACAATCGTATTGAAGATAATATCAATGCCCTGAAAGAATATGACAGCAGACCTCTTTATACCATGGGCAGCAACAACAATATAGGTTATTTACCTCCCCTGGAGTGTTCCGATTTTTTTGTTGGTGCCAGAACTCCTTATGCACATGATACTATCTTAACACATACAAGACTTACACATGCTTTTGCTGATTCAAAAGATGGAGGAATTTTGAACACTCAGACACCTTCAACACAAGTCAATTTTAATTATGCAGTGTCTCAAATTGATATCCCGCTCGTGAGCCATGAAATCGGGCAATATCAGATATATCCTGATTACATGGAGATAGACAAATATACAGGTGTTTTGCGTGCCTGGAATTTCGAGGTATTCCTTAGCCGATTATTAAAAGCAGGTATGGCTCATATGGATAGCATATTTCAGAAAGCGTCAGGTGCCTGGTCGGCAATTTGTTACAAAGCAGAAATGGAAGCAGCCATGCGTACAAAAGGCTTAGCAGGTTTTCAGTTGCTCGATTTACAGGATTTTCCGGGACAGGGCACTGCCCTTGTAGGTATACTGGATGCATTTATGGATAGTAAAAATGTAATTTCTTCCAGGGAATGGATGCAGTCCTGTAATGATTTGGTATTATTGGCTGAATTCTCAAAATATTGCTGGATAGCTGATGAGACCTTCCATGCCAAAGTAAGGGTAGCTAATTACTCCAATACGGAAATTAATAATGAGCTGGTTTGGGAAATCAGAAAGCAAAATGGGACAGTTATTCATAAAGGAGCTTTTTCCGGTTTAGGTATCAATAATGGAGGTGTTACAACAACAGGAGAAATAAATGCTGACCTTTCATCAATTAAAAAAGCTGAAAAACTGACTTTAAATATTTCCATATCAAATACGAATTATACCAATTCATATCCACTCTGGGTTTATAAACCTTTTAAAACCATTGAAAAATCGGAAGATATAATTGTCAAAGAGAAATTAGATAAACAAGCTATTATGCAACTGCAAAAAGGCGGAAGGATTCTATTATTCCCGGAAACTAATGACATAGCTGATAAGAGTTACTCCGGACTATTTCCACCCGAATTCTGGAACTACGGTATGTTTAAAGGTATAAGTGAACGGGTAGGGAAACAGGTATCACCGGGGACATTAGGTATATTAACCAACCCGGAACATCCGATATTTAATTCTTTCCCAACTGATTTTCATACAAACTGGCAATGGTTTTCCATAATAAAAGCAAGTAACTCATTGATTTTGGATAATACTTCAGATAACTATCAGCCAATAGTACAGGTTATTGATAACCTGGAAAGAAATCATAAATTGGGATTAATCTTTGAATTTAAAGTAGAAAAAGGAAAATTACTTGTTTGCATGTCACAATTAAATCAGATTATTGATAAACCTGAGGCTGTGCAACTTTATCAATCAATGGTTGATTATATGAAATCTGATAGTTTTGATCCAGAATATGAACTAAGCACAGTGGAATTAGTAGATTTGTTTACAAAAAAATGAAGATAATCAATAAGTGCACAGACATATTTTAACTGAGTTGTGGCATATTTATATTTTGCCCAAATGTATCCGGGAATATGAGCATAAATTTTATAACTAACGAACAATTATATAAGCAAGCTATTGAGCCAATTGCAAGTGCAACCTCCTTTGTCTGGATTGGCACGGCTGACATAAAGGACTTGCATGTGCACCATAAAGGTTCTGTTCAATCTTTTCTGTCTGTACTTGATAATCTTGCAAAAAAGAAAGTAGCCATTCGCCTTCTACATGCTAAGGAACCGGGCATTAACTTTAGAAAAAGTTTTGACAAATATCCTTTGTTATGGGAAAATATAGAGAGACAGCTATGCCCCAGAATACATTTCAAACACATTATCATTGATGGTAAATTTGCTTATACAGGTTCGGCAAATCTTACAGGTGCAGGATTAGGTATAAAAAGCCCTGATACTCGCAATTTTGAATCAGGCATAGTTACAACTAATCCCGAGTTAATTGATGCCATTATGAACCAATTTGATGAAGTATGGATGGGTAAATACTGCAAAAATTGTAAACGAAGAGATTTTTGTGGTGACCCTATTTTATAATTGAATGTCAAAAAAAGCTGATAAAACTAAAATTCAAATGATAATCCTATCATAGGCATTAGCGAAAACAGTGTTACCGGTTCTTTGGTGAGGAAATCGCCGGAATATTCATAGCTCATAACATTTTCATGATTTGTTAAATTCCAGATTTCGATGAAAGTACTTAAGTTGAAGTTCCTGAAAATGAATCGTCGGTCAACCCTTAAATCAACCCGAAAATAATCTGGCAGCCTTTCTGAGTTTTTCTCACCCTTTTCGCAATACCACCTACCGTCAACCTGATATCTTGTTGTTAAATCATAAGGGGTATAGGGTAAGCCGGAAGAATAGCGAATAGTTAAACCAAAATCCCACCATTTACCTAGTCTGTAAGTCGACATTAAATTAAATATATGAGGGCTGTCAAAGTCATAATCATATGTCTCGCTGTTATTACCATCTTTTCTTGTTGATTTACAGTATGTATAATTTAATAAAACATATAGATTTTTGCTCATTTTCTTTGTCAGACTAAACTCAATCCCGTTTGCATTACCAGTGCCATCGCTGAAGTAAAGTTTACTTGTATCAGTCAGGTTAAATGGAAGATTTTTCATGTCTTTGTAAAAAAGCTCTACTTTGACCTGCATATCTTTTGTAATTAGATATTCTGCTCCTGTA
Source organism: Bacteroidales bacterium (assembly GCA_020354785.1). Taxonomy (GTDB): domain Bacteria; phylum Bacteroidota; class Bacteroidia; order Bacteroidales; family UBA10428. Next base: position 1,159,895 of record CP070654.1, read on the forward strand.
ATATAATGAGTTGCCATGCCTGACTTTAATCCGGAATTTCTTTTATCCAGGAATATTTTATAAAAGGGAGGGAATTGAGAGTATATTCCATAAGAAACATT
>CP070654.1:1160095-1162968 GCA_020354785.1 Bacteroidales bacterium
CTTCTCCATAAAGCCTTACAAGGGTAAAATATGCCCATGACCTCAGACTTACCATATCTATCGTGGCTTGGGCAAGCGCAAGTGAATCGAAATATCTGTCATAAGTCTGTATATTCTCAATATTATTCAGTACTTCGTTTGCATTCAATATTACCCTATAATAACCTGAAGGATCATTATATTTATTATCAATATCAATATTGTGACGGTTGATATTTTTTAAATCCATATCAAAATTCTCAGTTTCAGTCATCAAATCCGAACGTAAATCGTTAAGTATGACTAAATTCGGTGCAACTTCCTGTAACACCGAATATGCCCCGATCGTTGATGTGAAAGCATCAATACTTGTTTTATAGTGTTGATCAGGAGTTATTTTATCACCGGGCACCTCATTTAAGAAATCTTCGCAAGATGATATTATTGCTGCTATTAATAAAATTCCTGAAATTATTTGAAAAATTCCGTATTTATGTTTTTTCATTTTATACAATGTTAAATTATAATTCAAAGTATATTCCTGATATAATGGACCTTCCGAATGGTATTTTTCCAAAATCCACCCCTGTGTACATAATATTGTTGTTATAATAAAACTCAGGATCGTACCCGGAATATTTAGTAAACGTAATTAGATTAGAACCTGTTAGATAGACTTTCAGTTTCTTAAAGAATCTGTTCTTTGCGGGAAAATCATAAGATATGGTTACATTCTTTAACCGTATATAAGATCCGTCTTCAATCCATCTGTCAGAAAAAACATTATTTCCGGATGGATCGCCATAAGCAACACGAGGAGTATTGGAATCCAGGACATCTTTATTCTGGTTGTAAAAATTATCTGCTGAATTGGTTTTCATAGCCACATAATTATAAATTTTATTACCCACAGAATATCCTATATTAGCTGAAGCTTTAAGTCTGCCTCTTTTAAATGATGTGAATAACGCCCCGTAAACCAACGGTAGAGGACTACCTATATATTCTAAATCTTCCTCATCAATAATTCCATCCCAGTTTTTATCCTTAAATTTTACATCACCAGCTTGCATTATTGCTCCTTTAGGACCAATTATCGAATTAGCTTCCTCGCTGGATGCATAAACGCCATCGGTTTCGTAACCATAAAAAGCATACATCGTCTCTCCAACTTCTGTAATAAGGGTTGCAACCGTATTATTTTGTCTATCCTCAATTTGAGTTAATATAACATTTCGCTCACCTTCAGCTAAATCCTGATCAATAGCAGTTATTTTATTCATCATAGATGCTGCTGTGAAACCAATAGTCCAAAACGACTGCCCGGTTTTAAACCGATAATCGGTAGTCAATTCAGCCCCCAGGTTTGCCATTTTTCCTGAATTACTATAAATATCAGGATATCCATAAGCTGATGATATTTTTTTTCTAATTATCAGATTATTAACAGTTTCGTAAAACAAGTCAATGCTTGTATTGAACTTCTGTCTGGCAGTGGATATATCAAAACCAAGATTTATTGTTGATTTTTTCTCAACTTCCATGTTTTCATTAGGAATTGACTCCAGTACTATTACACCGATATCGGTAATCCTTCTGCCAACATAAAACAACCTTGAATAGTCGTATATTTCGTTAAAAATATTACCGCTAGTTCCATAAGATGCCCTTATTTTCAGCTCGTCAAACTTGGATAACATACTCACATTGCCTGATACAAGGTTCCATGCACCGGCAATCGAGTAATACAAATTATACCGGTTATTTTCATTAATAACTGAATTACCATCCAGTGTTACAGATGCATTAAGATAATACTTATCTAAAAAACTAAAATCGGCTATGGTATAATAAGAAACAAGATTTAATGTCCTGTAGCTGCCTTGTGTCACTCTCAGGAATTGATCTTCAGCTCCACTGCCTAAAGTTGTAAAATCGTCGGTAGGTGAGTTTATATCATTACCCATGTCGTATTCATAAATACTTCTCATTATCCGATTACCAACTCTTAAGTCAAGAGATGAATTCTCATTCAGGTCAGTAGAGTAATACATCATGAAATTATTCTGCAACGACCTGAATTCCGTAACCATAGCATTCATACTATTTCTTGCCGAATCTATTTCAACTAATCCCTTATCGGGAACAAAAAGATTATCCCTGGAACTGTTATAGGTTAAATTTAAATTAGTTGATACTGAAAACTTACTTGAGAAATTATAATTAGCCTTTCCTGATGCTATAAACTGGTAATTCTTATTCTGTGCTATGTAACGACGGGTAATGGCCACCGGATTGCTCACACCAAATGCACCAACATCGTTAAGATACTGATCGTTTGTTGTGCCTTCAACTGAATAAGGCCTTGTTATAGGCGGCTTTAAGTTAGCTGCAAGAATGGGATTTGTAATTTCACTGGCTCCCTGATCCATTAAATAACTATCTGAAGTAGAAACCTTTACATTAGGGATAAAAGTAAACCTTTTTGTTATATTAATTTTAGAATTGATACGCAGGTTAAACCTGGAATAACTGGTATTTTCGATAATACCTTTGTGCCTAAGATACCCAACTGACATGTTCAGGTTACCAACATTATCCCCTCCCTTTAAAAATATATGGTATTTGGATATTAATCCGGATGTAAATATTTCATCCTGCCAGTTTGTGTTATTCGAATATAGACCATCAGGATCATTACCTTCTGTTAAAAATGGAAACCTGACATTAATTTCATCCTGGGATAGTCCTGATGAAGCAATCTGCTGGCTTAAGTAATTATTAAACTGCCCGGATTTCATCAACGACTTATTGCTTGACGATGGTGTTATCAATCCCTGATAAACATGGACTCTGATAGCAGAACTGGTTTCCTTTTTTTCCTCCGTATTGAT
>CP070654.1:1163068-1165934 GCA_020354785.1 Bacteroidales bacterium
GATACTATTATTGAGCTTGTTATTATTAAAGGAATATATGATGAATTTTATGATGATAATTTTTCACGCAGTGGATTACTTAACATTCTTGATTCACTGATAGTTAATACAGAGATTCAGCAACTCAAACTCATAGGAAAAAATGTTAAATCAAAGATAACCAGACTTGTTTCAGGATATTTTCCTCCGGAATTTGAATTATATGATTCTGACAGCAATCTTATAAAATTAAGTGACTTCAGGGGTAAATATGTGTATCTGAATTTCTGTACATCCCAAAGCTATGTATGCATAAGTGAATTTGAAGTACTTAAAGGTATTTATGACAGGCACAAAGACAAAATGGAAATTATCACAGTAACTGTTGATCCCTTCCCCAGGATAGCTTCTAATTTGCTGGTGAGTAGTAAATGGAACTGGAAGTTCCTTTATCACGGAAACCAGCCTCAAATTATTAAAGAATATGATATTCGGGCTTATCCTACATACTTTCTGATAGGACCGGACGGGAAATTGATTTATTCACCATCTCCTTCACCAACTGAAGATTTTGAGTCGATGTTATATAAAGCAATGAAAGATAAAGGTGACTTATGATCAAATCAAATTAGCACATCTGAAAACATCAACAATTAACTGGTAAGTGTTTTTTATAACTTCCCCAAGTTCTGATTTATCAAACCATTTTACCTCGGTAATATGCTCTTTTATTTGTGGTACCGGGTCGAGGCTGCCTGTATAGAGCATCTCAAACCATGTGGTTCTTTTCAGAACCGGCCTATCATTAATTGCATAAGTATGGTATGTTGATAGAAGGGGTTTTGTTATTTCTATGTTGCTTATACCACACTCTTCACTAACTTCTCTTATTGCTGTTTGCTGCATGTTCTCTTCCGGGGCCGACTTACCTTTTGGCAGATCCCATCTGTTGCGGCGTTTTATAATAAGAATCCTGCCTTCTTTATTTTTTACCAGTCCACCTGCAGCATTAATATTTAAATAGCAGGTGCGGAAAGTATTGCGTAATTCTTCGATGTCACTATGAAATATATAAAGTGTATCAATTTTTTTGAGATTTCTGTAAAAACCCAGTAGTTCCTCTAATTCTCCCTTATTCTGGTATTTATAAAATAAACCATATTTCACATTGAAATGCTTCTGAAAATCATCTGTTAAGAAAACTTTCCGATCGTTGAAAAAAACTTTATACATTTGCCATATGAGTATAAGTGAAAAACAAGTTGCAAGTCTCCTTCTGCAAATTAAGGCAATAAAAATCAATGTTGCAAAACCTTTTCAATGGACATCGGGATGGAAATCTCCAATATATTGTGATAACAGAAAGACCCTTTCATACCCGAAAATCAGAAATGTTATAAAAGAACAGTTTATTGAACTAATAAATAATAAGTTCAGGAATGTTGAGGCAATTGCAGGAATAGCAACAGGTGCAATTGCTATAGGAGCAATTATTGCTGATGCATTAAACTTACCTTTCCTGTATGTCCGCTCAAATCAAAAAGATCATGGCCTTCAAAATTTAATAGAAGGAGAAACACTGCCAAATCAAAGAATTGTTGTTATAGAAGATCTGGTCTCAACAGGGGGCAGTAGTCTGAAGGCTGTAAATACCTTAAGAAATAATAACTGTAATGTATTAGGCCTGGCAGCAATATTTACTTATCAATTCAAAGCTACTGAAAACAGGTTTGACGAGTCAGACTGCAAGCTGTATACATTATGTAACTTTGAAATTCTCGTTGATCTGGCAAAACAAACCGGGTATATAAGTTCAGAGGAACTGGCCTTTATAAAGCAATGGCACAAAAATCCTGAAAACTGGGGCGCGGATAATTGAAATGGAAAGATGATTAAAATAGAAAGCAAAATAGGGGAAATCAAAAGTTCGGACGAAACCGTTTATAATTTTCTTTCAAGATTCGACAATTTTCAAAAGTTTATACCTGAGGATAAAATTCAAAACTGGGAAGCTTCAGAAGATCGCTGTCATTTTACTATAGAAGGCATTGGCGAGACAGGGATGAAGATAATTGAGAAAGAGCCATTTAAACTTGTAAAAATTACAGGGGAAGATTCCAGTAAAATAGACTTTAATTTCTGGATTCAGCTTAAACAGGTAGCAGAAAATGATACAAGAATTAAATTAACAATAAAGGCTAATATTAATCCTTTGTTCCAGGGAGTAGTAAAAAAACCGTTGCAAAATTTCGTGGATACTCTTGTTGAACACCTGGAGAAGTTAGATTTTTCAAGTGTTAGCAGGGAAAAGTAATCTCTTTAAAGTTGTATTTCCTTATTTTTTTTGAATCAGTTTTGATAATTATTGTTCCTGATTCTTCAACATCTATTATTTTTCCTTCAAATTTGCCTTTATCATCAGTAAAAGATGTCTTTTTATTTATCAGGTATAGATTTTTTTTGTACCTGGCTTTTATCTTTTTATAGTTTGAATTGTATAATAAATTGACCCATTTATTAAGATAAGATATCAAAATTCTATAAGCTTCCCCAATATTGTAAGTTTTATTTAATTCCAGATATAGCGAAGATGGATTTGGAGCGTCACTTTTAAATTCTGACTGATTTAAATTTATACCTATTCCAATTATTGAGCTGGCAATAAGGTTTTTCTTAATAGAATTTTCAATAAGGATTCCGGCAACCTTGCTTTTGTTTACATATATATCATTAGGCCATTTAATTTTTGATTTTACTGACAAATGAGAAAGAAATTCTATAATTCCAAGCGATATGCTCATTGAAAGATAAAACTGCTTTTGAACAGCCAGAAAGGCTGGATATAAAATAACACTGAAAGTCAGATTTTTCCCTTTCTCACTTTCCC
>CP070654.1:1166034-1168874 GCA_020354785.1 Bacteroidales bacterium
AGGATGGAAAGTAAGTAAAGCACGGTCAGTAAAAATGCTGATATTTGCTCTTCTGGTAGTGCCGATAATATTTGTACAGGTAAAGGGCATTAGCTTCTGGATTGCAATAGCATTGATAAGTTTAGCTGCATCAGCACACCAGGCATGGTCGGCAAATATATTTACTACAGTATCTGATATGTTCCCAAAAAAGGCTGTTGGTTCGGTTACCGGAATAGGAGGTATGGCAGGTGCAGTCGGAGGAGCGTTAATTGCATCATTCGCAGGTAATATATTGGCATTCTGGGAAAAGCAGGGCAACATACAGACAGGTTACCTGATTCTGTTTTCTATTTGCGGTTTGGCATATGTGTTAGCATGGATATTATATCAAATAATTGCTCCTGGTATGAAAAGAGTTGATATTTAAAATATTTAACAATAAGAAAACTCCCTTATTGGGAGTTTTTTTTTCTTTTAAAAAGCTTTATTAGCAAATAATTATAATCTATAAAATATAAATTTATGAAAATTAAAAAGTATTCGTTTGGAATTGGTGATCGCTTTGCAAACCAGGGCGAAGCACAGCTGAAGGCTATCATAAAAGCAAAAGAAGCAGGTATAGATATTACACCGGTATGGAACAAATCAAACCGTGAACATGCTATTATCCATTCAGAGCCTTCCGATACCAGGGCTGAAGCCGATAGTGCGGTCAAAGCCCTGGGATGGACAGATGATTATTTTGTGGATGCTGATCATATTAACCTGTCCACTGTTGACAGGTTTCTTGACAGCTCGGATTTCTTCACACTTGATGTAGCTGATTATATAGGAAAACCTTCAACAGCAGAAGAAATTGCAGAATTTATAGAAAACAATAAAAAATACCTGGGTAAATTAAATATTCCCGGGATTGATAATCCCTTTGATATAAGTGAAGATACTCTGAAGGAAATTGGTAGTAAATTTTTATTTGCTGCAAAGGAAGCGAGCAAGATCTATAATTACATAGCAGATAAAAAGGGAGCTGAAAATTTTATTCCCGAGGTTTCGATGGATGAGGTTGAAGAGGCACAGTCACCTGTTGAAATGTTTTTCATACTAAGTGCACTGGCCCAGCATGGAGTTCCTGCCCAGACCATTGCCCCCAAATTTACAGGCAGGTTCAATAAAGGTGTGGATTATGTTGGTGATATTAACCAGTTTGCCAAGGAGTTTGAAGAAGACCTGCTGGTTATAGATTTCTCTGTAAAGGAATTCAGCTTACCTGAAAACCTCAAGCTTAGTGTTCATTCAGGCAGTGATAAATTTGCAATTTACCCGCTGATGGGTAATCTTATCAAAAAATATAACAAGGGAATTCATGTAAAAACTGCAGGAACTACCTGGCTCGAAGAACTTATAGGACTTGCACTTGCCGGAGGTGAAGCACTTGAACTTGCCAGGTCTATATATAAAAAAGGATACGGCAGAATGGACGAATTGTGCGGTCCTTATGCAACAGTTATAGATATTAATACGACAGGTTTGCCAGCACCTGAAGAAGTACAGGGATGGGACGGGCAAAAGTATGCCAGAACACTAAGGCACGTAAAGAGCGACCCAGACTATAATCCTAACTTCAGGCAGTTAATTCATGTTGGCTATAAGGTAGCAGCGGAATATGGCAGCGAATATACTGATATGCTGAAAAAATATGCTGGTATAGTCGGTCAGCAGGTTACTGAAAATATATATGACAGGCATATTAAAACATTATTTGGCCTCTAGTTGTCTAATATCTAAAATATAGAATATGAAAAAGTTTATGGATAAAGATTTTGTGTTGCAGACAAAAACTGCTAAAGATCTGTTTCATAACCACGCCAGCAAAATGCCTATAATTGACTACCATTGTCATCTTATACCGCAGGAAATAGCTGAAGATAAAAAATATGACAATATTACGCAGATATGGCTATACGGGGATCATTATAAATGGAGAGCTATGCGTACAAATGGTGTTGATGAGAGATTCTGCACAGGAGATGCCTCTGACTGGGAAAAATTTGAAAAATGGGCGGAAACGGTTCCCCATACTTTGAGAAATCCTTTATATCACTGGACACATATGGAATTGCAAAGGTATTTCGGAATCAACAAAATTCTGAGCCCTGCAACTGCAAGGGAAATTTTTGAAGAAACCGCTGAGAAACTTAAATCAGACAATTATTCGGTGAGAAACCTAATGCGGATGATGAAGGTTGAAGTTGTTTGTACTACGGATGATCCTGCCGACAGTCTGGAACACCATAAAAAGATCAGGGATGATGGATTTGAAATAAAGGTGTTACCTACATGGCGTCCTGATAAAGCAATGATGGTTGATAATCCGGATTCATATAACAAATACATTAATAATCTTGCAAAAGTATCAGGTGCTGATATTAATAACTATGATCAACTGCTCGGAGCAATAAGAAAGAAGCACGATTTCTTTGCGGAGAATGGTTGCAAGCTATCCGACCACGGCATTGAAACCCTTTACGCGGAGGAATATTCAGACAATGAAATTAAAGCGATATTTAATGAAGTAAGAGGCGGAAAGTCTCTATCCACCCAGGAAATACTAAAATTTAAATCCGCAATGCTATATGAATTTGGTATTATGGATCATGAAAAAGGATGGGTACAGCAATTTCATTATGGTGCTATGCGCAACAATAATACCAGGCTGTTTAATCAGCTGGGGCCGGATACAGGATTTGATTCCATAGGAGATTACGATGTTGGCACAGCCATGTCTAAATTCTTTGACAGGCTTGACATGGAAGATAAACTGGCAAAGACTATAATATATAATCTCAATCCGGGAGATA
>CP070654.1:1168974-1171804 GCA_020354785.1 Bacteroidales bacterium
GTAATATGCTTGTTGCTTCAGCATATACCATTTGTTCATACTCTGTATCAACTTTACCCCAGGAAGAAGCTTCCTGTAATGTTGAGGATGAGCAGGCGCCATCCCTTACATCAGCAACTGTTATCTGGACAGCATATTTATGCATGGGAGCAGGGAAACCCACTATTTCTGCACAGATTACAGCATCCTGGGCAAAATTCTTGGGGACACCACCTCCTATAATAAACAAACCGGTAGTGCCTGCTTCAATCTTTATTTTCGTTAATTCAAGAAAATCCTTTACAGAATCAATAGTAACATGATCATCAGGTCTGTCCCACTGATGTTTTACCAGGCCAAAACCCGCACTACTGTCTGAGAAAGCCGGGCAGAATATCGGGACATTATTTTCAAAGGCTGTCTGTACAAGCGAATTTTCCTTGCCTGAAAAAACGGATAAAAATTTACCCATTTCCCATATAAATTCTCTGGATGAATATGATTTTGGTTTAAGGGCATCGGCAATTTCTTTAATCGTACGGTCGCATTCCTGCAGATCATCCTCATCAATAAAGGTATCGTAAATTCTGTCTATATAAAATTCTCTAAGCCGCTTATCAGGAATATCCTTTCGTCCTTTGTAATGATTAAATCCCAGCGCTTCGAAAAAATCCATGTCAACTATGGAAGCACCGGTGGCAACAACTACATCAACCATATTATATTTTACCAGATCAGAGTAAATATGCATACAACCTGCTGCACTTGTACTCCCTGCTATAGTAAGTATAATTGTACAGTTATTATCTTTTAACATTCTCAGATAAATATCTGCAGCATTTGCAGTTTCCCGGGCTGTGAAAGACATTTTCTTCATTGACCGTATAACAGGGGTTGTGTCAAATGTTTTTATATCGATGTGTTCTATTGGTTCTTTTAATAAATCTCTCTTGTTCATATTAAATAAATTATAAGATCTATTTTATTGAATTATATTATTAAAATTATCATTTTTCAGATTTTGAAAATCTATAGCTCAAAATCTGGTAAATAAGCTTTGCTGCAAGAAAATCAGGAGCCTTGTTACTTCTGTTCGGGCATAATTCCACAACATCAAATCCAGCCAGGTTACTGTGATGAATCAACTTTTTTAAAAAAAATAAAACCTGGTAATACTGAAGACCCCCGGGTTCAGGCGTCCCTGTAGATGGGATTACAGATGTGTCAAAAACATCCAAATCCAGCGTTAGATAAACATTCTTTGTTAGATGCTTAAAAACTCTTTTTTCCCAGTTTTCATCAAAGTGTATTTCGTGTGCAAATACCACTCTTTCTTTATTCAGATACTTTTTTTCTCCTTTACTCATGCTTCTGATGCCAACCTGAATAACAGGGCATATCTCTCTGGCTCTTGCCATAACAGATGCATGATTGTATTCAGAACCTTTATACCGCTGGCGCAAATCTGCATGTGCATCCAGCTGTAGTATTGTCAGATCCGTAAATTCTTCAGCAAAGGCTTTCATAGCACCAATACTCACTGTGTGGTTACCTCCAATAGTCACTATATATTTGTTTTTCAGTAATAGTGATTTTACTTTCTCATAAACCTTATTTACCAGTTTACCAGGTGATGACATTTCCGTTATTGGTGCTGCAGTATGAATTCCTCTTTTGTAAACCTGGCTGTCTGTTTCTATATCATATAATTCAAGGTTTACTGAAGCCTCGATTATAGCATCCGGACCTTTATCCGCACCCTTAATCCATACACTGGTTTCATCATAGGGTACAGGAAGAATCACAATTTGCGCTTTATTCAACCTGGTAAGACTATCTGGAATTCCACCGAAATTCATGATCTAAAATAATCTGGTACTTTATATGAAGGTTATCAATAGATTTGTAAAATGTTGATTTATTGTTTGCCAGTTAAAGGTATAGCAATAATTTTAATAACGACAATACTTTTCAGATACTACTTTAATTAAGTTTTGGTACTATATAGCTTGTAAAACACAAAGCAACTAATGCAGTACCGTATTCTTTTTCAGGGACAAAGCTTTCGGTAATAATTTGTATATCATTCAAAGAATATCTTTTCTCAAAACCATTATAGTAAATATCATTGATGCTTGATTCAAGTTTATATTTTAGTTCTTTAATAGACTGATTTCCGCTATGTTCACATACTAAACCCCCGTATTTATTACTTGATTCTCTATCATACAGCCATCCATAAATTATGCCGGCACTTAACCTTTCTCCTTTATTTCCATTTGCAACTGCCATAATAGTCTCCATTACACAGCCATGTTCAATATGATCCGGTTTGTTTATTCTGGTTGCTACACCCGGTAATATAGAAGAATAAGTAAGAATATTTACCATTTCAATACCTGCAGCCTGCAGGGCTAAATGGTAAGAACCCGCATGAACGGTAATATTACTTTCGCCCGTTCCTTTAGTAATAAAATAGTCCTTTGGTATTCTGTTGCCTATCAAAATACCCTGAACTTCTTTTGCGTACGGTTTCCTTTGAACCAGCCCGCTTAATGTTAACTTTCTCATTTTCAGTTTGATCTCATAAGTAATTGTTATTATTAAATACTATTAAAAAAGTGGTGAAATATACCTAATAATTTCAAATTGCAAACAATTGCAGATAAAAAATTGACTGTTTGAGAGATATTTTTTTATATAATCATTCCGATCTCATATGCCTTCTGCGGTAAAACCAGACACCTGCAATGAAGTATACCAGGCTCAGCATAATTAATGAACTTATTTCAGGAATAATATCTCCAAATCCCTGCTGCATTATTAAGATCTTATTTAATGCTGAAACTGC
>CP070654.1:1171904-1174731 GCA_020354785.1 Bacteroidales bacterium
TATTCCCCATATTTCCCTTATTCCCTCTTTATTATATACACATTTACATCTATTAACCCTTAATCGGATTCTTATTTTCTCTGAATAATATCCGGTCTGACAAACATATTAAACGAAATATAAATACTTTTTTATTCAGATCAACATAATCTTACAGAATAATTGCAAGTAAAATGTTACTAAAGATTGTTATTCAGGATGGATGATATTACCTTTCTTAATCTGTTTAATGCCAGGCGAAGATGAGATTCCACGGTTTTCTCCGATATGCTTAATTTTTTTGCGATTTCATTGTATGATAATCCTTCATTTCTGCTCATGTTAAATATTTGCCTGCGTTTGGGAGGGAAATTGTTTATTTCTTTATTTATTAAATTTTTAACGCTCTCATATATAACCTGGTTTTCAGTCTGATTGGAAATACCCTGCAGATAATTGATAATATACTTACAATAGATATTAAAATTGACTTTCTTTCGATTCTCATTGAATATTATATTCTTGGTAATTGTTAAAATATAACCATTAAAAGACCTGTTCTCATCAAGGTTATTTCTGTACTCCCATATCCTGGAAAATACTTCCTGTACTATTTCTTCCGCATCTCCAACATTGCTTATATATCTGACAGTAAACAAATAGACTTTTTCAGAATATTTATAATAAATCTGCCTGAAGGAATCATGATCACCTCCCTTTATTTCTCTTACAAGAATTTTTTCAGCCTTATTTGAATAGCCAGACAAGAAATAAAATTTTTCATCAATACTCATCCCAGCTTCTTATTGCTATATCCTTAATCTTTAGTTTACAGATTGCAATAAGAAAAGCACTTGCCAATCTCGCATTGGTAATAAGAGGAATGTTATAATCAACCGCACTACGTCTTATAATGTAGTCGTTACTTAATTCTGATGATGTGAGATCCTTGGGAATATTAATTACCAGATCTATTAGTTTGTTTTTTAAATAGTCAAGTGTATTTGGTTTTCTGTCATCATCCGGCCAGTGCAAAACCGTGCTTTCAATTCCATTCATCTCAAGAAATTGAGCGGTTCCCTGAGTAGCAAATAAATTATATCCGTTTTCTGCCAGAAGTCTGCAGCTGTTTATTAATTCGACCTTGGATCTCATTGGGCCCGTTGATAGCAGAATATTCTTCTTGGGTATAACATAGCCGACAGAAATCATCGATTTTAAAATTGCTTCATAAAAATTCTCTCCAATACATCCTACCTCTCCTGTTGAAGACATATCTACTCCCAGGACCGGATCTGCTTTGGATAGCCTCGAAAAAGAAAACTGCGGTGCTTTTATGCCGATATAATCCAAATCAAATACGGAATTATTAGGTTTTTTTACATTGTTGCCTATCATTATCTGAGTGGCAATTTCAATAAAATTGATTTTCAATACTTTCGAAACAAAGGGAAAACTTCTGGAAGCTCTCAGGTTGCATTCTATTACCTTTATATCATTGTCTTTGGCCAGAAACTGAATATTAAAAGGGCCGTTTATATTTAATGCTTCTGCAATCTCTTTTGAAATTCTTTTTATCCGCCGCATAGTTTCAAAATATATCTTTTGAGCAGGAAATACCATTGTAGCATCTCCTGAGTGAACACCTGCGAATTCAACATGTTCACTAATAGCATACACTACAAGTTCACCATTTTTTGCAACAGCATCTATTTCAATTTCCTTTGCCTGCTGGATAAATTCAGATACAACAACCGGGTATTGTTTTGAAACTTTGGCTGCCAGATTAAGGAAATGCTCTATTTCATCCCTGTTAGATACTATATTCATTGCTGCCCCCGACAAAACGTAAGATGGACGTATTAACACAGGAAATCCGACCTGGTCAACAAACTCATTTATTTCTTCAACACTTGTCAGCTCTTTCCATCGTGGCTGGTCTATCTTTAATTTATCGCAAAGCATGGAAAATTTGTGCCTGTTTTCTGCATTATCTACCGATATGGGAGATGTCCCAAGAATATTTATATTTTGATTATGCAATCTTGTTGCCAGGTTATTCGGAATTTGTCCTCCCACAGATATTATAACTCCCTTTGGCTTTTCAAGATCTATTATATCTAATACTCTTTCGAATGACAGCTCATCAAAATAAAGTCTGTCACATACATCATAGTCGGTGCTAACTGTTTCAGGATTATAATTAATCATTACTGAGCGGTATCCCTCTTTATTTATTGCATAAAGAGCATTAACGCTACACCAGTCAAATTCTACACTACTGCCAATTCTGTATGCCCCTGAACCAAGCACGATTATTGATTTATTGCTGTCATTACATTTCAGGTCATGTTCAGAACCACTGTAAGTAAGGTACAGATAATTGGTTTTTGCCGGATATTCTGCAGCTAGCGTATCAATTTGTTTTATAAAAGGAATTATATTATTCTTAATTCTGAATTTTCTTACATCAAGTAATCCTTCTTCAATATGGTCATTAACGCTTTTAATTACATACTTTGCGATCTGGAAATCCGAGAATCCATACACTTTAGCCTGTTTCAGGGAACTCAGAGGAATTTCCCTTACCGAGTCATACTTCTTTAATTCTTCTTTCAGATCATAAATATTCTTTAATTTATATAAAAACCAGCGGTCAATTTTCGTTAGTTCATAAATTCTGTCAACAGTGTATCCTTTTGCAAATGCATCAGCTATTACGAAAATTCTCAAGTCAGTTGGTTCAATCAGTTCTTTCTCTATATCTTTAAATTCAAGGTCACCATTCCCTACAAATCCGTGCATGCCCTGGCCTATCATTCTTAATCCTTTCTGGATAGCCTCCTCA
>CP070654.1:1174831-1177647 GCA_020354785.1 Bacteroidales bacterium
TTTGAAGAACTTACTATTGAAAGGCAGTGTGATAATATTTTCATCGAAACCTCTGCCGAGGCGATAAAAAGAAATGATGCTGTACTTTCTCTGGGTTGTGGTGCAGGAGTTCAGGCTATTGCCGAACGTTATCCCGACAAACCGGTTTATGCAGGTCTTGATACATTGTTTCTGGGTATTCTTGAAGAAAGGGGTGTGTGGACAGAGAAATGTGCACAATGTGGAGAATGTATACTGGCTGAATATGGGGGCATATGTCCTGTAACCCGCTGTGCAAAAAAATTGTTAAACGGACCGTGCGGCGGTTCCCGTGAAGACCGCTGCGAAATAAGTCCGGATCTGCCCTGTGCATGGCAGCTAATTTATAAAAGACTTAAAGATACAGGCCAGCTTGACAGGCTAAAAAAGATCAACACACCTAAAAGCTGGAATAAAAGCCTGGATGGTGGCTGCCGCATATTAATCCGCGAAGACCACAGAATATAAGGTTATATTCTGGCTAAAGCAAGAAAGACAGCATGTATTGATATTGTAATGAACAGGTACAGATTCCTTGAGGTATCAGGATTAAATTTTAAAAATCTGTATTTAATCGAGTTTTCCTTGCAGGAGCTTAGGCAATCACCACACAATGTACAGGTTACAGCCGGCTTGTTCCTTTTAATGTCCTCTGTGTTTAATGCATCATACTTGCAATAGATTGTGCATTTCATGCACAGGGTACAATTCCTGTCAATATATAATCTGAACGGATTAATAAACCTGAGATAATTAACAACCGTTGATATAGGGCAATATAATATACAATGATACATTTTGCCCTTTCCTGCCGATAAAATTAATATTAATATTATGCCCAACACTCCAAATGCAATTGCAGCAATTGTGGAAACCAGGACAGGAATTCCCAGCCACCTGAGAACTAATGTGATGACTATGACAAACAACAACAGTGTATATTTAATAGCAAGTTTGTTTTTAATTATTCCTTTTCTTGTTTTTCCCCTTGCAGCTAATCCATCCAGTGCGCCAAAATAACAAAGGTGGCTGCACCATGCAGGACCTGAAAGAACTATTGTACTCAGAAATAGTATAGTCATAATTGAAATTTGTCCACGGTAAACCGGCCCGCTCAAAATCATTACAGGTATTGGTAAATGAAGCCTGCCGGTCATTAAAAACTTTTCAAATCCAACTATGCCCAGGATTAGTTGTGAGAAAAATACAACAGAAAACAAAATCCAAGTATATCTTCTCCATTGAACAACATTTGATGTGTTATGCATTTTATAAGCTACCAGCGCCCCGTAAAATGAAATAACAAAAATCTCAATCCATCCTCCTCCTCTAATAAAGCGTTCAAGAATTATTATAGGATTATCGAGTTTAAGTTGAACAATGGAAAGTATTGCGGCAGTAAAAACAAAAACAGCAAGTGATAATTTTATATTACTTCTTCTGAACATAATAAAGAGGGGATATGATTTATCCCTTGATCATTGTCAATAACATTTTAAACTTTTCCAAAGCTTTTACTGAATGTGGAATATTTGCGGGCATAATAATGCATTGTCCTGCTGTTATAATAAAAGATTGTTTGTTAATAATTACTTCTCCTTTCCCATCTATAACCTGGACAAGAGCATCAAAATCAGCTGTATGTTCACTTATGGTTTCCCCCTTATCAAACGCAAATAAAGAAATATTGCCGGAATTCTGTTTTATTACTGTTTTACTAACTATTGCTGAATTCGAGTATTCAATGCTATCATTGAAATTGAATATGTTCGATTTACTAAATTCTTTTGTTTCCATAAACTGATTCTATTTTAATTCCTGACATAAAAGTAATACAGATTTACTTAATAAACTGTAACATATGTTACAAAGGAAAGACAAAAGGGGACAGCGCCCTGAAATTAAAACTGTAAGGTTGATGCGACATATATAAGGGCGCTGTCCCCTTTTTTATTATTTTTGAAGCCGGAGATAATTAATATGCATGGTGCATTTATATATAGTATAGCTGATTATTTAAAGTCTCTTTTTTATAACTTCCTTAATCATTACGAAGGAAGTTACACTAAGAGAGTCCTGGAAGAAGCTCTGATATTGTTAGGCGATCTGTGGCCATACCTGGTACTTGGAATAATTGCAACCAGCCTGATAAAATTATATATCTCAAAAAACAGGATTACCGAATTCTTTCAAAACAGAAAAAACTTATCAATTGTACTGGCAGCTTTGATTGGCGTTGTTTCTCCCTTGGGCAGTTACATTATTATTCCTTTGTCGGCAGCATTATTCCTGATGGGAACGCCATTGCCTGTATTGATGTCATTGATTATGTCATCCCCCCTGATAAATCCTAACCTTTTCCTGCTAACAGCCGGAGCATTCGGATATGAGATGGCTGTCTTACGACTTTTATCAGCATTCTTGCTTGGTATTGCTGCAGGATATTTTACTTTATGGTTAATAAATATTAAATATATCCTCCCTGAAATTGCATTAAATAAAAATAATCATCCTAATATTGCCCTTAATAAACAAACAAACGGGAAGCCACTGGCATACAAATTCGGAATTGAAATTTATAAAATGACAATATATATAAGCAAATACTTTTTCCTGGGGATACTGCTGGCAGCTACAATTAAGATACTTATTCCCCCTAATCTGATGATTAAACTGTTCAGGGGTAATAACTTCTTATCTGTGCTGTTTTCTACAGGTGCAGGCATTCCATTTTATGTCTGCGGCGGGGCTGCCATCCCTGTAGTACAGCAGCTGGCAGACCTTGGCATGAATAAAGG
>CP070654.1:1177747-1180553 GCA_020354785.1 Bacteroidales bacterium
TTTTCATCCGTTTAAAATTTTTATCTGATTATTAATATTTGATTCTCATTTTACGGGAAAATATAAAGGATTTCTTTCATTAAATCGTCTGATATATAAAAACTTAAGTTGTTTTTTCTTTTTATTTTTGAGCGAAGCATATTCATCGTGCAATTCGGGATCCCGCATAAGCAATACCTCAACACTTGAGACATTATAGTCCATTATGTTGCCTGTTTTAAAATCTAATAAATACTGCCGCATTTCAGTTGTTGAATAAGATGAAGACCTTGAACCATATGGATAATATCGATAGTCATAATATGAGTTCGGATAGTAATTATTATAAGTAGTTTGATTAGCAACAAAATGACAGATTTGTCCAATAATATTAATTCTGTAAAAGCCATTATTTATATTGACATACATACTTCTATTATTTGAGTATCCCCATATTTTCTTTGTCTGTAATTCATGCTTAACTCCAAAACTGTCATAATAATATACTTTTTTTGATTGCAGGATTCTGGTAAAAAAGTATTGATCATCATAACCAATATTGGATATGATTCTTGATTTTGGGATAGGGCTGTTATTTATTACCTGGTGAAAATTTGCATAAATACCTTCTTTCAGGTCAAATTCAGGTTTATATCTTATATAGCCGGCCGAATCACCCTGTCCGAACAAAAGTGAATTGGAAAACAGACAAATTACCAGTATAGAGTATAGTTTTTGCGTCATAATACTACAAATAAGTGTAAAGCCTGCCTGATAAACAAAATTACCTTTTTATTTATTAACCTTAAAAGAATAACGATAATAATTAGAGATATATTTTTTAATTAGATAAGATTTTAATCAACATGAATTTTTCTTCATATGGCTAATATTAGCTTAATCATTTAAATTATTTTGATTAAATTTATAATTGCATTTAGATATTATCGGATTTATAATTTAATAATGGGCTGGCTTAAAAGAATACTGGATTCCACTACACAGAAACTGGAAGGCAGAACAGATACAGACATAATTTATAAAATAATTCTGCTGTATTTTTACAGCCTGGTATCATTTGTCTTTTTTCTTGTTTTAGGAATAGCCTCTGTTATATATAAATCTTACATAATTTCTGCTGTTCTATTACTTTCTTCAGTATTGAGCATATCTTGTTACTTTTATTTAAAAAGGACCAGAAAAGAAGTAATATGCAGCTATTTTCTGGTATACCTTACAGCTGTAAATTTCCTGTTTTTACTCATATCCGGAGGTGTTTTTGGTGTAGGATATATTTGGATATGTTTATTTCCGGTATCTTCAATTATTATTCTTGGCTCCCGGAAAGGTATGTATTATTCAATCGGATTTTTCATTACCTGCCTGGCTATTCTGTTATTAAACAAAGCATTATCACTAACCCTGAATTACGATTTAGCATTTTCATTAATAGTACTGGGGGCATATATTTCAATTCTTATTGTGGTTTATATATTTGATTTTCAAAGAAATTATAAGTACCAGAAACTGGTAAGGTCAATGTTTGAAACAAAGGATGAAAGCAGCAGGAAAGACTATTTTTTATCAAAACTTTCACATCAGATACGAACACCCCTGAATAATATTACCGTTATATCAAACATGCTGGACAGGAATAAACTTGACCCGGAACAGAGAGATATATTTGATACAATAATTGCTTCTACCAATAATCTGGTAAATATTGTAAATAACATTGTAAAAGTATCAAGCATAAAACTGGAAGATGAAGTTGTATCAAAAGTGAACCTGGATTTATATTCAACAATTAACAACACATTGAAGTTATTTAAAGATCAATATAGAAACAGGCTTAACTTTAATTTCATATATTCCAGGGATATAGAAAATAATTTGTGGGGTGATCCTGTTCGAATTAAACAGCTCTTTATTAATCTAATAGAGAATATTATAAAACTCTACAATCAGAAGAAAATTAATATTACTATAAATGTCAGTACCAGGAAAGAAACAGCAAAAAGGACTGAGTTATTGTTTGAAATACTATGTCCTTTATTAATCCTTCAAAAGGATGATTATGGGCATTACTATGCTGAATCAGACAATAGGAATGTTAGTATTGATGATGAGCGGATCATCGAAAATAATCTGGATTTAACAATCACCAGAAGAATCATTTCAATTCATAACGGAGAGCTGGAAGTTTCCTCTGATAAGAATCAAACAACGATTTCATTTGTGCTTAAGTTCAATAAGGATACGAAAAAGGAGCCTTTATATAAGGAGGAAGAGCTTATAAGTAAAACTGATGAATTGTTATTAAAGCCTCATAAAAAAATAGATATAGAAAACTCAAATATACTTCTGGTTGAAGATAATGCAGTAAATCAAAAGATTATATTACTCAGTTTAAAAAACAATGTTGGAAATATTGATGTAGCTAACAATGGCAAAGAAGCCCTGGATAAATTTGGTAAATCGAAGTATGATCTAATTTTAATGGATATTCAGATGCCTGTTATGAATGGCATTATTGCTACAAAGAAAATCAGGGAAGTTGAAATTAGCGCAAATACACGTATCCCAATTATAGCAATTACGGCGAATGCTCTGGCAGGAGATAAAGAAGTTTGCCTGGCTGCTGGTATGAATGATTATATCAGTAAACCGTTTCAGATAGATGTTCTTATTCAGAAAATGAAAAACTTACTTGAACAGGATGCCTAATTAGCAGTTTTGTTAAGATTTATTTTAATACCAATAACCAGAATATCATCTACCTGGTCCAGATCTCCCTTCCAGTTTAAGATACTTTTTTCAAGGTACT
>CP070654.1:1180653-1183455 GCA_020354785.1 Bacteroidales bacterium
ATGGTAATCAATTATCCAGTCTGGATGTTTCAAAAAATGTCGCGCTAGAAATATTATCTTGCAAGAGAAACCAATTAACAAGTCTGGATGTTTCTAGTTGTACAGCTTTAACAGGATTGGAATGCTGCGATAACCAGTTAATCAGTCTGAATGTTTCTGGTTGTAGAAATTTAGAATATTTGGATTGTGATGGTAATCAATTATCCAGTCTGGATGTTTCAAAAAATGTCGCGCTAGAAATATTATCTTGCGGGGGAAACCAATTAACAAGTCTGGATGTTTCTAGTTGTACAGCTTTAACAGATTTGCGGCCATGGGGTATGCCCACTTTGTATGAAGTCTGTATATGGGAATCATTCCCTGCTGGTGTTGAAGTTGCAACATTTGGCAACCCAAATGTGCAATTTACTACTGATTGTGCAACCAATATTAAGAATGATTATAACGAAAACAGGACGGTAGATATTTACCCAAATCCTTCAGACGATATAATTAACATAGAGATTGAAAATATAAATAATGCAACAATAGAGATTTATAATGTCAGTGGCATGTTAGTATTCAGTAAAGCACTTAATTCAAAGGTTGAGAAAATTGATGTGTCCGGTTTGTTAGAGGGGATATATTTTGTGAAGGTCAGGCAAGCTGGCGGGGTGCATGTTGGGAAGGTGGTTGTGAAATGAGAAGCAAGCTGTCTATATCCCGATAAATATCGGGACGCAAAGAAGACACAGAGCTACTCAAAGAAGAACTTAAAATTCTTAAGATTAAAACAGAAACACTGATTAACTGAATAATTATGAAAACACTAGTTACTTTTTTAAAACCAAATGTCATGAAAGCAATTTTTACATCAATACTCGCTGTATCCTTGATGGTTACCTCTGTAAATGCTCAGTACCTGAATAGCGTGGAGAAATTGGAATCTGTAAGTGCTTCACGAGTTCAAACCTTTTTACAAAACAATGGGATCTACAATCTATCCATGGTTATTAATACTGTGCATGTCTATAAGATCACATATAATACCATTGATGTATTTGGAGATCCAACAGTTGCATCAGGTGCCTTATATGTTCCTGTAAGTTGTCATGATACTTTACCAATGGTTTCCTACCAACATTATACAGTACTTGAAAGGAGCCAGGTTCCTTCAAACAGATACAATGAAACAGACGCATTACTTTACTCCGGGAATGGATATATTACAGTTCTGCCAGATTATCTTGGTATGGGTGACAATCCGGGAATCCAACCATATGTTCATTGGGAGTCAGAGGCTACTGCGAGTATTGACCTTATCCGGGCAGCAAGAGAATTCCTGAATGATTCGCTTCATATATGGGATAACAAGCAGTTATTCATCGCAGGATATTCGGTAGGGGGACATGCAACTATGGCAATGCATAAATACATACAAACCCATAATCTCCAAACTGAGTTTAATGTTTCTGCATCAACACCCATGTCAGGACCATATGCACTTTCATACGATGAACTTGACCTTGCCTTTAATGAGGATGCTACGTATCCGGTACCATTTTACCTGACTATGCTCTTTGCTTCATATCAATATGTTTATGGTAATTTATACTCTGATTACAACCAGTATTATGATCCTCCATATGCTTCCGTCATTGCCTCATGGGTAGCTTCCGGTAATTATGAGTATGGATACCTGCCAAAAAACCTTTATGATTTCATGCAGGATTCTGTTGTTGATAACATAATGGATAATCCAAATCATCCTGTCAGAATTGCATGCAGGAAGAATGATTTACATAACTGGCCTCCACAAGAACCTGTGCGTATGCTATATTGTGGTATGGATAAACAAGTCACCCCACAAAATGCTATTACGGCTCAGGACACAATGATTGCTCTCGGAGCTCCTGATGTACAGGCTATTGAAATTAGCTCCTCTGGAAACCACAGCTCATGTTGGAGACCTTCGTATCTTTATTCACTGGAATGGTTTGATAGCTTTTTACCAGAAAAATATTCAGATATTATAGATAATCACAGCCAGGAATTTAATGCCCATGCTTCCTGGTCAAACGGTACTATTGTAGATACTATTGAGGTTAGTGAATACTACAGTGACATACCCCTGGCATTTAGTCTTAACGATGAAGCATTTCAAATTAATCCACAAACCGGAATTTTGACTGTTAAAAATTCTGAGTATTTAAATACTGATCTTCCAATAAGATTCACTGTTAAAGTCTATAGAGAAGAATGCAATACAATTGAAGAAACTGTTAAGGTAACAATAAATATATCAGGTGTATCAACAGAGAGTAATAGAATTGATGATTTGATGGAGATATTTCCGAATCCAACTACTAATATCTTAATAATTAAAACCAATATTTTAGGGCAATATTCAGTCGAAATAAATTCACTGAACGGCCAATTAATACTCAGCAGAGAAATTGAAGGTTCCTATCATCAACTCGACCTCTCTTCCTTCCGGAAAGGAGTATATTTCATCACGATCCGGTCAAAGGACTTTGTGACCACCAGGAAGATTATTAAGCTCTGAAAACCTATGGTTATTTGACAAAAACAAGTATTAAGGTCAAATGATCACAGGCCAATCTGCAGTATAAAACAAGTTCATAATGACCTTGTTGAAGTGATACCCCGGAGTAACTTCGGGGTATTGCTCACTTAACTCTAGTGCCAACTCCGGATCACATTTCAGGCTAATGCCGCGGTTATCTTAAGACAAATCAAGCAAAGCAAACATTTTATCCATTACCTTAAACACCTGTGCGGTATCATTAAATGGCAAACTCT
>CP070654.1:1183555-1186296 GCA_020354785.1 Bacteroidales bacterium
TCCTCTGATATACATGGCATCCATTTATGGTTATTTATAATTGAAAGTTCCTCTCCCTGATAATCGGGATTATATTTTACAACCTCTGTTTCAATGTAATACTTCGCAGGCATTTCATATCTAAAGTAACGTGACAGATATTCACTTGTTGAATCCTGCCATTCTTGTGTACCAGCCCAATATCGATAGACCAGTTGCTGCCGGGAACGCCCCTTGTGTAGAGAAACTAGTGCCATTAATGACTTACATTCCCTTTTTGATAAGTGGGTAATCGAATCAATGCCCCTGCTGTCAAGATATTCTTTGAAAGCATCATCATCGGCAGCAAAAAGAGTATAGACATCACTTTCAATGATATCTCTGTATTCAGCCCTTTCTGCTAATTTGATCAAATTAGTGTAATTGCCGTTTTTCTCTAATGTCTCAAAAATAGAACCACCCAACCACTCCGGATTTTCGAAAGGTTCTTTTTTAATTTCACATGAATAAAAAGTTGACACTAGAATTATAGCTAAAAAAAAGTTTTTTAATAGTCCTTTCATTGCTGGTATTTTTAAATCTTGTTTAAATACAAAGATAAATATTTTAGCTTGTTCAAATCAAACGATATGAACCGCCCAAATATAAATATAGTGATATTAATTTATATAAAAAATTGTTCAAGGACTATAACAAATTATGCAAAACATACGAAAAAGCATTATTTTTCTTTTCTTCCCATTGCTCAAACAAGTTTGGCCTGAAAAAGTAATGAATTTAACGAATCCTTTGAATTATAATAATTCTTATTACTTTTGAAAGCAACCATTTCAAAAATAAATATCAGACTATAATTGAACATAAACAATGAGAATAAAAATTATATTATCATCTCTTGCATTTCTGTATTTTTTTTTAACCGGATGCAATTTAAAACAGGAATCAAATAATGCATTAATTGAAGCAAAATTCAATATTGATGATAATTTATTAGATACTATACCCTTTATTGACTCTTCACTATATTTATCCATTCAAAAACCTATTAAATGGACTAATCTGGATTCTGGCTTTGAAACAACTATTAAATCAAGTTTGCTTACTAATGATTACAAGGATGCAAATCTTACAGGTGGATTTTTTAACAGACAGGATTCTTCGTTTATGGTAATTCTGGATATTTCAAGTGTTGACAGTATGGGTTTTTCTAATTTAAGGAATAATTATACCGAGATATTAAATAAAAATAACTTCTGGAATAACATTCAGTTTCAGGAATTTAAACATGGCTGTTATAGAATTGAACAATATGTTTTACAAAACGAACAAATTCTTAATTTTAAGCTGATATGTTATGAAATAGGGTTGGAGAGAAGACAGCCAAAGTTTGAAATATTGTATATATTAAATAGAAAAAAAATAGAGGAAAATATTAAGTCTATAGAGTCATCCATTGGTTCATTAAAATGTATAACTTTTTAAAATTAAAATTATGAGAAAAATTAAATCATTAATATTAGCTGTAGTTATAGCTTTTGCGTTAACTGCATGTTACACTCTTGAGCATACTGTCGGAACGGGAGCTCAAGGAAATTCAGTTGAGCATCAAAGACAATGGTATGCTCTTTGGGGTTTAGTTCCAATCAATGAAGTAGATTCAAAACAAATGGCAGGAGATGCTGATAATTATACGATAAAAACTGAACAACAATTTATTGATCTTGTTATTTCTGCTTTTACAAGTGTTGCATCTATAACAGTACAGAGTGTAGAGGTAAGAAAATAATAAAAATCGGATGACTTTTAGACTTAATAAAGTAAAGCTATCCCAACAATAAATATAAGCAACCCGGATATTGGTGGTTGAATTAATTATGGGATTACTCCTTTCAGTCGTGGTTTCTGAAAAGGGATTACTCCCTTCGGTCGAGATCCCATAAGGCTCCGCCTAAAACAAAAAGCCTTAGCTCACTTCGTTCGCTTACGGTCTTTTCCTTTTTGTTCCCTTATGAAAATGAATTTTCAACGGATCCAAAAAGTAAAAGCCCTATTGCTGCTGCAACAAGACTTTTTGTTTTGCGGAGAGAGGGGGATTCGAACCCCCGGTACCCAGTTAAGAGTACGCTGGTTTAGCAAACCAGTGGTTTCAGCCACTCACCCACCTCTCCTTTTTAGCTTTCCCTGCCTGACTGATTATTACATTATACCTGAAAAAGCTGGACAAAAGTATAAAATCCGTTAACAAACACAAAGAATTATGTTCAAATAAATCAGGTCTTTATGCAACAATTTAAATAAGGTATATGATAAGTTTAAAATGGTGTTTCTTCTGTATAATCAGCACCCTTTGATAATTTATCACTTTCAGCTTCATCATTCATTTTTGAACTCAGTGTTACAGCTGAAGCCTGCGTATCATCATCTTCAGATATCGGAGCAAGAAAATCATCTTCAAGTTCGACAAACTTTGCACATTCCTCCCTGAACCGCAGGTGCACATCTCCTATTGGACCATTGCGGTGTTTTGACAGAATTATTTCTGCCATGCCTTTTAATGAATTTCCTTCTTCATCTTCCATAAATCCGTACTTTTCAGGACGATGTATGAAAATTACCATATCAGCATCCTGTTCAATAGCCCCTGATTCTCTCAGGTCAGAAAGTTGCGGACGCTTATTACCCGAGCGTATTTCTACCGAACGGTTCAATTGAGAAATTGCAATAACAGGCACATCAAGCTCCTTGGCAATACCTTTCAGTGA
>CP070654.1:1186396-1189132 GCA_020354785.1 Bacteroidales bacterium
TTGAAACATTCCCTATCTGGGACCTGCCTATCGATCATAAAGTAAATATTGCCTATGAAGCTGCCACGGTTGATTTGAAAGATGAAGTGATGATCGACGAACATCATCTGAGAGCCTATAATGTAAAGGTGGTGAATTATAACCGTGATATAGAAGCGTTTCATTTGGTTAAGAGGATTATTGAAAAAATAACAGGCGCCGAGTCTATGTATCAATCACCAACTGATATGGGAGTAAACCGTGCAAGTTCAGGTATTGTGAATGACCGCTTAATCATAGAAGCATCCCATCAGGAGGTTATCAGGAGATACTTCAGGTGTGCTGTGGAGTATACTATGGGTTTAGTAGATAAAGATACTCTTAGCCGGGCTATTGAAATTATGAATAAAACAGGGGCAAAAGTTGAAGATCGAAAAGTGGTAATGCCTGCAAGAGAAGCTGCAAGAAATGCTGAAAAAGAAGGGAAAGGCAATGCGGGTATCTTTTGCGGAGCCTCTATTGAATTGCATGATGGCACAATTATAACAGGCAAAAACTCTCCACTAATGCATGCATCTTCAAGCCTGATTTTAAATGCTACCAAATACCTGGCCGAACTTCCGGATAATATGTTCCTCTTACCAGAAAGTATAATTGATTCGGTAACCCATTTGAAAAGGGATATATTGTATGGCAAAATGGCTAGTCTCGATCTGGATGAAACATTGATTATACTCGGGATAAGCGCTTTGTCTAATCCTGCTGCGCAAATGGCATTGGAAAAGCTCAAATACATACGTGATTGCGAAGTACATCTTACCCATATTCCTACCCCGGGCGATGAAGCAGGATTGCGAAAATTGAAAGTAAACCTGACATGTGATCCTGAGTATTCAAGCAAAAGCCTTTTTATTACCTGATGTGCGATAATTTGAAAAAAACCAGCAGCTAACACGCCATAGAAGCAATTGTTGGCGTCTGGTAAGTTGATAAGTAAATAAAATTTAGTAATTTGGTAGCATGTGGGCACGAAAAAAATAAACATCAGCAACTTCTTTCTTTGGCGAAACCGTTATGTGTGACTTTAAAACGTGATAATAGTACAATAAGATGAAAATGACTCTTATTTTTTTATATGTTAGTATTTTCCCGTCATTGGTTTATTCTCAACAGATTGATTCGCTTAAAATCTATTCAAAGACATTTGATAAAGAAAGAAAAATTCTTATTTATACTCCCAGGGAATACGACATTAAGCCTGACTCAAAATATGAGGTAATTTATGTTTTTGATGCTCAAGCCAGAGAATTTTTTGATAATGTTCATTCATCATTATCCTTCCTGAATAACTCCCAATTTCCAATGATAGTTGTCGGTATTGTTTCGGAAAAACGGAACAGAGATTTTTTACCTAAAAATGAATACCTTGAAACATTTAAAGACTATAATGGTAATTTGGGAGATGTTGACAAATTTGTTAGTTTCTTAAGCAATGAACTTATTCCCTATATTGATAAACATTACAGAACCTTGCCAAAAAGAATTTCTATCGGACACTCCAATGGTGCTACATTTATAACATATTGTCTTTTAAAAAATCCCGGGATATTTGATGCATATATTGCTATTTCTCCAAACTATGTATATGATAAAGAACAGCTTGTTAAAATGATTGAGAAATTTGATCCCAATCAACTTAAATCAACTAAGTTTATATACTTGTGTAATGCCAATGAGGGTGATAAATGGATTTCGGCGAGTAAAAAAGTCATTTCTTCATTGAAATCAAGGTTATTTAAAGACAAAATTATCATTGTGAGTCAAGACTTTTCAAAAACATGTAATCACACAACAGTTTATCCAACAGGTGTTATTAATGGTTTAGAGAATTATTTAGATTATCAATTCTTCAATGTCAATAATTTGATTGCTTATTATTCTGAACTGTATAATAAAAAACTGATTAACTTAAGCCCGGAGATATTAAAAAATATTAGTCATTCCTTCCTTATAAAGGGAAGAATAGAAGACGCTACAAAAATATTACTATGGGCAGTACAACTCTTCCCTGATGAACTTTATTTGTATAATAAAATTGGTGAAATGTATCAAAATCAGAATAACAATTCAGAGGCTATAAAATATTACAAATTATTTAAAGAAAAAGCGGAGCAACATAAAGATCTGTTCTCACAAGAGCAATTGGAAAATTTGAAAAAAATCGTTGATACTCAAATTAAAAACCTTGAAAATAAATAATAACAACACACAACACCGTTAGTGGCAGCCAAATGACAAACTGCAACAAAATATTAACCTAAATAACCTCAAAATGAAAAAATCAATCCTGATTTCTATACTCGTTGTGCTAATTAGTGCAGCGTCAATTGCCCAAAAGCAGGCAATTGCCCCAAAAATTATCAGTACAATTCCGGAATTTGGAGATTGCGATGTTGATCCTGGACTGAATGAAATAGTAATTAAATTTGATCAGGATATGCAGGGAGGAAGGTCAGTTATTGACTCGCGTGATATGCCCAGGATAACTGAAAAACCTTACTGGAAAGATAAAAGAACATTTATAATCCCGGTAAACCTGGCTGCAGATAAAATCTATTATTTGATTTTTAATAATCAGAAATATAATAATTTCCGTAGTGCAGATGGAATTCCTTTACAACCCGATGAACTGATTTTCAAAACTGAGACTGTAGACTATAATAAACTAAATTCCCGGGCATATGAAGAATTATTTAC
>CP070654.1:1189232-1191954 GCA_020354785.1 Bacteroidales bacterium
GCATTTTTAACCAGTGATGATAAATGGAGGATGTACACTGAACTGGATGAGATAACACCTCAACTTAAAAAGGCGATTATTTTCAAGGAAGACAAATACTTCCGGTATCATTTTGGAGTTAATCCGGTTTCAGTGGTCAGGGCGCTGGTATATAATATTCTAAAGGGGAAGAGAACTTCAGGTGCATCAACTATTACAATGCAGGTTGCAAGACTACTTGTTCCAAAAGAAAGAACATACTGGAACAAGATTAAAGAAATGATGAAAGCCATACAACTGGAATGGCATCTGAGTAAAGATGAGATTCTGCAATTATATCTCAACCTTGTTCCTTACGGGAGCAATATTGAAGGAGTAAAATCTGCATCGGTAATATATTATGGAAAGTCCCCTAATCATTTAAGTATTGCTGAAATTACGGCATTGTCCATTATCCCGAACAGGCCAGTATCCCTGAGACCCGGTATTAACAATGATTACATATTGCAGGAGAGGAATAAATGGCTTAACAGGTATTTAAGGTCGGCAGTATTTGGTAAAAATGATATCATCGATGCATTAAATGAGCCTCTTGAGGCTTACAGGCGGGAAGTCCCTAAAATGGCACCACATATATCATACAGGCTTAAAACAGAGTACCCGTATAAAAGAATTATTCGTACAGGTATTGACCTTGAGATGCAGCAGAAACTTCAGAAGATTGCAACTGATTACAGCAAGCACCTGTATTTCCAAAACATTAAAAATGTAACTGTCCTGGTGGTTGAGAACAACTCATGTAAAGTATTAAGTTATATTGGATCCGCCGATTTTTTTAATGACGAGGACGGAGGCCAGGTTGATGGTATACAGGCCGTCCGTTCACCGGGCAGCACCTTGAAACCCCTTCTTTACGGACTTGCATTTGATAAAGGGTATATTACTCCAAAATCTGTTATGAGTGATGTGCCTGTGAGTTTTGGAGGATACGAGCCGGAGAACTACGACGGGAAATTTTATGGAAATGTCACAGCTGAGCTCGCATTATCACTTTCTTTGAATGTACCTGCAGTAAAAATTCTGGATATGACCGGAACAACAGGCTTTTTTGAAAAGCTTATTACAGCAGGATTTAAGCAAATTTATAAAGACAGGGACGATTTAGGTTTGTCATCAATACTAGGTGGATGCGGAACCACACTTGAGGAATTAACAGGCCTGTATTGTGCTTTTGCCAACGGGGGACAATACAGAGAACT
This sequence comes from Bacteroidales bacterium, assembly GCA_020354785.1. Taxonomy (GTDB): domain Bacteria; phylum Bacteroidota; class Bacteroidia; order Bacteroidales; family UBA10428. Next base: position 1,190,471 of record CP070654.1, read on the forward strand.
GCTTTATTTACACGGTGAAGACATAAAGGTTACAGAAGAAGAAATATTATCAGAATCATCTTCCTACATGATAACAGAAATCCTTACACAATTAACAAGGCCTGATCTGCCTGTTGACTGGCAGAATACTACCCATATGCCTAAAATTGCATGGAAGACAGGTACTTCATACGGGAGAAGAGATGCCTGGAGCATTGGTTACAATAGGAAATATACTGTCGGTGTATGGGCTGGAAATTTTTCCGGTGAAGGTGTTCCTGAGCTTAACGGAGCAGACAAAGCAGCTCCATTGCTTTTTAAAATATTTAATGCAATTGATTACGATTCTGAGGAAGACTGGTACCATATGCCTGAAGGATTAAGTTTCAGGTATGTTTGCTCTGAAAGCGGTAATGTGCCGGACGATTTCTGCAAAAATCAGGTAATTGACTACTACATTCCGGGTATTTCAGGAACGGCAGTCTGTGATCATATGAAACTAATATTTACAGATCCGGATTCCGCTGTTGCATTTTGCACATCTTGCAAGCCTGATGCTGGCTACATAGAAGCATACTATCATAACTACAAGCCGGAAATTATAACTTATATGATTGAAAATAATATAAGTTTTCTTAAGATTCCGCCCCATAATCCTGATTGTGAACGGTTGATGCCGGGTATGGCTCCTGTAATAACATCACCGGTTCATGAAAACGAATATTTTGTAGATGTGAACGACAGCATGCAAATAATGCTTAGCTGCAACGCTGCAAATGATGTCACACTGGTGTACTGGTATGTGAATAACAAATTCTACAAATCAGCTGTGACAAATGAAAATATATTCTTTCAGCCACCTGAAGGAACAGTAAAAATATCATGCTCAGATGATAAGGGAAGGAACAGGGACATAATCATTAAGGTAAAATATATTGAGTTCTGAGTAATACCCCGAAAAGACATATTTATATTTGTGAATTATTAATAAAATTTTGATAAATTGGCTGGAGATACAAATTTCTGAGTTATAAAATTATGCAGGAATTTATTCTTAAAAATAAGGAATCAGCGGACGAAGATATAAAAAGAATAATGGATGGCCAGTTAAGTATTGCCTTGTCCCACCTTGAAAATGAACTTGACAATAATTTTGATGGTTCCATACATGAGGCCAGAAAATGCATTAAGAGAGCCAGGGCTGTTCTGAGACTAATCAGGGATGATATCGGTAAAGACCCGTACAGGGAGGAAAATAGTTTCTTAAGGGACATAAACAGAAATATGTCGGAACTCAGGAGTATTTCCGTAATAATTGAAACACTTAATAAGCTTAATGCAGATGAATCTGTAGACTGTAAACCTTTGATAGATCATTTTATAGAGCTAAAAGAAAAAATTATAATTCAGTTATGTTTTGAGGAGAACCGGCTGGAGAAGGTAGTTGAATTACTCAGAAAAGCTAAGGAAAGGGATGTTCATTAATGGTATGTGATATATTGAAT
>CP070654.1:1192054-1194742 GCA_020354785.1 Bacteroidales bacterium
AAAATTTACAATACTATATTCTAAAAAGCTCATTACAATTGTTTTGAACATGTCATTATTTGGAAGAATTCTTTCTTTATACGTTGTGAAATATTTTTTAGAATCTTTGGAATGGCGGAAAAGAAACTTCTCCGTTCCTTTTCTTGTTGCTATATCTTCTATAGCATTTTCTCCTTCTTTAATAGCTTTACCTTCAGGAGCAGCTTTCTCTATATTAGCATAGAACTTTGATAGAATCATATCTGGCATAAGCAGTCCTGCATTCTGCTGAAATAAACGGGATTTCTCTATATTATCCAATGGCAGTTTTAAAACTTCGAGAGGTCTTACTGGATCTGATGTATTTTGAAATCTCATAAAATATTTTCCTCCGTATTCTTTGAAGCTCCTAAGTGATTCTTCTATTGAATTACATGGTTTCAATAATTTAAATATATTTGGATTGAGATAGGCTGGACATGAATAAAAATCAAATCTTTTAAAATCCTCTACTCCGTGCAATTTATTTTGAATGCGGAAACGATAAATTATTCCAATATCATCGGATTCAATATAGTGATTAGAATCAAAATCGAAGGTGGCAAAAAAAGCAGCGACTTCTGGATCTTTTGTTATATCAAGGCCTTCAGATGTTAGCCCACATTGCTGTGCTAACAAATGTGCAAAAGGATATCCAAACATTTGTGTTAGATAATTTATGATTTGTCTTTGCAATATTCGTTGTTGGCTAATATTACCTAAAGGGGAAGAAGAAATTTCGTAAAATACATTTCCTAATTCCCGTAAACGGGCCTTTGTATCCCAATTATTGAGTGGAATATTATTAGTTAAACCACGATAAATTGATGGAAGTAATGGGCCATTCCATTCTTTTGTTTGCCCACGATATACATATTCATCAGTATGTTCTTCTTTTAACTTAACTAGAATATCTTTTAAAAAAGGTATATTTCCATCAATAGCATCTGATATTTCTATCTCTTTTTGAATAATATCATATTGCCCAGTTAAGACTTTAGTTGCAGGTATGAATTCTCCACATATACCGCATTGATAACTACATTTTTCTGGGAACATTTTATATATTTCATCCAAATCCTGTTCACGTTTTATTACAGAATTGCAATTTGGACAACGATATAGTATTGTCATAGTAGATTTTAAATGTTTTTTTTATAAAGTATCAAAATATTTCGCTATAGATCACATTAACACATCTTGTACTATAATAAGCTTATTTATTTAAATTCATTTCGTGAGACAAGTTGGAAAATCCGGTTAAAGTGATCACCTAAAACCGGAGCAAAGTGACCACCCCTATTTTCATACTAAAAAAAGAACCTTTTCAAATTATCATTTATTAAACAAATCAATCTATAATACATTATCAGAATATTACTTATTTCTAAATTTCTCTTTTTATGATTGTATTACCTTTATCATTGCAACTTCTTGCCTTTAACATTTCAACAATTTACTATTACAAAATTAATCTGACAAAAACCGGAAGTCAAGTAAATACAGGTATTTTTAATGAGAATCTAATGGATGTGTGATCTATATAGCTGCGAAAAGCAAACTCAATATTGCCTGAGAGAAGGGGGTATTTTTAAAAGGGGGTACTTACATACCACTCACTAGAAGATCGTTGATATAGCACGTTAATATTACGGTCAGTAACGATTCTAGAATTGATATTATAAAAACAGGAAAAACAGGATATCTGACAGTTGTCATATATTTGATTAGGAGAGAGTTACAACTGTACAAACATTACCAATTTCTTCAATATTTCTATCAAGAAAGTAAGGTTTCTTCAGCAATTTTCTTCAAAGCAAGACTAAGCTGCACTCTTATCTTAAGTGTTAATATTCCATCCTCATAACTAACACTCTCAAAATATCTTCCATCCTGGGCTGCTTTTAAGGCTTTCTTGGGATACTTATATTGTTAATGAAGATTTTAGACCAATCGCATGGTGCTTTTCAAACCATAAATTAGCTGACGTTGTTACGAGAATTTAAATCCGATTTGAGCATGTATATAGGGTGCAGATATGGGGGTATCTCCTCAGGGGCATATAAAGATATCACTTCATAAATAAGAGTGACATATAGAGAGTATTAAATGAAGAAACCGGAAGGATGTAATAAAAGATATAGACTATTATGACTCTATAAAAAACAGAAAAGAACAGAAATTAATATATAAAAGTTAAATGATTTTATATATGGCATATTATTTAATCTCATTCTAAAATAAAATTTGTTAATGCCCAACGCAACGGACAGAACACCCGTACTTTTTAGGGTGGGTGGTTCTTGCTATACCAGCAGCGCTGTAAATCATTTGCCTGTACCACGCCTTTGCATCATTTTCCTCGATAGAACTCCAAAAGGTGGTGTAGTTTTTAATGTAGTGGAACGTACCACTGTAGTCATAACGGTGACCCCCTGGAAGTGCTGTAAAACCACTTTCGTTGGTTGCGCCAGTATTGGGGCTTCTCCAATGCGTAGTGCCGCTTTCTTTTAGTTTTCCGCCGGCAACGCTTCCTCCTCCCAAATAATCGGCTAAAGTTATCCACTCATTATCAGTAGGCACGTGCCAGCCTAAGGGGCATATATTCTTTGTCTGTACAGTATACCAGTTATACAACGCCCCATACGTATCCTTATATTTAGCTTCGTC
>CP070654.1:1194842-1197517 GCA_020354785.1 Bacteroidales bacterium
CACATTGATTTTATGATTAGAAGAATGAATTTTATGAACTTTTTAAGGTACGTAACCATATCTGCTATTCTATTGTCTGTCCTTTTTAACAAGGTACCGGGACAACCGGTAAATGAACTGCCTGATTTTCATATGCCATTAAATATACCATTGTTACTCTCCGGGAATTTCGGGGAAGTCAGGCCAACTCATTTGCATACAGGTATTGATATAAAAACTCAGCAGGAGACAGGCAAAAATGTTCATGCAGTTTACAATGGATATATATCCAGGATAAAAGTTCAAAGCGGAGCTTATGGCAAATCTATATACCTTACTCATCCTAACGGTTATGTTTCAGTATACGGACATCTGAGCCAGTTTATGCCTGAAATTGAAAACCTGATAAAAGAATATCAATATAAAAAGAAGAGTTATGAGGTTGACTATTATCCGGATGCAGGTCTTTATGGTGTTGAAAAGGGACAGGTAATTGCTTTGTCAGGAAATACAGGAAGGTCCAGCGGACCTCATTTACATTTTGAAATTCGCAGGGCCAGGAACCAGAATCCCCTGAATGTTCTTAAGTACAATTTTAATATAAAAGATAATATTAAACCCGTTATATATAGTATTTCAATTTATCCGGCTGACAATCTCAGTCTGATAAATAATGAAAATGAAAAGCTTATTATTCCTGTAACCGGGGCAAACGGACATTATAAAATCACAGAAAAAGATAGTATAAAAGTCAACGGAAACATTGGATTTGGTATCGAGACTTTCGACTATCTGGATGGTTCACATAACAGGTGCGGAGTATATTCTATTGAACTGTTCATTAATGACAGCCTGGTATATTCGCATAAGATTGATGAATTATCATTTAATGAGTTGAGATATGTTAACAGCCATACTGATTATGAAGAAAAGAAAAAGAATAAAAAGATAATTCATAAACTTTTCCTTGAACCAAATAACAAACTAAGTATATACAGGAATATGGTTAATAACGGCATTTGTAAATTCGAAGACAGTAATTCTGCGGAAATAAGAATTATTGTCAGGGATGCATATAAAAATGTATCACAATTATCATTTACGGTTAAAAGTGAAAGGAAAAAATATCCGGTTGCCACAATTGAGTATGATACGAATTATATTAAAACCTTTTTTTATAACCGGCCAAACAAATATGAAACCGGTGAATTAAAGATATCTGTGCCAGAAGATGCATTATATGATAACATAGGTTTCAGATATGCTAAGATAGCCGGTAATGATACAGGATTTTCAGATATTCATTGTATACATGATGAGTATACTGCCTTACATAAATATTATACCCTGTCAATCAGAACAAAGAACTTGCCTGACACCTTGCGGGATAAAGCTCTAATAACATATATTGACGAGGATACAGTCTTGGTAAGTGAAGGCGGTGCATGGGAGAACGGATTTGTTACCACAACAACAAGGGCTTTCGGAAAATTCATAGTTTCAATAGATACTGCCGCTCCAACAATTGATCCTGTTAATTTTAACAATAACGGAAAATATTCCGGAAACGGGATATTAAGATTTAAGATAGAAGATGACTTGTCAGGTATTAAATCATATAATGGTTATGTTGATAGTGAATGGGCTCTTTTTGAATACGATGCAAAAAGCAATACATTAAGCTACCGGTTTGATAAGGACAGGGTTGTAACAAATACAATACACAAACTGGAAATATATGTTTCCGACCATAAAAATAATACCGGCACTTATAAAGGCACTTTTTATTATTAATAACAGATTGTTGTAATGAAATCCTATTCAGTTATAGGAGTAATGTCCGGCACAAGTCAGGATGGACTGGATTTAGCACTTTGCAGATTTGTAAAAGAGAATTCCGGCTGGGAATATTCGGTAATAAAGGCTGAGACAATTCCATATCCTGAATACTGGGTGGAAATTTTCAGTAATGTAGGGAAACTGTCAAATTATGATTTTGTAAAACTTCATAATAAGTACGGCTCTTTTATCGGAGATTGTATTAACAGGTTTACGGACAGTTTAAATGAGAAGGTTGATCTTATCTCTTCTCACGGACATACGGTTTATCATAAACCTGAAGAAGGTATTACATTTCAGTTAGGCAGTGGTCCCCAAATATCTGCTAAATGCGGCATAACTACGGTATCAGATTTCCGCAGTCTGGATGTAGCTCTTGGGGGACAGGGAGCACCTCTTGTTCCTGCAGGTGATGAACTGTTATTTGGTGAATACGATTATTGTCTCAACCTGGGAGGTTTTGCTAATATTTCCTATAGGGAGGGCGCTAGCAGGGTAGCATTCGATATTTGCCCGGTTAATATCATTATCAATAGTATAGTAAGTAAATTCGGGCACAATATGGACAGGGACGGGCAAATTGCAGGTAAAGGAAACATACAATATCACTTGCTGGAGAAACTTAACCGGATCAGGTATTATGAAAAAAAGATGCCGAAATCATTAAGCAGGGAGTGGCTGGAAGCTGAGTTCATACCTGTAATTAACACGCATGATATTACACTTGAGGATAAGCTGAGGACAGTTTATGAACATATTATTATGCAGATTATCAGCTGTTTGGATATTAAATCAGAGGGACGCATACTTACAACAGGGGGAGGAGCATTTAACAAATTCCTGATAAAACTGTTAAG
>CP070654.1:1197617-1200291 GCA_020354785.1 Bacteroidales bacterium
AAATGTCAGGTAGTCATCTAAAGTTTCAATATTAAAGTCTGCTTTTTCAGAAAGCTCATAAACTCTATTTACACCTTGTATATTTTTAGAAGCTTTTGTCGGGCGTCCACTTATGCCATAAACAAGATCATTGATATTAAATACCAGGGCAAAATATTTGTCATCAATATTTGTATTAAATTGATTCCAGAACTGATCTAAAAACATGATTGAATAACCGGTTTTTTTAAATGCTGTATCGAACCAGGAATTATAATTATTATAGTTCTTTGCAATTTCTGCAGAAAGATATTTTATGTTATCTTTTGAAAAATAGAAATCGTCAAAGTCATAAAGATCCTGTAATCCGTAGATAAATTGACGATAAAATGTAGTGTTACAGGAAAATTTCAGATACTGGCCGTACATATCCCAAAGCTCTTCCAGATTGTGATTTTTAATAATATCTAAAGATAATTCAGGAGCTCCAGCTGAAACCAGATCAGATTTCAGGTAAGAACTAAAGTGCAAAATGAAATAAAAGTTGTGTGTGTCCATTTCGGCCTCAGAAGGGTTTATCTGATGTTCGTGTGTGTTGACTATACTAATTGTATTTAGATATTCTTCCAGTCCTTTACAGATACTTGTTTTTTCCCTGTTGCAGCTAATAATTAAACCAAATACTAATAGTAAAGTAGCCGTGGTGGATTTTATAAATAAACGATTTGATTGTTTCATCTTTTTATCCTTTCTTTAAATTGTTGCCTTCTATATTTTATTTAACGCCTGTTCAATATCCCAGATTATGTCTTTGTAGTTTTCTACTCCTATTGATAATCTTACCATCGAATCTGTTATTCCCATTTCCTTTAAATCACTATCGTCAATTCCTGCATGAGTCATTGTCCTGGGGTGTTCTGCCAGACATTCCGTCCCGCCAAGACTTACAGCCAGTTTTATCATTTTGAGAGAATTTAAAAACCTGAATGCCTCTCTTTCTCCACCTTTCAACTCAAATGATAACATTGCACCGCTTCCGGAATATTGTTTTTTAAAAATATCATGCTCCTTACTTCCCTCTTTTATCAATCCCAAATAATTAACCTTTTTGACTTTGGGGTGTTTATGCAGGAAATTTGCTACTTCGATTGCATTCTTTTGCTGCTGTTCCATTCTTATTTTCAGTGTTTCCAGACTTCGCATCAGCAACCAGCCTGTCCAGGGACCTGCCATATTACCCAAAAATGTTCTTAAAGTTTTAACCCGTTTCATCAATTCCTTGTTTCCTAAGACTGCACCTGCAATTATATCACTATGGCCACCAATATATTTGGTAGCAGAATATATTACAAAGTTAGCACCATGTTTAAGCGGATGCTGCCACAATGGTCCCATATATGTATTATCTACTACTACCAGAACTTCATTTTCAGGCTGACTATATTGCTTCGCAATACTTTTGCAGCATTCAATATCAATCAATTCATTTGTCGGATTGGCAGGTGTTTCCATGTAAATAATCTTTAATTTCCCTGGTTTTCCTGTATCTTCCAGTAGTTTAATTATTTCATCCCGATCCTGTCCTGGTTTAAATCCGACTGTTCCAATTCCAATTTTCGGTAAATAATGATGAATAAAATGGTCTGTACCACCGTAAAGAGGTCTGCTGTAAAGGATTAAATCACCCGGCTCCAAAAATTCCAGAAGTACAGTTGTAATAGCTGACATTCCGCTTTCAAATACCGCACAGCTTTCTGCGTTATCCCAAAGGCAAAGACGGTCTTCCAGAATCTCTAAATCCGGATTGTTTATACGGCTATATATCAAACCTAATTCTTCATTGGCTAATTTCTCTCTTTTTCCATAGGCTATTTCAAAAAAGGCTTTTCCCTCTTCTGCTGTTTTAAAAACAAAGGTTGAAGTCTGGAAAATTGGGCATTTTATTGCACCTTCAGATAACTCGGGCTTGTATCCGTAAGACATCATTAAACTTTCTGGTTTGTACTTATGGTCCATAATTTATTTTGTTTTTAAATGGTAAAGAACACTAGTATAAATTTAATATTTATATTATTTCCTGTCAAATTATTAAATGAAGTTCCAACAACATCTTTTAAATTCGTTTACTAAACTGATAAACAAATTTTCATAATAAGGCACAAACGTTTATGTATCTTCTTGTTTGAGTCTTTGTAATTTCCTATGTTTACAAAAAGGTTTGTGATGTGTTGAAGTAAATAAAAAAAGCGGATAGTAACCGGGTATTCAAAATAAGTGTAAGAATGAAAAGAATAATTCTGTTAATGACAGTAGTAAGTTTGACAATCCCTGTGTTTTGCCAGACAAAGAATCCTAAACGTGGAATCGCATACGGTTATCATACTGAAGAAGATTTCCAGGCAATATCAGGTATGCTTTCCTGGTGGTACAACTGGGCAGTTACTCCTGAATCAGGTGTTGCTGGCATTTTCGAAAGCTACGATATGGATTTTGTACCTATGGCCTGGAACGGATACTTTAACGAAACCAATTTGAGAAACTTTTATGCCGGTCATCCTGAAGCTAAATTTCTTCTTGGATTTAATGAGCCCAATTTTATTGCACAGGCAAATATGACTCCCTCTGAAGCTGCTGCTGAATGGCCTAAGCTTGAAGCAATAGCTGATGATTACGGGCTTGAACTTGTGAGCCCTGC
>CP070654.1:1200391-1203056 GCA_020354785.1 Bacteroidales bacterium
AAAATTGCGGAAAATATACTTGTATAAATTTATTTTCTGTATCCTGATAGCTTTGGTATTTTTGCCCGGCAAAAATATTTATGCTCAGGAGGAAAATACTATAACCGATTCGGTTACTGTTAAAAAACACTCTCCCATTAAAGCCCAGCTATACTCTGCCATATTACCCGGATTAGGACAGATATACAATCGTAAGTACTGGAAACTGCCTATTATATACGGTATCGGAGGTGCTGTTGTATTTTCTTATTTTTACAACAGGGATTATTATCAAGAATATTGGGATGCCTATGTTGAGTTATACTCGGATCCTTCTATTACAGAATATGAATTCAGGGGAAGGACATATAGCTACTCCAATATGGCACAGGATTTTCGTAGAGGAAGTGAGTATCACAGAAAATGGAAAGACTATGCCCTTGTCGGATTAGCAGCAGTATACCTGCTTAATGTAATTGATGCGATGATTGATGCGCACTTTATGGAATATGATGTGTCCGACGACTTAAGTTTCAAACTTAGCCCTTCCTTAATTAACCACAATATATATGCAACCACAATGGGAATGAAAATAAGTTTAAAGTTTTAATTATTAGGTAACTATGCTAAAAAGAACCGGACTACTATTCATTACGGCAATTACTTTAAATTACAATTCGTATTCATTTGATTTTTTAACTGACACTCTTGATTTAATAAATAACGGGTCAGAGATTGTAGTTTCAAATTTTGAAGCTAACCTGGACAGTATGCTGAATTTATGGTATGTTAACAATTCCCTTAAGAATGAAGCAGATTCCTTTACAGCCGGGAAAGATAGTATTATTCCTGATTTTCCTGATTCAGTGTATATTGACAGGATCTCCAGAATTCCATCGGTTGTAGAGCTTTCTTATAATACAATAGTAAGAAGGTATATTGAAGTGTATACAAAGAAAAGAAGGAAATCAGTTGAAGTAATGCTTGGACTGGCGCAGTATTATTTCCCGATATTTGATGAAATATTTGACAGCCATGACATTCCAAATGAATTGAAATATATGTCAATTATTGAATCCGCTTTGAACCCGCGTGCATATTCAAGAGCCAGGGCAGTAGGTTTATGGCAGTTTATGTATGGGACAGGCAAAGTATACGGACTTACAATAAACTCACTCGTGGATGAAAGGAGAGATCCGATAAAGTCTACTCACGCTTCTGCAAAATTCATCAAAGATCTCTATAATATTTACGGTGACTGGATCCTTGTTATTGCAGCATATAATTGCGGACCTGGTAATGTTAACCGGGCAATAAGACGTTCAGGAGGAAAAAGAAACTACTGGGATATATATTTCTACCTGCCAAGAGAAACCAGGGGTCATGTGCCGGCATATATTGCTGCTACATATACTATGAATTATTATAATGAACATAATCTTCATCCGCGTAAAATTGAACTTTCACTTGCAAATGATACAGTTATGGTTAATAAAGAACTGCATCTGATGCAGGTTTCGGAAGTCCTGGGAATACCGATTAAACAACTTAGGGATATGAATCCACAATACAGGACGGACGTTATACCGGCCAAAGATAAAAGCTATTCTTTAAGATTACCTCATGAGCATATTTCCAGGTACATCGATTTAACGGATTCGATTTTTGCATATAAAGATTCAATATATTTTAATCCTGAGAAAGTAATTACCAGTCCAACCATATATACATCATCAAGATATATGCGCGAACCACCATCTGATAACATGGCAAAACTTTATTATAAAGTTAAATCAGGTGATAATCTTGGTTATATAGCCAGCTGGTACAATGTGAGAGTGTCTGATCTGAGATACTGGAATAATATAAGGCGAAATTTGATAAGAAGTGGTCAGAACCTTGTAATTTATGTCCCTAAAAACAAGGTCAATAAGTATAAAAAGATTAACTCGATGACTTTTGCTCAGAAACAAAAGATGATAGGCAAGCCAGTGACCGCTGATTCTACTCCGGACAAAGTTATTGCTGTTGAAAATGGCAGCTACATTTACTATACTGTCAAATCAGGAGATACTTTATGGGATATTGCAAAACAATATCCGGGAGTTACAGATACAGATATTATGAGGCTAAATAATATTTCTAATCCTGATAAGATTAAACCCGGCCAGCGACTTAAAATCAAACCCAGGAGTTAGTTAATGAAACCCGTAAGAATATTACTTTTTTTCCTGTCTGTCTTTCTTTTATTATTGGCTGTCGCATTATATTTCCCTGAAAAAGGAATTAAAATCTCTGAAAATTTTAAGTTGAAGTTTTTCACATCAGAAGATATATTCTCAAAAAAAAGAGTCAGATATGCTGATATAACTGATATAATAAATAAGAATAAACTCCTTACAGATTCCATTATTTCTGAGCTGGCAGAAAATCCTGACGATAATAAAACTGAAAAATTTGATACAATAAGAGCAAATGCCGATAGTCTAATTAAAAGTATTAGTAAAATTGAATACCCTGATAATGACCCGGAAGCCCTTCACTCAATTTTTAAAGCTCTGAAAAACCTGAAAAATTCCAATAAACTGATTAGAATAATGCATTACGGGGACTCACAGATTGAAGGAGACAGAATGACATCATTAATAAGAAACAAGTTACAAAACAAGTTCGGGGGAGCAGGTAT
>CP070654.1:1203156-1205815 GCA_020354785.1 Bacteroidales bacterium
TAATATTTCTTTTCACAATTTGTATAATTCATGTTATCAGCCAGGAGTACCTGTCAGCAATGAATTTTGAGGAACATGATACCATTTCGAAATCATATATTGCCGGCCAGGTATTGAATATTTTTAATGAACCTGTTGATAATGTTTTAATCATTTCAAGTTTACCGGGCTTTAAAGATTCATTATATTGTGACTTTAACGGGTTTTTCAGGATATATCTGCCAGATGAAAAATACCTGCCAGGGCAGAAAATAAATATAATGTTCATTAATAAGGATTACAGACTATATGATACAACCTTTGTTTATTCTGACCTGTATAAGAATGCTTTATTGAAAGTAACACTTACACCAAAATATAAAATACTGGTAAAAGGCAGGATTATGGCAGGTAATATGGCAATTGAAAATGTTGATGTAACAATAACTCATGACAATAATAGTTATAAACTGAAAACTTTAGGTTGTTATTACGATGATGAAGACTATTGGAATTGTCTCTATCAGGGAATGTTTAAGCATGAGGTTGTGACAGAGAATCCGGATGATACTGTATTCCTTCATTTTTCAAAACCAGGATTTAAATCACAGAAACATAAATTCAGATTCGCGGATTACTCCGGAGAATTGATAAAATATAAAATGAAATATGCTGACAGCATTCCTGAAATGCCATTCAACAACTTCAGTTTAAAGCTGGCATATCCATTAAACAAAGAATCAGGATGGTTTTTAGATCTGTCTTATTACAGGTTATTTAAAATCGGTAATTTTAACAGGCTGGCTGCAGGAATTGATATATCAGTCCTGACATTGAGAGAAACTGTAGAACAAAATACTTTTTCCGGATTAGAGTCATCTTTTGATACAACATATATAAATGGGATGGCAGGTCCTTCAGTATTAATATATTTAACTAAACCTAACCTAAGAAGATTTAATACATATGCCGGTAGTACTTTTGCTTTTACATTTAGTAGTGCAGAGTTTGTATATCAACCATTTGCGGGAGTAAGATTTTTTATAGATATGAATAAGTCGGTTAGTGTTGAAATCAAATATCTGGCATATCATTTCAATGCAAAAAGATACAGGTTCAATTATTTAGGAAACGCTGAAAGTTATACCATAAATAAATCTGATGAGAGATTGATTGTAAATCTGGGTCTTCAAATTTGTTTTTAACTATAATCTTGAATTCAAATGAAGCTGCTTAAGTTAATAGCAATACTCTTATTAATTTTGATGTTACCGGGATGCAATGATGATGATGACATTGTGTTAAATGAAGATCTGGTTTTTGGCTATAGTCATGAAATTAAAATACCTCCTTTCAAGTATTTAACAACGCAGGGAGATTCGGTTTTTATCAGAGGAGATATTAGTTTTAATTCAGATATTATTGATACTGTACCGGCAACACCAACATTATCATGGGAAAAGGTAGAGAGTGAAATTGTATGTGCAGCTATTTTTAAAAGCAGAATTAATGTAGAAAATAATTCAATTATAAACGATACTTCAGATATAGTCTGGATATGGCATTCCGGTCTACCTGGAGGTGAAAACGGTTTAGTAGAATTTGGGTATGGAACAAAGAAGTATGATCCGGAAAGTCCGGAATCTGATAATGAACCGGAACCACTTGAGCAGGGACAAGTATATTATTGGGCTGTATGGGCATGGGATAATTCCGGAATAGAAGTCAAGTTTTCAAGCAGGGAATTAAGATTTGTTGTGCGCTAGGATCATTTTAAACCATAAATACTTATCATTCAAATAACAATATCAATCAGTCATCAAAAACAATCCCTGACATTTCATAAGAATTAAATTAACTATTACTTTTAGGTTCAATTTCAAATTTACTCAATTACAAATTATGCGCAAGACAAAGAATATTTACAAAATTAAAACCCGAAAGAGGAATAAAATTATAGTTGAAGAGGTAAATCCGGATGAGCTCAATGAAGTATGGAAAAAATTCAGTGATATAGATCAAAATATTTAAATCAGATACCTCTTTGAAAGTCATTATCAGCAAAGTTTTGAATCTCACTGCATTAGATATCAACAGGCCGTCTTAAAGGGCTGTAAATCAGCAGCATATAATCTTCTCTTTTATTAGTCTTTACTGCTTAATATTTAATCAATATTAGTCTAATGTTCATGTAATAAATATTACTTTACCGGCCCCTGAAACGTATATAAAAATGAAAAATGAATTTGGGCAATAAAAAACTAAAACATGAAAACAATAGGGTCAAATTTAAGCAGTAAATCCCTATTACTAACTAAATCCTTCAAATCAAAAATTTCCGGTTTTCTTTTTAATCTTCTGATATACTCGTTTAGAACAATTGTACTGATAGAAATCCTTATAATTAGTACCAGCTATCAGAGCGAAAATAGTTGCATTAATAAAATTTCTTCGGAACAGTATCTTCCGGTTTTCAGAACAAATTTATCTTTAAGGTTAGCTCATGTAAATGACAGTATAACTGCTGAGGTGAATAATTGCAGGCTTGAAAAATCAGAACTTATACAAAGGTTTTATATTTTAAACGGATATAAACCGGTCTGGACAACTAATTTTAACCTGACAAAAGACTCACGGGAAATAATAAATCTGATTGAAAGAGCCAGATATTATGGTCTTG
>CP070654.1:1205915-1208564 GCA_020354785.1 Bacteroidales bacterium
GCCTCTGAATACTTTCATTTGTATATTCACCATTTAGAACATTAAATATATAACTAATTTCCTTTGATATTTGAAATTCAATTAACTCCTGGTACTTTTTAAGTTTTGCGCCATGATAGCCGCCAATTGACTTATGAAAATATGAAGTCCTGCTTTCGTTAAAGGGATTTTGTAAAGAGAGTGTCCTGTAATTTGTTGAGAAATTCAGTTCCCTGAATCTTACTTTTTCCTGTTCATTTCTGAATTCCGCCATTCTATGCTTCTTTTTCTTTTTTAGCCGGGATACTTCATTATCAATTTTTTGTTTTAATAAAGTTACTGTTTCTGACTCATTTGTCAGAATTGCCATGTCAGCAGTTGTTGCCTGAAAAGGATTAAGGTATTTGTAGGAATCTACCCACTGAATATATTTATTACCTTTCTTTTTATTGTTTAAATATCTTTTATCCACACCCCATAAATCAACTAAAATCAGAATACCCAGAAATACCAGAAAGGTACTTTCCTCAAGTTTACGCTCTATAAAGAGAAATATAATTAGCCCTGTTGCCAGTATAAAAAACAGGCTTCTAAGGCAATCTTTTCTAAATATACCTATCCTGGCATTTACCAGTACATTTTTCCAGGCTTCAAATTGCCCTAGAGTGCCGGGATCATTCCTGAAATTTTCTATCTGTGCATTGATTTGTTGTGTTTCATTTCTGCTAAGGAAATCGAACCATAATGACGGCACCAGATAAAACAAAATAAAAATACCAGCCAACTCAAGCCAAACACCTAAAAACATTTCTTTTTGAATTCTATTATCGATCAGTCTCTTCAGGAATAATATTCCAAGCAGGGGAAATGATAACTGCACCAAAACAAGCATCATTTTCGTATCCCTGAACTTATTAAAAAGCGGTACATGTTCAATAAAAAAATCTACAACACCGCTATATTTCAATGATAATATGATTGCCAGTAATGAAACAGGCAGAAGAGCCCACTTAATATTATCTTTTGTAAAAAATATTCCAAGCACAAATAACAGGAAAACAGATGCTCCATAGTAGAATGCACCTCCTGAGCCATATTGTTCACCCCAGTATGAAGATTGCTGGTAAATTGACCTTTTATATTCCTGTGGCACTTTTTCCATTATTTTCTCTTTTTGCCCTATATAGCCGTTGGAACCTCCCTTAACATTCGGTATAACGAGAGACCATAATTCTCCGTATCCAAGGCTGTATCTTTTAATATACTCGCTATCCAGAGCATCATTACTGCTTTTCTCCATGTTATCCGGTGAAATAGTAAGTTCTGACTTACCTCTTGTGGTATGTTTGCCGTACTCGTTTGTTACTATTAAATTAGATATAGCCGGCAAAACACCCAGCACTCCTGCCAGCAATAAAAAAGCTGATATTTTGAAGAATTTTAGCAGTAAATTATTATTCAGATGACGGATAAATTCTACTATAATAACAGCTATAAGAAAATAAATTAAATAATAGGTCATCTGAACATGATTGGCAGATAGATGCAAGCATGTAAAAATACTTAGCAGGGCACCGCCAATTAAAAAGTTTTTCCTGTAAGCATAAATAATACTGCCTACTAAGGGAGGAATAAATGAAATGGCTAGTACCTTGGCATTATGCCCTGTAGCCAGGTATAAAATATTAAATGAGGCCAGTCCGAATGCAAGTCCTCCAATAATTCTTATCCACGGATTGACACTAAAACTCCATAACAGTATATAAAATCCAATCATCAGAAAGAGCATATAACCAATGGGCCTATTCACTATTTTACTAAAGAATAAATATTCTAAACCTTTAATCCAATTATTTTTTTCATATCTCACAGAAATCTGGTAGGCAGGCATACCTCCAAACATTGAATTAGTCCATAACGTTTCCGAATTATACTTATCTCTGAAATCTTTAATTTCCTTTTTCATACCAATATTCTGAATAACATCGCTCTGGTTTATACGATTTCCGTCAAACTGGGGGGAGAAATAAATTACGCTTATTACAATAAAAACAAGAATCGCCACAATGTGGGGTAATATTTTTTTTTCAAAAATTTTGTTCTTTTCCATATTCCCTTTAATATTTTATTGGATTTCTGACTTTAATTTATCACAGTTAAAAGGATACTATTAGCCGGTAACATCCGGCACGTAATAACCAGATGTTAATATACAACTTAATTTTTATTTTTAAGGGATTGGAAGGCCTTTTTGTGCTTTTATTGCCTTGCAGAATATAGTCTTTCTATTGCTATATTAATATGGGATAATACGTGATAATTATTAAAACTCTTCGCCCTCACCTCCTCCATTACCTTCATCTCCATTTCTACCCTCTCTTCTTATCTTATAATTGTTAAAATTATAAATCATCGTCAGAATAACAACAGGGGATTTATGATAATGGTACCGGTAATAGTAAAAATCATCTCCTTCAGATGTAAACTCACGTTTTGTTGTACCAAATACATCGCGTACCTGCAATATAACAGATAATTTCCTATCGAACAGGCTTTGTTTCATCGAAGCATCTGTGGAAAAATGACCTTTATATTCTCCTTGAGCTGTAGCTGAAGGTCCGTCGAGATGTGAATTAATTTGCACCTGGGTAGTTTTAGTAATTGACAAAG
>CP070654.1:1208664-1211304 GCA_020354785.1 Bacteroidales bacterium
TTGAGATTTTATTTTTTATCTGTGGAAATAATTCAAATATATTCTTGTTTTCTGCCTTTTTAGCTTGTATTCCAAGCAAATCAAGTCCCTTTCCATATATCTGGGTTATATTTCCCTTGAAAGTTGTCCTGTAATAAATCAGTGGATATTTTCCAAAAACCTCCGTTAAAACCTCGCTTTTACATTCCAGGTTACTTATTATATCGTTTTGCTCAGTTATATTCCTGGAAATTACTAATAAGCCCGTCAGTTTACCGTCAGTGTCCTTGAAGGGAAGCCTGGAAGTATCATACCACTGTACGGTTCCATCATCATAGCGGATTTGTTCCTGTACATGTGGTAATTTTTTTCCGGATCTAAGTATTTTCAATTCCTCTTTGCGGGCCATGTCAAAATGTTTCTTGCTAAAAAAATGAGTGTCCGATTTACCTATTGCATCATCAGGATTTTTTAATTTCAGGGCATCAGACTTTATTTTATTAATCCTGAGATAATTACTGTCTACATCCTTAAAGGTTACCCTGTCCTGCATAAAATTCATTAAAGAATCAAACATTGCTTTTTCAACTTTGAAAGCTTCGTTTTTTCTGACAAGTTCCTCCTGTGTTGCAGTAAGCTCTTCAAGATTTTGTCTTAACTCCTCATCTGTGGCTTTTATTTCTTCTGCTTGCTGGTGCGATTCATCCATTGCTGCCTTGACTTTCTCATTTGCCTGCACAATAGATATAACTGAAGCTACCGATTCTGACACCTTTTCAACATAGTTAAGTTTATATTTTTCCAGTGGAAGAAATGATGAAATTTCTATAATACCTAATATCTGATCATCGAGCTTTAAAGGTATGAAAACCAGGTACCCGGGTTGTACATCTCCCAGGCCTGATTGAATTTTTGAATAAGTTTTTGGTAAATCTTTAATTTCCAGAATTTCTCCTTCATTATAACATGTTCCTGCCAGACCTTCCCCGGACATTACTGTCTTACTTTTAAGTTTTTTAGAATCTACCGCATATGTTGCAGCAACTTTAAGGTGCTTGTTATCCTCATCAACACTATCTTCAAGATATAAAATACCCTGTTGAGCCTCAACATATTCAACAATTTCATTTAAAATATTTCTGGTAAGCATCTCAACATCTTCTTTGGCTTTGGAGGTTATCTCAGATATTCTTAATAAACCCTTGTTATGCCACTTGATCTCTTTTTCCATTTCATCCCGTTTGCTGATATTTTCTTCCTGCTCTTTGAGCTGTGCTTGTTGTTCCTGTAATACCTTTCTTTCTTTGTCGAGCTGATCCGCAAGTTTTTGTTTGTCTTTTTTGAGCTGTTCTTCTCTCCTTTGGATAAGCCAGTAGATAACCATTATGACTGAAATGGTTAATAAAGTATAGAACCACCATGATTTCCAGTAAGGCCGGCGAATCACTATCCTTAAATCAGCAGGATTTGGATTCCATAGTCCATCAGCGTTGGATGCTGTAACCCTGAAAGTATATTTCCCGGGCGGCAGATTGGTATATGATGCAAAATTCACCCTGCCATGTTGCCATTCCTTATCATATCCTTCCAGAATATATTTAAACCTGTTTTCTTTAGGATTTGCATAATGTAGTGCCGAAAATTCTATTGATATTATATTCTGCTTAAATCCAAGTTTGATTCGCTCAGTTTCTGAAATTGATTTTTTTAAAATTATCCTTCCGGCTAATTCTTCACCAACAGCAACGCTCTTGTTAAAGATCCTGAGATCGGCAATAACAATATTTGGCGGAATTGTATTATCTTCAATTCTGTCCGGATAAAAAGTATTAAAGCCTTTTATTCCTCCAAATACCATTTCACCCGAATTGCATTTATAAAATGCATTATAGTTGAACTGCTTGCTTTGGAGTCCGTCATCACTGTCATAAACCCTGAATGTAACACTATCGGGATTCTCTACAATATTGCCGGCTTTTACCAACCCGAAATTCGTACTGATCCACAGGTTCTTGCTATTGTCCTCTAGTATCCCATAAACAATGTTTACCGGATACCCCTTATTTTCAGAATAATGTAAGAATGTTTGCTCCGAGTTATCATAACGTGTTAATCCTTTATCACAACCAATCCACATAAATCCATATGAATCTTCAAGTACAGCATTCACTTTGCCTATCAGGGTATCGTTTGCTATAAAATTAAAGATGCTGTCTGATTTATTAAATTCCCATATACCTCCTATGCTGCCTATAAATATATTACCGTCATTACTTTGTGTAATACCATAATATGCTTTCTCCTGGAGATGAATGAACTTATCCTGTCCATCCGGTAAAATATCTATAGAGCTTAGCTGATCGTCAACATTTTTTTTATTAGTAAGTATCCACAGGTTATTATCCTTATCACACAGTAATCCGTATATTTTATCCCATGACAAGCTGTTAATGTCATCGGGATCATGTCTAAAATGCCGGAATTCTCCAGTTTCAATATCATAATAGTTCAGCCCACCCCTGTTTGTGCCAATCCAGAGATTCCCTTTTTCATCACTTGCCAATGCTTTAATATCATTATAACTGATAGAATTAGGATCAGATTCATCTCTGAAATAATAGGTGAATGTATTTGTTATCCTGTTAAGGTAGTTCAAACCAT
>CP070654.1:1211404-1214028 GCA_020354785.1 Bacteroidales bacterium
ATATTTTTCATTTGTTCAATCTCTTCATTTTTTATCTGCTTGGGTTTTAATTGCATCGAAACAAACGAAAGAATGGTAGCAACAATAACAACCATTATGGTAGCAAAGATTACAACATATATGTTGGAGAACTGTTTCATTTTTATCTGTTAATCTTTAAGAGCCTGATTTTACTCTTTTCAGTCTTTTTTTAATATTTGCTTCAATTATATAATGATCAATTAATGGAGCAAAAACATTCATCAGCAATATCGCCAGCATCATTCCTTCAGGATAAGCCGGATTAAGAACCCTTATTAGTATTGCAAGTATACCGGTAAGGAATCCGTAAATAAATTTTCCTTTCTCAGTTTGTGCTGCAGTAACCGGGTCTGTTGCCATAAAAACTGCTCCAAAGGCAAATCCCCCGATTATCAGATGCTGGCTTGCAGGAATTTCCATGAATGGATTTACAGCAAATAAATTCAATATCAGCCCCATTAAATACCCGCCGGCAAATACAGAAAACATTATTTTCCAGCTTCCTACACCAGTATATAACAGGATTGCTGCCCCGATTAATATTGCCAGAGTGGAGGTCTCTCCAATAGAACCCGGAATAAATCCCAGAAATAAATCGCTTGTGGTGCAGGCTTCTCCGGCTCCATTAACAAAATCCGTATTCCCCGAAGCTGCCTGGGCCAGAATTGTTTCTCCTGAGAATCCGTCAATAATGTTTTTACCATCCTTTAGTCCTGCTATCCATACTTTGACACCTGACATTTCTGAAGGATATGCAAAAAATAAAAATGCACGAGCAGTCAGAGCAGGATTTAAAATGTTCATTCCTGTACCGCCAAAAACCTCTTTCCCTATAATTACAGCAAAAACCGTAGCAACAGCAACCATCCAGAGTGGAATATCAACCGGTAATATTAAAGGAATCAATATACCGGTAACCAGAAATCCTTCATTTACTTCATGACCTCTTAACTGCGCGAAAATAAACTCTGTTGCCAGGCCGGAAACATAAACAACTACAATAAGAGGGAAAACCTGAACAAATCCGTAGGCAAAATTCTGCCAGATAGTCTTTGCCTCACCTGTTGCTAAGAAATGCTGATATCCTGCGTTCCACATTCCAAAAATTAAGGCCGGCAGCAAAGCAAAAACAACGATAGCCATTGTCCTTTTCATATCCATATTATCACGTATATGCGACCCCCTGGACGTGACTTTATTCGGGACATGCAAAAAAGTTGCAAAAGCATCAAATGTAGATTGAAATTTCTCCAGTTTGCCTCCTTTTTCAAAATGATGCCTTATTTTATTTATGTAGTCTATCAACACTTAGATAATATTTTTTAAAAACCTGACTATATTTTGCAGTTATTACATTTCTTTTATCATAAAATCAAGTCCTTCCCTTATAATATTCTGTACATCTATCTTTGAAGTACAAACAAATTCACACAGTGCAAAATCTTCGGGAGCGACCTCATATATTCCCAGTTTTTCCATAAGATCGATATCCTTAATAAAGACTGCTTTTACCAGCTGGACAGGAAATATATCCATAGGAAATACCTTCTCATACTGGCCGGTCATCACAAATGCCCGTATTCCTCCATTGAGATTTGTATCCAGCCGGAACTCCCTGTTAGACATTAGCCATGACCAGAATGACCTGGAGACACTGTACTTGCTAAAACCTGGCATAGCCCATCCTAAAAGTTCAAAATGATCTCCTTCAGGTATTACTGTTATTAAAGAATCGTAATAACCTAGAAATCCATCCCGGGCTATTTTTGACCCTGTCAGAACATTACCACTTATAAACCTGTTATTCCCATCTGTTATATTGTCTTTAATTATATTCTTTATTGATGTTCCCCCAATTATTTTGTAATACCGTGGTTTAAGAACCTCAGAACCTGCCAGGGCAATAACTTTTGAAGCATCGTATATACCACTGGTAAATAAACGGCCAATTGTTATAACATCCTGCGGATTAATATACCATACTATATCTCCCTTATTAACAGGATCTATATGATGTATCTGGATTCCCACGGTGCCTGCAGGATGGGGTCCGCGGATTCTGTTTACCTGAACACTCCTGGCTCCTATAAATACCTGGGAAGCAGGATATTCATCATTAATATTCACATGAACACTTCCAACTGTAAGTTTTGATAATGCATCGATTCCTGTTTGAAAATCAGCTTCGCAGTCCTTAACAATAAAATCATAATCAGGAGCAAGAGGAGCAGTATCAAAAGCCGATATAAAGATAGCCTTTGGCATATCTTCAGGATTCGCTATAATGTCATAAGGTCTTTGCCTGATAGTTGGCCATAGTCCACTCTTAAGAAGATTATTCTTAATATCCTTAACACTCATCCTGGAGGGTTCACCCTTAACAAAGGATTCATATTCAATTTCTGCATCAGCTTCTATAACAACCTGAAGCACCTGCCTTCTCTCCCCCCGGTTTATTGCTGTGACACGGCCGCTAACCGGAGATGTTAAATAAACTTCAGGATGATACTTATCGAAAAATAAAGGTGTTCCTGCTTTGACAATATCATCTGTCTTAACTGTTAACTTTGGTATGAGATTATGAAAATCAGTAGGCTTTACTG
>CP070654.1:1214128-1216722 GCA_020354785.1 Bacteroidales bacterium
CGGTCAAATTCTCTGTGCCGGTTTTTGCCGAGAGCAAAATTGGACCATGCATAAAAGCAACATAACCGGGTACATTTATCAGGTTCTCAATCCTGTTTATCATAGGCAATATAATACTTACCGCATCGCCATCATTCCATGTACGATCTATCAAAACATATGAAGAGGGTTCTGATGAAGTAGTAAGTGTATCAAGCCCTACAACAATTTTAAAAGTATCTGCAGAAACCCAATAAGGATGGCGCACCATGAGCTTGAATGCTACCGGGGAGTCAGTGTGTACTGTTAATTGCGTTTTCCCCTCATATGGGAAATTTGTTTCCTGTGTGATACTTACTCCCTTTTCTTCCCAGTCTAACTCGGAAGCTATGAACAAATTCAGGAACAATGTATCTGTATTACGGGTATAGATGAACTCACCATATTTTCCATGGTTTTCCATTCCTGTACCTACACAACACCACATAGCCTGGTTTGGTGCAGAATAAACCCTGTAATGGCGGGGACGTGCCGGTGTGAAATAAACATATCCACCATGATCCGGATGCTGGGTGGAAAGAATATGATTATATAATGCTCTCTCATAATAATCGGCATACTTTGCCAGAGGATTAATCCTAAACAAATCTGCTGTTAATTTGAGCATGTTGTGGGTGTTGCATGATTCGGGACCCTGAACTGTATTGACAAAATCTATACAGGAAGACGTACTTGGAAAATGTTCCTCCCTGCTGTTCCCCCCAAAAGCCAGACTACGGTTATTAGTTACCGTTTCCCAGAAGTAACTGCCTGCATCTGTATAAGTCTCATCCCCGCACACCTCATAAATTCTCGCGAATCCAACTGCCTTGGGAACCTGTGTATTGGCATGACTGTTGTCAAGAATCTCGTTTCCGGCAGCCATTGCATTCAGCAGCCATTTATGAGAAAACCTCTTTGCAGCTACCAGGTACTTTTCTTCACCGGTCATTTGATAAGCATCAGCAAAAACCTCATTCATACCTCCATGCTCGTTACCCAGCATCTGTTCCATTTGAGAATCACTCAGGCCTGAAGTCAGGTTTATTGCCCAGTCGCAAAAGTCTAAAAAGATGGTTTTTGCTTCTTCATTACCTGCATACATCCATGCATCCCTCAAACCGGCATAAGTCTTATGGATGTTATACCATGGTACCCAATAATCCCAGACACGGGATACATTGCCTGCCTTAATTTCGGGCCAAAGCTCATCACTATTTGGTACTCCACCAACATAACCCACACCCCATTCAGGATATCTGACCGCATTAGAGTCCTGACATGTTTTAAGTTCTGATATCATATATTCCATTCGTGCAAGGCATTCGGTATTATCTGTTGAAGCATAATGAATAGCCATGGCTGACAAATAGTGGCCTCCTGTATGGCCATCCAGTCCATCGCTCTCCCAATTCGGATAATTCGGGGCTTTAGGTGTTAATCCGGCTTCTTTCAGAAAAGGAGCAAGAAAACGATCCGTCTCATACTGTAATAAGGTGGTCACATTCAAATCCTGCGCATGTTTAAATGGCCCGTCAAGCAATCTTACATTTGTTAGTGGAAAAGTGTTAGAATACAAGCTATCCTGCGAAAACAGGTTTTGTATTGCGACAAGACATAGATATGTGGTTATAATCATTGTTTTAGCTTTCATATCAAATTTCGTTTAAGTGGCAATAAAGTGAAATTAAATTAATTAAAATGCCAAACCCGTGATTATTAAAAATCTTGTGAATTCATTATCAAATATAGCAAAATTACAAGATTGTATTTTTCATTATTTAATGATTAATTTTAAATACTCTATTAAAGTCTCAAATCAAAATGATTGCCTACACTCTTGTAATTGCCTTATTGATTACTGTATCCTTTAAAAACGATGAGAAACCAGTTGAAATCATACAAAAAACAATAGATAATATTGATACTATTATAACTCTATACTATAAACAAGATATGGTAAGAACAAATCCGAGGAATGTCAGCGATACAATTTATAGATTTCGTGAAATATACTTTAAAAGATTAATTCAAGATTCAATAGTAGGAGTAAAAGGACACTGGTACATGTATGTTGATGATAAAATAGATGTTATTTACGAAGATATATATGATGGTGAAAAACTGATAAGAAAAAACAACCGGGACAGTACTGCAAGGATATATGATTTGGTTAAGTACCCCGAATTCAGAGACAAGCATTTCTGGGGGCATAATACACCTTATTCCATGCAATATATGTTTAAAAATATCCTGGATAATAAGGAATACTATAAAATCAAAAGATTAAATGACACAATTTATCAAGATACCGGTTGTTTTCAAATCATAATTCGTTTGGAAAACAAAGGATCAATGCCGGGATATACATATAATCTACAAGATGAAGAGGGTAATATTTCAATAACAAAAATATTCATAAACAAGGTGAATTATTACCCTGTCAGAATGATAATGGAAAACCGTTCAAATAATAATCCGGAACAAGTATTTTTCACTGACCAGACGTATTATGATTTAAAATTTAATCTAAAAATAGATACTATAAAAGAATTTAATACGTCAATCGATGTGCT
>CP070654.1:1216822-1219409 GCA_020354785.1 Bacteroidales bacterium
TTTATATTACAGAATGTATCATTCTGATCATTTTATTCTTTTTTTCTCCATGTTACAGGTATTTCAAGTCCACTGTAAGGGCTGTCCAGTAATATAACAGACCAGCTTAGTATACGGCTTGAGTAACTTCCTTCCGATGCACCATATTCACCAAAGTAACCCTCACCGGGTAACAGCATAAGTGTATTATCCCCGAGATCAACAAATTTCCCGGGCATAGAATATCCGGGAAATCCCAGTACTTCTTCACACTTGTACAGGCCATTATCATCAATTTTTCTGACTTTTGATTCAACAAGCGGCGTCCAAAGAGTCCCTTCGTATGTTCCTGACAAATCGTTTTCGCTAATATCCTCATATGTGACTGCAACTACCCTTTCTGCTGTAGTTGAAAATCCTTCGTCATTTTCTGCATAGTACATAATTATATAAACACCGGGAGTTTTTAAATCTATATCGGGTAAAGACAAATAATACCAGTTAACAGCTCTGCCTTCCACTGTGGCTTCAACACCGGGATCTTCAAATTTACCGCTATCACTTTTAACAAAAGAAACAAATTCTCCTCCAACCATATTAAATTCCGGTAAATGTGAAACGTGAGATATGTCAGCTGTTTCATCCCATTTGTCACAATTATGTAAAAGAAATCCTGCGACAATTAATAAGAATATATATGTAATATCTGTTTTACTCATTATCAACTTTTTTATCCCACCATATCTTTTCATAAACCTCCTTCTTTGGAGGAGTATTTGGATTCCCCGAGTATTCTGATTCAGGAAAAATCAGCCTTTTCGGGAAACGACCGCTTGTTACATTATTAACAGAAATCGTAAATTCTCCCGGGACATAATTACCATCATCTGCAGTAACGGCACTGACTTTTGGATAATGTGTCCTGTTATGTTCGAAAAAGGTTTCAAGACTTTGAATGTTAGCCAGTGCTATCCATTTCTGAACAATTATTGATTCAATAAAGTTCTCAAGCGGACTTCCTTCTGCAGGAAATTCGTATACCTCTCCGGGACCGTAAAACTCTTCAGCAATAGTAATGCCCAGCCTGTAAAAAGAAGCCTCCATAGCATTTTCATACATTTCTTTTGCATCTGAATATGTTTCTACTCCATCACGGATAATCGCCTCTGCCTGAAGAAGATATGCTTCAGATGCACACATTAAATATACAGGTTCATAGGGAGAAAGGTAAGGTTTGGAATAACTTGAACTGCTTGTGCCTGTCGGTTCGTCCGGATCATTATAGTTGCCCTGCGCCAGACCTTTATGGCTACCTCCATCCTCAGGAAAATCAAACAACATGTCAAGCCTCTCAAGGTCACCTTTATCATTCATAAAACTTAAGAAAGTCTCACTTAATACCAGGTTAGGATTATTTCCCAGAAACATTATCTCAGTTTCATATAGAGGATTTCTTCTTCCTGTTTCATTTGTAAACTGTGTCATTGCCACATCTGTGGTAAGAAATTTTACATCCTCATCATTATACAGAGCTTCAATACCCTCCCTGGCAACATTCGGACGGGCATACACCTGCCTTAAGTATATCTTAAGTTTTAGTGTATTTGCAAATTCCACCCATCTGTTCATATTGCCTTCAAACAATATATCTTCAGATCCTATGTCTTCTAACTCATCGTTCTCATAATCTTGTGACAGGGCAAAGTTTATTCTTGCAATAAGGCTGTCATAAACATCCTGTCCATATTCATAGTGAGGTGTTATAGTACCTTCATCTCCTTTCAGGGCTTCAGAAAATGGTATTTGATCATATAAATCAGCCAGAATTTGATAAGTATATGCCTGGAGCACCGTGCTTATAAGGTAATAATTCCATTTCCCGTTTTGATATGCCTGCTCTTTAATATATTCCAGGTTTGTGAGTGCTCCTGAATATAATTCCCCAAACTGCCTGTTATCAAATGTGCTGCTGCTAACATCATAGGAATCCAGTCCGCTATATTGTGAAGCACCCAGGGATTGAGTCCAGTGTTGTGACCATAAAGCTCCAAGTACCTGGTATCTACCCCCGTATACATATGCAATAGATGAAATGCCTGCAGCAAGTGTCAGCTCTTCATTAGCTTCATCAGGATTATTAGGATCTTTATTAATATCGAGCCAGTCTTCACATGATATAAACAGAAATAATGCAACCATTAGCAGTGTGCCAAATACTGATATTTTAAAATTTATGTTCATAATGCACATAATCAATTTACATCATAAAGAAAATCTCAGGCTGAAGGTGACACTTCGCACTGTCGGCTGTGCTCCGTATTCTCCAAAATCAGCTTCCAGATCATTTCCAAAAGTTGTAAGTTCAGGATCAATGTAATGTTGATCCTCTGGTGTCCATAATAATAAATTTCTCCCTATTACACTAAGCTGTATTTTCCCTATAGGCAGCTCTTTTAATAGTTTTTGTGGTACAGAATATGACAAGATAACCTCTCTTAATTTTATGTATGATTTGTCAATAAAGGAAATACCGTCCAGCTCTGTGCCCCCGTTTCCCCAGTAATCAACTATATGGACTGCATCAATGGGAATTGTGTTTTCTGCATAT
>CP070654.1:1219509-1222057 GCA_020354785.1 Bacteroidales bacterium
ACAGAGAAGAGCAAGTTGAATTAGAAAAATCTGCTGAAAGTGATTAAAGTATTACCCAGAAATATAGCAAGGTTCATATTTTTAATCCTGATCCAGGTATTTATATTTAATAACATTCAGTTCTCGGGATATATAAATCCGTATATATATATATTATTTATACTCCTTCTGCCCTTTGAAACACCAAAATGGATGCTTCTTGTAACAGCAGCCTTTTTAGGGCTTACAATAGATATATTTTCAGATACCCTGGGGATGCATACCATAGCAACATTATTTCTGGCTTTTCTCAGGCCTTTTGTATTAAATCTCATTTCTCCCCGTGACGGATACGAATCAGGAACATTTCCCAGGGTTGCTTATTATGGAATTAACTGGTTTACAAAATATGCTTCTATACTAATCGTGGCACATCATTTTGTTTTATTTTACATTGAAATTTTCAGATTTGGTAATTTTTTCAGTACATTTTTCAGGGTTATACTAAGTACAATTTTCTCTTTAACTTTTATAGTCTTAAGTCAGTTTTTTGTTTATCGCCGCTAAATAATGGATCAATTCAGAGTTAGAAAATATGTAATTAATATTATTTTTATTGTTGTTGCGGCAATATTTATTATCAGACTTTTTTTTCTTCAGGTTGTTAATACGTCTTATAAGCTTTCAGCTGAAAACAATTCAAAGAGGATAGAAATTCTTTACCCTGCCAGGGGGCTGGTATTTGACAGGAAGGGAGAACTGCTTGTTTATAATCAACCAGCCTATGATTTAATGATTGCTCCTTATGAGCTGAAAGAATTTGACAGTACAGAATTATGTAATATTTTAAGTATTGATATAAACACACTGAGGGATGGCATAAAAAAATCATTCAAACACAGGAGAGATCCGTTTATTAAACAGGTATCTCCTGAAACTTATGCTTTGCTGCAGGAAAAACTTTACAAATTTCCGGGATTTTATGTAAGATCCAGAACTTTAAGAAAGTACAATAAGGAAATCGCCGCTCATGTTCTGGGATATGTAGGGGAGGTTGATGAGCTGATAATAGATAAAGATGAATATTATACTATGGGAGATTATATTGGCATAAGCGGGATAGAACAATCATATGAACAATACCTGAGAGGTGAAAAGGGACAGAAGGTATACCTTGTTGATGTTCATAGCCGCATCAAAGGTGAATACCAGGGAGGAAGATTTGACAGGGATGCACAGGTAGGAAGGAATATTATTTGTACAATACATGCAGAGTTACAGGAATATGGTGAAAAACTTATGAGGAACTATAAAGGAAGTATTGTAGCCATTGAACCATCAACAGGCGAAATTTTATCTTTAATCTCTTCACCTGCATTTAACCCATCCTTATTAATTGGCAGGCAACGTTCATCCAATTATAACAAGTTAAAGACTGATACACTTGAACCTCTCTTTAACAGGGCTCTGATGGCAAATTATCCGCCGGGCTCAACTTTTAAACCTATGAATGCGATGATTGCTCTGCAGGAAGAGGTAGCAACATATCATACCAGGTTCTACTGTGATCTCGGTTTCTATGCAAGAGCTGTACATGTAGGATGTCATGATCATCCTTCTCCATTGAATTTACCACAATCAATACAATATTCATGTAACGCTTATTACTGCCACCTGTACAGGAGAATCCTTGAAGATAAAAAATTTAACAGCATAACTGATGCATATAATAACTGGCGCAATCATATTATATCATTTGGCTTCGGGCATACACTGAACTCTGATTTTACTAATGAACTTAGAGGATTTATAGCTCCCAGTTCATACTTTGACAGGTATTACGGAGAAAATGTATGGAAGGCTTTAACTGTAATTTCACTGGCAATAGGACAGGGGGAAATACTTATTACACCCTTACAGCTGGCAAATATGTCTGCAACAATTGCAAACAGAGGATATTACCATATACCCCATATTGTAAAAGAAATAGATGGAATCGATACTATTGACAGCCGGTTTACAAAAAAGAATTACTCAAGTATTGATACAGCTCATTTTGAGATAATAATTGAAGGGATGGAGAATGCAGTTAATGGCGGACCTGGAAGTACTGCCCGTATTGCCGGATTAAGGGATATTATAGTCTGTGGCAAGACAGGAACTGCAGAAAATCCACAGGGAGAAGATCATTCGGTTTTTACAGCTTTTGCTCCTAAAGATAATCCAAAGATTGCGGTAGCAGTCTATGTTGAACACGGTAAATGGGGTGCAAGTTATGCAGCACCGATTGCAGGTCTTATTATTGAGAAGTATCTTACTGATACAATCTCTTATTACAGGAAATGGATTGAAAAAAGGATGTTAGAGCAAAATTTACTGTATAAGAATTGACACGCCCGATTAACATATTTGAAAGTATTGACTGGATAACAATTGTCCTGTACCTGGTAATGGTTATATTCGGCTGGATGAATATTTTCGCAGTTAATTATAATGAACAATTCACCTCAGTATTTGACCTGAACCAGGAATATGGCAAGCAATTAATCTGGATTTTAATATCATTTAT
>CP070654.1:1222157-1224696 GCA_020354785.1 Bacteroidales bacterium
GTATAATATATTCCAAAGTTTGCATCAGGAATTAGCGCTGATTTACTGGTTTCATACAAAAATCTGTCATCAGGATCATATACCTGGATTTTATCCTCATCTATTCTGAACTGGAAACCCGTAATAGACAGACCGAAAGACAGCTGGTAGGTACTCATTGTAATATGATAAGCATAAGTTCCCTGTATACCTGTGCGGTTAAAAGCTCCATTTCTGTCTGTAAATATGTATGTTCCTATACCAACCCTTCCGCTTCGTGACATAACCCTTTTTCGTCTCCTGATTGAGGCGGCCCGTGAAATAAAGCTGTTTTTAAGGAGTCTTGTCTGACCACTGAGGGCATAGGTTGAAGGGGCATTCTCCAGGCCAAGCCATTGTTCTCTTGCAGTAAGATTGATAGAAGTGTAGCCTTCATGCCCGACAATTGCAGGATTAATAAGAAAGCCATTCAACATATACTGGCTGTAGACAGGTAACTGCTGGGCTTTTATAAAGACCGTTGAAAATGTAAATAATAGTATACAGAATAATCTGAACATTAAGATCCTTGTTACCTTGTTTGTTTTAATAATTTTTCTAAGTTAAAAAAATTTGAAATCATATACGCAAACAAATATCAACAGTTACAGTTAGTACAAAACTATGCACCTACAAATATTCCTGTCCCATAAACCGGAGCCGATAAATTTCAATAAATGAATAACAGGGTTAATTCTCTTTACAATAACAGTATTAAAATGTAAATACTATATATAAGATTCTAACAATATGTTTTAAGTGTCGGTAATTTATTTTATAATATTAATATTACCAATCAGCGGATCAGCATTATAGTATTTAAGATCAATTACATAATAGTATGAATCCATTGGCATTTCTTTTCCTGATTGTGAATTCCCGTCCCAGACATTCTGTGGATCGGGATTTTCCCTGTGATAAATTAATCTGCCCCATCTGTCGAATATTTCAACTACTGCATCAGGAAAAAGTTCAATATGTTCAATAATCCATACATCATTATCACCATCATTATTCGGTGTAATTGTATTTGGGATATCGGAAAAGAATACATCAACACTGCACTGCAATATCACAATAGTATCTATTCCGACACATCCATTTTCATCTGTAACAGCTACCGTTAGTGTATCTGCAAGGGATGATGCAGGACCCACAATAACAGAACTCGTTATAGCCCCGGATGACCAGTCGTAAGCACTGAACAGACCGGCATCAATTTCATATCTCTGAGTTCCGCATAATGAAGTGTCTTTTCCGAGTGACACTAAAGGCAAAGGATTTAAAAGTAATACAACTGAATCATAGTCAGAACATCCGTCTGTACCTGTAGCTCTAACCCATATCAGGCCCTGATCTGTACCGACAAAATAGTCTTCAGTACTGCCATCATGCCATTCGAAATTCAGGGGAGTTGTATAATCGTCATCAGGTTCAAAGATAAATGAATCTCCCTCACATATTTCGATTTCATCTCCTATATATACTTCAGGAGCAACAACATCAACAGTTGCTTCAACCGGAACACCGATACAGTCAAATTCCGTTATTTCCACAACTTCTATTCTATGGGCACTCCTGTTAAAGTTCCATTCAACAATTACCGTGTCGTTCAGATCCTCAATAATAGTTCCCCCCTCTATACTCCAATCGAATACGGAATTTTCATATCCCGTTATACCATAACTTTCTCTGCTTCCGGTACAGGCAGAGGGTAAAGTCTGCCCGTACCCTGAAACAAAGTATATTAAAATTATGATAAGGGATAATATATTAGTTTTTGTATTCAATTGGACTGAAAATACATTTAACTATATAATAAATTATTGCTATTCAATAAATTAATCAGAAATTAATCTATTATGGATTCCAGTCATTAGGTATATGATATATCGGGCCGGTATCCGGTGCAGGATTAACCGTAATTACAATAGTTTCCACACCAGTATCGTACCATGACCAGGCATCCAGTGCTGCAGCAGCATTAGTCAGATAATCACACTTTCTGGAAATCCTGTCATTAGTCCCCCTGATATCATAAGTAAATACAGTCACTTTTGAATTTGTAATCAGGAATCCGCCAGTAGGTACAGTCAGATCATATGTTCCGGCAGATCCAATTCCGGTTGTCTGAGATCCGTCTGAACCCTGGTTTTGAATAGCATAAGCCTGTACAGCGCCCAATGAACCATAGTTGATATCAAAGTATTCATCCTTGGCCATAGAAGCGTCAAGAGTTGCAATTTCCAGGTCCCAGTCCAGCTGGAATGTGTAAAAGCCGGTAAAAGTTGCCTGTACAACATCTGCCAGCCTTGCATCGCCGTCGCAGACGGTTAAATCAGCACCAATTGTTGTGCCCGGATTATCTGCAGTAAAAGTTACTGTTGGTTCAGCAACAACTTCTACATTCAATACTGTTACATCACCCGAGCAGCTTCCATAGGCTGCCGAAGACTCTTCATATACATTTACCTCATAAGGTGTTCCTCCTGATACAGCACCCCAGTCTATTTCAACATAG
>CP070654.1:1224796-1227329 GCA_020354785.1 Bacteroidales bacterium
ACACCCAGAAATATATCAGCACTCCTTTGATAAAGCTGGCAGGATAAAGTTCCCTTTTCAACATAAAACTGGAATAACACGTGACAGGGCGGTAGTGCCATATTTTCCAGATCAGCTACATTCCAGGCGCTAATAATGTGTCTACGGGAATCAGGGCTGTTTTTTATGGAGTCTATTAAATCTGATATCTGATCAATATGCTTCCCATTATACGATGGCCATGAACGCCATTGATAACCGTAAATCCGGCCCAAATCCCCATTTTCATCTGCCCATTCATCCCATATAGTAACTCCTCTGTCATTCAGGTATTTAATATTTGTGTCTCCCTTTAGAAACCACAATAATTCATATATTATTGATTTTAAGTGAAGTTTCTTTGTAGTAAGCAAAGGGAAGCCTTTGCTAAGATCGAACCTCATCTGGTATCCAAAAATATTTAGTGTCCCCGTACCGGTTCTGTCTTCCTTTTCTGTACCGGTATTTAACACATAGTCCAATAAATCCAGGTATTGTTTCATCTGAGAATCTCGCTAATTTACACGCAGATATTACTGTCTGAAAAATTAAAACTGAACTTTTAAAACCAAAATCTGTGATTAGTATTATTCAGAACGTAAATTTGCTTTATATATAAAAAATGTAAAATTAATAAAGTCGGTCTAATTACAATGAATGCGATATTTAAAGTTATTTACATCTGTTGATTACTTTTAAGTTATCAACACGAACAAGAGCATTAAAATTTAGTATTTTTATCGCAATCTGAAACTTATGAGTAAAACGGCAACATACATTTTTATTATCATAGGAGTAGCAATTTTAGGATTTATTCTATGGTATTTTAAAAGTATTGTAGCCTATATTTTAATTTCCCTTGTTTTATCTCTAATAGGTAGTCCAATTGTCAGGTTCCTGGGCAAATTAAAAATTGGTAAAATATCATTACCAAAAGCAATTCGCGCATTGTTAACACTAATATTTCTCTGGATTGCATTTTTTACGTTTTTCAGAATATTCGTACCCCTGGTTGCAAAAGAAGCTAATGACTTTTCAAAAATTAATATTCAATCAGTAGTTGAAAATCTTGATGAGCCAATAAATAAGGCCGATAAATTCATTGAAAAATTTAAATTATCTTCTGATGATGATGTATCTGTCAGAGATTTTTTTACAGAAAAGCTGGCATCCGTGTTAAATATTACCTTGTTTTCCAATATATTTTCAACATTAGCAAGTCTATTAGGAGATATCTTTATTGCAATATTTGCAATCTCATTTAT
Source organism: Bacteroidales bacterium (assembly GCA_020354785.1). Classification (GTDB taxonomy): domain Bacteria; phylum Bacteroidota; class Bacteroidia; order Bacteroidales; family UBA10428. The sequence continues at coordinate 1,226,080 of CP070654.1, forward strand.
GACTTTCTTCTTTTTGAAAGATGAGAAGATGTTTACAGAATCTATAATTCTCCTGGTCCCTGATAAACATGTGGAAGCCTTCAGGCATGCTTTGTCATCTGTACAGAAGCTTTTAAGGAGATATTTTATAGGTATTATAGGACAGATAACCGGAATTATAATACTGGTTACCGCCGGGCTGACTATTGTTGGTGTGGGCTTTAAGCATAGCCTGCTGATAGGATTTATGGCAGGAATTCTGAATGTTATTCCGTACCTCGGCCCTTTACTTGGGGCTATTCTTGGAATAATATTAGGTGTTGCAACGCATCTTGATATGGAGTTTTATTCAGAACTGTTGCCCCTGATTGGTTATATGATCCTGGTTTTTATAATTGTCCAGACAATTGATAATGTAATATTCCAGCCATTTATTTACTCAAGCAGTGTTAATGCTCATCCCATGGAAATACTTCTGATAATTATGATCGCCGGCAGCCTTGCAGGTATTGCGGGAATGATTCTGGCGATACCAAGCTATACGGTTTTAAGGGTGTTTGGCAAAGAATTTTTTAATAAATTTAAAGTTGTAAAAAAACTAACTGAAAAAATTGAATAGGTTGTTCAACTTATATGGGACAAAAACTTAAAATATCAATCATACTGTTTATATTCCTGTCAATTAGTAATATTTACGGACAATACAACTTTCAGGCTGATACAGTTGAGGGTTGTGATTCAATTATTGGCATTAATTTTTCGCTTATAACTCCTGCTATCAGTGACAGCATTGTATTGATAACCTATGACTTTGAAGGAGGGATTCCCCCTTTTGATTTTACTGTTGACAAAGATGAAGTAATAACAATAAATTACTATAGTCCGGGTTCTTACAGGGTATTTGTAAATATTGAATTCACAAATTCAGATACAACAATAGATAAAGTTGACTATATTAATGTACACCAGACCGTACCAGCGAATTTTACATCCTCAGATTCCCTGGAAATATCACCTTATACAAAAGTACTCAGGTATGCCGGCCCACTTCCGGAGGATGAATCCAATTATGATTTTGACTGGGATTTTGATGACGGGACAATTGATTCAGGCAGGGTAGTTGTTCACACATTTCCGGGGCCGGACACTTATAATGTGAACCTTACAGTCAGCCATATCTTCGGTTGTTCAGATTCTAATTCTGATAATGTTGTTGTGGAAGAACCGGCCTCACCTTATTCAATAACTATGAGTGAAAACCGGGGCTGTGA
>CP070654.1:1227429-1229947 GCA_020354785.1 Bacteroidales bacterium
CTTCATATAAATCCGATAATTGTTTCAGTTGTCTGCAAGCTTTGTTTTAATTGTTCTTCTGCCTTTTTCCTGTTTGTTATATCTATCATCACTCCTCTGACTCCGGTTGCCTTTTCTTTTTCAATTATCGGATTTATATGAAGTATTACCGGGAAGCGTTCATTATCCTGTGTAACTATATAGCACTCCTTCGGACCTGATACTTTATTTGCCAGGCGTTTTTCAAAATATTCTTTTGACCTTTCACGTTCTCCGGGAGCAAAGATGTCAAATAAGTTAAGTTCTGAAATGTCTTCATGTGTATAATCGAGCCTGTCAATAGCGAACTGGTTTACATAAACTACATTACCTTTTAAATCTGTTTCAAAAATCATTTCAGGTAAAAGCTCCATCAGATCCCGAACCTTTTTTTCACTCTTTATTAATTTATGTTCAGTATGTTTATTACCGGTTATGTCTTTAATGGAGGTTATAACACGCGATACTATTTCATTATCATCCAGTACCGGGCTTTTTCTTATTTCTACTATGGTATTTTCATTCAGCTTTACTTCATCATAATATATTTCCTCACCGGTTCTAAGTACCAGAATATAATCACCCAGACCAAATCCTTCCAGTTTATTTGAGTATATCTCCACCGAGTTCCCCAGGCTTGGTTCAGTAATTCCTACCCTCTGGTTAAAATCTTTTAAGGCCTTATTTTCAAGAATAATATTAAGGTCGCGATCAATAACGAATATACTCTCCTTCAAAGCATTGAAAGATGAGTAATATATCTTCTTCGAACGCAGGATCTGCTTCTCGTAAAAATCTCTGCTCTTGACTTCCTTAGTGAGTTTTTTATTAAGATTCTGAAGTTTTTGTTCCTTTAACTTAAGTTCCTTAAAATATTTTTGTTTATTGACTGCCGTCAGAATATTTACTTCAAGGTCCTTTTCACTTACCGGCTTTTTTATTACAGAATGTAAATCATTCAATCCAATTTCTTTAATAATCTTATCCTCGGCGCCGGCTGTTAAGAAAATAGCCGGTAAATTAAGGGTTGATATTATTGTCCTGACAGTCTCTAATCCCTTAGTGTTTCCCGGGGAACTTATATCAACAAGAAGTAAATCAGGCTTATTCTCTTTTGCGAGTTTTAATGCATGCTTGTCTTCATATACATAACCACTAACATTGTATCCTAATGAGGATAATTTTTTGCTTAAATAATCATTGGTTGACTTATTGTCATAGACAATAAGTAGCTTATAATCACTTGATTTCATAACCAGAACTGATAGTATTAAGATACGAAATTTAAATATTATTAACAAAATTTTGTATTTACGATTTTTATCGTATATATTTGTACGACATTTATCGTAGTTAGTTTTTTTTATTATGAAACGAACATAAAACATTTTAAGACGGATGAACAAAATAAAACCAACTGCAGCAGAATTAGAAATTTTACAGATCCTGTGGAAATACAAATCTGCAACTGTAAAATTTGTACATCAACAAATAAATCACAAAAAGAATGTAGGATACACCACTACACTCAAAATCATGCAAAACATGGCAGCCAAGAATATTGTAAAACGTGAGCTTAATGGTAAAAGCCATGTTTACATTCCTGTTTTAAAACAGGAGGAAACCCAGAACATATTACTGAACAGATTCCTGGAAACAGCATTCAGCGGATCAGCCAGCAATCTTGTAATGCAGGTATTAGGAAATCACAAAACTTCAAAGGAAGAACTTAAGCAAATAAAAGAGTTAATAAAAAAATTAGATGGAGGTAAATAATGGACTTCTTATTTAAAATATTATCAAATGAAATTATCGAGGCATTAGGGCTCACACTTATACACTCCCTCTGGCAGGGAGCCCTGATCGCTATAGTCCTTGGAATTCTTATGCTGGCAACCCATAAGTTTACATCAGGGACCCGTTATATTTTAGCAGCTACTGCATCACTATTTATGTTGATTTGCCCAGTATATACATTTATAAAAAACTACAATCCTGAATCAAAATATGAAAACTCAGCAGCTATTGCAGAATCATCTGAGGCATCGGTTTTATATAAATCTCAAACAATTGAAGCAGAGAAAAACAAGATTGTTGCTGAACAGAATGCTTTCAGCTTGAATTCTAAACTATTCAAAAATTATTTTTACAGGCACTTCCCCTTAATTATCGCTATATGGCTGTTGGGAATCCTGGTGTTTACACTAAAGTTTATAGGAGGATTAGCCTATACACAGCGTTTAAAATACTATAGAATAACAAAGGTTTCAAATGAATGGCAGAATAAATTCAAAGATTTATGTGTAAAACTCAATATAAAGAAAACTGTAAAAATTTATGAATCAGCACTGGCCAAAGTTCCTATGGTAATAGGACTGCTCAAACCTGTTATACTTTTACCTGTAAGTGCATTTACCGGGTTATCTCCAAAACAGCTTGAGAGTATAATAGTACATGAACTCGCCCATATTATTCGCAGGGATTACCTGGTAAATTTCCT
>CP070654.1:1230047-1232561 GCA_020354785.1 Bacteroidales bacterium
GCTTCGCTGCAATCATATATCATAGCAAAGTCATCGGGAAATGGTACAGGTTCATTCTCCAGCAATTTCCGGGTCTCAGGTTTCAGAGCTTCAATATCTCCTACCGCTCTTGCTGTAAGGTGTTCGAAATAAGTTGATGCGGCCACAGGTTCTTTACTAATCAGACGCCTGGGATTAGTTGATACAATTTCAATTTCTCCTTTAATATTAACTGATTTCTCCTGTAGTCTTTCTATTATTGTACAGGTCAGATCCTTATATTTCTTTACCTTAATATCATTTCCCAGGCTGTCTTTCATAACATTTCCTCTTCTGTCAAGAACATATTCAAATCCATCTTCAACGGTTTTCTCTTCAATATAGTCTTTAGTATGAATCATTTCAGGTGAAACATCAATAATCTGAAGATTTATATCAACATAATAATCATATTCAATACTTCTGTCTAAAGGTTTTAAATGATATTCTACCCATTCGCTATTTAAGCCACTACTGTTAAAAGACAACAGATTATCCATAAACTCCTGTGATAATCTGAGATGGGTATTGTTAACAGAATTTACCAGTACCCTGCTAATGCCATTATATTTTGCTTTACTTATAAGATTATCTATATCCTGAAATGATCCTCCCGTATAATCCCCTGCTTTTCTGAGTTCGTAATATGCCTGCCTGTAAGATTCTTTGGTATTGTTTTCCATTAATTTTTTACCATGCTCATAATAATAATCGGCAGCTTTTGTTTTTGATTCAACTATTTTAGCATTATAATCGATGATTTCGTAATTTATGGATTCCCCCCTGATATTTAACGGGAGTACTTTTTTAACTTTTTCCTGTCTGGACTTCAGAATAGAATATCGCCGGAAAACTTCATCCCATGTATCAGGATTACCTTCAATTTTCAAGTAATTTATTCTCTCCAGGTCTCTTTCATTGGCTAATTTATATGCCCTGTCCAGATTTATTGCATCCTTTTCACTGCCGGGATTCTTTATTAGCTTTTTTACAGATTTGTCAATGACTTTATCATAATTACCCCGGGTCATTAGTTTTTTTGTAGATGTACAGCCTGAAATAATCAGGAAGACTAATAATAGGTACGTTAATGCTTTCATAAAGTAATATTTACTTGGACAAATTATATAAGAATAATAAATATTTATGAAAATGAAAGTATAAACTTAGTAATTTAAATTGATGATATATTAAAATATCCTCCAGAAATAAAAAACCCTGATTGTAAAATCAGGGCTTTTATTGTTATTTCTTTTTCTATTGTAATACGAATACAATCGGGAATGTAAACTGAACCTTAACCGGTTTACCTCTTTGCTTTCCAGGTTCCCACTTAGGTGATGAGTTCACAACTCTCAGAGCTTCCTTATCAAGAGCGGGGTCAACACCTCTCATGACTTTAGCGTCAACAACCAAACCTTTTGAATTAACTGCAAATTGAACAAATACCTTTCCGCTTATACCGTTTTCAGCAGCAATTTCAGGATATCTTAAATTTTCCTGAATCCATCTGCGGAAAGCATTCTGATCACCACCTTTGAATTTTGGCATATCTTCAACAATAATAAATACTTCTTCTTCTCCAGCTTCTTCCTCTTCAAAAGGAATGAAATCCATCTCCAGGTCCTGATCTGCCTCCTGGTCATCAAGCTCAAGCTGGTCTTTCAGGTCTTTATCATCTGCAACAATATTAATAACCTCAATAACCTTTGGTGGTGGAGGTGGTGGTTCAGGCGGTTTTTCCTCCTGTCTTGTAATTTGAACCATTTCTTCCTCTCCCTCGTCTTCGGCCAGTATATCCAATGCACCTGCCCTTGAAGGCCTGGTTGTCCATTCGAAGGCAATAAGCACAACTCCAAGCACTATTACAATGCCAATCTCAAGAAAGAGAGGCCTTTGCTTTTCCACGTTAGCTGTATTTGATTTCTTTGCTTCCATCATTTAAAATATTTAGTGTCTCCAAAATTAAAGAATAAAAGGTTAAAGCCAAAAATAAAATCATAAAAATTTAATAATTACTAATTTGTATTTATCAGCAATTTTAAGTGATACTTTTACAGGTTCTCCTCTTTGTTTGTCCAGTGTTTAATTTCAACATAGTCAGATGTCTCTATATATTAGTTACTTATGGCTTAAGCAGTTCTAAAATATTAATGTGCCAGTTCTAATTAATTAGCATCAAATATCGTACCAGAATGATATTTGAAGATATTATATAAGAAGGCATTTTTTCAGCTACTATATTACGATTATTCACAAAAATTACATTAAAATTTATATTTTTGTGGCGCATTAGCATTCTATGGGGATGTAGCTCAGTTGGCTAGAGCGCGTGAATGGCATTCACGAGGTCAGGGGTTCGATTCCCCTTATCTCCACAAACTAAAATCCCGCTTCGGGCGGGATTTTTTAATCTAACATTAGTACAAGCAATTAGACTTATAACTGGTGTTAATTGGAAAAACCAGTTACATTGACCACCTAAAACCGGAACTG
>CP070654.1:1232661-1235169 GCA_020354785.1 Bacteroidales bacterium
ATTTAAAAGTCAATCCTGAAGATAATATCTGCATAAAAGCCTATCAGCTGCTTAAAAAGGATTATGATCTTCCTGGAATTTCAATACATCTTCACAAAATAATACCGGTTGGTGCAGGTCTTGGAGGAGGATCATCTGATGCCGCATACATGCTTAAGAATCTAAATAAATTATTTCACCTGAATATTTCAAGTAAACTGTTGCTCGAATATGCCGGAAAATTAGGGAGTGACTGTCCTTTTTTTATTGATAATAAGACTGTCTTTGCATATGAGACGGGTAACAGGTTTATGGAATTAGACCTTGACCTGAGGGGATACTACATTGTTATAATGTACCCCGGAATACATATAAATTCCGGCAAAGCATATTCAAAAGCTCTCATAAAAACTCCGGATAATTCTCTTAAGGATATGGTAAAACTACCGGTAGAAGAATGGAAGAATATTATTCAAAATGGTTTCGAAAATACCATTTTTGAGGAATATCCGGAAATCAAAAATATCAAGAAGGAATTATATAACATGGGGGCATTATATGCTTCCATGTCAGGGAGTGGTTCTGCATTATACGGAATATTTGATTCAATGCCGGAAATAAAAAAAAGCCTGAAAAATTACCTCATTTGGCAATACAGGATTCCATAAATAATTAACTGCAGTTTCAGAAAAATTATGTTTCCAGGTAAGATTTCACTAATTAACTATTCATATTCAACCATAACAAATCCTTTAGGAATCTTGTCACCTGCTCTTATGTAAACTCGTTTAACTCTTCCGTTCATGGGAAAATAAATTGTATTCTGCATTTTCATTGCTTCTGTTAATGCTATTGCATCATTATTTGTTACACTTTGTCCATCAACTGCAAATACTTTGATAATTGTACAGGGTATAAAAGAAATAACACTCTTCTCATCCGGTTTAACCCAGTTTTTTCTCTTTGCAAATTTCCTGTTGTGAAATGTCCGGTATCTTTCACCATCCACTATCAGGGTTTTCAGCCTGAGTTTATTATCATTATTGTTTTCCCCATCATTACTGATAGTAAGCGTTTCCTTTTGGTTTGATATGCTTTTTAAATTAGATTTATGTGTCATTCTTATAATATTTAAAATGGAGGAACACCATGTTTCTTTTTTGGCATACTGGTGGATTTTTTACTGGCTACTTCAATTGCATGTATTAATAACTTTCTTGTTTCAGACGGTTCAATAACTGAATCAACATAACCTCTGGCAGCAGCAACGTAAGGATTGGCAAACTTCTGTTTATATTCTTTAACTTTCTGCTTCCTGGTTTCCTCGGGATTGCCGGATTCCGTTATTTCTTTACGGAATATAATATTGGCTGCACCCTCAGGACCCATAACAGCTATTTCGGCACCAGGCCAGGCAAATACAAAATCTGCACGTAAATGTCTGGAACTCATAGCTATGTAACCACCTCCGTAGGCTTTCCGGAGAATAACTGTCATTTTTGGTACAGTTGCCTCGCTATAGGCATATAAAACCTTTGCCCCATGCCTTATAACACCCGAATGTTCCTGTTCAACTCCCGGAAGATATCCGGGTATATCTACAAATGTAATAACTGGTATATTAAAAGCATCGCAAAAACGTATGAACCGGGCTGCTTTATCCGCGGAGTCGACATCAAGAACACCTGCCAGAACCAATGGCTGATTGCACACGAATCCGCAGGATTCTCCGTTTACTCTGGCAAAACCAATTACAATATTTGCAGCCCAGTATTCCTGAATTTCAAAGAATTCAGAATCGTCAGCTACTGCCTTAATCACATCCCTGACATCATAAGGCTGTCGCGGATCGTCAGGTACAATTTCATCTATTTTATATTTCTGGTCGGGTTCCCTTGTTTCATAACGTTTTGCTTTCTGGTCATTGCTCCACGGTAAATAAGTCATAAGCTTCTTTATCTGTTCAAAGCACTCGAGTTCGCTTTCAGCATAAAAATGAGCATTGCCTGATATTTCACTGTGTACTTTTGCACCTCCCAGATCATCCATGGAAATTTCTTCACCCAGAACAGTTTTAATGACTTCGGGACCCGTAATAAACATCTTGGATATTTTATCCACAACAAATACGAAATCTGTCAGGGCAGGCGAATAAACAGCTCCTCCGGCACAGGGCCCGAGAATTACGGAAATTTGAGGTATTACACCTGATGAAAGAGTATTTCTAAAAAATATTTCACCATAACCAGCAAGTGAATTTACTCCTTCCTGAATGCGTGCTCCCCCCGAATCATTTATTCCAATTAAGGGTACTCTCATCTTTAATGCATGATCCATAATTTTGGTAATTTTTCTTGCATGCATTAATCCAAGAGAACCTCCTGCAACTGTAAAATCCTGTGCAAAAATACAAACCGACTGGCCATATATTGTCCCTGTACCAATAATAACGCCATCACCATGAAGAATTTTCTTATCCATATCGAAATCACGTGCTTCATGTTCGACGAATAAATCGTATTCATGAAA
>CP070654.1:1235269-1237775 GCA_020354785.1 Bacteroidales bacterium
GGTCTGCAGAACCGGGCTTTTTATTTTAATCTTTACAGTCTTATTTCCTCAACCTGTTTTTATGGTTTCCTATAATAACAATAGCTTTTTTCTGAAGTACAGTTGTTAACCTGTACATAACAGGTACAATAATAAGTGTCAGAAATGTGGCAAAAGTAAGTCCAAATATCACTGTCCATGAGATTGGCCCCCAGATACCGGTCATTACTCCACCTACGTATATTTTAGGATCAAAATCCCGAAGCAGAGAAATAAAGTCGATATTTAAACCTATTGCCATTGGTAATAACCCGAGTATGGTAGTTATTGCAGTCAGAAGTACAGGCCTTAATCTTGTTTTACCGCCCTGTACAATACATTGAGTAGCTTCCTTTAAAGGCAGGAATGCATCGTCTGCCATTCCCATTTCCCTTCTTTTGCGTAATTTCAGTAATTCAATATAATCCACAAGAACAATTGCATTATTCACTACAATACCGGCAAGCGATACTATACCTACTCCGGTCATTGTTACAATAAAATCCATTTTAAATGTAGCAATTCCGCCAAATACACCGATAGTACTAAACAAAATACTGGCAATGATAATAAATGGTCTTATTATAGAGTTGAACTGTGATACAAGGATTAACATTATTAATGCAATAGTTATCATGAGTGCCCTGCTAAGGAATTCCATCGACTCGTTCATATCTTCCTGCTCCCCTGTAAACTTATAATAATAACCGGAGGGCATATCATAATCGCTCAATGCTGTTTTTATCTGTTCATTAATATTATTTGCATTAAAACCCTCAATAACATTGGAATATACTGTTATTACCCTGTCAAGATCCTTTCTTTTTACTGCACCATATGTTGAACTGTAATTAAAATCTGCTATTGCTGAGATAGGAATACTTAGCCATTTGCCCTGGTTGTTCATAAAGACGATTTTCTGATTCATTAAGGCCGAAACGTTATTTTTAAATTTATCAAGGGATCTGAGCTGAATAGGGTATTCCTCTTCACCTATCTTAAAATCTGATATTTCTTTGCCGAATAAAGCTGTTCTTATAGTGCTGGCAATTTGTGCTGTTGACATTTCCAGCCTTCTTGCTTTATCCCTGTCAATAGTTACTATCATCTCAGGCATTCCAAGATCCAGATCCATCTGTAAGCTTTCAATACCATCTATTTTGGAAGCTTCTATTATTTGCATTATAGTATCGGCGACATTTATCAGCTTTTCGTAGTCTTTTCCTGAAACTTCAATATTGATGGCTTTTCCTGTTGGAGGACCCATACTGTTTTTCTCAAATGTAACCTGTACTCCTGCATATTTATTTGACAGGGAATCTGTCAGTTGTTTCATTATTTTTGATGTGTTAATACCTTGTCTTTGCTGATAATCGGCAAACGATATTGTCATAAGACATTTATTATCCCTGTTTGCAAAGAAATCCATGTCATTCTCCAGAACAGCACCTTCACCTACATTCATTAATTTTGATTCTATTATTGGATTGTAGGGTTCAATTATTGAGTTAATATCATTTTCAAATCTCCTGGAAAAGTTCTCAGTTTCATCGATATCCGTTCCTACAGGTAATTCAGCAAGAATATTCATATAATCAGGATCATTGTCTGAAAAGAACAATATATTAGGACTTCTTACCGCGAAAAAGATTATTGTAATAATAAGAAGAAGAACAGTGCCGGATAAAAACCATACAGGATTAAGACCTTTTAAAGAAAATGACAGTAATTTGTTATATATTAATTCGAGTTTTCCAAGAAATACATTCTTGAACCATTTTCCAAGTGCGTTAAAGACGAAAATATTAAGGAGAATAATAAGTAGAGCTATAGTCACTAAATTGGCAAGTATATAAAATTTCGCCAGGTATAATAATGCAGCCAGTATAAAAAGTACAAATGATATTCTAAGGAATTTTTTCCTGTTTAATTTCCCTTTTTGTTCTTCTTTTTTAATAAATGATGAAGAGAATACAGGAATTATTACCAGTGCAACAAATAATGATGATGTAAGCACAATAATAAGTGTTATAGGCAGGAATTTCATGAATTCGCCTACAATATCTTTCCAGAATGCCAGCGGCAGGAATGCGGCCAGGGTAGTTGCTGTTGAGGCAATTATGGGAACAGCGATCTCTCCAACCGCTTGTTTTGCAGCCTGAAGTTTCGAGTAACCCTGATCGACAAAACGGTATATATTCTCAACAACAACAATTGCATTATCCACAAGCATTCCAAGAGCCAGGATTAAGCTGAAAAGTACAATCATATTTACCTGGAAGTCTATAAGTTGAAGCACAACAAAAGACAGGAACATTGATAATGGTATTGCCAGCCCCACAAACAAAGCGTTCCTTGTTCCAAGGAAGAGGAATAATACAGCAATTACAAAAATCATACTGATAATCATACTGTTTTCAAGACTGTTAAGCTGCTTCTTAACCATGTCAGACTGGTCATTGGTTATTGTGATATTCAGATCATCAGG
>CP070654.1:1237875-1240372 GCA_020354785.1 Bacteroidales bacterium
GCCGGATCAGAGATTGAATATTATAAAGAATTGATTCTTCAGGATCCTGAATGGCTGGAAGCAGTAAAATCCAAAGCTGTCAGGAGAGGTATCCCTCTTGATAGCATGATATTGTTAGACGCAATATATATGACACAGCTTAAACAGGAGGATGAATAAACCAGGTGATCCGATATTTATATCAGTTTTTCCAGCTTTTAACTTAAATTCTGAAAAACCCGGGAAGTCATTATCCGGTTGTACAGCCAGTAAAACAGTACCCCAAGTCCAATACCCAGCAACAATCCTCCAATAACATCTCCAGGGTAATGTACCCCTAAATATATCCTGCTGTATGAAACAACAGCTGCCCAGATAAAAATGAACCATGAGAATATCCTGTTTTTAAAGACAAAGCTTAAGAATGTGGCAAGTGCAAAGGTGTTGGCAGCATGGCTGGATACAAATCCGTATTTGCCACCGCAGTGATTATTTACCAGATGCACAAGAGCCTGAATTTCCTCATTTTTACATGGCCTTAACCTCCGGAATACTTCTTTAAACAAATGAACGGATGTCTGGTCACTAGCAATTATAAGCAGCGTAACAAGAATAATGACTGCTATTGACCTCCATCTGAATTTGTAAATCACCCAGGCTGCCAGAATCACATATAAAGGGACCCACTCTATTCTTCCGCTTATAAAAAACATCACTTTGTCCCAGAAAGGAGAGTGCAGGCTGTTTAAGAACAGAAAAAGGCCGGTATCAAGCTCGTTTAAGAATTCAATCATATCAGTGGTTAAACTACAAAAGTATAAGATTATTGTAAATATCAGCGGTTATAATTACATACTTTTTTCCCGCTAATCTACAACAATCAGCAATCCATCAAATCATACGGTAGGTTCGTAAATAATCGATTGATTGACAGGGTATTTTATTGTAACTTATTTCGAATTTGGGGATATTGTTGTCCGTTGGGTAATGTTAAAAACCCTGAAACCCTAACAAAATGAAAACCCTGTTAAAGCTGGTTATTACAGCGTTGCTTGCCATAAATTACTTCAGCCTTTCAGCGAAAACAATTAAGGTGCAGGGTGTAATATCAAATGATACAGTCTGGGATACGGATACAGTAAAGGTTGTAGGGGATGTAAGAGTCAGCACCAGCAGCTGTCTAACTATTATGCCCGGCACTTATATTGAATTACAGGGATTTTATGAGATTCTTATAGATCATGGAATAATAAAGGCAAACGGTACAATAAATAATCCTATTACTTTTACAGTTGCTGATACTACAGGATATTACAGAGATGAACATATCGGCTGGAAAGGACTTAATTTAAAGTGTTATCCTTTTTATTATAATTGCTGTACATCAATAATTAAATATTGTAATATACACTATAGCAAAGACTACGGGCTAAGAGTATCTCCTGCTAAAAATCAAGAAATTAGTGACTGTAATATTAGCCATAATTCGGGAAATGGGATAAAAATTTATTATCCTGGTTCAGTAGTATTAAAGAACTGTGTAATTTATAATAATAAAGGCTATGGATTATATTTAAAGGGTTATAATAAGTTTTCATCAATAAACAATACTATTTATAATAACGGTGGAGGCATTTATATCGATGCAGACGCTTCTAGTTCTGAAATTGATATAATTAACAACACAATATATGGTAACAGGTCATATATGTATGGAGGTGGTATATTTCATGATCACGATACAAAACTATCAGTAAAAAATACAATAATCTGGGGAAATTCGGCAAAACTAGGTGGAAATCAATATTTTAGAACACACCCTAATAATGAACCGGAATTTTTCCACTGTAATATTGAAGGAGGAAAAGAATATTTCGGATTCTATTATGACCATTCAAAGGAGCCTTATAAATATAAGTATTATGATTACAACAATATTAATAGAGAACCATATTTCATAAGTGAGAAAGACTTTAACTTTCATCTGGCAGATTCATCGTCATGTATTAATACCGGTGATCCTTCAACGGATATTAGCGGATTTCCGGAAGATCTGGGAGGAAATCCCAGGATCTATGACAGCGAGGTAGATATAATAGATATTGGAGCATATGAATATCAGGGAGAACCTGTTAATCGTTCACCTATAATTGTCCATTCTGAAGACCAGCAAGAATTTACTAACAACAAAATACATATGAGTGTTGAATTCTTTGATCCTGATTCTGATGATTCACATAATATTACAGTTACTACGGATAATCCTGCTATCTCAGTTATTAACTTAAAAGGAGATACAACAGGTTCTACCTATGAATTAGTTTCTGATAGTAACTGGCTAGGTAAAGCACAAATTTTAGTTAATGTTGAGGATACGGGGGGCAGGTGTGATATTGATACATTCAACTATGAAGTTTCAAATAATTTTTATTATATAATAAATGAAGATACTATATGGAGCGCTGATACTGTTAAGATTAACAACAATATAATAATAAGCTCGAATGCTACGCTTACC
>CP070654.1:1240472-1242952 GCA_020354785.1 Bacteroidales bacterium
AGAAACCGGGATAGAATTACAACCTGTTCTCTTTGATTCGTCAGATGAACTCTGGCTGGGATCCAATGAAAAAGGTTTGTTTAAGTTTATGGCAAATGAACATGACACCTGCATTGTTAAAGTCCATTTAAGAAAAAAGAAAGAGGTTCAGTATCCGTTTACCATTTGGTCTCTGCATCAGGATGTGTCAAATAAGATATGGGCAGGTACTTCCAGGGGAATAATAATGTTTCATCCGGATAATATTCAGGATTCAGCGGGTATATATTGCATAAAAGATGATGCAGAAGATTATCCCTTTCTGACAAGTTATTATGAAGATAAAGATATTTTTGCCATACAATCAGATGAATATGGAAATCTTTTTATCAGATCTGCAGGTAGTATTGATATATATTATAAAGAGTTAAACAAGATCGAGATATTATACCAGGATGAAATATTGTTAGACGGAGCTGAAGGATATCCGGAACATATATTATTTTATATACCAGGCAGAGTTTTATTATTTGGATCACACCATGGTGTAGGGAAGATAAATTTAGGAAATAATTGCTTTGAAGTTTACCAGCACGATCCTCAAGATCCAAACAGTCTTAGCCAAAATTGTTTAAACCAGGTTATTGTTGATAAAAATAATCATCTTTGGGTTGGAACAACAAAAGCGGGTTTGAACAGAGGCATCCCGGAAATAGATGGAAAAGGATACCGATTTGAACACTATGATGTTGGAGATAATAAAAAATTCACTTCACACGCCGGGGGGGGATATGACAATTTTGTTAGTGGTTTATATGAAGATTCAAATGGTAACATTTGGGTAGGTAACAAAAGCTTTCAACGTTTCAATGATTCCGGAATTACTGTAAAATTTATACCTGCAGATTTTACAAAAGAACCTGGATATTATAATACAATCGCCACCAGGATAACCAAGGTAACCGAAGATGTTCATGGGAATTTGTGGATAGCTTCTGAAAATCAGACAATAATATTCAATCCCTTAAAGAATACAAATCATTTATTATGCCTCGATCCTTACAAAAGGATTACTTATACAAATGGTCACTTACGTGTAACAGATGATAAAAAGCACTATTTAACTTTCGGCTCAAGGACATATGAGATCCATTTTCCATTAAAACACATCGATTCAACAAGTGTTTATCCTTCAAAAACAATCCCGATCATCGAATTTCCATATCATACCGGTAAAAATCATGCACATTTTATCACTAAATCTGGAAGATTTACAGAACTATTGACCACTGATCTAAAAAGATTCCGGATACAACATAATCCGGATAATGAAGCACAACCTAAAGTTGAGTTGATCAAACAGTACTCTTTAGATGATGGAATATGTAATGTTGATGTAAAAGAGATGATTGAAGATAATAAGGGAAGGATATGGATATCAACACAAAATGGACTCGCTTGTTTTTTTCATGAAACTGAATCATTTCATAATTTTTACATTGAAGATGGTTTACCTACAAATAAGTTTTACTGGGGAAAATATAAAGATAAGAATGGCAAGCTCTACTTTTGTACCACCAACGGGCTTGTTGTTTTTCATCCTGACATCGTATTAACCAGCTTTCCACCTAAAGTATTAATTACTGATTTTAGGCTTTTCAACAAACCAGTAAGACCAGGGAAGGATTCACCACTTCAACAATCCATAACACAAACCAGGAAATTAGAATTGCCTTACAACCAGAATTACCTTTCTTTTGAATATACAGCACTGGATTATGTAAATCCTTCACTTAACCGCTTCAGATATAAAATGGAAGGCCTTGATAAAGATTGGGTTTTAGCAGGGAACAATAGGATGGCAATCTATACTGATATAGATCCCGGGCATTATACCTTTCGTGTTATAGGGGCCAACCATAATAATGTATGGAATATGGAAGGTGTATCTTTAGACATTACTATTTTTCCACCACCCTGGCAAACCTGGTATGCATATATAGTCTACGGACTCATACTATTGGGTATTGTATTGCTTTACCGGCGTTTTTTGTTAAGAAGAGCTAAACTCAAAACAGCTCTTGAAATAGAGCGTGTTGAAAAGGATAAAGTATTGGAAATGGACCAGATGAAGTCAAGGTTTTTTACCAATATCTCGCACGAATTCCGGACTCCGCTAACCCTTATCCTTGGTCCTGTAGAAGATCTTTTCAGGAGTAAAAAAGGATCGTTAAGCCTTACACGCGATACACTGCAAATGATACGTCGCAATACAAAACGTCTGCAAAGATTAATAAACCAGATGCTTGATATTTCCAAACTCGAAACTGGCAATATGAAATTGATGGTTGCCCGGGGAAATCTGACTGCTTTCTGCCGGACAATTATACAGTCGTTTTTATCACTGGCAGAGAGTAAAAAAATTAACTATGAATATCATTTGGCCGATCCGGATAATGAGCAGTACTACGATGCCGATAAACTGGAAAAGATACTTTCTA
>CP070654.1:1243052-1245478 GCA_020354785.1 Bacteroidales bacterium
TCCGCATCCAGATTGGCAACAAGGTCAGATACTGTTTTCTCATCGGCGGGCAGCATTACTACCATGCTGAAGGAACTATCGCCGTATGGCAGTTCAACTGCACGAAAATCCTCATTGACTGTATAGTTAAATGCTCCGTTAACGACCATATAGTCTGTAAGATGCATGGATCCTTCTGCCAGTAAGAAATTATCTTCATAGGTTTTATCCTTTTCAAATTCATATTTCCATTTTGCATTGAAGTAAATAGCATTGATAAGGTACATTACGGCATCGGCCGGTATAAAATCCAGCATGTCCTGTATCTTGCCGTTTGTCCTATCCTCTATCCACTGATTGATGGTCTCAACTGTCTGCGGATCGGAGAAATCAATTTCCTCCACGGCTGCATCGAAATACTCCTGGTTAGTTGCAATAAATTCGGACAATACCTCGAATCCCAGCCTGTACCAAATACTATTGGCAACGGAGAATTCCACCAGTTTATCCAGAGTGACCAGCTGGCCCATCAGGTCTTTGTAGCTTTCATTGACTTCCTCGTTAGTAAGGTCATCAAAATGAAGTACATCCCTGAAAGCTTCCAGTGTAGTTCCGTCTGCGCCGTTATATGTCATACCCAGCGCATAGGATACACTCAGGGGTGAGATCATAAGGTTATCCGCATCGCTAAGGTCGTATACCTCCCTGAACAATTCAAAGCCAAAAGCCTTATCCGCCTCAATTATCTCGGCTGATTTATTAGTAAGCTTTATTTCCGCCGGTTCTTTTCTTTCAGGTTCGGAAGATTTTTCACAGGATGAAAACATACCTGCAGCAACTATATATATTAGTAGAAAATTGAAATATTTTTTCATGGTATTAAGTTTATTCTCACAATGATTAGATGCATAATACCGGTGAACGGTTGCTTTGGAATATTAAAACAGGCTGTACGAATAAATATAGAGGACTTAGTATATTCCGGTATAAGTCTATTTTATTAAAGTCATTTTCCTGTTTATCACCCTGTTATTAAATTCAAGCCTGCAAATCAAAACATTACTTTTTATATTGGATGCATCAAACACTATCTCATATGAACCCGCTTCTTTCATTCCTTCGTAAAGACTGGTTATTTTCTCGCCCAGTAAATTGTAAACCGATAATCTGACATAGGATCTTTCCGGTATGCTATAAGCTATTTTTGTCTCTTGATTAAACGGATTAGGATAATTTAACAGGCTCATTTCATTATTGAACTCGCGTGGTTCAATTTGACTTACTGCCGCAGAATCTATAAAGCTGACATTATCGATAATAATATCGTACGGATAAGCTACCGCCCCGTCAGTATACATCCCAATTACAATTGCGAAATATGCTGTAAATTCCTCTCCAAGGGTATCGGGTGCAACGAATCCTATACCGCCAACCAGGTCAGGTACTTCATCGTTCAGACCATACCAGTCACATGCATCATATGCCCAGGTACCGTCAATATAAGGGCCACAAGGCGGATCTAAATATGTATTAAATCCCATCAGCTTAATATCTTCATTTTCAAAAGATGGGGGATTTCCTTCAATAGCTATTTTAAGTTGTGCCCAAAATTGATTAAGCGCTCCTCCGGTAAGGTCCCTGAATGCACCATCAGCCTTATAAGTAGATCCGGCCTTTAAGGTAACCTCCTGGGAAAATATTATATTGACGTAGCCCGTTCCGGCAGCCCATACACGAAGGACCTCTCCTTCACAGTATAAGCATTCCTCCTGGTAACCAAACTCGTATTCAGGTATCTGGTCTCCAACAGGATCCTGAAAATCACCACGACCGACAATTTCAACTGTCCAGAACGCCTCATCACTTTCTCCCATGTTACCTCCCTTTAGTATGTCAATACCCTGACCGGAAAGGCTTAACATAGAAGAAATGAACAGGATAATCACTAAGATCCCTGATAAGCTTTTTTTGATTAATTGTGTTTTCATGACAGAGGTGGATTTTAGGTTTTGTAAAGTTAAAGGTACAAAATTATTCGCTCCCGCATACCTTCGGAATTCCTGCTTATGAGATCATCCCGCCTGTGTCGGGATTAAGTTATTCGCTCCCGCATACCTTCGGAATTCCTGCTTATGAAACCGTTCGCCCTTGGGCTCACTAAGTCCTGACAATTTAATTGAAGATTTGAAGGCACACATTGTATGGTCAACTCTGACTTCTTATTTCCCAACATAATTTTAGCATATTGATTGTACTGAAATTTCGAAATGGAGTTGACAAATAATATAAGGAATTAACCAAATATTACTATTTTAGATTAATAAACTAGATAATTTTACCATTTACTATATAATATGATTATTAAAACATATCAACTTGAATGAAATAGCAATAAAAAGGATTTGGATTCTAGGGGTATTACTTTTTTTTCTGACCAGTTTGTTTTC
>CP070654.1:1245578-1247996 GCA_020354785.1 Bacteroidales bacterium
CTTCCTTTATTAATCCTTTGAGTATTTTTTCACTTGTTTTAAAAATTGTACCGTGTTTATGATTTTCAGGTACATTTATATCACCGGAAATATTTGTAAATGTTTTATAATTACTTGTTTTCACAGCCCCGTATTTCTTTTCCCTGTAAGCATCATAATAAATAAGCCATTCCTCCCCTGTATTTATTACCGCAGGACCCTCGGTAAACTGGCCGGTAAAAGGTTCTGAAATACCTGTGTATGGTCCCAGGGGCTGAACACCAAAAGCAACTTTAAGATTCCTGTTCGGCCGGGTATTATCTTTAAGCACCAGTACATAATCCCCGGTATCTTTTTTAACGATAACGGCATCAATAACACTGAAACCGGGCTCCAGGAATAACCCTGTTTTTGTAAATGTTTTAAAATCTTTTGTTGTAGTATAATACATACGGTGATTATTATCTTCATCTTCAATTCCGCGTTCAAATCTAAAGGGTATTGTAGATGCCCAGATTATAATAAACTGTTTGTTTTCATCATCATAATACAATTCAGGGGCCCATACATTAACAGTTGAAGGTTCGTGCTGCATTACGGGTATAAATTCCTGGTTCTCCCAGTGGATAAGATCTTTTGAGCTGGAATATCCAAATCCATTATCACCTTTCCATGATGTGGTCCATACCAGATGAAAAGTGCTGTCAGGACCGCACACTATTGACGGATCCCTCATCAATTTCTGCTTTCCAAGTTCAGGCTTTAAAAACGTACCTCCCAGGTCTGTCCATTTATAACCATCATAACTATATAAAAAATACAATCCGTCTGTTGCAGGTTCCCTGAACGAAGTAAATATAAAGACTTCTTCTGTTTTATCTATAATTAATATCCAGTCGTTACCATCCTGTTTCTCACCCGGAGGATCGAACTCAACAATTCCGTTATTGGGAAAAACACCCAGACTCCTGATTTTTCCGTTGCGCGGATTAAACCATGAAGCTTTCACCATGTTGCCTGCTATTTTACCCATGTTCACCCTGAAATTGCGGCCGTTATAAGTATAAATAAATGCATAATCCGATCCCCTTGTAGCAACAAGGTAGTCATACCTTTCACCCTGATCCCCGGCTATTAATGACTGGTCAGGCACCCTGTCGAAATAAGGCCTTGAAAGCATAAGATTTTTAAGGTGGATCATCTGCCTGGCACCCGGATGGTTTATAGCATCATACCAGTAATCTTTTACTCCATATGCATTGTCAGTATCCCCGGGTCTGTGCATCTGCATAACGGCATTATGGCCATAGGTATGACCGCAGGCACCGGCAAACACAGACCAGTATGCATACCTTCTGACATCATTATCTGTCCAGTATGGCTGCAGGCTGTCATGCAGGCCCTGTGGGATATTCTCATAGGAAGGTTCGCCATCCAGAGTGGGTTTAACAGGCACTTTACTATAGTCTGATTCAACATATCTCCAGTTATCTTCACCATAGCAAAGTTCAGTATCATCCTGATCATATCGTCTGTGTCCTGATTGAAACATATTAAAGTCTAACCAGGATTCATTATGAAACCACATTGAAGATTGTGTCCTGCCAAAGGGATGATAAGATATCAGATGGACAGGATCCTTTTCGCGTAGTGTATAGCCAATTGTATTCCAGATTCTTGTGGAATCGTTACCCTTAATATCACCACCGTTCAGCCATATAATATTTGATTTTCTTCCGTATCTTTCTGCAAGCCATGCCGAATAAACCTTTGCCTGCTTATTACTTACCCTTCCGGATTTAACATTACTACCCCATACCGGTATCAAAGCCATATATATATTTTTCTCAGCTGCCCTGTCAATTATAAAATCCACATGGTCCCAGTAATCGTATTGCTCTGCATCTTCAAAATTATTACCCCTGGTTATTCTCGGCATAGAAACATCTTTATTGACAAGGGCGCTGTCCCCATACACGTTCACTACTGATAAAGTATGAAGAACCATTACCTGGATAACATTAAAGCCATTCCGGCTCCTGTTTTCCAGGTACTTTTCAGCATCCTGCCTGTTCAGCTTGGCAAATAAGAGCCAGCCCGTGTCACCAAGCCAGAAATATGGATCACCGTTCTCATCAGTAAAATACCGGTTGTTATCAGATATCATTATTCTGCCCGGACTTATATTCTGGACAGGTGATGTACATGCAACAGACAGTAAAACAGTCAGTATTAAATTAAAAGTATTTTTAACCATAATATTATTGCTGGTATTATTTACAAGCTTTTTATCCATAATATAACAGGAGCCGGCAACGGATTCTCTATTTCAATAATATCCCCTGCTTTTACTTTTTTATATTCCTCAGATATGCTTCCGTCATCCGGGTCAATCCACCTGATCATGAACATACCTGTTGATTTTGATAAATCCACTTT
>CP070654.1:1248096-1250511 GCA_020354785.1 Bacteroidales bacterium
CTTTGTTTGTTATTTTTCCGATATTCTCAATTGGCCTGGGATCAACATTCCCGCCTTCCTGGCTTTGATCCCTGACTGTCCATCCTGCATACCCGGGAGGAGTTGTTGGCACCAGCATTCCCAGGTTGGAGCGCTCGAACATTTCTACTGTTAAACTTAATCTGTTACTCAAAAATGTTAAATCCAGCCCAAAGTTTTGAGATACTATATCTTCCCAGTGAATTCCTTTATTGGCCAATACATCCGGAGCTGCTCCCTGAGCTAATACGCTGCCTGAATTTTCAAATGAGTAACTGAAAACGTCAAGATAACTCACTGTAGCATAATATGCATAATCGCGGATATTGGAATTTCCTGTTTTACCCCAGCCATAGCGCAACTTTCCAAATGACAGAAAGCTTAGATTATCCCTGATAAAATTTTCTTCGGAAAACTTCCATCCTGCTGAAAATGATGGAAAATTTCCTACACGGTTCTCAGGTCCGAACTTTGATGAATAGTCCCGCCTGAAGCTGGACTGTAATAAGTATTTACCTTTATAATCAAGGTTAATTCGGCCAATATATGCATAAGATGCTGATTCCGAGCCTCTTCCATTTACAAATTGAAGTATAGAAGTATTATCTGAGCTTGAATCGAAATACCACTGCTCTGGATCTTCGGATAGTAAATACTGCCGTGTTCCACTCATCTGCTGGCCATTACTCTGCCCTACCTCATATGCTCCCATAATCCCAAAATTGAAAACATCTGCAAAAACAGTGTTATATGAAATTATATTCTGCCAGTTATAGCTGAAGTATTGTTCCATTCGCCTGAATATGCTGGAAATATTATTAAACTCACCGGGGCCAGAACCAAAATTATATGTAGGTGAGAACCTGTAATCATCTTTAAATTCTACTCCACCGCTTATCCGGGATTCAATTGTCAGATTTTTCATTGGTTCTATGATTGCAAAAAAAGTTCCTCTTGCTTCATGTTCTTTAAATTCCTTATTCAGTAAGTCTATTGTTGACATAGGAGGATTTGTTTCTCCCACTGAGTCCCTGTTCCAGTTTCCGTCTTCGGTATAAGGGGGAAGATAAGGGAGAACACTAATAGCACCGGTAATAGGAGACTCATATTCATTCATATACTGCCACTGCTCAAATCCGAAATTACTGGATTTGGTAAATGACATTGTTTCACCTATTTTCAACCAGTCTGCTGCCTGATAATCACTATTTAAGCGAATATTAAGTTTCTTGTAATTAGTGTTATCCAGAATACCATCCTGGTTAATATAACCCAGACCCAGGTATGCTGTCAACTTTTCACTGCCTCCTGAAACATTAAAATCAAGATTGTCCATAGCTGCAGTTCTGAATATCAAATCCTGGTAATCGTAATTTGTCAGTGAACTATAATTATGAAAAGTAAACTCATCCCGGTCTTGTATTGCTTCCATTTCAGTATACATACGACCCATTTCAGAAGCCGATGCGACATCAACTCTGTTTGCAACACTCTGAATACTACGCTCATATCTGACATTTACTTCAGGCTTCCCGGATCTTCCCTTTTTGGTTGTTATCAAAACAACACCGCTTCCTCCATTCGCACCGTAAATGGCAGCAGCAGATGCATCTTTAAGGATCTCCACTGATTCCACATCATTTACATTAACAAGATCCGGAGAGGTCTCTATTCCATCTACAATCCATAATGGTTTTCCCTGGGGTATTCCATCAACGGTAGTAAGGGTAGAAATACCACGTACACGAACAGTAACAGCTGCTCCCGGAGCACCTGTATTCTGTGTTACCTGGATTCCTGCAGCTTTTCCCTGTAAAGCAGTCTCAAACCTTGTTACAGGAATCTTCTGAAGCTCTTCAGTACTTACAGATGCAACAGAGCCTGTAAGGTCACTCTTCCTCTGGACACCGTAACCGATAACAACAATTTCATCGAGAGCTTCAAGGTGTTCAATCATTGAAAGATCAATCTGCGTACGATCTGCAATATCAACTTCCTCGGTCAGATAACCCATATATGAAAAAATAAGAATTGCATCTCCCGAAGGAGCAGTAATTTCATAATTACCACTCACATCTGTTACAGTACCTGTCAGAGTACCTTTAACCACTATATTAACACCGGCTAACGGCTGTTCCTCCAGTGCTGATATAACGGTACCAGTGACTGTAATTTCCTGGGACATAAGAGCAAAATTGCACAAAATGAAAATAAGCATTGCAAGAATGCCCCTGATTAATAGCTGGCATAGCCACATTCGGTTAAATTGTTTCATAAGCTTTAAGGTTTTATTAATGTTTAGTAAGAATAATAATATTTGGATTTGATGATAAAATTTAGTTAAAAGATTGTAATTTATGAAATATTTATCAAATGAAAGTGTCAGTACCCTAAATT
>CP070654.1:1250611-1253013 GCA_020354785.1 Bacteroidales bacterium
ACTGAGCATATTTCTGGATGTTACAATTTGAACTTAATGAAAAACTTAAAACAATATCATGTGAATAAAAGAGTTATATTTGCGCGAATGTAATAATTTAATGATAAAAAGTATTAAAGAGTGTTAGAATAGATATGGAAAAAGGGAGACAAAATTATTATTATATTCTGATTATACTATCTGTAATTATTACGTCCTGCACATCTACCAAATATGTACCTGAGGATAAATATTTACTTGCAAGGAATAAGATCAGGATTGAAGATAAATCAATAAATAAGAATGAAATAAAAAATTATTTAAAGCAACGACCCAATAAAAAGATAATTGGAGTAAGATTTCATCTGTTCCTTTATAATCGGTCAAATATCAACAAGGAAAAATGGCCCCACGGATGGTTAAGGAAGATTGGAGAAAAACCTGTAATATGGGACCGGTATCTGACACAATCAACATATTTACAATTTAAACAATATCTTGAGAACAAGGGATACTATCAATCAAGGGTAGAAGATACGGTTAAATTCAAAAAAAGACAGCGTGTATTGGTTACTTATAATATCATTCCAAATGAACCATATTATATCAATAATATTCACTACGATATTATAGATACAAGCCTGAGGAAAATTATAGTTACTGATACCCTTAATTCTCTGATAAAGAGAGGGATGCTGTTTGATAAAGAGGTTCTGCAGCAAGAACGTATTAGAATTGAGAATCTTCTGAAAAGAAATGGTTATTATAAATTCTCAAAAGAATATTCCTATTTTGAGGCCCAGCCTTTAAACGGGACATACAATGTAAATCTGACCATGAAGATCAAGAAATTTGAAATACTTGATCAGGGCCAGAAATTAAATTATATACCTCATAATAAATACAAAATAAATAATGTATATGTATATCCCAATTATATATCGGGTTCTACAGTTTCGCAAAGAAGTATAAGTTCAGAAGAACTTGATACTGTTCTTTATAAGAACATACATTTTATGTATAATGAGGATCCCCGCATCAAACCAGCTATAATTAACAATGCAAATTTCATAGTTCCGGGCCAGTACTACAATCAGATTAATGTAAATAAAACATATAATAAACTGTCATCACTAGGCCTCTTTAAATTTATAAATATCAGTTTCGACGAATTTACAGAACAAACAAATGAATTCGACAGAGAATATTTACTTGATTGTAATATTGAGTTAACCAAGAGGAAACTACAGTCATATCAGTTTGAAATTGTAGGTACAAATTCATCAGGTGACTTTGGAGCACGTGGCAATTTACTATATAATAACTGGAATTTATTCAGGGGTGCTGAAGTGTTCAATTTAAAACTGACAGGTGCCTATGAGGCAATACAGGAAGCTGCAGCATCCGGTTTATCACATACCTTGGAGTTAGGTACTGAATTTAAAGTAGATTTTCCAAAGTTTTTATTACCATTAAAAACAGAGAGATTTGTTAAAAGGTTTGCTCCAAAAACTTCCATATCGGTGTCGTATAACTACCAGGCAAGACCTGATTATATACGTACTATTGCTACTGCATCATTTGGATATAACTGGAGAGGAAATAAAAATATCAGGTATTACGTATATCCTCTGGAGATAAACTTTGTACAACTTCCATTTGTTGATACTACTTTTAGTGAATCCATATCCGGTTTTTATCTGCAATTCAGCTATGAAGATCACTTTGTTGGAGGTGGCAGAATAGGTTTTGAATATAATAACCAGGAAATCGGTAAAAGCAAGGATTTTGTATTCTTAAAAGTAAATGTTGAACCGGCAGGTAATATTCTCCACGGCTACAGTGAGCTTGCTAACAGGGAAAGGGATTCTGCCAGCAACAGGTATAAAATATTTAATGTACCTTATTCCCAGTATCTGAAAACTGATCTTGATTTTCGGCATTACAATATCATTAATCCCGCGAATAGTATAGTATATCGAATCTTTGTAGGATGTGCATATCCTTACGGAAATTCCAATGCACTGCCCTTTGAAAAGAAATATTTCTCAGGCGGGCCAAACAGTATCAGGGCATGGCGCACCAGGGAGCTGGGCCCGGGTTCATATTTAGATACATCAAGAACTAAAATTCCGAATACTATGGCTGATATTAAACTGGAAGCCAATATAGAGTATAGATTCAAATTATTCTGGAAGCTTGAGGGGGCATTGTTTCTGGATATGGGTAATATCTGGGCTATTAATCCCAAAGATGAAAGACCTGGTTCCCTGTTTGATTTTAAGGATTTTTATGAAGATATTGCAATTGGTACAGGCTTTGGTGCCCGGTTTGATTTTTCATTCTTTATAATAAGACTTGATTTCGGATTCAAATTGAGAGATCCGGCCTTTATTGATTACAAATGGATTATGGACAACGAT
>CP070654.1:1253113-1255514 GCA_020354785.1 Bacteroidales bacterium
TTGAACAATCAATTCAATATTTACCCTAATCCTTGTTATGGTGAAGTAACTATTACATTGCCTGAATCAGGCACTTATAATGAAATTATTATTTGCAACATTCAGGGAAAAATATTAAATACCATTCAAACCAATAGCAATAAACTTATTTTAAACATGGGTAATTATTCCAGGGGCATATATTTAATTAAAATTATTTCGGATAATAAAAATCTGGTATCAAAAATAATTAATATGTAAACTATAGGGATCGATAGCAAAAACCAGCCACCGGAGAAAAATTCTAAGTGGTTTGCGTTTCGTTCTTTAATTGTTGCTTAAGTAACCAAGTCGTTCGCCCATTAGCAGATGCTGGTAGTAATCAGTTCCCTCTTTCTTTGGTGCATCAAGAGTGAATCTGACCCGCTGTTGAAATAGCATGATAAAGTCGGAACCTCCGAAAAGAAAATACCCCAGCATATCACCTTTCTTCACTTGAACTCCCGGTTTAATATTCTCTTCAAAATTTACAGAACCGACGGTTGCCATTCCAATAGGAAGTAAAGCAATTAAACCGTATTCTTCGGTCTCCAAAATCACACATCCTCGAGTTTCAACGAATTGCCATCCCACCGATGAAGGGTCAAAAGCATACCTTTTGTTTGCCGGATCCCAGGAAAGTGAACCTCCTGTCGGATTGATACCCGGAATGATTCTTACCTCTCTCACAGTTCCACTCACAGGAAAATGATAGCGATGGTAGTCATGTACATTTAAAAAGGAATGTGTGAATGTACCGTTGGCAAACTCATTTTCATATTCACTATCCTCGCCAATTAGTTTTGCGATGGAATTCAACGTAGCAGACTTTATAGCAATTCCTTCCTTTTGCACAATGTTGGAGCTGCTATCTATTTCCCATACACCCTGGGGCTCAGAATCCGCAAATGAAACAACAACAGAATCGATATCAAGAGCTGCAACAGGTCTCATGTCAGGAGAAATTAGATATCTTGCAAAGAACTGATTAAACGTCTTCCAGTTAGAAGATTCTTCATACCAGCCATGTTGAAGCCCAAACTTTTCGTCATTGAGAACCATCTGATAGTATTCATCATTCCAGGATTCCTCTGTATCGAGATATTTACCCCAGGATTTACTGAAGCTTGTTACCCAGTTAGCAAAGGGCTCAGCATACTGCAGGGAATTGTTGAAATATCCTTTTCCTTCCAGCCCGGTCAATGGCTGATCAATGAGAAAGTAGAAATAACAAATGCTTTGCAATATGTTATCGCGGATTTCAAGATACTCAGGTTTTTTAAGTAATGTCCAGGGCATAGCTGTTTCGGAATAAGAAACAAAATCATAGTAATCCTCCAGATTTTGAACAGGATTTGTGTTTGTGTCAGGATTAATCTGCTTTGCTTTTTCTATCGAAGAAATCAGCATTGATTTAATTTCCGGGTCGTTCTCGACCATCTGAATTAATTCTTTAGTAGCATCTCCATACCTGGCATTTTTCTCTGACTTGCAACAGGTACAAGCAGTCAGTAGAGCAATAACAAGCAGGAAACAAATAGAATAAAGGAAACTTACATTTTTTTTCATAACAAATGATATGGTTGATTTGTCCAACGTACCTTGACGATTTACGCTATTTTTTATACAAATGTATATAAGTTTAATTAATCTTCTATCACCCGGCTTACGTATAATTATTGTTACAAACAGTAATTATCAGAATCTCTTAATGTCTTTCAGCAAAAAAGAATGTTATTTTACCTGATATGATGTAAGTTCTTTTTCGCCAGTCAGGTAATATACCTGTCCGGTAATATCATCTACAGCGTAAATTGGTTCACGATCTTTACCCAGTGCTATTTCTCCTTCTATTTTTCCTGTTATTTTACTTACCTTCAGCAAAACAATGTCTTTATCTTGTTTAGACATTATAAACATAAAATCCCTGCCTGATTTTGTAGCTTTCATACGAGCATTAGCCTGCTTGAAAGCAGCACCGGCATAGCTTACTGCAGCATCACCTAACTCAGCATAAGCATCTCCAACCACACCTACCATTTCACCAGCAAGGGCATCTTCTTTGCGCACATCATCTTCTACATAGGCCATAGCACCGGAAACATAGTATGAAGCAGCACCAATATAAGCAGCTCGTACTGCTTCAGCATACAGCAAGGCTCGTTTCCAGCCAGGTTCTCGTGGCGCTGGATAGTATTCATTAAATTTTAAGGTCCCATCAAAATTGAATTTTGCAACGTTCTGATCGGAGTGCAAGAATATCCCATCTTCCATTACCTCAAGCCTCCTTGGCGCTTCTTTACCCTGAAATTCCAAAGCTGTACCAGATAAATCTTTAACCTCTTCCGTTTCCTTGTCAACAACTTTTAATATTCCTGATTTT
>CP070654.1:1255614-1258015 GCA_020354785.1 Bacteroidales bacterium
GGATTATCTGCAGGTTGAAGCCGATTTTTATGAAGCTGTTATTACAAACATTATCGGCCAGGAAGCTTTAATACTCAGAGATGTCAAAGGAACAAGAATTGATATTTCCGGCCTTGAAAGCGGATTGTATTTCATATCTCTGTATAATAATAGTATATATATTGGCACAGCCAAGTTTACTGTTCAATAAAAGATATTAGATTTTATAATTAACCCGGGATTCTGAATTCCGGGTTTTTTATTTTATACTACTGCCATGTCTTTAATATCCTTTATATGCGTTTAGATATTTATCAGTTTCGCATTAAGGGATATCACTCACAAAATTGTATCTATAATATATATTTTTTAAAATACTACAGCAGTAGAGTAACTATAATTCGATAGTTTAAATAAAATATTTTAATTATATATTTAACAGGTAAATTGTTTTAGCTTAAAATTTATAAAATGAGGTTAGCAGCCATAGACATAGTAATTATTTTAGTTTATTTGTTTTCAACTGTAGTAATCGGACTTGTTTTAAAAAGACAGGCACAGAAGAGTAAATCATCCTATTTACTTGGGGGAAATAAACTGCCGTGGTATATGTTAGGTCTTTCAAATGCATCCGGTATGTTTGATATATCCGGTACGATGTGGCTAGTAACCCTGGCATTTGTTTACGGCTTAAAAAGTATATGGATTCCATGGCTGTGGCCCGTTTTTAACCAGATATTCTTAATGGTTTATCTGTCAGCATGGCTGAGGCGTTCAAATGTAACAACAGGTGCGGAATGGATATCAACCAGATTTGGCCGGGGATTAGGAGCGTCGCTATCGCATAACATTGTTGTAGTCTTTGCTTTAATTAGCTGTTTAGGATTTCTTGCATATGGATTTATAGGTTTGGGGAAGTTTATTGAGATATTTATTCCATGGGAGGCAGTACTGAAATTATTATCAAATACCCCGGCCTGGATTCAAAACAGTGCGTTCCTTAATTCTCTTTATACTAACTTTCTGACAGCATTATACGGCATTAATCCGCAATATATACCTCACATATACGGTATAGTCTTCACGGCATTTGCGGTATTCTATGCTGTTATAGGAGGCATGATGAGTATTGTCTGGGCCGATCTTGTCCAGTATTTTATAATGACAGTTTCTTCTCTGGTCATTGGCATAATTGCCATGAAGGCATTATCATTACATCAGTTGAATGTGCCTGAAGGATGGTTTTCACCTTTCTTCGGATTAAGACTTGATATTGACTGGAGCGGAATTATAAGCGAAGTAAATGCCAAAATACAAAGCGATGGGTATTCCTTGTTTTCATTGTTCTTCGGAATGATGCTTTTTAAAGGAATACTGGTAAGTGCAGCAGGGCCGGCACCTAATTATGATATGCAGAAAATATTAGCAACAAAGAGTCCGAAGGAAGCAGCCAAGATGAGCGGATTCGTATCAGTAATATTGAATCCCATAAGATATTTTCTTATTACCGGATTTGCAGTCCTGGCAATTATTTTCTATAACCAGCTTGACCTTCTTGTTGCCGGGGAAATTGATTTCGAGCAAATATTGCCCTCTGCAATAAATCAGTTTGCTCCCGTAGGAATATTAGGATTATTATTGGCAGGATTGTTAGCGGCATTTAATTCTACTTTTGCAGGAACATTAAATGCTGCCCAGGCCTATATTATTAATGACATTTATCTAAAGTATATAAAACCAAAAGCAAAAAATAAGGAAATTAAAATTATAAACTACACTGCCGGATTAATTGTTGTTATAATCAGTGTAATATTTGGCTTTTTTGCAAAGAATGTTAACAGTGTTTTGCAATGGATTGTATCGGGATTATGGGGTGGATATCTGGCTGCAAACGTATTGAAATGGTACTGGTGGAGGTTTAACGGCCATGGTTATTTCTGGGGAATGTTATCCGGAATACTGGCCGCATTAGTGTTTCCAAAGATACTACCGCCGTTATTTCCAAATATCCCACAGGATATAATATTGTTATATTTCTTTCCCTTACTAGCGGTTATATCTTTGTTCGGTTGTATTATAGGGACTTATACAAATCCACCACAAAAAATGGAAGTATTAACAAGTTTTTACAGTTCGGTAAGACCATGGGGATTTTGGAAACCTGTACATGATAAGGTCATTGAGCAGAATCCGGAATTCAAGAGAAATAATAATTTCGGGAATGATATGTTTAATATTTACGTTGGTATTATTTGCCAGACAGCGCTTGTTGCACTTCCGATATTTATTATCACCAGACAGAGCATGTCACTACTGGTAACAATTGCTATTATTTTATCAACCGGATTGATTCTTAAGCATACATGGTGGGATATGCTGGATAAACGATAATTATAACTAAATAATTAAATTACAAACGAAT
>CP070654.1:1258115-1260513 GCA_020354785.1 Bacteroidales bacterium
AGTTAGACTATAAAAAGCATCATTATGTAAAATTATTTAACAGTATATTATATTAATTTGAATTATTCCTGATATGATATATGTTTTTTATATTTTTATTTTTAAAACAATGTTAATGAAATCAATATTTACAATTTTACTTTTTATATCAGTTCTGATTTTCTGCAAAAAGGATTTCAGGATACTGGAATGTACGATGCAAGAGTGGATAGGGGGAAGGCAAAAATCCGGAAAAGGAGTAAATTATAAAATAACAATGGTAACTGAAACAACCTCTGATAAGCTTGAGCTTAAGGAATTATGGATCAGGGAAAGGTTATGCAAACATAAGTTATATAATTTAAATACTGGTGAATTTGGTAATTCATTCAATAAAAATGACACATTAATACTAACCGGTACATTAACGATTTATGACTTGAAAAACAATATTGACAGTACCAGGGAGGTGCCGTTTGATTTTAGTGAACAAATTGTAATTGGTTATATATTGAGAAATAAAACAAAATATAAACCATATAAAGACATCAAAGCGCTGAAACCTTTATTATTAAAGTAAAATATTGTAATGCTGCAGATTGAAAATACCTTAGTTAGTATTGATATTGTAAAAGAGAATTTTAAGTGTAATATTAAGAAATGTAAGGGTTTATGTTGTGTTCATGGTGACTCCGGCGCTCCACTTGAAGAATATGAACTGAATATTTTAAGGGATATATATCCGTTGATAAAATCTTATCTGCGGCCTGAAGGGATCAGAACCATAGAGAACGAGGGAAAATATGTTATTGATAAGGAGAAAGAATATGTGACCCCAATAATAGATGGTAAAGAATGCGCATATACTATATTTGAGGAAGGAATTGCCAAATGCGCAATAGAACTGGCATTTGTGGATAAAAAAACAGATTTCAGAAAACCTTTATCCTGTTGTTTATATCCGATTAGAATAAAGAAGTATAATAATTTTGATGCGGTAAATTACGACAGGTGGAAGATATGTGAACCAGCCCGGGTGTTAGGGAACCGCATGAAGCTCCCTGTCTTCAAATTTGCAGGTGATGCATTGACAATCAAATACGGAAAAGAGTGGATGAAAAAACTAAATAATATTGCTTCAAACATATTGAATTCTATCTGAATTTAATACTCTTTCCTTTGTGTTTCCATATAAATCCTGTTATATATTACAAATTATAAGACATACCCCCTGTAAAATCATATGTTAATAATAAAAATATATATTTTTATAAAATAAAGTATAAAAAATAGGGGGTAAATTATAAAAATTAGTATATTTGCTGCAAAAATAGGTGCATTTTATTAATTTTTAAAATATTTAAATATGGCAACAATAAGGTTTAATGCTCTTAATGAAGTTTTATCAAGAAAGCCTTTACATGTAAAGGCTCCTGCCAGCGTAACATCAGATTATTTCGGTGTCAATGTATTTGACAAGAAAACAATGGAAAAATATTTATCTGATGAAGCGTATAATCATGTTATTGAGGCTATAGAAAAAGGTACAAGGATTAACCGAAAGATTGCTGACCAGGTTGCTTCAGGAATGAAATCCTGGGCAATGGAAATGGGTGCTACACATTATTCCCACTGGTTTCAGCCATTAACTGAAGGTACAGCGGAAAAGCATGATGCATTTATCGATAAGGGTGAGTCCGATGGAGTTATTGAAACTTTTTCAGGAGGATTATTAGCCCAGCAGGAACCTGATGCATCAAGCTTTCCAAGCGGTGGTATAAGAAATACATTTGAAGCAAGGGGTTACACGGCATGGGATCCATCATCACCGGCCTTTATTGTTGGCAACACTCTTAGTATACCTACGATATTTGTTTCTTACACAGGGGAGGCACTTGATCATAAAACTCCTTTAATCAATGCTTTAAATGTCCTGGATAAGGCTGCAGTTGAAATATGCCAGTACTTTGACAAGGATGTAACCAAAGTCATTGCAACTATGGGATGGGAACAGGAATACTTTCTGATTGATGAAGCATTATATTATGCCCGTCCGGATCTGGTTTTAACTGAAAAAACTCTAATGGGGCATGCTTCTGCCAAAGACCAGCAGCTGGATGATCATTATTTTAGTTCAATCCCGGAGAGAGTGGGAGCTTTTATGAAAGAATTGGAGTTCGAGGCTTACAAGCTGGGTATTCCATTAAAAACCAAGCATAATGAGGTAGCGCCCAGCCAGTTTGAATGTGCTCCCATATATGAAGAGTGTAATCTTTCTGTTGATCATAATACAATATTAATGGACTTAATGAAAAGGATTGCACGGCACCATAATTACAGGGTATTACACCATGAAAAACCATATAAAGACGTGAACGGCTCAGGAAAGCATAATAACTGGTCACTTGCTACAAATACA
>CP070654.1:1260613-1262977 GCA_020354785.1 Bacteroidales bacterium
AGATCACTGGGAAGGGATCATGCCAAATGAGACATCCCATATATTAAAATCATACAAGGTATTTGTTGTTTTATACAGATAATATATCTAATTTACTGAACTTAAAACATAGAATTATGAACAGAAATATTTTCAATTTAATAGCAATAAGTATTTTGCTCATTATAAACAGTAATGCGCAGGATAAACCAGGGAATCCTGAAGACAATTTACCTCCATATATTAAACGGATTACCAGTTTTGGGGAAAGGGCTGACTTTTCACATGATGGAAAGAAAATATTATTTGTGGAAAAAACATATGGCGATGTTTATGAATTTGAGCTAACTACCTGTAAGATATCATTGATAACCGGCCATTTTTATCATGGTGGATTTACCAGGGCACTTTACCTGGCCAATGGAGATGTACTGCTTTCAGGCTGTACAAGCTTTGATGCTGAAAATCCTCATGAAAACAGGCAAATCAAAGCAGAACTCTGGGTGCTGGACAAAAGCTATACAATGCCTCCTGTCAGGTTAGGAACAAAGTGTTCCGAAGGACCTGCAGTATCGCGAAAAAACATGAAAATTGCATGGACCGTTGCATCCACACAGTATCCTGATAGTCTTAAGGAAGGACAATACCTCTTTTATATAGCTGATATAGTATATAAAAATGGAAAGCCTGCGCTATCCAATAAAAAAACAATTCTGGATAATCTCGAAACGGAATTCACAGATATAGAAGTGCAGAATTTTATTCCGCCTGACGAAACTGCCATTACCTTTTCTGCCTATGGTTATATGGGAACTGAAGTAATGACTCTTGATCTAGAAACCGGTGCTATAACGAACATGTCAAATGCAGACAACCAGTATGATGAACCTGAAGGTATTTTCCCCGATGGTAAGTATACTTTAGTGGAATGTGACAGGGAGACAGGCGGTGTAGATATTTATAAATTAAAACTGGACGGGAGCGGTGAACTTAAACGTGTGATTTTTTTCAGTGACTACAAGGGATATAAAAGCTCAAATCCTGTCGTAAGTGATGACGGGAAATTCATGGCCTTTCAGATGGCACGCCAGGCTGATCTTGCCGGAGTTGGCTACGGAATATTCTTAATGGATTTGAAAAAAGCAAAAAAGCACCTTTACTGATTTTAATCACATTCACCACTTGTCAGCTGTTGTATTTCAAAATCTACTACTTCATCAGGAATAACCGGAAACCCTGTTACATTTTCATTATACGCTTTGTAAAGGTTAATTTTATATTCCCTGTAAGATTCAGGAGAAAAATTTACAAACTGACTATTAATATCCCTGTCAGTACTTTTTTGAATATCCATCATACGACACTTGCTTTTACATGAAAAATCAAAATCTTTAAATTTTATCTCCCTTTTATTCCTGTTTTGGAGTGATTTGAAAAAAATCTTCCTGGATTTAATATCAAATATAATACTCCATTGCGTTCTTGTTGGCGAACCAACTGATTCCAGGATATTGAACCCATAATCAACAATATCAATTCCCTTATCTGCAGAATAATTACTGACCATCGTGCCAGCCTTTGCAATAATATCTGGTATACCATTTAAATCAACAGGAATTTCTTTTTCTCCTCCGAATCCCGCATAACCTTTCAAATCATTCATAGATTTCTCATATGTATCATTACTGCATACAGGAACTATTATATCATTTCCTTTGTGTACTACGACCTCACCATTTAAAAACTCAATCGTCCCGACATTCCCTTTGCTGTCACAAATTAAAAAATGCAATGTTATAAGATCAGGAATTATACGAATCTTTTTGTTGTTCTCAATAACATCAGAGAGTGATTTTGAGTTGTCAAGCTGGTACTGGATCCAGTCTAAACCGCCAACTACCGGTCTCTCATCTTTTTCCGGATATTTACTTCCAAACAGAGCCATTTGTGCAATAACCAGGCCTTTTTCATTCATGCCTCCCATTGGCATATTAATTCCTATCTGGTTAAAAGTAATACTTCCATATTTTGAAACCCACTCAGCAGGCTTTTCACCGGGCTGTACAAAAGCTGTTTTTGTTAAACCTCTTCGATTAATAACTACAAAGCCATCACCTATATCCCAGTCAAAATTTCTGCCATAAATAAGGTTTGATGAATAATCTAAAACAAATGTTGTACATGCGTCTGAATAATCAACATATAGTATTGATAATAAAGTAATGATAACGAGTTTTTTCATCATATAATTTATTTATATTGTTCTATTGCCTTATTTCCATATTCCCTTATTCCTCCATCTAAAATCGTTAATCGTACATCTTTAATCTTAAATCCTTATCCCCTATTCCTCTATTTCCCTTATTCCCATATTTCCCTATTCCT
>CP070654.1:1263077-1265439 GCA_020354785.1 Bacteroidales bacterium
ATTTAAAAAAGATAAGGAATTCCCGCATTTTCTGTCAGAATACTCGGATAACAAAAGATTTCAGGATTTTATTTTATTAAATGACAGCCTCAAAATAAGTACTGCAGAAAATACAAAAGCAGAATATTTTGTTAACCTGCCGGTTAATTTTAATCCTGACAATAAATACCCTTTAATAATAGTATTACATGGAGGAATTGGAAATAATAATACAACTTATATAAACTGGGATTCTAAAAAGATCAAAAGTGATTTTATTTCAGTATATCCCCATGGAAGAATTGTCAGGGGATCTTATGCCCGTAGTTACGGAGAATCAGGATTGGAAGATATTAAAGAAATCTACAAGCAGGTTGCATCAAATTACCCTGTTGATACTTCAGTGGTAATACTTGCGGGGCAGTCTGCAGGCGGAGATTTATCTTTACGGTTAGCCTACGATGATATTCCAGCACAGGGTTTGTTGCTTGCATTTCCTGTGAAACCAAAGGATCTGGATTACAAAAAAGCCAGTGAATTTAAAAACAAAAACATCAGGATTGTTATGATTTGCGGGGAAAAAGACCAGAGATTTTTTCCCGGGCAGCAGGAAATGTCAGTTATCTTAGATAGTGCCGGGGTTGAAAACAGGTTTATTAAATATCCGGAACTGGGTCATGGCTTCCCTGATGATTTTCCGGAACAACTGGACAAGGGAATACTATATATAACAAATGAAGAACAATAAACCTGGTTCTACAGGAGGCATGATAAAATGTTAGGAACAATATAAAATGGTAGCAAAAAAATACCAGGAAATCCGATGATAAAACTTGAAGAAAAAAAATACTATAAGGCAATTAAGCCCCTGAAAAAGGTAACGATAAATAATTTATTTGCCCGTTCGGTAGTAGAAAAACATGTTTCCGGTTCAGTATATGCTGATAATGCAGATGAACCTCAAACATTTCATGTTGTTCATCCATATAATATGTCTCTTCTTTTTGGC
Source organism: Bacteroidales bacterium (assembly GCA_020354785.1). GTDB lineage: Bacteria > Bacteroidota > Bacteroidia > Bacteroidales > UBA10428. Next base: position 1,264,066 of record CP070654.1, read on the forward strand.
AATTCAGATAACAATGACTTTAATAACAAGCTCAGAGACTATGCTTTGAATACGAATAAAATCAGGGACAAATATGAATGGATGCAGGCATTTCCTTCTGACTGGGATTCAAAGCTATCAGAAATATTCAAAGACAGTATGGTTAAATATGAAGACAACTTAATTGAAAAAAGAAATAACATAATTGAGCTGAATACAAGAATAAATTTCAAATTCAACGCGGATACATTTTTAAATTTTAAACAAAGGAATGTAAATAAGGATTTTAAAATTGTACAAACAGATATGGAAATTTTTGGAAAAATGAAGGGAAGTGTAGTCCCAATGAACTTCTGGAATAATGCGGAAGAATTTTATAATAATGGTATTGGTTTTAGTTTGATTTATGAAAATAAGGTGGCTTCCACATCTTATTCTGCTTTTTTACATGATGATAAACTGGAATTAGGAATTGAGACAATGGAAGAATTCCGTGGTAAAGGATTTGCACAATTTACCTGTTCTGCACTTATTGATTATTGCCTGGAAAATAATTTTGAACCTGTATGGGCATGCAGACTGGAAAATACCGCTTCCTACAAATTAGCACAAAAACTTGGATTTGAACCCATAAAACGGATACCTTATTATAGATTAAGTAAATAACTTACCTGCCAAGCTGCAATCTGAAAAATAAAATCTGGAGTTAAGCAACTAATTCCCCTGGAATTCCATCTTAGGGCAAGAAAGCAATAAGTATTAATAAAAACCCTAAATCTTAAAAAAAATGAAAACCTTGCTATGTTCTGCCGGCATCCTGATTTATTTACTGGGTTTGTCAATAATATTATCCTTATCAGGCTGTAAGGATAAATCGGACAATGGTGACATCATAGTTAACTTAGACAGCCTAACAATTCAAAATTATCCAAAAGTTGACGGTTCTACATCAGCTCATCCCCTGCAAGTACTAATTGCGTGTAAATTGCTGGGTGTTGAATATTCCTGGATGCCGGGCTGGTTCGATGAGACCTACCGGATATGGCCGTCATTTGATGAAGAACCTGATATTGCACAGTTTATTCTTGATAGTATTACTCATAACGGGACTCACTCATCTTATGTGAATCTTATCAATAGAATTGATGATATTATAATCGTTGCACGTGCAGCATCGGATGATGAAATTTATCTGGCAGACAGTATGGGCGTACAATTAAAATCTACACCAATTGCATTTGATGCTTTTGTATTTATAGTAAATATTAACAATCCTGTCAATTCACTAACAGTAAAAGAGATACAGGATATCTATACAGGTAACATTACCCATTGGAATGAGGTAGGCGGAACAGATACGGAAATTAATCCTTACCAGAGAAATCCAAATTCGGG
>CP070654.1:1265539-1267886 GCA_020354785.1 Bacteroidales bacterium
TATTGTTCTACTGTTATATTGTTTTATTGTTCTATTGTTCTACTGCTGTGAGCTAAATATCAAATCAAAAATCTAAAATCGTTAATCGTTAATCTTAAATCGTTTTTCTGCCCTCACAAACACCCTGTTCATTTCAACAGATAAGTGATCTGATTTGCTTAGATCAAAATATATCTTCAGGAATTTATCAATCACCCAGCCGTATTGTTCTTCAGGCATAACTGAAAAGAAAGGAATCAGAGCTGCTGACTTGAAAAAATCAATTAGCTTTTTCAGGTTATCAAATTCAATTTTATACAGGTATGGCTCAACAACAATATTGTCAAATTTATTATCCTGCAATATACTTTTTGTTTCGCCCTCGTCAAGAAATCTCCAGGGGAGGCTTAAGGTCTTAAAAGACTCATTAAATTCCGGTTCGTACAGTAATTTATATGCAGTATCAATAAGCGGATTATTATTTTTTAAGGCCGTTTGAATCATTATTTTACCATCAGGTTTTAACGCCTTATAAATCTTATTGTACATGCTCTCAAGATCATAAATCCAGTGAATAGCCGAATTTGAAAATACCCCGTCAAATTCATCAATGTAATTTATATTAAATGCATCATCTTTTATAACAGTTATATTTTTAATATCTCTTTCCCTGATATTTTCAATGGCCTGTTCATACATTTCCGATGAAACCTCAATTGCAACAACTTCTCCCTCCGGAACATGCTTTGCCAGCTCTATGGTTGAAATGGCATTTCCACAGCCGATATCAAGTATTTTATCACCAGCCCCGGGTTGAAGCCTCTCAATAGCCATCAGTGCAAGTTCAAACTGAAAAGCAGAGTTTTCCTGGTAAAGTTTCGCATCCCATTTAAGTTCCTGTTCCGCCATTTTTTTATAATTTAGTTAAATATAGAAATAATTAAATGGATATTCCAGCAGAACTACGATCTAATAGCAGTTTTAATTACTAATCACGCATCGTAAAAGAGTGAATGAATATATTAATTGCACCCGATTCTTATAAGGATTGCCTTAGTTCCAGAAAGGTAGCTCAGAATATCGAAATAGGGATAAGAAGAATTATGCCTGAGGCGAATATTAAAATATTGCCAATGGCAGACGGAGGAGAAGGAACAGTTGAGGCCCTGGTTGATGCTACCGGAGGTAAAATTATCAAAGTTGAAGTGCATGATCCTCTGATGCGTAAAATAGAATCATTTTTCGGTATACTGGGAGACAGAAAAACAGCAGTAATAGAAATGGCAGCAGCATCGGGCATCGAGCTGTTGAAAGAAGACGAGCGTAATCCCTGGATAACAACTACTTTCGGAACCGGTGAACTGATACAACATGCCCTGGATATGGGATGCCGTAAATTTGTAATTGGTATTGGAGGTAGTGCCACAACTGACGGAGGTATAGGAATGGCCCAGGCACTGGGCGGCATATTCAAGGATTCACGGGGTAAGCAAATAGGTTATGGAGGAGGTACTCTTGACAGTCTCACTGAAATTGATCTTACAAAATTAGACGAGAGATTAAAAAAAAGCCAGGTACTTGTTGCCTGTGACGTTGATAATCCTTTATACGGGCCCCAGGGTGCAGCATTTGTTTATAGCCCTCAAAAAGGAGCAGATAAGGAAATGGTCAGAAAACTGGATGACAATCTAAGGCATTATGCAAATATAATAAGGGTTTCTCTGGGTATTGATATACAAAATATTAAAGGTTTAGGGGCAGCCGGTGGATTAGGAGCTGCACTGATGGTATTTCTCAAAGCGGAATTAAGTCCCGGTTTCGAAATAGTAAAAGACATAGTGAAGCTCGAAAAGGAAATTGAACGGGCAGATATTGTTATAACAGGTGAAGGGAGGATTGATTACCAGACACAATTTGGTAAAACACCTTTTGGAGTTGCACAGGCTGCTGCAAAATTCAATAAACCTGTAATAGCAATTGCCGGAGCTTTGGGTGAAAGGATTGAAGAATTATATGAAAAAGGTTTTGAGAGTATTGTCCCTGTTACTGACAAATTCATGGATATAGAATATGCAATGAAAAATGCCGGCACATTAATTCAAAATACCGCGGAAAGAACATTTAAATTACTTCTACTAAAAAAAGGATATAATATTTAACAAAAAGCCCTCTCCTTTGTTAACTATTTGCAGTTAATCAAATATCAATATAAAAATCATTTGAGGTTAAATATTTATGTCTAATTTGAAATCAAAGAGAGCTTATGAAATGCATATGTATTAAGAATTATAATGACGATTATGTAAATTTTAAAATTAATGAATTATATGAATATATGGCAATGCCAACATCATTAAGATATCCTGTT
>CP070654.1:1267986-1270332 GCA_020354785.1 Bacteroidales bacterium
CCTTAAAAAGAAAAGCTAACTTGAGAAGATAAATCCGGCTAATCAATAACGGATATAGCTAATAAGCTTAAAATTAGTTTTAAAAGGACTGCCCTGGTGTGGCAGTCCTTTCTATAAATATTTGATAATAATCCCATAAAAGCAACTCTGGCAGTATTAAACAAAACCGGAAAAAACTGCTGTATGAAAATTGTCAAAATAACACTTTTAAATTTGGTAATAATAATTGGTTCAGGATGGGTCTTCCCCCTGAAACAAGAAGATGGAATACTGATTGCTGAACTGGAAAAGTCGCTCAGACACGATTTATTAAATGCCTGGTATCCTTTATCTCTGGACACCGTTTACGGAGGATTTCTCAGTGGATTTACATTTGACTGGCAGCCCCGGGGTCCTCAGAATAAAATGCTGGTAACCCAGTCCAGGCACATATGGACTGCTTCGGAAGCTGCAATGTTTTATAATGATTCCATATACGGACAAACAGCTGAACATGGATTCCTTTTCCTGAAGGAAAGAATGTGGGATAAAGAATATGGAGGCTTTTACTCGCAGCTTAACCGCAGGGGTGAATACACCGATAGTAACTTTGGTAATTATAAGATTACATACGGGAATGCATTTGCCATTTATGCCCTTGTTTCTTATTACAGAATGTCAGGGGATACCTCAGCTCTGAATCTTGCAAAGAGGACTTTTGCCTGGATTAACAGGCACAGCTACGATCCACAATATAAAGGGTATTTTAATGTATTGAGGCGGGATGGTTCCTGGCCATCAACTTCAACAGACAGTGATTTGAGAGAAATTTCAAGTTACCTGTCTGCAGCAAACTGGAAAGATCAGAATACTTCAATTCATTTGCTTGAAGCTTTTACAGAATTATACAGAGTTTGGCCCGATAATACTCTTGAAATTCGCCTGCTCGAGATGCTCTCATTAATAAGGAATACAATAATGAATAAAAAGGGCTATCTGGTACTGTTTTTTGAAAGAGACTGGACACCCGTATCATTTCGTGACTCAGCTGATGCAGTCAGAGAAGCCAATTATTACTTTGATCATATTTCATTTGGCCATAATGTAGAGACAGCATACCTTATGCTTGAAGCCTCTCATGTACTGGGAATTGATTCCGATTTCAAAACAATAACATACGCCAGAAAGCTGGTTGATCATGCCCTTGCTAACGGATGGGATAAAGACAGGGGTGGATTTTACGATGCCGGGTATTACTTTAAAGGCTCGGAAAATGTCTCTATAATAAACAACGCAAAAGTCTGGTGGGCGCAGGCAGAAGGTCTTAATGCCCTGCTGCTGATGGCAAAATTATTTCCTGGGGATGACATGTATTATAATGCTTTCATGAAACAATGGGAATATATAGATAAGTACCTGATTGACCATAAATACAGGGGCTGGTATGAAGAAGGGCTGGATAATAGTCCGGATAAACTTTTGGCCCCCAAGGCATATGACTGGAAGATTAACTATCACAATTCGCGGGCTCTGATGAATTGCATTAAGTTGTTAAAGTCAGATTAAAAGTTAATAAATTAACTAAAAATTAAAACTCGAAAACAAACCTATGAAAAGACGTGATTTTATAAAGACCGGTGCTGCTCTCGGAGCAGTATCTCTTACAGTTCCCGGAATTGATATTTTAGCCAGTCCCGTAAAATCAATCCAGAAATATTCCCTCTACAGGGGTTTCAATCTGCTGGCAAAATTCAGCGGACAGGGTCAGAGAAAAAAATTTAATGAGGAAGATTTCGAGATAATATCTGACTGGGGATTTGACTTTGCCCGTATACCGATGTCATACTGGAACTGGGCTTCAACAGATGACTGGTATAATATTGATGAGGATGTACTCAGGGATATTGACGAGGTGGTTGAACTGGGTAAACGGTATAATATACATATAAACCTTAACTTCCATCGTGTTCCGGGTTATTGTATAAACGGGCGCAATCTTGAACCTGTTGATCTTTTCGAAGATACTCCTGAAAATATGCAAAGGGCGCTGGATGCTGCAGTATATCACTGGAAAGTATTTGCAGGGCGCTATAAGGGTATACCAAATTCACAACTGAGTTTCGATCTTATTAATGAACCACCTTCCTTGGAAGAAGAGACAAGGTATGTGGAGGTTGTAAAAGCACTTGTTAAAGGGATAAGGGAAGAGGATCCTGAACGGCTTATTGTTGCTGATGGTAAAGATGTTGGAAGGACTCCTGTATATGGCATAGCTGAATTGGGTCTTGTACAGAGTACAAGGGGCTATGATCCGATGAGCCTTAGTCATTATACAGCTACATGGGTGCCTGAAAATGCATTTCAGAC
>CP070654.1:1270432-1272746 GCA_020354785.1 Bacteroidales bacterium
ATGGCTGCCGGGCTCGATGTTTATGAAGAAGAGAGCGAATACTTTTTTGAAGATCTTTCAAATAGGGTATTAACAGACGACATCCTTGCCCGCCTGCTGACATTTAATAATGTAATTATCACTTCCCATCAAGGGTTTTTTACAAAGGAAGCAATGCATAATATAGCGCAAACAACTATGCAAAATATCAAAGATTTTACTGACGGCAAGGAATTAGTTAATGAGGTTTGTCATAAGTGCCCGTAAATTTGTTACTTTGTAAATCCTTTCTTTCTAAATACATGGGCAGAAAAAAACAAAAAAAGAAAAAATCAGCCACTTTCAATAAAAAGTCTCTGACCAACAGGATTCTTGGATTGTTTTCCAATAATCCTAAAAAAACCTTAAATCATAAACAAATAGCAAAGTATTTACAAATTACAGATACATCAACAAGAAAATTAATTGTAGAAGTATTAAATGAATTAACACAGGCCAATGACCTTGAAGAGATTTATACAGGGAAATTTAAGTTAAGGTCACGTGCCGGCCATGTTATTGGCAAGGTTGATATTGCTACCGGCGGTTATGGATTTGTAAGTTCGGAATCAGTGACTGAGGATATATTTATTTCGCAAAGAAACCTCAACCGCGCTTTAAACGGCGATACTGTAAAAGTATACCTTTTTGCAAAGAAAAAAAGCAGGCTCCCTGAGGGTGAAGTTATTGAAATAATAGAAAGAGCAAGAGATACCTTTGTCGGTATCGTAGAGATAAGTGAGAACTTCGCTTTTTTTCTTCCTGACAGCCGGCAGATGCCTTTTGATTTGTTTATCCCGCTTGGCAAGTTGAATGGAGCTTCAGACGGACAAAAGGTAATAGCAAAAATCACTGAATGGCCTCGAAAGTCAAAAAATCCGTTTGGAGAAATTATTGAGGTTCTTGGTGAGCCGGGAGATAATGAAACAGAGATGCATGCCATTCTTGCGGAATTCGGACTGCCATATAAGTTTCCCGAGGAAGTAGAAAAAGAAGCCGAGACATTATCGGATAAAATCACCGAAGCAGACTATGAAAAAAGGCGCGATTTCCGTGATGTCACAACTTTCACGATTGATCCTGAAGATGCTAAAGACTTTGATGATGCTTTATCGTTACAAAAGCTGCCAAATGGTAACTGGGAAGCAGGAATTCATATAGCTGATGTTACCCATTATATGAAGACAAAATCATTACTGGACCAGGAGGCTTCTGCGCGTGGGACTTCGGTTTACCTGGTTGACAGGGTTGTGCCTATGCTGCCTGAAAAACTGTCAAACAATGTATGTTCTTTACGCCCCAATGAAGAAAAACTTTGTTTTTCGGCAGTTTTTGAACTTGATGATAATGCCAATGTATTAAATGAATGGTTTGGAAGGACAATCATATATTCCAACCGCAGATTTACCTATATGGAAGCCCAGTACATAATTGATACGGGTAAAGGCGATTTAAAAGATGAAATTTTAAAATTTAACGATCTGGCACAGATACTAAGAAAGAGAAGATTTGAAAATGGTTCAATAGATTTTGAGCGTGAAGAGGTAAAATTTGATATTGATGAAACAGGATTTCCTCTAAGAGTATATTTTACAGAGCACGGGGAATCAAACGAGCTTATTGAAGAATTTATGCTGCTGGCAAATAAAAAGGTCGCTGAACTCATAGGCGATGTTGCTGACAAAAAGGATAAAAAAACATTTGTTTACAGAGTACATGACAGGCCTGACCCGGAGAAACTACGTAAGTTCTCTCATTTTATGAAAAAATTCGGACACAGGCTGAATCTGTCATCCAACCTGAAAATTTCGGAATCATTAAATAAATTACTGGCAGACGTAAAGGGTGAGAATATACAGGACATGGTTGAAACCCTTGCGATAAGAACAATGGCAAAAGCAGAATACTCAACAAGAAATATCGGGCATTACGGACTAGCATTTAAATTTTATACACATTTTACATCGCCGATAAGAAGGTATCCCGATGTTATGGTTCACCGTATGTTAGCTGACTATCTGGAGGGCAAAGGCTCAAAAAACTTTAAAAAATATGAAAGAAAATGCGAGCACTCATCAGATATGGAGCAACGGGCCGAAGAAGCTGAAAGGATGTCAGTAAAATATAAACAGGTGGAGTTTATGCTGGATAAAACAGGCAGGCAATATGAAGGAATAATTTCCGGTGTTACAGAATGGGGACTGTATGTTGAGATTATAGAAAACAAGTGTGAAGGTATGGTGCCTATAAGGGAACTTCTGGACGATTTTTATGAACACGATGAAGATAATTTTTG
>CP070654.1:1272846-1275124 GCA_020354785.1 Bacteroidales bacterium
TATCCCATGGATTTTTACATGCCAACTGGGTTCATCTTATTGTCAACATGCTGGTTTTATTTATATTCGGTCCTGTAGTCGAACAATATTTTAAGTATTACCTCTCACCCGAAACAGTAAAATTTCATTGGTTTATTTTTCTGTTATTCTATATACTGGGGATTGTATTATCTTCCCTGTTAAGTCTTTACAAGCAAAGAAATAATGCATGGTATAACTCTGTCGGGGCATCTGGAGCAGTTTCAGCGATTGTATTCTCATATATATTCTTTAATCCGTGGAAAATGTTGTATTTATACGGACTACTGCCTGTTCCCGGAATTATTCTGGGAGCAGTATATCTTATTTATTCACAATACATGAGTAAAAGAAATATTGATAATATAAATCATGATGCTCATTTTATCGGGGCGGTATTCGGACTTATATTTCCAATAATTCTTGATTACAGATTATTAGGTAATTTTATAAATGAATTATTGAGGCTTTTATACATAATTTCAAGCATTCTTTTTAATATTTCGGTCTTAACCCGGGACAATGCAAATTAGTAAATACATATGTCTGAACGGGGACTTTATCAAATCAGATCAGCCTGTTATTGACAGCAGTAACAGGGCTTTCAGGTATGGTGATGCACTGTTTGAAACCATACATGCCAATGGTACAGAACCACAGTTTCTGGAATTACATATAAACAGACTAATTAAAGGCATGAAGGTTCTTAAGATGAATATTCCGGACACTTTTAAATTTGACTATTTCAGAAAAATTATAATAAGTATTCTTAATAAAAATCGGCAGCTTCAGGGTGCCAGAATAAGACTAACAGTGTTCAGAAATCCGGGGGGGTTATATGCGCCCTCGACAAATGATATTTCCTTTATTCTTGAGTCTTCACCACTTGATTATGACAAGTATATACTTAATATAAAGGGTTATGCTGTAGATATCTACCAGGATATACTTAAACCTGTAAATGTCTTATCAAATTTAAAATCGACTAATTCACTGGTCTATGTAATGGCAGGTATATACAGAAATGAAAAGAAACTTGACGACAGCATCATCTTAAATGAAAAACAAAGAATAGCCGAATGTACAGGTTCAAATATTTTTATTGCAAAGGAAATGAAATTTTTCACTCCCGGACTCAATGAAGGTTGTCTGGATGGAATAATGAGATATAAGGTTATTCAATTAATAAAATCTCTGGGATATTTTATTAATGATAATTGTTCGCTTACTATACAGGATCTCCTCACTGCCGATGAACTTTTTTTAACTAATGTAATAACGGGCATCAGGTGGGTAGTTGCATTCAGACAAAAAAGATACTATAATAAAACATCTAAATTACTCATACAGAAATTAAATGAAGTGACCTTCAGGGATTATGATTAAAATACAGGGACAGAATTACAGAATATTATTTGTACTTAATCGTTCATAATCAGTTCATCTGGGGATTCTCAGGAAAATTTGACCACATCTCATATTTTTTGCCCATTCTCTTCAGGGTCGCCTGCCAGAAGTGTTTGCTAATAGGCGCCATGATTTCTTCAGGATTAAGTTCGGTAACAACCCACGAATTTTCAGCCAGTTCATCTTCAAGCTGGTGTGCATGCCAGCCGGAATAACCTAAAAAGAACCTTATCTGTTCCCTGGCAAGATTACCGGATTCAATTAATCTTTTCACTATTTCAAAATCACCGCTCCAGTATATGTTTTCAAGTACCTTCACGCTTCCCGGAATTATATCTCCCAGGGTATGTATATAATGCAAGGTATTAGTATTAACCGGCCCTCCCAATGATATAAGAGCATCAGTCTTTGGAAAATCATTTATAACCTCGTTAGCCTGTAAATTAACAGGTTTATTCAGCACAAATCCTACGGAACCTTCTTCTGAATGTTCTGTTAATAAAATAATTGACCGCTTAAAGTAATTATCCTGTAAAAAAGGCTCAGAAATTAATACTTTACCTTTAGCAGGTGGTATTTTATTATCCGGTTCAAAAAAGTTATATTCTAAATTCATATCCGAAGTTTATAAGCCTGCTTCAAAAATTATTCCAATATATGCATTAGCCAGACAAAATTATAATAAAATATGTTAAAAAACCTTAACTAAATCTTTAATTAATTTGTGTACTTTGGCAGAAATTTTAATGTGCAACGATTTTGCAATAAAATGAATAATATTAAATCGCCAAAACTCTACCAGGCATTTATTCCGTTAATATTTCTGATTATTCTTCTGGCAATTAATGTAATA
>CP070654.1:1275224-1277483 GCA_020354785.1 Bacteroidales bacterium
ACAGCAATAATATAAAGCAAAGCCAGCTTTCTTAACATCTTACATTTTTATTATATCAGGTATATATTAAACGTATATTTAATACATTAAGTTCATTAAAACAGAACAAAAATATCCAATTTATTATTAATATATTTAAATCTATATCCTGTTTAAAATAATTTCCAGCAAGTCTGCCCTGGAAAGTGATACAGGATTGTTTTTCAGACTTGTTGAATCAACAATTTTATCAGCATGTTCAGTTTTAATGCCAAAGTCTCCCAACCGGGGAAGTTTCAGAATTGTTATTAATTCTTCAATATGATCGGCAAATGCCCTTGCATAATATTCATCACTCTTACCTTTATTGTCAATGAACATTTTACCGGCAATCCCATACTTGATTAGTGCGTTTTTGATTTTATGCTCCTTACAAAGTACATCCACATTTTTTCTGTTGGCACTGCCCATTAAAGTTCCACAAACTATACCATGCGGTATTTCAGTATATCCCCCCAGGGCAGAAGCAAAGCCATGTACAACACCTAATCCGGCATTTGACAGCGTAATTCCCGAAACCATTGCAGCATAGGCCATGCCCGTTCTGGCTTCAATATAATTACCATCTTTATATGCCTTTAGAAGGCACATGCTGATACATCTTAATCCCTCAACCGCAAGGGAATCTGTAAAAATACTTGCTTTATCTGACAGATATGATTCAAGTAATTGTGAAAATGCATCCATTCCGCTTGCCGCAGTAATTTCAGGATCACAGCTTAGCGTAAGCTCAGGATCTACAATTGCATAATCAGGAATAAAATTATCATGCCGCAGGGATTTCTTAAAACCTTTTTCACCAATTTCCGAGATTACAGCATTATTTGTAGTTTCACTTCCTGTACCTGAAGTAGTCGGAACTGCAATAAAAGGAAGTTTTATGCCTGAATGTACTTTAGTGCCGACACCCTCGAGATAATCCTTCACACCCTCACCTGATAAAATCATTGCAGATACTGCTTTGCCCGTGTCCATTACACTCCCTCCTCCTATAGCAACAACAACATCAATATTTTTTTTAAGGTAGTTCCCGGTAATCTTATCTATATCAGCCGGTGAAGGTTCATTTTGTATCCTTGCCCTGTGAATTGCAAATTGTTTACTTTCAAGTTCCCTGAAAAGTCCCTTACCTCTTGCTGTTGATTCAAAAGACCTGGCCCCGGTAATAATTAATACCGAGCTGCCATATTTTCTAATAACTGAGGGAAGCTCTTTTAATTTGCCCGGACCAAATATAATCTGCGGTACCCTGGAGAATTTAAATGACTCTACCATTCTGTTTTATCTGTGGGACATAATATTAAATGCTTTATACCTTCCCGGGGCTTTGCCATCCAGTCAGCCACAGTTTCCTTCCATTTCAGGTAATGTGGTGTTGTTTTATGGGCAGCGGCAGCCTCATCTGATTCATATGCTTCATACAGGACAAACTTTGAAGGATTGCCTGCATCCTGCAACAAATCGAACCTCAAATTCCCTGGTTCTTTAACCGACTCATTATGGTTGCTCACGGAGGCTTTAATAAAGGCCTCGATATATTCTTCCTTAACCCAGACATGAACAAAAGTAACAATCATAGTTTATTTTTTAGCAACGAATTAATTTGAAATTTTTACTTTAACAATTTAAGAATATTTTTTATAAATCCTTAAATGGATTTGGGCCTGCTTTTATAATTGCCTTAACATAACTGTTAATTATTTCAGGTATTCTGTAATAATCGTCAATTTCCACAAATTCTGTTTTTATCCTTTCCGGTTCCAGCATAAGTCTGCTCAATGTTTCCTGCAGATTTTTTGCTCTAATCTCTCCCAACTCGCTTCCTGTCATAAAGTGACACTGATAATTGCTTCCCGGCTTACAACCTATCTGCAAAATACCATCAAACCCCCTTGAAAGTGCGTCATATATCCATACTATATTAATGGATCCCAGGCATCTGACAGGTATAATTCTGATAAAAGCACTGTACTTCAGCCGGTGTAATCCGGCGATATCAAATGCGGGATATGCATCGTTCTCGCATACGAATGCCAAAATGCGGGGTTTTTCTTCTGATTTTTCAGGCATGGAAACCGACTTGATCATTTCTGATATACTATTGACAGAATAGTCACCAAAGTTAATAACCCTTTCAGGACATGATCCCAGACATATGGCACAGCGGCGGCATCTGTTAATATTTGGTAACGGTGTACCTTTTTCGGTTTCATCATAGGC
>CP070654.1:1277583-1279838 GCA_020354785.1 Bacteroidales bacterium
CTGATATCGAATTAGATATTTACCCGGCCCTGGAGTACGTTCCTGAAGCAAGTCATGGTAAGCTGGAAAGTCTTACAGGAGAAAGTAATTTATTTTCCCGTTATAATTTGATTATGCCTGATATTAAAATTAAGCAGGAAGTTAATCAGGTAACAAATAACAAACTCTTAATTACTATTCCATCCGAAATGCCGGAACGACTTAACGATGTCTTCCTGAGAATCAATTACCTGGGTGATACAGGTATGGGTTTTATAAACAATGAACTGGTGGCAGACAATTTCTATTACGGATCAGACTGGGAAATCGGCTTTAAAAGATTTATGGATCAGCCCGACTCAAAGGAAATGTTATTTTATTTCAGGCCTTTATATAAGGACGCACCCTTTTATGAGGATTTTGCTCCTGAACTAATACCTGATTTCAGCCAGTCAGGAAGAATATTTAAAATTAACAATACTCAGTTTATTCCCGAATACAAAGCAGTTGTTCAATTTGAATAAAAGTTGATATGAAATTAAGGATCAATAATATTATTGTTATACTTATAGTTGCCAATATACTTGCAGGATGTAATGGCTCACGAGTTGAGACCGAAAAAAAAACTCAGTTCAGAAGCGTATTTTTAGATGATAAAGGCATAATACGCTGGAGCGATAATAATGAAGAAGTGGCACTGTTTGGCGCCAATTATTGCCTGCCTTCGGCCAGTGATTACCGTGCAGCAGGATATATCACAAACGACAGGAAAAAGGTTATTGAGGAGGATATGGCACATTTTGCCCGTATGGGCTGGGATGGATTGAGAATTTGCCTGTGGGGCGACTGGGAAAACAGTGATTCACTTGGGAACCTGGTTGAAAACGATCACCTTGACCTGATGGATTATCTTATATTAAAAGCCAGGGAACGTGGAATATACATGTTGTTTACTCCCATAACTACATACAGTTCAATGTGGCCTGACGGCTGGGGTGATACTACGGCCAATGGTTTTTCAAAATACTACGGGAGGGGTGAGCTGGGAACAAATCCGGAAGCTATTGAAGTCCAGGTGAACTACCTTGGGCAGATTCTGAACCATGTTAATCCATATACAGGTATAGCATTAAAAGATGAACCTTCCATTCTTTTTATTGAGATGATTAACGAACCATGGCATCACCCAGAAGATACTGCAGGTTCAATAGGCTATATAAACCAACTGGTAGATGCAGTGAGGTCCACGGGATGCGATAAAATACTGTTCCACAATTACAGCCAGGATCAAAAAATTGGATATGCTTTAAAAAAATCCGCGATCCAGGGTGCCAGCTTTGCGTGGTACCCGTCGGGCCTCGTATCCGGCAGAACCTTAAAGGGAAACTTCCTGCGTACAGTGGACGATTTTCCGCCGATGTCTAATCCTGAAATATCAAAAATGCCAAGGCTTGTTTATGAATTTGATTCTCCGGATATGTATAACGGCTATATGTACCCGGCTATGACAAGAACATTCAGATCAGCCGGAGCCCAGTTTGTAGCTATGTTTTCTTATGACATGATGGTTACTGCACCTTATAACCTGGGATGGCAGACGCATTTCTTAAATATGGTTTACTCACCTGGTAAAGCTGTTAGTGCAATGATAGCAGGAGAAGTAATGAAAAATATACCACTATGGAAAACATATGGCAACTACCCTGAAAATACCTCTTTCGGACCTTTCAGGGTAAGCTACGAAGAGAACCTGAGCGAGATGGTTACTACCGATAAATTTATGTACTCTAATAACACCGGTACGGTTCCGTCAAGTCCTGACAGTCTTGTAAGAATTGTAGGTTATGGATCTTCGTCTGTAGTAAAATATGAAGGAAAAGGTATTTATTTCCTGGATAAAATTATGGATGGGGTATGGAGGCTGGAAGTATATCCCGATGCTATGATCGTTAGTGATCCATTTACCAGACCGGGTAAGGATAAAGTTGTATCCCGGCCGATATACAGGGAGTGGCAGATGAAGATAAATCTTCCTGACCTTGGTGATGAATTTAAAGCATATAGTATTGATAAAGGAAACACATATAATCCTGTTCCTGACAAAGGTAAATTCAACATATATCCGGGTGTCTATATTTTGTATAAAGGTGACCATCAGGGTAAAAATGACTTACCCGGTTATATAGGTAATATCGGGCTGGATGAATTTATTTGCAATAAGGTTGAAGAACTTCCTTTACAGGTTAACTTAATAGCTTATGATGAATACTTGGCTA
>CP070654.1:1279938-1282184 GCA_020354785.1 Bacteroidales bacterium
TTATAATGATATAATAACATACGGTATAGCATCCACCTGTGAAGCCGAAGTACTTGTTGAAAGTAATTATTTTAAAAATGTCGAATATCCTGCAGTTACCGGCGGGCTAGGCATTGAATCACCACCAGGTTATATTAATAACATAAATAACTTCTTTGATAATAGCGGCAGTCCTGAAGAGACAGGCTCTGTTTTTGATCCTAAGGATTATTACGGATATACTCCTGATAGTGCGGAAAATATCGATGATATAGTAACAGCAAATGCAGGCGCAGGAATTCTTGCTGATCCCCTGGAATTTATCATTTATTCTGAACCTGTAAATATAAAACGAAATCAAAGCATAGTGCCGGAAGAATCATTATTGCTTGGGATCTATCCAAATCCAGTAGCAAAAAACGCAACAATAAGTTTTTATTTGCCTGCAAGCCGCCATGCTGAGCTTAGCATATATGATTTAACAGGTAAGAAAATAAAAATACTGGTAGATGATTATTATAATACAGGCCTTAACACCATTAATTTTCAGCGGGAAGGATTAGAACCCGGAATTTATTTATTAAGGCTCAGGTCAGGGAATTATTTACAAACCGGTAAACTACATATTAAATAGAAATAATACACAAGGTTTGTTTTTATTACTATCATAATTTTTAACCTTTTAAAATCCACTTGATAGCTGCTGTCTCTGTATAAAAGGGACGGGGAAAGAATTCAATATTTTCTAATTCAATTGCTATTGGAAACACAACCTGTTCCGGTTCCTGCATAATTAAGCCGACCTTTTTATTCTTAAAAACATTCGAATGTTGACCATAAAAATCAGCGATCCTGGAAGTCTCTTTTATATTCATTTTAAGAGTCGCATCCCTGAAATCTAATATAAATCCTTTGACATTTTTGGGAATAATATTATTGTCAAATGCATACTGCCATGAAGAAGTTATAACCTTAAGATTAACATGTCCATGGTAATATTTATACAATATACCGGTTGATTTGTCAAATTTATATTCGGTTTTCGGTTCCAATGGTATTAAGTATTAAGATTGCGTACTAACGTGAGACAGCGAAAAAGTCTTACACAAGGCTTTGTTAGATTTGATTAATAAGCCTCTCATTATCAAGTTCTAAACAAAGTTAAGAAAAAACAATAACAATTCCAACTAACCCCTGTCGAGGCTGTTCAGTCATATGTCTTGTTTGTTATTATTTACAAAAATTAGTATTTATGTATCTTCTAACATTTCATTTGTCAGCTCAGCAGTAAAAAAAAATTAATGAATAATCCTATGAAAAATATATTTATTATTCAGGTTTTATTATTTGTATCTGTTATAAGTCTTACAACAGTATCATGCAGAAATATTCAAAAACAGCCGGATTCTGATTCAGATAACAGGATTTCAGAATTTGTACCAGAAGATACTACCTGGAAATCATTAGCTCTGAGAGAAAAGATCGGGCAGACAATGATTATTGTTTCAAAGTTTTATGACTTTGAAAAATTTGAAGGGGGCAACCTGGATACTTTTTTCCTGAGATATCCGGTGGGAGGATTTTTTATGGCAGACTGGTATTATTTTTATTTTGCTCCAAAGGACTCAACAATGTCTTATTATATGAAGGAAAGCATAAGGGAATATTCTGAAGCCTCACAACACCCGCTAATCTTTATGGAGGATTTTGAAAGAGGGCTGGGTGAAAAATTTCCTGCTTATACCCATATGCCTGTAGAAATGGCACTTGGTGCTGCAAATTCTCAACAGCTGGCATATCATTACGGGAAATCAATAGCTATGGAAGCAAGGGATTTTGGGATAAACTGGTTATTGCATCCTGTAGCAGATCTCAACATGAATCCTTTGCATTCTCTTGTTAATGAGCGGGCTGTCTCTGATAATCCCGACCTGGCAATACCATTATTGAAGAAACAAATTCAGGGGATGCACAGCCAGAATATAATTACTACAATAAAGCATTTTCCGGGTGACGGGTCGACCATACGTGACCAGCATTTGCTGACAGCATCAAACACTTTAGACTGGAAACATTGGAAGAGAACATATGGCAGAGTATTTCAAACTCTTATTGACTATGGAGCACCTTCAGTTATGATAGGACATCTGACTTTTCCGGCCTATCAGAGGCAGAAATCAAACAACCTTCTGCTACCTGCAAGTCTTTCTGAGGAAATTATCGGAAAGCTGTTAAAACGGGAAATGAATTTTAAAGGGGTTGTTATT
>CP070654.1:1282284-1284500 GCA_020354785.1 Bacteroidales bacterium
CCCGGGTAAAAGATCAATACACAGCAATATCAGGGAAACGGAAAGAGTGCAGCAATACCGCGAATGAAATGGTTTTGTCGTTTGAAAATCCTTCGAAGGCTAAACTGAATATTATTCTCAGGGCTTATAACAACGGTGTTACCTTCCGCTATGAATTTCCTGAAAACACCGGTACCTATAAAATTAAGGATGAGCTGACATCATACCTGATCCCCGACAGCACACAGCGATGGCTCGAAAAATTCGATCTTTCCAACGAAGGGCTCTATCAAACCATGCGGGATGCCAGTGATGAGCAAAACTGGTGCTATCCTGCACTTTTTAATACAATGGACAGTTCTTGCTGGTACCTCATTCACGAAGCTGACCTGGACAAAAATTATTGTGCAACGAAACTGAGCAATATCGGCTTAAAGAATCGATATAAAGTTACCTTGCCCGAACCACATGAAGGTGAAGGAGAAACCCTGCCAGGCATTACACTTCCCTGGAGATCTCCCTGGCGTGTTATAATTATGGGAAGTCTTGCCGATCTGGTTGAATCAACACTGGTAGATGATGTTTCTTCACCTTCTGTTTTAAGCAATACCGATTGGATCCAGCCGGGTGTTGCTTCCTGGAATTACTGGTCAAACAATCACGGAACCAAAAACTACAAAGTTGTTTGCGAATTTGCTGATCTGGCGGCATCCATGAATTGGCCCTACACACTCCTTGATTGGGAATGGGATCAAATGCAAAACGGAGGGAATCTTGAAGATGCTTTAAAATATATCCACTCTATTGGCGTAAAACCCCTGATGTGGTATAATTCCGGCGCATTCAAATGGATAAGGGCAACTCCCATTGATAGAATGAAAACCCACGAAAACCGGATCAGGGAATTCAGCAAACTAAATGAACTTGGTGTTTATGGTGTGAAAATCGATTTTTTTCTGAGTGAAAAACAAGACATGATAAAATATTATCTTGATATTCTGGATGATGCTGCAACATATAATATTATGGTTTATTTTCATGGATGTTTAGTTCCCCGTGGATGGCAAAGAACATACCCCCACCTGATGACTTACGAGGGTGTAAGGGGTGCCGAGTGGTACAATAACGGCCCCGAACTTACAACAACTGCACCGGAACACAATACCATTATGCCCTTTACACGAAATATAGTGGGTTCCATGGACTATACCCCGGTTACATTTACCAATTCACAATATGCCCACATCACATCGTATGGGCATGAACTGGCACTAAGTGTTGTATTTGAATCCGGCATACAACACATGGCCGACCGTCCTGAAGGTTATTATGAATTACCTGATGCTCCAAAATCATTTCTCAAATACGTACCCAGTGCCTGGGACGATACAAGACTACTTGATGGATATCCGGGAAAATTCGCAATTATTGCCCGAAAAAAAGGACTTGACTGGTACATCGGAGGAATCAATTCGGGTGGACGAAGTGAAAAGGTGCAAAACATTAAATTTGATTTTTTACCTGATGAGAAATTCTATAAATTAATATTGATTACAGATGGAGAACATGATAAAGCTTTTTCAACACAATACATAGTGGTTGACAAATTGAGTTCGGTTGACATAAAAATGCTCCGTCGGGGTGGTTTTGTAGCATTATTAAGTCCCCTTCACTGAGTTGCCAGTCTCTGGATAATAGTTATAATTAGATAATAAAAATATTGATAATATGAAGAGATTCCTGCTAATTACAATTTGCTTTCTGGCTATTAAAATATGGGGCCAACAATATCCATTTCAAAACCCAACATTAAGCTCTGAGGAACGTGCTAAAGATTTAATTTCAAGAATAACCCTTGAGGAAAAAGCATCATTAATGTGCGATCAATCGGATGCAATCCCACGTTTGGGAATCAAAAAATTCAATTGGTGGAGCGAGGCTTTACATGGTTATGCCAACAATGACAATGTAACCGTTTTCCCGGAACCCATTGGCATGGCCGCATCGTTCAACGATGAGTTATTGTACCAGATTTTCGATGCTGTTTCTGATGAAGCCCGTGCAAAATACAACCAGTGGATTGATATGGGAAATGAAAACAAACGTTTTCTGAGCCTCTCGGTCTGGACACCCAACGTTAATATTTTTCGTGATCCACGCTGGGGACGTGGACAAGAAACTTATGGTGAAGACCCTTATTTAATGTCCCGCATGGGCATTTCAGTTGTAAAAGGCCT
>CP070654.1:1284600-1286786 GCA_020354785.1 Bacteroidales bacterium
AATAGAGGAATAAGGGAATAAGGGAAATAGAGGAATAAGGGAAATAGAGGAATAGGGGAATAGGGGGAATAAAGGAATAGGGGATTAACGATGTACGATTAACGATTTAAGATTAACGATTTGAGATTTTTGATTGAGGAATGGGGTAAATTGGGAATACGGGAAGCCAACAATAGAACAATAGAACAATAGTTCAAATCTTTAATTTATTCTTGTAATACTTGTATAATTCGATCTGGGAGCGCAGATTCCTTTTAGAGTTTGATTTCAGATAATGATTATTCTGTTCTTCATTAATTATCCTTGCCTTAACGTTATCTTTAAGCTGAATGTTAATCATATCCTTAAGTTCCTGCTGAATATCCTTATCATAAATAGGACAGGCTATTTCAATTCTTCTGTCAAGATTTCTTGTCATCCAGTCAGCAGAAGAAATATAATACAATTCATTTCCTCCGTTGCAAAAGATAATTATCCTGGAATGTTCCAGATATTTATCAACTATGCTTATAGCTTTAATATTCTCACTCATACCTTTGATGCCCGGAATGAGTGAACATATACCTCTTATTATTAATGATATTTTAACACCCGCATTATTTGCCTGGTATAGCTTGTAAATGATTTCTTTATCAACAAGGCTGTTTAACTTGAGAATAATATATGCTTCTTTGCCTGCTTTTGCATTCTTTATTTCATTATCAATTAATGAATACATTTTCTTTCTCATATACAGGGGTGAGGCTACTAAATGTCTGTATGTATAGTTTTTGTAAGTGTTGGCAAAAAAGTCAAATACTTTATATACTTCTTTTGTAATTTGCTTATTGCTGGTGAACAGTATCAGATCGGAATATACCAATGCAGTTCCTTCATGCCAGTTACCTGTACCAACACAGGCATAGGCCATTTTCTTATTATCTTCTTTCCTTGATATATAAACCAGCTTGGAATGTACTTTAAGACCAGGTATCCCAAAATAAACATTAACTCCGGATTCTTCAAGTATTCGTGACCAGTATATGTTTGCTTCTTCGTCAAATCTTGCCTGCAATTCAATAATAACGTTAACTTTTTTTCTGTTTCTCGCGGCTGTCATTAACGCATTCATAACCTTTGAATTCCGGGCTACTCTATAGACTGTAATTGATATTTCCTTTACCCTGGGATCTATTGATGCTTCCTGAAGCATGCTAATGAAAATATTAAAATCCTGGTAAGGGACATGCAGCATAAAATCTCTTTGAGCCATAACATCTATAACGCTTTTTTGATTTTCAATCAGTTTATGGCCAACAGGAATATCTTTTTTATATAATAGCTTTTCTCCTCCAATTTTGGGAAAACTCATAAAATCCTTGAAATTATGATAACGTCCTCCCGGGATAAGATTATTACCTTCCTCAAGGCTGAGTTTTTTGATAATTGTCTCCATCAGATCTCTGGCTATACAATTGTCAAAAACAAATCTTACTGGCTGTCCTGTCTTTCTGCCGGCAACACCTTCTGACATACGTTCAAGGAAGCTTTTTGATACATCATTATCCATATCAAGTTCTGCATCCCTGGTTAGTTTTATTATCCATGCATTAAACGTGTCAAAATGTAAAATTGCAAACAAGTCTTTAAGAGAGTACCTTATTATATCCTCCAGCAGTATAATAAATTTTCTATGATTTTCAGAAGGCAGGGTAATGAATCTTGGCAAAATATCTGTTGGTACTTCAATTAAAGCATATTCTGTTTCAATAGCGGGTTCAGTGCTGGTAAGTTTTGTGGCCAGATAAATAGATTTATCCTTCAGGTGTGGAGATTTATCAACATTATGCAGCATAACAGGAGAGAGAAAGGATAGGACCTTATCCCTGAAATACTGCTTTACAAATTCTTCCTGCTTTAAGTTTAGTTCTTTTTCATTAATAATAAATATATCCTTCTGCTCAAGCTCACCCAGAATATGATGATATGTATATTCAAATTTATGCTGAAGCCTGATAACCTTATTCTGTATCAAATTCATTATCTGTTTTGGCTTTTCACCCTCAACCGCTTTAGAACCGACCTGAATGTCTATCATCCTTTTAATGGTAGCGACCCTTACCTTAAAGAATTCATCCATATTATTTGAGAAAATCCCCAGAAATCTTATCCGTTCAATTAAAGGCACATTTTTATCCTGTGCTTCC
>CP070654.1:1286886-1289021 GCA_020354785.1 Bacteroidales bacterium
GTATAAGGATATGATTTCTATAAAAAAAAGAAAACAGCAGTTTTTATATGTAATAAAGGCCAGGTTAAACGGGGTCTTCAAATACAACTATCCTGTATTTTATCTGGTTTACATACCAAAAGAAATCTGGCCGCTTCTTATTCCGGACTTTCTTATCAGGTTGAAAAAATTTGTTCTGAATAAATAACACTAATCATAATATAAAGATGTGTTACTTGAAAGACTGCAAATTTTAATATTTGTCAATTTTCATAACAATCCTCAGCTTATAGTATATTTCCGCTAACAGTTTTATTAAAGCATTAATATGAAAACCATTTCCTTTATATTCGGGAATATATTGTTTTTTTAAAGTGTATTTATCAATTAATTTTATCATTAACGGTTTTAATTCTTCTTTCCACGCATCAATTCTCAAGACATCAGGCTGGTCATTAATTTTAGGGTGCAGCCTTTTTTCTGTTTCGTAAAGTAAGTTAACCAGCTCCCCCTTTTTAAAATAAAGACTAGAATTTATATCATGACCAATAAATTTCATGAGAGCCTCGAATTCTTTTTTATACTGTTTTATTAATTGTTCATAACAGACCAGGTGGAAATCTGAGTTCCCGGAAAATGATTTTGCTTTATTATAAAAATATAACCATGTATGTGCAGATACTAGGGGATTTTTATAAAATGATAATTCCGGAAAGTCTTGTGATGCTTTTAACTGGGAATTAAAAACAGCTCTTGGATCCCTGATAATACAAACATATTTAATCTCAAAGCCCGGCACTGTTAGTTTTTTACTATTCTCCAGTAAGCTAAGCATGTTAGGCTGCTTAAATACCCATATCCCGGCTTTGTTATTATGTTTTTCCGCATATGTTACCAGCATTTCAATAAAGACATCAATATTTGAAGTTTCTTTGCTATGGTTTCGATTAATAAGTTCTGTTAATTGCCATGGATCTGGCTGCTCTCTTTCTTTTAATAAAACAGAAATTTTCCTTTTTAAAGAACTATCTGCCTTAAACTGTTGCTGAGGTTTTTTTAATAAATAACTGCTGAAAATGCCGGCTTCAGGAAATACTAAAATATCAGGGTATCTGCTTAACTGGTTAACCAGAAATGTGGAACCGGATCTGTCAATATAATTTAGAATTATTAGCTTCAAAGCGGATAATTATATCGAATAATTTCTCTTAAGTCTTTTTTTTCTACAAGGTATTGATTTGAATCTGCAAAATAATCCTTAATAATTTTTAAGTTCCTTTCACTTATTATATCCTTGTATTGAATCTCTCTTCCAATTCCGTCAATACTGTTATTAAGTTCAAATAATCTTTGTGTAAATCCGTTCCAGAATGGTATATGCACCAGGTACTTCTTTTTCACTATTGCTGAATTAATCCAGGGAGGTTGTTTCTTTGTAAGATAATTACTATATCTTTTAACTGATAATAAAAATCCGGATAATTTTTTATTCTTTCTGCTAAAATTAAGCTTGTCAATATTTATCTGAAAATTGTACCGTTTACAAAATCTTTCAATAAATAACCTCGGATTAAGCCTGAAATCTTCAAACAAATATACATGTACATTCTCTTCCCCGAATATTTCCTGATAAATTTGAATTGTTGAGTCATATAAGTATTTTTTCCCTCCATAAAGTGAGTTTTTATCTTCAATAAACAGGAAGTCATTAATTCGTTTTTCACCCCCCTCTTTAATATACTGGCTATATGCTGACATTAACAGTTCAAACTGATTTCTTATAAAAACGATTATTGTTGCAGAATTGAAAGCTTTCCTGTATTGTAAAGCATTATGCCTGATTTTTTTGAAGCCCCCAATCATAGACTCATCACTAATAATCACATTTTTCCTGTTCCGCACTAATTTATTTTTAACTGCTTCAGGAGAGATTTTGCTTATCCTTTCACCAAACAGCTTCCTCATAGTTAATGGACTAAAAAACTCATAGTCTCTGACTTTCGGAAAGAACTCCTTTTGAAACCATGTTGTTCCTGTTTTTGGATAACCTATATGTACTATTGTATTATTCATAAAAGCCTTTAAACAGGCGCATTATTTTATTATACATATAGTTAAATGTATACTGATATCTTTTCATTTTCCGATAATTGAAA
>CP070654.1:1289121-1291217 GCA_020354785.1 Bacteroidales bacterium
AAGTTATTAACAATTTTCCCTGATGTATCTGTAATATAAATACTGTAATCCTCCACCGGCTGGTTAAACTGAATTTCAAGCTTGTCTTTGGCAGGATTGGGAGCTATAGTATATTTTCGGTCTATATTAATATAATTCTGAATGTTTATATCTGCCAGAAGCCATTTTTTCGGATCAGCTTTTAAACCTGTAACCTTTCTATCAACATGTATTTTATACTGATCGTAATTTGATTGCTGCCTGAATAATATGGATGTATCACCATCCATAAAAGCTATTTTAAATTCAGTCAGAGTGTTAAATAATGGTGTTATTAAAGAACTGGTGGTCTGAAGTGAGTTTATAGTCAGAGTATCATCACTAACATCCCAGCTTATATCAATCGTAGGATATCCCTCACCAAAATACCACTGGTTAAAAAATGCGGTAAATTCTTTGCCGGTTTTTCCCTCAAGCAGAAGTTTAAAGTCCATGCCTGTTGCTACACTATCTTTAAATGAAGTCTGGAACTCTCTTAAAATATCAAAGAATAAAGAATCATCCTGCACCTCATGTCTAATCATATGAATTATAGCTGCTCCTTTTTTATATGAAAGCCTGTTGTCAAAAATTCTTCTGTGATTGTCTGTATCACCCGAGGGGATATATACGCTTCCTCCCGGTTCAGACATTATAAACTCATGCGTTTCTGCCATCCAAAGCCTGGCTTTATCCCAAGATATTAAGTATTCGTCTGCCAGGTATTCGGAATAACTGGCAAAACCTTCATTAATCCATATATCCTGCCATGTTGCACAGGTAACATTATCACCAAACCATTGATGTGCCAGCTCATGAGCAACAAGCCCAAATGCAAAATTACCTAAGGTTGTCATTGTCTGATGCTCCATTCCGCCTCCAATAGGGGTAATAGTATGGCCGTACTTTTCTTCAGCAAACGGATATTGCCCAAATAAATCAGAGTAGAGCTTTAATAAATCGCTTGTTTTATCAACATCGTTTTTAATCTGTTTAATATATTCCTCGCTGTTGTACAGGTAATTCTGAATAAGGATCGAGTCGGATTCGCCATCAGTCTTTACATAAAAGCTATAATCAGTATAATCTCCAACAGCTATGGAAATAAGATAATATGCAATTGGATAACGTGATTTCCATTCATATCTTAACTTATTTCCGGGTAAAGAGTCTATAGCAGCAAGAATTCCGTTTGAACCTGCCTTTAAATGTGAATCTGTAGTAACAAATACATAAACCGAATCGGCCTTATCTGTTAATACCTGTTTACAAGGGAACCAGTTTTTCGAATAAAAAGGCTCTGAAAGTGTCCAGGTTATATTCTTCCCCAGCTGTATACTTTCTTTATTAAACATGCCACTGTTTGAAAATCCTCCATTAACGGAACCGCTGTAAAATATACGGATGTTAACCAATGAATTGATTTCATGGTTACTAAGAGAGTAGATACTTATTTCGTTGTTTTGATGACTAAAATCTGTATTTACTTCATCCACAAGAACAGAATCAATAGTATATACATCAAGAAGTTCGAGTATAAATATGTTCAAAGGTTCTCCAACTACCTCAACAAGAACTGTTGCCGAGCCTGATATGTATGTTGATGTATCACTTACCTCAAGATCAAGTCTGTAAAATTTTACATCATAGTTATCCATTGAAGAAGTATTCTGCTCAGCAATATTTATATCCTTGTTGTTATGAATTTTATCCGGATTATATGATTTAGTAAGCGTACTTTGAATTGAATAGAAATCCAGGCACAAAAATATTATTAACAGAATGGTAAATCTCATAATTTTAATAAACAAACCAGCGAAGCATTAAGTTCACCGTAATTGTTTTTTTTGTTTTCAAATTTATTACAAGATTTTAATATAAAAAAACCCCGGCTCATAACCGGGGTTCTCCTTCACCCACATCAATCAAAACTTATCAAACGAACAATTTGCTTTTTCAAAAAATATTAATCCTTTACCTTATTATACCTTATATCGAAATACCAGTGCTGTATGTAAATTTATTATAACAATTCAATAACTCATTTAAAACTCCGATGATATATAACATCATCTTTC
>CP070654.1:1291317-1293385 GCA_020354785.1 Bacteroidales bacterium
AAATAACAATTCCTGCCTTTAATGAAATTTACAGCAGTATGATCATTTATATTAAATACTATAATTTCGTTTTGCTTATATATTTTGTAGTATCTGTAAAGATTTACAGACAGAAAGCATATTATACAAAGCAAGGATACTTTTAAATATCCCGGGTGCTTAAGTATTGCAAACATGCTTATGTTAACAATAATCAGATAGAGTAAAAATGTCTCTGTTAAATTAATATATATATTTTCAATTATTGAGGCCGGTAATTTCTCTATAGTCATAATAAAGAAATTAATAAGTTTTAAAACAAGTACAAGAATCTTCGCTACAATGAAAGCGAGCTGACTCACAGGATAAACAACAAATAAAAATATCGCTAAATACATTGATAATGCAAGAGGAATAATTATCAGAATATTTGTTAACCAGAAATATACCGGAAAGTGATGATAATAATATATAATAAGAGGAAAGACTCCTAACTGCGCCGACACTGATACAGTAGATATTATCCAGACTTTATCCAATATCCGGTTTTTAAAGATTAAGGATTTGTAAAATAAAGGCTGGAAAGATATTATTCCCAGTACAGCAAGAAATGAAAATTGAAATCCCGGATCAGATATCTGAAGCGGATTGTAAATAAGAATCAGAAAGGCTGTAACAGAAAGAATATTATAAATATTTATTGTTCTGTTAAAAGAAATTCCGATCTGAATCAGAGTAAACATTGCAGCTGCTCTTAGAACTGGAGGAGACAAACCTGTAAGCAAAGCATAAAACCAAAGTATCAGAATTATTAATATAAGCCTGACACTTTTACCATATTGTATCTTTCCCGAAAATCCTGTTAAAAAATTCAGAACGTAAAAAATAATGCCTACATGCAATCCTGAAACAGCTAAAAAATGCATTGCGCCTGCCGATATGAAAGCCTGTTTAAGTTCCGGATCAAGTTCATTTCTGTAACCTAAAGTAAAAGCTGATAAAACGGCAAACTCTTTATCTTTAATCCCGTACTTTCTGTATATTCCAAGAAGCTTATTCCTTAACTTTACTGCAAAAGTATTGAGTCCGTTATAATGCGCAACTGTTTCCCATGTTCCTTTCTTAACATAAGACTTATATCTTATACCCTTCTGTTCCATAAATCTCTTGTAGTCAAATTCACAGGGATTTTTAAGATTTCTGAATTCCTGAATTTTAGTTTTTATAATAATAATATCTCCATACGATAATAAGTCACTCTTGTCATCTCTCTGAAAATATGCCTGCAGACTTGCCTTACATTTATACCAGTTTATAGAGTCTTTATAACCAATAACTTTCAGCAAGGTTTTTACTGTACCTGATCTCCGGTCAGGCTGGTTAGTGACCTTACACAAATAGTATCCTGTACTGTTAACCTGAGATGAAATCTTATCCGAATAATTCAGCTTTGATTTTATAAGTAAAATGCCGGCAGCAATAATGAAGATATTTATGCAAAAACCAAATTCCGGTCTGTATTTATATCTGCCCGATAATTTGCTTATAAACAAAATAACTATAAAAAGTAAAATCAGGATACCGGCAATTATAACAAGCAAGGCAAATGATATTTCAAGATATAAGCCTGTTACTAATCCAAGTATTAAAGGAATAACCAGCCTGATAAAAGGAATTTTACCAAATTCGTTAATACGGTACATTTAACAGTTAAAAATTATACTCTTAAATATTCAAAAACATGGATAAAATTGATATTTAGTTTTAACTTTAGGTCTTTATTTAATATAACCTATAACTTACTGTAATTTCCGGAATATTAAATCCTGCCGGCATAATTCAGTGTTTGTAATATTAAGATTAATTACCGGCAATAAATATTTTATTAATTAAAAATTGAATCAATGGCAAATTTGAAGACTAACTACCTGGGAATAGAGTTAAAGAATCCTGTAATAATTGGTGCTAGTAACCTTGTAACAAATATCAATAATATAAAGAAAGCTGAAGAAAACGGAGCTGCCGCTATAGTCTATAAATCTTTATTTGAAGAACAGATACAACTGGAAAGTGCACAAATGGAAGATGA
>CP070654.1:1293485-1295553 GCA_020354785.1 Bacteroidales bacterium
AAAAAAGAAATTTCAACAGCTATAAAAATGCAACATTATTTAAGCCTAATTTTAAGGAACTGATTACCGGCCTTAACATTGATATTGACAAAAAAGATTTCAATTCGGTCTTTAATGCTGCAAGACTTTTACATGACCAGGGGGCATTTGAACTTGTTTTAATAACTCTTTCCGAGTTAGGCATGCTCATTAGTGATGGAAAGAATTATTATGTTGTGCCTGCTGAAGTCCGTGATGTTGCAGATGTTTCCGGGGCAGGTGATACAGTGATTGCAACTGCGGCACTGGGATTTTTATCCGGATTGTCACCAAAACAAACAGCAGTACTGGCAAACCTTGCCGGTGGTATTGTTTGCGAAAAGCCCGGTGTTTTTCCTGTTGAAAGAGAACTTTTATTAAAAGAAAATATTATACTGCCTGAAGATTAAATATATCGGGGCGTAGCGCAGTCCGGTAGCGTACTTCGTTCGGGACGAAGGGGTCGGAGGTTCAAATCCTCTCGCCCCGACTTCACCCACCTGAGTCCTTAAAAGACACAGGTGGGTTTTATCGTGCAATTCCTATCTGGCAACAGCGTATGGAAGATCAGATAATAAAACAAAAAAGTCGTATAAAAACATTGCCTAAAGGACTGGCAATATTAGCAATATTAGGGCCGGGACTTGTATGGACTTCTGATCTGGTAGGGTCCGGGGAAGTTATAATAACAACCCGAAACGGAGCTATTCTTGGGTTAGTAGTGTTATGGGCAATAGTGATTGGCGTATTTTTAAAGTGCTGGATTGGTCTGAGTGGAGCAAGATATACAGTTTGCACGGGAGAAGGAATGATAGACATGTTTTCCAGAATTCCCGGTCCGCGTAACTGGATTGTCTGGATAGTTATGATTATTCAGCTTTTAAGTGCGGCCATAGGGATGGGATCGTTAGCGTCTGCAGCGGGAAACTTCCTGCATGGCTTAATACCTCTTCCACCTGAAATTGCAGGCTGGTTAATGAGTATCCTTGCATTAATAGTATTATGGTCAGGGAAATTTAATATTTTAAAATTTATAATGACATTCCTTGTTGCCATAATGTGTATTGGAACTATTTATGTTGCAGCAGTTGTATCCCCTTCAGTATCGGAATTGTTCAGAGGATTGCTTTTTGAAGTTCCTGAAGTACCTGAATGGGCGATAAGCAAAGCAGGTGTAAGCCAGAATCCCTGGCGCGAGATCCTGCCTTTATTAGGATGGGCCGCAGGCGGATTTGGAAGCCAGGTATGGTATACATACTGGGTTCTGGGTGAAGGTTATGGAATGGCAAATGGAAAACAATACGGACAGCCTGCAGATCTGAAAGAATTAAAAAGCTTAAATAAAGATGATGCTTATAAATTAAAAGGCTGGTGCCGTATAGTCAATATAGATGCTTCACTGGCAATGATTATAACAGCAGTTCTGTCAGTATGCTTTCTGATAACTGGTGCCATGATTCTAAAACCGCTGGAATTAGCACCTGAAGATAGCGAGTTAGCTTCAACTTTATCAAAAATATTCAGTACCCGATGGGGACAGGCAGGAGGATATTTATTTATACTTTCAGGTACTGCTGCTCTGAGCGGAACATTAATGGTACAAATGGCCGGATGGCCCAGATTACTTGCTGATACAGTCCGTATATGCATACCAAAATTCGGAAAGCTCTTTAAATGGGAAATTCAGTTCAGGGCATTTTTAGTTTTCTTTTTTCTAACGAATATGTTGATAGTATTCACATTTGGCATTCGTCCTGTCTTTCTGGTGAAAACTGCGGCTATTCTTGATGGATTAATTCTTACACCGGTGCAGGCTATTTGTGTTTTTGCAGGTTTGTTTATTATTATGCCAAAGCTATTTACAAAAGAAGTATACAATATTATCAGGCCGCATTGGATATACGCATTGTTTTTAATTCTTGCGTTTTTTGTCTTTGGTTATTTTTGTATTTTCCAGGTTCCTTATATATAAGGGTATACAAAAGGGGACAGCGCCCCTATTTGATTTACGATTTACGATTAACGATTTACGATTAACGATTTACGATTT
>CP070654.1:1295653-1297720 GCA_020354785.1 Bacteroidales bacterium
GGTAGTTGGTGGAATTCCTGTTAAAGCCATTCCTGCATATAATCCGGAGAAAGCATACCATCCCAAGGGTGTTGGAAATGGATATATATTTACATTTGGTGAAAAGAATATATATATTGCGGGTGATACGGAAAATATTTCTGAAATGGATAACCTGGGAAGGATTGATATTGCGTTTCTTCCGATGAACCTCCTCTACACTATGACTCCCGAGCAGGCTGCTGATGCTGCAACAAGAATTAATCCCGGCATATTATATATTTATCATTTCAGAAATTCAGATACGGCATCCCTTAGAAGTTTGCTTAGTGATAATGTAAACATAGAAGTTAGAATTGGTGAATCAGTTTACTACGAAAAAACCATCAGGGATCCCGATGAACCCACTATTTTAAAAAAAAATGAATTATATAAAGTAGTTGCTTTTCCGAATCCTGTTAAAGATAATTTGATAATCCGGACACAACAATCAGGTTTGCAGTTATCAGTATTTAATACAACAGGACAATTGCTTATGAAAAGACAACTTGATGGACAAGACAAACAAGTGCTGAATTTGCAATTTCTTGAACCCGGGATATATATTCTTCATATAGCAAACAGGCTCTATAATAATAACTGGATTCTTGTCAAAGAGTAATACGTATAAATAAATCCTGCATTTAATTTAACATTTGAAATATGAAACAGAAAATTGTTGTTTTACTTATACTATCCTTCCTTTTTGTATTTTACAGCAAAATATGTTCACAAACCTCATATATTGGTTTGGGCTGGGCAAAGAACTCTGTTAATACTGCTGTATTCAGAAAGAACTCCGTTGTATCCGGCGGGGTATTTCAGTATGCTGCATATTATAATTCAGCATATCACGTTGTTCTTGCCAAAAGGAAGATTGGTGAGGACAGCTGGATAGTACGTGAAGCTCCATATACCGGAAATGTCACTGATGCTCACTGTTCAATAAGTATAATGGTTGATAATGACGGCTACCTTCATATGGCATGGAACCATCATAACAGTGAATTAAAATATTGCAAAGGACGCCAGCCCGGATCACTGGAATTAGGACCTACCATGAGTATGATTAGAACACTTGAGAATGATGTTACATATCCTGAATTTTTCAGGCTGCCCGGAGGAGATCTTATTTTTATGTACAGGCATGGAGTTTCAGGCAGTGGAAATCTTGTTATTAATAAGTATATACTTGCTGACAAACAATGGGTAAGGCTTCATGATGTACTGATTGACGGGGAAAACCAGAGAAATGCATACTGGCAATCCTTTGTTGATAGTAAAGGGACAATACATGTTTCATGGGTCTGGAGAGAAACATGGGATGTTGCAACAAACCATGATCTCTGTTATGCCAGATCAACTGATGGAGGAGTAACATGGGAAAAATCTGATGGTGAAAAATATATTATTCCTATTACGGCAGCTACTGCAGAATATGCCTGTATAATTCCCCAGAGAAGTGAATTAATCAATCAGACATCTATGTATGCCGACTCAAACGGTAATCCTTATATAGCAACATACTGGACACCTGAGGGTTCAGATGTACCACAGTATCATATGGTATATCTTGACAGTACAGGATGGAAAACAAAACAAATTTCAAATCGCAGGACAGCCTTTTCACTAAGTGGAGGCGGAACCAAAAAAATACCAATATCAAGACCACAAATACTGGTAGATGATAGTAATGATTTAATTAAAGCATACCTTATATACAGGGATGAAGAGCGTGACAGCAAAGTATCGGTAAATGTCAGTAATGATCTTAGCTCTGATGAATGGTTAGTCTATGATCTTACCGACTTCCCTGTAGATAGCTGGGAACCCAGTTATGATACAGAACTCTGGAAAAACTCATCAAAGCTTAATATCTTTGTTCAGAGATCAGGACAGGGTGATGCCGAAGGACTGGAAGACTTGCCTCCACAGCCGGTATACATTATTGAAATGTCCCCGG
Organism: Bacteroidales bacterium; assembly: GCA_020354785.1. Classification (GTDB taxonomy): domain Bacteria; phylum Bacteroidota; class Bacteroidia; order Bacteroidales; family UBA10428. The sequence continues at coordinate 1,297,635 of CP070654.1, forward strand.
ACATACAACCCTCAGATACAATTAATACCTCTATACCTCCAAGTGTATTAAAAAAAAATGAATCCGACGAAGTTGTCGTTTTTCCG
>CP070654.1:1297820-1299825 GCA_020354785.1 Bacteroidales bacterium
CTTTTTCATGATTTCTGTTATTAATTGTCGGTATAAAAGTAAAAAAAAGAATGAATATGCTAAAGGGCAACCTTAAATTATTTATTAATTAACCTTATTATCAGCCATATAAGCATGAATTGTTTTGCTGTTAAAATTCCATTATAGTAGGTTATTTCCGATTTTTTATTAATTTCGGTTGGATAATACCTAAAAGATTTGTATAAGCCGGTTATATATACTTTATTTTTTCTGTTTCATCTGCATTCATATTCCCAGTCAGTAGAAAATGTAAGATTTAACCAGGCTGGTGAGAAAATATTTATTTTTTATGATCTTGATGATATATCCGGGGAAAAGACATTATTTTCGGTTAAGGTATTTTATACCCTGGATGATGGAAGAACATATATTCCTGTAAAAAGTGCTTACGGCGATATAGGAAATGACATTGATCCCGGGCAGGATAAAAAAGTTATCTGGGATGTTTTAAATGATACCGATGAACTGACAGGAGAAATAAAATTTAAGGTAACTGTTTCTCCGCAGAAAGTAACTGCTTTTAAACAAAAGGAAACCACAATCCTGGATTATGATTTATTTATTGGTCTCAGAACTATGGGCTTGTACTGGCCGTTTGGCGGCCGTATCGGCATGCTCGGTCCCGGATGGGTAGGCGGGTATGCCAGTTTTATATATGGTGTGGAATATGTAGAGTGGGATGAAAAATATTTAGTTGTCGGCGGGCCAATATTTAATATAATAAATAAGGATAAGATCAGGCTGAGTACTTTTGCAGGAGGTGGTTACTACGAAGAATATTTTTCTGACGGAGATTACGGATGGGATTATGATGGAGGTTTTGTTATCGAAGGCGGATTTATATTTACATATAAACATCTGGGTTTTACTATAGGTCTGGAAATAGATGAATGGGTATATTTATATCCTTTTATCGGAGTTGGATTTACTTTATAAAGTATTGATTTTTAATATTAATACCAGTAATTTTACGATATAGATTTTAAATGTTCAGGTTATGTTTAGAATCGTCCTCATATTCATTTTTTCTTTTACAACATGTTTTATAATCAAAGCCCAGGTAAGTGGTGAAAGTAAATCCGGTTTTATCAATATTTCTAAAAACAAGGTTATTGATAAATCCGGGATTGAAAAGCCAGTAATTGATGTGTTTTCACCTGTTTTGAATAAGGATGTAAAGAGTAAAGTTAATACTAAGCAGGTAGAAATTACCGGTAAAATCGAAACCAGCCACGGAATTTACGAAGTACTGGTAAATGGTACAGAAGCCCTGCTTTCACAGGATGGGACTTTTCAAACAACAGTCCTGTTAATTGTAGGAGATAATATTATTACTATAGAGGCAACAGACGGAAAACAAAACAAAACAACAGAAACTTATATTATTGAGCGTGTTCCTGCTGCAGTAGTTGTTAAACCTGTGACAGGAAAGCCACAGGAGTCAATTAATATCATGGGAAAATACTATGCCCTGATTATAGCAATAAATGAATATGATGATCCTGTAATAAATGATTTGGACCAGCCGCTAAGTGATGCACAGAAATTGTATAATACGCTTATTGCACAGTACACATTTGATGCAGGGAATGTAAAGTTTCTGAAAAATGTTAAAAGAAAAGAAATAATTATTGCCCTGGATGAACTCAGCGAAATTATTACTTCTTCAGACAATTTATTAATATTCTATGCCGGGCACGGGTATTGGGATAACCGTAAAGAAACGGGATACTGGCTGCCTTCTGATGCACAGCGGTCAAATACTGCAAACTGGCTCAGGAATACTACTATGCAGGGCTATATTGATGATATTAATTCAAAACATACTTTACTGGTGACTGATGCATGTTTTGGGGGTTCTATTTTTAAAACAAGAAAAGCATTTAACGATGCCTCTATCGGAATCAACAAATTATATGAACTGAATAGCCGTAAAGCGATGACAAGCGGTACTCTTAAGGAGGTACCTGACAAAAGTGTTTTT
>CP070654.1:1299925-1301894 GCA_020354785.1 Bacteroidales bacterium
CCTGTTTAAATGAATAAATAAAGGGTGAATACGAATAAACCTCTATGCCCTCCCAATTTGTAAGCACTGCCGGTAAATAATCATTGAAATCCTGGCTGAAAATCAGCTCTGCCCCTTCTTCCAGATGAAGATTAATGTTACTAAGCAATACGACAGGGCCTGTTAACCATTTCCCTGAAGGTACTATAACAATACCGCCTCCTGACGCCGAAAGGTGCTTTATGGCCATATTAATGGCTTCTGTATTTTTGAATTCACCACCTTGTTTGGCGCCGAAGTCGACAATGTTTACAGACTTTTCGGGAAATTCCGGCCTTTGAAAATTGAATTCACCAAAGGGAGTTATAAAAGGTTCAATTTCTTCGGGTATCTGGGCTTGAATAAACTGGCATGTGGCAGCGATCAGAACAGCGCCGAGCAATATTCTAAATACAGGCGAATTCATTAAGAAGGAATGAAGGATTAGTGTTTTTACATTAAATTTCATTTGACTGTTAGTTTAATTTAAAATTACATTCTACAAGTTATTTAATACTGTTAATATATTTTTCCAGCATGGTATAACCATCTTCTGCTATATTATTTCTGTCATCAGCGTAATTTGGATTAAGTCCATTCTTACTTTCCCATTCATCGGGCATGCCGTCATGGTCAGTATCTTTCGCAGCAGGAATACTGTTTAGTACCGGCCATCCACCAACGTCATTTTGTGAGTCAATAATTCCGCAAATTTTTGATGTATCAACAACGCTTTTTTTCTTTTTGTATCCTTCCCCCTCGAATGTGGCATATCCCATTCGTGTTTCTTCAATTATTCTGGCGTCAACAGCATCTCTTTTGGGCAAAGTTGCACCTGCATTTTCAAGTACGGTATTAAAAGCCTTTTTTGCAGTCTGTTGGTTTATTGGCATAGAAGCCCATGGTTTATCAACTTTCAATTTTAGAAAAGCCAGGCTGTCATTTTTTGTTTGCACCCCTCCGTTCCAATTGTTAGTTGTAACTTTGGTGTTGCCTTCCACTACATTTTCAGCAATGTACCATTTACCATGAATATCAGAATCCGGATCAAAAGCCGGGGCCGCAATTCGATATGATACCTCACCAGGTTCCGTTGCCGGTCCTGGTTTGTAATAGTTTGCAACAATATTAAATGTCGAAAAATTAAATTTAGGATTACCTCTTTGTTGTTTTTCCCCACCATAACAACTTTGATAACCCCAGTTATAGATAACATTATTTCTATAATCTGTATAACCGGAACCCGATGCCATTCGGGGATTACGACTGGTGTGATGAGCAAACAGGTTATGATGGTAAGTTCCATAATTACTACCCCAAATGCCACCAAAACCGTGAGAACCTTTTCTATGGTGGGATTTACATAAACTTTCTGAGACAATGCACCACTGAACGGTAATACTATCACAATGATAAATAGACATGGTTTCATCAACACTCCAACTTGCCGATACATGATCGACAATGACATTTTTGAAATACCTTCCGGATATGGCATCATAGTCATTGCCTGATACATCGCCAGGCCTTAGTCTGATGTATCTGATAATTACATGGTCTGCATCAATACTAATTGGGTGATTTTTAATGCAGATTCCATCACCGGGGGCTGTTTGACCAGCAATGGTTATAAAGGGATTTTTAACTCTTAATGGACTTTCAAGCTCTATATTTCCTGATATCCTGAAAATTACGGTTCGTGGGCCGGTTGCTTCAATTGCAGTACGCAAACTACCTTCTCCGCTATCATTTAAGTTGGTTACTTCATAAACAACTCCGCCTCGTCCGCCTTTTGCATATTTCCCATAACCTTCGGCTCCGGGAAATGCTATTTGCTGGCCTTTTGCCGTTAAATAAACTACCGTTAACAATAAAAGAACAACCACACTAATTATTATTTTTTCAATATTCGTCATAGTCTGATTTTTCAGATTGCGAAAATTTATTAAAT
>CP070654.1:1301994-1303953 GCA_020354785.1 Bacteroidales bacterium
CATAAATATTAACCGGTATCTCGGGATCATATATATTTTTCAACACGGGGATTATCTCCGCTTCAAGCTGTAGTATAGCATTCTTCTCTTTCATATTTGTAATTAACGTTAAAACAACGGGATTATTTTATACTTATTCCTTTTTATACTTTACATCATATGCAACAGCGTAAAGCTTGATTTGTTTAATAAAAGCCAGGAGGCCGTTGGATCGGGTTGGTGAGAGGTTTTGTCTTAAACCTATTTTATCAATAAAATACAAGTCTACACTCATGATTTCTTCCGGTTTTCTTCCGGAAAGAATTCGTATAAGCAAAGCTATTATTCCTTTTGTAATAATTGCATTACTGTCAGCAGTGAAATTGATTATCCCGTTCTTATATTCAGCATGCAACCATACTTTGGACTGACACCCGCTAATCATATAATCTTTGGTTTTATATTTTGGATCAATCAGCGGAAGATGACTGCTTAGTTCAATTAAGTAGTTATATTTATCCATCCAGTCATCAAATATTTCAAACTCCTTAATAATCTCTTCCTGTACTTCGTTAATATCTTTTAACATATTTCTTCTTATGTAATAATAAATTTTACGCCAACATTGACTTTGCCTTCTCAATAGCTTCGCAAAGTATATCAATTTCCTGTTTAGTGTTATACATTGCAAGTGATGCTCTGATTGTACCATCAATATTATATCTGTGCATCACCGGTTGTGCACAATGTGTACCTGTTCTCACAGCCACTCCCATTTTATCAAAAATCATTCCTGCGTCATAGGGATTAATATTACCAATAATAAATGATAAAATTGAGATCTTGTTCTTTGCTGTTCCATAAATTTTTATATCACCCAAATCTTTAATTTTTTTTGTTGCATATTCAAGAAGTTCCGATTCATATGCGGCAATGCCTTCTTTACCTATACTACTGACATATTTAAGGGCTTCTCCAAGGGCGATAGCTGCAATATAATTAGTTGTTCCGGCTTCGAATTTAAAAGGCAGCTCATTATAAGTTGTCTTTTCAAATGTTACTTCCGCTACCATTTCCCCTCCTCCATGGAATGGTTGAAGGTCTTCCAGCCATTTTTCCTTACCGTATAATATACCTATTCCTGTAGGACCATATATTTTATGTCCTGAAAAAACGAAAAAATCACAATCCAGCTTTTGAACGTCCACATCCAAATGCTGGACTGACTGGGCTCCGTCAATCAATACAGGAACATTCCTCTGGTGTGATTTTCTAATAATATCTTCAACCGGATTAACAGTTCCAAGTGAATTTGAAACGTGAATTACCGCAACAATCTTTGTTTGTGGGGTTAACAGTTTGTCAAACTCATCAAGTAATAATTCACCGTCATCGGAAAAGGGAATTATTTTCAGGTTGGCATTTTTACGTTCACAAAGCATCTGCCACGGAACAATATTGGAATGATGTTCCATTGCCGTAATTACTATTTCATCGCCCTCATGAATATATTTTTCTCCAAAAGATAATGCTATTCCATTAATTGAACCGGTTGTGCCACTTGTAAAAATAACTTCGTGTGAATACCTGGCGTTTATAAATTCTTTCACAATCTCCCTCGCATTTTCATAAGCTTCTGTTGCCTGTTCACTTAAATAATGAAGACCTCTGTGAATACTACTGTTACGGCTCAGGTAGAAATTATTAATACAATTGATTACACTTAATGGTTTCTGGGTCGTTGCCCCATTGTCAAGATAAACCAGGGGTTTGCCATATACTTTCTGAGTAAGAACAGGAAAATCTTTTCGGATTCTGGAAACATCAAATTTCACATTCACGGATTTTATATTTTACATTAGCCACATTTGATATTACAATCATTACACCTGCTTAATTCACCTCTAAGTCTCTTATCAACCAGATTAATTATACGCTCCTTAAGATAAGAAATCTTTATTTTGCTTATTATCTCATTTG
>CP070654.1:1304053-1306003 GCA_020354785.1 Bacteroidales bacterium
TTTCTGATCATCCCTTACAGCAAAATACTCAATATAAATGAATCTGCCGTTCATTTCCAGCCAGAATGGAGCGCTATCTTCCTTGCCAGATTTGAAATCCTGTAAAATTTGTTCAACAATATGGACACTTTTAGGGGGATGGCACAGGCGTACATCCCTGCCGATAATAGCTCTGCTTCTTTTGAAGATCTGGTGTTTTCCCTGGGAATAATATTTTACTTTATCGTCTTTATCCACGAATGTTATTTCAACAGGTAATGAATTCAGCATATTTATTAGTTCATGCGGAGTAAGATTTCCGCTTGGTAACTTTATTAGGTTTTCCGTAGCAGAGCCGGTCTCTTTCTTTTCAATACCTTCCGGAATCCATTCATCAGCAGGGTCAAACAGACAATAACCTATTTCACTACTTTGCTGTAATAGATCATACCATTCCGTATCAGTAAGTTTATCCATACACATTGGAAATAGTATTTCTTCCTCTTTCATAATCATATCAGATACTGCAGTAGTAGCAGGTTTAAGGACCATATCTATAAAAACTTCGAGTTCATCAACTGATATTCTGACATTTGAGCTAAGTCCTTCATAGGCAGCTTTTAACAATTCCCTTACTTCGTCATGTTTACCCCACATTACTTTTGGAGGCCCGGTTATACCGTGCTTTTCAAGATAAGGAAAAAGCAGGTTTTCCTTCCTTAAATAATGTTTTTCAACATCCATCAGGTCGTTATAAATAGTCCTGACTTTCATAATCCATTCCTGAATACCGGATTCATCCAATTCCTTTGCCTGTGAATAAGTATTATCTAAAGATTTAATTAATTTCAGTAATTCCCGGTTTTCCATTTTAAATGTGTCAACAGGATGCCCCCTTGGAATTTCTTTTGCACCTGACTGGTCAATATGACCTTCCAGTACCTGTGTATGTATATCACAAAATTTCAGAACTTCTTCTTCGGGTAAACCTTCTCCGATTAATTGTTGTTCTACTTCAACCACATCATTGTAAGGAATTTGTTTCAGGAGCTTTACCAATTGTTTCCTGACTTCCTGCGGTGCTTCGCCTTTATGAAGCTGAAGTATGATATGTTTTAACAGTCTTTTGCGTTCTTCCGGACTGCCTTCGGTTTTATCCATAACAATACTATTAATATATTAACAAAAAAAGGGCATATGTGTTTAGTTGAATAAGCTGTAACAATCTACCTGCAGAGCAGATTATTTTAATAATAGAACCAGATTGTCCTGTAGTCTCTTATGTTTTCGCCCCGTGCAGCAAGTTCTTCCAGGTAATCATAGATAGGAACATCAACATAATTAAAAGGAGGAACCGGTGTAATATTCTTTTCCCAGGGATGGAACTCATAGACTCTTGAACCATCAGGAAGGATCATTACGAGCCTTCTGTCCTGTCCTGAACGAAGATGGTTCTTGCCAAGCTTGGGTACATTAAATACAGGTTCATCCGTGCGGTCAAGTCCGGGCAACAGTCGTGCTTCTTCTTTCCTTTCCTGTAGAATTCTTGCTATGGGAACCATATATTTGCTTGTTTCTTCCTTCCCTTTCATATTAAATGTATAATAAGGGTCAACGCCTATTGACTTGAGGTCCTTTCTGAGTTTTGCCGTTTCAAACCTCCTGGAATTTTCAACTGTAAAGACCTGCTGGTTATAAACACTCATTCCAGCTTTACGTAATTTCTGCACTGCCTCCATTGATTCAGGAGTTATCTCATAAGAGTGTTCGTAGTGGGTTACTATTGCAATTTCCAGTTTTGGAGGCTGGTGGTATTTTGAAATCAGATTAATTAAATTATCTGTAAAGCGCATAGGTAAAACAACAGGTGTTCTGGATCCAATCCTGATCCGGTAAATGTGATTTTTAGCTGCCAGACCCTCCAGTATTTTCTGGAGCTGGGAGTCTTTCATCACCAGGGGATCACCACCG
>CP070654.1:1306103-1308050 GCA_020354785.1 Bacteroidales bacterium
TTTCGGAACTGTAGCAATAAAGTCTTTTAGGTAATAGGGCTCGAAGTATGCAACGTTTTCAAATTTCCTGTTTCTGTAATTCTCCTCTGAAAGTCCGGTCATATAACGGGCTGATGTATTAAAGTTTTCAATAAATAATGCATTCCTGCTATTAATTATAGCAGTGCATTTATATGCCCCTGTTCCGAAAAAAATCAGTTTATTTTTTACCAGGTATTTATCATATGATGAGCGATTAATTATTTTTGCCTGAGTTTCTTCAATTGTTTGATTTAATTGATTGAATATAGCAGTAAATACCTCCAGCCGTCTGGCATCTATCATAGGGCAAAGTAGTATATTATTTGATGTCTTTAAATTCAGCCTGCTTAAAATTTGATTATTAATAATTCCGGAAGACATCACTTTTAGAGTATTCAAAGAAATAAGAGGTATATTAGCACCATAACATAAACCTTTGGCTGTTGATACCCCGATCCGCAAGCCTGTATAAGATCCGGGCCCTTTACTAACAGCAACAGCATCCAGCTTTTTAACGGATAATTTATTTTCATTTAAAATTTCTTCAATGAATACACTCAGAAGTGATGAATGTGATTTATCTGTCAGGCTTTCTTTGTAAGATACAAGTAATCCGTTATCAGCAAGGGCCACAGAGCATACGTTAGTAGCTGTTTCAATATTTAGAATTAAACCCATTAGCCGAAAGATTACTTATGCCGGAGGCAACTATTTTTTCTTCTTATAAAGTTCCTTTTCATCTACCACATTTACTAAGGATCCGTCCTTTAATTTCTTGTTTATGGTATTGTATGGTGCAACTACAACCTCATCATTTTCCACAAGTCCTTCCAATATTTCAATATAATTATTATCCTGAATACCAGTAGTAACTTTAGTTTGTTGCACCTTGCCATTCTCATAAATAAAAACAATTTCATCAGGATCTTTGTCTTTTTCATCATGGGCTATTGTATCTGACTTTTCCAGTGTATCAATTTTTGTTGTTACAGCTTGAATGGGCAGGGATAATACATTAAATTTTACTTCCGTACGTATGTCTGCAGATGCAGACATACCCGGACGAAACGGTACATTGTGCCCCTGTTCAATCAGATCTTTATATGATTCTTCCAGCAAAAGTATTTTTACTTCAAAAGATGTTACCTGATCAGTTGAAAAACCGGCAACTTTTGCCGAATTTGCAATTTCTGTCACAACGCCCCTGAATTTTCTATCCAGGTAAGCATCTAATTCAATGATTGCTGTATCCAGTTCATTAACTCTTACAATGTCGTTTTCGTTTACTTCTACCAATACTTCCATTTTACTTAAATCCGCAATCCTCAACATTTCGGTTCCTGTCATTAATTCTGTTCCGACAACCCTTTCACCTTTCTCAACATTCAGTATTGAAATTGTACCACTCATAGGAGCGTAGACCGAGGTTTTAATAAGATTTTCATTTGCTTCGGTAAGAGAAGCTTCTGCACTCTTTACTGAATGTCTGGCAGCTATTACGGTTTGCTCTGCTGCAGCAACGTTAGCTTCAGCAATTTCAAAGCTTGATTTGGCATTTTCCCAGTCAGCTTCTGAAATAACACCTTCATCCCAAAGTTTTTTATTACGATTAAATGATAACCGGGCCTGTTCAAATTGCACCTTTATTTGTTCCAACTGGGCTCTTGAGTTTGCCAGATTTGCTTTTGCTGCGTCAACAGAGGCTGCAGCCCTGTCTCTGATTGATATATAGGTGTCGGGCTTTATCTTTAGTAATAACTGCCCGTCTTTAACTTTATCTCCATCCTTTATATAAAGTTCAACAATCTCTCCTGATACATCCGGAGATATTTTTACCTCGGTTTCCGGTTTAATTTTTCCATTTGCAGTTATAAATTCCGTAATATCCCTTTTCTGTGCCTTTTCTATAGCCACATCATAAGTAGT
>CP070654.1:1308150-1310083 GCA_020354785.1 Bacteroidales bacterium
AACTAAATATACACAAATTACTTCTCCGGATTATCCGACCTTTTTAAAAGCGGTAGATAAACTAAAGTTGATGGAGTATTGTATGTCCAATAATTTACCATGCCCCAGGACATATGCATTAAATGAGGAAACAATAAATAATATCTGTGATTTGCTGCAGTTTCCGGTAATGGTAAAACCTATTAGAGGATTAGGAGCCATAGGAGTTGTAAGATTTGATAATCATGAAGAATTGCTAAAGAAATACAAATCCCTTCAAGACCTGCATGGTGAACTGATAATTCAGGAATATATCCCGCAGGAAGGTGGGATGCAATACCAGGCTGAAGCCTTTTTAGATGAAAATGGGAAAATGAAGGTATGCCTGGTAATTTTAAAACCAAGATTTTTTCCTGTGAAAGGGGGTACCAGTACTGCAAATATGACCATATACCATCCTGAAATTGCAAAAACAACAAAATTATTACTGGAAGGCCTGAAATGGAAAGGTGCAGCAGATGTGGATTATATTTTAGATCCCAGGGATAATATAGTAAAAATCCTTGAAATTAATCCAAGAGTAACAGCCGGCATTAAAATTGGTTTTATTGCAGGAATAGATTATGCTGATTTACACTTAAAGCTTGCTCTTGGTCAGGACATTCCCAGAATTAGTAATTATACATTAGGAGTATACTGCCGTAATTTTTTTCTTGAAATTTTATGGTTTATTCTCTCTGACAGGAAAATGAAGAGAAATACAACACCACCCTTTTTTAAATTTTTCGGCAAAAACGTTGTTGATCAGATATTTAGTATTGATGATCCAATGGCAGGTTTTGGTTTCTTTCTAAATATGGTGCGTAAGTATTTAAACGTTAAGAACTTTAAATCAAAATTCCATGTTTAATTTTCTTAATAAGATGTCTCTATTTATGTGGTGCTAACAAATAGATTTCTTAGGGAAGTAAGTTGACATGAATAATAATAATGTAAGTGCTTTAAGTATTGATGTAGAAGATGCTGTAAATCAGGCCATGCGTAACTTTTTTAATACCGACATGGAACCCACAATTCGTGTCTATGACAATACTATGCATTTGCTTGATCTTCTATCCGAGTTTGATACAAAAGCTACATTTTTTATCCTGGGGGAGGTAGCAAAAACCTATCCATCGCTTATTAAAGAAATGTCAGGCCGGGGTCATGAGCTGGGAATACATGGGTACTCACATATACACTATTATAAATTATCAAAAGAAAAAGCCAGAGAGGAAATTAAAAAAGCAAAATTCCTGGTTGAGGATATTTCAGGTATTGAGGTTATTGGTCATCGTGCACCTGCATTTTCGATTAACCATAAAACTAAATGGGTTATTGAAGTTTTAATTGATGCTGGAATTAAATACGACAGCAGCATATTTCCGGCTAACTCGAGACACTATGGATGGCCTGGTTTTAAAAAAGATATTGATTGGATTACAGTTAATAACGGCAGAAAGATTATTGAAGCTCCATTATCAACATTAAATTTCCTTGGAAAGGAGATTCCAGTATGTGGAGGAGGTTATTTAAGGATATTTCCTTTCTGTTTCACCAATTATGCATTTAAAAAAATCAGGAATAAGAGACCTGTAAATGTTTATATGCATCCATACGAAATTGATACCCCCCCCTTTCAGCAATTTTATATGGACGCAATACGTAAAACATCATTAAAAAACAAAATGCAGCTTAAAGCATACTGGTTTAACAGAAAATCAGTAATCCCTAAACTTAGAAGATTATTAGGCAGATATAATTTTAATACATTGCGTAATGTAATAAATTTGACTCTAAGGACAAATATTTAGGATTCTAATCTTGTTGTTTATGAATTTTATAAAACGACTTCTCTATCTATTATATTATATAAAAAAGGCTGATGTTAAACAGCTTAAAGCATATCTTGGAT
>CP070654.1:1310183-1312114 GCA_020354785.1 Bacteroidales bacterium
TCTTTGAATTACCAGCAATCCGAGATCATGATATTTTTTACCGTTGTAAACAACATCTTCAACATCACCGGTAAACTTTGATTTGATATAAAAGTCAAGAAGGTGTAATACCAGGAAGACAGTAATAATAATTGCTGTATGTATCATGAACCTGGAGAAAAAGGATGTTTGTGAATAATTAGCAATTCTATATCTTTTTGGCCTGGCCAGCCAGTTTTGAATTTGCAGAATAATCCCGTATAACATATGTAAAATAAATCCTCCAAAAAGAACAATTTCAAATACTTTAATAATAATATTGGAACTCATAAAATGTGCAGCTACATTAAAATATTCTCTTGATTTACATAATATCAACGTAATATTTATACCCAGGTGTACTATTAAAAATATTATCAGAAAAAGCCCGGCAAGAGACATTATAAGTTTTTTCCCTATCGATGAACTAAACATGTTGCTCATAAGATTTTATTTAAGACATGTAAAATAATATTAGTAAAAATATGCTCTGAAATCAAAAAATAATACGGATTTATACAAATATAATAGAATTTTTGTTCTAAAGCTTAGAATACACCAATCATTCTGGCGAGTGCTGCTTTCCCTCTATATTCCGTAATTATGCAGATATAATCTCATTAATCCTTTTGCAAACTTCCGGTATAGCATCAGTTATTATTTTTGAAATAGAAGTAGTAACCTCTTCCGGTATATTTTCAATCTGACAAGCAATAATTGTGACATTAACTTTACAAAGATCTTTTAATTCTTTTAATAGATTTGAAGTCGGAAGCTGATGCATTGAAAAATCATCAATCTTCTTTTCAGGAATTTCATCTATTGAAAGTTCAAATATTTCGCCAGGCTTTTTTCCGGCATCTACAGCATCAACAATGATAATTTTTCCAGGTTTTTTTTCAAAGAGGGCAATATCAAATAATATATTTCTTACACTGGTGCCTGCATTTATTACTCCTACATTTTCAGGAAGGTTATAATTTTTAAGGAGTTCTTCTGTGACAAGAGGGCCAAATCCATCATCGCCAAACAGGATATTACCGCATCCTAAAATAAGGATATTCTTGCCAGGGATATCCGCAATACCTGTTTTATAATTTCGCTGATTCATTTATGAATAAGGAAGAGTAATGGTAAATTTTGTTCTTTGATTTACCTTATTAGTATCTGTTTTTTGCTACATACTTTATTATTTCATCAACAATTTTTCAACTTTTTCAAGCAGAATTTCCGAAGTAGCTGGTTTTTCAAGGAACTCATTTACCGGGAGGAACTCGTCACTCTTTGGTTCACCAGGAAAGAAAAAACCCGTCTGTTCTCTCATGCTGGTTAGCATTAGAATTGGCAACTTCTTGTACTTTGGGTCTTTTCTTACCTGTCTTGAAATAATAAAGCCTGCTGCTTTATTCTCCATCATAACATCCAAAATCAGCAGATCCGGATTCTCGTTTTCTAATAACTGCAAACCCTCTTTAGTATTATCAGCCGAAATAACTTCATAGTTTCTGCTTTCGAGAATTACCTTGGTTGCTTCACTAAAGTCGTTATCATCGTCAATAATCAAAATTTTGGCCATATTAAAAATTTTGAAGAATATCTACAAGTTCACCATTATGATTTAATATATCAATTTTTAGTGCAAATTTGCCATCCAGAAAATGGGTTGCGCAGGAAAGACATGGGTCGTAAGCTCTATAGCACATTTCAATTTTGTTTATCAATCCCTGGTCATATGTCCCGTCCTTTATCAGGTCAACGGCGGCTCTTTTAACGGACATATTAATAGGAGCATTGTTATGAGTGGTGCCGACAATTAAATTTACATTTGTTACCAATCCCTTTTCATCAGTTTCATAATCGTGGATTAGAGTTCCTCTTGGTGCTTCTACGACGCCAATACCTCTTGCTGCTCT
>CP070654.1:1312214-1314127 GCA_020354785.1 Bacteroidales bacterium
CATAAGTTTTTATCAGCTTACCCAGCCCTGTATTTATTATCATTACACCGGATTTCATCTTTTCAATGTTGTTTTTATTTATTATATATTCGGTTTCCCTGGTGAGGGGGCAATTAAGGGAAATAATGTCTGATTTGCTGAAAAGTTCGTCGAGGCTAACATATTTATAATCTAGTTGCCGGGCGGATTCCTCGTCCTCATATTTATCATAGGCAAGAACATTCATCTCAAATCCCCGCAGAATTTTTATAAGTGCCTTGCCTATTCTTCCTGTTCCAATAATTCCTGCAGTTTTGTGGTACATATCAAAACCCAGCAGTCCGTCAAGGGTAAAATTCGAATCTCTTGTGCGGAAGTATGCCCGGTGAATTTTACGGTTAAGGGCAAGCATTAAAGTTACGGTATGTTCAGCAATAGCATTAGGGGAGTATGCTGGAACCCTGACTACCCTGATTTTGTTCTTGGCCGCATTTAAGTCAACATTGTTAAAACCGGCGCAACGCAGGGCAATAAGTTTAACTCCAAAATCAGCCAGCTTGTTAATTAATTCAGCATTAATAATATCATTCACAAAAATTACTACTACATCAAAGCCCTGTGCCAAAACAACATTGTCATTTGTTAGGTGATATTTGAAATAGCGTATATCAAAACCATAATTTTTGTTCAGGGCATTAAATGATTCCCTGTCATATGGTTTGGCATCGAAAAAAGCAACACGTATTTTCATAATACTCCTGTTTAATTAAAAAACAAGTGAATATGAAAGTTGTTTATTATGCACGATACATGAAATATTTCCAATATCTTTCCGATAGCTGTTGATAATATTATAGCAAAATTAATTTTTATTTTAGTATTTATATCTCCATATTGTTATTAAGATTGATAACTAAAAAACATCATGAAGAATTTTTATTATTAATTTTAGAAGATTTTAGAAAACTTCATAAACATTTTTAGAAAAGTACATAAACATTTATAATGAAGCACGAATTCTATATATATAACACACTATCAAGAAAGGAAGAACTCTTTACGCCTATTAATCCCCCTCATGTAGGACTTTATGTCTGCGGGCCTACTGTTTATGACAATCCTCACCTGGGCCATGCAAGAGGGGCTGTTACTTTTGATGTTTTGTTCCGTTATTTAAAACATTTGGGTTACAAGGTAAGATATGTAAGGAACATTACCGATGTGGGACATCTTTTAGATGATTTACATGGAGAAGGCGAAGACAGGATAGCAAAAAAAGCAAGGCTCGAAAAGCTTGAGCCCATGGAAATTGTCCAGCATTATACTAATCAGTATCATAAAAGTACGGAGCTTTTAAATGCACTACCTCCCAGTATTGAGCCACTGGCATCAGGCCATATCATCGAGCAGCAGGAAATAATCCAGAAAATTCTCGACAGCGGATTTGCATATATAGTAAATGGATCTGTATACTTTGATCTTGAGAAATATAATAAAACACATGATTACGGGCGGTTATCAGGCCGGAGACTTGAAGATATGTTAAGTAACACGCGGGAGCTGGGAGGAATGGAAGAAAAGAAAAGCCCGCTGGATTTTGCTTTATGGAAGAAAGCAGGACCTGAGCATATTATGCAATGGCCCTCAAAGTGGGGGAGAGGATTCCCGGGTTGGCATCTGGAGTGTTCTGTAATGGGAATAAAATACCTTGGAGATAAATATGATATCCATGGCGGAGGGCTGGATCTGCTATTTCCTCATCACGAATGTGAAATTGCGCAATCTACAGTTGCCCTGGGAACAGATCATGTAAATTACTGGGTGCATAATAATATGATTAACATCAAGGATCAGAAAATGAGTAAATCCCTGAAGAATGCAATAACCCTTGATGAGCTGTTTACAGGTAATCATAGTGCACTGGACCAGGCCTA
>CP070654.1:1314227-1316135 GCA_020354785.1 Bacteroidales bacterium
TATTTCTTTACTCATTTTTGTTGCCTCTGTCCATATACAATCAACCAGATAGCTGACATAAATATCTGCATTACTGTTTGCTCTTTTAACAAGATAAAGTTCATTACCGTTGAAAGATAATGATGTTGGATACAAATCGCCATCCGAAATAATCTGGGGATTAATATTTACTGGCTCTGTCCATTTATCATCTACCATAACGGAATAAAATACTGCATCATAAAATTTTAACTTTCTGATGAATACGAGTGATTTCCCGTCCCCTGACACAACAGGATTTGATTCTGCTACTTCAGTGTTGATATTTTCACTAAGTAAATGTTCGTCAAAAATAGTAGGACAATCCTGGATAATTTTTGCCCTCTCGCAGGATTTTATTTCATTTTCAACTATTACCTGGTTGTAATTATTAAAGTAAAAAGGTGAATTAACAAAAGTATTATAAGCTTCAAGGGCTTTATCAAGTTCATTGTTTATCCTGTAAGCATTACCCAGATAGAAATAGACATGCAGTGGTGCCTTATCTTCTTCAAATGATTTCCTTTTATATTTATTTTTTTCTGTGATATTTGTTAAAGCTTTTTCAAAAAAAGGAATTGCCAGTGTTTCTTTTCCCTGAATTTTCAGATAACATTCGCCGGCTTTGAAGTTGAAATTTGAATTATCAGGATAGTGTTCAATTAATTTTAAATAATTGAAAACAGCTTCTTCATAGTCACCTCTGCCAAAAAAATATTCTCCTTCCTTAAAATAATCTTCAATATCTTCTTCAATCTGACCATAAACATTAATAAAGGAAATTGAGATTATAGAAAAGAAAAATAGTAAATATCTCATAATGAAATAATTTGAATTTTTAAGATTTGATAATTATTTTTTTTGGATTATCGGTATAGCAGCTCATTTTATTTGTAGATTCATCGGGATTTCTGTTCTTTTTATTCTTATCTGCTCCTGGTTTATGCCAGTTAAAATAAATTCTACTCTGCGGTTATATTTTCTGCCTTCAGGATTATCCGAACCGTCAGGATTATTGTTAATTGCGATAAACCGGGTTTCCCCGAATCCTTTGGCTTTCAGCCTGGCAGTATTTATCCCTTTACCAACCAGGTAATTCAATGCAGAGGATGCCCTCTTTTCTGACAGTCTCTGGTTATACTCGCTCGGTCCCTTTGCATCTGTATGTCCATGCAATTCAGCTTTTACAGAAGCATAGTCTGTTAAGAGTGATGCAATTTGATCAAGTTTAGTCCGGCCTGATTCAGTAAGTTCGTAGCTGTCAAATTTAAAATATACAGGACTAAGTTCAAATTCCACTATGATAACTTCTGCCGGTTCTTCCTCGCTAATTATTTCTTCTTCAGTAATTTCCTCTTCCTCTTCTTCCTCGGTAATTTCAACATAAACCTCTTCAACTTTTTGTTCTTCAACGGGAACTTTTTCCAGTATAAGATCCTTTTCCTCAACTTCCTCTATTTCTTCTGTGACGATTTCTTCTATTATTTCTTCACCTGCTTTTGTTATTCTGTAAATATCTTCCTTACCGTAACCATCGGATTCCAGCAATGCAGTATAAGCTACCTTACCATTTTTCCAGGGGTAAAAGAACAAATCATCGTCAGTTGTATTTATTGGATAACCCAGGTTAACAGGTTCTGCAAGATTACCTTCCTCGTCAATACCTGAGACATATATATCGTAGCCGCCCATAGAGACATGTCCCTGAGAACTGAAATAAAGTGATCTTTCGTCCTCGGTAACAAACGGAGTATCTTCATTTAGCGCAGTATTAACAACATTACCCAGGTTTTCAGGATTATCCCATTTTCCTTCTTGCTCAAGTACCGACTTATAAATATCCATTTCACCGAATCCCCCTCTTCTGTTACTTGTAAAATATAGTGTTTT
>CP070654.1:1316235-1318134 GCA_020354785.1 Bacteroidales bacterium
TCCGATACCTGCACAGGAAGTAACCCTGTATTTAATGCATTATTCTTAAAAATATCTGCAAAGAAACTTGATATGACTACTTTAAAGCCATAATCATAAATTGCCCAGGCAGCATGCTCCCTGCTTGATCCGCTTCCAAAGTTTTTACCAGCAACCAGTATTTTCCCCGAATAGGCAGGATCATTCAGAACAAAGTCTTTTCTGGGCGTATTATCCTTATTGAATCTCCAGTCTCTGAAAAGGTTATCTCCAAAGCCCTCCCTTGTAGTAGCCTTTAAAAACCTGGCAGGAATTATCTGGTCGGTATCAACATTTTCGATTTGCATCGGAACACAGGCTGACCTCAGAGTTGTAAATTTATCTATTGACATTTCCTAATTGATTTTAGATTTATGATTAACGATTTTAGATTTAAGATTTTAAATTTCAGGTTTTAGGTTTTTTAATTTTTATAAAAAGTCCCGGGGATCAGTAATTTTCCCGGTTACAGCGGCTGCAGCAGCAGTCAGTGTACTGGCAAGTATTGTTCTTGCTCCCGGTCCCTGCCGGCCTTCAAAGTTTCTGTTAGATGTTGAGACCGCATATTTACCTTCAGGAACTTTATCCTCATTCATAGCCAGGCAGGCTGAACAGCCCGGCTGCCTGAATTCAAAACCTGCTTCATTAAGAATTTTATCAATACCTTCGTCAATGACTTGTTTTTCAACCTGTTTTGATCCCGGGACAATCCATGCAGTTACACCGGGTGCTTTCTTTCTGCCCTTTACAAATCCGGCAAAAGCCCTGAAATCCTCAATACGTCCGTTTGTACAGCTGCCTACAAAAACATAATCTACAGGTTTGCCTGATAAAGGAACCCCCTGTTCAAATCCCATATATTGTAAAGCCTTTTGAAAAGACATTCTGTTATTTTCAGGTATATCACTGCCATTTGGTATGCTCTGTGTAATACCAATTCCCATACCGGGATTTGTTCCGTAAGTAATCATAGGTTCAATATCTGCTGCATCGTATCTTATTTCTTTGTCAAACTCACAATTACTGTCGGAATAAAGTGTTTTCCAGTAAGCAAGTTTTTTCTCCCACTCATCACCTTTTGGAGCAAATTCTCTGCCTTTAACATATTCAAAGGTAGTTTCATCAGGAGCTATCAGGCCGCCTCGTGCTCCCATTTCTATGCTCATGTTACAGATAGTCATACGTCCTTCCATACTCAGGCTTCGTATAGCAGATCCGGCATACTCAACAAAGTACCCGGTTGCTCCGCTGGCCGATATTTGCGATATTATGTATAGAATAATATCTTTTGCCGTAACCCCTTTACCCGGCTCACCATCTATAGTGATTCTCATTCGCCTGGGCTTGGGCTGAAGAATACACTGGGTAGCCAGGACCATTTCAACTTCACTTGTTCCGATGCCAAATGCAACACTTCCAAAAGCACCATGTGTGGAGGTATGGCTATCCCCGCATACTATTGTCATTCCGGGTTGTGTAATACCTAATTCAGGGCCAATAACATGTACTATACCCTGGTACGGGTGGTTTAATCCATATAATTGAATCCCATGCTTTCCGGTATTTTCAGTAAGCTTCTCCACCTGTATCCTGGATAATACATCCTGTATTGTGAGGTGCTGGTTTATGGTCGGCACATTATGGTCGGCAGTTGCCACTGTATTCCCGGGACGAAAAACTTTAAGTCCCCTTCTTTCTAATCCTGCAAATGCCTGGGGGCTCGTTACTTCATGTATTAAATGCCGGTCAATATACAACACGCTGGGGCCGCCTTCTATCTGGTTTACAACGTGAGCATCCCATATTTTATCAAATAATGTTTTACTTTCCAATGCTGAAATTTTTAAACGGTTAAACAATTTTATTTACTGCATCCAGAAG
>CP070654.1:1318234-1320119 GCA_020354785.1 Bacteroidales bacterium
ACCAGTAAAGTTACATCTTTATATCTCGCAGAAAAATGACCTATGAGCAGTTTTTCCACCATTGCCTTTTTTGCCAGGGTAGCTGCCTGTGATGCAGTCATATGATAAGTTAATTTTGCGAGTTTCTTATCTCTGTCCAGAAATGTTGTTTCAAAATAGAGAAGGTTTACACCTGAAATTTTCGGAATAATTTTTTCAGTATAGATTGTATCTGAGCAATATGCAAATGAACGAATTTTATAGGGAGGAAGTGTTAGTTTTTCATTTTTGATAATTTCTCCGTCACGGGCTACATAATCTGCCCCCTGCTTAATTTTAACAATTTCTTTTATCAGAATATTATATTTTTTTATTGCTTCCTTTCTTATATTCTTTTGTTTCTCCTTTTCTCTGAACAGAAACCCCACAGTAGGAATTCTATGTCTGAGAGGAATGGTTTCGACTGTCAGGTGTTTGTTTTCAAATATTAATTTCGAAATATTCGCCTTAAAGGGGTGCATTACTATATTATAGCATAAATTCCTGCCAAAATAGTCTGTATAGTATTTTATGGTATGCTTTATTTCAGGATGAGCATATATGTGTAAATCATTCTTCCTGTTTAACAGGTTATAAGTAGAAAATAATCCGAACAATCCGAATAAATGATCTCCATGCAGATGGCTGATAAATATATGGTTTATTTTGCTGAGGTTAATTTTAAATTTATTCAGCTGCATCTGTGTACCTTCGCCACAGTCAATTAAAAAAAAATGCTCATGGATATTGAGTACATGAGCAGTAGGATTTCTCTTTGACGTAGGCAATGCAGAACTACTACCCAGAACTGTCAAAGAGAATGACATAATACAAAATAAGAAAATATTTTAACCTCCAGCCTCTGAGATTAACTTAGCTCCTTCATCTACTGAACTGGCTATATTTAATACAGTATCCAGTTGGGAGATTGTAATTAATCTTTCAACCGCATCATTAAGACCTGTAAGCACAAATGTGCCATTAGCATTTTTGCAAAGGCGATTAGCAACCAGAATTGCACTTAATCCCGATGAATCGCAATAACGACATTTACTTAAATCAAGTATAATATTCTTTTCCCCATTGCCGGATACCAGAACTAACTCAGATTTAAGTGTGGGTGCAATGTGAGTATCCAGCTTTTCTTCCAATACTTGAATTAATGTATAATTGCCATGCTTTTCTATTTTGAATTCCATATAAGTAAATTTTAAATATATTCTATAAAGTTATTTGCTTTTTTCATTATTCTCTGCATTTTTTTCCTCTTTTTTCTTTTTATTTTCATTTTTTTCCATTTCCGTTTTTAATGCAGCCAGTTCTGTTATATCTCCAAATGTTGTTCTTTCAATACCCGGTTTAACCTTTTTATGTCCTCTGCCTGCAGCAGAAGGGGCTCTTTTTCTTTCAGCAACAGGTTTTGTTTTTCTTGCAGTTTCATATATCCTGGTGTGTGAAAGGATAATTTTATTAGCAGATTTAGAAAATTCAATTACTTTGAATTGCAGTTTTTCATCAACCTTTACTTTTGAACCGTCTTCCTTGACCAGATGTTTCATAGTGACAAATCCCTCTACACCATATGGTAAAGTTACAACTGCTCCTTTATCGTTTACCTCGAGGACAGTACCTTCATGAACTGAATCAGGTACAAAGATCGTTTCGAATACTTCCCACGGATTTTCCTCTAATTGCTTGTGTCCTAAACTCAATCTCCTGTTTTCTTTGTCTATATCCAGCACTACAACTTCAATATCATCACTGATATTCGTAAATTCAGCCGGATGCCTTATTTTTTTTGTCCACGATAAATCAGAGATATGTATTAATCCGTCAACCCCTTCCTCTATTTCAACAAACACACCGA
>CP070654.1:1320219-1322098 GCA_020354785.1 Bacteroidales bacterium
ATTTAAAAAAATCACCTTTTTATTCATGGCGGTACTGTTATTTTCAGGTCCGGTTTCAGCACAGACTAAACTTGTAATGGTTATTGACACAACCCAAAAACAAATTCTTTCTCCCGATGATATACAAATTGATTCCATTCTAGCCGAACAGGTTACTATAGACATTTTTTTGGAGGATGGTTATGATGTGGAGATATTTCATACTAATGATGGGGATGCGGCTCTATCAACTTATGATCAGTCGGTAATCGATGAGCTCGATGTGGCAGATTTAATTGTTCTTGGCCGGCGTGTCGCCAGTTTCAGTTTTGATTCTCCTGATAAAGAATTATGGAATGGTCTTTATCCTCCTATTATGACTTCTAACATGTGGGCTTGTCGAGGCAGCAGGATGAACTGGTTTAATTCTGAGGGTATTTACACAAATACTGCCTTGGAAGATTCCGCACTTGTATATGCTAATATTGAGAACCCGGAAGATGAAATATTTGAGGATATGGAAGAATTATATGAGGGTCTGGATCTTACTGATACTGTTGCCTGGTGGTATGGTCCACATAATACTATGGATCCGGCAGGGGATTATGGAAACGGAACTCTTATGGCAACAGAAGCCGGAGGCACACCAATTTGGGTTCGTTTTGATGATGGGGATGAATTCTATCCCGGATCAGTTGATTATCCAGAGGGAGAAAGAGTCTACTTTGGTCTTGGTTGTGAAGTGAATAATCGTATGCAGTATTATTCCCGCTATACCGAAGTTTCTAAAGAAATTTTCCTTAGAGAAGCTGCCAGGTTATCCGGTCATGATCGAGGGGCGGTTAATGTAAAAAAAGTATATAATGGGATAGTTGCATCAAAGGTTTACTTTAATCCTGCAACACAAAAACTGGTTGTAGAAATGGATAATTTAAATAAAGTGGAGGTTTTAGATATATCAGGAAAGCTCGTATATACAGCACTTGCAAAAAGCAACAAATTGTTTATTGATTTAGGTTTTGCAGAAAGAAGTATGTACCTGGTCAGACTCATTGATAACAAAAACAATTTGTCAATAAATAAAATTATAAAATAATATACGCACTTCTTAAATGTAGTTAAAAAAGAGACTGCCGATTGGACAGTCTCTTTTTTTATGATAATAAAAAAATATTTTAACCGTAAGAATTATTTTTTAAAAGGCAAATACCAGTTATTTTTATCCATTAGCTTATTATATACTGCTGAGGCTACAGATGGATCTTTGTATTTAGCAGATACTTTACCGGCAAGATATGATGCACCCCTTCGATTTGCTACTCTAACAAGGTCAAACCATCTTCTTCCTTCAAAAGCCAGTTCCATAGCTCTTTCTTCCATAATAATATTTTCTATAGAGTTCTTGATATCAGAGGCAGGCATGTTTTTCAAATTTAGTAATACGCGGTTTCGGACTCCATTGACCCTTCTCCATCCCGGGGGATCAGTGTAGCCATCGTTGATAATACTTAGGGCTGCTTCATATTCTCCCATTTGGTTAAGTGCTTCTGCCAACAACAGTTGAATATCTGCTGCTCTGTAAATTATAATATCAGCTCCTGAGAATTCATTTGGATTTATGCTGTATTTATTCACTACCAGTTTACCGCTTATTGAATCATGCGCATACGATATCCCTTCTCCTCTATATGTATCACCTGTTTCATCCTCCTGTGTAGTTTGTATACTAAATAAATTTACTATGTAATCGGTTGGTTTAACTAAATATTTCCTGTTGGCAAAGAAGATATCTGACAGTGGATTTTCCTGATTATCCTCATAAGTGTAAGGTACTGATGACATTACCTCTGATATTTGATTTAAAGAGTTTACAAAAATATTTTTCCAGTCTTCATCTTCA
>CP070654.1:1322198-1324068 GCA_020354785.1 Bacteroidales bacterium
TGATGGATAATTAACACTTCCTGTTCTGAAAGTTTCATGTTTTATTCCTATTTTTGCAAGCTCAAATAAATATTCATTAATGCATAATAGTATTTTCATTATAATAGTATCTATAGTTATTTTCGGTTATCTGCTGGAAAGGTTCCTGAGTATTTTAAACTCAACAAGATGGAGTTACAAGCTACCTGAAGAACTTAAAGATGTATATGATGCTAAGGAGTATAAAAGATCACAGGAGTACAAAAGGGTAAATGACAGATTTTCGTTCCTGACAAGCTCCTTTAGCCTGGTAGTATTGTTATTAATGTTGTTTTTAAAGGGCTTTAGTTTTGTAGATGACCTGGTCAGGGATTTTACAGGAAATATGGTTCTTATTACACTGTTGTTTTTTGGAATACTGATGTTTGCTTCAGATATTATCAATACACCCTTTGCTGTTTACGACACCTTCGTTATAGAAGAGAAATTCGGATTCAATAAAACCACGCTGAGAATATTCATACTTGACAAATTAAAAAGCTGGTTATTGGCATTGATAATAGGAGGTGGTCTGCTTGCGCTAATTATCTGGTTTTATAAAGTCACAACTGATATGTTCTGGATATATGCGTGGCTAGCCATAAGCCTTTTTATGATTTTTATGGCTATGTTTCATTCTACTCTTATTGTGCCTTTGTTTAATAAACAAACACCACTTGAAGAAGGTAAATTACGCGATGCTATTGAAAAATTCAGCAGCAAGGTAGGATTTAAGCTTGATAATATATTTGTCATCGACGGTTCAAAAAGGTCTACCAAAGCTAATGCCTACTTTACCGGGATTGGAGCAAAGAAACGAATTGTCCTTTTCGACACCCTTATAAAAGACCTTTCAATAAATGAAATTGTTGCAGTTCTGGCGCATGAAATAGGGCATTACAAGAAGAAGCATATCCTTACAGGTATGATAATTAGTATTATACAAACCGGCATTACACTTTACATTTTATCGCTATTTATTGATAATCCGCAACTATCACAGGCCCTGGGTTCCGAAATCACAAGCTTTCACCTGGGACTGATATCATTTGGTATATTATATAGTCCAATATCGCTGGTAATTGGTCTTGCTACAAATATCTTCTCAAGGAAAAACGAATTTTCGGCCGACAGATTTACTAAAGAAAATCACAACGGTGAAGATCTGATAAAAGCAATGAAGAAACTATCGTCAAAGAACCTTAGTAATCTGACACCGCATCCCGTTTATGTGTTTTTCCATTATTCTCATCCCACATTATTGCAGAGGGCAAGAGCACTGAAGAAGCCTTCTTAGCTCAGCCGGTCAGAGCGGTTGTTTCGTAAACAACAGGTCAGGGGTTCAAATCCCCTAGAAGGCTCGAAAGATTTTAAGAGAATTTAACTAAATTTGAACAAGGATTCTTTGAGAGAAGATCTGTTAAATAAGCGGTAGTAGCTCAGCAGGTAGAGCGTGAGCTTCCCAAGCTCAAGGTCGCGGGTTCGAGCCCCGTTTACCGCTCTTTACTCATCCGAGCCGAATACACCGTTTACAAAAGCAAAAACCGCACTGCCCAACCCGATTACAACAAATGTAGCTATCAACCTCCAGAATACATCCGGGTCCGCATATTGCCATATCGCAAGAATACTAGCAATAACACTCAGAATAATACATGTGCTGATTATATAAAATGATATTGCCTTTACGAGTTTAGGGTTTACATATCCTTTGTTTTTCTTTTTAGTCTTTTCCATCGTTTGATAAAAATAATTCCCTTTTCAGGGATTTATTAATGACAAAAAAAATAGTTGCATAATACAACAATTTAAAACTTAACATTTAAAACTTTAAATTTCCAAAGGGCGCTGT
>CP070654.1:1324168-1325986 GCA_020354785.1 Bacteroidales bacterium
TCCACCATGTATTATCTATTAACTGCGCATAACGTGACAACGGTGTGATACCTATAAAATTTTTCAATGCCAGTGTAAGCTGTGCCCATGAATGCGTTTTAGCAACAGGAATTGAAATTACCTTATCTGCAGAAGTAACAAGGCTTGAAATCGCAATCTTATTTAAAGGTGTGTCAGAAGGAATCTCTACCCATTCCGGTGTGTCATTTTCCAGACATGCCAGGGTAACCTTTCCACCATACAATGAACTAAGACGGCTGGCTTCCTTTAATAAATTTGTACTGCCATCCAGGGTAATTGCATATTGCCAGTCGAATGTTGGCAAGTGAGATCCTTCTCCTATGATGACTTCTGAAGCCCCTGCTTTTAAACACTCTTCTGTGACAGCAATGATTATTTCAGGTTTTGTACATTCACCAGTATGAAAGCAGTTGTTATATTGCGCCCAGGGGAAAGAAACAAAATTGGGTTTAATAAAAACTGTGTCTCCATCAGAGACTATTTTATTAATTCCGCCTAACGCATCAATAGCATCTCTGGTCATAGCATCTAAATCGTTTCCGGGAATTGCAGCTACCTGTGCTTTTTTCTCATTTGAAGGCCCCTGAACAGATTTTTTATCCTGGCAATTTGAGAAATACCATGATGCTCCCAGGGTAATTGTTGTGCCTGCACTTTTCTTTAAAAATTCACGGCGGTTTATCTTGGGCATTGTTCTGTCTTTTAAGACTAATTATTAATTTGTAGTTTTACTCTACTAAAGTATAAAAAAAATGATGACGTATAAATACCTATTGAGTCTGGCTGTATTTTTAATACTTTTTCTGAGCTGTGAAAAAGATAAAAGCAAATCAATTGAATCAATTTTGACAAATGATTATAAAAGAACCTGGGAATTGAGAGAGATAGAAAATGTTGAGATTGTAACTGACTGTTATATTGGTGATTTATATATTTTTTGTTCTGATTCAATCCTTATTATTAATAATGATAGCACAGAACTGACTTCAGAAATACATATAGCAGATGGAGAAATTGATTATTATACGTACTGTAAGGATATCCTGATAGTAGATACTTTAAAATGGTATATTCTAAGTGATTCATTAGTTTTAAGTTCTGGCCGGAAGTTAGAGATTATTGAATGTAATGAAAATGAATTAATAATTAATTTTGGTGATTTAGGATTATTAAATCAGATTAATCATTTTGTGCCGGTTGATTAAACATTAAATATAGATTAATAAAATGAAAACAGTATTTAACATTATCATTGCAATCTGGCTTCTATTTTATAATTGTATTTACTGTAGTTCAAAGGATAAGAGCCAACTCAGTGATAAATATATCATTGTTCTTGACATGCAGGAGTTCTATACTACAAAACATTTTACGGATAGCTCAATCCTCAGCCAGATAAACTCGATGAACTATCTGATTGAAAACTCTGATCCTGACAAAGTAATTTATGTAATTTCAATAGCAAAAGTATTATATGTATCATTAAAGGGCATTAAAGTGGATACCGTATCAACACCGGATATTGATAAAAGGGTGAAACAAGTGAATAACAATGTCTTTGTTAAAAATAAAGGTGATGCTTTCTCATCTGAAGACCTGGCCGGTTTTCTAAAAAATCATGAAGCCAGGAAATTCATTGTTGTCGGGCTGGCAGCCGAGAGATGTGTCTATAAAACAATTCTTGGCGGGAAAAAACTCGGACATGAAATGTACACCGTTCCGGAAGCAATTATTGGTATGACTCCTGAGGGTAAAGAAAAAGCAATTAAAAAACTCACAAAAAAAGGAATAATACTT
>CP070654.1:1326086-1327901 GCA_020354785.1 Bacteroidales bacterium
CAAATTTTTTGTAAGCCTTGATTTTTTGGTTCTTTTGTATCAAGACAAAAGAACAATAGAGTAATTTAACGTTTCTTATAATGAACTTTAGGCAGTTCTCTTAGCTGCTTTGCACTTATTTCAGCAGTTATATCTCTCTG
Source organism: Bacteroidales bacterium (assembly GCA_020354785.1). Lineage (GTDB taxonomy): Bacteria > Bacteroidota > Bacteroidia > Bacteroidales > UBA10428. Next base: position 1,326,227 of record CP070654.1, read on the forward strand.
GGGATTACCCAGCATTTCATAACCCACCATAAACTTCTTTACTGTAGCTGATCTTAGTAGCGGCGGATAAAAATGCATATGAAAATGCCATTCCGGATGGTCCTGTCCGTCAGTCGGACTCTGATGAATCCCCGCAGAATATGGAAATGATACCTCAAAAAGATTATCATAAATAATCGTAAGTTGCTGCAATATTTCCGCAAAGGATATTTTTTCTTCTTCTGACATTTGTCTGATGCTCTGAAAATGTCTTTTGCTGATTATTAAAGTTTCGTATGGCCAGATACCCCAGAATGGAGCAACTGTAACAAAATTATCATTCTCAATTATGACTCTTTCTTTTTTATACATCTCTTTTTCGAGATAAACAGACAAAAGACTTTTTTTATTCCTGTCATAATATTTTTTCTGATGAATACACTCCTTCGAAGGCTCGACAGGTATTGATCTTTGAGCCCAAATTTGTCCGTGAGGATGGGGATTACTGCATCCCATCACACTTCCTTTATTTTCAAATATCTGTACATAGTTAACAAAATCAAGATTCCCTATTTCAATATATTCATTCTGCCAGACATCAATTACTTTTTTTATTGTAACTGTGCTCATCTCTGGAAGAGTAAGATTATGTTTTGGAGAAAAACAAATAACCTTGCATAATCCTTTCTCGCTTTCAGCATTGAATATTTCATCATCCTTATATCTGCCGTCAGGCACTTCAGGTTTTAATGAACTAAAATCATTTACAAACACAAAAGTATCATTGTAATCAGGATTCTTAACTCCTCCTGCTCTCAAATTACCCGGGCATAAATAGCATTCGTGATCATATTCGGGCAGTTCCTCTTCCTGTCGTTTTTCAAATTGTCCCTGCCACGGCCTTTTAGCCCTGTGAGGCGAGACCAGCAGCCATTCTCCGGTCAATGGATTGTATCTTCTGTGTGGATGTTCAGATAAGGCGAAGTCACTCATAATGTAAAATTTTTTTTTGCCTTCTCAATATTAACATTAATTTATCACTTTTTAAAATATGAATTGTTTTTCTTATATTGGCACGTGAATATAAATTATAATATTTTCTTCCATGAATATAAAAAAAGAAACATTTGGTGTAACTGATGATAATAGAGAAGTTGATATCTTCAGTTTGCAAAATAATGCCGGTATTACAGTTAAAGTAATTTCCTATGGTGGTATAATAACACAGTTGTTTGTTCCGGATAAAAACGGAAATCCCGGTAACATAGTTTTGGGATTTGATACCCTGGATGAATATACAAATCCGAAATATATAGCAGGATGTCCTTACCTGGGGGCAATTATCGGAAGATTTGGAAACAGGATAGCAAATGGTAAATTCATGCTGGAGGGGAAAGAATTTAATCTTGTTAAAAATGACGGGCCTAATCACCTGCATGGAGGGACGAGGGGATTTGATAAGGTATTATGGGAATCTGAAGAAATTAAAACTGCCGGAGCAGCCGGGTTAAAAATGACCTATTTCAGTCCTGACATGGAAGAAGGTTATCCTGGAAATTTTAATGTCGTTGTAATATATACATTAACAGAACAGAATGAACTGAGGATTGAATATGGCGGAACAATTGATAAACCATGCCCGGTTAACCTTACACAGCACACGTATTTCAATTTGAACAGCCTTAACAGCAATATT
>CP070654.1:1328001-1329762 GCA_020354785.1 Bacteroidales bacterium
AAAACAAAACTGGGTAATTCTGAAGTTATGGGAGCCGTTGATCAGGCAGTAAGTAACCTGCTTGGCAACTATCTTGAAGAGAATCCCAAAGATGCCAGGGCTATAGTTAATAAAGTAATACTTGCTGCCCAGGCAAGACATGCTGCCAGAAAGGCCAGGGAACTGGTTCAGCGCAAAAATATCCTTTCAGGTTCGGGATTGCCCGGTAAGCTTGCAGATTGTGCTGATCGTGATCCTGCAGTTAGTGAGATCTTCCTGGTTGAAGGTGATTCTGCAGGAGGAACAGCTAAACAGGGCCGTGACAGAAGATTTCAGGCAATACTTCCCCTGAGAGGTAAAATATTAAACGTGGAAAAAGCAATGCCTCATAAAATATTTGATAATGAGGAAATAAGAAATATTTTTACTGCCCTGGGTGTTTCAGTCGGTACTGAAGATGATACCAAAGCCCTGAATCTTGAAGGACTCAGATACCACAAGGTTATAATAATGACCGATGCCGATATAGACGGAAGCCATATAACAACACTGATTATGACTTTCTTCTACCGCCACATGGAGGATTTAATTAAGAACGGACATCTGTATATAGCAACCCCGCCTCTTTATCTGATAAGGAAAGGAAAACAGGAACGATACTGCTGGAGCGAGGAAGAAAGAAAGCAAACAATAGAGGAATTTAACAAGGATAAGGAGGGGAGCGTTAATATACAGAGATACAAGGGTCTGGGCGAAATGAATGCTGAACAGCTTTGGGAGACAACTATGAATCCTGAAAAGCGTACATTGAGACAGGTGACCATAGAATCTGCTGCTGAAGCTGACAGGATCTTTTCAATGCTGATGGGTGATGAAGTTCCCCCAAGGAGAGAGTTTATTGAGACACATGCTAAATATGCAAATATAGATGCATAGAATATAAATTATGGTGAAGAAATACCTCTTACTTGTTTTTCTTATCCCAGGATTTTTGTACGGTCAGTCTGATTTGAAATTCTCCAGAATCTCCGAAATGAAATGGGAGTTAGACTATGAGGTCTATCTTAAGATGAAGAATGATTCAACTTACACCTATGATATCAGGCAGCTGTTTCATATAAAGGATTATCCTTCAGATACAACGGTTGATTTTATATTCTATCCTGTCAATCTGGGAGAGGAGTATATAAGTTACCTGATTGACAGTGCATTGAATGCCGGTGAAAATACCGAACCACGTTCATATAAAACACTCTGGGGAGCTTTGCATGAATCACTCGGAGGAGGATGGGTACATTTTATTAATTGCCTGCTGTATGCACTTGAAACACGCCAGCTGGATCTGACCGCACCTCTGATGAAAAGACCGGCAACAAAATGGAAACCTGATCCTGTAACTGATTCATATAATCGGACAAAAAAGTGGGAATATTATGTTCCCGTTAACCAGAAACTGGCGACTAAAGAGTATAAGCTGAGATTGAAAAGAAATGAGCCGGGTGATTTGAGAAACATACCTGAAGAATATATTGAACTTTTTGTAAAAACAAATAATAAAGAATATAACGAACTAATTGAAAATGAAGAATATAACAGCACAGCAAAAATTGACCTGGTTAAAATTTTACTGGCGGCCAATTTCCTGAGCGAGGTACAAATAGACTTTATAAGAAACCAGGTTTTAAATTCCGTAAGAAACTACTCTCTTAATAAAATTCCTTCAATACTTGTATTTGATGAGTTTGATGCGGCTGCAGCAATCAGCATGGATCCCAACGGATA
>CP070654.1:1329862-1331620 GCA_020354785.1 Bacteroidales bacterium
CCTAAATCAATAAAATTATAGTTCATCATTCTTTCTGCAGTATATATGCCAAAGGCATTGTCAAAGGAACTATGCCTGTATATTTCAACTTTTATTGAATGTTCCTGTTCATTTGTGTATTCAGCAATATTCAAATCCTGAAAATCATAAGCCAGATACATGTCTGCAGCACCATTAATGTATTCCCATAAGTTAAATTTTTCATATACAATTTTATCGGGTTTTACTTCCCATCCTTTAATTTTTGGAAAAATATCTCCGGGATTACTTATTACAGAAGCAGAAAATAATGTAAGAAAGATGGCCTGAATTAAATAATGTTTTTTCATATTCAACATTAAAAGGTATTATTAACTTATAAAATCCTTTGGAACTGTTTTTAAACGCGCAACATCAGCAATTTTACCCTGAATATCAAATCCTTTTCTGCAGGTTACAGTGCAATCAGTGCAACCCTCACACGGATTTTCAGGAATGCCGGTATCTGTCAGTAATGAATGCGCTTTATCTATCTGGATGTATCCATATGTATACATATAAGCGCGCATAATATCATTTACAGGCAGCTTCTTTTTACATCCGGGAACACATTCACGGCATCCGTCACAATACAGGCCCGCACTTAATCTGGCTTCTTCAAGATGCTTTTTCTCTTCTTCAGTTAGTTTGAGATTTTCCATCACAGATATATTCTCGGTTAGCTGTTCAATATTGGTAATGCCCGGGATAGTGGTATGGACATTCGTATCCTGAAGAACCCACTTTAGTGCAGCTTTACAGTTTATTGGCTTTGTTTTTTCCCTGTCAATAAAAGCTCCGGCCATTGTTTTCATTCCAATTATCCCTATTCCCTTTTTTGATGCCAGGGCAATTTTTTCTTTAATTTCATTAATATGATCCTGTTTGAAATTTATAGCTGTTAATACAATGTTATAAATGCTGCCGTCTATAACAGCCTGGATTACTTCAGGTTCATTAGAATGAGTTGAAATACCCAGATGTTTTGCTTTACCCTGTTTTTTTATTTCAGAAAAGGCGTCTACAATTGTTTCATTTAAAATTGCCTTTTTGGTTTTAACGCCATGTAAGTAGAGAATATCTACATAATCTGTCTGAAGCCTTTCCAGGCTGGTTTCAAATTTTTCAAAGATACTTTCTTTTGTCAGTTCAGGTCCATAGGTTCCTGTTGACCTGTCATAATGATCAGGCCTTATTTTTGTTCCTATTATTACTGAATCCCTTGGATATTCTTTTAAAACTTCACCCAGCATTAATTCATTATTACCCCTGCCATATACGTAAGCAGTGTCAAAGTGATTAATACCGGCTTTTATCGAGGCTCTGACCAGGTTAGGATTGTCGGCCCGCATTACACCCATACTTACTATGGGCAGTTCAATACCGGTATTCCCCAGCTTACGGGTGATTATTTTCGCGTTTTCAGTATAATTTATTTTTGCAGGTGAAGCCAGCGAAGATACCCCGGCAACAGTCCCTGATGCACCTATTATTGCAGATTTCAGGAAATTTCTGCGACCTATGTTATTTCTTGTGTCCATATATTATTAAGTTGGTGTTATGCTAAATTATAAAAATATTTAAAACTTTACTGCTGGTTGAAAACTTCTCATAAATTAATTCTCAGGTTCGTTAAAAACATAATAGTTTTGGCAGTTGAATTATCATTAGTACAGTTGTAAAAAGAATACTTTCCAATAACATTTAAATATGTGGAACAGAATAATTTATTTAAGTGTT
>CP070654.1:1331720-1333470 GCA_020354785.1 Bacteroidales bacterium
TATGGTCCATAATACAGATAATATAAAAACTATACCGCCCAGGTAAAAAGACCATTTTACAGAATCGGGGATTACACCTTCAGGTGCTGTATTTGCAATGTTGAGCCAGTTTGTGAGCATGTAGGGTAATAAAGATGCAACTACTGATCCGATTCCAATAAAGAATGTTTGCATAGCAAATCCCTGTGTTCTCTGTTCATCCGGCAACATGTCTCCCACAAAGGCTCTGAAGGGCTCCATACTAATATTTATCGATGCATCCATCATCCATAACATACCGGCTGCAAACCATAGAAAAGGAGAGTTAGGCATTACCAGCAATGCTAATGAAGCCAATATTGCTCCTGTCAGAAAATAAGGTTTACGGCGTCCCAGCCGGTTCCATGTTTTATCGCTCATATGACCAATAATAGGCTGCACTATAAGGCCGGAGACAGGTGCTGCAATCCATAAAATGGGTATATCTTCAACTTGAGCTCCAAGTGTTTCAAATATCCGGCTTACATTCGAGTTCTGTAATGCGAAGCCAAACTGGATACCCAGATATCCGAAACTCATATTCCATATCTGCCAAAAACTCAGACGGGGTTTCTTTTTCATTTCAATTTCAGTTTTAGTTAAAAATTTAACCAAGATATATAACTATTGATAATTCAAAAAAATATATCAGTAAAAATTCATTTTTTAGTGTTAATTATTTTAATATAATAAGGCGGGTAAAGACTCACCCGCCTTATACAATTTCTGGTTTGGATTTTAGCAGTTATTTGTAATGCAGATATATGCCTTTAGATTTATTCTGATTTTGAACTTTCTATAAATTCCTGAATTGTTTCTTCCAGCAACCTGTTAAACTCCCCGGGATTATCCCAGAATACCAGGTGGCCTACATCTGTCATGATTTTTGCCTGGAATGAAGGTACATATTCTATCCATGCTTCAACATTTGTAGGTTCCAAATCTGAATTTATTGCGGTCACAGGGACTTTAAGCTGTTTTACCGACTTAATGAGTTCTTCATTTATCCACTTGATATAACCTTGTAGTGATTCATTCCACCCGATCTGAGAAACGGTGTCAGGATACAATTCCGAGAGTCTTTGGAATGTCGCTTCATGATTCTTTTTATAGAATCCCATTGCAACCAGTTTTTCATTGGTCATATCAGTTACGAGATCCATCATCAGGCTATCCAAAAATGCAGCTACTTCCGGCGGATATTGAATGTTGGGATCCGTCAAATCATCAACCAGAACCACACCGATTACTTTTTCAGGCAACTGGTTCGCAGCCTGAATGGCTACTGTTGTTCCCATTGAGAAACCAACGAGCACAACCTCCTCTAGTTTCAGCTTGTTAATAACAGCTGCAACATCATTGCCAAATGCTTCCATTGTCCATTCGCTCCGGTTGTTCCCCGATTCGCCGGAACCTGCCAGATCAACTGCAATGGCCCTGTATTTTTCAGAAAAATGAGCTACCTGGTCATCCCAGATGTCTTTAGGATTTGTCCATCCATGGATAAAAATAACGGCAGGCTTAGCCTTTCCCTGCTGGTTGAAGACTATTTTTACATTATCGGAAGAAACGGCAGAATTTTCATGTTCGCTTTTACATCCATAAAAAAAGAATATAAGCAAACAAAAGGCAAGAGATAAAATTATTGATTTCATTTAACACCTCCCTTTTTAGATTAATATAAACCTGGAAATAATTAAAACAAATATAGGGAGTATTTAATAACATTGAA
>CP070654.1:1333570-1335319 GCA_020354785.1 Bacteroidales bacterium
TATCCCTGTATAAGGATTAAAGGTCTTGAATGTTACGATTTAATTCCTGAAATACAGGCGGATTATAAAAATAATGATATAAAATTTATGAGCTTTAAAGCGATTGATAGTGACGGGAAAATAAAAGTGTTCAAACATTTTAAAATTACCGAAATTACCGATGGAATCTACAGAGATTTGTTCGAAGGAGAAAAGTTCTATTTTACTATACCTTTACAGATAAACTGGAGGCTCCTTGAACATTTAACTAATAATGTCAAAAAGAAGATTGAGAATTCTAATTTTGATTCAGCTCTTGGGATTATTAACAGATTTAACGGCCCTGAGGATGTTATCAGAATATATGACAGAAACAAAACGCTGGAAAGAGCTTTAGAGATCAAAAACAAATATCTGAAAGAACTTAAGCGGGAGCATACTCTGACAACCAATATTAAAAACTCATCAACTCCAACTTATTAAGAGTTTTTATTTATAAAAATTGTCTTTTGATTTACGAATTCACGAATTCCCAGATGTGCCAGTTCTCTTCCAAATCCTGATTTTTTAATTCCTCCGAAGGGAATTTCAGGGCGTGAAGCAACAAGCCCGTTTATATATACAACTCCTGATTCAATATCCCTGGCAATATTTTTTACCCTGTCTATATTCCGGGACCATATTGATGCACCAAGTCCAAAATCAGAATTATTAGCCTGTTCTATAGCTTCTCTGGCACTTTTTACTTTAAAAACAGAGGCTGCCGGTCCAAATAATTCTTCCTCGTGGGCAGGCATACCGGGCTTAATATCTGTAATTATTGTGGGATTGTAAAAAGCTCCCTCATTCGGAGCTTGATTGTCACTCCAAAGGATATTTGCCCCACTTTCTAATGATTTTTTTACCTGTACGTCTAAAATTTCTTTCAGTTTCTGGCTGGCCATTGAAGCATAGTCTGATGTCTCATCCAGGGGGTCACCAAATTTAAGCTGGTGTAAGTTCTTCTGAAATCTTAAAATAAACTCATCATATATTTCTTCTTCAATAATAAACCTTTTTGCAGCAATACAGCTTTGCCCGCAGTTGATCATTCTTGCTTTTGCAGCTATATCAGCTGCTGTATTAATATCAGCATCTTTAAGAATTATAAAAGGATCACTTCCTCCCAGTTCAAGTACTGATTTCTTTATATTCAATCCTGCTCTTTGAGCAACATTCATTCCTGCTTCGGTGCTTCCTGTTATTGTTACTGCCCTGATACCCGGATCGTCAATTAATTTATTAACCTTATCTGATCTTACAAGTAATGTCTGAAATATACCATCTTCAAATCCTGCTTTTTTAAAAATTTCTTCAATTAATAACCCGCATTGCGGGACATTGGATGCATGCTTCAGTAAAACGACATTACCTGCCATTACAGCAGTAGGTGCAAAACGAAAGACCTGGTAAAAAGGAAAATTCCAGGGCATTACTGCAAGGATAATACCTAAGGGATCATACACTAAATAGCTTGTTCCATCCGGCACATCTAATTTCTCATCCTGCAGGAAAATTTCGGCATGTTGTGCATAGTACTCACAAATCCATGCTGATTTTTCAACTTCTGCAACTGATTCCTTAATGACTTTTCCCATTTCACCAGTAATTACTGAAGCATAAGATTCCTTATTCTCCCATAATATTTTAGCACAGTTCAGCATATGTTCAGCACGATATTCAAAACTGGTTTTTCTGAACTTTCTGAAAGCTGATTCTGCTTTTTCTATT
>CP070654.1:1335419-1337164 GCA_020354785.1 Bacteroidales bacterium
AACAGATTTCAGATGAGGCCTGAACAACTGACAGTTGAACAGTTTATAGACCTTACGATTAAAATAGAGGAAGCAGCTAAAAAACATCAGTCACTTTAAAAGTAAATAAAAATGCCATTTGAACTAACACGGGAATATATTGAGCAGCTGAAGGAAGCTGTTAAAAGTGAGGATGAAAAAACTGCACAAAAGATGATAGTGGATTTGCATCCTGCTGACATAGCGGAAGTGTTTGGTGAAATTTCAAATGAAGAAGCTAAATTCCTCTATATTCTTCTTGACGGAGAGAAGGCTGCCGATGTTCTGATAGAAATGGAAGAGGATGACAGGGAAAATTTCTTAAAAATATTACCTGGCGAACTTATTGCAAAGAGGTTAATTGATAAGATGGAATCCGATGATGCCGCTGATGTAATAGGTGTGCTTTCTGAACAAAAGCAGGAAGAAATATTGCAGAGTATTGGTGATGTTGAACAGGCGGGTGATATAGTGGACCTCTTAAGTTATGATGAGGATACTGCAGGGGGATTAATGGCAAAAGAGCTGGTAATGGTGAATGAAAACTGGGATATGAATAAATGCATGAGGGAGATCAGAAAGCAGGCTGCAGAAATTGATGAATTATATTATGTATATGTTGTAGATAACGAGGATATTCTTAAAGGAACACTATCATTAAAGAGGTTGCTGGTTAGCCGGGCCAATGCCAAGATTAAAAATATCTGCAATGCAGATGTGATATCAGTCAGAACAGATACAAAGTCCGAAGAGGTGGCAAATATAATGGACAAGTACGATCTTGTTTCCTTACCTGTTGTTGATACTATAGGGAGGTTGATAGGAAGAATTACAATTGATGATGTTGTTGATGTGATAAGAGAAGAAGCAGAAAAAGATTACCAGCTTATTTCAGGTATTACCCAGGATGTGGAACCTACTGATAATGCATTGCTGCTGACCAGGGCAAGACTTCCATGGTTACTAATAGGATTACTGGGAGGAATACTTGGCGCACAGGTAATAAGTATGTTTGAAGAAAACCTTAAAATAGATCCGAAAATAGCATTGTTTTTTCCACTGATTGCAGCAATGGGAGGCAACGTTGGGGTTCAGTCTTCATCTATTGTTGTACAGGGTATAGCAGCCAAAATTATTGATCTGACAAGCACTGCTCGTAAATTGCTTAAAGAAATATCTGTTGCATTAATTAACGGGATAATTTTAAGTAGTTTATGTTTTGTTTACAATATTGTTTTTAAGACTTCCTTTGAGCTTACAATAACTGTTAGTACCGCACTGCTGGCAGTAATTATATTTGCTTCGGTTTTCGGGACATTTGTCCCCCTTGCATTAAATAAATTTAAAATTGATCCTGCCCTGGCTACCGGTCCTTTTATAACAACTATTAATGATATTATGGGACTGTTAATATATTTAGGGATAGGAAGATTATTTTATGATATATTCTAATATCCGGTTAACCCGGAGGTTAACTAAAAAGTAGTAGCTATTGCAACAACAGGATTGAGTCTTGCCGCTGACAGAGCCGGGGCTAATCCCGATACAAGACCTACAACTGAAGATATTATTAATCCTGTAATAATATTCCCTATACTTAAGTGTATATTAAACTCTGTTGCTCTTGCTACTATAAGGGTACCAAAAAAAATCAGTATTAATCCGATAATACCGCCAATTAAAGATAACATTCCTGATTCATAAAGAACTTCAAGCATAATATAACG
>CP070654.1:1337264-1339007 GCA_020354785.1 Bacteroidales bacterium
GATTTTGTCATAACATAAGGATTACTGAATGCCGGATCTTTAGTTAACCAGTCTTCGTTCATATTATGGACAAAGTTAGGGTCCTGGTAGCCTAAGATAAATGGTATTCCCGGAGCATTGCTGAAATTTGTATTTACCTCCCCGGAATTTATTCCAAAATAATTAGTTTCAGGTAAATAGCCCATAAGCAGCGTTCCGCCTGACTGCGAGTAAGAAACTGAAATATTTTTGATCCCGGTCAGGAATCTTACGGAATTTTCAGCAATGAATACAATAGGATTTTCTCCAAGTACAATAGTACCTTCTATGTTTATTGTAACTCCTGTATAGTCTGCATCAGCAGTAATTAATACTTTGTTTTCGCTGACAATTTCAACTTTTACATCTATTTCGTTACCATCGGCATCAAGTACATTCACAACGATATCTTCTGTGCCAAGTTTATGCACAATGCTTCTTGGAGAATTGGCTTTCAGGAATGTTCGTCTTGAATAATTAACCTTCCTGGTCCTTTTATCTGTATCATCCCTGTTCCGGTTGCTATACTTTGCATTGATACGCTTAATTAAGCCTACTTTGTTAAATAATTTATTAAATCCCAGCTGGTTATTTACCTGAATAGTATTGGAATTATTCAGGTTATGTCCAAGCTTATATCCGCCTTCGTAAAACGGCCCCCTGTCCCAGCTCATTTTTCCGTTATACCGTATGGATGAGGTTACCCAGTTAATGACGGGAAATTTGCTGAATGGTACCGTATAGGTTACATTAAAGCTATGATCATAATTTGTATTTGTTCCGCCATTCAGTATATTGGTCCATACCGAATCAGACCATTCCCTGTTATCACCCGCTCTGAACCAGTCAAATGCTCCGGGCATTTCATCTATCCTGGCTACATTTGTTGCCGAGAAATCAATCTTTAAGGCCCGTGTAAGATCCCACCTGAAGTCATAAAACCTGTTCCACAGGAAATTTTTATTAACGGTTGAGTCAATCTTTATATCAACATCCTCAAAAACATTTCTGAGTTTTACTTCATTATAATTCCTGTCGAAATCTGTTCTGAATGTAAAGTTTGACGGAAGAGGATTGAAATTAATATCTTTAATAATCCTCAGGTAAGGTGATTTCAGCTTTTTGGATTTTCTGAATGGTGTTATATTCTTGGGCCTGGAACTGTATGTATAATTAAGGGCAGCCCGGTACTTTATGGTATTATCCTTTTCAATACTGTAATTGTGTGAATTTTCTTTACTGTAAGCAACACTAACAGATAGATTGGCAGGGGAGATCACCCTGAATTTTTTCACATCTTTATTTACCCTGACATTAGTAAAGTTGATACTTTTTCTTTCCATCACATCCTGGGATAATTCTTTAATTTCATTCTTCCTGGCCCTTGATTCGGCTTCTTCCAGCACTTCCTTTAACAGCCTGTCAGGTTCCTTGGGATAATACTCGGGATTTATTATAGATTTTGATACTCCCACAAACATTGGAACAGATACATTTGATTTTTCAGGAAATAACTTACCCAGCTCGATATTGGAGGAAATATCATACTGTAATAATTCCTCCTTTTTCCTTTGTTCAACCTTCTGTTCGATGCCTCCAAATCCGGGTTTTATTGTACTTCCTGCCACTGATAATGTGCCAAGATCAGCCAGCTTTGTCTGCATCCGGGCATTTGCCGCCCAGCCTCCCTTGTTATTAAAGTCAGTCAGCCTTAACTCGTTAAAC
>CP070654.1:1339107-1340832 GCA_020354785.1 Bacteroidales bacterium
ATAAGGGATGATCAGAAAAATTACATCGGGACTCTGGAAGTTGTACATGATATAACTGAACTAAAAAAGCTTAAAGGGGAGCAGCGATTATTAAACTATTCTAAAAATGGCAGATAACTATGGCACCGAAGTCAAAATTCATGATAACTCCCAGGACAAAGGTGGGTGAATTACTGGATAATTATCCGGAATTGGAGGCAAAATTAATAGAGCTTGCCCCGACATTCAGAAAATTGAAAAATCCAATACTGAAAAAAACCATAGCCAGAATTACATCGTTGCAACAGGCTGCAATTGTGGGTAATGTACCTTTGAGCACTATGATAAATGAATTACGCAGGGAAGCGGGACAGGATGAAATTTCAATTGATACAGACAGTTCGGAAAATATACTTACAGGGACACCTGGCTGGTACGATAAGAACAAAGTTACTATTTCATTTGATGCATGTCCTGTTATAGAAAGGGGAGAAAGTCCAGTGGCATTAATATTCAAAAAAATTGAGAATCTGGGTAAGGGCGAAATTTTTGAATTGATTACTCCGTTTGTTCCTGCTCCGGTTATTGATAAACTTAAGGAAAAAGGTTATAATGCATGGTTTACAAAAGCAAAGAACGTTGTAAAAACTTATTTTTACAAACAGGATTAGGTTTATATCGGAATACTTCACAAAATATTGGTAAAGAATTTATCCCGGTTATTTAAACTATTTTGTTTCTAATCTGTTTTTCATTTATATATTACCTAATATAAACTACAAATGAAGAAAACTGCTACTGATAATGTTTTCAACTATGATGCTATTAATACACTGTTCCACAGGAGAAGCATAAGGGAATACGATGATAATGAAGTTAAGAAAGATATGCTGAATGTCATTTTACTGGCAGCAATGCATGCTCCGTCATATGAAAACAGGCAGCCATGGCATTTTATCGTGATTAATGATGAAATGATGCTTAACTTTCTGAAAGACAGTTTACAGGACAATATTAAGATTAATTCCAAAGCCGTAATTATTGTCTGTGCCGATACAAAAAAAGACAATCAGAAAGGCTGGTGGATACAGGATTGTGCAGCTGCCACACAAAATATATTATTGGCCGTTCATAGCCTTGGACTGGTTTCAACCTGGTACGGTATACATCCAGTAAAGCATCTCAAAGAATTAATAAAAAAGAAATTTAATCTGCCCGGGAATATCCAGCCTTTTTCATTGATTACTCTAGGTTATCCTAAAAATGAGGTGAAGCACGAACTGATTCCGTCAAGGTTTACCCAGGAAAAAATACACTTTAACGGGTGGTAGTTTTTTTATTACCGACACCAAAAGACTGACCCGTTTTATAGCCCGACAGGGGAGATAATATCCATTTTTTATTAAAATTTAATAGAATTTAACCAAGAAATATGCATATTTGTCATTTAAACTAATACAATAAAAGGCAAATAATCAAATGGGGTGCCTGAAAATTACAGGCTGAGATCATACCCGGTGAACCTGATCCGGATAATACCGGCGTAGGGAATTTTTAAGAACCAGTATTTTTAACCTCACCTGTACATTTCGCAGATCAGTGCATTTTATGAGATTTTTCAATTAACCGGCGTTTCGCCATGTTAAGATAATAATGTAATACTTAAATTATTAAGGAAATGAAAGATGAAATATGGTCTCTGATTGAAAGTATCAGGGGAAAGTCACCCCTGGTACATAACATTAC
>CP070654.1:1340932-1342632 GCA_020354785.1 Bacteroidales bacterium
ATTACAAAAACTTAATAGTATAAAATTTATAAAAAAATAACATAAAAACAATTATATTAACCAATGATAATTAACAATGAAAATAAAATTACTAATTAATTCTTATCAGGAAAATAAAAACTGTAAATATTAATTTAACTTTTTGCTAATTTACTATAAATTTTATACTATTAAGTTTTTGTAATGCATAATTGCCTGTATGTGCGTAATTATTTATTTTTGCGGGAAACAGGTTTTAACTAAATATAAGTATTAATATGGAATCTGCAGACTGGAAAACCCTTCCCTTCAGCTATAAAAAGACTGATTATAATATTCGTTGCTATTACACCAACGGGAAATGGGGTAAAATTGAGGTGTCTGATTCAGAACATATTAATATTCATATTGCCGCTACCTGTTTGCATTATGGACAGGAAGCTTTCGAAGGCATGAAAGCTTTCATGGGTAAGGACGGGAATATAAGGATATTCAGATGGAAAGATAATGCAAAAAGAATGAGGGAAACGGCAACAGGAATTAAATTAGCTGTAGTTCCCGATGAATTGTTTAAAGAGGCAATTTTTAAAGTTATTAAATTGAATGAAAAATTTGTGCCCCCATACGGATACGGAGCTTCTTTATATATCAGACCTCTGCTAATAGGAACAGGAGCAGAAGTTGGAGTAAAGCCGGCAAAAGAATATTTATTTCTTGTTTTTGTGACCCCTGTAGGGCCTTATTTTAAAGAGGGTTTTTGTCCGGTTGATATTATGATTTGCCGTGATTTTGACAGGGCAGCGCCCCTGGGAACCGGAGCTTTGAAGGTAGGAGGGAATTATGCAGCAAGCCTGACCTCCCTAGAAATTGCACATAATAGAGGCTTTGCTACATCATTGTATCTTGATGCCAAAGAGAAAAAATATGTGGATGAAGCAGGGCCTGCTAACTTTTTTGGTATTAAAGGAAATAAATATATAACCCCGGATTCAAAATCTATTTTGCCTTCCATTACAAATATGAGCCTGATGGAAATGGCAAAAGATATGGGTATGACAGTGGAACGCAGGCCAATCGAAGTCGCCGAGCTTCCGTCATTTGATGAGACCGGAGCTTGTGGAACTGCAGCTGTTATCACTCCCATCAGAAAAATATTTGATCCGGAAAACAATAAAATATACGAATATTGCAAAGACAATAAACCTGGCCCTGTTTCAAGCGAACTTTATCACAAGCTTACGGCAATTCAAAATGGCGATGCTCCCGATAAGTTTGGATGGATAGATATTGTTAAATAATCATTAAATAGGGACAGCGCCCTTGCAAGGGCGCTATCCCCTTATTAATTTATATGCAGAAAGTAGATAACAAAATTACAAAACGCCGTTTAAGAAGCTCTTATATTACCTCTATTGTGAGTATATCACTGGTTTTATTTTTGCTTGGATTAATAGGCCTGTTGTTGTTAAATACTAAAAAGATATCTGACTATGTTAAGGAGAACCTGAAATTCACAGTTTATCTAAAGGATAATATCCGGGAAGTTGATATTTTAAGAATACAAAAGAATCTGGATTTAAAACATTATGTAAAAGAAACTGAATATATTACCAAAGAGCAGGCAGCTATCGAGTTTCAAAAGGAACTGGGAGAGAATTTTATTGATTTTTTAGGATTTAATCCGTTAACACCTTCCATAGATGTTCGTCTTTATGCTGGTT
>CP070654.1:1342732-1344412 GCA_020354785.1 Bacteroidales bacterium
AATTATAATGAGAGTACTCAAACATTATATTCTATCATTCTATATTATAAAACTGGCAATTAATACAAAAGCCAGGCCGCATAAAGAAATAATAGTCTCCATTACTGTCCATGACTGAAGAGTCTGCTTCTCGTTCATACCGAAATATTTACTTACAAGCCAGAATCCGCTGTCGTTGACATGCGAAAGTATGGTCGCACCTGTAGCAATAGCTATGACCACCAGGGCCAGGTGAGGCTCATCCAGGTTAAATAAGGGTAAAACAGGTGAAATAATTCCTGCTGCAGTAATCATAGCAACTGTTGCAGAGCCCTGGGTTACCCTGATAATTGCAGCCAGTATCCATGCAAGTAATATAGGGGATAAAGCCGAATCTGCTATTGATTTAGCCATTATGGTTCCTATTCCGCTATCTACAAGTATTTGTTTTAATACACCGCCCGCTCCTGTTATTAATATAATTATACCGGCAGGTCCAAGGGCTTTTGTGCTTAAATTCAGGATTTTCTGCCGGGGCATTCCCCTTTTTATTCCGAGCAAATAAATAGAAAGCAGTGTGGCTATTGTCAGGGCTGTAAACGGGTGACCTAAAAATATAAGAATCTCTGTAATGACAGATTCAGCAATTGTATTATTTTTTATCATTACCCCGGTGATTGTACTTAATACTATTAAAATCAGAGGTGCTACTATAAGGATTATAATCAGCCAGAAAGAAGGTAATTTGCCGGATGATCCTTTGTTGGTATTATCTTCAGTAAGCTTTGCAGAAGGCTGAATATTTATTTTTCCGGAAATATATTTACCGAAAACAGGACCGGCGATAATTGCAGTAGGAAGTCCTATGATAATGCCGAACAGAATCACCCAACCCAGGGGTACTCCCAGGATACTTGCAACAGCAATCGGCCCGGGTGTTGGAGGTATGGCACTGTGAGCAACAGCAAGTCCTGCGAGCAGTGGAATTCCAAAATATAAGAGTGATCTTTTAGTATCCCGCGAGAGTGCATAAATAATTGGTATAATGATAATCAGTCCAACATCCAGGAAAACCGGTATGGCAACAATAAAACCGGTAAACATGAGGGCCCATGAAGCTTTGCTTTGCCCGAACTTCCTTAAAAGGTAATGTGCCAGGGACTCCGCACCTCCTGAACTTTCAAGAATCTGTCCAAAAATAGCACCAAGTCCGACAACTGTAGCCACAAATCCAAGTGTTCCGCCCATACCTTTCTGGATACTCAGGGAAATTTCTGACAGAGGCATGCCTGACAGGATGCCGACAAGGATTGAGGCTACGATAAGTGAGATAAATGCACTTATCTTCAGTTTGAGAACCATTAATAGCAATACCGTGATTCCTGATACTACTATTAATATTATATATGGAGTACTCATGACAGTAAAATTTATTTCTCAGGCATCTCAGGCATCTCAGGTACAGGCGGAAATTTTACAGGTTTATTATCACGTGTGGACCGGTAAATGGCAGTGAAAAGTTCAACCGTTCTCCTGCCTGCTTCTCCGGTTACGGACGGATCCCCGTTATTATCAATAGCATCTAAGAAATCTTCAATCTGGCATTTCATATAATAAGTCATTGGATCTATCCTGTTAAAGAGTTCCGTATCTTCTTTCTTCCATTTCTCAAGCATTTTTTCTTCACCTGGTATTGTCCAT
>CP070654.1:1344512-1346178 GCA_020354785.1 Bacteroidales bacterium
TCAGGTTGTTTAATCCGTTAAGCAGTGATTTGGATGTGATGCGCCAGACTTTGCTTTTTGGAGGATTAGAGGCAATTGCATATAATTTAAACCGCCGAATCACTAATTTGAGATTTTATGAATTAGGCAACTGCTATTTTTACAGTGCTGATAAAGCAAAAAAGGATACCCTGGATAAATATTCGGAAGAACAACACCTGGCTCTTTTTATTATCGGAAGCAAATATGAATCCAACTGGATAATGAAAGAAGAGAAAAGTTCATATTATCAATTGAAATCTTATGTAGAAAATATATTTACAAGGCTTGGATACATATTAGATGATTTTAAAATTGACAGTGTCAGGAATAAATCTGATATTTATATTGATGGATTGAGTTATAGCCGAAACAATGACATAATAGTTGAATTTGGGATAATTCTTAATTCACTGGTAATGGATTTTGGAATTAAGGAAAATGTTTTTTATTGTGATATTTACTGGGATAATGTTATTAAAAATCTGAATATTCAAAATGTTGAATTTAGTAAACTGCCAAAATACCCTGAGGTGAGAAGAGATTTATCAATGCTGCTAAATAATTCCATAACATTCGATCAAATTAAGAAGCTGGCTTTCAAAGCGGAAAATTATTTTCTAAAGAGAATAAATCTTTTTGATGTTTATACAGGAGATAAAATTGATAAAAGTAAGAAATCATATGCAGTAAGCTTTATATTACAGGATTTGAAAAAGACACTTACAGATAAACAAATAGATGTAATTATGAATAACATCGCAAGTGTATTTACTAAAGAACTTGGTGCTGAAATTCGCTAGGAGCCGGTTTAGTTTATATTAAATGGATAAACTCAAATTAATAAAAGGTGACATAACAAAACTGAAAATTGATGCTATTGTCAATGCAGCCAATAATTCATTATTAGGCGGCGGAGGAGTTGACGGAGCAATTCACCGGGCAGCAGGTTCGGGGCTATTGAAAGAATGCAGGAAATTAAATGGTTGTCTGACAGGTGAGGCTAAAATCACAAGCGGTTATAATCTGCCTGCTAAATTTATTATACATACAGTTGGCCCGGTATGGCACGGAGGTAATAATAACGAAGAAGAGCTGCTGGCAGGTTGTTATACAAATAGTCTGTGGATTGCTGAAAACTTAAAATTGAAAACCATTGCATTTCCTAACATAAGTACAGGTATTTATAATTTCCCTAAAAATCTGGCTGGTGAAATTGCAGTTACCAGTGTCAGAGATTTCCTGAAGAAAAGTAAAGAGATAGAAGAGGTATTATTCGTGTGTTTTGATGAAGAAAATTATATGATATATAAAGAATTATTAACCAGGTGATAGAAATATTACATAATTATAAAAAATTAAAACATACGTGATAAAGTGCATTATTAGATTTTTTATTACCGTCTTAATTACAGTATTTTGTATAATCCCCGGCATTGAAGGTCAGTGCTTTGACACTAATTTTGCTTTTCAGGCTGGTGAGAGGATAAGATATAATGTAGCATATAACTGGCACTTTATATGGGTAAATGCAGGCATGGTACAATTTGAAGTGAAAAATGCAGAATTTTTAAAAAGAGATGTTTATCACCTGGATGCTTACGGAACTTCTTACAGGGCATATGACTGGTTCTTTAAAGTGAGAGAC
>CP070654.1:1346278-1347892 GCA_020354785.1 Bacteroidales bacterium
AGGGAAGCATTGAAAAACTGGATAAATTATTTTGAATATCATTATAACAAAATTCCCAGACCAAGCCTGGGGTTATTCCTGGATGTGCCTTTTGAGTTTACAGTGAGACGCTTAAAGCAAAGCAGAAAGGGCAATGATCGTACATATTTAAAGGGACAAAAGGACATTCACGAGCATGATATTGAATTTCAGAAACGGGTAAGAGATATGTACTTGTGGCTTGTCAGAATTGACCCAGCTTTTAAACTAATAGATTGTAAGGATGAAAATGATAAAATGTTACCACCGGAATCTATATTTCAGAAAATTCTGGATATGTTGCAGCTGGATTAACAAAACATTAACAATATAACCAAGTTGATTTGGTTATTTTTAACTAAATTTTAAAACGGCGATTAATAAGATATGAGAATAATACGAATAACAAGCAGAATATTTACAGGCCTTATATTTATTTTTTCAGGTTTTGTAAAGGCTATTGATCCCATGGGCTCGACCTATAAATTTATTGATTATTTTGAAGCATTTCATTTTGGTTTTCTGAACTTTATTGCTTTTCCACTGGCAATACTCCTGAGTACAGGTGAACTGGTTATAGGAATAAATCTTTTACTGGGAATACGGATGAAGCTGACAAGTTATGCATTGCTGATTTTTATGTCCTTTTTTACTGTATTAACGTTTATTCTGGCAATATATAATCCTGTAACTGATTGCGGATGCTTTGGAGATGCAATAATTCTTACCAACTGGCAGACATTCTGGAAAGACATTATTATACTCATACCTGCTCTCATTGTATTCTTTTCACGAAATAAGTATATACCCTTCTATGCGGTAAATGTTGAATGGAGAATGACCTTGGCATTTGTTCTGACCGGCCTGCTGATTTCGGTTTACTGCTTCAGGAATTTACCGGTACTGGATTTCAGACCTTATAAAACAGGTACTAACATACCTGAAAGTATGATAATACCTGAAAATGCCCCTGTTGATGAATATGAGACAATCCTGGTATATGAAAAGAACGGGCAGAGAAAGGAATTTAATACAGAAAATTTTCCATGGAGGGATACAACCTGGAAATGGGTTGAAACCAGACAAATATTAATTAAGAAGGGTTATGAGCCCCCTATTCATGATTTTACGATAACTACGGAAGACGGCTATGATATCACCGATATTGTAATATCGGATCCGGATTACTCATTTCTGTTTATTGCCGATGATCTTACCAAATCCAACATTAAGGCATTCCGTAAAATCAATAAAATTGCCGAATCATGTATTAATAGCAGCAACTGTTCATTTTACTGTCTGACATCATCAACTGACGAGGAAATTAACAGCTTCAGGGATAAGGTAAAAATAGACTTTGATTTTTATTTTACTGATGAAATAACTTTAAAAACAATCATTCGCTCAAATCCGGGTCTTCTGTTGATTAAGGAAGGAAATATCATAGGAAAGTGGCATTATAATAATTTTCCGGCTTTTGATGCCCCGGAGAATAATTATACTTCGTTTGTCCTGGAATTACAGAGAAAGGATAAGGATACATTGATAATCTCTCTCTTTATAGCAGGTTTCGTCATTTTTATAAGTGTTTTTCAT
>CP070654.1:1347992-1349577 GCA_020354785.1 Bacteroidales bacterium
GACCTTCCTGTCCATGACTTACCTCCTTCCGTATTTACGGAAAAAATAGTATACACTTCCTATAACAGCAATGATTATAAGTATCCCTAACCATCCCCATAAGATGGATGTTTTTACTGAAACTCTGAATGCCACCGCGGAAGATGTTTCCGGTGTCTGAGCAGTAATATTTGCAACATAATCCCCTGGAATAGCCTTATTGGAGGCCTTAATAGTCGCATACACCTGTGCGATTTTCCCGGCTTCAAGTACACTTACAGTGTCAGGATTGAATGTAACTTCCCAGTTTTTTGGCTTTGATGCACTGAACCTTATATCTTTAAGTTCCGCTGAACCTGTATTCTTCAGAATAAGTTCAATCCGTTTATCATTGCCGGCAGTAATACTTGTACTTAACAAACCAGTCGGAGTAGTTAAATTTAAGTTATAAGAACCGGTAATAACGACTTCAAGCTCCATTTGGGCTGATGTTGTGCTTGTGACAGCACCTACCGGGATTTTATATGTGCCTGCCATAATATTGTGCGGAGGTTTAATTTCAATTGTAATATCCGTGCTGTTGTCAGACTCAATTTCGACTGCAGTTGCCTGCTTATAATTGGGTTTAAATGTTACTGTCCACCCCCGGGGCGCGTTTGCTCTTAATGAGTACAGCTGTTTGTTTCCCGTGCGGTTTTTCAATGTGGTTTTAAACGTAAATGTAGACCTGCTGTGACCTTCCATGTTCGCCTGTTCAGATGTAAATTCTGTTTTAAAGGTTCCCTGTTCGGAGACATTAACCACCAGTGGCAGTGAATAGTGATTTTTCGCTATGACCCTGAACATATAGTTACCTTTATTGACTCTGTAAGGTACTTCAACTTTAAGAGAAAGTGATTTCTTCTGTCCGGGAAGTATCGAGAGTTGCTTTATATTCCACCCTCCTGATTTCAACTCATAATCCCAGCTCTTTGGAAGTCCGCTTACATAAACATCCACATTTCTGGTCACATCACCCTCATTATGCACATCAATTGTGTAATCAACAGATTCTCCCGGCGGAACTGAAATTTTTGTAAAGGGAGTATATAAGGTTACACCATCAGCTGCTAAAGCTGAATAATTACCCAATGAAACAAATCCTGTTAGCAGGAATATAATACTGATAAAAAATTTTGTACTGATTGACATAGAAAAACCCTCCTTAATTTTTAAATGAATTCCTGATACGGAATGCAAATTTAAAATGTGAATTAAAACTAAAAAATTATTTTTTATGTGTCAGGAAGCACATAACAGGTCCTGGAATATTGAAACTCATTAATTTTAAAGATCTTAGGACGAATTGTTAAAATATCTAAAAAAATCAAAAAAAATATTAAAGATGATATAGTGTGGAGGAATTAATCAATAGAAATTTTATATGATCTGTTATTAATATTTACAATATAAATACCTCTTTTCAAACCTGAAATATCCAGGTTATAGCTATTTTGATTTATTTTATATCTGTCCAGAACGACCTGCCCAAGAGTATTTATAATGCATAAATTATTAATCTGATTACTGCTTGTAATATTCAAACGTTTCTGAATATTATTTACAT
>CP070654.1:1349677-1351242 GCA_020354785.1 Bacteroidales bacterium
CTCTCCAGCAAGCTGCTTGAAGTATCTGCATTTATTATTTCTCCTGTCTGTTCATATATGTCAAGCGGTGTCTTTCTTTTTAATACTATTAAAGCTCCTATTTTCTTTTTGGCCATGTTTATACAGGCCTTAACAATAGCATTTATGTATATTTCCGGGCTCACTGACCCTGGAAAAATAAAATAATTTCCTAATGACAACCTTGTTTTGGAAAAATAGCGTGTCCCGATTATAACCAGGAATCTGCGTAATTCAGGCTGAAATACTACTATTAGCGCAATAACTCCTACCCCTACAATCTGACTAAGTATTGAGCCCAGTAAAATCATTCTGTCCTTGACAAGCAGCAACCAGAGTATGTATATAGATATAATAGTAACAAAAATATATGTAGCAATAGTACCTTTAATGAGAATGTATAACTGGTACATCAGAAATGCCACAAGGAGAATATCTATGATATCTATTATCCTGACTTTAATAAAGGCAATAATCATATAAATCTTTTATTACGAAAACAAATTTAAAAAAATATAGGAAATCCGTGTAATTTCATTTTCAAACTAATGGTCCTCATAATTCTCTGACCCTGAATTATGATATAATGAATATAGCTTTATTGTTTCCATAGCCTCTTTAACATCATGCACTCTCAAAATACTGGCACCATTCATTAAGGCTATGGTATTTAATACTGAAGTACCATTAAGAGCCCCCTGTGGAGTTGTATTTAACGGTTTATAGATCATAGACTTACGTGAAAATCCAACAAGTATGGGAAGTTCAAATATTTTAAAATCATCAAGCCTGTTTAAAATCCGGTAGTTATGTTCTGTTGTCTTACCGAATCCAAAACCGGGATCAATAATAATATCGGAAATACCTGCCAGTTTTGCAGCCTGGATTTTTTCGGAAAAGTAATTTATAATTTCTTCAATAACATTATCATATGAGGGATCTTTCTGCATATTCTGAGGAGTTCCTTTTATATGCATCATTATATATGGGATATTTAGTTCTGCAATAGTACTAATCATATTCTCATCTGCATTTCCTGATGTTATATCATTAATAATGTCAACCTCATAATCCGTGACTGCCATACGTGCAACCTTTGATCGGAATGTGTCTGCTGATAAAATGATATCAGGGAAACTGGCACGTAATACTGCAAGCGAAAAACCAAGCCTTTGTATCTCTACTTCGGCAGGTATATGTTCGGCACCGGGTCTTGATGAATATGCCCCTACATCAATGGCAAAGGCCCCTTCTTCAATCATTTGTTCTGCCTTTTTCAGTATTTCCTTCTCAGTAATGTATTTTCCCCCGTCATAAAATGAGTCAGGTGTAACATTAAGAATGCCCATGACTTTGGGTGTTGATAAGTTTATGAGCTTCCCCCTGCAATTCAAACTATATTTCTTTGAAAAAAATGTATCTTTAGATTTCATAAGTGAATATATTTCTGTCATAAAGGTAATAAAAAGCAAGTAGATAAGTTTTAGAAAAAACAGCAGATTGTTTATGAAATTTATTGTTATAGAAGGACTGGATGCTTCAGGTAA
>CP070654.1:1351342-1352889 GCA_020354785.1 Bacteroidales bacterium
GCCCTGGCCCATACTTCAATTGTAGTATTTTCATTGATACTGGTTGTGAATTGATAAGGTGCCGTATCATCAGTAAAATAGTATGGATTCCAGTAGTAGCTTGTGTCATCTAAATCATGGGCAACTTCCACAATTTTATTTTGATTATCATAGCTGAGCTCAAAATTATACTTGACCGGATTCCCTTCATCAGGATTATTCAGTTTCCATCTGACAGATTCATTTTCATTCCAGTAATCGTTACTACCCGGATTAGTTATCGTAAGTTCAGGTTTTTCATAGGAATGTAATAATTCCGCAAAACCCTTTCCCTGGACCTGTAATCCATTAACCGTTCCATTGATTACAGTACTCCCTTCAAAAAATCTGAATGGTAACATTACCTCGCTTTCTGAATTTTGTGTGAATATCAAAAGATCAATATTTAATGTGTCAATTAATAAATTCCATTGCTGTGAATAGCATCTCATATTATCCGGGGTATATTCATACTTTAACCGTTCTATATTAAAATCAGAAGTAGTAAATGAGGTTGAATCATTAACGTACATACTGCATATTCTGTATGCAGAAGTGTCAGGTATCCTGTAATCGTCTGTAAAAATATTCCATATATTAAGATCCATTCCATTATCAAGCTGTATGCCAAACCATTCATACTCTTCTCCTTCATTAGGATTAAAACTGCCATATTGATGATCAATCCATCCCGTGCCAAAGATGGTATCTTCAACAGAATTAAAATTCAGTATACCTGAAATTTCAATCATTGTCTGTGAATAATAATAAGTATAATTTTTATCGCCCTGGTATAAAAATCCTGAATCTGCAATTATCATCGGTCGCTTTAAAGTATTACAGTTAATATCAACAGAGCCGAATTGTGATGATGCGTTTATATGATATTGAAATGGGATCATTGTTCCTGCCGTGTCAGTCAGGGTAACCCACTCTTCAGTATGTACCGTTAGAAATCCTACTTCAGCTCTTATATTCAAACTGTCCTCCGCAGCAGTTTCATATATGCATGGCAATGATTCATCATAGAATTGTTTCGAAGTTTCGTTTGCCAGGTTAAATATCCTGAATCCGTCATATCCAAAAGCAGGGTAATAAAAAAACGACAACATAAAAGAATATTTATCTCCGGTGTTCTTTCCAGTAACATGCCCGTTAAAATAAATCCATTCTACAGACTCATCAAAATGAAATCCTTCATCCTCCGGAAAACTTATAACACTTCCCGGGGGCTGATACGGATAGGTTTTCCATGCTTGCGGGTTTGTTTTTATTGCAAACAGGGCCATCAATAATAATATGTATCTTATCTGCATCCGGCTTATAATTTCAAAGTTAAATACCTATATATATGTATCCCGATTTAAATTTGCCTGTATCTGAAAAAACATATTTTATGCTGTAAATAACAAATAAATGTACTATATTATAAAAATATCTAATTTATATATTCTGATAAAATTAATTTTCACTGACATTTATTAAACTTATTTAAATATAAAATTCATGTTACTAAAATCAGTTAATCC
>CP070654.1:1352989-1354503 GCA_020354785.1 Bacteroidales bacterium
CATTGATATGCCTTCCCAGATTCGATACGCCAGGAAATTTACTGTGTATTTATGCCACTTTTTAGCATTATTTATTGTTACTGTGCCATTTGACGGATTAAAGGTCCATTGATCTTTTGGAAGTTCCTCATTTGTAGTCCTGTCAAATACCTGCCACCAGGTCCTGGGATCATCATTTGTATTGACCTCGAACTGCTCAAGAAAAAAGCCGTTCAGTAGAACTATGCTGACATGGTTTTCTACTGCCACCACTGGATCACTCATCAGGTAGTTCTGCTGAAGCTTGTCCCGGTTGGCTTTTGCCCACTCATTGTCTGCCCGCACCAGGCAGATGGTTGAGTAAATATTATAATCCGCTGATATGATCTTGTCGGATAACACGGTGCCATCACTATCGCGGATGGCATCCGCTCCCCATTTATCAGCGAGTTTGAGAGTTAACTCTTCATATCCTGCCTCACCGGGCAGTGTAAAATCACCTTTATTTGTTGTCTTATCAGTCATGCTTATCTTTTATTAGTTTTTCTATGTTAAAATTATTCCTCAGATTTTTTCCTTTTGCTAAGATCCGTTACTATTTGTGCTAAGAATTTATCATTAATAGGATAAAAGTAGAGCATAATGCCGCAAACCAGGATAAATGCAGCCGGAATAATACTTATTAATAGTTTTATTCCATTGATAACTTCAGGTGTATCTGTAACCTCCTTTGTGTAACCGAATAATCCAAGAAAATATAAACCCAGAAATCCGCCTACCGCAACACCTACCTTTATAGCAAACATAATACCTGCTGTTACAAGACCTGTGGCCCGTTTGTTAAACTTCCATGCATGAAAATCAGCTACATCGGCAAACATTGCAAATATGAAGACCGGCATGGCTCCTGCAAATAAAGACCAGATGAAATTGGTTATGGCAAGTACCACAAAATTATCCTGTGGCAGCCAGTAGAATGCAGCGTTGATTACCACAGTAGACATCGTAATAGAAATTATAACTGATTTTCTGTCAAAGCGTTTTTTTACAGGTGTGCTGAGAAGGACACCGGCCAGCATACCGATAGTCCCTATTGTAAGGAATGTTGTTGTCTGATCGAATTTAAGCTCTAATGCACCTATTATAAGCGTCCATAATATTTTTCCTCCTTCGCCATTAACATAGTTAAAATAATATGCCACCATGCCGTTACGGATCATGTTATGGATAAGCCAGAAAATTGATGCTACAAAAAGGACTATCCATGGTATGTTTCTTCTGATGTCATTCAGATCTTCCCTGAATGTACTTTTTTGCTCCTTCGAAGGCTGAACACGTACCCGTGTAGTAAGAAATGTGATAATTAAAAGAACTATTGCTATAGCGCCAAATACTCCCATTGTTACCTGGAATCCCAGTGCCTGACTGTACCCCAGTTCCTCGCTGTAACCCGGATGGGATATATTGGCACCAAAAAACTTGGCTAATGGAAGTGTAAACGCTGTAATTAAAAGCATACCAAGAAATGCAAAGAA
>CP070654.1:1354603-1356109 GCA_020354785.1 Bacteroidales bacterium
GGGATGGCACACAATTTCAAATCCGGATAACTATACTCTGGACCAGGCTTTTAATTATTATGACACCTATGGCAGACAGGTATCCTACGCTTCAAACCAGAATTGTAAGGCTGCTCAATGGTTACGGGCTAACCCGCACAGGCTTCATCTTGGCAGAGTCGGCTTTAAAATAATTAAACAAGACAGTACGGAATTGAAGATGTCGGATGTTAAAGATATAAGTCAGTCTGCTGATATTTGGGAAGGAACTGTAAAAAGCGCTTTCAGTATTGAGAACAGTAAGATAAATGTTGAAACATGCTGTCATCCCGAAACAGACCAGATTGCAGTTAGTATTCAGTCAGAACTTCTGCAAAAGGACTGCATCAGTGTCGCCTTTGATTTTCCATATGGTTCGCTATCATGGGGAAAAAAAACAACTGACTGGGAAAGTCCGCAAAAGCATTCTTCCGATATAGTATCTCAAAATAATAATTCTGTTATTATCAGTCGAAAACTTGACGCTGACAGGTATTATGTATACATTCAATGGAATGGTAATGCTGAATTTAAACGTATTGCCAGGCATTCATTTGTGCTTGCCATATCGAATAAGAACCGGTTTAGTTTTACATGCAGATTTTCAAAAGAGAATAATGAGAAGCAGCCTCCTGATGCTAAAACGACTTTCAATGATTCCAGGATTCACTGGAAAAAGTTCTGGAAAAAAGGAGGAGCTATAGATTTATCAGCGAGTAAAGATATTCGTGCACATGAACTGGAAAGACGGATTATTTTATCAAGGTATCTGACAGCAATACAATGTGCGGGCTCTATGCCTCCACAGGAGACAGGCCTGACATTCAACAGCTGGCATGGAAAATTCCACCTTGAGATGCACTGGTGGCACGCTGTACACTTTGTTCTCTGGGGGAAACCTGAACTTCTGGAGAAAAGTATGCCCTGGTATGAAACCGCTTTACCGGTGGCAAAACAAAAGGCAGATCGACAGGGGTATAAGGGTGTGAGATGGCCCAAAATGATTGGATATGATGGCAGGGAAAGCCCGTCAAAAGTAGGAGTTTACCTGATCTGGCAACAGCCGCATCCCATTTATTATGCAGAATTGATATACCGCTGCCACAGAGACCAGTCTACACTGGAAAAATACAGGGATATTGTATTTGCAACAGCCGATTTTATGGCTTCCTATGCGCAATGGGATGATGAAAATAACAGGTACGTTCTTGGCCCGCCTCTTATACCTGCCCAGGAAATACACAGAGCTCTGTCAACGAGGAACCCGGCTTTTGAATTATCGTACTGGGCATATGGCCTGGAAACAGCGCAAAAATGGCGTGAGAGACTGGGCCTAAACCGCATTGAGAAGTGGGACCATGTTCTTAAGAATCTTTCAGAGCTGCCGGTTAATAACGGTTTATACCAGAACGCTGAAACGGCATTGAATACTTTTTCAGACAGCCTTCAGAGAATCGATCATCCTTCGCTGCTGGGAGCTTATGGAAT
>CP070654.1:1356209-1357653 GCA_020354785.1 Bacteroidales bacterium
CCAGGCGATATTAATCAGAACTTATGCCCTGAAAAACATGCACAGACATTCAGGCAGTGGATTCAGTCTTTGCGATAATATACACTGCCAGGCTTATAAAGGAAGAAGCAAACTTAACAATCTAATTATAAATGCTGTTGAAGAAACAAGGGGAATTGTCGTGGTCAACAGTCAGAATAATCTTATTACCACACCATATCATTCTAATTGTGGTGGATTAACAAGCAGCACTTCCAATGTATGGCAAAAAGATCTATCCCATCTGGTTGTTATTAAGGATCCTTTCTGTACAAATAGTAAGAATACAAGCTGGATTAAGAAAATTCCGGTAACAGACTGGGAGAATTATTTAAAGAAATGCGGAATTGATATTACCGGTTCCAAATCTGCCGATTATAAGTTTGTTCAGCCAGGGAGGAAGAAATTCTATCATATTGACAACCAAAAGGTATTACTCACCAGAATAAGAGATGACTGGGATTTGAAATCAACTTTCTTTTCAATTAGTATTGATGGAAATACTCTGATTTTCAAAGGCCGTGGATTCGGCCACGGTGTTGGTTTATGCCAGGAAGGAGCTATTGAAATGGCCAGGGTTGGATATACATACCATGATATTCTTCATTTTTACTTTCGAAATGTTCGTGTTGCCCATTATAAGGACATTAGTAAACGTTAGTCAGCTTTTATCAGTCTGCCTGTGGATCTATTTTCCATAATCTCTACTTTGCCGGGATCACCCGAATAATAAACATTTCCGGAGCCCCAAATCCACACCCGTAGATGTTCAGTTACATGAACATGTATATCTCCAATTGTTTTAAAATATACATCCGCCTGCTTTGAGATTAAACTATCCGCAAATAATGAAGAGCCGTAGTTAACATAGAACCTGCTTTTATCCGATTTACCTTTAAATCTGAAGTGTCCAAGTGTGGAATAAGAACCGTCAAACCTGAAATAATTACAGTTTAATATCATATCAGCCTCTCCAATCTCCCCAATAGCATAATATTCAAGATTACTGCATGTAAGTGTATCAGTAGAAATAATTTTAACCGGCGCATCAGCAACAATACGATCCAGACGGGAGAAATGAATATATATATTAATCTTTTCATAATCTCTGAGCCAGATACATCTTATTGAATGGCTGATTTTCAGAGTATCATCTTTTATACTTGTTTCAACATGTGGTAACAGATTTTCTCCGCCTTCAAGTACAATCCTGCTTATTGTATCCTGAATTAATATCAGGTTAAATATATCATATACCTCAATACTGCTGAAATCATCCAGTAATATTTCCTTTTTTATAATACTTCCATTCCTGAAAAGACAATTAGATGATTCCTTCTCACAGGAATAAAGGATTAAAAGAAAAGTTATTATCAGGATTAACTTGTTCATATTCTTCTAATGTTCGATATAAGTTTATTATTTA
>CP070654.1:1357753-1359179 GCA_020354785.1 Bacteroidales bacterium
GTACTTAGCAGAACTATATTAAGTGAGCATGAAGAATCTAGTTTAAAAAAGCACGGAAAAGAACTGCCAGGTATAGACCAGGAAGAAGAAAAAGCGGATGTTTTAATAGTTGAAGATAATTACGAGCTCAGGACATTTCTGGCCAGAGAACTGGGTGAAAAATATACTATAATTCATGCAGATAATGGGAAATCCGGAATTGAACTTGCCTTTAATACTATACCTGATTTAATTGTCAGTGATATTTTAATGCCGCAAAGCAGTGGAATAGAATTATGTAACGTGCTTAAAGCGGATATCAGGACCTGTCACATTCCAATCATATTGCTGACTGCTAAAAATACCATTAGTGATCAGATTGAGGGAGTTGAAGTAGGAGCAGATGCCTATATAACCAAACCCTTTAATATGCAATTCCTGGTGGCAAAGATCAATCAGCTGATTCAATCCAGAAGAAAATTATATGCCCATTTCAGTCAGGACGTCTACATTATGCCAAATAAAATGGCTGATAACGAATTGGATCAGAAGTTTTTGCAGAAGACTATCGATTATATTATCATGAATATTAATGATAATTCGCTTAATGTCGAAGGGCTGGCAGTTGAAATGAACCTGAGCCGAAGTAATGTTTACAGGAAAATAAAAGCGCTTACAGGTATGACGATCATTGAGTTTATCAGGATTGTTCGCCTCAAGCAGGCTATAAAGCTTATGGAAGCAAAAAAGTATACACTGGCTGAGATAGCTTACCAGACAGGTTTTACTTCACCATCTTACTTTACAAAAAGTTTTAAAGATCAGTATGGCAAGCCTCCGTCTGAATACATTGCCTCGTAAATTATAGAATAATATGCAGAGTAACTTATGCATGCTGATAATAAAAATAAAACATCATGAATAAATTTTTAAAAGGTTTAATATTTGTTGTAGTTATAGCAATACTAATATCCGGATGTCAGCAAAAAGACAATCAAAATGCAGACTCAACAAAGAAGCAGAAATTTCTTGGAATCCCTAATTTGAAAAAACAGGGTAAAACAACTCAGCTGATTGTTGACGAAAGGCCGTTTCTGGTCCTTGGTGGAGAACTTGGCAATTCGTCTTTTACCAGCCTGGAATATATGGAGTCAATATGGCCCAAATTAAAAGCAATGAATCTGAATACGGTTTTGGCACCTGTCTATTGGGAACTGATTGAACCTGTTGAAGGGACATTTGATTTTAAATTACTTGATCAGTTGATTTATGAAGCCCGCAAACATAATTTAAAACTGGTTCTTCTATGGTTTGCATCCTGGAAAAACAGTATGTCGAGTCATGCTCCGTCATGGGTTAAGAAAGATCAGGAAAGATTTCCAAGGATAAAAGATGATAAAGGTTACAGTCATGAGATATTGACCCCTTTCAGTGAGAACAATTTGCA
>CP070654.1:1359279-1360683 GCA_020354785.1 Bacteroidales bacterium
CACCACCGCAGATACTTCCTATATCCAGATCACTGGCTTCCACCTCAAGAATAATTCCTGTATAGTAGTCCAGTCCCCTGGCAAGGGTTAAGTCAAATTTTAATTCTGAACTTAATTGAACATTCTTTATATAATCTGTTATTATTTCAACTTCTTCTATACCTTTAAGACCTGTCCTGGATCGACTTAGTACTCTTTTTAATTCGCATATTTTCTTGTTGTTATTACCCTTGTAGGTTATTATACCGTTTATGAAATCTATGGCTGATTTTGACAGCCCTTTATCCTCAAGTTCTTTATTAACACCATCAATGCCAGTTTTCTCCAGTTTGTCAATTGCTATAGTTATATCAGTAATTTTGTCGGCCACACCTGCAGCTTCGGCTATTCCTGCCAGTATTTTCCTGCTGTTAATTTTTATAATATTCTTTATCTTCAGGGCAGCAAATACTTCATCCATAATCTGAATCAGCTCGACTTCATTCAGCAGGGAATTACTTCCGATAACGTCGGCATCACACTGGTAAAACTCACGATATCTGCCTTTTTGAGGGCGATCGGCACGCCATACAGGCTGAATCTGATATCTTTTAAAAGGAAAGATAACCTCATTCCTGTTTTGAACAATATACCTGGCAAACGGCACCGTTAAATCGTATCTCAATCCCTTTTCACAGATTTTAAATGATAACTTACCCGGATCAGGATTACGCAGATCATTATCAGCTAATTCAGACAAATAGTTACCCGAGTTTAATACCTTAAATAATAATTTATCACCCTCTTCACCATATTTACCCATGAGAGTAGTAAGGTTTTCCATTGCCGGTGTTTCTATAGGAGAATATCCGTATTTTTCGAATACTATCCTTATAGTATCAAATATGTAATTTCTCCCGGCCATCTCAACAGGTGTGAAATCACGGGTTCCTTTTGGTATTGATGGTTTCTTATATGTCATTTTATCAAATTCATTTTAATAATCCGACAAAAATAGTATTTATTCACTCGTCAGGCAAATAGCCTGAGTGATCTTCAGGCATAAATTTTGTATGATTACCGGTCTTTTGTTCTGATACCGGAGTTTTTTGCTTTTTCTCCTTATCAATACGTTCCTTTTCTAATTCCAGAAGCTTTAACTGCTTTAATCTCAGAACAGCTGAAAAACCTCTGCATAAATACAGGATAAATAACATTTTGATTGTTATGGTTGGCCAGGGATTTGATTCTACTCCGTATTCCGATATACGAATCAGCATAAAAATAATATCAAGTCCGATTAATGATATAACAGCTATTAATGCAAACATAGACTGTTTCTTATTAATCATTAAACCCATCATTATAAATAATAATCCATAAATTATTGAGCTCAATCCTATACCATGATCACCAAAGGATTTT
>CP070654.1:1360783-1362168 GCA_020354785.1 Bacteroidales bacterium
ATAAATATTTCAACTAATGAAACATAGATCATAACACCGGCTGAAAAACCAAGAGAAGCAGCCAGAAATTTGGGATTGAACTTCTTTGATAAAAAAGACATAATACTGCCTATTCCTGTTGACAAACCGGCAAAAACAGTCAATCCCAAAGCAAAAAGTATATTTTCCGTACTCATAACAACAATCTGGTTTAAGTAATGAATTATTTATAATAGTAGTTTATTCAGGTAAACGGTAACCTAAACCAAAGCTAATAAAATTATCAATTGCTTTATCCAGTACTTTACTAAATACTGAAAAGTATGTCTGCATAATAGCTTCAACAATAATTGAACTAAAATCAGAGTAAAAAAAATTAAATGGTATGCGACATTACCTGATTATCCCCTCGTACTTATTGGTATTGGCAGGGTCAATCTCATTGAGAATTGCAAAAACCCGGGTTTTTTCTTCAGGGAAGGATTCTTTAAAAATATTTACCAGCTCATCTGACTTAGCATCGTATATAACCTGCAAAAAATGCATGAAAGGGTCGGGTTTATTTCTGTATACCTGTTGCAGTAATTTTAAGCTTTCAGCTATTTCAGCCCTTGCCTCGTTCAGTTTTTCATACATCATGTCAAGTCCTGAGCGGTGATACCTGTAAATAAATTCTCTGGCCGCACTAAAATCTTCGTTTAATATGTTATTAATTAGCCAGTATCTGTTTTTCCGGCTCGGACTTTCAATAGACTTCCAGCCTTTATGAGAAGCATTCTGAGCGTTAATCATAATTTTTTCTGCTTTCTGGAAGAATTCCGTGCCACCTTCAAATGAAAATGAATCATAATCCAGCCCCAGTATTATATAGGCATAATATGCCAGAATTGACGTAAGGTTTGAAATATGTGAGTTCTCACTGAATTCCAGAGGTTCGTATTCAACATATTTAAAGTGCAGCTCATTGTCCACATAATTAAACAGAACTGTATTAAAGGAGCTGTTATACACCGGCCGGCGTACCTGGATTTGCAAAGTACCCCTGAATTCATCATCACCTATCTGATCCTGCAGGTTAAATAACATATTACATTCAATCCTCTCATCCACATCAAATACATGGGTTGTCCATGATGTATTATTCATAAATTCATAAATTGCTCCCTGTAAAGTCTCAAAAACCTGTTTATTTGTTCCCTGGATTTGCTGTGTAACCAGTTGAATGTTGCAGTTTAGTTCCTGGGAGTATATATTGATACTTAAAAAAAATACTGTAGTTAATAGTAACTTCTTTATCATACCGGTTTTATATTTTCTATTATTATATTGCTCTTTCCCTTATTCCCCTATTTCCAATATTCCCTTATTCCTTTATTTCCCCTATTTCCCTTATTTCCCTTATTTCC
>CP070654.1:1362268-1363632 GCA_020354785.1 Bacteroidales bacterium
TTTTGTTCCAAATTAGGATTTGCAGATATTTCATCGCCTGGAATTGGAAACAAGTTTCTATGCGGACTTGTATTCATACCCTCCTTAACTCCGCCTTTCCATTGCCAGTTGTAATCTCCACTAGTATACTTACCAAAACGTATTAAGTCTGTACGTCTATGTGCTTCGTAGTAAAATTCACGTCCACGTTCATCAAGAATGAAATCGTCTGTAACTTGTTCAGCAGAAATATTTCCTGATTCATCTCCATAGGCTCTCTCTCTTAAAACATTAATATCTGCCGCAGCATTTGCATCATCACCCATATTATGTAAGGCCTCTGCTCTCATTAAGTAAGCGTCAGCTAAACGAAATATCGGGAAATCAGTAGATGCATAAGCAGGATTATGATTTTCTGCTTCGGAACCATCATAATTTCTGGCAGTAAATTTATATACACCTGTTCCATAATCTCCGCTTGATTCTGAAGAAGGAATATCGATAGATAATTTCTGACTTAGATAAACTCTGCCATCAGGGCATTGAGTAAATAATATATCATCAGAAGGAATTGGACCTCCATAGGTAGCAAGTGTGTCCACTAAAATATCCACAAATTCTTTTCTTGCTCTGTTACCATTCCAGTTTGTGTTTGAGGTTAGTCCATGAAAATCTTCCGCACGAATGTACACAGCATCACTGCAAGATTCAATTATGAATGTAGTACCTACATACCCTTGAGTATTTGTTCCGTCTTGTTCCCAGGCAAAAATCATTTCAGGATTGTCATTATACCCGTTATCTGCGGTAAAATTGTGTCTGTAATCGGCAGCAAGAGAATATGCATCGCTGTTTATTACTTTATCGCAATATACTTTACAGCTATCCCACATAGGTGTTCCGGTATAAACTTCTGCATTTAAATAGGTTCTTGCCAGTAGCATCCAGCATGCTCCTTTATCGGCTTGCGGGTAAGAATATCCGGGAGCCGGTAAATCACTTTCAGTATCCATTAACTCCGATATTATATAATCAAATATTTCTGCGCGTGTTGTTTGTTTCGGGAAATATTTACCTACACCATCTGCTTCGGTTGTGAATGGAGGGTTACCAAAAAGATCCATAAGCCAGTAATAGGCTAATGCTCTGAGAAAACGAGCCTCGGCTATATATTGATTCTTTTCAGCTATATCACTTTCTTTAGCATTTACAATAAAATCGTTTGCGTATGTAATACTTAAACTTAGTCGCTGATAAGCAGCTGTTAAGAATGGATTTGTGATACTCCACGTTTGAGTATTCAAATCGGCAATACCCACATCGCTCCAGCCACAAATAGCCTCATCGGTTGTTATTTCCTGTAAATTCCAAAATGAACGCATGGT
>CP070654.1:1363732-1365069 GCA_020354785.1 Bacteroidales bacterium
GTAGCAATTCTTACATTCAATATAATAATATTTCCCTCGGCGGGATGATTTGCCATGGAATATGCCCTGAATGTTTCTTCAGTGTTTTTCAGCTTCAGATTCCACATATTATACAAATCCCATTCATCCCTGTATTCTTCCTCCACATCAATATCCCTGAAGTTCATTTCAAAACGGGGCACGTCTATCTGAATATATGATCCCGGTTTAAAATCAAGGGATTCCTGTGGTGGAAGTTTTACTATAAATTCTTTTATAAATGTTGCCACATTTTTATTTGAGACCACTTCACAATCCCATTTCCTTATTCCCAGAATTTCTTCCGGTATCTTTATTTTTATATCCTGTCTTACTTTTACCTGGCAGCTCAGTCTCCAGTTATCCAGTTGTTCCTTCCTTGTAAAAAACCCTGTTTCAGTCGGAAGTATTGATCCTGCTCCATCAAGGACCTGGCACTTACATACTCCGCATGTTCCTCCTCCTCCGCATGCTGACGGGAGAAAAATTCCCTGGTTGGATAAAGTAGTTAACAGTGTTGAACCGGGAAAGGCTTTGTATCCTTCATCATTGATAACCAGTTTTACTTCACCCTGGGGGGTTAATTTCTTACGTGCATACAGCAGGCCTAAGGTCAGTGCAAGAATAACAATCTGGAATACACCTATGCTTATCAGAATAATTCCTATTTGCGATATAAGAAATATCATATTAAGATTAAATTAAAATCATACTTTATCAATCCGTATTCTATCTCTATTAACATTTTTACACTGTCACAGTTTTATTCCCATAAAACTCATAAAAGCTATACCCATTAAGCCGGTTATAATAAATGTAATTCCAAGACCTTTAAGCGGGGCCGGCACATTTGAATATCTGATTTTTTCACGGATGGCAGCAATTCCCACTATTGCCAGGAACCATCCTACCCCGGAACCCAATCCGTAAGATGTAGCTTCCAGAATAGAGTTATACTCCCTCTGCTGCATAAATAAAGAACCACCAAGAATAGCACAGTTTACAGCAATAAGCGGTAAAAAGATCCCAAGATTATTATATAAAGTAGGAGAAAACTTTTCGATAACCATCTCAACAAGCTGAACCATTGATGCTATTACGGCAATGAACATTATAAATGTCAGAAAACTGAGATCTACATCTGCCAGATTACTGCTTATCCAAATCAGTGCACCTTCTTTCAGTATATAGTTTTCCATAAGGTAATTAATGGGCACTGTAATACCAAGAACAAATATCACCGCAATTCCCAGTCCGACTGAAGTCTTTACAGTTCTTGATACTGCCAGGTAAGAACACATACCAAGAAAGTATGCAAA
>CP070654.1:1365169-1366485 GCA_020354785.1 Bacteroidales bacterium
ACCCTCCGGTTCCAGGCTCGATATTCTCAGCCTGAAATCACCCTGTAGATCCAGTATCTTTTCAATGAGGCTTTCAAAATCAGTATCTTCATAATTATAACAACTTATATTTACTCCTGTTAGTACTACTTCCTTATAACCTAATCCTGCCAGCTTACTGATATTATCAATAATACTTTTTACCGGTCTGCTTACTGCTCTGCCACGCACATGCGGCACTATACAATATGAACAGGAGTTATTACATCCGTCATTAATTTTAATAAAACTGCGTGTATGAACACTCTTTTCAGCAGGTGAAAAACCAAATAAATCTTCTCTCAGGTTATTTATATTTACAGTTTCTCCCTTAAGATGGTTATCAACCAGGGTAAATATTGAACTCTTAATTTTGTTTTCGACTATATAAGTTATATCCTGTCTTTTCTCCAGATATTCTCTCTGGTGATTTGCCATGCAACCGGTGACTATTACCAGGGGAGCGCCCTCTTTCCGGCATGCCTGATTAATATAGTTTTTGGACTTATGATCGCTTTGACTGGTAACTGTGCAGGTATTTACAATATACACATCGGCTTTATCGTTAAATCCTGCAATCTCATAGCCGGCCTTATAAAAATCAGATAATAACGAATCACTTTCAGACTGGTTTAATCTGCAACCCAGCGTTTTAAATGCAACTTTTTTCTTCATGATTTTACCAGTTCAGGCTTTATCTCGCTTACCAGTCTTCCTTCTGCTGCAAATTCTGCTACAGAGGTAATTAATATATGCATAAACCGGCCGATCAATGAATTATCTCCGGATTTGAATCTTATAATTATCCTTCCCTCTGTTATCCCTGATAAGTAGCCCGGCTTTCTGTCCAAACCTGTTACAAGGACCTTGATTTTTTTATCTATTAAGCTTGTATTATACTCCAGTGAATGTCTTTTTAATTCGTCGGTCAGGATTTGCAGTCGCAGTTTTTTTGTTTCAACAGGAATATTATCAGCCCACTTTGAACTTACGGCACCCGGTCGGGGTGAATACTTCGCTATATAAGCCATGTTAAATTTCATCTCCTCCATGACTTTCCTGGTATTTTCAAATTGCTCTTCGGTCTCATCAGTAAAGCCAACAATAATGTCTGTGAATATTGTTGCATCAGGGAGTTTTTTACGTACTGAACTGATTATTCTTCTGTATTCTTCAACAGTATGCTTCCTGTTCATCTTTTCCAGCACCTTATTGTCTCCTGATTGAAGAGGTAAATGAATATGATTTGCCAGGCAACCGTACCTGGATATTACATCAATAACCTCATCAGTCATATC
>CP070654.1:1366585-1367871 GCA_020354785.1 Bacteroidales bacterium
GTGTTATGATGAATAAAGAGGCTATGTTTTATGACCGGCAGAACGGAAAAGTTAAATGCAATTTATGTCCGCATAATTGTTTGATAAAGGAAGGTTTTACAGGAGTCTGCAATGTCAGAAGAAACTCGGAAGGTAAATTGCTAAGTGAGAATTACGGGATTCTTTCAGCCGTAAATTTCGATCCGATAGAAAAAAAACCGCTCTATCACTTTTTCCCGGGTACTTTAATATTATCACTGGGCAGTTTTGGATGCAATATGAAATGTAAATGCTGCCAGAACTGGCAGATATCACAGGCTTCAGACATAAATTTTTCCGGACGGAACAGCTACACGCCACGGGATATGCTCAGGATAGCCAAATTAAGAAGCAATAATATCGGGGTTGCATATACTTATAACGAGCCGACTGTCTGGTATGAATTTATGCTGGAAACAGCAGAGTTATTTCAGTCAGCCGGGTTAAAAAATGCTATAGTCTCAAATGGATTTATAAACAGGGAACCCTTACTGGAATTATTAAAATACATTGATGCTTTTAATATTGACCTGAAAGCATTTAATGACAGGTTTTATAAGGAAGTCTCATCTGCAAAACTTGAACCTGTAAAAGATACATTAAAGACAATATCTGAACACAAAAAGCATCTTGAAATAACAAACCTGGTAATACCCGGGTTAAATGATGATGAGAATGAATTTAAAAGCATGGTGGAGTGGATTGCCGGTGAACTGGGAACTAAAACGGTTTTGCACCTTTCAAGGTATCATCCTATGTACCGGATGAGTATCGAATCAACAAGTTCACTTACCCTTGAAAGGCTTTATAAGATAGCTGCCGGTAAACTGGATTATGTTTTTGTGGGTAATATTAATATTAAGGATTACCAGGACACAAAATGCAGTAAATGTGAGAACACCGTTATAAGCAGATCCGGTTATTTCGTTGAGAAATCTGGTATTGACAAAGCAGGTAAATGCATATATTGCGGAAACCTGATATCTGTAAGCTGACCAGGGAATGGATGAAAGGATAAATATATTATTGGTCCTGTAATAAATCAAATTAAATACTATATTTACGTAACTAATAATCATTAAAATCGTCTTAAATTAAACAAACCTGCCCAAAAAGATTATGTTTACCAGTTTCATCAAAATTGCTTTCAGGAATATAATAAAACATAAATCCTACGTCATAATTAATATTCTGGGGCTTTCAATAGGGATTGCATGCAGTATAATTATAGTTCTTTTTGTTCTGCAGGAACTGAGCTATGATAAATT
>CP070654.1:1367971-1369253 GCA_020354785.1 Bacteroidales bacterium
GAAATAAGGGCTACAGTACTATCGATAAGAAGTCTCCTGCTTCGCTTGCTATATTCAATACTCGGACCGTTATTTGGCTGGGTATCGGATGTGATTAATTTAAGAACGGCATTAATAATGTGTGGTATTACTTTAATGATAATGGGCACAGTTTCCCTGGTATTCATGTTAATAAGTTATAAAAAGTAGTTACATGGGGACAGCGCCCTGTGCGAAAACGGACAGGGCACTGTCCCCTCTCAGGATTGTTGGTAATATTTGAATTCTACTCATTACTATGCAAGAATATTATTTTTATATTTGGCGACAGGAAT
Source organism: Bacteroidales bacterium (assembly GCA_020354785.1). Lineage (GTDB taxonomy): Bacteria > Bacteroidota > Bacteroidia > Bacteroidales > UBA10428. The sequence continues at coordinate 1,368,286 of CP070654.1, forward strand.
GATACATGTGTTTAAATGAATTCTGAAAGGCGATATAAGGATATAAAAAGTCTTCTTGAAAATATACCCAGGAGAATTACCGTTATTACACATGTAAATCCTGATGGAGATGCAATGGGATCTTCCCTGGGGCTTTATAAAATATTCAGGAATATGGGGCATGAAGTTGCAGTGATTACTCCTAATGTATATCCTCGATTTTTACACTGGCTGCCCGGCAATGATAATGTGCTTGTATATCCCTCTGACAAGGAAACTGCTGTAAAGAAAATATCCGGGGCTGAAATAATATTTAACATTGATTTTAATGATCTGAAAAGGATAAAACAGTTTAACAAATTACTTGAGAGTTCCGGAGCATACAAAGTAATTATTGACCATCATCCCGAACCCGTATCCTTCGCCGATCTTATAATTGCTGATGTAAGTGCCAGTTCAACAGCTGAACTGGTCTATTTTTTTATTAAAGATCTGCGGCTGCAGAATTATATTGACAGGGAGGCCGCTACCTGCATATTTACAGGAATTATGTCTGATACCGGATGCTTTAGTTATAATTCGTCCAATAAGAAAACCTACCTGGTTATCTCGGAATTACTGGATTACGGATTCAATAAGGATGAGATATATTACAGGCTGTATGATAATTTTACAGCCAGCAGAATGAGATTACTCGGATTTGCCCTGAATGAGAAGCTGGAGGTCCTGCCTGAGTATAAAACTGCCCTGATTAGTCTGAATAAAAAAGAATTAATTAAATATAATTTTCAGACAGGTGATTCGGAAAATTTTGTCAATTATCCCCTTTCAATAAAAGATACATGTTTTTCTGCCTTATTTATCGAAAGGGATGACCATATTAAAATATCATTCCGCTCAAAAGGGGATTTTGCCGTGAATGAATTTGCAAAAAAACATTTCAACGGCGGGGGGCACCTGAATGCTGCCGGAGGGGAATCTTATACAAC
>CP070654.1:1369353-1370591 GCA_020354785.1 Bacteroidales bacterium
ATCCCAATCCCTTTAATTCATCAACCACCATTTGCTACTCACTACCGGCTTCTGCCGATATCAGGCTGAACATCTACAATCTGAAGGGAGAAAAGGTGCGTACGCTCATCAATCAGCATTGTTCAGCTGGCACCTTTGAAATAAGCTGGAATGGGCGCAATGATAACAACGTACGTGCAGCTTCCGGTATTTATATATACAGAATGGAAATAAATACAGGTAGAGAAACAGTCAGCCAGTCACATCAAATGTTGTTGCTCAAGTAACTCAAGGCCTAAACCGGATATGATATCTAACCAAGCCTGATAAACCTGAATTTTTTTTCATTTTTTGAATCCATTCGACCTGGTATCCATGTCTAAGGATTAAAGTTCACAATTTTTAACTAAAATCTATAGACATGAAAAAACCTGGATTACAGTTATTACTTCTCACAATTTGTCTGGGAAGTATAGTAAAAGCACAGAATAATACTGATATAAGCAGTAGTCTGGAGGAAAAGATACCTGTCTGGTTATCTGAAAACAATGTTCCTGCAGTTGGAATTGGTATAATAGAAGATGGCAGAATAAATTATCTAAAGGTATTTGGAGAACTTAAGAAAGGTATTCCGGCACCTGATAACACCATCTTTAATGTAGCATCAATGACCAAGCCAGTTGTGGCTATGCTGACTTTAAAGTTAGTACAAGCCGGGCAATGGGACCTGAATGAACCCTTGTTTCATTATTGGATCGATCCGGATGTGGAAAATGATCCATTGCATAAGAAGCTTACCTCACGACATGTTTTAACTCACCAGACAGGATTTGTTAATTGGCGTGGAGGGCACCCAACCAAAAAACTGGCTTTTGACTTTGAACCGGGAACAAGTTATCAATACTCGGGAGAAGGATTTCAATATTTGAAAAAGGCCTTGGAAAATAAATTTGATAAAACATTGTCGGAATTATCCGACTCACTATTATTTAAGCCTTTAGGTATGAATGATACCCGATATGTCTGGGATGAAAACATGGATGAATCAAGATTTGCCTGTTGGCATGATGCAAAAGGAAATATATGTAGACCATCAACGCCAAAGGGATCTGGGGTTAATGCTGCCGGAGGTTTACTTTCTACAATAGAAGATTTTTGCAAATTCAGTATCGATGTGATAAATGGCGCTGGCCTTTCTCCAAACATTTATGATGATATGATAAGCCCGCATGTAAAACTTAAAGAACAATATGCCAAAG
>CP070654.1:1370691-1371902 GCA_020354785.1 Bacteroidales bacterium
TTACTCTGATTCAACTCATAAATTCATTATTTACCAGGAGGTCAGATTTAATGATACTTTAAGTGAGAACATTCTCTATGCCCTGAGTGAAGATAAAGACAATATGGTCTTTATATATTCTACTAATGAAGCTTATGTGATGGAAGCAATTAATAAATTAAGAACGTACCAGAAAGATTACAGTATTAAGGTATTTGGATGTCCTGTATGGCAAACCTGGAGTAATATAGATATTGAATACCTGCATGATCTGCAATTGGACATATATGCACCCTTCTACATTGATTATGGTGCCAGTCGTACCAAATCATTTGTTAGCAAATGCAGAAGAATTTATAATTATGAGCCCCACGTAGTTATGGCTAAAGGATATAATTATTGTTTTTTAGGATATGATATTGCCATGTATTTTCTTACTGCTTTAAAAGATTACGGCAATCATTTTCCCCAGTGTATTGAGCATCTAAAAGTGGACTTACTTCTGTCAGATTATATTTTTGTAAGAAAAGGCACCAACAGCGGTCTTGAAAATATATCAATTAGTATATTGAATTATAATAACAATTTTACAGTTAATAAAATAAATTACTAATTGTCTGAGAGGTCTTCCCAAAATGCTAATGTGTATACAGGTAAATCAAACTTATAAAGAGTAATATTAAAATTATCAGAGAAGCAGCCAGCGTAACATTTACAGAATTTGCCCGTTTTATTTCGCTGTTGTAAACAGTTAATTGCTTTATTCTTTGCACTAATTTATCCAGTGCAAGTTTGCTTTTAATAATAAAATCAACAGCTCCCATACGGACTGACTTAATCGCATTTTCTATATCGCCGGATGAAGACAGGAAAATAACTTTTGTTTTGGGACTTAAGGTTTTTATTCTTGCTAATAATTCAATACCATTAATTTTATTTTCACCATAATGTAATTCCGTTATTACTATATCGGGATGCAGATCAATAAATTTCAAACATTCATCAGCACTGGAAAAGGTAAGAACTTCGTTATAATCTGCTGCATTAAGGTACTGAACAGTCAAATTACGGAATAACTTGTTACTATCTACTACAAATATATCAGGCAATTTTCAGGGTTTTTTTTAGGTCTACATGTAATAAATATACTGCAAAATTACTAATATATCCTGCTTACATTGTTATGATTATTAAGCTATTTGACCAACAATTGTTATCTGTTTATTAAAGGC
>CP070654.1:1372002-1373201 GCA_020354785.1 Bacteroidales bacterium
GTATATGTAAAATCGCCATCAAGAAAATTTACTCCTTCAGTTAAATTAAAATATATAACAGGATAAGCAGTCCCCATCGAAAATTTATTTCCATAGGGAGTTTTCATAAATCCTTCATTAAAAGAATATCTTAATTTTAAACCAAATTCCGTATATGTAAACCGGTCTAAAAGTATAGTTGGATTTTCTTCTGACAGCCTAAACATGTATCCGTTCGTTGAAATAACAATTGAATTATTTAGAAATATTGCTGTTTTTAAATATTTAAACGCCCGGAAATCAAAAGATATTTGTCTGATTTCAGCCTTATCCATATTCTCAACCATAAATTTTCTAAGATATTCCGATGATAAAATATTTTTCTTCTCGAGGAAGTAATAACCCCCGGCCTCGGCAAGATCATTCTTATACATAAAAGACAGTGATATATCATTATCATGTGAAATATTAACAGAGGTATTAAAACCATACTTTAGCTCCTTATCCCCGAAACCATATGCAATATGTCCTCCCAGTCTGACAAAACGTGATAACCTGTCATTTGTAATTCCGCCTATACCCAGGCGCCATCCTTCATAACTGTTAAAGTCGACGAGTGAGCCTATGTCAATATTTATATACCCAGCCTGCAGATAACCTGTAAATAATGTTTCAATAATATTGACCTGTTGATCAAATCTCCTCACCTCACCTATACTGTCAACAATCCGATATGTCCGTTTATCCTCTTCAGTTAACGAATCAATCCTGTAACTATTCCAGAATTCTTCACTTTTTTCATGAGCATCCCTGGTTACATCTATGTATGTGCTTGAAAAATCCTTATTTTCAAGCTCCGGATTGAGTCTTATGTTCAGCAAATATGATTTCCCTATACCTGATACTTTCATTTGTTTTCCACCTGATTCAGCCCTTATATTGTTAAATAAAAGATTTGTATTTAGCTGGACAGGGAACCATTTCTGTCCTTCAAGCAGCTCATACTTCTGCTGTATCTTCACAGAAACCAGTTCTTCTTCACCTTTATAAGCCTCAGCAATAACATTTTGAACTGCATATTTATTTGAATTTATATATAATACTCCCTTTAATCCTTTGAAATTTCTTCCTTTTTTTGGCCTGAAAGAAATTATAAATACCGTGTCATTTCTCTCGGTAAATAATGTGTCTTCAAGGAGAAAGAAATATTTACCCGTACT
>CP070654.1:1373301-1374480 GCA_020354785.1 Bacteroidales bacterium
AAAAACGTTTTGACCTGAGAAATTTTGAGACCGGATATGTTCCTCCTGCCTTTAAATACTGAAGATAAGTAGATGCAATAATATCCGGCTGGTTCCGGATAAATATTATAATTTTAGCTTCCGGAAAAATTTTATTCAATCGGTAAGCATTTTCACGAATCAAATAATTCCGGATTCCGAAACTATGATTGGTCCCTGTAAACCCGTGATCACTAAATAATACTTTCCCTGAATAATTTTTATTAATCCACGCCCTTATTTCATCGTAATTTATAATAAAATCGTACGGTTCTATAATTTTTCTGAATATATGCTTTCTGTTAGCAACCGTTAAGTTACTTGCCCTGGGGAAAAATTCCTTTTGCAGCCAGCTGGTAGCAGTTTTTGGATATCCGATATGAATTATAGGCTCTAACATCTAATTCATTTTTATAAATAAACTATATATATGATTCAAACAAAAGTATTCATATATAATTTATTATCTAAATGAGTTCTATAATTAGCCAAATATTTGTAAATTTCACAATAATTTACCTATTATTTAACAAATAATGTTTATATGAAAGAATATTACACTTTAATCCTGCATAAATTTAAATCCTTCTCAATCAGTATTCTTATTCTGTTTTTAATTATTCCAACAGGTTATTCTCAGGGTTGGGAATGGGCTAAACATTTTGCAGGTACCGGTCATGTTAGAGTAAATTCTCACACCTACTCGGCATTTAATTCAAGCACTACCTGTATTGTTGTCTTTCCAGGCAGCCTGACTATTGATGCCAGCAATTTCACATCAAATGGTGGTAATGACATCCTGGTAGCTAACTTTTCCGCTGATGGAAATTTGCAGTGGACATCTCAAATAGGAGGAACTGGTGCTGAATCCCCAAAGGCTGTTTATACCGATGAACTTGGAAATGTTTTTGTAACAGGCAGTTTCAGTAATGTAGTTGATGTTGACGGTAATGTCATTGTATCTACAGGTGAACAGGATGCTTTTCTGGCAAAATATCTTCCAAATGGTTCTATTGACTGGATTAAAAATATTGGCTGGGGACCTGGAAGAGACAGGGCTTCTTATATTTCCATTAATGATGCCGGAGATATATATATTGTAGGGTTTTTTAATGATACAATAATTTTCGGTGCAGATTCTTTAATAGCTAATGACTACAC
>CP070654.1:1374580-1375757 GCA_020354785.1 Bacteroidales bacterium
GAATCCCTACACAAATATAGTTATGTAAGGATTAATTTAAGATAAAAAATTGCTTATCTTTATTTCCGGATGATCTTCTGTAAATGTTCACTTTAGTTTAATTATAAAATAATTTGAAATGAGTAAAAAATTATTAATACCTCTGATTATTATATGTGTAATATTAATAGCCGGATTGATCTTGTACCTGAATAAAGACAAAATTGCCATCCGGTACAATGAAAAAGGCCTTGAATTTTCAGAGAATAAAGAATATGATAAAGCTATAATATATTTTCAGAGAGCTTTTAAATTGAATGATGAATATACGGAAGCCTGCTTAAACATTGGAATAACATATTATAATTATGAAGATTATCCACAGGCACTGGAATATATTAATAAAGCCGGAGGTCTGGATAGTCTGTTAACTGATGTGCCTTATTATCACGGATTAATAATGTTAAGACAGAATAAGTTCAAGGAATCGATAGAAGATTTCAGTGCTGTGCTTTTACTTGATTCAACATATTCACAGGCGTACTACCAGCGAGGTATTGCAAGGGCAAATACAGGTGATTATTCGGGAGCAGTAGATGATTATCAGAAAGCTATGAATACTAATAAAGATAATATAGAAATATATTTAAGAAGTATTGAAGCAAGATCGGCTCTGGAAGACTATAAGGGTGCAATAAAGGACTATAATAAACTTCTGGAGATGGATAAAAAGAACACTGACGCTTATTATAACCGGGGATATTTGAAAATGAACCTGAAGGATTATAACGGGGCTATTGCAGATCTAAGCCAGGCATTAATCCTTGATAATGATTATAAGGATGCTTTTTATAAAAGGGGTGTATGTTATGCCAATTTACAGAATTATAAATCTTCAATACACGATTTTACAAAATCCATTGAAAAAAAACATAAGCTGGAGAATTCATATTATAACAGGGCTTTATCCTATATTCATAGTAATCAAATAAAAGGTGCTGCATCGGATCTGGAAAGGGTTATTGCTTTAAATAACAGAAATGTACAGGCATACTTTTTACTTGGGATTGCTAAATCTATGCAGCAGGATTTCACGGCTTCGGTGAAGTATTATGATAAGGCAATAGGTATAGATTCCCTGCAGGCTGAATACTACTTTAACAGAGGAGTATCCTTAGGTAATTTAAAAAAGCACAGG
>CP070654.1:1375857-1377015 GCA_020354785.1 Bacteroidales bacterium
AAGGATGCTGTTGAGATAACAGATGAAGAGTTTCAGAAGATTGTTATGACTAACCAGAATGCTGTATTTGCATTTTCAAGGGAAGTAGCAAAAAAAATGCAGAAACGAAAATCAGGAAACATCCTGATGATTAGTTCCATGTCTGCACATTACGGATTGCCCAGGGTAATAGCCTATACAGCTTCAAAATCAGCAGTTGAAGGTATGACAAGAGCACTGGCTGTGGAACTGTCGCCCCTGGGAATAAGGGTTAACTGTATAGCCCCGGGATTTATAAAATCAGATATGACAGATAAGGCATTTAAAAGTGATCCTGCACGCCTGGAAAGGGTGCTGGCACGTACACCGCTGAACAAGCTGGGCCAGCCCGAAGATATTGCAAATGCCGCGCTTTTCCTTGTTTCTGATGCTGCAAAATTTGTTACAGGTATAATTATGCCTGTTGACGGTGGAAATTCAATAGGATTTTAACCCGCAAATCAATATATAAATTATGAAGATCACTAAGGGTGAAGTTATAGTCTGCTCTCCCGGCAGAAACTTCGTCACACTTAAACTATATACTGACGAAGGTATTTACGGACTGGGAGATGCTACTCTTAACGGCAGGGAAAAAGCTGTTGTCAGCTACCTTGAAGACTATTGTATACCCTTGCTTGCAGGAAAAAACCCGTCTGACATTGAAGATCTATGGCAGTATTTTTACAGGGGTGCATACTGGAGGAGGGGGCCCGTTACCATGGCAGCTATCGGTGCTATAGATACTGCTCTTTGGGACATAAAAGGAAAGACATTGAATACACCTGTTTATAATCTTATAGGAGGGAAAAGCCGTGATAAGGTGCTGGTATATTCCCATGCCAGTGGAGCAAACATAGAAGAAACAGTTGATGAGACAGGAAAGCAGATTGAAAAGGGCTTTATGGCAGTAAGAATTCAGTCCGGCATACCCGGTATTGACAGCACCTATGGAGTAAGTGATGATAATAAACCCTACGAACCGGCCACAGGAGAGTTTCCAAAAGAGAACCTGTGGTCTGCATCGAAGTACCTCAACTTTGTACCCAAACTTTTTGAAAAAGTAAGAGATGTATATGGTGATGATATTGAGCTCCTGCATGATGTTCATCACCGCTGCACACCTGCTGAAGCAGCACG
>CP070654.1:1377115-1378236 GCA_020354785.1 Bacteroidales bacterium
GTAATAATTAATGTGTTTCAATTAAATCCCTGTTTTTACTTCTCTGCACCCAGATTATTATCCCGACAGTAATCAGCGCCATAGGCGGAAGTATCATCAATCCGTTATCAGAATAACCTGTGTTATAGATCCCTAGTTTCTCCAGTACCGGGTAATCCCACAGTGTGCCCGATCCCAGCAATTCCCTGAAAAAAGCTACTATTATAAGAATTATGCCATATCCTGCGGCATTCCCAATTCCATCAAGAAACGATTGCCATGGTTTGTTTGCCATCGCAAAGGCTTCAAGACGACCCATAATTATACAATTTGTAATTATTAATCCGACAAAAACCGATAACTGTCTGCTAACATCATAGGCAAATGCCTTCAGTATAAGGTCTACCAGAATCACCATTGAGGCTATTACTGTTAATTGTACTATTATTCTTATTCTTGGAGGAATATATTTCCGTAAAAGGGAGATTACAACATTCGATACTGCCAGTACCGCTATTACTGCCATAGCCATAACAACCGAAGGCTTGAGATTAACTGTAATTGCTAGTGCTGAACATATACCCAGCACCTGAACCGTTATAGGGTTGTCCTTATTCAGAGGTCCTGTCAGCAGTTTTATGTTCTTGGAGGAAAATAATGGTTCCTTATCATTCATGATTAATTCTTTTGTTTGGCAATAAATTCTTTATACCCGGAAAGGCAGTCGAATAACATATCCTCAACTCCTTTACTGGTAATAGTACTTCCTGAAATAGCATCGACACCATGTATATCATCAGGTTCTGCCCCTCCCTTTATTAACTTTACAGACACAAATTTTGAATCTTCAAAAAGCTTTTTCCCTTTGAATTTATCCTGAAATTTTAATGTTGATATATTTGCTCCCAGTCCGGGTGTCTCGGATTCATGCCCAAAATAAATACCATAAACCGTATTAAAATCATCTCCCAGTGATATATATCCCCAGATAGGACCCCACAGACCTTTTCCTCGCAGTGCAAATACATAATAGGTATTTTTTCCTTTCCTGCATATATAAAGAGGGAGTTTACGAGTTTCTTCCGTATTTAATATCCCTGATTCAATTGCAGCTTTATTCTTTTCTTTAAATTTTATGACTG
>CP070654.1:1378336-1379448 GCA_020354785.1 Bacteroidales bacterium
CACCAAGCTTATCAACGGTTGTCTGTTTTGCCACAAGTTGCGGCATACTCTACGCAGAATTTGCGACATAGAATAAAAGTCCCGATCGCAGGAGAGCATTTCTTCGATGATTCTATCCCGAGATAAATGCTTATATTGAACTACCGGGAACGTAAGTGTGTAATATTTCCAGTCTTCCGGAAATGTATCGAGGGTAATACGGCCTTCCGTTGACATCTGGTCCCACAGGCGTGTTCCGGGCAACGGTGTCAGAAACAGCACGTTGAGACTATCCACTCCGTATTGATTGGCTACCTTAGCGATAAGTCTACCAATGCCCGGTTCGTCTATATCCAAACCGATGATGAAGGATCCCACTACTAGCATGCCATGGCGCTGTATTCTTTTCACGGAAACGCGGAAATCCCGATTCTTCATAAGATTGAATTTTTTGCCAAGCTCAAGAAGTCTTTCCGGCATCGTGGTTTCAAAGCCGATGAAAACGCCTTTGCACCCAGCCTTAGCAGCCAATGTAAGGAGTTCTTCATCATCGGCAAAGTTAATAGTAACCTGGGCAACCCATTCTTTTCTAAGCTTTGCATGTACCATGGCACGGAACAGATTTTTAGCGCGGTTGATATGCTTAAAGCTTGTGCCGATGAGATTGTCGTCTACTATGAGAACACGTTTCTCACGGATTGACTGAAATTCTTGCACAACATCTGGAATAGGGCGCTGCCGGTAGTTAGCCCCATTGAATGCCGTTACGCTGCAAAAGTTGCAATTCAAAGGACAGCCTCGTGTGGTCTGAATGGCCCCGAAGGCATATCCAGTAGCAAGCAAATCATGGCGGGCGAACGGGATATCGCTAATATTGGCTAACCCTCCGTCATAACGGCGTTTTAGGCAGTTATGACGGGCTTCATTCAGAACTTGCCCCCAGATACCTTCAGCTTCTCCAGTAACGACTGAGTCTACATGCTTTATGACCTCGTTCAGACACATTGTTGCATGAATGCCCCCCATAACTACGGGTACACCAATATTTCGGAAATGAGTGGCAATTTCATATGCACGGTTCGCCTGCGAAGTGAAAGCAGTAATACCAACCAAATCAGGCCGAGACATAGCCA
>CP070654.1:1379548-1380648 GCA_020354785.1 Bacteroidales bacterium
ATTTGATACAGAATGTTTTTATAGCTAAAGAAAATGCGCTTTTTATACATATTGAAAGAGAGCTTTCTGTCAGCATCAAAGACAATTAGTGCTAACAAACTAAGGACACTTCTTTCACTTCTTGGTGTTACTATCGGGATATTTGCAATAATTTCAGTATTTACTGTAATAGACTCCATGGAGGATGAAGTTAAGAAAACCCTTGCCGATATGGGAGATGACGTTATATATGTCCAAAAGTGGCCGTGGGCGCCTGAAAAGGGAGAGGAATACCCATGGTGGAAATATTTAAACCGGCCTGTACCCACCCTGAAAGAATATACTGAAGTGAAAAGGCGGCTGACAAGTGCAAGAGCCGTTACATTTCTGGCTATAACACAAAAAAATGTTGAATACAAAAATAGTTCGGCAGAAGATGTACAAATATGGGGAGTTACTGAAGAATTTGACTATAACAGGAGTCTTAACATTGATAAAGGAAGATTCCTTACTGCTTATGAAATTAATACAGGGAAAAATTCTGCAATAATTGGAAATGAAGTTGCATCCAGGTTATTTGAAGATGAAGATCCTGTTGGTAAAAGTATGAAAGTTATGGGCAATAAAGTCATTATTTTAGGAGTATTAACAAGGGAAGGCAAGTCTTTTCTGGGTGGAGGAAGTATGGATGAAGTTGTTCTTCTGCCTGTAAAATTCCTTGGGACAATGGTTAATTTAAAAAACGAACAAAATAATCCTATGATCTGGGTCAGGGCAGCAGAAAATATTTCCGTACTCGAGTTGAAAGAAGATCTCAGGGGAGTTATGAGAGGAATCAGGAGGCTTAAGCCATCTGCTGATGATAATTTTGCGCTGAATCAAACCAGTATGATTACTGCGGGAATAAACCAGATCTTTAATGTTATTAATATTGCCGGTGCAATAATCGGTATTTTTTCAATACTGGTAGGCGGTTTTGGAATTGCAAATATTATGTTTGTTTCTGTTAAGGAACGTACACATATTATTGGAATTAAAAAGGCTCTGGGTGCAAAGAAACGTTATATTATGCTTGAAGTTCTTTATGAATCTGGAATGTTATCTTTAATTGGCGGTATTAT
>CP070654.1:1380748-1402981 GCA_020354785.1 Bacteroidales bacterium
ACTTCATTTGATTTATATGATATTACCAGGTGATCGGTATGTGTAATAGCCTTGTTTAGTATAACCCTGTTATTGTATTTTTTCCCTACTTCCACGGAACGGTTATAAATTTTGAAATCAGTAATTACAATCCGGGGAGTATTATTATTATCAACAATTTTATCAGGGAAAAAAGCATTCAGTCCGTTCATACTGCCGAAATACATTTTACCGTATTTATTTTTATAGCATGCCGACCAGTAGAACTGGTTACTTTGTAAACCATCTGCGACGTAATAATTTCTGAATTCCTGCTTTTCAGGATTGAATTTTGATAAACCATTGTCAGTACTAAGCCACAGGTTGCCTGATTCATCTTCAAGTATTCCATACACTACGTTGTTCGAAAGGCCGTCGGCTTCAGTATAATTTATAAAAATTTCTTCATTATCACTATCAGGTGTATCGAAGATTAGCTTATTCAGACCATTGCCATAAGTCCCGAACCACAGATTATTGTTCTTATCAGCACATATTGAAATCACGTAATTTCCGCTTATACTGTTATTATTATCCGGATCATTAATAAAGTATTTTACGTTGCTTTTCCTGGTATCAATATACCCGTTTTCATCTGCATAAATTTTAAATAATCCCTCAATGGTGCCTACCCATAAATTATTCCACTTATCAAAATGAAGGCAACCTACCTGGTCCACCCGTTTATATTCATGCTCACCTGTAAAATTTTCAAATTTATTTGTTGCAGGATTAAATTTATCAAGCCCGCCCAGTGTTCCAATCCATAAGTTACCCTGCTTGTCTTCTTTAATCGAGGACACAAAGTCGTTAACAAGACCGTTAATATTTTGAGGATCCTCCTGGAAATTAATAAACATACCCGAAGTTTCATTTCCGGTGATTAATTTATGTAATCCTCCTCCCCATGATCCAATCCAAAGGTTATTGTCTTTATCACTGCATATAGATGTGATAAAATCGCTTGTTAAAGAATACGGATTACGTGTATCATACTTGAAATGCCTGAAATTCTCACTTTCTTTGTTGAATTTATTTAAACCTCCGCCGGCAGTGCCTATCCAGATATTATTATCATCTTCCCAGATTGAGTTTACAGTATTGTGACTCAGGCTATTGTTATTACCTGATTCATGTTCCAGAAATTCAAAATTCTTCTGATAAATATTATATTTATTTATCCCTCCTCTTTCAGTCCCAATCCATATATTGCCGTTATAGTCGGAATAAACACAATTTATGAAGTCGTTATTAAGCCCGTATGATGTATTTAGCTGGTGAACAGAATTACTGAAATTATCACTGCTACGGTTATATATGCTTATTCCCCCTAACGTGCCAAAAATTATGTTCTCATTTAAATCTTCGGCAATGCTTTTTACAGAATTATGTACTAATGAAACAGGATTAGCAGGATCATGATAATAATTTGTGAATGTCTGTATCCCAACATTCATTTTACTTAGTCCGGAATTTGTGCCGATCCATAAAAACTCCCTGTTATCCTGATAAATTGCATTTACTGAATTTTCAGCCAGGCTGTTAGGATTCTGTGGCTGATTCTGAAAAACTTTAAATATGTTACTTTCCCTGTTATAAAGATTTAATCCGTTGTCTGTTCCTATCCAGATATTGCCGTCCCTGTCCTCATAGATTGTTAATACGTTATTACCGGACAGGTCTCCCGGCTGATTGCTGCTTATAAAATGGTAAACCTCTTTTATCTCTCCCAGCTTATTATCAATCTTTATTTTATCAGCTCCTTTATCAGTTCCAATCCATATATCCCCGTTACGGTCAGATACAATTGCATTTATACGGTTTGAAATGATTTTTTGACTGTCACCCGGTTTATTCTTATAAACTTTAAATTTACCCTCTTCGTAAACAAAAATATTCAGACCGCCCCCGGTACCTATCCATATATTGCCGAACTTATCTTCACACAGAGCATAGATAAAATTGTTGGAAATAGTATTGGTATTCTTCGCATCCTGCTTAAAAACAGTAAATGAATACCCGTCAAAACGATTTAATCCGTTCCAGGTACCAAACCACATAAAGCCTTTACTATCCTGAAGTATGCAATCGATCATGTTTTGTGAAAGTCCTTGGTCAGCAGTATAATGCTGAAAGCGTATATTGCTTTTCTGGGCTGGCAACAGGGCAGGCATAATAAGGGCCAGAACTATCATTAAGTAAAAGGGGTAATATTTGAGACAGGCAGATTGCATAATACATACCTTGGGAGTACAAAGATAATATTTTATTTCTATTGCTGTAGTGCTGTCAGGTTACCGGTTAAGTTCTCTCCAGAGCAAATCCTTGAGTTTTGCTATGTTATAATTTGTTAGCGATGATATGAAAACATATGGCACCTTTGGTAAATCCTTTTTTAAATCTTCTGTCAGTTCTTCATCAACAAGGTCTGATTTTGTTATAGCCAATACTCTTTTTTTATCAAGAAGTTCAGGATTATATTTTTTCAGTTCATTTAATAGAATTTTGTATTCATTGTGAATATTATCACTGTCAGCAGCAACCATAAACAACAAAGTACTGTTACGTTCAATATGGCGCAGAAACTTTAATCCTAATCCTTTACCTTCACTGGCTCCTTCAATAATTCCGGGGATATCGGCCATTACAAATGATTTATCATCCTTATAAGACACAATTCCCAAATTGGGAACCATAGTAGTAAATGGGTAGTCGGCTATTTTTGGTTTTGCTGCAGATACTACTGATAAAAGGGTGGATTTTCCGGCATTAGGGAATCCTACCAGTCCAACATCAGCAAGTATTTTAAGTTCAAGCACGTACCATCCTTCAATAGGCGGTTCACCTGGTTGAGCATACCTGGGAGTCTGGTTTGTTGATGACTTGAAATGGGTATTCCCTAATCCTCCTCTTCCGCCCTGAACCAGGATATGTGTTTCATCATGTTTGGTTATCTCGAAGATAACTTTTTCTTTTTCAGCAGTTTTTGCAACTGTCCCCAGGGGTACTTCAACAATTTTATCTTTCCCGTCAGCCCCTGTCTTAAGAGCTTTTAATCCGTTTTGACCGTTTCCTGCAAATATATGTTTTGTATATCTCAAATGAAGTAATGTCCATAAATTACTGTTGCCTTTCAGAACGATATGTCCGCCCCTTCCTCCGCTGCCGCCGTCAGGGCCGCCCTTCGGGGTAAGTTTATCACGATGTAAATGTGCAGAACCGGCACCTCCCTTACCTGATCTGCAAAATATTTTAATATAATCTACAAAGTTTGATTCGGACATAAAATATGAATAAGTAACTTTAAAGGTTATCTATAGTATAGCAGAGTCTTTGAAAAATCTCTTCAATAGTACCCATACCATTAACTGCATGGTATTTGCCTTGTTGTTTATAATAGTCTATTAGCGGTGCAGTTTCATTATTATATACTCTGATTCTGTTTTCAATTATTGATATATCCTGATCATCGGTTCTGCCTGAATCCTTTCCCCTGTTGAGGAGTCTTTTTACTAATTCATCATGTTCAACGGCCAGCATAAGCATAGCAGATATCCCTGTTTCTTTTTTTAACAGCAGCCTGTCAAGTGCTTCAGCCTGGGCAGTTGTCCTGGGAAAACCATCAAAAATGAATCCTTTAGTATCAGTACTCCGATCAATTTTTGTTTCAATCATGCCTATTACTACTTCATCAGGAACCAGTTCTCCTTTATCCATGAACTTTTTGGCTTCAAGTCCTAATACTGTCTGGTCAGCCAGTTCGCTTCTTAAAATATCACCTGTGGAAAGGTGAATAAGGTTATACTTTTCTATAGTCTTTTCTGCCTGTGTGCCTTTCCCTGCTCCGGGGGGGCCGAATAATACAATGTTAAGCATATCTTCAGTTTCTTTTTAATTATAAAACAATTTAACTTGTTGGTTATCGTTTTACGGTCTGTGCTATAAAGATATAACTATTTAATAGTCTGTTGATGCATAAATATCTTTTAAATTTCTGCCAAACCCTTTATAGTCCAATCCGTAGCCTATGATAAAATCATCAGGTATTTCAATACCAATATAATCAGGTAATTTCTCTTTGTTGAATCGGCCAGGTTTAAAAAAAAGTGTAGCTACCTTAATCTGTACCGGTTCATAACCTTTAAGTTGCTTTAAGATACTCTCTATGGTAAAACCCGTATCTATAACATCTTCAAGTACAACTACCGTTTTGTTCGATATATCTTCATCCAGGCCTATCAGTCTTTTAACAGATCCGGTGCTATATGATCCCTCATATGTTGCCAGTTTAAGAAATGACACTTCACAGTTAAATTCAATTCTTCTGATCAGGTCAGATACAAACATAAAAGCTCCGTTAAGAATTCCTAGAAAAATAACATTTTTATCCTGAAAATCTTTATTCATCTGAGCTGCCATACGTTCGACCGATTCAATTATCTTGCCGGAGGTTATTAAGATACTGAACTCTTTATCAAGTATCCTGATTTTATCCATTGATTTAAGCGAAATTTTTATATGCAATTATTATTTATATATTTATAAAAATAATAAAATACCAATATTTGATAATATTAATAATACTGTAAATTTTTAAAAGACCAGGAAATGACACCACAAGTAAGTATTATTATGGGCAGCGCATCTGATCTGCCGGTAATGGAAAAAGCAGCGGAAATCTTAAATAATCTTAAAATTCCATTTGAAATGAATGCCCTCTCTGCACACAGAACTCCCGCGGAAGTAGAGAATTTTGCTAAGAATGCTGACTCGAGGGGAATAAAAGTTATAATTGCTGCAGCAGGAATGGCAGCTCATTTACCGGGTGTTATTGCAGCTATGACAAAAATACCTGTAGTTGGTGTTCCGATAGATGCAACTCTCAAAGGGCTGGATGCATTATTGTCAATTGTACAGATGCCTCCCGGCATACCGGTTGCTACAGTAGGAATAAATGCTGCTCAGAATGCAGGAATTCTTGCAGCACAGATTCTTGGATTATCCGATGAAAAAATTGCAGAAAGGCTCATTGATTTTAAAAAAGGTCTTAAAGACAAAATTACAAAGGCAAATAAGGACCTTTCAAAAGTAAAGTATGATTATAAGGTTGGCTAATATTAAAAGCTTACTGGAAGTACTAAAATATATTTCATATTTATTAATATTTATTTGTATAAAAGCTCATTCGGTAAACGATAATTACCCTTCAGGTGCAAGAGCTTCGGCATTATCCAATTCCGGCGTTGTATTAGAGGATTTATGGTCAAATTACCATAACCAGGCCGGACTGGCGGGAGTTGACAAACTTACACTTGGCTTTCACTACGAAAATAAGTATGTTGTATCGCAATACGGACTGCATGCCCTGGCACTGGCAATACCAACCAACAGGGGTACGATTGGTGCAAGCGTTACTTTTTTCGGCTACTCAAAATACAATGAAAGCAAAATTTCCCTGGCCTTTGGAAAGCCTTTTGGTGATAAATTTTCTGCAGGTATACAGTTAGACCTGTTAAATATTTACCAGGCTGAAGATTATGGTAACAGTACTACACTGGCCGTTGAAGCCGGTATACTCGCCGAACCTGTTGATGGATTATTTATCGGGGCGCATGTTTACAATCCTACAAAGTCATACTATCATACTTTTGAACCTGAAAAGGTGCCTACTATCTTTCAGGTAGGAATAGGCTATTATTTTACAGAGAAGCTTCTTATTGTTATGGAAACCGAGAAAGACCTGGAACAAAAAATTGTTTTTCAGGGTGGGGCTGAATATCATGTAATAAAAAGCATATATGCCCGGGTTGGATTATCAACTTTTGAGTTATCAAGTTATTCGTTTGGTGTAGGATTTGTTTACAAAGGAATAAAGGCTGACATGGCTTTTTCGCATCATCAGATACTGGGATATACTCCTCATGTATCGTTTAGTTATTCTTTCAGGTAAAACTTGTGTCATAATTTTATGCGTTATAAGTATATTTTAGTTGTTGTAGCCTGTTTTTTTTATACAGTTTCACTACCAGCACAAAACCTGTCCGATATCAACTATGAATCCTTTGAAGACCTGATAGAAGAAATTATCTCAGCTACTGATATGCAGGTTGATTATACAACATTATTTGAAGAATTACATATATACTATGAGGATCCTTTAAACCTGAATACAGCAAGTCATAATCAACTGAAGAAGTTATATATTCTAAGCGATTTTCAGATACAATGTCTTCTCGATTATATTAAAGAGAAAGGTTCCATAGTTAGCCTTTATGAATTAAACTATATATATGGATTTTCATGGAAAGAAATACGGTTCCTGATTCCTTTTGTCACTGCTGATCCTGTCAGACCTGTTGGAACAGCGAGACTTAAAGATATCCGCAAGTACGGCCGGCATGAAATAATAATGAGAACACAGCGTGTACTGGAGAAGCAAAAGGGTTATATATCCGTAAGTGACTCTGTATTGCAAGCGAATCCGAATACCAGCAGGTATCTCGGGGATCCTTTTAAAATTTACGCAAGGTATAAATATAGTTTAAAGGAAAGGATATATGCAGGATTAACTATTGAAAAAGATGCGGGTGAGGAATTTTTTACAGGCAGCAACAGGTACAATTTTGATTTTGGTTCGGCATATCTTCAGCTAAGGGATTTCAGTGTTTTTAAAAAGATACATATAGGTGATTATCTGTTAAGGTTCGGCCAGGGATTAACATTATGGAACGGACTGGCATTTGGTAAATCTTCATATGTTAACAGCATCAGAAAAAGGGAGGAAAGAATAAAACGATTTACCTCATCTGATGAAAATATTTTATTCAGAGGTGCTGCAGGCACAGTATCATTAGGAGATTTTAATCTTTCCCTGTTTTATTCCAGGAAGAACAGGGATGCAAATATTATTGATACTATCAGACAGGGATTTTATGAATTCTCGTCATTTCAGAATACAGGCTATCACAGAACTCCGGCTGAAAATTATGATGAAAAAGCTATTAGAGAATCCATGTATGGTGCAAATATCCAGCTTAAGAAAGCCTACTGGTCTCTGGGCGCTACTTTGGTTCATTATAAATTTGGAGGCGAGTTACACAAATCAGAAAGAGTATATAACCAGTTTGACTTTGCAGGATCGGAAATCACCAATGCCGGAATAGACTATCATACAAATATTGGTAAAATGAACTTTTTTGGAGAGACTACCTATGGAAATGATGCCTGGGGGATGATACACGGTACCACGATTTATATTAACAGCCTGATATCATTTTCAGCTTTTTACAGGATGTATCAAAAGGGCTTTTACACACATTATGGAAATGCACTCTCAGAAAATTCATCAAATACCAATGAACAGGGATTTTATCTGGGGACTGAGATCCACCCGTTAAGGTACTGGAGAATTTCAGCCTATGCGGATTTATATAAGTTTCCCTGGTTAAAGTATAATGTTAGTGCGCCTTCAACAGGGGCAGATTATTTTGTCCAGCTTGATTATACTCCCAAAAATAACTTTGAGGCATATATAAGAATAAAGAATGAAAAGGGATATGAAAACAATACGGCAGAAGATACATTAATGAACAAACCTGTAGAGATAAGTAAATTTAGAATGAGGCTTCATTTTTCATACTCCCTGAGTAATAATTTTCAGCTCAGAAGCAGGCTAGAATTAAACAATATAGATAAGATAAACGATACTCCGGATAAAGGATATTTGTTATACCAGGATATGGTTTATAAGTTTCAGAAGCTCCCTGCAACAATATACTTCAGGTACGCAATATTTGATACTGACAGTTATTATTCAAGAATCTATGCTTATGAGAATGATTTGCTTTATTCATACGCTATTCCACCGTTATACTACCGTGGTGTACGAAGCTATATAATGATAAAGTATTCTGTCTCACAGGAAATTGATCTATGGCTGAAATATGGGCGTACCAGTTATAGTGACAGAGATTCTATAGGTTCAGGTTTAAATGAAATTAACGGTAACACCAAATCTGAAGTTAAGGCACAGGTGAGAATGAGGTTTTAGCCTGATAACATAAAAAACCCCGCTCATTTTATAATTAAGCGGGGTCACAACAGCAATATTAAAGATCAGTATTTTACAATTCAAAAACAAGGTATTGAAGAATTCTTTCCTGTGGCCAGAAACCGGAGGACGGATTCTCTTCTTCCGTATGATAGGATGTATATAACACCTTGCCCAGACCAAAATTAAAGGATACTGTTAGTGGTTTTGAACCTGAACCTTCTCCATCTTCTAAATACCAGTCATACCACGAAACCGGGCCGGTTATCCATATTTTAACATCGGAAGATTTTGCCGGATGAGCACCGTTTATTAAAGCCCATCCTGAAAGGAAACCTGCAATATGTACGGTATTATCAGAATTAAGACATGATCCTCCCTGGCAGGCAACGGTCTTTAACCATGAAAGCAACTGATTATCATTTATTGTTGCGTTACTTGTTATACTATAATCACCAATTTGTGCAACATCCATTTCTTCCGCCTCTGTGTCGGTTACTTCATCACTGCCATAAAAGTCAATATACTCAGGAAATACCTGCTCAACAAAATCGTATGAAAGGTCTGTTATGTATAGCTTCCCCCCATCATTAACATATTGTCTTAAGATTGATATTTTATCAGCATCTGCCAGTATCTCATATTCATAACTATTTCCACAATTAATGAATACCATGTCGTAGTTATCAATCAATGGATTACCTGTTGAAGGATCGATAGTGAATATAACCTCAAATAAAGGGTAATCAAAATCAAAAGAATAAGCCCCATCATATA
The DNA here is from genome assembly GCA_020354785.1 of Bacteroidales bacterium. Lineage (GTDB taxonomy): Bacteria > Bacteroidota > Bacteroidia > Bacteroidales > UBA10428. Next base: position 1,389,594 of record CP070654.1, read on the forward strand.
TATCAAACTTTTCAGTTCCAGGTATAAGCTGATAATCAGAATTAATCTCACCCATTCCCAGTTTTGCCAGGATATCCTCCATTCTGTCATAGGAGCCTGTAACCAGGGCAAAATTACCAGCACCTTCTGAAGGATCAGAAGGCAATGTTAAATTTCCCAAATTATTGTCCGAGGTATTAAGATCAATAATATAATCTTTTATAAATGAGCCCTTTGCTATCCTCAAAGTGAATGAAGACTGGCTCACCTGTGAAATGTTAAGTTCAAAGCTTCCGTCATAATCAGTACAGGTATATGCAATGTAAGCCTCATCTGGTTCCGAACAATCCACAGCAAATAAGTCAGAATTTAGTTTCGTTGAGGATTTTACAGATTGCGGCACATATACGGTCGCTCCTGCAATGGGTGTAGAACCATCGGGGGCTAATATTATACCTCCGATAGTATCACCTTCAAGACCTCCATTATCGTCATCTTTATTACAGCTATAATTTATTAATACTAATGTAATTAATGCTATCCATGAACTAAGCGATAAAAATTTAATTGTTGATTTCATTACTATAAGCTTTAAAATTTTAATTAATGTTTTGAAACAATGTTTTATGCACGACTTAAGGATAACAAATACAAATGATAAAAGTTTAGTGTAATTCTAAAATATATGTGAACATGGAAATTGAGAAGGATGGTTTTTAATGATTTAGTATCTTCTTAAAGTAAAGCTCCTGCGGAATCTTTTAAAGAATTCAATATATAAAATAAGTTTCAGGTGTCTGGCTTTGAGTTTGCTTTTAAATTTTATAGTAGAATAGTTAAAATATTCACTTATACTATAAAATGTATCCTTACCGGATTTTCTGAGTAATTCATAACTCTTATAGCGTAAATACGGGGCTATATTCTTACCCCTGTACTTTTCCATTGTATACATACTAAACAGGTATACCTCATTTTCTTTTAACCGGATAAATCCGGGAGTAAAGTTGCACTCTTCAAAGTCAAGCCACATAAAAGCAGCAACTTCACCCTTATGTTTTAATCCAATGCATTGTTTACCTTTTTCCAGGTGGTCAAAGAGCATCTCTATGGTGTAACCGCGTGCTTTCTGGCCTATTATTTTTATATCTTCCCGCCCTAAGAACTCAATTGAATATTCCGATATATTTCCTGAAATTTCAGGAATTGCACAGTCAATTGAACCCTCAAGCACCCAGTAGTAAGGCCTGAATTCTAATCCTATACGTGACAGACGATTTCTTAATCCCTGTAATATCAATCCATGACGTACTTTATTCCAGAACCATTTGAGGTTTGAGATTTCCGGTTCCTTTTTCGGGGGCATATGTGATAAATTATAAACTTATTTAGTATTGCGGCCGTATTTTCCGTTACCAGGTTCCAGATTCATTTTTTGCCTGAATTCCGTAGATGTCATTATTTCCCTTTCGTTTGCTTCAGCAATTACATGAATCCGTTTTATTAAATCAATATTACGTGCCAGCTTTGTTCTTGATGAGTCATACCAGATATTATCTTCCAGCCCTATCCTTACACCTCCTCCAATAGCTATGGCAACCGAATTCATTACCAGCTGGCCATCGCCTATACCTGCAAGACTCCATAGAGAATTTTCGGGCAGGTCTCTAATCATTATTCCTGCATGCAGAAGGTCAGCCTGTGCGCAGGCAACATTTCCCAGCAAAAGATTAAAATAATGAGGAGGGGATATCAGTTCCTTTTTCTCAAGGTATTTTGCGTAATTAATCATGCCGGCATCAAATGCTTCCAGTTCCGGTACTATACCTCGCTCCTTCATTCTGGCTGCTAATTTTTGAATCATTTCAGGAGCATTTACACTGGCTATCTTATTAAAGTTTAAGGAACTAAGAGTAAGGCTCCCCAGGTCAGGTTTTAATGAACCGTCCAGTTCAAGCGTATCTGAACGTTCTTCGAATTTGTGAAAGGTCCTGCCACTCAGTGAAACACAAATGACCAGGTAGGGAGCGAATTTGCGTATGCCTTCAATAATTTCTGCATATATTTCTTTCTTATATGTTGGTTCTCCGCTTTCAGGATCTCTGGCATGAATATGCACTTTTGTGATCCCTATTTGATGCGCCTGGTGGACATCCTCAACTATTTCAGATACACTTACAGGAACATGGGGAGTAAGAGTTTTAGTCGGAATCATACCTGTAGGTGTAAAGTCGATTATAAGTTTTTCAGCCATAACAAGATTTTTTAAAGATGTTAATATAAATATAATATTTGTAAAAAGTAAATTATTAAAAAATTCAATTATTCCATAACTCATCTATTACTTAAACTCTTCTATGATGCAACCTGTCAGGATAAAACATGTCTTTATTTCAGTTATCAAATAATTCTCAATTGTTAAATTCATTACAGATTTCAAGTAATGCGTTATTATAAATATGTTTTTTTTATACCCGTAATTCTTTTTGAATTAATCAACCATAGCAATGCCCAGTATACGCAAACCATCAAAGGAAGGGTTGTTGATCTGAATACCGGAATCCCTTTAACCGGGGCAAATGTTATATTACTTGATACTGTTGAACTTACGGGAACAGTAACTGACGGTGAAGGGAATTTTCACATGGTTAATGTACCTGTTGGCCGTCAGGGATTAAAAGTAAGTTTTATCGGGTATAATACAGCTATTATAAGGAACCTTTATGTGTTGTCAGGTAAAGAGCTGGTTCTGGATATTAAACTGGAAGAAAAAGTCTTTCAGGGCCAGGACATCATAATAAAAGCCCGCAGCCGTAAAGACAGACCGCTAAACGAAATGGCACAGATAAGTGCACGGTCATTTACTATTGAAGAAACCGAGCGCTATGCAGGTAGTGTTGGTGATCCGTCAAGAATGGCGGCAAGTTTTGCAGGAGTTTTAACACTTGGTTCACAAATAAATGATATAGTAATAAGGGGAAATTCAACAAACGGATTATTATGGAGAATGGAGGGATTAAAAATTCCAAATCCGAACCACTTTGGTGATCTGTCATCGTCAGGAGGTACTATGAGCATGCTTAATAATAATACACTGGCCAATTCCGATTTTTATACAGGTGCTTTTCCTGCCGAGTTTGGGGATGCCCTTTCAGGTGTATTTGACCTGAAAATGAGGAAAGGAAATTATGAAAAGAGGGAATACCTGGCACAGATAGGGCTAAATGGAATTGAATTCGGAGCAGAAGGGCCTTTTTCCAGGGGAAGCAAAGCATCTTATGTGGCAAATTACAGGTATGGAACAATGGGAATATTCGAGTTACTGGGATTGAATATAGGTATATTTACAATACCGGTGTACCAGGATTTTTCTTTTAACATAAATTTTCCTGTAAAAAGTACCGGGAGATTTTCAATTTTTGGAGTTGGAGGGAAAAACAGTCTGAACGGTGAGGAGATTGATGAAAATGAAATTGATATTACGCAATTAAAATCTTCAACAGGCTTCATCGGATGTAACCATTTGCACTTTTTTAGTGATAATTCAAGTATATCATCCAGCATCGGGGTATCATCAACTTCAAACAGGACTTTAATAGATAACAGGGAAAACAATATAATTGATGACTATATGTGGGAGAAAAATAAAGAGTCTACTGTTGAATTCCTGGTTGAATATAAGAACAGAATTAATTCAAGAAATTATTTAAAAGCGGGCTTTGACTATTTCTATTCTTCGATTTCATTAAGAGACAGTATTTACCTTGAAGATTACGGTATCTATATGCGCAAACTGGATGTAGAAGGGAGTGTACCCTTAGTAAGATCCTACGGGCAATGGAAGCACCGGTTTAATGACCAGCTATCATGTGTAAGCGGAATAAACTATCAATACTCAAAGTATGGAGATGACCATTCTATTGAGCCAAGATTCAGTATTAACTGGGATTTTATGCCTAAACAGTCTGTTAGCATGGGTATGGGCATACATACAAGGCTGCAGCCTAAATTTGTTTACCATTACGAAATCTTAACTGATACATTGAATAAAATTTATACTAAACCCAATAAGGATTTGAGGATGACAAGAAGTACTCATCTTGTACTCGGGTATAATTACCTTTTTAATAGTAATCACAGGTTAAAGGTTGAGGGGTATTACCAGTATCTCAACAGAATTCCTGTTGAAGAGGAAAGTTCACACGAGTCTTTAATTAATTACGGATCAAGTTTCTCTGACTATGATTATAAAGGATTGATTAATAAAGGTACCGGTTATAATTACGGGACAGAGATAACACTGGAAAAGTTTCTTTCAAAAAATTATTATTATTTATTTACACTATCCCTGTTTGATTCGAAATACAAAGGAAGTGACGGTATTTTAAGAAATACCAGGTATAATGCCAGTATAATCTGCAATCTTCTTGGTGGTTATGAATGGCATTTAAGAAACCGGAGTACTCTGGGTGTGGATGGCCGGATAATATGGGCAGGCGGAGAGAGGAAAATACCCTTGGACTATGAAGCTTCAGAAGGAAAAAGAGAAGCTGTTTATATAATCTCAAGAGCATATGAAGAAAGATTTAAAGATTATTTCAGGTTTGATATAAGAGTTTCTTATAAAATAAATAAGAAAACAAGTCATACACTTGCTATTGACATAATGAACGTTACAAACCGGAATAACCATTTTATAGCGGTTTATGATGAAGATATAAATGATTATGATGAAGTTTCGACTCTTGGTATAATACCGGCTTTATTGTGGAGATGGAATTTTTAGGATTTTTATTTTTTACATACAACAATAAACTCCTTAGAATCTGAATTCAGTAAATTCTCCTGGTAATCACCAAAGATATTAACCAGTGTGAGCTTTGAACGTTTAACCAGATATTCCAGCTCATACCTGAAGAAAAGCCGCATCTGAAGGCTCCATTCTTTTTCTGCTTGTTTATTGTTTTCATCCCATACAAATTTCATTGTTACATCAAGGAGTTGATTTACAATATCAGTTTTTGAAGATACAATACGCCTGACTTTTCTGCCAGGCTCATACTCTCCTTCAAAGTCAGTCACTTCATTAATTCCTTCAGCCATTAGTTTGGGATTAGGGACAAACACATCAAATATAAATCTGCCCTTTTCATCAAGATGTTCATATACATTGTTCAGACAGGTAATCTGTTCGGTTGTTTCAAGTACATGCGCAAATACATGGAAGGGAGCAAGAATCAGATCGAATTTAATATCCAGCTTCGTACTTGCTGCATCACCTGTTATAACCCGGTAGTGATTTTCAGGATTAAGCTTTGTCTTTAAAATATCAATCATGCTTTTGCTGATATCTATTCCGTAGATATCAGCACCTTTTTCAAGGGCATTTATAAAGAACCTTCCCGTACCAACACCAATTTCAAGTACTTTACCGCTTGTGCCAAGTATTTTATTCATGAAATATTCAGTATCAACCCCTGAGCGTACTTTTTTATAAATAATATCGTAAAAACGTGCAACAAAATCAGGATATTCAAATGAGTGGGACATAATAATGGTTTAATTATTTTGACGGTTCAGATAAAAATTTTTATTCAGTACTAATAAACTTTGAAAGCAGTTTAATATATGAAGCCTGGTAATATATTGCCGGTTCACTAAGCTCCCATGAATTCTCGGGATATCCGTCATTAAAATCCAGGTAACATTTCTGAAGCGGCTGTTTAGAAATTTCTGTTCGGCTGCCATTATACCTAGAATTGGGACCACCAGGCATGAATCCCGGCACAGGATTTTTATCCCATGCCGAACCGTTTCTAAACCAGTCATGATAAATATCATCAGTGCAAAATTCAGCTCCATACCTGTACATGTTGCTTAAATATACTACGCCCAGGGGATTCACTCCATGAAAATAATGCAGGATCCCGAGTGCCCTGTTTATATATTTGGATTTATTACTGCCGTAAAGATTATATGTTATAAAGTCATAATTAGCACTGCCAAGAGCAGCACGGGGGTTATTTGAACCCCAGTTATACAGAGTCCTTGGCAAATAGGCCATATATAAATCATCCTTAGGCCTGTACTGGTAGAGATGTAATCCGTAACCCTGCTTTTCACGGTATGACAGTATTTCATTTTTAGCCACATTATCTGCATTTGCTAAAGTTGTATAATAGAATAAAGCATCCCCAACATAACTGAAATACAGGTAATGATATATATCATAGAACAGAGATGTTGTATAGAACCTGTTTTTAACAACCTCATTATATTTTTCTTCCCCTGTGATTGCAAACAGGTAAATTGCCGCGACTACTTCTTCTTCATCCTGATTTCTAAATCCAAGGTCAGCATCACCGGATTTTATTTCCTGGCTGTCACATGTATCTGATCGCGAATTATTCCGGTACCATTCCCAGGCTTTTAAAGCCCTATCCTTTAGCTCACGGGAGTATCCAACTAATTCATGAAATTCAGAGAAAACCAGGGCAGCATGGGCAAACATTCCTGCAGTTGCAATAGAAGATGATGAGCATTTTGGGCCGTAATACCTGGGTCGCTTATCGGCACTCGGCGGATTAGCTGAACTGTAATCAATATTTCCCAGCTTGATTAATACTCCTCCATCTTCCTGTTGCATCTTTTTTATCCATTCCAGCTCATATAAAATTTCATCAATAATATCAGGAATTCCGTTACCGGATTCAGGAATGTTATAATCATCAGAAAATATCCCGGGATTCTGCTGGTAAGATGTTAGCAATAGATGAACAGGACTGGCAGCAAAGGTCACATATTTGTTATAGTCGCCGGCATCCATCCACCCGCCGGAAAGATCCTTTGCTGTTTCTGCGTTCCCCTTATCATAAACATACCTTGCTTCTTTATCCTGTCCGGCGTCCATAAAAGCAGCCTTATCTATCCATGGTTCTTCAGCACAGGGTTTTTCCTTAGGAGAGTTTAACCGCTGATAGTAAAAGGTTCTAACAGCTGCTTTAAGAATATCTTTATATACATCTGGTGCTATTTTAAACTTATAAGAACCGGTTTTTTGTTTTTTATCATAAATATAGTATTCTCCTTCTTCTTTAACCTTGCTAAAATCAAACCACCATCCCTTATCTCCTGATGTAAAGTCTATACTGCCCCTGTTCCATTCAGTAATGCTATCTGAATACACAACTTCATCATTATCCCACCTGCGTACCTCATATACAGTGCCCGGATTAAACTCGTCACCGGCATTAAACCCTATCTGAGGATTGACTATAACAGCAACTTTGTTGTCCTCAGGACGGTACCCGAACTGGTCAACCATTATATATTTTTGTATGCTATCCGGTTCTGCATATACGAAACTCATCACAGAACATAGTAATAAGCAAATTGCTCCAAATCTTGTTTTACCACCCATAATTAGCTGATGTTTATTATACCCTGATTAATGGTAACATTAAATTTATTTATTATTTATCTTAACAGGCTCGACGTTATAACCTGCTCTTGTTAACATATTAATAATACCTTCCCTTCCCGGAAGATGTCCTGCTCCGACAGCAATAAATACAGATTGTTCCTTTATTAATTTTTGAATTCTTTCCGACATCTTTATATTTCTGTCAGTTAATAGTGTTTTCTGAATCATCACCATCGATTTATCTTCCAGCATCATTTCAAGCAAATCTTCAAGCTCAGCAGACTTATACAATTTTATAATTATTTCCATGTCTTCTTCTGCATGTTCAATATTTTTAAAATAATCTATTATATAATCATTTGGAATTGTTTCCAGTATTTCAAGCTGTTCCTCAATTGTTTCAATGCCAATGATTTTTTTATCTTTTGTAACAGCTTCCCTGTATAAATATTCGTCAACAGATACATCAACATCGTTGGCAAACTGAAAATTCATTACAAGAGACAGTATGGCAATTGGCTTAAGTCTGTTAAAGAGCAATATATCCATGCCGGTAATATCTTCTATAACTGTAGTGATAAGCTGATACTCCTCTTCTGTAAACAAATCCTGGAGAGTCTGGTCATCCGGAAGGAGCATTTTGCTGGATAAATGCGCAAGATTCTCAGGATTCAGGTCTACTTCCATGGCAAAGGCATCACATTTTTCAAATGCCGTCAGGACAGAGTCATTAAGACAATATACCCTTTTATCCTTTATATGAATTGTGCCAAAAAGATATGATGTTGAATCAAGGTCTCCTCCGCTAATCTTCCAGAGCAATGACTGCCCGTTTACTCCCGGCAGATAAAAGCTGGCGGAAGCAATTAAGTACAGAAGGATAATAAGTCTTCTGAGCATGTTTATTTTAGGCATAGTAATAATATTCATTCATTTGCAAATATGGCAATATAAATCGACAACTACCATCCAGAAAACAATATATCCTCCTCCCGGTATTTTAGTATTGGACGGGATGTCCTATCCGGAATAGACAGGATTTATAAAAATTTATCTATTTTTAATAAGTAAAATATAATCATTAAATATAAAGAATATGAGAGCGAAGCGGCTGAATTCGTTCTCAAATTTTTAATTAGTTTATTTTTAAATAATTATAAAATTTTAAACGAATGAAAATATTTGTAAAATTATTTAACAGCAAACACCACCTTCTGTCAGTTGTATTAATATATCTGATTTTCACGAGTTTTATATACTGTCAGTCACCTGTACCACAGGGTGCAGAACTTGAAAAGATAGCTGACGGTTTTCAGTTTGTAGAAGGACCTGTATGGGTGGATGGTGTAGGACTGCTTTTTAGTGATATCCCTGCAAACATTGTCTACCAGTGGACAGATGAATCTGGAACTTCAGAGTATTTAAATCCGTCCGGTAATTCCAACGGCCTTGCTCTGGATTTACAGAACAGGCTATTATTAGCTCAGCACGGCAATCGTCGCCTGGCGAGAATAGATAGCAGTGGATTTGAAACAGCTCTGGCGACACATTACGATGGAAAAAAGCTTAACAGCCCTAATGATATTGCAGTTAAATCTGACGGATCAATTTTTTTTACTGATCCTCCTTATGGCATATCTCCTGATCAGGAGGAACTGGGTTTTTACGGTATATACAGACTCAGTCCTTCAGGATCATTACAGCTTATGGATAACTCACTTCAAAGACCAAATGGAATAGCTTTTTCGCCGGATGAAACTAAGCTTTATGTAGGAGATTCTGAAGCTAACACCATATTTGTATGGAATGTAACAGATGATACTCTTATTACTGATAAGCAGCAATTTGCATACATGGATGGACCTGGTGGAACGGACGGAATGAAAGTGGATGAAGAAGGTCATCTTTTTTCCACCGGCCCTTACGGCGTGTGGGTATTTGCAACTGATGGCACCGTGCTGGATACAATAGTAGTACCCGGGCAAACAACAAATTGTAACTGGGGTGACGATGACAGGAAGACCTTATATATAACATCAGGATCAGCAGTCTATAGAATCCGCACAGGAGAAGATATTATATCTTCCTCAAAAACATGGCACAGAGAGTCTGAATCAATTAAAAGGTTTTCATACTATCCAAATCCTTTTAACGGAGAAACAATTATATCCTACACTCTTGCATATGACAATTTCGTATCATTAAAGGTTTATGATATGCTGGGCAATGAACTGGAAACACTTGTCAATGAAAAGAAGCACGCAGGTAAATATGAAATATTGTTTAATTCCGGTCATTTATCAGGCGGCATCTATTTTTGCCAGCTGCAGGCAGGTAACGAGTCTATAAAAACAAAAAAAATGATACTATTTTGAATCATTTTATACACTTTGTGTTAAGAATAAATTTCTATCTTTAGCCGGAATCATAACTAATAGGCTTATTCAACAAAGTTACTTTGTATACAAATTCAAACAGAAATAATTTTTTTTATGGCAAATCGTAATATTATATTTATTTTATTAATATGTGCATTCCTGGCATTCGGGTGTACAGCGGATGATAAGACCGTTGAAATTATTCCGCAAGGGATACAGCTTGAAACGGAAGAATTAAATCTGAAGGTTCAGTTTTATGCTAATAATATGGTTAGGATTGTAAAATGGGCTCCCGGAGGTTCAGAGGAAAAGCAGAGTCTTGTTGTTATAAGGAAAAGGTTTTCTGATATAAATTTAAAGATCATTGAAGAATCAAGATACGTTAACATATACGGAAGCAGAATAGAATTGCGGATATCAAAAAAAAGCGGAAGAATTGAGTTCTTAAATAAGAGTAAGGAAGTTATCCTAAAAGAACATAAAAAGCCGGTTTTTGCACAATTTAAAAATGAGTATGAGAATACGTTCAGTGTTCAGCAGAAATTCAGACTGACCCCTGATGAAGGTATTTACGGGCTTGGACAGCACCAGTACGGATATATGAACTACCGCGGCTGTACGGTTAAGCTTGTACAGACAAATACCGATGCAGTTAATCCTTTTTTAATTTCTACTAAAGGATATGGAATACTATGGGATAACTACTCCAAGACAATTTTTCAGGACAACAGTAAGGAAACTTCAATCTGGTCTGAGGTGGGTGATAATATAGATTATTATTTTATTTACGGGCAGGACATGGATGAAGTTGTTGCAGGCTACAGGGATTTAAGCGGGAAGGCTCCTATGTATGGGAAATGGGCATATGGTTACTGGCAGAGCAAAGAACACTACGAGGATCGGGACGAATTGCTGAGTATCGCTGAGGAGTATCGTAAACGGGAAATTCCCATTGACAACATCATTCAGGACTGGGATTACTGGGACGGACGTGAAAACTGGAGCCAGATGTTTTTTGATGAAAAGAAATTTCCAGGGCCGAAGGAAATGATTGATAAAATTCATGATATGAATTATCATATTATGATATCAATATGGCCGGGTCTTGGCCCCAATACACAGATTTATAAAGATATGGCTCAGAAAGGCTATCTTTTTAATACTGTAGGCTGGGCAGAATTCAAATATTTTGATGCATTTATTCCCGAAGCAAATGATCTCTACTGGGAATATGTTAAGAAGGGATTATTTTCTGTTGGCATTGATGCCTTATGGATTGATTCCACAGAACCGGATATTGTTAATGCCACAAACAAGGAAGGAGGGGAGTATGAGATGAAAAAGGTTGGCACCAATAACCTGGGATCATGGGCAAGATATTTGAATGCATATTCACTGGTTATGATGGACAGGCTTTATGAAAATCAGCGTAAGAATACAGAACAAAAACGTGTTTATATGCTTACCCGATCGGCATTTGCAGGTCAGCAGAGGACGGCGGCTACTACCTGGTCGGGAGATATAGGAGCCAGCTGGGATGTCTATAAAAAGCAAATAGCTGCAGGTATTAATTTCAGCATGTCAGGTATTCCTTACTGGACTTTTGATATTGGTGCTTTTGTGCTGGGTGCATACGAAGGGGTATTTTCAAACGGAGGCAGGGATCCTGCTTACCAGGAGCTATATGCGCGTATGTTTCAGTTTGGTGCATTTTGTCCTGTATTCAGGGCACATGGCTCGGAAACGCCACGGGAGATATGGGAATTTGGAGAGTTTTCAGAATCAATGGTAAATATTAACCATTTACGTTACAGACTGCTTCCATATATATATTCACTTGCATGGCAGGTAACAAGTAATGGTTATACAATTATGCGAGGACTGGCTATGGACTTTACAGAAGATGTAAAAACATATTCAGTAGATGACCAGTATATGTTCGGCCCGGCAATAATGGTATGCCCTGTTACTGAATACATGATTTACCGTCCTCCTGAAAGCAGTACTCTTGTCACACCCGGGCATTTCAAAACAAAGGATGGCAAATCCGGATTACATGCATACTATTACAAAGATCCCGAATATAAAAAAGTATCCCATGTAGAGATTGTCCCCAATATAGATTATCTCTGGTATACAGGCCGTCCTGACTACCTGACGGATTCTACCTATGCTGTGCGATGGGAGGGTAAACTAATCCCATCTCAGACAGGCAGGCATCAATTCCATATAAAATGTTATGATGATAAACGTATTTTTCTGGATGGTAAAGAACTTCCCTTTATTTATACCAGTGTTGAGCAATATACAGATTTTGTGAATCTGGAAGCCGGCAGGGAGTATGACTTTGTTATGGAAACCGAAAACAGGTCAACCGGAGCTGCCAAAGTAAAACTTTACTGGAAAACACCGGATATATTTAAAAATGAAGCTACTGAAGAAGAAAGAGAAAAAACAAGATCTGTTTATCTGCCTGCCCGGCACGAGTGGATTGACTTCTGGACAGGGAAAACAGAAGAAGGGGGCCAGGTTATCGATGTTGACGCACCTGTTGATAAAATACCCTTACTGGTTAGAGCAGGCTCCATAATTCCAATGGGCCCGTTTATACAGTATTCTACAGAGAAACCCGCAGATCCTGTTGAAATAAGAATTTACCCGGGCGCTGATGCGAAATTTACCCTGTATGAAGACGAGAACGACAGTTACAATTATGAAAAAGGCATATATGCAACAATTGATTTTCAATGGGATGATTTACACCGGCAACTTACTGTTCACAAAAGAAAAGGTAAATACCCCGGCATGCTCGAAAAACGGCAGTTTAACCTGGTGATTGTAAAAGAGAATCACGGTACAGGAGTTGAAATCACAAAGGATCCTGACAGGATAATTACATATAACGGCGACGAACAGGTTGTCGGATTTTAGAATTAAAAGAAAAGCCTCAATAATTTGAGGCTTTTTTGTTTCCAGGCATATTCTATCTGTTTAAGCTCACTTGAACATACTAAAGACTGGTGTCAGCATGAATAAAATGGCAAAAATTACAGCTAAAATAAATGCAAATAATGTTTTGATGCTTTGCTTGTTTGAATCTGTTTCCTTAATAGAATCGATTATTAATAAAACACAGGTTACTAGTAATGCACACAATGAAAGAAGAATTAAAATACCCGCACCCGGCCAGTGCTGCATTTTCCAAAGGAATCCAAGCAAAGTCAGACACATGGTAATACCCCCGGCATATCCACATGCTTTTTCGAGATCTGTTGACAGCGGTTTGATTCCCATTAATAAATAGATAATAAAAAAAGCAACAAGCGCCACAGCTCCGATTGTCAGAAAAACACCTGCGCCAGGCCAGTGCATTTTTTTGAAAATAACACCAACAATCAGAACAATAATAGAGATTACACCTAAGGTTTTGTTAATTCGGTTCATGATTAAAGATTTAGATTATACATTAGATAATAAAACGTATATAAAAGTAATTTTAATCAGCTTATAAGTCAAGTTAATACGTTTTAATTTTTAAGTATTGAATTAACCAATAGTCTTTTCTGTACTGGATTTATCTTTTATTGATTGCTTTTTTTATAAAATAA
>CP070654.1:1403081-1419278 GCA_020354785.1 Bacteroidales bacterium
GAAAATGATAAAGTTACCATTGATCATGTTTTCAGATCTCAGGCTGAATTAAGTAAACTGGATCAGCAAAATGCAGAAATTATAAAGCAACAACAGCTGGCAACATCTTATTTCAATTTTTTGCTTAACAGGCAATATGACGCAGAAATAATAATTGATACCAGTGAGTTAGCTGCCGGACACCTGTATACATTTAAAGAGTCCAGTCTGAATGCCCTGAATAAAAGATATGAACTGGAAAGAATCAGAAATTATATAAATGCCGCTGAAAATAATTATAGAATAAATACTCATAATAAATACCCTACATTGTTTGGAGCTGTGGATTACGGATTTCAGGGCGAGACGTACAGCTTTACTTCGGATGATGATTTTATACTTGCATCTCTTGTACTTCGCTGGGATTTATTTAAGGGTTTTCAGAATAATGCAAAAATTCAGCAAGCTAAAATCGAGCAGGAAATTCTTAACAAGCAATATAAGGAATTAGAGCTATTGATTCAAATGGAAGTAATCAATGCATTCTATGCACTGGAAGCTGCAGAAAAGGAAATACATTCTGTTACCAGACAGCTGGAAAGCTCGAAAAAAGCTTTTAAAATAATAAACAGTAAGTATGCAGAAGGACAGGCAAGCCTTATAGAATATATTGACGCACGCACAAATATGACAAATACCCAGGAAAACCTGATTATAGCAAATTATGATTACCTGATAAAATATGCTGAATACGAGAGGGTAACAGGATTGTATGATATTGATTATTAATAATTATAAAAATTAGAACTTGTGAAATTTAAGTGTTTATTTATTGCTTCACTTTTACTTATTAGTGCATCCTGTGATAACAAATCAGATAAGGAATCAATAACCGGCGAGAAACCGGTAAAAGTAAAAGCTGCAGAAGTTATTGAAAAGAACATAGTATTCCCGATACATTCAAGCGGGAAGCTTTCAACGAAATCCGAACAAAAATTAAGTTTTAAAACAAGCGGAATAATCAATAAAATATTTGCAGATGAGGGACAAAGTGTGAAAAAAGGACAACTGCTTGCAGAACTTAACCTGTCTGAAATAAAAGCAAAGGTTAACCTTGCACAGCAGGCGTTGAGTAAAACAGAAAGAGACTTTAACAGGGCCGGAAGTCTTTATAAAGACAGTGTTGCCACCCTGGAGCAGTTCCAGAATGCGGAAACTGCGATGGAGGTAGCCAAATCAAATCTTGATATAGCCAGATTCAACCTAAAACACTCTACAATAGCCGCACCTTCCAATGGTAAGATTCTTAAAAGGCTGATGGAAGAAAATGAAATGGCAGGTTCGGGCACTCCCGTGTTTCTGTTTGGCCCTGCTGATGACCGGTGGGTTGTAAGGATCAATCTGACTGATAAAGATATAATAAATGTAAGGTACGGAGATAGTGCAATAATAAAATTTGATGCATACCCCGATACGGAATTTAGAGCTCTGGTAACGGAAACCGGAAAGGCTGCAGATCCATATACCGGCACCTACGAAGTTGAATTAACAGTCAGACCGGAAAGAGATAAAAAACTTGTATCAGGATTTATAGCTAAAGTCGATATATATTCCGGGACCTTAGCACAAAAGTATATTTCAGTTCCAATTGATGCTCTTACGGACTATAACGAAAAAAGCGCCTATGTATACGAAATCAGAGACAGTATTGTAAGCAGAAGAAAAATTGAATTCAGTAAAGTCCTTAATGACGAGGTGTTAATAAATTATGGGTTATTACCTGGCACAAAACTGGTTACCGATGGTATTAACTATATAAATGACAGTGCAAAAGTCGTAATTGTTGACTAGTAATGCCAGGTATTAACAGAGTATTAATTATGAGAATTCTCATATATCTTTTAAATAGCTGATTAACTATTTTACTACAATATTATGAAACTGCCGAAATTAGCAATAGATAATCCTCAGTTTACAGTTATAATATTCATTCTGTTAGTGCTGGCAGGATTTAGCTCCTATCTGACAATGCCCCGTACTGAAAATCCTTCCATCACCTCACCGGGAGCTTCAGTGGTTGTTATTTATCCGGGTACAAGTCCGGCTGATCTTGAGCAATTAATAGCAATTCCTATAGAAGAAGCGATAAATGAACTTGAAGATGTTAAGGAAATATCAACGTCAATAAAAGACGGTCTGGTAAGTATAGGAGTGGAATTTATTTTCAATACTGATGCAAAAGAAAAATATAATGAAGTAGTAGCAAAAGTTAATGATATAAAAACAGGATTACCTGAAGATATTTTCAGCATCGAAACCTTCCGGTGGCTGACAGGGGATGTAAATATTCTGCAACTGGCATTTGTATCAAATTCAGCCGAATATTACGAAATGGAGGAACTCGCAGATCAGCTGAAAATGGAAATTGAAATAATCAGGGGAATCAGGAAGGTTGAATTACATGCTTATCCCGAACGTGAAATAAGAGTCTCTCTGGATGTTGAGAAAATGTCTCAAATGAATATATCTATTGATCAGGTTGCTATGGCAATTCAGGGGAATAATGCCAATATACCCGGCGGATCAATAAAACTGGGCAGTAAGAGTTTTACGATAAAGTCAAGCGGTTCATACGAGAATCTTGATGAAATAGAAAATACAGTAGTAAGTTCATACCAGGGCAGAATAATATTTTTAAAAAACATTGCCAGTGTTGAATTTAATTATGAAGATGAAAAATATCTGGGCAGGTTGAACAGCAACAGAGCAATATTCCTTACAGTCCAGCAAAAAGACGATTTTAATATTTTCAGCATAATGAAGGATGTTAATCCTGAAATTGAAGAATTTAAAAGCAGTCTTGATAGTGAGATCGAAATAATAACAGTTTTTGACCAGTCTGTTTTTGTGGATCAAAGAATAAACGGATTTATAACAAACCTCTTGCAGGGTATTTTTCTGGTCGGACTTGTAATTCTTCTGGCCCTTGGTATAAAATCCTCAATAATTGTCATTCTGGCTATTCCCTTTTCTTTTTTAATCGGACTGGCATTTGTCGATTATATGGGCTTTGGCCTGCAGCAGATGTCAATTGCAGGACTGGTAGTCGCCCTGGGATTGTTAGTGGATAATTCCATAGTGATGGTGGAAAATATAAACAGGTTTCTGGGAATGGGCTACAGTAAAAAAGAAGCAGCCGTTATGGGGGCGAAACAAATAGCCTGGCCGATAGTCAGTGCCACAGTCACAACAGTTTTAGCTTTTATACCAATAATAATGATGAAAAACCAGGCCGGGGATTTTATTAAAAGCCTCCCTGTTACGATAATTTCAACACTTACCTTTTCACTTCTGATTGCCCTGACATTAACACCTCTGGCATCCAGCAGGATATTGAAATTGCCTGAAAAGGGGAATAAGAAAGCCGGATTTAAAAAAATCCTGAACAGTATAATAGAGGGCCCGTACAGGAAATCGCTAAACTTTGCCTTGAGAAACAGATTACTGACTTTGTTAATTGCATTAAGCATTTTTATCATATCAGTCTGGTTTTTTATAAACTTTGTCGGGGTAAGCTTTTTTCCTAAAGCTGAACTACCACAATTTATGATTAGAATTGAAATGCCAGAGGGAACAGATATTGACAGAACCGATGAAGTCGCCAAATATGTTGAATCTGTAATTGATACGATACCGCTTGTGAAACATTATGCTACAAATATCGGACACGGTAATCCGAGGATATATTATAATGTTTTTGCGAGGAACTATAATAAGAATTTTGCAGAGATATATGTGCAATTAAAAGAATATGAAGTAAAAGAATTTGACAGGCTTTTAGAGTCATTACGGCTCTTTTTTGCAGGTTTTCCGGGAGGAAAAATTAATATAAAGGAATTTGAGCAGGGTATACCAATACAGGCGCCGGTAGTTGTAAATGTTATCGGTAACGATATTAAGATTTTAAAAAGGATCTCATCCGATGTTGAAGAATTTGTATCAGATGTTGAAGGTATTATTAATATCGATAACCAGTTAAATAAAACCAAGACCGATTTAAATATTAATATTAACAGGGAGAAAGCCAATTATTTTGGGGTGCCGCTGATAGAAATAGACAAAATAATAAGAACTTGTATTAGCGGTACTGCTATATCAAAATATCGCGATTCAAAAGGTAAGGATTATAATATTGTACTCAGACTTCCTGTGAATGAAAAAATCAAATTGCAGGATTTTGAAAAGATCTATGTGAGGTCACTATCAGGAAAATTTATCCCTTTAAAGCATTTAACAGACATCGGATTTGATGAGGCCCCGGGATTAATAACCAGGCTCAATCTTAAGAAATATGCAAGGATTACAGCAGATATTAAAAAAGGTTTAACTCTGGATGAGGTACTCATACCTGTTGTTGAAAGGCTTGAAAATTATAATTTTCCGTCTGGTTATTCATATGAGATTGGCGGTGAACTGGAAAACAGGCAGGAATCATTTGGAGGTATGTTTCAGGCAATTATCATAGCTGTAATATCAATATTTGCAGTATTAGTTTTACAATTCAGATCATTTACACAGCCACTGATTATGTTTGTGGCAATTCCCCTGGCATTTATCGGTTCAATCTGGGCTTGGTATATTACAGGAAATACATTTTCATTTACAGCTTTTGTGGGATTGATCAGTCTTGTCGGTATTGTTATTAATAATTCCATAATATTAGTGGACTATACTAATAAGCTTATACAAGAGGGCAAAGGTATTATGGATGCAATAAAACTGGCATGTGAAACAAGATTTGTACCTATAATACTAACTACCCTCACAACAATAGGAGGTCTGCTGCCATTAACACTAGGAGGTGGTACAATGTGGGCTCCTATGGGCTGGGGAATAATCGGCGGACTTATTACCTCCACTTTTCTTACCCTGATTATTGTCCCTGTTCTGTATCGTTTATTAGGGGGACAGCGCCCTAAATCTTAAATCTCCTATTCCTCTATTTCCCCTATTCCTCTATTTCCCCTATTCCTCTATTTCCCCTATTCCCTTATCCCTTTCCAAAAAAAATGTAACCTTTTTAAACATCCAAAGTCTTTTATTATGTAAATTGAGATAAATATTAAAACCGACGATGTGATCACAGATAATGAATTAATGTTAATGGTAAAATCCGGAGACATTGACAGACTGGGGCTGATATTTGAACGTCATAACAAACCCCTGTACGGATACTTCCTGAATCTCACAGGAAAAACAGACATTAGTGAAGACCTTGTTCAGAATGTTTTTATGAGAATTTTAAAATATAGAACAAATTACAGAGGTGATGGAAATTTCAATATATGGATTTACAGGATTGCTCATAACGTCTTTGTTGATTTTATCAAGAGAAAGAAAAAACTGGAATTTTCAGACAATCTGAATGAATGGGATAATGTCTTAACTGACACATCACATGAGGAGGAAAGCTCAAAAAATGAAAAAATAAATATACTGGAGAGTGCATTAATGAAACTACCGCAGAAAAAAAGAGAAATTTTAACACTAAGCCGGTATAAGGAACTTAAATATAAAGAAATATCAAGAATACTGGGATGCTCTGAGAGTGCTGTAAAGGTAAGGATATTCAGAGCAATGGAAGAGCTCAAAAATATTTATAATGAATTATCTAAAAATTAAAGAAATGGACAAGAAGAAAAAAATTAAACTGATTACTGAATATCTCTTCAACAATACCAGGGGAACTGATAAAAGGAAAATGCGCGAATTTTTACTGGAGCATGGAGTAGCAGAAGAAGAGCTAAGTGAATTTGAGAAACTGGCAAGGGAATTAAATGCAATCCCTGAAAGAGAGCCAGGTGAAAAGATGAAGATCAACTTTTATAACAATCTTGAAGAATATAAAAATACAATTTCCGAAAGAGAAGCACGCATGTTAAGCTTTAAAAACATCTGGGAAGAACTATGGCAGCCTGTGCTTGTTAAAAGGCTGGCATACGCAGTAGCAATATTTGTTTTCGGATGCCTGGCCGGTTACTGGTACACTTCAGAGATGAAGTATAAAACACAGGTAAATACAATGTTCTCAGAGATGCAGGATATGCAGAAAGTAATGATGCTGACATTAATCCAGCAGCCTTCACCAACAGACCGGCTAAAAGCCATAAGCATCAGTAACCAGATAAGTAACGCAGATGATAAAGTTATTGACGCACTGCTGAATACACTTAATAACGACCCTAATGTAAATGTCAGGTTAATGGCCGTTGAAACCTTATATAACTTTGCAGATAATCCAAAGGTACGCATCGGATTAATCAAGTCTATAACAAAGCAGGAATCTCCCATTGTACAGGTTACACTGGCAGATGTTATGGTATTACTGCAGGAAAAAAGCTCTGTTGATGAACTTAAGAAACTTTTAGAAAGAAACAACCTTAACGAAAGTGTTGAAAGCAAATTAAAAAACAGTATAGAATTATTAATTTAAAATCAAATAAACATTGAAACGTATGAAAACAATAACATTAATTTTAAGTGTAGTAATTTACAGTATGATAATTCCCGGGAAAGCAATAGCCGGGGATGAAGACAAACTTAAGTTATCCTTCAGTAACCCTGAAGAACCGGGATTGCTTATAATTGAAATGATAAATGGTAACATTGATATTCAGGGATATGATGGCAAGGAAGTTTTACTCGAATCGCTTCCTCCTAAGGGCGAATCTCATGAACATAAAATACCTGAGCCTGTATTACCTGATACTGAAGAAGGTGATGAAGAAATCAGCAAGGAGGGTTTGAAAAAAATAAAAAGCAGTTCATTCGAGATTAATATAACAGAAGAAGGCAATAAGATAAAGATCAAACCAGGCCTTACTAATATTAATCAGAACTTTAACATTAAAGTTCCATATGCTTGTTCATTTAAGATAAGCACGGTAACGGGAAACATATCTGTTAAAAATGTGAAAGGTGAGCTTGAAATGAGTACTGTTAACGGCAAGATTGATCTTGATAAAATTACAGGATCTTCAGTTGCCAGCTCAGTAAACGGAATAATTAAGGTCGTATTTAAAAAAGTAACCGCCGATGCACCTATGGCCTTTTCAACAGTAAACGGCCATATTGATGTTACCCTGCCGGCAATTACAAAAGCTACATTAAAAATGAAAACCGACAGGGGAGATATTTATACAGATTTTGATATAGATGTTGAAGAAAAAAAGGAAAAGTCTCATAAAGAAGATAAACCCGGACAAACTGAAACAAGCTGGATAAAATGGACAACTGCGGACATAAACGGAGGCGGTCCGGAATTTGCATTTAAGAGCCTGAATGGTGATATACATATAAGAAAAGGACAGTAAAGGGACCTTTCATAATATTCAACTTTTAAAAAGCGGCTTTGCCGCTTTTTTTATGCAATTTCATATCATAATCCTTAAAAAAACGTTATAAAAACAAAATCCGTTTGATGTTAAAAAGTAAATATTTATAAACAAATTATTATGCCTTAGAAGGTATACCTTTGCACAAAAAAGCAGATGCAGAAACTCACAATACTTTCTTTTCTTGTAATTATTTGCCTGAATTTTTCATCTGTTTATGGCCAGAAAACTAAAAATGCAACCCGGCAGGAATATATTGACACATATAAAGAGCTGGCTGTAAGAGAAATGAAAAGAACAGGTATCCCAGCAAGCATAACACTTGCCCAGGGTATCCTGGAATCAGGAAACGGGAATAGCAGGCTTGCAAGAAAAGCTAATAACCATTTTGGTATAAAGTGCCATGACTGGAAAGGCAAAAAGATTCGTCATGACGATGATCATAATAATGAGTGTTTCAGAAAGTATAAGTCAGCATATGACTCATATAAGGATCATTCGGAATTCCTGACAACCAAGAACAGATATGCTTCCCTGTTTACTCTTGAGCCAACAGATTATAAAGGATGGGCTGAAGGCCTTAAAAAAGCCGGTTATGCAACCAGTAAAAATTACCATAAAGCCCTCATTAAAATTATAGAGGAAAACCAGCTTTACGCCCTGGATCAGGGTGTGGAAATCGTAAAGGAACCCGGCATGCTGCTGGCATCTGTAAATGAATCTGAAAGTACCGGCTTATCGAGAAAAATATATGAGAATAACAGGATAAAGTATATTATTACAAACCGGGGTGATACATATACAGGTATTTCAGAGGAACTTGATCTGTTGCCATGGGAATTAAAAAAATATAATGAACTTCTTGAAAGCTCAAAAATTGATTCGGGACAGATATTATATATACAACCAAAAAGAAAAAAGGCAGAAGCCGGTAAAAGTGTTCATATTGTTAATGAGGGAGAGACAATGTATTATATATCCCAGCTTTATGGTATAAAGTTAGATATTCTGTATGAAAAGAACCTGATGGAACAAGGTGCCGAACCTGAAGTGTTGCAAACTCTCCAGCTAAGAAAAGCTTTTAAGGGTCAGAAAGCACCACTTGCAATGAAATTAAAAGAACAACAGGAAAAGGAAGTTACAGGGAAGAAACATAAAGAAAAAGAATTAATTGAGGAAGATGAGATAATATTTGAGTTTGATTTTAATGGTGAGGAATAGTGAAAAAAGTATGCACCTGTATGTTTATTTCATGTTTAGCTTATAACTCTCAGGATTCTTAAATCCCCTTAAGAATTCCTCAATACCCATTTTATTCTTGCCTGCAATTTGTATCCTGGTCAGGTATATATATCCTCCATGAACAGCAATCCTTAAATAGGACTTATCATCACTTTCAATCTTACCGGCCTGCAACTTATGCTCAGTTCTTTCTATCTCAGACTGAAAAATCTTTACTGACAGCAAGTCACCTTCTGCTGATATCAATTCTGTCCATGCGGCAGGGTAAGGACTTAGTCCCCTTATGAAATTATATAAATCTGGTAAATCCCGGCTCCAGTTTATTTTACAATCTTCCTTATAAATCTTGGGTGCTTTTTTAATTCCATCTTTTCCGGTTAATGCTGACTGATCAGTTGTTTTATAATTGCCTCTGCTTATTGCTCTAACAGTTTTAACTACGAGGCCGGCACCGGTTTTCATCAGCTTATCATGCAGTTCTCCTGCACTCTCATCCATTTTAATGTCTACCTTCTCCTGAAATATTATCTTACCCGTATCAATATCATGATCAATGAAAAAAGTAGTTACACCGGTGGTTGTTTCGCCGTTTATAATTGCCCAGTTAATTGGTGCTGCTCCACGGTAATCCGGAAGTATTGATGCATGTAAGTTAAATGTGCCAAGTTCCGGCATGCTCCATATAACATCTGGCAGAATTCTGAAAGCAACCACGACCTGCAGGTCTGCTTTCAGCCCTCTGAGCCTTGAAATAAAATCATCACTTTTAAGATTAGCGGGCTGTAATACCTCTATACCGTTTTCCTGTGCAAAAACCTTTACCGGTGAGGGCTTTAGTATCTGGCCACGGCCGGAAGGTTTGTCAGTATTTGTAACTACTCCCACAATATTCTGGCCATCATTTATCAGGGCCCTGAGTGATTCAACAGCAAATTCAGGTGTCCCCATAAATACTATTCGCAGGTTATTATTAGTCATTTTAACAGGGGATTTAGATTAACCTATTTATTATTATTGGATTTGTGATTCTCATCATCCAGTAATTCCAGAAAATGACCCATTTTATTCTTCTTTGTCTTTAAGTAAAACTGGTTATATTCATTAGGCGGAATTTCCAGCGGAACATTTTCAACAATTTGAATACCATAACCCTCGAGGCCTGCTCTTTTTACAGGATTGTTTGTTATTAACCTTATTTTACCAAGGCCCAGTTCTCTTAACATACTTGCACCCACACCATAATCCCTTTCATCGGATTGAAAACCAAGATCAATATTTGCTTCAACCGTATCACGACCCTGCTCCTGCAATTTATATGCTTTAATTTTATTGAATAATCCTATACCCCTGCCCTCCTGATTCATATAAAGAATTACGCCTTTTCCTTCTTTTTCTACAAGCTTCATAGCCTCATGCAATTGAGAGCCACAATCACACCTGTAGGAACCGAACACATCCCCTGTTAAGCAGGAAGAGTGAACACGTACAAGTACAGGTTCTTCTTTAGTCCATTTACCTCTTACTAAAGCAACGTGTTCAACATTATTTGATTTCTGAATAAAAGGTACCAGGTTAAAGGTTCCGTATTTTGTAGGTAATTTCACTTTAACCCCTTTAATAACAATACTTTCCTTTTTAATAAGATAAGCTATCAGGCTTTTAATACTGATTATCTTCAGTTTGAAAGTTTCTGCCATTTTAATTAATTCAGGAAGCAAAGCCATAGAACCATCTTCATTCATAATCTCTACAAGAACGGCTCCAGGTGCTAATCCTGCCAAACGCGTCAGATCAATAGCTGCTTCAGTATGGCCTGCCCTGCGAAGAACGCCCCTGTTTCTTGCTTTTAACGGGAAAATATGGCCCGGGCGTCCCAGATCCTCAGGTTTTGTTTCCGGATCAATAAGCGCTTTGATAGTTTTTGCCCTGTCGCTGGCTGATATTCCTGTTGTACATCCGTGTCCAAGCAAATCTACTGATACAGTAAAAGCTGTACCATGCAAAGAAGTATTTGTTCCAACCATCAAGTCAAGGTCTAATTCCTCACACCTGTCTTCAGTAAGAGGCACACATATTAAACCCTTGCCATATGTGGCCATGAAATTTACAATTTTTGGTGTTATAAGTCCTGCCGCACAAATAAAATCTCCTTCATTTTCCCTGTCTTCATCATCAACAACAATAACTACTTTTCCGTTGCGAATATCAGCAACTGCATCTTCAATAGTGTTAAATATTTCAGTATTAATTTTTTTACTGGAATCTGCCATTCTTAATATACTGCTTATACAAATAGATAACTATTCCGGCTACAATCTTTACAATTAAAAAGCAAAAGTACTATAAGTAATTAAATTTCCCTAGTTCAGGGCAAGAATCATCTTCTTTTTGATTTCTCCCATTTTACAGATTGATTTCCTGATATATATCTTAATATGCCGTTTATCATTGCATAATTCATAATAAACAGGTAATACGGAATGAATATTATTTTCAACCTGATTTTCATATTACTTAATAATGCCCCCAGTAATATCATAAAATAAAAAAGAAGCTGAACATACAGGAAGTATAAATACAGGGGTGTATCAATACTCTGGGTAAAAACAATGATAAAATTCAGGATAAATACCAGGATAAATGATAAGGGGACCAGAGTCCATCTCAGTACTTTATGAGATATATACTGAAAAGAAAGCATTCCATATTTAAAAACATTTAAAACCTCTCCCATCCTGAATAATGTTTGAAGTCCTCCGGATGCAATTCTGAATTTTCTTTTAAGTTCTTCTTTAATCGTAAGCGAACCAGATTCCGATGCATATGCATCAGGGGCGTATTTTATTTTATAACCCATTTTTGCTATTTCTAATGAAATTGTAAAATCATCGAGTAAAGTATCTTCCCTGACATCATTATATAATTCTGTACGAATCGCAAATAACTCCCCTGCGGCTCCCATAACCGTACTAAATTGCGACTCCAGCGATTTTATCACGGATTCATAACGCCAGTATATTCCTTCTCCCGCCCCTACAGCTTTTTCTTTCCTTAAAATATTAATCCGCTTTTCCCCTGCAACACAGCCTACAGATTTATCCCTGAAAATATTTATTATTTCTCTTATAGCGTTTTTGTTTAATCTGGTGTTGGCATCAGAAAAAATTATTATTGGTGTTTTTATATACCTGACTGCCCTGTTCATCGCATTTATCTTACCTTTTCTTACTTCTTCATGCAATACAGTAATATCTTTGTATTGTCTGAGTATCTGCGGAGTTCCGTCATCTGATCCATCTGTTACCCATACAAGTTTTAATTTATCCTTAGGATAATCTAATTCAAATGAATTACTGATTTTGTTTTCAATACATTCTCTCTCATTATATGCTGCAACTAGAAGGGTAACTTCAGGTTCATATGAACCGGCGGCATCCGGCTTTTTTCCTGTCAGCAGTTTTTTGAAAATTACCAGTAGAAGTAATATCAGAGTATAACCGAGGTATGCGTAAATAATTATAAAAAGAAATATCCAGAATAACAGTCTGATTGTCATTTTAAATTAGCCTTATAGAATTTTGCCAGTTCAGCAGTAATTTTATTGTTATCCATATTCTCAACAATAAATTTTTGCGCATTTTCTCCAATTTTTGTAAAAAAACTTTTATTCTCCAAAAGATTTACTATTTCTTTTTCAAAATCAGTCTCCGAATCTGCAATAATTATATTCTCGTAGTGCCTGGCATCAATACCCTCAGCTCCTGTTGAGGTTGTTACAACTGCTTTTCCCAGAGCCATACCTTCTATTATTTTTACACGCATACCACTTCCGGAAAACAATGGGACTATCATTATCGCCTTATTTTTCATATAATCAAAGGCATCTTCCACTTCACCCAGAAAGATAATATTATTGTTTTTTGTAATTTTTCTTATCAGCCGGTCAGGCGCATTTCTTCCTGCTATAAAAAATCTGACATCAGGATTCTTAATTATTACTCCTGGCAAGATCCTTTTAATGAACCATATTATTCCTTCCTGGTTAGGGATCCAGTCCAGTGATCCCAGAAAAAACAATGCCCTGGGATCAACATTGTTATTACCAGATTTTACTTTCTTAATATCAAATCCTGCAGGACTTACCTTGAAAGGTTTATGGTTCCCAAGATTGTTTAATATCAGGGCATCTCTGTGTGTTATCGGAACTAACAAATCATAAGAATTTAATGAATTAATCTCAAAATTCTTAACTCTTCCGGCCAGCATTTTAAGATACATTTTCTTAAAATAATTACGCTCATTACTCACTATCCTCTCCCAGATTTCATGTTCAATATTATGTGCTCTGTATGAAATTCCTGCATCAGAATATTGCCTGATAACTTTAATATATGGAGTAAGGTACAAACCTTCTATCTGTATAATATCAAATTTATTTTCATTTAGAATACTGATAATCTTTTTGGTGAATTTGTCTGATATAAACCTTTCAGCATTATAAGGAATGCGTGAAAAAAGCAGATTAATTAATGCCTTTACTATACTGATATTGGTATTAATATTTACATATTCCAGTTCTGCAATATCTTTTAAAGCCTTTTCCGCTTCACCGGGGACAACATAATGTTTTCTGGTGTTCATTGCCAGCAGAGTAACATCATGTCCGTTATTGCTTAATCCTTTGGTTAGATTATATATTGCAATCGCTCCGCCGTCTTTTGGCGGGTAAGGAAATTTGTTACATAACTGAAGAATCTTCATTATTCAATTTCAAATTCACTTAATTCAATTTCAAATTCTCTTATCAGGGACGGATTATCAAAAACATCAATAATTGACTGTGATACTTTTATCACAGTTGTTAATCTGTTCTTCAATTTTAACAGAGAAAGATAGTATCTGCTAATTTCAAATATTCCTGCCGGGAAAATTATGAAAATAATTGCCCGGTATACTTTTGACAGTGAAAAGTTTACTTTTTTGAAATCAATTACAGGAAACTCATTTACTTTCCCCTGTATATAAGATAGTTTAAACCAGTTGCTTGTAATTACTGTATCTATAACATTATTATATAATCTTTCAAACTCTGTTAAATTTTCATTAGTATGGCTCTTCACATATGATATTACAGTATTCTTAATTTTTATATTGTTTTCAACATCCGCTTTGCACTTTCCGGCGACTTCCTGTAATGAGAATAATGAAGATCTCAGCTGTTTCCTTTCTATGTCAGAAAAACCAAATTTCCCGGTAAGATTACTTTTAAGATCCAGCATTTTTAACCTGTCAACACCAAGAGCCCTCCTGAAGAAACCCATGTAAGTATCAACATTCAGAATTGCAGAATCTGTTGTGGCTTTGTATGTAAGAAATCCTCCAATAATAAGTAATATAAACGATGACATCCACATCCCTTCAAATGCATTCAGCACACTTCCCCTGACAAATTTCTCGCCCATTAGAGACAGTACATAATAGACAATAAACATAAGTGTTGAAATCACAGTAGGCATTCCTATTCCTCCCTTCCTGATAATAGCTCCCAGGGGTGCACCGATAAATAAGAATACCAGGCATGCAAATGAAAGGGTGAATTTTCTGTACCACTCGATTTCATGTTTTCTTAAATGCCTGTTTTTATATTTCAGGTTTTGAGCTGTATTATCGATATAGCTTCTGGAAGAACGTGCATAAGATAAAGCAGTATTTACAATTCTTCTTTTTTGTGATAACGAAAGTGTATTAAACACACTGTCAATATCTATCCTGGCAGGATACACCTCTTCCTGAACTTGAATAGTATCTTTCTGAGTCTTTTTCATCCTTGCCAGATTGCTTCTCCTGTAACTTCTTCTTAATTTAAAATAATTCTGTACCATGAGAGTTCTGTAAAACTGGTTATCACGAAATTTAAGTTCTTTCCTTAATGAATCCTGGGCATTTTTTAACTGTGCCAGATTCATCATCTGGTAATTACTTCTGAAAAGATCCTCATCGGTTCTCTGCAGTCCAAAACCTGTTAGTTTTATAATTAATCTCTGTTCCTTAAACTTATAATGCCGGTGTGGATATGTTTTTACCCTCTTTCTTCTGTCCTGTTCCAGCTCGGTATAATTTACTCCGTTCCATAGTGTTATTATCAGATTCCTTTTATCTGCAGTCATTTTCATGTATCCCGAATCAGCCAGTATAACGCTGTTGTTGCCCTTCCTTTCTGTATGATCATAAATCTTTACGTCATACAGGATGTTTGTTTCAGGATCTCTTCCGTTCACCCTTATGCTATAATTATCCACACCGCTATAAAATTCGCCGGGATTAATTTGAATATCAGGTCTTTGCTGCCTTACATCATAAAGCAGGGACCTCATCTTCAAATTAGTAAAGGGCATAACATTATTTGCGAAAAAAAATGCCCCGATGCTTATAAATAAAACTACAACTATCAATGGAAACATAATTCTCTGCAGGGAAACTCCGGATGATTTAAGAGCGGTTAATTCATAAAACTCTCCCATATTTCCAAATGTCATTAATGATGACATAAGTATTGAAAGAGGCAGGGCAAGTGGAACAAGACTTGCGGCCGAATACATTAATAATTCTCCGATGACTCCGAATCCTAATCCTTTTCCTACCAGTTCGTCAATATATCTCCATAAAAACTGCATTAAAAGTAAAAAAAGGACCAGACAGAAAATCATGCTAAAGGGACCAAGGAAAGATTTAATTACTAACTTATGCAGCCGTTTCACTGATTCAAAAAATATTTATCAATTGATACTTCTGAAACGAATACAAAGTTAAATTATTTTATAATATTTCAAGGTAAGCTTATAAACCAAGAGTGTGCTTGAGTTCATTAATTTGTGTGTTCCATAATTCAATGGAATCTTCCGTTTCATCCTCTTCAACAAAGTCTGTTACTACCAGAGCTACATCACCGGTTAATTCATCAATATTAATGCGGAATTCAAAATAGGTATTCTTTTCTTCTTCTTCAATCCATTGAAATCTTATATACTTATTTTCTTTTTTTTGGATCACTACTGCTTTTTGTTCAACACCATTCCAGATAAATGAAAATACATTTCCCTTAAGGTTAACATCATCTGCAAACCACTCGGCCAATCCTCCCGGAGTACTTAATCTTGCATACAAAACCTTCGGGGAAGAATTAATTGTATATTCCATTACTATCTTGCTCTTCATCTGCAATAAGTATAATTTAATCAGTTGTGAACGCCTGCAATATATAAAAAAAACTTAATTAAAAAAATTTATTATACACTTTCATATATGTCTGCTGATATATTTAAAATTTCAGCTAATTATTACTCCGGATACGCCTTTTTTCGTGTATTGTATTGCAAAATATCAGTATATAAGTTAACGGTAATTTCCGGCCATTATTTTTATATATTTAACTAAATAAAAATTATATTTGCATGCCCGGGAAAATACCGGAAACAAATTATTTGGCGTGGTAGCTCAGGTGGTTAGAGCGCATGATTCATAATCATGAGGTCGAGGGTTCAAGTCCCTCTCACGCTACTGATAAATAGTCAATTGTAGTAAT
>CP070654.1:1419378-1450791 GCA_020354785.1 Bacteroidales bacterium
GCTTCCACAGCAAACTCCATTGGAAGCTTATTCAACACTTCCTTTGCATAACCGTTTACTATTAATCCAATTGCACTCTCCATATCAATTCCTCTCTGGTTGCAATAAAAGATCTGATCTTCGCTAATCTTTGATGTTGTTGCTTCATGTTCAATTATTGCAGTATCATTATCCACTTCCAGATAAGGGAAAGTGTGAGCCCCGCATTTATCATTCAATAATAATGAATCACACTGAGAAAAATTTCTGACATTCTTTGCATTTTTAGCAACCTTAACAAGTCCGCGATAACTGTTCTGGCTATGACCTGCCGAGATTCCTTTCGAGACTATCACACTACTGGAATTGTCTCCTAAATGAATCATTTTTGTGCCGGTATCAGCTTGCTGATAATTATTAGTAACAGCTACCGAGTAAAATTCACCAATACTATTCTTTCCTTTAAGAATACAACTGGGATATTTCCATGTAATTGCAGATCCGGTTTCAACCTGTGTCCATGATATTTTAGAATTATCACCTTTGCAAATACCCCTTTTGGTGACAAAGTTATAAACCCCGCCTTTACCCTTCTTATCACCGGGATACCAGTTTTGAACCGTTGAATATTTGACTTCGGCATTTTCTAATGCTATGATTTCAACAATAGCTGCATGCAACTGGTTTTCATCCCTCATCGGGGCAGTACACCCTTCAAGATAACTAACATAACTGTCTTCTTCAGCTATTATCAATGTCCGTTCAAATTGTCCTGTATTGGCTGCATTAATTCTGAAATAGGTTGAAAGCTCCATCGGGCATCTTACACCCTTTGGTATGTAACAAAATGAGCCATCGCTAAACACCGCTGAATTAAGAGCTGCAAAATAATTATCAGTGTATGGGACAACCGTTCCCATATATTTTTTTATCAAATCAGGATGCTCTTTAACTGCTTCGCCAAAAGAACAGAATATTATACCATGTTCAGCAAGAGTTTCCTGAAATGTAGTCTTCACTGAAATACTGTCCATTACAGCGTCAACAGCAACTCCTGTTATCCTTTTTTGCTCATTTAAAGGTATGCCAAGCCTGTCAAATGTTCTTAACAGTTCAGGATCAACATCATCAAGGCTTTCAGGATCCGCCTTTTGCTTAGGTGCTGCATAGTAGATCATATCCTGATAATCAATTTCCGGCAGCCTGATATTTGCCCATTGCGGCATTTTCATTTTCAACCAGTACCGGTAAGCTTTAAGGCGAAACTCTAATAAAAACCCGGGTTCATTCTTTATCGAAGACAGTCTGCGTATAATATCCTCATTTAATCCCTTTGGGAAAGTATCAGTATCAATATCTGTAACAAAACCGTACTTATACTCACTCTTTGTTACTTCTGATAATATTTTGTCCTGCCCGTTTTCCATAATCGTGCAAAAATAATAAATATTAAAGCTTCCGGGATTCTAATTGTTTTTATTTAGATTTATTCTAAATAGTGCAAATATACGAAAACTATTTTAATTAATACAGATATTTGCTGGTGAATAAAGTACAATAGCTAACTGAATTATGGCTGATGATCCTAAGAATAATGAAGAAATTTCTGAATTAGGAGAATTCCCCTTAATTAAGCATCTTACCGGAAAAATCAAACTGAAAAACAAAAGTTCTAAATGTGGAGTCGGGGATGATGCTGCAGTTCTTGATTACCCACAGAAACAAGTAATAGTCACAACTGATTTATTAACAGAAGGCATACATTTTAATTTGATGTATACTCCTTTAAAGCATTTAGGATATAAAGCAGCAGTTGTTAATTTTTCTGACATCTATGCAATGAACGCTCAACCTAAACAAATCATTATAGCAATAGCTGTATCAAATAAGTTCACTACAAAAATGATTGATGAGCTTTATTCCGGTATTTATCTTGCGTGTGATAATTATAGAGTGGACGTCGTGGGAGGAGATACTTCATCATCTTTGACAGGATTAACTATTACTATTACTGCTATTGGTGAAGCCAGCCCTAAAGAGATTACCTACAGGCATGGAGCTGAAGAAAATGACTTAATATGTGTATCAGGTGATTTGGGGGGAGCATATATGGGTTTGCAATTGCTTGAAAGGGAAAAGTCAATATTTGAAAAAGATACAAGCATTCAGCCCGACCTTAAAGGGTATAAATATATTCTGGAAAGGCAGCTCAAACCTGAGGCAAGAAGCGATATTATCCAGATTCTGAAGAAGAATAATATTAACCCCACATCCATGATAGATATTTCAGATGGTCTTTCATCAGAGCTGTTTCATATCTGTTATGAATCAAAGGTGGGTTGCAAAATATTCTCTGAAAAAATTCCTGTAAATCCTGAAACAGTCAGAATGGCTAATGAGTTTAATATCGAACCGGTAGTGGCTGCCCTGAATGGCGGGGAAGATTATGAGCTACTGTTTACAGTTCCCCTGAAAATGTTCGATAATACAGCAAAGTACACGGAAATATCAATTATTGGCCATATTACAAACTCAAGTGAAGGAAAACAACTTATAACCGGTGATGGTAAGTCAATGGAACTTAAATCACAGGGATGGGACGGACTTAAACAGGATTTGTAAAAAGATATTTGTGTTCTAACCGAAGAGATTCTCTCCCTGGCGGGCTTTAATTATTCCTCTTTTCGAGGTTTCAAAAAAATTGATTATCTCATCTCTTTCCTCAAAAGCCTCATAATTATTTTGCAGGTATTCTATGGCTTGTGAATTATTCATCCCCTTATTGTAAATGACCCTGTAGATTTCCTGTATCTCGTTAATTCTTTCATTCGTAAATTCCCTTCTGCGCAATCCAACAGCATTAATCCCTATATAAGCAACAGGTATTCCTGCTGCTTTAATATATGGAGGTACATCAATGAGAATCCCGCTTTTACCGCTGATAAATACGTGTTTCCCTATCCTTGAAAATTGATGAGCCACTGACATTCCACCAACATATGCCCAGTCGCCTATTTCTACCTCTCCTGCAATCTGGCAACAATTGGAAAGTATGACATTATTTTTAATAACACAATCGTGTGCAATATGAACATAAGCCATAAGTAAACAATTATTACCGATTACGGTTTCTCCTCTTGTAGCCGTACCGCGATTAATTGTTACACACTCACGAATTGATGTATTATCTCCTATTGTTACAGTAGTTTTTTCGCCTTTAAATTTTAAATCCTGAGGGATTGCTGATATTACAGCACCGGGGAATATTTTGCAATTCTTGCCAATTTTTGTGCCATCCATTATTGTAACGTTAGGACCTACCCATGTTCCTTCACCAATTTCTACATCTTCAGCAATAGAAACAAATGATTCGATATTTACATTTTTTCCGATTTTTGCCTTAGGATGTATATTCGACAGTGGATTATTCATAGCTTATATTTAATAATATATCCCTCAAAGTTAATTATTTTTCAGGCTTTCTTACCATTTGGGCCATAAAATCAGCTTCAATTGCTAATTTATTTCCAATGAATCCCTGTCCGTATGTTAGTGCAATACCACGTCTTAGCGGTCCTTTTAAAGTCATCCTGATTACAAGTGTATCACCGGGCTCAACCTTTTGTTTGAATTTAACATTTTCAATTTTCACAAAGTATAGTGCATAGTTTTCCGGGTCCGGAACAAAGCTCATTAATAATATTCCCCCGACCTGTGCCATTGATTCAAGCTGTAAAACACCCGGCATAATTGGTTCACCAGGAAAGTGTCCGGCAAAAAAAGGCTCATTCATTGTTAGATTTTTGATACCACAGATTGTCCATTTATCCATATAGGTAATCTTGTCTACCAGCAAAAATGGCGGGCGATGAGGCAGCATTTTCATCACAGTGTTAATATCAAATAATGGAGGTTTATCAGGATCATATACAGGCGGAGAGGGCTTAGACAATTCACTTTTGATTTTCTTACGGAGTACTTTTACAAACTCCGTATTTATATGGTGTCCGGGTTTATTAGCAATTATTCTTCCCTTTATCTGACAACCAAGTAATGCCAGATCCCCCATTAAATCGAGTAATTTATGCCTGGCCGGTTCATTATAAAAATAAAGTTCAACATTATTTAAAATTCCTTCAGACTTGACTTTAATTTTAGGTTTATTAAATAAAACGGCCAGTCTGTCCAGTTCCTCCTGTGTTACTTTACGATCCATAATGACTATTGCATTATCAAAATCTCCTCCTTTAATCAGGTTATTAGCCTGAAGATATTCAAGCTCATGTAAAAACACAAAGGTTCTGCATTGTGCAATTTCACTTTTAAAATCAGAAAGAGATTTCAGTGATGCATATTGATTGCCAAGCACTTTTGAATTAAAATCAATATGTACGTCCAGGCTAAAATTGTCATCAGGATATGCAACAATTTCAAATCCGTTTTTCTCGTCTTTATATAAAGCCTTTTCTTTTAGCACAAAATATTTCCGCTCAGAATCCTGTTCTTTAATTCCGGCGTCGAGAATTGCCCGGACAAAATATTTTGCGCTGCCATCAAGAATAGGTACTTCCGGACCGCTAAGTTCCATTAATGCGTTATCTATACCAAGACCATATAATGATGCCAGTATATGTTCAATAGTCTGCACCTGAACATCAGATTCCTTCAGGGAAGTTCCTCTTTCAGTGGTATCAACATTCTCCGCCACAGCCTTTACCAATGGCTGATCTTTAAGATCCATCCTTTTAAAAGCATATCCATGATCTACCGGGGCAGGCTTAATTGTTATTGCAGCTTCCAGTCCGGTATGAAGTCCGTTTCCCTTTACAGTAACTGACTTTGAAATAGTTCTTTGCTTTTCGGCCATCTATAAACAGAAAAAATATTAAAATATATTAATTCGCAATTAATAATTGCGAAATATATAAAAAATTATGAAATCAGGATATAAAGAAAATCTTATTTTTCCTTTTCACGAAGTTTTTTAATTTCGCTTTCGAGATCATTAATCTTACTAAGTAGTTCCGGCAAATTTCTATAAATCGCTATAGATCTTCTTTTATTATATATGTTCAGGGCTGGGGACCCCAGTACTACTGACCCCGGCTTATCAATATTATTAGTAACTCCTGACTGAGCGCCTATTTTTACGTTATCGGCAATTTTAAGATGCCCTACAATACCAACTTGTGCAGCTATCATACAATCCTTTCCAATTTTAGTTGATCCGGCTATACCTGTTTGCGCTGCTATTACGGTGTTCTCTCCTATCTCTACATTATGTGCTATCTGTATGAGATTGTCCAGTTTCACACCCTTCCTTATAATAGTAGATCCCATTGTTGCCCTGTCAATGGCACTATTTGCTCCTATTTCCACATTATCTTCGATGATAACATTGCCTAATTGAGGTATTTTTTTATAATTATTGTCTTTTTGAGGAACAAAACCGAAGCCATCACTTCCAATAATAACTCCTGAATGAATAACACAGTCAGCTCCTATTATACAATCATGATATATATTTACTCCTGAATTAATAACTGTATTATTCTTTATAATAACATTATCCCCTATATATACACCGGGATATATCCTGACATTATCACCCAGTACTACTTTATCCCCGATATACACAAATGCCCCAATATAAACGTCCTTTCCTGTTTTGGAGGTTTCACTCACTACAGCCATTTTATGAATTCCTTTTTTTTGCGGCAATGACTGCGCATATAAATCCAAAAGGGAGGCAAAAGCCTGGTAAGCATCATCAACACGAATCAAGGTGCTTTTCACCTTTTTATCAAGCTTCAAATCTTTATTTACAAGGATAATGGAAGCCTGCGTTGTATACAAGAATTTTTCATACTTCGGATTTGCCAGAAATGATAAAGTTCCGGTTTTACCCTCTTCAATTCTTGAAATATCAGATACTTTTACTTCCGCATCACCATCAATTTCTCCTTTTAAATATTCAGCTATTGCCTTTGCTGTAAATTCCATTTGTAAAAGTTTGCGCACAAAACTAATCAATATATAACAAACTCAAACATAAATATTAAAATTTATTCCGGTTAACCGGGATAAAGAACTTCTATAGTAAAGAGCCAGGATAACATAAAAAATACTTCTTTACAATCTTTGATAAAACAGAAACATTAAAAATATCTGAAGCATCTACAATATCCCTGGTTTCGCCTGTGTTATACAATATTTTTATTTTATCATCAAGCTCACTGTATGCTTTGTTAGATATACTTCCTGTGAAAATAAAATAACCAATATCTTCATCATTCCAGTTATGAGTCCTGATCGATTCTTTTATTTTCCTGTCTATAACATTTTTAGCAAAAGGCTGATCCTGCATAATTATTTTTGGGAGCTTTCTGTTAATCAAGTTATCTGACAGTATGGAAAGTACCTTGTCAGGGTGGTTAATCCATACTTTTGTAGATGTAATTATGTCATTATCATCTAAATTCACAAAGTTGCTGATAATATCTTCTTTTTTGCTGTAAAGGTTCTTCCTGGTTATATTATTCTTAAAAAAATACTTCAGTCCGTTCACAGCAAATAAGTTATTATCATGACCGGCGACATATTTTGCCCTCTGTAGTACCCTGGCAACAAGATTCTCGGCCGCCAATACTGTTTTGTGCAAATAAACCTGCCAGAACATTAGTCTTCTTGCAATCAGGAAATCCTCTATAGAATAAATGCCTTTTGCTTCAACTACCAGGTTATCATCAACAACGTTCAACATCTTAATAATTCTGTCTGAACCTATAACACCTTCAGAAACACCAGTATAAAAACTGTCTCTTTTAAGGTAGTCCAGCCTGTCCATATCCAGCTGACTTGATACAAGTTGATGCAGAAATTTCTTATGGTATTTATTACTAAATATTTTAAGTGCTAAATCCAGCTTCCCTTTAAATTCTTCATTCAGTTTATCCATTAATAACCTGGATACATCTTCATGGCTAAAATTTTCAATAATGCTCTGCTCCAGTGCATGAGAAAAGGGTCCATGGCCTATATCATGTAATAAAATAGCTATAGTAGCTGCCTCAGCCTCTTTCTCAGTTATCTTTAATCCTTTTAACCTGATATTCTGTATTGCCATACCCATTAAATGAGCTGCCCCCAAAGCATGCTGGAAACGTGAATGTGTTGCTCCCGGATATACATAGCTCGTCAGTCCCAATTGCTTTATTCTTCTTAATCTCTGAAAGGCCGGGTGTTCAATAATATCATAAATAAAAGTTGAGGGTATCTTGATAAAACCGTGTACAGGATCGTTAATTATTTTTCTTTTATTGACAGGTGTATATTTCACTTTTTTTTGCTTATAAAATTTACTATAAAAATAAGGACAAAAATCACATAATCTCCGGAAACATTAATTTATGAGTAAGTTATTTTGTCAATTGAACTATTATTGTTAGTTTTGCACAGGAAAATGCAGGATTAGATTTATAGGGGACAAGAGTCCCCTATTTTATTGTAAGGAATTATAATGATAAATGATAATTATATAAAAAGTATAATTAATGATGAATTAAGCAGCAGGAATTTGTTTCTTATTGATATAAAAATAAATTCCGCAAATAAAATAAATGTATTTATTGACAGCATGAAAGGAGTTACAATAGACGAGTGTGCAAAGTTGAGTTATATTATTAAAGAGAAATTAAATAACCGGCTTGACGATTATGCTTTGGAAGTTTCTTCACCAGGATTGGATAAATCATTAGTACTGCCTGTACAGTATGAAAAGAACCTGGGAAGAGATTTGGATATAATTACAAAAGACGGTAATAGAATAACCGGTAAATTAACCAGTGTAACCGGAAATGGGATTGAAATAATAACTGAAGTGACAAAAAAGAAAAAGTCCAATAAGAGAAGAGAGCATGTAACAAAAAAGCAGTTGTTTGATTTTGCTGACATCAGGTCAGCCAAAGTTATTGTGTTGTTTAACTAAATTATTTTAAAGAGATGGAAAATATTGATCTTATTGATACCTTTTCGGAATTCAAAGAGCTTAAAAGTATTGACAGAGCTACAATGATGAGCGTACTTGAAGATGTATTCAGAAGTATGCTTATGAGAATGTTCGGGACATCTGACAATTTTGATATTATTATTAATATAGATAAGGGAGATTTTGAGATATGGAGAAATAGAGAGGTTGTTGAAGACGATAAGGTGGAAGATAAGAATTTGCAAATTGCATTGTCTGAAGCAAAAAAGATTGACAAAGACTATGAGATCGGGGAAGATGTTACTGATGAAGTTAAATTGGCTGATTTTGGCAGAAGGGCTATCCTGGCGCTCAGACAGAATCTTACATCCCGCATACTTGATCTGGAAAAAAATAATGTATACGAAAAATACAGGAATAAAATAGGAGATATTGTTACAGGTGAAATTTACCAGGTCTGGAAGAAAGAAATCCTGGTTCTTGATGAGGAAGGAAATGAACTTATACTTCCAAAGACTGAACAAATACCTTCTGATTATTTCAGAAAGGGCGATACCATCAGGGCGGTTGTTATTAAGGTTGAAATGAATAATAATCCTTTAATCATTTTATCAAGGACATCTCCTGTATTTCTTGAAAGGCTTTTTGAACTGGAGGTCCCTGAAATATTTGACGGACTGATTACCATAAAGAAGATTGTGCGTATACCGGGTGAAAGAGCAAAAATCGCTGTCGAATCATATGATGAAAGAATTGACCCTGTAGGAGCATGTGTTGGCATGAAAGGATCAAGAATACATGGCATTGTGAGAGAATTAAAGAATGAGAATATTGATGTTATAAACTTTACAAATAATATTCAATTATATGTTACGAGGGCACTTAGTCCTGCAAAAATATCATCAATTAAAATTGATGATGAAAATAAACGGGCTGAAGTGTATTTAAAACCAAATGAAGTCTCGCTTGCAATCGGAAAAGGTGGACTGAATATTAAACTGGCAAGTCAGCTTACAGATTATGAAATTGATGTTTACAGAGAAACAGAAATTGAAGATGAAGAAGATGTTAATCTGGAAGAATTTGCCGATGAGATTGAGAGCTGGATTATTGATGAATTAAAGGCTATAGGATGTGATACAGCAAAGAGTGTACTGGATTTAAGTATTGAAGATCTGGTAAAAAGGACCGATCTTGAAGAAGAAACCATTAAGGAAGTCATTAATATTTTAAAGGCAGAGTTTGAATAATTCGCTGTAATAGTTATAATTTAGCGAAATTCATTAATTGAAGCCTGAACAAAAAATTATTTTAACTAAGTATGACAGATATCAAAACAACAAGACTTAGTAAAATAGCCAGAGAATTCAACGTAGGAATTTCAACAATTGTTGATTTTCTAAATAATAAAGGGGTTAAAATCAAATCTGATCCTAACACTAAAGTTACGCCCGATCAGTATGAAATGTTACTGAAAGAATATAGTTCTGATCTTGACGTAAAAAAGGAATCCGAAAGAGTTACTCTCAAACACCTGAGGGAAAAACAGGAGTCTATATCAATTAATGATGTACGTGACGAGCAGGATAAAGATGTACAGGAAGAAATGGATGAGGTTTTTATCAAGGATACAAGTTCATCCTCAGGACAATATGAAACTGATACAGAAAAATTAGTTGAAAAAGGACAGCAAATAAATATAAATGTTGTAGGGAAAATCGATGTTGATGAGCAAGTCAAACAAAAGAAATCTGCAGTTGAAAAAGTAAAGGAAGAAGAAATTGCCGAAGTATCAAAGGAAAAACCGGCAACAGAACCTGAACAGCCCGAATCACCCGAGACAGCAAAATCAAAAGCAGAGGCCGGGGTAGAAGATAGTATTTCAACAGCTGATAAGGTTGAAGAGGATGTAATAATCAGACCGGAGAAAAAAGAAGTTGAGGTCAAAGTTCTGGGAAAGATTGATCTTGAGTCCATGAATCAAAGAACAAGACCTCCCAAGAAAACAAAAGAACAAAAAGATGCTGAGCGCAAAGCAAAGCTCGAAGAAAAAAAGTCTTCTGCAAAGAAAGCTATAGCCAAGAAGTCCGCAGAAGCCAGGGAGCCTGAAGAGGAATATATTGAAAAGAAAGACGCAAAGCCCGGGAAAAAAGTTGAATATGTTTCACCGGATGATGTTGATGCTACTGCTAAAGAAGACAAAGAAGCAGGGGCAGAAGATTCACTGACTGCTGATAAAAAGAAAAAAAGAAAGAGGATTAGAAAAGAAAAGGAATTAGTTACATTTGAAAAAGACAAGGAAGAAAAGCAGGTTGAAGATTTGCAGAAAGGCAAGCAAAAGAAGAAGAAAAAGAAAGTGGTCTTTAAACACGAAATCAGCGAGGAGGATGTTCAGAAGCAAATCAAAGATACTCTTGCCAGGTTAACTACGAAAGGAAAATCAAAGGGAGCAAAATACCGCCGCGAAAAGAGAGAAGCAATCAGCCAGAAAATGCAGGAAGAAATTGAAAAACAGGAACAGGACAAGAATGTAATTAAAGTAACGGAATTTGTTACTGTAAACGAACTGGCAAACATGATGAATGTTCCTGTAAACGATGTTATTTCAGCGTGCATGAGCCTGGGATTGTTTGTTTCAATTAATCAAAGGCTTGATGCTGAAACTATGGCCTTAGTTGCAGATGAATTTAATTATAAATTTGAATTCACCTCTGTTGATATACAGGAAGCAATAGCTGAGGAAGAAAAAGACGAAGGAGAGGATTTGGAGTCAAGACCCCCTATTGTTACAGTTATGGGGCATGTTGACCATGGAAAAACCAAACTTCTTGATTATATAAGAAATACTAATGTTATAGGGGGCGAAGCAGGAGGTATTACACAGCATATTGGAGCCTATAGTGTGAAACTGGACGGTGACAAACAAATTACTTTCCTGGATACACCGGGACATGAGGCATTTACGGCCATGCGTGCACGTGGTGCGCAAATTACTGATGTTGCTATTATTGTTATAGCTGCGGATGATGGCATTAAACCTCAAACCGTTGAGGCTATTAATCACGCACAGGCAGCAGGAGTCCCGATGATATTTGCTATAAATAAAATAGATAAACCGACTGCTAATGCCGAAAAAATTAAAGAAGAACTGGCTAATATGAAAATACTGGTCGAAGACTGGGGTGGAAATTTTCAATCGCAGGAGATATCAGCAAAGTCCGGTATTAATATTGATGAATTACTTGAAAAAGTTTTACTTGAAGCTGAACTTCTTGAGCTTGTGGCAAATCCAAATAAAAGAGCAGTTGGAACTGTAATCGAATCGGAACTTGATAAAGGCAGGGGTTATATTGCAACTGTCCTTGTGCAGGGAGGAACATTACGGGTTGGGGATATAGTGCTGGCCGGTATTCATTCCGGAAAAATAAAATCAATGTATAATGAAAGGGGAAAACAAATTAAAGAAGCAGGCCCTGCTACACCTGCTCTAATATTAGGATTGGACGGCGCACCCCAGGCAGGAGACAAATTTAATGTAATGAAAAGTGAGAAAGAGGTAAAAGAGATAGCAAATAAAAGGGAACAATTGCAAAGAGAACAGGATTTAAGAACACAGAAACATATAACTCTTGATGAAATCGGCAGGCGAATAGCAATTGGAAATTTCCAGGAACTCAACATAATTGTAAAGGGAGATGTGGACGGATCAATAGAAGCCCTCTCTGATGCATTAATTAAACTATCAACAGAGGAAATACAGGTTAATATTATACATAAAGCTGTAGGACAAATTTCTGAAGGGGATATCCTTCTGGCTGCAGCATCAAATGCGATAATTGTTGGATTCCAGGTACGTCCTTCAATGCAAGCCCGTAAAATTGCGGAA
This sequence comes from Bacteroidales bacterium, assembly GCA_020354785.1. GTDB lineage: Bacteria > Bacteroidota > Bacteroidia > Bacteroidales > UBA10428. The sequence continues at coordinate 1,431,231 of CP070654.1, forward strand.
AAGGAAGAAATTGATATCCGGTTGTACTCAATTATCTACGATGCAATAAATGAGATTAAGGCTGCTATGGAAGGTATGTTATCTCCGGAAATTAAAGAAGAAATCGTAGCTACACTTGAAATATCAGAAGTCTTTAAAATTTCAAAAATAGGTACTGTAGCAGGTTGTATGGTAAAAGAGGGTAAAATAAAAAGAGATACTAAAGTACGTGTAATCCGGGAGGGTATTGTAGTATACACTGGCGAACTGGGATCTCTAAGACGATTTAAAGAAGACGTTAAAGAAGTAGCAAGCGGCCTTGAGTGCGGTCTTAACATTGAAAATTACAATGATATAAAAGTAGGTGATATAATTGAAGGATATGAAGTAATTGAAATAAAGAAGAAACTCTAGCATCTCTGTACAAACCATTATAAACATACTTATCCCTGTTTATAAAACTTAGCCTACCTGTATTTTTCATTTTAAATAATTGAGATGGGATCAAAGCAAAAACTTTCAGAGATGATCAAATCTGAAGCAAAGAAACTTGGCTTTGATGCCTGTGGTATTGCCAAAGCTGAATATCTTAAAGAAGAAGCCAGGCATTTTAAACGCTGGCTTAATAGTAAAATGCATGGCGATATGAAGTATATGGAAAACTACTTTCATAAGAGAGTTGATCCAACAAACCTCGTTAAAGGGGCAAAATCAGTGATTGTAGTATTATTAAATTATTATACAGATAAGGAGCAAAAAGATAAGAACGCTCCAAAAATTTCAAAATATGCTTATGGCAAAGATTATCATCTGGTAATAAAAGGCAGGTTGTATCAATTATTGAAATTTATTAACAATAATATAAATAATATTAATGGCAGGGTATTTGTTGATTCTGCCCCTGTATTGGAGCGTATATGGGCAGTAAAGGCAGGCCTGGGATGGATAGGGAAAAATTCAAATTTAATCTCCCCGGTTCATGGCTCTTATGTTTTTATTGGAGTACTTATTATAGATTCGGAACTGCATTACGATATTCAAACCAATGAATCCTGTGAAGCCTGTGATAAGTGTATAACAGCCTGTCCTACCGGTGCCATTATCAGCTCTAAAGTTATTGATGCACGAAAATGTATCTCTTATTTAACAATTGAACACAGAGGCCTTATCCCTGAAAAGTATCATGAAAAATTTAATTCCCGGATTTTTGGTTGCGATATTTGCCAGGATATATGTCCATGGAACACAAAATCGAAAAAGCATAAGATCACTGAATTCGAGCCTGATCCTGAATTACTGAAAATGGGTAAAAATGACTGGTACAATCTGAAAGAAGAACATTTTAATAGAATATTTAAAGGCTCGGCAATTGAGAGAATTGGATATTCAGGGCTGAAAAGGAATATTGATTTTATCAGGAAATAATAGTTACACTTATTTTTTTTATATTTTTTTTGTAACTTAAAAATTAATTAAAAACCACCTTTGACTATGAAAAAACTATACCTGCTGGTAGCCGTTATATCTGCAAGTTATTTCTTTTTATCAGGACAGGAACCGCTGGAACACGAAAAACGTATCTATGTGTCTCCTGATGGCAGAATGTTTATACAAAAATCACTGCCAATTTATCTGAGGATGACTAACTCTCCCGACGAGAATACAGAAAGCTATTTATTGAAAAGTGAGATAACATCAGATTTTTCAAATCCTATGTATCTGGATACTGAAGGGTATAATACATTTCGTTCACCATGGATTGTGGACACTGCTACTCTTAAACCTATATTTCCAAGAGAGGATATTATATTTGAAATATATGCTGACAGCAAACCTCCTGTAACATCGATTGATTATGGAGAAGTTACGATCTTTAAAACGCAGGGGGCAATATACACGGGTAAAAACAGCGAAATAACTCTTGAAGCTGATGATCAGACATCGGGAGTTGAAAATATATATTTTTCTGTTGACGGATCGGATTTCCAGGCATACAATTATCCGGTTATTATTGATCAGGAAAAAGAGTACGTAGTTAAATACTATTCTGCAGATAATGTCGGTAATGCCGAAACCGTAAATTCAGTAAATATTATACTGGATAAGACAAATCCCGAAACCCTGCTGGAAATCTCACAGGACAGACATGAAAATATTATCTCCGGGAAATCGAGAATAATTCTTACAGCCGAAGATGAAGGTATTGGTGTTAAAGCAGTTTACTATAGCCTTGATGACGGGCCTGTTAAAAAATATGTTAATCCTTTAAGAGCTGCTTTATTATCCCAGGGTGAACATAAATTAGCTTATTATTCAGTTGACAAAGTCGATAATAAAGAAGCTGAGAATGTTTTTGATTTTTACATTGACAAAACACCTCCTACAATTGTCCAGGAAATTATAGGGAAAAGTTTTTTTGCCGGGGGAAGGGAATATTCTTCAGGAAGAAACCGGCTTAAATTAACAACTTTTGATAACAAGGCCGGAGTTAAAGAAGTTTTTTATTCAATCAATAATTCAGAATACAAGAAGTATGAAAAACCCTTTTTTCTGTCTAATGTTACAGGAAATTTAACAGTTAAAGCATATGCTCTTGATAATGTAAACAATAAAACCGAATCACTGGAAAAGGGCAGTAAAACAAGTATTCCTTATGTTGATTTATCCGGCCCTTCTCTTTCATATGGTTTTTCAGGACCAACATTCGTCCAGAGAGATACCGTATTCATCAGTAACACTACCCTTGTGAATCTTAAAGCTAATGATACCGAGTCAGGAATAAGTAAAATAGAATATGTTGTAGATGATAATGAAGCAAAAATATTTGATGAACCTTTTTCTATGAATGAAGAAGGTCGTCATAGAGTTTTAATTACAGGTTATGATAATGTAGACAATACTAATATGCTGGATTTTACAGTCATCCTGGATAAAACCGGCCCTGAACTATATTCGCGTTTCAGTATATTACCAAACGGAAAAGAAGATAGTGACGGTATTCTTCTTGATACTTATCCGGATCATGTTGTTCTGTTTCTATCCTCTACAGATAATGTCGTTGGTTTTAATGAAATGTATTATTCAATAAACAATAATCCGGAAAAAAAGTATTCAGACCTGATAAGGGGCTTCTCTTCAGAGGGAAGGTATAAAGTTAAAATAAGGGTACTGGATAAATTAGGTAATGAAACTACAAAAGATATTGATTTTATAATAAGTAACTGACTTTATAACCCGAAAATTTAATAATTTCGCATATAACAGGGAAATAAGAATTTCGAATAGCCTTTAAATAAAACTAAATCCTTAAATATATGAAAGCCATTAAAGAATGCTTTCCAGTATCTTTTTTATGCAGATATATAATCTTTTGCTTTGTTATCCTGATATTAGGCTGCGTACGATCACAACCACAGGTTGACAGGTTTAAAGAATTGCGGGAGAATATGGTAGCAACACAGATTGAAGCCAGGGGAATAACAAACAGGGAAGTTATTGAAGCTATGAGAAATGTAGAACGTCATTTATTTGTGCCCGAGACTCATATTCAACATGCATACGGAGATCATCCCTTACCAATCGGATATGGTCAGACCATTTCCCAGCCTTATATAGTTGCTTTTATGACTGAGATATTGAAACTTGATAAAAGTTCAAAAGTATTGGAAGTAGGTACCGGCTCAGGTTATCAGGCTGCAATACTGGCTGAGATTTGCGATTCTGTATATACAATTGAAATAGTAGAAGAACTTGGAATGAGATCCTCCCTGTTATTCAAGAATTTAGGATATTCAAATATTAAAGTCAAGATTGGCGACGGCTATGAAGGATGGGATGAATACAGTCCGTTTGATGCAATAATTGTTACATGCGCCCCTACCCATGTCCCTGAGCCACTTAAGAATCAGTTAAAAGAAGGAGGAAGAATGATCATCCCTGTTGGAGAAAGATATGTACAGGAGCTGGTATTGTTAACCAGGAAAAAGGGATCTTTAAAGCAAACATCGGTCCTGCCTGTAAGGTTTGTTCCTATGGTAGATGAAAAAGATATGATCTATTAATATTAAAAAAAATCCCCTTTCATTAGAAATGAAAAGGGATCAAAAATTTTGTCTTTTCTATTTATTACATCATACCTCCCATTCCCGGGCCACCGGCTGGCATAGGAGGTTGTTTTTCTTCTTCAGGTTTCTCAGCAACAACACATTCTGTAGTTAGAAATATTCCTGCAATTGATGCAGCATTTTCCAGTGCTATTCTCGAAACTTTTGTAGGATCAATAACTCCTGCCTTAAACAGGTTTTCATATTTATTAGTCTGTGCATTATATCCAAAATCATCCTTGCCGTTCTTAATCTCCTGAACTACAACAGAACCTTCAATACCTGCATTTTCAACTATCTGGCGAAGAGGTTCTTCAAGTGCTCTTCTTACAATAGTAATACCGGTATTCTGATCTTCATTATCTCCTTTTATCGAATCAAGCTTAGTAATAGCACGAATATAACCTACACCGCCTCCGGGAATTATTCCCTCCTCAACAGCAGCTCTTGTAGCGCTTAATGCATCTTCAACACGTGCTTTCTTTTCTTTCATTTCAACCTCTGATGCAGCACCTACATAAAGAACAGCAACCCCTCCTGCTAATTTAGCCAGTCTTTCCTGAAGCTTTTCTTTATCATAATCAGAAGTAGTGGTTTCTATCTGGGCTTTAATTTGTTTTACTCTTCCATCAATGTTTGCCTTATCGCCGGCACCATTTACTATAGTAGTGTTCTCCTTATCTATAACTACTTTCTCTGCAGTTCCGAGCATATCAAGTTTTGCTCCCTCAAGAGTGAGACCCTTTTCTTCAGAAATCACAACTCCGCCAGTCAATATTGCTATATCTTCCAGCATTTCCTTTCTTCTGTCACCAAAACCCGGAGCCTTAACTGCAGCAATTTTCAATGATCCCCTTAATTTGTTTACGACTAATGTTGCCAATGCTTCTCCATCAACATCTTCAGCTATAATTAACAGGGGCCGCCCTGATTGAGCAACAGGTTCCAATATGGGAAGCAGATCCTTCATGGTTGATATTTTCTTATCGGAAAGAAGTATGTACGGATTCTCCAGAACAGCTTCCATTTTATCTGTATCAGTAATAAAGTATGGAGATATAAAACCCCTGTCAAACTGCATTCCTTCAACTACCTCAACGCTGGTTTCAGCAGTCTTGGCTTCTTCAACAGTTATTACACCCTCTTTTTTTACTTTTCCCATTGCATTAGCAACTAATTTACCTATTTCCGGATCATTATTGGCAGAAATTGCGGCTACCTGCTCAATCTTTTCACTATCCTCACCAATAGTCTGTGACTGATTCTTTAAATCTTCAACAACTACCTTTACCGCTTTATCAATTCCTCTTTTTAAGTCCATCGGGTTTGCTCCGGCTGTAACATTCTTTAATCCGACCGTTACTATTGACTGTGCCAGAACAGTAGCAGTTGTTGTACCGTCACCCGCATCGTCATTGGTCTTTGATGCTACATCTTTAACCAGTTGTGCTCCAATGTTTTCAAAGTGATCTTCAAGTTCAATTTCTTTAGCTACCGTTACACCGTCTTTGGTAATCGCCGGAGAACCAAACTTTTTATCTAAAATAACATTACGCCCTTTAGGCCCCAGAGTAATTTTCACTGCATTTGTCAGCTCATCAACACCTTTTTTAAGCTGGTTGCGAGCTTCAATATCAAATTTTAATTCTTTTGCCATTTTTATTATTTTTTTTGCTTATTATTTGCTTTTAGATTAATTAATATTTTTTTCCGGATTTAGTAATTTATATTATTGCAAGAATATCGGATTGTTTCATTATAAGATAATCCTTGCCGTCTAAATCCAGTTCCGTTCCCGAATATTTGCCATACAAAACAGTATCTCCAACTTTGACTTCCATTTTTTCATCTTTAGTGCCGGGTCCGGCAGCTACAACAGTTCCTTTTTGTGGTTTTTCCTTTGCAGAATCAGGAATAATAATACCACTTGCAGTTTTATCTACTGCTTCCTCAGGTTTAATTAGTACCCTGTCAGCTAAAGGTTTAATTTTTACTTCAGACATATTTTTATTAATTTTTAGTTAAACATATAATTTCAATTTTCGAATTTTTCCCTAACATATTTTATGCCAAATACAATAAGTGTCAGTAAATATGACATACTGACACTTTATATAAAAAAATATTAAATAGTCAAGAATAATATAAAAATCATTTACTCATTAAAGTTATCTTCTTGCGAACCCGGTTGTTCAGGTACAGTTGTAGGAAAATTGGTAAGTCTGTCAGGATCAATAGCATTATCTACCTGATCTTCTATCCTGGATCTGGCTGCTTCATCTCTCTGCCTCGGAACAGCTATACTTGCCAGCAGACTTAATAGAAGTAAAGCGGTTGCTAATGTCCAGGTTGCTTTTTCAAGGAAATCCGCAGTTTTTCTTACACCCATTATCTGGCTTGAGGCTGAAAAATTTGATACTAAGCCACCGCCTTTTGAACTTTGAACAAGAACAACTAAAACCAATAAAATACACGCTATAACTATTAATACAGCAATTAGACTATACATATTTCCGGAGAATTATAAATTGTTAATAATCTTCTTAATTTCATTTATTTGCCCCGCAAAGTAACTACTTTTTTCCGGATATTTCAAAATTAATTTCTCATATGCAAATATTGCCTTGGAATAGTAGCCCTGCTTTACATATATCTTTGCGAGAGTATCGGTTATAAAGCTTTCACTTTCTTTGACACTGTCAGTTGAAATATCATCATTACTTACATCTCGCCCGTCAGGTATTATTTTTGGTTCACCTCTGATAAATTTATCTATTAATTCGGCATTGGCTTTTGCTTTTTCCTGCTCTTCCAGTTTAATAAGACTAAATGTTTCATCCTCATCAATTGCAACAAATTCATCAGGCGAAACCGGATCTTTGTGAAATTTCTGTTTTTTATCTCCATCGTCAATAATCTCAAATTGTGCTCCCTCATAAACAGCTTTATCATTTTCTGCTAATTCTTCCCTGGAATCCTGCTCAATCCCTGTATAAATCTCTGCATTATCAAGGTCCTCTATATTTTCATCCATTTCAAGTAAACCGCTGTCGTCTATCACTGTTAGATCTTCAGAATAATCTTCCTCAATTTCTATATCAAGTTCTTTACTCTTTTCATCTTTGGTGTCTATTTCCAGCATTTCAGACCTGCTTAAAGTAAATACTAAATCATCAAGTTCAATTCCTTCGCCATATTCTTTCCTGACATCAATTGATATTTCAGGAACAAGCTCCATATCTTTCTGGCTGCGCTTCTTAACTTCAAAAAGTTGAGAAGTTATAGTATCATCAATATTCTCCTTAAGTGTATCCTTATATATTTTCTCTGACTTTCCTGTATCTGCAACCGTCCTGCCTGAAAATCTGTCTTCACTTATATTAAGGGGATGAATAAGTTCATATAATATCCTGCGATCTGTTATATATGCAGCAGTATGATTTAATTTCGAGATAAAATCCTTGCTATTTATCAGGTATAAATTCTTTACTGTCAGCAAATGGGCTGTTTGAAAATACGGATATTGATCTGCCAGCTCGGCTATTCCCCTGATGCTCTCATTATCCAGATTTTCAGGGTTGCTTAAATACTTTATTAAGTCTTGTCTTTCCATACATAAATTATACCTGCCCGGATTTTAATTACCAGTTTACAAATGCCCTGTTAAAAATATCCTCAATCAATAAATCTACTATATCTTTCGTATAATTATCCTGTGCGTCCTCAAACGTCATGTCACTTGAATAGTCTTCATATCTTGAAAAGCTGGACTCAAAATCCATCTCGGAATTTACCGAATTAGTGAACCTTATTTTAATTGTAATAGTATATCTGTTTTGTGCAGCTATATCATCAGCAGTTATAGAAACAGGGTTGTGATCATATGTAACAATCTCTCCTTCAAAATCCGCATCTCCCAGTCCATTAATTAAAATCAGGTTAGTATTGGACTGTATATAATCTTTCAGGGCATCTGTAAATTCCTGGCTGAATGAAGGCTGAACAATGCCTCCGTTGTTTTCCAGAACACGGTTTTCAATATACTGAACCGACACTGTTTCCAGTCCTGTTGTGGTTGCTCCTTTTGTAGAGTAACCAAAAGATAAGGGACCCAGCCTGAACGTGCAGGAAGTAAATAAAATGAGATTTATTATAATTATGATAAATATCTTATTGGATATCATACTCTTTTATTTTTCTGTAAAGTGTCCTTTCCGAAATACCAAGCTCAACGGCAGCATACTTTCTTTTACCGTTATGCTTGTTCAATGCCTTCTTAATTAATTCTTTTTCTTTTTCTTCAAGTGACAACGACTCCTCAATTATCTCTTCAGTATCCTGGATATTATCCTCCTTAGGCCGGCTTATTTCAAATGTCTTATTTGATTTCTCTTCCCCGGTTGCAGGTTCAACACTCTGGTAAAGCTTTTGTATAATTTGAGCATTATCCTGTTGAATTTCAGCATTTTCAGATCCTTTTTGCATTATCTCAAGAACAAGCTTTTTTAAATCATTTACGTCATTTTTCATATCAAACAGTATGCTGTAAAGAATTTCACGTTCAGAAGCAAAAGTTTTCTTGTCAACAGCATCGTACACAACAGGAAGTTTTGTTTCATAATAATCGGGTAAATACTTCCGTAATGTATTTTCATCTATCTCCCGGTTCTCTTCAATAACGGAAATTTGTTCAGTAATATTTTTCAGCTGTCTGATATTCCCCGGCCACCTGTAATTCTGCAACATATCACGGGCTTCCTTATTAAGGCTAATGGCAGGCATACGGTTTTTTTCTGCAAAATCCGATGCAAATTTTCTGAACAACAACAGGATATCTTCCTTTCTGCTTCTTAATGAAGGTATTTCTATTGGTACCGTATTTAGCCTGTAATACAGATCCTCACGCAACTTCCCGTGTTGAATTGCTTCATAAACATCAATATTAGTTGCAGCAATAACTCTGACATTTGTTTTGACAACTTTTGATGACCCTACCTTTATAAATTCACCTGTTTCAAGAACACGCAAAAGTCTCACCTGGGTAGAAAGCGGAAGTTCAGCAACTTCATCCAGGAATATAGTTCCTCCGTTGGCAACCTCAAAATATCCCTTTCTACTGTCAATTGCCCCTGTAAAAGAACCTTTTTCATGTCCAAATAGTTCTGAGTCTATGGTTCCTTCAGGAATAGCCCCGCAATTGACGGCAATATAAGTGCCATGTTTTCTTGAACTATACTGATGAATTATTTGCGGAAAGACTTCTTTACCTGCTCCGCTTTCACCGGTTATAAGTACTGACAAGTCTGTAGGAGCTACCTGTACAGCAATATCAATAGCCCTGTTTAATCCTACAGAATTTCCAATTATATCATATCTTTGTTTAATCTTCTGAATTTCCATAACCTGTAATATTGACGGTCTAATCTTAAAAAAAAAATCTTAAAAAACTACAACATCCTAATAATTAGCCAAATACCCAATAATTTTGAAATTTATACGTTTTGAAAAATATATGACAAAATTACAATTTTAAAAGTTATTTACTAATTTGCAAGTGTTAATAAAATTTAATTTTTTTATGCAAACTGATTATCTGGTTATCATCCCGGCGCGATATGCATCATCAAGATTTCCCGGAAAACCACTTGTGGATATTGGGGGGAAGCCCATGATCCGGAGAGTTTATGAACAGGCATCCAAATCTGTTGACAATGTATATGTAGCTACTGATGATGAAAGAATATTACAAGCTGTAAATAACTTCAGGGGTAAAGCAGTAATGACATCCCCGGATCATAAAAGCGGAACCGATCGTTGTGCAGAAGCGGTTAAATTAATTGAAGAGAAAACCGGTAAAAAATTTAAAATAATAATAAATGTGCAGGGAGATGAGCCATTTCTCCAGCCGGAGCAACTGGAAACAATTAAATCATGTTTTATTAAACCCGATACAGAGATAGCAACCCTTGTAAAGCCTGTAACTGATGCTGAAATTATTTTTGATGAAAACAAGACAAAAGTAATAGTCAATAATAAAAAAGAGGCCGTATATTTCAGCCGTTCCCCTGTTCCGTTTATAAAAAACCAGCCGCAGGAAAAATGGGTGGATTCACACCGGTTCTATTTACATATAGGTTTATATGCTTATAGAAAGGAGACTCTTTCATCTATTACAAAATTAAATCCAAGTGCCCTGGAGATAGCTGAATCACTGGAACAATTACGCTGGATAGAAAATGGTTATAAGATTAAAGTCGAATTTACAGAACACGATTCCCTGGGAATTGATACTCCTGAAGATTTGGCTAATATTGAAAAAATGGGATTAATTTAACAGGTTATTAATATAATACAACATTGCTGGTTAAAAACTCAGGACTTTAAAAACGACTGGAAATAACATCCCAATCCAGAATATTCCAGAATGCATTTATATAATCCGGTCTTCTGTTTTGATAATCCAGATAATATGCATGTTCCCAAACATCGCAGGTTAAAATTGGCTTTAATCCAGATCTCAAAGGATTGCCAGCATTACTTTCCTGAATTATTTCAAGTGAACTATTATCTTTCTTCACTAACCATACCCAGCCAGATCCAAAAAGAGTAGCCGCGGCCTTTGAAAATTTTTCTTTGAATTGATCAAATGATCCAAATGATTTGTTTATTGCATCTGCCATTTCTCCCAATGGTTCTCTTTTACCATCAGGACTAAATCCAAAAAAATAAAATGTGTGATTCCAGACTTGTGCTCCATTATTATATATTCCCCCTTCCGCTTCTTTTATTATTTGTTCCAGCTTTGCATTTTCAAATTTTGTCCCCCTGACCAGACCTGTTAAATTATTAACATAAGCATTATGATGCTTACCATAATGAAACTCTAAAGTCTTTTCCCCTAAATAAGGAGATAACGCATCTAATGCATAAGGTAATTTCGGCAATTCAAAGTTCATGATTTCCTGATTTAAATTATAACTGAATATTAGAAATTTCTGCTAATCCGAAGTTACAAAATTATTTAACAAAAAAATCCCGGAATGCTCCGGGATTTTTCCTAAACCCAAAATAAATACAAACACTAACTAAACCTATTTTAAATATCTTTTAGCGACTTCATCCCACGCAACAATATTCCAGAAAGCGGCAATATAATCCGGTCTGCGGTTCTGATATTTCAGATAGTATGCATGCTCCCATACATCCAGCCCCATTAACGGTATGCCTTTAACAGATGCTACATCCATTAACGGATTATCCTGGTTTGGTGTAGAAGTAGCCTTAAGTTCACCATTACTTTTAACTAACCATGCCCAGCCCGAGCCGAAAACACTGGCAGCTGCAGTTGAAAATTCATTCTTAAAATTTTCAAATGAGCCAAATGATTTATTGATCGCATTCAGTAAATCCCCTGTTGGTTCTTCTCCACTGCGCGGTGATAGTATTTTCCAGAACAAATTATGGTTATAATAACCTCCTCCGTTGTTTCTTACACCAGCAGGATGTTCAGATATGTTTTTAAAAATATCTTCAAGCGACTTGCCTTCTAACTCTGTACCTTTAATAGCGTCATTTAACTTTGCAGTATATGCGCCATGATGCTTTGTATGGTGAATTTCCATCGTTTGTGCATCAATATAAGGTTCCAGGGCTTTATAATCGTAATCTAATTTTGGTAATTCAAAAACCATTTTCTTTATATTTTATTAAAAATTAATATTATCTGGAATGATTCTAAATAAAAACATATTTATTTACGAATTGTTCAAAAAACAATTAAAAAATATTTCAGGAATACATTTTTAAGTAATAAATATTGCAGGATATTAGTTATTACTATTCTGTTTTTCTTTTGGTGCAAAAAATTACTTTTGTATTAAACATGTAGAATATGGTTTTTTTGTATTCACTTGGTTTAAGATTTTACTACCTGTTAATTCTTCTGGCCTCATTATTTAACAGGAAAGCCAGGTTGTGGATTAAAGGAAGAAAAGGGATATTTGATAAGATTCAAAAACTGGTAAAGCCTGAAAATAACTTATTATGGTTTCATACTTCATCCCTTGGAGAATTTGAACAGGGCCGGCCCTTAATTGAAGCTTTAAAGAATAAAAACAAATCTGTGAAAATTCTCCTTACTTTCTTTTCTCCTTCAGGTTATGAAAACCGGAAAAACTATAAAACAGCCGATTATATATTTTACCTGCCGCCTGATACAAGAAGAAATGCCCGGAAGTTTCTTGAATTAATAAAGCCGGTAAAAGCTTTCTTTATCAAATATGAATTCTGGTATCACTACCTTAACCAGCTTAAAAATAATAATACACCGGTATATCTTATTTCAGCCAATTTCAGGCAAAACCAGGTTTTTTTCAAATGGTACGGCAGCTGGTTCAGGAAGATACTGTATAAATTCACCCACATATTTGTCCAGAATAAAAGTTCCGAACAGTTATTAAAAAATATCGGGCTGGATAATATAACTATTTCAGGTGATACAAGGTTCGACCGGGTTGCAGAAATAGCAAAGCAGGCAAAAACAATAGAAATAGCAGGGAAATTTAAACAAGACAATACAGTAATAATAGGAGGAAGTACCTGGGAAAAAGATGAAGAAATACTGGTGGAATTTATAAATATTTCTTTACGGAAAGTTAAATATATCATTGCTCCGCATGAAATTCATGAAACCGGCATCCAGAGACTAGTTAAAAGTATAAACAAACCGGTTATACGTTACTCAACGGCCGGCATAAATAATGTTGGTGATTTCCAGGTTCTGATTATTGACAACATCGGCATGTTATCCTCTCTTTATAAGTATGCTGATATTGCATATATCGGTGGTGGATTCGGTGTTGGAATACATAATATCCTTGAAGCAGCGACGTTCGGATTACCGGTAGTATTCGGGCCAAACTACAAAAAATTCCAGGAGGCGGTTGATTTGGTCAGATCAGGCGGTGCATTTTCAGTGGATAGTTACAGGAGTTTGAAGGCACGGTTTGAAGACTTACTGCAAAACATTGTTATAAACAAGTCAGGCAAAATATCAAAGGAATATGTGTTGAACAACCAGGGCGCTACAGGCAGGATTTTGAATACGATTAGCGATTTAAGATTAGGTGGGAACTAGCTGCCTAAAAAGTATATACATGAAATATAACCGAAGATATTTTCTGAAAACAGCAACCAAAGCAGGATTAGCTTTGCCGCTGGCTTCCTGTTCAAAAGCCCTAAAAAAAAATAACATAGTAATCGATGAACAGAAACTCATTGATATATGCAACGCGCCAGTACTGAAACCAGGATTCCTTAAACAACCTGTTCTGATAGAATCAATGGATTTACTCAGATTGGGAGATACTTATTTTGTCAGAACAAGATCAAAAGACGGGATAGAAGGTATTTCCGTAACAAATAATAAAATAGATGTTCTCTATCCTATTCTTCTTAAACTTATAATTCCTTTTTTTATTGGAAAAGATGCCAGGCAGATTGAAACTCTGCTGGAAGAATTATATGTATATAAAAGCAACTATAAAATGCAGGGCCTGGCTTTATGGTGTTGTGTTTCATGGGTAGAAGGCAGTATTATTGATTTATTGGGTAAAACCGCCGGTAAACATATAAGTTCCCTTTTTGGTGTCAGAATAAGGGAAAAAATACCAGTATATGTTGCAAGTGGTAACAGGGATAATTCTCCGGAAGAAGAAATAGAAATACTGCAAAAGAAAATAGCCATAACTGGAGCTAAAGCCGTAAAGTTTAAAGTGGGAGGCCGTATGAGCCGGGATAAAGATTCAATTCCCGGTCGATCAGAGGCGCTGATTGAGTTATCCAGAAAAATACTTGGTAACAAAATTACTATACAGGCAGATGCTAATGGTTCATATAGTATACAAAAAGCAATTGAAATCGGGAAAAGGCTTGAAGATATCAATGCATATTTATTTGAGGAACCATGCCGTTTTGATAACATTGAAGAGACAAAGCATGTGGCTGATGCTCTTGATATTCCGATTTCAGGTGGAGAGCAGGAATCAAGTGAATATCGCTTTCGTAAAATGATTGCAGAAAATGTCCTTCAGATTGTACAACCTGATTTACATTATTACGGAGGTTTCATCCGCACTACGCGTGTTGCCAGGATGGCAGAGATTACCGGTAAGCCTGTTACCGTTCATATTTCAAGTGGTAATGCCGGCTATGCCGAAATGGTAAATTTTAGCAGTTTCACGCCAAATATAGGTTTATTTCAGGAATTAAAAACAGGGATGGAAGTAACAGCAGATATGTTTGAGCCGCCAATTCAGGTTAAAAATGGCCTGTTAAATGTGCCTGCTGCACCTGGCCTGGGAATGGCTCATGCAGAGTATGCACTTAAAAATGCAGTGCTGATAACCCTCTGATCTGAAATTCTGCTGGTTATATATGTATGTTTATATCTGATCAGTTTGGTTAAAGGTGTCTGATAAGGACAAATCATAGGTTTATAACCTGAAATTAAATAATAAAAAGAGATTAGATTATGAAAATATGTTTTTTTGGAGTCGGAGGTGTCGGAGGGTATTTCGGTGCCCTTGTGGCTGATAAGCTTAAGAACAAACATGAAATTTTCTTTATTGCCAGGGGAAGCCACAAAGATGCAATCTGTTCAAACGGGCTGACGCTAATAAAAGCAGGAGATAATGAAATAATAAATGTTACTCCTGAAAAGTGTACCGATACAGTTAACGATTTGCCTGTATGCGATATTGTTGTTTTATCGGTAAAAGCATATGACCTGGAAAATGCAGCTAAAGAAATTTCGAAAATTACAAAAGAGAAAACAATAATTCTCCCGTTATTAAATGGAGTTGATATATACGAAAGAATAAGAGAACATTTGGATACAGGAATAGTCCTGCAGTCATGTGTCTTTATCGGGACTCATATAGAAAGTCCGGGAGTTATTTACCAGAAGGGAGGAACCTGTAAAATATCAATAGGTGCAGATCAGGAATTTCCTGATTTTGATCTAAGTTCTTTAATAACCTTGTTAAGTGATGCCGGGATTAATTTTGAGTTAGAGGAAAATGTCAAAATACCAATATGGTCCAAATATATTTTTATAGCAGCTTACGGGCTGGTAACTGCTTCTTTTGACAAAACCCTGGGTGAAATACTTGAAAATACTGAATTGAGCCAGACAGTAAAATCTATCATGTATGAAATAGAGATGATTGCCAGAAAATTTAATATACCACTGGATGATGATATAGTAGAAAAATCATTTCTGATAGCAAAAGAATACCCGTATGAGACTAAAACATCATTTCAAAGAGATGTTGAAACAAAAGGAGCAATAAGTGAAGGAGATATATTCGGAGGTACTTTGCTCCGGTATGGGGAGGAATTAAAAATACCAATACCAACTATAAAAAATGTTTATGAAGCACTGCTTAGAAAGATTGAATAAAACATAAATGTCTTAATAACAGAAATTTATATAATTATAGTTCCTAAAATTCAGGACTTATTAAAAAAATCTCATAAAAAACCGGACTTTTATTAGTAAAAATTTTAGATTTATGTTTGCCAAAATCAGGAAACCGGAACCATCATGACAAAAGTAAGAGTCCGTTTTGCTCCAAGTCCGACCGGGCCTCTTCACATGGGAGGTGTCAGAACCGCCCTGTTTAATTATTTATTTGCCAGAAAACACGTTGGAGACTTTATTCTGAGGATTGAAGATACAGATAAAACCAGGTATGTAGAAGGAGCTGAAGAATATATTATTAATTCACTAAAATGGTGCGGTATTGACTTTGATGAAGGACCGGGTGTCGGGGGAGATTTTGGCCCGTACCGGCAGTCAGACAGAAAAGAAATTTATAAGGAATACGCCCTGCAGCTAATAAATTCCGGAAATGCTTATTATGCTTTTGACTCTCCTGAGGAACTGGAAAAAATAAGAAAAGAATTTGAAGAACAAAAGACCACCTTTTCATATGATGCCTCTGTAAGAAATAATCTTAAAAACTCGCTTACTCTTTCAAAGGATGAAACAGAAAAGTTAATAGAATACAACACACCATATACTGTCCGGTTTAAAATACCGGAAAATGAAAATGTAACTATCAATGATATAATAAGAGGTGAAGTAGTATTCAATACATCAACGCTTGACGATAAAGTAATTTTCAAATCTGACGGATTACCAACGTATCACCTGGCTAATATAGTCGATGATCATCTCATGAAAATAACTCATGTTATAAGAGGTGAAGAATGGTTGCCTTCATTACCATTACATGTTCTGTTATACAGGGCTTTAAACTGGGAAAGCACAATGCCTGAATTTGCCCACCTGCCCCTTATTCTTAAGCCTGGCGGAAAGGGTAAGTTAAGTAAAAGAGATGGCGATAAGGAAGGATTCCCTGTATTTCCCCTGGAGTGGAAATCTCCTGAGGGTGAAATATCGGGGGGATTCAGGGAATCGGGCTACTACCCCGAAGCCTTTATAAACATTCTGGCATTTCTTGGCTGGAATCCCGGTACCGAACAGGAAATTTTTACCAGGGAAGAATTAATAAATAATTTTTCACTGGAAAATGTTGGAAGGGCCGGTGCCCGGTTTGATCCTGAAAAGGCAAAATGGTATAACCAGCAATACCTTAAAAAGAAGCCGGATGCTGAACTGGCAGATACATTTTCCGGCATATTGAAACAGAAAAATATTTCAGCAGAAAAAGAATATATAAATAAAGTTATCGGCTTAATAAAGGAAAGAGCATGCTTTATTAATGAATTCTGGGATCAATCTTATTTTTTATTTCAGGCCCCTGTTGATTACGACTCTAATTCCCTGAAAAAATTCTGGAAAGATGATACTGCTAAAATAATCAGGGAAATAATTGTGTTTCTGAAAGAGGCCAGTCCGTTTAACTCATCTATCCTGGAAAATGTTGTTAAAAAATATACAGAAAAGTCTGGTATCGGTTTCGGAAAAGTGATGAATCCCCTGCGTATTCTGATTGTTGGATCAAACTTCGGTCCTCACCTGTTTGATATCATGGAATTACTAGGTAAAGAAGAGGTTTTAAAAAGAATAGATAACGGTGTTTCAGCAATAATGAAGGACAGAGGATAATCAGGGTAGCCACTGATATTTAAAGAAATTTTTAACAAATTAATCCGAGCAACAATCTATAAAATTTGTTAACTTGTAGTTTGTTAATCACTCAGTTTAAATACTACAATTATGAAAACATTTGTAAAAATCCTGGTTATTTTATTTATATCTCAAACAGTAAGTTCTCAGTCATTAAGCCTTAATCTCCAGAACAGCGTCGGATTTACCATAGTTGATGTTGAGAGTGCCTGGGAAACTGAATTGCATGACTGGGGTCAGTTTAGTTATTCTTTGGTTGCCCAGGGAATATTAAACAAGGATAACGGTTTATCAATCGGTGCTGAAACAGGCCTTCAAAGATTATATTACTGGGAAGAAAGATATTATGCTTACGTTCCTGACCCGGTACCCAGGTACAGGTGGGGAACAATCTGGACATTGCATATAGGTGCTATCCTGGAAAAAAAATTTGAAAATAACTTTTATCTCCAGTCAGGAGTAAATGCAAGAATTTTTCTGGATGGTTCAGGTGTAACACCGGGAATACTGGCAGCAGCAGGTTATGAACTTTACATATCCGATTCTTTCAGAATACCTTTAGGTTTAAGAATTGATATTGTTTTTGGCAATGCTACACCTATTCCTGTCACACTTGGGGCCGGATTAAAGTATAACCTGGAACTTTAAAAGAGATAAAACGTAATTGATTTGTGGCGATCAGGGTTTATATGCCAGTATAACTTTATATTTCCAGTATCCTTTTTTTAATGCCCTGTATTGATTCAGTGATGCCATATAATGTGTCTTTGAAAATGGCGTGGCGTTATAAAAAAGATTATACAGCTTTGTTGCAATATAGCCCGGAAAGGAAACCAGGTACATGCGTCTTGCCGATGACTTTATATTCCTTGAATAGTCATCAATAACAATATTTCTGAATCCTGCTTTTATCAGTTTGTATTCAAAATCCTCAACAGTATCCAAATCGCTTATAGCCCAGTTATTGAGCCATCGTTTCATAATTTTATTATTGTCTGTACTAAAATTACCGGTTTTAAAATAATCTGCAAGAACCAGCCGTCCTCCCGGTTTAAGCATACGATAAGACTCATTAATGAATTCACTTTTACTTGCAGATGTTCCGACACTTTCCAGTGCCCATATAAGATCAAAACTGCCATTATTATATCCCGTGTCACAATAATCTTTATTCTCAAAGGATAGCAGACTGCTTAAATTATGCTTTTCTGCATTTTCCTTAGCCCATTTTACCTGTCTGTCACTTAATGTTATTCCTTTCACACGGCAATTATATTTTTCCGCAAGGTATATTGCAGAGCCTCCTATTCCGCATCCTGCATCCAGTATATAATCAGCCCGCTTTACTTGTGCTTTTTCAGCCAGTATTCTGTCTGTATTCTGCAGAGACTGGCGGAAGGTCTTAATACCCTGCTCCCATATCCCGTAATGAATAGCAAGACTATGGTTTAAATCCCAGAATTTACGGTAATGAGTAACAGTCTGATCATAATAGTCAGCTATTTCTTTATTTGAAAATTTCTTCATTACTTTTTTAGCCTATCCTTATTGAATATTTATTATTTCAAGCAACCTTATAGTTTGTAATAATAAGTTCATTTATTTCGCCGCGTCCCGCGACAACTGCATTTACCATACGCCTTGCCGGTATACGCTGGATATAGTAATCTTTATAAAGTTTGTCAAAGAAATTATCACCGGGATCAATATTTTTCGGATCTGAATTGCTAAGCATAAGCTTTGCCCCTCTTTTATCCAGGTCTTTGAAAAGGTTCGCCAGTTTATACTGATCCGTATCAGTAAATTCATCTTTTGCATATGATGTAAAATAGGCTGTAGGGCTAATAGGACGATAGGGAGGATCAAAATAAATGAAAGAATCCTCTAAATTTTCGGGCCTGAAATCCTTGAAATCCGCCTTGATAATTTCTGAATATGATAAAAGCCTGGAAGCATTTACTATATTTTCATGGTCAAATATTTTCGGATTTTTATAATACCCTGCCGGAGAATTGAATTCTCCCTTTGAGTTTACACGGAAAAGTCCGTTATAACATGTTTTGTTCAGAAATATCACCTGTGCAGCACGCGGTATCCAGTTTTCAGAGTATTTTTTATAATCAGTATTAAACCTCTGAAGGTTGTAATTTGTACGCATCTCGTAATAATACTCTTTACGTTTATCGTATGGCAAACTTAAATAAGCGGTTTTATACCTGTAAAGAAATTCCAACAATTTATCAATATCTTTCTGCACTACTTTATAGGTAAGAACAAGTTCATCATTTATATCATAAAGGCGTACAGACTGTATTCCATAATT
>CP070654.1:1450891-1464476 GCA_020354785.1 Bacteroidales bacterium
TGGAGTGGGCAGATAAAAAGAAGGATAAGAAGTATATACTTTTCGAAGCAGCAATACTTATTGAAAGCGGGACGTATAAAGTCCTTGATAAGATCATAACTGTTACAGCCCCTGAAAAGCTCAGAAAATCAAGAGTTATGGCATATAAGAATTATTCAGGGGAAAGGGTAAACAGTATAATAAATAATCAACTCCCGGATAAATCCAGGATAGAACACGCACATTTTGTTATCGTTAATGATGACAAAACTTTAATTTTGCCGCAGATATTGGATATCCACAACAAACTTCTTAATATTGAAAGTAATAAATAACAATATCATATATAATTATTAGTCGGATTATGGGAAAATTTGGAAAATGGATTGGAGCAGGCCTGGGCTGGACTTTTGGCGGACCTTTGGGTGCCATAATCGGTTTTGCTTTAGGATCATTCGTAGATGCTGCAGATGTCAGCGTAATTAAAGGTGAGCGTAAAACAACAACAGGTGACTTCATTGCCAGCTTACTGGTACTGGTTGCTTCAATTATGAAAGCAGACGGGAAGGTTCTGCGTTCTGAGCTGGATTATGTTAAAAAATATTTTGTTCAGGCCTTTGGCAATGAGTCTGCTTTGGAAGCAATGCAAATGCTTAAGGACATCCTGAAACAAAATATACCGGTAAGAGATATTAGCGTGCAAATAAAGCAAAGAATGGATTATTCCTCCAGGCTTCAGTTGCTGCATTTTTTATATGGCATAGCAAATGCTGACGGTCACATCGATTCCAGCGAAATTCAATTAATTGAGCAAATAGCATATTACCTTGGAATAAGTTCTGCTGACTCCGGATCGATAAAAAATATGTTTGTTAAATCTACTGATTCAGCCTACATAATTCTTGGAGTTGACAGAAATGCCACAAATGAAGAAGTAAAAAAAGCCTACAGAAAGCTTGCAGTAAAGTATCATCCTGATAAAGTCGGCTACCTGGGAGATGATATCAGGAATAAAGCAAAAGAAAAGTTTCAAAGTATTAATGAAGCTTATGAAACCGTAAAAAAAGAAAGAGGAATGGTATAAAATTTTTATATAAGTATTATTTTTACAACCTTATCTCAATAATAACAGACTATGGATTTAAAGGACATATTAGCTATTTCAGGACAAGGCGGATTGTATAAGTTTATCTCCCAGGGGAGGCAGGGTATTATTGTTGAATCATTTGATGATAAGAAAAGAACCTGTATTTATGCTACGCAAAAAGTTACCACACTGGAAGACATTGCCATTTATACTGATGAAAAGGAGGTCCCCCTGGCTGATATTTTTAAGTCCATATTCGAGAAGGAAAATGGCGGGGAAACTATAAACCATAAATCATCACCTGAAGAGTTAAAAAAATATATGGAGGAGATACTGCCTGAATATGACAGGGACAGGGTTTATGTTTCCGACATAAAAAAGGTTGTAAACTGGTACAACATACTTCATAAGCTGAAACTGCTGAAATTTGACGAAAAGAAGGAAGAAAAAGAAGACAAAAAGAAGAAAGAGGAAAAAACCACAGAAGCAAAAGAAGGACAAAAGGTTGAAGGCAAAGAAGAACAAAAGGCTGATGCCCGGGAAGAAATAATCAAAGCCCGTAAACAAACTCCCAGGTATAAAGGAGCCGGCACAAAAGCAAAAGAACATACCAAAATAAACGTTTCCCACAAAGGCAAAAGCTCACAGAAAGTCTGAGTCTGTTAGATAAAATGGTATCGCAAAATGCGATACCCTCTAAAAAATATTAAGTTTGTATATTAAATTGTTACTTCACAACCACCTTCCCAATATAAACTGAATCAGCCTGCCTGACCTTTACCAGGTATATACCCTTTGCATAGCCTGATAAGTTAATTTGTTCAGTAAAGTGTGAATTTATATTTCCGTATTCTCTATGGTAACTAACTGCTCCAGTAACAGTATAAATTTCAATTTCCAGTTTTTGATTACCTGTATGGTTTATTTCAATATTTAAAATATCATAAGTTGGATTTGGATATATTTTAAGTGGGTGCGCTCCTGGATCATCTATGGTACGCACATTAGTAATAACAGGAATTATAAGAGTGTCTTTCCAATATACATAATCATCACTACTAATCTCAACCAGAATGGGCAACTGAGAACTCCCTGTCCATTCATCAGATATACTTACGCTATAATAGTCAGATGTCAAGCTTTCACCGGAGGCTATATCACCAAGCGAGCGACTCCAGGCGCTAGCAATCACCAATGTATCAATACTGGTTAGTTTTACTTCTATGTTTGGTACTGTGGCTGCAAGATCCTTATTCTTTAGTGTTAGTTTTATATTAATACGATCACCCGGATCAAATACAGTGTCAGATGAAGCAAAAAGATATCCTTCAACTGTAACAGGACCAATTGTTGTAAATCGAGCCACATTGTTTAACTGGTTAATTACAGTATCCATATCAATGCGTGTAAGCTGTAAATCCACATAATAATATTGTACTTCGGAAGAAACTACTGGCCAGAAATTTGCATAAAGTCCGTCGCCAGCAATTTCATCGTTATGGTTCCCATCATCAAAGAGTTGCAGGCTATCAACAGGTGATTGATCGTGAGCTTCAATATGTGCCATGATGGTGATACCTGTAGGATCGCTCATCTTTGTTGTAATACAAACACTGTCAGTACCCGGTTTCGCATAACTCTTGTCTACTTCGATTTTTTCAATCAATGATAACAAATCATTTAATGGATCGTATTCATACACATTATTAACACTCGTAAAAGGATGTAGCGTCGAGGTTCCACCGATGAGGTAGATATTATTATTTAGAACCGCTGCGCCAAATTCTGCTATTGCAAATGGAAGGTCCGTTTTCTTGGTCCAAACATCTGTAATCGCATTGTATTCTTCGGTTGTTTTGTATATCGGGCCTCCTCCAGAGCTATGCCAACCTCCGAAAGTATAGATTCTCCCGTTGACTAAAGTCGTTGAATGAGAATACTTTTTTATTGACATAGGAGTTCTAGTTTCCCATTCGTCTGTAACCGGATCATAAACCTCTAAAGCCGCAGAAATGTTTGGCCATTGAATGTTACCCCCTGTGACATAGATCTTTCCTTCCAGTACACAGGCGCTTAACCCCCACCCCGGGGTTGGCTTATCTGTTTTTGTTGTCCAGGAATTCGTTTCCGGATCGTATTCCTCGACCTTGCTTATTCCCTCCAATATGGAACTGTTATTGAGAGAGCCTCCAATTACGTAAATCTTTCCATTCACAGTACAGGCTGCAACACTAACTCTGGCCGTAGGCATTGGAGTTTTTGTATCCCAACTGTCGGTAACCGGATCATATACTTCAACTATTGATAGAGTACTGGAACCGACTACTCCACCACCAATCGTATAGATCTTTCCATCCACTACAGTGCAGCCAAATACACCTCTGGCCGTGGGCATGGGTGTTTTTGTATCCCAGATATCTGTAACCGGATCATATACCTCTACAACATTAAGTGGTGAAGTCTCAGTTTTCGTGCCACCAATAACATAGATCTTTCCGTCCACAACAGCGGTACCCATTGATAACCTGGCTGTAGGCATGGAGGCTTTTTCTATGAAGGGACCTTGTGCCACAATAAAGGAAAAATGGCTTATTAGTCCGACAAGTACGAATGCTCCACAGAGCAAGATTTTAGCAGGAGTAAGGCTTTTAGTAAAATTCATGGTGTAATCCTCCTTTAATTCAATTAGTAATTAATAATTTTCCGTTAAATAGATATTTGTTATCAAACAGTGATTCCAGAAAGTTTATTCTTAGAGCACAACTTTATAAACTGTTACTCTTTTGATTATTTGCTTTAGACAATCCTGCTCATTTTAACTCCCTTTAAATAAACAGATATATTGATCTGCCCTGTGAAATGAGCGTTTTAAGTTTTTATAATTTGTAATTATCATAAAACCAATTAATTTATTACATTTTTTATTAGTGCGTTTTTACATACCGGATAACCAAAGATTCAGGAGAAATAAATATCATTCCACCTTAATTAACTTTTTGCATACAATACTTTTATCGTTAACCATTCTCATTATGTAGATTCCAGAATTAAGAGAAGAAAGATCCATTTTATGCATGGATAAATTATTTCCATATATCCTTTCTATTAAAACAGGCTTGCCTGTATATTCAAGTACCTCGATAACGGTTTCGCTATTTAGTGGTTGGTTAAAATCAATGAAAATTTGATCGGTTAAAGGATTTGGATATACACAAATATCATCATCCGGATTTTCTTTACTGAGTATATTTGTGGGTTGTTCACATGTTGTGTTGTACATATCAGTACTGTAAATTTCTAATTCCCATATTGAAAAACCCCACTGTGTATTTCCTTCAATTGCAAGTAACTGAATATATTTAGCTTCAGTCGGCTCAAAGAAAACTATATCCGTCTCTCCATCACCCGAAGATTCATCATATAGGGTATCCCAGCTGGCATTATTCGTAGAGGCAAGTATTTTATACCTTTTGGCACTTGCAGCTTCCCAGTAAATTACTACTTTGGCCACACTATGTATCGTATCAAGGGTGATTTTTATCCATTGGTTATCACTGTAGTCACTTCCCCATCTTGTCCCCATATCCCCGTCTATGGCATGGTCATAATGCGTCTCAGCATCATGAAATGAAGAAACCTCTGCACTGCAGGCATTAACTTTTTGTTTTACAGAATCATACACTAGTATATTAATAAAATCAACACGGCTGGTGAATCCTTCTGTAGTTACCTTAACCTGCAGCGTTGTAGAACCTAGTATCCCTACTGTCTTGAGGGTAAGCAAAGTTCCTTCGAGGCTTGGGATGAGTATACCGGGATCGCCCTCGTCTATAAGCAAAAATTGAAGCGTATCACCGGTGATCTCCGGTACTGTATCACCCATAACAAACCTGAAATGATCGGCCAGGTCGATCATTGTCGAGTCACCTACAAACATCCACTGATTTTCAATTACCGGCACATATTCAATGTAATTAGTGGCTCCCAGGTCAAGCTCCAGTAAACTGTCCTCAATAGCCCTGTAAAACTGATTGGCTTCAATTCCAAAGTACAAATCAGTATGACCTGAAGGCCAATGAATTTCCAGGGTATCGATGGTAGTTGCATCTCTCAGACCAAAATGGAAGCGGGGACTGCTTATGGAATGCATTCCTGTTTGCTGTGCTAGCTCCCGCATCTGAGATATTGATTCCCCATTAATTTCAGCCTTAGCAAAAATACGGGTTCCAATAGCTGATGCATTGGATACTCTTCCCTTGCAGTTAATAATAATCCAATTATTATCATTCCCGTTGTTGGAATAAAGGTAATTGATATATGGAGAGCCCAATGAACCATTTGGAACCAGTATATCCAGGTCACCGTCGTTATCATAATCAAGTAGTGTGCAGCTATGACCTCCGTCTGTCTTGAGGTTTCCTGTTGCTACCTCGGAGAAGCTCCCATCACCATTGTTCTCAAAAAGCATGTTAAAATTGGCAAAATCTGCAAATGACGCATCATTTAGATCGGAGGTGACAAACAGGTCAAGATCGCCGTCGTTATCAAAATCACCCCAATCGCTTCCCATGAAACCCAAGTCAATAGCCTCGACAGGATCAATACTTAACTGTACAAAGTTGCCATCCCCTTCGTTCCTGTACAGGTGATTTGTCCCACGGCAAGTACTTACATAAAGATCAAGATCACCATCGTTATCATAATCACCCCAACTGGCGCCTCCGGAACCAAGAGTATCCTGGAGCAGGACCATGGTATCTTCCATCATTGTAAATGCACCACCATCATTAATGAAACAGGAATTACGGTTATCCTGGGTTTCATCACCAAAAAAAGAAAAATTTGATATGAAAATATCCATATCACTATCGTTATCCATATCAGCCCAGGACAGGCATATGGAGTGTAAAGGCGTTGTTGTGAGAGTATCATCCAGAATCTTAGTAAAAGAGCCGTCTCCGTTATTAAGAAACAGCTTATTTGGTTCCCCTAGTTGTGACCACATGCTACAATCCAGATCACCATCGTTGTCAATATCCACCCATGAAGTTACCTGATCACCACAATCTTCTTCCGTTCCCCAATCCATTAATTCCCTGGTGAATACTCCATAGCCGTCGTTCATATAAAAAACGCACGGTGTGCTTACATCCCAGTCACCATCATTATCGATATCGACAAATGTTGCTGTAGACAGATACCTGGGCTGGTTTTGTGTGGCCAGATCCCCATATTTAATTTTCGTGAAATATCCTTTTCTTTCATTCTTGTACAGTATAACAGGACGACTTGGACCAGATGCAGAGGTATTGCCTATCAATAGATCAACATCACCGTCGTTGTCAAAATCAGCTATAGCACTTCCCTGGGAATTACCCAGGTCTTTTACTAAAGTACCTGTATCAATACGGGTAAACTCAGGAATTTGCGCGTTAATAAACATTGCATAAAAAAGTAATGCAAAAACATAACTAGCTTGTATTAGATTTTTCATTTTAGTTTATTTTTAGGTCAGATGATTGTATACTCTTTCAGAAATAATAGTCCTTTTATTCAATTAATACTTTCTGAATAATTAATTTGCCGTCAACTACTGCTATTACCGTATACAATCCCGATTGATTGTCTTTCAAACTTATTTCTTCATTAATCATACCCTTTCCGGAAGAAATATATATCAACTGACCGGTTGAGTTATATATTTTCAACTGTATTGATTGTTCTTGCTTACCGGATACTATAATGTTGATATTGTCTTTTGAGGGATTCGGATAAATAAGCATACCTGGCATTATATCTCCATCATTGTCGAATGATTCAAATCCTTCATTTAATACACCGCTGCCTTTTGTTTTTGGTGTATGAATTACTATAGATCCTCCACCCAGTTCGGTAGTCGGATCTTCATTCTCATCCGTTTCAATCTCATTATCATAAATATCTGTTTCATCTGCCATATCCCATATTTTTATTCTGAATCTGTCCTCTCCATTATCTTTCAAATCACCATCAATTGCAGAAATCATAAATCCATAGGTTCCTAATCCGTTGATGATACCTTCTCCTTTAAATTTAGCTTTCGATCCGGCAATGACCAGCCAATAATAAGAAGTGCTTTTAAATTTTAGATCGCCGGCATTAAACTGAAATTCTGTGTTACCTTCCGGAATATTAGATCCTTTTTTATATTTGGAAACAAATCCGAAGTTAGCTTTACCCTCAAGTAAAGGATCATCCACGTAAGCCCCGGGGGGTGAATTAATCCAGCCACCTCCGGTAACAAAACCTCCGGCAGGATCATATACCACTATGTAGCGATAGGTTTCTTCGGCTGTTTTTCCTCCAATATCAATAAGCTGGACAGATACCGGATAAACACCGGGAGTTGAATAGGTGTAATTCCAGGTTATCGATTGATCAATGATATCTCCATACATTATATCAGTGCCATCTCCCCAGTCTATTTTCGCTTCAACCAGATTATCATCCGTAAATAATACGGTTACGGTTGCTTCGGTTCCAAGTGAAAAAGGATCCACAGGAGCAATAATTTCATCGATAACAGGAGGAAGATTGTTTAATATAACATCAAAACTGCAGGTAGCTGTATTACCTGCCACATCTGTAGCCAGATAACTAAGAGTAGTAGCACCCAATGGAAAGAATGACCCTGAAGTCAATCCTGTACCATCTGTCTGCTCAACAACTACTCCGGGGCTATTATCTGTGGCAGTGGGTATATCAAATTCAACATATGCCCCTGTTGGCCCCGGATCGTTTATGATAATGTCTGAATTTTCTGAAAATACAGGAGGTTCGATATCTTCAAGAATTCCAAATGGAGATAAACTTGTTACTTCTCCGTAAATCATATCATTATCAGTATCAAGCATCGTTGTAACATCAAGCCATTGATTGGATTCATAGTGCAGCAATCGCAATCCTTCTTCATTATCAAAAACCATCCCGCTATAATCAATGGCTATTTGCACTGGTCCTAAAAATTCAGCAGTAGTAGATACGTCGTAATAAGTGAGAGGATCTCCAAATGCAAATCCACTGGGGAACTCAGGTCCTGTTTCGGTTGTTTCGAGTGAAGTATTTCCACTAAGGTTTACGGCTTCAAAAGTAACTTCAACAGGTGTTGTTTCAGTTGTTTCATCTACAGGAAGTACATCAACACTTTCCCCCCGTTGTGTATTATATCCGCAATCGTTGCTGAAAATTACGCCTGGGTCAGTTTTCCAATCCGTATGGTCGGCCAGTTCATCATCAACAGTTATACAACTTAACAGGTTTTCATCTGCTTCAAACGTAGTCACATTGGCATTATTGCCATTCTTTACATTCAGTTCTTCCAACTCATTATCGCGGCACCATAATTCTGAAAGCACAGGATTATTGGAAAGATCGAGGCTTTCCAGCCGGTTTTCGTAACAGAAAAGACCAAACAGCTGGGGATGATTACTTACATCCAGACTTTCAAGATCATTGCCGGCACAATGAATAAGTTGCAGGTTTGTATTGTTACTTACATCCAGTTGCTTCAGTGAATTATGACTGCAATGCAAATAGATTAGATCTGAGTTTTGTCTTATATCAAGAGTTGAAAGTTGATTAGAACCACAATAGAGGCGTTCCAGAACGAGGTTTTGCAATACATCCAGGGTGCCAAGTGGATTATTGGAACATTCCAGTGTATTCAGAAGTGTGTTATTGCTAACATTCAGGCCAGGGAGATCGTTCCCACCGCACTCCAGGATGAGCAATGAAGCATGCTGACTGACATCAAGCGAAGTAAGCAGGTTGTTACTACAGCTTATTCGTTGCAGAGGAAGATTCTGACTTACATCGAGGACAGGGAGCATGTTATTGTTGCAAACCAGCAGTTTTAATGTCTGAATGTTCGATATATCCAGTTCAGACAAGTGATTGTTGCTGCAATTCAGATAAATCAGGCTAATAAAGTCCTCAATACCAGTTAAATCACCAATGCTTTTATTAGAAACATCAAGTAAAGTGATTCCTGAAATATTAGATGTAAGCACATAATCATCTAACACATCGTCATATTCCATATAAATTAATGCCTGTTCAAAGTTATCATCAGGCACGTACGTTAGTCCAAAATGTTCACAATCTTCAGAATAGCCTGCTGTAGCATCTTTTTGCCAAGTGTCATAAGGGGGTAAACCAGCATTAGCATCTGTTTCATTATCTACCTGAATACAAGTTAATGATGGATTATTCGTAGCATCAAAGGCTTGAAGAATTGAATTATTACCATTACGCACATCTAAGCTTGTAAGTTCATTATCTGAACATATCAAATCTACTAAATTGATATTTTGCGAAAGATCCAAATCAGTTAATTGGCTGTTGAAGCAGGCTAATGTACTTAGCATGAGATTACTTGAAACGTCCAAACCTGAAAGCTGCAGATCATTACAAGCCAAATATTGCAAATCAGGATTTTGGGAAACGTCAATATATTCAATAAGATTTGATCCAATGGCAAATGATGAGAGCATTCCGTTATTAGACAGATCAATATTATAGATATAATTATGATGACAAATCAGATATCTTAACAAAGTATTATTAGATAGATCCAGACTTTTTATTTGGTTATGCTGACACCATAAAATATCAAGTGCTGTATTATTTGATACGTATAATTTGCCAAGTAAATTATTATCACACCGTAAATCAACGAGTTCAGGATTAGCTGATATATTTAGACTTAATAGAATATTTTCTGAACATATCAATTGTGTTAATGCTGAATTTTGTGAAAAATTCAAGTTTTCCAGCTGATTTTTACTGCAATCTAATGTAGTTAAGTTTATAAATGCTTCGATTCCTGTCAAATCAGATACTGCACCGCTTACATTGGGAAGATTGGGATTAGCGGTTGGATTGGATATATCTAATGTAGTAACTCCTTCTGCGTCACTTCTTAATATCTTGTGGTTGACGGCATTATCACTATCAATACCAAGATCTATTAAAGCCTGCTCAAAATTTGGATCCGGAATGGTAATAAAATCTCCGCAATCATTGCTAAAACGCACCCCAGGATCTACTACCCAGGCCGAATGATCAGCTAGTTCATCATCCACATTTATACATGTTAGATTGTTATCATCTGCTTCAAAATTTAACATAATATGGTTTTCTGAATTTCGAATATCAAGGCTGGTTAAATTGTTACTACTACAATCTAACCATATTACATTTGTCTGGCTGAGATCTAAACTAGTTAATTCATTTCGGTCGCACATTAATAAAGCCAATCGAGGATTATTACTGAGATCTAAACTGGTTAATTGATTAGACCAACAATATAAAAACCCTAAATTCTCGTTTTTTGTGACATTCAGATTGATTAATCCATTACCTCCACACCATAAAGTTTGTAAAGCTACGCAACCTGTCAAATCCAAGCTCTGACCGATGAGATTATAATTACATTTACAATCTAAAGTTTTTAAAGCTTTGCAACTAGAAACATCAAGGCTGGTTAAATTATTATTATAACATTCTAATATTTCCAAAGAAGTGCAACCAGTAACGTTCAGACTGGTTAACCGATTATTATGATGGCAATGAAGTTCGACTAACAATTTTTTATTAGAAAGGTCCAGACTGGTTATATAGGTCTCAGTACAATAAAAATACCATAAATTAACAAATGCTTCAATACCTGTAAAATCAATAATTTCTTCGGTAAATATTCTTATATCTCCTATATTTTCAGCTTCAGAATAACTGATTTCTCCATCTCCATCTGTATCACGTCCTTCCTCAATCAAATAATTTTTAAAATTTTCATCAGGTATATATACATTCTGAGCATTGGAAACAGATACTATTGTAAGCACCAGAATCCAAAAAATTAGTGTTTTCATAGGGTTATGTTTTAGGTTATTTTTTGTTATTTTGGTCTATATTGAGATTTAGCTTTAACCATAGTGGGCTATTTTACTCAGATTCAAGCCTAATAAGGCGAAATTCTCCAGATCATTGGATTTCTATAATCCTGCTCATTTTAACTCCCTTTATCTAACCAGATAATTCAATCTGTTCTATAAAATGAGCGTTTTAAGTTTTTATAATTTGAATTTAAGTTATCACTTTCGTTAACAAGCTAATTTGTAATTATTTCATTACACCTTAGTTAACTTTTTACATACAAGGAATTTGCGCGTTAATAAACACTGTATAAAAAAGTAATGCAAAAACATAACCAGTATGTATTAGATTTTTCATTTTAGTCTATTTTTAGGTCAGATGATTGTACACTTTTTCAATAAATATATATACTTTGCTTCTATCGTTTATCGTACTAAAGTATTAGTAACTAGAAGGAAACAGTAATTTAGAATAATTAAAAATAACAGATATAATTCAATCAATTGACAAGAAGTGTCTTTTCAGCAGGTTGATCAGGGATTAAATTAAATTCTTTTAATAGCATCATAAGCTGTATTTTATTGTCGACACCCATTTTATTGAAAATACGAGTTAAATGAGTTTTTACAGTGCGCTCAGATATGCTCAGTTCATAAGCAATTTTCTTATTTGTATTGCCGGTTATGACCATTTGTACCACCTGTGCTTCCCTCTCAGAGATATTGTAATGTTCCCGCATCTGAATTAATTCCTTCACAGGCCGGGCCAATATTAGTATTCCAAGGAAATCATTGAATTTATCCCGGATCAATTTTATTTTGGTATCCATATAAATCATTCCGCCATCCTTCTTTATAAAATTTAGGCGGCAAGAAAAATCGGAATAACTTTCTTTATCTAGTTTACCAAACTCATTCTGAACATAATTATACTCTTTAATAAATGTTGAGATATGTTTTCCGGCAACAGGATCTCCATCATATATTGTTTTAGCTGCTATCTTATTGATATATATAATGTTATGATGAGGCCCCAGTAAAATCACTGATTCTTCAATATTTGATAAAACATCCTTACATACCGTATCAGGAGATAAAATCAGGAAACGATATCTGATCATTGTATACCCAATCCCTAAAATCCATATAAGAAATAAAGGCGTAATTATTCCAGGTATAAATACATCTTTTTTTTGCGTTAAATAGAAAAGTACGTATGAATCAATTAGGATTAAAACAAGAGTAACAAATTGAGACAAAAGTATTATGCCGGCCTGTATTTTTTCTCTTTTTTTAGAGGATTTCAGTAACCATCTTGTAATGAGAAACAACATGAAAATTAAATACAGAATAACAAAAAATGTTGCATAGTTTATAGTGTTATGGTAACTTTCAAAATAGACAATATCATTTTGAGTTACAAAGGTAAACGGCTTATCAACGATTAATGACTTGTAAAGAATAGATAATGGCATAATTAGAAGAACAAGTGCAACATACCATTTTACTTTTATAAATTTAGTAAGCTGAATATAAAATATCACAAGAAAATACAGAGTAAAGAAAAATGCATGGGAACCAACCAATGCCCAGAATATTAATGTCTTCTGGTTGTTTCTTATAACAGGTAATTGAACAAGAAGTGCAGCAAGAGATTGAATTGAAATAAATAAAGTTATAATAAAAAATATCCTGTTTAAAGGCTCTCTGGGTTTTATCAGAATTACATAAATTCCGATGCAAAGAAAGATAACGGTAACGGCAGAAAAAAGTGCTGTTAACATAGTGCCTGAGATTTAAATCCTATTTGGATAATCCTATCTTATTACAAATCTTCAAATCGAGGCATTACCAGTGAAATATATTTTTAATTAAACCTGCGTATAATACCTTCACAAGACTGCAAATTAAAGTTTAAATCATTATTAACCAAGTAATTTGGGATAATTTTTGTTTTTTTATATTAAAGAACAAAGAGCAGTAAACAAAGTAAATCATCTATTATCCCTGATGAAGTGTTAATAAGCAAAATATATCTGGTCAGAGGGATAAAATGATGCTTGACAGGGATCTGGCAGAGCTTTATGGAATAGGAACCAAGGTATAAAAACAGTCCGTTAGACGTAATATTGACCGTTTTCCTGAAGACTTTATGTTTGAGATGAATGAAGAGGAACTACAAAATTGGAGGTCGCAAATTGTGACCTCCAGAAGTAATAAAATGGTATCGCAAAATGCGATACCTTCTAAAAAAAATTAAGTTTGTATATTAAATTGTTACCTCACAACCACCTTCCCAATATAAACTGCGTCGGCTTGCCTAACCTTTACCAGGTATATACCCTTTGCATAGCCTGATAAATCGATCTTTTCAGTAAAATGTGCACCTGAGGATGATAACTGCTTCTGATAAATCAGAGTACCCGTAATATCAAGAATCTCAATTTCAATTCCCTGACTGCCTGCATCGCTAATTTCAATATTCAGCATATCATCAGTGGGATTTGGATAAATTCTTGTTAGAGGTTCTCGAATATCTTCCAGACTTGTCGGCTCCTTAACAATAATAGAAAAAGTATCCCGCCAGTATATATGTTCATTACTG
>CP070654.1:1464576-1482605 GCA_020354785.1 Bacteroidales bacterium
TTTAAGAATGCCGGGCAATTTATTAATCCTGAAAAGGAACTTTATATCAGTCCTGTTCATAAGTTCAACCCTGTTCATCTCTTTCAGATTAACACCGTCGAACTGACTTACTACAGATTTTAATTTATTAGAAACCTTCATAGAATATTTATCCCTGTTCTTCTCTGTTCGAATCAAATTAGCTTTTCAACCTGCAAATATATTTCTTTTTGGTGAAAATCACGCTGTATTAATATAATACTTGCTTATATTATCTCTTTTATAGTTATATTACAATAATTTTTAAATTTTGTTACATTTTTTATTATTTCTTTGCAATAATTGTGCCTTTTAATACTTCATTTGAAAGTAATATTGTTTTTTTTGCAAAATTATATTACACAGGGTAATTTTGCCAGAACACTGGAATTAACTAATAAAACAACTAATGGGTGATGCCAGGAGTAAAATTCTACTTGTAGATGATGAGCCTGATATTCTGGAATTCTTAAGCTACAATTTAAAAATGGAAGGCTACCAAATTTATGTAGCTGATAACGGGGCGGCAGCTATTAAAACTGCGAAAAAAGTAAATCCTCACCTTATATTACTGGATATTATGATGCCTGAGATGGATGGTATTGAAACATGCAAACAATTAAGAAAAATTCCCGGACTGAATTACACGATAATTGCATTTCTGACTGCCAGGGGAGAAGATTATTCACAGATAGCAGGCTTTGAAGCCGGAGGAGATGATTATATTAATAAACCGGTAAAACCAATGGTCTTGCTGAGCAGAATCAAGGCATTATTAAAAAGATATAATGATCCGATTTACGCTAAGTTTCGCGATGATTCAAAGAAGATAATTAAAAAAGGAGAACTTAAAATTGACACTGAGAAATTTGTTGTCTATAAAAAAAATAAAGAACTGTTACTTACAAAAAAAGAATTTGAACTTTTGTTATTTCTGTCTTCCAAACCGGGGAAGGTTTTTACCAGGAAAGAAATATTCTGCCTGGTATGGGGAGATGACGTGATAGTAGGCGACAGAACAATTGATGTTCATATAAGAAAACTTAGAGAAAAAATTGGAGACAAACATATAAAAACGCTCAAAGGTGTCGGATATAAGTTTAAAGAGTAATTTATGAGTATAATAACACTGCATCCGGATATTAACTTTATCAGACAGACAAAAAAAATTAGCGGTTCGTCTGTAAAGGAATGTGTGCAGTGTGGAGAATGTACCGCAATATGTTCACTATCGCCTGAAAATAAACCATTTCCCAGGAAAGAATTAATATGGGCGGGATGGGGATTGCGAAACAAATTAATGGGCAATCTTGATATCTGGCTATGTCATCAGTGTGGTGATTGCTCGGCCCATTGTCCGCGCGGTATTAATCCTGCCGATGTTTTAGCTGCGCTCCGGCAAATGAACTATATACATTATGCAAAGCCAAAATTTCTCGCTCATCTTCTTGGAAGACCTGCATATCTTCCTTTAGCTTTAGTTATACCTGTTGTTATTATCCTGGCAATAATATATGCTGCCGGAACATTGAAAATTCCTGAAGGTCCGGTAAATTATTCAAAGTTCTTCCCGCATGCCTGGCTGAATTCATCTTTTTTTGCCATTACTCTTTTGATAATTGGTTTTACTATGGCAGGTATCAGAAATTTCTGGAATGACCTGAAAAAAAATTTCCCGGAAAGAAAACAGACAGGAATATATAAAAGCTTTAAGACAGTTATTGCAGAAATTATCTTTCATAAGAACTTTAACCAGTGCAAAACTCAAAAATCAAGGGGGATCAGTCATCTGATGGTTTTTTACGGATTTATTTTACTCCTCCTGGTAACAGTCCTGGCAATAATTGCTGTAATAACAAATAACTATCCGCTTCCTTTCCTCAGCCCTGTAAAAATCCTTGGAAATACGGCAGCCTTATTAATGGTTGCCGGGCTGGGTATTATGATTTACCAGAGACTTTTTAACAGGCAAAAATACGGTAACAGCAATTATGCTGACTGGCTGTTTTTAATTACCTTGTTTTTATTAACTATATCGGGCATCCTGCTTGAGGTAGCCAGGTTTGAAAACTGGCAATCAGCGTATCACTTCTATTTTTTCCATCTTGTATGTGTATGGTTTATAATCTTTTATGTTCCATATATAAAATTCGGCCATTTCATTTACAGAACCGTAGCACTTGTTTATGCAAGGTCAAGAGGCAGAAAGGCATAGGAAAGGGGACAGCGCCCTAAATGATTGCTGACTTTCATCCTTAAATCTTAAATCGTTAATCTTAAATCGTTAATCATTAAGGGCGCTGTCCCCTTTCCAGCTTATTATATACTCTGTATTTGCCGGCGTTTTAATACCGGGATTTAACTCTTTCCATGATCCGTGGAGGTTATGATTTCCGGCGACCATATCAAAATGGCACATTGCTATTCCAATATCTATGTTATGCAGTTTTTTTAATTCGTAGTGAAAACTAATGACCTGTTTATAAAAATGAAAAATATTTGAATCTGAGTCTTTTACTATTCTCCAGGGTTGGGTATTCCCTGATGACGGAGCAAGCCGTAACATTTCCAGCGGCTCTGAGTATTTGCCTGCATCATCTCTGGTAAGAGGATTATTAAAATCCTTTATAAAAAAGAGCCTGTCCCATTTTCTCCTGTTGTCTGCACGAGAATATAATTTTCTGTTCAATATGTCAATTAGTGCTTTCTTTTCGGACGGATGACCCAGTATTATTATAGCCGGAAAGACTTCATTTGCAGACAACTTAACTTCATGAAAGAATTCCGGGTTGAAATATCCAATCCAGCATGTACCCATATTCATATCTGTAGCTTTAAGCACAAGCTGCTCCAGGATATATCCACAGCTCTCATATGTAAACTTTGAACTTTGAATTTTACCAGCCACAAAATATCCCGGATTCATGATATATTCAAAACCTCCTTCATATTTAACTGATGCCATATTCTCAGTTCTATCAATAAAAAATAAACTTATTTCTTCACCAAATAATCCTTTATTTATGGATCGGCAAGCTTTTTCCAGCTCTTCTCTTGTGCTGCGATCTATCTGTCTGACCTGGAAATTTCTGCACGAATAACGTTTCCT
The DNA here is from genome assembly GCA_020354785.1 of Bacteroidales bacterium. Taxonomy (GTDB): domain Bacteria; phylum Bacteroidota; class Bacteroidia; order Bacteroidales; family UBA10428. Next base: position 1,467,704 of record CP070654.1, read on the forward strand.
GATTAATTCAATAATATCGTTTTTAAATTTCATATACTTACGAGAAAATAGATTTAAACCAGATCAAATCCACATTTATATGCTTTGTCCATAAAATCTTTCTTAGCCAGAATATCGCCTTTTTTATAAACCCCCGGAACAATAATTTTCCGGGCAAGCTTCAATTGAAGGTAGCTGAAACTTTTCTCAAAAAACTCTATCAGCAGTCTTGCAGTTTCAAGGCTTTCCTCTTCAAAAGGAACTGCAATTGTAGTCAATTTCCCCCTTATTTTAGCCCTGTTTTCATCACAATTAAAATAAACAAACCTGTCAATAAATGCTTTCATTAATGCAGTCGGGCCATACCAGTAAACAGGAGTGCCAAAGACAATTATATCACTTTCAATTAATTTTGGATAAAGGCTGTTCATATCATCTTCTTTTGAACATTCCCTTCCTTTCCAGCAGGTATAACATCCATCACATTCTTTAATTTCCAGATCTTTCAGGAAAACAATCTCTGTCTCAGCACCTTTGTCCTTTGCTCCTTCCAGTATTTTATTTACAAGTATATGTGTATTCCCGTTTATTCTCGGGCTGCCCATAATTCCAAGTACCCGTTTCATCTATTTAAAATTTTAACTAAATATATCTACTTTGTGATGTTTCTTAAAATTATTAAAAATATTATAATTTTATACCTTTGCAGGCCTCTGAATTCAAGGCACTGAATATATTATGAGCAAAAGAGTTGTTGTTGGTATATCGGGTGGAGTTGACTCCAGTGTGGCGGCATATCTTCTGAAAAACCAGGGATATGATGTCACAGCTCTTTTTATGATCAACTGGCATGACACAACAGGTACATTAGCCGGTGACTGCCCATGGAAGGATGATATAATCTTTGCCGAACTTACAGCAAAAAAAATTGGTATCCCTTTTCATACGGTCGATTTTAGTGAACAGTACCGTCAGCGCGTTGTTGATTACATGTTTTCGGAATATGAAAAGGGACGAACACCTAATCCTGATGTATTATGCAACCGTGAGATAAAGTTTGATCTGTTCATTAAGGCTGCACTGGAATATGAAGCTGATTTCGTAGCAACAGGGCATTACTGCAAAAAAGAAGAGTTTCGTAAAGACGGGAAGACAATTTACAGGCTTCTGGCAGGAGATGACAAAAACAAGGAACAGAGTTACTTCCTGTGCCAGCTTTCACAGGAACAGCTAAAACTGGCTTTATTCCCGGTCGGACACCTGAACAAAACCGAAGTACGTAAGATTGCCAGAGAACAAAAACTGTCAACTGCTGAAAAAAAAGATTCCCAGGGAATATGTTTTGTCGGAAAGGTGGATTTGCCGGCATTCCTGCAACAAAAACTGGAATCCAGGACAGGCGATATAATTGAGATCCCGGGCAATCTGACAATATATACAGATTATAAAAAAATTTCCGAAGATGGTGATCTTTCAACTGCACGATTGAAAGAAGTTACTCAATGTTTCAGTTATTCTCAGTCTGATGGTATGGTTGTGGGCAAGCACCAGGGATCACATTATTTTACTATAGGCCAGAATAAGGGATTAAATATTGGCGGCAGGCCGGAACAGTCTTTTGTGATCGCTCTTGATGTGAAAAACAATATTGTATATACAGGGCAGGGACAGAATCACCCGGGTTTATACCGGAAAGGACTATTTATCCCGGTGAAAGATATACACTGGCTAAGGAAAGACCTTAAGCTTAAACCCGGCGAATCTAAAAGTTATCATGCAAGAATACGTTACAGGCAGCCATTGCAGGAAGCAACTCTTTTCATGAAAGAAGAAGGTCTTTATATTGTTTTTAATAAACTTCAGCGTGGTATTACTTCAGGCCAGTTTGCCGCCTGGTATGATGGTAATGAGTTAGTGGGATCAGGAGTTATTTATTAATCGTATCATGTAACCCGCATTCCTTGCCTTCAGGTTCTTCCCACCACCAGCGGCCGGCCCTGAAATCTTCACCGGGCTTTAATGCGCGGGTACAAGGCTGGCAACCGATACTGGAATATCCCTTATCATGAAGTTCATTATAAGGAACATTATTCTCTCTTATATATTCCCACACCTGCTTTTCAGTCCAGCTTAACAAGGGATTGACCTTAATCATTTTATGAGCTTCATCCCACTCCACAAGTTTTGTAGAAAAGCGTGATACTGTCTGGTCTTTTCTAATTCCTGATATCCAGACTTCAACTCCTTTCAGCGCCCTGTTTAAAGGTTCAATTTTTCTGAGATAGCAGCATCTCTTTCTGTTTTCTATGCTCCTGTAAAACAAGTTAATACCTTTTTCTCTGACCATCTCTTCAACCTTTTGCCAGTCAGGGAAATAAATGTCAATATTTATATTGTATTTATGATTGGTTCTTTCTATAAGATCGTATGTTTCCTGAAACAGCCTTCCGGTGTCAAGGCTAAATACTCTTGTTTTACTATCAATACTGCAAATCATATCTGTTAATACCTGGTCTTCAGCCCCAAGGCTGGTACTCTGAGCTACCTTGCCTTTATATTCTTTTATGAAGTATTTCAGCACTTCCAGGGGAGAGCTGCCTTCGAGTTTTTTATTTAATTCTTCTGCTGCGCTGTTCATTGACTTGCTGTGAATAGTTATTAGTATAAACCGATATTCAGCTATTTTGTTTATTCAGGCTTAATCTTAACACAAGATACCCAAGGATTCCGGAAATCAATGAAGCCGTAATAATTCCAATTTTTGCATAGTTAATTAATCCCGGGTCGCTGAATGCCAGATTAGATATAAATAAAGACATTGTAAATCCCATACCGCCCAGTAGTCCCAGTCCGATAAGGTGAATCCATTTTGTGTTTTCAGGTAATGCAGCAATACCGGTTTTAATAGCTATCCACGAAAACAGGAATATTCCTGTTACTTTGCCAAGTATTAAACTGAGTTGTATATTAAAACTTAACGGGTTGAATATATCCTGCATACCAGAGGAATAAAGAATTACACCTGCATTTGCCAGAGCAAAGACAGGCATAATTATATAAGCAACGAATCCGTGTAAATTATACTCAATAAACTGTAGCGGACTTTGCACACTTTCAATTTCATCTTCCATATTATCGATAGCTGCCAGCTGAGTTTTATTAAGGATAATTTTATACTTACTTTCTTTTCCGCTAAATTCTTCAAGGTTCTTGTTCATCCTGCGTTTAAAAACTGAAGTTCTGATTTTCCTGCGAATAGGTATTGTGAAGGCTATAATAACGCCTGCAATTGTCGGATGTATCCCGGATTTTGAAAACATATACCAAATTATAAATCCTGTAACCATATAGAGATGATAGTTTCTTACCTTTAATTGATTGAACAGTACAAGTACAAGAAACAGGCCCAATCCAATTATAAGGAAATTTAGTTTTATATCAGTACTATAAAATACTGTTATAACTGTAACAGCACCAAGGTTATCAATAATCGCAAAAGCAAGCAAAAATACTTTCATCCCCTTGGGAACGCGCTTTCCTAACAAACCCAGTACACCAAGTGAAAAGGCAATATCTGTAGCCATAGGTATGCCCCAGCCAGATTCAGTAAGCGCATTCTTATTCATGAACAAATAGATAATAGCAGGAAGTACCATTCCTCCAAGAGCCGCAATAATTGGCAATGCCCCCTTTTTTAATGTTGACAGTTCACCAACCATAATTTCCCGTTTAATTTCCAGACCTATAACAAAGAAGAATATTGCCATCAACCCGTCATTTATCCAGTAAAGGAATGATTTTGAAAGAGTAAAGTCTTTTATTCTGATTGATAATTCATTTTCCCAAAGTTCAAAATAATAATTTCCCCACTGTGTATTAGCCCATAGCAGAGCTGCCGCTGTTGCAATAAAAAGAAGGATGCTTCCGAAAATCTCAATTTTTACAAATCGCTGAAAAGGATCAACTATTGTATCTATTATACTTTTTTTAGTATTGCTCATTATTGAATAAGTTATCAGTAAAATGGAATCGCAAAGAAACAAAAAAATCTTAAAAGTAGAATTAAATCAGGAATATAGATTATTGTTTATAAAGTACTTTCTCCAGTTCCTGCGACTTCTCCGCTTTCTCAATATTTTCTATCCTGCCAAACTCCATCCAGAATGATTCATCATGTACAAAGCCTTTAATTGTGTGTTCCTTAGCCAGACGCAGGTATAAACCAGTTATAGGGAAGGGGCCTTCTTCTGTAATCAATTCAAATATAGAAGGGCTAATAACATGAATAGTGCTAAAAGCTATAGATAATTTTACATTTTTTTCTTCTACCAGCAGAGTCTTTTCACCGGTGGTATTACTTTTCCATCCGCAGAGACAATAGTCTTTGTCAAACAGGAACTCTCTTGTTGACGGACGTTTTTTAACTGCCAGTGTAGCAAGCGCCCCCGATTTAATGTGAAATTCATATAATTTATTCAGATTAAGGTTAGTAATTACATCCACTGTAGTTAAGAAAAAGGGTGCATTATCATCAAAAAACCAGGATGCCTTCTTTAGTCCTCCGCCTGTATCCAGCAACTTATCTGTTTCATCTGATAATTCTATCCGGATATTAAAGTTCTTTTTATCCCTAAGCCAGTCAATGATTTGTTCTGCAAAATGATGTACATTAATAATAATCTCATCCACCCCGAAATGTTTCAGGTAATTTATTGTATGTTCCAGTAATGGTTTTCCCTTTATCTCCAGTAAAGCTTTAGGAATATTGTTAGTCAGCGGCTTAAGCCTTGTACCCTCACCGGCAGCTAAAATCATTGCTTTCATATTTCATTTCCGGTTTAATGATCATTAATCATTATCTTCCAGTCTCCTGTGCCTTAATCTGATTTTGATGTCAAAATTTCTTTTTAATCGTTCTGCTATCCGTTCAGCAAAATATACAGATCTGTGTTTTCCTCCGGTACACCCAAAGTTAACCATCAGGTCCGTGAAATTTCTTTCCTTATAATTATTAATTGATGATTCAATAATCGAATATGTATTATCAATGAATTTCTTTACTTCTGCTTCTTTTTTAAGAAAATCAATTACTGGCTTATCTTTTCCTGTAAACTGGCTGAATTGGGGATACCTGCCCGGATTAGGCAACGCCCTGCAATCAAATACAAATCCTCCCCCGTTTCCTGAATTGTCCTGCGGAATGCCATACCTGTATGAAAAACTATTAATAGAAACCGTCAGTTCGGTCTGGTTATCTTCATATTCCCTGAGTTCTTCCGATTTGACTATTTGTTTCAGGCAATCAAATAATGCCGGAGCTTTTATGCCAATATTTAAGTTACTTAACAGCCATTCCATATTTCTGACTGCATAAGGTATACTCTTAAGATAAAAGCTCTTACGCTCATAATATCCCCTGTATCCGTAAGCCCCCATTGCCTGAATTATACGAACCAGAATATATGCCGGATAATACTTTATAAATTTTATCGAATTAAAAGATCTTTCTTTTGAATTAATCCTGATATAGTAGTCCAGCAATTCCTGCCTTAATTTATCCGTTAGTCGAGTTTTTGCTTCAAAAAGCAACGATGCCAGATCGTACTGAAGTGCCCCTCTCCTTCCTCCCTGGTAATCGATAAAATATAATTTATCATCCTTAATCATAATATTTCTTGACTGAAAATCCCTGTATAAAAAATAATTATAGTCAGCTTCCAGCAGATACCTCGTAAATAGCTGAAAATCATCCTCCAGGTACTGTTCATCGAATTTAACTCCTGCCAATTTGAGAAAGTAATATTTGAAGTAGTTTAAATCCCACATTATACTCTGATAATCAAACTCTGCCCTTGGATAGCAAATACTGAAATCCATATCTTCGGGTGTTTTAATTTGTATTTTCGGCATTTCATCTATTACCTTCCTGTATATTTCTCTTGCCAGGTCTTCATAGTTTTTTTCACCTCTGATATCTTCAAGGTATTTGTAAAGAGTAATATCTCCAAGGTCCTGAATCAGATAAACACCTTTTTTACTATCAACTTTATAAACATCCGGGACATTTATATCATGCTTTTTAAGATGGGAAGACAGGAATATAAATGCATCATTTTCTCTCTTATTATTGTTATACACTCCAATAGCTGAAGCTTCGCCTGCCTGTAGCCTGTAATATTTTCTCCCGGATGTCGTTTCAGGCATTTTTTTTATTATCTCCGGAGATTTTCCGGACCAATCATTAAATAATTCCGATAACCGGGATATAGATATATTTTTCAATTTCAGCAGAATTTATTTAAATGATATTTAAAATTTCAGATTCTCAGATTGTTCCTGTATTACTTTCCATGCCTGATCCACGTGCTTTTGCTCTAAATTTGTTTGTCCTGTTGCCATTCTTAGAGTATAAATCCCTTTCAGCCTGGTATGTGACAGATAAATCTTCCCTGTATTATTTATTTTATTCAACAGTTGTAAATTTAATTCATTTAACTTTTCATTATCAGTTATATTCCCTGGTTTAAAACGAAAACAGATAAGATTAAAATTAGCAGGAACAACTATTTCGAAATTATTATGAGCTTTAATTTTTTCTTCAATATAACGTGCAAGCGAAATATGTTTTCTGAGCTTATCCTGCAAACCCTTTATGCCAAAGTTCCTGATAACGAACCATAGTTTCAATGCCCTGAATCTTCTGCCAAGCTGAATGCCCCAGTCGCAATAGTCATTTACCTTCCCCTGGTTACCGGATTTAAGGTATTCGGGTACTACCTGGAAGGTTTTTACAAGTGCCTGTTTATCGCGGACAAAATAGGCAGAACAATCAAAATTTGTAAACAGCCATTTATGCGGATTAAATACAAAGCTATCAGCATACTCTATCCCTTCTGACAGGTATCTGAATTCAGGCAGAATGAGCGCAGATCCTGCAAAGGCAGCATCTATGTGAAACCATATATTATGCTTCTTACATATTTTACCGGTTTCTTTTATAGGATCTACTGCTGTTGAGCTTGTTGTCCCGAGAGTTGCTATAACGCATAAAGGTTTTTTCCCTGCTTCCAGATCCTTTTTAATAGTCTCCTCCAGGACGTCAGGTTTAAGACGATACTCCTTATCGGTTTCTATTTTTATTAGATTTTTTTCACCTACACCTGCAATTTTAACCGCCTTATCTACTGATGAGTGGGCTTCGGTTGAGCAATATACTCTATATGTTTCCCCATCCTTAAATCCCTCATTATTAATTTTATAGTCTGATATTTTCTCCCTGGCTGTAAGCAGTGCACAAAGGGTTGATGTTGAGGCCGTGTCCTGTATTACTCCATGAAAATTACCCGGCAATCCTGTCATTTTTTTTAACCAGTTCATCACCGACTCTTCCAGTTCAGTTGCAGCAGGCGATGTTTCCCATTTCATACATTGAGCACCTAAAGCTGCTGTAAGCATCTCAGCCAAAATTGAAGGCAAACTGGAGTTTGCAGGGAAATAAGCAAAAAAATTCGGACTCTGCCAGTGGGTCATACCAGGCAGTATAACTTTTTTGAATTCCTCAAAGATTGAATCAACAGGTTCTCCATTTTCAGGAGGTTTTACAGATAGTTTGTTATAAACCTCATAAGGCTTTATATCAGGTTTAACTGAATATTTTTCAATATTCAAATAATAATCGGTTATCCAGTCAACAAACTTATGAGCCTGTTCCTTAAATTCTTCCAGGTTAATCATTGGTTGGGTTTTTAATAATCATAAAAATAATATAAATTAGGAGTTGGATTGTATAATTTTGGAAATTGATCAAGATTTAATATATTTATTTTATTAGTATCTTCATATAAAATAATATACTATTGAAATGAAAATTGAACTTTTTGGTGCTGACAATCTTAACTTTGTCGAACTTAACATAACCGGAGACAATAATAATTACAGACGTTGTGATGCAGAATCAAAATATCTTGACAGTACTGTATTTAATATATTCACCTGTTGTTTTGAAAACGCTAATAAACTGTATGATTATTTCAGCCCGACAAAATATAATTCCCGTAAAATAATTCCTTTAAGAAATGAATTAATAAAAACTGTCGAGGCTTTCAATTCTGTTAAATCAAAGGAAGAATTTTTGAAAGTAATTTCAGACATGTCATTTGGACGCGAATTCATGGATGAGCTTGAAAAGAAGGATAAAAAATGGGCTGAACGCTGGGAGAATTATTTAAATAAGTTAATAAAAGTAAATCAGGAACTGATTGATCTTACAGAAAAATGCGCTGATGAAGAAAGAATAATGTGGGTAGTCGGTTACTGAGATTTATGTTTATCCCACCTTCCTCTTATAGTTGATTCTTTTAAAGATATTTTTAATATTCTTAAAAATTCTTTCCTTGAAATTTCTTCTGCCCCAAGCATTTTCATATGTTGTGTCGATTGCTGTGCATCAATAAAATGAAAGTTCCATTTCTTTATTTGCTCTACCAGATAGTATAAAGCTACCTTCGAGGCATCAGTCATTTTATGAAACATCGATTCTCCGAAAAACGTCCTGCCTAATGACACTCCGTATAAACCACCAACTAATTCATCATCGTAATAGGTTTCAAAGGAATGGGCATATCCTTCTTTATATAATTTAACATAGGCTTTTTTCATTTCTTCAGTAATCCATGTACCTTCCTGCCCCTTTCTTTTGCTTGAAGCACAATGTTCAATAACTTTTTCAAAACTGTTGTCAATTCTAACAAGAAATTTATTTTGGTTAATTGTATGCCTTAATGATTTTGAGATTCTTAATTTCTCAGGAAACAGTACCAGCCGGGGATCAGGGCACCACCATAGAATTGGCATTTCTTTACTGTACCATGGAAATATACCATGGGAATAAGCATTAATTAAAGTATTGACTGACAGATTTCCTCCAACGGCCAGTAGTCCATCCGGATCTGCCTTTTCAGGATCAGGGAATGAATTAATACCAGCCGGGGGGATCTTATCTGACATTAATAGATTACTTTAACTTTTGCATGCAATATAAATATAAAAGTACTTCAAAATCTTATTATAATCAGAAAAAACATTGTCCGGCTAAATGTTTATAAATAAATGAATAATAAGTAACCACCAAAATATCCAATTTAATTGACTTTGATAAAATGATGTCTTAAATTTGATAATATTAATTTGTGTAAATACCTGATTAAAGATTATTTATTGTTAACTATTTGTAATCATAAATTAAAAAGGAGGAATTTATTATGGCAGTTTTTTTTATGTTTGGAAAATACTCAAGTGAGGCAATAAAGGGAATAAGTCCCAAACGAACTGAGAAAGCTGTCGAGATTATTAAGAAAGCCGGTGGTGAAGTGAAATCGATGTATGCTTTGCTGGCAGAACAGGATTTGGTTCTTATTGTGAGCTTCCCGGGCATTGAAGAAGTAATGAAAGTTTCCGTTGCTTTAACCGGGCTGACAGGTATCGCCTTTACAACAGCCCCTGCAGTTGAAGTGGAAGAATTTGATAAGTTAATGGGATAGTATAAACCTGGCTCATAATTAAAGCAAAGATTTAATTGTCTCATTCCGGAGAACCGGGTCAATGTCAAAAAAATGTATTTTAGAATTTCAACCGGACCAGAATATTTGTCCGGGAGGAGAAGTATTGTAATTAATTAACCGGTTATGCGTCCCGGATTTGGATTCAACTTTCCATGATTTTTTTAAGATTTTCTCCCTCTTCTCCCACATGTTTATCATGAGCTTCAACCAAAGTTCCCATAGACTTCTTAAAAAGTTTTTGATAAAGCTTGCCCAGTCTCATATAAGTTATTGCAGTAAATACTGTAACTGAACCTTTGGGCTCAATCAGCCATTCAATCCGTGGTGTTATTATGGATACAGGAAATGAGAATTTGAATACAATTTTTCTGTTTGGAACGATTTCAATAAAAGTCCCTTTATATTTCTGCACTTTGCCCATAACGTACTGTTCTGCATAAAAAGTGGAACCCTTTTCCAGCACTTGTCCTTTGGTACACCGGAATAAGATATGATCTTCGGGATGCCAGATTTTGTAGTTTATTTCAAGATCCTTAAAGAACTTCCAGATATTTTCTGGTGTTGTGTCAATTTCTACTGAATCTCTTAAAACCAATGGCTCAAATAATTTCATAGCATGAATTATTTTAAAATTTCATTTAAAAAATCCAGAATCAAAGATTTGACTTCCGGCGTTATAAATTCAGGGCCTCCGTGACCTGCATGATTCAGTAAATGTAAATTTACAGGTATTCCTGTTTCTTTAAGCTGTTTTTCCAGTTCGATACTTGACAGAGGTGTGACTACACAGTCAAATGTACCATGAAAAATCAAAAAAGGAGGCTCGTCGCCTGATATATAAGTTGCAGGATTAGCAAGCTTTACTTTTTCAGGACAATCCTGTATATTACAGCCAAGTAACAGACTTTCCGGTGAATCAGGTGCCAGATGGATATCACTTTCTCCGCATGAATCCGGCGGTAAATCAGGCAATATATCCATAATTAAAAAGTCAGTCGGCCCGTAAAAGTCAACAACAGCATTTACCCTGCTTGAAGCACTTTCACAACCCTGGGTTCTATCCTCCAGATCAGGAATATCTGAAGATGTAGCTACGAGAGATGCCAGGTGCCCTCCTGCAGATGCTCCGGCAACAGCAATTCTTGAACTGTCGAGTTTATATTTTTTACCGTTGGATTTTAAATAACGGATTGCTGCCTTGCAATCATGAATCTGAGCCGGGAATATTGATTCCCCGCTGAGCCTGTATCCTATGCTTGCAATAACATATCCATGATGCAGCAGTGTATCAATTTCCGGAGCCAGTCGGTCTTTAGAGCCGTACTTCCATGCTCCGCCATGAATCCATACAAGACATGGCATAAGATCATCACCACTATCCGGAATATAAATATCCAGCTTCTGACGGTCGCTGGTTTGATTAATAGTGTATGTAATGTCCCTGACTACATGATATTCCTCGCATGATAAAAATCCGGGGATCAACATCAGCATTATAAAATAAGATAGTACCCGGTTATAATTTAATATTCGCATAACTTAGCTTTTTACAATAGAGTTTTTAATATCTTCTACTATATAATTAATCTCTTCAGTTTTAGTATCCCAGGAACACATTAACCTTACCCCTCCTTCCCCTATAAATGTATAAAAATGCCATCCTTTATTTTTCAGATATTCAATAGACTTTGAAGGCAGGTTAATAAACAGGGCATTAGCTTCACATGGAAACATGATTTTTATTTCTTCAATACTGTTCAGCTTTTTCTCGAGTTCTTTTGCATACTGATTTGCATGCCTGGCGTTCTTTAACCAGGCTTTTGTTTTAAGTAACCCTGACCATTGTGCTGCAATAAACCGCATTTTCGAGGCCAGCTGTCCACACTGCTTGCAATGATAATCAAATTCATCAGCCAGATCTTTATTAAAAAATATAACGGCCTCTCCATACATTAATCCGTTTTTAACTCCACCAAAACATAAAACATCAACACCGCACTGCCATGTTATTTCTTTAGGTGATATACCTAATGAAGCAATTGCATTTGACAACCTTGCACCATCCATATGAAGCCCCATATCATGTTTTTTTGTTATTTTATATAAATCGACTAATTCTTCAGGTTTGTATACTGTTCCAACCTCAGTTGATTGAGTAATGCTTAAAACCTTTGGTTTTGGATAGTGTATGTCCGATCTTCTCAGTATTATCTCCTCAGTACTTCCCGGAGATATTTTACCATCCTGACCTTTCCCAAGTAATATTTTTGCGCCGTTAGAGAAAAACTCAGGTGCGCCACACTCATCAGTCTCGATATGCGCAGATTCATTGCATATAATGCTGTGATATGACTTGCACATGGATGACAATGCCAGTGCATTTGCTGAAGTGCCGTTGTAAACAAAGTACACCTCACAATCTGTTTCAAATAATTCTCTGAACAGATCACATGCTTCTTCTGTCCACCTGTCCTCCCCGTAAGGGTAATCACAACCTGTGTTTGCTTTATTTATACCATCTATTGCTTCCGGGCATACCCCGGAGTAATTATCACTGGCAAAGTGTATTTTTTTAGTATATTTTTCACTCATGGCTGAGCCTCCATTTCTATGAAAAACAAATATAATAACTTATCGGAGACTTCCTTTTTTATTACTGCTATGAAATGCCTGTTCAGGTTTTTTATATCTCAATCAGGCAGATTCCTTACGGTGAAAGAAGGCAGGATTCAGCAAGGGTATTTTTAACCTGGTAAGCCAGATAATTTATAGAGATTTTCAAGATTAAAACTTAAATGCGTTATATTTAATATTATTTATTAATTAAACTCTAATAAAAATGAAGACTGATAAAATCGACACGTTGAAACAAAAGGGTTTTGCCTTTTCAATTATTGCATTTCCTGTGATGCTCCTGGCAGGATTTATTCTGCATCCAAAGATATTCCAGATGGAGCCTTTGCAAACTACGGAACAGCTTGTAGGGCGGTTTCATAATAATCCCCTGTATCATATTGGCCATCTTATCGTAACGTTTGCTGTTCCTGTTATTATTATAGTGATGGTAGGTACCATGAATTTGCTTCAGGGAAGAGGAAAACGGATTGGTTTCTGGGGTTGTGTTATCGGCGTATTTGGCGCATTTATTCTTGCGGTCGACAAAGGTGCATTATGTCTTGTACTTTCTGCTTTTGATACTATTCCCGATGATCAGTTCTCCGGATTAATTCCATATCTGCATGTAATTGTAAATAAGGATGGATTACTTATTATTCTATGGTTGTTGCCTTTATTGGCAATAGGTGGAATATTGCAGGCTATTGGATTACTCAGAGAAAAAATAATCAAAAACTGGCAGGGTATATTAATTATAATTGGATTATTGCTGCTGAATAATCCCGATATTGACCTGATTGGCTCTATTGGAGCATGCCTGATGTGTATAGGATATATTCCCTGGGGTATCAGGGAATTTAAAAACTAAAAAGAAAGAACAGAAAAATGAAAAGACAGACATTACGTATGTTACTTTTGCTGCTTTCTTTTGCAGTTTTTCCCATTACAGTTATTTACATGGCTCCTGCTCCACCGATAATGAGCCTTAAAGCCGGAGTAATTAACCTGAGTGTAATCACAGTCCTTACAATTTTTTTATCAGGATTTATTTTCAGAAGAGCTTTTTGCGGCTGGCTGTGTCCTGGTGGTGGTTGTCAGCTTGTTGCCGGGGAATTAAACAACCAGAGGATGCAAAAACAAAAGATCAACTGGTTCAGAATTATTCTTGTTTCAGTTTGGGTAATTATGATGATTGCGACAGTTATATTTTCAGAACAAACACCAAAAGTAGATGTAGGGCACCCGGGGGCAGGGAAATTCGCAACTTCACATATCCGGTACTTCCTGCCCTATATCCCTGTAGTTGTTTTCATATTCATATTTGTCCTTATGTTCGGAAGACGCGGTTTTTGCCACCGCGGATGCTGGCTTTACCCGCTTATTGCGTTAAGTACAAGGTTAGGCACCTTTATCCGCACACCCAGTCTTTATGTGGCTATCAGGAACAGTCGCGAATGCAATGATTGTAAACTTTGCACCAGGAACTGCACTATGAGTATTGATGTTAATAATCATGTTCAAACAAAAGTACCACTTCCAAATAATTGTGTTCAATGCGGACAATGTGTTGACACATGTACCAGAGATGTTCTGCGCTTTGCCTTCGGGATACAGAAGGTGTCTTCTGTTTGAATACAATAATCTTATTTAAAGGAGGATTTAAATGTCTGAAGAGGAAAACAAAAAGCTAATCCGTCGATTTATAGACGAAGTTATCAATACAGGTAATATAGACAATATTGAAAATTTTATTGCACCGGATTATACTGAAATTCATGAAGGTAAGAGATATCAAGTTGGAATTGAAGGAGCTAAAGAGCATATCACCGGGGTGCGGCAAACCTATCCTGATTTAAAATTAACGATTGAAAACCAAATTGCTGAAGGTGAATGGGTTGCAACCTGTATAGTTGCACGTGGAACTCATAAGGGTGTCTGGGCAGGTATAAAACCAACCGGAAAGGTTCTTACATATACAGGAGTAAACATTAATAAAATTGTTGATGGCCTAATTATAGAGCACGGTGGTGCTGCGAATTTGCTGGGCCCGCTGATTGATGCCGGCGCAGTTAAGGTTGTGTAACCAATAGCATTTTTCCCTCAATAAAATTGATTTTAAGATAATTTATAACTAATTTGACAATGCGTTTTGATTTATAGTCAGGATATGAAAATAAAGTATTGTTTAATTTTCTGCCTGGTGGTTATTCCATCATTCCTGATTAAAGGACAGGCCCTGAATGGTATTGGATTCAGAATAGGCGGGGGAATGTCAAACCATTACTGGAATTATGTCGATGCTCCGGATTTAAGTGACTGGAAGGATAATAAATACGGTTTATCACTTATGGTAAATGCTGAAATGAGCTTATACCAGATTTTATCCATTCGTCCGGAAATAGGATATATCCAAAAAGGATTTAAGAATGACCTGGCATCTCCGGTGGCACAGGATGATGACATTAATCTTGAAGGTGAGGATGTTGTATTTCATGATTTATCAGGCAGTGTCGGACTTAAAGTATCTCCTTTTCATGATGTTATCAAGCCTTATTTAATTATTGGTCTGCGGGCTGATTACCTTCTGAAGTATGAAGATATAACCTATGAATTTGAGGGCAATGAATACGGTTTATATGAAGATAATCTGGAAATTTTAAACAATATAAAAAATCTGACTGTAAGTGTATTAATGGGAGTCGGTATTGAGTTTAATGAACGTTATTACCTTGATTTTGAATATAATC
>CP070654.1:1482705-1492141 GCA_020354785.1 Bacteroidales bacterium
GCGGACTTTTTAGATCGACCGAACTCTATGTTGGTGATGATACACTCGTCAATGCAAGTCCGGGCATCCGGGATGGATTTCTGGCAAAATGGCAATCAGCATTCTCCGTATCCATAACTGAGAAAATAAATGTTTCATGCAATGGTTATAATAATGGCAGTCTGGTTGTTACTCCTTACTTCGGGACTCCGCCATATACATACGACTGGAGCCATGATGCCGGCTTAAACGATTCAACAGCAAATAATTTAACTGCAGGAACATATAAAGTAGTTGTAACCGACGGGGATCTTAAAGCTGACTCAGTCAGTATAAATATCAGCCAGCCCGCTCCAATAACTATAACCCTTGACAGCACAAACCTCAGCTGTTATCAGTCCGGAGACGGGGCAATTGATATAACAGTTACCGGGGGGACAGTAGCCGGAGATTATAAATATAACTGGACAGGAGGTGCAGGACTGAATCCTACCGGAAGTGACCAGGTAAATTTATTCGCAGGCTATTGCAGAGTGACCGTTACTGATGACAATAATTGCCAGGCATTTGACTCCACAACAATAATCCAGCCAAATCCCATAACATATGCAGGAACTGTCATTACACCGTCTATCCCTCCCGGCAGTTGCAGCGGTTCGATTGACCTGGAAGTACAGGGAGGTACTCCGGATTATTCATACGAATGGGCAAAGGGTGGAATTCCGATGCCCGGAAGAACATCAGATACATTGAATAATTTATGCGCTGACTCATATACAGTGACAGTAACAGATGATAATATGTGCACAAATGATACTACGCTTGTTGTAGGTAATACAGAGGAACTTATAGCATTCATCGATTCATTTTCTAATGTATCATGTTATGGATACAGTGATGGTTATGCCAGAGTCGGTATTGATGGAGATAAGGGAATAGATTTTAGTTATACCTGGGAAGACTCCTTGAGGTTGCCTGTTGGAACAGATACTAATTATATTGCTGATATGCCTGGCGGATTATATTATGTTACTGTTATTGAGAACGGGGGAGATAACAGAATTGATTCTACATCTGTTACTATACAGGAACCTGCTTTACTATCAACAGGTATAAGCTCAACCAATCCCCTGTGCTTTGGAGATGAAAACGGAGCAATTAATCTGACAGTTTCAGGCGGAAGTCCATTATATTCTTATATATGGTCCACAGGCCAGACTACCGAGGACCTTGACAACATTCCCGCAAGTCCTGATTACTACAGGGTAACTGTTACGGACCAGAAAGGTTGCCAGGTTACAGATTCGGCCCTGCTTACAGTGCCTGATCAACTTTTTGTTAGTATTACAGTATTACAGGAACTACGGTGCAATGGTTACACCAACGGAATATTACAGGCCGATGTAACCGGAGGCTTTGGTACCATAGACTACCTGTGGAACGACCAGAGCGGACAGACTACCGCGATTGCTACCGGATTGGAGGCCGGCACCTATATTGTAACTGTTACAGATGACAATAGCTGCCAGGATACAGCAAGCAGTGTATTAACTGATCCTGAACCGGTAATAATTTCAAGTGTCGACAGTTCTCATGTATCATGCAAAGGGCTTTCTGACGGGTCGATACTGATTACACCTGCTGGTGGTACACCCCCTTATACTTACGACTGGGACAGGATTCCTGTTGACACAAATTATGTCGCAGACCTGTCAGCTGCATTTGGCGGCGTGTATTCGGTTCTTGTAAGTGATGTCAATGAATGTCCCCCTGCTTTATTCCAAATGCAAATAAAAGAACCCGATATTGCTCTGGATATAACTGAAGATTCTCATACAGATAATCTGTGTTTCGGCGGCAGTGAAGGTGAGTTGGGAGTAACATCATCCGGAGGCTGGGAAAATCACGAATTCTCTTTTAACGGTGTTGACTGGGGCACAACGGCAACTTTTACCGGATTATTATCAGGGAGTTATTATATTAAAGTAAGAGATGCAGGCGAGTGTTATGATTCGGTCCTGATCTCGATATCAGAGCCTGACGAAATTAGCATTTCTGAAGTCCTTGCCTCTCATCAGAATGTACTATGCTACGGAGATAATACAGGGCAGCTGGAAGTACTTGTGTCAGGGGGAACCCCGGATTATGAGTATTCCTCTGACAATGTCAGCTGGGACGTTAATCCGTTATTTGAAAATCTTTCTGCTGCAAGTTACATAATCTGGGTTCGTGATGACAATGAGTGTGTTGATTCTGCTATATTTAGCATATCTCAACCCGACAGAATATTAATAGATCCTGTTGTTAGTGGCGATACTATTGATGTTATTGCTACCGGCGGATCCCCTCCTTTATTCTATTCACTGGATGGAGGATCTTTACAAATAACAGGATTATTTACAAATCTCAGTGAAGGCGAATATTCTGTTTCAGTAATTGACGGAAATAACTGTTCTGCTGATACATCAGTTGTAGTTGGTATTGAACCGCCTATCCCCGGAACAGAAATAATAATTTATGATGCATTCTCACCAAATGCTGATGGTAAGAATGATGTATGGAATATTGGAAATATCCGGTCATATCCTGGCTGCAAAGTGAAGATATTTAATTCATGGGGCATTGCAGTATTCATCTCCGCTGGATATGACGAACCTTGGGACGGCAAGCATAATGATAATGATCTGCCGGCAGGAACATACTATTATTACATTGATCTT
Organism: Bacteroidales bacterium; assembly: GCA_020354785.1. Classification (GTDB taxonomy): domain Bacteria; phylum Bacteroidota; class Bacteroidia; order Bacteroidales; family UBA10428. The sequence continues at coordinate 1,485,405 of CP070654.1, forward strand.
GGAAATGGAAACGGAACTTATACCGGTACAGTCAATATTGTAAAATAAAAAACTTACACCTATGAAAATCTATGCCATTAAACTAATTCTGATATTAGTTGCTTTCCAGGTTGCGGGACAACAACTCACACATCAAAGCCAGTATATGCTGAATCATTTTGAAATAAATCCTGCAGCTTCGGGTATTAGTGAATATCTTCCCGTATCTTTCTCTTTCAGAAAAATGTGGGCAGGCATTGAGGGATCACCCTCCTTACAGACTCTTTCTTCTCATATGGAAGTTTATAACAACATGGGTGCAGGAATAAAGATATATAACTACACAGCAGGACCCGAAAGAAAAACCGGTATAGAAGGAGCATATTCCTACCACATTGGACTGGATAATATTGATTCAAAATTAGCATTTGGAATATCATTCCAGGTGTACCAGTATTTTCTGGATAAAGCCGGTTTGTCTGTTGAAGACGAAACTGATGAAGTATTCCTTGGGACAGAAAAAATGGTTGTGCCTGACGGTTCATTCGGAACTTATTTATATGGAAAAACTTATTATGTAGGACTGGCAATACCACAACTAATTCAAAGAAATATTAAATTAAAATCAGATATTCTGGAACAAAAGCGGGTAAGACATTATTATCTTCATGGAGGTTATATCTATTACATTAACAGGGACCTTAAACTTGAACCTTCCGTCCTTATGAAATTAATTGAAATAGGCATTTTCCAGGCTGACATAAATGCTATGCTTACATATCAGAATATGGTATCATTCGGATTATCTTACAGAAGTTCCGATGCTATGGTTTTCATGCTGGGATATCAGTACGACAAGTTCAGGATTGGCTATTCATTTGATTTAACATTATCAGATATAAGAACTCAAAGCAGTGGCTCTCATGAAGTGTTCATTTCATATTCCTTTGATAATTTTCTGAAATAACTATCATACTTCTCCGGCAAAAAAATTTTATTGAATTTAAAATAAAACTTTTAAATTCAACCCTTCAAAGTATTTAACAATATAATCTATACATACTATGAATATCCTATTAATAGGTTCCGGAGGAAGAGAGCATACATTAGCCTGGAAAATAAACCAGAGTAATAAACTGACAAGGTTATTCATTGCACCGGGAAATGCAGGAACAGCTTCACTTGGGGAAAATGTTGACATTAAAGTTGATGATTTTGAAATGCTGGGGAAATTTGCTTTTGAACATAAAATTGATATGATAGTTGTCGGACCTGAAGTGCCCCTGGTGAAAGGTATACATGACTATTTTTCGGAAAGCCGGGAATTGTCGCAAATTGCTGTAATTGGTCCGCAAAAAAGAGGAGCAATGCTTGAAGGCAGTAAGAAATTTGCTAATGAGTTTATGTTACGCAATAATATACCTACAGCCAAATTCATTAGTATATCAAAAAATAATATTGAAGAAGGGCTTAAATATTTTGAAAGTACTCCTCCTCCTTTTGTACTTAAGGCAGACGGGCTGGCAGCAGGAAAGGGAGTTGTGATTCTGGACGATGCCGGAAAAGCAAAGGAGGAACTTAAGCTGATGCTGGAAGGCAAATTCGGGGAATCCAGTAAAACAGTAGTTATTGAAGAATTCCTGAAAGGGATTGAAATATCAATATTTGCACTTACAGATGGACAATCATATAAAATACTTCCTGAAGCAAAAGACTATAAAAGAATAGGGGAAAATGACACAGGATTAAATACCGGGGGGATGGGGGCAGTATCACCTGTACCCTTTGCCGATAAAATATTCCTGGATAGAATTGAAAAGAGAATTATAAAACCTACAATACAGGGATTAATAAAAGAAAACATTGTGTATAAGGGATTTCTCTATTTTGGACTGATAAATTGCGATGGAAATCCTTATGTTATTGAATATAATGTGAGGATGGGAGATCCTGAAGCTGAAGTTGTTATTCCCAGGATGGAGTGTGACTTGCTGGATTTATTTGACGGGGTAGCAAACAACAGCCTTGCTGAAAAACAGCTGGGCATAGATATACGATCAGTAGCAACTGTTATGCTTGTATCAGGCGGATATCCCGGTTCGTATGATAAAGGCAAAGAAATATCCAACCTCAATGAAGTAAAGGATAGTATAGTATTTCATGCAGGGACAAAAAAGGTTGACGGGAAAATTATTACAAACGGCGGCAGAGTAATTTCAATAAGTTCATACGGCAAAGATTTCAGGGATGCATTGAGTAATTCATATAAAGCGGCTGAAATAATAAACTTTGAGAAGAAATATTACAGGCGGGATATTGGCTTTGATTTGTAAGCCTGCGGTAAAGTTCTTTCTTTTGCCCTGGCAAAAGAAAGAACCATTAACCGCTGTTATATTTATACCAGGCCTTCCTTAACCATATATTCAGCTATCTGTACTGCATTTAATGCAGCACCCTTCTTTATCTGATCAGCTACAACCCATAATGCCAGGCCCCTGGGATTTGTTATGTCCTTTCTTATTCGCCCTACATATACTTCATCTTTACCTGCTGCAAATAAAGGCATGGGATATATTTTATTTGAAGGATCATCTTCCAGAATGATCCCTTCTGCATTTTTAAATGCATTCCTTACTTCTTCAACTGATAATTCTCTTTCAGTTTCACACCATACTGCTTCGGAGTGAGCCCTTATAACCGGTACCCTGACACATGTTGTGCTTACTTCAACATCAGAGTGCATGATCTTCCTCGTTTCAAAATGAGCTTTCATTTCCTCCTTTGTATAATCATTATCAAGAAAGATATCTATATGAGGTATAACATTATATGCAAGCTGGTACTGAAACTTATTAACTAAAGGTTCTTCTCCACGTTCCAGCTGTCTTATCTGTTCTTCCAGCTCCCTCATGGCAGCTGCTCCTGCACCGCTTGCGGACTGGTAAGTTGCCACATGTACCTTTTTTATATGCGATAAATCATCAATCACTTTTAATGCTACCACTAGCTGGATGGTCGAACAATTTGGATTGGCAATTATATTTCTTGGCCTGTTTTTACAGTCTTCAGCATTGACTTCAGGAACAACCAGAGGAACATCATCATCCATACGAAAAGCACTGGAATTGTCAATCATTACAGCACCGTGTTTGGTAATTGTTGATGCAAATTCCCTTGAAGTACCTGCACCTGCAGAGGCAAGAGCAATATCAATACCTTTAAAATCATCATTATGTTTAAGTTCCTTTACTTTATATATCTTGTTCTTAAACTCATACTCTTTACCTGCACTTCTTGAAGAACCAAATAATACTAATTCGTCAACAGGAAAATTTCGTTGATCCAGGACTAGCAGAAATTCTTGTCCCACAGCCCCGCTTACACCAACAACTGCTACATTCATGATATAAAAATTTAAAGGTTAACAAATAATATTTAAATATATTAATAAAAAAGAGGACATCACCAGAGTAATATTAACAACTTTGAACATTAAACACAACACCTTAAAAATGCACAAAGAATTCTATTTCAAACGTTTAGAATTCGTTTGTTTTAAAATATTCTTTCCGGGTGTTGTGTTTAATACAAACATAATACCACTCAATAGATATCCTCTTGGAATAATAATTTCTAATATATACTTTAAATCTGTTTTAAGAATGCAAATATAAATAAAAATTAAAGTGATGAAAATTACTGTAATACTTTTTTTATTTATGCCTGCTAAAATATTATGCCAGATAAGCGAAGATTTTGAAAGCTCATCTCCTGATATATGGCTTCAAAATAAACACTTCAGGTGGGATACTTCTTCATCTCAGCCAATAAATGGGAAATATTCACTTCATCATATATACGAAAACCCTGACTCCGATCATGATCAAATATCATTAAGCTACAATACACTTCTTCTGGATTCTGCAACATCAACATGGCGGTTTAAAATAAGACATGGTTATAGTCCGTCTTCAAATAATAACTGGGGTGTATTTATCGTCTCTGACAGAAATGCTCTGAATATGTATCCGGGGAAAGATGTCAACGGATATGTTACAGGTGTTAATTATCAAGGGAATGATGACCTGATTAAACTATGGAAAGTATCCTCAGGAGAGATCTATACTATTGCAACAACTGATTTTAACTGGCAGGTGAAGGCTGGTACGGATAAGGCAGTGGAATTTGAGATAATAAGAACTATAACAGGCACATGGACGATAAAATTAGATACTTCCGCAAAATTTAAAAGTCCTTTTATAATCGGAAAAGCAAAGGATTCAGAATTTAAATATTCACAATTTTTTGGGATATATTATAAATACTCTTCGTCCCAGGATCAAAAGCTCTGGTTTGATGATTTATATATTAACGGATATTTTCATGATGGTCCGGCAGATTTTTTATCTTATATGCCAAAGCCTTATGATGTTCTTATCACAGAAATAATGGCAGATCCCGTACCAGTAGTTTTACTGCCGGAATATGAATATATTGAAATATTCAACAGGAGTGATTATGATATTAGTCTCAGGGGCTGGAATATCTCTATTGGTAATTCAACAATTAGCCTGCCCTTTTCGAGGATAAAAACTAAAGGATACATAATTATTACAGAATCTCCTGATCATTTTATTTCGGCCAGGGTGAGCAATATATTGGGAGTTGATGCTCTGCCTGTTCTGAATAATTCGGGACAGACTATTACTTTAAGAGACAATAAAAATTCCATCATACATTCTGTTAATTATTCAGACAAATGGTATGGTACAGATTACAAAGCTGAAGGCGGCTGGTCTCTTGAGATGATTGATATTAACAATCCATGCGGGAGTGATGATAACTGGGCTGAATCAAATGATTATAAAGGAGGCACCCCGGGGCAGGTAAATTCAGTTACCGACTCTAATCCTGACTATATTAATCCCTCCCCAAAAAGAGCTGCAATCACTTCAGACTCTGTACTTCGAATTTATTTTAATGAGCCGTTGGATAGTCTTTCCCTGACTGACCGCCATAATTATTTTGTTAACCATAATATTGGATTCCCGGTTGATATTATCCCTGTTATACCTGATTTCAATATTACTGAACTAAGATTTGATGCCCGGTTTAAACAAAATATTATCTATACAATAACTATTGGTAACAGGATTAAAGACTGTGCAGGTAATGCCTTGAAGAATAACGGTAAAATAATGTTTGCCATGCCTGAAAAAGCAGACAGTTTTGATCTTGTAATCAACGAAATATTATTTAATCCTGTTGAGGGCGGTGCGGATTTTGTTGAAATTTACAACCGGTCCGAAAAAGTAATAAACATCCGGTATTTTAACCTGGCTGAGCGTAAGTCATTCACCGATGATTTTAAGAGCTGCTTTGCTATAACTAAAGATTATTACCTGCTTTTCCCCCGCGAGTATATTTTACTTACTGCCAGCGCTAATAAAATTATTCAACAACATTATGTTATAAATCCTGATAACCTTATCGAGCTGGAGAATATGCCATCTTTTGGGGATAATGAAGGAATTATTACCATTACAGATAACCAGCTTAACATACTTGATGAATTTCATTATTCTGAAGATTTACATTTTAACTTGCTGAATTCATGTGAGGGTGTATCATTAGAAAGAATAAACAGTGAATTGCCAACGAATAATCCCGGCAACTGGCATTCGGCATCAGAGAATTCTGATTTTGCCACACCCGGTTACAGAAATTCACAATATAGTGATTTTGAGACAGGGGAAAAATGCATACATGTAGAACCTGAAATATTCTCTCCGGATAATGATGGTTATAATGACTTTGTTAAAATTATATATAAGCTTGATAATCCCGGATATATCGCAAATATTACTGTTTTCGATACAAAAGGCCGCATAGTTATACGCCTTGTTAATAATACGCTTCTTGGCACAGAAGGAGGTTTTATATGGAATGGAATCAATGAAAAGCAAAGGAAAGCCGGTATTGGGATATATTTAATTTATACTGAAATATTTGATCTGAACGGTAAAACTTATTCTTTTAAGAATACCTGTGTTCTGGCATCAAAAATTAATTGATCTCCGCAACCTTCTCCCGTTATTTTCCATCAAGTATAAAACCCTTAATACTAATCACCATGCAAAAATTTATTTATGTTTTAATAGCAGTGTTGATATCCGTTATCTCCTGCGATGAGGAAAACTTCGTATCAAAAAGTGATGATAACAGGTATTATAATAATTCCTTTGCAAGTTATTATGACGCCGAGGATGGATTAGGAGGTTACACGAGCCGTGACCGGTATAACGAATATGCTGAAAATCCTTTTATTTATACCTCAGGACAACCGGTATCAACTTTTTCCATCGATGCTGACGGAGGATCCTACAGCAATGCAAAAGATTATATTGAAAACGGGGAATTACCCCCTGTAAATGCTATAAGGACCGAGGAATTTATCAATTACTTCAATTATAACTATCCGGGACCTGCAGGAGCACATTCTATTTCGGTAAACAGCGAGATATGCTTATGTCCGTGGAATGATTCGAGTAAACTTTTAAGGATTGGGATAAAAGGGGCTTCAATTCCTAATGAGTTGTTGCCTCCGTCAAATCTGGTATTATTAATAGACGTTTCAGGTTCTATGACTCCTGAAAATAAACTACCCCTGTTAAAAGAATCCTTTCAAATGCTGGTAGACCAGTTCAGGGAGCAGGACAGAATAGCAATAGTAACCTATGCCGGCAGTGCCGGAGTAG
>CP070654.1:1492241-1497811 GCA_020354785.1 Bacteroidales bacterium
ATTTTTATTAATCATAAAATCATAAAAAAGCATGATTAAAAAAAATCATGAGAGAGCGAAGCGGCTGCATTCGTTCTCAAATTTTTAATTTATTTAATTCAAATAATTAAAAATTTTAAGCGAATGAACAAAAAAGTATACTTAATTATTATTGCTTCAGCAGTTGTTCTTGTTTTATTTTCGTGTAAAAGTTATACTGACTTAAAAGATTGCGAGGAAAGAAGCGAGTATCCTGATATTTTCCCGGATTATACTGAAATTGTAATTCCACCTAATATAGCTCCATTAAATTTTGATATTAAAGAACAGGGAATCAAATATCTGGTTAGAATAACCGCAGAAAAAGGAAAACAGATCAATATCCTGAACAGGTCCTCCCTGGTAAAGATTAAAAAGAAGATATGGCAAAAGCTGTTAATGTCAAATAAAGGCAGTGAAATAAAATTTGATGTATATATTCTTAATTCAGACAGGAGATGGATTAAATATAAACCTTTTGCTATGCAGGTGGCAAATGAGAAAATAGATGAATACCTTGCTTACCGCCTGATAAATGTCGGGTACATATTATGGGAGAAAATGGGTATCTACCAGAGAGATCTTACCTCTTATAAGGAGACTCCTATTTTGCATAACAGGAATACAAAGGGTAATTGTATTAACTGCCATTCGTTCTGCAATAATGATCCTGAAAAGGTCATGTTTCATATGAGAGATGCATACTCAGGAACAATTGTTTCGATCAGGGATTCTTTGTATAAGGTTAATATGTCAACTCCATACACAATGTCAGCAGGTGTATATCCTTCATGGCATCCTGGCGGACAGCATATTGCCTTCTCGGTTAATATTGTGAGACAATGGTTTCATGCTGTTGATAAGCGAAATGAAGTTTATGACAAGGCTTCCGATCTGATAATCTATAATCTTAAAACAAATACTATAACCACCTCACCTAAAGTATCTACCAAAAGAAGGGAAACATTGCCAAACTGGTCGCCTGACGGAAAATATCTTTACTACTGCAGTGCTCCCGAGCTAAGTGACACTATAAAATTTGATGAGGTTAAATATGATTTGTTAAGAGTTCCCTACAATATTGAAAACAATCAATGGGGAGAAGTTGATACAGTATTGTTATCCTCTGAGCTGGGGAAAAGTATATCTTTTCCTAAAATATCGCCTGACGGAAAGTACCTCATATTTTGTCTTGCCAGCCACGGATATTTTACTATTTACAATGTTAGCAGTGACCTTTATATAATAAATCTTGAAACCAGAGAGTATTATCCTTTCCCGTTCAACAGTGATTATGTTGACAGTTATCATTCATGGTCAAGTAATGGCAGATGGTTTGTATTTAGCAGTAAAAGGTCAAATGGTTTATGTGCCAGGCCGTATATCAGTTATTTCGATGAGAACGGAAAATCACACAAGCCATTTCTGCTGCCACAAAAAGACCCCAGGTTCTACTATTCTTTTATAAACAACTACAATGTTCCCGAATTGATTAAATCATCTGTTGAAGTTAACCGTAATAAGTTACTTGAAACAGTAATTAATGAACCTATGAATGCGGAATTTGACGGGAATGTTGACCTGGATGCTTTATCAGGTGCCACGAGGTTTGCGAATATGTAGGTTTAGAAAAGGGCATACATCTGGCTGCAAAGGCCATCCTGTTGCCAGGTGTTAAACCACTTTAAATTTACCAGTAAATTTAATTCCTGATTATTAAAATTTTATTTCAGCACTCAGATAAATCCAGGATATAAGCGAACTTCCTTCGGCAGAAGGCAGCCAGCCTTTATAATTAGGAGCCAGCTTTATTCCCTTAACAGGAGCATATTCTATACCCGCCATAAACATCTGGCCATCCTTGCCTATGTTCCATGGTTCAGTTTCACCGGCAAGTGTATTGGATGATAAGTTATCATACCTTCCAAATACTTCCAGCTTTTTCTTTATCCGGTAAGATGCATAGGTTGAATAACCTGTCAGATTATGATCTTTTTCGTAATCATTATTCTTTTCTATGTTAAATTCCATACCTGCAGAAATTGCATTCCTTGTATAACCAATAAAGGTTGCAATATTTAAAAGAGCTTCATCTTTTTTCTCATAGTCAAAATAACCTCTTAAAATAAGACCCTGCAAGGGCGTAACAGTAATACCTGCACCTCCTCTATAGGTAGAATCGAGCTGAACTGACTTATACCCTTCTCCGTTTACCAGTATTGCGTCAACACTTAGAATATCATTAATCTTGTAAGCCATACTAACACCAATATCAGCACTCGATTCAAATTTGTATTCATCCTGGAAAGATTTAATTATATAACGATGGCACCATATATTTTCCTGGATTTCAAACAGTGCAGTCTTTATCATTCCAAAATATATATTGAAATTTTTATCCCTGTAGTTTAGGTAAGCATATTTGAGATAAGCAGCATGTTGAAATTTCCCTGATTCCGGATTCCCGAAATCAAGGTTGATCTTTCCAGAGAAATGTTTGCTCATATTATACTCATAACCTAAATAAGCCCTCTTTATTTCGAATGCAGTTTCATTCTTACTTTCTGATACCTGTGTATGCGCATTTGTATAGATTTTGGCAAAAGGTGAACCGGAAGGAACAAATTCAGGTTCTTCCGGTTTATCCTGACCCAGAGTAATTATTTCACCAATAAGGATTAATAATAAATAAACATATATTCTTTTCATCAAAGCATAATTAAAAAAAAGTTAAAGTAATACTAAAAGTACTTATTAATATAGATATTCATGTTAAGTTATTTTTAATTTTTTAAAATGGGAGACTGTCCAATATTGTGATACATATTTAATTTTGCAAACAAATTGTTAATCCATTAATTTTGATACTATATTTTCTGTATTATTGCAGAGGTGTCATTGCTATTCTATATAATATGAAAAGGCTTTTTTTCTGTATATTTTTATTTACACTGTTGTTTGCTGTTGCAAATAATGGTATATCACAGAAAAGCCAGTATATTTTCAACCAGATTACAACTGAAAACGGATTATCAAATAATTCCATTACATGCATATTCAAAGACAGCAGGGGATTTATATGGATTGGAACAACAGACGGTTTAAACAGGTATGATGGTTACAGCTTTGTAATCTATAAAAACAACCCTTCAGATCCGGGTTCAATCTCCGACAATTTTATAAGTTCAATAATTGAGGATTTTTCAGGTAACCTCTGGATAGGAACCCAGGGAGGAGGGCTTAATATGTATGACCTTCACAGCGAAAAATTCAAAGCCTTTTATCATGATCCCCTGAACGAAAAAAGCCTTCCTTCAAATTTTATTTTTCACCATAATTCCCTGTTGCTTGATAAAGACAGTATATTATGGATAGGAACGAATAACGGTCTGTGCAGCTATGATTTTAATAGCCGGGTATTTAAAAGGCGGCCGATAAAGTCAGATGATGGGAGCCAAACTGAATATAAAGATATAAGGGTTATTTATGAAGATGAAGAAAATATTTTATGGATTGGTACTAATTCCGGGCTGGTAAAATACTTCAGGGATTCAGGTGATACTAAAATCTTCAAAAGCCGGAAAAACAATTCAAAATCCATCAGCAATAACATAATTACATCAATTTCGGAAGATAATTCCGGAAATGAGTTGTGGGTAGGAACAGAAGACGGGCTCAATATTTTTAATAAAAGCTCTGAAGCATTTAGCAGGTATTTCAGTAAAAAAGGAAATGTTAAGACAATTAGCGATAATTCTATTACTTCAATTATTAAGGATGAAACAGGTAATTTCTGGATAGGAACAAAGTCAGGTGGTTTAAACAGGTTTGATGCTGCAGAGAAATTGTTTTCTCACTGGAAGTATGATGTGACAAATCCTGAAGGTCTTAGCGACAATTATGTTGATTATCTGTTTTTTGATAAAGAAGGATTATTATGGATTGGGACCGTAAATACCGGGATAAACTTACTGGATATAAAAGAAAAGCAATTCAAACTAATAAGAAATGATCCGGCAAATCCCAACAGTCTATCATATAATACAATCAGGGCAATATATGAAGATGGTGAAGGAATTGTGTGGATAGGAACATACGGCGGTGGTCTGAATAAATATCACAGGAATAGTTTTGTTCACTATCTTCATCATCCTGAGAATATTAACAGTCTGAGCCATAATATCGTTACAACCATTCATGAAGATATCACAGGTAATTTACTGGTAGGGACATGGGGAGGAGGATTGAATAAACTGGATAAAAGGAGCGGTAAAGTAATCCGCAATATTCTTGAAGTGCCTGAATTTGTAAATGATATATATGAAGATAAATACCGGAGACTATGGGTCGGTTGTAACGGGGGACTGTATCTTTATGACCAGCTGAATAAAGAACTGGTGAGATTTGATAGTGAGCAGGACGTTAAAAGAAAGCTGACTGCCAGCTCCATTAATAAGATAGTAAAGGATAATTCAGGTAATTTATGGGTTGGTACTTTTAATGGATTGAATAAGATAATCTTAAAGAATGATAGTCCTGAACTTGATACAATAATTCACTTCACAGAAAATCCGGCCGATATTAACAGCCTTAGTGATAACAGAATTGTTACTTTGTATGAGGACAGCAAGGGGAATTTATGGATAGGAACTTATGCCGGAGGTCTTAATAAGCTGAAACATGACAGTATTAAACAGGGGGATAGTATTTCGGGACAGTTTATTTATTATAGTGATGAAGACGGATTATCAGGAAATACAATATATGGCATTCTTGAAGATGACGATGGTTATTTGTGGATCAGTACAAACCAGGGATTATCCAAATTTGATCCTGTTAATGAAACTTTCTACAATTTTGATGTTGTTGATGGTTTGCAGGGTTCACAGTTTTACTGGCGTGCATGCATGAAAAGCCGGTCAGGTGAAATGTATTTTGGCGGGATTAACGGATTAAATGTTTTTAATCCGGCCGATATTAAGTTAAGCAAGGGTTTTCCGGAAGTAATTATTACCGATCTGCAGCTTTTTAATAAATCGGTTCCGGTTGGCAAAAGAGAAGAAGGAAGGCAAATATTGTACAAATCAATAATTTTTACTGATAAGATTAAGCTTACTCGAAAAGACTACGCATTTGCTTTTGAGTTTGCTGCCCTGACATTTAATTCACAAAATAAGATTAAGTATGCATATCAGCTGGAAAATTTTGACGATAACTGGATATATTCAGATGCCAGGAAAAGATATGCAACATATTCACACCTGAGGCCGGGAGACTATACATTTATGGTAAAATCAACAAACAAAGATGGTATATGGAGTGATGATATAACAAAAATAGACATTACTGTACTTCCCGCATACTGGGAGACTATATGGGCATTCTTTGTATATGGCATAGTTCTTCTGTTGTTACTTTACTATTTCAGGATCCAGGTTCTGGCAAGGGCTAGATACAAGCATAGTATACAGCTGGAAAGAATTGAAAGGGAAAAAGCCGAAGAGTACAATGATATGAAGCTAAGGTTTTTTACAAACATATCTCATGAATTC
>CP070654.1:1497911-1504782 GCA_020354785.1 Bacteroidales bacterium
GTATGGATAATTTTTTCATTCATCCCGGAATTCTTTAATACCCTGCTAACGCTTGCAGCTTTTATAAGTTGAGGCCGGGCACCCAGTATAGTTAATATTTTTTTCACTTTATAACCTCCTGAAAAGTTGTTACCAGTTCTCTGGTTAAATTAAGTCTTGAAAACCGGTCAATATTCCCGGAACTAATTTCCAGCTTATCCATTAAGTACATATTATAATAAGAAGCAATATTTTCTTTCAGATTATTCAGATCATCAAAATCAGATATTTTTCCTGCCCTGGAAGAGGCTAAAATACCGGCTATGTCTCCATCTGTTGGACCAATAGCCAGAATAGGGCGCTTTACTGATAAATATTCAAAAAATTTATTTGTTAAAATCCCTTTTGCATTTTGAGTATTATTAATTAGCAATAGTAAAACCTGCGACATTGACATTCTTTTTAATGCTTGTAAATGGGGAATATATTCATTTTGAATAGTAAAATTAATTAAGTTATACTTATTTAGCGAATCGATAACCGAGTAATCAACTTTTCCAATAAGATTTATCTGAAGGTTGTCTCCAAAACCTTTCTGAGTTTTAATAAGTTCTGATATAGCTTTCCAGAGAATTTCAGCATTTCTGCTTTTTGGTATTGAGCCAACATGTGTAATGGAAAATTTACTGTCTTGTTTAATTCTATCTGCCGGCAACTTATAATCATCAAATCCGTTAGTTATTGTCTTTACATTTCTGGCTCCCGCTTTTATGAATTCTTCTTTCATTGTCGGACCTACAGCTAAAACAAAATCTGCAGTTGTAAGTACTTTTTTTTCCAGTCTGTGGTGTCTTCTGTCCGCCCAGGAGGTAAGAAGAAGTTCTTTATAGTAATCAATTTTTGTCCAGGGATCCCTGAAATCTGCTATCCAGGGGATATTAAGATTTTTTTTCAACAGAAAAGCAATAATATGCATACTATGGGGCGGGCCTGATGATACTATTAAATCAACTGTATTATTCTTTATATATTTTTTCAGGAATCTGAAAGATGGCTTTATCCAGAATTTACGTGCATCAGGAATAAAGAAGTTACTTCTGATAAAATTAGATGCTTTGTCAATTATATTATTGCTTTTTTTTTCTGAAATAAAGGCAGTGGAAATCTTTTCTCCCTTTTTTTTCCTGTTAATAATCCTGTAAAATTTATAGGGCTCCCAGATGGAGCGTTTGATTACTTTAATCGTATCAGGTATTTCCTGTATCAGCGAATTATCTGTCTGTTGCGGTTCCGGATTCTCAGGTGTATAGATTACCGGTTCCCATCTGAATTCGGGCAAATATTTTGAAAATTTTAACCATCGTAATACCTGGGAACCTCCGCTTGGAGGCCAATAATATGTAATAACAAGTACTTTTTTCATTTTAATTTCTCAAGCAGCTTTTTCATACTAACCTTCTCACCCATTATTTCCTGGAGCCGGCTAATATTTACTCTTTCCTGCTTCATAGTATCTCTGTATCTTACAGTTACTGTATTGTCATCCAGAGTCTGATGGTCAACTGTGATACAAAATGGAGTTCCTATAGCATCCTGCCTTCTGTACCTTCTTCCAATGGAATCTTTTTCCTCGTACTGACAATTAAAATCTAATTTAAGATTATCCATAATTTCCCGGGCTTTTTCCGGTAATCCGTCCTTTTTAGTTAATGGCAATACAGCAAGTTTTACAGGTGTTAAAGCAGGATGTATTTTCATAACAACTCTTTCTTCTTTTGCACTTCCTTCCCAGTCTACTTTTTCCTGAGTAAATGCGTTTGATATAATGGAGAATAACGTCCTGTCGAGTCCTATGGATGTTTCAACTACATAAGGGCAATAGCTTTTATTTGTTTCATTATCAAAATATTGTATTTTCTTGCCAGAAAACTCTTCATGGTTTCCCAGATCATAATCTGTTCTTGAATGGATCCCTTCTACTTCTTTGAATCCTGTTGGAAATTTAAATTCTATATCTGTAGCTGCATTAGCATAATGAGCAAGTTTGTCGTGATCATGAAAACGATACTTTTCGTCACCCATACCTATTGCTTTATGCCATTTCATGCGTGCATTTTTCCAGAACTCATACCATTTCATTTCTGTACCCGGACTAATGAAATATTGCATTTCCATCTGTTCAAATTCACGCATACGCAGAACAAACTGCCTGGCGACGATTTCGTTCCTGAATGCTTTCCCTATCTGGGCAATTCCAAAAGGTATCTTTAACCGGGCAGTTTTTTGCACGTTAAGGAAATTCACGAATATTCCCTGGGCAGTCTCCGGCCTTAAATAAATGGTATAAGTATCTTCATTTACTGATCCAAGCTGGGTGCTGAACATAAGGTTAAACTGGCGTACGTCAGTCCAGTTCTTACTTCCTGATTCAGGACAGGCAATCCCTGCATCTAAAATGATCTGCTTAAGTTCTCCAAGATCTTCTTTTTCACTGGCCTTTATATATCTTGATTTTATTTCATTAATCTTTTTGCGGGTTTCAAGAACCCTGGGATTTGTTTCTTTAAATTTTTCTTCATCAAAATCATCTCCAAATTTATTGCGTGCCTTTTCCAGCTCTTTATGTATTTTATCTTCAAGTTTATCTAAAAAATCTTCGATAAGAGTATCAGCACGGTATCTTTTTTTTGAATCCTTATTGTCAATAAGCGGGTCATTAAATGCTCCTACATGTCCTGAAGCTTCCCAGATTCTTGGATGCATGAAAATAGCAGAATCGATTCCGACAATATTCTCATTTAAAAGAACCATAGCATCCCACCAGTATTTTTTAATATTATTCTTTAGTTCTGCTCCATTCTGGCCATAATCATATACAGCTCCAAGGCCGTCGTATATTTCACTTGAAGGAAAAATAAAACCATATTCTTTGCAATGCGCAATAATCTTCTTGAAAATGTCATCCTTTGCCATAAAAAAATATTTAAGGGTTAAACTATAAATTTATAGTTGCCGCAAATGTAATTTAAAATGTTTTGTTTTCACCCTTATGCATTTTAATTTTTTCAAAAACGAAATAAAAATTCATATTTGACGGATACATGTCTGATTTATATCTTTGTAAATATATTTATGTATTATGAATAAAGAATATGACTTTTTAGTTATAGGTTCAGGCCTGGCAGGACTAAGTTTTACACTTAAAGTAGCCGATTATGGTAAAGTTGCGGTATTAACAAAAGCAGAATTACTTGAAACTAACACTAGCTATGCACAGGGCGGTATTGCTGCAGTAACATACGAACCGGATTCATATAATAAACATATTGAAGACACCTTGGATGCGGGTAACAATCTATGCAGGAGGGAAGTAGTTGAAATGGTTGTAAAGGAAGCGCCAAAACAAATACAGCAACTTATAGACTGGGGTGCAAGATTTGACAGGGAATCCAGTGGAAAATTCGATTTAGCAAAGGAAGGGGGCCATTCGGAGCACAGAATACTGCATTATAAGGATACTACAGGATATGAAATACAAAGGGCTTTAAGTGAGAGAATAAAAAACCACCCGAATGTTGATGTATTCGAGCATCATTTTGCAATAGACCTGATTACACAGCATCACCTTGGAAAACTGGTTAAGCGTATGCATAGTGATACAGAATGTTATGGCGTTTATGCCATTAATTTTAAAACCCATAAGATAAGTACTCTTTTATCGAAAGTTACACTGGTGGCTACAGGCGGAGCAGGCAACCTCTATAAAACAACTACTAATCCGGTGATTGCTACAGGTGACGGAATTGCAATGATTTACCGGGCAAAGGGGACTGTTGAAAATATGGAATTTTTCCAGTTTCATCCTACTTCTTTATATAACCCGGGAGAACGTCCTTCTTTTCTAATAACTGAAGCTTTACGCGGGTTTGGAGGTATATTGAAAACAATTGATGGCAAAGAGTTTATGCATAAATATGATAAAAGAAATTCATTAGCTCCGCGTGATATTGTAGCCAGGGCAATAGATAATGAGATGAAAATAAAGGGAGATGATTTTGTGTATCTGGATTGCACTCATCTTAATGCTGTAAAGCTCAGGAAGAATTTTCCTAATATTAATGAAAAATGTTTATCTATAGGATGTGATTTTACCAAAGAAATGATACCTGTTGTTCCGGCTGCTCATTATTTATGCGGGGGTATTAAAGTCGACACAAATGGCAGGAGCTGGATTAAAAGATTGTATGCAGCGGGGGAGACTTCTTCCACCGGCATGCATGGCGCCAACAGGCTGGCTTCAAACTCTCTTATTGAAGCAATTGTATATGCTGATCGTGCTGCACAGGATGCAATTGAACAAATGAAAAATATTAAGATTCAGAAGGATATACCTGACTGGGATGATAAAGGAACAAAACATCCTGAAGAGATGGTGTTAATTACACAAAATTATAAAGAAGTACAGCAGATATTTAGTGTATATGTAGGGATAGTGCGTTCAAATTTGCGCTTGAAGAGAGCTCTTGACAGGCTGGAAATCATTTATAAAGAAACAGAACAACTGTACAGGAAATCAAAATTATCAAAGCAACTTTGTGAACTCAGAAATTTAATCAATGTTGGGTATTTAATTATCAAAATGGCTATGCGCAGAGAAGAAAGTATAGGATTACATTATAACATTGATTATCCTCCGGCAGGTTAAAGGCCGGACTAACAATCACAATATTTTTCAGATATTAAGTCAAGCAGGTTATATATTTCCCGAGTATCTAAAGATGTCAGAAGTTTTATTCTCAATTCTTTAAAATCCGGCAATCCCTTAAAGTAATATGAAAAATGCCTGCGCATTTCATATACGCCTCTGGGCTCTCCTTTAGTCTCTATAGATTTTTTAAGATGCATTTTAGCAAGGTCAACTTTCTGCGGTAATGTCAAAGGTTTCATAATATTACCGGTATCTAGGAATTCCCTGATCTCCCGGAATATCCACGGCCTTCCGATAGTAGCCCGTCCAATCATTATCCCATCAACTCCAAATTTATCAAATGCTTCCTTTGCTCCTTGCGGCCCTGTAATATCACCGTTACCGAAAACAGGAATTTTCATTCGTGGATTGTTCTTTACCTCTCCAATCAGCGTCCAGTCAGCACTTCCCCTGAAAAGTTGCATTTTCGTACGGCCATGAATTGTAATGGCTTTGATTCCTGCATCCTGCAGTCTTTCTGCCACCTCAACAATATTTTTGTTTTCTTCATCCCAGCCAAGTCTTGTCTTCACTGTAACAGGAATATTTGTTGTTTTTACAATAGTCTCAGTAATGCTTATCATTAATGGAAGGTTTGTCAACATACCTGCACCTGCCCCTCTTGCAGCTATTTTTCTTACAGGACATCCAAAATTAATATCAATTATATCAGGTTTAACACGTTCTGCAATTCTTGTTGCTTCAACCATTGATTCCGGAATATGGCCGTAAAGCTGTATTCCAACGGGCCTTTCCTGATCATAAATATTTAATTTTTTAAGACT
Source organism: Bacteroidales bacterium (assembly GCA_020354785.1). Classification (GTDB taxonomy): domain Bacteria; phylum Bacteroidota; class Bacteroidia; order Bacteroidales; family UBA10428. The sequence goes on from CP070654.1 coordinate 1,503,423, forward strand.
TTTTTTCCCGTTTCTTATGAGGCCCTCAGCTGATATAAACTCTGAATACATTAAGCCGGCCCCAAAGTATTTACACATATACCTGAATGAAGGATCAGTTACATCCTCCATTGGTGCAAGCAGTAAAGGTTTTTCTCCAAGTTCAATATGCTTTATTTTTACCAAAACCGAATTAAATAGTTAAATTCGGTACAAAATTATTAAATAAAAAGAGAAGAAATTTTTTTATCAGATTAAAATTGTATGCGACGGAAATTTGATTTATTCTATGATATACCTGCATGGAATAAAGTGTTTTTTGCATTTTTTATTACACTTTCATGTTTTTTAATTTTCTTTTTTATTGCTTTACTTCTTGCAGTACCAGTTTTTAATCTCAGTTATGCTGAAGCTAAACAATATATAGTATCAGGCCCCGATTTAAATAATGTTATAATCGCAAAATTTTTTCAGATCTTTCAGTCGGTCGGGGTTTTCATTATTCCCCCGTTTATACTGGCTTTTATTTTTTATGGCAATGTCTGGGAATATCTGAAACTAAAAAACAGCCCTCATATTTCTTATATAATTTTGTCAGTTCTATCAATTGTTATTTCAGTTCCTGTAATCAATTTCATGTCATATTTAAATTCAAATCTTAACTTTCCTGAGTTTATGGGAATTCTGGAAGATAAAATTATAGATATGGAAAATGAGGCGGGTAATCTTATGGAATCATTTCTGGATACAATTACATTAAAGGGATTTATTACTAACATTATAATGATATGTATTCTACCTGCTATTGGAGAGGAACTTTTATTCAGAGGAATATTTCAGCGATTATTTATAGAATGGACAAAAAATGTTCACATTGGAATTCTGATAGGAGCTTTTCTTTTCAGTTTTATACATATGCAGTTTTTTGGTTTCTTACCAAGATTGTTGCTTGGAATCTATTTTGGTTATCTGTTTGTCTGGAGCAGGACGATCTGGCTTCCTGTTATAGTCCATTTTTTTAATAATGCATTTGCGGTTGTCTATTATTATATTTCCGGCAACAATATAGGAAAATCAGAAATTGAAAACTTGGGGACTTCAGAGGGGGATTTTATTTTTCTGGGCTTGAGTATCTTTTTGTCTTTCACACTTGTTTATATAATCTACCTTATTACAAAATCAAGAGCTTCTGGCAGATAAATCTTCGGGAGATTTAGCATTAGCTAATTCATTTCTTCTGAATACATAAACGAGCCCGTATTTTTTTGCTTTTTCTCTTCTCAAATCCTCCGGTTCATTTTTGTAGTGTTTCTCCACTTCATTCCAGATATTTATAACTATTTCATCTGCTATAATTCTAAGGTTATCTAACTGCTCCTGT
>CP070654.1:1504882-1528469 GCA_020354785.1 Bacteroidales bacterium
ACACCGGAAGTTTCTTTTAATGATAGATCCAGACTATCCGTATTATAGTTATCATCCTGGTATTCCTTGTCATACAGACGTACTCCTGTTTTAAATGTAAGTTCTAATTTATCTGTCAACTGTCCGGAATAGCCTAAATTCATTAAGCTGTAATTAAAATTATATTCCCTGTTGATACGCCCAAAGTCACCCCGGTGTAAAGTATGGTTTCCAAACAGAGTAATTTTATGTTTTTCGGCTTTATCAAGGTACAGGGAGGTGCCAATAAAAGCTTTTCCCTTTTGATACTCAGGGTTTTTGAGCATATTTAACCATGAGTCAGAAGTACCATAATTTGTATACTCCGAATTCTCGTATGAAACACCTCCAAAAATATGCAATCTGCCAAAACGGTTTTCATGATAAATCTGACCAGTATACGTATTATAGGAGCCATAACCAAATAAAACCGTTGTCTTGGGTTTGTCTATATGTTCCTTTAAAATAAGGTTCACTGTACCTGCTAACGGACTTTGATTTCCTGCAAAATCCTGTGATAAATAATTAGGATAAAGAATGGAAGCAGGCCCCCGTTGAATCTCAATATGTTTAATAGCAATTGCATCAATACCCTGAGGATCAATAAAAGCATCAACAGGTAATCCCTGTATCATAAAAGTGCTATACTTCGGGCCTATTCCCCCGTAAGCGCCCCAGTTGGCATCATTTCGAGATAATACTTTAACCGATGCCCCGGGCAGGTATTGAATTAACTCAGCAATATTTCTTTTGTCCGACACTATCTGATTAATTTGATGGGCGGTAATAACATCAACCTTCTGTGTTACATCCGAGGCTAATCGAGGAGTTTTAGAAGATGTTACAACTTCGATTTTAAGTATCTCTTCAAGAGACATTCCAAGAATTTGCTGAAATTTAACGGTATCAAGTTCTTGAGAATAACTGTGATTTTTAAAGAACAAAACAATGAAAAACAGTAAAAACAAAAAAATTCTAAATATTCTCATCCGTGAAATATTCCTCTTATTAAGCAAGATATATGCTTGCCCTGCAGGTAGAAAACTTACATAATCAGCCAGCTGATCGGTATGGGTATTTCCGTATTTATTTGAAAATACTTTTAATGTTCGTTTCATAAAACCAAATATAAGAGTAATTTTTATATATAGCCCCTAAACATGTAAATCTTCAATGTAAGTTGTACAAATTAATTATTTAAAAACCACAAATCCTGTCAATATCTTTAGTTAGAAAGCTTGATATTTTGCCAGACTAGGCCCCCGGATTATCTGGTTACTCGGTAACTCTGAAAATTCCTTCTCTGTCAATCTTTAGTAGAGGATAAATAATAAAATTAATGGCAGATATGTATATTATTAAAAAAAATTTTTTAATTTTGCACTATTTATTAGATAGGATAGATAGTATTAATAGTATATTATGAATAAATCATCAATAAACAGGCTGATAATTATTGTTTTAGTAATAATATTATCAAACCATAGTATAGCCCAGCGGACATTTGAGGTCATCAGGGAAAAGAGCTCAATATCGGTATCAGGGACATCCACACTGCATAATTGGGAAATGCCTTTGCAGGATTATAGATGCAATCTTTTAATAGACATTTATAATCCATCTATTACAATTAAAAAAGTTGATTTCAAAGGAATTTCAAAAAGCCTTAAGAGCGATTATTCCGTAATGGATAAAAAAACTTACAAGGCACTTAAAGCTGATACCTATAAAGAAATCCAGTTTGCCAGTTCTTATCCTGAAGAAATACCTCTAGGATCAAAATCATTTAAAGGGGAGATAGCCGGAAGTCTTTTTATTGGTGGAGTAACAAAATCTATAACCCTGTTTTATACAGGAAAAATTATTTCAGATGAATTGATACGGGTAACAGGTTCAAAGAAGCTGGCAATGACTGAATTTAATATAGATCCGCCAACTGCAATGCTTGGAACCTTAAAAACCGGTGATGAAGTCGTAATTAAATTCAACCTTATTTTAAAACAACTTAAATAAATATAAAAGATGAAAAAAATTGCCATAATATTGAACGGTATACTTATTTCTGTTGCACTCTTTGGGCAACAATTTGAAGAACAGAAAACTGAAATTACAGAATTTGATGGTCTGGCTGTTAAGGTTGGTTCTGATTTTGCACTACAGTTTCAAAGTCTGGATCATAGCAGCGAAATAGATACTTTGTATGATTTGGTTTCAAATTTTAATTTACCTACTGCTAATCTGAACATTAACGCATTCCTGGCAGATGGACTCAGACTGCACCTCAGAACATACCTTTCATCACGCCATCACGTTGAAGCCTGGGTAAAAGGAGGATACGTTAAGATAGATAAGCTTGATTTTATTAGTGAGGGATTTTTGACAGACATAATGGATAAAATATCCATAAAAGTCGGGCTTGATGAAATTAACTATGGCGATGGACATTTCAGGAGAACCGATAATGCCAGGGCCATTAATAATCCATTTGTAGGTAATTATATTATGGATGCCTTTTCAACAGAGGCGTTTGGAGAGCTGACTGTACAAACTAATGGATTTATTGGCGTATTAGGGATTTCAAATGGTAAATTAAACCAGAATGTTATTGTTACTAGCCGATACAATCATGATAATAAACTGTCTTTTTACGGAAAGCTGGGATATGATAATCAGTTAAAAGATGAAGTGCGTGTAAGGTTAACAGGCTCATGGTATATTAATAATGGGGCTTCAACAGGCAGCTATCTTTATGGTGGTGACCGTTCAGGTTCGAGATACTATTCTGTGCTTGTCAGAGAAAATGAAGATGATAATTTTACCAGCGGCAGATTTAACCCTCGTTTTAGCCAGTTAACAGCCATACAAGTAAATCCTTTTATGAAATTATTTGGCCTTGAATTCTTTGGCATATACGAAATGGCCATGGGCGGGGATAATGATGATAAAGGTAATTTTACACAGATAGCCGCTGAACTAATCTATAGATTTGGCAGAGATGAACAGTTTTACGGTGGAGGCAGATATAATATCGTTACCGGAAAACAAACTGAAAATACTGAAAAGCAAAATATTAACAGACTCAATTTTGGACTGGGATGGTTTCTGACAGAAAATGTTTTAGCAAAAGTTGAATATGTCAGACAAACATATACCGGAGACGGATGGTCAGGACAATTATATCAGGGAGCCGAATTTAGCGGATTAATGTTTGAAGCAGCCGTTTCTTTTTAAATGACATATACTTATTTATTTGTGACATTGGTAAACATGAAAAAATTTTTTATCATAATCATTTTTTATATACTTCAGCATTGTTTGTTACTATCGCAAGAAACTAACATTATTGAGTATGAATACAATATATGTGCGGGTTATATTCAAATTTCCGGCACCAGCAATATAAATAATTTTAAATTAACAAGCTCATTGTCACCTGTAAATTTAAATGACTCAATAAACAAAAAAACAATTAACAATGAATCACCTGTAATAGAACTTCAAATACCTATTAAAAAGTTCAGGACAAGCAATCCTTTGATTTATAAAGATTTTATAAAATTATTGAATGCAGAATCTTATCCCTTTATCATTATTGGGATTAATTACCAGACTTTAAATAATATTTTTCAAAAAAGCCTGAAGAAGTATTTTCAGCTGGAAATTACACTGACAGGTGTAACTCAAAGATATAAGGTTGCATACGAAACTTCAAGGTGCTATGATGAATATATTTTTATTCAGGGTTTAAAAAACATAAAATTATCAGATTTTAACCTTGAACCTCCCGAAAAACTTAAGGGATTAATTAAAGTCAATAATAATCTGTTGATTAACTTTGGTTTTTTGTATAATTGTAATGACAATTTAAATTTTGCAAAAATTGAAAGTAAATACTAGGATAAGATATGGTATCAGGGCAATGATAGAGATTGCTAAAAACAACAATGGTACAGGAATATTTCAAAAAGATATATCGAAAAACCAGGAAATATCAAATAAATATCTTGATCATATTATTAACGGATTAAAAGTTGCTCAGCTGATTCGAAAAAAAAGTAAAAAAGAAGGATATGTGCTAACAAGAAATCCTTCTGAAATTACAATTTATGATATTAACAATGCATTTGAACCGGGCATTAACATAATAGAGTGCATTGAAGACGGTATGTATTGCAACAGGGAAGACAAATGCGAAGTTCAGGAATTTTGGAGAAATCTGAATGATTTAATAACCACTCACTATAAATCTGTTACACTTGAAGACTTATTAAAGAAAAACCTGTCATACTGATTTTAAATCATGCACCTTTTCTGTTCTGTAACCATACCATACTACCACAGCAAGGCAGAATATAGGTATCAAAAATGACAGTCTGACCTCGTTGATCCCTGCTAAAGTGATATCAGTATACCCGGGCCCTCCAATATCTAATATCAATGCTTGCAGTGGAGGAAGTATAGATCCCCCGAGGATTGCCATTATAAGACCGGCCGCACCGAATTTAGTATCATCACCCGTACCTTTAAGTGCGATGCCATATATTGTCGGAAACATCAGTGACATAAAAGCTGAAACTCCAACAAGACTAAATAATCCGATCATCCCGGGTAGAAGGATTGTGCCGAATGTCATTGTAACTGCACCAATACCGAAAATCATTAAAAGCTTGCCGGCACGTATATATTTCATAAGGGCAGTTGCTATAAAACGGCTGCTTACAAAGAATACCATTGCAACAATGTTGTAATCTTGAGCTTGTGCTTTGGTCAAACCCATGGATTCACCATATTGAATAATGAATGTCCAGCAGAGAATTTGAGCCCCTACATAGAAAAACTGCGCGATAACACCCTCTGTATATCTTCTGCGTTTCAATAAACGTCTTATAGATTCCATAAAATGAATAGAGTGATCGTCATCAGATTTTGGCATTCTTGCAAAGACAGTTATTATAAAGAAAATTAAAATGACGATTCCAAGTGCAACATAAGGATTCCGGATAATTGTAAGATCAGCTCTTGTAATTTCCTCCAGTTTTTCCACATCTGATGTAGCCATCATCAAACGTTCATCATATGTACGTGTATCTAACCGGGCAAGGATGAATTTACGGGCTGTGAACATCCCTAACAACGATCCCAAAGGATTAAAAGCCTGTGCCAGATTAAGACGTCGTGTAGCTGTTTCATCAGGTCCCATTGAAAGTATATAAGGATTAGCACTTGTTTCAAGGAATGACAATCCGCAGGTTAATATGAAATATGCTATAATAAAAGGAGCAAATACAGATAGCAAAGTAGCGGGAATGAATAATAAAGCTCCTGTGGCATACAAACCAAGACCCATTAATATTCCTGATTTATATGTATATTTTTTTATAAAAAGAGCGGCCGGAAAGGCCATAGCGAAATAACCCCCGTAAAAGGCCATCTGTATTAGAGCACTTTGCCAGTTTGGCATAATCAGTATGGTTTTGAAAGAAGATACCATAGGATTCGTAATGTCATTTGCAAATCCCCATAATGGGAAACATACTGTGATCAGGATAAACGGCATAAGCATAGCAGCCGGAACCACAATACTTTTAGAAATATTTTTTATCACTTAATTAAATTTTAATTATTTTTATTTATGCTATATACCTCTTATTAATAATTCACATTAATAATATCAATGTGCGCACTGTTGTGAGCTGAAGGTAAATAATTAATACCAAACCAGCAAATAAGAAATATCAGAATAGCCTTGGCTTGCATCAGAAGCTCATAATATATCTTTTATGGGTGAAAATATCTTAGGTGAAGGTATGCCAAGTAACTCTAGTTCAAAAAGCCCAATGAGAAATCCTCAAGTAAGAAAACATAACTTGTAAAAACTAAGTAACCGTTCAGGAATAATAGTTGTATTGACTAGAGTAACTTTAAACATTGAAGCAATTGAGATGTTAAGCTATAAAACAGCTTCAAATCTAAATGGAAATATTATAAATTTAGAAATGATAAGTGTTTACCCGACAGGTAGAAATTCTTTATATTTATGGGAATTGTTATATCATAAAACCTGGATGTTACAAAACAAATGATTTAAATAATAGAGCAATATGCAAAAATATGTTTTAATACCAATCATAATATCACTTCTCTTTTCCCTGGCAAATGGAAATCCTGTTGAAAAACCTCGTAAACAATATTCCTTAGAAGCAGGATATAATCATATAATTTATTCAGGATTTGATTATGAAGCAACATCAGGTGTTTCAGCATTACTTGATTATGCATGGAATTTATCTGGTCCCAACCAGAAAAAGAATGTGTACTTATCAGTCCCATTAGGTTATACTTATTTGTTTGCTGATGATAAATTTAATGGACGCAATATAAAAATTTTGACCTATGGTTGGACTGTTAGACATGAGCTGAGGAAAGATAAAGTAATAATTCCTTTTATTGGTTATGCATTGCTACTTAATCAATTATCTATTGATGAAATTGATGGGAGCATCTTTGGCCACCATACAAAATTTGAAACTGGAATTAATATGATAAAAACCAGTAAAATACAATTCCTGATAAAAATAGAATACAGCCTTACACGATATCCTTCACTAGGAAGTAAAAACAGTAACTGGATGCATTCATTTGGAATAAAGACTGGTATAAGACTATAATTAATAATATAAAAAGCAACACCCAAATGCCATTATTAATGAAAGTAAGAAATAGCGAGATGCCGGTAGAGAAAATATGGTCAGGGTTTTTAACTTAGAACTGATTTTAGATGAATTATAAATTTGACTCTCTTATACAGGATCAGGTTGAAATTGGTTGTGGTTATGGTACTTTTACAATTCCGACTACGCGTCTTATTAAAGACCCAAATTGAGCATCAGACCAAGTCCTGAGCAAATTTTAGGCTACATTGATAAACGAAAATTTATTCTCCATAAAAATAATACTATAATTGAACCTTATCATTTTGGATTAATACTTGCAAAACTATAGATTTAAAACATAAGCTTCAGCAACGCTTGTATTGCATTAGTTGGAAATTCCTGTTTAATCGAGGGATTGTATTACTTAGTAAGTATATTGAGTAAATATGATATATTATCATTTTATTAATTTAGCATATATATTGTATATCTTCTGACATGGAATTGTAACCATGGCATGGGCAAATCTTTGTCATAATTGTGGGATCTGTGCTTTTGCATACAAAAAGCCAGATTCAAATTTTAATAAAGTCATGGTCTGGCATCGCAAATGGTGCCCTGGATGGGCATCTCATATAAAAGTATATGGTTTAAAATCACTCTCATAATACTGAAGTAAATCAATACTGGTAACTAAAACCGTCAATATTATTGGCGGTTTTTTTATTAAGTGATAATACTGGTTTTCTATTATTAATTCAGAAAACAACACAAGAAAATAATTAAAAATTAATACTTACCACTTAATCCTTTATCCTTGTCCCTTGTTTATTTGTTTATTGAATATTTTAACTTTTCAAGTTTAATATAATTTCATATATTTGTTTCTAAGACAGGATTTATCTAACTTTAAGTAAAATTTTAAGGTATATTATGTCAGCACAACAGAACTGTTGGGAATATATGAAGTGCGGGAGAGAACCAGGCGGAATACATGTTGGTGAATTAGGGTCGTGTCCTGTTCCGACTCTGGACTATTGTCATGGTATAAACAGCGGTAAAAGTGCTGGAAGAATATGCTGGGCAATAACAGGAACACTATGTCAGGAAAAAATAAATGGAATATTTGCTCAGGAATTAAAATCCTGTATGACATGTAAATTTTTCGAAAAAGTACAGGAAGAAGAAGGTGATAAATTCGTTTTGCTAATTCCGGCACAAGTTTAGTGATTATATTTATCCAAACTCACTAATTTGTTTTAATAAATCAAAATTAATTATTTCAATTTTATTCTTATTAACAGATATTATTTCACTGTCAGTAAATTCTTTTAATATTCTGCCAGCACTATCTTTATTCATCCCCGTTAGTTCCGCCAAATCCTGTTTTGTAATTGATAAATCATAGGTATTATTATTATATACCTCATCATTAATATAGATTAAAGCACTAGCAATTCGTCCATGCATATGCTTTTGAGTCAGATTAATGAGTTTATCAAATCTACGAATGCTTGCTTCACTTGTATTCTTTATATATGCTAAAGAAAAATCACTGTTTTGCTGTAAAATCTGCTTGAAAATATTAATATTTATCAGACATGCCAGGGATTCTGTAACTGCCGCAACTGAAAAATGATGCCTGTTATCTATAAAAGCACCAGGCCAGCCCAGAAATTCAGAAGGTTTTAAATATCTTAGAATCAAGTTTTTTTTATTTGTCCCTTCAAGGTATACCTTAGCCAGCCCATAGTTTAATATAATTAAATGAGTAAGGGATGTCCCTTGCTTAAAAATAACCTCACCTTCATTATACTTTACTTCCAGCCTGTACTCATTTATTAACTCCAGTTCGGATTTTGAGAGAAGCTTAAAAGGTGGAGCTTTCATCATACAGTCCAGGCAATTCCTTATTTTACCAAACTTTGCCAATCAATATTATTCTTAATCCGCTGATAAATCTCTGCAAAATTAGAATAATATTTTGAATCTTATAATAGAAGTATTTTGAATTTCAGCGGAGATAACAGGAATTAATAAAGAATACCCATTCCTTTCTTTTAGCTAAATTATTAAATAAATAGCCTATAATAAACCAGTACCTTTAGAAAGGAAGGGTATCCCTATTTTATAAGTTCAACTTTTTTCAGCATTGAGTATTATATTCCTTGCATTAGTCCAGATCTATTTCCTTCCTGTTAGGCCAGTTTGCCCATTTACTTGTTTTTGCCTTAAGCAATTTTTCTACTTTTTCTGCCAATTCATCGGGTTGAGCTGGCTTATTAATGAACTCATCCACCGGTAAAAATTCTTCATCAGTATCAGGTGAAAAATCAAAGCCAGGATATGCTTCATTAACAGAGGTTAACATCAATATTGGCACTTTAGCCATACTTTTATCCTGCCTGACTTTTACAGCAAGATCAAAACCTTTTGTTTTACCTTTACTGCCAAACATTACATCAAGAATTACTAAGTCCGGTTTTTCCTGTTTTATCATTTTCACTCCGGTTTCAGTATTATAAGCTCTGACAATCTGATATTTTCTTGATTTCAAAATTAAAGAAAATGCTTCTATAAGGTCATGATCATCTTCAATGATTAAAATTTTTTGTTTTTCGTTCATAGTAAATTCCTCTTGTATATATTACACTTGTGCAGGTAGATTAAAAATAAATTTTGTTCCTTTATTAAGTTGGCTTTCAGCCTTTATTTCACATCCCATATCATTAATAATATGTTTTACAATTGATAATCCCAGTCCGGTTCCATCCTTATCAAATACTCTGGCATTTTCTCCCCTGTAAAAATCATCAAAAATATGAGGTAAATCGCTCCGCGGTACTCCAATGCCTGTATCTGAAACGGTAATCTGGTAATATTCTTCCTTTTTAGACTTTCTGCAGCTAATTCCAATCTCTCCTTCAGGAGGAGTGTATTTAACAGCATTTGAGAGTAAATTCATAAATAAACCTTCCAGTTCACGGTTATTAGCATATACGTAGCAGTTACTATTAAAGCCCCTGGTTAATATATTCAGATTTTTATTTTTAATCAGGGGGACTAGTTGCTCAGTTGTTTTATATACCAGCTCTGATAAAGAAACCTTCTGTTTCTCTAAATTGTTGGATGCTCTTATGCGTGAAAGATTTAACAGGTCCTCAACAAATTTTATAAGGGAAAGACTCCGTTGTTCTGCCCTGGTAATCATTTCCCTTGCTTTTTCAGAAACTGCCCCGACCAAATCACTTAATACCACAACCAGGCAGCTTTGAATTGCTGACAGCGATGACTTAAGATCATGAGAAACAGTTAAAACATATTCAGATTTTAATTTGTCTTGTTTTTCCAGTTTTGTATTTGCTACTTCCAGATCGAGTTCCCTTTCTCTAAGCTTATTAGCAATGGTAGTTGACATATATACAGTAAAATATAGTGTTACAATAAATACAGAAAATTTGATCAGAAAATAAGGATAATTCAGTGTACACAATTCTCTGGATAATTCTCCTAAAACATGATGATGAGGTATAATTTTTAAACATATTAATAAGAACACTCCTCCCAATAAAAAAATTGCTAGTGTTGCCTGAAGATATGCGGCTCTGTTTGTTAAAAGAATACTTGCAATTACCATGTGAAAAATATAAAAAAAGACAAAGGGATTTTCTATATCACCTGAGAAATAAATCAGATATGTCAACATGATCAGGTCAAGGGAAATCTGAATATTCGCAAAAGTATTTGACTGATCAAGCCATTTATTTATACTTTTCCTATAATGAAAATAAAACAGGGTATTATAGACTAACAGGAATCCGTTCCCAATATATAACGGAATTACAATTAAATCCACTTTTAAAATATAATATGAAACTGTAATTACCAGGAATAATCCAACAGAAGCAATCCATCTCAGATAGATGAACCACTTTATCCTGTCATAGAGTTCTTTTTCTAATATGGAATATTTAATCTTATCCATAATATCAGCAATATGCTGTTCTTTTATATTTTTATATATTCTACGTCATCCGTTGGTATATCTAATCAATTTGTTACACTATTCTCATATCGATGTAATATTAATCATTGGTTCAATTATTAATATTTATTTTTATAGTGATTCAATTATTATAATCATATTTGCTGATATTCACTCTGGCTGAAAATCTTAAGCTAATTTTCTTTATTAACCAATAATTCTTTCCTTACTCAAGAATATAATTTAAATTATTCCTGCAAATTCCTGACATAATTTATCAGTAGCCAGCGATCTTCTTCGTCAGGTATTTTTTTCTCAAAGTTTGCCATCTCATCTCTTCCTATAATACTCTTATAATAAAGCTCTCCGTCTGTTTGCGACCTGACTTCATTAGATGTAAGTTCTCTCATAACAGTTTCCAGCTCAGTAGCTTTTGTGCCATCACCCAGGCCGGTTTTACCGTGACATGACTTGCAATGTGTCCTGTAAAGACTGAATCCAATCCTGTCAATATCCTTTTCTCCTTTATATGGATTTTTCATGTTTTTATATTTTGACGGAACATCCCAGGGATCTTGAAAATTTAAACTGATTATCAATACAATTCCCCAAATTATTGATTGCAAAACGTAAAAAACTATCTTCTTTTTCATTTTAACCTCCTGTTTTAAAAATCACTTAATTAATAACTAATCTATATTATTATTTGAAATGCTTCCTGTCTTTCTGATTCTATACATATTGTAAAACAACATTATATATATTATCCAGGCAAATGACAAAAGCGAGACAAGGGATATTATCATCCATAACGGTGCTGTACGGGTCCATAATTCCCTCGCTGTATTACCCGGATTATGAGATATAGCTATTCCCCAATCAATGTTTTCTCTTACTTCAACATTCCCGTAAACTTCATTATCTTCTATTCTGGCAACAATTGTCAGATTACCTGTTGTATCACCCGGCAAGTCATTTGGAAATTCTATGCTGCTTTTCCCATTTATAAGCCAGCCTTCACCAATCTTTAATAGGCCAAATAAGCGTGTAACATAAAAATAAACATCTACATCTTCAAGCGGAAGTTTCTCACTAATGCTATCAGTCTCATAAACCTCGATATTAACTGTTTTGATTGAATCAACTTCAGAAAGAGAAATTATCATTTCAACGTTTCTGATCTTGAGCTCTTTTTCGGCTCCGGTATATGTTTCATTCCCTTCAAACTTTACTTTAAATATAAAATCATCACTATAGTTCTTTAATATTCTGCTAGCAGAAATATGCAGAACAGATTCCCCGTTATCGTCTGTTTTAGTTTTACCTAATAAAGTATCCGTTGTGTCAACTTGAGCATAAAAATATACTTCGGCATTTTTTATGCCGATCCACTTCCTCTCAACTCTTGAGGTAAGTCTTGCCATAAGTATTTTATCTCCTGATGTCTTTTTGGTATAATTCAGGCCCAGTTTTGTCTTATACAATTCAAGTGTCGGTTCTTCTTCTGCAGCTGATATTATCTTTATGGCTGTATGAAGAAGCAATACTGTAATTATTAAAGTTTTATTTATTTGTTGAAATCCCATAACTCAGGTACGATATTTTTATTTCCAATTTTCTCTTTATCTAAAGCTTCTTTTAAGGGCATTATTGGTATTAATCTTGAAACAAGCATAAATAACAGACAAATCATTGCCACACCTCCAATAGTGATACTCCATTCAACCCAGGTAGGGGAATAATTAATCCAGGCTTCCCTGGTATCCTGAATCGGAAAAAGGGTTGTTTCAAGAGTTGGAACAACTATTATATACCTTTTAATCCACAATGAAATAATTACAATTACTGAAACAACGGCAATATTATTGATTCTTCTTAACCAAGGAACAGCAACTACAATTATTGGAAGCAGGATACCAACGTAATTTGAAAAAATAAATAACCACCCGTATTGTGAAAAGTCAAATAGTTTTGCTAATAATTTAGTATCCCATTTTTCCGAACTATACCATATAGAAAAATATTCATTGAAAGTAAAATATCCGTAAAGGATTGATAATACTAACAGAAGAATGCCCAATTTAATAAAATGGACTTTTGTTATATATTTTTCAAGATGATAAGCTTTTCGAAAAATCCATAATGCAACAATTATTGCTGCTATACCTGAATATATAGATGCAAACACGAAATAAGGGCCGAAAATGGTACTGTTCCAGCCAGGGCGTAATGTCAAACCAAAGACCCATGATAAAATTGTACTAAGTATGATTGCAACAGGAATTAATAATGCGGAAATTAAGTCAAGGTTATTGTATAATATTTTAGTCTGCTCAGGAGACTTATTATATCTTAATGCGAGTAATTTATACAAACGTTTACGCAACTTTCCCGCTTTTATGAAATGATTATCTCTTAGCAGAGCAAAATCTTCAATAAGTCCCAAGTATAAAATAATTATTCCTCCAATTAAAAATGTACTTATTGCAAAAACATCCCAAATTATTGGCGACTGAATTCTTGCGTACACTATCAGGTGATGCAGCCTGTCTATGCGTCCGATACATAATAAAATATATAGCGGGCCAATTATGGCTGATATTATTGTCATTAAATCTGTAATACGTATTACAGGCCTTCTCCAGCTAACCCTGAATAAACGAAGTAATCCTGAAATAATAGCTGAAGCATAACTCAGCCCCATAAAAAAAATGAAATTTGCAATATAGAGTCCCCAGGCAACATTATCCCGCATTCCTGTAACAATATGCCCTTTTGTAATTTGTATTACCAGTGCATATGTTCCGGCAATAACAATGAGCAATAAAAAAAATCCCCAATAGTATCCTTTCTTACCAGTCTTTTTTAGCAGTTTGACAACTAAGTTATTGATTTCAGGATTTTTATTATCAGCTATCATCTTCAACTCTCCTGCTCTATTTGATAATATTTTTATATCTTGCTTTTTCTTCCTCCGACAAATTCTTAAATCCGCTTTTCACGGGAAAGATCCTTTCTTTTGGAGGCAGGTAATAGACACATGGTTCTGTTCCCAATTCCTCAGCATAACGATAGCCCCCCTTATCACTCATTAATTCACTGAACCTGACCACCTCGTTACCATTAGAAACAGCATCTTCATTTAAATCACCATAATATATAGCACCATTAGGACAAGCCGAGACACAATGTGGCACTTTACCTATCCGGCACATATCAGGGCAAAAATCACATTTACTTACTGTACCAATCATAGCAGGCACACTAGTCTCAGCAGAATATTGCTGATTTTTAATATCTTCCGGAATTTCTGGTTCTTTCCAATTATAAATCCTTGCAGAATAAGGACAACCCGTTAAGCAAAATTTACAGCCTATACATCTGTGGTTATCAATAAGAACAATTCCGTCCTTCCTTTTAAACGTGGCATCTACAGGACAAACTTTCACACAAGGTGGATTATCACAATGAAAACAGGGTTTTGGAAACCAGTATGGTTCAGTATGCTGGCTATCCTTTATCAAATACACCTTCATCCATTCCTGGTCGGGCGGAAGATTATGAGCCTCCTGGCATTTTTCTATACATTTTCGCGCATTTCTGCATTTTGCCAGGTCAATTACCATTACAAATTTCCTGCCGGGAATTCCTTTTCTCTCTTCTTTCAATGAAGCCTTTATACAATGTTTATGGCTTTCATGTATATTCGATTCATCCACTTCAACAAGATTACCATCCTGTGTCAGTAATCTGGTTTTTTTACCCGATTTTGTTGAATTATCTCCTGAGCATGATGATATACTTGTTGATCCGCTTATAAAAGCAGCACTTAATACTAATCCGGACTTTAGAAATTTCCTTCGTGGAGAATACCTTCTTTTATTCTTTTTATTTGAAAAGGCTTTCATTTTCTAATCTTCCCTAGTTTTCTTACTTTATATAATTTAAAAATTGCGAGAAAAAAGTTGAACCAGGCGCCAGCCAGTATTACTATAACAGCGATAATCATCCATAATGGGGCTTCATCCGCCCACAGAGCCCTGGGTGTTTTTGTCTCCTTATAAGAAACAGGAATGCCCCAGTTAATATCTTTAATCTTTTCAACATTTCCATAAATATCACTATCTTCGACTTTTATTATAACAGTCAGATTTCCAATTGAATCTCCAGGCAAATCTCCTGGAAATTCAATACTGGTCATACCAAGATCATCCGAATATTCCACTCCTATTTCAAGCAAGCTGTAAAGCCTCTTTACATACCCATATATTTCAACATCATATGCAGGAACAAGTGTATCTTCAGAACTGTATTCATTAACTGTAATTTCTATTGTTTTTTCTGAATCCTTCTCTGCTAATTTAAAATCCAGCAACAAGTCCTTAATTTCTACTTGCCCATCAACAGGAATATATTCATCATTTCCTGAATATTCTGCATGAAAGATATATGCGCGGCCTAAATTTCCCGGCAATTGATAGTGTTTTGAAAGATATAATAATGCGAGGCCCTCCTTATCAGTAGAAATAATACCCAATTCCAGAGTTGAAGTATCATTTTCTACGGAAAAGCATACAGGAGCATTAACTATGGGAGTAAAAATCTTACCATCTTTTGTAAAGAGCTTGGCTGTAAGAACTTTAGTACCATCAGTCAACTTATCATATGTAAGATACATTCTTGATTTTATAGGTTTGTTAATTTTCGAATTATCCTCGCTTCTGGCTGGTACGGAATAAATAACAAATAGTATAAATAGTATTTTATAATATACTTTATTAAAAAGATATTTATTTATTATTTGAATTTTCATTTAATCTTTATGAATATTATAGTCCTAATTTTTTTTATGATAAAATATTTTAATCTTTTTAGTTTTATCCTCCATGGCAGATACAGGAATTATAGGTGCTATCTTTGACGAGAAAATAAAGAACAGAATAAATGTGGCTATTCCGGCTAAGGTTAAAGCCCATTCCACCCATGTTGCAGAATAATGTACCCATTCAGCCCTGTTATCCTGGATGGGAATATAAGGTGTTTCCAGTGTAGGTACTATAATCAGATATCTTTTTATCCACAAAGCAACAATAACTAAAGCAGAGGTTATTGTTATGCTTTTAACCGATCTGAACCAGGGAATACCAATAATTATTAATGGCAGAAAAGCTGCTATAAAATTTGAAAATATAAATAGCCCGCCATACTCCGAAAAATTAAAGAATTTATACAGCAACAGGGTGGGTGTTTTCTGGGAATTGTACCATTCTGTTATATATTCGCTGAATGTAAAATATCCGTAAAAAAGGTCAAGTATTATTAATACAAAGCCCAGGTAGTAAAAATGTTCAATTGTAATATATTTTTCAAGATTGTATACTTTGCGGTAAATCCACATTATTACAATTAGCAATGCAATACCGGAATAGACTGCTGTAAGTACAAAATATGGTGCAAAAATACTGCTGTGCCAGCCGGGTCTGAGGTTCATTCCGAAAAGCCAGGCAAGCAATGAATAAGCAATAATTGAGGTTGGAATAATTATGGCAGCCATTATGTCCAGTGCCTGATTTAAATACTTTGCCTGTTCGGGAGTATTTCTGTATCCTAATGCAAGAAACCTGTATAGTCTTTTTCTCCACCTTGAGACTTTTATTTCCGGCAAATCTCTTAATCTTGCGAAATCTCTTATATGTGTGAAATAAAGGAAAACAAAACAAAAGAATAAGTCAGTAACAATAGCTATAACATCCCATGTAATTGGTGACTGTATTCTTGCGTAAATTAATAGATGGTGAAGCCTGTCAACACGCCCTATACATAAAAGGATATATACGGGGGCAATTACCAGTGAAATAGTCGCTGTCATTTCAAGCATCCTCATAAGTGGTTTGCCCCACTGTATTCTTGCCAGATGGAATATGCAGGAAATTAATGCTCCTGCATAACTAAGTCCTAAAAAGAATATAAAATTAATAATATAAATACCCCATACCACATGATCTCTCATTCCGGTTACAATATGTCCTTTTTTGACCTGGACATAAAATGCATAAAATCCAATAGCTATAAATAAAAAGAGAACAGATATTTTTAAAAACCATACTTTATCAGGTCTTTCAAGAAAAGGTGTAAACTCATTTATTAAATTCTTATTCTTATTGTCCGGTTTCATTATCACTTTGCAGTTTTGAAATAACATTATTATATCTTGCTTTTTGTTCCTCTGTTAAATCTTTTAATCCCCTCTCAAAAGGATACATCCTGTCAACTGGTGGCAAATAATAAACATTTGGTTCAGTTCCGAGTTCTTCAAGGTAGCGATATCCTGCTCTTTCTTCAATAGTCTTCTTAAACCTCAATGTTTCATCGCCATTGGTTATAGTATCTTCATTAATATCACCAAAGTATAGTGCTCCCATCGGACAGCTTGAAATGCAATAAGGTAGTTCTCCATTCCGGCTTTTATCCGGGCAAAAATCACATTTTCCAACTGTTCCAACCTGTCCTGGAACACTTGTTTCAGGAGAATAATCAGTATCTTTTTCCCTGTATGAATATCTATCTTTCCAGTTAAAAATCCTTACTGAATAAGGGCAGGCTGAGATACAAAACTTACATCCGATACACCTGTTTACATCAATAAGGACGCAATTATCAGAACGTTTAAATGTTGCACCAACGGGACAAACTTTCACACATGGCGGATTATCACAATGATAGCAAGGCTTGGGAAACCAGTAGGGATCACTTTGTTGATTATCTTTCATCAAATGCACTCGAATCCATTCCTGGTCAGTTGCCAGATTATGACCTTTCTGACAACTGTCAATACATTTCCGCGCATTTCCGCATTTCGAAAGGTCAATCACCATTACAAATTTCCTGCCGGAAATACCTTTACGTGCTTTCTTACTGACAGCAGGCTTATGATATAATTTTATTTTAGAGGAAGCGACTTCAACAAGTTTGCCATCCTGATTTAACAGTTTTATTTTTTCACTATCCTGTTCCTCTTCTTTAGCTAAAGACGATACTATGCCGGATCCGGTTACTGTTAATGCACCAAGTGTAATACCTGTTCTTATAAATTTTCTTCTTGACGACTTGCTCTTTTTCCTTTTTTTTGCCATTATAATAAGTATTTTAAATCTTTTGCAATCAAATATTATAAACAGATATTCAGTTAATGCGTCAGCTAAAGAACTTTAGTTTAACCTGACCGTAATATTGAAACCTAATGACCAGTCTCCATTTGACAAGTCATTTAAATTATAGCCAAAATTTCTCTGGTTGATAATGTTGTTGTATTGAGCCAGTGTTATCTGAAAAGCATGGGTACTCGTACCGATCTCCAATGCAAATGCAAGATTTGATTTTGGCTCCAAGCTTGTATCTTCAAATGACTTTAATGGAATTGAATGATCATACTCAGCTAAAATTGAAATATTATTAATTATTTTGAATCTTCCTCCGGCAGATAATGCGATTATATCATGTTCTCTGTCAGACTCCACGGTATTAAAATGGACGTAACCTGGAGCTACCTGTAGAGTGATCCGGGGATTAAATTTCCTGGCTATAATTAATTGATGGAAATAGGAAAAGCGATTTGTAAACTGATAATTTTCCCCGAAGAAATCTCCATTTCTCGCATCCAGGGCGATATCCCCATAATAGCTGACTCCAAAAGGAATACTGCCCGACCTGGTTTGGTGCATTATATTCCATTTCCAGTGAATGTCCTGGAGTTTATTATTTTTTTCTGTTCCCAAACCCACCATTAGTTTATTGGTAAGCCCATAATTTACACCCAGCCTTATATTTGAAGGTGCGTATATGCCGAATAAATCTGATAATCCATTTTCAAAAGTTCCAAACCGGTGATGGATTATTAATTCAATTGCTTTTTTACTTGGTTGAACCACTGTTTGTAAATCTATCAGCTGATTAGTATTAAACGGATCTCTGACAGGTTTTGACTCATTCTCTTCCGCAGTTTCCTGAGATAACACGTTACTTGAAATGACCAGGGACAAAGCAACAATTACAGTCTTTATATAAAATGTCTTATTCATGTTATTTTTTTTTGATTCAAAGAGATTCCAATGGCTAATAGTTTCCCTGCTAGAAAAAATTATATTAGCCATTGACAATTGCTTTGATTACAGTTAGCTGATTTCAAAAGTAACTTCTCTTTGATAAAATAATCTTATTTATACCTGAGAAGTGTTTACATATTTTATATGATTTATATCGATATTTTCAAGATATAAATCGAAAGCTAAAATCCAAAGTGCGATATAAAACTAATTTAATACGATATATATCATGGCATAATCTATATTATATCTTATTGCAATTATGTTACAGAAGATATTCTCTTAATAATTTTACGGCAACCGTATTATTAAGAACTATTAAAAAATTATTATTACATGAAAAAGACAATCATTTTTTTATTTGTCATATTTACCGGTATGACAATTTTATTTACTAAGTGTTCAAAAGACGATGAAACTGTAGTTGCTACAATTTCCGGTAAGGTAACCTACATTTCTGCCAGTGGTGCTACAATGGATGCTGGTGGTGCTGTTATAACAGTCTATAAAGGAACTTCTGCAGGTGAAGAATACATGGCTATTGTTGCCAATGAGACTGGTATGTATAAAGTCGAACGGGTTGACGCCGGAGACTACTTCCTCGTTGCCACCTACAACACCGAAAACGTTAATAACCTGAAATCAGATGGTGTGGATGGGACAACTTTCAAGTCCGACGGAGTCGTAGTTTCAATCGGATCTTCTGATGTGGTGCAGGATATTACTCTGGGAAATGTTGCCTCTGCAGGAACCAATGTTATTTCAACCACTGACGGAACCTGGTCAAAGGAATCACACAGTAAAATTACATGGAAAACACTTTATCATGGAGAAGCTGCCCAGTTGGTAGGTGGATTTAACAACTTTGGTATTAAACAACTGGATTTTGATGAAGCTGATCCGGCAAGTACCGTTATTAAAGGATGGGTGCAGCTTTCTTCAATAAACACTTTCGAGCCGGGAAGAGATGCACTTGGTCATTGTGTTACAGATGATTTAGGTGTTGAGTATAATCCTGCAGATACTGCAGTGGACGGAACATTAAATGCAAGCGCTGTGGATGCATCTACCGATACAGCCTGGTTTAACAGTACTTCAGTTCAGGCATATGGAAACGGGTATCTCGCCAAGGGAGATTTAATTTTTAAAGGAGTTACAAAACAAATTGATATGTTCTTTGTTTACAACGGGACATATTTAATCCCAGGCCGTACAGGCGGCAGCGATCCTTTTGCAGTGTTTGAAGGTGAATTTACTTTCGATGCGGCAAATGATTATAATGTTGACTATAGTGGTGGTGATGAAATCGAAGTTAACATACACCTTCAGATGAAGGGCCCACATATTGAGTAGACAGTATTGATTTGAATAATTAATAAACCGTGGTATTCACACGGTTTATTAATTTAACCTAGAATTAGATTAATTAGTATATAATTTTCAATATGCGATTAAATATAAAACAATACCTTCCTTTTAACAGTATCAGACAATTAATCCTGTTAACAAGCTTATTTGTATTAATGTTATTATCTTGTGAATATGATACTATAATACCTATTCAACCTCCCCAGCCAAAAACTGCCGAAGAAACACCGAATCTTGAAGTTGAATTTGTATTTCCTCTCCCAACAACCATAAATTCAACTCACTGGAATACTGCAAAATATACAATTATTGAAACTGAAGATATTGCTATCCATCAACTTTACAAAGATGGAAAATTAAATATGACAGGCACTTATGAAGGAATAAATTCATTTAACGATGGTGGCGATCCTGAATTGACCCTTAGAGCCGCTTATGATAGCACGCAAATAGGTATTTTTTTAGAATGGAGCGACTCTGATATGGATGCTTCTCATGAATCTTTATTATGGAACGGGGATGCCGATCCAAGAAAAACAGATAGCACTGCGGGTTGGACTTCACAGAGAAATTGTGACAAAGTCACTCTTTTGTTTGAAATACCAGATCCGGATAATTCTGTTTCAATTGATATATGGCAATGGACTCTGGGTCTGTCAGAACCGTTAGGATATTTAATTGATAAATACTCAGACGAAAATGATAGTGTACATTTTGACGCGGGCAAAACAATGTTTGTACGTAACGCAGTTGACCCGAATAACAGCAGATCTGCGCCACTTTATGAATGGAACGGGGAAGTCCAGAACATAACAAAAACAAATGGTACAAATACCATATTAGATCCGGCATTCTATTTATTTGAAGATAATATATTGGGAATTACCGGTGACATAGAAGCCGGAAATTCCGTTTATAATTCTTCCAAAGCCAAATGCGCCGAATGTCATGGTGAGCATGGTGAGGGAGCTGCCTTTGGAGGTATTAATTATCCAGGAGCTATGAACTCTTTTTCGAGAACTGTAATGGATGATTTTCTCAGCTCAGAAGATCATACCGGCAGCACATATTATAATCAGCTTAATGCAACTCAAGTTGAAAATTTAATTACCAGACTTAGAGGAATGTCCGGAGTACCAGGTTATTATATAACCCAGCCAGAAGGCAGTTCCGCTGATATCATTGTAAGTTCGGAAATTTCACTAGCAAAAGTAAACAGAGCACACACAACAAAATATAAAATACTAATTATAAGAGATTTACAAACAGGAAATCCTGATGACATTCAATTTACACCAGAAAATAAAAGCACATATATATTTGATATACATTTATCAGATAATGACGGTGTTAATAAAATTGGATCTTTAAATGATACTCTTATTTTCCTAAAACAATAAGAATAATGATAAAGGCACTCATAAGGACAGGATTTATTATTACCACAGTAATTTTTGTTTTTTCATCATGTGAGTATGAGAATATTGTTCCAATAGAAGCTGAACTTCCTGATAGTATAAGCTTCAGTACCGATATTATCCCTATTTTTGAAGCAAACTGTAATTCGTCAGGATGTCATAATACAGGAGGAATAGCACCTGATTTAACCCCCGAATATGCATACAATAATTTGATGCTGTACAATTTTGTTGACACAACTATTACTCCGGAGCAGACCGGTCTTATGCTTAAATTAAAGGGAAGCATGGAAAAGTATATCTTACCTCAGGACTATGAGCTAATATTATTCTGGGTAGAACTGAATGCTCCAAATAATTAATAGCTTAAAAAGAAGTTGGATTCTGAGCTAAAATAATAAGATTGATGCTGACAATTTATACCCATATCATCGGAGTTATCTATTTTACCATTGGAGTATTTATTCTTGGTAAAAGAATTAGAAAAAATCCGGACAAGAGTTACGCTGAAAAACAATCCAGGATAATGCATTTTTTATTTCACAGCGGATTAACTTTTCCTGCTGCATTAAGTTTCTTTTATCCGGGCTTAAAGGAATTTGATAAGTTGCTTGGATTTAATTCATTTTCAAATATATATATTCTAATTGCTGGGATTATCATATTGGTAGCAGGAGCATATTTCATTCTAAATGCAATTGGTGGGTTAGGTAAACAGGGCAATGGTGCACCAGCTTTCAAGTTAACTGAGAAAATTGCCAGAAAAGGGGTGTATGAAATGGTTCGTAATCCCATGTCGCTTGGTCATTATCTGCTTTACATTGGTATCAGCTTAATTGCCGGTTCCACCTATCTGATTCTGGGATCTGTTTTATTCGTCATACCTGCTCACATATTTCATTTAAAATATTTTGAGGAATTTGAACTGGAACTAAGATATGGTGAACAATATATTATTTATAAGAAAGAAGTTCCCTTTCTCTTTCCTCGTGTTAATAATTTACTGAAAACAAATAGGTCTTATTAATTCAAGCGTAATCAACACATGTATTTTAAAGCCACTAAAACCCATACGAAACTATATACAATCAAAAACAATCTGGTTTTTAGTTTTGTCATGTTTGCATTAGTAAGCTGTCTGTTTATAGTATTAAACTCATGTAACTCTTGCAGGGAAAAAACCGGTAATAAATTACTAGCTAAAGACACTATTGATATAAATGAGGGTGTTATAACCTATGCTGTTTCATATCCAAATTTAAAAGAAAGCCGACTATCTCCTTTTCTACCTAATGAAATTAGCTTTGTGTTTAAGGGAAATTTAAGCAGTTATATTATCCGTTCAGGTTTAGGTACTATTAATATAGTAAGGTTGCTGGATTATGATAAACAAGAATTCATTTCGCTTTTAATAGATATCTGGGGTACTAATTTTGCATGTAAAGAAACTTCAGAAGATATTATGAAAAAAGAAACATCGGCAATTTATGAATATAAATTTATTGGTGATGCTAAAGCTTATGATGGACTTACATGCAAAAAAGCCGTTGTGAAAAATATTAATGACAATACAGAATTTGAAATATATTATGCTCCAAACATATCAATTAATAATTGGAGTTCTCCATATAAAGATCTTAATAAACTTTTAATAGACTATCCATTTAGTGAAAACGGTATGGATATGCTGTTGAAAGCAACGAAAATTGAATCAAAAGAAATAGATAGTAGTTTTTTTACCGTAAAAGGAGATTTTGAGTGGATCACTGCAACTCAGTTTAATAATCACTTGCAAAGTTTTAGGAAATAAGAGGACGATATGATAATGGCTTCAGTAAACGAAAATAAAATTAAGCTAACTGTTCCTGTAAATTGGGAAGACAATTACTTTGACGAGCTAGATTTCTCATGCACTGAAGAGATTTATGGTAAAATGAAGATTGATTATATTGGAGGTGGACGTCCTCCTTTTACTATGAAAGACATTAGCAGAAAAAAAGTAGAAAGTTATGTTAACGAAGCCCATAAGCGTAATATTAAATT
>CP070654.1:1528569-1537307 GCA_020354785.1 Bacteroidales bacterium
AAACCCGGCCAGGCTTTGGGCTATGGTGATTTGGGTTATAAAGTGCCGGCTGAATTTAACAAGGATTTGTTTCATAAAAAAGGAGCCCTGGCAGCGGCGAGACAGCCCGATAATATTAATCCTGATAAAGAATCATCTGCTTCGCAGTTTTACATTGTTCAGGGGAAAGTATATTCCGATAAAGAACTTGATTACATGGAACAACAGGGCATCCATATTAAATTCACCGAAGAGCAAAGAAAAATATATACATCTGTTGGCGGGACACCTCATCTTGATTATTCATACACAGTATTTGGTGAAGTAATTAAAGGTATTGAAGTTGTTGATAAAATCGCTTCAGTCAAAACAGACAGACGGGACAGACCGCTGGTTGATATAAAAATAAAAATCAGTTTAATAAAATAAAAAACTGAAATACAGATATTAATGACTGAAAATATTGATAGCTATATTGAAGAGGTAGAATCTTTCAATTCAGGCAACCAGGATGAAATTGAACAATTCAGGATTAAATTCCTGAGTAAAAAGGGTATTATTTCAACTTTATTTACACAGCTTAAAGATGTACCTGCAGACCAGAAGAAAGAATTTGGCCAAAGACTCAATTTGCTAAAGAATAAAGCTACTGATAAGGTAAAAATTCTTAAGGAACAGTCAGTTTCTTCTGCGCAAGAGCCTGTAGTAGATGACTTGACTTCACCGCCTGAGCCGCTTCCACTTGGTACAAGACATCCGGTTTCTATAGTCAGAAATGAAATTATTGATATTTTTTCAAAAATTGGGTTCACTATTTCAGAAGGCCCTGAAATTGAAGATGACTGGCATGTTTTTTCCGGTTTAAATTTTCCTGATGAACACCCTGCCAGAGATATGCAGGATACTTTTTTTATTGAAAAAAATCCTGATATTCTGCTGCGCACGCATACCTCATCTGTACAGATAAGAGTTATGGAAAATGAAAAACCCCCTATCAGAAAGATTTTTCCCGGAAGAGTCTTTCGTAATGAGGTAATTTCTGCAAGGGCTCACTGTATATTTCATCAGGTTGAAGGATTATATATTGATAAAAACGTATCTTTTGCTGATCTGAAGCAAACATTATTGTTCTTTGCAAAAGAGATGTTTGGAGAAAATACTCAAATACGCCTTAGGCCTGCATTTTTTCCTTTCACAGAACCTTCTGCTGAAATGGATGTTTCCTGCACTATCTGTAAGGGCAAAGGTTGCAACGTATGTAAATACACCGGGTTTCTAGAGATATTAGGCTGTGGCATGGTCGATCCTAACGTTCTTGAATCATCAGACATAAGCAGTGTTGAATATACCGGCTTTGCTTTTGGTATGGGCATTGAACGTGTAGCAATGTTAAAATATCATATTAATGATTTAAGGCTGTTCTTTGAAAATGACACACGGTTTCTCAACCAGTTTAAAGGCGATATTACCTGATTAAATACTGCCCTGCATTTATTTAACCTGTAGTTAATAGCGTTTGTAAAAAGAAAGATATTGTCTGTGCCAATATCATGTGCTATTTAGTTACTGAAAAACTTATGCAGTAATGAAAAAGAATAATAAGAAATTTCCTTCATCCGGAACAGGCTCTGACAATATTTTGTCAGCCATCAAAAAACGCAAATCAAAAGATATAAAGTGGGATTCCGGAAAAATGTTCGGATTTGTTTATCATCCGGGTGATGAAATTTCACAGTTCATTGAACAGGTATATAATCTTTACTTCTATGAAAACGCTTTAAATCCATCATTATTCCCTTCTATCAGGGAATTTGAAAATGAAATAGTATCAATGACAGCCAGTCTTCTGAATGCCGGTGATGATTTTGCAGGTAATATAACTTCAGGCGGGACAGAAAGCATCTTTCTGGCAATTAAGACGGCAAGAGATATATCAAGGCAAAATAAGCCGCATATAAAAAATCCTGAAATAATAGTACCTGTTACTGCACATCCTGCGTTTAATAAGGCTGCACATTATCTGGGTATTAAAGTTATTCCTGTTTTGGCGGGTGAAGATAAAAGGGTCGATCTTGATGCGCTGAAAAATGCTATTTCTTCCAGTACAATACTTATAGCTTGCTCCGCCCCTACATTTCCTCACGGGGTTGTAGATCCGGTTGATAAAATTGCGCAATTAGCCCTTGAACATAACATTTTTTGTCATGTCGATGCCTGTTTAGGAGGCTTTATGCTGCCTTTTATAGAAAAAATGGACTTCCCTGTACCATTATATGATTTCAGGATACCGGGAGTTACTTCTATTTCGGCCGATGCTCACAAATACGGATATGCGCCCAAGGGTGTTTCTATTATTATTTACAGAGACTCAAAAATCAGGAAACAGCAATTCTTTGTTCATACAGACTGGCCGGGCGGGATATTTGGCACTCCTTGCTTCCAGGGGACCAGAAGCGCGGCATCAGTAGTATCATTCTGGGCTCTTGTCCATCTGCTTGGGATGAAAGGCTATCTTGAACTGGCCGGTAAAACAATGGAGGCAGCTAAATTCATAATGAAAAATATTAATCGTATCCCGGGGCTAAAGATCATCAGTAATCCCGAAATGAGTGTTTTCGCTTTTACTTCAGATCATAATGACATTTACCTTATTGCTGATGAGATGGCATCACGGGGCTGGCATCTCGATCGTCAGCAGTTTCCTGAAAGCCTCCATATGACAATTACTCATTCAAATACCGTCCAGGCAGAACCATTTATAAAAGATCTTCTCAAATCTGTTAATAAAGTAAGAAAATCCGGGTTTCATAAAGTATCATCATCAATAAAAGTATCTTCTGCACAAATTTTATCCAGAATTTTGCCTTCCGAAACATTCCGGAAAATAACAAGATCAGGCGCATCCGGTATCCATACTTCCGGTAAAAACAAGCCCTCAAAATCAGCAGTCATATATGGTATTGCTGCTTCTTTTGAAAACCGGAAAGATGTCCGTTTAATGATCCTGGATTTACTTGATCAAATGTACAGGTTATAGAATATTCTATCGATTCAGGTATTTTAAAATGGCAGTTCCTGCTCTCCAAACTTAGATCTGCCAAGATGTTTATATGCAAGTTCAGTAGTTTCCCTTCCCCTTGGAGTTCGCTTAATGAATCCTTCTTTAATCAGGAAAGGCTCATAAACCTCTTCTATAGTCCCGGGATCCTCTCCTACTGCAGTTCCTATAGTATTTAATCCTACAGGACCTCCTTTAAACTTGTCAATTATTGTAGTTAGTATCTTATTATCCATTTCATCCAGCCCCCGCTTATCAATATTAAGAGCTTCAAGTGCATACCTTGCTATGTACAGGTCAATATGTCCTTTTCCTTTAACCTGTGCAAAATCTCTAACTCTCCTTAGCAATGCATTTGCTATCCTGGGCGTGCCTCTTGAACGTCCTGCAATTTCTTTAGCTGCCTGTTCTTCAATTTCTATATTCAATATTCCGGAAGATCGCAATATAATTAAATTTATTATTGCCTCATCATAATATTCCAGGTGTGATCTTATACCGAATCTTTCCCTTAACGGACTTGTTAGCAATCCTGCCCGCGTGGTCGCACCAATTAAAGTAAAGGGATTTAAAGATAACTGTATCGACCTTGCGCTTGGCCCTTTATCTATTACCAGGTCAATCTTATAATCCTCCATTGCAGAATATAAATATTCTTCTATTGCTGCATTTAACCTGTGTATTTCATCAATAAACAAAACATCATTTTCCTCCAGGTTTGTTAGTATCCCAGCCAGATCACCAGCCTTTTCCAGTACCGGTCCTGATGTTGTTTTTATATTTGAATTGAGTTCGTTTGCTATAATGTTTGCTAATGTTGTTTTACCCAAACCGGGAGGTCCGGACAATAAAATATGGTCTAAGGCTTCGTTCCTCATCTTTGCTGCTTTTACAAAGACTTTCAGATTTTCAACTATCTTGTCCTGCCCTTTAAACTCTTCGAATTCATGAGGCCTGAGTTTCCTTTCATATTCCTTTTCAGCTTCGCTTATACTGGAGTCTCTTATATTATAATTCTCATCCATAAATGCTCCTTTTATTTAATGAGTTTTACATTATCATCCGGCAATTCCACTTTTACCCCGTTAATTCTTACTTCCTTGTTATTATGATAACTGATTGTTATTAATAAATTTCCGTATCTGTCATATTTTTTCCAGTGCCTTTCCTTTATACCCATTGCAAAATATTGTTCTTCTTTCAATAATCCGTTTTCATGATAATATTTATGTTTGCCGTCGGGATTGCCCTGAATATAATTTCCTTCATATTTTAGTTGATCACTATCGTAATAGTATTTCCACTTTCCGTCTCTTAAACCTACTACATAAGCTCCTTTTTCAATATGATCACCTGCTTTGTAAATCCATTCTCCTTCCTTTTCTCCATCATAATATTCCCCTTTTGTAATAACCTCGCCGTATTCGTCGTATTCAACAATAAAACCTTCCTCTTTTCCATTGTAAAACTCTTCATCTCTTTTAACTGTTCCGTCTTCATGGTACCAGATCCATTTCCCGTTAAATAGTCCGTTGCTGAATTCTCCTTCCTGCTCTATGTTTCCATTTTTAAAATAAAATATCCATTTACCTTCCTGAACATTATTCTGGTAATTTCCCCTGGATTTCAATTCCCCTGTATCATAGTAATTCTTCCACTGTCCAATCTTATTTCCTTCCCTGTCAACTATTCCCTCAGAAATTTTCATTCCGTTATCATTATATATATAGGAATTTATTACATTTCCGTTAATATCATACTTTCTGTGAATACCTATTGCTTTAGCATTTCTAAAAGCCCCGCTATAAGTTAAGTTACCGTCATCATCATACTCATTCTTTATTTCAATATCCTCAGCTTCAACATTATCATTTTCTATAATTCTGCCTTCCCTGTATCTTAAAAGCAAAGTGATGTCTCCGTTCTGATTATACTCCTTATATAGTCCATCAAGCAAATTATCTGTATAATTAATTTCTG
This sequence comes from Bacteroidales bacterium, assembly GCA_020354785.1. Lineage (GTDB taxonomy): Bacteria > Bacteroidota > Bacteroidia > Bacteroidales > UBA10428. The sequence continues at coordinate 1,533,587 of CP070654.1, forward strand.
CTTTTATTTTATTATTATCATAAAATTCCCTCCATGTTCCCTGTTTCAATCCGTTTTCATCAACCCGGTTTATTTTTTCCCTTTCTATCAGAGTTCCCTTCCTGTAATTGAGGATCGTTATAATTCTTCCTGATTCGTCATATTCAAGAACCTGGCCGTTTCTCTTATTATTTTTGTATTCAACTCTGCTTTTAAGATTTCCGTTTTTATAATAATAATAAGATGTCCCTTCTTTTTTATCATTTATATAAAGCTCCCGGGAAATTATATTTCCTATATAATCAAGGTTATCGTTCCTGTCTGTGTTATAGGTCAACAGAAATCCTGTCTTTTTACCTAAAACATAGTTTATTTTCTTTACCGTATCGCCAACATTATTATAAAATATCCATGTACTGTCCAGTATATGATTTTTTCTGTTCCCTTCAGATTTTATTATCCCTGTCATATAATATGTTTTCCAGTAACCGTCAGGTTTACCGTTTTTCATCATTCCCTCACTTGATATCTTGCCTGTCTTGTAATATAGTATGTTATACCCGTCCGGTACTATCTCCTGCTGGGCATTTATTTCACAATTTATACCCAGGACTAAACCCGGAATAATATATTTTATAATTTTCATAATGCTAAAGTCCTAATTTTTCAGATATTTCAAGCATTCTTAATATAGGCTTTTCAGCCTTTATTCTCAAATTTTCATCCATAATTATCTCAGGCAACTCGTACTTCAAACATGTATATATTTTTTCCATTGTGTTTAATTTCATAAAATTGCACTCGCTGCAACCACATGTAGAATCTTTAGGGGGTGCGGGAATGAAAGTCTTTCTGGCATTTGCTTTTTTCATCTGATGTATTATGCCTGCTTCTGTAGCAACAATATATTTATTGCTGTTATCACTGATCGTATATTTTAATAATGAAGATGTAGAGCCAATATGATCAGCAATCAGCAGCAAAGGTTTTTCACATTCGGGATGGGCTATCAATTTAGCATCCGGATTTTCTTCTTTCAGTTCCAGAGTTTTTTCCAGCGAAAACTCCTCATGTACATGGCATGCTCCATTCCAGACAACCATGTCTCTGTTAGATATACTCTTAATATAATTACCCAGATTTTTATCAGGAGCAAATACAATTTTCTCATCGCCTGGTAAATAATTAATTATTTCGTGAGCATTTGAGGATGTACAAATTATATCAGACAATGCCTTTATCTCTGCTGTTGTATTTATATAACTTATAACGGTATGATCCGGATATTTTTTCAGAAATTCTTTGAATTCTTTAACCGGACATGCTTCGGCCAATGAACATCCGGCCTTTAAATCAGGCAGAAGGACTTTTTTCCCTGGTGATAGAATTTTTGCTGTTTCTGCCATGAAATGAACTCCTGAAAATACTATAATATCTGCGTTAGTATTAGCTGCCTTTCTTGATAAATCCAGGCTGTCACCTACAAAGTCAGCAATATCCTGTATTTTACCGTCCTGATAATAGTGGGCCAGTATAACAGCGTTCTTTTTATTTCTTAGCTCGTTTATTTCTTTTGCTATATCCAGATCTTTACTAATCTCAATTTTCAGGTACCCTAAGTCTTCCAGATCTTTTTTATTAACAACACTATTCATTTATTATATTTTCGATCTATATATAATTTTTTATATATTCTGTTAGTTCTGTTTATAAATTTCCAGTCCTTTATTTGCTTTTAAAGTAATTAAAATTTTACTAAATGATTTTCAACAATAAATATCTGGTTTAAATTTTGATTTTTAAATAAATACGTCATTTTTCACAAGTTGTTAATTATTGTGTATTTGTAAAATTAATCAGAATTTTTGAAATGAAATTTTGTTTAAACGGTGTTAAATTTTTGATTAGAATTAGTATGACATAAATTTTCATTTAATAAAACTATTTATATATATCCTTTAATAGCAAATGTCAAGTTTTTTAGCAAAAATATACTATTAATAAATTAACAACAATTTGACATATTCTATTGTTAAATTGTTATAATTAATTTAAGAAAAGTCAGAAGTGCAAATAAAAAATTCATTATTTTATTCAATTACAAGCTAAATGATTCTTTAGTGATATTTGTTTTATCTTTGTTGTTAAGATATTGGTATTATGAGTAAATTAAAAATTGCAATAGCTGCTGATCATGCCGGATTTAAGTTAAAAGAAGACCTGGTTGAATATCTTGGCAAAAAGAAATATTATATAAAAGACTTTGGTACATTTTCGGATGAAAGTGTGGATTACCCGGATTTTGGCCATGCTCTTGCCGAAGCAGTTTTAAGAAAGGAATTTGATATTGGTATATCACTTTGCGGTTCAGGAAATGGTATAAACATGACTGTTAACAAACACAAGGAAATAAGATCTGCTTTGTGCTGGAATGAAAAAATTGCCGAACTGGCCAGAAGCCATAACAATGCGAATATCTGTGCTCTGCCGGCCAGGTTTATAAGCAGGGAGGAAGCAAAAGATATTGTTGATAAGTTCCTGAATACGCCATTTGAAGGAGGAAGGCATAAAATAAGAATTGATAAAATTCCGGTTAGAAATCCAAAATAATACTAGTTTTTCAATAAGTATTTTCCTGCAATTGATACAAATAAGACACCTGTTACTATTCCACCTGTATTTGCTATTATATCTGCAAAACTCCCTTCCCGGCTCAATAATGCATAAAATTGAATTAATTCGATAATAATTCCCCATACTAACGGGATCAGAAATAACAGTAAAAAGAATAAATATTTAGTTCTTAAGGTATTTTTGTATTTGTACATATCAAAATAAAGGATAAGAGAAAAGATAAAATATACCAGAAAATGAAAGACCTTGTCCATATGCCCTACACCAAATAATGATACCTTGCTTACTCTATCTGCCGGTAATGTACAGGCCAGTAATATAAAGATACCCCACACTATTGTTTTGATAAAGGTATTTCTGGTCTTCAATATTGGTACTTTCATAATAAGTTGGTATAAAAGACCGATAAATATAGTTAATCAGGCTTAATTTTTTTATCATTTAAATTTTTCTTAATATTATATAGCAATAACCGTTATTTTAAAAGTATGAAGAGACGAATGTCAGTAGATAAAATGCTTTCATTGTTAAAAGAAGAGAAGATCAATACATGGTTTGATTTAGGGATTTTTATAGACAGGTTCAGGGAAACAAAACCATTGCCAACTGTCAGGTATAACGGCACGTTTAAGGAATTTAAAAGAAATATTGTTAACGGAGGAATTGCATTTATTACATTTTTATATTCTGTAGACGGAGTTACAATAGAAGTTGAAAAATATGCCAAGTTATTCAGAAAAATACTTAAAGGAGTTAAAATTCACTATATCTGCGGCAAGTTTTATCCTGAGTCATTCAAATTAATTGATCCAAGGACCATAAAACACGAAATACCTGAAATGAGGGGATTTGATGACTGGAAGCTATATAAGGATTTCTATTTTACAAAGCTGGAAAGAGGAGGTAAAAAATATAATGAGCTGATATTGAGATTCTGGGAAGAAGTGCTGTTATTAGCAGAAAAGCTGGGCACATATATAGAAAAGAACAACATAAACCTCTTATATATAATAAATATATGTTCAAATCCTGGAAATGTATCATTGTCACTGGCAACCATACTGATTTCAGAATACCTGGGAATCCCGGTAATAAATAATAATCATGA
>CP070654.1:1537407-1544254 GCA_020354785.1 Bacteroidales bacterium
GGAGAATTCAAACAATTTTTCCCCGATAACGCGGTTGAATATTTTGTTTCATATTATGATTATTACCAGCCAGAAGCATATCTTCCTGTTACCGATACATATATTGAAAAAGATCTTTCTATCAACAGTGAAATTGAAAAGCTGAGACTGAGTACTACCTCATCTCTCCTTTCAGGACGTAAGGATATAGTTGTTGTTTCTTCAGTATCATGCCTTTATGGTATAGGTAATCCCGATGATTTCCACAGCAATACTATAAATATAAAGCAGGGGCAGCAAATTAACAGAAACGTTTTTCTGAGGCAGCTAGTTGATAGTTTGTATTCAAGAAATGAAATTGACTTCAGAAGGGGTAACTTCAGGGTGAGCGGTGATACAGTTGATGTTTTTCTGGCATACAGCGACTACGCGTACAGGATTAGTTTCTGGGGTGATGAAATAGAAGAGATGGAAGCTATTGATCCCTTTACCGGAAAGACAATACAAAAACTGGAGAAGGCAATCATTTACCCTGCCAATATTTTTATAACAACTAAATACCGGATGCAAAATGCAATAAAGGAAATTCAGAATGATCTGGTCAAGCAGGTTGAGTATTTCGATAATTCGGGTAAGCACCTTGAAGCTAAAAGGTTAAAAGACAGGGTTACCTACGACATAGAGATGATAAAGGAACTGGGCTATTGTCCGGGAATTGAAAACTATTCCAGATATTTTGACGGCCGTCAGCCCGGCACCCGTCCCTTTTGCCTGCTTGATTATTTTCCGGAAGATTTCATTATTATTGTTGATGAAAGTCATGTTACTATACCCCAGATCAGGGCTATGTACGGTGGAGATCATTCTCGTAAGCAAACACTTGTCGAGTATGGCTTCCGGCTTCCTGCCGCTATAGATAACCGTCCTCTTAAATTCGAAGAATTCGAAGAAAAAATATACCAGGCTGTATTTGTCAGTGCAACACCGGCAGATTATGAACTGGAAAAAAGTGAAGGAATTATAGTTGAACAGCTGATAAGGCCTACAGGGTTACTGGATCCGGTGATTGAAGTCAGGTCCAGCCTTAACCAGATAGACGACCTGATGAAAGAAATAAGTTTAAGGTCTGAAAGTAATGAACGGGTACTTGTTACTACATTAACTAAAAGAATGGCTGAAGAACTGACAAATTACTTATTAAAATATAACATAAAATGCAGGTATATTCACTCGGATATAGACACACTTGACAGGGTGGAGATTATGGAAGGATTAAGAAGCGGGAAGTTCGATGTGTTGATCGGAGTTAACCTGTTAAGAGAAGGTCTTGATCTGCCTGAAGTATCTCTTGTTGCTATACTTGATGCGGACAAGGAAGGATTTTTAAGATCTGAACGTTCTTTAACTCAGACAGCAGGAAGGGCGGCACGTCACTTAAACGGCATGGTCATCATGTACGCTGATAATATTACCTCATCGATGCAAAAGACTATTAATGAAACAAACAGAAGAAGGGAAAAGCAACTAAACTATAATGAACAACACGGTATAATCCCTCAACAAATAATTAAGGCAGCTTCAAATATCATGAAGGAAGTCAGGTTAAAAACAGGTGAGCCCGCACCTTATTCAGAGCCTGAAAAAATTGATATCGCCGCTGATCCCGTAGTTAAATATATGGGCAGGGCAGCTATTGAAAAAGCAATCGAGAAGGCTAAGAGCGCTATGGAAAAAGCAGCAAGTGAACTGAATTTTGTTGAGGCAGCCAGGTACAGGGATGAAATGTATGCATACCAGGAACTAATGAAAAAACAGAAATAAAAAAGGCACGCCTTTCAGCGTGCCTTGTATATAAATCTGCTATTATTTCAGCCTAAATAAGATTTCAATAATTTGCTTCTTGATGTATGACGTAATCTTCTTATTGCTTTTTCCTTTATCTGGCGAACCCTTTCCCTTGTAAGACCGAAACGTTCTCCAATTTCTTCAAGTGTCATTTCCTGAATTCCTATACCAAAGAACAGCTTGATTATATCCCTTTCTCTTTCGGTAAGAGTTGCCAGCGATCTTTCTATTTCTTTAATTAATGATTCATTCAACAGCTTTTTGTCAGCTTTTGGTGAATCATTATTAATCAGTATATCCAAAAGACTGTTATCCTCACCATCAACAAAGGGAGCATCAACAGAAACATGCCTTCCTGAAACCCGCAAGGTATCAGTGACTTTTTCTTTAGGCAAATCGAGATTTTCAGCCAGTTCTTCCGGTGATGGTGTTCTTTCAAATTCCTGTTCAAATTTTGAAAAAGCCTTATTAATTTTATTCAATGAGCCAACCTGGTTCAGTGGCAGTCTTACTATCCTGGATTGCTCAGCTAACGCCTGCAGAATAGATTGCCTGATCCACCATACAGCATAGGAAATAAATTTAAATCCGCGAGTTTCATCAAATTTTTCAGCTGCTTTTATCAGTCCAAGGTTTCCTTCATTTATTAAATCAGGCAGGCTTAATCCCTGGTTCTGGTATTGTTTTGCAACAGATACAACAAATCTTAAATTTGCCCTTGTAAGCTTTTCCAATGCCGTTTTATCACCTTTCTTTATCCTCTGTGCAAGTTCAACTTCCTCCTCTACAGTGATAAGTCCTTCCTTGCCAATTTCCTGGAGATACTTGTCAAGAGAAGCACTTTCCCTGTTTGTGATTGATTTTGTGATCTTTAACTGTCTCATTGTTTATTTTTAAAATAGTCGCAAATATAGATGTTTTTTTATTTAAATTCAATATGTATTAGCAATAAAAAAGGCCTGCGGAACAGCAAGCCTTTTTTTATATCAATATAAAAAGTTTGTTTGTCCTACATTCCAAAAGCATAATAGGCAATCACTCCATTGGGATATATTCCTTTAATATATACACCACCTTTAATGTTTTCAACTATTTTCTTAAGGTCTTCAACTGAGTAGACGGGCTTGTTATTGATCTGTGTTATTATAAAACCTTCTTTTACTCCTTCAGCTCTAAGCTTTCCTGCGGTTAATTCTGTAATCTTAACTCCGTATTTTATACCAAGACTTTTCTTTTCATCATCATCAATCTCAACAATCTTTGCCCCAAGTATGGTATCATAAGATCCGGATTTTACAATTTTTGTATCTCCTTGCAGATTACGTAAGACAACGTTAAATTGTTTCGTTTTGTTTTTCCTTTTTAATATAACATTAACCTTATCTCCTGGCCTGTAGCGGTTTATTTGTTCCGTTAATTCGGAAGGACTGTTAACCTTAACTCCATCAACTTGAAGAATTATATCTCCTTCCAGAATACCGGCATCTCTTGCAGCACCTCCATCACGTAATTCGGAAACATATACTCCTTCAAGTACATTAATGTTCTTTTCCTTGGCCAGTTCTGCATCAACTTCCTGAATACTGACACCCAGGATAGCTCTTTGCACAACTCCAAATTCAATCAAATCCGCTATAACCTTTTTCACTATGCTGACAGGAATTGCGAAAGATATTCCTGCATAGGCGCCTGAAGGAGATATTATAGCAGTATTTATACCTACCAGTTCACCCTTTGTATTTACCAGTGCGCCGCCACTATTACCCCTGTTTACGGCAGCATCTGTCTGGATGAAGGACTCAATGCGGTAACGGTCCTGTATAATTCCCAGATTCTTTCCTTTTGCACTTACTATACCGGCCGTGACAGTTGACGTAATAGTGAAAGGATTTCCAACAGCCAGCACCCACTCTCCTACCATTAATTCATCCGAATTACCATAAGGTATATAGAATAACTCATCAGCATCAATTTTAATTAAGGCAAGATCTGTGCTGGGATCAGTACCAATAACTTTTGCTTCATATTCACGCTTATCATTAAGCGTAACAAATACTTCGTCTGAATTATCAACGACATGATTATTTGTTACAATATAACCGTCAGCCGAAATAATCACTCCGGAACCAAATCCAACTACCGGTTCGGGATTCTTATAGCTGTCTCCATAAAAAAATTCGAGTATTGGATTCCTGTATGTCTCTCTTACCATTTGAGTTTTTACATTAACAACTGCATGTATGGTTTTCTCAGCTGCATATGTAAAATCAATATAGCCCCTGTTGGTATCAGGTTTGAACCTGGTAAATCCGACTGGTTGTTTAACCGTTGCCGTAATTATTCTTTCATTCTTACCAAAAAATACTGAATATGCAAATACAGCAACAAACCCTCCAACAATGGCTATTAATAAACTTATTAATATTTGTCTGTTTTTCATCAGTTTAAAATTTTTAACTATTCAAATAATTTTTAAAATCTTATGAGTCGATTTATAATCGCAAGGATATTTTCAAAAACTATGCCTTACTGATTATCTTTTGGTCTTTCCATTAATATAACGACAAAATTACGCAATTTATATACAACCCATTTGTAAATTAACAATTTTTAACCATATAACGCATATACAATAAACTGACAAAATGCCAGATTGTTTAAGTATGGAAATATAGGAATAGGGGAATAGAGGAATAAGGATATATGGGAAATAAGGGAATAAAGGAATAAGGGAAGTAAAGGAAATAAGGGAAATAAGGGAAATAAGGGAAATAAGGGAAATAATGGAATACGGGAAGCCCGACAATAGAACAATAGATTACTTATAATAATTCAACAGCTGCCTGCGGAAAGAATTCTGGTTATAGATATTTATATCTTCAATGACTCTATTAATTTCCTTTCGTCGCTCTTCAATTAACTCTGTACTTAAATTAGCGGACGATTTAAATGCGAGAGATTCAAGCCTGTATCCGTTAAGATCCAGACTTATGGCAGCTGCTGCATCAAACTCATCAAAAACCAGTATTGAGGGTAGTCTGTTAGCAGAATAATCTCTTACTGAATTTAAAACCTGGTTTCTTATATAATCTATTTGTATCTCACCTAAAAAATTTGCTCCCAGTATTATTTTAACCAGATCAATTTTCGCAACAAGTTTAAACTCCTCATTTTCAATATACTTAATATAATCACTATTATTTGTTGATTTAAACAATTCAATATATTCGCCGGGTATATTTCTCAGATCGCCCGGTTCATTTCTTTTTATTCTTAATTTATACTCTTTAATAGCCAGTTTCTGATCAACAGGGATATAATATTCCCATTTTTTTGTCCTTTGATAGGTGTCAGTTATGGGATCGGGTTTCCACTGGGTAGCGGGTCTTTTCATCAGCGGGGCGGTTAAGTCCAGCTGTTGCGTTTCAAGCGAATACAGCATGCAGTTTATAAAGTGCACCCATCCCCCGCCAAGTGACTCGTGCAATGCTCCCCATAGTGTTTTATAGGTGGCCTGCTCAGAAACTGCACTATCTCTGCCAGTTCTTTCTGCCAGATTATTTATATACTCCTTACCTAAATTTACAGGATAAAATATAAAATCTACAGTCGTATCTGAAGGATATTCCCTTATGTGAAACAATTGCCGGATATCAAATGTGTAGGATGAATCATTTTTCATTTTCAGATAAACCTGGTAGTCTATCTCCCACTTCATTTCCGAGATGTTTGTAAATTTCAGATCTGATTGTCCGTATAAAATATTGGAGATAAGAATAAAAACAAGGAGTAGTTTATTCTTTGCCATAATAAATGTTTTATGCATCTATGTTTGCATATTTTGCATGAGTTTCAATAAACTCTCTTCTTGGAGGTACTTCATCACCCATTAACATTGAGAAGATCCTGTCGGCTTCCGCACCATATTCAATAGTAACCTGTCTTAATGTTCGTTTTTCAGGATTCATAGTTGTTTCCCAAAGCTGTTCGGCATTCATTTCGCCCAGGCCTTTATATCGCTGTATGCTAATATTTCCTTCTTTTTCCTTGTTAAATTCATCTATTGTCTTCTTCCTTTCTTCCTCACTCCAGCAGTATCGTTCCTGTTTCCCTTTCTTTACAAGATAGAGCGGTGGAGTTGCTATGTACAAGTGCCCGTTTTTAATCAAATCCTCCATGTGCCGGTAGAAAAAAGTCATTATCAGTGTTGTTATATGGCTTCCATCGATATCCGCATCAGTCATTATTATAATCTTATGATATCTCAGACCCTGCAGATTTAATGCTTTGGTGTCATCTTCCGTACCAACGGAGACACCCAAAGCAGTGAATATATTTCTTATTTCTTCATTGTCAAATATTTTGTGAGGCATTGCCTTCTCGACGTTTAATATTTTACCCCGCAACGGCAGTATTGCCTGAAATCTTCTGTCACGTCCCTGCTTTGCTGTCCCTCCGGCTGAATCACCTTCCACAAGAAAAATCTCGCATGCTGCAGGATCACGGTCTGAACAATCTGCAAGCTTACCGGGAAGTCCTGCTCCTGACAGCACATTTTTACGCTGAACAAGTTCCCTTGCTTTTCTTGCAGCATGTCTTGCCTGGGCGGCAAGTATTACCTTATTGACAATTGCCTTTGCATCTTTTGGATTCTCTTCAAGGTAATGTCCCAGCAATGTACTGACTGCCTGATCTACGGCTCCCATAACTTCAGAATTACCCAGTTTTGTTTTTGTCTGACCCTCAAACTGCGGTTCGGCAACTTTAATCGAGATTATTGCTGTTAATCCTTCCCTGAAATCATCACCATTGATATCGAATTTCAATTTTGCTAGTAATCCTGATTTTTCAGCATAGTTTTTAAGTGTTCGGGTCAAACCTCTTCTGAATCCTGCAAGATGGGTTCCTCCTTCAATAGTATTAATATTATTTACATATGAATGGATATTTTCAGAAAATGACGTATTATACTGAAGTGCAATCTCAACAGGTGTTTCATTCTTAACAGCATCAATATTTATAA
>CP070654.1:1544354-1561501 GCA_020354785.1 Bacteroidales bacterium
ATTGATTATTTTCTGCCTGGTTGCCCGCCATGTGCAGATCTTATCTGGGAAGCACTTATTGCAATAATTAATGATGAAGAAATGAATCTGGACTATAATGATATAAAATATGACTAAAGAAAACTGAGTTATGGGACAAAAATTAACAATTGATCCGGTTACAAGAGTCGAGGGACATGGAAAGGTAACTATCCACCTGGATAATGACGGTAATATTGAACAAACAAGACTGCATATAGTGGAATTCAGGGGCTTTGAGAGGTTTATACAGGGCAGGCCTTACTGGGAAGCCCCGGTTCTGGTGCAAAGACTCTGCGGAATTTGCCCGGTAAGCCATCACCTTGCGGCTGCAAAAGCACTGGATGTTATTGTGGGGGCAGGTACAGGTGAAGGACTTACTCCTACAGGTGAAAAGATGAGACGTTTGATGCATTATGGTCAAATCTTTCAATCTCATACATTTCATTTTTTTCATCTCGCTTCTCCTGACCTGTTATTTGGAGCAGATGGAGATCCTCTGAAAAGGAACATCATTGGAGTCACTCTTGAGAATAAGGAGCTCGCGGTTCAGGGTGTTCTGATGAGGAAATACGGACAGGAAGTTATAAAAGCTACAGCAGGGAAAAAAATCCACGGGACCGGTGCAATACCAGGAGGTATAAATAAACATCTGACTTCAGAGGATAAAGAGTATTTATTAAATGGACTGGAGCCAATGAATATCAATAAAATGATTGACTGGACTCAGGCTGCACTTGAATTTTTTCACGATTATCATTCGCAGAATAAGGAATTGATTGATAATTTTTCAGTGTTTCCTTCAAGCTCTTTAAGCCTGGTAAGAAAAGACGGGGCTCTGGATTTGTATCATGGTGTGCTGCGCGCTGTTGATGCAGATGGTAAAATAATCCTGCATGATATTGATTATCAGGAATATCATAAGTATATTGATGAGGAGGTGAGAACTTGGAGTTATATGAAATTTCCCTATCTAAAGGAACTTGGTAAGAAAACCGGCTGGTATACTGTTGGTCCTCTGGCAAGGATGAATACAGCAGAATTCATTGATACTCCTATAGCTCAGAAAGAATTCGAAAGATTTAAAGCTTATACAAAAGGAAAACCCAACAATATGTCAATGCATATGCATTGGGCCAGGTTAATTGAAATACTGCATTCGGCAGAGATGATAAAACAACTGCTTAATGATCCTGATATTCTTGAAGGAGAACTGGTTATAAAGGGACAAAAGCTACTTGAAGGGGTTGGATTAATAGAAGCTCCGAGAGGAACCTTATTTCATCATTACAAAATAAATGAGAACGATCAGATAGCAATGACAAATCTAATAGTTTCAACAACTAATAATAACCAGCCAATGAATGAGGCAGTAAACTTTGTCGCAAATAAAGTAATGAAAGGCAAACTAAAGATTACAGAAGGAATGTTGAATGCGGTGGAAGTTGCTATTAGAGCATACGATCCATGTTTGAGCTGCGCAACTCATGCTCTAGGGCAAATGCCTCTTGAAATATCTCTATATGATGTAAATAATAAACTTATAGACCTGAAACGCAGTCGTTAGTTGGCTAAAGCAAAAAAAATACTTGTATTCGGATATGGAAATCCGGGAAGACAGGACGATGGACTTGGAATTTTTCTTTCCGAGAGAATTGACAATTGGATAAAAAAAGAAAATTTAAATTCCGTTAAGGTCGATTATAACTATCAGTTAAATATTGAAGATGCACATGAAATTGCTGATAAAGATATAGTAATATTTATTGATGCATCAAAAGAAGAAATTGATGATTATGCCCTGACTAAAGTAAAGCCCTCAGATAAGCTGGAATTTACCTCACATTTTGTCTCACCTTCGTATTTATTGAACTTATGCAATGTAATTTACAGCAAAACACCGGTAGTATATCTTCTTCATGTTAAGGGTTATAAATGGAAGTTTCTTGAGGAGATGACAGAAGATGCCAAAAACAATATGAATAAGGCATATGATTTCCTGAAAGATTTTATTTTAAATAGTTAATAATTTTGTATCTGAAAAATATAAAAAGACTATTTTTGAGAAAATTTTTAGAATGGATTTAAAGCCATGGGAACATAAGACAATTCTCGTAGTTGAAGATGATGAAGTTAGTATAGAATTTTTCGATGAGGTATTGAAACCTACCAAAGCAAAGTTACTCTTTGCAAGAGAAGGGAAGGAAGCAATACAAATGTGCAGGGATAATCCTGATATAGATATAATATTAATGGATATTCAATTACCTGTGATGGATGGTCAGGAAGCGGCTGACGAAATCAGGAAAATTAAGAGAGATATCATAATTATAGCTCAAACTGCCTACGCGATGTCTGAAGACAGAGAAAAATATCTCTCCGCAGGTTTTGATGATTATATTTCAAAGCCTATTAATCCTGCAGGATTACTGGATTTGATAGAGAAGTATATATAACACATGTTGTATAGGGAAAATTGCATATTATAGAAATTATTAATAGTTTTAACGTCTATTATTAGCAAATTTTATAAAGTAATTATTATGGAACAAAGACGATTTATTTTCATACCGCTCATATTTATCTTGGCTGTTATAATTAGTTGTAAATCGGGAGGTAAATCTGAGACTGACAGTTTTGATTTTGATGAGATCAGCCTGGAAGATGAAAAGAATATAATGAACAGTACTGACACTATTGGTGCAGGATTACCGATTTTTTACAATATGTATTTATCTGTTGAAATGTCAAGTCTCTTTGAGTCAATTGGAGCTGTATTTAATGCTGATATACTTAATAACACATCAAAATTGCCTGAGTATATAACAAGCTCAAAGAAGGCACTTAATATTGGTGTATATGCTGTCGATTTAAGCTACTCCAGAATCTTTGAGCAGATAGAATTTACAAGCAGGTATTTTAATGCTATGCAAAAATTATCGGAAGAACTTGGTATACCAAGTGATTATTTTCTTTCAACGGCTCAAAGATTTGACAGAAATATAAATGACAAGGATTCATTAATAATAATAGCTAACGAAGTATATGTTACAACTGATGATTACCTGAGAGAAAATGAACGCTATAGTGCAGCTGCGCAAATAATTCTGGGAGGATGGACTGAAGCATTATATATTGCCATGCATATTGCTAAAGAAAGCAAGGAAATTGAAGTTTTTGAAAGAGTATCGGAGCAGAAGTATTCTCTGGAAAACCTTATTGAGATGCTGAAAAACTATGATGATGATGAAGTAATAGGGCATTATCTTTCAAAGCTTGAAAACATGAGAGAATCCTTTAACGCATTAAATAAGGAAGTTAATATTGATATTGAACCTGACACCGAAGCAGAGAAAAAACAAATAGAAAGGATTCTGACAACTATAGTCGATCTTGAGAAGAATATAAACGAAATTCGTGGTGAAATTGTTGGATAGATTATTCAGTATACTCTGAAAATGCTTCAATAATCTGTGCCACATAAGTTCTTGAAACCGGCAGACTAAACTTATAATCCGTATCGAGTTCGAGGAATAAGCCTCCTTTTTCCTTTCGCATTATCTTAACCTTTTCAAAATTTACCATATATGATCTGTGGCACCTCATGATATTTCTGGGCTGAAGCCTTGACTCCAAATTCTTTAGAGAATTACGAATAAGATACTTTGTTATTTTGCCATTATCTATATAATATATTGTGACATAATTATCGGCTGCCTCAAGATATAATATATCTTCGAGTAGGATAGAAAAACGTAACGCTCCCTTTTCATCATGAAATGGAATCATTTTTTTTGAGGACTCAGCTAATTTATCTTTATATGAAAGCTCTTCCAGCTGCTTGGATTTGAATCTCCATGAAAAGTATAATGATAATATAGAATACGGTAGAAGCAGCACCAGGGAAGTGTTTTTAATTGAGACTTTAAATATATCAATAAAATATCTTTCATCCTTCAGAATAAATTTTACAAAGACCGCATAAAATGCAGCCATACTAATAATTTCTGCAATTACCCATAGTATGTACTGTACGTAATTTAATCTTTTGACTTTACTGTAATGGTACATTATTATTCGGCTAATAACAATTACCAGAACACCTGTAAGTATAATCAGGCTTGAATACAGAAATAGCTGAATCTTTGTAGTGATATCATACCAGATATTCACTCCGAAAGGAGAATAAAAATTAATAAAAGCAAGTGCAAATACTGCCGTGAATAATACAGTTCTTATGATATTCTGCTTTCTTGTTAAGTACTCAGGTATTTTGGTTTCCCATATTATCATTTTATGGTAGTTTGCTGTTTTTTTCAGTCAGGAGAACAAAAATAACTAATTAGATGAAAAATCCATTTCATATGGAATAAAAATACTAACTAATTAATGAATAAATTACATTCGCCCCTTTATAACGAATTTCACCCCTTATATTAACGCTTTATCCCAATTAATTCCGGTAAAAACCTATAATTTGTCATATTGGGTAAATATAATTTTATTTTGTAGAAATATTATTACTGTATTTACTAATATGTTCTTTATAATAAGTTGTTTAATAAAATATTAATGACTGTCCATAATGTTTGGTTAAAAAATTGTAATTTAAGGTTTGATACGAAGAGGATGGTTTATATTACTGTTGACAATATGACCTATGATATTATTTCTGAGTTTCATTATTCCTGAATTAAAGTATAAGTAAAAATTTTTCAGTATGATTAATGATAAACTCCTGAATCCCGGAAGCATTGTTATTGTTGGTGGTTCTAACAATAAGCACAAACCCGGAGGGAAATTACTGGAAAATATTTTGAATGGTAATTACAAAGGAAAATTGTATGTCTTGAATCCGGGCGAAGATGTTGTTCAGGGAGTAAAAAGTTATAAAGAAATTAATGATTTGCCGGAAACTGATTTAGCTTTCCTGGCAATTTCAGCAAAATATTGTAAAACAACTATTGAAGATTTAGCCAGGTTAAAAAAAACAAGGGCATTTATTATTATCTCTGCTGGTTTCAGTGAAGAAGGAGAAGAAGGTGCTAAACTTGAAAAGGAAATAGTCAGTATAGTAAATGATACAAATGCGTGCCTGATTGGGCCAAATTGTATTGGGGTCATTACACCGAACTATCAGGGAGTATTTACATCTCCTGTACCTAAACTTGATGGAAAAGGTTGCGATTTTGTTTCCCAGTCCGGAGGTACTGCTGTATTTATTATTGAATCTGCACTACCTAAAGGCCTTACTTTTGCAAATATTTATTCAGTTGGTAACAGTGCCCAGTTAGGAGTTGAAGAAATACTGGAATACTGGGATAAAGAAGCTGACACTAAGAAGGGTTCAAAAATTAAATTACTTTATATAGAAAAAATCAGGGATCCTGACAAGCTACTGAAACATGCATCTTCTTTAATAAGAAAGGATTATAAAATAGCGGCTATTAAATCCGGCAGTTCGGAAGAAGGAAGGAGAGCAGCTTTATCCCATACAGGATCACTGGCAGGTTCGGATTCAGCAGTAGAAGCATTATTTAGAAAGGCAGGCATTGTCAGGTGTTCCGGCAGGGAAGAACTGACTACTGTAGCATCAATTTTAATGCATAAAGAACTTAAAGGGAAGAATTTAGCAATAATTACTCATTCGGGAGGACCGGCAGTAATGCTGGCGGATGCTTTATCGGATGGAGGGATCAATATTCCCGGGATTGAGGGTAAACAAAATGAAGAATTATTATCAATAATGAATCCATATGCATCAGCATCAAACCCAATAGATTTACTTGCTACCGGAACTGCTGAACAGCTGGGAGAAGTGATTGAATATTGTGATAAGAAACTGGATAATATTGATGGGATGATTGTTATTTTCGGAAGTACGGGCCTTAGCGATGTATATGATGCCTATGATGTTTTGCACAATAAAATGCAAAATTCCTCCAAACCGGTTTTTCCTATACTACCATCAATAAGCAGTGCCAAAGATGAAGTTAAAGAATTCCTGTTAAAGGGACATATAAATTTCCCTGACGAAGTAGTTTTAGGTAGAGCATTGACCAGAGTATATAATACACCTAAACCTGCCGGTGAGGATATTTTTCTCAAAGGTGTTGATATACCGAAAATTCAAAATATAATAGACACTTCAAAGGCAGGATTCCTTGAACCGGATACTATTCAGCTGCTTTTGGAATCTGCCGGTATTCCTGTAGTAAAAGAAAGAATTGCCAGGTCAAAGAAAACTTTAACAGATTCTGCAAAAGATATTGCATATCCTCTTGTTTTAAAGGCAATTGGCCCGATACATAAATCAGATATTGGTGGCGTCACCCTCAATATAAGATCGGAAGTGCATCTACTTGCTGAATTCAAACGGATGATGAAAATTAATGGTGTTAAAGGAGTTTTAATGCAACAGATGTTACATGGGATGGAGTTATTTATCGGGGCGAAATATGAACCTAAGTTCGGGCATGTTATTCTATGCGGACTGGGAGGAATATTTGTTGAAGCTCTGGAGGACTTTTCCTCAGGGCTGGCTCCCTTAACCTATAATGAGGCATATTCAATGATCCGTAATTTGAAGAGCTACAGGATTATCCAGGGAACAAGGGGGAAGCCGGGGATAAACGAAGACAAGTTCGCTGATATAATAGTACGATTGTCCTCATTATTGAGATATGCAACAGAGATAAAAGAACTGGATCTTAATCCCCTTATTGGAAGTGAGGATAAAATAACTGTTGTTGATGCCAGGATCAAACTGGAAAAATAACTAATTATTATATGCTTATTTAATGCTTATAATTATATGAAAGAGGCAATAGTTCCATATGAATTAGTACAACAGAAGCTGAAAGAATGTGAAATGGAACAATTAGGGAAGGCTTCAATAAGAGAGGTAGTGAAACTGGTTAACGAGATTGAATTAGTTTCAGATGTTAAATTTTTACGAATGAGCATGGGAGTGCCTGGTCTGACTCCTCCAAAAATAGCAACTGAAGCCGAGATTAAAGCACTAAGAAAAGGTGTTGTGTCACAATATCCTGCAATAGAAGGATTACCGGAATTAAAAACACAGGCATCCAGATTTTTAAAGATGTTTCTCGATATTGATGTAAGCCCGGAAGGTTGTGTTCCGACCTGTGGCTCAATGCAGGGTTCATTTGCTGTGTTTATAACTGTAAACAGAACTGACAGGAACAAGGAAGGCACACTGTTTTTAGATCCCGGGTTTCCTGTTCAAAAACAGCAGTGCAATGTTGTGGGACATGATTTCGAAGCATTTGATATTTATAAATTCCGGGGAAACAAACTAAAAGATAAAATTGAATCATATCTTAAAACATATAAGATTTCAAGTATTTTGTATTCTAATCCGAATAATCCGTCATGGATATGTTTAACTGAGGATGAACTTTCGGTTATTGGTGAACTGGCAACAAAATATGATGTTATTGTTGTTGAAGATTTAGCTTACTTTGGTATGGATTTCAGAAAAGATATATCAAAGCCGGGGCAGCCGCCTTTTCAACCTACTGTAGCAAAATATACTGACAATTATATTTTATTGATTTCCACCTCTAAAGCGTTTAGTTACGCGGGACAAAGAATAGCTCTAATGGTGATGTCAGATAAAATCTTTAAGCGACACTATCCTGATTTGAAAAGATATTATAATTCTGACATTCTTGGCCGGGCGATGATATACGGAGCTTTGTTTTCTCTGTCAGCAGGTGCTCCTCATTCTTCACAGCTGGGAATAGCATCAATACTAAAGGCAGCAAATGACGGGAAATATGATCTGGTTAAAGAGATTCGTGAATATGAAAACAGATCAAAAATTATTAAGAAATTATTTATAGATAATGGCTTTAAAATAGTCTATGATAGAGATATAGAAGAACCAATAGCAGACGGATTCTATTTTACAGTTTCATATCCCGGATTTTCAGGAAATGAACTGGTTGAAAGATTGTTTTATTATGGTATCAGTACAGTGTCTCTTGATAATACAGGTAGTGAATACAAGGAAGGAATCAGAATATGTGTATCACAGATGAAACAGGATCTTTTACCGGTTCTGGAACAAAGACTAATAGCATTCAGAAACAATAATACATAATGGTTGTTATTATTGACAAATAAATTTAACTGACAAATTTTTCAAAATAAAAATGAATTCAAATAATGGCTAAAGTAAAAGGTGCGATTGTTGTAGATATTAAACGCTGCAAGGGTTGTGAATTATGCATTGAAGCATGCCCTACAGATGTAATAAGAATGGATACCAAAGTCAACAGTAAAGGTTATCACTATGCATACATGGAACATCCCGAATTGTGCACGGGTTGCGTAAATTGTGCTCTTGTATGTCCTGATAGTGTCATTACCGTGTACAGAACTAAAGTTGAAGAATAGTAAAATTAAATACATTATGGGTGAAACAAGATTAATGAAAGGAAACGAGGCAATTGCAGAGGCAGCTATAAGAGCTGGTTGTGATGCCTATTTCGGATATCCTATAACTCCTCAGTCTGAAATAATAGAATACCTTGCTTCCCAGGAACCGCATAAACGGACCGGTATGGTGCTTCTACAGGCAGAGAGCGAACTGGGAGCTATAAATATGGTTTATGGTGCTGCCGGAACTGGAAAGAAAGCAATGACTTCATCTTCAAGCCCAGGAATTAGTCTGATGCAGGAAGGACTTTCTTATATGGCGGGCTCGGAGTTGCCTTGTCTTGTAGTAAATATTGTAAGAGGGGGGCCCGGTTTAGGGACAATTCAGCCTTCCCAGGCAGATTACTTTCAGGCAACAAAAGGAGGAGGGCATGGTGATTATAAGCTTATTGTTCTGGCCCCTGCCTCGGTTCAGGAAATGTCTGACTTTGTGCCGCTTGCTTTTGATTTGGCCTTTAAGTACAGAAATCCGGTCATGATTTTATCGGACGGTGTTATAGGCCAGATGATGGAAAAGGTTGAGTTATTTGACCAGATGCCTCGGGCAACAGAGTTTGACCAGACATGGGTAACTACTGGAAAAACAGCTGACAGGGAACGCAATATTCATTCATCACTTGATCTGGATCCGGCCCGGTTTGAAAAACATAATCACCATCTGCAGGAAAAGTACAAAAAGATAATAGAAAATGAAGTAAGGTTTGAAAAGATTCAATGTGATGATGCAGATTATGTTCTGGTCGCTTATGGTTCCAGTTCACGAATTTGCCAGAAAACTCAAAAACTGGCCAGAGAAAAAGGTATTAAGGCAGGATTATTGCGCCCGATAACATTATTTCCGTTTCCATATGAAGAAATAGAGAAACTGGCAAATCATGTTAAAGGATTTTTAGCAGTAGAATTAAGTGCCGGGCAGATGGTTGAGGATGTAGAACTGGCAGTAGGGAAAAAAACAAGGATTGAATTTTATGGAAGAATAGGAGGTATGATACCTACTCCCACTGAAATTTTAACTGTATTAGAGGAAAAATATTTAGGAGGATAAAAATGGAAGTAAAAGACATAATTAAGGAAGAAAACCTGGTCTTTAAAAAGACCGGGTTACTAACTGACAAAATTCTTTCATATTGCCCGGGATGCGGGCATGGTGTTGCACATAGAATAGTCATGGAGGTAATAGAGGAGATGGGAATAGCAGAAGACACTATTGGAATAGCTCCTGTCGGTTGTTCTGTACTGGCCTATGAATTTATGAATATTGATATGCAGCAGGTACCCCATGGAAGAGCTCCTGCCACTGCCACCGGCATAAAAAGATGCTGGCCCGATAAATTTGTATTTACCTACCAGGGTGATGGTGATCTGGCTGCTATAGGAACTTCAGAGACTATTCACGCATGCAACAGAGGTGAAAATATAACTATAATTTTTATAAATAACGGTATATATGGTATGACCGGTGGTCAGATGGCTCCTACAACCCTTCCCGGAATGAAATCTTCTACCACACCCTACGGCAGGGATGTCGAACTAATGGGAAACCCGATAAAAATGACAGAACTAGTAGCTCATTTACCTGGAACTTATTATATATCAAGACAGGCAGTTCATACGCCCTTAAGTGTACGCAGGGCTAAAAAAGCAATACAGAAAGCATTTGAAACCCAGAAACAAAATAAAGGATTATCATTCGTGGAAATAGTCTCAAACTGTAATTCCGGGTGGAAAATGACACCAATACAGGCAAACAAATGGATGGAAGAGAATATGTTCCCTTTTTATCCGCTTGGAGATATAAAGGTAGATGGTAAAATAATTGACAAATAAAAATTAATGAATATAAAATGAATGAAGAAATTATAATAGCTGGCTTTGGTGGTCAGGGTATTTTATCTATGGGTAGTATTTTATCCTATTCTGGAATAATAGAAAACAGGGAAGTTAGCTGGATGCCTTCCTACGGACCTGAGATGAGAGGCGGAACAGCTAATGTAACAGTAATTCTTAGCAGTGAAAGAATTAGCTCTCCAATTATAAATACATATGATACTGCAATATTGCTGAATCAGCAATCACTTGATAAATTTGAGAACTCAGTCAGGCCGGGAGGATTGTTATTATATGACACAAATGGTATAACAAGGCATCCTGAACGAACCGATATAAGTATATACCAGGTTGAAGCTGCTGCTGAAGCCGGCAAAATGGCTTCAACCAAAACTTTCAACATGATCGTGCTGGGAGCCTATTTGAAAATAAAACCGTTAGTAAAATTTGAGAATGTCATTACAGGGCTCAAAAAAACGCTGCCTGAAAGGCATCACCATTTAATACCGTTGAATGAGGAAGGTCTTAAGAGAGGTATGGAGATTGTGAAAGAAGTTCAATTAGGTTAACTAAATCACCACTCTTCGGTTAAGTATATCACCTGTATACTGTAAGTAAAATCACTGGTAACCGGTAATATTTATCATACATTAAAAATCAACTGCAATAACATAATAATGTAAATTTAGGTGAGGTTAAAATAAAAAGCTAAAACCATGAAAAGAATTATAATTCTTGTAATGGTTGCAGCTATAAATCTCACAGTTAAAGCGCAATATAGCAGAGAAAAAGAGCATTATTCCCATTATGGAATGAATATCTCAAAAATTTATTCCGGTAGCGGACATGGTTATGGGATAACAATTAACACTAATATTCAAAAAGCAAGAAAATCACTGGAGGTTGGCGCTATATATCAGACTAGTGAAGATAAAATAGCTGGAGCCGATATCAGATATAAAATTTTTTTTGGTCGATTTAATGATTTTCTTAACGGTGATAAATTATTCAACCCGTTTTTACAATATAATTTAATTTACCGGAAAGCCACTGTAGATGCCCCTGTCATAGTAATCAAAAATAAGGCAGCAATAGAGCTTTCTGCTCCCACACCAGCCGTTATTAGTACTATTGAGCATTATGTATCACTTGGAATACAGCTGAAAATATATAACAGATTCTATTTCGACAGCTCTTTTGGATTAGGTTTATATATAGGCTACATTGATAAAATTAACAAACCGGCCGCTATAGGTATACACAGAGATAACCATGGATTTACTACTTCTTATAAATTGGGTATAGGCTACAGGTTCAACTGATAATATGCCACTTCTCAATGATATGTCCATTCAGTTCTGATATTATTGTTAAAATTCTGGAACTAATGATTTTATTTATTATTTTGGCAAGAAAATATATTGCAAATGACAAATAGCGTTATAGTTGATATTGAGGCTTTTTTTAAGATTACTTATGGCCTGTATATTGTCAGTTCAAAGTCATCTGAAAAGTTAAACGGATTCATTTCCAATTCCGTGGTTCAGATAACAGCTGAGCCAGCCCGGTTTGCTATTTGTTGTCATAAGGATAATTTTACTTCTTCACAAATTATGGAGAGTAAGGTTTTTTCTATATCTGTGTTACATAAAGATGCCAAAGCTAACCTGATAGGCCTGTTTGGATATAAAAGCGGCAGAGATATTAATAAATTTGAAAGCATAAATTATATTACCGGAAAAACAGGTGCGCCAATTGTAATAGATGATACTATTGCCTGGTTTGAGTGTAAGTTAACACAAACTTATGATGTAGGTACCCATTTACTATTTACAGGAGAAGTAGCTGGCAACGGTATAATTGATATCAATAAAGAACCTTTGACATATTCTTATTACAGGGAAGTGAAGAAGGGATTTGCTCCAAAAAATGCACCTACATTTGTAGATGTAAGTAAGCTAGAGCAGAAAGTTAGTTCTCAAAAGAAGTCTTCCAGGTATAAATGCGGGGTATGCGGTTATATTTATGATCCGGCAAAGGGTGACAAAAAAGGAGAAATATCTGCAGGTACTGAATTTAAAGATATACATGAAGACTGGGTTTGCCCTGTTTGTGGCACTCGAAAAACAGATTTTTCAGAAATGGAATAAAATAGAAACAATATTTAATAATTTAAAACTAATGAAATGAGTAAAACAGAAGAAAATTTAAAGGCCGCCTTTGCAGGGGAGAGCCAGGCAAAAAATAAATATACATATTTTGCAAAAGCAGCCAGAAATGAAGGTTATCATTATATAGCAAAAATTTTTGAAGAGAATGCTTTAAATGAAGAACAGCATGCAAAAGACGAGTTCAAATTACTTGGTGGTATAGGAAATACAGCTGAAAATCTGAAAGCATCAATAGCAGGAGAGAATTACGAGACTACCAGTATGTATCCGGAATTTGCCAGGATAGCCAGGGAAGAAGGAAACAACAAGGCTGCGATACTTTTTGAACAAATTGCAAAAGTGGAAGCCCGGCACCGTGACAGATATAAGAGAATACTTGAAATGGTTGAAAATGGCACGGTTTACAAAAGAGAGAAGCCTGTAAAATGGACATGTATTAAGTGCGGCTATATTCACGAAGGCAAAGAACCTCCGGAAATTTGCCCTTGCTGCAAACATCCGAAGGAATATTATGAACCCGAGACAATATAAGAAGTTATAATTTTACAAATTCCACTCTTCTGTTATTTGCTTTACCTTCAGCAGTGCCATTCATATCAATAGGATTGCTTTCACCCCATCCTTTTGAAGTAAGCCGGTCTTTTGATATACCCATTGATACCAGTTTGTCCATTACTGTTCTGGCCCTGTCTTCTGATAATTTCTGGTTAGATGCATTATCACCATCGCTGTCAGTATGGCCCTCTACACTGAATTTTAAATCCGAATGCTCCTCCATTAAATCATAAATTTCATTGATTACACCCATAGACTCAGGCTTGAGTGTTGCTTTACCAACATCAAATCGTATTCCACTGGCTATTATTTTTCCATCCTGAAGTACGCGATCATAATATTTAACTCCTCCTTTTGCTATCCTGATGTTTTTAATATAATAGAGTCTGTCATTTCTCGCCCAGTAACAACTTATAGAAATACCCGTGGGATTAACATCCAGACGTGGTATATTTATCAGGCGGACATCATCCATATAAGCTTTGAACTTTCCTTTTGTATAAGCTATAGACACATGTACCCACCTTCTTTCCTCAAGATTTTCAGATGGATAGTAACTTGATACAGTGCCCATTACCATTCTTTCATGCGTTATATCCAGTGTTCCCTGTTCTCCTGACAGTGTTCTCTGATTTTTCTTGTCCCATAAATGAACATATGAGGCAGACGGTTCAACATACAAGTCAAATTCAACTGTAAAAATGTCCGGCAGATAATCCTTATCAGAATTTTCAATATAGGGCACGATAATAGGATTTCCATCCCTGAACATAATAACCTTTTCACCTCCAAATTTGGCTATTTCAGCATTACCCCTGAACAAATCCCAGCGTGAAGGGAATTCACCGTTTTCTTCACCAACCAGGTTGTCCTCAAATAT
This sequence comes from Bacteroidales bacterium, assembly GCA_020354785.1. Lineage (GTDB taxonomy): Bacteria > Bacteroidota > Bacteroidia > Bacteroidales > UBA10428. The sequence continues at coordinate 1,558,272 of CP070654.1, forward strand.
TATTTTATCACCCGGCACAAAGTCATATTTCGACCACATAAGTTCGGGTGTTGATTTTGCTTCTGCATCAGCTGTTTGATCCGGGGAACCTGTTGCAGATTGTTCCCGTGTTTCTCCAGTACCAGATTCATCTTCTGTCTCAGATGTTTCTACTTCTTTATCTGCTTCATTATCTTTCTTCTTAAAAAGACTTTCTATGCCATCTTCAAATTCATCAAGTCCTTTATCAATTGTCTGATCAGTTTTACGGTCAGCACGTTGTTCTGATTTTCTCTTAATCTTATCTCTTATATTAATCTGACTGTAGGAAAAACTCAGAATTCCAAAAATAATAATGGATAATAATATTAACTTCTTCATTTTATAATAGTTTTGGTTTTATACTTATTAAATAACTATAAACAAATTTATAAAATCTTTTTTTATCCTGTCAATAAAACTGGCCTTCATATAAAATGCCTTTTAACTAACTTTAATTCTCATAATTCTTTTAATAAATATATAATAAATATTTATCTATTTTAGCTTATAAAAATATTGTTCAGTAAGTATTTAAATATCTGTTGATATGATAGATACGATTATTTTCGATAATGAAGGTGTAATTGCTGATACTGAGCCTGCCTGGGATAAGGAACAGGAAATATTTCTTGGCAGAAGAGGAATTAAATACAACAAGGAAAGAACCAAGCATTTACTTAGTGGTAAGAGTATACCGGACGGAGTAAGAATCCTAAAAAAAGAATACAATTTAACCGGAGATGAAATAGCAATGTCGGAGGAACGATATGCAATAATTAAAAAATTGCTGGAGACAGATGTTTATTTCGTTGAAGGATTTATGGATTTTTACAGACTTGTTAAACTTAAATACAAGACCTGTATAGCAACTTCAATGGATGAGGATCTATTAAAGATTCTGGACAGACAGCTTAAGTTGAGTGAGTTATTCAGGGGAAGTATTTATACATTAAAACAGGTTCAAAACAAGTCCAAACCATGTCCTGATATTTTCTTATATGCTGCAAACAAACTCAACTCACGCCCCGGGAATTGCATAGTAATTGAAGATTCTCCAAATGGTATAGAGGCGGCCATAAATGCCGGCATGAAGTGTATAGGACTTGCTACTACCTATACCGGTGAAAAACTTAAAAATGCTGATTTAATAGTAAAATCTTTTGATGAGATTGATTTAAACCGGTTGGGATAAATCCTCCAATAAACAGCATTATTAGTTGTTATATAAATGCTTTTTCAGAATATACTTATATACCTCTTCGGGTAAAAAGTACCTTACATTTTTCCCATGTTTCAACGCACTTCTGATAAAGCTTGAGGATATTTCTATCAGCGGTGCATCGATAACTTTAATGTTCTTATGATCTTTCAGGTTAATATTTTCAAATCCACGCCGCGGATAAATATATCGCTGGTAGTTTTTAATTATTTCTTCATGATTTTTCCATTTATGAAAAGTAGTCAGAACATCTGAACCCATTATTAATATAAAATTAAATCCAGGATTTCTTTCTTTCAAATATGTTAGCGTATCTATTGTATATGAAGGTTTCGGAAGTCTGAGTTCGATGTCACAAATCTGAAAACTATTGTCTTCACCAATAGCCTTTTTTAAAAGATCATACCGGTCATAATCATTAAGCAATGACGTTTTCTTTTTAAGTGGATTCTGAGGACTTAGCACAAACCAGAGCTGATCAATATCGGTGAATTCTACAATGTAATTTGCAATAGCAAGATGGCCGATGTGAACAGGATTAAATGAACCGAAATATAAACCAACCTTCATTATAAAAAGCTTAATTATTAAGAAATTCTCTTACAATCTCTTCAGCTTTCTTTAATGCATTATCTAAATCTTTATTAATAATAATTTTATCAAACTTATTTGCAAATTTCATTTCATAGATAGCTTTCTTGAGTCTTTTCTGAATTTTTTTCTCTGAGTCGGTTCCACGGCTTGCCAGCCTTTCGGAAAGCTCTTCAATAGACGGGGGCATGACAAAAACTGCCAGCGCATCATCTCTGAATTGATTCTTGATATTTACCCCACCCCTGACATCAATATCGAATATTATATTGTTATTATTTGCTTTGATCCTGTCTATTTCACTCCTGAGTGTACCATAGTACTGATTTTTATATACTTCTTCCCATTCTATAAACGCATTATCCTCAATTTTAGCCTGGAATTCATCGACACTAAGAAAATAATAATCCTTGTTATTGACCTCATTTTCTCTCCTCTTACGTGTACAGGCAGAAATTGAAAACTCGAGCTTTAAATCTTTGATTTTTAATAAATGTTTGACAATAGTGGTCTTACCAGCACCCGAAGGAGCAGAAAAAATTATTAGTTTGCCAGCCATATGTTTTCTTTTTATAAGATATTATTTAATTGTTCTTTTATTTTTTCCAGTTCATCTTTCATCATCACAATCAGTTTCTGAATATCAAAATCACTTGCTTTTGATCCAAGAGTATTAATTTCCCTGCCCATTTCCTGAGATATAAAACCAAGTTTTTTACCAACAGGTTCATCTTCCTTTTCATTCATTACACTTCTGAAATATTTACAGTGGTTTTCCAGTCTGATTTTTTCTTCAGTTATATCCAGTTTTTCAAGATAATATACTAATTCCTGCTCAAATCTTGTACTATCAACGTTTTCCTTGCCTACCCATTCGTTTAAATAACCTGTCAGTCTTTTTTTAATATTTTCAATTCTTTGGCTCTCAAATTTATTGATTTGTTCCAGATATTTTTCAATTAATTCTAAACGGTAAAATAGATCATTGCCAAGGGCCTTACCTTCCTGTTCTCTAAAATTATCCAGTTCATTAATTGAAATATTAAACGAATCTACAACAGATGCCCATTCTTTAGAATCAAGCTCTTCTGTTTCAGTTTTAAGCACATCCGGCAATCGCATTATTATTTGCAGAAGTGTTTCTTTACTATAAATATCTAAATCTTTACTCACAGATTGCAATTGGCTGTAATAGTTCCTGACAATATTCGGATTGATTAATGATGCTTTCTCCTCTTCTAAATATTCTACAGTTATATTTAATTCTACTTTTCCCCTTTTAAGCTTATTTGTAATATGGTTTCTGAGTTCCAGATCTTTTTCACGGTAAAGATTAGGCAGTCTTGTATATATGTCTAATTGTTTGCTGTTTAATGATTTTAGTTCTATTGATACAATC
>CP070654.1:1561601-1579622 GCA_020354785.1 Bacteroidales bacterium
ATATCAGCATCATAAGTTCCATCCAGCAGACCTCTTGCATCAAAGACTAATTCTAATTGTGAAGAAGCTCCTGCAGGAACTGTATCCGTTTGCGGTGAAATATCAATCCACGTTCCACCGGTAAGCCAATACACTGCATTAAGTCCAAGTTTAAGATGACCTGCGTAATATAATTCCCAGAGATCTTCATTCCCAATTGCTACAACATGCCCTTGTTCAATATTACCTGCGGCAATATGAGTATTGCCCGAATTATCTCTTATCAAACTCACCGCATCGCCACTAATATCTAATCCTGATAATGAACTTGATAAAACTTGATATTGAGTAATACTATCAGTTACCGGATGTTGAGTAATGTCTGTTGTTATTCCTGAATTTCCAGACAAACCGTTATACACTATTCCGCTACCGGTAATTATTTGATTATATATACTGGTATCCTGGTCTGCATCAATAATTAAACCACCCCCATCTTTTATCCAGTTATTAACTACAGGTATTTCACCACTCCCTATATCACCATCTCCAATAATCAGCACATTGATAGTATCAAGGATTGAAGTTGTTAATGTTCCTGTAAAAACTGAAGTAATTGCTTCCCTGGCTTCAAGTTCAATTTGAAAATCTGGTCTATTAGTACTGGTAAACATTACATGAATATTTGATAAATCATTAGCTAATAAAGTATTACCGTAAATGTGAAATCTTTCATCACCTTGTTCTGTGGTACGCATACCATCAAATTCATAATGAATCCGGTTGTTTTCCAGACGAACATTATAAGCTCCCAGGTTTTTAATCCGGTTTATAATGTTAGCAGTATCCATTCGATTAATATTTACACTGGGATTTTCAACTGAAACTTCAATATACAGGTCACTTCCTCCTGCTGAATTATCAACAGTCAGATATTCAACAAGGGTATCACCTGACATTAGTCCCACAGGAATTGAGTCAGGCGTTACCAGAATTACGGGCGGTAATACTGACGAACCAATTAATATTACTTCAGTTAACGGACTTGAGGTATCATCACTTTCAATAAGTAATGAAGCTGTATCTTCACCCACTACTGTGGGAATATAATCAATATTTACAAAATATTCTTCGCCCGGAGGTATTGTTAACTTACCTGTATCCACCACAAAGATTGAATTATCAGTATAGATAGAATCAATACTTATTGTTTTGGTACCTATATTTGAGATCAAAAGTGAATCAGTTACTGACTGATTTACGTATGTCTCACTAAATTCAATCGTATCCGTTTCAATTTGTATTTCAGGAATACCTGTAACCTCCATATGGGCAGGTACTACAATCTTCCGATTTAAGGGATCGTTGCTTGTAATTACAATATCAGCATCATAAGTTCCATCGTACATACCTCTGGCGTCGAAATTTACAGGAACATTCAATGATGTACCCTCAGGTACAACATAATCTGAATCATCTAGCGAGATCCAGTTTATATTTGCCTCGGACAATGAGTATTTCGTAGCATTATATAAAATCTGTTTTCCTTCGTTACTATAGTTATACAGCCATCCCCATGTCATACCGGTTACAATTATTTTCCCGTTTCCTATTTCATACTCCGCTGTTGTTGGTACATGACTTATATTGGTTTCAATTATTATTTTAGCATTTGCAGGTAAATTAACTAAATAGCAATGATTTGCGTAATTACCAAATATTGTCGGTGGAAGGCCATCGGCTATCGGATGTATACTATCCAGTATTCTATTTTCATTTTCCATGTTTCCATAGACAACATTTACATTAGCGGGGATTAAAACATTAGCACCTTGCGTTGCCAATTGATACTGAATAATTCCTCCATTCTGAACAAAATTTTCAAACCTTGATGAATTATTGCTAATATTATTATAGTATGTTGAAGATTCATCACCAACAGTAATTATCAGGTCATATCTTGAGAAATCAGCTGTGTCAATTTGTGAAGAGTAATATATATCGGGTATAATACCGAAACTATCTGTAACATATTCTCCCATATTAAGATACCATGCTGTTGTCTCCTGAATAATTAATACTTTAGAATCTTCGATGTTATTTGTTTTATCCAGGATAGTGCTATTTTCAACAGTTGAATTACTATATATACTATTATTATCAGATTTTTCAACTCTATTGATATTCTGCCCTATTCTTTGAATATCAATATGCACATACAATTCACTTCCTCCTGCTGTATTATCAATTGTGAGATACTCAACCAGTGTATCTCCTGACATTAACTGTACGGGAACTGAGTCAGGCGTTACTGAAATGACAGGCGCTAATACAGATTCTCCATTCATTACAACTACTACGGTGCCTGTTGCAGTATCATTTGATTCTATTGACAGATTACCTGAAAAAGAACCTAAACTAATTGGTGTAAATTCAATATCCAGCTTTAATGAATCATCCGGTAATATAAAAAAGCTGTCAGTAGTTGCATTAAATGAGGAATTATCAGATGATACGCTAGTTACAATTAATGAATCTGTTCCGGTATTTCCAACATACATGATCATCATTGAAGTATCATTTATATATGTTTCCGGAAATTGTAGTGTGTCTTCTGATACTGAAATTTGCGGTATCCCGTTAACATGTAGCGTAACAGGTAAAACAAACACAGGAGTTACAGGATCGTTGGAATTTATTAATATATATTTCGTGTAATCCTTTGGAGTCAAATCATCTGAATTAAAAGTAAAATCAATACCAAGGTTACCTCCGGGAACTATTATACCTGACTCTGGCGAGATGGATAACCAGTTGATTACAGCAGAAGATGTATCGGTTATGGTAAATATTAAATCAGCAAGGCCTGTGTTAGTAATTGTAATATTATTGGTTGCAACCTGCCCGCTATCCAGGCTCTGTAAAAGATCCGGAGGTTCAACATTTATAACAGGAGCCTGCAGTGTTCTTGCAAATACAACATTGGAGATGGGTGATTGATTGCCGGATAAATCTACGGCTTTAACAGCAAAATAATAATCATTATCAACACTCAATCCTGTGATATTAACAGAATCTGTGGTTCCGGCCATTGATGGCGCAGGTGATGGAAATACCCTGGTTGCTGAATTAAAGTTTGCAGAATCGATAAGAAGTCCGTAGTACCGTATATCATAATAGTTTGCCCTTCCGCTATCTGCACTTTCTCCGGTTGCTGTCCATTTTAATTTAACTGTTGTCATTCCAATTTCATCAACAGTTAAATCCGTTATTGCATAGGGTGGTATTGAATCTGCTTCAAAAAGTGAATTAAATGCATTTAACCTTCCTGTTCCCAGCTTACCTGCGTAGGCGGGATTTATAGTATCCAGATCGTCGGTATAATTAACTAATCTATCCCATACAAATTCAGGAGTTAAACCTGTTCTTCCAAAATGAGATATAATTAATGCGGCTACTCCGGAAGCATGGGGACAGGCCATTGAAGTACCATTCATCGAACTATAACTATCCCCTGTGTATGTACTGTATACACCGGTCCCGGGAGCTGATAACTCTATCCATGACCCATAATTAGAAAAAGAAGATTTCAGATCATTATGATCCGTGGCGGCAATTGCCATTACTTTGTCATAGTATCCAGGATACCAGTCTGCAGTATCATTATCATTCCCTGCTGAGAATAATACCAGGCCTCCCTGCATCGGCCCGATAGGATTCCCGAACTCATCGAAACCTGCATTTGCTATAAAATAATCTATAGCATCTTTTATAGCCTGGTCAAAGTAACCGGGATAAGTACGTCCCCAGCTGTTTTGTGCAATAATTGCTCCATTATCAGCTGCATATACAAATGCTTCGGGAAAACCACCTCCAGTACTGCCCTGAAATACTGCACAGGACATTAATTTTACCCCTCTTTCAATGCCGGAGCCTCCTGCAATACCGGCAACACCTGTGCTGTTATTACTTACAGCACCTACTGTACCGGCAACATGGGTGCCATGATAATGAGGAACAATATTGGCTGATCCGTTAACAAAACTGTAGCCGTTAATATCATCTATGTAACCGTTACCGTCGTCATCAACTCCGGTTGTGCCATTTAATTCAGCATAATTTATCCATAGATTGGCATTTATATCAGAATGACTTAATTCTATTCCGCCGTCAATTACTGCGACTATAACACCGGTATCCCCTTTTTCAATATCCCATGCATTCACCAGATCTATATCTGCACCAACCGTACCCCCGGTTTGTCCGGTATTATGATAATGCCACTGATTGTCAAATAGCGGATCATTTGGAATAAAAGAGGGAGTATAGTTGTCATATAACTTGTATTCAGGAATCGCTTCTGCAATATCTATATCTCTGTTTGCATTATATTCGGATATTATACTATGAATTCTTGAACTGTCGCGCTCATCTATTTCAACTTCATACCATAAATGTAATCCATGTTGTTTATGCCTGCTTTCAAACCTGCCTGCGTACGGAAACATTCTCCTAAAACCTCTGGTCCTGTGTTTTGCATTTAACGCATCAACAGATGATATACCGGTTCTTACAAAATCCTGTCTTGTTGTGACTCTTACCTGAGAAGGCATTTCTTTTAATTTCTCAGCCTGAGAGAGGTTAAACTTTACCCTGAATCTTTTATTATTAAAATGTGCAGGATTCTGGCAATTTATATTAACGTTAAATGACAGGGCCAATATAATGGACACAAGAAGTCTTATTGGAAGGGGTATTCGCATTTTCATAATGATAGGGTGTAAGTGAAATTATTAGTTATTTTTAGTAGTCATCTAGCTGAGATTCAGTATAATAAAAGAATCTATTCATTACCTGAAGGGCTGAAAATTGCAATGTATTTAATAAGATCAGATATTTCGGAACAGGTTCTTTTTGAGACATTAGGGTTTTCATAACAGTTAATTTTGTTGAAAAACTGCATATAACGAACTAACTGTAAATAAGATAACAAATCATAAAATTAAAAAAATATATAGATATATGAAAAAAATATGGAATAATATTATTACGGGTTTTTATTAGATATTAGTTTCTAATAATAAAGAGTTTAAATTATTTGATAAACAGTTAGGCCAGATATATAACAAAAACCTGTTTTTCATCAGCATGAAAGTCTAAATTAATTACTTTTGTCCATCAAACCAGAAAGCTGAGAACAAACTTTAATCTGGTAAAGCACCATTAGATAGCAAAATGACTGTATTGAAAAACCTTCTGTTTAAGTTCGTACCAGGCAAAATACTCTTCCATATAAAAAAATCGCATTATCTGAGAAAACTTAAAAAAATGTCTGAAGAGGATGAGGAAGATTTGGTTATGTTAAAGTACCTTGTACATAAGGGAGCCCATGTTCTGGATATTGGAGCGCATATCGGGGTTTACACCAGGTTTTTATCCCGGTTTGTTGGCCCGGATGGTAAAGTATATTCCTTTGAACCAATACCGGAAACATACCTGTTCCTTGAAAACAACATTAAAAAATTGCATCTGCAAAATGTGACTGCATTAAATACTGCAATATCAGATTATTCCGGCAAGGTAATAATGGAGGTACCTAAATATGATAATGCCGGAGATAACTATTATGAAGCAAGGATAGTGAATAACGAAGTAAAAGATTTGAAATCGTTTGAAGTAGAATGCAACACCCTGGATCAGTTATATCAAAAGTATAATTTTCATCCCTCATTCATTAAATGTGATGTTGAAGGTTTTGAATGGAATGTATTTAAATCTGCAGAAAATATTTTAATGAAAGCGGGACCTGTCTTATTAATTGAGATAAACCAGGATCTTAATACTCCAGATAGCAAGACAAAAGAATTGCTGGAATTTCTGAATATATACGGATACGACATTTTTATCAAACAGGATAATAAACTCAGGGCATGGAAAGATGAGAAGAAAGTGAACTACTACTTTCTGAAACAAAAGCATTTAAATGAATTAAAAGCAAAAGGATTAATCAGCTTATGAAGATAGTAGTAAACACCAGATTACTTATTACAGGAAAACTGAGCGGGATAGGCTGGTTTACTTATCATACGTTAAAAAGAATAGTAAAATGGCACCCCGAACACCAGTTTGTTTTTTTATTTGACAGAAAGTATGATGAAGAATATATTTTTGGCTCTAATGTAATCCCTGAAATTATTTTTCCGCCAACCAGGCATCCTTTACTGTGGTACTTATGGTTTGAGCATGCTATTGTAAAGAAAGTAAAAAAACATAACCCGGCTCTGTTTTACTCCCCGGACGGACATTTGTCTTTGAAAATTAAAGATATACCTTCTCTTCCGGTAATACATGACATCAACTTTCACCATGATAAAAAAGGTGTTCCGTATTTTGACGGACTCTACTGGCGCTATTATTTTCCAAAGTATGCGCACATGGCATCGAGGATTATTACAGTCTCGGAATTTTCAAAGAATGATATTGCTTCTTATTATAATATACCTCACAATATAATTGATGTGGTATATAACGGAGCCAATGAGATTTTTAAACCTGTCAGCCAATCAGAAAAGGAAAATATTAAGAAAAAATACACAGGGGGAGAAGATTATTTTTTATATGTAGGTGTTTTAGTGCCCAGGAAAAATATTTCACGGATGATTCAGGCTTATGACAGATTCAGGGATAGCTCGGACAGCACAGTAAAACTGGTTATTGTCGGAGATAGTTTATATTTTACTTCCGAAATGAAAAATGCCTATAACAGGGCAAAATATAAAGAGGATATTGTATTTACAGGAAGCCTTGAACAAAATGAATTAAAACTGGTTTTGGGGGCTGCTATCTCCTTAATACTGGTCTCGTGCATCGAGGGATTTGGTATTCCTGTAATAGAAGCAATGTATGCAGATGTGCCGGTTATTACTTCCAATATATCATCTATGCCTGAAATTGCTAAAGATGCGGCATTACTGGCTGATCCTTATTCAATTGATTCCATTAAAGAAGCTATGCTGAAGATGAACAGCGATGAAAAACTACGTGAAGACCTGATCATTAAGGGAAGATCACAAAGGCTCAATTTTAGCTGGGACAATACAGCAAAAGCAATCTGGACCAGCATAGAAAAAGCAGCCGGAAGTAAAAGAGCAAATGATATTTAATGAATTTGCAACATGGATATTGAAGAATTTTTTGAACTCTTATTAAAGGAAATAGAAGTAAATACAAGCCTTCAGAATTTATACCGGTTTTTGAAGGATAAGAGAAGCTATCATTTCAGAAAAGCTTACTACTTGCAGCGGCTGGAATATGTTAAAAATAATATAACTCTACAGGACGCATCAATCTGGGATTGTGGTTGTGGCTATGGTACAACAGGATTTTTTTTAGCCTTGAACGGTTATAATGTACACGGAACAACAGTTGAATACTTCTATGATCACATCCCTGAGCGGTTTGAATACTGGAGTAAATTTGGTGATACAAGCAGGTTCTCTGTAAGTTACCAGAATCTCTTCGACGCTCCCTTTTTTAAAGACCAGTTTGACTATGTTATTACACAGGATGTTTTACATCATGTAGAACCTAATGACAGGGCACTTCAAATTATAAAAGATTCAATGAAAGATACAGGCATCTTAATTGCCTGTGAGGAAAACGGGAATAATCTGATTAATAATTTTAAGCTCTTCCTGAGAAGAGGTAATAAAAGGGTTATCGATATCTATGATGAAAAGTTAAAAAAACATTTAAAGCTGGGAAATGAAAATATTCAAAGCCTGAAATCCTGGAAAAGAAAGTTAAGAAAAGCCGGAATGGCAATAAATGATAATAGCATTGAATATATAAGGTTATTTCCTCCTTTCTTTTTTAATAAGGATAACTATAAGCATATACTGGAAAGGGAAAACAGAATATGGAAAAGGAATAAAACTGCAAGGGAATTTTTATTTTTCGGGATCAATTTTACAGCCGGCAAGTAAACCTGATTATGTTCAATATCTGGAGGTAATTTAATCATTTCCACGGGCCCCATTCTCCTGTCAGCCTGTTGCGGACACGACTCTTGCCCGTTGTGTTATTTCTCTGGTAATAGCTGACACCATCTTCTTCATAAGTGCAGCTTATAGTTTCGAATTTGTGTTTGGCACGGGGATTGTCAGTGAAGTAGTTTATAATCAAGGCATTGCTTACAACACCATTATTCTGGTATGCATACCTTAATATATTGCCATCATTATTCAGATCAATAAAACATATCCTGTCTTCAGTATTTTTGACGTTTTTAAATGATACACTTTTCAGTCTATTGATATTATCAAACTCAAACCTGAATGTACCTGAGGAAAAGTCATTTACAGGATCATTTTGCCGGATTAATATGTAGGTTTTACCCTGCATGCTTAATGTATAGTTAACAATATTGCAGACCTTTCTTTCATCCTGCTTACTCCAGCGATCACAGAAATTAACTACCTGGTGTTTAATAATCAGGTTATTGGCATTATATGTAAATTGTTTTACTTGAGACAGGTGTAGAAACAGGGGAGCACCTCTTTGATAATTACCTGTTACCTGGTAGAATTTATTATATCGTTTTATTTTAACCACATTTCCCTTGCGGTCAAAAAATACGGAATCAAAGGGTTCACTATAGAATTTACCTGACCTTTTATTTAAAATTGTACTTTGCTCGTTAATTCTTACTATATTATTCCTTTTTCGATATTCATATGAGCAATTAAAATGAGGTGACTTTATAGAGAGTATTTTATTTCTGATTGTATCAACATTGATTTTTACAGGATTGTCAGAAAGATTTAATGTTAACTTCCATGGTTGAAAGGGTTCATTTAATTTGAAGGGTAGTTTTCTGCATGAGTAGTTACTTAGAGTTGAATCTCCGACAATCCATAATTTGTCACAATATATAATAATGTCTTCATAAAATGTTTTTAGTGAAGCATCTATTAACCTTGGCAGTTCAGCCCTTAAGAAATTTAATGAATCCAGGATACGCTGCCTTCTTTGTATGGAATCCCTTATAAATTTTTCCCTGGCTTCAATTGAATCCTGTATGAATCTTAACCTTGCCTCAATCGAATCCTGTATGAATCTTAACCTTGTTTCAATTGAATCCTGCACTAATTTTAACCTTGCCTGTATAGAATCCTGTTGTTGCTGAGTCATCACATCTGATGTATCATCTGAAAAGATGGATTCAACAAGTTTTAATAACTCAGGATTATAGATATTTCTGCCTCTCAGGGTGTCGGTTGTACTTTGAGCATATGATTGAGTATATAATAATAGCCCTGCAAATATTAAAAGAACGGGCCGGTAGTTTAGCTTTAATCTGATCATAGGATTGGATTTTAAATTTACTGGGTTTAGTTATATCCAAAAATATTGCTTATAAGAATTATCAGTAACATATTATTAAAAATAGTATAAAAAGTTAATAAATTTAACCTTTTTTCCTGGTGTTTTAAACTATAATTATGGAATGAATTCATTGAGACTCTTAAATAAACGGGAAAAGAATTATATCGACAGATTTATCAGAAAAAATAAAGCAAAAAATATTATTGGATTTGTTGTTTTTCTAATCCTGTTTCTATCGCTAAACGGATTTTATGCTTTTCTCTTATTTTTATCAGAGGATTCAAGAGAGCAATTATTGCAACCATTGATTATAATTGCATTAGCTATATTAAATCTTGCATTTGTGGCGGGTATTATTTTCGCATTAAAAACATTGTCAGGCAATAAACTTGATTATAAGTATAGTATAATTAATACTTCAGGAATATTTAAATCTGTTTATGAGTATATTGGTGATGAAGCAAAGATTTATTATTATTTAAATAATGTGCCGGTTATTGCTCCTCACAGACTTAAAAAATATTTAAAAAACGATATGAATATTAACTGTGAAGTAGCAATTATTAATCTTAGCAAGACTATATTTAAAAATGATTATTCAATAATTCTATCTGTTGACAATAAGCACTACCTGTAAAATAAAAAATAAGATTATATGATTAATATTTACCAAATAAATAAAAACGATGAACAATTTATATCTAATAACTATTTGTATCATGCTGATTTCATGTATCAATGATAAAAAGGAACTGACAACGGTTAGTCCGGTTGATCTGGAAAAGTATTCCGGCACATGGTATGAAATAGCAAGACTGCCAAACAGATTTGAAAAAGGACTTGAGTGTGTGACAGCAACATATACGCTAAGAAATGATGGTAAGATTGAAGTGTTAAATAAAGGCAGGAAGACCGGAGAATTGAATAAGATAAGCAAAATAAAGGGTGTGGCATGGGTTCCTGATAGAGAATTTCCGGGAAGGCTGAAAGTAAGATTTTTCTGGCCATTTTCTGGAAAGTACTACATTCTGGAACTTGATAAAAATTACCGGTATGCACTGGTAGGGGAACCTTCCAGAAAATACCTATGGGTATTGTCAAAAGACAAACATCTGGACAATGATATTTTCAAACTCTTATTAGAAAAGGCAGCCGGTTACGGTTTTGAAACTGCCAGAGTAATTAAAATAAATCAGGATTGCCGGTAAGATTCTGTCCTGGCAAAACCTAGATTAATCCTTTCGCCTTAAAGTAAGGTTCAATTGAAGGCTCAGATCCCTTAAAGTTTTTGTAAAGGTTCATTGGTTTATCAGAACCTCCTTTTTCCAGAATGTTTTTTCTGAATGATTGTGCTGTGGACTTATCAAATACACCATTTTGTTTGAACGATTCATAGGCATCTGAATCAAGCAATTCTGCCCATATATAGCTATAATATCCGGCAGAATATTCCCATGTAAAAATATGCTGAAAATAAGTGGTCCTGTATCTTTCCACAATTTCAGGGATCAATCCGATATTTTGCATTGACTGTTTTTCAAATTCATTTATATTAATATCAGCCGTATCTTTAAGTGTATGCCAGTCCATGTCAAGAAAAGAAGCTGCAACGTATTCAACAACTTCAAATCCTTTATTAAAATAAGAGCTTTTATTTATTTTTTCCACTAACTCCGGAGGAATTGTCTCACCTGTTTCGTAGTGTTTTGCAAACAGGTTCAGTACTTCAGGTTCGGGCACAAAGTTTTCCATAATTTGTGAGGGGAGCTCTACAAAATCTCTTGCCACATTAGTTCCTGCAAGCTCATAATAAGTACATTCAGACAATAAACCATGAAGTCCATGTCCGAACTCATGAAACAGTGTTAATACCTCTTCATAACTCAATAATGAAGGTTTATCTCCTGTTGGCTTGGTGAAATTACATACATTTGAAATTACAGGTGTGATTCTTTTACCTTCAACTACTCTTCCCGGACGGTATTCAGTCATCCATGCCCCGAATCTCTTTGACTCCCTTGGAAAGAAATCCATATAATATATTCCGACATGTGTTCCGTCTTCTTCCAGTACTTCAAATGCCGTAGCATCCTCATGATAAACCGGTATATCGGGCCTTTCGACAAATTGCAGGCCGAATAACTTTTGCGCCAGCTTAAAGGCACCGTCCCGCACATTTTCCAATTTAAAATATGGCCTGAGTGCTTCTTCATCCAAATCATATTTTTCCTTTCTTACCTTTTCTGAATAATACCACCAGTCCCAGGGCTTTAGCTCAAAATTGCCGCCTTCTTTAATAATCATTTTCTGCAAATCTTTAGCTTCATTTTTCGCAACCACAATTGCTTTTGCCATAATATTATTTAGCAATGAATATACATTTTCAGGCTTTTCGGCCATGTTTATTTCCAATACGTATGAAGCATGGTCTTCATATCCCAGTAACCGGGCTTTTTCATAACGCAGTTTAATTACTTTTGAAGCAATTTCTTTATTATCAAGTTCGTCATTGTTGTCACCTTTATTGATATATGCTTTAAAAATCTTTTCCCTTAAATCGCGTTTTTCAGAATATTGCAGAAAAGGGATCATGCTTGATTTATGTATTGTGAAAACCCACGTTCCTTCCAGCTCCATTTCTTTTGCAGTTTCAGAAGCAGCTTGAATGACATCTTCTGGTAATCCTGCAAGATCTTCCTCGTTGTCAATTACCATCTTGAATTTATTAATCTCGGCAAGAACATTATCACCAAAACTCAGAGATAATACTGAAATTTCTTCGTTTATTTTACGGAGTCTTTCTTTATCCGGGTCATTAAGATTAGCCCCTCCGCGTGTAAACTTCTTGTATGTTTTATCAAGCAGGGTTCTTTGCTCTGTATTAAGATCCAGGTTATCCCTTTTTTCGTAAACTTTTTTTATCCGTGCAAAAAGTTTAGTATTTAAAAGTATGTTATCTGTATGATTTGATCTTAAAGGGGCGATCTCCTTGGCAAGTTTACGCATATCGTCATTTGTGTTGGCTGAGAGAAGGTTGCAGAAAATAAGATTTACTTTATATAACAGACTTCCACTAAAATCGAGTGCTTCCACGGTATTTTCAAATGTGGCTTTTTCTTCATTGTTTACAATAGAATCAATCTCCTTTTCATGCACTTCAATGGCATATTTAATTGCAGGTAAATAATGCTCCAGCTTGATTTTTTCAAACGGGGGCACTTCAAAAGGAGTGTCAAACTTCTGAACTAACGGATTATTCATTATATTATCTTTTTTTTCTGTTTTACATGCAGATCCTAATATAAGGCTAAAAATAATAACAGACAGTTTAATATTTTTCATAATAATTATGTTGATTTTTTAATTGAAATGACTTTGTAAATATATTTTATTTTTTATAAACAGTTAAACCTGGCGATGCCTGAAACAATCAACAGTATGATCGTTAACCATTCCTACTGATTGCATAAATGCATAGCATATAGTAGATCCGGCAAATTTAAATCCCCGGCTTTTCAAATCTTTGCTCATTTCATCTGATTCCTTTGAAGTAACAGGTAATTCACTTATATCTTTCCAGTGGTTTATTATAGTTTTATAACCGGTAAACTGCCATATATATTTATCAAAGCTTTCAAAATTTTTAAGTAAATCCAGGATTCTTTGAGCATTGTTTATTGTAGCTTCTATTTTTTGCCTGTTCCTTATTATGCCGGGATCATTAAGTAATTGTGCTACTTTTTTATTATCATAAGAAGCTACGGATGGTATATTGAAATTATCAAATGCTTTTCTGAAATTCTCTCTTTTCTTAAGAACAGTCAGCCAGCTAAGCCCTGCCTGAAAGCAATCAAGGGCAAGATATTCAAATAATCTATGATCATCATGTACAGGTACACCCCACTCAGTATCGTGATACTGTATTAAGATCTGCTCCGATGTTCGCCAGTCACACCTGGTCAGGTTGTCGACCATTTTATTCAAAAACAACAGCTGTTCCGCTGGCTGTAACCATTAACATGCTTCCTTTCTGGCCTACTGTTTCGTAGTCGAGATCAATACCGATTACTGCATTAGCACCAAGCCGTCTGGCATTTTCTTCCATTTCCGAAACTGCATTATCTTTTGCTTCCCTCAGCACTTCCTCATATGAGCCGGATCTGCCTCCAACTATATCCCTTATTCCTGCAAAGATGTCCCTGAAAAGGTTAGCTCCAATAATAGCTTCTCCTGTAACCAGCCCTACATACTTAACTATGTTCTTATTTTCAATTGTGTTTGTTGTAGAAAGTAACATGATTATTATTTATTTAAAAAATGCGTTCATCAGGATGACGAACGCATTTTATTCAGGTAATTAATATATTAAAGTTCTTTGATCTTGATGTTTCTGTACCATACATCATCTCCATGATCCTGCAATCCTATATATCCTTCTTCAGCAATATTTGCCCAGTCGGGATTATATTCCACGAATTTACTGTTAGCCACCATTTCATTCCAGTCGTCAGTCCATAAGTGAAATTCCAGTATTTTTTGGCCGTTGAGCCAATGTTCAACCAGGCCTTTTTCGCAGTATACTTTTACCTTATTCCATTCACCAACAGGTTTTACAATATCGCGCGAAGCAGGTATCAAATCGTAGAGTGCACCGGCACAGTGTGTTGTATCAAGCCCATCCCTGTGTTTATCATTATCAAGTACCTGCATTTCAGGTGCTGAATGCCATATTGCCTTGCCCTCCAGTTCCCTGGCAAGGTAAAAAATGCCGCTGTTGCCTCCTTCAGAAATTTTCCATTCCAGTTTTAACTCAAAGTTTTTAAACTTCTTTTCATAAATAATATCTCCGCCTTTTCCTCCGGCTTCACCTTTACCCGAGCCAATACACCGCAGGGTCCCCTCTTCAACTACCCATCCGCTGTCAGGAAAAGCTTCCTTATTATAACCTCTCCATCCGTCAGAAGTTTTTCCGTCAAATAGTAATACCCATCCATCTTCAATTTCAGCCTGGGTTAAGGTATTTGATGCGACTTCTTCTTCACACGCTTTGTCCGATTTTTCAGCTTTATCGCCGGTTGTGCTTTTGCATGCACTTACTATTGAGAAAGCGATAAGCAGACTAAGAATTACCAGATAATTTTTTGTTTTCATCCGTTTCATTTTTTTAATGGTTTTATAATTTTTTATGTTTGTTATTTTACAATGTCCACCCATCCCTGTATGTATGTTTAATGTATTCCTCAGCAGCTTGTTTGGCATTTATAGTTGTTGTCTGTGTATCAAAATGGGGATGACCTTCAATAACTTCAAACTTATCGGAGGTTACTACCCGAATTTCGTCGGTATCTGAAATATTGGTAAACTTCATATTTTCGCCATCCCATTTCAACTCTCTTTTAAGATCCTGAAGACGAACAGCAACAACACCCATTACAACCATCTCATTAAGCGGGCCTGAATAGCCAAAGTTTGAGCTTGCTTCCACCCTGTTTTCAGGAGATTCTTTGCATGCCCTTACCCAATCCATCGGATGACTGAGTTCAACTCTTCTCAGAATTTTTGGTGGTTGCTGAAAATGATCCATTTCCGAATAAGGTAATAATATTGGAAATCTGCCATAGCATCCGCACATAAGTTTACCTTTACTTCCGACAAACAAACATCCCCCGTTGGTATCACGGCCCATTATTTCTCCTTCAGGTAATTCTGCCGGTCTTGGAGGCAGTAAACCACCGTCATACCAGGTTACTGATACTTCAGGCATCTTCACTTTCTCAAGGTCTTTACGTGCAGGAAATCTTAATTTAACTATTTCTGCTACAGGTGGACTTTCATTATTTAAAAGGGTTGAACTACCCTGTACACTTACCGGATACTGTAGTTTTAAAGCCTTGAATACAGGATCTATAATATGGCAGGCCATATCACCTAAAGCTCCGGTGCCAAAGTCCCACCATCCGCGCCAGTTCCATGGTGTATAAGTTGGATGGTAAGGCCTGTAAGGAGCAGGCCCGATGAATAAATCCCATGCCAGTGTATCTGGTACAGGGGGCTGTTCTTTGGGCCGTTCTAGACCTTGCGGCCATATGGGTCTGTTTGTCCATGCATAAGCTTCTTTTACTTCGCCAATCGCTCCGCTCCATATCCATTCACATATCTGACGTAAACCTTCACCGGAATTTCCCTGGTTCCCCATTTGTGTGGCAACTTTATATTTTTTCGCAGTCTCAGTTAAGAGTCTCGACTCATAAACGGAATGTGTCAGGGGCTTTTCACAGTAAACATGCTTACCCATTTTCATTGCAGCCATTGCAATAATTGCATGTGTATGATCAGGTGTAGCTATTACTACAGCATCTATATCCTTAGCTTCTTCCATCATTTTGCGGTAATCTTTATACTTCCTTGCTTCAGGATGCTCATTTAGGACATCTCCAGCATATTTCCAGTCGACATCACATAATGCAACAATATTTTCACTGGCTAGCTGTTTTATTAAGTCAGCTCCTTTACCCCCGATACCGGCAAAAGCAATATTTAACTTATCACTGGGAGCTTTATGTCCTAATCCGCTAATAACATGACCGGGAAGCACAGTAAAAGCAGCAGAAGCCTTAGCTGTATTTCCGATAAATGTCCTGCGGGATATTTTTGAATTATTATCAGACTTACCCATAGTTAGTTTAATTATTAATTAATACTTATTTATTTCTTAATAATAATAAAAAAAAGGATAATAACAGGACTAATTGTGTAATAAATTGTCTGCTTACCGATATTAATTAATTCTATACAATTATTTTTCTATCCTTATCCCAGAATACTTTCCTGTTTTCCCTGTATGAAATTGCACCCATATGGGCTGTTATAGCTTCTTCAAAACCTCTGTCAATATTACAGCCGGGTTGTGTGTTTGATCTTATAGAATCAATCCAATCTTTAATATGAAGAAAGGTTGTATCAACTCTTTTGCCGTCACGGTATGTATATAATAATCCCCTTTGCGCAAAATATTGCTCCGTAGGAGTAACTACTCCGTCAATTCTGTTCTGTCCGGGTATGTAATTATAAACAGGAACACCCGGGTTGATAATTCCCTTTTCAATCTTTTCCTTAAATCTTGTGGAATTTGGTTCGACTTTTACTGACAGGCCGTTATTTATTTCCATACTTGCATCATGTCCCATAATGATTGTACCCCTGCGGACCTCGCTTGACAATGTTGCGCTGTACAGCAGTGTCAGATCTTTTTCAGGATATTCCAGGGCTGTCTGAATAACATCCGGTACTGTTCTGCCGTCTTTAAAATAATATATTCCTCCGGACGAGACAGCTGAATAAGGAATTCCTATATTCATAAGCTGATTTATGATATCATATTCATGAGTCATAAGATCACCTGAAATACCCAGACTGTAATCCCACCAGCAGCGCCACCTGAAGAATCTCTCCAGGCTGAATTCATGAAAGGGAGACTGTCCAATGAACTGGTTCCAGTCAATAGTCTCGGGACTTGCATCAGGATGAATAGGATATACCCAGGCACCGTTTGGAGAATTTCTGTTTGTTGTTAATTCTATAAGAGATATTCTGCCAAGAACGCTATTATCCAGAATTTGTTTTGCCACGCTGAAATAATCGTTCTGTATACCCTGATGTCCAAGCTGAAAGATAACTCCATTCTTCTTTATTGCGTCAACCATATCATAAGTCTCATTCACAGACCATGTCATAGGTTTCTCACAATACACATGTTTACCGTTTTTTGCAGCTTCTATTGCCATGGGAGCATGCCAGTGATCAGGAGTCGCAATAATAACTGCATCTATATCAGGCGAAGACACGAGTTCTTTATAGTTTAAGAATCTTTTAGGAATAGGACCTTTTTTACCGTCGATCCCTTCCCTGTTTTTGTTGGCTCCGGCAAGTAATCCTTCGCTGGCATGTACATCAAAAATATCACATACTCCATTAATTACAACATTAAGATCTTCCTGGTTCATGTAATCTTCATAGGTAGTATTGAGTCTGTTTTCTTTGGCCTCATTCCTGCTGTCTTCAATCCATTGAGGTTCGGCAAAACCTGCTGCTCTCAGAAGGTGTCTGCCCCTGATACCAAAACCGACTATCCCCAGCCTTATAAGGTTATCTTTATTTACAGATGCAGATAAGCGGACAGGTGCCGGACTTATATTTAATTCCTCAAGAATGTTATCCCTGTATTTTGTATATAGTCTTTTCTTTCTATAAATCCCGTAGGCGATAGCCCCAAATACAGGTATTGTGGCCAATCCTTTTAAAAGGTCTCTTCTGCCTATTAATCCTGGAGATCTGCCAGGCTTTCTTCCTGATTTTTTTTCAGATTTTTTTTCCTTCATTTGGTTATTAATTTTTTCGGTCCTTCATATAAAACAACTCATTTCAATTTTGAGATTATTCTGTCCAGTCCAATAATATGCCCTGTAGGGAATACATATAATACGGCCAGTGAGAGAACCTCAACCAGTGTTTTATTTATAACAAGATAATTGCCCTCCTGGGGCATGATGTATTCAAGCCCGAGAAACGGGGGATGTGACATATAGTAAAGCAATAAAAGTATTATTCCGCTTATTATTGATAGCCTGGTAAATATTCCCAGGATTAAACCTGCGC
>CP070654.1:1579722-1584351 GCA_020354785.1 Bacteroidales bacterium
CATACTTACCAAATCAAATCTTGTTCTTAGGGATATTGACATTCTCAGGAAGTTTAACAGAAAAAATCTGGAAGTTGGTTTTAGTATTATAACAGCTGATGAAAATATTAGAAAACATTTTGAGCCTAATGCCCCGTCAATAAAAGAGAGGATAAATGCTTTAAAACAACTTTCCGAAGAAGGTATAAAAACATGGGTTTTTATTGCTCCGGTTCTGCCTTATCTTTCAGAGAATTCGATATTAAACTTTCTGGATGAGATAAGACATTCGGCCGGTTATATAATGATGGACAAACTAAATATTAAATCAGGAAACTGGTATGGTATAGTTAAGGTTCTAAAAAAGTACTATCCTTCTTTATATCAAAAGTGGAAGGATGTCTTATTCTCAAAAGAAAATAAACGCCGGTATTACCAGGATTTATTCAGCAAAGTTGCAATATATTGTAAAGAGAACAATATAGTCTTCCGGAATGCAACATGAATTAAGTAAGTAAAAGATTATATTATATTTTATCCGGATCCCTGTGAAAAAATTACTTTCATAGCACCTCTTAAAAAGGCAAAGTATATAATTGCGGCCAGTAACCACCCGAAAGCAGGTAAATATTCTCCGAATATAAGTTTGCCGACAAAAAACATAAATGAATAGATCATAATAATTGAACTAATCCAGCTCATAAACAATGCAAGAAAATATCGGACCGGGTATTTTGGGGAAAATTGTGAATATTTACCCCAGAATCCAATTGGTTTTATTCTCTGGCAGAATTTTTCTAATACCTCTTTATTATCGGCAGGAGTAAGATAAGTAATTAATACCGTGGCAAAGGTAGTTCCTCCTGTTATTATGAATAAATTATCTGGAAATTCTACATCAGCAAAAAGATTTATTATATAAACAAGTATAAAAGGAACAGTGATGGCTGTAATCTCGCTCCATGCATTAATTCTCCACCAGAACCATCTTAATATCAGTACCAGGCCAAGTCCGCTTGAACATGCTATTAAAAATTCCCATATATCAGTAATTGATTCGAAAAATGTAGCAACATACAGTGAAATGCCCATTAGTAAAATTGTTATAAGTTTACTTATCAATACATAATGTTTATTTTTTCTTTTATCATCCTTAAATTTCTCTTTTCTGACGATAAATCTTTTATAAACATCATTTGCCAGAAAGCTGGCCCCTAAATTCAGCTGTGCGGATATAACACTCATGTAGGCTCCAAAAAGGGTTATTATTAATAAACCGCTAAATCCATAGGGCATATATTGTCCTGCAGCGATATAGTAATTCATCTTTTCGTCACCATCTGAAGTTTGAGGATATAGAATAATAATACACAGCCCGACAATTATCCATGGCCATGGTCTTATGGCATAATTTACTATCTGGTAAAATAACGTAGCGATGATTGATTCTTTTTCACTTTTTGTACTCATAATACGTTGTGCCATGTATCCTCCTCCTCCTGGCTCATATTGCGGTGTCCAGCTTGCCCACCACTGGATGCCCAGGTATGCAAGTAATGCGGTAATACTTATGGAAAATGCCGGTACTGATGAACCTCCTGAAAAAGTTATTTTAGGGAAATAATTCAGATAATCGGCCGAAATTTCATTGAGCTGAATCTTTAATCCTGATATGCCTGAAATTTTATATGATGCAAGTATAGCTGCTGATATAACTATTGAACCGGCCAGAGTAATAACAAACTGAAAAACATTTATGAAAGCTATGCCTTTCAGCCCTGATAATACAGAATAGGCTGCCGCTATAAACATTGCAATAGCAAGATAAATATATAATTGCAGATCCGGCAGATTGAAAAATACTCTAAGTATATTTATCATTGCAACGCTAACCCATGCTATTATCAGAATATTTAAGAATAATGTAAAATATAATGACTTGAATCCCCGAAGAAAAGCAGCCACTTTGCCGCTATACCTTAGTTCTATAAACTCAAACTCAGTTAATACGTTAGCTCTTCTCCACAGATTTGCTAAAAAGAAAGTAGTGAATGTTCCTCCAATCAACAGACTCCACCATATCCAGTTGCCGGAAATTCCTTTTTTACTTACTATTTCAGTTATCATAGCAGGACCGTCTATTACAAACACCGTAGCAACCATAGACAAGCCTGCGATATACCATGGAAGATTTCTCCCCCCCAGAAAAAAATCGTGAATACTTTTGCTGCTGCTTTTTTTAAACCTGAAACCTATAAGAAATGTTATCAGAACAAAAAGTGAAATAATTGTCCAGTCTGTAAATCCTAAGTCCATAAATTGGTATCTATATTTCTATAAATATATCAAAATAAAATATCCCTTACTCCCAGACCAAATAGCGCAAAATCATATTTTACAGGATCATTTCTGTCAAATTTACGAAGAACTTCAGTAAGCTCTTCAACAGCATACCAGTCATTCTGTTTTCTTTTAAGTAGTCCCAGCTTTCTTGATACGGACCCGGTATGTACATCCAGAGGAATATACAGGGCTGAAGCCGGAATGTTGTTCCAGATTCCGAAATCTACCCCGCGGTTGTCTTTTCTGATCATCCATCTTAAAAACATATTGATGCGTTTTGCAGCCGCTCTTTTATTAATATCAGATATATGTTTTAAAGTTCTGTCAGGATAAGATATTTCAAAGAATATTTTTCTGAAGTGGATAATGGCATTTTTCAGGTCACCGGATTTTTTGTAATTATTTTCAAAAATAGCTTTGATACCGCCATGATTGTTATAAATATTTTTCAGAGACTTAATAAAATATATGGTGTCAATATAATTGAATGTCCTGTGTTTAAAATTCCTGAAGTGTTTAAAGTCATTCCCGGTTGAATTAATAATAAAATCATAGGGTTGATTATCCATTAACTGTAATAAATGCAATCCGTTTTTAATTATGGTGTTGCGTTGCCCCCAGGCAATTATAGCAGCAAAGAATCCTGCTATTTCAATATCATTTGGATCATAAAATGAATGTGGTATACGAATCGGGTCGGTTTCAATAAACTCAGCGTGGTTATACTGATCGTATTTTACATCCAGGAATTCTTTTATATCCTCAACTAGCACTATTATAACTGTAATTAAGAATTTAGATTAGTCAGTTATCTTTCCATCATGCATATTAAGCATTCTGTCTGACATATTTGCCAGCTCTTTGTCATGGGTAACAATTACTATTGTCTGGTCATACTTGTCCCTTAGTGAAAAGAACAGATTATGAAGTTCTTTTTTATTTTTTGTATCAAGATTTCCTGACGGTTCATCAGCTAGAATAACATCAGGATTATTTATCAGGGCACGTGCTACTGCTACCCTTTGTTGTTCGCCACCGGAAAGTTCATTAGGCTTATGCTCCAGTCTGTCCTCAAGGTTTAAGAACTTTAAAATTTCCTCTGCTTTTGATTCAGCCAGATTCCTGGGTGTTTTACCAACAAAAGCCGGTATACAAACATTCTCAAGTGCTGTAAATTCCGGCAATAAATGATGAAATTGAAAAACAAATCCGATATGTTGATTTCTGAATTTTGCCAGGTATTTATCTCTTAAATTAATAACATCGGTATTATTTAATTTTATTAGTCCTGAATCGGGTTTTAATAAGGTACCTATTATCTGAAGCAAAGTGGTTTTACCTGCACCACTGGCACCCATGATAGCGACTATTTCACCCTTTTCAATCGTCAGGTTTATGCCTTTTAAAACTTGTAAAGCTCCAAAGGATTTAGTTATATTTTTAACTTCTATCACTACTTTCCCGGGGTTTTTAAAAATAACCAGTAAATATAAAAGCAATATATGGCAAATAAAACAATACCTTTTATCCTTGTTAATTTACCACCCTTTACAGGTAGTATAAACAGAAACAATAAAACAGATATTCCCAGCATCCACAAAATATCCAGTTTTAATCCCATTTCTTCAACAATGGATATGGGGGTGATTATACTTGCTATTCCCAGTACACCCAGAATATTAAAAATATTTGAGCCAATTATATTACCAATTGAGATGTCCATTTCTTTTTTGAAAGCAGCAATCATTGATGTTGCAATTTCAGGCACACTTGTTCCAAAAGCAATCACCGAAATTGAAATTACTCTTTTTTCAATACCCAGCATACCGGCAATTTTCGCGGCATTATTAACTAGCAAGTAAGAACCTATTGCCAGTCCGGCAGATGATAAAAATATTATCAGTATTGATTTTGCCAATGAAAAGTGAGCCTGAATCTTTTTTTCACTTTCAAAATCATAATTCCTGCGTGAATAATATAATGAGAAAAACAAATAAGCAATAAGAAGCGTGATGAATAACAGTCCTTCCCAGAACTTCAGAAATCCGTTTAAAATGAAAACATAAAATAATAAGCTTGCTATCATCATTACCGGCCAGTCATGTTTAACGGTATTTGGTTTTACTGGCATAGAGAAAATGATTGAAGTAGCTGCCAGTACCAGTGCAATATTGGCGATATTTGAACCAATAACATTACCTATCGATATTTCTGGTTGCTTCTGGATAGCTGCTATAACGCTCACAAATAACTCAGGTGCAGATGTTCCGAATGATACAAGTGTTACACCTATAACCAGTTTTGAGA
>CP070654.1:1584451-1590043 GCA_020354785.1 Bacteroidales bacterium
CTGAAGCAATTAAACAGGTTGAGGAAATACTTGAAAAAATTGAGAATGAAGAGCTGGATGTTGACGAACTTAGTGCCAATGTGAAGAAAGCAGCGGATTTATTAAAGATTTGCAGGGCAAAACTACATGATACAGAGGTAGAAATCCAGAAGATTCTGGATGAAATGAATAAAGAGGGATAAAAAAGGGGACAGCACCCCGGCGCAGTCCCCTTTCCCCCACAAAAAAAAACCAGGAACCCGAAGATTCCTGGTTTTTTAAAACCCTAAAAATTAAACCTAAAATTTTACAAAAACCCTAAGAGAACAATTATTAAACCTAACAAAAATTAAACTTAATAGTTATGAATCCAACTACTTCTTTTAACGTGGATTTTATGTTTTAGGTTTCATTTTTGATATAATAATTGACGGTTTTAAAAGTTAAAGCGAGTTATAACCATTTAAATATTAATAAGATAGGTTAAAATCGGAGGATTTAAGTAGGTTTTTCAATAAACAATCAATTTTTCAACCATTACATCCTGCTCCTGCGTGACCTTCACAAAATACATCCCCTCTGATAAACCAGATATATCAATTCTTTCCTTTTTTGAATTAAGTTTTTTGCTGAATACTATCTTACCACTGACATTATAAATCTCAATTGTTGTCTTATTTTTATTTTCAATTTCTATGTTAATTATATTATCAGAAGGATTCGGGTAGATGTCTATAGTGTTAGATTCTTTATAAGCTTTTAAGTCATTTACTGCACAATCAGTTGTAAACTTTATATTTGGGCTGCTCGTGGTGTCTATATCAACACCAACAGTAGGGAAAGGCATATCCCATACACAGACTTCATATAATGTTGGCATATTGGCAACAGCCAATACATCTAAAGAAATTTTATCGGAAACATCCAACCTCGTTAACTGATTACTACCACACTGCAGCCATGTTAAAGCAGTACAACCAGAAATATCCAGACTGGTTAACTGGTTTTCATAACAAAACAATTCCATTAATGCTACACTATTAGAAATGTCCAGATTGATTAACCGATTATAACCACAATACAATCCCAATAATGCCGTATTATTCGAAACATCCAGGCTCGTTAGCTGATTTCCCTGACAATTTAAATACTGTAATGCAGTATTATTAGAAACATCAAGGCTATCTAAATTATTCCCGCCTCCCATTCCCATACCTACAGCAAGTATCGTTAACTCTGTGTTTTTCGAGACATCAATTGACGTTAAACCGCATTGGCAACTTAAATACCTAAGACTGGTACAATTGGAAATATCAAGATTGACTACTTTCACAGCAGATAAAACAAGTGTGTCAAGGTTAGTAAAGACCTCAATGCCTTTAACATCAATACTATCAGCAGGATAAATATTAATAACTAAAGTAGTAACAGCATCCGCTTCTACATAACTGATTTCACTATCTTTATCTGCATCAACTCCTGCTTCTATCAAGGCATTTTTAAAATTTGCATCAGGAATGTCTACATACTGAGCACTGGAAATAGATGCTATTGTTAGCACCAACATCCATAAAATTAATGTTTTCATGACGAGTTGATTTTAGGAATAATCAAATTTTGTATATAAAGGTAAAACAAACAATCCCTGGTATTTGGTAAACTCGTTGCAATCTTCGGTAAGTTTAGCAAGAGAATTGTTGCATTTCGGTAATTTGGTTGCATTTTTCGAAACAGCAGGTTTTTTTTTGAAAAAAAATACTCTCCCTGTTACGTCCGAAAAATTCTATTATTCTGATGATTTTGAAACCAGCAATTCCCTTTTATAAGGCAGGTTCATTTTTTGAAATAGTTCATCGTATCGCGGATCACCATCTAAAAATTTCATACCAGGAATCATAATATTTATATGGTTGGTCGGATAATAGTGGTGCTCAACAGCCTCTTCCAGCATCTTAAAAGCTTTATCAAGGTCACCTGCCATTCCTGCAAGCAGACCTCTTTCAAAAGGATTGACCCAGCTCTGTTTCGCTTGTTCTTCTACTTCATTTCGTAATGCTATTGCTTTGTCCATGTCTCCTGCCTGAACATAAGTATAAGCAAGCACCATTTTAAAAAAGGGATAATTCAATGGTAATTTCTTATGTGTTTCTATAGCCTTCTGATATTCCTTTTTATGAAGATATACCCATCCCATTACTGTATTTCCATAAGGCAGATTTTCCATTAATTCCAGAGAATTACGGGCTGCTATTTCAGCCTGTTCAAATTCTTCAAAGTAAACATAAAGCCATGCAAGCCATGAAAGATATGCAGGAGAAAGGGGATCAAGCACTGTAGCCATTTTGGCATGGTATAAAGATTTTTCTTTGTTATCGAAAAGAACGTGATACCAGGCAAAGTGAGCATGAGCAATTTCATTGTTTGGATTTTGGGCAAGTGCGTTTTCATATGCTTTTTGTGCTTTCGGCCAATCCCAGAAATTATATGTATTGAGCATGCCTATAGCTATATGAGCTTCATCCAGTGTCGGATCTAATTTCAAGGCTTTGTTCGCTGCTGCTTCTGCAGTCAGGAACGCATCCGGGGCTTCTAAATACCCATGTCCCAATTGGGCATATCCTAATGCTAAACCTGCATGAGCTAATGGTTCTCCAGGATCTCTTTTTATAGCTTTTTGCATGTAGTCTATACCAAGATAAAACGATTCAGGGGTTCCCAGGTTTAACTGATATAACCCTCTTAGATAGTCTTTATAGGTTTCCGGGTCAACCTGCCTTGCTTCTGTAAAAAGCTGTTCCTGGTCTTCTGTAAGTTTAATATTTATATTACGTGCGATGTCTTTTACGGCTGTTTTTTGAATTTTTAATGCATTGTGCATATCATCACGATATTCGTTTGCCAATAGATGACGTTCTTTCGGTAAGACATCTATTAACTGAACAATCAAACAAAGGCTGTCGCCTAAACAATGAACAGATCCTTCCACAATTGTATTTACTCCCAGTTCTTTAGCTATATCCGGTAATAACATGTCAGTATCGCGATAACGAAGGGTGGATGTTCTGGATATTACACGGATGGACTTAATCTGGCCTAATTCACCAATAAGAGCATCCTGCATACCGTCGATAATATAGCTGTTTTCAGGAAGCCCGGTTAAATTATCCAAAGGTAATACCGCAAGTGATTTTTCCTTAGGCCTGTTTATTTTGGAATAAAAATATAAACTCCCACCTATAATACAAATAACTAATAAGATAATTAAAACTTTTACTAATAATCCCCTGTCTTTTTTTTTTGTTGGAACAGGTACCTCCGTATCTGTATCGGATGATTCCTGGATACCGCTTGTTAAAAGATTTTTTTTAACGTCTCCCGGTACAATATCGAAGTGTTTTTTAAAGACTTTTGCGAAGTAACTGGAATCACTAAATCCCACTTTGTATGTTACTTCTGAAACTGTTGCCGCATCATTCTCAAGAAGTTCCTTTGCCTTTATTAATCTTTTTTGCGTAATAAGATCTCTGGCAGATTTACCGGTCAGTTTTATGAGTTTTCTGTGCAGCATAGATCTGCTTAAACCTAGCTTTTGAGCCAGATCCTCAACAGAAAAATCCTCTTTATTAAAGTTATTTTCGATAATCTGGTCGATGATCTTAAGAAATTGGTCATCCGTGGATGGTTGTTCTTCCATTGTCAATTTAATTACAATTATCTTAAAACAGCACTGATATCAACCTGATAATTTGTTAATATAACAAATATAATTTTTTTTTTAATATTTAAGGGATAGCGCCCATAATATTGAAGGGGACAGCGCCCTGAAATCGCAAATCCCTGCCTGCCATGCCTGTAGCAGGCCTGCCTGCCGGCAGGCAGGTAAACCGGCAGGCAGGCAGGGTTAATCTTTAATCGTAAATCATTTAAGAGCACTGTCCTCTTTCAATTAAAAATTACTCCCATATTTTGAACGAAGGCAAATATTTGTTAAATTTGCCCTTGTTTAATTTTCAAAGGTAATATTTGCCCTTGTTACAAATCAAATTGTAAATGGTATATTCCCCGGAAAAACCATATAATGATTTACCTTCTTTACCTCCAAAGGTAGATGTAGAGAGTAAGGTAATTCTTAAGAAGGTAATTGATGCTAGCCGTGCATTATCAGAGCTAAAAGGTGCCATTACTAATCTGCCTAATCCTAATCTGTTTATTGACACTATTAACTTACAGGAAGCACAAGCTAGTTCGGCTATTGAGAATATCATCACTACACAGGATGCTCTATTTAAAGCTTCTGTTGCTGAAAAAAAGATAAAGGATCTGGCTACAAAAGAGGTAATACATTATAAAGATGCACTTTGGTACGGAGTGAATCTATTAAAAAAAAGACCTTTACTTACCACCAATCTATTTATTGAATTGGTGCAAATCATCAAAGAAACCAATGCTGGTATACGTAATGTGCCCGGAACCCAATTGAAAAATCCTGCAACTGGTAAAGTAGTTTATACGCCGCCAGATGGAGAAAATACTATTCGAACAAAGCTGAAAGAATTGGAAGACTTTATTCATGCCAGAGATAATATTGATCCACTTATCAAAATGGCCATGATCCATTATCAATTTGAAGCTATTCATCCATTTTTTGACGGTAATGGCCGCACAGGACGAATTATTTTATTACTCTATTTACGGCTATCAGGATTAATAGGACTTCCAGCTCTTTACCTTAGCCGGTATATTATTAATAACAAAGAAAACTATTATAAAAAATTAAGATTAGTAACTGAAAAGGGAGAATGGGAAAACTGGGTGTTTTATATGCTGGATATGATTGAGCAAACAGCAAGAACAGACCGTGATAGAATTCTCCGTATTGAACAACTTATGAAGGAAACAGGAAATTCTATCCAGAAACAATTACCTAAAATATATTCTAAAGATTTGTTAGAAGTATTGTTTAAATTACCCTATACCAAGAGGCAGTTCCTGGTAGAGGCTGGATTAGGCAATATAAAAACAGCCGGTTATTATTTGAAAGAGTTAGAAAACTCCAATTTTCTTATTAGAGAACAAGTTGGAAAGGAGAAGCTTTACTTAAATGATAAATTAATGCAAATTTTAAAACAATAATTTTTTACTTCACAACCACCTTCTCAACATAAACTGAATCAGCCTGCCTAACCTTTAGCAGGTATACTCCCATTGGAAAACCTGATATATCAATTCTCACAACCTTTGAATTAAGTGCTTTACTAAATACCAGCCTCCCACTAACATTATAAATCTCTATTATGGCATTATTCAGACCTTCAATATCTATGTTAATTATATCATCAGAAGGGTTTGGGTAAATATCTATTGTACTATTTAGTTTAAAAGTATTTAAGACTGTTACTGCACAATCAGTTGTAAATTGTACATTTGGACTGCCTGCGGTTACTACTTGAACACCAGAAGGGAATGATTCCCATACACAGACTTCATGCAAAGTAGGTATATATTCTATAATTAGATACTCTAACGCAGTATTATTAGAAACATTCAGACTATTTAACTGATTATCGCTGCACCATAATTCTGTTAATGCAAGATTACTAGAAACATCCAGAC
>CP070654.1:1590143-1599888 GCA_020354785.1 Bacteroidales bacterium
AGTAATTGCATAACTTCTTCCCCGTTCCTTGAATCCAGGTTTCCTGTTGGCTCATCAGCGAGAATAAGCTTGGGATTGGTTACTACAGCTCTTGCCACCGCCAC
Source organism: Bacteroidales bacterium (assembly GCA_020354785.1). Classification (GTDB taxonomy): domain Bacteria; phylum Bacteroidota; class Bacteroidia; order Bacteroidales; family UBA10428. The sequence continues at coordinate 1,590,248 of CP070654.1, forward strand.
TCTCTGTTGTTGACCGCCTGACAGCTGCTGGGGAAAATGCTTTTTACGATGTGAGATCTGCATGCGCTCCAGTATTTCATTAACTTTATTTTTTCTTTCCGTGGCTTTCATCTTAAGATATAGCAAGGGCAATTCAACATTTTCGTATACATTAAGCTCGTCTATTAAATTAAAACTCTGAAAGACAAAACCTATATTACCTTTTCGAAAGTTAGTTCTCTGACGTTCCCTGTGTTTTGACACCTCGGTCCCGTTGAACCAGTATTGTCCGTCTGTAGGATTGTCCAATAGCCCTAATATATTCAGTAAAGTTGATTTTCCGCAGCCTGAAGGCCCCATAACAGCTAAAAATTCTCCCTGGGATACCTCCAGATCTATATCGTTTAATGCAGTTGTTTCCACTTCATCGGTCCTGAATACTTTTTTCAGCTTTTCTGTTCTTATCATGATGTAAATATTTGATTTATACTTTTCGGATTAATAATATGATCATATTAGCATTATATGTGCCAGAATATCTATTGTATTAATCTACTGCATATTAGTAGTATCTGTAGTGTCAATATTGACAAAGTATGTACCATAATCATACAATAAATGTGCTATAATAGTACAATTTATTAATTTAGTGTTTAATAATAAGCAATACTGACTTTTTGTTCAAAATGAAAGAGAAAACAGGCAATATCCTTATTGTGGATGACAATACCAGCATTTTGAAGTCACTTGAGTTATATCTTAAGCATCAGTTCAAAACAGTTAAAACATTAACCTCACCTAACCAGATTCCTTTTCTTCTGTCTACTGAGGACATAGATATAATTTTGCTTGATATGAACTTTACAGCAGGAGTAAATACAGGAAATGAAGGAATATTCTGGCTCAGGAAGATTTTAAAACAGGATCCTTCAATTGTTGTATTAATGATTACGGCTTATGGTGATATTGAACTTGCAGTTAAAGCCATTAAAGAGGGTGCTGCCGATTTCATAACAAAACCGTGGGATAATCAGAGGCTGCTGGCAACAATCCAGGCTGCTTTAAAGCTCAGGCTTTCAAATAAAGAAATAAGAAAGCTAAAGTTGAAACAAAAACAGATCAATGAAGATATTGACAGAAATTACGGACAGATTATCGGAGAATCCCAGGTTATGAATGAACTTTATAAAACCATTAGTAAGGTGGCGCAAACCGAGGCAAACATATTATTAATGGGAGAAAACGGCACTGGTAAAGAGCTTATAGCACGTGAGATACACCGTCAGTCCAAAAGAAGTCAGAAAGACTTTATGAGTGTGGACCTTGGGGCTTTAAGTGAGACACTTTTTGAAAGTGAATTATTTGGCCATACTAAAGGTGCATTTACAGATGCTAAAGATGACCGTATCGGAAGATTTGAAGCAGCAACAGGAGGCACACTGTTTCTTGATGAGATTGGTAATCTGAGTTTTTCATTACAGGCAAAACTCCTCTCGGCAATTGAACAAAAGAAGGTAATCCCGCTGGGATCTAACAGGGAGATACCTGTTGATATAAGGATAATCAGTGCAACAAACAAGGATTTGCCATCTATGGTAACAGAAAAGCTTTTTAGAGAGGATTTGTTTTACAGGCTGAATACCGTACAAATTAATATACCTCCTTTAAGAGATCGTGATAATGATATTATCCTTATTTCAGAGTTTTATCTTAACCAGTTGGTTGGTAAGTACGATCGGATGCCGCTTAAATTTACATCCGGTGCCCTTGACAAGCTTAAAAGTCATTCATGGCCGGGTAATATCAGAGAACTGAGACACACAATAGAGAAGGCTGTTATACTATGCGAATCTGATATTCTTACACCACAGGATTTCTCCTTTGCTACAGAAAGTGATATCAGAACCGATTTAAATAAATGTTTAAGCCTTGAGGAGGGTGAAAAATTTATAATTAAAAACGCATTATCAAATAATAACTGGAATATAAGTGAAGCAGCCAAAGAGCTTGGAATAGGACGGCAAACGTTATACAGGAAAATAGAAAAGTTCGGATTACAGTAAATTAAAACTTAATATTCAAAAAATTACGGCAATGATCTACAAAAATCTTTACATTAATATAATCATTCGGGTAATAGTACTGGCAGTCAGTTGTTTTGTTTTCTCTTTTATTTACTTTTCAGCAAAAGATATGCTTATTCTGATCAATATTTTTTTACTGATAATATTGCAGGTATACCTTATAATTTACAAACTGAACAAGACAAACAGGGATCTGACAGGCTTTTTTGCTGCAATTCAAAATGATGATTCTTCAATAATTTATCAGAAAATGTCGACTGACAGCAGCTACAGGAAATTGTACAAAAGCTTTGATGATGTTAATAATAGAATAAGAAAGTTGAAAATAGAGAGTGTTACAAGGAATCAATATTTACAGAATGTAGTTGATCATGTTGGTATAGGATTAATCTCATTTGACGATAACGATAATATTGATATTTTGAATAATGCTACCAGGAATCTTATCAGAATCCCCGGAGTAAAAAAGTTAAGTAAATTAGAAGCAGTTAATAAATCGTTGCCTGGTTTATTAAAAGAACTTAAGCCAGGGAAACAGAAGTTAATCAAAATAAGAACTGAAGATGAATTGCTGCAGCTTGCTGTTAAAGCCAGTGTTTTTAAAATGGAAGAAAGACGGATAAAACTGGTTTCTTTTCAAAACATAAAAAATGAACTGGAGGAAAAAGAGCTGGAATCATGGCAAAAACTGATAAGAATACTTACTCATGAAATAATGAATTCTATAAGTCCGATATCATCTACAATAAAGACAATCAAGGGATTCCTGACAAGTAGTGATAATAAAAGAACCAGGCCGGTAAATGATATTAAGCAGGAATTAATAGATGATTCTGTAAAAGGATTGAATATTATAGAAGAAAGAAGTGATGGGCTGGTTGATTTTGTTGAAAAGTTCAGAAGCCTGACACTTTTGCCTAAGCCTGTTTTCAAACAATTTTCAATTATGGAATTATTTGAAAGCATACAATTGCTGATGGCAAAGGAAGTACATAAAAATGAAATTGATCTTAAGATCCATGTAGTCCCTCCATCGTTAGTAATTACAGCCGATAAAAAATTAGTTGAACAGATTTTGATAAACCTGGTAAATAATTCGATACAGGCTTTTGATAATATTAAAAATAAGAGAATCATTTTAAAAGCGTTTTATTTATCAGAAAAGAATCCTATAATTCAGGTGATAGATAATGGAAAAGGCATTGATGATGAGAATATAGATAAGATTTTTATACCTTTTTTTACAACAAAGAAGAAAGGTTCAGGTATAGGCCTTAGTTTATCACGGGAAATCATGAGACTACACAGCGGAAGAATAAGAGTCAGGTCTGTCCCTGAAAAAGAAACTGTATTTACACTGGAATTCTGAATATAAAAATTCACAATAGAATTAAGTATATTTGTTTTAAGGTTAAAGAAAATGAATAATCATAGATGCAGGAATTTACTATGTAATAAGCTTTTTGTAATTTCATTGCTTTTCATTCTATTGCTTTTAAGTATGAGATATTCAAAAACAGATATTTATCAGCAACTTCCCGATTCTATTTATGACTGGAATGCAGAAAGCATAGTATACTATAATACAAAAGAAAACCTGTATGATTATATCAACGGGGGAGCTGAGCTGTATATCTCATATGGTTTTAAATCTGCCATCAGCAGGAAGTATTTAAAATCAGAACAACCGGAAGTAGTTGTTGAAATTTTTGATATGAATAAACCGGAAAATGCTTATGGGGTATTTTCCAATACAAGGTATGAAGAAGACTATACCTATGGACAGGGTTCTCAATATGTTGAAGGCACTTTGTTTTTCTGGAAAAGTAAATATTATGTTTCTATAATGACAACTGAAGAAACTGATGAATCAAAAAAGCTGGTTAATGAATTAGGAAAGATAATTTCTGAAAAAATTGAAGAAGAAGGCAAGAAACCTGATATACTTGATTTACTTCCCTCAAATGAACTGGACAGGTCAAGCATATTATATTTTCACCATTACATATGGATAAATTCTTTTTATTTTATTTCAGACGAAAACCTGCTTTTAATTGATGATAATACTGATGCAGTACTGGCAAAATACGGGCCGGCAGACAAGAGATCATATTTACTGATTGTAAAATATGATGATAAAGAAGCAGCCGGCAAGGCTTATAATAATTTTATAGAATACTATTTTCCTGAAGCCGAATTCAAAAATATATCACAGCTGGAAGATCAAACATGGATGGCAATTAATTTAATTAATAGTACTTTTTTTGGTATTTTTAATGGAAGGTCGGAAGAATATGTATCACACCTTATGTCAGAAATAGAGCTGACTTATAAGAAAGCAATTATTGATAAATAAAATAATAACTAAAAACTGAATAAAGATGACAAAAAAATTATTGACCCGCAGACAAATAATAAAGGATGCTACAAAAGCCAGCATCGGAAGTGCATTGCTTTTAAACTCACCTCTTGATTTATTCGGCCAGGGTGAGGGTAAAACTAAGGTTATATTAATAAGAGATGAAAATGTCCTTGGCAGTGATAATAATGCTAAACCTGAAATATTGCAAAAAATGCTGGACAAGGCAGTTTTGAATTTAACAGGAGTGTCAGATATTAAGGCTGCATGGAAGAAGATTATAAAACCGGGTGATATAGTTGGTGTAAAAAGTAATGTATGGGGACATTTACCAACTCCTCCTGCCCTTGAAAAAGGAATAAAGAAGAGAGTAATGGAAGCAGGAGTCAGTGAAAAAAATATCAGTATAAGCGATCGTGGTGTACTGGGAGATCCGGTGTTCCGGAAATCAACCGCACTTATTAATGTAAGACCTTTGAGAACACATGCCTGGTCGGGAGTAGGAAGTCTGATAAAAAATTACATAATGTTTTCTAACAGACCGGCTTCATATCATCCCGATTCCTGTGCAGATCTAGCAAAACTTTTTGAATTGCCTGCTGTAAAAGGAAAGACAAGATTAAATATTCTTGTTATGCTAACCCCGCTTTTCCACGGCGTAGGGCCGCATCACTTTAATAAAAAATATATATGGCCGTACAAAGGATTAATTGTGAGTTTTGATCCCGTAGCAGCCGATGCGGTTGGTCTTCAGATACTTCAGGCAAAAAGAAAAGAATTTTTCGGTGAGGATAAGCCTCTTAATCCGCCTGCGAAACATATTTACCTGGCAGATACAAGACATCATCTTGGTACTGCCGACCCAAAAAAAATTGACCTTGTAAAAATGGGATTTAAAGAAAATATATTTATTTAAACAATTATAAAACTTTAAACGGATGAAAATTTTAAAACTGACTAAAATATTGTTACCTCTTTTTTTAATGTATGGATGTTACTGGGAGATGACCGAAAGTGTATCAGGTAACGGTGAAGTAGTTACTGAGGAAAGGGATGCCCCGGAATTTAATGAATTGTCTGTTTCTGCAGGTATAGATGTATATATTACCCAGGGCGATGAAGAACATCTGAAGGTAATTACTGACGAAAATCTGATGGATGTAATAAGAACCGAAGTAAACGATGATGTATTAAAAGTTTATGCATCTAAAAATATTCGAAGGGCAGCATCAAAAAAGGTATATGTTGAATATATAAATCTTTACCGGATAAAAGTATCAAGTGCCGGTGATGTAAAGGGAGAAAACACTCTAAATACGGATGAACTGAAGATACGGTTGAGCAGTGCCGGAGATTTAGTTCTTGATGTCAGGGCACAGGAAATTGACATTGACATAAGTAGTTCAGGAAATGCCAGGTTAAGCGGGAAAACCGGTATCCTGGAAGCAGACCTAAGCAGTGCAGGAGATTTGAATGCCTTTGATTTGGAGGCAGAAATTGGGGATGTTTCTGTATCCAGTGCAGGAGATGCCAGAGTATTTATAACCGGAGAGGCCAGTTTTAGCTCAAGCAGTGCCGGTGACATTATATATAAAGGTAATCCGGAGATCAGACACATCAGAACATCCAGCTCAGGAAGTGTAAGAAAAAGGTAATTGATTTATAAATTCCCTGGTGGTTCTTTTCAGAAGAAATCAGACAATTGAAAGTTTCCCGAAAGATCCAGATAGGAGAATAAATAATAAAATAATAATATAAATATAATAAGCAACGTAAATCCTATCAAAGGCTGCTTACTGTCTTTTTCTTTTTCTTCTGTAAAGATCAGTCTCCAGTAACTTGGTGAATTATCATTTCTGAACAGGTACATTTCATAGAAAGCATTGGCAAGATATGCGAAGACGAATGCAAGTACAAGACCTCCAAATATGGATATCCATATGCCTGTAAAGAAAAATGTGATTAACAGCTGTATTTTATAATTCTCTAAATCATCTATATCTAATAATAATTTCTGAATTACGAGTTCCTTTACTGATTTTATTTCTGAGAGGTTTTCTTCAAGTATTAATTTTTGACTTCTCAAATCTGTTACCAGTGCACTGTTTTCATTTTGCCGGAGTTCATTGTTTATCTGTTCATCTATCTGCTCAATTTCAACTACCGTTTCGTTTTCAATTAATTTTAATTCAGTTTCTTCATTTGAAAGTGCTTCTCTCTTTTCCCTGATATTATTTTCAATACCACTCCTGTTGTCTATTTCCACAAATACATTGAAGGGAAATTCCTTGTAAAATCTCAGGTTGGCTATTCCTTTCTGAATTTTATAATTTTCTAATTCATCTTCGGTTTCAATCTGATCCCTTTTCAGGTCTTCTATCCTGGCGTCAATCACACCGTCCTTTATAAAAAGAGTGAACCTTAATGCTATAAACACAATAATTACAGGAATAATTACGAGCAATGTACTGAAGAAAGATGAAGGAATTATTAACAGGATATATTGTAATCCTTTTCTGAATATTATTTCTAAAAGTGATACCGAATCCTTAATTGATACTTCCCTGAAAATATTGAAAAGCCGGTGGGTGGGGATTATTAATACTCCAAAGACTGTTAGTACAGCAAGAAAAATAAGAATTAAGGTAATAAATGTATTTATATTTAAACTCAGGCCAAGAAAGCTTAAACCCGATTCAGGAATCCATCCCAGCAGGTTAAACAGAACCTGTACAATAAATAAAACAATTATTATTGTGATGTAGAATAATATACTTCGCACAGATTCAAGTCCATTGTTATAATTGTTCAAAGCCTTTATGTCTTCTCTGTCCTGCTGGCTTTTGCTGATTGTTAATGATATCTCACCAAATACCCATGTAACAGGCAATAAAGAGAGTATAATACCAATATAAATAAGCCCGTTTATATCAACTACTATGCCTATAAAATAGAAAAGAAATACTGTAAAAATTGATAATACAATACCTTTTGCAGCAGTGAAGTAGTATTCTTTCCTGAGGCTTGCAACAAAGTTTTTAAAGGAAATCTTATAAATCCACCAAATCCATTTAATAAGATAATGTATTATTAATTTGAACAGAATAACCAGAGGAGGGACAAATAGTTTCAGAAACCAGATTATACCAAATACAATCCAGAAAAAGATATTCCTGAGTAAAAACAAAACCTCTGCTAATAACTCAAATATTAAATAGACACCCCAGATAATCCACACAAGAGTGTCATAAGTAAATGCCAGTAAGCTAACCAGTATTCTTATTAAATCTCTTAATCCTCCTTTTTTAAAATATTCTTCTGTTCTTTTGAAATTAAAAAGGTACTCGGGCTTTCTTCCTGTTATTTTGAAGTCAGCCAGGGAAAAAACCAGTAAAAGAACAGGAATTATGTAATATAAAGCGAAATAGTCACTTAGAATATAACCAATAACGGTACATATTCCAATAAATAGTATTTTCTTTATATATATATGAGCTTTTTCCATGTTATATCGTTTACTGACACTTACAGCTTCACAATATTAATAAAATATTTATGGAATTCCTATTAGGCATATGGGGATGGATTGAATACTAACTGATCAATTATATTTCATACCGGTAAGGTAAAAATTTACGTATTCCTCAATTCCTGATTCAACAGGAGTAAATTCTTTTGAATATCCTGCTAATCGGAGTTTGTTCATTTCAGCCTCGGTAAAATACTGGTACTTTTCTCGGATATCTTCCGGGGTATCAATAAATTCTATATTTTTTTCCTTACCAGCCGCCTTAAAGATATTTTCAGCGAGATCCAGAAAGGTCCGGGCTGTGCCTGTTCCTAAATTATAAATTCCTGAACCTTTTCTATTGTTCATTAAAAAGAACAATGCATCCAGTATATCCTTTATATATATAAAATCTCTTTTTTGCTCCCCGTCTTTATAACCGGCATTATGGGAGCGAAATAATTTTATTCTGCCTGTTTTACTTAACTGGTTGTAAGCATGGAGTATAACTGAAGCCATTCTTCCCTTATGATATTCATTGGGCCCGTAAACATTGAAAAATTTTATTCCGGTCCAGTATGGCGGAGTTGCCTTTTGCTTTAATACCCATTTATCAAATTCATTTTTTGATTCCCCGTACAGATTTAAAGGTTTTAGCCTTTCAACCAGTTCATGGTCATCTGCAAAACCATGTTCACCCAATCCATATGTTGCAGCTGATGAAGCATATATTAACGGAATATTATATTTAACGCAATAATTCCAGACCATCCTGGAATATCCTAAATTTAACCTGTCAAACACCTTTTTATCGGATTCTGCAGTATCGGTTCTTGCTCCTATGTGAGCTATAAATTCCACCTGCCGCCAGTTTTCATTAAACCATTTGAAAAATTGTTCCCTGTCAATTTTACAGAGAAATGACTTGTGCTCTATATTCCTGTTTTTCAGATTATTTGAGAAATCATCAACAATAACAATATCCTTTATCCCTTCATCATTTAATTTGCTAATAAAATTACTGCCAATAAATCCTGCAGCACCAGTTATTATAATCATAATTTCAAATTGATTTGCCCGAATCAGTCAAGTCTTAATTCTTCAAAGATAGTTATAATTGACTCGGTCAGGTTTTTTAATGCAAGCGGTATGTTCCAGTTTTCAACCTTACGTATTTCAACAAAGTTTGATATTGCTCGTAATTGTAAAAATGGGACTTTTTCCATCAGGCAGACATAAAAAAAAGCAGCACCTTCGGTTGTCATGATTTCCGGTTTAAACTTTTTCTTTAACTTTTCCAGAGCTTCCTGTTTTCCCATTAATGTATTAACTGTAATTGCTTTAACCGGTATTAAAGAATCGACTTCATCTATATCATATGTCCCCTGGTTTTTTAAAATTTCTCTGATAAACGGATAAATATTTTCATTCATCAGCTCCTTCTCGCTCAATGTATAAAAATTATCGTCTTCTTCAACACCCAGGTCTGCAAATTGATCCTGAATAACATTGACAACGAATCCCTGCTCCAGAAAATAATCAAAACTTCCGGCTATGCCTATGTTTATTGCCAGGTCGTAATCAGTTGCATTAAGTGCTTTCGTTAAATTATATGTTGTAAATATGCTTCCTATTCCTGTTATAAGTAAATCAACACCTAATGTGCCATATTTATAACATGTATAGTTATTATGGATGTTCTGAATAAACT
>CP070654.1:1599988-1611199 GCA_020354785.1 Bacteroidales bacterium
CAATGCATTCCTGACACAATTGGCTGTGTTGATGAATTACTGCCGGGTGAGATTTGTCCTGATTCTTTACCTCCGGGAGAATTAGGTGTTGAATACAGTCAGACTGTTACAGTATGGCCTCCGGGAACCTATGATTTCGGGGAAGGCACTGTTGTTATTTTGATGATACAGATTGTCAGCATCGACAGCTTGCCTCCGGGCCTGGAATATGAGCTCAGTGCTGAAGATCTTTATCCCGATACAGCATATTGTGCTCTGATTAGCGGGACTCCGACCGATACAGGATTATATAATGTAGTTATAAAAGTACAGCCATATATTGACTTCGGCGGAAATCCGGTTATGGCCCCTGTCCAGGTTAATGATACGTCAGTATTTATCAGAATAAATGCCCCAAGTAATATTGAAGATTTATACAAAGAAGAATTTCATATCATTACTGAACCAAATCCATTTATAAGCAAAACCAGGATAGGATGCATTACCGGTATAGCCGGAGAAGTTGAGCTTTATATTTTTGATATACTGGGGAAGCTGGTCTATAATGAAAAGATTCTGGCAGGAAGAGGTGAAAACTATTTTGATTTCACAGGTGAAGACTTAACAAACGGAATATATATTTTCTCAGTAAAGAATAATAAAAATACATACAGTCGCAGGCTGGTTAAAGGACGATAAAGGAAAAAGGGAAATATGGGAAATAGGGGAAATAGGGCAATAAAGGAGTAGGGGAATAAAGGAATAGGGCAATAGAGAAATTATAAATCTAAAGAAAGTTTGAGTGTTAGGTTTACAGGGGGGCCGATGTCTCCGGGTCTGCCAATATATTCTTTATTAAAAACATTTTTTATAGTAAAAGCAACTCTAAATTTCCTGGTTATCTGGCAGGAAACTCTCCCGTCACATAATATATATCCCTTGTTATGTGTTTCGCGGTAATCAGGATAACCGGGTAAAATCAAATTACCAATTAGCGGATCGATAAATACAGAATCCACATTCAACATGAAACTCCTGTAAATAAAGTTAAATCCTGCAGAAAACCTTTTATATGAAAATTCCACATCTGCTTTTACCGAATGATGAAATCTGTATTTTAAGATACGATCCTTCCGTGTTATTGAAGTGTCATTTTTGTCATAATTTAAATCAACAGGATAATTATAATTATAGCCGGCATGGAAAATAACAGGCATACCAAGCAGATTTCCGCTTCCTGCCAGTATAACTTCTATTCCTGATATTCTGGCATTGCCAATATTTAATGATTTAAAGCCAATATGGTCAAATGTTGCATATTCAACCGTGTCAGGTTTGTAAACACCAAATGTGTATTCAATCATATTCTTGTACTCAGTAATAAATGCCGCAATATCTATAAACCCTTTCCATCCTTTTATTTCCAGGCTTTGCTTGATACCTGTTTCAGCACTCCATCCTTTTTCGGTATTAAGGTCAGGATTTGGAAATATATTCAATGAACTAACACTTGTAGCAGTAAATTTTTCAGCAATGGAAGGAAACCTGTAACCCTGCCCGAATGATGCTCTGAGAAAAGTATACCTGGACAGCTGGTAATTTAACCCTGTCCTGAGGAGTGGGGTGGAACTTTCAAATATTGAATCAAGTTTGTACGTCTCCCATCTAATACCGGCTGATATCTTAAGATTCCTGAGAGCCTTTAAATCAAACTGTGAATATATGGCGGTATTCAGGCTGTTATGGTCACCAAACAAATTGGCTATTACATTTGAATATATAATACTTAAACCTGTATTCCATATGATCCTATCCTTAAATGCCCTGTTAAACTTATATTCCCCCAGGTATTGAGCAGATTCATTGTCTTTATCAGGTTCGTCTTTGAAAATATTACTAACTCGAAAAAATCTTGTTTTCAGGCTATGCCTGGAACCTTTTTTCCCGATAAATTCCGCATATGGATCAACATTTAAGCGAAATGCATGCACCCTGGGAATGGCAGCCAGGTTTTGCCGGTAGGCTCCCGAATCAGCATCCTGCCACAAGAGAAAGTCTATTTTATCCTGGTACATGGTATTCATATTTACTCCATAAGATAAGCCCCTTATTTTCCTGTCCCTGTACCTGAGGTTCATATTAAATCTCGCTCTCTTGTCATCCTCGTTTTCCCTGTAGCCTTCATCAGTATATAAATAACTGCCCGCAACAATATCCAGGTTCCCTTTTCTAACTGAATGAAAGAAGCTGGCCCCGGCAAATACCGGTTGTCTTTCCCACCATACCAGTTCAGTTCTGCGGGGATTTAAATACATGCCGCTAAACATATCTATCCTGGTCTGCGGTTTACTTTTCGGGTATGCTGTCCTTACGTTTATAACTCCGTTTAAGGCCGATGATCCATAAAGGACAGAAGATGCCCCTTTGATTATTTCCACCTGCGAGATATTTTCCACAGGCAGATATTGCCATTTTACATCACCGGCATCAGCTGAGAGTATAGGCAAATCGTCTATTAGTACCAGGACCCTGCTTCCTGCGCCGAAACTATAACCACTGCCTCCTCTTATGCTTGTTTGTCCGTCTAATACATCAATACCGGGCATTTGATTTATAATCATTTCCATTGAGGTTGCATTTGTGACTTCAATCCTTCGTGGTTTAAGGACATCCAGTGACACAGTAACATCTGAAAGTTTTTGCTCATACTTGCCGGCTGTTACAACAATTTCATCCAGCATGGTAATATCAGTGACCATGCTGATATTAACAACAAGGGTGTCATCCAAAGCTAATTCCACAGTTTTAATGACAGGTTTATATCCTATGAACTGGTATTTGACTTGTATTCTTCCTGGTTTTAATAATAATATATAATCACCGTTTGTATCTGATACTGCCCCCCGTGATGTGTCAGCTATAATATTGGCGCCTGTTAAAGGTTCCCCGGTACCGGCATCAACAATATTACCAGTTAGAACAGGATTATTCTGGGCTATACAATTATATATGAATACGTGGAGTAAAATGGTGAATATGCAAAACCTTATTTTAATTATTGCATTAATAATCTTAAAGATTAAGGTTTATTTCTTCCTTTAACGTACGGTCATAAACAGTGGCTTTTACAGGCGCTATTGCACCATCAATAATCATTACATTCCGATTAAAATCCTGCATTGTAAGAGAGTCTTCAGAAGTAAATATAATAATATTCCTGCCCCTGCCGGTACTATATTCAAGAATCTTTCCTGTATGAGTTTTTAAGGTAAGGTTTCCCCTTATTGTAAGTGGCTCGTTAAAATTCAGAATTAATGATTTATCATCAATTTTAAAGGAGCTGATACAGGGTTTCTCTTTTGATTCCGGATTCCAGAGCCCGTCAAATGTCCATTCAGCCGTAATATCTTCGATGCAGGGATTCGTAAAATCTTCCTTTTTATTAAGATTATCGCTGAACCACTCATAATCTCCTCCGGCTCTGTGACAGTTATAGTAATAATAACGGTCGCCAAAGATTTTGGGGCGATTTCTTTCAGGTTCATTTTCATATAATACCCTGAAAATCGGTATATCAGCCATATTTTCAGAAAAGCTGCAATTCAGCAGGAAAAACTGGGCATCATAATGATGCCGTCCAAGATTAAAGCCTTCCACACCATCGAAGTATGAGTTGCTGATAACAAGCCTCTGATTCCTGTCAGCACTACCTGCATGCCAGATGGCAGCTGTCTTCTTTAATTCGTAGAACTTAGAATCCCCTATATAACACCAGCCCCGTGGACATACAAAGTCTACACTACCCTCAAAGTAGCATTTCGAATGATAATATTTGCCATTTTTATAATTCCACAACGACAGGGTATCGCCTCCCTTGCTTAAAACGTTACAATTAACTATTATAGTTCGTGTACCTGTGCCGTAAACTGCAAATGCATGGGGCCCAATCTCAGGCTGAGTATTCTTAACAGTAAGGTTTTCAAGAATAATATCGTCAGCATGAATGTTTATTACTGCCGGACCAATGTGGTCCTTGTTATTTATCCAGTCTGTACGCAACTGGTTAAAGCATATTATTGTACTATCCCGGCTCTCCCCCAGAAGGGTCACATTATCCTGTTCGATTCTGATTTTCTCGTTATAGATACCGTTCCTGATATATATTACAATCCGCTCATAGTTAAACATTGGCAGAGCATTTACAGCCCCGGTAATGGTTGTATAGTCACCGCTGCCATCAGCAGCCACTATTATGTCATAATATGGATGCCCTGCAGATATACTTAAATAAGGGAAAAACAGGAAAGCCAAACAGGCAAGCTTTAAAAACCTGCTGTTTACGTACAACTTGTGATAAAATAATTGCAGAAATATTCCAAATTGCTTAATAGTTCTCATTTAAGCCTGTATTGTCTGAATTTTGAAACTGATTCAACAGAGGTTATTCTACCCTGAACCAGTCAATATCTGCAAATCCTGAATCATTGGTTACACCTTCACCGGCAGAAAATACTCCCATTTTAGCGCCTATCCATCTACCCGGTTTAGCCACAAAAGTGTTCCCCACCGGCAGGTAATTTTCACCATCTGTACTATAGTAAAAGTCGCACTGTGCCTCACCGCTTACTTTCACCCTCATGTATATTGTATTATTTTCAATCTTTTTGCCTGCTGTCTCTTCTTCCCTGCCTTGTGTGCTGGCATCAATACAAACTGATTGGGATATTGCCAGGTGCTCACCTGTATTTTCCACAATAAGGGCGGCATAATCTGTACCCATTATTATGAGTCCGCATTTATCGCCTTTCAGCCGGCTGTTAAATGTCAGTTTTACTGTTGCCGTAAATTCAGGTGCAGGAAACTTCTGCATCAGTAAATTAGGCATATCCCACATATTATTGTAATTCTCCGGAAGAGGTATACAATACAACCTTAAAAATCCCTTGCCGGGAAAAGGAAATGCCCAGGCAGGTTTATTATTGGCATGCCATTGCCACTGCAATCCTAGAATATTGTTTTCAAATTCATCTGACACCCGTGGTGATATCTTTGGCCAGCTTTTTCCCACGTCCGGCTTGCGGTATGTTAATACAGGTTCACCTTTTCCGTCTCCGTCATTATCACTTCCTATGACAGGCCAGTCATCCTTCCATACCATTGGTTGCAAGTGCACAATTCTTCCGTATGCTTCCCTGTCCTGAAAGTGCATAAACCATGATTCTCCTGAAGCCAGTTCTATCCAGGCACCCTGGTGGGGTCCGTTAATATCTGTTGTACCCTGATCCATCACAGTCCGTATCTCATAGGGCCCGTATATATTCTTTGAACGCAGAACTGTCTGCCAGCCGTATGTAACTCCACCTGCAGGTGCAAATATATAATAGTATCCATTTCGCTTGTACATCTTGGGCCCTTCAATTGTTCTGTGATTATCATGTCCGTCAAATACCAGTACCCCGTCATCAAGCAGCTTTGTTCCTTCCGGGTTCATCCTGTTTATAACAAGTACGCTTTTTATTCCTGATCTGCTTCCAGCAAAAGCATGGACAAGGTATGCATTGCCATCATCATCCCAGAAAGGACAGGGATCGATCCATCCTTTGGCTTCTTTAACCAGTAAAAGAGGATCCCATGGTCCTGCCGGATCCCTGGATTTTGTCATATATATCCCAAAATCGGGATCACCGTAATAAATGTAAAACTCACCATTGTGATAACGAATAGCCGGGGCCCAGCATCCATTTCCGTGCTGAGGCTTATCAAATACCTCAAAAGGAGGCTGCAGATTAAAAGCATGCCCTATAATTTTCCAGTTTACCAGGTCTTTGGAATGAAGTACCGGCAGTCCGGGAACACAATTAAAACTTGAGGATGTTAAATAGAAGTCATCTCCAACACGTATCACATCAGGATCGGAATAATCAGCAAATATTACAGGATTTTTATAATATCCATTGCCAAGATCAGGATCCCATACCTGAGAGAATGTTATGAATCCCGTGAATATAAGTATTATAAAGCCTGTTATTAATCTTATAAACATATTAGTCTGTCAAATACATCATTTTTTCATCTTATCATAAAGCATACTTGCCATAATAAAGGGACCTGTAGCTTTGGGATCGTTGTCTCTTTTTCGCTCATTTATATAGTAATCATAACTTCCATCCCTGTACGGATTACCTCCAAGTCCGGCAACAGCACATACAGGAGTAATAGTTATCTTACCTTGTTCATCTGTTTTGATAAGATTATTAATAATACCTTCATAAGCTTTAAAAGCATATTCAAGATACGATTTATCAATATATCCCTTTTTTACAGCTTTTAACATAGAATAGGAGAACATGCTTGATACAGAACCTTCAAGGAAATTACCTTCCCTGTCGCCCTGGTCAAGAACCTGGTACCACAACCCGGTTTCCTCGTCCTGCACCTTTACTATTGCTTCAACAAAACGCTGTATAACGGTAATTATTTCATTTCTTTTTTCATGATCTTCAGGAATAAAATCCAGCACATCCACAAGGGCCATAGAATACCATCCCATTGCCCGTCCCCAGAAATTAGGCGAGCAACCTGTTTCAGGATCAGACCATCTCTGCTGCTTGCTTTCATCCCATCCATGATAAAGTAACCCGGTCTTCGCATCTCTTGTTTTCTCCTCAATTAACAGTATCTGGTAGCTTATATCATCAAAATTTTCCGGTTCATTATATTCCAGCCCGTATTGAGCATAAAAGGGTGCACCCATATACAGTCCGTCAAGCCACATCTGATGAGGGTAACGTTTCTTATGCCAGAATCCACCTGATGCTGTGCGCGGTTGATCTTTCAATTGTTTTCTCAGGGTATCCATAGCAGTTTTATATCGAACATCACCTGTTTCTTTATAAAAGATAAAAAGAATTTTCCCCGAATTTATTTTGTCAATGTTATACTTGTCTATTTCATATCCCTTAATAATGCCATTCTCATCTATGAGAGCATCAACATATCCTTTTGCATATTCATAATACCTGGCATCACCTGTTTTTTTCCATAATTTCAGGTAAGCAAGGGAAACCAGTCCATGTGTATAAGTCCATTTTGGTTTATCCCTGTTTTCTATCTGCCAGAGCTTTTCGTAATCTGCCATAAGTGTTTCCGCCATTTTTTGTGCCCAGGGCAGAGTATCGGCAATAGTTACTACACTTTTATTTTTATTATCAGCGGGTGTCTTACAATTTTGAGCAAACAAGCCCACACCCAGAACAACTAAAGCTAATGTCCAAATGAAATGATTTCTGATTTTTTTCATCTAACAAGGTTTTATGTGTTATTATTTTATGACTTCTTATAATACTATCCTGGCTTTATCTAACCAGCAACGGATTATTAAGTTTAGTTACTGTTGTCTCAAGGTATTCCCTGAATTCATCAATATTCTTTATGCCTTCTTTTTCGTTCTCCCATGCAGCTGTAAAATAATATTCCAGTTCGTTTTCTTCCGGTTTCAGCACTACGACATGGCTATCCTCATCTTCTGATAGTTCCGCAAGATTTTCCGGTTTATAAAATATGGCCATGCCGAGATTATCATCAGCCAGGCTCTGAATACCGTATGTAGCAATATAAGTCCATTCCCCCGGTTCTCCATCCGGCAGTATCTTTTCTGCCTGATCATGTTTGACAATTCCGGTGCAAATATTATCTACCTGCTCACTTAAATAAAGCCGGTGTTTTGTCATCCTGCTTCCTGCGTGAATTGAAAGAAGAGATTTCAGATTAGTTTTTGTGCTCCCTGCCTGCCATCCGTAATATTTGGTTTTTATCATTGATTGTACCGGACCGTTCTGTACAATTTTGCATTTAATACTATCGGTGACAGCGACCCTGTTAGCCTTATCATCATGCCATATGCCAATACTTCCCAGTCCAAGAGAATTTCCAACCTTTAAAATATCCATTCCCCATGGAGCAGGTTCATGATATGAATCGAAGCCATCCTGTCCAACATCCTGAAGGACCATTGTATCAACCATCTTTCCAAATATATCTACGGCATTTCTCCAGTCAAGGTAAAACCTGTATCCAACCCTGTCTGACTCCCATCCCGGCCCCTCGTACCTGATATAAAATGAATGATCTGTATGTTCAGGAGGAACCCTGAGGTATTTTATATTCTGAAACGTACCTCCGATATATTTCCTTTCCTGCCATTCACCTCCAACCTTCACTGATATTTCAGCCTGCGTTCTTTTTTCAAATACAGGAGCTTCATATTCAGCCGGTTTCAGGAAAGTAAAATCCTTTCTCTCACCGGGCTGAAAGCCTGATACAAATAAAAGCACATCCGGATTTCCATCTTTGTTGTTATCATTTAGCTGAAAAGGATATATAACAGAATCAAGTACAAGGATAAAACTATCAACAGCCCCGGCAATACTATCTTTAAACAGGCTGTTAATGTCAATCTCTATAAGAGCATCCTCGTAAGCGACTTCTAACGGATTGGTTATTGATATACTTGCTGACATTTCACTGTCAAAATATTTATCAGCGCTATTTTTGCAGGAAATGCTTATTACCGGTAATAAAGTGAGTAAAAATAAAATTCGTTTCATTCGGTTCATCTTATTATGATTTAGTGGTTAATATAAATCTTTTTTGTTACAGTGTTCAAATTATTAATAAACTGCAGGAAATATATTCCGGGGGCAAGATCGTCAACAGCAATTTCCATAATCCCTGAAACAGACTTGTCATTCTTTTTTATTGATTTTATAACCTGTCCTGATAAAGAATAAATATTCACAGTAAAGTTGTTATCTTCTTTCAGCTTATACTTTAAATACAGTATATTTCCTGCAGGATTTGGATACGCTCTTAAATCAACATCATTATTATAGACAGGAATATTTTTAGTTTGTATACCTGACTTGTATAAAGAATCAATTTCATTATCTGACAGTGCATAATTATACAACCTGACATCATCAAGGGATCCTCTGAGGTACATTTCATTATCAATGTTATATCCAAGGTACAGGTCTTCATCCTGGGAAATATCAGTTGTATTATCTTCATCTGATGCAACCAGGCTTCCGTCGGCATACAGGTTTATTGTCCCTGATTCCGTATCCCTTGTGGCGACCAGATGTACCCATTCACTTTTAATATAGAATTCTTCACCTCCGGCTTCAACCATACTCGTTGCTATATTATCATCAATCTCAAATCTCAGATTATCGGAAAGAGTATTATAGTATATCTCGTATCTTTTTCCTGACCTGTTTAATTCGGAATTTTCATAATTTGAGCCTTTCATTAAGTAACTGTATTCTTTTGTTGTGTCCAGCTGGTATGAGTACTGTCTTAACCAGAAGGAAACAGAAAAGCTGCCGATTTCAAAATCGAATTCATAACTGTGCGGAATTCTTACATACTGATTCAGTCCATTAAAACTTAGTGCTTTATGTATAACACCATTCCATAAAAATGACGCCGCCGTAAAATTATTATACTCCCCGTGATTACTGAATTCTGATGAGTCTATTGCCGAGGTACTGGTTTCAAATTCCCAGTATCCTACTAACCGGTCAGGCAGGACAGGCCGTGTAGAGAAGCTCCACACCGCTCCCTCTGTTGTACCGTTGCCATTCACTTCGTCTACCCGCCAGTAATAAGTTTGGCCGGGCAGAAGTGTATCGGGTTTGTAGATGTTATCTGCCAGTGCTGCTTCAAAGCCAGGCGGATTATTAAGGCCCAGGTATAGCTGGTGAGAATTTGCTCCCACTCCTTCTTTCCAGCCAAGAGCAGATGAAGTCCGTACATATTCGAGGTTGTCGGCAGGCACAGGATTAGTTGCCGGGATAGGCGGGCTTGTCTCGCTAAGTGTGATAGTAGATAAAATATCCGTGTAAATTGATGTATCAGAAAGTGTAAAAGCCCTTACCCTGTAAAAATACTGAGTGAGATCATTTAATGCGCTGTCGATATAAGTTACAGTATTTTCCGGTACCGTATCCACAACTTCAAAACTCCCGTTTTCCTTTCTTTCAATATAATATCCATCTTCAATGGCTGAGTTATCTGTCCATGTCAGCATGATATCGTTAATATCAATAAGTTCGACCTCGAAATCAGTCGGAGGGTAAATAAAATCGCGGTATGGGACAATACTTGCAAGATAATCTTCCAGGTTTGTGTATCCGTTGGAGTTTGTATCTCCATTCCTGTCAAGCGGATTTTCAGGATTAAGACCATTAAGCAGTTCCCACTCATCTGCCATGCCGTCGTGGTCATTGTCACCAGGAGCAGGTCCTGTAAATAATACCGGCCACCCGCCAACATCCTCCTGTGAATCAATGATTCCAGGATTACTAACACCGTATGTGGCAGTACCATTACTTACTTCCCATATAACGCGCCTGTCAATAGTATCTCTTCGCGGTAGAACAGCACCTGCATTTTGTAGTACTGCAGCATACGCTTCTTCTGCTGTATGTTTTGTAGTAATATCAAAATCAGATGGTGCAAGAAGCTTTATTACATCCTTTATGGAATCGGAAATATTCTGCACTCCATACTGCCAGTTATCGTCAGTTGCATCCGGGTAGCCCTCAACAAAGTTACTGTCAACATACCAGTAACTATATCCGTTACCTGACAAATTATCATCGTCAGGTGTCACTATCCTGTATTGCTTCTCACCGCTATCTGTTCCGGGGCCCGCTTTGTAATAGTTGGCAACCATATTAATCCGGGCCTTTATACCGTCGATCTCACTGGGTTCTCCCCCGTAACAACTGTTGTCAGACCAGTTATAAATAACATTGTTTCTGTGATCCACTATTTCCTCCCACGGGGAAAACGATCCCCTTGCACCATTAAACCTGGGATTTCTGCTATGATGATGGGCCAGAAGGTTATGGTGAAAAGTGGCTTTGTTCCCTCCCCATATTCCGCCATATCCGTGTTCACCTTTAGAATGAACCGAGTTATAAAGGCTTTCAGATATTACGCACCACTGCATTGTAAAATTTTCATTTTTATAACAGGATGCTGCCTCATCTACACTCCAGCTGAACGAGCAGTGATCTATAATTATATCTTTTTGTCCTGTACATGAAAATGCATCTGCTTCCTGGTTTTCAACATCACCCAGACGCGATCTAATATACCTGATTATTACATTGTCGTCACTTATTCTGAAATTGTAGTTTGCCAGTGTAATGCCGTCACCGGGAG
>CP070654.1:1611299-1613989 GCA_020354785.1 Bacteroidales bacterium
GATTGGGTTTTTGCAGCCTTCTGACGGAAGTGTAACCGTTAATGTTGATTTTAATATCCAGAGAATTGAATGCAGGGCCGCCATAAGTTATGAAATATACAGTGATGGTGCAGTAGTTGTCAACAGTACATTCAACCTCGACAAACCCGGCTTACCCATTATACCTCGTATAGGTTTTCGTACAAGGCTGCCGGAGGAATTTAATAATTTTACTTACTTCGGACGGGGCCCACATGAGAACTATATTGACAGGAATACTTCAGCACTGGTAGGTCTCTATCAATCTAAAGCACATGAACAATATTACCCTTATAACAGGCCCCAGGAAAACGGTTACAAAACAGATGTGCGGTGGGCAATCCTTAAAAATGATACCGGTGCGGGCATTAAAATCAATGGTAATCCTTTAATAAGTACAAGCGCAATGCCTTATTCCCGTGAAGATTTTGATCCTGGATTTCAAAAGGCACAAAGACACCCAATGGATGTTGTACAGCGTGATTACATTGAGTGGCATATTGACCTGAAACAAATGGGCATAGGAGGTGATAATGCATGGGGGGCATGGCCTCATGATCAATACAAAATTTTCCCGGGGATCTATAATTTTAGTTTCTCAATTAAGCCTGTTATTTAATTATGATATTCATAAGTTATTATAAAATTATAAGCGAATGAAAAAAATAAGGAAGCCTGGATTCATAATAGCAACATTAGCGATGACATTACTGGTTTTTATCCAGCAATCATGTACAATAAAGGAGTCAGATAACATTATAAGCAGTCCGGATAATAAAATCTCTGTTCATTTCCGTATTGCAGACGACATGAAAGCATACTATGATATTTACTATTCTGATTCACTGATAATGCAAAACTCGGGATTAGGCATTATCATGGAAAAGGAGGATTATTCAGAAAAGCTGGTTTTGAAATCAGTATCACCGGAAGAGATTGTTAAAGATGAGTACGATATATTAACCGGCAAAAAACGGAAATGTTCCTACAAGGGAAATAAGAAAGTCTTTCATTTGAAAAACAACAATGACAAAAAGATGGATATTATATTCCAGGTGTCAGATGACGGAGTAGCTTTCAGGTACTTTTTCCCCGGAAAATCAGATGATATAAATAAGATTACTGAGGAAACAAGTTCATTTAATTTCAGAAGCGGAACAAAAGCATTCATTCAGCCCATGTCTCCGGCAAAATCAGGCTGGTGCCAGGTAAATCCTTCATATGAAGAACATTACGTCCAGGATGTTGATTTAAATAAGGTTCCTGTAAGTGAGCCAGGATGGGTTTTTCCTGCATTGTTTAAATATCATGATTTCTGGATGTTAATAACTGAAACAGCCCCTGACAGGAATTATTGCGGTTGCAGACTGAAACAAGATTCGGCAAGTTATGAGTTTTTCATTGGCTTTCCACAGGAACCGGAAATTCTACCGGGTGGGGTTCTGAATCCCGAGTCTGAGTTACCCTGGTACTCACCGTGGAGAATAATTACCCTGGGAAGAGGACTGGAAACAATTGTAGAATCGACCTTGGGAACTGACCTTGCGAATCCCTCGAAAATTAAGGACGACTCATATGTTAAACCGGGCAGATCTTCATGGAGCTGGGTTTTATTAAAGGATGATTCTACAGTTTACAGTGTTCAGAAAAAGTTTATTAATTATGCTGCAGATATGAACTGGGAATATTGCCTGGTTGATGCAGACTGGGATCAAAAGATTGGCTACAAGCTGCTTGCTGATCTAGCCAGATATGCTGAAAGCAAAGGAGTAGGTATTCTTGCCTGGTACAATTCTTCAGGAGCCTGGAATACCACTGTATATAGCCCTAAGAGCAAATTACTGACTCATAACGACCGTATGTGGGAGTTCAGGAAGCTTCAGGAGATGGGTGTAAAGGGAGTTAAGGTTGACTTCTTTGGAGGTGACGGGCAGTCTATGATGGCATATTACCAGGATATTTTTGAAGATGCTGCTGCATACGGACTTGTGGTTAACTGCCATGGTGCTACTTTGCCCAGGGGATGGCACCGTACCTATCCAAACCTTCTGACAATTGAAGCGGTGAGGGGTTTCGAGTATGTGACATTCGAACAGCTTAATGCCGACCGTGAACCTGATCATTCCTGCATGCAGCCTTTTACAAGGAATGTTTTCGATCCTATGGATTTTACACCTGTTTGTTTTTCAGAGGTGCCGAATATAAAACGAATTACAACAAACGGTTTTGAACTGGCACATTCTGTACTGTTCTGGTCAGGTATACAGCACTACGCTGAAATTCCGCGGGGTATGGCAAAAGTTCCCGGCTATGTAAAGGATTTTCTCAGGGAAGTTCCTTCCTGCTGGGATGAAACAGAGTTTGTTGAAGGATATCCGGGCAAATACGTTCTTATTGCTCGTAAGTCAGGCGAGACATGGTATCTGGCAGGGATAAACGGCGAGGATAATGAAAAAGAAATAGATGTTGTACTTCCTTTTGTAGACAATGCCGGTTCCTACATGATAATAACTGACGGGGAGGATAACCGCTCATTTGACATGAAGAAATTCAAATATGAAACAGGTAAAAATATTAAAACAACACTTAAAGCTTACGGTGGATTTGTGATGAGGTTTGACTAATTATACAACCCAATCACCATAGGTGGTGTACTTGTTTCTTTATTCTTT
>CP070654.1:1614089-1619149 GCA_020354785.1 Bacteroidales bacterium
TTTTAAGTGCTTTCAACTGCTTTTCAACCATTTCTCTGGTATCTGCAGCTGAAAAAGCATGGCCTTTTGTCATTATATAATACTTGTCTCTTGGAATACCCAGTTCGTTATTTAATACCAGGCCCAGGCAATGCTCACTCTTGGTATAACCGTAAGCAGTTTCTATAAGATTAATTCCGTCTTTCAGAGCTAAATGTATACCTGTAATACATTGTTCTAATGTGTCTCGGGGTATTTTATCAGCAGGTTTGTCCCATACGTGTTTATAACGCATGGTGCCGAGATTAATAACGCTCACATTCAGGTTAGTCTTGCCGAATCTCCTGTATTCCATAAGAGAGTCACGCTTGCTTGCTTCATTATCCATGTTATGATGAATGTTTAATCCTGATTAAAGTAAATTACATCGCCATAAAAATAGTAAGGATTTTTTCGAATTTACAATTAACGGGGATTTTTAATGCACCTTCTTATAATCAAGGTAAACGTATATAGTATTCATAAGATCTTTTCGTTCAATAGGTTTGACAAGATAATTTTCAAATCCTATTTTCAGGCACTTTTCTTTTTCATCAGACATAGCATATGCGGTTTGAGCTATAACAGGAACATCAGGCTTTACTTCTTTTATTTTATAAAATGCATCTATACCTGACATAAAGGGTAACTTAATATCCATAAGAATAAGGTCAACTTTCTCTTGCAGTGCAAAGTTAACTGCTTCTTTGCCGTCTTTAGCCCATATTATTTTAATACCTGTGGCTTTTAATATCTCATTAAGATAAAGGAAATTAATATATTCATCTTCGGCTATAAGGATAGCCTTGTCCTTCCAGTTGTATACAGGCTTTACATTAAAGCTTACCTGTTTTTTGGTTTTCAGCGTTTCCTGTTCAGCTTTTTTATATGGAAGTTCAAAGTAGAACCTGGATCCCTTGTTTAACTTTGACTCAACCCATATTTTCCCGCCCATCAATTCGACCATCTTTTTTACAATAAATAATCCTAACCCTGTACCTGGAATATTTGTATAATATTCATTTTCAATGCGTTCAAACCGGTCGAAAATCACATTAAGCTTGTCTTCAGGAATACCTATTCCCGTATCTTTCACATAAAAAAGTATTTTACTCTTATCAATTACTTCATATCCATACTCAATAAATCCTTTTTCGGTAAATTTCAATGCATTATTTAACAGGTTTTTCATCACATGGCGCAGGCGAAATTCATCATTTTTAATTATGGTATCCTCCTTATTACCGGCGTTTGTAAATACCAGTTCAAGTCCACTCAATCCCCTGTTATTGATTTCTTCTTTTAGTGTTGTGTATAAATCCTTTAAGATACTTTTTACATTAACTGTTTCACTTTTAACTTTTAACTGGCCCGCTTCAATTTTAGCAATATCTATAATATTATCGATTAAGTTAATTAGCTCTATACTGCTGTTATTTATATATTTTATGTATTCCAGTTTTTCTGTACTCGTGATGTTCTCATTTGCCAGCAGATTTGAAAATCCTACAACAGCATTCAATGATGTTCTTATTTCATGGGATAAGTTGGAGAAAAAGGATGATATTAATTTATCAGATTCCTCGGATTTTAACTTTATTTCAAGAAATTTTTTTTCTGATTCCTTTAAAGCTTCTTTATAGAGCCTGCTTTTTTCTGTTTCAAACTCAAGTTTTTTCTTTTGTTCGTATAAATCCAGGTATATTTTGACCTTACCGGGAAGGGTACTTGATAAATCGGCCTTGTTCACATAATCAACTATACCGCATTCAATTCCTTCAATTGAATAATCCTGTTCATTTTCTTTTTCTATCAGGAATATTAAGGGCAGTGATTTGGTTTTTTCTTTCCCGTGAAACGATTTTAATACTTTACAGAAATCCGGATGTGAGATTTGCATATCAAATATTGCCATTGCAAATTCTTGCTCAGCCGTGGCAGCAAGTGCTTCATCAATTGTATTTAACCTGGATATTTCTACATCGAAATTATTATGCAAATCCTTTAAGTACAATAAATTACCAGACTTATTTGCTGCCACTAGTATTTTTTTTAAGACCTTCATTATATTAATTTTACTAATTGCATGAAGAGGCGTTGAAAATGCTGGTTCCAGTAGAATACTAATAGGTTAAAGCCTTAAATAAAGCAGACTGTGAACGAATAGTAACTCGAAGTAATATGTACTGTCTACTTATATATGTTCTGTAATACAATGAATTTATATTAAAATTACAGTTGATACATATATAAAGCAACAGATACAAGATGACATATATTACTTGATTATGATGATTTCAATCACCATAATAATATTCCATAGAAATTAGCGGTATGGTCATTTTTTGATTAAAAGAGATAAATTTCATTAATTTTGTGGCTGTATAATGGCATTCATTCAAATTATCATCTATTAAAACGTTAATCCTAATGAAGAATGTCCTTACTTTCTTTCTGACACTCGTTATAACAACAAATCCTTTGTTTTCACAGGAAAAAATTGCAAAACCTGTAGTTTCAGTAAAAAGCGGTTTTTATGATAATACATTTTCAATTACAATAACATCGGCTGTAGCCGGCTCAGACATAATATATACGCTTGATGGCAGTGATCCCCGGAATTCAGCAAGCAGTTATAATGCAGCTTCACCGGCAAGTGTTAGTATTAATCCGGATAGTAACAACAAGAGAGGTATAACTCCCGGAGTTGTTCTAAGAGCTGTTGCTCAGCATCCGGAATACGATACAAGTGATGTTGTTTCAAGGACATATATTTTTACAGGTAAAGTAAAAAGCCAGTCGTACCCCGGATGGACATGGCCCCAGGGATGGGTAAATGACCAGGTGCTGGATTATGAAGTTGATCCCGATGTGGTTAATGATTCACGTTATAAAGATAAGATTGAAGAAGCACTGCTGGATATTCCGACTATTTCAGTAATAACTGATCCCGACAATTTATTTGATCCGCAAACAGGAATATATGTAAATGCCTGGGAACATGGCAGAGCATGGGAAAGACCGGCTTTTGTTGAATTGATTAATCCTGATGGCAGTGCAGGTTTTCAAATTGACTGCGGGTTGAGAATAAGGGGAGGATGGAGCAGGCACGGTTATTTTCCCAAACATGCTTTCAGATTATTTTTCAGGGGTGAATACGGGGATACAAAACTGAGGTTTCCTCTTTTTGAAGATGAAGGAGCAAACCAGTTTGATAAAGTTGACCTGCGAGCAACTATGAATTACGGATGGAGCAGAGATAACTGGCAGGACGCTGGCAAGCATAATACAATGAACCGTGACGTATTCTCTCGTGATATTCAGAGAGAAATGAAAAATCCCTATACAAGAAGCAGGTATTATCATTTATATCTTAACGGGTGTTACTGGGGACTGTTCCAGACACAGGAAAGATCAGAAGCATGGTTTGCTGAAACATATCTTGGAGGAAAAAGGGAAGACTATGATGTTATTAAAATAGCCATTGAGTTCAATTATATTATAGAAGCAACTGATGGAAACACTGATGCATGGAGGAATGTATGGAATTTATGTGAGAGTGGATTCCAGAATAACGAAAATTATTATGAATTACAGGGCTTGAATTCCCTGGGAGTAAGAGATAAAAACCTTGATATTCTGGTAGATATAGATAATCTTATTGATTATATGATAATAATATTCTATACAGGAAATTTTGATGCTCCTACTACAAAATGGCGCGAAAACAAATCACCGAACAATTTCTATTGTATTTATAACAGGAAAGGGTGTGATGGTTTTAAGTTTTTTGCTCATGATAATGAACATACCCTGCTTACTGAACCGGTCGCTGTGGGTTCAGGTATTGATGAAAACCGTGTCAATATCGGGATAATAGACGATTTAAGCTTAAGAATGGAAGTCTATGATTTAATTTATTTTCACCCGCAGTGGCTCCATTTTAAATTATCAGATAATAAAGAATACAGGATCCGTTTTGCTGACAGGGTCTATAAGCATTTATTTAATGACGGACCTCTCACTCAAAGCAACGCTCAAAAGACATTTATGGAAACTGCCAATGTGATTGAAAAAGCTATTATTACGGAATCTGCCCGGTGGGGAGATACAGACAGGCATCCTGCAAGAACAAAAGATGATGACTGGCTTCCAGCTGTAAACCAGGTAGTAAATGAGTTTTTTGTGTACAGGGGCGATATAGTACTTGACCAACTCATAGAGGAAGCCCTTTATTCTAATTATAAGCCTCCGGTTTATAAAAACGGGAGTGATGTATTAAATAATATTAGCCTGGAAGTAAGTTCAGGGTTTCAGTTAAAAATAATAAATGAAAACAGCGGTGAGGCAGGTGCTATTATATATACAACTGACGGAAAAGATCCCAGAAAAACAGGTGGAGAGGTATATGAAAATGCGATTAACGGAGATGATGAGGTTAATTTAAATATTACAAAAACTTGTACCGTTAAGTCAAGGATAAAATATAGTACATTTTGGAGTGCAATAAATGAGATAAATCTTTTTGTTGATGTTACAACAAGCCTGGATAATCTTAAAATTACTGAAATACACTACCATCCCCTGGGTGAAGAAACTGCTGAAAGCAGGGATTTTGAATTTATAGAATTAAAAAATACGGGAAATAATCCTGTTAATCTGAGTAATGTAAGAATAATTGGCGGTATTAATTATATTTTTCCTTATTATATACTGAATCCGGGGAAATTCGTTGTTCTGGCATCCGACAGGATTAATTTTGCCTGCAGGTACGGGTTCCATGCCTTTGATGTTTTTCATGGCAATCTTAGCAATAAAGGGGATAATTTCTTTGTTATAGGTGCCAGCGACGAGATTATTTTTCAGGTTGATTACAATGAAGATCCACCGTGGCCTGTTGAGGCCGATGGGCTTGGAAACTCTATGGTATCAAAAAAACTTAACCCGGATGAAGACCCGAATGATTATAATTACTGGAGAGCTTCACTTTATGTTCATGGTTCACCGGGTGCAGATGATGTATTAACAGGTATCGATGATCT
>CP070654.1:1619249-1623069 GCA_020354785.1 Bacteroidales bacterium
CCAGTATTTTTCCAGTCCTTCTTCTGATTCATAAAGAGCAATGAGTCCAAACTGATTTTCATTTTCACCCCTGATAACCTCTGAAAAGATGCTGGTTATATCCGGGAAAGCTTCACTTAGTGCCGGTATATATTCTTCATATATAACAACCATGAATTGATCCATGGTCACCCCTGGTTTAAGATTTACATCCAGTACATTTAAAGTAAAAACATTGTCTTTTTGGAATGATTGACCTAAAGCAGCTCCTGCGTAAAGGATTAGTGCTGTGATCATAAGTATTTTTTTCATGACGTTTATTTTTTTGATTAAACAAATTTAATAATGCAAAGGTCTGATAAAGAGTGTTGCATGACATATCAGGATTGAACAGATTTATTTAAAATTTCGGGAAACAGGTATAAAAATCGTTGCAGGAATAACAATTTTGTTGCAAAGAACTTGCTATAAAGTGCTGGTAGTTAATAATTGATGAGATTTATTTATTTCTCCATTTTCCTCTAACAAT
The DNA here is from genome assembly GCA_020354785.1 of Bacteroidales bacterium. GTDB lineage: Bacteria > Bacteroidota > Bacteroidia > Bacteroidales > UBA10428. The sequence goes on from CP070654.1 coordinate 1,619,758, forward strand.
TTTTCAATGCGTTTATGCTCTTTCTGGTATCTGGAGGTGAGGGTGTTTTTCACATCGATAAAAACAGGATCATTGCTTACATCATTGAAGCCGGGCCAGTGATTCAAATCTACAATGACCCAATAAGGGACAAATTTCATTTGTTTCATTTCTTTCAGGTAAGTGAAGGCTTTTTCCTTTTCTCCCAGGGCAAGATAATCAATAAACAGGAAAAAATGTGACTCATATCTCTGAGCACTTTGCATGTTTAAGTCGATTTCTTCCTGGCATTTATTAATATCTTCGAGAAGATAATATTTTGCTTCCTGCATATTTCCGTTCTTCAAATGCACAAATCCGTTCAATATGCCGGGCGGTGAGTTATTATTATTCTTTTTTTGATTTTTTTCATCTTCCAGACAGTATCTATAGGCTTCAGCATAATCTTCAAGGTATGTTTTAGCAGTCATAACCCAGTCTGCATGCTTTGTATTTTTTTCAAACATTTTTAAAGCATGTTCCGATAATTTTTGAAAATTCCCGGAATTTCGTTCCAATTCTGCCATATCCTCTAAATAACTCGTTGTATCCGAATATAGCATCAGTTTTTCATGAATTATCTTTTTTGAAGGTACATAAAAACCTGCATTTTGAAATGCAGTATTAATATGATTTAATGTATAACTGGGTGCCTGTTCGTCAGAGGGTAATAATTTTTTATACCTGAAATAACTTTGGATGGAATTGTAAAAATCATTTCTTTTAAAATACGTACTAACTAATTCCTGATATCTCATATATTCATACTTTGCCGGGAAATTAAATTTTTCTCTGATTTTATCTGCTTCCTTAGTCATACCCTTTCTGTCGTAATATTTCGCTATAAGGCCTTTGGGCCAGTCGGGCCAGTTACTGGTCAGATTATATTCCATTGCTTTTTTTGCATAATAATAACCACTGTCAAGACACATGATCTTATGTTCATTGTTCCCTTTGTAATAGGAAATATCCATAAAGTAAAAAGATAACCTCAAATATGCATCGGAATATGTTGAATCTATTTTAATGGCTTGTAAAAAAAATGTTTTCCCTTTATTATAATATAATTCACTCTGTTCAAAATCTGAAACATTATTAAAAACACTTGCAATCCTGTAATTTTCCATTCCTTTTAAATACAGGTTATAGGCAGCCTTATTCTTTGTTGAAAGTTTTTGTATTTGACTTTTTTCAACCTGGGTTAATTTTGCTTCTAATTTGTAAGCTACCGCTAAAGCAACTTTTTCCTGGAGTTCAAATATATTTTCTGAATCTTCCGTAAACGTTTTTGACCATAAATGATTGCCGGACCTGGTTTCTATGAGCTGTATCCTTAATTTAATTTCATCATCGATTTTTTGTCCGCTTCCCTCAAGGATATATTTAACATTCAGCTCTCTGGCGATCTCCCCGATACTTTTCTTACTATCCCGGAATTTCTCTGAATCGGTTCTTGATTTCACAGAAAAATCCTTTATATGTTCGAGTTTGTTCAGAATTTCATCCATCAGGCCGTTTATGATATATGAATTTCCACTTTCAGGGCTATCATCGATGAAAGGTAGGACGGCAATGGTTTTTTGATACTTATTTTTTTTCGGTATGAATTTAATACTAATAAAAACCAGAGAAAGAATAGCAATTATCAAAAAAGCGAAAATAGTAATTCCGAGTACTTTTTTGCGAATGTATTCAGATTTTTGAATTAAGGCCTCTTCTTTATGAGAATGGTCAGGATTCCCGACTTCTCCCGGGGAATAGCCATAAAAATCATGAAAACATTTTATAAAATAAGAGGGGCTGCCAAATCCGGTTTTATAGGCAATTTCAGATACAGTGTCTGAGGAATTATTAAGCAGTTCCATACCTTTTTTTAACCGGTAACTGCTTAGGTATTGGCTTGATGAAGTTTTTGTAATGGCTTTGACCTTGCGATGTAAATTGGAGCGACTCATACCCATAGCATGAGCAAGTTCAGAGACACCAAAACTTTCTTTATCGAAATTTGCAGAAATTATTTCATTCAGTGAATTGTGAAAACCTTCATTAAAATTAAGTCTGCGGGACATGATATATCCAATTTAACTATCAATAAATTTATTTGACAATTTATATGAAAAACAATCAATTCATCAATTGGTTTAATAATTTAAAACAAGGATTATCAGGAATTGTTCGCAACCATAAATAAAAAATCCCATTCAGAACTTTTTATTAAACGTCTTTATTTCTATTTTAAACTCATCCTGCCCAGCTTTCCCTGTCGAGACTGCGGTATTGAATAGCTTCAGCCATATGGACAGGCTTTATTTCTTCACTTGAATCCAGATCAGAAATAGTACGTGATACCCTTAAAATCCTGTCATAGGCTCTTGCTGAAAGACCAAGTTTTTCTATTGCATTTTTCAACAGTGAAGTACATTCCGTAGTGAGAATACATAATTCCCTTAGCAGGGACGGGGCTACCTGGGCGTTGCAGTAAATATTATTAATGCTTTTATATCTTTCATGTTGAATTCTTCCGGCCTTTATAACCCTGTGCCTTATAATTGAACTTTTTTCAGCATTATGCTGCTGAGATAATTTGTCAAAAGGAACAGGAACAACTTCAATATGCATATCTATTCTATCCATCAGGGGCCCGGATATTTTATTAAGATACTTTTGTACAGCCCCCGGGGCGCATACACACTCTTTATCAGGATGATTATAATAACCACAGGGGCACGGATTCATCGAAGCCACCAGCATAAAACTTGCCGGATATTCTATAGTGAATTTTGAACGTGAAATAATTATTCTTCTGTCTTCAAGAGGCTGCCTCATTACTTCAAGGACCGTCCGCCTGAATTCAGGTAATTCATCCAGAAAAAGTACTCCGTTATGAGCCAGTGAAATCTCCCCGGGTTGAGGATAAGATCCTCCACCGACAAGTGCTATGTCAGAAATAGTATGATGAGGACAGCGAAAAGGTCTGCAGGAGACTATTGATGCATCTTTATCAATTTTACCCGCAACAGAGTGGATCTTTGTTGTTTCTAAAGATTCATGTAAGGTCAATGGTGGAAGTATAGTCGGCAATCGCTTTGCAAGCATTGTCTTCCCTGATCCCGGAGATCCTATCATTATAATGTTATGCCCTCCTGCTGCAGCAATCTCCATTGCTCTCTTAACATTTTCCTGTCCCCTCACATCAGCAAAGTCAACACTATAATTATTAATATGTGAATAAAAACTATCTTGCGGATCAACAGCTGTCGGTGTTAATTTAATTTCATTATTGAAAAAAGAAAT
>CP070654.1:1623169-1643021 GCA_020354785.1 Bacteroidales bacterium
ACTCTTTGGAAAATAAAAGGGATCATTCCATCACTTATCAAATCAAACAATAATACAGAAAGGCAGGTTGTGTATAATCCCAAAAAGATATTTACCTGATATCTTATTTGGCTCGATATAATTAATACAACAGATAAATAAAATCCAAATACTGAAATTATTAAAAAGAATTGCCTCCATATTCCTGGAAGAAATTCACTAAATAGTATTTGAATTAAATTTTGCATTTTATCAGATTTTAAATTTGATGAAACAAACATAAGGAGGAATCTATATATAATTAGTATCCGCCTATAAGGGGGATGTGTCATCTTATAGGGAAGTACGTAAAGGACACTACAGTATTAGATGTAATTATATTATATTCAGGGAGTTAAGAGGGATTTTTAAATCAGTCTGATGACAAGAGGAAATATTAAATTTTGTCCTTTTCCTCCTGATTTAGCCTATATTCAGATGGAGTTTTTCCTGTATGTTTTTTAAAGCTCCTGTTAAATGCCGACTTGGAATTATACCCGACATCATCAGCAATTTCTTCAATAGTGAGGTTATTTTTTGTTTTATCGAGCAGTATTGTTTTTGCCTCTTCAACACGATATAGTGCAATCATTTCAAAAAAGCTCTGACCAAGCTTTTCATTAATAACCTGTGAAATATGATGCACAGGCGTTACAAGTTTCTTTGCCAGGAAAGGCAGTGATACCAGGTTATTCTTAAAATCTTTGTCAACTTCCATGCATGTTTTAAGCTGCTGAAGAATCTTTTCTTTTTCTACATCATCTAATGCAGATTTTACATATTTTTTCCTTGGGTTAAGTGGATCGGCAATGTTTTCCTGGAAAAAATCAGAGGATTTTATTACGTTAAAACTTGTAGTGTAAATAACAACCGAAATAAGTGAGGCAATAATGTAATCACCGACATCAGCAACAAATACCGTTTTTACAATAATAACGGAAAGCAAAACAAGAAACATCAGAAAAACAAAAGTGCGCAGCCAGCTAAGGGGTTTGACGTTTCCGGCAAAAAAAGGCAATTCAAGTAATTTAAACGTTCTTTTAATAAATACTAAACTTGCAATAAGGTACAAGGTTATTTGAACCATCAGCATCTCGTTTATATATTCTCTCAAATACCATGGATCCGAACTATAAGGTGCTTTTGGAATCTCGGTTGTTAATTCAGTGTGATGGTAATCCATATATTGAGCATATTTCAGTTCTACCGGATATGTATAATATATGATGCTATATATGAACCAGAATATCATAGGAAGCATATGAATCCATACTCTTCCCGGCTGCTTCCCGGTAATAGTTGAATATATATAAAAATACATTACAGGAGCAACAGCTAAACTAAGCGGTTCGGAGAAATTATCTATTCTCAGCATTTTAACCATATACCCGCTATAATTAAGGAATATCTCCAGAATTATAAGCGACAGGAAAAGCATCACAAATCCTAAATACAAATTGGAAGGTTTTTGCCTGATTCTTTTATTAAGAAAGAAAAAGGAAAGGAATAATCCCTGAATTACACCAAGAATAATTATCAGAGCAAATAAATCAATCTTTATGAATTGATCATTCATGTTCAGGCAATGAGCTGTTTAGACAAATCTAGTTAAAACAGCTCTCACTTCAAAATAATATGTATAATTGAATTTCTCCTGATAATGATTTACATTACTGCTTGACTTTCAGTTTTTAATGAAGTAAGTTTGTATTAACAATTGCAATTGACGGCTACAATTGATTGCTTTATTAGTTAAGTGAAACGTCTGTATATCTTTAGTTTTCATTATACTCTTTCAATTATGTAACACTAAGTGGATAACTCATGAAAATAATACCTGATAATAATATCGACAAAAACCGGGGAATCGGATTTGTCTTAGGATGCTTATTCTTAGCAGCCAATTTCCATATTATTTATGGTGCACTGCCTGAAAAAGATTTTTTATATAATCATACCAGCGTTACATATCAAATTAGCGGCAAAATAATTGATATTTCTACAAGTGCTCCCATTCAAAATGCTAAAATAATTCTTCTTAATTCCAGTACACGCGCTAAATTATCTGATGATATCTTTACGGATGATAATGGAAATTATGACAAGACACTGGATATTGACATAACCGGTTTTAACAATGAATACTCTGAGCTTTCTTCAACTTATTGTGTATTTAATAGCTATCCGAATCCAATATCCGCAGCTAAAGGAGATTATTTAACCATTCAATATATAGTACCGGGAGATCGTTCTGAAACTCCTGTCCCTGAAATATATAATTCACTTGGGAGTAAAGTCAGGCCGGATAGTTACCTTCCGGCAGGAGTATACTTCTTTAGGCTTAGATTTAAAAACGAGCACTTAACAGGTTTGCAGAGAATAATGCTGGTATCAGGAGGAAAACTGAGAATTACTTTAGTGCAGATATCCGGAAAATCCGGGCTGAAGTCAAGCAAAAATAAAGCTCTCACGAAAACATTAACTGATTCTATAGAGGTTCTTTATACAATTGAAAAGAATGGATATATCTATACTGAACGAACAAAAGATCTTGTTCCAGGAATTAATAATGTTGGTGACTTTGAATTGGTACAGGAAGGGCAGAAAAGCAGCATGGAGATTGATTCAACAGGGGGTATTATTACTGTTGTAAATGACAGGGGAGATAGCATAACGTTAGATATTCCCCGTTATGCAATATGGAACCCGACAACAATATCGCTGACTACTCATAAAACTCAACCCGGGAATCCAATTGCTGAAAACATTTTTCCGGGAATTTGTATTACCCCGGCAGGCCTTAAACTGCTTCAACCGGCAACTCTTAAAGTAAATTTTGCCACAGAAAATCCTGATACCAGTTCCGCAGCATTATTTTTAATCAGGCAATCTTATTTCATTCTTCCGCTTGGTAATCAGACGGTTACTGACAGCACCATCAGTGGGGAGATTTATCATTTCAGTGAAATTATCGGGGGCGAACCCACACCGGATGAAGCAACTTCCCAGGCAGGTAATGCCGGAGGCATGAATCCATCTGACCCATATGGCTGGGAAGATACCCATGATTGTGTAGATGCACTCTTGTGGTGGGCAGAATTCCTGACCCGAAATGGAAGAACTGAAGAAGGACAGGAATGTTTTGATAAAGCAAAAGAAATAGCGGAACGTGACGCCAGAGATTTTCTTGATCTTGCAATTCCGGATGACCCTTGTGGTGAATACCTTACAGCATTGCTAAAGTTTGCTGAACTGGTAATGTTACTGGTTGGCGGGGACCTTGAAAGGCAAATACAGGATAGAGTTATAGAAGTGGTTAATATGTGCAACCTGAGAGGCGAGATTGAATATGATCATAATATTTTCTGTACTGATATAGACAGGTCTACAACTACAAAAGTTACCGGTAATATTCCCTTTTATGTGAACACCCTGGTTCAACCATATAATGCCATAACCGGCGGAGGAACAGCAAAGGTTACTATTAACGGGCCCCAGGAAGAGTGCTACCTCACAGCCACCGGAATTCACCGTGTTCATGAAATCACCGGAGAGTTGAAAGCGGATCAGCAAGGTATTTACTGGTTAGAAATGATCCTTGATGAAACATGGTATGAATCAACTACTATCTATGTAACATGTCCCAACCCGGAAAATAATTCTCAGGAGGAAATGTTCTCGTTCAGGATTCCTACGCAAGTCAGGTTCCTTGTTGAAGATGGCTATGAAGTTACAATACCTGATTTTGATTGTGAGGGAGGTCGCAGATGGATATTACGTATTATTCACCAGCCATAGGTAACAAATTGCTAGTGGAATTAAGCGTTCGTAATCCATATAAAAATAGTAATCCATTACATCCATTGATGCATATCTAACCAGAAGTAACCTCCAAGGCCTATTGTAAAAATGATGTCACCAAAAATTCCATGTATAATTGTTGTAAGTAAAACGCTTCTGGTTTTTAAATAAGTAAAAGATAAATAAAGTCCCAGGATAAATGTCAGAATAATTGAAATATGGCTATAATAAACAATATGCATAAAACTAAACGCAATACTGCTTGCAAGTATTAATGATAACTTTGATTTAAAAATCGCTTGATATCTATAAAACAAAAATGTCCGGTAAATAATTTCCTGGCCGTAGGCCGAAAATGCCGGATAAAAAACACAAAGCATTATATATATCAATGGATTTGATTTGGGCAGGTTAAATAAATTGTTTCTGTCGAAAAGATAAACTGCCAAAACCAAAATCAATGAAGTCACTAAGATTATTAAGGAATGTATTAATACCGTTTGCTTTTTAATTTTTAGTTCAATCAATTCTCTGAATCGAAAATTCTTCAAACGTTTTAAATAAAGGAAAATCACCACCAGTATTGGCAGGATTACTATACTTGGATGAATAATGTTAGGATCAAAATAAATGAATAACGGAATTCCAAAAAATAATATAATGAACTCAATAAATCGCAAAATGTTTTTCAATGGTATATTCATAAATACTTTTTAATGAATAACGATTCAATATGCCTTTAAATTATATGTATATGAAACGTTTAAAACTCTATTTTATAACTGATGTTAGGAACCAGTACTGCAAACTCAAAGCGTTCAACCTGTTCTGTTTTATAATTATAGTATAACCCATAATTTTCTTTTGCCATAAGCAGATTTACCATTTGCAGTGACCATATACTTGAATGGCGCTTTTTATTTATCCGGTAATTGACTGTAGCACTAATATGAAATTTATCGGGTTCCTTATCCTCATACAATTGTGAATAATGGTACACAACGTCCTGCGATAAATCCGATTCCATATCATTTACTGGTGTTGTTCTTCTCCCTCCGAAGAAATTCACTTTGGCATTTACTCCTATAATCTTGTTATTCTGTTTTCCAACAATCCATTCTTTGCCGTAAAGAAAATTAAATACATACTGTGTATTAAAGCGGGTATTGCGTTCAATACCATCGTCACCTTTAAATTTTGAGTCAAAAAATGATGCTGTAAACAAATAATAATAACCGTCTTTAAGAAAACGTTCCAGGGTAAATTCAATACCCATGTTTCTGCCTGTCCCGGTATTTACCAGTTCTTCATTAAAATAGAAGTCGGCATCCATGTTCAGCACCGAAAAATTACTGTCAGGAATTACGGGAACATCAAATAAGATTTGAGTGTATGGTTCAATTTTTAAGCGCAAATTAGGATTTAAACTTATATCGTAGGCCAAAACCAGGTGATGCGCTTTGGATACTTTCAAATCTTTATTTGGCTGAGAAATACCAGAACCGTCACTAACCCCGGCAAAATACAGGCTCAGTGGCTCTATCCTTGAATGCTTCCCGTAACCCAGACTAACAGACTGCGCCTTACCAATATTGTACGATAGTCCGAGCCGGGGTTCTATTACCAGCTCATTATTAAGATCGAAGTAGTGGCCACGTAAACCTGCATTTACCCAAAGCCGTTTCGTTATATTAAATTTTGACTGGGAAAAAATCTGTACCATATTTGAAGCACCTTTTTCATCAACCACATCAACCAGTCCCTGGTCATAAACAGGGGCATGCTTTAAAACAGTGTTATAATGCATATTATCTACTATAAATCCGGTCCGGTTTGCGTGTTTTGCACTGAATTTGCGGTTATAGACACTTGTAAATGTATATTTGTAATTACGGACATGTATATACTCATTTTCATAGCGATTTAAATCATACCCCAGTATTCCTCCTTCATATTTCATGTAATCACCGGTTATTGCAAGTGATGTATTTAACCAGGCATTTTTTTGAAAAATATAGCGATGGTTTAGCCCTAAGCCTCCTATTCGCTGTGTGAGGGTGCCATCCATCCTGTCTTCAATCATTTCCCATTTTGAGGAATCTTCTTCTGCCTTAAATTCATCTGAATCATCAGAAGCCAGTCCCCAGATTGAAAATATACCTGTTTTTTTTGTCGGCATATTAATTTTGAAAGATAAATCCTGGTAAACAGGAATAAAATCCTTTATTTCCTCAGGAAATACCGATTTAATCAAACCGAAAGTAGAATACCGGTAATTAAACAGATACGAAGCCCTTGTATCTTTGCCCAGAGGGCCCTCTGAAGAGATATCAAGACCTATGGTTCCTATTTGAAAAGCATGCTCATGTTTTTCATTATTACCTGATCGCAATTTAATATCAAATACTCCTGATACTGCATTTCCATATTCAGCAGGAAAGGCCCCGGTGAAAAAATCAGAATTACCTACAACCAGCGCACTGAGTGCTGATATCCCTCCTCCCCCGAATGTGGTTAAATTTGCAAAATGGTTAGGATTAGGAATTTCAATACCTTCCAGTCTCCACAACAGCCCCTTAGGTGAATTCCCGCGGATAATTATGGTATTATCCCGGAGGACATCGGTTGTGACACCGGCAAAAGAAGCAACAAGTCTGCCGGGATCATCCCATCCGCCGGCATAACGACGTGCTTCTTCAACCGAAAAAGTACGTGCACTTACAGTAGCCATACTATTAAGTGGTTTATCCTTTTTTGTATAAGCTTTCACCGCCACCTCCTTCAACTCCGTAATTTGTTCTTTCATCTTTATTGTCAGCACCATTTCTTTACCGGTGGAAACCATCAGTTCAGGAATCACTTGAGTCTCATAACCCATGTACGCCACTTTTATATCATGCCGTCCTACAGGCACTTTTTCCAAACGGAAATTTCCGTTATCATCTGAAATTGATCCTAATACCGGATTAGTGGTAACTATTGCAATTGAGGCAAAAGCCAGAGGGGTTTGCGATTCAATATCGATGACCTGTCCACGGACTACCTGTGTTAATTCCTGTGCATTTGCAGTATAATATACTGCATTTAATAAAGCAATTCCAATTATAATTCTTAGTATTCTCATTTGTCTTTACTAATAGGGTTTAAGGATAAAGACATTATAAAAATACAACAGTTGCACTATACGGTCAACTAAATAAAAACCTTTCAATTAATTATCCGGAAGCGGGATGGAATCCAGGAATCCGTCTATTGCAAATACATTTAATCTAATCATCACATAAAAATATTTTGAAACCTTAATATTAACTGTTTGAAACGACGGTGCACTTTGATAGATAATTTTTGACAACATAATTCCGTATTCGACAAAATTTAAATTATGTTACTTTTCAAAAAAAATTAAAATATATTTGGTTAATATAATTAACTAGTTTATATTTGTATCAATTTAAATTAATTAACAATTTGAAATATGGATAAAAAAATTTTAACACCAGAAGAGAGCTTTGATTTGATTAATAAAGCCATTTCAAACTTTAAAATGAATTATAAGGAAAGTGGAAAGTCGTTTCTTCTTTGGGGTTGGATGATATGTTTAGCCTGCTTTTCGCATTTCATAATCTTTAAGATTTTACAAAGTAAAGAAGCATATGAACATATGGGTCTTTTTAGTCTAGGTAATTGGATTGTATTTATGTTAACAGCACTAATAATCCAGTTATTTATGCAACGAAAAATAAATAAGGATAAAAAAGTAATTAGCCATGTAGAAAAGTATATCAATAATCTGTGGTGGGTAATTGCAGCTTCAACGGTTGTTGCAACATTCCTTTGTATTAAACTGGAAATAATTCCTCCTCCATTATTTTTATTAATTGGAGGTATTGCAACTACAATTACAGGGCTGGTTATTAAGTTTAAACCTGTAATTTTTGGAGGTCTTTCATTTTTCTTATTTTCAATAGCTTCAACTTTAGTATCAAACGAAAACACATTAATAATAGTTGGTGTGGCTGTAATTTGTGGTTATCTGATTCCAGGATATTTACTGAAATCTGCAAAAGAATAGTAATATGTACAAAGATTTAGATCCTCTGATTCATTCTCAATTGCGATTGGCTATTATTTCGTTGCTTGTTGCTTCAGAAAAAGTCGAGTTTACATATATTAAGGAACAAACTAAAGCTGCTGCCGGTAATATCAGTATCCAGCTAAAAAAACTGCAGGATGCAGGATATATTAAAGTTGAAAAATCTTTTAAAAATAATTATCCGAATACTATGTTATCTATTACAAGTAAAGGAGTAAAAGCATTTGAAAACTATGTAAATACCCTTAAAAAATATATTAATCCCCAATAATATTTTTTTATCAATTTGGTTAATAATATTAACTACTTAAATTTATTAAATATGAAAAACACAGTATTATTCATTTTAATGATTTCCATCTATATGGAGTTTGGTTTCGCTCAAAATGGTACGCTAAAGTCTGAAGTGTTGTTGTTGCATAAAGCAGAAGAACCTGCAGATACCTCGTTATTAAATTTCTATCGTCAATATAGTCCATATACCGATCCGGGAGAATATGAATACTTGTATAAAAATCTTCCGGGTTCATTACCAGAGCTTTGCAATTTGATTAGATCCCAGTTTATTCATCCCTATGCACAATTGCCGAAATATCGTGAGCAATTTCCCAGGGAGAGATGGAATGAGTATTTTAAGTACCCAACAGTTGAATCGATTTTGGAAGCTCTTCTATCCTATGACTCCAGAGGTATGGTTGAAGACCGGGAAATCACTGATCGTTTGGTCCTGACTTGCCGTGAAAATTCTTTGTTACTGGCATCAATATTAAAGTATCGTGGAATTCCGGCCAGGATCCGCTATGGTCATGCTACTTATTTAATTCCCAATTTTCATGCTAGTCATGTAGTTTGTGAGGTATGGAATGAAAAAAACAAGCGTTGGATGTTGGTAGATCCAAACCTGGTAATGGTTGATTTTAGCAGGGATAAATTTGACTTTAGCAACGATGCATGGATACAAATGCAAAACGGGGAAATAGATCCCAACCTGTTTGGAATACCTGGCAGATATACCGGATCGGGTTCGATAGTGGCGAAAGTTTGTGCAGATTTAGCATCGCTATTAGGAACAGAATATACAATTTTACAATATGCACCAATATTGGATTATGCTTTTAAAGAAGACAAACAATTGAAAGCTGAACATATCGAAACACTAAACAGGATAAGTGAATTAATGAAATCAATTGATGCTGATAACATTTCTAAATTGCAAGACATTTACGATAATACTCCTGAAATTCAGATTACCAAGTCATTTGAATCAGTTTCAACAAATTCTGATAATAACACAAGGGCCAAAGACAATTAGCCATAACTAGTAAATATACTTAATATAATTAAGCTTATTTCAGCAATATAGGAAATAGAAGTGATATTGAACAGAAAACAACGACTAACAAATAAAGCTTTTCTGTCTTTAATTATTATTTATCAACCTTTACGGTGGCACCCCCGGGGACCTGTTTTAATACTTTTACATCTCCATCGACCTTTCCGAAAATGTTTACCGGGCTGGCTGCACGCGGCTTTTCATCTTTACTTACAGGTGTAGGGCCAAAGAAAATACAGAATGCTGAGCCAACAGGCCAGTAGCCAAGCTCACCAACCTCAACATCGGCCCGGGCATCTGGTTCCTGATCCAGGCTGACTGGAATATTAAAATAGACTTCATCACCCCATGTATTTGCTATACCCTCAAAAGGTAGTGCTTTATATATTTTTTCTGCCGTATCGGAATCATTTAAGGTGGCTGTTAAGCTAATCTCTTCTACTGTTATTATTATTTTCTTCATTTAATTATTTTTTAAAGTATTAGTAATAATTCTTATGCTTCTGTTTTGAGCTATTATTTATTATAGTATCCCGTGACGATATTTAATCAAAATCAAATTCAAATTCAAAATTTTCATCTCTCCCCCTTCTCCTGTCTCTTTTCTTAAAAATTCTTTTTATTAGATCAATAATCTTCTCATCACGTTCCTTCATGTATTCCCATATCGAGTCGTACTTATCATCCCTGTAATCAGGGCAGTCAAATTGTGCAATAACATCGTATGAAATATCAAAGCCTGTATTTTTTGATAACCTGTATAAAGGATTAGCATAAATCTTTTTCATAAATCCTGCCCATATGGGCATAGCAGTATGCGCACCCTGCCCGTACCCCATTGAGCGAAAACGAATAACAGGATTATCACCTCCTACCCACGCGCCTGCTATAAGATCAGGAGTAAAACCAATGAACCATCCATCGGTATGCCTTTGAGTAGTACCTGTTTTCCCCGCTATATCGTTTTCAAATCCATAAACAGAGCGCAGGCCTGATGCAGTGCCGTTATTTACTACATTCCTCAACATATGGATTATTATTTCAGCAGTCTCCTGTGAAATAATTTCTTTTTCCGAAACCTGGGGTTTAGCTTCATATAACACAGTGCCGTTCTTGTTTTCTATTCTTCTCAGGAATACGGGTTCCACCAGCCTTCCCCTGTTAATAAATACATTGTAGGCCTTTATAATATCAAAAAGTGACATTTCACCGGTGCCAAGAGCTAAAGATGGCACTTCAGGAAAATTACCATTTATTTCCATTGCCTTTGCAAGCCTTATAACTTCATTAATTCCTGTTTTCATCAAAATATTTACACTTACTGTATTTACTGAATGTGTCAGGCCCCCGTTCATTGAATAATAACCGCCATATGATCTGTCGGCATTCCTGGGAGTCCAGTTGTTATAATCCTCGTAAACTACAGAATCATTAGGTATATAACTACATGGTTTATGACCGTTTTCCAGCGCGGCAGCATAAACAAACGGCTTAAATGTTGATCCGGCCTGTCGCCTGGATCTAACATGATCATACTGAAAATATTTATAGTTTATTCCTCCTACCCATGCACGTATATAACCGGTTTTTGATTCCATTGCAAGGAAACCGGCATGAAGGAATTTAAAGTAATGTTTAACTGAATCCAGGGGTGTCATCTTTCTTTCTGAAATCCCGTTCCAGCTAAAAATCTCCATTCTTAAGGGCGTATTAAAAACTTTCATTATCTCATCATGACTTAATCCTTTACTCTTCAGGCTGTTGTATCTGGGTGATTTTTTTACCTGGTTCATTAGTACTGCGTCACTTTTACCCCATGGTTCCCGGTTTTTCCAGTGCTGATCAAACTCTTTCTGTACCTTTGATATGTGATTCCTGACAGCCGTCTCGGCATAAGCCTGTAAATCAGAATTGATAGTAGTATAAATTTTTAATCCGTCAGTATAAAGGTTATACTTTGTTCCATCTTCCTTATACAGGTTTTTACATAAATCTGCCAGTTCAAGCCTTAAGAATTCCCTGAAATAAGGAGCCGGGCCTTCATTATGACTAAGCTTTCTGTAATTCAGCCTTAGCGGTAATTTCTTTAAAGAGTCTGCACGGTCTGATTCCAGGTAATTATATTTCACCATCTGGTTAAGAACAATATTTCGTCTGTGCATAGACTTTTCCGTTTGATTCTTGGGATTATATATATGTGTCCCCTTCAGTGTCCCTATTAGTAATGCCGCCTCTTCAATTCTTAGCTCACCGGGGTGTTTATTAAAAAACCTTTTTGAGGCTGTTTCTATGCCATAAGTATTTTCACCAAATGATACAGTGTTAAGATAAAGTTCAAGAATGTCCTTTTTTTCATATACCCTTTCAAGCCTGACTGCTATAATCATTTCCCGGATCTTGCATACCGGTATAGTAAGGATTGAATAATTCTTCCTTGGGTACAGATTCTTGGCCAGCTGCTGTGTTATAGTGCTGCCGCCTCCTGAACTTTCCTTCTGAAGCAGGATGGTCTTAAATATTACCCTTAAGATACTCCTTTTATCTATTCCGCTGTGATTGTAAAACCTTGCATCTTCGGTAGAAATAAGGGCATCTATCAGGTACCGGGGAATATCTTCATAATTTATGTTGGTCCGGTTTTGTATATAGTACCTTCCCAGCAGAACATTATCTGCTGAATATACTTCCGAGGCAAGGTAATTTTGAATATTTTCCAGTTCGTAATCAGAGGGTATATGGCCAAAGATCCCAATATAAACAAATGAAAATAGCAGAAATATAAAAGCTATAAATCCTGTTATTACATATATAATGTATAGCCTGGCTTTATTTTCGAAAAATTTATGCTTTGATTTTTTTCTTCTTTTTGGCATTAGCCGGTTTTTTTTAGCATGGCTGATAACAAAGCTATAATAAACTTTAAAAATTGAATAAAACAAGAAAAATATTTTTTAACTTTAATTAAGGAAGATATACTTTTTATAAAATTTTTCATATAAATAATATTTTGACGGGTATGAAAAGCAGGTTTATTATTTATCTGGCAATCAACATTTTATGTCATACGGGTTATTCTGGTAATGTTAACCTGAATTTCTCTCATTTAACAACAGCAGAAGGATTATCAAACAACACTGTCCATTGTGTTTTCCAGGACAGTAAGGGATTCTTATGGTTTGGCACAGATGACGGATTGAATATATTTGACGGTTATGATTGTAAGATATTCTTTAATAATATAAATGACAGTTTAAGTATTGCCGGTAATGCTGTTTTTAAAGTTATGGAAGATTCCAGGGGACGGCTCTGGATTGCAACTGATAATGGCATTGATATTTTCAACCGTAATTTGCTGTATTTTGAACATGTTCCATTTATACAGGAAGATAAAACATTATTATACCAGAATTATGTGCGTGATGTTATCGAGGATAAAGATGGTAATATTCTGATTGTCACGGGAGAGGATATTTATATTTATGATGCCCTGAATAATGGATTCGCAACCTTTTTGGACAACATTGAAGAATATAGCAGATTTCAAAAAGAAGGTATAAGAACTTACCTTAAAGACAGTTATAACAGGATCTGGATAGGCTCATTAACATTTGGACTGTTTGCATATGATTTAAGTGATGAAAAACTAATCGCAAGTCCTGTATCTGATAGCCTGGTTAAGATAACCGACAAGATTTTTACGATTGTTGAACATGATAATGGCAATATATGGATTGGAACAGATAACGGTATCTATATTATAGAAGCAGACTTATCTGAAACAAATGTAATAAGGGTAAACGGGAAAGAACAGGGTATTAGTTCGAATAATATTATTTGCTTCTTTTCTGATTATGAGCGGAGAATCTGGATAGGAACTGACGGGGGAGGGCTGAACCTTTACAATCCGGATAATAATACCTTTTCAGTATATGACTCCGATGAATATGACAGGTTCAGTATTAATAATAATTCCGTACGTTCAATATACGAGGATAAACAGGGAATACTATGGCTGGGGACGTACCAGGGAGGAGTCAACTATGCTCAGCTGGAAGACCGAAAGCAGATTATGCATTATAAAAATGAACCCGGCAATAACAATTCATTAATATATAATGCGGTAGCTGCCATGTATGAAGATAAAAGAGGGAATCTGTGGATAGGAACAGATGGTGGCGGACTCGACTTCTATAATACAAAGACTAAAGTATACAGACATTATGTACATGATCCGGGCAGGACCAATTCAATAAACGGAAACTCTGTTCTGACAATAGCCGAGGATAAAAACAACAGGATATGGATAGGAGGTTATCTGCATGGCATAAGCGTAATTAATCATAAGACAGGTAAGATAAAAAGTTATAAAAACCAACCCGGAAATAAGGGAAGCCTGAGTGATAATGATGTAAGAGATATCTATATAGATAAAAAAGATAATGTCTGGATAGCTACAAACGGAGGGGGTTTAAACAGATTTAATCCTGAAACTGATTCTTTTGTACACTACAGGCAGGGAGACACAAATTCTCTTGTAAGCAACTGGTGTTTAAAAATATTCGAAGACAGTTACGGATATTTATGGATAGGGACATATCGCGGACTTAGCATATATAACCCGGCAAATAATACTTTCCGTAATTATGTAAAGAGCAACAAGCCGGGAAGCTTGAGCAATAACTGGATTTATTGTTTTGCTGAGGATAGCCTGAAAAATATATGGATTGGTACAGCAAAAGGTCTCAACTACTTTGACAGGGATAGCCGGAGCTTTACAGTTTATACCGTAGCAGATGGCTTAATTAATGACGTGATCAACGGAATATTAATAGATGACAAAAATAATCTCTGGTTGAGCACTAATAAAGGAATTACAAGGTTCAATCATATTTCCGGAACCACAAAAAATCTGGATTTGTTAGATGGATTACAGGGCAATCAATTTATACACGGATCATATCTTATGGATAGCTCAGGGAAAATGTATTTCGGAGGATTAAACGGATATAACTGTTTTTATCCTTATGCTATTACCGACAACAAATTTAAGCCGCCTGTATATATTACCGATTTGCTGATTTATTTTAAAGAAGTGCAAATTAATGAAGAAGGTTCTCCATTATCCAAATCTATTACTGAAACAGATAAAATAATTCTTACCCATAAGCAATCCGTTATTACATTCAGGTATACAGCTTTAAATTATTTGAATGCGGAAAAAAATCAATATGCTTATAAGCTTGAAGGATTTGACAGGGATTGGACATATGTTGGTCCGAGAAGAGAAGTAACATTCACAAATTTAGATCCGGGAAATTATCTGTTCAGAGTTAAGGCATCCAATAATGACGGAATATGGAATGAACAAGGAAAATCTGTAATCGTTACTATTCTCCCGCCATGGTGGCAGACCCTTTTATTTAAAATAATTACAGTATTATTTGTTCTGGCATTACTGGTTGGGTTTTACTTTTATCGTATCAACAGGCTTGAGAAACAAAAAATATATCTTGAAAAACTGGTAAAAACAAGAACCAGGGAGATTGAACAGAAAAACACAATACTAACCAGGCAGACAGTAGAACTAAATGACTCTAATACCCTTTTGGAGGAGCGGCAGCAAAAAATAGAAGAACAGACCGAAGAGCTGGTGGCTCATAAAGAAAACCTTGAAGAAGCAAATGCACATTTAGAAGAACTTAATTCAACAAAAGATAAGTTCTTTTCAATTATTGCACATGACCTGAAAAATCCTTTTAATACAATTTTAGGATTTTCAGAATTATTAAATACAAAATATGATCAACTGACAGAAGAAAAGAAGCAAAGGTATCTGGAAGTTATATTTAATTCCTCAAGAAATATTTATAATCTACTGGAAAACCTGTTGCAGTGGGCAAGGACACAGACCGATAAAATAGCATTTGAGCCAATAGTCTTTAACCTGAAACAGCTGGTAGAACAAAACATAACACTGTTACAGGAAAATCTTACTAACAAGAATATAAATATAGTGCAAAAGATAGCAGATCCATGTGATGTATATGCCGACAGGAACATGATTAATACTGTAATTCGTAACTTGTTAACCAATGCTATAAAGTTCACAAACAGTGGCGGTGATATTTCTGTTAACAGCCTCAAAAAAAACGGGCATATTGAAGTTAGTATTAAAGATAACGGCATCGGCATGTCAGCAGATGAAACAGAAAAATTATTCAGGGTTGATACTACTTTTTTAAGAAACGGTACTGACGGAGAAACGGGTACGGGCCTGGGATTAATACTATGTAAGGAATTCGTAGCCAAAAACGGGGGGGCAATATGGGTGGAAAGTAATCCCGGCAAAGGAAGCAGCTTTTTATTTACTGTACCTGCTGCCGGGTAATTATTATAACTGCTTATAATTATGCAATTTATATCCTATTTTTATGCAAGCATATGTGACATTTTATAAATTTGCACGGTAATGAAAAAAATATATCCGGTTGCATTATTAATTCTGTCTGGCTTTCTAATAACAACAGAATATATTACAGCTAACAATCAGCTAAAAAAGTTACAATTCAGGCATCTGACAGCTGATGACGGTCTTACCTCTTCATCAGTTAATTGTATTTTGCAGGATGATAAAGGTTTTATATGGATTGGAACAGATGACGGGCTTAACCGTTATGATGGAATTAATTTTGCGGGATTCAGAAATGATCCTGCAGACACAAACAGTCTTTATGACAATTTAGTACTGGCATTAAAGGAAGATCAGGAGTATAACCTGTTAATTGGCACTGCACAGGGATTAAGTATTTATAACAAGAGAGAAGACAGGTTTATAAATTATCTAACCAGTAAATCTTCACCACTCAGGGGAATTGTGTGTACTGTCCGCAGTATTGCTGTGGATTACCTGGATAATTTATGGCTCGGGACACATATAGGATTGTATTATTTTGACAGGCAAAACAATAAGATAAAAGAATATACTCATGATCCTGACAATCCAGAAAGTATAAGTAGCAGTGATATTGAATATGTTTTTATTGACAGTAGAAACAACGTGTGGATTGGCACACATGAGGGATTGAACCTGTTTCAGCCCGGGACCGGCATATTCAGGCGTTTTTTAAATTTTGGCGATAATGAGGATGTTATGGCAGATAACTTTTTTAAGTATATTATTGAAGACAGATATGGGGATCTCTGGTTTGGCACATACGGCTATGGACTTTACTGGCTGCCTCATGATAAGGTTGAAAACGGTAATTTCATAAATTATCGCCATAATCCCAACGATAACAGGGGCATAAGTGCTGATCGAATTATTTCCTTGTTTGAAGATGAAAACGGTGAAATTTGGGTTGGGACTGAAAATCACGGAATAGATATTTTTGACAGGACAAAAAGAATTTTCCGGCATTTCAGGTCACTGGAATTCGATCCATTTCCTCTTAATGATAAATCAATACAGTTTATGTTCAGGGATAAAACAAATGTTCTATGGATTGGTACATTTGCTGGAGGTCTTCATATATCAAAGTTCAATAGTAACGCAATTTTTCACTACCAGCACCAGCCGTATATTTCAGTAAGCCTCAGCAATAATGTTGTTACAGGGTTTATGCAGGACCATTCGGGAAATATATGGATAGGTACTGACGGTGGAGGCTTAAATCTTTTTGATATTGAAACAGGACGCTTTAAGCATTTCAATTCAAATAATACAAATCTTACAAGCAATGCCGTATTATCAATTATTGAAGATTCACGTAAACAAATATGGCTGGGTACCTGGGATGGAGGACTTAATCGTTTTAACAGGAAAACAAATTCGTTTCAATCATATACTACATACAACAGCGATATACCTGGCAACGATATCATGGTTGTTATGGAGGATCGTACTGGAAATTTATGGATGGGGACCTTCCAGAGTGGGCTGATACATTATGAAACAAAAACTAATAAATTTAACCAGTATACGGCCGAAAACAGTGCTCTTAGCAACAGGATGATTGTAGATATTGAAGAAGATTCAGAAGGACGTCTGTTAATTGCCACCCCTTCAGGATTCAACATATTTAATCCTGAAAGCAAACAGTTTAATGTATACACTCACGAACCGGGTAACAGTAAAAGTATAAGTGCAAACCGAATTTATGATATTTTTATAGAAAATGACACATCTATATGGATTGGGACACATAACGGACTGAACAGATTTAATCCGAAGACCGAAATCTTTACACATTATAATATTAAACACGGACTTCCTAATAATGTAATAAAAAGCATATTATTTGATGATTCCCGGAAACTATGGATTGCGACAAATAACGGATTGAGCCGTTTTAATACAAAGACAGGGAAATTTAAAAATCTTACTAAGGAGAATGGCCTGCAAAGCAATGAATTCAGCCAGAGAAGTGCATTAAAATTAAAAGACGGGACGATCCTGTTCGGGGGTATAAAAGGATTCAATGTAATTTACCCTGATCTGATTAGGGAAAATCTTAGAATTCCTGATGTTTTGATTACAGACTTCCATATTTATAATAAACCTGTAAAAATCGGAGCAAACGGCTTTCCACTTAAGAAGCATATCTCGGAAACAGAAGAACTAACCCTGTCTTATAAACATTCTGTATTCACATTTAATTTTGCTGTTATGGACTTTACCATCCCGGGTAAAAATCAGTATGCCTATATGATGGAAGGTTTTGAAAAGGCCTGGAATTATACCGGGACCCAAAATACTGCTACATATACTAATTTAGATCCCGGAAATTATTTATTCAGGGTAAAAGGCTCAAATAACGACGGTATCTGGAATGAACAGGGAGTTTCAATAAAAATTACTATCCTTCCCCCGTGGTGGCAAACCCTCTGGTTCAGAATTTCTTTAATAACTATTATTATATTATTATCCGTAGGATTTTATCTATCCAGGGTAATCAGACTTAATAATCAGAAGATTTACCTTGAAAAACAGGTAAAGCAACGTACCAGTGAGGTTGAAGAAAAAAATACAATACTTACAATACAGGCTAGCGAGCTTAATAATACAAATACTTTACTGGAAGAAAGGCAACAGCAAATTGAAGAGCAAACTGAAGAATTAATGACCCAGAAAGAAGAGCTGGAAAAAGCAAATGTCCATCTAAGCGAGCTTAATTCAACAAAAGACAAATTCTTCTCAATAATTGCACATGATTTAAAAAATCCTTTCCATTCTATTTTAGGATTTTCAGAATTACTGAATAAGAACTACAGTGAGCTTTCAGAGGATGAAAAGTACATGTACGCTGAGCTTATCTACCAGTCTTCAAAAAATACATACAGCCTGCTTGAAAATCTTTTGCAATGGGCAAGATCACAGACTAATAAGATAGAATTCAGACCAACTAATTTCAGTATCAGTGAAGAAGTTGACGAAAACATTAATATGTTACAGGAAACAATTAATAAAAAGAAAATATCTGTTATACATGATCAAAAGGATTCATATGACATATACGCCGATCGTGATATGATAAATACAGTTATAAGAAATCTATTAACAAATGCGATAAAATTTACACCTGCCGGGGGTGAAATATTTGTTAATTACCTGAAAAAAAATGATAATATTGAAGTTAGTATTAAAGATAATGGTATAGGTATGTCAGCTGAAGAAGCTGATAATTTATTCAGGGTAGATGCCAACATCTCAAAAACAGGCACTGATGGAGAAACAGGTACAGGATTAGGATTAATAATATGTAAAGAATTTATACTTAAAAACGGGGGAACAATACAGGTTGAAAGTACTCCCGCCAAAGGAAGCAAGTTCTCATTTACAGTACCGGCTGCCCGTTAGTATCAATATTACGACCGTAACATCTATGATGAAGCTATATGCAACTGAGAATTTCAATAATGATTGAAATTCGATGATAAAGAAACAATTTTGCACAGTTAGGAAATTATTTGTATATTGTAACACTCAGAGGTAGTTTTTTTAATTGGAATACAGAACCTTAGGACTCTATTGCAAAACTATCCTGCTAACAAATACTACTAAAATCTTCTTTAGAGGCAATAATAAGAGTTTAGTTAATTAATCGCACAATGAATATCAAGAAATCTATACTTCTCTCTGTAATTGTAATAATTATCAACACTATTGGGGTAATCGCCCAAGACTTTATCACCACCTGGCAAACCACTTCTGATAACGAGCCTATAACCATACCTACTCAAGGGGCAGGCTATAGCTACACGGTTGATTGGGGCGATGGCTCAAGTGATGCAAATGTGTATACAGACGATGCAACACATGTATATGCCTCAGCCGGCATTTATACTGTCTCGATCTCCGGAAATTTTCCATGGATCGTTTTCTATTATAGTAGTGATAAGCATAAAATTAAAAGCATTGAGCAATGGGGAGGCCAGGTATGGGCAACGATGAATTATGCATTTTACGGTTGCTCAAACCTTGTGGTAAATGCAACGGATGCACCCGATCTGAGTTATGCCACGAATACAGAATGCATGTTTTATGATGCCCCTGCTTTTAATCAGGATATATCCCACTGGGATGTAAGCAATATCATTCATATGTCTCA
>CP070654.1:1643121-1645565 GCA_020354785.1 Bacteroidales bacterium
AAAATCGTTAATCTTAAATCGTAAATCTTTTAGGGCGCTGTCCCTCAAACATTATCCTGCAAACATTGTTAAGAAAAATAACAACTATTTATGAGTGGTATATTATTTTTTACTAACTTAACGTTAGATTTAAAATTAACCTGAAAATAATATGTTTAATTTAAATTTTAATAAAATGAAAAGAACACATGTAATAATCGGTTTATTGTTTTTTGCCATGTTCACCATGTTCATGGAATGCGGTGATGAGGCTGTGGGCCCGTCGTTATCAATTTATGGAGGCGATTTTATCGACAGTGATGAAACTGTTGAACCCGGTGCTATTTTAGCCTTTTCGTGGCATGCTCAGAAGGGTGATGCAAAACTGGAAACAATGACAATTGCCAGAGATGATCAGGCTTTGGTTGGTTGGGATGATAAAGAAATACCAAACGCCCAGAATGAAAATTACACTGATACTGCTTTACTGGAGGCTCCCCTTAATGAAGGTGCTTATAATTACACCCTAATAGTAACAGATAAAGATGGCCTTTCAGCGAGCCAGTCAGTTGTGATTACAGTAGATCCCGCACTGGCAGGTAATCCTATTCATACATATACTGCCATATTAATGGCTGGATTAGAAAATAATGAATATGGAAGTTTTCTTGATGCAGAAACCGGGACTGTATATAAATACGATGGCGCTACAAGTAATCCGGGACTGATTGATATGGTATATTATTATGGGTCACAAAATAATGCTACTTTCTGTGCCCCGAGTGATCCTACAGTTAATGGAGGTGCCGGAAACTTTTCAACTTGTGTAAGTTGGTCTACAAAGAACACTACGTTATTTGGCTCTAGCAATATTACAGCCTCTGAATTCGATAATATCGTTAGTGATGTTGAAATATCAGTTATTACCGGATTAAGTGAGACTAAAAAGACAGATTTGGCAGTAGGTCATGTTGCATCTTTTGAGACTGTTGGAGGCAAGAAGGGATTAGTTAAAGTTACTGCATGTGATTATTCAAATACCGGAACAATTACAATTGATGTTAAAATACAGCAATAATATAATATTTATATTTATATCAAGCCGCTTCGATCCCGGGGCGGCTTTTTAATTTAATACTTCTATCTATGATAAAATATACTAAATCTTTGCTCAGTAAAATATCCTTAATATTCTTTCTCATTTTCTTTTTATATGATTGCTCAGCTGAAAAAGATAAGAGTTACAACCTGTGGTTAAAATACAATATACCTCATAAATTATCTGCTCTTGAAGAATACCAGGAGCTCATATCTTATATCACTTTAGCAGGAAATTCAGAAACAATAGAAATTTTACGTGAAGAGTTGAAGAGGGGTTTATACGGACTTATGAGGAAAGAATTGTATATTCATGATTCTGTAATATCTGACGGAGCACTTGTTATAGGTACCCCTGCCAGTTCTGCTGTTATTGATAAATCAGGCTTCAACATTGTACTGGATACTTTAGGTAATGAAGGATATCTGATAAAAGCTTCAGAAATAAACGGATATAAAGCAATTGTCCTTGCGGCAAATGAAGACATAGGACTGCTATACGGTACATTCCATTTATTAAGGATTATGCAAACGCAAAAGAGCCTGAAGAACATAAATTTAGCATCAAAACCAAAAATTCAGTACAGGCTGTTAAATCACTGGGATAATCTTAACAGAACAGTGGAAAGGGGGTATGCAGGGCAATCGTTGTGGAAATGGGATGAGCTGCCTGATATGATAGATCCGAGGTACAGGGATTATGCTTATGCATGTGCATCAACAGGTATTAACGGCACCGTTATTAATAACGTTAATGCAACTCCTGAAATATTAAAACCTGAATATATCAGGAAAATATCAATCCTGGCAGATATATTCAGGCCCTTTGGAATAAAGCTCTACCTTTCGATTAACTTTTCATCCCCTTTAAAATCTATGCCAGGTGGAAACAGGAGGCAGGGAGGAATTGGAAATTTATCAACGTCTGATCCGCTGGATCCTGAAGTTAGAAACTGGTGGAAAGCCAAGGCAGATGAAATATATAAATATATTCCGGATTTTGGGGGATTCCTGGTAAAGGCAAACTCTGAAGGTATGCCCGGTCCCCAGGATTTCGGGAGAACTCATGCAGAAGGGGCAAATATGCTGGCTGAAGCCCTGGAATCACATAACGGAATTGTAATGTGGCGTGCCTTTGTATATGAACCTGATGTTGATCCTGACCGCGCAAAACGTTCTTATATGGAATTTGTACCCCTGGATGGTAAGTTCCATCCCAATGTTTTTGTCCAGGCTAAAAACGGGCCTGTTGACTTCCAGCCACGTGAACCTGTTCAGCCTTTGTTCGGCTCTATGCCGGCCACACCCCTTATGATGGAACTGCAAATAACACAGGAATATCTGGGACATTCAAAACATTTGGTATA
>CP070654.1:1645665-1648719 GCA_020354785.1 Bacteroidales bacterium
AAACATTTATATTTTTTTATTTAAGATTAGAGTATTATAATTACAATTCAAAATTACAATATCTGTAAATAAGGCATTCTTTTAAGATAAAGACATTGAAAATATAAGTAATTAATACAATCCGGAATGATAATAAAGAATTTAAAAGCTATATTCAATACAACATATGGTACTTCTAAAGAGGATGTTGAAGTATATTTTTCCCCCGGAAGGGTTAACTTAATAGGCGAGCATACTGATTATAACGGAGGATTTGTATTCCCTTGTGCTCTTAGCTTCGGAACATATTTGCTGGTAAGAAATATAGAATCAAGAGTAATTAGATTCGCATCAATGAATTTTGATTATCACTGTGAAATTCCGATAGATAAATTATCACATAAAGTAGCGGGTGAGTGGGTTAACTATCCCCTTGGTGTAATCGATGAATTCAGGAAAACAGGTATTGAAATAACAAAAGGTGTGGAGCTGCTGTTTTCAGGAAATATTCCTGATGGTGCAGGTTTGTCCTCGTCAGCCTCGGTGGAAACAGTTACCGGTATATTTATTAATGAGAAATTTGCAAATAATAAACTGGGTAAAGAAGAATTAGCAAAGTTATGCCAGAGAGCTGAGAATAATTTTGTGGGAGTAAACTGTGGAATTATGGATCAGTTTGCAGCTATGATGGGGAAACAAAATCATGCTATTTTTCTTAATTGTGATACTCTGGAATATGAGCTGGTGCCTCTATCTCTTTCAGGATATAAACTTGTTATTTCAAATACAAATAAGAAAAGGCAACTGGCAGATTCAAAATATAATGAAAGAAGAGGAGAGTGTGAGCTTGCTGTAGCACATTTAAATGAAATCCTTTCGTTAAGAAACCTTGGAGAGCTTAAACTTGCTGAATTTGAAGGGATCGCAAATAACATTCCTGATGAAACGGTAAGAAAACGTGCAAGACATGTTGTCTCAGAAGATCAGAGATGCATTGATGCAGTTCAGGCCCTTAAAAATAATGATCTGGTTAAATTTGGAAACCTGATGAACGGATCGCATGATTCTTTAAGGAATGATTATGAAGTTACAGGTCATGAACTTGATACTCTGGTTGATGAAGCCAGGAAAATTGATGGTGTTATCGGCTCAAGAATGACAGGCGCTGGATTTGGCGGTTGCACAGTTAGCCTGGTAGATGAGAAATCAATCGATAAATTCATTACTGTTGTAGGGGATGCTTATCATAAGAAAACAGGATTAAATGCTGACTTTTATGTTGCCGATGTAGGCGACGGTGCAAAGAAATTAAATTCATAAATCAAATAAATATGGAAACTATCACTCTTGAATGGATAGACTTGTTGATTATGTCGGTTTATATCCTATTCGTAATAGGTATTGGCTGGTTACTTAAACGCTATATGCGTACTGCAACTGATTTCCTGGAAGCAGGACGTTCATTACCTGCATGGATTACAGGTCTGGCTTTTATTTCAGCAAATCTTGGTGCACTCGAGGTGTTTGGTATGGCTGCATCAGGGGCAAAATATGGAATTAAAACAGTTCACTTTTACTGGATTGGAGCCATTCCGGCCATGATCTTCCTGGCTATTTTTATGATGCCATTTTATTATGGATCAAAAGCCCGCTCAGCTCCTGAATATTTAAAGCTGCGTTTTGATGAAAAAACCAGAGGGCTGAATGCAATTTCATTTGCAGTAATGACAATATTCACAAGTGGTATATCAATGTTTGCGCTTGCTGAACTTTTAAGAATATTATTGGGCTGGGACTTTAACTTCAGTTTAATTTTTTCCGCAGTAATAGTGCTTGTTTATACCTATCTGGGAGGCTTAACATCTGCAATTTATAATGAGGTTCTGCAATTCTTTTTGATTATAATTGGCTTTTTACCATTGTCAATTATCGGGCTGATTAATGTAGGAGGATGGGAAGGATTAAAAGAATCTCTTAGCAGTGTGGCGCTTGAAAGAGGATTTTCTGCAGGAGTCTTTACAGATTCCTGGCAGGGTATGGGTAGTGCAACATCAAATCCCATGGGAATACAATGGTTTGGCCTTATAATGGGGCTGGGATTTGTACTGTCTTTTGGTTACTGGTGTACGAATTTTCTTGTAGTTCAGAGAGCAATGGCAGCAGGATCAATGAAGGCTGCCCGCCGAACTCCTTTAATAGGCGCAATTCCAAAAATGTTTCTTCCTTTTCTGGTAATATTACCCGGAATGATTGCCCTGTTATTACTAAATGATTCTGAATCCGGTTTTGCACTGCTCCAGAAAGATGGCTCCGACGATTTTAATTCAGTAATACCAATGATGCTTGGTCATTATTTCCCCGCAGGGGTGTTGGGACTCGGCCTAACTGCCCTGATGGCTTCATTCATGTCGGGTATGGCGGGTAATGTTACGGCATTCAATACTGTTTGGACTTATGATATTTATCAAAGCTATATAAATCGTGATAAACCCGATTCGCATTACCTCAGGGTAGGACAATTTGCTACGATTTTCGGAGTTGCTGTAAGTATCGGGACAGCTTATCTTGCTGCACAGTTTGATAATATAATGGACTTTATTCAACTGGTATTCGCATTTGTAAATGCACCATTATTTGCTACGTTCATGCTTGGTATGTTCTGGAAAAGATCTACCGGCCATGGCGCATTTTACGGATTGATGCTGGGCATTTTTGCCGCTACTGTTCATCATGGTTTAACTCTTACAGCAGGTGAAGCCATTGGAATAAAGGGAGGCTGGATATCTGTTTTGCATGAATATCCAAGTGAAATGGCATTATCATTCTGGACAGCTATATACGCATTTGTTGTTTGTTTTATATTCACTATAATTATTTCAATTGCTACACAAAGAACTAAATCTGATAATGAACTTAAGGGCCTTGTATACTCGCTTACACCAAAATACAGGGAAGAAGGTGTAAAATGGTATCAGAGCAATATGGCTCTCGCTATTCTGGTCGGTTTGATAGCAATTATTTTAAGTATAATATTCTGGTAAAAATAATAAATCATGGGTATAGATATAAAACTTC
>CP070654.1:1648819-1654094 GCA_020354785.1 Bacteroidales bacterium
AACATGTTGTTGGGAAAACAATGCTTGGTAATACAGGTAGTATATTTGTAGTAAAACTAAAATTTAACAGTTATATTTATTATTCCAAGATTATGATAAACTAAAATAGATAACCAAATGAATAATACAAGACGTCAGTTTATAAAAAAATCTATAGCCGCATCCGCAGGTGCAGCTCTGTTAGCAAAGAATACTACCCTGTTTGCTTCCTTTTATAAAACCAAACCTTTTAAAATTTCCCTGGCAGAATGGTCATTGAATAAAGCTCTTTTTAGTGGTAAAATAAGCAACCTGGATTTTCCTGTTTTCACTAAAAAAGAATTTGGAATTGATGGGGTGGAATATGTAAGTACTTTTTTCAAAGGTACCGGCAAGTCATATATAAATGATTTGCATCAGATTACAAAAGATAATGGAATAACAAATGTTCTGATTATGATTGATGGCGAAGGCAACCTTGGAGATTTGTATGATCCGGTACGGATCCAGGCTGTTGAGAGGCATTACAAATGGATTGATACCGCAAAAATACTTGGATGCCATTCCATTAGAGTCAATGCAAGAGGGCAAGGTACGGAACAGGAAGTTTCAGATGCTGCAATTGACGGATTAGGGCGGCTTGCGGAGTACGGGGAAAAAGCAGGCATAAATGTAATAGTTGAGAACCATGGAGGTTATTCATCAGACGGGAAATGGCTTTCCAGTGTAATTTCCGGTGTAAACAGTCCATATTGCGGTACTTTACCGGATTTTGGCAACTTTTGCCTGAAAAGTGAATATGTGGAAGGGAAATGGAATTGTGTTGAAGAATATGACAAATATCAGGGAATGAAAGAATTGATGACTTTTGCAAAAGGAGTCAGCGCCAAATCTCATAATTTTGATGAAAATGGCAACGAGACTAATATTGACTACTATAAGATGATGCAGATAGTTAAAGATTCGGGCTATGAGGGTTATGTCGGTATTGAATATGAAGGAAATATACTTTCTGAAAAAGATGGAATTAAGGCCACAAAAAAACTACTGGAAAAAATATTTGATAAGCTGGAAATATAAATATTTTTGGATATTTTAGCCCATATTAATATAAAGTAATTCGTTTATTAAATTCCGGGTTATATGATCCCGGAATTAACGAAAGAATAATGCTCAAACTTGTTTTAATAATTCTGGGAACTGTTTCACTCTTCTTTGGTATAGCAGGTATTTTCATTCCGGGCCTGCCTACTACTCCTTTTATATTACTGACCGCAGGATTGTATGTCAGGAGTTCGGAAAAACTATACAACCAGCTAATAATCAATAAATACGTAGGGCCTTTCATTTCAGATTTCAGAAAAAACAAAGGGATGAATATTCAAACAAAGGCATATTCTATCATTTTAATGTGGGTAATGATATTTACTTCTGCATATTTCTTCATAAATTCACTGAGAGCAAGGCTGGTTTTGATTGGTGCAGGTATTATCGGTACAATAGTAATGGGATTTATAGTTCCCACTGTGAAAAATAAGCATGATTGATATAATTATGCGGTTGAAATCAACTCTTATAGATGCATTAACAGAGGCTGGAAAGATTCAGAAAGAAAGTTTTGGAAAATCAACGAATATCTCAGTAAAAGAGTCTGTAAGCAGTATCGTGACAGAAGTAGATCTGGAATCTGAAAAGAAGATTGTTGACATTATAAATAAAGATTTTCCTGAACACAATATCATTACTGAGGAAAGCGGATTTTCAATTAACAATTCCGGCTATACATGGGTGATTGATCCCCTGGACGGCACATCAAATTATGCATCAGGAATCCCCTGGTTCGGTATATTAATAGCAGTGTTTAAAAATCAGGAACCGGTAATGTCAGGAGCATACCTTCCTGTTGAAGAAAAACTGTACTATGCTGAAAAGGGAAAAGGAGCATATTTAAATGACATGTTACTGAAGATTCAGGACAAAGATTTAAAAGATGTGCTTTTCGCATTTTCAACAGATTACACAGAAGATGAGCAGTATCTTAACAAAGGAATGGAATTGTATAAATACATTGTTAACAATTCAAGAAATGTCAGAACAACAAATTCCCTTGTCGACTTAATGTATGTTGCCGAAGGCAAATTCGGAGGTTGCATTAATTTATTTAATATGATTTGGGACATAGCAGCTCCATATTTAATTATTAAAGAGGCAGGAGGAGTTATGAAAGGACTGGACAGAAAAGAAATTATATTTGAACTAACAGATAATCCTGTAAATAAAGATTATGCTATAATTACAGGTGCTGAACCGGTAGTAAAAAATATTGAAGAATTTCTTTCTGCTTTGCAAATAATATAAATCAATTCTAAAATGAAAACCTGTGCTCGTAGTTTTACTTTAATAGTCGGTCTAATTTTAATAATCAACCCTGTCATATTTGCCCAGGAAGCAAAAGAACGCAATATTAAAGAAGGGAAATTTCAACCCGCCTGGGAATCTTTTGAACAGAATTATGTATGTCCTGACTGGTTTCGTGATGTAAAGTTTGGTATATGGGCTCACTGGTCGGCACAATGCGTACCTGAAGAAGGTGACTGGTATGCAAGGCATATGTATATCCAGGGATGGGACCAGTACAATCACCATATCAAGAAGTATGGTCACCCTTCACAGTTTGGTTTCATGGAATTCAACAATTTGTGGAAAGCTGAAAAATGGTATCCTGAAAAACTAATGGAGCTGTATAAACGCGCGGGCGCAAAATATTTCGTCACGCTGGCAAATCACCATGATAATTTTGATAACTATGATTCACAGTATCATGACTGGAATTCTTTAAATGTTGGGCCGGGGCGTGATATTGTAGGAACCTGGAAAAAAATAGCAAAGAAAAACGGTTTATATTTTGGAGTAAGCAACCACTCAGCTCATTCCTGGCATTGGTTTCAGACGGCTTACGGTTATGATGGCGAAGGGCCCCTGGCAGGTGTACGGTATGATGCCGCAACTCTTACAAAAGAAGATGGAAAAGGAAAATGGTGGGAAGGGCTGGATCCTCAGGATTTGTATACTGGTCCTACAATAAAAATGCCGGATGGTATAACCACAGCCAGGGAAGTCGCAGAATGGCACGAAAAGAATACTCGCCCGTGGACTGAAGAGCCCCCGGAGAATAATCCCGGATTTACCGAAAATTGGTTCCTGCGTTGCCAGGATTTGATTGACAAATACCAGCCCGACCTTGTATATTTTGATAATACAGGATTACCGCTCGGGCAGGCTGGTCTTGATATTGTTGCTCATTACTACAATTCAAGCATGGAATGGAATAATGGCAAGGTTGACGTGGTTGCTACTGCTAAAAGACTGACAGGAAACCAGAATGCAGGTGTTGTCGAAGACTATGAGCGCGGATTTACCGGTGAAATAAAAAAATATCCCTGGCAGACATGTACATGCATTGGTGAATGGCATTATAACAGGAATATATACAATAAAAACAGCTATAAGTCAGTAAAACAGGTGATTCATCAACTTATTGATATTGTAAGTAAAAACGGAAACCTGCTACTCAGTATCCCACTGCGTGGTGACGGATCAATAGATGAGCTTGAAGTGTCATTTTTAGAAGGTATGGCCGAATGGATGGAAACAAACGAAGAGGCAATTTATGGTACACGTCCGTGGAAAATATTTGGTGAAGGGCCCACACAGGTTAAAGCCGGAATGTTTAACGAAAATAAAACAAAATTTACTCCTGATGATATCCGGTTTACTCAAAAAGACAGTATTCTTTATGCATTTATTATGGGATGGCCAGGCAATGAATATGTAAAGATTGAATCTCTGGCCTCAGTTTCGGAATATTTGGGAATTAACAAAATTACTGATATAAATTTACTGGGTTACAACGGTATACTTAACTGGACACAGGACGAAAAAGGACTAAGCATAAAATTACCCGGAGACAAACCATGTCAGCATGCAATTGTGTTTAAAATTAACTTTTCTAATTAACCTAATTTTACTAAATTTATTTTGATGATATATTAATGAAATCAAATTGAATATGAAATATCTTTTTGGACTGGTTGCGGCATTAATCTGTACTTCTGTATCCTATGGACAAAGTACTCACATTATACAAAATCAGTATAAATTCAAATATCTCACTATTGATGAGGGATTATCCAACAACCACGTTGGTTCAGTCTGCCAGGATGAAAAAGGCTTTATCTGGTTTGCCACTCAAAACGGGGTTGATAGATACGACGGGCAAAGTATAGTTAATTACCGTCATAGTCCGGATGATTCCACGACCATTTCAGGAAATGATGTCAATGTTATATTCTCGGACAGCAGGGGAAATTTATGGACAGGAAACAATGGCGGGCTTGATCTCTATAATTCTGAAATGGATAATTTTATCCGTTTTCATCATAGCAAACTGGATTCTGCCATTGGCAATGTTGAAGATATTGACGAAGACAGCGAGGGAATATTATGGATAGCCGCTTCAACCGGGCTTTATGCTTATAATCATTCAACAAATGAACTTGAAATATTCAGAAATGAGCCTGGCAAAATAAATGTGTTACCTGATAATACCATGTTCAGGCTGATGGTGGATAATGATGACAATGTCTGGATATCTATAATAAATAAAGGTATTTGTATATATGATCAGGACAAAGAGAAATTTGAGTGTTTCAGCAATGATCCCCTTGACAGCACTTCAATAAGCGGCAACCGGATTGAACGGTTTTACCAGGATAACGCGGGCAATATCTGGATAGGTACATTAAATAACGGTTTGAATATGTTTAATCCCTTAAATAAGACCTTTACACGAATAATGCCTGACCCTGAAAACAACTACGCGGGAAGAGTCCGCGCTATTTTTGAAGACAAGAAAGGAAATTTTTTTGTAGGGACAAGGATAGGATTATACATGAAAAATGGAAACGAATTCATTCCTTATGCCAATACCGATCATAATTTTTCAACACTAAGCCAGAACTCACTGTTATGCAGTTATATTGACAGGACAGGCACATTATGGCTGGGTACTTTTGCAGGAGGAGTAAATTATACCAATCTTTTAAGAAAGGAATTTATTAATTACCGCGCAGGTGCCTATGATAACCATTTTTTAAGCAGCCCGAACGTGTATTCTATTACTGAAGACAGATCCGGCGACCTTTGGATTGGCACTGATAATGGTTTGAACTACCTGGACAGGGTGACTAATACATTTACTTATTTCTTTAGAGATGAAACAGATCCGAATTCTATC
>CP070654.1:1654194-1667240 GCA_020354785.1 Bacteroidales bacterium
ATCTATTTGATGACACACCTGAAAATATGCAAAAGGCACTAGATGCAGTTGTATATCACTGGAGGATGTTTGCAAAGCGTTACAAGGGCATTCAAAGTTCCCGCCTGAGCTTCGATTTAATTAATGAACCGCCTTCCATGAAAGAAGAAACCAGGTATGTAGAGGTGGTAAAGGCACTTGTAAGAGCGATCAGGGAAGAAGATCCTGGACGGATGATTGTTGCAGATGGTAAGGATGTGGGCCGGACGCCTGTTTATGGAGTTGCTGAAATGGGACTTGTACAAAGCACACGTGGATATGACCCTATGAGTGTAAGTCATTATACTGCTACATGGGTTCCTGAAAGTGCATTCCAGACTTTCAACGTTCCAACATGGCCCCTGACAGGTGATGACGGAAAAATATGGAACAAAAATGTACTAAAAGAAGTTTTAATTGATAAATGGAAGCCTCTGGAGCATATGGGAGTACCTGTGCATGTCGGAGAATGGGGATGTTATAACAAAACCCCGCATGATGTGGCACTCCGCTGGATGAGGGATCTTCTCTCACTCTGGAATGAGGCAGGCTGGGGACAGGCATTATGGAATTTAAAGGGCAGTTTTGGTGTGCTTAACAGTGAGCGGGCAGATGTAAAATATGAGAACTATAAAGGACACAAGCTTGACAGGAAAATGCTTGAGTTGCTGAAGGAGTTTTAAATATAGCTTTATTGCATAACAGCAATGAAAATAAAAATCATATCGGCTGGTGGTACCATTGATAAAGTGTATTTTGACCGTATCAGTGAATACAAGGTTGGTAAACCTCAGATAATTGAAATGCTGAAGGAAGCAAATTTTGATCTCGATCTGGACTTCAAATCCATATTAAAGAAAGACAGTCTTGATTTTACTGATAAGGACAGGCTTTTAATAAAAAAAACTGTTGAGAAGGACAATTGCAGGCATATTGTTATCACACATGGAACAGACACAATGATTGAAACTGCCAGTATCTTAAAGGATATCCCCGGAAAGGTAATTGTATTAACAGGTTCGATGCAACCGGCAAATTTTAAGTTTTCAGATGCTCCCTATAATATAGCTTGTGCTTTAATGGCAGTACAATTGCTGAAGCCCGGAGCTTATATTGTAATGAACGGAAAGGTTTTTAATCCGGTTAAAATACAAAAGGATCGAAAATCAAATAAATTTTTAGATCTTAGATCAAAATAATATGTTGTCTTGTTATACCGGAATATATTCTTTAAACCGTTAAAGTCAAAAATATAATCATAAATAAATTCCTTTTATTAACTAAAATATCGGAGGTGCAGACTATGAAACTTAAACATGCTTTATTTACAGTTATCGTATTGACTTTTTCATTAAGCTTTTATACAGGACCGTCAAATGAGCTTGAGGGTACCTGGGAAATGGTATCAGGAAAGCTGATACTTCCTGATCAGACAATAGAAATGCCCAGAACCGAGTTCGAATCTGCAATAAAAGTCCTGAACAAAACCCATTTTGCAACAGTCCATCAGGATACAAGCACTAATGAAATCTATAGTAATGCGGGAACATATACGCTTTCCGATGAAACATATATTGAGAATCTTGAGTATGCCTCAGTTGTTGAAATGATTGGAAAGACTTATTACTTTAAAAGCACAATAGATGGAGACAAGTGGACAATATCAGGCCCGTTAAAGGAATCGGATGAACAAGGTCCTGAATGGGAAGTATATGAAGTCTGGAAAAAGGTAAAGGATTAACGATTTAAGATTAACGATTTAAGATTTTAGATTGCTCTATTGCTCTATTGCTGAATTATTAAATAGTCAGTCAAAAAATTAAATAACAAATAAACAAATTAATAATAGGGTAAAACCGATCTGAATGATCCTAAAACAGGATATGGTATATAAACATAAT
Source organism: Bacteroidales bacterium (assembly GCA_020354785.1). Classification (GTDB taxonomy): domain Bacteria; phylum Bacteroidota; class Bacteroidia; order Bacteroidales; family UBA10428. Next base: position 1,656,114 of record CP070654.1, read on the forward strand.
CTGTACTTAACTTTTTCTGAAAATAATTGAACCAAATTAGCTGACGATTGTTCTTTTATTCAATATGGTTAAGTAGTTTTAGGGTTAATAATTATTACTGACAGAAAATCCCGGAATTCTCCGGGATTTTTTGTTATAAAACAATTTTTTATTACTATTTTTTTCTTAACTTTATATTAGTAGTATTGATAATACAAATTTTAGTATCACCCTGTGAATAAGCGATTTAGCTGCTCCGACTTTGGAGTAATTCACAGGGTAAAGTAGGCATGTACGAGTCTACTTTATCCCCCTGGACCCTGTTGACCAGTACGATTGGTTTTCTCTTTTCCGGGGGGATTTTTATTTTATCTCAATTAATTCCTTTTCAACCTGTTCTAATGATTTACCTTTTGTTTCAGGCAATCTTAAAAGAACAAACATAAATCCGAGTATACATATCACAGAATATACCAGGAAGGGGATATATTCTCCCAGTGCTTCGGTAATAACAGGGAATGTATAAACCAGTACCGAATAAGCAAGCCATAATGCAATAACTGCAATTGAGGTTGCCCTGCCTCGTATCCTGTTAGGAAATATTTCGGAAATTAAAACCCAAGTTACAGGTGCAAGGGACAGAGCATAAGTGGCAATTGCTGCCAGGACAAATGGAGACAATGCATCTCCGGAAGTATTCTTAAGAATATAGGCAATTAACACGTACAGAACAGCAAGCCCGCCTGCACCAATCAACATCAGTGGTTTTCTTCCAAGTTTATCAACCAAAGCCATAGCAACTAATGTGAAAATGAGATTCACAAGTCCTATATATACTGCTTGTATTAGCTGTTCGCTCCGGTCGGCACCAATGCTTTCAAATATTTTGGCTGTGTAGTTGAATACAACATTTATACCGCACCATTGCTGAAAAACGGCTAAACCAATACCAATCAGAACAACAGGTAGCACTGTTCTGCCAAATACTTCTCTGAAACTAACTTTTACTTCTCCTTTGATGGATTCCTTGATATTTGATAAAGTCTGTTCCGCAAAATTATTACCCCCTATTCTTTTTAGTACTCCAAGAGCTTGCTCATATTTATTTTCTTTTGTCAGCCACCTGGGGCTTTCAGGAAGGACAAATACACCCAGGAGAAACAGCGTTGAAGGGACTATCCCGGAGCCAAACATCCAGCGCCATGCTTCAGGTCCTGTATCTTTCAATCCGTAATTCACCAGGTGGGTGATTACAATACCAAGTACTATTGTCAGCTGGTTAAGCGATACCATTCTTCCTCTTAATTTCGGAGGAGCAACCTCGGCAATATACATCGGGGATAACATAGATGCCATACCCACACCTGTACCGGCAAAGAACCTGCCCCCGATAAAAGCATACAGGTTGGGTGCCATACCCATAAAGAGCGATGAAATAGCAAATATCGACGCAGCTATCAATAAACTTGGTTTTCTGCCATACTTATCAGAAATATTACCGGCAAAGAAACAACCTATTACACATCCTATTGCCAGAGAAGCTGTTGTAGCTCCTTCACCACTTGCATCCAGCCCGAACTGGTCAGCTAAGAAGGGCAAACCTCCCGTAATAACTGCAAAATCAAATCCAAAAAGATAACCGCCTAAAGCAGCAATAAATGATATACCTAATACATACCTTATGTTGAATTTTTCCGCCATAAATTCTTCTATTTAATTTATACCTGCCGACACAATTAAACATCTAATATACATAAATTGCTCTATTCCTCTATTCCCCTATTCCCTTATTCCTTTATTCCCCCTAATACCCTAATCCTCCATCACAAATCATAAATCGTTAATCATAAATCGTTAATCTTAAATCCTTATTCCCCTATTCCCCCATTTTAAATCGTTAATCTTAAATCGTTAATCCTTATTCTCCTATTACCCTATCGAATTGTTCTACTGTTCTATTGCTGAAAATATAATTACAGGGAAATTCGGCAATCCAACAATAGAGCAATATAACAATAGAGCAATAGAGTTTTCAAATAATTCGTGTCATATTTTGTTACTATTAAGAGTATTTTTTACTAATATTGCCACCTTACTTGTGGCGCAAAGAAATTAGTCTGAATAAGATGATATTTTAAGTAGAAGTAAGAGATTTTGTTTAACTTATGTACCCTAAAATTATCAGAAAAGCTCATAATCTGCGACTAAAGCATTTCCTTACATTTTTATGCCTTTCCGCCTCTGTTTGTATTTCGAATGCGCAGTGGATAGAGCAATCCAGAGTACTTGCATTGAACAGCTCATTTTATGATGTTTATAACCTGGACGGTCATTTAATTAGCGGAAGAAAATATTTTAACAGGTATCCTAATGCGCCGGGTCATCCCTTTTTTAGTAGTGACGAATTTAAGCAGGGAAAAGTCATTGTTAACGGTATATTATATAATGATGTTCTTTTAAAATTTGATATTGTTAACCAGGAATTAGTATTGCAATTTTCAAATGTTCATGGGGGTAATGATCAAATTATATTAAGCAGTGAAAACATAAGTGAATTTGAACTTGATGGAAGAGTATTCAGAAAGTATGAATTTCCAGGCAAGGGTAAAACATACTTACAGGTATTGGCTGATAATAAAATTACCTGTTTATACTCCTGGAAGAAAAGCCTCATATCACAACGCTATTCCCTGGATAATCCATACAAGTATTCAGAACAGGTTTCAAAAGCTTATCTTTTGATAAATAACCATTTCATTGGATTCAGAGGTAACAGCTCTTTTTTGAAAATCTTCCCCGGAGAGCTGCACCAGGAAATAAAGAGATTTTTAAAAACGAATAAAATTAATCTAAAATCTGCGAGTGATAATACAGTCAGACAACTGGTAAATTACTGTACACAAATTTCCGATCTGTCAAAGTTTGATTTATCTCAATGAAAAAGTTAATTTTTATATTATCTGCTCTGCTTATTTCAGTACATACTACTGCTAATGAGAATAAAATATATTTCTCAGGTGAATATAGCGATGCTGCCTTCGAATTGTTTGTACAATCTGTAATGGAGCAAACAGGAGCCAGGTTTTTCTACGATAAATCTTTTGTAAAGGACATAAAAATCACAGCCAGAGGCGATAACCTTGAACTGGGTGAAGTTCTTGACAATTTTCTTTCAGGTATAGGTCTTTTTTATTATATCGATAAAGAAAAAAATGTATTTGTTACTGGGAAAGTAAGACTGATTACTTCCTTACCCGAATACTCTTTTTTCAGGAAGGAACAACTTGATACTGTTAGTGATGATGAAAATGGATTAACTGATATTGAAAAAATGTATATCGAAGGGCGGAAAAGCACCACTACCAAAATTATTAATATAGGACAAAGAAGCAGTAATCCCGATAAAAGGCCGGTGACAATTAGAGGACGGATAAAAGATAAAGAAACAGGGGAGCCATTAATAGGAGCTACAGTATATATTGAAGAGCTTTCAGAAGGATATGCAACTGATGTTAATGGCCGGTTCTTTATTCATATTCTTCCGGGCAGGTATAATACCTTTTTTAATTGTCTTGGCATGCAGGAGGAGCATTATGATCTGCATATTTATTCAACTGGTGAGTTGAACGTAGATATGGTAAAAACGTTGATTCCAATTAATGAAGTAACAATTAAAGCTCAGCAATATGATAAAGTAAGGAGTATGAACATGGGATTTGAACATTTAACAGCAAAAACTATTAAGGAAATCCCGTTTGTACTTGGCGAGAAAGATGTTATAAAGGTAGCACAAATGCTGCCCGGGGTGCAGAATGTGGGAGAGGGTTCATCAGGCGTTTATGTAAGGGGAAGTGCAGCTGATCAGAACATGTTTTTCATTAATAAAGTGCCTGTTTATAATCCGTCCCATCTTTTTGGCTTCTTTTCTTCATTTAGCCCTGATATTATTAAGGATTTTTCATTTTATAAAAGTAATATACCGGCAAAGTATGGTAGCAGGTTATCATCCTTTTTCGACATTTCTGCCCGGCAGGGTAATAAGAAAAGATATACTGCCCGCGGTGGTATTAGTCCTATTACAGGTCATCTGGCTGTTGAGGGACCAATTAAGAAGGAAAAAAGCTCTTTCGTTGTTAGCGGCCGGTCGACATATTCTGACTGGCTGCTGAGGAGGCTGCATGATGCTGATTTAAGAAATAGTGAAGCTTATTTTTATGATCTTGCCACAAGCCTTAATTTTGAAATTAATGAGAAAAACATAGCTAAGGTATTCGGGTATTATAGTGAAGACAAATTTACACTAGGTACTACCAACAAATATGAATATAGCAATGCTGGTGCTTCTGTAAACTGGTGGCATCAATATTCTTCATCCCTGTCATCAGACATTTCCGCTGCATATGGAAGTTATTCGTTCAGTACGGTTGACAGTACAGTATTACACAGCGCATATAAGCAGGATTACAAAATTGACCATTTTGAATTCAGGAACGACTTCATATGGGATAAAATAGTGGGCCACAGGATCACATTTGGGGCTAATTTTGTTTTGTACAAACTGGATCGCGGCAAAGTATTACCTGCCGGTCCCATATCTTTAAGAAAACCTGTATATATGGGAAAGGAAAACGGGCTGGAGGGAGCAGTATATATTGCCGATGAATTCCGTTTGCTTCCCAGGCTGACATTATATAGTGGTATACGGTATAGCTTCTTCGCTCTTACCGGGCCTATGGATGTATTTGACTACATTCCCGGGAGCCCCAGGAATTCTGAATATATAACTGATACACTGAATTTCACTTCTTCAGATATTGTAAAATTTTATTCAGGACCAGAATACCGCGCATCACTAAAGTATAGTACAGGGCAATACAGTTCAGTTAAGTTTTCCTATAACCGGACACGGCAGTACATATTTATGTTAAGCAACACAATTGCCATATCTCCTACAGATCAATGGAAGCTGGCTGATTATCATATAATTCCTCCGTGTGCTGACCAGATTTCAGCGGGTTTTTATAAAGATTTAAGCAAATTGGATATAACATTTTCTTCTGAGATATATTATAAGAAGACGAAAAATATTGTCGAGTATAAAGATGGAGCAAGCTTCATATCCAGCCCGTTTATTGAAAGCGAGGTATTGCAGGGTAATCAGACAGCCTACGGACTTGAGCTCATGATTAAAAAGAACAGTGGGAGGTTAACAGGATGGTTATCTGCAACTCTCTCAAAATCGGAAACTCATGTAGACGGAAATTATTCGTGGGAAAAGATAAATGAAGGACTTGCATTTCCATCAAATTACGATAAACCTGTTGCTCTGAACACGGTAATTAATTTTCGCATGAGCCGCAGGTTAAGCATATCATCAAATATTGTATATAATTCGGGAAGACCGGTTACTTACCCTATTTCGTTATATTATATAGAAAGACAGGAGCATTATTTCTATTCATCAAGGAACAAATACAGGATTCCGGATTATTTCCGCGTGGATCTTTCATTCAACCTTGAAGGTAACCTTAAAGCAAAAAAGCTTGGACACAGCTTCTGGATGTTAAATTTTTACAATCTTACCGGGCGTAAAAATGCATATTCAGTTTATTTTAAATCAGAGGATGGTAAAATGAAAGGGTATAAATTATCGATATTCGGGATACCGGTAGTTACCGTTTCCTGGAATTTTAAATTTGGGAATTATGCGAGCGATTAGATTAATATTTATCCTGTGGTTAACTGTGATTGTCTTGCAGGGATGTATCGAACCATTTTCTCCTGTAATAGATGATTATCAGGAAATGCTTGTTATTGACGGGCTTATAACGGATAAGGAAGGTATCCATACCGTAACAGTATCACGTTCTTCATTATATAACAAGCCCGGCCTGGTTTATGAAAGCGGATGTATTGTTAATATATATGATAATAATGGAAACATAATCAATCTGACTGAGCAATCACAGGGTATATACTCAGCCTGGTTAGAACAGCAATTTTTAAATGCAGGCACACAATACCGCCTGGAAGTAATAACCAGTGATGGTAGTATATACCAGTCGGGTTTCGAAACGTTATTTCCATGCCCTCCGATAGACAGTATATCTTACGAGGTCATATCAGTTGAACGGGACAATCCGCTTTATGGTAGTGAACAAGGCGCTCAATTTTACATTGATTCGGATGCTGCAAATTATGAGGCAGGTGGATACAGATGGGAACTTTTTGAGCAATGGGAATACAGGTCCAGGTATTATGCTCAGGATTACTTTGACGGACATATTAATCATGTTTCCCAGCTTGGAATAAGTGATTCGGTATATTATTGCTGGTCGCCGGTCAGGAAGATTAATGAAATATACACATATTCCACTTCTCAGGCAATATCAAAGGAAATCAGAAAGCTGCCTTTAACATATGTGTCAAATCAAACAGAACGGTTGAAATTCGATTATTGCCTGCTGGCTAAACAATATTCTTTGAGTGAAACAGCTTTTTCATACTGGAAGAAGCTTCAGGAGCAGGCAAATGAAGCAGGAGGTTTATATGAAAGGCAACCATCAAGAATTACCGGTAATGTATACAATGTTGATGATCCTGATGAAACGGTTCTGGGTTTCTTTGGAGCCTCCGGGATTTCCGAAAAAAGAGTCTTTTTGAAGAAATTAGGATATCTGTATTTAATATATGACATATATTACGAACAATTATGTGATCCTGTTGGATACTCTCCGGGTGAGCTCATGGAATTTTTAAATGGAATAGACATCAATGAATATCCGATATATCTTTATAATTATTCAGGTACAGCTGAGGGTCCCTGGGATTATATTGACCAGGCTTGTGTTAATTGCCTGTTAAGGGGTGGTGATACACTTAAACCCTCATACTGGGAATAAAATCCAGACATGAAAAGCAGGAATACTAAAATACTATTAATAATCATCCTGATTTGTTTTATTAACAGGGCTGAAAACATTTTTGGAGGCAATCACTGGCAGGGGATTGAGGGAAAAGAAGAAATAGAAGATATATACAATGAAAAATTCTATTTAATGACTGACCGCACAATATATGCGACCGGAGAAAAGATATTATTCAAAATCTTTAACATAAGCCCTGATCCTTTAAAATCAATCCATTGGAGCAAGGTTATATATCTTGAACTTACAAAAGACAATGGTTCAGCAGTACAAAAGGCCAAATACCCTCTCGGTTATTCCGGGGCTAAAGGATACATGGTTATACCGGCCAAAATATCTTCAGGTTATTATTACCTGCGTGCCTATACGAAGTGGATGAGAAATTTTCCTGTTTCAAACTTTGCTTTTTGCCGTATAAAAATAATTAATCCGTTTTCAGCTGAAATTCAGGAAATTAAAAATGCTGAGAACGGATCGATAAGTTATGCAGAGTCATTTATTAATGAAACCTTAAAGGAAAACATAATTAGTTGTTATACAGATAAAGAAATCTATACAAACAGGGAAAAGGTAACATTATCAGTGGAACTCCCTGAGGACGCCCCTCATTACCGTAATGAATTTTGTATTTCAGTAATAAAACCTGGTACATTAGATACGATAAACTACGGAATGCTTTCTTTTAATAAGCAAGTTAATGATCAGCAAAGGCTTATTGAATATATACCGGATATAAGGGGAGTATCTGTATCAGGCAGAGTAGTAGAGAAGGGAAGTGGAAATCCTGTTAACAATACCTCAGTACAGCTTTCAATACTGGGTAATCAATTTGATTTTCTGAAATATAACACAGGGCCAGACGGCAAGTATATTTTTTCACTTCCACCCCTGGAAGGTAAAAAGGACATGTATATAGCGGCCCGGGCAGAAGATACTAAGCCGGAAATATTAATTGACAATGATTTTACTGCCGATGCATTTTATATTAAGGGAGAAATGTTCAGATTATCGGACTCAGAAGTAGATATTGCTGAAGAGATTATGTTCAATATGCAAATTGAAAGAATTTATAAACCATGGAAAACAAGGGATTCATTATTTACACCTCCGGATACTATAAAAAGAACCTTTTACAGTGATCCCGCCAGGATTGTATTTATAGATGAATATATTGAACTTCCTACAGTTGAAGAAGTGCTGTTTGAGTTAGTTCCTGAGGTTATTGTTAAAAGGCGAAAAGATAATATACTTTTAAGGGTTACAAACTTTGAAGTAAATCACCCCGACCTGGCTATTTTTGAACCCCTTGTTTTGCTTGACTATATTCCCGTATACAATTTTGAAAATCTACTGAAATTATCTCCCTCAAAGATAAGCAGGATTGAAGTATTAAACGAGATATTTATTAAGGGAACCAACAGGTTTGGAGGCATTATAAGCATTTTTTCAAGAAAAGGTGATATTGCCGGTGTAGACTTACCTGAAAATTCATTGTTTTTTGAATATTACACCTTTACCAGACAGGATGATGTAGTCTTTCCTGATTATAATAAAAACAAGGGAGAACTAAATATTCCGGACTACAGAAATTGTCTTTACTGGAATCCCGGAATAAAATTAGATAATAACATGAAGGCAGGTCTTGAGTTTTTCACATCTGACAGAAAAGGGAAGTATATGGTTGTAGTACGGAGTGCTACCGGAGACGGACAAATAATCGAAGGCAAATGTACATTCAGAGTGAAGTAGGAGAGGGGCCTTTATGGCGCTGTCCCCTTCTCAGAAGTTAATTCTGATAAGCCCTATAGGAAATATTCCCTGTTGATATTCATTTTCTATTGTGTTTGAAGACTCGTCATAGTATCTGAAGTATAAATTTTCGTGGTTAGTAACGTTTGCAATATCAAAAGCAAATTCATAGGTGGCTTTTTTACCATAATGCATGAAGCCTATCCTTGCATCTGCCCTGAAGTAGTTAGGAAGTTGTGAGCTGTAAGCATTGTCATAATCCCTGACATATAATTCCTCCGGATCTTCTGATAGAACAAGCGGACTATATCTTCTTCCTCCGGCGTAAGCCAGGCGAAGGTTAAAATTCAGAGAATTTTTCTGGTTTAAAGATAGTTCATAACCTCCCAGCGCATTAATAACGAATTTGCCGTTAAAGACTGTATTTCTCTTTATGCCGTCGCTTGCTTTTGAAGTTGAATTAAATATGGATGTTGTAAACAGAAAATAATAGTTATTGTGTAGGAATTTTTCAAAGGTTATTTCTATTCCGTAATTTTCACCTGTTCCCTTATTTACCAGACTATCTTCTGTACACCAGTCACTTAAACCTTCGCCTCCATTCAGGAGCCAGAAGTAATCAGCCTCCTGTCTGACCGGTACATTAAACAGGTGCTGATAGTAAATTTCTGTTTTTAGCCTCAATTGTGGTGTAAAAGAGTAATCATGTCCAAGCACAAAATGGTGACTTTTAACAAAATCCAGGTTTTTATTGGTCTGATAGAATATACCATTTCCATTCTTTTCCCTGTCCGTATAAGTTTTTCTGACAAACATATAAACAGGTGCCAGTTTGCTGTGCAATCCGTATCCAAAGCTCAGTGAACGGTTTGAACCATACTTCCATTGTGTGCTAAAACGCGGTTCGACGGAATATGTGTTATTGTACAGAAAATGCTCATAATGTAATCCTGAAATAATTGTAATTGAATTTGAAAACCGGTGTTTCCATTCAACAAAGCTTTGCAGTAATATTAAATTATTTTCTTTAATAGTGTACGGAACATAAACCGTCGCACTATCAATATCATTATCGTAATCATAATCCTTCATATAGTAGTTCGTAGAATAGTTATGTATCACAAGGCCGGATTTAAGTTTATTCTTCTTATTAAAGTTGTGTGTAAGAACAGACTGAATAATAATATCGTTTTGTTGTTCTTCATATTTACTTAAATTTTTTAATATGGGACCACCGGAATGTGCCAGTGAATCAGTCATTCCATATGGTATTGTCGATGTCAGCGCCAGAGATGTTTTTAACCGTGTAGTATTGTTAAAATAATATGTGTAATTAATTCCGATAATTCCGGTTTTTGAACCATTTGGTTCACTGATCCATCTTACTAAATCATCCGATACCCTGGATGAATCTTCAAAAGTGATTTTACTTAAACCACCTAATCCAAAAATTGAGATATTGCTTTTTTCTCCGGGAAATGACACTTTAAAAGTTAAATCCTGGTAATGTGGAAGTGCTTCAACCCATAGCAGCTCATCCACAAGTCCGAGCATTGAATACCTGTAATTGACCAGGTAAGATGCCTTGCTATTTTTATGAAATGGTCCTTCAGCCCCGAATTCAAAGCCATTGAAACCAAGCTGTGCAACAAATTCCCGTTTCTTACTATTCCCGTTTCTCATTCTTAAATCAAATGCCCCTGATATACCGTTCCCGTATTCTGCAGGAAAAGCACCGGTCAGGAAATCAGAACGCTGTAACACATTATTATTTAACATGCTTATAGGACCACCGGTTGCACCCAGTGTGTGCCAGTGATTCGGACTTGGGATAGGTATCCCTTCCAGCCTCCAGATCAGTCCTGCAGGTGAATTACCACGAATAATTATATCATTACTCTGGTCATTTGCCACAAAAACTCCGGCATAATTTGTAGCCATTCGTGACGGATCACCCCAGCTGCCGGCAAATTTTTCTGTTTCTTCAATGGTAAAAGCCCGGGCGCTGATTAGTGTCATATCATTTATAGTATGGTTCTTATCCCTGTAAGCTTTTACAGTCACCTGGCTTATCTCCTCGATACTTTCCTCTAACTCTATATTCAGGATAGTTTGCTTTCCGGGTTTGACTAGTATGTTTTGAAAAAACCGGGGTGTGTATCCAACATATGAGACATAAACATTGTTTCTTCCTGCCGGGACTTCCTTAATTTCAAAATAACCGTCTTTATCGGCTATTGTTCCGATAGTTGAATCATTGATAATTATTGTTGCCCCAATTAACGGAACATGAGTCGATTTATCAATTACTCTGCCCTGAATTGTTTGAAACAAAGTTTCAGGTTTTCTGTTTTCCTGCGCTCTAACGGATATTAAAGGACAAAGAATAAGTAAAGTGGTAATCATTAAACGGGTGAAATGAGTTGTGGCTTTCATTTGTATTTTTTAGTTTCAGGTTCAGTCTTAATGACAA
>CP070654.1:1667340-1673298 GCA_020354785.1 Bacteroidales bacterium
CATTTGGGAGATGCTGCCACGCAGACCGACAATAAAATTTATACTGATGCCTCCATGCTAGCTAAAGCAAATAATGTGGATGAGCTCTGGTACAAAAAGGTAGCCAACAGGTATTCAAATGTTTTTGATCCTGAATTAAACCTGGATCAGGTAGAAGTTTATATACCTGAGCTTGATGACCGGCTTTTATTCACTGAAACGAATCCCGCCAGGCAATTGTTTGGAGCAACAAGCCTGGCGATTGCTTCAAGGGTATTGAAGGGTTATAATGATAAGTTGTCTGAAGAGTGTCTTAAGGTAGCTGAAGAACTATGGCATAAAAACAAAGATGGAAAGGGCAGATGGGCGGAAAGTCAGAAAATTCAAACTCTTGCCGAATTGATTATTACAACTGGTAAGGATGAATACAAAAATGAACTTTGTGGAATGACAACAGCTGTCAAAGAGAATTTTGCCTGGTCAGGGTGGTCAGCCTGCAGGGTTTTAGGGCTTATTAATTGTCCTGAATTTGAGGAAGCTTTGACAGAAGCTGCTATGGATTATAAGCCTGAACTGGATAGTATTGTGGCTGCCACTCCATTTGGAGCTCCGCTGGAAAATGCTGAGATATTGGGATTCAGGCAATACTTCTTAAATAAAGTATGGCCTGAGATATTTGATGCCGGGGATTTATTTGCAGCTGTAAATTATATCCTGGGTTGTCGTCCCGGCAGCACTACAAATAGTCTGGTTTCAGGCGTCGGAGTAAAATCTCCGACTATAGCATACGGTCCCAACAGAGCTGACTGGAGTTATATACCCGGGGGTACATTCTGGAATGCTGTAAACCTTGTGAGCCCCGATTTTGCGGAAGACAAAGTCTGGCCATATTTATGGCAGGAAAGGGAATACATTATAACTGCACCCTGTTTTTTCATGTTTTCAGTGCTGGCTGCTGATAAATTACTGTCCAATTAATACAAAAGGTGCCCAGTAATATGGATGTTTGAAATTTTTAATCATTTCGCGCTGTGCAAGGGTCAGTGCTTCCGGGGCAGGTTTGGTTTTCAGGTATTTATGAAACTGAATCATAAGCTCAGCCGTTGGTTCATCAGCCAGGCTCCAGAGACTGACAATTATAGAAGGTGTTCCTGCATAGATAAATGCCCGGCTTAATCCTACAAGCTCATCTCCACGACTGATATCACCCAGTCCGGTCTGGCAGGCACTAAGTATCACCAGGCGTGTTCTTAAATCCATTCCAAAAACCTCGTGCACTGTGAGATGACCGTCATTGATCTCAGAGGGATGGAGCAGCAAGTAGGAATACATGGGCTGATCCTTATTGAAATAACCGTGAGTGGCCAGATGTATGATGTTAAATTTTTCTGCTTCCTGTTTGAAAAAATCTTCAGAGATATCCCTGTTTTTCTTAATGGTTTTTTCAGTATAAAAAGCTGAAATAGCATCAACCTCCCTGCTTGTTCCGGGCAGACCGAAGAAAGTGCCTATCATTATATCTCCCAGGGCCATCCCCAGAAAATTTTCTCCTCTGTCCGGTGTTTTTTCTTTGCACTGTAGATAAACTGTTGAAGAAGGAGCATAAAATATCTGTTTTTTCTCAATAAGAAATTTGCCCTCTTTATCAACAAGTGCCTGAAATGGCAAAAAATGCAGAGGGCCATGGGGAATAATTCCTATGGAAGTGTAACCGTTAAGCACTGATTCGACAGGCTGGATAATTGCCTCGTTCAGACTGGCTAAACTTTCATTTTTTATCTCTTTTTGACTTGATATTGCCTTCCTGCATCTCAGAACAATATCTGTCATTTGTTTTGATGTGAAATTAACTGGAAAAAAGCTGAAAGTCTTTTTTGTCACAATCCATATAATAGTTAATTCCTGACCAACCCAATATTCAAGTAATGCGGTTGATTCATCCAGCGTAGACTGTATCTTTTCAAGATTTGCAGGTTCAATACTAATTAAGGCAGAGTAGGAGGAATTCATAAGTTTGAGCTGCAGAAGTACTTCGTTATACTCTGCCTGAGTTCTTTCCAGCTCCTTATTGAGCATCACATTCATAGTACGCATTGTTTCATCATCGTACAGGTCAAGCAGACTCTTTTGTATTTGCTTTTTCAACTGCTGCATCCGAGTGCTTAATAATTGTTCTTTTTCAATAAATTCTTTATCAGCTCCTTTGCGAATATCCGGTTTTTTATTGCCCAGCATATCCAGGAATGCCCTGGCACGTGCCCTTTCTGAATAATAAAAAGCTTCTGATTCCCTTTTCTGCTTTATCAATAACTGGATGAGTCTGTCGTAAACATCAATTTTATTATCCATATAGATGCTCTTAAACTCTTCGATGGTGAATTTTTCCCTGATGGATTCAATGATTTCAATAGATCTTTTATAGGAAACTATGGCTGAGTCAGGCATGCCAGTTTTCTCATGAATCCTTCCCCTGTGATACCATACCTGCCATAGCAATTCAGGATTGGAGCTCAGTCCGGGTACTTTACTCAGGCCTGAATCAGCATCTTTTAATTTGTTCTGATCCACAAGGAAATCTGCTATTCGAAGTAAGGCGTTTGCTATCCCCTCTTTGTTTCCAGCCTGCCGGAAATATGATTCGGCTTCCTTGTAATAGACAAGGGCACTGTCAGTGTCGTTTTCCATAGCTTTTGCTTCGGCAAGCCTCATGGAGACAAGGCCTGACCCTGTAAGAATTCCTGCATCGGTGAAATATGATCTGGCAGCCAGAAAGTTGTCAAGTCGCATATCCAGCGATGCTTCCATACTCTGTGATTGGATGTCTTTAACTTTTCTTAGGTGCAGCGCTTTTTTATAGTACACGGCAGCGTGTTCTGCATCACCAATTTTTTTATAGGCATCCCCTACACTGACAGTAGCCCATAGTATCTGGGGAAGGATATTTGCCTTTTCTGCCTCTTCCAGGGCTTTAAGCTTATGCCTGAGAGCAGTTTCATATTCTCCTTTAAGTTCTGAAACTTCGCCCAGCGTCTGGTATTGCCTGGCTGTCTGAAATCCGCACTCTTCAGCCTGCCTTACAGAATAATTCAGCAAGTTTTCTGCATGATAAACATCTCCCAGGTCAGTGTAAATACTTCCCAGGGTCAGGTTAGCTTCAGCCTGGCCTTCAATGTGGTCTATATTTTCATATAATGACATTGCTATCCGGCTGTTCGCAAGACTTTGATTATACATGCCAAGGGTGAGATATGCATTGGCCAGCACCATTCGGTTATCTGCTGCAATTTTTTTATTGATCCTTTTTAAAGTAGTTGTTTCCATTCCTTCACTCATACTGAGCGAATACTCGAGCTGACTGACACCCTTTTTTATATCTCCCATCATAATATATACCTTTCCTGATTCCCGGTAATCTTCAATTAGTTGCAAGTGATGATTATGCAGGGAATCAATCTCAATGGCCATATTTATATAGATTAAGGCTGCATTATAGTTTCCAGCGGCTTGGTTCGCATGTGCTATTTTTCTGCACAACTGGCTCTCCATTAGAGGATTGCGGTAAATACCCAGTCTTGCACTTGCCTCCAGGCTTTTTTTATAATGAATGATGGCCTGTTCATAATTATTCTGGTTGTTGTAATAATCTCCTTGCTGTTGCTCGCGTGTGACTAGAATGGATGGTGTGGAACAGCCCTGTAATAGTAAAGTTATTACACTAAAAGATATTAATACCTTATTTATAAACAGGGCGCAGGATGATTTAATAAGATACCTATACATTAAAATTGATATTGAAGTATAAGAATATATTGGGGATCAGCAGTATAAGCACAACCTTTAACAGGAATTTCAACAGACTGTGCCAGGCGGAACCTTTTTATCTGAAAATAAAGATAGGGGTGATAGATAAATGCCCACCTTTTAGAAAGTATAGTTACTCCTTCAACTTTATCTTCTCCTCCATAGAAATACTTGATATCATTTACAAGAGCTATCCATTCATTGACATGAAAATTGGCGCTGCCACTTAAAGATATTATATTTCCAGTTCTGAAGGACAATTTATTTTCTCCCGGAATAAACACTTTGTTGCCACCAAAATAGTAGATATACTCCGTAGTAAATGTAAATGAATAAGGATAGATCACTTTTCTAAAATGTACATCAAGGGAAAGACGGGGTTCTCCTGTTCCCGGAGGAGCATCATAATTATTCTGATCACGTACATTGGTTGGATTTTTTTCTCCGGTATTAAAGCGATATGTGGCTCGCAATGTTATTGAAGGCCTTTGTTGTTTTTCTGCGAGTACCTGATAATACACTCCAAGTTCTATATCACTTAGACCTATGGCATCCTGTTGCCAGTTATACAATACGATAGTATCCTCTCCGGGCCACTCCTGGATACTGGATGAACTCATTTTGTCGCTTTTATAAGGAATTCGCAGGTTGATCTGTAGCCTGTCGGTAAGCCCGTAATTAGCATGCAGTGCTATTGATCTGGTTAGTGCAGAAATACTACCAAAAGGGCTAATCTTTTCATTGTTTTCGTTAAAAATCTTTTCAGTAAAAGAATGAGAGAATATGAAACCTGACCTTAAAAATCCTTTTTGTAATGTTGCCGGTTCTGTTATTATTGTTTGTTCCTTTATTTCTGTAGGAAGAAGATGTTTTTCAGTCTGTGCATATGTGCTGGCAATACAAAAAACAATAACTAAGGTTAAGAGTAATATTCTGTTTCTATATAAATGGGCTTTTTCCATAGATTATTTATTTTTAAATGGAAACAGATTATAGCTAATTCCTGTTTGAAAACTGACAGGTCCTATAGTATTTTTACCTGATATTGTTTGTCCGGCTTTCTGATAAAATCTGACATGAGGAGTGGCCTGTATTTCAAAACCAATAAAGACGAAATTCAGGCCGGTCTCATAATTGCTTATCCTGGGACCGTATTTCTCATTCCATCCCCCAAAGGTATTCTCCAAATAGAATCCACCAAAAATGTCAAACCAGGGGAAAGCCTGGTAATCTATATTTATAGCCAGGCTGAACAGGTTATCAGGCATGTATATGTACTCTTCAGACTGGTAGTGGAAACTACTATTTTCAACTCTATATTGCCAGTAAATATTTGTCGCTTCTTTACCTGACATTAAATAATCCGAATATAAGTTGACGGCCATTCTGCTTGTTCTGAATTTCCCCTGTAAACCAAAAAGGATAGCAGGCACTCCTTTTCCGGCAGGATAGATATTATGGTAATTTATAGAAAATGAATTGGTATAACCCGGGATAGATTCTATTTTGTGTTCAGGACGGTCAGCCCTGTATTTTGCAGTAGGAAGATTGACACCTAAAGAAATTCCTATGTCAAAAAAGTTAATATTAAATGGCAGTCTTACAAGGGAGCCTATAAATATATCTTCAAATCCTTTGATTTCGGTTATTTCATTTTCTTTAATATAGTTATCATCAGATATTATATAATATTTGTCATGAGTTCGCCGGGTAGTAGAGGTATAATTCATGCCGATTGTGAACTGGATATGTTCTAAAATTCCATAATTTAAATTAAACAGGTAGTTATGCATTGCCGAAGCTGTACCCTGATCCCTTAAGTTGCTTTTAACGGAATTATTATCATACGATTTGGTGAATAAGTCAAATAAGTAAAATGAATTGATCTGGAGCTGTCCCTTATGAAGCGATACAGGCCTATCAACAACACGCTCATTCAGAAGAACATCAATGGCATCCTGCCCATGTGAAATTACCAGGGCATGAAGAGTAAGTATAGCTATTAGAAAAGTCTTTATAATTAGAATCCGTATAATCATGTACAATTTTTTGTTCATTTTGGAAATATCCTGGTGATACCACCCTCAATGGTTCCCATCCACATAAATCCTTTTGTGTCCTTAGTTATACTTAGTATGGAATTATCACTCAATCCTTGTGACTGGTAAATAGATCGCA
>CP070654.1:1673398-1680378 GCA_020354785.1 Bacteroidales bacterium
ATAGATCACTTCCGCAGCCATTCAGCAGCATCATCTATATTTGTAAATATCCGGAGATTAAAACCTCTGTTAACTGATACGTTTTCAAAAAAACTATAATAGGGGTAAGATTCTTCCCTGTCCACAATAGCACTCTTTTCAAAAATATTCTTATCCCTGATTTTAGGGAAAACTAATGCAGGCAGCTCATATGCTTCCATTGTTTTCAGGTGTCCTTCCAGTTCCTGTACATCAATAAGTACTTTAGATGTTTTTTGTTTAATGCAGATCTGCTGAATATCTTTAATTACAGATATAATTGTCTTAAAGCTTCGCATCCCCTTGACTTTGACAAAAAGGATATCTTTTTTCTTTTTATATGTCAATTCATATGACATAAAAAATTCAATTAAATGCTATATGAATTAATAATAAAAATACAAAAAAAATTCACATAAAACATAGAGAACTAAGCAATTATATAATCGTTGTAAGAGAGAAATATTATTCAACAAGAAGTTTGCCTGACACGGTTATCAATTCATTAGATATTACATATATATATAGTCCTCGTTTCAGGTCGCCAGTATGTAAATAATTATTTCCTGTGGTAATTGTGCTTGTTCTTAACGTTTTTCCTGCAAGATCATTCAATTTGACAGTAAAAGTGCCGGCAGGTAGATTTTTAAAAGCAGTATACCCGGTATAAGGATTAGTGATAACATAGATATTATGGCTCAGGCTTTTATAACCGGGGAGATCTGTGCTTATAACAGGCTCTGTCTCTGTAACATCTGATACATAGTCAACCAGTTCCATGCTTCCGGTAGAAATATCTATATCTTCCGGTATTTGCCGAAGATACCATTTTACTTCATATTCTATAGAATCTCCGGGGGGTATTGAATAGTATTTGCTCTGGTTTTCAAGCTCAATATATGCATGGTCTCCGTTTAACCAGAGTTCAATTTCATTTTCGTCGGGTGCAACGCTGTCATGATGCACATCTTTGAATTGCTTAATAAATAATATTGAATCATCACTGGCATGAGCAAACCATCCCTTGCTGCCGTCACTATAGAATTTTCTGCCTCCCTGGTGAGAATTTTCATACTCATACCAGGAGACATTGTTTACAGTTTCAACATAAACAGCAAGATTTCCTGTAACCGAACCTTCACCTGCAGGAAAAAAGGATACTCCTCCGGGAGGAACACGTGTAACTTCCCATACCGCATCATTTTCAGTATCCAGCCCTTCATTAATAAATGTATAAACAATAGTAACAGAAGTATCTTCTCCACTGGCGTAAAATGTTTTTTTAAACCTCAGGTTTGAATCGTCATCAACATCACTTGTCATAATAACATAGTTTCCGGAGATCATTCCTGAGTAAGGATCACTGTCAAGAGTGGTTGACGGTGGCCAGCCCCATACATTCTGGGGTGCCGGCCATACAGTAGAACCCCATAGAATCGGGTCGGAATAGTCCCTGTTGACAAACATAACTTCTTTATCGCCCAGTTTCAGAGAAGATATCCTGCCCCCGAAACTTTCATCCATTTCGAAATACATATCTGCAACCTGGAAAGAATAAAGGACACTGTCTTTTTGGGGAGTAATATCCTGTGCCGAAGTATTTGATGTTATTATGAGAGTAATTAAACAAATCGCCGGTATAAAATTAAATTTCCTATTCATTATTGTGAATTTTTATAGATTAACAAAGGCTCAAAAATTGTAAATATAGGCAATTTGTTTTGATAGGAGAGTATATCAGCTAGTTAACAAGCTTTTTGTCGCGTTTAAAAATTTCTATTAAACTGCTGTCATTTCCAGGATTTGGCTTATCCCAGTTATTACCGGGCATTACTTTTAAACCATCCCAGAAGTCAACAAATAAGGGATCTATGCTTGTCCAGTCGCATGATACAGATGAAGTTGCAGGCCAGAAATATCCTGCATAAATTATTTTTTCATCAATAGTAACTGCAAATGCCGGTCCCGACACCTCTGTTATAAGACCCAGGATTTTTTCCCGGGCTTTTTTGGAAATGTTATATACAGATAAATCTGAATTGTATGAAATAATATCTTTATAATCAATTAATGGTTTATCAGCGATTTGTGCTGTCCTGACAATTATCTCGGAGCTATTATCCCTGGTTTTGTATGATTTGAGTAAATAAAAATATACATCGCCTTTTATCTCCTGCTCGTTCTTTGAATCTTTTTCACAGGACCCAACAATAAATAGTACAAATAGCAACAGAAAAGTGACATATTTGAATTTTATATTATTCATTCACCAGAGTTTTAATACAACAGATAACTTTTTGTTTAAAAAGTTGCTTGTCTGCTACTTATTTTAACAGAAAAATTGAAATTTTGTTACAATATACAGTAATAATATTTTATTCCAGTGAATTATTAAATGCAGATTACAGGTAACGAATTTGTTATTTTACTACAAGTTTTTGAGTAAGTACCTTGATTCCGGTGTTGATTTTAACCTGGTATGCTCCGCTGTCAAGCTGCCCTGAAAAAGTTATTGTATTAGTATTTTCATAAACATTGTTGTATACCAGTTTACCCTCAATGCTGTAAATTTCCAGTGTAATTTCCCGGTTTTCTGCAAGATTGGCCAGGTCAATCTTAAAGTTACCCAGAGATGGATTGGGGTATATATTAAATTCTTTTTGTTTATGAGTATTTGAGCCGATTTTGCTGATAATTGCCGGTTCTTTAAATGTCCAGCGCTGGGTTTGATGCTCATTGTAAGGCCACTGTTGTGCATTTGCCCCGTCATGAGTGTAGGCATTTATAATTTCCAGTGCTTTACGGCTATGACGTGCCATTATCCTGTATTGTTCACCACCCATATAGGCAATATACCATTGCTGGCATTCCTTTTCTTCATATTTACCGATTTGTACATTGGCACCATCGTATGTATTACACCCGCTGACATGAAGAGCTTTATCCACTGCAAGAACCGGAGATATTCTATAGTATCCGTCTTCCAGATAAGTCACTTCCCAGTGCTGGCTTGTATCTCCTGTTTCAGTATTCTGTATTACATTTGTGCCGTGCAAGGTATCACCATTTTCATGCTCAAGTACTTTTTTACTGTTATAGTTAGTTATGACATAGGTGCCGTCACTAATGAAGCCGGCACGAGTATATACCGCTATTGGCCAGCCATCTTCACCCCATTCAATACCGGCAACCTTTAATTTGGCGGCCCCGCTTCTCGCTCCGTCGTAGTAATGATAAGTTAGCTTACCTTCACCTAATGCGAAATGCCCGGGACCAAGTATACGTCCGTCCGAGTGAAGGAAAAGCGTTCCGCCGTTGTTATTTGTAGCCACGCTGTCTTTATCATAAAAAGGGCCTGTCGGACTGGTTGAACGTCCCATCAAAATATGATATGTGCTGTGTATCCCGTCGCAGCATGCTCCCCGGTTAAAGAACAGGTAATAATAATCACCATGGGATTCCAGGTGTCCTGCTTCACAGCGGTTATTGGCTGCATGATGAAGACTATCAGGATTTATTGGCTTGCCTGTAGTAGAATCAAGCTCAGTAATAAAAATACCATCCCAGTATGAACCATATAATAACCATACTTTACCATCATTATCCTTAAAAATATCAGGATCTATGGCATTCCAGTCCTTTGAGTTATCAGAATGAACAACCATTCCCTGGTCCTGCCAGTCAGGATCGGAGAGTGAAGGTGAAGTAACCACACCTATAGCAGATCGCTGGGATCCCCATGAAGAGCAAGAATAATATAAATGCCATTGACCGTTCATATAAATAATTTCGGTCGCCCAGAAATTGCCATCAAAACCAGAAACATAATTATTGATCCAGGAAGGCCAGGTGCCTGAAGGAAAAACAAGCGGTTCAGCTCTCCAGCTGCTAAATTCCGGATCAGGGGAGGACATATTCCAGATTCCAGCTCCTGTAGTATAAATCCAGTACCTGTCCCCGTCTTTTACCATATGTGTGGGGTCGTGTGAAGGTGGCTGGCTGTTTAAAGTGATTGTAACTATGAAAAGTAAAATATGTGGTATCACTACTTGTTTTAAAACTCTATGCATGGTTATAATCTTTGATTTACTCTGGTTAATATTTACAATGTAACAATGATCAGAAATATTTGTTTCAATCAGGTGGACAATTGTTTTTTTTTGGTAGATAAAATTCCATTAATAATTTTACAGGCGTAAAAAAAAAGATATGAAAATAAATAATCTGGATATCAGGCCGGCATCTATAAGCCAGATACCGCTTGTATTAAAGTTAATTAAAGAACTTGCAGTATATGAGAAGTTGCTTGACATAGTAGAGACAACTGAAGAAGACCTGGAAGATACTTTATTTGGCAAAAATAAGGCAGCAGAAGTTGTAATAGGATATTACAGGGATAAACCTGTAGGATATGCCTTATTTTTTTATAATTATTCTTCCTTTGTAGGAAGGCCCGGGTTATATATTGAAGATATTTATGTCAGGCAGGAACATCGCGGAAAGGGTTTTGGCAAGGCATTTTTAATCTATTTAGCACGTATAGCCAGGGAAAGGAAATGCGGCAGGATGGAATGGGCAGTCCTTGACTGGAATGAACCGTCAATAGAATTTTACAAAAGGCTGGGAGCCACTGCTATGGATGAGTGGACCGTCTTTCGTTTATCAAGAGATGCTATAGAAAAACTTGCAGATAAATGACAGGGGGAAGAATAAAGACAATCTTTCTGTTGCTTTATATGGGCTTTGCCACATGGAGGGTGTTTTACAATGTTTTTCTTGAAGAGAATGAATTTACAGGAGCTCAGATTGGCATAATAAATGCCCTGTTTCAGTCAACAATATTTTTAATTGTACCGCTCTGGGGATTCATAGCTGATAAGAAGGGGATTAGGTTAACATTAGGATGGGTATGCCTGGTAACGGCAATTGTAATTTTATTCCTTGGGAAGATCCAGGCATTCGGATTTGTATTATTTTATATATTACTGCTCAGTGTATTTCATCATCCCCTTGGACCACTTACTGATGCCCTGGCAGTCCAGTTTTCAAAAACCACTAACTTGTATAACTATGGAAAGTTGAGATTCTGGGGTTCATTCGGCTGGGCAATAGCTTCAATTCTTGGTGGATTTTTATTTATTCATATAGCAGTAGATTATATTTTTCCTGTATCAGCCGTTTTTTTTCTGTCAGTTATTATCTTTCTGAAGGTCCCTCGTAAAAGAACAGTTATATACAAGTCTAATTTTCAACCGTTTGACCTGAGATATCTCTTAAGGAATAAGCAGTTGTTCATTTTTATAATTATTCTGATAATTTATGGACTGACATGCGCACCTGTTTATTCATATATTAATCTCTACTTTACCGAATTGAAGGCGAGCAACAGGATTATTGGCTTTGCATATGCTGTACAGGCATTCAGTGAATTACACTTTTTTATAATAGGAGAAAGATTAATGCGCAGGTTCGGTTCCAGGAGGATTATTATTATCTCCCTAATAGTTATGGTTATCAGGATGTTCCTTTATGGCCTGTTTCCATCTGTTCCTCTTGGATTATTACTGGGAATATTGCAGGGTATTACGCTGTCATTTTTCCTTGTTGGTGTGGTAGAATATATTCATCATTTATTGCCGGCAGGCCGGTTTGCCATAGCACAGTCAATCATCTGGGGCTTCTATTTCGGGATGGGACAGACCATAGGGAACCTGATAATAGGTTATTTAAAAGACATTACAGGCATGGTAAATGTTATGTGGATTTTTGGCATTCTTACTTTTTCCGTTTTAATAGCAATAGTTGTACATTTTTATTTGCGTTCGGGCAAGATCAAAACTGAAGGAAATAACGGTCAATAAATGAATTTAATATTTTTTATTAATTTAGAATATATATCATAAATCAGGCACAAATCATTGTAAACGATAAATACTCAAAATTTTTAGTCTTTTATGAAAAAATCAAGGTTAGGAAATATTGCCTTTTTAGTAATTTATATAATTATAATTCTTATAGCGGCCGAATTTATTTTTCGGTGGATGCTTTTTGGAAATAGCAAAGTTTTTGAGTTTTTAAGGGAGCCTTCTTATTACTCGAATTATATCAGGCAGGAATTCGAAGATTTTCATGATGAGAATTATTGGAAACTAAATTATATTTTCAGAAGAAAATTCAGGAATGAAGAGCCTCATCCTCTTTTAGGATGGACAGGATACTTTGATAAAAAAACACTGGTTCATAATGAGAGCGATAATATCGGGAATAAAAGACCTGTTCTTCTCTATGGAAATTCGTTTGCTATGTGTAAACAACAGGTTAAGTGCTTTGAAGAAATTCTGAACAAGGATAAAGATTTTACCCGGGGACACTATTTACTTAATTATGGAGTTGGAGGTTATGGCGTGGATCAGATTTACCTGTTATTAAATGAAACGGCAGATATGTATAATAATCCGTTTATAATTTTCGGTCTGTTAACTACTAATATGGACAGGTGCATGCTTTCAGTACGGGATGCACAGAAACCTTATTTTGTTATAACTGACAGCGGATTGAAATTGCAGGGCGTACCGATAACTATGGGATCCAGTGAGTATTTTATGAAGAATCGTCCGGAAATAAGATCATACTTATTTAACAAATTCAGGAATAGTCCCCTTAATCCTTTTGGACATAGTAAAAAAAAGACTAAAGATTATATAGAAAAAACTAAACTTTTAAATACCGGGATTCTTAATGAAGTAATAAAAAAATTAAAGGAATCAGAAATTGAATATGTTGTATTGTTATTTCAACCAGTTGATCACTATGGCAGAAGAGACTGGAGACTGAATTTCTTAAGAGAATATTTTCATAATAATGAAGTGCCTTATATATGTGATCTGGATTTAAGGAAAGCAGATACATCGTTTACAACCTATGATCTGTCTAACTATACTATACCAGGAGACGGTCATCCT
>CP070654.1:1680478-1683865 GCA_020354785.1 Bacteroidales bacterium
AGCATTAATAAAATTAGAATCAGGCCTTGCTTCTGCTGTTGATGTATTAAGGGCGGAAATGGAAATAGCCGATCTGGAAAACCAGCTGGCCATGTTGAGAGATATGTTTTTTTCCCTGCAAGTAAGTTTCAACAATCTCTTAAATGTTGAAGAACAGCGAAAAGTATCTCTGCCCGAAGTCTTGCCTGTTGTTGATATAGAACCTGGCAGCGAGGCTATTCTTGACAGTATACGCTCCGGTAATCACCAGATCTTGCAACTGGAGTTTATTGAAGCTTCTTTAATTAGCCGTGAAAAAGTAGCTTCGAAAGCGGGAAAACCCGGTTTCTCAATCGGTGTGGATTACATGATCACCGGTGAAAGTACAAGTCCTATGACTGACGCGGCTGAATCAGGACGTGATGCAATAGTATTTCCCATGGTAGGAATAACAATACCACTTTACAGGCAGAAATATAAGGCTATGGTTAAAGAGGCGGTATACCTTCAGGAAGCTACCCTGAACAAAAAGGCGGACAAAGTAAATGTTCTTGAAACAACTTACGCAAAAACCGATAAGGATTACAGGGATGCAAACAGGCGTATACCTTTGTATAATATTCAGTCTAACAGGGCAGCAAAAGCTATAAAAATACTGGAAACAGAATATGCCACTATAGGTAAAAATTTCGAAGAAATTCTACGCATGGAAAGGCAATTATTGAAATACAGGCTCGAGCTGGAAAAGGCCCGGGCTGACAAGAATGCCGCCGTTGCATTTATCAATTATCTAATGGGTAAATAACTATAAAAATGTAAAAAAATGAAATTAAAAATAAATATTACAAAAAGAGAAGGTAAAATTATTGCCATTGCAATTATAGCAGGATTATTTTTCGGCTGGTTATTTTTTCACGGAACAGTAAAATCAGGATCCGACGCCAGCAAAGAAATTAATGGCCACAAACACGAAGAAGAAAAAGGGACTGTCTGGACATGCTCAATGCATCCGCAGATAAGAATGGATAAACCGGGAAAGTGCCCCATTTGTGCCATGGATTTAATCCCAATTGAAGGATCAGGCGGAGATGAGCAGGCTGTTTCTCTTGATGAAATACAGATGACCGAAGCAGCCATGAAAATAGCCGATATACAAACTATGACAGTTCATAAAGGGTATCCCGGTAAGGAAGTATATATGCTTGGTAAAGTGAAAGCCGATGAAAGAAATATATCGGAATTAACTGCACGTTTTGGCGGACGTATTGAAAAACTATACGTAAATTTTACAGGGCAAGATGTTCGTAAGGGAGAAAAACTGGCGACCATATACTCTCCTGCTCTGGTTACTGCGCAAAAAGAGTTACTGGAGGCCATAGAATACAAACAATCGAATCCTGAATTTTACAATGCTATACGTAGCAAGCTTAAACTCTGGGATTTAACAGCTGAACAAATAGACAACATTGAGAAGAAAGGGGAAACACAAAATTATTTCGATGTTCTCTCTCCTGTTTCCGGTACAGTAACCAAACGTCATGTAGCGCATGGCGATTACCTGAAAGAAGGAAGCGCACTTTTTCAGGTTGTTGACCTTAACCGTGTATGGATACTTTTTGAAGCATACGAGAGTGACTTACCATGGATAAAAACCGGGGATAAGGTGGATTTTACAGTACGGCCAATTCCGGGAAAAACGTTCAGCAGTAAAGCAATCTTCATCGATCCTGTAATAGATCCTCAAACAAGGATCGCCCGGGTAAGGATTGAAATAGATAATAGGGAGCTCCTGCTCAAACCAGAAATGTTTGCTGACGGAATAATTTATTCAGAAATAGCCGGAAATAGAAAAGATCTGCTAGTCCCAAAAACAGCCATATTATGGACTGGAAGACGTGCCATAGTATATGTTAAAATACCGGACAGAAGACAACCTTCATTTGTTTACAGAGAAATACAGCTGGGACCGGAAGCTGGAGAATTCTATGTAGTAAAGGCAGGATTGGATGAAGGAGAAGAAATAGCTGTTAACGGTGTTTTCAAGATTGATGCCACTGCCCAGCTGGCAGGGAAGCCAAGCATGATGAATCCTGAAGGAGGCAAAATTTCAACCGGGCACGATCATGGTGGTATGGATATGGGCAATGGTTCCGGCTCAGTGGAAGGCCATTCTGCGCGCCAGGAAATGGATCAGAGCAAGAAGGAAACTGAAATCAGCAAGAAGTTCAGGAAACAACTTATTGATGTATATGCTGCTTACCTCGAAATGAAAAATGCTTTTGTTGCATCTGATGCAAAGCAGGCAGGTCAAATGGCAGATTTAGTAAAAAACAGGTTGAATGCCGTGAACATGGGGTTGCTTGCAGGAGATGCACATATGGAATGGATGCAGTATCTTGAGCACCTGAACAATGCCCTGGAAAAAATAACCGGCACGACCGATATTGGAGAACAGCGAAAAGCATTCGCAGAATATAACCTGGCTTTCTATAAGGTTATGAAAAATATCGGATTATCAGACGGTACAGTCTATTACCAGTATTGTCCGATGGCTGACGGAGATAAAGGTGCTTACTGGTTCAGCAATCTGAAGGAGATAAAAAATCCCTACTTTGGAGAGGCCATGCTGAAATGCGGGGAAACCAGGGAAACGTTTAATTATTAAAGATAAGTACTAAGGAATTTTACAGAAATTTATTACCAGGCTTTCAGATTCCAATAAAAAAGTTTATGGTAATAAACGTCTTGACTGTTGTGATATAAAGAGAGAATAAATTGTATATGAGAAATACTTAAAAATTATGTAAATCTATTTAAAAATTTTATTAGAATTAAATGGCTGAGAAACAGCAACTTTAATTAAATATTAATTTAATATAAAAATAAAATGTTTTTAAAACTATTTATAATATCAGTCATTCTTGTTGCCATAATAATGCTGGCTTTAGGAGTAAAAATGATATTTAATCCTAATGCTGAATTTATGGCTCATTCATGTGCATTTGATGAGAGTAAAACAGATAGCCAAGCGATCTGTGCTAAATGCCGGATTAAAGATCTGGCTATATGTCCTGAGAACAGGAAGGATAAAATAAACAATAATTAATTGTATTATGGAACTATTAATGAATTATAAGTCATGAAATTAATAAAAGCATATATACGATACAGGAAAATGGAAGAAGTATACAGAACCTTAAAAATGGAGGACTTTTGCTGTATGACTATGGTTGAATGCTAGGGGACGGAATGATTATAATATCACCTGTAGACAACGTATATAAAGTTAGAACAGACGAGGAAGGAATATTAGCAATTTAAAATGAGAAAATTTATTAAAATATTGGAATTATGAAAATACTCAAAGGTTTATTTAAAAAATATGTTGAAAAAAATAATATCGAAGAA
>CP070654.1:1683965-1689264 GCA_020354785.1 Bacteroidales bacterium
GTTGATGCGATTGACCGTTTGCATAGTACAGCACACAGTCATCACAGGATTATAGTAGTGGAAATAATGGGGCATTGGACCGGATGGTTAGCGCTGGGTGCCGGTCTTGCCGGGGGAGCCGATGTTATTCTGATTCCTGAAATACCTTACGATATTAATATTGTTGCCGAATCTATCTTAAAAAGAAGCAGGCTTGGTTCACCATTCAGCATTGTAGCAGTTGCAGAAGGGGCCCTTTCAAAAGAAGAAGCGCTGGCAATAACAAAAATGAAAGAAAAGATTGAAAAGACAGAGGATAAAGAAGAAAAATCCAAACTTAAATCAGAGCTGGCAGCTTTACGAGCTCTACAGGAAGGCAGCACAATGAGGCTGGCAGCAATGCTTGAAGACATGACAAGTCTTGAGTCCAGGGTTACGATACTGGGACACCTTCAACGCGGCGGAACACCATCCGCGGCTGACAGGCTGCTGGCTACTCAGCTAGGCACGGCATGCGCTGATTACATAGAAAAAGGAGTATTCGGAGTTATGGTAGCTGCCAAAGGAAATACTACCGAACCCGTACCACTTGAAAAAGTTGTTGGTGTAAGGAAGTACGTACCACTAGATCATGAATGGATAAAAAGTGCAAGAGCCGTAGGCACCTGCATGGGAGATACCTAGTCCTCTTTACCTCTTAGTGACATAATATCGCGATCAAACATATACAAATTCTTCCCGTCTGTCAGGTTCAGCTTATCAAGGATCTCATTTGCTGAAGCTTCTTCCTCAATCTGTTCTGTAACAAACCATTGTACCCAGTTATGTGTGGTATAATCCTTTTCCTGTTCACATAATGCAACAATATCATTTATTGATTTTGTAACTAACTTTTCGTGTTTCAGAACGGCTTCAAACATTTCCTGTACTGAACCATGTTCAACAGGAGGTTGTTTGAACGCAGGGATGATAGCATGACCACCACGTTCATTAATATACCCTACTAATTTTAGCATATGCATTTTTTCTTCATCGGCCTGGGCATACAGCCAGGTAGCCATTCCTGAATAGCCTTTTGTTTCAGCCCATGATGCCATGGACAAATACAGGTTTGATGAGTAACCTTCTTTTTCAACTTGTGCGTTTAAGATAGCCTCAACTCTTTTGCTTAACATATTGTTTTGTTTTACTTGTTATTAATAATGATTATTAATCTTAGAACAAAACAATATTGAAAATGTTTATCCTACATATTTTTAATTATCTCATCCCCGAATTCAGAAGTTTTCAGTTTTTCGGCTCCATCCATCAACCTCTCAAAATCGTATGTTACTTTTTTAGCCTTAATAGCTGATTGTAATCCCTTTATTATTAGCCGGGCTGCTTCATACCAGCCGAGGTAGTCAAGCATTAATACACCTGACAATATCAATGAACCCGGGTTTACCTTATCCTGGCCGGCATACTTTGGAGCAGTACCATGAGTGGCTTCAAATATAGCATGTCCTGTTTCATAATTAATATTTGCTCCGGGTGCAATACCAATACCTCCAACTATTGCAGCCAGTGCATCTGAAATATAATCCCCGTTAAGGTTCATAGTAGCTATTACTGAATATTCTGCCGGTCTTGTAAGAATCTGCTGTAAAAAAGCATCGGCAATAACGTCTTTTATGATAATTTCATTACCGGTGTCAGGGTTATTAAATGAACACCATGGTCCTTCGCCAATTACTTCGGCTCCAAATTCGTTCCTTGCAAGCTGGTAACCCCAGTCACGAAAAGCTCCTTCAGTGAATTTCATAATATTTCCTTTATGTACTAAAGTCACTGATGGTAACTGGTGCTTTACAGCATAATTAATTGCAGCTCTGACCAGTCTCTCGGTACCTTCCTTAGATATTGGTTTTACTCCTATAGATGTTGTTTCAGGAAATCTGATTTTCGTTACACCCATCTCTTTCTGCAGAAAAGATTTTACTTTATCTACCTCGGCGCTACCCATCATCCACTCTATCCCGGCATAAATATCTTCCGAGTTTTCCCTGAAGATGACCATATCAGTTTTATAAGGATGCTTTACCGGTGAAGGAACTCCTTCATAGTACCTCACAGGACGTAAACAAACATATAGATCAAGTAACTGCCGTAAAGCTACATTAAGAGATCGAATTCCGCCTCCAACCGGAGTGGTTAGCGGTCCTTTAATTGCTACAAGATACTCCATTATTGTGTCAAGTGTTTCCTGTGGCAGCCATTCCCCGGACTTTTTATGAGATTTTTCACCTGCGTACACTTCCTTCCATATAATCTTTCTTTTGCCTTTATAGGCTTTCTCCACTGACGCTTCAAAGACTCTTACAGATGCAGCCCAAATATCAGGACCTGTACCATCTCCTTCAATAAATGGTATAATCGGATAATCAGGAATATTCAATACTCCCCCGGTCATTGTAATTTTTTTCCCTTCCATAAAATATTAGTTTATTTATTTATTTATTTAATTGTTTATTCATCTATTAGTTATTTAACCAACACCTAATACCTAACACCTAATACCTAATATTCTATTCAAAATCAAGGTTGAATTCCTGTTTAAGTTTGTTTAAAAGAGGATTCTTTCTGCTCAGGTATTTAAATTTTTCATCAGATGTGTATGGTTTCTGATTATCTTCTGCATCCCCGGGTACATGTACTTCAATATTTATTGAATCATTACCTGATTTCTCCCTCAGGAAACTGACGAGCTCTGACTTAATTTTCTGATTAAAATCATCAAATTGTGCATTATTGCTTAATTCCAGTTCAACATTTCCATTCTTGTTTAAGGATGGTTTCTGGCCTGATAATGTACTGTACATCCTGGGCATACTATCTTTAATAGACTCCGTAAATTCTTTCCATAGCCCTTCCAGCTTTTCGGAGGATATTGCAATATCATTATTTTTTTCTTCCGGTGCTTCCGGCACATCGTTTTCCGGTTTCTCTAAACTATTCTGCTTATCTGCCAGCTTTTCGGCATCTTTTAAAGCTTCCTTAATTGATATCGATGATTTGAACCTAGGAGGAGAAATGATCTTTTCCTGTTTCTTTTCCTGAATATCTGCGGTTTCACTTTCTGCAGAATCAGCCTTAATCTGCTCCTTTTTTTCTTCCTTTTCTGTATCCGTCTTTTTATCTTCTTTTTCAGTAACCGCCTTTTTATCTTCTGTTTTCTCTTCGTGCTTATCTTCCTGAACTTTCAGTTTGTTTTTTTTTTCGTCAATGATGTTACACAACTTTAAGAGTGCAAGCTCAACATGAAGTCTCTGGTTCTTACTAATCCTGTAACCGGTATCACAAGCACTGCATATCTCAAGTGCCTTAAAAATAAATTCTGATGAACACTTTGTTGTGTACTCAGAGTATTTTTGCTTAACAGCACTGCCTGCTTCCAGCAGTTGAATTGTCTGTTTATCCTTACAAACAAGCAAATCTCTTAAATGATTGCTCAATCCGTTAATAAAATTATGACCATCAAATCCGCTATTTAAAATGTCATTAAAAATCAACATAGCTTTTGAAACGTCACTGTTCAGAAAAGCATCAGTCAGGTTAAAGTAATAATCATAATCCAGCACGTTCAGACTTTCGATGACTCCTTTATGAGTTATGTTTTTATTTAACAGATTGACCAGCTGATCATAAATAGACAGTGCATCACGCATCGCTCCGTCCGCCTTTTGTGCAATAATATTAAAGGCATCTGTTTCATATTCAATCCCTTCTTTTTTAGATATAAATTCCAGGTATTTAACTATATCTTCAACCTTGATCCTGTTAAAATCATAAATCTGGCAACGGGATAATATAGTAGGTATAATTTTATGTTTTTCAGTTGTTGCCAGTATATAAATAGCATGCGATGGCGGTTCTTCAAGAGTTTTAAGAAAGGCGTTAAAAGCAGACGCAGAAAGCATATGAACCTCATCCACGATATAAATACTGTATTTACCAACCTGCGGAGGTATCCGAACCTGCTCAATAAGATTGCGGATATCATCAACCGAATTATTTGATGCAGCATCCAACTCATGAATATTATACGCCCGCGATTCATTAAATGACTTGCAGGATTCACATTTGTTGCAAGCTTCAAGATTATCATCTGGGTTCATACAATTTACTGTCTTTGCAAATATCCTTGCGCATGTTGTTTTGCCTATTCCCCTGGGTCCGCAAAACAGATAGGCATGAGCTATCTGATTAACCTTTATAGCATTTTTTAAGGTTGTAGTTATAGATGATTGACCAACTACTGAACTGAAAGTATCGGGTCTGTATTTTCTTGCTGATACTATGAAATTTTCCATGCTGCTTCAAGTAAGATATGGCAAATATATCTAATTATTAATTTAAAATGAAAAATCTAAAAAACCTTTATTTTGTTTGAATAGATAAAAAAAGTTCATATTTTTGCGCACCAAAATTCTATATTCAATTAGTTAAATATGATAAATAATTACGAAACCGTTTTCATTGCAACTCCCGTTTTGTCTGAGACTCAGATGAAGGAAGCGGTTGATAAAATTAAATCTATTATTACCAAAAATAAAGGAGAGATAGTAGGTGAGGAGAACTGGGGTTTAAGAAAACTAGCTTACCCGATTCAGAAAAAATCTACAGGTTTTTACTACCTGATTGAATTTAAAAGTGAGGGAACCCTGGTTGAAAAACTTGAAACCGACTATAAACGGGATGAACGAATAATTCGCTTTATGACAGTTAAAATGGATAAATATGCTGTTGAATACAGTGAAAAAAGAAGAAACAAAAAAGTTACAGAAGAACCGGTAAAGGAGGAATAATATGAGCCAAAATCAATCAGAAATAAGATATTTAACACCACCCGCAGTAGAAATTAAAAAGGTTAAGTACTGCCGGTTTAAAAAGAACAGGATTAAGTATATTGATTATAAAGATCCTGAATTCTTAAAGAAATTTCTAAATGACCAGGGCAAAATATTACCCAGAAGAGTAACAGGAAATTCCTTAAAGTATCAGCGTAAGCTTGCTACAGCTATTAAAAGAGCCCGGCATATAGCTTTGCTGCCTTATGTAACTGATTTACTGAAATAAACCGGAGTATAAATCATGGAAATAATTCTTAAACAGGATATACCTGGTCTGGGCTATAAAGACGAAATCATTGTTGTTAAGGATGGTTATGCCCGAAATTATCTTATACCAAAAGGACTGGCAATAAGTGCAACCCCGTCAGTTAAAAAAGCTCATACCGAGATATTAAAGCAGAAAGCTCATAAAGAAGAGAAAATTAAAA
>CP070654.1:1689364-1692261 GCA_020354785.1 Bacteroidales bacterium
TATGATAAGGGATATCTTCATATAAAAGACTCCCCGGGATTAGGTGTGGACATAGATGAAAAGGCCGCAAAAAAATATTCTTACAAAAAAGCATACCTGCCAGTAAACAGGAAAACCGACGGAACAATGTATAACTGGTAATACAGCACGTATAAACCTATCGACAAAATCCTGTTACCAGATCAACAAAATCCTGCCATCAAATACTCAAAATTCCCGGCCTGTTAAATCTCTAAATAACCAGAAAAATAAAATAACCAAATAGAAAGTGGTAACCTTTTGATAGCTTATGTAATTAATATGAAACTGAGCTAGAATCATCATATTGCAAAATCGACAGGATAAAATTTACAGCATAAAGAAACGCGTTATCAAAACTTATCAAAATCAATAACTAACCCTGTTATTTGAGACGTATTAATTAAACCCTGAGAGCTGAAATCTAATAATTGAAAAGTAATTATTATTATATATATAGTATTAACTAAAACATATAACCTGAAATAGCCGATTAAGCCTGTTAAAGGCTTAACAAAAAAAGTTTTAGCTAACGATACCGTATTAGCTGAACAATCAAGGTTAGATGTTTGAATAAAATTAAATTAAAATAAAAACAGGCTATGAAAAACAATCTCAATTTTGACGAATTCATCGAGAGATACCTCGATGGAGAAATGGGTGCAGATGAAAAGATCTGGTTCGAAAAAGAACTCGAAGCTAACCCAAAACTCCAAAAAGAACTGGAACTGCGAAGGAATGTAAACAGTGCGTTAAAAGAAAAAGAGGTAATGGAACTTCGCGGCCAGCTCGAAGAAATCTATGAATCTACTGAACAACAGGAAACTGTCGTAAAGAAAGCTACGGCAATAATTAACAGGAAACTGCTTGTTCTGGTGTCAGCTGTTTTAATACTTATAGTTGGCAGCTTAATAGTTCTGCTCCTGAAGAGCGACTCTTTAACTGAAAAGGAGATTTATGCTATGTATTACCAACCCTATGAGGCCACTCTTAATTTCAGGTCAGCCGACGCTGATATTGACACAGACCTGAGAAATGCTATGCAGTATTACGAAAATAAAGACTTTCGTAATGCCCTGGTTCTGTTCGAGAAAATATTGTCGGAAGATGACTCAAGAATTGGCCTGAACCTCTACTCCGGGATATCACATATGGAAATGAAGGAATTTGAGAATGCTAACACGAAGTTTCAGAAAATTATCGATCATAACTATAACTTATATATCGAGCAGGCTGAGTGGTACCTGGGATTCTGTTATTTAATGACAGATAATACTGAGAAAGCTACTATGCAATTCAGAGAAATTGCTGAAAAAGATGGCTATTATTCACCTAAAGCCATAGAGATCTTGAAAAGAATGGAATAACTCATTCATTTAAGATTTCAATACATACAGTTACCTGCTTATAACTAAAAAATATTATTTATCAGCTCAGGGTTAATATTTTATTTACAAAACAGGGTTTAATTAATATGCTCAAAACAGAAGCAGAATGCTGTTTTATGGCCTTCTGTTTTGGTATTAGGTTTAGTTCAATTTTTAATGTAACAATATGATGATTAAGAAATTCCTTGGATGGTTTATGAGTTATCTTTCTCAAAATAAAAACAAACCACAATCAAAATATTTGAAAGAAGCTCATAACAAAATATCCGGATCATATGAGGAATTGCTGGAAAAGGTTCAAAGGCTGGAGATGATTTTGGAGGAGAAAACAAAAATAGCTGATGAATTAAAATCTGCGTTTTTAAGAAATATTTACCATGAGATAAGAACACCGATGAATTCAATTGTAGGATTCACAAGTCTTCTGAATCATGGTAATATTACAAGCGAACAGAGAGATAAATATGCTGAAAATATTAAGACAAGCAGTCAGCAATTCTTAAAATTAATTGATGATCTTGTTGAAGCCTCACTTCTTGATTCGGGGTATGCAAAAACAACTAAAGGAGAATGTGATTTAGACCGGGTGATGGAAGATTTGCATTCCCTTTATACTGTACAAAACGAATTTTCGATAAATTCTGATATTGCATTCAGCCAGAATCCTGATTCACAACATAAAGAACTGAAGATTTATTCAGACAAAAAAATGCTGTTTGATATCATGTCATATTTATTGTCAAATGCATTTAAGTTTACTGAAAGAGGAGCCGTTGAGTACGGATACAGAATACTGAACGACGACAAAATAATGTTCTATGTTAAGGATTCAGGCGTTGGAATTGATAAATATGATAATTCGATTTTCAAGAACTTTACCAAGTCGGAGCACTGTTTGAGAGAAACTAACAAAGGATTGGGACTGGGATTAAGTATCGCATATGGCAAGGTAAAGCTGTTAGGCGGTGACATCTGGGTCGAGCCAAATGAAATGAAAGGCACGACGTTCAAGTTTACTGTGCCCATGGAAAAATATTGCACGGCAAAGAGCAGTAAAAAAACAGAAAATTTCAAAAATAAACAATTATCAAGAGTTGGTTAATAACAACTTTATTATTGATAATGATTTTTAATATTCCTGATTTAAAGAGTATTATTATTGCCTTTTATTAATGAAGGAGCTGAATAGTATCTATGATTATTGTTCTGGTTAGGGACGATTTTAAAAAACATAAATTTTTACTTTTAATTTCTTACTTTCTTTACGGTACCATTTTTCATGTAGATCTGTCTTTCCGCTATCAAGAGTTAATGTAAATCAATTACGGCAAAATAGCCGGTAGTCTTCTGACGATCATTGTTTTTCCCTACTCCCGCATAATCAACCATAATGATACCGTATACAAATAGTTGAAACTTGACATGTATTTATTAAATTCATAATTTGTGCATCAAATTAATTGCATATTTGATATGCTGACACGAAGGCAT
>CP070654.1:1692361-1694942 GCA_020354785.1 Bacteroidales bacterium
AATTAAATTCGGGGATTTCAATACGCGGATAGATACTGGTATCTATAAACTGATTAAAAACAGTTTCTGTGCGACCTGGAAAGTAATCATAAATAAAAGTGTGATGACTAATGTTCCAAATATCTGAATGATCCGCATACCATCTTGCCTGGTCAGCTATTAAAGCTGTATCTAACTCGTCCAGCCACTTTTTATAACGCTTCAGACCGGGATCAGGGGTCAATGCTCCACCTTCAAAAAAACTTTTATTTACTCGTGAAATAAAAAGATCTCTGAATTCCTGGTTGTGCATTAAATCAAAAAATAAACCACTCGGACGATTATCATAACCTCCACCCATTACCCAATCAATCTTGTTGTAGTCAGAAAGTCCACTCTCGGCATCCCAGGGTAAAAAATGAAAACCTTCCGAATTTGTTCTTCTCCGGGCAGCTACCCAGTTATGATTATCCCAGTCCCATGGGTTATTATACACAATATTAATAATATAATCTATCAGATTCTCCGGATTCAGCAGTTTTTCATTCGACGGATCAGGTGTGCCATCAGGATGATTACCCAACAGCACCTGGTAATTTGCAGGATCATCTGCCAGGGCTATTAATTGATCCCAGGCAATCGTATCGCCCGCTTCCACTTCGTAATAATCTTTTATGATATCATAATCATCGGCGCTGCCACCTAAATTATCACGCATACAATTTTCATCCATTTGCTCGCTCAGGTTATACATGCCCCAGTACATACCATTCAGATAAAGATGTACAAACTTGCTGCGGGCAGCATAGTGACCCATATCTCTCATAGTTGACTTAACCCAGGGATCAACCACCTGGTTTTCTAACCGTTCATCAAATCCTCCTCGTAAAACCAGCCAGTCATACCTGTCAGGTGAATCATTTCCAAATACTCTTTCCCTTAATTTTGTAGGCCCATATACTCCTTTAAATCCTATTTTAAAGGAGCGCTTCAGGGTTTTTCGGGTCGATCGGGATGCTCCTCCATGGATTCTGATACCACAATTTTCCTGAAAATCCAGTGAACCGTCCTGTTCATTCGAGTTGAAATACTCAACGGAAGCAGATCTTTCCCAGCCCCTCCCCAAATGATACAATAAACTACTGGTAGATCCGAGGGGTTCACCGCTATACATATATATCCCTCCGGAATCCGTGTGGGTGCTTTTGGAGAACAGATGGTCAATATCGGTGACTATAGAGACTATGGGTAAACTCTTAATAGATGTGACAATATTTTCACTTACAGCCTCCATATCAAGCACTACCTGGTTCATACCATAGTGGGTTGGTATTTCAAAATATATCATATAGTCGTGTGGTTCAAGCCAGGTATCAGGATATCCCGGTTGATCTTCGAATTGACTGAATACATCCTCAGGGAATATGTAAGACCTTGTAGAACTGGCACTTGTAGCTGTGCCGTCAATAACTGCAATGGCTCTTATAACTGTAGTCCTGGT
The DNA here is from genome assembly GCA_020354785.1 of Bacteroidales bacterium. Taxonomy (GTDB): domain Bacteria; phylum Bacteroidota; class Bacteroidia; order Bacteroidales; family UBA10428. The sequence goes on from CP070654.1 coordinate 1,693,842, forward strand.
AATTTCTATTGAATCTGAATATAATATCCCGTTAGAGATACCGGGTGTACTGGCATCAGTTGTATAGTAAATATCAGCCTCTTTCTGTTCGCTGGAAAGTGCCAGTTTAAATGGAGCACCGTAAAAATCATGCGGTTTGCTGAACTTAGGAGTTAAAACAAACAAACCGCTATCGTTTACAGCACCTGGTGTTGGAATGGATGAATAGATATAGGAGCCGTTATAGTAGGTATATGAAATGTTATCATATTGCTGCGGATAAGCAGGAGAAAATACCGAATTATACAATGAGGCCCCCGGATTACTCAGGGCCAGAAATTCACCTGAGCCGCTAAGCCTGAAATTGGTATGAAGCTTATCTTTCTCTGAAATCCTGTTTTTACCCGAAGCGAAAATAACAATATACTCATAAGGATCAATTGTAATAGCTGGGAATGGCCATTTAGAATAGTTGTCAGCATCATCTGATAAAAACCACCCATTCAGGTTTACCGGTAACGAACCTCCGTTAAATACCTCAATCCAGTCGGAATATGTGCTGTCTTCATCCTGCAGTGTTTGATTATTTATTGCCATAAATTCACTTATAATAAGGCTATCCTGACTAAATAAAACGTTGAGAGGAAAAAACAGCATTAACATTAATAATTTGAAAGTGTTGTTCTTGTTCTTCATGATTTGGTCCTGTTTCTATATTATTTTAGCAGCCATAATGTAGTATAAATTATTTATAACGTATTTTATGCGTTGTACTATTTTATTATTATTTTTTGAGTATAGAGATCCTTGTTTTTGTCGGTAACCTTTATCAGATAAATTCCTGATGTAAGTCCATGATCATTTACGTTATGAATCCCTTTGTCTGCCTTTGTATGATAAACCATTTGCCCAAACAGATTGTATATCTCAATGGTTGAATTACCGATATCACTCAAATCAATTGAGAAATCTGAGTGCGCCGGATTTGGATAGCAAAGCAGTATTTTACTGTTTCTGACAGATCCGCCATGGCTTATTGACACTGGTACTTCAATGTTTATTATACTTGTATCAAAGGCAATATGCCCGCTCTCATCTGTCGCTTTTACGATTATTGAATGA
>CP070654.1:1695042-1705033 GCA_020354785.1 Bacteroidales bacterium
TCATGGATCTGGGATTTAAAAATATTATGGAAACCGTATATAGCTGGTTTTACTAATAATGGAGAATACAGGTATGGAATATGAAAAAAAATGGTATGTTCTCAGGGCTATTGGAGGTAAAGAAAAGAAGGTAAAAGAATATATTGAGAGTGAGGTTGCCAGGTTAAATTTGAAGGATTATATCTCCCAGGTATTAATACCAACAGAAAAGGTTTATCAGATTCGTAATGGTAAGAAAATTAGCAAAGAACGTAACTATTTTCCGGGCTATGTTTTAATTGAAGCTGTCTTAGTAGGTGAGATACCTCATATTTTAAAGAACATAACAAATGTTATTGGATTTTTGGGTGCAAAAGGTGATGAGCTGCCTACCCCGTTACGTATGGCTGAAGTAAACAGAATATTAGGTAAGGTAGATGAACTGGCAGAAGGAAATGAAGAGTTAAATGTGCCATTTTTTGTTGGCGAGACTGTAAAGGTTATAGATGGACCGTTTAATAGCTTTACAGGTGTTATAGAAGAAGTAAATGAAGAAAAGAAGAAACTGAAAGTGATGGTAAAGATATTCGGAAGAAAGACGCCATTGGAACTTAGCTTTATGCAGGTAGAAAAATAGAAATCTAAGTGTTACATTATATATAGTTTTTGATGATTATAATATCCTTTAATGCTTCCTGAATAATCATCGAATTTAATTTTTTATTCAATTTAATTATTTAAATCAGAAATAACTTAAATATGGCTAAAGAAGTCGTAGGATTAATTAAATTACAGATAAGAGGCGGTGCAGCAAATCCTTCGCCTCCTGTTGGACCTGCTTTGGGTGCAAAAGGAGTTAACATAGTGGAATTTTGCAAGCAATTTAATGCCCGTACTCAGGATAAGATGGGGAAGTTGCTACCAGTAGTTATTACTGTGTTTAATGACAAGTCTTTTAATTTTATTGTGAAGACTCCACCGGTAGCAGTTCAGATTTTAGAAGCAATCAGAATTAAATCCGGATCAGCGGAACCAAATAGAGAGAAAGTAGGATCAATATCCTGGGAACAAATAAAGACTATAGCTCAAGATAAAATGCCTGATTTAAATGCATTTACTGTTGAATCAGCAATGCAAATGGTTGCAGGCACCGCAAGAAGTATGGGAATTACGGTTAAAGGAAAATTCCCTGGGAAAAATAATTAAATATTGCTAAATCATTATGGTAAAACTTACAAAGAACAGAAAGTTAGCCTTAGAAAAGATTGAACCCGGGAACCAATATAAACTATCAGAAGCAGTAACAATAATTAAAGAAGTTACAAAAACTAAATTCGATGCTTCCGTAGATGTTGATGTTCGTCTTGGGGTTGATCCAAGAAAAGCTAACCAGATGATAAGGGGAACTGTCTCGTTACCCCATGGTACCGGAAAAGAAGTGAAAGTACTAGTATTATGTACCCCTGATAAAGAGAATGAAGCTAAAGAAGCTGGAGCGGACCATATTGGATTAGATGATTTTATAGAAAAAATACAGGGCGGATGGACTGATATTGACGTGATTATAACTATGCCCTCCGTGATGTCTAAAATTGGAAAGCTTGGTAAAGTATTGGGACCCAGAGGTCTTATGCCTAATCCTAAAAGTGGTACGGTTACTATGGATGTTGGTAAAGCTGTCAAAGAAGTAAAACAAGGTAAGATTGATTTTAAGGTTGATAAATTCGGAATTATACATACTTCTGTTGGTAAGGCATCTCTTGAAACTCAAAAATTAATTGAAAATACAAGAGAATTTCTGCAAACAGTAATCAGGCTTAAACCAACTGATGCAAAAGGTACATATTTAAGAAGTATTTATCTGTCCAGTACGATGAGCCCCAGTATCAGAATCGATGCCAAGTCGCTGGATGAATAATATAAATTTATTGAAAAGTATTTTTATACTATGAAAAGGGAAGAGAAAAATAAGATAATTGATACTCTTACTGATACAATAAACAGTGCAAAACACTTTTATATAGCAGATATTTCCGAGTTAAATGCTGAGGATACTAATATGCTTAGAAGGAAGTGTTTTGAAAGGGATATCAAACTGATTGTTGTTAAGAACACGCTGTTAAAGAGAGCTTTGGAAAAATGCAGTAAAGATTATGATGATTTGTATGATACATTAAAGAATTCCACTTCAATAATGTTTACAGATACAGGTAATATTCCTGCCAAGTTAATCAAAGATTTTCGTAAAAAACATGACAGGCCCGTTCTTAAAGCAGCATTTGTTGAAGAGGCAATTTATATTGGGGATGAACAACTAGACTTTTTAGCAAGTCTTAAGTCTAAGGAAGAACTTATTGCTGATATTGTATTATTATTACAATCTCCGGTAACTAATGTTCTTTCTGCATTACAGTCAGGCGGAAACAGATTGGCTGGTATAATAAAAACATTATCTGAGAAAAATTAAAATATTAATAACAAAATAAAATTATCAAAAAATGGCAGATTTAAAATCATTTGCAGAACAATTAGTTAATTTATCGGTTAAAGAAGTAAGTGAATTAGCTGAAATATTAAAAGAAGAATATGGCATTGAACCTGCTGCTGCGGCTCCGGTTGTTGGAGTTCCTGTTGCTGGTGAAGCCGGAGGGGCAGAAGAGAAAAGCTCTTTCAATATTATACTGAAATCTCCGGGGGGAGCCAAACTTCAGATTGTGAGACTGGTAAAAGACCTGACGGGATTAGGCCTTAAAGAGGCAAAAGCTGTTGTAGACTCAGCACCTGCACCGATAAAAGAAAATGTTACTAAAGATGAAGCTGAAGCACTTAAAAGTCAATTAGAAGAAGCAGGAGCTGAAGTTGAACTTAAATAGAATTTTACTGACTTTATTATACAGGTTTAATCCCATTTACAGGGATTAAACCTTTTTGGCATTCATATTTTATTATAGTTCGACTAAATAATTAAACAATGTCTTCAGATAATAACAACCAAAGAATAAGTTTTGCTTCTACGCAAAATCAGCTTGAGTATCCTGATTTTCTGGAAGTACAGCTAAAATCATTCATGGATTTTTTTCAACTGGATACCACTCTTGAGGACAGGAAGAAAGAAGGACTTTTCAAGGTATTTAGTGAGAATTTTCCGATTTCTGATACAAGAAATAACTTTATTTTAGAATTCCTTGATTATTATATCGACCCGCCCAGATACTCTATAGAAGAATGTATAGAACGAGGGCTCACATACAGCGTACCGCTTAAGGCCAAGTTGAAATTATATTGTACCGATCCTGAACATGAAGATTTTGATACTGTTATTCAGGATGTATATTTAGGTACAATTCCATACATGACCGAGCGGGGACTTTTTGTAATAAACGGGGCTGAAAGGGTTGTTGTATCACAACTGCACCGTTCTCCGGGTGTATTCTTCGGACAGAGTTTGCATGCTAACGGTACTAAACTTTACTCGGCAAGGATAATACCTTTCAGAGGATCCTGGATTGAATTTGCGACTGATATAAATAATGTTATGTACGCTTATATCGATCGCAAGAAAAAATTACCAGTAACAACCCTTCTAAGGGCTATCGGATATGAAAGTGATAAAGATATATTAGAAATTTTTGATCTGGCCGATGAAATAAAGGTCTCCAAAACATCACTTAAGAAACTTGTTGGCAGAAAACTTGCTGCCCGTATACTGAAATCATGGGTTGAGGATTTTGTTGATGAAGATACAGGAGAAGTTGTTTCTATAGAAAGAAATGAAGTTATCATTGACAGGGAAACAATTCTTGAAAATGAACATATTGATGATATAATAGACTCTGAGACAAAATCAATTCTATTACATAAGGAAGGGCAGACTTTATCCGATTATGAAATTATTTATAATACTCTGCAGAAAGACCCCTGTAACTCTGAAAAAGAAGCCGTACTTCATATATACCGGCAATTAAGGAATTCTGAACCTCCTGATGAAGCTACTGCACGAGATGTTATTGAAAAGTTGTTTTTTTCTGATAAACGATATGATCTTGGTGAAGTTGGCAGGTACAGGATAAATAAGAAGTTGAACCTTAATACCGATATGGATATTAAAGTTCTTACAAAAGAAGATATTATTAAAATTATTAAGCACCTTATTGAACTTATTAATTCAAAAACTGATGTTGATGATATCGATCATTTGAGTAACAGGCGTGTAAGAACTGTAGGGGAACAGCTGGCGAATCAATTCGGTGTCGGACTTGCAAGAATGGCACGTACTATTAGAGAAAGAATGAATGTCAGGGATAATGAAGTATTTACACCAACAGATCTGATAAATGCAAAGACATTATCATCAGTTATAAATTCTTTCTTTGGAACTAACCAGCTATCCCAGTTTATGGATCAGACAAATCCGCTGGCAGAGATGACACACAAGAGAAGAATGTCAGCACTGGGGCCGGGAGGACTTTCAAGAGAAAGAGCAGGTTTTGAAGTCCGGGATGTGCATTATACACATTATGGCAGATTATGTCCTGTTGAAACACCTGAAGGTCCGAATATAGGATTGATATCCTCACTTTGCGTTTATGCCAAGATTAATGATCTTGGATTTATTGAAACACCTTACAGGAAGACTGAAGCCGGGAAGGTTGATCTTACTAATAAGGGTATAATATTTCTTAGTGCCGAAGAAGAGGAAGCAAAAGTTATTGCACAGGCTAATGCTCCGCTTGGTAAGGATGGTATATTTAAAAATCCAAGGGTAAAAGCAAGATTCAATGGCGATTTTCCTCTGGCTGATGCTGATAAAGTGGACCTGATGGACGTTGCACCTAACCAGATTGCTTCAATAGCTGCCTCCTTGATTCCATTCCTTGAACATGATGACGCTAACCGTGCCCTGATGGGATCAAATATGATGCGCCAGGCAATTCCTTTAATTCAACCGGAAGCACCTATTGTAGGAACGGGAATTGAAGGAAATGTTGTAAGAGACTCAAGACTTAATATAATTGCCGAAGGTGTTGGTGTAGTAGATTATGTCGATTCTAACGAAATAGTCATTAAGTATACAATAAGTGAGGAAGAAAAATTCGCCAGCTTTGAAGGAGAAATTAAGAGATACAGGCTGCCAAAATACAAGAAAACAAATCAAAACACCTGTATTAATCTGAAACCTATTGTCAGAAAGGGTGATAAGGTTACAAAGGGACAGATTCTTACTGAAGGATATGCTACTAAGGGGGGGGAATTAGGTCTTGGAAGAAACCTGAAAGTAGCATTTATGCCATGGAAGGGTTACAATTTTGAGGATGCAATAGTAGTTTCTGAAAGCGTGGTGAGACAAGATCTTTTTACTTCAATACATATAGATGAATATTTACTTGAAGTAAGGGACACAAAAAGAGGGCTGGAAGAATTAACCGCCGATATTCCAAATGTAAGTGAAGAGGCAACAAAAAACCTTGATGAGAACGGATTAATAAGAATAGGAGCTGAAGTTAGACCCGGAGATATATTGATAGGTAAGATTACTCCCAAAGGAGAATCTGACCCTTCACCGGAAGAAAAGTTATTAAGGGCAATATTCGGGGATAAAGCAGGAGATGTTAAGGATGCTTCTTTAAAAGCTCCGCCTTCTCTTGAAGGAATTGTTATTGACAAAAAGTTATTCTCGCGTTCCATTAAAGACAGAAAACTGAAAACTTCAACTAAGCCTATACTGGATAAAATTGACGAGGAGTTTGACCGAAATATATCGGAACTGAAAGGAAAATTGATAGATAAACTGTTTATAATGGTAAATGGTAAAACATCGCAGGGTGTAAAAGACTATTATAATGTTGAAGTAATTGCCAAGGGAACAAAATTTACCCAGAAAATCCTTCAGGAAATTGATTATCTCAATATTAATCCGGGAAAATGGACAACTGATAAATCTAAGAACGATATTATTAAAACTCTGATTAATAATTATTTAATAAGATACAAAGAGTATGATGCTATATATAAAAGGAAAAAATACAATGCAACAATAGGAGATGAACTTCCTGCAGGTATTATTCAACTTGCTAAAGTATATGTAGCTCAGAAGAGAAAAATTAAGGTAGGGGATAAAATGGCCGGCAGGCATGGAAATAAAGGAATAATTTCCAAGATAGTGAGACAGGAAGATATGCCTTTCCTTGAAGACGGGACATCTGTAGATATTGTACTTAATCCTCTTGGCGTACCATCAAGAATGAACCTTGGGCAGATATATGAAACTGTTCTTGGCTGGGCTGGTGAGGAACTTGGTGTTAAATTTTCAACACCCATATTTGACGGTGCAAAAATTGAAGAGATAAATGATTATACTGGAAAGGCGGGAATACCAATATATGGCAAGACATATTTATATGACGGATATACAGGCGAACGATTCGATCAACCTGCTACTGTCGGAATTATTTACATGATGAAGCTTGGACATATGGTTGACGATAAAATGCATGCACGTTCTATAGGACCCTATTCACTCATAACGCAGCAACCACTTGGGGGAAAGGCACAATTTGGCGGACAGCGTTTTGGTGAAATGGAAGTATGGGCTCTTGAAGCATTCGGAGCGTCACATATTTTGCAGGAAATACTAACTGTTAAGTCTGATGATGTTGTTGGAAGAGCAAAGGCATATGAAGCAATTGTAAAAGGAGAACCTATGCCAACACCGGGAATACCTGAATCACTCAATGTATTATTGCATGAATTAAGAGGACTTGGATTAAGTATTAACCTTGTTTAGCTTAATGTATGGTCGAATTAGCCATCACTATTTTTAAAATTGCTTTTAAGAATATAAAATACTAATTATCAGCATATGTTATACAAAAAAGATAGCAAAATAAAAAGTGCCTTTACAAAAGTCGCTATAGGACTTGCTTCACCGGAAGAAATACTGGAAAGATCCAGCGGAGAAGTCCTTAAACCGGAAACAATAAACTATCGTACATACAAGCCCGAGCGTGACGGACTGTTTTGTGAGCGTATTTTTGGACCGGTAAAAGACTATGAATGCCACTGCGGAAAATACAAAAGAATACGCTACAAAGGTATTGTGTGTGATAGATGTGGAGTAGAGGTTACGGATAAAAAAGTAAGACGTGAGAGGATGGGACATATTTCACTGGTAGTGCCGGTAGCACATATATGGTATTTTAAATCAATGCCGAACAAAATAGGGTATTTGCTGGGATTACCTTCAAAAAAGCTTGAAAGTATAATTTACTATGAAAAATTCGTTGTTATTAATCCCGGAATTAAAAAAGCTGATGGTGTAGAATACCTGGATTTTTTAACCGAGGAGGAGCATATAGAAATTCTGGAGTCATTACCCAAGGAAAACCAGATGCTGGATGACAAGGATCCTGATAAATTTATTGCTGATATGGGTGCTGAAGCATTATACCGGTTACTGGAAAGACTTGATCTGGATGATTTATCATATTCACTAAGACACAAAGCAAGTATAGAAACATCACAACAGCGTAAGAATGAGGCGTTAAAAAGATTACAGGTTGTTGAAGCTTTCAGGGCTTCCAAGGGAGTAAACCGCCCGGAATGGATGATTGTAAAAGTCGTACCGGTTATACCTCCAGAATTAAGGCCACTTGTACCTCTTGACGGAGGGAGATTTGCAACTTCAGATTTGAATGACCTGTACAGAAGAGTTATTATAAGAAATAACAGATTAAAAAGGCTTATTGAAATTAAAGCCCCTGAAGTCATTTTACGTAACGAGAAACGTATGCTTCAGGAAGCTGTTGATTCACTTTTTGATAATTCAAGAAAATCAAATGCTGTTAAGACAGATGCAAACAGGCCGTTGAAATCACTTAGTGACAGTCTGAAGGGAAAACAGGGACGCTTTCGCCAGAACCTTCTGGGTAAGAGAGTTGATTACTCTGCGCGTTCTGTAATAGTAGTTGGTCCTGAGCTTCAGTTACATGAATGTGGTCTTCCAAAAGAGATGGCCGCGGAATTATTTAAGCCTTTTATAATACGGAAGCTTATTGAAAGAGGAATTGTAAAAACAGTTAAATCTGCAAAGAAAATAGTTGACAGGAAAGATCCTGTAGTATGGGATATACTTGAGAATGTTTTAAAAGGCCATCCTGTTTTACTCAACAGGGCTCCTACTTTGCACAGGCTGGGGATCCAGGCCTTTCAGCCAAAACTAATTGAAGGTAAAGCCATTCAGTTGCATCCACTGGTTTGTACTGCATTTAACGCTGACTTTGACGGTGATCAGATGGCAGTCCATTTACCTCTTGGAAATACAGCTATCCTGGAAGCCCAGATACTCATGCTGGCTTCTCACAATATACTTAATCCTGCTAATGGTGCACCAATTTGTGTTCCTTCCCAGGACATGGTTCTTGGCCTTTATTATATGACCAAAGCACTTAAAGGCACACCTGAAAATTCAATTAAGGGAGAAGGTCGGGTATTTTATTCACCTGAAGAAGTTATTATTGCCTATAATGAAAGTAAGTTAGCAATACACACAATAATTAAAGTTAAAGTTGATGACCTTGTTGATGGGAAAATTGAGAAAAGGATGATTGAAACTACAGTTGGCAGGGTATTATTTAACGAGGTTGTGCCAAAAGAAGTAGGATTTATTAATGAACTCCTGACAAAGAAATCTCTCAGAGATATTATTAGTAATGTACTTAAGAATACCGGTACAGCATCTACGGCAAAATTTCTGGATGACATAAAAGACCTGGGTTATCAGATGGCATTTAAGGGTGGACTTTCATTTAATCTCGATGATGTTATCGTACCCGGGCATAAACAAGGTCTTGTGGATGAGGGTTATGAGCAGGTTGATGAAGTTCTGAATAATTATAGCATGGGATTCATTACCAACAATGAAAGGTATAACCAGATCATAGATATCTGGACTCATATAAATGCAAAGCTTACCCAGTCGCTGATGAAGGATTTATCATCCAGTAAATACGGATTTAACCCTGTTTACATGATGCTTGATTCCGGTGCCAGGGGATCGAAGGAACAAATCAGGCAGTTGTCCGGTATGAGAGGTTTGATGGCAAAACCACAAAAATCAGGTGCAACAGGTTCTGAAATTATTGAAAATCCAATATTATCTAACTTTAAGGAAGGATTGTCGGTACTTGAATATTTTATTTCAACCCACGGTGCCAGAAAAGGGCTGGCTGATACAGCTCTTAAAACTGCGGATGCAGGGTATCTTACAAGGAGACTGGTTGATGTTTCACAGGATGTGATAATAAGCGAGGAAGATTGCGGTACGCTGAGGGGCCTTGTAGCAACTGCTATAAAGAACCAGGAAGAACTGGTTGAATCACTTTTTGAAAGAATAATAGGCCGTACTGCTGTTCATGATGTATACCATCCTTTAACAGGTGAGTTTATAATTTCATCCGGAGAGGAGATAACAGAGGATATATGCAGAATAATTGAGGATTCACCTATTGAGCAGATAGAAATAAGGTCAGTGCTGACCTGTGAATCGAAGAAAGGGGTTTGTGCTAAGTGCTACGGAAGAAATTTAGCTACGGGAAGAATGGTACAGATAGGAGAAGCTGTTGGTGTTATTGCAGCCCAGTCAATTGGTGAGCCTGGTACACAGCTTACACTTAGAACATTCCACGTTGGAGGTACAGCATCAAATATAACAGCTGAATCCAATGTAACTGCAAAATATGAAGGAATTGTTGAAATTGATGAACTAAGAACTGTGGAAAGTAAAGATGGAGAAGGTAAAAAGGTTGATATAGTAATAGGCAGGTTAGCGGAACTTAGAATTATTGACAAAAAAACGAGTATTGCACTTGCAACTCATAATATACCGTATGGAGCTAAATTATTTATAAAAAATGGAGCAGAAGTAAAGAAAGGAGATATTATTTGTGAATGGGATCCTTATAATGCTGTAATAATTTCCGAAACAAACGGGAAAATTTCTTTTGAACATGTAATA
>CP070654.1:1705133-1706447 GCA_020354785.1 Bacteroidales bacterium
GAATTGAATTTAAATAAAAGTTTATATAACCATTAACATTTCTTTCTACCCTAATTATATCTCCTGCTTCATAAGACACACCCGATGAGACTAGATACGAACCTCTTTTATAACACCTTACAGTATTGTTAAAATAATCTGAATTATTTATGGCATAGTCAATTGTATTATAATAAGGACTTGATGAAAACTCATATGTTAATCCAATCATGAATTCATTAAATGTATATGGAATTGTAGCCTCCACTGCCCCACAATAATTAGGCCATATATAGGCAGAATTGGTTATTGCTCCGGCTCCAGTCATCCAACCCGAAGCGCCTGTTTTCATTAGCCAAGTACCAAAGTATTCATTGACATTTATTTTATGATTCCAATCTGGATCGCATTCATCAGTTAAAAATCCATCGCATGGTTTTAACCAAGCCCACTCAATAGATGAAAATTCATCATTATAATTTTTCCATGGACAAAAAATCGGACATTCCCTATATTCCCAATTCGCAAAATTTCCTTCCTGAAATGTTTTAAATGAATTATAATTCATATTTTCAATCCAAACACACCAACTTTTTCCGCTATAATTAGCATCAAACCAAACAATTACCATAAGTTGCCTAGTAGCTGGATTTCCAAAGCATGCAGACGATGTTTTATCATTAAAATTAACTGCTGAAAGATTTGCAATCCCGTAACCATTAGCCCATGTTAAATGGCCATCATAACCACCAGCAACATCAACGCCATGATCTATGCAATTTATACTTGCGCCTGCATAATATGCATGTTCATATAGTGAAATGAACGCACCTGGATCTGGTTCCCATCCACCACTTTTTAGCTTTTTGTCTTCAGTATTGTTATCTCCATCATAAACAAGGTTATTTAAAATACCCTTTGCTTTGAATTTTTTGGGCTCCAGCTTTATGTCTAATGAAATATGCTTAGCATTTAAACTATCTTTTTTTATTAGTTCATTAATCGGTTCTCTTTTTTTTGGTTTTGTTAACCTCTCAATAGTTTCCTTTTCATCAATTCTATTGTTGCTCATAATTGAAAACCTCTTATCCAAATATCTCATTCTTTCTTCATGTGTTTCAAATATATATATAGTAGGATCACCTATTAAAAACAATTCCGCTAAATAAGGATTCTCATATAGTTTTTTAGCATTTTTATAATTTGATTCTGAATCAGTGTTATCAAAAATTAAATTCGAATCTGAATCAAATTTATAGTACAAACTGTAATATTTTTCTTTGTAATAATAAGTTTGAGATTCAAATCCTTTTTTCTCAATTATTTTCGCTGACT
>CP070654.1:1706547-1711800 GCA_020354785.1 Bacteroidales bacterium
TAAAACAATGACAAAACAACCTTCAATTGAACAGGATGGCATTATTAAAGAAGCGTTGTCAAATGCAATGTTTAGAGTTGAACTCGAAAATGGACACATTATTACTGCTCACATCTCAGGAAAGATGCGGATGCATTATATAAAAATTTTACCCGGCGATAAAGTAAAAATTGAAATGTCGCCATATGATCTGACAAAAGGCAGAATTACATTCAGATACAAATAACAAAAAGTGAATTAAAATGAAAGTTAGAGCATCAGTTAAAAAGCGAAGTTCCGATTGCAAGATTGTAAGAAGAAAAGGACGCATTTATGTAATAAATAAAAAAAACCCCAAGTATAAGCAGCGTCAGGGTTAATTTATTATTATTAATTATAAAATATAAGTCATGGCAAGAATTGTTGGTGTCGACTTACCAAAAAATAAAAGAGGTGAAATAGGATTAACCTATATCTATGGAATAGGACGCAGTACTGCAAATATGATTTTACAGGAAGCGGGCGTTGATAAAGAGATTAAGGTAAAAGACTGGACAGATGAACAGATAACTAATATCAGAAAAGTAGTTAATGAAAGGTATAAAGTGGAGGGTGAACTGCGATCTGGTGTTCAGATGAACATTAAACGATTAATGGATATCGGATGTTACAGGGGAATAAGACATCGCATCGGCCTGCCTGTAAGAGGACAAAGTACGAAAAACAATGCCCGTACCAGAAAGGGCAGAAGAAGAACCGTGGCAAATAAAAAGAAAGCTACCAAATAGTTATTTATTATGGCAAAAAAGACAGGAACATCAAGGAAGAAAGCTGTTAAAATTGAACCTGTAGGACAGGCTCATATTCATGCTTCTTTTAATAATATAATTATATCATTAACAAATAATCAGGGTCAGGTTATTTCATGGGCATCAGCGGGGAAAATGGGATTTAAAGGTTCTAAAAAGAATACTCCCTATGCTGCTCAAATGGCTGCTAATGATTGCGCAAAAACTGCTTATGATCTGGGATTAAGAAAGGTTAAAGTATTTGTAAAAGGGCCAGGTGCGGGAAGAGAGTCTGCAATAAGGACTATTCATACATCAGGTATTGAGGTTATTGAAATTGTTGATGTAACTCCATTACCGCACAATGGATGCAGGCCACCAAACAGAAGACGAGTATAAATTTTAAATTTTAAATTATAAATTTTAAATTATAAATTTTAAATGGCAAGATACACAGGTCCGAAAACCAAAATAGCAAGGAAGTTCGGAGATCCAATATTCGGGACTGATAAGAGCTTTGACAGAAAGAACTATCCGCCTGGAATGCATGGAATAAACAGAAAAAGGAAAAAACTGTCTGAGTATGGACTACAATTAAAAGAGAAGCAAAAGGCTAAATACACTTATGGCATTCTTGAAAGACAATTTCTGAATTTATTTGAAAAAGCATCCAGAAGTAAGGGAGTAACAGGTGAGGTATTACTTCAGCTGCTTGAATCCCGTCTGGATAATGTTGTATACCGGCTTGGTATTGCTCCTACACGTAGTGCTGCAAGACAACTTGTATCACACAGGCATATAACTGTTAATGAGAAAATCGTCAATATCCCTTCATATATTTTAAGATCAGGGGATATAATAGGAATCCGTGAAAAATCAAAAGAGCTTCATCCTATAATAAATTCGCTTTCTGATAACAGGAGTTCATATTCTTGGCTTGAATGGGATTCCAGCCAAATGGCCGGTAAGTTTTTGAACAGGCCTGAAAGAGAAGAAATACCTGAAAATATTAAAGAACAATTAATAGTTGAATTGTATTCTAAATAATCTATATAATACTTCATTTTTATGGCAATATTAGCTTTTCAAAAACCCGATAAGGTAATAATGATTGATTCCGATGATAAATTCGGTAAATTCGAATTTCGTCCGTTGGAACCTGGATATGGCATTACTGTTGGCAATGCATTAAGAAGAATTCTACTTTCATCTTTAGAAGGATATGCAATAACAACAATAAAGGTGGAAGGTATAGAGCATGAATTTTCTTCTGTTACAGGTGTGATTGAAGATATGACTGAAATAATTTTGAACTTGAAACAGATCCGGTTTAAGAAACTTATTGAAGATATTAATAATGAGAAAATTGTTGTTACTATTACAGGCCAGGAAATATTTAAAGCCGGTGACTTGAACAGATTCCTTAACAGTTTTGAAATATTAAATCCTGACCTCGTTATATGCCATATGGAACCAGATGTTGAGTTACAGATGGAAATTACTGTAAATAAAGGCAGAGGTTATGTTCCATCGGAAGAGAATAAACCTCTTGATGCAGAATTTGGAATTATCCCTGTCGATTCAATATTTACACCGATACGCAATGTTAAATATTCAATTGAAGATTACAGAGTCGAACAAAAAACTGACTACGAAAAATTAATATTTGAAATACAGACTGACGGGTCAATACATCCAAAGGATGCACTAAAAGAAGCAGCAAAAATATTAATCTACCATTTCATGTTGTTCTCTGATGAAAAGATAACTCTTGAATCCGATGAAAAATCTGCCCAGGAAGAATTCGATGAAGAAGTACTTCATATGAGGCAATTGTTGAAAACCAAACTCGTTGACCTGGATCTTTCAGTGAGGGCATTGAACTGCTTAAAAGCAGCCGAGGTAGATACACTGGGAGATCTGGTTAAATTTAATAAAAATGACTTGTTGAAATTCAGAAATTTTGGTAAAAAGTCCCTGACTGAATTAGATGAACTGCTGGAGAGTATGAATCTGACATTTGGGATGGATACTACTAAATATAAGCTGGACAAAGAATAGTACTTAATTATTAGCTTGGATTAAATACAGAATTGAGATGCGACATAGAAAAAGTTTTAACCACTTGAGCAGAAAAAAAGGCCACAGAAAAGCTATGTTGGCAAACATGGCTTCATCCCTGATTATACATAAGAGAATTAAAACTACAACAGCCAAGGCTAAGGCACTAAGAATGTTTGTTGAGCCATTAATTACACAATCAAAAAATGATTCAACTCATTCGAGAAGAATGGTTTTTAGTCATCTTCAGAATAAGGAAGCTGTTTCAGAACTATTCAGAGAGGTGTCACCAAAAATTATTGATCGTCCTGGCGGGTATACCAGGATACTAAAAACAGGTTTTCGCCTGGGAGATAATGCTGATATGTGCATAATTGAATTGGTTGATTACAATGAAAATCTTCTTGCTGCAAAATCAGAAGCTGCTGGAAAGGTTGGTAAAAGAAGAAGACGGGGTTCAAAGAAAAAAGCAATAGAAGCAGGACAGGTAACTGATACACCGGTAACTGCTAAAGAAGAAACAGCTGAAGATATAGAGACTCCGGAAGTGAAAACAGCCATTGATGAAAAACCGGAAGAAGAACAGAAAACAACACCGGAAGATATAACTAAAACTCCGGATGAGGAAATTAAAGAAGATATTGCCGGTGAAAAAGTAATAGCTGATAAAGTAGAAGAACCACCAAAGGAAGAAGAACCCCCAACGGACGAAGTTAAACAGCAAGAGAAAACAGAAGAACCGCCAGAGGAAGAAGAACCCCCAACGGACGAAGTTAAGCAGGAAGAGAAAATAGAAGAACCACCAGAGGAAGAAGAGAAGCAGGAAAAGAAAAAAGAAGGGCCACCTGAGGAAAAGGAGAAAAAATAAAAGAAAATCAGTCTTAACAGAAGTTAAAAATTAATATAAATTATGGGACAAATTACAAATGTACACGCACGCGAAATATTAGACTCACGCGGGAATCCAACTATTGAAGTAGAAGTTACCCTGGCAAGCGGATTTATTGGCAGGGCAGCAGTTCCATCAGGAGCATCAACAGGTGAAAATGAGGCACTTGAATTAAGAGACGGTGATAAAAAAAGATACCTTGGTAAGGGAGTTCTTAAAGCAGTTGATAATGTCAATAAAATAATTGCAAAAGAAGTTATTGGTATGAATGCCCTTGATCAGGTAGACATTGATACAAGAATGATAGAACTGGACGGAACAAAAACAAAGAGTAATCTTGGAGCAAATGCTATGCTTGGTGTATCCCTGGCTGTTGCCAAAGTTGCAGCTATGTACCATGATATGCCGCTCTACAGATATATTGGAGGAACTAATGCAGTTACTCTTCCCGTGCCAATGATGAATATAATCAATGGGGGAGCGCATTCTGATGCCCCTATTGCCTTTCAGGAATTTATGATTCGTCCTATAGGGGCAAAGAGCTTTAAAGAAGGATTAAGGATGGGAGCTGAAGTGTTTCATTCGTTAAAAAAAGTATTAAAGGAAAGAAATCTAAGTACGGCAGTTGGTGATGAGGGTGGTTTTGCTCCTGAATTAAAAGGTACTGAAGACGCACTTGATTCTATTCTTAAGGCTGTCAGGGAAGCGGGATACAAAGCAGGCAGGAAAGAAGACGGTGGCGACATTTCAATTGCACTTGATTGTGCTGCTTCGGAATTTTTTGAAGATGGCAAATATAATTATAAAAAGTTTGAAGGTGAAAAAGGTGCTGTAAAAATACCTGAAGAACAGGCTGATTATCTTGCAGAACTTTTAAATAAATATCCTATTGATTCTATTGAAGATGGAATGTCAGAAAGTGACTGGGATGGATGGAAGATCGTAACAGATAAAATTGGTAATAAATGCCAGCTCGTTGGAGATGACGTTTTTGTTACTAATGTCGAGTTTCTTAAAAAGGGTATTGACATGGGGTGCGCAAACTCTATTTTAATAAAAGTAAATCAAATAGGCACTTTGACTGAAACACTCAATACAATAGAAATGGCCCACAGAGCTGGTTATACAACTGTTACATCGCACCGCTCCGGTGAAACTGAAGATGCAACCATTGCTGATATTTCTGTAGCAACAAATTCGGGGCAGATAAAAACAGGATCCTTAAGCCGCTCTGACCGTATGGCAAAATATAATCAGTTGCTTAGAATAGAAGAAGAACTGGGAGATGTTGCAGTTTACGGGTATCAAAAGTGATTCTATAAGATCTCAGGCAGGATTATTTTCAAGTACTTCAATTGCCTTTTTCAGAGTATTATCTATGCTTTTAATTATTGGATAAAATCCCTTGTTGTCCAGTATATTTCTCGTAATATTAGCATAAATCTGGATTTTTAGTATTTCTTCAGAAGTTTTGATTTCACTATAAACTTCAGGGACTCCTTTTTCCCTGGCATAAGATATAAAATCGGTCAGAAC
>CP070654.1:1711900-1713666 GCA_020354785.1 Bacteroidales bacterium
CAGCTGTATCAGCTTTAAATATTAAGGGGGAAGACATTACCGTTGACAGGGAAATAGACGGGGGCAAGGAAATAATTTCGATATCTGCACCTTTTGTAGCTGTTGTTCAGAAAGGTATCTCAATTGAACCGCGTATTGCCTCAATGAGAGGCATAATAATGGCCAAGAAGAAACCATTAAGTGTTGTTCAGCCTGTCGAAGCAGAAGCCCTGACACAGAATACAGAATATGAATTACCTGAACCAAAAGCTGCATGCAGAATGATCTCACCGGATAATGTTAAGGAACTGGTTGAATTATTAAAGAATGAGGCAAAGGTGATTTAGCAGGCCAATTAAGATTAATAGTTAATTTAAAATATAATTTCATCAGTATGTCAGTACTTGTTTATACAGAGAATTGGGATGGCAGGTTTAAGAAGCTTGCTTATGAACTAGTCTCTTACGCCAGTAAGCTGGCTGAGATGCTAAAAACAACAACAACAGTAATATCAATAGGCAATGTTGATGATAGCGAACTAAGCAAACTTGGTCAGTTTGGCGCCGATAAAATACTAACTGTAAAAGGCGATAATTTGAATGTTCTTGACAACAGGATCTTTACTGCAATTATTAGTCAGGCCGCAGAGAGAGAAAAATCTGAAATAATAATATTGCCTCATAATAATACGGGAAAGGCAGTTGCTCCAAGGTTATCAGCAAAACTCAAAAGCGGAATTGTTACAGGTGTTATTAGTATCCCTGTTTCTCTTGGGCCTTTTACTGTAGTTAAAAAAGTGTATTCGGGCAAGGCCTTCTCTAAAGTAACAATCAAGACAAAAATTAAGATATTGACGCTTGCCCAGAATTCATACGGACTGACTGAAACAGTGAAACAAGGTAGTATAGAAGAATTTAAACCTGAAATAAGTAAGGATTTGCCCGTTACACAAGTTATGAATACTGAAAAGCAAAAAGGTAAGATTATTTTGACTGATGCTGAAATTGTAGTCTCAGGAGGAAGAGGTATGAAATCACCTGATAACTGGGGACCGATTGAAGAATTAGCGGAATTATTAGGGGCAGCTACTGCATGTTCAAGACCGGTATCTGACGAAGGCTGGAGACCACATGAAGAGCATACGGGACAAACAGGTAAAATAATAGCCCCAAATCTTTACATTGCTATAGGAATTTCAGGTGCTATCCAGCATCTTGCAGGAATCAGTTCGTCAAAAAATATTGTTGCTATAAATACAGACAAGGAAGCCCCCATTTTCGAAGCTGCTGATTATGGGATCGTAGGTGACGCTTTTAAGGTTCTTCCCGAACTTATAAAGGCTATTAAAGAGGTAAAGTCATAAATCGTCAGTAACAAGAATCTGTTTCACAAAGTCCAAATATTAAGCTTGATGGATAAAACTCTCTGGTAATGTATAAACAAATAATCTTCCTGTTAATATTATTAGCCGCCAGTTATTTATTCTATCGTAACGTAAGAATTATTTCCCGTAATATAAAGCTCGGAAGAGATCTGAAAATTGATGATAACAAGGGCAAGAGATGGATAAAGATGTTAAAAGTTGCAATCGGGCAGTCGAAAATGGTAGTACGTCCGGTTTCAGCAATAATGCATATTCTGGTTTATGTGGGATTCATAATTATAAATATTGAAATGCTTGAAATACTAATTGATGGTATTTCCGGAACACACAGACTGTTTGCCTTTATCGGGAATTTCTACAATATTCTTATTTCTGTATTTGAATTCCTGGCAGCAGGAGTAAT
>CP070654.1:1713766-1719129 GCA_020354785.1 Bacteroidales bacterium
AAATATCAGTACTCAATTAAAGGGTGTATATTGTCTAATAGTTCTTGTTTTGATTAGTGTAATTTTCTCCTTGCATTCCATTGCTTATGATAGATTGTATATAAATGATCCTCATGGGTCGTACCGGCAACAAGGGAATATTATAGCTGCAACTATAACAGTTCATCCCAAAGGTGTTTATGCTGAGATTGGCCTTTATCTTACTTTCTCTGCAAAAGATAGTGGGCTTGATGCAGAAGATGAACTTGAAGTAGTACTTAATTTCAGCCTGCCTGAGAATTCCGTTGTGCATGATTCGTGGCTTTGGATTGATGATAGTATTGTCAAAGCAGAAATTTTAGACAGGTGGACTGCATCAGAAATCTACGAGGGTATTGTACAGCGGAGAAGGGACCCTTCTCTTTTAACAAAAAACGGTAACCAGGATTATGAATTGCAAATTTATCCCCTTCCCGGAAATTCATCCAGGAGTTGTAAAATTGCCTACCTTGTACCTGTGCAATGGACGGTAAATTCGGTTTATATTCCTTTGCCGGCAAACATTATAAATACTTCTTATGAAATTCCTAACATTGAAGTATTGACAATAGAAACAGAAGAATGGAGTAATCCGGTTATTCAGGAATTAGATGACTTAAGTTTTGATCATTTTTATCTTTCATTTTATAATACAACAAAGCACATGGTAATAAAACCTTCTGAATTCAAGGAGGATCTGAATGTAAAGTTTGACTCACCTTTGAATAATGGTGTTTACCTGAATACTTATAAGAAGGAGGATGAAGGAGTATATCAACTGGCATTTCTTCCTTCCTGTGAATTGGCAATTGAAAGCTCAAATAAAATTTGTATATTATTTGACTATGACGTTACAAAAAGTACATATACAGATGAGGATGTTCTTAAGATTCTTAAATTAACCCTGCTGGATAATTTTAATGAAAGAGACTCTTTTAATATAATATTTTCAGGAATAAACCCTGCTTTATTATCCCAGGACTGGATCCCCGGTGACTCAGCTTCTATAAAAGAATATTTTAATTCCGGAATATATGATTTGGTTACAGATTATAGCGATATGCCATCAGTACTGTCAGAAGGTATCGAATTTATTGAATCACACGATAGTAAAGGGGAAATACTAATTATTGCCAATTCTGATAACCTGGGACAATATAGTACAGCAAACGCCATTTATTCTGGTTTGAAATCAATGACCGATCCACTTCCTGTAATACATATAATTAATTTTAATAATACTAATTATACAAAATACTACCAGGGAGGATCGTCCTATTATGGAAATGATTATTTATACATAATTTTAAGTAAAAGGACAGGTGGTAACTACTTTGGGTATTTCTCAGATTATTCTTTAAACACTAAATTCAGCAAAATATTTCAGTCATTCGGGGGATTAATAAATTCATTCGATTTATATACAACTTTGAGTAACGGATTTTGTTTTTCCAGATATAACCTGAATAATACAGAAAATGTAACTTATTTATATAAACCGGTTATTTCAATCGGGAAATATCATGGTTCGGGCTCATTTAATATTCAGGCTTCAGGGGTCTTTAAATCCGAGACTTTTACTATTGAATCTACTATTGAAGAAGGTGATATCAGAGACTGCGATTCAATAGCTGAAATATCATGGACCGGGAATTATATTGAATTTCTGGAGTCCGGTATAAAAACAAATGATATAATAACTGAAATAATAGATTTTAGTATGGAATACAGAGTTTTATCATTATATACCGCCTTTTTAACACTTGATCCAAAACTTGAAATTTCTTCAGTTAAAGAGAATATTAACAATGTACTCGGAGCTATAAACATAAAAGCTTATCCTAATCCATTTAAAGAATATATAACATTTAACATAGAATTACCGGAAATTAATGATTTGGTGGAAATGACCATAAATATTTACAATTTATACGGGCAGATTGTTAAAACATTTGCAGCTGAAGATTATTATGCCAATAATAAAATTGAAGTTGTATGGGATGGAACTACAAACTCCGGTGAATTAGCTTCTGTTGGTATTTATTTTATGGTTGTTAATACCTCAAGGCACACAGCAAAAATTAAGATTGTCAAGATGTAAGCAGCTAGTCTGCAATACTATCATAGTATTGCAGCAATTCCGCAACACCATCTTCATTATCAAGAGCCAGCTTTCGCTTGTTTATATAAGATTTAATTTTATCATCTTTATCAGAAAGAACCTTAATAACAGATTTCTTATTTAATTTAATCTTTTCCGGTTTATTAGCATCTTTCTTTATATAATACTGCTGGTCATCAGTATACTCATCGTATTTATTGCCGGCTGCATAAGCACCTTTATAAAAAGCCCTGATAAAAGTCTTGCTATATTTAAGTATTAGTTTTGATTTGCCATCATATATCACCCTTGCAAACACTTTTTTATCGCTTTTTTCCGATTTGAAGCCCATCTCTTTAAATAAAATAACATCATCTTCAGGATCATCAATAATTTCAAATTTCCATATCATCCACCGGTTTATTATCAGCGAATCACCCGAAGTAGATTTTAAATATGAAAGCTCGTCAGTATAAATATTGAATTTAATATTTACATTCTTTATGTATGTACTGTCAGTTAAATAGATATTACCCGGTTTCCATTCATTAAATAAATATGGAGTCCCTTTTACACCTTCGTAAAGTTCGTCCATATTGGTAGTAAATACCGTTCCATGATCCTCTCTGCCAATTCTCCGCAGGTTTTCTTCAGTTGCTACCTGCGTTGAAGTCTGTTGTGTATATGATACAGCAACTACATTTATTAGTAACAATAAAGCAAATGTTGTTTTCATGACTATTTGAATTTAGGTTATATATCAATAATGACTTGATTCCTTAACAAGTCCTCCATTGTTTCCCTTTGCCTGATAAGATAATCCTTACCTTCATGTATAAGTACCTCAACAGGTTTATATCTTGAATTATAATTGGATGCCATTGCATAACAGTATGCTCCTGCATTTAAAAAGGCAAGGTAATCTCCTTCTGTGATCTCATTAATTTTTCTGTTCCAGCCAAAAGTATCTGTTTCGCATATATATCCGACTACAGTATAAATCCTTGGTTTGCCCTTTGGATTGGAAACATTGATAATATGATGATAGGCATCGTAAAACATAGGTCTTATCAAATGATTAAGCCCTGTATCAATGCCTGCAAATACTGTTGATGTTGTCTGTTTAATTACATTGACTTTTGCCAGGAAGTAACCGGCTTCGCTCACAAGAAATTTGCCCGGTTCAAAAATCAATGTTAAGTCTTTTCTGTAATCGTTGCAGAATTTCTTGAAATCCCCTGTAAGTTTCTTACCCAGGGCATCTATATCTGTAAAAATATCATCCGGCTTATAGGGTACCTTAAATCCGCTGCCGAAATCAATATATTCCAGCTCCCTGAACTCTCTGGCAACATCAAGTAGAATTGAGGCTCCTTTTATGAATACATCAACATCAAGAATATCTGATCCCGTATGCATATGTAAGCCTTCAACCCTCATGTTATTTGCCTCCATAACCCTATGTACATGAGGCATTTGATATACAGAAATGCCGAATTTTGAATCTATATGGCCTGTTGATATTTTATGATGGCCTCCTGCCAGTATATGAGGATTTATTCTTATACATACCGGAATACTATTCCCGTGAAGAAGTCCGAATTGCTCAAGAATAGATATATTGTCAATATTAATTCTTACTCCAAGTTTCACAACCTTTTCAATTTCATCTATTGATACGCAATTCGGAGTATAAATAATATCCCCTGCATTAAAACCTGCCTTTAATCCGAGTTCAACTTCCTGGACAGAAACTGCATCCAGGCCTGAACCTAACTTATTAAAGAACTTAAGTATATTAATATTAGTTAAAGCCTTGCAGGCATAATTTATTTTCACGTTTACTCCCTTAAAAGCATTGAGCATTCTGCTGTACTGGTCCTTTATTTTTGAAGTTTCATATACATATAAGGGAGAGCCATATTTGTTACATAAACTCAGAACATCTGCTCCGTCAATTTTATACCTGTTATTAACTAATTGCATCAGAAGAGAATATTAACGTTTTTACAAATCAGCAATTCTATCTTTTAGGAAGTTTATAGCCCCTGTTTTTTGCCATCTTTTCCAGCCTTGACTGGAATCCTGATTTCTTCTTGGCTTTTGATTTTCTTGCTTCCATCTTACTTAGAAGTTTCTCATCATCAATAAACTGTTTAAAAATCATATTTTGTCCGAAAGTTATAATGTTTGCCAGGAAGTAATAATATGTCAGTCCGGCTGAAAAGTTGTTCAATATAAACATAAACATAATAGGCATAAAATACATCATGGATTTCATGCCGGGCATTTGCTGACTTCCGCTTGTAGCCTGGCTCCCAAGCTTCATGGTTAAAATAGTGGATAATGTCATAAGCAAAGTGAACAGGCTGATATGGTTTCCATATAATTTACTTATTATTGGAATGGTTGATTCCCACTCCAGGATAGAATCATAAGTTGACAAATCGTGAGCCCATAAGAAACTTTCCTGCCTTAATTCAATTGATGTAGGAAAAAACCTGAACATGGCAAACAGAATTGGGAATTGCAGAACCATAGGCAGGCATCCTCCCAGCGGGCTGACTCCCGCTTTTTTATACAATCCCATGGTAGCTTTCTGTCGCTCCATTTCCTTGCCCTTTGGATATTTTTTATTTAATTCATCAAGCTGTGGTTTTAAGACCTTCATCTTTGCCTGGGACAGATAGGATCTGTACGTAAGCGGAAATAACGCAACTTTAATGATTATTGTTAATAAAAATATTATTAAGCCGTAGTTATTAATAGATTTATTAAGCCAGTCAAATATTTTTATAATAACAAACTGGTTTATCCATTTTATGATTCCCCGCCCAACAGTTACCAGGTCATGAAGTTCATAGTTGCTATATTGCTTTTTTAGCAGACTGTATTTATTTGGCCCGAAAAAGAATTTTACCGGAATTTTTTCATTTAATTCCCTGTTAAAAGGCAACCCTATCTCGGCTCTGAAATTTTTAATATACTTCTCAGATTCAGGTAGATTAGTTGATTTTACAAATGCATTGGAAAAATTATCTTTAGCTATTATTACTGAACTGAAGAATTGATCTTTAAAAGCAATCCATTCAACTCTTGTGGTTATCTCTTCCTCCTGGAATTCTTTGCTGCTGCGTGCGCTGAAAAAATCCACATCTTCCTGGTATGGCTTGTAATATAAAGTTGTATAATAGCTCTCGTTCTTTTTACCTTTTTCCTGTTTGGGAGAATATATCTCCCAGTG
>CP070654.1:1719229-1727063 GCA_020354785.1 Bacteroidales bacterium
TGCGAACTCCCTTATTACGGCACAGCCTTTATCTGATGTAGGGATTGCATTTATAGGTACAAACAACCAGATCACCTACACAACTAAAACAAATGCAGACGGAGTGGCCACATATGAATTTTCAGAATTAAAAGCCCCCGGATTCAGGACGTCAATGGTAGCCGCCAATTATCAGGGAGATTACAATTTTATGCCTTTTAAAAATACCAGGGTATCTGTTTCACGATTTGATGTTGGAGGCAAGAGGGAAAATCCTTCGGGTATGGATGCATTCATATACGGAGACAGGGATATTTACAGGCCGGGGGAAACAGTTAATATATCCGCCATTATCAGGGATTATGAATGGAACACACCCGGAAAGATCCCTGTAATAATGAAAATCACCACACCGCAGGGTAAGATCCTTAAAAAGTCCAGAAAAATACTTAACGATCATGGTTCGTTTGAAATGAATTTTGACTTGTCCGGATCTGCGGTAACAGGAACATATATGGCAGGATTATATACATCAAACAATGTACTACTGGGTACAGGTATTATCAGGGTTGAAGAATTTGTTCCTGACAGAATTAAAGTGGATGTATCCCTGGATAAAGACGAATACAAACCGGGAGAAGATATAAAAGTTGATATCCTGGCAACAAATTTTTTTGGACCGCCGGCAGCCAACAGAAATTACGAAGTTGAAATGTCTGTTAAGAGAAAATATTTCTATCCCGGGGAGAATAAAGATTATAATTATACAATAACAGGGGCAGAAACATACTTTGCCCAGCAATTTAAAGATGACAAGACCGATGATGAAGGTAAAGCTGTGGAAATATTTGATATACCATCCAGTTACAGGAACATGGGTATACTTCAGTCTGATTTCTATATCACTGTATTTGACGAGACAGGAAGACCGGTAAATAACCTCAGAAATGTGAATATTATGACACAGGATGTGTTCTATGGTATAAGACAAACAGGCTATTATATCAGAACCGGACAACCTGTAAAACTGGATTTAATAGCTGTTGATAAAAACGGCAAGGCATTAACAGGTATTGATGCAGAAATACAGCTGATAAAACATGAATACAAAACAGTCCTGTCAAGATCAGGAAATTACTTCAGATACCGCTCAGAGAAGATTGAAAAAACCATAGAAAAAAAGACAATAAAAATTAATGAAACATCAACATTTTACAGCTTTATTCCCGAACTCTCAGGCCGATATGAGCTGCGGGTATCGGCACCGGGAGTACATACTTATGTAAGCAATTCTATATACGCATATGGGTGGGGAAGGACAAGCTTCAGCTCATTCAAGGTTAATAACGAAGGACAGATAGATATTCAGCTGGATAAGGATAAATACAAATCCGGAGAAAAAGCTAAAGTGATCCTGAAGGCACCCTTTTCGGGCAGGATCCTGGTTACACTTGAAAATAATAAGGTACAGGATTATTTCTATATTGAAACAGATAAGCGTGCAGCGTCTTTTGAGTTGGATCTTAAGCGGGATTATATTCCAAACATTTATATTACTGCAACTTTATTCAGGCCTCATAAAAAATCTGACCTGCCGTTAACAGTTGCTCACGGTTTTGCACCCGTATTAATCGAAGATCCCGGTAATAAAATATCTGTAGAGATTAGTGCAGTAAAAAAATCAAGGTCAAACACAAAGCAAAAAATAAAGGTCAAATCAAGGCCGGATTGTGCTTTAACAATAGCTGTAGTTGATGAAGGTATTCTCCAGGTGACCGGTTATAAAACTCCTGATCCTTATAATTTCTTTTACCGGAAAAGAGCCCTGGAGGTGAACTCGTACGATATTTATCCATACCTCTTTCCGGAGGTTGGGACAATAAAAAGCCAGACAGGAGGGGGCGGCCCGGAAATGAAAAAGAGGGTAAATCCCCTTAAAAGCAAAAGAATAAAACTTGTTACATTCTGGAGCGGAATACTGGAAACAAATTCAAGAGGGGAAGCCGAGTATGAAATTAATATACCACAATTTTCAGGAGATTTAAGGATTATGGCAGTAACCTATAAGGGTAAGACTTTCGGGTCGGGTTCCGCAAATATGAAGGTTGCCGATCCTCTTGTTATCAGCACTGCCTTACCCAGGTTCTTCAGTCCGCGTGACAGTGTTGAGGTACCTGTAATACTTACAAATACTACTGGCAATTCCATAAGCTGTAAAACACAGATCAAGGTAAGCGGACCGGTGAAAGTTACGGGCAAATCATCTGAATCTGTCAGGATCAACAGTAATAGTGAAAAAGAGGTACTCTTCAGGGTATTTGCCAGACCTGAGATTGGTCAGGCCAAAATTATTATTACTGCTGATGCCCTGGGAGAAACATTCACAAATACTACTGATATCACAGTAAGACCTGCTTCACCTTTGCAGAAAAGATCGGGCTCCGGTACTATTAACGCTGGTGAAACAAAGAATTTAAGTATGGATATCGGGGATTTTATTGAATCAAGCGTTGATAATAAATTAATCGTGAGTAATAATCCCCTGGTTCGCTTTACTAAAAGCCTTGATTACCTTGTAAGATATCCTTATGGTTGTGTGGAACAAACAGTTTCCGCAGCTTTTCCACAGCTTTACTTCGGTGATTTGATCAACACCGTGTTCAAATATGAAAAGACAAAGTCCGATGCGGCGCACAATGTACAATACGCACTTGACAGAATAAGATTTATGCAGTTGTATAATGGCGGATTGACTTTCTGGCCGGGAGGAGGTTCAGAAACATGGTGGGGCTCGGTATATGCCGCCCATTTTGCTGTTGAGGCAAAAAAAGCAGGTTATGATGTGGATGAAGAGTTTTTAAAAAAGCTCATGCAGTATTTAAAAAAGAGACTCAAAAAGAAAGAGGTTATAACTTATTATTATAACAGGACAGAGAAAAGGGATATTGCGCCAAAAGAAGTACCATACTCATTATATGTACTAGCAATGGCAGGAGAAAAACAAATGTCCACTATGAATTATTACAAAGCACATGCAGATCAATTAAGTCTTGATGGTAAATACCTGCTTGCAGGGGCGTATGCACTTGCCGGTGATAAGAAAAAGTATAAAGAAATTCTTCCCGGTGCATTTAAGGGTGAAAGGTCGAATCCCAGTTTCGGCGGCAGTTTTTATTCCTATGTAAGGGATGAAGCTATAGCTCTGAATACACTGCTTGAAATAGATCCTGATAATCCTCAGGCAGGAATTATGGCCAGGCATATATCGGACTATCTGTTGAAAAGGAGGTATTTAAATACACAGGAAAGAGCATTCGGTTTTCTGGCGATGGGTAAAATAGCAAGAATAGCATCTGAAAGCGATATATCGGCAACTGTCAAATCAAATGGTAAAGTTGCGGGTCAGTGTAAAAATAATACAATAACATTAACTACTGAAGAACTTAAGGGCACCAATATTGAGATAACAGCACAGGGAAAAGGACAATTATATTATTTCTGGGAAGCTGAAGGAATAAGCGCATCAGGAAAATACCTCGAAGAAGATAATTTTATTAAGGTGAGAAAACGATTCTATGACAGGTACGGCAAGCTGCTTACCAGAAGAACCTTTAAGCAAAATGAACTGGTGCTTGTTGAATTATGTCTTGAGAACGGCACAAATAGCCGGGTCGAAAATATCGTAATATCTGATATACTGCCAGGCGGATTTGAAATAGAAAATCCAAGGCTAACTGTATTGCCTCCTGGAATGAAATGGCCTAATAGCAGATCTTATCCTGCATACCAGGATATCAGGGATGACAGAATCAATTTGTTTGTTGATTTATATTACTATAGAACAAACAGGCCGCAATACTATTATTACCTGGTAAGGGCAGTGTCACGGGGCGCGTTCCAGATGGGACCTGTTGGTGCCGATGCCATGTATAATGGTGAATACCATTCTTATAACGGGGGAGGTGTAATCAGGGTAATAAAGGAATAGGGGAATAGGGGAATAAAGGAATAGGGGAATAAAGGAATAGGGGAAATAAGGAATATGGAATAAGGATTTAAGATTAACGATTTGAGATTTATGATCTAGGAATATGGGAGTAAGGGAAATATTGGAAATAGGGGAATAATGGAATGTCATTTATCCCCCAGGCTTTTATATATTCTCTCGATTGACTTCTGAAGATCAATTCTCATATTCTTTGTGTAAGGATTATACTTCTGCAGATCCAGGAATAGCTGCCAGCTGTCATTACAGGTCTGCTGCATTATTTCAAGAAGTTTCTGGTAACCTAAAGTATTAATTAATGTTGGTTTTAAATCCAGGTCAGACAAAACTCTTCCGATATAATGTGCAATACCCTGCGAATATGCTACCATTTTATCATGTTCATCCGGGGTCATTATTTCCACCCTCATCTGCTTCCCTGAAAAATAGTCCTTCCACCAGTTAAATTCTTCATCTGCCACGTTTATATTGCACATAACCATAGGCAGCTTATCAGGAGAATTAAAATAAGAATCAGGACCAAACATCGGGTGTGATGCAATTATTTTACTTTCCTGCGGGATATTCTCTTTCATCCATCTTGCAGGTTCAACCTTAACCGAGCATGTATCAAAATAAACCGTATTATTTTTAAAATGCTTCTTTGATTTTATTAGCAGATCCTCAAATGAAGAAATGGCAACACAGAAAAAAATGGCGTCGCAGTTATAAATATCTTCAGCATCAGTAATTTCTATGCCAGGACTAACCTCGTCGCTTTTCAAACCTCTTCGGGAATATACTTTTACATGGAAATCTGCAGCAAGAATATCAGCCCAGAACTTTCCGAAACGACCGTAACCATATACCGAAACAACTTTATCTATCATATCATTTATTTTAATGAAATTGCAATTTAATAAGGCACAAAAATACAAAAGAATCGAAAATGACAGGCATCATTGTTTTTTAAATTATTTCTTTTTCAGATGAAAAATAAAAGGTATATTATAAATCACAATATTGATTATCTGATAGTCATTTGACAGCAACATACCGTTTTCCTGTGGAAATAAACACAAAAGAAGATATTGTAAAACAAATAAGAAATGAATTTCCTGAAAAACCGGGAGTTTATTTATTCCGTGACAGGGAAGGATATGTTGTCTATGTCGGTAAATCTGTAAATTTAAAAAGGAGGGTATTAAGTTATTTTCACAACAATAAATCAGACGGCAGGAAAAAGATAAAGCCATTAATATCCAGTATATATAATGCTGAATTTTATGAAACACATAATGACTTTCTGGCATTACTGCTGGAGGATAAATTAATTAAGAAGTACTTTCCATTTTATAATGTGCGTCAGAAAAAATTTAAGAAATATAAATACCTGATACTGACAAATGGTTTATTCCCAACTATCAGAGTAATAGGTTCATTAAAGAAGATCAGAAATAACATTGTTTTCGGCCCATTTCAGGGTGAATACTATACAAGAACTCTTATTGAAATTATATTGAAATACTTCAATTTAAGATTATGCAGTGAATCAAATCCATCTACAAAATGCCTGTACCACGATTTAAAATACTGCAAGGCTCCATGTATTCTCAATATTATACCATTGGAATATACACGTATTGTCAACAAAGTACAGGAATTCCTTAGCGGTAACAGTGAATTCATAATACCTCTGCTGGAGCGCAAATTAAATCATTACATTTCAAATGCGGAATTTGAGAATGCACAGGAAATTAAAGATCGTATTGAGTTTATTAATAGTTATAATGAAAAGCAGAAATTCCTGACAAGCTTTAAATTCGGGACGCTGGAGTTATATAATAATACCAGCCAGGAGCCTTTGTATATATTTAACAGGGGGAGGTTGAGAATAAATAATTCGTTCATAAACACTCAAATTACAGAATCAAATAACAAACTGTTTAGTGCTGATAATGAATTATTTAAAGATTCAAGAGTTTTACTTGACAGGGCAAATATTGTATATAACTGGATACATGGCAGGAAGAATAATTTCCGGCATGCATTTCTAAATTCTTAATATCTTTTAAATAAAACGCTTGAATATTGTTGCCGATATGTTGAAATTTGATTTCATAAATCACTAAAAACTAATAAAATGAAAAGATTAGTACGAATACTATTTGCAGCAGCAGTTTTATGTTGTTTTATAATAAGCAATAATATACATGCTCAGAGCAAACGAACGTATATAAGCCTTAATACAGGTTTGTTTGTTCCGGGAAATGATTATATAATAGGGGGATATAAAATAGTAAGCTACGATGCCGGAGGAAGTCCGTATAACCTTCTTATTACCGGATTTGGAAATGGTGGTAACCTGAATCTCAGCATCCATCATTATTTTTCAGATATTGGTATAAAACTAAAGTCAGGAGTTACTGTTCTCAGGCAGGATGAGGACCTGGCTTTAGCACCGGCCGGAGACAGATTTGCATATGATAATACCCTGGATATTGTTCCTGTGGAATTGAGTCTTGTTTACAGAATTAATCTTGAAAATTCCAAAGTCGTACCTTATTTCGGTGCAGGCCTTGGATTTTACTACGGAAGTATGGAAACCAAGGTAATGGGTGATTTCATCCCAAGGCAATGGAGGGCTTGCTCCGCAATTTCCGGTGGTTTTACATGTAACACAGGCATATTTATCCCGATATACTATGATTTATTACTGAATCTGGATGCCGGTTACAATGTTGCCATAGGAAACTGGGAGCTTGAAGACCAGGATGACCAGACAATTACAAAATACGAAGGACTTAATACAGGAGGAGTATCCTTTAATATAGGACTGGGATACAGATTTTAAGAATTCTTATCAGGCTAATTATAAGGACAACATGTTCCGCTGCCACCTTATACAAAATCAATTATCAAGGTCTAAAGGAACCGACTTCCCGTTTGATCTCAGGTATACTCCTGTAGCAACTGATATATCAGCCATTCCGTCGCACCTGTCATGAAAATCAAATACAGCAGTTCCCAGCTCCGGAAATCTTCTTTCCTCAGCACTTGTATTCTTTATTAATGCATAACCGTCAACAGGGTTTCTGTGACACCCGGATTCTATCTCAACATTTAGCATGGCCTGCTGAATAATTCCCCCTGAAGCACCTATTACTTCTATTAATTGTCCTCCTCCTGTAATTGCATATAAATCATCACTAAAATAATCAAATGTATTCTTCTGATCTATATTAATAAAATATGCATTTTGTTCAACAGCAACATATAAATCCTCGGGTCTCTCCCTTTCGAGCCTTGAGAATTCGGAATCTATTTCATTTTGCGAAAGGTCCAGGTTGAGCAATGCATCCGAATCCGGATCAAAATTTATATCCATTTCACTGAACACTACCATAATCCTGTCCTCTTCCTTAATAACCGGTATTGTGTGTACACTTAGCAGTGTAAAACTCTGTGTTCTGATATTTACATTTGTAAATACAATAGTCATAATTGCCACATCTTCATCAGGCCTCAGTCCGGCAACAACTATTTCTCCGACTGCGCCATCACCAAATAACAAAGGATTATCCTGGTTCACATTTATGTAAACAAGAAATGTGCACGGGAAATTTGAACAGTCACCGGTAGATATAACATGGGGTGGTTGTTCGCCTGACATGACACTCATTGCTACAGAAACAGAATAACCAATTGCAGCAGAAGTCTTTATTACCTGGCTAACCGGTTCTGTTTCAGGATCGTGAAAGTATTCCTTCACTTTCTTGCATGAACCGGCAAATATGAGAACCAGTAATAATGATATACAAATTTTAGCTTTATTAAGCACTGCTAAAGGGATAAATTATTTATAAGCTA
>CP070654.1:1727163-1734738 GCA_020354785.1 Bacteroidales bacterium
CAAATTGTAACATGCAGAAATATGCTCAGTAAAAATAAAATTAAACATTTCAGGTCCCTGAGATTAAAAAAGTACCGGGATAAATATCAGGAATATATTGTTGAAGGAGAAAAGGTTATAAATGAGCTATTAGGGTGCAAATACCCGCATGTAAAGCATGTAATAGGAACAGAACAATGGATAAATGAAAATTTTAAAGATAAGTCATATCCTCCTGAAAATATTCTTACTACATCCGGGCACGATTTAAGTAAAATAAGTTCTTTCAAAACTCCTCCAGGTGTAATCGCCGTACTGCACATCCCGGAACAAACCTTTAATAAAGATATAGTTAATAATGATATATCACTTGTGCTGGATAAAATTCAGGATCCCGGAAACCTGGGTAATATCATCAGAATTGCAGACTGGTTTGGAATAGAAAATATTTTCTGTTCCCATGACTGTGCTGACAGATTCAATCCAAAAGTTATTCAGGCAACAATGGGAGCGTTTATGAGAGTTAACCTATGGAATGTAAATTTAACAGAACTACTTGAAGAATATTCATCTATTCCGGGATTTAATGTATATGGTGCCTTTCTTGAGGGAGAATCCATTTATGAGCAGGAACTGGGGAAAAGTGCATTTATAGTTATGGGGAATGAGTCCAGGGGAATTTCAAAAAATTATATACCATATATTAAATCCAGATTATTTATACCAAACTATTCTGCCCGGGCAGGAAGCATTGATTCACTTAATGTTTCTGCTGCTACTGCTGTAATATGTTCCGAATTCAGACGGAGAAAAAAAAAGTAGCTATCATTCAAAATGAAAAGTGATTAAAAACATCCTTGATTTCATCTTTTCAATAACATCTGTATATATAGCTATGTCGGGATATGGTCTTTCACCCTTCTTATTTTCGGTTTTTAAGATATTTCTAAATCCCCAGGCATATTTCAGCTCAACACCGAATTTAAAGTATTGCAGATAAAAATCCATTCCAACTCCCAGTTCATAATAGCCGTCCAGTAAATTCAATAATACAATATTCTTCTTTTTTGGATCTTCTTCTTTTTTACCCCAGTCAAGTTTAGCTCCGGCAAGGTCGACCCTGGTGTTTATACCGCTTATCAGATATGGTCTGAAGTTATTCAGTCTTTTTGATTTATATTTTATAAGTAAGGGGAATTCAAGGAAATTTGATTCAATCTTTACCGGAACATCATCCGGATTAATTGTCTGGCTATATGCCTGGTCTGTTACTGTTTTATCAACGTATTCTATATGCCTTTCACCGCCAAATGATATTCCCGGTAAGAACCTAAGATCAAAGTATTCGGCAAGCCTTAAGTTGGATAATGCATGAACATGAAATCCGGGCTGGAGCCTAGCAACATCCGCTGCTATAAAATAATTACGTGCAACTTCTGAATGGACAATATAAAAGTTCATAGCATTAAATCCTAAAGAAAATCCGAAATGTAATGGTTTATCATCATGAGTCGGGTCATTCTGTACTTTTGGTTTCTGAGCAACTACATTCAGAGAGACTATGAAAGCTGTGAATAATATGATTGTTCTCAAAATAAAATTCTGCATTGTTATTATACGTATAAAAACGAGAGAGCCACGAAATTAGTATTTTAATTTTAACAATACAATAATTTTATGCCGTTCATTATCTAAATCATTGCATGTAACTTTGTATAGCTGAGCTACATAAATCTTTATACTCATTAATAGAGCCATATGAAATATCATCTATTCTAAGCTCTTCTTTTGTTATATGACCAAGGGCTGAGAACGGAAAATCCTGCTGCATCATAAAATCAATGAATTCAGTTTCACGAATCGGTGAAACAGTTACAATTACTCGCCCCTGGGCTTCACTAAACAGGAAAGCATCCAGCCTGACTTCTGCGGGTGAAGTAATATCAAATCCGTATTGTTCAGCTATAGCCGATTCAAGCAGTGCAAAAAATAAACCTCCTTCAGAAATATTATGAGCCGAAATTATGAGGTGGTTTTTAATTAATCCCCATACAGTATCATGAAGTTTGGCTTCCAGGTTAATATCCATGAAAGGTGAAGGTGACTGGTTTATTCCATGTATGACTTTCAGGTATTCAGATGAGGCAATATCATCTCCTGATCTTCCAATCAGGTAAATCATATGTCCCTTGTCCCTGAAGGCAATTGTAGTATGATTCTTATTACTTTTCAATTCTCCGGATACGTATACTGCCGGTACCACAGCAAGATTATCACTCTCACTTGCAGAAGAATTCCCCGGATTAATACTCAGGTTGAAATTGGCCAGTGGTATCTTAAACTGTTTAATAGCCTCTTCTATGCCATCAAATATCAGTTCAAATTGTTCTCTGAAGCAATTATTATTTTTTTTAAGAATGGTCAGGCATATACTCATGGCCAGCGGTTCACATCCACTGCAGATAATATCCCTTATTGCTTTTGCGATTAATATAATCGTACCTGTCTTTATATCTGCAGGCAGATATTTGGAATTTGCACTAACAGTTGCTGCTAATGAATAACCTGGTGTGTTAATTTTTATAATACCGGAATCTGATGGGAAACTAATATTCATATTTACCGTTCCTGTAATTGAATCAGATTCCAGCATAGGTAAGACTTTTCCGGATATGCAGGGCTGTTTTATTAGTTTTATAACTGTCTCTTTGTAATCTTCCGGCTCATTAATATTTTCAGTTGAAATGCTTATAATGTTAAATTCTCTATCGGGAGTTTCTGTTTTTTCTTCCCTGGTGGCAAATCGCTGGTTAACTAACATTTTCACAGGTATTTCAGCAAAGGATTCGTTGTTCTTATAACAGCTGACATTATCCTGTTTAATCGTATCTCCTATTATGCAATAATCAACAAGCCATTTCTTCAGTATCTTTTCTATCAGTTCTTTCCTGTTTTTATTTGCAATTATTAAAAGTGAACCCGGCAGATATTTATAGAGCACCTGGCACTTACTATCTTTGGAGGGACTATCATATAACTTGTCAATATTCAGTATCACTCCTGCATTACCTGATGATAACATATCGGCCGCTGCTCCGATAATACCTGTTTTACCAATTACTTCAGCTGCATTAATCAGCCCGTTATCAAATAATTCAAGCACTCCTTCAATAAGCAATTTATCACGTATATGATTAATAACTGCCGGCAGCTTCCTGCTCCCCGAATATTTATCTTTTATCAAGGACCATATACTATCTCCGCATTTTTTGTCTGAACCGGCAAATCCCAGAATAAAAACGGACTGTCCTGTATCTATCCTGTCCGGTGCAGGTAGTCTTTCTTTTTTAATTATTCCCAGGGTCATTGTACTTAAAAAGGGATATTGCTTCAAATTTTCATTAAAACATATATTGCCTTTAATTACCGGAATACTGGTATCATTGCTATACTTATATACATTATTTACTATATCATCGGACTTTGATGGTCTGTATTTTAATGTAAAGATATGAGCGACCGGTTTTGCACCTGTCGCTACTATACTATGCACTGCCCTCGCCATAGTAGAGACACCTGTTTCCTCAGGTTTTTTATGTTCACTACCTTGCCGGATATTTATTACACAGGCATATTCCCTGGATATTTCAACAGCTGCTGAGAAATTATTTTTTATCCCCTTTAAAACAGGTTTCCTTGCTTCGGCAAGTTTAGCAAGCTTATTCCGTGAGTATATTAATTCAGGTTCTTCGTACAGCAATTTTGAAATTATTAATAACTCTGTTTCATTCGGCTCCCTTTTCATTAATGATTTGATCAGCTCGTAGTCGGATATATTTATACCAGTTTTTTTTGCTGACTCCTGTTGATCGTAAGTATTGGGCATGATATATTCTATTTTAAATTAATTACTTATAACAAATATAACTAACTCCAGCCTCATAACATTCAAATAATATGACTTATTCTATATATATTGGATACTTACTCATTTTTTTTGATATACTGGGTATATTTGTGCATCTATGTTCTTATATTTACTGCTTTAATTTAAAGTATTTAACATGTATACTTATGATTACTTGCTGGACTTTACCAAGAGTATATTCATAAAAATGGGTTGTAGTAAAGAGCATGCCTTAATGGCTTCAAAAGTATTTCTTGCTGCCGAGCTACGCGGGCTCCCGTCACATGGGATGATAAGAATAAAAGACTATTTTCAGCTCTGGGAAGCTGACCGTATTAATACCAGACCCGATATAAAAATTGTCCACCAGACTTCCAGTACTGCAGTAGTTGATGGAGACAGGGCAATAGGTATGGTTGCTGCTACCAGGTCCATGGAGATAGCGATTGAAAAGGCAGAAAAAGCTGGTACCGGATGGGTGTCGACCAGGAATTCAAATCATTTCGGAATTGCCGGTTACTATGCAATGATGGCTCTTGAACATGACATGATAGGTCTGACAATGACAAATGCTAATCCTCTTGTTGCACCTACATTTTCAGTAAGCCGGTTATTAGGTACAAATCCTGTTGCTGTTGCCGTTCCTGCTAAAACACAGCCGCCCTTTGTGGCTGACTTTTCAACTACACCAATTGCAAGAGGTAAGCTTGCAGTTGCTGAAAAGAAAGGAGAAAAAACACTGCCAGGCTATGTCCAGGACAGTAAGGGAGATTCGTCAGTTGATCCCTCAATACTAAAACGGGGAGGTTCAATGCTCACCCTTGGAGGTGATTATGAACATGGCAGTCATAAAGGATACTGTATGAGTGCCATCGTTGATATATTTTCTGCTGTACTTTCCAATGCTAATTTCGGTCCGTTTGTGCCGCCATCTGTTGCCTATTTACCGGTGCTGGAAGAAAAGACAGGAGAAGGAACAGGGCATTTTTTCGGAGCAATGCGTATTGATGCTTTCCAGGAAGCAAGTGAGTTTAAAATAAAAATGGATAAATGGATCGAAACATTCAGAAATGCCAAAAGCGCACCCGGGAAGCCAGCGGTTATGATTCCCGGTGATCCTGAAAGAAAATGTGAAGAAAGAATAATTAAGGAAGGAATTAATGTATTACCTGCTATTGCAAAGGAATTAAAGAAAATTTCAGATCAACTCGGTGTGGATTTCGAAGTAAACTAACCATCTGTCAATTATATCCGGCCATTTGTCAAAATTATCTTGCATATACTGTATTATGTTTATTATTTTTGTTAAATAAACCCTAAATCCGCTTTGAGATGAAGCGTTTATTGTTTTTAATGGTTATCGTTAAAATTTCCTTATCAGCCATTTCCCAGGAAATTATTACATCATCGGGTGATTCTTACTCAAATGATGAAATCATACTGAGCTGGACAATAGGAGAGTGTGTCACAGAAACATTCACAGGCTCTGAAAATACTATAACACAAGGATTTCAGCAAAGTAATTATTCAATTGTTACTTTGTTTAAGTCTCAGTCAACAAATGTTGGCTTAAATGTATTTCCTGTGCCAGCTACCAATTACCTCGAAATAAAGATAACCGGAGAAAATGCTCCTGGCATTGGATTATCACTAATTGATATTTATGGAAATATTCTCATTTTTCAAGATATAATCTCTGATGGTATGATTATTAATATAGAATCTTTATCATCAGGTGTATATATATTGAAAGCAGTTGACAAAAATGGGAAGTTTTTAAAATCATTTAGGATTGTAAAAAATTAAAACTATATAAAAATGAAAAATTTTGGTCTGTTTCTGATCTCAATTCTGATTGGGTTAACATCCTTTGCTCAAATTCCTCATGTATTTAAATATCAGGCAGTAATAAGAGATGCAAATGGCGATATTCTGACAAATCAGTTAGTATCCTTTGAAATATCTATTCTGAAATCTGATGTAACGGGTTCCATTGTCTATACCGAAACACATACTTCGGAAACTAATAAATTTGGATTAGTGACACTTGAAATAGGGAATGGCAAAACCAGTGATGATTTCACAGCAATCGACTGGGGTTCAGATATATATTTTATAAAAATAGCAGTTGATCCAACCGGTGGTACTAGCTATGAACACATGGGAACTACACAATTGTTATCAGTTCCATATGCTTTGCATGCAAAAACAGTTGAAAATATTGATGATGCCGATGCTGATCCGGAAAATGAAATTCAGGATCTTGTAATTGACGATCATTCACTGAGTATTACAAAAGGAAGTACTGTTACACTGCCCGATAATGTAGATGATGCTGATGCTGATCCGCAGAATGAGATACAGGATATTAGTATAGACGGACATATGCTCAGCATCTCAGGCGGAAGCACATTGCAAATTCCTGACAGTGCAAATGATGCAGATGCTGATCCACAGAACGAGATACAGGTATTAAGCCTTGAAGACGATATTCTCAAGCTTACCAGCAATGGTGCTCCTTATGAAATCAACTTAAGCTCATACATGGATAACACGGATAACCAGGTTTTGAGTATTGACAATCATGATCTTACAATTGAACGTGGAAATACAATAACCTTGCCTGATGAAGTCAACGATGCCGATGCGAATCCGGGAAATGAAATTCAATCCCTGTGTCTCAGTAATGATACGCTGTCAATAAGTAAAAGTAACTTTGTTACTTTACCTTATTGGGGTACATTATGGGCTAAAAATGGATCTAAAATATACTATAATAATGGGAATGTTGGAATTGGCACTTCTGAACCAGGTTACTTGTTAGATATACAGGGAGATGCAGATCTTACCAGCATTACCCCAAGGCAATTTGTGTATTTACATAACAGGAATAACTCAATGCATTCAAATGTCGGTGTTCATTTCAGAAGCGGGACAGGGCCGAATGAAGCGGCCGGGTCGGTAGGCGTTGCTGCATTCTCATATAAAGCTTTGCCTTCTTTAGAAGGTTTTACATATTTATACAGCAATTATAGTGGTGTGGCACTCAGGGCAATAAGAAGTGACGGAATAATCAAATTTATAACCGGCGGCAGTGATATTGTTAATGAAAGAATGAGAATAGATTACAAGGGGAATGTCGGGATTGGTACTTCCGTTCCAAAAAGTAAACTTGAAATTGCTGATGGAGATATCTACATAAGTAATATAAATAAAGGAATTATAATGAAGTCTCCTGATGGTCAATGCTGGAGAATTACAGTTGAAAATGACGGGAGTCTTTCAAGCTCTATGATCCCCTGTCCGTAGTCAGTTTAGCTTTTTTCAGGTTTCTTATTAAGGTTCTACCAATCATTAAACATAAACTCCTGCCTTGTCAGCACTTTAAGATACTGCTGAGAAAAGTGAACATTATCCTTCCTGGTATACCTGTTATCAGTAAATACCTGGGCCAGTGTTTCCTTGTTATTTTCTTTAAGTAATTCCGATGTTAGCTCCGAGGCTTCCTTTTCCCGGTAAAGATAGTCTATATCAGAGGATGAATAGTCTTTATATTTTTCATAATGAATAACACCTTCCAGTGGCAAACGGTCAGTGATCCCCGGATTTTCATCAGGATGTCCGATAACAATAGCGGCAACAGGTACTACACCTTTTGGCAGATTAAGTATATCAATTATTTTATCAGC
>CP070654.1:1734838-1736353 GCA_020354785.1 Bacteroidales bacterium
CATAAAATTCAATAAAATTTACACCTATTGAAGCTTTCCTCTTACATGCTTCATAATAATATTCATCTGTTATCAATGAAGTATCATTTTCAAATTCCTGTACTTCGATAAATTTCCTGGTAAAGAAAGGCAGCAACAAGGCAACCTTAATTGAATCTTTAAAACCCTGTATAGTATCACATTCATATGCAGACAGGAAAGAGGTATATTCCTTCATAAACAGGGTAATTGAATCGGCAATTGCCTGCAATGTATCGATATACAGTACCCCCGGTATGGGAATTTTTATTATTTGTCCTGTATTAATACCCCACCTTAATTCGTCGTTGTAATTAATTATTTCAGATACGGGAACACCAAATTTCTCTGAGATTTTATATAAAGTATCATTTTTACTTACAGTATAGAAATAGAATTTCTTTTCCCAGTCTATGGTTTGAATAATCTGTTGCAAAACTTTCTTTTTCGGGATCTTAATTATCTGTCCGGCTTTTAAACCAGTTTTTATCTTATCGTTATATCTGTAAATAATACCTTCCGGCACATTATATTTTCTTGAAATGAAAAAGAGTGTCTGCCCCTTTCTTACTTTATGATAATGAAAGTCGTTTTTATCCAGTTCATCATCTTCTCCATCTGATTCCTGTATATAAGTCTTAATAGGTATTTTTAAGGCATCTCCCACGTTCATCGACTCGATCGAAATTCCAGGATTTTCATCAGTAATATCATTCTCAGTTACTCCATAAGCGCGGCTAATAGCATATATTGTCTGACCCTGCAGTACAGTATGTATGTAATACAGTTTCCCGTTAATGATGACTTTTTCTGATGAACGAACGACACGGGTGGTCTGTACCTGTGAAAAAACAGTAGCGGTCTGAAAAATGAATACTAATCCGAAAATATAGATTATGTAATATATTGTATGCCTAATCAAAGTTTAAAGTTCAAAGTTTAAAGTTCAAAGTTAAAATTTTGTTGCGATTAATACAGCAATAGAGCAATAGAACAGTAGAGCACGTCACTTGTCAACCGATTCCAGGTATTTTTTAATATTATTTTCAATCCTGCTCAAAACACCTTCACTTTCTTCCTTTACAAACTTTTCACCTATAATATTCTCGTAAAGTTCTATAT
Source organism: Bacteroidales bacterium (assembly GCA_020354785.1). GTDB lineage: Bacteria > Bacteroidota > Bacteroidia > Bacteroidales > UBA10428. Next base: position 1,735,979 of record CP070654.1, read on the forward strand.
ATCTTTCAGTAACCTGATCTACAAATTCATCAGGAATTTCAGGCATAACTTGTCCTTCTTTACCCTGGAAATTTCTTTCAATAAGCCATTGCCTGACAAATTCTTTAGACAGTTGCTTCTGGCTCTCTCCCTTTTTCAGCCGTTCAATATAGCCTTCTAAATAAAAATAACGTGACGAATCAGGAGTATTTATCTCATCAATCAGATATATTTTACCATCTTTTTTCCCAAATTCGTATTTTGTGTCAACCAGTATAAGTCCTCTTTTCTCTGCAATTTCACTTCCTCTCTTAAAAAGGGCATAGGTATATTTTTCAAGTAAATTATAATCCTCTTCAGATACTAATCCCTGCTCCAGGATTTCCTCTCTCGATA
>CP070654.1:1736453-1739917 GCA_020354785.1 Bacteroidales bacterium
CTTACACAGCATACATACTTCAATTTGAACAGCCTTAGAAGCAATATTCTTGATCATGAATTATATCTTAATGCAGATAAATACACAATTGCTGATGAAACTTTAATTCCTACAGGTGAACTTACTGATGTAAGCAACACTCCTCTTGATTTCAGAAATCCCCGTAAGATTGGAGAACAAATAGAACAACTCGACCCCGGCTATGATCACAACTATGTACTTAATAAAGAAGATAAAGGAAGCCTTTCACTTGCAGCCAGAGTATCCGAACCTCTCACAGGGCGTAAAATGGAAATGTACACAACCGAACCCGGAGTTCAGTTATATTCAGGTAACTTTTTAGACGGCAGTTTTACTAATGCCGGGGGAGAGATTCTAAATAAACACTATGGATTCTGCCTGGAAGCACAGCACTATCCTGACTCTCCGAATAAGCCACAATTTCCTTCGGTAATCTTAAAACCCGGCGAAAAATATTATCAGTTAACTGTATATAAGTTCCTGGTATAATATAAATGACTTTTATATTAACTTCTTAATAACTATATAGATCCGGATGGTTTTTTATTATCTGGTTATATCCTTGTAAACCTTTAAAATCTGGCTTTTGTACTCCTGCGGAGCCTCAATGTGCCCCCATCCCTTTTGCAACTGAAAAATACCATCATAAGCAGAATCGTAATATGATATTAATACATGAGGGATCTCTCTTTCTTTTAGCACGGAGCCTATAATATTAGCTTCAATTTCATTCTTAAGAATAACTATTTTAATATTTCTCTCCATTGGATATATCTTTTTATACAGATTCAAAAGTAATAATTTCCTCATTCATTTCAACCCGGGCAGTGCTGGAATACTTATAAATTTATATCATAAGATTAATATTTTTTGGATAATTTTTGTTAATCTATAATTTTGTTAAGTATTAAAAGTCTCTTATATGCCATTAATTACCTCAATAGTAAACTGGTTGAATATTAAAAGAGTCTATCAAATAGATTTAATAAGGAAATACCCTTTTGATATTCAACAGGAAACACTATTTAAACTTCTTAACAGAGCTTCTAAATCAAAATGGGGTAAAAAATATGATTTTGCATCAGTTGAAAGTATTGAAGAATTTCAGCGACGTTTACCGGTTCAAACATATGAAGATGTTAAACCTTATATAGACCGTTTACGAAAGGGCGAAAGCAATCTTTTGTGGCCGGGTGAAATAAAGTGGTTTGCCAAATCTTCAGGCACAACCAGTGATAAAAGTAAATTTATCCCTGTAAGTAAAGAGAGTCTTGAAGAATGTCATTTCAGGGGAGGCAGGGACGTACTTGCTATTTATACTCATAATAATCCCGAATCAAAAATATTTTCAGGGAAAGGCCTGACGCTCGGGGGAAGCCATAAAATAGATAACTTCAATAACCAGTCATATTACGGAGATTTGTCTGCTATACTTATTGAAAACCTGCCATTCTGGACAGAGTTTATTCGCACTCCCAGTTTTGAGGTGGCATTGCTTGACAAGTGGGAAGAAAAGCTCGAAAAAATTGCAAAAGAGACAACACAGGTTAATGTAACAAACCTTGCCGGTGTCCCTTCATGGAATCTGGTTATGATCAACTACATACTTAATTATGCAGGTAAAAATAACCTTCTGGAAGTATGGCCGAATCTGGAACTGTTTATACATGGGGGAGTAAGCTTTACTCCATATAAAGAACAGTTTAAAAAACTGATACCTTCAGAAAAAATGAATTATCTGGAAGCATATAATGCTTCAGAAGGATTCTTTGCAATTCAGGATGAGCCGGATAAGAAAGATATGCTGTTGATGCTTGATTATGGCATTTTTTATGAATTTATTCCGATAAACGAAATCAATAATGATTCTCCAAAAGCTATTACAATTGCTGATGTCAGACTAAATGAAAATTATGCAATTGTTATCACAACTAACGGGGGATTATGGCGTTATCTTATAGGCGATACCGTAAAATTTACTTCTCTCTACCCGCATAAAATAATAATTTCAGGACGTACAAAACATTTTATAAATGCTTTCGGTGAAGAGGTAATAATTGATAATGCTGAGAATGCACTGAAAGTAGCATGTAATAAAACAGGCGCTCAAATATCAGATTACACTGCGGCTCCGATATTCATGACCAGAGAAAAAAAAGGAGCACATGAATGGCTGATTGAGTTTACAATTCCACCTTCAGACCTCGATTATTTCACTTCTATGCTGGATCATGCTTTAATGGCTGTAAACTCTGATTATGAAGCAAAAAGATACAAGAATATAACTTTAGACAAGCCATCCGTTAACCAGGCAGAAAAAGGAACATTCTACGAATGGTTAAGGGAAAAAGGGAAGCTGGGAGGACAAAATAAAGTTCCCCGGTTATCAAATGACAGAAAATATATTGATGAATTACTAAAGATTAATAACAAGCTAAAAACCAGATAAGAATCGCCTTATTCATTTAAGAATATAATAAAAATTATTTGTACATTAGTACTATGTACTAAACATTAATCATATGCATTTAGCAGTAGCAGGTAATATCGGATCAGGGAAAACAACTCTCACACGTTTGCTTTCAAAACACTACGGATGGGAGGCACATTATGAAGATATTGAAGATAATCCTTATCTGAATGATTTTTATAATGATATGCAACGGTGGTCGTTTAATCTTCAGATTTATTTCTTAAACAGCAGGTTTAACCATATTCTTTCTTTCAGAAAAACGGGTAAAACCTTAATACAGGACAGGACAATTTATGAAGATGCATACATTTTTGCACCAAACCTGCATTCTATGGGACTGATGTCTACACGTGACTTTGAAAATTACTTTACACTTTTTAATTTAATGAGTTCATTGATACAACCACCCGATCTGGTAATTTATCTGAGAGCATCGGTTCCAACACTTGTTAAGCAAATTCAAAAAAGAGGGAGAAAGTACGAGGAAAATATCCGACTTGATTATTTAAAACGTCTGAATGAAAGATATGAAGCCTGGATTGAAGCATATAATCTGGATAAATTATTAATTATCGATGTTGATAATAATAATTTTTCTGACAATCCTGAAGATCTAAGTATAGTAATTGATAAAGTTAATGCTGAAATTCATGGCCTTTTTAAGTAGAACACTAGGCAACCTCAGCATATTCATGATACATAAACCGGAGCCGCTGCGAAAATTCTTCAAATATTTGCCCTATTTCTAACGTATCATCGTCTCCTTCTTCATAGAACCAGTTAATATCAATTTCCTTGATATATTTGTTTGCATCAAGAGTCTTTAGCATTTCCAGAAGGTTTTTAACTGAAGAGCTATTTATGTATTCAAGGTTAATATCAAATTTAACTTTCTTTGCTTTAAGGCTCTCAACCCACTCTATAAGAGGGAAATAAAACATGGTTACATTAACAGGGCATGATTTCCCTT
>CP070654.1:1740017-1743249 GCA_020354785.1 Bacteroidales bacterium
TCGAATTTATCCTGATAGTCAGCATTCTGTAAAAATATAGCACCAGTGAAAAGGGCAAGGACTGTAATACCAAACTGCAGTGTAAGTATACCTTTTGAGAAAAAATTAGATCCTCCAAGTTTCAACTTATCCTGGAAAATATTAACAGGATTAAAACTACTGATATAAAATGCGGAATACGCTCCGGAAATAATTGCTGTAGAGATTAGGAGGATTATAATAAAAATCCAGAGTTCAGCATCTTTGGTTAGTGAAAATGATAAATTCATGAAATCCCACATGGCGGAGTAAGAAGGGACAAGATAATTAGCAAAAACTACGGCAAAAATGAGAGAGAAAAATATCAACATGAAATTTTCACCCATAATTTGTACAATAAGCTGGCCCTTCAGACTGCCAACTACCTTTCTGATACCAATTTCTTTTAGCCGTTTACCTGCAAATGCTATGGTAGTATTCGTGAAGTTAAAACAGGCAATTAGTAAAATACAAACTGCAGCAATAAGAGGAGGTAGCACAGCAGCTGGATGCAAGCTTGGCTGGAAATGATGATCCCTGACAGTTCTTCCATTGTGTGCCATATCCCTGAAAGGGGCCAGACAAAAACGCTCTACCTGGTTCCAGCTAACATCATTTACTACAGGTATATATTTTTTAAGAGACTTTTCAATGGCTTCGGTTTGTTTGCGATCCCCCACTAAAATAAATGTACTTGCCACATGTTGATTCCAGTTATACTCAGAAATATTATTTCTTTTATAAAAGTTATGAATCGGGACAATAGCTTTAAAAGAAAAACTTGAATTTAAAGGGTGATTTTCAATAATTCCGGCAACAGTATACGGCGAATCCCATACAGAGATGATCTCTCCAACAGGATTTTGATTGTCGAATAAAACCATTGCCAGCTGCTCAGTAATGAAAATAGAATTATAATTACGGAAAGATTCCTTATTTCCTGCAATCAACGGGAATGTGAAAATATCAAAGAAATCAGGATCGGCATAAATCAATCTTGTATATATCTCATTTTCTCCTGCTTTCAGGAGTTGTATATTTGACATTAAATCCATTGCAACACGGGCCATCTTTTCAATACCACTAATATCATCCACAACTGCTGGTCCAAGAAGACCGGGGGTAGTAGCAAAGGATTTCGGGTCTCCCTCTATAAGCTGGGTATGTTCAATTCTGAATATCCGATCCCTGTTTTCATAACAAGTATCAAAATCCGCATCAAACTGGTAATTCAGGTAAGCTACAATACAAACAGCCAGGGCTAGTCCAAGACCAACAATATTGATAAGAACATAAACAATATTCTTAGTCATGTTCCGGAAAATGATTTTCAGATAATTCTCAAGCATTCCTTTTAACTCGCAATGATTGTTTACTTAACATTGTTAACAAATTACGAAAAAATATTTTTATATTAGCCATCATTCATAGTACAATAGCATTTCAATGAGAACATTTCTTACAGGATTATTTTCATTTATTTGTTTTCAGTATTTAGTATCTCAAAAAACCGGCCTGGAAATTCCTTATTACCCGAATGAAGAAGCAGACTTTACGTTAAAGTACGGCATTTTCAAGATTGGCGAAGCTCATCTTGAATTTGGTTTTGATAAAAAATGCCCTGGAGCATTTATCGTAGCATACGCTAAAAGCACAGGCCTGTTGAAATTAATAAATGATATTCATTTCAGATATGAATGTTGCATGGATACTGTAACCGGATTACCTATTACAGATTCCAGGATCCTTATTCAAGGTGATTATGCTGATATCAGCACGGTATATTATGATCATATATCCCGGAAAGATTCCTCTATAATATACAGTAAAAAGACAGATACAGTAATTGGCCCGAAATACATCTACGATCTTTTATCCGGATTTTATCTTTACAGGGCGAATTATCTTAGAGATAATTTGCCGCTGAATCATTCAGTAACTACCTCTACATTTTTTATCGATGAAATCTGGGATTTAACAATCAGATATTGTGGAAAGGAGACAATCAAAACAATATATGGGCCTGTAGAGTGTTTGAAAGTTAAACCGGTTACCATAATAGGGTATTTTTTTCGAACCTCCGATGCTATGAGTATCTGGGTTACGAATAACGGGAAATATATACCGGTAAAATTCTCAATTGATTTAAAGATAGGTACTCTTCATGGGAATATAACCGACTATAAAAAGCCTAAATAAGCCTCATGGATATTTCATGGTTCAAAGGAGTATCTTTTATGATTTTGAATTAATTCGTATTTTCGTAATCATTAATTTTCAATCCAAATGGACAAAATAGAGGGAATGTCGAAATATCTTAAAGCTATTGCTGATCCAACTAGACTTAAGATTATTAAATTATTAAATTCAAACAAGCCACTTTGTGTGAATGCTATAGCTAAAAGATTAAACCTCACCCAATCTGCAATATCCCAGCATTTGAGGATTTTAAGGCAGTTAAATCTTGTTAGCGGAAATAAAATGGGATATTACATTCATTATCAGATTAATAAGAATGAAATGACAAAGTTTTCCAGACTTTTTTCTGAAATTATTTTAAAAAATTAAGTTTAAAAATTTTTTTATTAAAATATATTAGTATATTTGCATATACTTAATTAAATAATATATTAATAAAAAATAGGAGGTATAATTATGTGTTGCAATTCAAATCAAAATAAAAACATTTGTCAGGGTTATTATTTTAATAATCCTGTATTCTGGAGCAGGAAAAAGAAGATCAATTTACTTGAAGAACGTAAAGAATGTCTGGAAAAACAACTGATCGAAACAAAGGAGGCTATTGAAGAATTGAAAAAATAGAATAAGATCCCTTGGAAGTAATCATTTTGATGTATTTTCATTCTATCATGCTGAAATAAGCCGGCTTGTTCTTTTCACTAAACTTATTTAGGATATGAGAATCTTAGTTATTATATTATTGGTAATTAATTCATTACAGTTTTCAATAGCCCAGGTTGAAGTACTAAAAAGCAGCATATCAGGAAAGGTAATTGATATAGAAACACAGCAACCTTTACCCTATGTTAATATCATACTGGAAGGTACAACAACCGGGACTATCTCTGATGAGGATGGTAATTTTTCAATTGATAATGTGTCTATAGGAAGATACACGCTTTTAGCAACGATGATCGGTTATGAACAGGCAGTTTTTTCCGATATAACAGTTGTCCCGAAACGAACTACCAGA
>CP070654.1:1743349-1751841 GCA_020354785.1 Bacteroidales bacterium
GGAAATAAAGGAATAAGCGATAAGGATTAAGTGGTAAGGGATTAGGTTTTGTTTTAGTTATTAGAATTAGTACAGTCTATCATTTCTGTCTTCAATGAAATTAATAAAAGCCCTGTTAACAACCTTGTTTCCGCCAGGTGTTGGATAATTACCAGTAAAATACCAGTCGCCCAAATCATTAGGGCATGCTTCATGAAGATTTTCTATTGTCTGATACACGATTTGCAAATCAGCCTTTATATCAGTTGTTTTTAACATTTGAGCTATTTTCAAAGAAATTTCCTCAGCAGTAAAGGGTTCATATATTTCCCTTACATAATTTTTTATCTTTTCTTTTGGAAGATCTTCCTGTTTCTTGGATTTTTTATATACATCATTAATAATTGATTTTTTCCCTGATTCTTTCAAAAGTTCAATAGTAGCCCTGAAAGCAATAAAATCCCCCAGCCTTGCCATATCTATACCGTAACAGTCAGGGTACCTGATTTGTGGCGATGATGACACTACTACTATTTTCCTGGGTTCGAGACGATCCAGAATTTTTATTATACTATGTTTTAATGTAGTACCCCTTACTATTGAATCATCTATGATAACTAAATTATCACTGCCTTTTTTAATAGTATTATAAGTTATATCATATACGTGTTCTACCAGGTCTTTTCTTCCGTCATCCTGTGCAATGAATGTTCTTAATTTTACATCTTTAATAGCGATTTTCTCAATCCTTGGCTTGATTGATATAATATGTTCAAGCTGCTCCCTCGAAATATTTTTCCCTGGTTTAACAGCATTTTCCATTTCTTTATTTTTCATATAAGATTCAACACCTTCTATCATTCCATAGAATGCTGATTCAGCAGTATTCGGTATATATGAAAAAACTGTATTTTTAAGATCGTAATCAACAGCTCTGGTAATTTTATCAGTTAACAGTTTACCCAGCATTTTTCTTTCCTGGTATATTTCATTATCGCTGCCTCTTGAAAAATATATTCGCTCAAAGGAACATGATTTTCTTTCAAACGGACCTCTGATCTTTTTTATCTGAATATTACCCTTCTTTTTAATGATAATCGAATAACCCGGTTTAAGTTCATTTACTTTATCACTTTGAACATTCATAATTGTTTGAATTGCAGGCCGCTCTGATGTCACTACAGCAACTTCATCATCATAGTAATAGAATGCCGGTCTTATACCCCACGGATCACGCATTACAAAAGCATCACCATGCCCTATTAATCCGGCTATTACATAGCCGCCATCCCATTTTTTACTGGACTGGCTGAGTATGTTTTCAATTTTAATATTATCGGCAATCAGGGTTGAAATTTCTTCATTGGAATGCCCTTGCTGTTTATATTTATCAAACTCCTTTTGATTTTCCGTATCAAGGAAATGACCAATATTTTCAAGCATTATTACTGTATCAATTTTATCACGCGGATGCTGTCCTAAACCTATTAGAATCCTGAAAAGTTCATCGACATTAGTCAGGTTAAAATTTCCGGCAATAACAAGATTTCTTGATTTCCAGTTATTCTGTCTCATAAGAGGCTGGACATTCTCAATTTTGTATTGTCCGTAAGTCCCGTAACGCAAATGCCCTAAAAGTAATTCACCTGCAAAAGGTAAATTCTTCTTTGCCCATGAAGCATCGTTTTTCCTGATCGGATTATTATTACCGGCCTTTGCAAAGAGTTTGTTTATTTTCCTGAAAACATCCTCAATTGCAGATCTTTTGTTGGTTTTATGCTGATGTATATACTCATTACCTGATTCCAAATCAAGTTTTACACTGACAATTCCTGCACCATCCTGTCCCCTGTTATGCTGCTTCTCCATAAGCAGATATAACTTCTGCAAACCATATCTCCATGTCCCGTATTTAAGTTGATAATACTCTAAAGGTTTTAATAATCTTATCAGTGCAATTCCACATTCGTGTTTGATAACGTCACTCATTCGTCCTGGTATTAAATACTAGTTCAATTTGGGATAGGAAATTATATCTCTTACAATAAATGCGTTAGGAAAATCTCTTTCTATGATTTTTAAGAATTTAAGGGCTTCACTCTCAGTTCTGAAATCACCAGCATATAATTTATAATATGGATAAACAAATTCTTCATGCAATGGTATATTTTCATATCTGCTTTTAAATCTTGAGCGTTCTGCCATACATTTTTCCCTGGCATCCTGCCCTGTATCCCGGAATATAGAAATCCTGTATCCTCTGATACCATTAAGTTTTCCATAAGATTTTAGCTGATGATACATGAAGAAAACAATGGAACTATCCTGAATAATTTCAACTTCTCCCTGGTTATATTTATCCTGATTTAGCCTGTTAAAGATATTAATCTGCTCCTGTCCCTTAGTAGTATTAAGGTTAAAGAAAAGTACAGTTATTAGATAGAATAAGTATTTCACGCGATCATTTACTGAAATATTAAGCCACAAAATTAGTTAAATTTTAATTAGAATAATTTAAATTAATCAAATGAATCAATAAATATTGTTTCTTTTATATTAATTTTTTTCTTAATAAGCAAGGATTTAAATTTTATATATCCTTCTATTTGAAATTTAATATTATCATCTCTTAAGATTTCAAGAAAAACAGAAATTCCCTGAATAATATTTGCAATTCTTAGTTTAAGATTGAAGTTATGAAGCTCACTTGAATTTGCAGGTATAACAATAACTTCATCACTTATGAGTCTTCCTAAATAGTGATCGTTAACTGATGTTTTTAAATTAATTTCCTTAATTTTAAAGGAGACTGAACTGGGATTTGTTACAGGAATTCTAACTTCCAGGTTGAGAACATTATCCCTTAGTCCTTTTATCTTTATATTATCAGGTTCACCAATTTCAATATCTTTAAAATTACCGCAGCCGGATAATATCAGTAATAAAATAATATATAGAGAATTCTTTATCATTTAATATATATGTTCAATGTTATATTTTAAAATTTTAAATTAAATTGCAATTATGTAATAATTATTTTAAAGTTCAAATAAATTTCTGAAATACTTATTCTGTTTTAAATTAATCTTACAATAGAAGAATATTATGGTAACTAAAAAGGAAATAGAAAAGTTTTTTGAACCAAAGAAACTGGCAATAGTCGGAGTATCAAGAAATAAGAAAAAGTTTGGTTATCTTGTCTTCAGAGACTTGAAAGCCAGGGGATACGAAGTATGCCCTGTAAATCCAAACACCGACAAAATAAATGGTGATTTATGCTATAAAAGCGTAAAAGATCTGCCGGCTGATATTAAAAGTATACTGATTTTAACTCCTAAGAAGGAAACTGATAATGCATTGCGGGAAGCAATAGATAAAGGAATCCTGAATATATGGGTACAGCAAATGTCTGAAACCAGGGATACTATAAAAATTGCGGAAGAATACCAGAAAGAAATTATTCATAAAAAGTGTATTTTTATGTTTGCTGAACCAGTAACCGGAGTTCATAAATTTCACAGGATTATACTAAAGTTTTTTGGTATGCTGCCAAAATAGAATTCTGGAATCATTCAAGCTTCTTGGTTGTTTGCATAACAAGGACATCAGAATCAATAAGATGCCCGATCTTCCTGTAAATAAAATTCAGCATTCTCAAGTCGGAATTGTCAACCAGCCATATAAAATTTGTTATGTTATTCTTAATTTGCAGTTTGACTGACCTGCTTATTAATGCTATGGGTAGTATAATATCTTTCCGGTACTCTTTATGAATGAAAAGATTATTATATTCCAGGGTATCTTTATTTATTCGATAGACTATATTCCAGCCGATTATTTCAGTCTTCTTAATAAGACCGACACTAATTAAATTTTCTATTTTATCTGTATTTACAAAGGGAGACAGATATTGAGGAATTGACTTATCATTTTCAGTATGTTTTTTCAATTCATCTTTACAGCTTTTATTTATATCTCTCCAGGATTCAATTCTTATTCCTTCCGGCAGGTTTAAATCATGTGTCCAGATAACCTTGTCTTTATAGTTTAAATTTGATTTGAAGATATGCATAAGCGTTACCGGCTTTGTCCAGTTTTCTGTTATCGCTATCTTATCAATAAAACCTTTACTTTCCCAGTTTGAACGAAAATATATCCTTGCTTCTTTAAAGCCTGCCTGTGCCAGTGCCCTTGTTGTATAATATATTAATTTGCGCCCCAGTCCCTTATGTCTGTGATCTTTGCTAATATAAAGAGATAGAATTTCAGAAAGACTTTTTCTCCTGTTAAATTCAGCAACAGCCAGTCCGACAATTATATTTTCTGATTTCACCAGAATTGCCAGCAATGGATCAATAATATCCATTGTTTTCATCTTGTCTCTTATATTGGGGAAAGTATATTTTTCATATTCAGAAAGCAAATATGATAAGGTAATATTAGGGCTTATTTGAAATTTGTATTCCACGACTTTTGATTTGCCAATTAATCTTCTTCTTCTTTTGCCCAGTAAGTATCTGTTTCGTTTACCAGGGCCATTCTATGTTCTGTTTTCCCCGGATTTAGAATATTAGGTCTCCTGAAACCCTGAATAATCTTCACATCGTATATTTCTTCTACATTTGCTTCATACCTGATATGACCGACAATCTTCGCAAGCGGTAGATGTACTATTATAATTCCTGCAAATGACGAACCTGCTATTGGCAGATCCGCAAATACAGAGTCTGTATGTCTGAGCTTTGAGACACCAATAAACAGGTAATCGCCTGCTTTGGCCATCCCACGGGCAAAACTATTAAGCCTGGTTATTACTTCATGCTTATTATTTTTTAAGTCGGCTTTCATTAACTCTCCCCGGGCTGATTGTAAAAAATACAGGTTATTATCATATACCCTGGGAGAATGTGGCATTGCAAGTCCGTTTAATACAATTTCACCTGTTGGCAGATGTATAATTACACCTCCGGTAAGTTTGTTTTCTCTCCAGCCTTGTTTTGTATTAGTGTTGCCTAAAGCAGTAACAAATTCTATCTTTTCACCGGTTACAGCCATCCCGTTAAGGTGACATCTGTCCTCAGGTGCCAGGGCATCAATAAATCCCGGTTTCCATATTGTTTTAAAACTATACTGCTCGTCTATTACGGAGATACATGAAAACAATGTATTGATTGCAGTAAGCTTATTATTTACATAGTTCATATCATGCAATGATAGCTGCCCTGTGTAGTACAAAGCCCTTGGCAGGTATAATGCATCATAGGTGTTGGGTTTTGAAGGGTAATGCTTTGCCAGGCCGGATGAATTACGAAGCACAATAACTTCATTTTTACAGGCAATTGCCAGCTTATCATCATCCCGGGCTATACCCATTGCATTATCAAATGTTCTGGGTAATTGTATCAGTTTATCTTTACCGGCTGCACTTATAAAGATTACTTTGCAAGCCTGGTATGTACTCAGTGCAATTGTACATTTCAGTGTATACAATAACTCGGGAACATTTGGAGTATATGTAGAAGCAAAATTATAGAACATAACTTTGCAAATTTACCTTGTGGATTATAATTTTACAAATATAATAATATGACACCTTCCACAGGATAAATTAAAAAACAATACAAATGAAACAGGCATTATTATTAATATCAGTTTTTTTAACTATCAACCTGTTTTCGCAGGAGACAGGATGTATATCCGGATCATGTGAGAACGGGAATGGTGTATATGTTTATGCTAACGGATATAGATACGAAGGAGTTTTTGTAAATGAGAAGCGGGAGGGCCCGGGGATATTAACTCATCCAAACGGTGACAAATATGATGGTATGTGGCTGGACGATAAATTTCATGGTCAGGGAACCTATGAGTGGGCAGACGGGGCAAAATATATTGGAGAATGGAAAACTGGTGTGCAGGATGGTTATGGCATATATTTTTATGCAAATGGCGACAAATACACTGGATATTTTAAGAACAATAAATTCCATGGAAAAGGAAAATACACCTGGGCAGACGGTTCAGTGCAGGAAGGAATTTATGAAAACGGTGTATATACAGGCTCTGAATGATCTTATACGGTAGTATCAATATCTTCCAGATCAATATTATGCAATCTGGCATTTTCAATGCTTGCATTCAGTTCAAATCCGATTAGCAAAGTAAGAGCATTAAAATTCATCCATAGCATCAACGCAATAAGTGCCCCTATTGAACCAAAAAACTTATTGAAATTGGCAAAATGATTTACAAAATATGAAAAACCTAAAGATGCTACAATTGTTAACAGCGTTGCCAGAGTAGATCCTGCCGAATAAAACCTCCATTTTGTTTTTCTTATGGGAGCCAGGTAATAGATAAAGGATATTGAGAAAAATGTTGCAGCGACTATAATAATCCATTTACCTGTAAGAAGCAGATAATAAGTAAAATCTATTTCTATAATATCATATTCGGCCAGTTTGCCTATTCCTGTCTTGCTGAATACGAATAAAACCATGGAAGTAGCTATAAGTAATGCCAGGATAAATACCAGTCCGACTGATATTAGCCTGCGTTCAAGCCATGGCCTGGTTTCAATAGTATGAAAGGTAGCATTGAATGCTTCCATCATTCCATTTACTCCTTTCTGAGCAAAGAAAAATGCCGTTAGTAATCCGAATATCTGGAGACCGCCCCTCTTAATAAAAATTTCAGCCAGTAAGGATTCAATGGCTATATAAGAATTCTCAGGAATAATGTCGTAAAGGATTTCCATGAGTTCCTGCTGGAAATTCCTGATAGGAAGGTATGGTATTAAAGTGAGCAGGAAGATAATTCCGGGACCAAGAGCCAGGAGAAAGTTAAAAGCTATGGATGATGCTCTGATATTTAATGAGCCTTTAAGCAGACCTTTAAAGAAAAAGGAGAAGACATTGTATATTGGTACTCCATCAAATCCGGGAAAAGATATTCGCCTGAAATAATCTATTAACTGATGTACCTGTTTGTTAAAGAATTTATATGTTCTCTGATAAAGATGCTGGCCCATCCACGGAAATGTCTTTGATTTAATATTTATCAAAAGTAATCATCAAAATACAAATAACAAACTCAGATCAGTATTTCACAGCCTTCATACTCATGTCCAGGCTCTTAAACTGGTGCGTTAACGCGCCGACTGAGATATAATCTACCCCGCATTCTGCATAATCTCTGACATTTTCAAGATTAATTCTGCCCGAAGATTCAATTTTGTATTTACCCCTGACTATTTTGACAGCCTCTTTTGTGTCTTGTATTGAGAAGTTGTCAAGCATAATTAAGTCAACCATACCGGTACTTATAATCTCTTTAACATCCTTAATAGTTCTTGCTTCAATCTCTACCTTAATAGTAATGCCTGTTTTTTTAAGATACTCACTGGTTCTGATTATTGCATTCTTTATTCCACCTGCAAAATCAATATGATTGTCTTTAATTAATATCATATCATATAATCCAAATCTATGATTTTCACCTCCCCCTATCCTGACGGCTTCCTTTTCCAGCAAACGCATACCCGGAGTAGTTTTTCTCGTATCCAGGATCCTGGTCTTAAGTCCTTTTAGTTTACTCACAAATTTATCCGTCTGGGTTGCTATACCGCTCATACGTTGAATTATATTCAGTACCAGTCGTTCAGTTTTCAGAATGGAATGTACTTTCCCGGTAATATTGAATGCAATATCTCCCTTTTTAACTCTGCTGCCATCCTTTAATATGGTTTTGAAATTAACGTCCGGGTCAATTATTTTATATATTTTTTCAGCTACTTCCAGACCAGCCAGAATACCTTCCTCATTAATTATTAAGTGTGCTTTCCCTTTAGTATTTTCAGGAATACAGGCAAGTGTAGTATGGTCACCTTCTCCAATATCCTCTTTCAGTGCGGAACTAATAAGTATTTCCAGAGAATTACTCTCCATCTTCTTTCTCAATACGTAATTGATTAATAAGTGATATATCTTCTTTAATTTTTATTAAAATGGTGATTCTGAATTTTCCATTAGAAGTTGACAGATTGCCAATTGCATATCTCGATGATTCTTTACCTCCCTTATGCAGAATATCGAAACCTGTCGGCGGATGCTTACTGAAAAAGTCCTTAATAATCAGTTCTGCCTGATTTTTGCTATATATGTCATCCAGGTCTGATAACGCCAGTTCAACATTATCATTAAAATATCTTGCCAACTCACCGGCATTGCCTTTTTTAAATGCGATTATAATTCCATCAGGTATATCATTATACAGGGTATTCGATGCAAAGCCCTGGAATAATATCTGTATAAGTAATAAGGGTATTATCAGTTTTGTTATTTTCATCGATTATTAGATTAAGTTTTAATATATTTAGTTGATTATTCATTAACTAACATTATATAAAAATATTATATCTTATTTGAAATACAATGAAACCTGCATGATTTTTGATAATCATAAAATTTTAAGTAAAATATTATTAATAATTTAAAATTTTAAACGGATGAAAA
>CP070654.1:1751941-1754766 GCA_020354785.1 Bacteroidales bacterium
TTTTAATCTGCTTATATGCTGCCTTATTCAGCTTAATGGCCTCTCAACCTGATGAAAAAACTCCTGAAGAAATCAAAGGATACTCTGAAGCTTCTTATAAAGGACTTATTGATAATGAGTTTCTTAAAAACTGGCTTATCCTGGGACCTGTAAAAATAACTGAGGATACTATAAAACCTGATGAGCCGGCACAAAAGAAAGCATTTGATAAAGATAATATAACAGGCGTTGAAGTCATCCCTGATAAAGTTCTTCCCAAAATTAAAATTGATGAATCTGGGTATTCATGGAAACTTGTGAAGAATACAGACGATGCAATTGATTTAAATCAAGTGCTCGGTGATAACAATTTTGCTGTTGCATATGCAATGTCAGAAATTGAAATGGAGTCACCCGCAAAAATACTTATGGGTATCGGAAGTGACGATGGCATTAAAGTATTTTTAAATGGCACGCTTGTTCATGAAAACTGGATTGGCCGCCCTGTGAACAAAGATGATGATATTATACTTCTGAATCTGAACAAGGGAAGTAACCAGATACTTCTTAAAGTTCAGAATATGGAATATGGATGGGGATTTTCTATCAGAAAGTTAGGTAAAGACATATTAAATGACAAGCTTATGGAATCTTCCGGCAGTGGTGATCTTGATAACGTTAAGAGACTGGTTGAAAATGGGGTGAATATTAATGCCGTTAATGAAATTGGATTATCAGCTCTTCAAAATGCTATAATCAGGGGGAGGGAAGATATTATCAAATATTTAAAAGAAAAAGGCGCCGATACCCTTTCAGCTATGCCAGAATTTAAAAGCCTGGCAGATAATATTTTTAAAAGTGCAGCAAAAGAGCGATCTCCGGGGGTAGCGATTTTATTATCACGTGATGGTGAAATTATTTATGAAAATGCTTTTGGTTATGCTGATATTGGAAATAATGTGCCTGTTACAACTGAAACAAAATTCAGGATCGGTTCTATAACAAAACAGTTCATTGGAGCTGCTATTCTTAAGCTCCAGGAAGACGGTAAGTTAAGTGTAAATGATACTTTATCAGAATTTATTCCTGATTTTCCCAGGGGTAATGAAGTTACAATACACCATCTTCTTACCCACACATCCGGGATTCATAGTTATACTAACAGGCCTGATTTTATAAAATACGCTACTATGGCTACGTCTGCTGAAGCAATGATTGACACTATCAAGAATTTTGAATATGATTTTGATCCCGGCGAAAGATACCAGTACAATAATTCGGGATACTTTATCCTGGGATATATAATTGAGAAAGTCAGCGGTAAAGAATATGGAGAATATTTAAAAGAAACATTTTTTGATCCCCTGGGGATGAAAAATACAGGAGTGCATGGTCCTTTTCTGGTACTGGATAATGAAGCTACGGGATATTCATATGAAGCAGGAACCCTGAAAAAAGCCATTAACTGGAATATGACCAATGCAGGAGGCGCCGGCTCTTTGTATTCAACGGTTCATGATCTTTATACCTGGAATGAAGCATTATTTAACGGGAAAGTACTAGCAAATGAAAGTTTGAAAGCTGCTTTTACTCCGGTAGTCTTAAATAATAATAAAAAGCCTGACGGGACGGATTACGGTTATGGTTGGGCTTTTTTTAAAATAAGAGGTTATGATTTTATAGCACACAGCGGCGGATTACACGGATTTCTGTCCTATTTAACACGACAGCCGGATAATAATATTACTATTGCTGTGCTTTGTAATTCAACACCCCCGCCTGAAAATATTAATCCTGTTAGCAATGGCAACCTTATTGCAGAATATTTTATGTGGAAAGATATGGAAAAACAGGCCAGCTATTCTACAGATACCTCAATTGATGTAAGTTTGTATAAAGATTATACCGGGAGGTATAATTACGGCAGAGGTGCTGTTTTAATAGTCACTTTGGAAGATAACAAACTATACGCACAGTTAACCGGGCAGTCGAGGTACCAGATATTTCCTTCCTCTGAAAACGAATTTTACTGGAAAGTTGTTGAAGCAAGTGTAAAATTCATCAGGGATAATAATGGGAAAGTTACTCATGTTATACATAACCAGGGAGGCAATCAATTTGAAGCAAAAAAACTGGAAGAAGAAATTCCAGTTGAAGTTGATCCTCAGATATTTGATAAATACACAGGCAACTATGACTACGGAAATTATTTTATAATAACAATATCAAAGGAGGCGGATAAGTTATATTTTCAGGGCACAAACCTGCCAAAATACCAGTTATTGCCTGCATCCGATGCCGAATATTTTGTTGCAGAGATGAATGTAAGAATTGTATTTCAGGAAAATGATGAAGGTTACACAGATTCAGTTCTGGTAACTCTTGACGGGGTTGAGAAAGAGGCTCTGAGGATAAAGGAATAGGGGGAATACAGGAATAAGGGGAATAAAGGAATAAGGGAAATATAGGAATAGGGAAATATAGGAATAAGGGTTAAGGATTAACGATGTACGATTAACGATTTAAGATTTAAGATCTAGCTTTCTGTATATTGTTTGTAAGTGAAATTGAAGCGGGGGAGTAAATCTTCATAAATTTCTCCTGATTCCTGCATTTCATCATCACCTTCTTCATATAGCCACTTCACATTAATGGTCTTGTTATTGGGATTTCCGTCAAAAGTTCTGAACAAGTCCAGTAATTGCTTGGATACACTGGTATTAAAGTATTCCAGATTAACTTCAATATTTATCTCATCGGCATTAAATTCTTTTGCCCAGGTTATAAGAGGCTGAAAAAATTTAAATGCATCTTCAACAAGGGCTCTTCCTTCCAGTTTAATTTCC
>CP070654.1:1754866-1760570 GCA_020354785.1 Bacteroidales bacterium
ACAAGCAATATTCTTTCCGGTTTTCTCTCCTTAAAGAATATATTTTCATCATAGGAAATTTGACTTGAATCAAGATCTCTCAAAATACCATTCAATTTATTAGCATAAGGGCGTATTTGCATGATATTATCCTGGGCTTTTCTGAGTTTTGCAGCGGAAACCATTTTCATAGCATTGGTTATCTGGCGTGTAGATTTTACAGAAAGCAGGCGGGTTCTTATTTCTTTAAGGTTAGCCATTTATCAGAATTATATCATTATTCGAAATTATTTGTATTTCTCTGCAATATCCATGGCAATTGCCTCAAGTGCTTTTTCCATTTGATCAGTTAATTTTCCTTCTCTGAGATCATTTAATAAATTTTTGTGTTTTATTTCAATAAAGTCAAGAAACTCCTTTTCAAATTCAACAACTTTTTCAATAGGTATATCCCTGAGTAATCCTTTTGTCCCGCAAAAAATAATTGCTATTTGCTTTTCTACTGCCATAGGAGAATACTGCTTCTGTTTCAAAATCTGTACGTTTTTTGCCCCTTTATCCAGAATTGCCAGAGTTGCTGCATCAAGATCCGAACCAAATTTGGCAAACGCTTCCAGTTCTCTGTATTGAGCCTGGTCTAATTTCAATGTTCCTGCCACTTTTTTCATTGATTTTATCTGTGCAGATCCTCCAACCCTTGACACTGAAATACCAACATTAATAGCAGGTCTGATACCTGAATTAAAAAGTCCGGATTCAAGGAAAATCTGACCATCTGTAATTGATATTACATTAGTTGGTATATAAGCAGATACATCCCCGGCTTGTGTTTCAATAATTGGTAAGGCAGTTAATGAACCTCCTCCTTTTACCATAGGCTTGATTGAGTCGGGAAGATCGTTCATTTGTGCTGCCACTTCATCATTTTCAATAATTTTGGCAGCTCTTTCCAGCAGTCGTGAATGTAAATAAAAAACATCACCGGGATAAGCTTCGCGGCCAGGAGGTCTTCTCAATAACAGGGAGACCTCTCTGTAAGCAACTGCCTGTTTAGTTAAATCATCATATATAATTAATGCAGGGCGCCCTGTATCTCTAAAGAATTCACCTATTGCCGCTCCAGCAAAGGGAGCATAGAATTGTAAGGCAGCAGGATCAGATGCTGTTGCTGATACAATTACAGTATAAGACATGGCCCCGTTTTGTTCCAGTGTTTTTGCAATATTTGCTACTGTTGAACCCTTCTGTCCGATTGCCACATAAATACAGTATACAGGATTACCTTTATCATAAAACTCTTTTTGATTAATAATTGTATCAATAGCAATAGCAGTTTTTCCTGTTTGTCTGTCACCTATTATTAATTCCCTTTGTCCCCTTCCAATCGGAATCATTGCATCGATTGGTTTAATACCAGTCTGTAAGGGTTCACTAACAGGTTGACGAAATATAACCCCGGGAGCCTTTCTTTCAAATGGCAATTCATAGGTTTTTCCATGTATAGGTCCTTTACCATCAAGAGGTTCTCCAATTGTGTTAATTATTCTTCCCAGTAACCTGTCACTTACATTTATCGAAGCAATTCTGTATGTACGTTTAACAGAATCCCCTTCCTCAACTTCTTCGGAAGAACCCAGTAATACGACTCCTACATTATCATCTTCAAGATTAAGAACAATACCCAGTATACCTCTTTCAAATTCCACAAGTTCATTTGATTTTACATCTGTTAGTCCGTGTACTCTTGCTATACCATCCCCAACTTGCAGTACTGTACCCACTTCTTCTAATTCAATTCTGGTATCAATACCTTTAATTTCCTGTTTCAGGATCTTTGATACCTCTGAAGGTTTTAAGATAGCCATAGTATTTATCTGATTTATTATTTAAACACTTAATAGTTCTTTCTGAATTCTATCGAGATGATTAGATACACTGGCATTAATTTGCTGATCTTCAATTTTTAAAATGAATCCTCCTATTAATCTGTCATCTACTTTCTCAGAAAGTTCTATGTTAGAATCAAATTCTTTTGATATATAATCTTTTATAATACTTCGAATTTCCCTGTTAACTGGTCTTGCTGTTGTCAGTACCGCCGATTTAATTTTGTTGTCTTTCTTAAATAAATCTATATAAATGCGCAGTATCGATGGCAGGAATAATTCGCGATTATTTTTCACAACAAGTGCAAGAAAAGATAACATTACCGGATTGAATGCATCCTTGAATAACTTATTGATGATTTCAAGCTTCAGAGATGTTCTAATGTTAGGAATTTCAAATAATTTCCTTACTTCAGGTGTTTTATTTATCAATTCGCTTAGAGATTCAACATCAGCTCTTATCTCTTCCTGTATATTCTGCTCTTTGCCCAACAACAGTAAAGCTTTAGCATATCTGGCCGATATTTTACTTTCGTTCATCCGGTATTAACTAATTGACAGTATTAATTCAATTTAATGTCACGTAGTGATTTTTCAATTAAATCTTGATGTTCTTTGTCGATACTTAGTTTCTTATGTAGTATCTTCCCGGCGATTTCTATAGAGAGAACAGTTACCTGGTTTTTTATTTCTTTCATAGCGTTCATCTTCTCATTCCTAATACTTGTTCTTGCCTCGGCGATTAATTTATTTGATTCCTTAATTGCCTGTTCTGTTGCCTCCTCTATAATTGCTAATTTGGCATCCTTTGCATCTCTTAATATTTTATCACTTTCATTTTTGGCTTTCTCAATAATCTTTTCGTTATCTATCTGCAGCCGGGACATTTCTTTTCTTGCCTTATCAGCAGCCTGTAAAGCATTTTCAATTGAAAATTCTCTCTCTTTTAAAAACGTAAGTATTGGTCTCCATGCGAATTTTTTTAGAATCAGAAGAACAATCAGAAAGGCTATTGTTGTCCAGAAAATAGTTCCGAAGTCAGGATTAATCAGTTCCATGATACTATTTTAATTAATTTAACAGAAATTTTAATGTCCTCAGTTAGCAGCCAATCGCTGCTAACTGAAGAACATATTAATTTTAACCTATAGTCATTAAGCAGACAACTACTGCAAATAATGACACACCTTCAATAAGAGCTGCAGAGATTATCATATTCGTTCGAATATCTCCCGCAGCCTCTGGTTGACGGGCTATCGCTTCCACAGCAGTACTGCCGATGCGACCAATGCCAAATGCTGCAGCCAGGGCAGTCAAAGCTGCTCCAAATGCCGGGGCAAGTGCGCCCAAACCTTCAGCCAATAAAATAAATTGAGTTAACATAGTATTATATAGTTTAAAATTAGTGATGTTCTTCGACTGCAAAACCTATATATAAAGCTGATAAAAAAGTAAATACAAAAGCCTGGATGAATGCAACGAGCAATTCCAGAAACATCATAAATAATAGAAATATAATTGACAAAGGCGAAAATACAATTCCCATTGTAGTACTTTTTTCCCCAAAAACAAAAATAAGGCTTAAAAATCCCAGTGTAATCAAATGCCCTGCAGTTATATTGGCAAATAATCTTATCATAAGGACGATTGGCTTTGTGAATATTCCGAATAATTCAATCAGAGGCATTATAGGAGGTATTTTCAGCCATATGGGAACTCCGGGGGTATTAAATATATGCTTCCAGTAGTTTTTATTACCGCTAAGATTAGTTGTTATTAATGTAAAAAGTGCAAGAACACCGGTAACTGCAATATTGCCTGTAAGGTTTGCCCCTCCCGGTGGTATTGGTATAATACCTAACATGTTATTGATCCATATAAAAAAGAAGACAGTTAACAGATATGGGGTGAATTTTTCGTAATTCTTTTCGCCGATAGATTGCCTGGCAATATCATCTCTCACAAAAATAATAATAGGTTCAAGAAAGGATTGCAAGCCCCTTGGCGGTTTTTTTCTGTTCTTCCTGTATAATCTGGCCGCTGAAATAAATATCCAGGCTATAAGAAAGATACTAAAAAACAAGGCAACTATATTCTTCTTGATAGATATGTCAAATGGGATACTGGAAGTACCATTTTTACAATATTCAACAATCTTACCTTTGTTGTCACCTTCAAGTTCCAGCTTATATTTACAGTCTTTATAATTATATGCTGAATGACCATGATGAAATTTTCTTGAAGAAAATGATACCAGGCCATTTTTTTTACTTATTAAAATTACAGGGAGGTAGAGGGAAATATGCTTATCCTTATAGGTTAGTATATGCCACTCGTGAGCATCACTTATATGATCAAACAGGAATTCCTTGGCATTGAATTTCTTTTCCTTATGAGGTGTGTGATTATTATCATGTTCTTTGAGCTCATCGTTACATGTTGCCAGAGAAGTATTCAGGGTAATTAATGCTGCAATTACCCATGTGATCCAGTTACTAAATCCAATCAAGCCTTTAAGTATTATTATTTCCTCAAAACTTAAAAAAGCATCCTAAAGTTAATAAAAACTATTTTGATTTTTTATAATTGCCTGACGAACTTTTCAAGAATGAGATTATTGAATTAATTTCAAAGGAAGTATAAATTATGTAGAGAATAAATAAACCGGCAACAAAAATTAAAGAGTTTTCTTTATTGTTACTTATATACACAATCATAAAAATTATATAGCCGAAGAATTTAATGAAAAAAGAAAGAAGAAAGGCAGTTTCAAACTTTATTTTTCTATTTCCTGAAGAGCTGACAAGTAAAGAATGAACAGTAATATTAACAAACAAGAAAAACAATAACAGCCAGGGGAATATAGGGAGATAATATTTGTCGAGGAATGTTGTAAAAGCTAAAAATCCTGCTAAAGCTATTATTCCTGTCAGAATAATGCTTTTAATAATAAATTTGCGGATTTCATAATACATATGAATTTATTTAGTGCGTAAAAGATCTTTAATTGAATAATAGATGGAGAGAATTACTGCTAAAACAGAAAGCAGAGCAGTAAAAACAGGCTTGTCAGTCTTTAACCACTTATCCAGTTTCATGCCTCCAAATACACCGATTAGTATTATAGCGATCATTTGAAAGGCAATTCCTGAATATTTTACATAACTATTTAACCTTTCCTTGTTCTTCCGGAGTTCTTTCTTTTTCTTTTGGAACATCTTGAATTTCAGTATCGCTAGTCATTTTGCAGTTACCTGTAAATTTTGATCCTGGTTCTATTGCTAATTTACGAGCTATAATATCACCTGTAAGATTTGAAGTAGCTTTTAATGATAGTAATTCCGTTACGTGAATTTTACCTTCAATATTTCCTTCAACATCAGAATTTTTGCATTTAATTTCCCCTTTTACAGCGCCGGTTTCACCAATAACAACCTTTCCTTTGGTTTTTAAATTACCCTGAAGAATCCCATCTATACGAATATCTCCGTTTGAGGATATATCTCCTTTAATCTCTGTCCCTACTCCAATGAGATTAATCGCATTATTTTCTATTTCTGTATACTTAGCCATTTATTCAGATATTATTAATATTTATTTTGTCTTTAACAAAGATATAAATTAGATCTTAAAACTCTTTATGCTTAGTTACCAAAAAATTAAAAAAAGTCCGGTGTGCCCGGACCTAAAACGTTAATTGTATAAATTTTATTTTCCGTTATATGCCCATTTCAAATAAATTGATCCCCATGTATATCCCGCTCCGAAAGATGTGAAAATTATCTTATCCCCTTTTTTGAGTTTATGTTCAAAATCCCATAAACAAAGTGGAATAGTTG
>CP070654.1:1760670-1768524 GCA_020354785.1 Bacteroidales bacterium
TTTCCAGCAGCACCTGCATATTCAATGAATTTGCCAGTCTTGCCATCTCCCTGGCATGCCTGATTCCCAGAATTGCAGCAATTAACAGTATAACATCCGCTCCTATTGATTTAGCTTCAACAACCTGGTATTCATCAATTGTAAAATCTTTCCTTAATATTGGCACAGTATTCAAATCCCTGGCCCTGGTCAGGTCATTATTATCTCCTCCAAAATACTTACTGTCAGTTAATATTGACAACCCGGATGCCCCTGCAGCAGCATATCCTGTAGTTACATCTTCAACTTTAACCTTATCATTAATAATTCCTGAAGAGGGTGATTTCCTTTTATACTCTGCTATGATTCCTGATTTACTGTCATCCAGTAAAAAATCAGTTAGTGACAGGCATTCTCTTCTGAAGTATTTACTCTTCTCAAGCTTGTTAAAATCATACAGAAGTTTGTTATGCTCTACTTCTTTTCTCTTATGCCCGGCTATTTCTTCCAGAATTGTCATGATTGTAAATCAATGAGTTTCTTTAATGCATTAAGTGCTTTTTTACTGAATAATGATTCTTTTGCATAACTTATGCAATCCTCAAGTGATTTATTTTTATAAAAACACTTAATCCCCATTGCAGCATTAGCTATAACTACACTATTCTGGGCTTCAGAACCATTACCATTTATTATGCTGTCGAATATGCCCGCAGCTTCTTCAACTGTATTACCGCCGAAAAGATCATCTTTAGTAACTTTTTTCAAGTTCAAATCTTCAGGAGATAGTATTTCATCCAAATCATTTGATACATACCTGAAAGGTCCGGTTAACGATATTTCATCATAACCATTCAGGCAATGCAGAATTATATAACTTTTCCCTGTATCTTTGTATACATCATTATATAAATTCATTACCTCTTCGTTAAAAACTCCTACCAGTTGATTTTCAGGGCGGCACGGATTTACCATAGGTCCGAGAATATTGAAAAAAGTTTTTACTTTTAAACTCTTTCTTACCGGGCCCACACTTTTCATTGCCGGATGAAATAAAGGAGCATGCAAATAACAAATATTTACCTTATCAATTTCATCTTTTAGTTTGTCCTCCTCGTTGCTGAATTTGTAACCATAGTATTCCAGGATGTTGGAAGAGCCGCATACTGACGACACTCCGTAATTCCCATGCTTAACAACTTTCACATCTGCTCCGGCCAGAACAAAAGCCGTTAAGGTGGAAATATTAAATGTATTTTTATCATCTCCGCCTGTACCACAAACATCAATTGTATTGTAATCCGGCAAATTTACCTGCACACACAGCTCCAGCAAAGCATCCCTGAATCCTGCCAGTTCCCGGGGTGTTATCTTTCTCATTAAATATACGGTGAGAAATGATGCAATTTCAGGATCTGAATATTGTCCTTTTCCTATCCTGATTAATACCTCTTTAGCCTCCTCTCTGCTGAGGATTTTGTGATCGAATAAGTAATTAAGAGTTTCTTTCATTCGTTTAAAGATTTTAACTTATTAATAATATTTTATAGTTTCAGCCAGTTATCAATGATTTTCAGACCATGTTCAGTTAAGACAGACTCAGGATGATACTGTACTCCTTTTAAATCATATTCTTTGTGGCTTATCCCCATAATCAATCCTTGTTCATCTTCACATGTAATGGTCAGGCAGTCAGGGATATTTTCCCTGGATACAATCCATGAATGATATCTTCCTACTTCCAAACTGTGAGGCAATCCTAAGTACAATGGATCATCCGGTGTTAAAACTGATATTTTGCTTGAAATCCCGTGATATACCCTGTCCAGGTTCAGCAACCCGGCACCGAAAGCTTCTGCTAATGCCTGATGACCCAGACATACACCGAGTATACTTTTACTTGGTGCATACTCTTTAATTAAATCAATGCAAATACCCGCCTCCACCGGTATACCCGGTCCCGGAGATAATACAATTTTATCATAAAAATTAATTTTATCCAGGCTGATTTCATCATTCCTGTATACAACAACCGGTTCATTTGTCAGTTTTTCAAGATAATGGACCAGGTTATAAGTAAATGAATCATAATTATCTATTACCAGTATCTTTCTCATTATTTAAAATTATTAGTAATTAATACTTTTGGCCATAAGAATAGCCTTTTTTAAGGCTCCCAGTTTATTATTCACTTCCTCAAGTTCATTTTCCTCTTTTGACTCCGAAACTATTCCTGCTCCTGCCTGATAATACAATGTATCGTCTTTACATAAAAATGTCCTTATCATAATGGCATGATTGAGATTCCCTTTAAAATCAAGAAAACCAATTGCCCCTCCATAATAACCCCTGTTCTGATTTTCATACCTGTCAATTAATTCCATGGCTTTATATTTAGGTGCACCGGAGAGCGTGCCTGCCGGGAATGTTGCAGTCATCATGTCTATACTGTTTGAGCCTTTATTTAACTCACCTGAGACAGTTGATACCATGTGTAAGACATGAGAATAGTATTGTATCTCACGGTAGTTTTCAACTTTTACACCGGCAGCATGTCTGCTTAAATCGTTTCTGGCCAGATCAACCAGCATTACATGCTCCGCATTCTCTTTCGGATCATTTGCCAGTTTATTTGCAAGCTGCTTGTCTTTTTCGTCATCGCCCGTCCTTCTGAATGTTCCGGCTATAGGATTAATATAGGCTTTCCTGTCCTGAATCTTTAACTGTGCTTCGGGAGAAGAACCAAAAATTTTATAATCCCCGTAATCAAAATAGAAAAGATAGGGAGATGGATTTATTGACCGCAATGCTCTGTAAACATTAAAATCATCTCCATGAAATTTTCTTGAAAACTGTCTTGACAGTACTATCTGGAATACATCTCCCCGATAACAGTGTTTCTTCCCTTTTATTACCATTTTTTTATAATCATCATCGGTAAGATTTGATATTTCCTTCTCTTCAGGATTAAATTTATCTGCAGGTACTATTTTACCGTATAATAAGGATTCTATTTTCTCAATCTGACTGTCTTCCCCATCAAGCTGGTTCTCAATTATATGCAGTATATTTTTAAAGTGATTAATTGATATAATGTACTTATAGAAGCTATATCTTACATCTGGAATTTCGTATTTATTTTTAACAGGATTTTTAAATTTTAATGTTTCAAAATACTGAACCGCATCATATGATGTGTAACCGAATAGTCCGTTAACAGGCACAGATCCTCCATCATCCTTCAGCTCAAAAGAACATAAAAACTGATTAAAATGCTTGCCAAATGATTGTATATCAGTTAACTCATTTGATTTTTTTGTACCATCAGGATAATTATGCGTTGCCTTACCTTTTTCAACAATAAAGCTGGCTACGGGATTCAGACAAATAAAAGAATAGCTATTCTCACTGGTATGATAATCGGAGCTTTCAAGCAGTAAAGAATTAGGATAGGCAGCACGTACCCTTAAATAAATACTAACAGGTGTAATTGTATCGGCAAGGATTTCTTTAATATTCGATTTTATTTTATATTTTGCCATGGTTAATTATTTTATAAATGTTATAAATTAAAAACGGCCTACCGTGAGAACGATAGGCCGCTTTTATAATATATAAAATTAAGTGGTCATACTCACGGTTGAGTCAGACAACAGTACCACCACCATATTTTATATATTAATTCATTCATCATCATAAATTTTTTACAAATATAATAGTTTTAAATACAACACCAAATAATCATGCAACCTTCAGCTTTTTCATATTTACCTTTTCTAATTTTTCTTCAGCATATTTGAGTGTTATGGAAATTTTATTTGTATTTGTTGAAGGCAGTTCAAACATAGCATCAATCATTATATGCTCACATATAGAGCGTAATCCTCTTGCTCCCAGCTTAAATTCAATAGCCTTGTTTACAACATAATTTAATGCTTCTTCTTCAAAATCAAGGTTAATCCCATCAATCTCAAATAGTTTTATATACTGCTTTATTATCGAATTTTTAGGTTCAGTCAGAATTTCTCTTAATGCTGTTTTATCAAGAGGGTGTAAATATGTTAAAACAGGAAGTCTGCCTATTATTTCCGGTATTAATCCGTAAGATTTTAAATCCTGGGGAGCAATGTATTGCAATAAATTATCCTTTTCTATCCTGTCAGAATCACGACTTGCATTATATCCAACAACTTTTGTATTTAAACGCTGACCTATTTTCTTTTCAATTCCGTCAAATGCTCCTCCGCAAATAAATAGAATATTTTTTGTATTCACAGGAATCATTTTTTGATCGGGATGTTTTCTTCCACCCTGGGGAGGCACATTAATAATCGAACCTTCCAGCAGTTTCAGCAATCCCTGCTGCACACCTTCTCCTGAAACATCTCTTGTAATTGACGGATTATCACTTTTTCTGGCAATTTTATCAATTTCGTCAATAAACACTATGCCTTTTTCAGCAGCTTCCACGTTATAATCTGCAACCTGCAGCAATCTGGTAAGAATACTCTCAATATCTTCTCCAACATAGCCGGCTTCAGTAAGAACCGTAGCATCAACAATTGTGAAAGGAACATGGAGCATCTTTGCAATTGTCCTGGCCAGCAGCGTCTTTCCTGTTCCGGTTTCACCTACAAGTATAATATTTGACTTTTCTATCTCTACTTCATCAGTTTCTCTT
The DNA here is from genome assembly GCA_020354785.1 of Bacteroidales bacterium. Classification (GTDB taxonomy): domain Bacteria; phylum Bacteroidota; class Bacteroidia; order Bacteroidales; family UBA10428. The sequence goes on from CP070654.1 coordinate 1,765,331, forward strand.
TGATTCGTTTGCATTAGCCGCTTGTAATGATTATAAACAGCAACGGAAATAAATTTCTTGGCATCCTCCTGTCCTATAACATATAAATCAAGAAACTTTTTAATCTCCGCCGGTTTCAGCAATTTGATTGAATTTACGTCAAATTCGTTGTTTTTTTTCAGTTCTTCCTGAACAATATCATATGCCTGTTCAATACAGCTATCACAGATATGTCCGGAAATACCAGCTATTAGCAGGTTGGTATCCCTCTTTTCCCTGCCACAAAATGAGCATTTATCCATTTCCGATACTAAATTTTAAAACTTAACTAATTTTCAGACTATCAACTAAAAGTGATGCTAAATTAATAATTGTTTGCAAAAAAGTCTTTATTCCCGTTTAATTAAATATAACAATTATTTGCTATTTCTTAACACTTCTGACAAGTACATCGTCTATCATACCGTATTTTAAAGCCTCATCGGCAGTCATCCAGTAATCCCTGTCAGAGTCCTTTTCAACCTTCTTAACCGGATTCCCTGAATGTTCAGCAATAATGTTATAAAGTTCGTTTCTTAATTTCAATATTTCCCTTGCAGTTATTTCAATATCTGCGGCCGGACCCTGGGCTCCGCCCATAGGCTGGTGAATCATTATTCGCGAATGCCTCAATGCAGATCTTTTCCCTTTTGTGCCTGAACAAAGTAATACAGCACCCATAGATGCTGCCATTCCTGTACAAATAGTAGCAACATCACAATTTACATACTGCATAGTATCATATATACCTAATCCCGCATGAACTGCTCCTCCGGGAGTATTAAAATAAATCTGAATATCTTTCCCGGGATCAGAAGAATCAAGATAGAGTAGTTGTGCCTGAATAATATTTGCTACATAATCATCAATAGGTAATCCCAGAAAGATTATTCTATCCATCATTAATCTGGAAAATACATCCATCTGTGCAATATTAAGCTGCCGCTCCTCAATTATTGTAGGAGAAATGTAATTATTGGATATGGATGCATACTGGTCAATTGCCAGGCTGCTTAAGCCCAAATGCTTGGTTGCATAATTCCTAAAATCTTCATTTGTTTCCATAGTCTTGTTTTAAATAATAATATTATTAGTTAGTTACTGTTTTTCGAGCAATTTGTTAAATTTCTCCGATGATACTGCTTTATTCTCAATCTTTACTGTATTTCTGACGAATTCTATAACTTTATCTTCATATTTTCTTTCATAAAATTGCTTCTTTTCTTTGTCTTTTTTCAATAATTCATTTGCATATTTAATTAAATCATCTTCAGAAACATTTGTTAAACCATAATACTGTGCAAATTGCATTCTTGCATAATCCTTTACATACTGCAGTATTTCTTCTTCTGTAACTTTTATATCGTTTTCTTTAATTATCTTATTTTTAATTAATTGCCATTTAAGATCTTCGGCAAAATGTTCAAAGTCTTTATCAATCTGTTCTTCTGTGTATTTATCTTTATTTATTGCGAGCAACCATCTTTTGAGAAACTCCTCCGGCAGATTTTTTCTGAATTTGTTTAAATAGGTGTTTCTGATATCCAGTCTGAGTTTATACTCACTATCTCTGTTCATATTTATCTTAATATCTTCATCAAGTCTCTGCTTAAATTCTTCTTCTGATTTTACAGCGTCCTTCCCGTATAGTTTGTCATAGAACTCCTGATTCACTTCTGCTTTCTCAAATTTTGAAATACTCTTTATCTTTAACTGAAAATTCCCGTTCAGTTCAGCTACTTTTTCCTTTTCAATTTTTAGCAAAGCGGAAAGGTCAACATTATTTGGATAAGCCTTTTTAAGATCAATTGATAAAACATCATTAACAACCCTGCCTAATAAACTAGTCTTAATTTTTTCATCCTTAACCAATTCCAGAGATATTGATGCTTCATCAACCTTTATTCCGCCTTCAGCAATGTTGCCTTCACTATCAAGTTGTAATAAATCCGCCTTAATCATAGCCTTTTCTTCCGTTACCCCTATATCTCTGAATGATCCCATTCTCGACTGGTAGTTTTCAATATATTTCGATCTTATTTGATCATCAATCTTAACAGTATAAAAAGGAATTTTTTCTTTTGCCGAAATACTTATATCCGGTTCAGGCGCTAATCCTATATCAAACACAAAATTAAATTCCGTTTGATTATCCCAGTCTATCTGGCTCTGTTCCTGCTCATTTGGCAGCGGGTCTCCCAGAATATTCAGCTTTTCATCAACCAGGTATTTCGTAATTGATTCCGACAGAATTTTATTAATTTCTTCCATTAGAGCCGGCTTTCTGTACATCTTGCTTATCATTCCAAACGGTACTTTACCCGGCCTGAAACCATCAATTCTTGCCTTTCTCCTGAAATCGCTCAACATATTATTCAATCTCTCTTCATAATCTTCCTTCTCAATTTTAATTCTTATAACAGCATTAAGCTCATCAATATTCTCTTTTGTAATATTCATAAAAAATAAATATCAGTTTATATTTAATAATTAATAGCCTGTTTTAAAAAACCGCTCTTAAATCCGGCAATAATAACCGGAATTAAAGCGGTTTTCTGAAATAGTGCGGATGAAGGGACTCGAACCCCCACGCCCGAAGGCACTAGATCCTAAGTCTAGCGCGGCTACCAATTACGCCACATCCGCATAATTTCAGGTTGCAAATTTACCATTTTTTTCCAAATATTAAGATTCTTTAAATGAAAGAATTCCAGTTATGTAAGATGATTAACAGGTATTTTGGAACACAATTTAAGAACTTTACCTTAATTCAAAATTCTTTCCCAGGTAAACCCTTCTAACCTGCTCATCACGGGCAAGTTCCTCTGCTGTGCCTGATTTTAATATTTCGCCTTCAAAAAGCAAATAAGCCCTGTCTGTTATTGAAAGTGTTTCATGTACATTATGATCAGTAATAAGTATACCAATATTCTTTGTTTTCAGCTTTGCCACAATTTCCTGAATATCTTCAACAGCAATTGGATCAACACCTGCAAATGGCTCATCCAGCAAAATAAATTTTGGATTTAAAGCAAGGGCCCTGGCAATCTCTGTCCTTCTTCTTTCTCCTCCTGACAGCTGAATACCAAGACTTTTTCTTATTTTATTAAGTCCGAATTCATTTAGTAACGATTCTGTTCGCTGCCTTTGCTCTTCCTTTGATAAATCTGTCATTT
>CP070654.1:1768624-1773717 GCA_020354785.1 Bacteroidales bacterium
CCTTTAAGGCATCCTTCAGAAGAGAATATAATGTTTATACCGCAAATAGCGGAATTCAAGGACTTGAAATCATGCATAAAAATAAGATTAATCTTATTATAACAGACCAACGCATGCCGGAGATGACAGGAATTCAGTTTCTGGAAAAGACTTTATTGGAATTCCCTGATAGCATAAGAATGATATTAACAGGATTCAGCGATATTGAGGTAATCATTAGCGCAATTAATACCGGTAAGGTTTTCAGATATATTACCAAACCCTGGGAAGAAAATGAACTGAGGATGACAATTGAAAATGCCCGGCAGTTATATACATTGCAGGAAAACAATAAAGCATTAATGAATAAATTGCAGCAACATGTTGAGGAACAGGAAAGGACCCTTAAATTATTTGTCAAGTATGTACCAGAGCAAGTTGTTGAAAAATCATTAAGCGCAGGTTCTTCATCTATATTTGAGGGTGAACTCAGAAATATAGCGGTTTTATTCTGTGATATAAGGGGATTTACACCTATGAGTGAAGAATTATCACCTAAAGAAGTAGTATCATTTTTAAATGATTATTATTCAATTATGACAGAAACAATTAAAAGTCATAATGGCACTGTTAATCAATTTGTGGGAGATGAAGTATTTGCTGCATTTGGTGCACCTGTGTCATACCCTGATAATGAAACAAATGCTATATATTGTGGAATTGATATGATGAAAAATTTATCAAAGATTAATGACAAATACAGGAATAAATTCAAAAGAGAAATTCAAATGGGAATTGGAATTAACTGTGGAGAAGTGATAGCCGGAAATCTGGGCTCAGAAGACAGGATTGATTACTCAGTTACTGGTGATACTGTAAATACTGCCAAGAGAATAGAATCACTGACTCAAGAACATCCAAATTCAATTCTAATTAGCGATAGTATATATAAAAAAACTAAAAATATTATTGATGTTAAAGCCTGGGAGCCACTATATGTTAAAGGTAAAAAAGATAAAATTCTTGTTTACGAAATACTCAATACAAAATAAAAATCCACTGTTATCTGCGGTTTTTGTGTTATTTTCTATATACAATTGATATTAATGATTTTAGAATGATTACTGCGATAAATTCTATCCGGATCAAGATAAAAAAGATTCCCAGTCTCTGAATCAATCCTTCAATCCCGGTAAGTCTTGTTGTAAGTAAGGTTATCCAGATAATTATTCCCGGAATATTTGCAAAGAAACCTGTTAATAATCCAATGGTTGTAATACCAGTGTTAAACAGGAAACCTCTGACTCCCGGAAAACTTCCCAAAACACTCATTTGATTAACGTTTTCAGAATTTCCTGGGCATGGTTTGGCATCGGACAGACCCATCCCGGGACGGTCTATCCCAATGACATGTATTCCCATTTTCTTTGCCATCTCATCAAACAATCCACTCCCCAGCCTTGAAGATGGATTGCCGTGAAATTCAAAGATAGGCTTACCCAGTGGATCTCCATATTCAGCAAATCCGAGAGTTCTGCCGTCTTTGAGTTTCAATGTCTGGTTTGTCTTGTTCTGCATTATCTTTGTCATAAATTCGGTTGCAATTTTTTTCAACATATCAATAGCCTTTCCATATTATGATGATTCTTCTATTTTTATGACTGCAAAATTATTAGTTGATTATTTAAAATCATATTCTATACCCGATGGTTAAATTAATATGCCCCGGTGAACCATTATAGCTATTGAACTTTTCTGAAAAAGGACTCTTAAAGTCAAAGTTGACATCTATTTTACCCTTTACGGTAAATCCGGTTTCAATTCCAAGTTGTATGTACCCATCAGCCCCTTTATACCGCCCGTTTTTTACATCAGGATAAATGGTTTCCAGGTAGTATTCTGAATGGGTGATCCTGTTGGCAATATTCTTTTCATATTCTCCGGTTAATGAAAAATACCATTTTCCTTGGAATAGGCCTAATTGCAGTTTATTAACCACGGCAAACTTATGTGATTTTAAGATTTGTGTTTTTACACGTCCGGTTGAAAGATTAAGGGCATACATGATGGCCCAGTTTTTCACTTTTACAGCCGGTATTATACAACCTGTTTTAAACTCATAATTTGATATGCCAATTATCTTTCTGGTCGGATTGTTAATCTCACCAAACAATGCTATTTGCCTGTTGATCTTATCGGCTGAAAAAATATGTGTATATCCGCCCGCAATAACAGCAGTGGGTTCTAAACCATAACGAAGATGAATAATTTTATTAGTCCTATTATGATTCAGGATGTTCTGTGCCTCAAGGTTCAGGGTAACAATTATCCCTGTTATAATAATTACAATTCTAACCATTGTTCTTATTCTTCAAGTTTATATCCGCTCTTTTCCAATGCATCTTTCATTACTTTGTTATTACACAAGTATTCATCTGCTAAATTTTAATTCATTTTCTGAAAAGTAGATGCATTTAGCATCCACTCTTCCAGATTTATTCCCGGTTCGATATCTTCAATAAATAAATTTTCATTTACAGTGCAGGTTTTATTAACGCTCCAGCTATTCGCATCAATCATCCAGTTTTCAATATCCATGGTATTTTCATGAACATATTCGATATTTTTAGAACCAGCACCTGATTCCGTATATTTCATCTCCGGCACATCTTTACGTTCACTCAATATTTTATCTATTATACAGGCATCTGGTATAAGGAGGTGGTCCGGGTCCATTTGACAAACCTGGCAAAAGAGGTTACCGCTTATAGCCGCGGTAACTATTATTATTAATATGTGCTTTACTGTTTTCATAACTATAGTATTTAAATAAGGTTCAGATTAGAGATTTAAAAATCTATTTTATAGCTTATAACCGGCAGTATTGGAAGCTGGTAGCTATCTTCAATTTCTTTCTTCCGGCTGTTATAATATTGTGTTACCAGACCCTGGCTGTTAGTTACATTCTGAATTTCCAGTTTCAGCTCTCTTGTTGTCCTCTTTTTATTGCGCCTCAGACTTACTGAAATATCCAATTTGAATATATCACTACCCTTTTCAGAAAATGGCTTAGTTTCCTGTCTGACTTCACGTTCCTGTATAATTGACTGCTCAAGATCGATTGGTGTATATCTTATCCCACCTATTAATGCTGCTTTTGTGTCAAAACTCAAAGTTCTGCCCTTTGAAGGTTTGCCAATTTTAAATTCTTTACCGGCAAGTAAGTTTGCGGCATAATTACCATTAAACCGTGTATCTCGTGCTATTCCATCCATTGCTTTGTACTCTGAATTATAAACTGAAGCTGTTGCCAGAAAATAATAATCGTCGGCAAAAAATCTTTCCAGCATAAATTCAGCTCCATAATTGGTTCCTGTTCCTTTATTTATCAATGAACGATCTGTCCAGCCTTCAACAGCATTTAAAACCGAATACGAACTGTTTTCATTATCTTCAACAGGTACATCATATAAATACTGGTAATAAAGTTCAGCTTTGAAATGCATATTCCTGGTAATTATGTGATCATATCCCACAACATAATGCATTGCCTTTGCCATCTTAATATCTTTGTTTGGAGTTATTTCGGTTCCATCTTCATGGTTCTGTGTTACCATGTATCTGGATAGGGGACCTACCTTGCTATGGATGCCAAAACCTGCTGTCAAAGTCTGATTGGGTTTAATTTTCCACTTCAGGCTAGCTCTGGGTTCAAGAGAATAATTGTTGTTTAATAAAAAATTAGTATAATGAACCCCGGAAACCAAAGTCAAATCATCATTAACCCTGTGTTTCCAGCTGGCATATGATTGTATTAAACCGGCATTTCCATCTGTATCAAGTTCCCTGACTAACCTGTCCCAACGATTGATAAAATCTTCGGAAAACATATTGTATGACAAATAAGTGTAAATAAATCCTGTTTGCAACGTATTCCTGGCATTAAATTTATTATTCAGTATTAATGAAAACTTAGCTGCTGAATTGGTGAATTCATCATAACCATCAACGTAAAATTCATTTTCATCGTTTAACTCTTTATAAATATTAGAATATCTGTTCCCTGAAAATGAAACTGCACTTTTCAAATAGGTTTTATCGTTAATTATATAAGTATTTTTAAGCCCAACAACTGCCATATCAGCACCAAAATCATTAGTCCTGTAAACAATGTCTTCTTCGCTTCTAATTCCTTCTTCACTATCTTCCTGGTATATATTGCTTTTACCAAGTAGACCAAATAATGAAAAAACTCCATAATTATCTGTGGATACAACCACTTTAAAAGAAGCATCCTGGTATTTTGGCACACCCTGAAAATCAACTAAATTAAGATCGTCAAGAATAGCCAGTGTAGAATACCTGTAATTTACCAGGTAAGAAGATGAATTACCTTTTTTAAATGGCCCTTCTGCAGTGAAATCTGTTCCAAGTACTCCTGCTGAAAAAGAATATTCTCTTTTCTCATTATTGCCATTTCTCAGTCTGATATCAAATACTCCGGAATACGCATTTCCATATTCAGGAGCAAAAGCGCCGGAATAAAAATCCGAGTTAGATAACATAGTGCTGTTTAATGCATTAATAGGACCACCAGTTGTGCCTTCAGTGGCAAAATGATTTGGATTGGGAATTTCAATACCTTCCAGTCGCCATAAAATACCCTGGGGTGAATTTCCCCTGACCACTATTTCGTTTCTTCCCTGTGCATCACCTGTTACTCCTGCAAATCCGGATACCATTCGTGCGGGGTCATTAATTGAACCTGCATATCTCTTTGTTTCTTCTACTGTAAAAGCTTTTGCACTGACCGGTGCCATTTCATTAAGAGACTCTGTTTTATTCTTTTTTGCTGTTACCATAACTTCATCCATATCTAAAACAGTTTCCACTAATTCCGCAGAGAGTATTGCTTCTTTTCCTGTACCAAGAAGTATATTGGAAATAATTTTATCCTCATACCCGACATATGATATCTTTAAGTTTATTCTCCCCACCGGGACATTATCAATTCTGAAATAACCGTCCAGATCAGTTATAGTACCAACAATTGGATCAGTACCAAGAACAATAACTGTGGCACCAATTAATGCTGTTTTGGAATCATGATCTAA
>CP070654.1:1773817-1782479 GCA_020354785.1 Bacteroidales bacterium
TAAAATATTCATTATACAAAATTTTTATAATAATACGATTTTTTACTGTTTTGTTGCAACTTTTTTATTAAAGCTTCATTTAGCATGTTAAACAAGCATTTGAGCCCAATTAAAATATATACTTTTCATACTGATTAATTGCCTAAAAGTTTCAAAATTAGTTAAAATAAGAACACAATACTTGCGATTCTTTCATATATTGATGTGATACGGATTTAGGTTGATGAAATACTTTTAAAGATTGATAAAATCCTGATTTATATTCTCTAATATTAACTAAATCGTTTCATAATATCTTCTGATAACCTTTCACCTATTGACAGTGATGCTGTTGCAGCAGGTGAGGGCGCATTCAGAACATTAAACTGGTATTTATCCTCAATAATCAAAAAATCATCAATTAAACCTCCATTCTTATCACAAGCCTGCGCTCTTACCCCTGAACCTCCTCTGACAATATCCTTCTTCCGGATATCAGGCACCAGTCTCTGCAACGATCTCACAAGTGCACTCTTGTTAAAAGACCGGTAATATTCTCCCATTCCCATTTTCCAGTATTGAAACATTACTTTCCTGAATCCCCTCCATGCCAGCGCTTCCCAGAACTCATTCCAGCTAAAATCTGTTTTTTTATACCCTTCCTTCTTAAATGCCCATACTGCATTCGGCCCTGCTTCAATACCTCCGTTAATCATCCGTGTATAATGTACACCCAGGAAAGGAAAATTTGGATCAGGGACAGGATATATAAGGTTTTTAACAAGGTAGCTTTTTTCCTTTGATAACTCTGAATATTCGCCCCTGAATGGAATAATTCTTACGTTTATCTTCTTGTTATTTATTCTGGCTATTTTATCAGAATATAAACCGGCAGTATTTACTACAAGTTTTGTCTGAAAATTTTGATTTGCCGTTATTACTTCTGAATAATCACTATAGTTTTTTATATCTGTAACTTTGTGATTCAGATACACCTCGCCTCCATATCTTTCGGTAAATATCTGTGCATATTTATTGCTGACTTCAAGAAAGTCTATTATTCCTGTATAAGGAACGACCAGTGCACCAATACCCGTCGCATACGGCTCATATTCCTTAATCTGATCCCCGGGTATTTTTTTTACCTTTTCAAGCCCGTTCTTTTTTGCTCTTTCAAAGAGGTTGTCCAGGCTGGCAAGCTCTTCTTTTTTTGTTGCCACAATAAGTTTCCCGCAGAGCTCGTATTTTATACTCTCTTTATCACAAAAATCTACCAGCATCCGGTATCCTTTTCTGCAGTTTACAGCCTTCAGACTGCCGGGTTTATAATAAACCCCTGCATGAATTACCCCGCTGTTGTTTCCTGTCTGGTGCTGCGACAGAGCTTTTTCCTTTTCAAGTAAGGCAATTTTGAGATCCTGTTTGCGTTCCTTCAGCTTTAAGGCTGTAGCAAGACCTACAATTCCTCCACCTATTATTGTAATATCATATTTCATACCTTTTCAGTAAATTACACTCGATTAATGCGTCAGCCGATTTTTTTATTATTCTGAATTCAATACCCGATTTTATTGCTATATCAAGTAAGCTGTTTTTACCGTCCGACATATTTAAAATCCATAATGCTGCCAGTTGCATTGTTTGTGTTTCGTTAGTACCGCCTATTTTTTCATATAGTCCTCTCCTGCCAAGCTGGGGCTCACATTTAGGATTCAGGTTAATATATGTTGCGTTATGCTCAAGGATATTTAAGATTTCAAGGTATACAGCCAGCGATTCTGCGAGCCTCCCGGGTTTTACGAAATCCATATTGTCAGCCGAAGTATGATATTCGGGAAACTCACCGTGCTGCTTCCTGGTTAAGCATCCTACAGGTAAATTAAATCCGGGGCTGCAATATTGCCTTTCATCATAACCGTAAGGAAAAAAATCAACTGTTTTATGCGGTATGGCAGTTGATTTCAGGTAGTGTTCAGCTGCCAGGTCAATCTCTGCATTACCGGTCCGGCTTTTTTTATAGGTAAAATCAGAATCGTCTCCCAGTAGTGTAGCTACCAGCCCGTGTTTTATTCTTTTAGCAGTGTCTTCATTTTTACTTAACCAGACAATGGAACCGATTGTCCCCGGTATAAAAAGGAATCTGTAAGAATATTTCAGACTTTGTTTGTTAAGAATCTTTGAGAGGAAGGTTAACAGGGCAATACCTGATAAGTTATCATTACACAATGAGGGATGGCATATATGTGTGGAAAGCAGTACCTCATCTTTTATATCCCCTTTAATAAAGAATTCACCGTAAGTCAGACTGCCACCGGTTAAATCTGAATCAATGAAGACTTCGTATGTATCCTCAGGCAGGCCGTTAAGCTGGTTATGTGACATGCAGAAGCCCCAGTTTTCCTGGTAATAAGATGTCCTGTAAGGCACCCAGTCAGGTCTGTCAGGTAAAGTGAAAACATGTTTTTTTAATTCTTCCAGATTCACTTTTTTATTAACAGGTATGCTATAATTCAGAACATGGAGATTTGACTTGCGAAAATCTATTATCTTTTCTCCTTTTGAATTTTTAATAAAAGCATCTTTGATGTTCCACTCGCGGGGAACTTCCCAGTCAAATGCTTTGGTACCTGCAGGCACCTCATTTATTTGCAGGGGAATGTGCTTTTGCAGGGTGTCAAGGGTTTGCCTGACCCCATTTCCCGTAATACTTCTGCAAAAGGGATATAGTTCCGAGATAAGTTCGTACATCCCGTTACCGGCCTTGTTAAGCTCTGTTTTATTTATATCCGGATTCAGCATTATCTAAAATACATTTATTTCAGGTATAAATGTTACAAATTTTCCTCCCCAATCCCTGGCATGACTCAGCTGCTCACTGATTTCATATTTAAGATTCCAGGGAAGAATAATTATATAATCCGGCTTATATTCCGATATACTATCCAGGTCTTTCACAGGAATATGACTTGCAGGCAAATACTTGTTTTGTTTATGCGGCGAAGCATCAACGGCGAACTGAATAAGATCACTGCCTTTAATTCCGCAGTAGTTAAGGAGCGTATTTCCCTTGGCGGCTGCACCATAACCTATTACCTTTTTCCCTTCTTTCCTGGCTTTTATTAGGAATTCCCAGACATTATATTTTATTTTATCTACTCTTTCCTGGAAATTGCTATAGTATTCCATTGAATTCATTTTTGCTTCTGCTTCCCGTTTCAGCAGGTTTGTTACATTACCTGAAATATCCTTGGTTTTATCGTCCGCATGTTTGGCAAAAATTCTTAGCGATCCCCCGTGAGTAGGTAATTCCTCAACATGAAACATTTCCAGTCCCTGGTGTTCAAATATCCTTTTAACAACTGTAAAAGAAAGATATGAGAAATGTTCATGATATATGGTATCAAACTGGCATTCTTCTACCAGTTTCATAAGGTGCGGAAATTCCATGGTAACAATCCCGTTTTTTTTGAGAGCGAGTTTCATACCCTTAACAAAATCATTAATATCAGGAACGTGGGCCAAAACATTATTTCCCAGTATCAAATTGCCTTTTATTCCCTTGTCAACCAGGTTTTCTTTTGCAAAGTCAGCACCAAAAAAATCAACTATTGTATCAATGCCTTTTTCTATTGCAACTGCTGCAGTGTTGGCTGTAGGATCAATCCCAAGTACAGGGACATTATATTCTTTAAAGTACTGTAAAAGGTATCCGTCATTTGATGCTATTTCAATTACAAGTGAGCTCTCATCAAATCCGAACCTGCTCATCATCATGTCAACATATTTCTTTGCATGTGCAAGCCAGCTTGTCGAATAGGATGAGAAGTAGGTGTATTCACTATCAAATATTTTGTCAGCCTTTTTCATTTCATCAACCTGTACAAGAAAGCAATTATGGCATACAAATATTTTGAGCGGATAAAAAGGTTCAGGCTCATTTAATTGCTCCTTTTTAAGCATGTCATTTGATGGCGGACAGTTGACCAGATCAACAAATATATGTTCCAGTTCTGTGTTACAATGTCTGCATTTCATATTTTAATTCCTTTAAAATTTTTATCAATTAATGGATAACTACTATCTTTTTCAGTAAGGTTCACAGGTTCCATCGGCCATTTAATATTAATAGCCGGATCATTATACCTGATACCCCTTTCATCAGCCGGATTATAATACTGAGTATGATGATATATCAACTGGGTGTTATTCTCAAGTGTCTGAAATCCATGGGCAAATCCTTCCGGCACATATATCATTTTCATATTTTCCTCGTCCAGCTCTACAGCAAAGTATTTCAAAAATGTTGGTGACTGGTGACGAATGTCAATTATAGCGTCAAATGCTTTCCCCCTGATACATCTTATCAGCTTAATTTCTGCGCCGGGAGGCACCTGGTAATGCATACCGCGTAACGTCCCTTTATGAACAGTAGCCGAATGATTAAACTGAACAAATTCCTTATGGTGTCCTATCTTTTGAAATTCTTTCCTGCAAAAAGTCCTTGCAAATAATCCTCTGTTGTCTTGAAATGGCTCTAATTCAATTATATATGCTCCTTTGAGAGGAGTCTCAATATACTTCATCTATTATTTAATTAGCCTTAGATTCTTGTCTAATATACCCTTTTCTACAAGTTCATTTACAACGAATAATCTTATTAGTCTTGATTGCCTGAAGTTTTTATCATTGAAATTGATATCTGACAAACCGTCAATTAAATCTGAAATTGTATTTTTCAGATCATATTCCGGCTGGTTGTCAGGTGCAAGTTCTTTAAACTTATCAAAACTTACCTTGTATGATCTTTTATCAGGCTGGGCATCTTTATTTATTGAGACATTAACCTGTGCAAGTATTTTGTTGATCTCAAATGCAAGCTCTTTTACCTGGTAGTTCCACTGATTGCTTCCTGTATTTACGGTAAGGAAATTACCTCCTTCGGAGGGATCTCTTTCGTGAGCCCAAATAATTGCACGGGCCATATCCCTTACATTTATCAGGGGCCTCCAGGGTGTGCCGTCACTCAATATTGAAATTTCATTAGATGATATTGCACCTGCAACAAAATCATTAAGCACCAGGTCTAACCGCAGTCTGTCACTTAACCCGCAGGCAGTAGCAAACCGAAGACAGGTGATTTTAAAATTATCATCTGCAAGTGGTTCCAGTTCCTTTTCTGCATACACTTTTGATTTGGCATATGCAGTCAGCGGATTAACTTCAGATGTTTCCTTACGGGCATCTTCTTCTGCAAACCCATATACACTACAGCTCGAAGCAAATACTATATTTTTAACTTTTTTCTTTTTTGCTTTTTTAGCAATATCAATTACAGCTTTATAGTTAACATCAAGAGTAACTTTCTCGAACTTATTACCTATAGGGTCGTTTGATATTGCTGCGAGCTGAACTGCAGTATCTACTCCTTCAAGTAATTCTTCGGGAAAATCCCTCACATCACCATAAACCTGCTGATCAATATATATTTCAGGCGCATTAATTTTATTGGTAAGATTGCCGGCAAAAAAGCCGATGTCATAGCCTGCTAATACAGCATCAGGATATTTCTTCCTCAGTTCTTTTACTAATTCCGAACCAACATAGCCAAGGTTCCCTGTTATTAAAATTTTCATTAAAATTTAAGTTTTTCTGTTTATATTATTATTTATTTGCTGTCATCCCAGATTTTCCACGGCGGATTATCTGAACTCCATAAAGCTTCAAGTACATTTTTATCCCTGAGTGTGTCCATAGACTGCCAGAAGCCCTTATGCCTGTATGCTGATAATTTACCTTCATTGGCAAGCTGGACCAGGGGCTCTTTTTCCCAGACAGTGATATCCGATTCTATGTAATTAATAACCTCAGGTTCCAGGACAAAGAATCCTCCATTTATCCAGGCACTCTTATCGGTCTTTATATTAGGTTTTTCCCTGAAATTTGATATTTTATTTATTCCTTCGCTTAAGCTGAAGACCCCAAATCTCCCGGGTTCCTTAACAGCAGTCAGAGTAGCGAGGGCCTTTTCTGATTTATGAAACCTGACAAGGTCAGGGATGTTAATATCACTTACTCCGTCGCCATAAGTCAGACAAAAAGTACCATTTCCAATATAATCCTTAACTTTTTTAAGTCTTCCTCCTGTCATTGAATTTAATCCGGTATCAACAAGTGTTACTTTCCATGGTTCCGCCTTTTTGCGGTGCACTTCCATCTTATTGGATTCCATATTAAAAGTAACATCTGATTCATGCAGGAAATAATTTGCAAAATATTCTTTAATCATATATCCTTTATATCCCAGGCAGATTATAAATTCATTTAAACCATAGTGGGAGTATATTTTCATAATGTGCCAGAGAATAGGCCTGTTGCCAACATACACCATGGGTTTTGGGCGTATACCGCTTTCTTCACTTATTCTTGTACCAAATCCTCCTGCTAAAATAACTACTTTCATAATTGCTGTATTTTAATTATTATAAATTCCAAGATAAACAGAATCATTTTTTAAGAATTGTACTGTCTTTTCAAGTGCCAGGTTAATACCGTTATTATTCCAGTGGCTATCCGTGCCATAATACAGGTTCTCGCCCGATTTCATAAAATCGTCAAATACACTTATATACCTTATTCCTCGTTTATCCATTTCCCTGTATAACCTTGGCAGGAAATTACTATATTCGTCATTATTCAGCAGATGATGTGTGACAGTATATTTAGCCGGCAAAGGTAGCAGAACCATGTCGATATTGTATTGTTCCTTTAATTCCGCACTAAGTTTTTCCATGTTGTCACACATAGTATCTATTTCCGCGTCTGAGAATTTGTAATAAAAACTTGTCATTGTCTCATTTACCTGATCCTCGTAATATAACCAGGGTGTATCATGTTTTAGTGTGTAAACAGGTGTTAGATTTGATATATATCCGAATAATCTGAATTTCACTGTTGCAATAATTGTGTAAATACAGGTGGTAAAATAGCTTCTTTTTATAAGTGCATCATAAAGTTGTTCACTTCTGCTGTAAAAAAGCAAATCTTTTACTACTGCTGCCTTCTTTCTGATTGGTGACCGGCTGTCAGTTTTTATTTCAACTTTATGTTCCTTCATAAATTTATCCGGGACATATCGCTCTACCTGTTCAAAAATCAAAATTTTCGGCGAATTGTTTTTAAATCCGTTTTCTGCAAAATATTGCAATGGATATCCGTTATGAGCAAAGTAGACTTTTTTATTTAATATTTTGCCCAACCTTTTTGGAAATTGTTCATGCCTGGCGAAGTCAAAAAAACTATCCCCGAAAGTATATATATCAGCTTCTTCCAGGCCGGGGTGGTCATCGGAATATTGATATTTTACCTCTACCGGAGGAATATCTTCTCTGAAATCCAGGATATAGTTAAAGTGATAAAGTTCTCCGTACTTCGTATTATCCCAGTATCCCGGCTCAAGCTTGTCGGTTGCCGCTATATTAAATAATGGCCTGATTCTTATAGCAATAAATGCAAACAGGCATATTATGCCGCTCAGAAATATTAACCATTTTAGTATCTTTTCTTTTCTCATTTAGTCGTTGACTTTTAGAACTGAAAATAAAGAAAATCAATTGATTCCCACTTACCCAGAACAACGATTGATAATATTATCAAAATTAGTAATATCCATTTTACCGGTCTTACAAAATTCTTTAGTTTTTCATAAAGCTGCATTCTTTCTTCAAGCATCTCAATTATGATTAACATAATTATTAATACAATTGAAATATAAAAATCAGATTTAAACAGAAACAGGTTTAATGGTCCTGAAGAAGACGTAAATATATTTTTGACTATTAAAAAAGCATCTCCAATAGTATTTGCCCTGAAGAATATCCAGGCAAACCAGGCCAAAAATACAGTAATAACAATCTGAGTCACATTAAACAGCCCTTTATTTTTACCGAACACAGCAGCATTTATTCTTCCTCTTATACCGGCTGTCCATATTGCAAATATCAGGTAAAAGCCGTGCAGTGCGCCCCATATAATGAAGGTCCAGTTAGCCCCGTGCCATAAACCGCTAATCAGGAATGTGATAAACAGGTTGTAATACCATCTCCATTTAACAACCCTGTTTCCCCCAAGAGGAATATACAGATAATCCCTGAACCATGTTGACAGGGATATATGCCATCTCGCCCAGAATTCTCTTATGCTATGTGCCAGGTATGGCCTCTTGAAATTGCGCATCAGGTCATATCCCATAATTGAAGCTGAACCGATAGCAATATCCGAATAACCTGAAAAGTCACAATATATCTGAAAAGCAAAAAAGACTGTAGCTATTATATAGTGTGTCCCCCCGTAATCAGCGGTATTATTGTATACCATATTAACATATTCTGCCAGCCGGTCAGCTATAACTACCTTTTTAAAGAAGCCCCAGCACATCTGGAGGATGCCGTTCTTTACCCTTTCGTAGTCAAATTTAAAATGCTGATGCATCTGTGGCAGTAAACGGGTTGACCTCTCTATGGGTCCGGCAACTAATTGAGGGAAAAATGCCACATAGAGAGCGAATAGTCCGAAATGCCTTTCAGGCTTTTTTGTTCCCTTATACACATCAATTGTATAGCTGAGTGTCTGAAATGTATAAAATGAGATTCCTACAGGTAATAATACATTTAATTCGGGAAGATGA
>CP070654.1:1782579-1787466 GCA_020354785.1 Bacteroidales bacterium
CAATGCCCCCGATACCAATAAAATAAACCCTTTTATATGTATTTAAATTCACCGCTTTTAATATATCAGTTTATATATTTCATCCACAATTCTTTCAGCTGAATCTTTTATTCCCATTTTTTTACAGTTTCTGCTTAGAGTTTCAATAAGGCTGCTGTTGTTAATAAGCTGGATAGCCTCAGGTATTAATTTTTTTCTTGCATCTGAGTCTTTTATCATCAATGCAGCATTATTTTTCACTAGTGCCATAGCATTTTTTGTCTGATGATCTTCTGCCACGTTTGGAGAAGGCACCAGGATTACAGGTTTTCCTGCCAGGCACAGCTCAGATATAGTACTGGCCCCGGCTCTTGCTACTATTACATCTGATACGGCATATGCATAGTCCATTCTGCTAATAAAATCGACTATCCTGATATTTTTTAACCTGTTGTCTTTCAGGCTTTCTGATATTGTATTGAAATAATGTTTGCCGGTTTGCCAGATTACATCAATATTCGCTTTAGCTATTAAATCAAGATTTTCGGTGATACTTTCATTAATAGTCTGTGCTCCAAGGCTGCCCCCCATTATGAGTAATACTTTTTTGTTTCCGGAGATATTAAAGTATTTGAGAGCTTTGTCAGTCTTTGCGTTTATTTCAAACACATAATCTCTGACAGGATTACCGGTCAGAACAATTTTTTCTTTTGGAAAATATTCCTCCATGCCCTCATAGGCGACACAAACAATCTTTGCCTTTTTACCCAGAATCTTGTTAGTAATACCGGCATGGGAGTTCTGTTCCTGAAGTAATGTAGGTATTCCTATGCCGGAAGCAATTCTGAGCACAGGGCCACTGGCATAACCTCCAACACCGACAACCAGGTCGGGTTTATATTTTTTCAATATTTTGCGCGCTTTGATCAGGCTACTTAATAATTTAAATAAAACAACAACATTTTTAATTGTTAGCTTTCGGTGTAATCCGCTAACAGGCAATCCCAGAATTTTATATCCTGCATCAGGGACTTTCTCAATTTCCATTTTGCCTTTCGCTCCAACAAAAAGTATGTCAGTACCTTCATCTCTTTTCTTTAATTCATTGGCAATTGCAATTCCAGGATATATATGTCCTGCTGTACCACCTCCGCTAATTAATATTTTCTTTTTCACTTTGTTCTTTATCATGAGTTGCTGCAATCTGTTTATTAGTTTCTCTGCTTACGCTTAGTATGATTCCAAATGCAATACAGGTAAATATCATCGATGTACCTCCCATACTAACCATTGGCAGGGGCTGGCCTGTAACAGGTAAAATATTTACTGCTACCGCCATATTTACCATTGCCTGAAAAACTATAAGAATTGTCAGTCCCATTGCCAGGAATGCCGGAAATGTCCTGGTACTTTTTTTAATTATTACACCGGCTCTAAAAAGTAAATACAGGTATAAGAACATTATAATTATTCCACCTGCCAGTCCGTACTCCTCAATAATTATTGCATAAATAAAGTCAGAGTAAGGCAGGGGTAAAAAATTCCTCTGGACACTTTTACCGGGTCTGACTTTTATAACTCCCCCCGACACTATAGCTATTTTTGATTGATCTATCTGATAGTTTTCTTTACTATCCTTGTCAACAAAACTTTCTATCCTGCTTCTCCAGGTTCCAACCCTGCCTTCCCACTTATTTGATAGTGCCAGTATTATGAATATGCCTATTATAACAGCGGCAATAGCGCTGAAAATAAATAAGTATTTAAAACTTATCCTGCCGATAAACATCAATATAAATGAAGTAACAAAAAGCATTATTGCTGTGGACAAATTAGCCGGTAGTATCAGCATACAGATAACTAAAACCGGAACCAGGATTGGTATAAATGCCCCGTAATAATCTTTAATATTCTTTTGTTTGAGTGATAACATTCTTGCCAGATACATAATTAATGCCAGTTTGGCGAGGTCCGATGTCTGAAAAGTCAGTCCTATAACAGGTATTACTAACCAGCGGGTAGCACTGTTAATGCTGATACCGATGAATAGTGTTAAGACCAGCAGAAATGCTGCTACAACAAGCAATATTTGTGAAAGGCGGGAGAAATATTTGAAATGTATTTTATGAATAATGAAAATTATAACCAGGCCGAAAAGTAATAAAATAGCGTGCTTAATAACATAATAACTTGTATCTCCTCCCTGGTATTTATATGCCAGGGAACCTGTAGAACTATAAACTGCCAGTAATGAAAAGATGGATAATACAATTACCACTGCCCAGATAATAGCATCACCCTGGAAATATTTTTTAAAATCACTGGCCATCTTTATACTTTTTTACAATACTATAATTCCTTAACATATTTTTTAAACTGCCAGCCCCTATCCTCATAATTTTCAAACAAATCAAAGCTTGCACAAGCCGGTGATAATAAAACCGTATCACCATCCTTACCCAGGAAATATGCTGTTTGCACGGCTTCCAGCATTGATTTGCTATCTATTATATTTTTCACAGTTTTGCTGAATGCTTTGTGAATTTTTGAATTGTCAGTACCTATACAGATTATTGCTTTCACTTTTTTCCCAACTAATTCCATAAGCTCGGAATAATCATTTCCTTTGTCTACTCCGCCTGCAATCCATATTATCGGATTGGTAATACATTCAAGGGCATACCATGTTGAGTTTACATTTGTGGCTTTAGAATCATTTATGAATTCAATACCATGGACTTTGACTACCCTTTCCATCCTGTGTTCAACCCCTGTAAAATCCATCAGGCTGTTTCTTATATCATCTTTTCTCAAGTGAAGAACGCTTCCGGCAAGCCCCGCAGCCATTGAGTTATAAACGTTATGTTTACCTTTTAACGAAAGGTCAGCGACTGAGATTTCAAAACTCTCCTCCTCGACTTCAAAATTTATATTATGATTTTTCATATAAGCACCCCTCTGTCTTTTTTCTTTCATTGTAAAACCCAGTTGTTTTGCCTTAACAACTATCTTTTCCAGCTCACGGATTGTGATTTCATCATCTGAACAATAAATGAAGTACTCATCTTCAGACAGATTCTGGGTCAGCTTGAACTTTGAGTCGATGTATTTCTGAAGGTTATAATCATATCTGTCAAGATGATCAGGAGTTATATTTAAAAGAATTGCTATATCAGGCTTGAATTCATACATGCCGTCGAGTTGAAAACTGCTGATTTCAAGTACATAATAATCATAGTAATCTTCAGCTACTGACATAGCAAAACTCTTACCTATATTGCCGGCGATGCCAACATTTAATCCTGCCTTTTTCATCATATGATGAAGCAGCGAGGTGGTGGTTGTTTTGCCATTGCTGCCCGTTACACAGATTTTTTTTGAGTCTGTGTAGCGGCCGGCAAATTCTATTTCAGAGATAATTCTTAAATCTTTTTTTCTGATTAACTGGATTATCTCAGATTTTTCCGAGATACCCGGACTTTTAATTATTTCATCTGCATTTAAAATCAGCCTTTCGGTATGTTTCTCCTCCTCCCAGTCAATCTCATAATTAAAAAGAATCTCTTTATAATAAGGTTTAATTTTGCCGGAATCAGAAACAAAGATATCATGGCCCTGCTTCTTGGCCAGAACGGCTGCGCCTGTTCCGCTTTCTCCGGCCCCAAGTATTACAACCCTTTGATCCATTAATTATCTAATTTTTAATGTCACAATTGTTATTACAGCTAGTAGTATGCTTACAATCCAAAACCTGACAACTATTTTAGGTTCAGGATAATTAAGTTTCTGATAATGATGATGCAGGGGAGCCATTAATAAAATTCTTTTACCTGTACCTGATCTTCTTTTGCTTAATTTGAAATAGCTCACCTGTAATAAAACTGACAGGCTCTCTACAAAGAACACTCCGCATAAAATCGGAATCAACAGTTCTTTCCTGATAAGAATTGCATATACGGCAATTATCCCTCCAATAGCTAGGCTCCCGGTATCTCCCATGAAAACCTGTGCAGGATATGAATTATACCACATAAAGCCTATGAGCGCTCCAATAAAAGCACTCATATAAATTACAAGCTCACCGCTATATGGTATATACATAATATTTAAATAGTCGGCAATAATCATATTACCCGAAACGTATGCTAAAATTCCCAGGGTAAGCCCGATTATTGATGACGTACCTGATGCCAGACCATCCAGACCATCCGTTAGATTTGCCCCGTTGGAAACTGCTATTACAATAAGAATAACAGCTACAGTTACCACAATCCATGCCCAGTCTTTTGCTTTATCTCCCAAAAAACCAATTAACATGGCATAATCAAATTCGTTATTTTTAAAGAAAGGGATATTTACTTTTGTGGATTTTACATCGCGGGTGACGTACACATTGGTGCTTTCAGTCTCATTCTCACCTTCAACTATCCTCATAACAGGCAATCCCTGTTCATTTAATACTTTTTCACGAACAACAATATTATCATTAAAGTGCAGAGTAAGTCCTACTACCAGTCCCAGAATTATTTGCCCTGTTATTTTAAATTTCCCTCTTAAACCCTTTTTACTTTTTTTATAGACTTTTATGTAATCATCTATAAAACCTACCAGACCTAACCAAATCGTAGTTATCAGAATTAAAATAATGTATATGTTTTTAATATTTCCAAATAACAGTACCGGGATCAGGATGGAGGCAAGTATAATTAATCCGCCCATGGTCGGTGTACCCTTCTTTTGCATTTGTCCTTTTAATCCCAGATTCCTGACAGGCTCACCTATTTGCTTTTTTCTGAGGATATTAATTATTCTTTTACCAAATAATAAAGAAATAATAAGTGATGTTATTACTGCCATTGCAGATCTGAAGGAGATATATTCAAATACTCCCGCTCCCGGGAAATCTAA
>CP070654.1:1787566-1804627 GCA_020354785.1 Bacteroidales bacterium
GTCTGACAGTGGACGAGCATGGAAGGGGATTTTTTGCTTTCATTGTTGAACCTGATCCAAGTGAAAATACCGATGTAATAGATAAAGTATTTACTTTGATTGTTGACAGATCAGGAAGCATGTCCGGAGATAAAATTGTCCAGGCCAGGAATGCTGCAAAATTTATAGTAGAAAATCTAAATGAAGGAGACAAATTTAACATTATTTCATTTGCACAGGATATAACTACTTTCAGATCAGAACATGTTGATTATAATATAGCAAATGAAGATGCTGCCATTACCTATATTAATTCTCTCGATGCCGGTGGTCTAACTAACATCTCTGGTGCCTTTAGTACAGCTGTACCCCAATTTTCTGTTGCTGATACAAATACAGCTAATATTATTATTTTCTTTACTGACGGCGAGCAGACTACAGGAATTACAGACACTGATGAACTTATAGGCTATATTGATAATCTTATAACTCAGTCTGAGAAGCAAATTTCGGTCTTCACATTTGGGATAGGCAGCTCTACAAATGAAAGGTTATTAACTACAATTGCAAATAATAATAATGGTATTTGTGAATTCTTAGCAGACTACGAACTGGAAGAAATCATTACAGATTTTTATCTTATGATTAGAAATCCTGTTCTATTGAATACCGAGGTCACTTTTTCGCCACCTATAATTAGTGAATTATATCCTGGTCAACTCCCTAATCTTTATAAAGGACAGCAGATGGTCCTGATTGGAAGATATGAAGAGGCCGCTGCATTGACCGCTACAATAACAGGTAATGCTTATTCCAGCTATGTTGAATATGTATATTATCCGGAACTGTCTGATACATCAAACAGCCAGTATCAGTTTTTAACTAAGTTATGGGCCAAGAAGAAAATTGAAGACCTGTTAATTGAATATTACTTAAACATGAATAACCCGGGTATTTCAGACGGTATAAAACAGGAAATAATAGATCTAAGTATTAATTACGGTGTTATTAGTCCGTTCACAAGCTTTCAGGGAGGCGAGCAAGATGATACGGGAAATCCGCTTGCATTTATTGAAACACCAAACAAAGTAGAGGAAGGCAATAAATTGTTCTTTATAAAATCAATTTATCCTAATCCGTGTAGTGATATTGTTGAAATTGTCTTTGAAGTTAAGATGCCTGTAAATGGACTAGCATATATTAGACTTATTGATTCTTCAGGAAAAGTTGTATATAGTGATTACAAACCTGTAAAAGGGGCAAATATCTATAGATACTTGCTGGATATTAATGAGTTGCATAATATAAATAACGGTCTGTATTACTTTTTAATAGAATTCAATGGAGAAATAATCGGTGACAAAATAATTATATTAAAAAGTAAATAATCGTTCACTTCTTTTTATCTTGTTAAATCTTTGTTATCTCTTTATTTGAGATATACAGGAATTATTTATTTCTGCTTTCAGTCAGGCAGGGGAAAAAATTATATTATATAACCTGATAGTAATAAAAATTAAAACATATGGAAAACTCAGATAAAGAAAGAATTAAGCAGCTTGTAAAAGCAAGAAAAAAAGCCCATTCCTTTTACTCGAAAAGATCAAAAGTATACCAGTCCTTTGTTGATATGGAGCAAAATACTTACAGGGATGGTAAACTGAGTAAAAAGCAAAAAGAACTTATTGCAATAGGAATATCAGTAGTGATTAATTGTGAATCATGCATGGAATGGCATATAAAACAAGCATTAAATGACGGTGCAACCAGAGATGAAATAATTGAATCAGTCGAAGTTGGCATAGAGATGAGTGGCGGACCTGGAACCGTGTCTGCCAGATTTGCAATGAATGTGCTCGAATATTATAATCCTGGCTAGAACAAGTCTGATAACGTAATAAATATATTCAAACTAAAATATAAGGAGAACTTATGATGAAACAGAAAGTACTAATTTTTACAGTACTGGTAATTTTAGCATTAACTGCTGCCAGTCATGTAAAGGCTCAAACCGGAGACAACCTGCAAACCAGGGATACATTAAAAATCCCGGGCAATGAAAAACTGGTAATTCTATGGACCAGTGGAGACAGGGACGTGGCTCTGAAAATGGTATTCATGTATACTTATAACGCTAAAAAATATAAATGGTGGGATGATCTTACATTATTAGTATGGGGACCATCTGCAAAACTACTTTCAGAAGATAAAGAATTACAGGATTACATTGTAAAATTAATTGAATCAGGAGTTGCTGTTGAGGCATGCAAAGGTTGTGCGGACATGTACGGCGTATCCGGGAAACTTGAAGAACTGGGCGTTAATGTTTATTATACAGGTAAAGTATTAACCGATTACATTAAAGAAGGACGGAATATTCTCAGTTTATAGCGGCATGAAATATTTTACTTTGCAAGTCCTTTTCCCAGCTCGAAACACTGTTTTATGACTTTTTGATTTTTTCTGTAATCTTCTTTAGCAAGATTTGCCGGCAGGTTAAGTTTTGGATATAGTTTTTCAAGTTCAGCTTCTGTTTTTGATACCTGGTTTACTACAGCCAGCCTGGTTGCAGTTATTATATGTAACCTGTTCTTAGGCCCAAGAATTGATTTAATGTACTTAAAAAGTTCAATAACCGGATCGGAATCAGAAACATCGGATGAGCCCATACACAATAGCAAAACAAAATCTTTATTCCACTCTTCCCTGGGAGTGTGTTTGAGTCCGGTTTCTGTTATCTGCACATGAACAAAAGAACGAAACCGCTCAATAACCTTTTTTAGTGACGCTGTAATATGATGAAAATATATAGGTGAAGCAAATACAATAACATCGGCATCAAGTATTTTACTACTTATCTCAACCCAGTCATCATCATTTACCGAACATTTCCCTATCAGGTTACAGCGCAGACATCCCCTGCAGTATTCAAGATTAATATCGTGTGCAATTATTTCCTCAACAGCTCCTGTAGAATTTCCTGCGCCATTAAGAAAATGCCGGAGCAGAATTGATGTATTCCCGTTCCTGCGCATACTACCATTTAGTGCCAATACTTTCTTCATAGGTGATGTATTATAAAAAAATACATAAAACTGTATTCATCACGGTTTTACGAACGAAGTATCTTTAAAATAATCACTGATAAATGTTATTTTGTTTCCGGTAAAATATAAGAGCGTTATGCCGCTGTTTGAGTAAGTATTGCCATTTATATCTTCCCCTTTGTTAGTCCATACTGCACAGGCTCTTTGATTATCCGTGATAATTTCAGTTACTGTAAATTTAAGCTCAGGGTACTTTCTCAGCAAAGCTTTGAGAAAAATGATAACCCTTTTATAACCTTCTATGCGGCCTGCACCAGGGAAATCAAAAACAACACTTTCAGTGATAAAATTTTCAAATTTCGAAAAATCCCGCGTGTTCATTGCATCAAAAATACTCAGGGCCATGTTCTGTTCTGAAAATAATTTATCCATTATGAAGGGTTTTTATATCAAATTATTACGAAAAATAGTAAATTATAATATTCCAGATTAAAATACAATTTAAGACTTTAAAATTCATAAAAAAGAGGCTGATAAAATACCAGCCTCTTTCTTTTAATGTCATTAAAAATTATTCAACAATAATTCTATTTACGCTTGAACCGCTATTGAGTTTAACTGTTAAAAAGTATACTCCGGAACTTAAATCTTGAACCATTATCTGTGTACTTGAAGCATTAACATTAATCTTCATTACTTCCTGCCCGATAATATCGGTAATTGTAACATTTTCAATTGATTCTTCACTGCTGATATTAATTACATTGTTAGCTGGATTCGGATACAACTTTAAGCTTGAGACAGTATTTTCATCAACAGACGTAACAGTTACATCAATAGTAGGCGTCCATCCAGACATGTTTTCATATACATCGAGAGCTCTTAAACGAAATTCATAATCACCGGCAGCCAAATCCGGAACTGTATATGTATTATCTGACTGTTTTGCCAGAATTGTATCGATAGCGCTGGACCCTTGTCTGACAATATATTGATGAACAACAATGTTATCACTTGAGGCATCCCAGGTTAAAACAACGCCATTCTGATCTACACTTGCAGCTAAATTATCAGGAACGGTAGGATTTTCGGTATCCAATACTCTCATAAACGTTCCGTTTGATCTGAGTTGTAAAGTGCCAAATAAACAAGGATCATTATAAGGAAATTCTGTAGGAGAGTTAAAGGTAATCTGGTTGCGATTGGCATCACTTGCTACAGCATCATTATCACTATGAAGTACATCAAAACCTATTTCAGTACCAACTGCAGCATTAAATCCTAAAAGTAATGAATCCCATGCAACGTTCAGCATAAATTCATAGCCTTCAGCAGTTCTTTCATATATCTGATTTTCACTTCCAGCTACAATAGATGTGCCACCTGGTCTCGCAGTATTATTTGTTGCAAAAGGCACATCAGGAACAAGTCTTAATTGATAATCATTATCGTCATACGCTTCATCAACTGCTTGTTGCCACTCTTGATTTCGTGGCCAGTGGATATTCTTGGAATTATCCATATCAAAATAAATTTCGATATTATCTACTTGCCAGCTATTACCGGTATTTACGATACTATCATCTACTATCTCAAATTTAAGATATACAGAATCAGCATCCCAACTCAAATTTACAGTTCCAGTAAAGTCTTCTGCATTATCAACAGCTCCAAATACAATAGTTTCAATTGGGAATATAGTTTCTTTAACTCCAAGATCTGTAAGACTTATTTCATCAAATAACAAAATGAAGGTTGGATCAGGATCAGACAGGTTGTTCCAGCAACCGGCTTTAAGTACGAGATACCATTCTGTTTGTGTTACGGTATCAGGAATGAAGATTTCTTTTGTCGCAGTATTTGCAAGGCGGAAATCATCGTGGAAAGTGCCGTCAAAATTTAAAATTTCAGGCTCCATCCATGTGTTTAACTCGTATCCGATATCAGTAGTCATTTCGCCCCCGGCTGGTTTGACCCTGGTAATGAAAAGTTCCACCCAGGTATTTTGAGTTGAATCTACAGAAGCATTCTTATAAGCACCTGTAATAAGGTATTTATGGCCTGGAGTTATAGTTACTGGTTGCCACAGGAAAGATGCTGATTGCCCATAGCTTGAAACCATATAGCAACCTCCTGCACCAGCAGCAGGGCCATCGGCCACATGATTAAATTCATATGTTCCTGCTGAATCCGGACCATTAGTGCCCCAGTAAAAATTCCAGGCAGAGCTATCTTCCATATTACCGCCCGTTACCAATTCCTGTGCCTTACTGCTAAAGCTAAAAAGAAAGGCACAGATTATTGTAAATAGCGATACTTTGCATAGTAGCTTAATGTTTAATTTTTTTCTCATAATTTCAAATAATTTTAGTTAATAAACGGGTTTACATGTAACATATATAATATTTAAAAGTATTAAATTTATTACTAAATATAAGGCAGTTATATGTATAATTTGTTTCTTACTATGGTCTTTTTTAATAACTTATTAAGCCTAATCTTCAGGTAAACAGGATCATTAGCTTTTTATCTTATAAATAATTATTAAATAACAATACTATAACTTGCTTACTATTTAACAGTAAAATGACAAATAGAGAAAGATTACTTACATTATTAAAAGGTGAAATACCGGATTGTGTACCTGTTTGTCCTGATATCTCAAATATGGTCCCTGCAAGGTTAACAGGAAAACCATTCTGGGATATTTACCTGTACCAGGATCCTCCTTTATGGAAGGCATATATTGAAGCAGTTAAATACTATAACATTGACGGGGGATTTGAACTTTATGAGTTTGGGGATCTGTTTAATGATGAATTGAAATCTGAGCAAAGGATTGTCCACAAAAATGAAGAACGTATTATTACACAAGATTTTTATGAAGATACAGGGCAATGGAGTAAATTTGTTATAGTCCATACAAAAGACAATCCGCCAGCTACTGATGTCCTGCCTTCACAAGTGGATTTACCTGAAACACCTAATACATGGGAAGATGTTATTCCGGCTAAGAAGTGGCCGGCGGGAATGGATTTATGGAAGATGATAAAGAAAGAAATGGGAGAATATGGTATTGTTGGAATGCCAAGTGGGGTTGAAACACTTATTCTTAAAAGGCCTGAAGATATTTATGCCTACTATGATAATCCTGATAAGTACTTCGTAATAAGAGAACAAATGATTGAAAAAATGGAAAATAGGCTAAACAATATCGCTTCCCTGAAAGAAAAGCCTGATTTTCTATTTTGCGGAGCTTCAGGATCCCTTGTATTTCAGTCACCGGAAGTCTTCAGAGAGCTTGTATTGCCTGCATTAAAGAAAGTGACAAAACTTGCAGCTGAAATTGGTATCCCAACTCATGTCCACTCCTGTGGTCCTGAAAAGGAACTTGTTAAAATGGCCGCGGAAGAAACCGGGTTATCGATCATTGATCCTTTGGAAACCCATCCGATGGGAGATTGTGACCTGGCAGAACTAAAAAAATTATATGGAAATAAAATCATTTTAAAAGGGAACCTGCACACTACGAAAATAATGTTGTACGGGACAAAAGAAGATGTAATAAGAGCATCACAAAAAGCAATAAACGATGCCGGGGAAAATGGCGGATTTATCCTATCCACAGGTGATCAGTGCGGAAGAGATACCCCTGACGAAAATATTTTTACAATGGTTGAAACTGCAAGAACTTATGGTAAGTATTAAATGTATAAAATATAAACCTGAAAGCTTTAGCTCTTTAAAGGACTTAACGGGAAGTATAATTGCAATAGTTACCGGCAGGTAAAGTATTAACCTCGGAAGAAAACCAAGTGGAAGTCCTGTTACAATAGATTCGATATTGGGAGATTTAATTTTTATTTTGTCAACTCTCTTTTAAATATTGATGGTTATTGCCTCATATTCTTGGAGATATTATATTAAATTTGCTCCCATATTTGAGTGCAAGGTAATTATGGAGTTGGTTTTACTATCAAGATTATTCTTTTTTAATTGTTATCTATATTATTTAAGTACTAATCATTAAACAAAACCTCCATGAAATCCAAATTATTAATTCTAAGCTTTTTATGCGGCCTTGCATTTCCTAGTGGAAAAGAGATCCTTGCACAAAGTTTTACTAAGGTTGAAATAGGGCCTCATGTTACTGATGGGGGAGAATCCGAAGGCTGTGCATGGGGTGATTTTGATAACGATGGTGACATGGATCTGTTTGTAGCTAATGGCCAGTTATCACGTAAAATCAATTTTTTGTTTATTAACCAGGGAGCTGATAACGATTATACATTTAAACAGGTTACTGAAGGTATTATTTTAGAAGACATTGCCGTTTCAAGGGCAGCAAGCTGGGGCGATTATGACAATGATGGCAACTTGGATATGTATGTCGCTAATCAATTGGGTAATAATTATAATTATTTGTATCAAAACAATGGAGATACAACCTTCTCCAGAATGACAGAGGGTGAAGTGGCTTATAATAATGAGCAAAGTGAGGCTGCCGGATGGTTTGATTATGACAATGATGGTTATCTGGATATTTTTGTAGGTTGCCCCGGTATAGCAAATAATTTATACCACAACAACGGAGATGGTACATTTACCGAAATAACAGATGATACACTCGCAAAAGATGTCGATACCAGGACCTTTGGCTGGTGTGACTTTGACAACGACGGAGATTATGATATTTTAATAGAATATGCCAGTAATGTCGGTGCTTTATTCCTGAACAATGGCAAGGGTAGCTTCACTAAAATAAATGAAGGAATGGTCATTAACAATCCGAATCATCCGCTTTATGGCGGTAACTGGGTGGATTATGACAATGACGGGGACTGGGACCTGGTTAAGGTAGGTCGTTCAATTTTCCGTAATGAAGGACCTGATAGCAGTTACATGTTCACAAAAATTACTTCAGACCCAATTGTAGCTGAGATTGGAGCCAGTCTTTTCAGTAGCTGGGCAGATATAGATAACGACGGTGATATTGACTGTTTTATTGGTTTTCATGGAGGTAAAAACAGGTTATTTTCAAATAATGGAGATGGCAGCTTTACACAAATTACCAGTGGTACTATTGTAGAAGAGGATCCTTCAGACTATACTGGTTGTGCCTGGGCCGATTATGACAATGATGGGGATATGGATATATATGTATGCAACACAGGGGATTCCAGAAACAATTTATTCTATTGTAATGAAAACATTAATGGGAACAACTGGATAAAAATTAAATTGATTGGAACAGCTTCCAATGCCTCGGCAATTGGCGCAGTAATCAAGGTAAAAGCAAATACCGGTGCATCACCGGTTTGGCAGATGCGAGCTATTGAAGGACAATCATCCTTCATGGGACAAAACAGTATGATCGCTCATTTTGGTTTAGGCACGGCTTCCATTATTGATTCACTGATAGTCATTTGGCCTGCCGGGCATGATACTGTGCTTACCGGTGTAACCGTTAATCATTTATTAACCATTACGGAACAAATGCCTGAACGATACTTGCGGGCCATGTTCGACGCGGACACAACATACGGGATGGATGAGCTTAGTGTTCAATTTATTGATAAAAGTCTTTTTGATCCTGATAACCCGATCACTTCCTGGTCCTGGGATTTTGACGGCGACGGCACGGAAGACTCCAATGAGCAAAACCCGGAATATACCTTCAACAATGCTGAAGGGGAACAGTACAATATTTTACTGGTCATATCCAATGGAACGGATACGGATACTCTTCTCCGAACGGGACTTATAAAAGTTATTCCTCCCAATGGTAATCTTGCACTATTGGGAAGAACTACTGCCTCTTCTGAAATAGATATACTTTTTAATCCGAAAAAGGCAATTGATGACAATACAGACTCATACTGGGAAAGTGCTCGGACCGACAGTGAATGGATGAAAATAGGATTTAATTCGGTTTATACAATTGGTAAAGTTGTCATTCAATGGGAAAGTGGCTACGGAAGCGGCTATATAATTCAAACTTCAATGGACGATACACAGTGGGATACGGTATATTGTGAAGATTCGGGCAATGGAGCCCAGGATACTCTACTTTTTACTGGTATAGATGCAAAATATGTTAAATGGGAAGGATTCGATAGGGGAACAAACGGTGGTTATTCAATAATTGAGTTTGAAATTTATCATTCCGACGGAAATGAATATCCAGAAGTAATCTGCCTGCCCACCAGATTTGAAAGCAATTTAATAAACGATCGTAGTGTCAGGATATATCCAAATCCTGCCGGAAATCAGATAAAAATTGAATTTAATCAGGAAATAAACGAAAATGCTACCATAAATTTAATCGATCTGGCCGGCAAGGTAGTTAGTTCGGCTATATATAAACAAAGCGTGCCCTGTATCGTAACACTTAACCTTTCAGAGTTTGCAGAAGGAATGTATTTTTTAAAAATAAGTACAAATAAATATGTATTAGTTGAAAAGTTTGTTAAAACAAAATGAGGCTTTGAGATATGAATAATTCCTAGTAATACTCGTACTCATATTTTGTCACCACCTTAAATTTGGTGCTGGGATAATATGTCAGAATCTCAGTACATATCCCTTTATTATTATAAGTATATTTTCTTGTATTGAATTCTTCACCTGATCTTCTTCGCCAGTTCATCTCGATAAGGTATCCTTTATCATCATATTTGAAGTTCTTTTTGATATATCTGCTACTATTCACATTTTCTTCATCAATATTAATAAGTTCTCCTGATGAATCATATAAATATGTAAGTTTATAATTAAAATTTCCAGCCCTGTATTTCACCTCACTAACAACTTTTGATTGATTATTATATACAAAAATCCTGTTTTCCACTGGTTTTTTATTTATATCATATAGTATTTCTTCTATTAAATTATCTTTCCCGTCATATTTCAGCGACATATATGATGTAATAACATTGGCCTCATTATATACTGTAACACCGGTTGAATTACCCTCATGTTCAAAAATTCTTCTTTCATTTAATGTATTATCTATATAGTAATTAATTTCTGTAAGTTTATCATTGTCATTATATTCATAGGTATTTCTAAATTTTTCGCTTCCGTCAAATCCTTTTTCAAGAATTAAATTCCCGTCATTATCGTAATCTGAAATCTTTTGATAGGAAATATTCTTTCTACCCCCTTTACGTTTTGTATAATCTATTCTATGTCCATTCTGGTCATATTCATAGGTCTCATAGGTAAGAGTATCTTTTAACTTATATGTAACAAATTCAATGACATCACCTCTGGAATTATACCGGGTATATGAGGTTTTTTTCCCTTTTGATGAGGGCTTATCATTAATAAAGTTATAATCCCAGTTTGTCTGAGATTTTACATGCTGGCGGATAATAGTCAGTTTATTTTTATTTTCAAATATCGGCTGGGAATAAACCTGTGTTAAGAAAATCAGCGACAGAATTGTAGCGCAAATTATTTTCATTGGATAATCTCTTTTAAAATTTAATTATTTATGGCTTTCTATATTCAAAAATAATAGAAATTACTCATTTGTTTTAATTGCCGGATAAAAATATTTACTTAATCTCTGTCAGGTTCCTGAACACTGTCCTCAGCTAGCTTTTCTTCCTCTGTACTTTTTTCATCATCTTCTTCTTCCTCTTCCCATTCGTGTTTTATTTTCTGAGGACCTTCATTTCGGTAAATAATTGAAAGTATAAAACCAGTAAATCCTCCTAAAAAATGTCCTTCCCAGGATACATCTGCTTTATAAGGAAATATACCCCATACCATACTCCCATAAAGAAACACAACCAGCAGGGAAATAGCAAGCAAATTTATATTCTGCCTTATAATACCACTAAAGAACAAAAATGATCCAAAACCATAAATCAGACCACTTGCTCCGATGTGATAGGCAGGTCTGGCAAACAACCATACTGCAAAGCCGGTAATAAAATAAGTCAGAAAAAATATCCTGTATGCGACTTTATTATAAAAATAGAATACTGCAAGAGACAGGAAAAACAAAGGTATTGAATTGTCAATTATATGATTCAAATTCTCGCTCCCATGTATCAGGGGAGCGGTTAAAACACCAATTAAACCACTTAATTTCCGTGGATTGATACCATAATAGACCAGGCCAAGGTCATCCATAATCTCAATAAATTTGATTAACCAGAGCAGGATGAGAAAGAATAATGGAAAAACCAGGCTATGCAGAAATCTTTTTTTTTCTATATTTTTTTCTTCTGAAGACAACTCTTGCCAAAATAAATAATATACCGATGATTTATTAACAAAGGTATATAATTTGAGAATCAGGTTTTAGGTGTTAGGTGTTAGGTTTTGGGAGTTAACTCCAGGAATAAGACTATTTTTTGGGTCTTAGTTTTCTTACCTGGGCTCCAGCCTGCCACATTTCTGATTCTCTCATTATTTTTAATTCAGCATCCAGTTCATCTTTATAGTTTGGATGCCCTGTTTTTTTAAGAACGACTTTTGTTTCCTCTCCTTTTTTTACTCTCTTATACAATTTTCTGAAAACAGGCAGGGTAGCCTTTTTGAAATTCGGCAGCCAGTCCAGTGCCCCTCTCTGGGCTGTTGCACTGCAATTTGAGTACATCCAGTCCATTCCATTCTCATCCACCAGTCTGATTAAACTCTGGGTTAGTTCTTCTACCGACTCATTAAAAGCCTCACTGGGACTATGTCCGTTTTCCCTCAGTACATCATACTGTGCTTCCATAATACCTGCAAGCGCTCCCATTAACACTCCCCTTTCACCTGTCAGATCACTGAATACTTCATTTTCAAAAGTTGTTGGGAAAAGATACCCTGAACCAATAGCAATGCCCAAAGCAATAGTTCTGTCCAGTGCTTTGCCTGTAAAATCCTGGAATATAGCATAGCTTGAGTTAATCCCCGAACCTGCGAGGAAATTTCTCCTTACGCTGGTGCCTGATCCTTTAGGAGCGACAAGAATAACATCAACGTTTTCGGGAGGAACTACCCCTGTTTGATCTTTATAGGTGATAGAAAAGCCATGTGAAAAATACAAGGCATCACCTTCTTTTAAGCATGGTTTTAATTTGGGCCATATAGCTCTTTGTGCCGCATCGGAAACAAGATACTGAATAATTGTACCTTTAGTTGCAGCTTCTTCTATCGGGAATAATGTTTTCCCCGGAACCCATCCGTCATTTACTGCCCTGTCCCAGTCTTTTGTGAACTCCGGAGCCTGGCCAACAATGACATTAATCCCGTTGTCTTTCATATTTAAAGATTGAGCCGGTCCCTGGACACCATAACCTATTACTGCAACCACCTCATTTTGTAATGAATTTTGTGCTTTTGATAAAGGATATTCTTCGCGGGTTATTACATCTTCTTCCACTCCGCCAAAATTTATTTTAGCCATAGTATATTTAATTATTAATTATTATTAGTAATATGTATAGACTGAGCTTTATCTACTTCTTTAAGATATGAAGTTAACAGCTCTTTTTTCGACCTGGTTATTGCAACTCTTCCCGAGCGTGTAAATTGTTTGACTCCGTATTTATTTAATATTTCAAACAATTCTTGTGTCTCTTCCTTATGACCGGTTTTTTCAATTACTGTAAACTCAGGCGTTACTTCAAGTATACGTGCATTATGATTTCTAATAGTCTTTTCCAGTGTATTGCTTTCCAGCAATGCCCTGGTCGGCACTTTATAAAGTGCTATTTCCTGGTGGACTATCTCATCATCTGTATGATAATAAGCCTTAAGAACTTCAACAAGTTTTTCAATCTGGCTGACAACTTTTTCAACCTTTTCTTTAGTATCATTTATTACTATTGTAAACTTATGAATTCCTTTTATTGCAGATGCTGAAACTGTGAGAGTTTCAATATTAACATGCCTTCTTGTAAATATAATGGTAATTCTGTTTAATAGTCCGACATGGTTTTCTGAAAAGGCTGTTATGGTATATGACTTTTTCATTTTCCTGTATTTTATTTCTGATTATAATTTTTAAGACCAAATTAACATTCTAATCACTACTGAACATAACATCCGATACAGATGCTCCGGCAGGCACCATTGGAAAAACATTCGCTTCTTTTTCGATTTCAACCTCAAGCAGAAATGGCCCGTCATAATTCAGCATTTCTTCTATGCCGTTTTCAAGTGTGCTTCTTTCCGTGATTTTCCTGCCTTTAATTCCGAAACCTTCTGCCACCTTTATGAAATCAGGATTCTTCAGTTTTGTTGCTGAATATCTTTTGTTAAAGAAAAGCTGTTGCCACTGCCTGACCATACCAAGATATGTATTATTTAAAAGTACAAGCTTAACCGCAGCCTGAGTCTGGTTTATTGTAGCAAGTTCCTGTATAGTCATCTGAAATCCTCCGTCACCGATAATACCTATTACTACCTTATCAGGTGCTCCTATTTTTGCACCATGTGCTGCCGGTAATCCAAATCCCATTGTACCCAGGCCTCCTGATGTAACAAAGCTGCGTGTATGGTTCAATTTAACATATCTTGATGCAAACATTTGTTGCTGTCCGACATCAGTTACTACTATAGCCTCACCGTTGGTTTTTTCTGTAATAATTCTGACAACTTCGCCCATTGTCAGCCCCGGCTTATCAGGATACAGAGCCTTGTTTATAACCTTTTCATATTCTATCTTGTCACAATCTTTAAATTCCTTTATCCATGATTCATGGGTTTTTCTTTCAATCTTTTCCGTTAACATAGGTAATGATTCTTTAACATCTCCCAGAACTGCGACATCAGCTTTAACAATTTTATTTATTTCTGCAGGATCTAATTCCAAATGGATTACTTTAGCCTGCTTTGCATATTTGCTAAGGTCACCCGTAACCCTGTCGTCAAACCTCATTCCTATAGCAATCATCACGTCACATTCGTTACTTTTTATGTTTGTGCCGTAGTTACCGTGCATACCTAACATTCCGACATTTAAGGGATGGTCAGTTGGAAGAGCTGATTTGCCAAGTATAGTCCAGGCTGCCGGTATCCCGGATTTTTCAATAAAAGCACGAAATTCCTTTTCTGCTCTGCCTAGTATAACACCCTGTCCAAACAAAACATAAGGTTTTTTGGCCTTATTAATTAATTTGGCAGCTTCCTTAATTTTATCTGCTTCAATCTCAGGTCTAGCAACATAACTTCTTATAGAAGTGCATTTTTTATATTTGAAGTTTAGCTCGCCAAACTGTGCATTTTTTGCCAGGTCTATAACGACAGGACCCGGCCTGCCAGTTCTTGCGATATAAAATGCCTGGGCAATTACTTCAGGTATTTCATCTGCTTGTGTAACTAGATAATTCCACTTGGTAACTGGCATTGTGATACCTATTACATCTGTTTCCTGAAAGGCATCTGATCCCAACAGGGGACTTGTTACCTGTCCGGTTAGACATACTATTGGTGTTGAGTCTACCATGGCATCTGCAACACCTGTAATAAGATTTGTTGCTCCCGGACCAGAGGTTGTCATGCACACACCTACCTTGCCGGTTACCCTGGCATAACCTTGCGCCGCATGAATAGCCCCTTGTTCATGCCTTGTTAATATATGCCTTATCTTATCTTCGTGGTTCATTAATGCATCATATACCGGCATTATAGCTCCTCCCGGATAGCCAAAAATAACTTCAACTCCTTCTTGTAAAAGTGATAACATTAATGCTTCGGATCCTGTAATTTTTGTCATTTTATCTTTTTTTTCTATATCTGTTATTGATGTTTGTTCTTTCATTTTTACTTTTTTATAAATGCTGTGAACTAAATAACTCTAACTGCTCCTGTATCAGCTGATGAAATAAGCTTTGCATAAGCTTTTAGAGCTTTTGAAATATTTCTGTTTCTCTTTAAAGGTGTAAATGCCTTTTTGCCTCTTTTCTCCTCTTCAGTCCTCCTCTTCTCTAATTCCTCATCAGAAAGAAAAACATTCATCTTTCTGGCAGGAATATTAATCTCTATAATATCTCCGTCTTTTAGCAGGCCTATTTCACCTCCCGCAGCAGCTTCCGGTGAGACATGGCCGATTGATAATCCTGATGTACCTCCTGAGAATCTGCCGTCAGTAATTAGAGCACAGTCTTTTTCCAGTTTCTTTGACTTGATATAAGACGTTGGATACAGCATTTCCTGCATTCCCGGACCACCTTTTGGTCCTTCATATCTTATGATAACCACATCTCCCGGCACCAATTTGTCCCCAAGGATATCGTCGCAAGCCGATTCCTGGGATTCATATATTTTGGCAGGTCCTTTGAATACAAAGATAGATTCATCTACTCCGGCTGTTTTAACAACACATCCCTTACGTGCAATGTTGCCAAAAAGCACAGCCAGACCCCCGTCTGTGCTGTAACAATTTTGAATATTTCTTATGCACCCGTCTTTCCTGTTGCGTTCTAGCCCGGTGCTATTACTTTGAGAACCTAACTTCAGGTTCTTTTTCCCTGAAGGAGCGCTCATAAATAATTCTTCAGCTTCTTTTATTGCCGTATCTCTTGTTATATCATATTTTTCAATTGCTTCACCCAGGGTTAGTCCGTCTACTCTTCCGGCAGATGTATCTATTAAACTACCCCGTTCGAGTTCTCCCATAATACCTAAAATACCTCCTGCACGGTTTACATCCTCAACATGATAGTGAGAGCTTGGTGCAACTTTACATAAAACAGGTATTTTCCCTGACAGCTCATCTATATCTTTCATACTAAAGTCGACACCTGCTTCATTTGCAATTGCCAGAATGTGAAGAACAGTGTTTGTTGAACCGCCCATTGCAATATCCAGGGCCATAGCATTTGTAAATGCAGCTTTGGTTGCAATTGATAAGGGTAAAACCGACTCATCTCCCTGTTCATAATACTTTCTGGTGTTTTCAACTATTTGCCTGGCAGCTTTTTCAAAAAGTTTTAAACGTGTCTTATGTGTTGCCACAACAGTTCCGTTTCCAGGTAATGCCAGTCCTATTGCCTCATTAAGACAATTCATGGAATTAGCTGTAAACATCCCTGAACAAGAACCGCAGGTAGGGCATGCCTTAAGTTCAATTTCAAGCAATTCACTGTCAGATATATTTTTATCAGCCGCCATTACCATGGCATCAATCAGGTCATATTTTTTACTTCCGACAACTCCAGCTTCCATTGGGCCTCCCGAGATAAAAACAGAAGGGATATTCAACCTCATTGCAGCCATCTGCATGCCTGGAGTAATCTTATCACAATTACTGATGCATATCATAGCATCAACTTTATGTGCATTGCACATATATTCAACACTGTCTGCAATAAGATCGCGTGAAGGTAAAGAGTAAAGCATACCATCGTGTCCCATAGCTATCCCGTCATCAATAGCAATAGTATTAAATTCCGCAGCATAAAAGCCCTGTTCTTCTATAATAGATTTAATATGCTGTCCTATATTATGCAGGTGAGTGTGCCCCGGCACAAACTGGGTAAATGAGTTCACAACAGCAATAATAGGCCTGCCAAATTGTTCTTCTTTCATACCTGTTGCTCTCCATAGGCTTCTGGCTCCTGCCATTCTTCTGCCCTCTGTTGTTGTAGAACTTCTTAACCTTTTTTGCATGATATACAGTATTTAGCTTTTAAACTACCAGTTATATAAAACTGAAAAAGCCATCCTTACTGGTAAGAATGGCTTGATATCTTAAATCATAGCATGTTCCATCCTTACCTTAGCATCCTAAGAACGCTAACCACGAGGACAGATACGATGACTATGATATTTCTCATTCTATAATAATTTGGTTGACAAATATAGAGAATTATTTGAATTTTACTAAACAAAAATTAAAAAATCTATTCTTTGCGGTAGGCAAACATATATTCATTACTAATCAACCGGTATCTTTCAATTGTCTCCCTATCGAGTTCATCCGAATAATTATTTTCAGTAATTGCAAACCCGGCTTCCTTCAGTCTTACTGGAAAATCAAGACCGTACAACCTGTAATGGTCTCTTTGCCTGAAATGTTTTTCTCTTT
>CP070654.1:1804727-1809678 GCA_020354785.1 Bacteroidales bacterium
TTATTGTTTCAGTCATAACAGTAAGCGGGAAAGTCTATTATGCTGTCATCAGGAATCCAGTTCATTCATTAAGGTATGAATAATGCACTGACTTCACCTTACAAGTAAAGCCTTGCGTGTTCTGGTGATATTTCCTGCTTCTAACCGGTACAGGTAACTTCCGGTTTCTAATCTACTTCCATCCCAGGTTACCTTATAACGGCCAGCCTGCTGATGTCCGGAAACTAGTGTAGTAACTCTCTTACCTGTCATTGTATAAATAGCTAATTTCACATTTGTGGCTTCCGGAATATTGTAGCAAATCTTAGTGTCTGCATTAAAAGGATTAGGATCGTTCTGGTTAAGTCTGAATCCCTGAGGGAGCCCGGAACCAATTTTTTCAATTGATGTGCTCATATTGTCGAGTACCTCCTGGCCAAATGCCATACAGTCAGAGCGATCAAGATTGTCGTAATCATCAAAACCTGCCATCATCTGGGCTGTTTCAGAGTCCATCAGTGACTTTGTTATTCTGCCGAGAAATACTTTTGATGGAAGGTCACTGACTCCACATAGCTGAGCCAAATGGTTATCAATAAACATCTCTGTTTGCTCCGGGCCAACCGGATTTCCCATATTACCGCAAACTGCAAACAGACCCCTGACCTTATCCTGCAATAATTCCTTATTCAAAGTTATGTAATCCTGGAGTTCCTGTCTTGTTACTGAACTGCGAATAGCACCACCAATGATAATGTTATCAAATCCCGCTGGATCAGGATTCTCACGTACATCGAAGACATTAGCAATCCCGCCCATACCTTCAGAGATCCATACTGCAGCATCGCGTGCGCTTCCGCACCATGTACTGTATATCACGGCCCATTCTTCATCAGATGGCGTGGGGTAATACTCTAATGCGCTTACATTTTTTACAAGCGCCAGGGTTCCTGCTCCTGCCAGACCGAATTTAACAAAATCTCTCCTTTTCATAAATTACCTCCTTTTTATTCATAATTATTAGAACATAGTGTGTTTATGCAAACTTAACTTAACGAGAATCGAAAGTCAAGTAAAATTTTATGTATATTGTATTTTAATATTTAATTAAAGACTTAATAATATAAGACAATGAATAATAATCTAATAATTAATATTTTATCTTTTTTCTTAATAATAAGTATCGGGTGTTCAACATCTGAAAAGCAAGCTTTAATACAAGATGTAAACGGAGCACACCAGTCAGTTTCAGATCAAATATGGCTGACACATGAGCATATTTTAGTTGACTTTATTGGTGCAGACAGTATTCAACCAGACAGATGGAACCATGATACAGTAATTAATGAGATATTGCAATACCTGGATGAACTTAAAGAACTTAATGTAAATTATTTTGTTGATGCAACACCAAATTACCTGGGAAGAGATGTATTACTTCTTAAAAAAATTACTGATAAAACAGGAATAAGGGTTATTACCAATACCGGACTTTATGGAGCCTTCAATGATAAATATATTCCTGAATATGCCCGAGAGATGAAGGCAGAAGATCTTGCTGAAGTATGGATTGATGAGTACAGAAATGGAATTAACGAAACCAAGGTAAAACCAGGCTTTATTAAAATTGCCATAGATATTTCTGATCCTCTGTCTGAAATGCATCAGAAGCTTGTAAAAGCTGCAGCCCTGACTCATTTGAAAACCGGCTTAACAATAGCATCACACACAGGAGAAGCGAAGGGTTTATGGCCGCAGTTGAGCATACTTAAAGAACTGGGAGTTTCCCCGGAGTCTTTTATCTGGGTACATGCCCAGGCAGAAAATAATAATGAAAATTATCTTGAAGCTGCAAAGACTGGATGTTGGATAAGTATGGACGGACTAGGCTGGGAAATAGAAAAACATGTTGAGAAAATATTATTTGCGAAAAACAACGGGATTTTAGACAGAATTTTAATCTCACACGATGCCGGCTGGTATGATCCTCAAAAAGAAGATCAAAATATCAAACCTTTTACGAATATTTTTAAGAAGCTATATCCGGAATTAAAATCACACGGATTCACAGATGAT
This sequence comes from Bacteroidales bacterium, assembly GCA_020354785.1. Taxonomy (GTDB): domain Bacteria; phylum Bacteroidota; class Bacteroidia; order Bacteroidales; family UBA10428. Next base: position 1,806,783 of record CP070654.1, read on the forward strand.
GAATTCAAATTATTAATATCTGACAATCCATCAAAAGCATTCTTAATAAAAGTCAGAAAATACAATAAATCAGCAATATTTTAGTTTTTAAAATACTGTATACTGGTAGTTAGATAAACCGTTAACTGTAAGGATATGAGCACCCTGTAAAAAAATAAGACCCGATATGAATAAAAGACTCTTATTAGTTAGTACTGCTATTCTGTTGATTGATTATGTTGGGATTTGCCAGCAGAGTTCCAGCATTACATCGAATACTCTGGATTTCGTTCAGAATAGAGAAATATTCTTAAACTCAGCAATGAATAATCCAACTCAACTTACAGATTCCAATAAAATATATCTCGATTTGATTGTTCATGATCAGTGGTCAGGACCTGCCGAATCAAATAATGGATTATTTGTAAAAGTTGAAAACGGAATACTTCCGCATGATATGTCATCAGGATTAGTGATTGATTTTAAAAAGCATGGATTATTCAAACATCGGTCAATCATTGGGAGTATTAAAAAAGGGTTATCAATTGGTAGTAATTCAGGGCTGGATTTTGGCTTAAATTTTGGTTTATGGCAATCGAGAATGGATGTGTCCGACATAATATTACAGCAACCAGATCCATTGATTGATGAAAATAAAGAATGGACAAATTCCCTGGTTTTAGACTTTGGAGTATCCTTTAATTTTAAAAGTCAAAGCTTTGGGCTATCCTATAAAAACATAATAAATTCAGCATTTGAAATTGGGTCATATGATTATATATTAAGATTAAACGGGCTGATAGTAAATTATCAGGGTTTTTATTCATTATCGGATAGTTTTACTTTAAGTCCTGAGCTACTTGGCTGCTTCACTTCAGAGAGTAATAATGCAGTCATTGCCTGCAGGATTAGTTTCAAGAGAGTTATTACCTGTGGATTGCTTTATAATACTAATGATTCCTTTGGATTTATATTGTCAGGTATAATTATAAAAAGAGTAAAAATTGGATACTATTTTGACATTAATAATGAAAAAGTATATAATGATCAGACAGTTGGTTCTCATGGATTAAATGCAGGATTTATCTTTAATTAGTACAATATCATGAATCTACAAAACACATTATTAAAAGTATTTACCCTGAGGAATGTTTGTGCGGGGATAGTTATCGCTGGTGTTGCCCTCGCCTGCATTACCTTGGCAGGATGCCAATGTGGTTCAACTAAATCCTTAACGTCTGAAACCGATACATATGCAGAGGATCGGGCCTTGATAGAGGATCTGCAGGCACGCTATATGTTTGCCCTGGATTTTGGTGATATAGACAAGTATGTAGCCACTTTCACAGAAGATGGAATACTCGATATTGGTGAAGGTGAATGGCGCAGCCGTGATACAATAAGGAAAGTGCTGTCTGCCATGCCTGAACCTGAGGAACCACTTACAGATCCTGATACTTCAAGGTTACACCCCTCAACAGGCCGGCATAGTATAACTAACATTGTGATTAAGATAAAGGGCGATACAGCTTATGGCCGAGCCTATTGGTTTCACATGTCAAACAACAATCCACAACGAATTGCAACACTTAACTCATATGGCCACTATGAAGATGAGATTGTTAAGGTAAACGGACAGTGGTTGTTCAGTAAGCGGAAAATTTATAACGAGCAGGTCTCCAGATGGTCTGCCCCACGAGATAATCCGAGCTGGTAGTATAATATATAAAACAAACCACGAAGGTCATATGTAAGGAAAGCCGGGTAACAAATTTTAAGCTTGCAATAAAATAAAATTGCGTTCGTTTAAATGAATAAATAAATGCGAAACTAAAAAATCTTAAAAAAATGAAATTTCTACCTGTAAAATATTTAGCTCCTTTTGTGATAGTAATTGCAATTATCAGTTGCTCAAAAACAGAAGACAAATCAGATTCCTATGACATTATTTATCAATCAATAAATAAAGAATTCGTACTTATTAGAAATGTTCCAGCATTACATGAAAGTAATGATGAAATATCAAATCACATTGATAGTATTCTATCTGGTTTAATAAATACAGAATTTATTTCAACGGGACAAAAAGATTTTGATTTAGATAAGGATACAATTTCCGATATTGGATTTGAAATAATTGATTTAAATAAATTCAACCCAAATGAATTACCAGATTCTTTTGATTCGCTGGCAGCAAGAGTTATTCCTCTCTCAGTAGAAATTCTCGATAATTCGACCTATGGATACCCGGATGCTTTAAATTTGAATGACCAGATATTCGAGAATGGTAACTGGTCAAATAAAAAGAGTGTTTTGGGAACCTTTATGAATGCAGGTCAATTTCAGGGTAAAGGTGAAAAATACCTTGGCATTAGATTTTTTAAAGATTATAAATATAAATATGGCTGGATATTATTGTATTGTAGTCAACATAACGATACTTTAAGAATTATAGAATACGCTTATAATAATATTGCCGGGAGTAATATAAAGGCGGGTCAGAAGGAATAAATTTTTACTTATGGTTCTCACGGATTAAGTGCAGGATTTATATTTAATCGTTAATATTTATTGATGGCTTCCAGTATTTTATCACCAAAATTATAAATATTAATATCCTCATAATTACATAAAACAATAGCACCTGTTAAAGCTGATTTGTCAAATCCAATATAAGCTGAATGGCCATTTGTGTTGCCTCCATGCCTGTAATAAGTCCGGCCGTCTGAACATTGATGTTTATGCCAGCCCAATCCTATTGTTAATTCATATACTTCGCCAGGGCGATCATCATAAGAGACAGTACCAACATTAAAATGTTCCTGGTGTGCCAGATCAATAGCATCTTCAAGTGTATTCTCAATTAATCCCAAATTTACTTTCAGGTATGTCAGCATATCATTTAATGATGATTTTA
>CP070654.1:1809778-1817624 GCA_020354785.1 Bacteroidales bacterium
ATTAATATTAATTTCATGAAAATGTCTTTTGAGCATTATTCTGGAATACTGATTAAATAACCAGACATAAAAAGGTATATGTCTTGCTTTTATCATTCTATATATTAAATCATATATTACAGAAAAAGGTTTAATCCGGCAAAAAATATAAACAGGACTAAAAGCAAATGTGCCGATACCGTGTTTTTAATATCTGTCTTCCCCAGATACATTATACCTATGAATAAACATGACATTATGAACCAGGCTGCATAATTCTGCAGAGGCACTTCTCCGTTCAGCCAGTTCCACATCATTAATTTTCCTGCCACAGGTTCAAGTATAATGTCAAAAATCAGCATTATAATACCACCTGCTAATATCTTTACTATTACCGGAATTCTAAATTTGTCAACTAATATAACAGTACAATATATTAATATAATCCAGTTTATTCCGATAATAACCGGAGTGCCGAGCAATTTCGGCCCCAGTACGCTGTTATCATAAGTATAACTGCCAAATATAACACCTGTATTTACCCCTGTTATCTCGGCAGCCATGCTTAGTAAAAATATTAATGAACCAAAGATTATAAACCTGGCATTCCAGTTAATATTAAAATATAGAACGAAAAACAGGTTAATAAGTATGGAAAAGGGAGTAATATATATGAAATACTTGGCTGTCAGTGGTATGCTTAATCCTATTAATCCAATTGCATAGTAAATTATAATAAACTTCTTAACCGAATAAACTGAGAGATTTAAAAAATTCTTCATATAACAAGCTTATGGGATTTACAAATTTTGTCGGATACAATTTTTGCCGAGGCAAGGCAAAGAGGTATACCCCCTCCAGGATGAACACTGCCTCCTGTAAAATATAACCCTTTAAATCTACATATAAAATTCGGATGACGAAAAAATGCAGCCATTTTATTATTTGAACTTGGCCCGTATAATGCCCCTTTAAATGAACCGCTGTTTTTCTCAATATCCCGGGGATCTACATAATCCTCATATTCAATATATGATTCTATATCTGTATCCAGTGTTTTATTGATTTTTAATACTATATTTTTACGGGCTTCATTTACCAGCTTATCCCAGTCCTGTCCCGTATTATTGGGAACATTAATCATTACAAACCAGTTCTCACATCCTTCCGGGGCATCAGTTGATATAAACTTTGAGCTAATATGAATATAAACTGTAGGATCGTCATATATTAATTTCCGTTTAAAAATATTATCAAATTCAGTTTTATAATCCCGGGAAAACAAAATGTTATGTACTTCCAGATCAGGAAATTTATTTTTAATGCCCCAGAAAAAAATAATTGCCGATGAAGATAATTCCTGTTTTAAAATATATTTCGGAATCCTGTTTTCACCTAATAACTTACTGTAGAGGAGGAAAATATCAGCATCACTTACTACTATGTTACTTTTAAAGGTTTCACCATTAACCTTCACGCCTTTAACAGTATTGTTTTCCAGAATAATCTTCTCAACCTGACTGTTAAAATTGAACTTTACCCCCTTCTTCACGGCTGATTCATATAGAAATTGAATAAGACCATACATACCTTTTTCAGGTATATAAGCACCAATATTATGTTCCAGGTGAGCAATAAGATTTAACGTGGCCGGTGCTTTGTATGGATTTGAGCCGTTATATGTTGCATAACGGTTAAATAACTGTTCTACTCTTTTATCAGAAAACCACTTCCTGTTCTTTTCTTCCATGCTTTTAAAAGCATTCAGGCTGTAAAAGTTAAAAGCAACTCTTAATGCATGCCATGACAATATATTTTTTAAAGTTCTGAACGGATTAAAAATGAAAGTTTCTTGGGTCAAATTAAATAAATATTCACATTTCTTCAGAAATTCCAATACGTTATCTTTTTCCTCACCAGTCTTCTTTTCAACTTCTTCAGCAAAATCATCCGGATTTTTATATGCATTGATTTTTGTTCCGTCACTGTAAAAATATTTACAGATTATATCAAGCTGTTTAAACTCCATCCTGGCCTTAATACCGGAATCGGTTGACAGATCATCTATTAATTCAGGCAGAGTCAGTAAGGAAGGACCTGTATTAAATCTGTAACCCCCAATTTTTTTCTCGTATATTTTCCCTCCCGGATCTTTATTTTTCTCAAATACGACCACATTATATCCCGAGGCCGAAAGTCTCAGGGCACAGGCAATCCCTGATAATCCTGCACCAATTATTAATGCATCCTTATCCATATCTGAATGAATCTAAAATCAAATGTAATGGATGATATTGTAAATTCATGAATTTGCATGATTTAAATAAATCAGGTTTAAATTTATTCCAAATAATTTTATAATGTATTTTTATATCCGGATAAAATGATAATCTAATATTATTTCAGGAAAATAAGATATTTGTAAGTTGCTCAATAACAAAGCAAGTTTTAACAGAATAGAAAATGGGTAAAAATGTTCTGATAGTTGGTACAGGACTGGGAGGAATAGCCACTGCTCTAAGATTAGTCAAAAGAGGTTACAAAATTCATATGGTTGAAAAGCATAACCAGGCAGGCGGCCGTATGAATGAGCTTAAAGTTGATGGCTTCAGGTTTGATTTGGGTCCCACTTTTTTCAGCATGAGTTATGAGTTTGATGAACTTATAAAAGACTGTAATATAAAACTCCCTCTTACGCTTAAAGAACTGGAACCGTTATATGCAGTTAATTTTACCGGCAGTGAAAAATCATATTATATATATAAAGATTTAAACAAATTAGCAGAGGAGTTTCACAATATTGAACCGGGATTTAAAAAGAGTATTGACAAATACCTTGCTTCTGCAGGAAATTTTTATAAAAGTATTAATGAGATTATAATACATTCTAATTCTAAATCCGTAACCGACTTCCTTTTAAATTTAACAAAAGTACCGGTAAAATTTGCTCCAAAACTTTTTTATAATATGTGGGATGAAGTTTGCAAATATTTCAATTCTTATGAAGTAAGAACAATAATGTCACTTGTCGCATTTTTCCTTGGCAGTTCACCTTTTAATACAATGTCTGTTTACAGTATCCTGAATTATACCAAGCTGGTACATGATGGATATCATAATGTTGAGGGCGGTATGTACAGAATAATTGAAAGCCTGGTAAAAATTCTGGAAACCGAAGGAGTCAGGATTTCATATGATACTGAAATTATTGACTACAAAACAAAGAACAATAAATTATCAGGATTTGTTGACCAGAATGGCAACGTTTGGGAATCAGATATTTATGTCATTAACGCTGATGCTGCATTATTCAGAAATAAAATATTTAAAAGAAATAAATATAACGACAGAAAATTATCAGGGATGAAATGGTCTATGGCACCATTTACAATTTATCTTGGGCTGAATACTAAAATTACTGATATTTACTTTCATCACTATTTTCTCGGGAATAATTTTAAAGAATATTCCAGGAAGGTTTTCAAAAATGCTATAAGTCTTGATAAACCCTACTATTACGTTAATCTTTTATCGCACTTAAATAAAGATTCAGCACCTGAAGGCTGCGAGAGTCTTTTTATACTCTGTCCGGTTGCCGACCTCAGATTCAAACCGCACTGGGACGATAAAGAAGAAATTGCGGATAATATTATCTCTGATCTCTCAAGACGTATTAACTATGACATTAAATCAAAAACAGTTGCAAGAGTTATATTTACACCTGTTAACTGGCAAAATATGTTCAATTTATATATGGGCAGCGGTCTGGGACTGGGTCATAATTTCAGACAAATAGGGGCTTTTCGCCCGGGGAATTATGATGAGGTCTATGATAATACCTTTTATGTTGGCTCATCAACTGTGCCTGGTACAGGCCTGCCTATGGCAATCATAAGTTCAAAACTTGTTCTGGAACGAATAATAAGTAAATATGGACCTTTATCTTAAAAATGCGCTGAAATGCAGTAAAATTACTGCTAACAATTACAGTACTTCTTTTTCAACAGGGATAAGAGTGCTGAATAAAAAGTACAGGAAGCAAATATATGCAATATACGGATTTGTAAGGTTTGCCGATGAGATTGTAGACAGCTTCTATGATTTTAACAGGCAGGAATTATTTGAAAATTTTAAAAAAGATACTTATAAGGCACTTAATGAAAAAATCAGCAGTAATCCCATACTTCACAGTTTTCAATATGTTGTTAACGAATATGATATTGATAAAGAGCTTGTAGATTCTTTTTTGAACAGTATGGAGATGGATCTGCATAAACATAACTATAATAATTCCCAGTATAAAAAGTATATTAAAGGTTCTGCAGAGGTGGTCGGATTAATGTGTCTGAAAGTATTTTATAAGGACAATAAAAAAGAGTATGAAAGTCTTAAATACTATGCACAGAAACTTGGAGATGCTCTTCAGAAAGTAAATTTCTTACGTGACATTAAAGCTGATTATAAAGAACGGGGCAGAGTATACTTCCCGGATATAGATTTTGATAATTTTACTTTAGAGGATAAAAAAAGTATTGAAGCAGATATAAATAACGATTTCAAAAATTCAATCCCGGGGATAAGAAATCTTAACAAGGAAGTCAGGTTAGGAGTTTATCTTGCCTATAATTATTTCATGACTCTTTTCAGAAAAATTAAGAAAACAAATGCAGAGAGTTTAATACAAAAACGTATCAGGATAAGCAACTTCAGGAAAACAATATTACTTATCAAATGTTTTATTAATCATAAACTGAATCTTATATGAATTATTTATGAATAAACTGAATCTGAAAATAGAAATAGATGAAAATTCAGGATTCTGTTTTGGAGTAACAAATGCGATAAACAAAGCCGAAGAAGTACTTGACCATAACCACGAATTATATTGCCTGGGTGAGCTCGTACACAATGAAGAAGAAATAGCGCGGCTTCAGAAAAAAGGCTTAAAAATTATTCATAATTACGAACTGAAAAATATTAAGAATACAAAAGTTTTGTTCAGGGCACATGGCGAACCTCCTGAAAGCTACAAACTGGCAGAAAAAAATAATAATAACATAATTGATGCCTCGTGCCCTACTATTTTAAAAATTCAGAAGCTGATAAAAGAAGCATTTCAAAATAACGAGAATATATACATTTACGGAAAACACAACCATCCTGAAATAATAGGATTAACAGGACAGGTTGACAATAAAGCAATAGTATTTGAAGATATTAATGAACTTAAACTAAGAACATTACCTGAGAAGCTTACTCTTTTCAGCCAGACAACAAAAGATATTAATAGCTTTTATGAAATTGTAGACTTCTTAAAACAGAACGGCATAGATGTAAAAGTTCAAAATACCATTTGCAGGAAAGTCTACAGGAGGCAAAAGGATTTAAAGGATTTTGCAGAAAGCCACGATAAAATAATCCTGGTTGCCGGCAAGAACTCCTCTAACGGAAAAGTACTGTATAATGAGTGCAAAAAGATCAATCCTGACAGTTACTTTATAAGCTCTGTGCAGCAGATAAACAAACAATGGTTTAAGAAAAATGAGAGTATAGGAATATGCGGTGCGACATCAACCCCCATGTGGTTAATGAAAGAGGTCGAAAAAAGTTTAAAATCTCTTTAATCATTACCTGTCGAGCCACATTTTAAAATCCCTGACCTTCTCCCTGCTTACTATTGCTTCCTCATCCGGGGGATTATTAAGCACTATTTTCAGGCGGCTGTTTGACCAGGCAATAATATCCTTAACTGCATTTATGTTGATAATGAACTTCCTGTTTATACGGAAAAACAGTTGCTGATCAATTAGCTTTTCCAGCCGGTCCAGATAGTAGTCTATTGCATAATTCTTGCCTTCCTTTGTACATATAAAAGTACTTTTTTCACAAACAAAAAAATAGTCAATTTCTTCTACCGGTATTGACCTGATATGTAATCCTACCTTTACAACAAACCGGTTTTTATAAGGATGAACAAACTGGTTAATCAGTTTATCATATATTTCAATATCGGGTTTAAATTCCTGTTTTGCTTTCGGCCCGAAATTCAGCCTGAACTTTTCTATGGCAGCAGCCAGCTCCTCATAATCAATGGGTTTTAACAAATAATCTACGCTGTTTACTTTAAAAGCCCTGATTGTATATTTATCAAAAGCGGTAGTAAAAATAACAGGACATTGTACTTCAGTTTTTTCAAATATTTCGAAACTCAAACCATCTGCAAGCTGAATATCCATGAAAACCAAATCGGGGTGAGGATTGGAATTAAACCATTCAACACTTTTTTCAACAGAATCAAGTACTTTAATAACTTCTATCCTGCTGTCATATTTACCGACCAGTTCAATTAGCCGTTCAGCCGCCAGTTTTTCATCCTCTATTACTAGTGTGATCATATTTTGATGAATATATTACAGGGATCTTAACTGTAAATTTATTATCCGATTCTTCTATAATAACAGGCTTATCACTTAATACTTCGTAACGTGACCTGATATTATTCAATCCAATCTTTTCCTTGCTTTCTATGATTTTCTTCTTTTGTAAATTATTCTCAATGACTATATATGATTCCTGGCTAAATAATTCAATTTTCAACGGCTTATCATCAGATATAACATTATGTTTAATTGCATTTTCTACCAGTATCTGAATTGTCAGGGGTGCAATATAAAAGTCCCCGGTCTTAATTCTGTTTTTTATTTCCAGGTTATCCCCGAATCTGATCTTCTGTAAATATAAATATGAATCTATGAACTTCAACTCAGTTTTAATATCAACTACTTCCTTATCTTTAAATTCCAGAACATACCTGTATACCTCAGACAGCTGTTTTATAAACATATCAGCAACATCCAGGTTCTTTGATATCAGCGTAGATATGGTATTTAAGCTGTTAAATAAAAAATGGGGATTTACCTGGTTTTTTAAAGTTTCATATTGAGCAATAATATTTTCCCGCTTAAGCCTCTCTTCATTTTCTATGGATTTCTGCCAATAGTACAGAATTTTTTTACTAAAGAAAATTGAAATTATAATGTAATCAGCTATAACACTGAGTAATGCTAGTGAGATTAGTATATGAAGATGTTTAATTATTGATAACTTGAGAACAAATTTATAGAATAAAGTAGGATATACGCTGCCTACAAGCAGTCCATATCCTAATAATATTACTATTGATTTTAAATATGCTTTTTTAGGATTCTCGGACCATGCAAATTTATGTCCTGTATACCTGCCTAAAAACTCATTACCCTTCCAGAATGAAATACCTATAACTACTCCGAAACTTATATTAACAATAAATGTATGTCCTGATTTTAGTAAACTGGGACCTGCAAATCCATATGATATTAAAAACGATATTAAGAATACAAGCAGTAGCCCAAGCAGATGATTTAATATTCTTTTTCTTATTGATTTCTTTTTATTCTTATTCATTGCATTTTTCCGTTAATTGTAAATTAAAATCCTCACCCCAGTTGGGAGAAATCGAGTCAGACGGCACAAAGTTTTCATACTTCTCTTTTGCAGTCTGCAACATGGGGCATGCTGCTTCCATGCCTCCTCCATAAGCCTCAGGTGTATAGAATAAATTAGTCCCCATCAAATAATAGGGCCTGGGGTTATCTTCATCCAGTTCTATTGCTTTTTCCAGAGCCTTCGTTGCCTGTGGTGAATAAACAGCTCCCCTTGTCTGGGGATCAACCATTACTCTTGCCTGGTATAATAAGCCCTGTAATGCATACAGTTCAGATTCTTCCGGCTTTATTTCCATTGCCCTGTTAATATTTTCCTGGGCAATATCGAGATATTCATCAAGTTTCCCGCTTCCCTGCTTTTTAAATCCAAGTATAACATAAAT
>CP070654.1:1817724-1831052 GCA_020354785.1 Bacteroidales bacterium
GTGCTGCCATCAACACCGGCTGTATAGTCACCGCTGATTCCTGCATCATTTACACCAGAAAAATCAAAAATTAATATTTCACTGGTTTCATCAAATTTGGTTGTATCATCATATTTATTCCAGTTGCCGGATCCATCATTGAGAAGCCTGGCTGTGATATAATCATAAACATCATAGGGCGAAGTAACCTTAACATCAGCAGGAACATATTTCATGTCCACTGTAGCTGAGAAGCCAGATATACCACTGGCCCTTAAAACCCAGTGATATTGTAAAACGTTATCTGCATCTGTAATCTCAGGATCAGGTGCTTCACTATCTTCCAGTATGCTGGGATGCATTTCATCCGCAGCTTTTACAGTGATGCTGCCTGTACTGTTACCATTAGCAGTTATCGTCATAGTTACAGGGGTGTATTTTCCTTCAGATCCGATAGGATATACGAAAGTTGATGAACCTGAGGGAAGTATCTTTTTAACACCATAGTCTGTGAAAGAAATATTGGTCTGAATCATATTGGAAGTTGAAAACGGAGCTCCTTCTATATCTGCATTCAGTGAAAGTGTCAGCAGGTTTTTCCCTATATTAAATACGCCTGATTGTAAATTAAGTGCACTGGTTACTGACATATTATATCCCAGGGGAACAACCACATTATTGGCATTATCAATGGTTATTTTTCCGAATGTCCCAGTGCCAGTAAGCTCCTGTTCCGCACTACCGTTGAATGTTATCCCGTCCCCTGAACCGCCATATACATGAGTGCCGTCAAAGTTGCAATTACCCTGAATGTAAACCTCATTTGAATTATCGGTAAACGTACCACCCTGAAAATCCAGCTCATTGGTTATCGTGATGTCGGTTGTTCCTGCATCAAGCTCAAGATCTACAGTGGAGGTTTTGGTAAGGTTATAGAATGACGTGGTACCTGTTATGGTTTGATCTGAAGTGCCGCTGAACCAGGTTGTATTTCCACCCGGAGTGAAAGTGCCTGAATTTGTAAAATCACCATTGATGGTTAGATCGAGTCCGTTCGCATCTAATTCAGTCCCTGATCCTATAGTAAGATTTTCATTAATTGTAAGCGGAACTGTCCACACCAGTGCTGCAGGATTATTTGAACCGGAATTGTCAATGGTGAGGTTTTGTATGTCTATGGTGGAATAAATGCCAATATCCTGTCCGGCCGGAGTAGAAGCATTACCGAATATAAATCCGGAACCTGTACCTGTACTGCTGGCACCCGGATCAAGATATAATGCAGCTATAGTGGGTGTGGTTTGCTGTCTGACAATAGTAATTTCAGCATTATCAACCTGCGTGAATTCGCTTCCGACATTCAGTATTTCAAAGACACCACGATTACTTTCCGGGGCATCAGTTTCACCTATTGTTACTGTTGAATTGCTGTGATTTTGGGAAAATTTCAGGATGCCTTCGGTACTCAATGTGCTTCTTCTGATCTGAGATCCTACTCTCAGAGTTCCCTGGTCAATTTCTATCTGAGCGTTACCTGATGCAGAATACTCAATATAGTTATTCGTGCCTCCGTTAATTAACCATGAACTTCCGTCACCTACAGTCATTAAACCATCAAGATAAATTCCTGTATTTGATCCGGAAGCATTTACCGTTGCATTAAATACGTTCAGACTTGCATCGGACGGTATCACAAAATCTTCTCCCCCTGTTGTCAGATCTATATCAGTCAGACTGTTATCGATTGTAAGGTCGCCGCTGATCAGGTACAGCGCTTTTTCATCACTGTCTCCGTCAGTTTCACCGTTTAATGTAAATTCTTCGTTAAAATCAACATCGGCAGTACTACTTGATTTATTTATGATTAACCTGTTTAAGTCAATATTATTTGAGGTTACAGCATCGGTGTTTACTGTAGAATTCCCGTCCCCTTCAAAATACAGGTCCACTGCCTTATCATCACTGTTTCGATACAAGGTCATGGAAGAACTGCTGCTGATTACTATATCATTATAAACTACCAGCTCATGATGATTACTATAGTCTCCTCCTGCTTCCACTTCAATGACATTGGCTGCACCACCGCCGCTCAGGTCAATGCTTTTATTCACGGTCACATTACAGTTTCCGGCAGCATCCGGAAATTCCAGGATACCTGCATTTGTAATAATGATGCTGTCATTGATGACGTAATCATTATCATCGTTTAACTCAACAGTTATATTATCGATATACAGATTTTTCCTGATCAGCAAATCCATATCAGGCATATCCTTATCTCCGGCACCGCCAATACTCAGATTTGGGTATACACTGAAGTCTGTTGGAAGAGTATAGGCACCTCCATAATATTCAAATGTTGCCGTATCATTGTACATGAATTCATCATAATCGGCAGTAGGAATTGTGTTAGAAGCAATTCTTATAGTACCTCCACCTTTTACAATATTATAAGTCAAACCTGTATAAGCACCAATATCAAGTGTTCCGCCTGATTCAACCGTGACTTTTCCGGCGTCATCCTGGTTATTTCGTGTAACACTTACAGTGTCTCCGTCTCTGATATAAACATAATCATAATCTGCAGGTACGCCGACATCCCACGTCCCTGCATCATCCCAGTCGCCTGTTGTTACACTATATACATAGTTTACCTGGTTAAAACATGCATTTTTACCTATGGTAAAATCAGCTTCAACAAAACCATTCAGGTCATCACTTTCAAATGTCATTGTTCCCGGATAACTGTTATAATTATCATCATCTGTCCAGTCGCCGTCTACCAGCACATATTCTTTCTCATTACCACTGCCGGGATCAGAATAAGGTACATAAAACTGGTATTCAATTCCCGAAGTTGTCCCGCTTAGTCCTAAAGGTCTGACTTTCCAGTATCCGTCGATGGCATCGCATCCGCCAACTGCCCTCGTTGGGTGATAGAGATTTACAGGTGTTACGGTTAAATATCCTGATATACTGCCAACTGAGGAACTTATATTAATATCGCATTTTGCCCAGTTTCCATTTGAACCAACAGGGAAAGTAACAGTGGCTCCTCCTGTATAATCATCGTCCATCTTGAGCTTTAATCCTTTTGCTCCGTGATCCGCATCGGTCTCAATCATTTTTGAAGCTCCAAAACCTGAACCATCTATTATATTTGTATCAACAGTTAAACGGTTAATACCAATATTCAGAACTCCTGTAGACATAGTCAGATAATCCATTGAAATATCTGTAGTGATGGTAGCTCCATTTGAATTATCCAGTTCAATATATCCGAATTCAGGTGAGTATAAAGCAGAGCCTGTTATTGATTGTTGCGACGATCCATTTAACTGAAGCCTGCCGGAGAGAGAGGGATTATAAATAAGTTTACCGTCGGTAATTGATAAATCTCCGAGCAAGTTTACTGTGTACCGTTCAATTGTGAACTGTCCTTCAGTGATTGTAAGGTCGTTTTGAATCTGTATGATTGAATTTAAAGCCTGTGCCGGATCAGTAGTTCTTCCTGTACATTCTGCTATGCTGACATCATAGTATGATGAACCCTGAGGGTCTTTGTCAATTACCAGGTTATAAAACTGTAATACATTTGCCGTACTGTTATTCTCTATATCGATAATGCTGTTCTGGTCTCCGATAAAATAGGTTGTATTATCATCATGGTCAAAAACACCTCCGTCTTCAATTATCAGGTCACCTCCGATAGACAGGTCGTATCCCTTTGTTTCCAGTTCAGTATTTGCACCAATTGTCAGATCATTCAGGATGGTCAGGTCACTTTGCAAAGCCACTTCCTGTGTGCCTCCGTTTGATGATTCCGTTAAGATCAGGTTCCAGAACGGAGCGGTTGAATTAATTTCAAATTCAGGCTCTCCACCTGCGTCTTCCGTAGGAATTAAAAGTTCTATGGTCCCTCCTGTAACAGTAATATTTCCATCATCGCATCCAATATCAATACCATTTGTTGCTGTAGTATTAACTGCATCAATCTGGATTAATCCTCCTGACATGTTAAATACATAGTCGCTTTGAGGCAGTGCAAACACAGCAGAAGAACCACGGCTGTCTGACAGGTTATTAATATATAGTGTCCCCCCTGACTGTATATAGCTAAACCGGCCTGTAGTGCTTGCTTCCTTGACCTGTGTAGTAGTTACCGTACCGCCTTCCAGAACTAATTTACCGGGCTCTGCAACATTACTGAAATAGGTAATTCCTCCCGTGTTTACCGGATTAGTAAAACTACCTGTCGTAACCTGTAATGTGCCGTAGATTGTTATTCCACGCCATGAACCTCCTGCGGTATGAGTCGAAACATCTGCTCCGTCTATCCACAATCTGGCTCCGGAGGGAATATGAAATTCATAAGGTGAATCTGTCCCTGAACGATTCTCACCCAGGACAGGTATATCGATATTGGAACCTAATTTCAGAGTACCGTAGTGCAGGACCAGTGCAAGGTTTTCCCACCCTTCGGCACCTGCATCAAGACAACTTGCACCCGTAACCGGCCCGAATAGCCTGAAGTTGGCCGTGCTGGTTGAAAGAACTGACAAAATGTAGGTGTCATCCGTTCCTTTTTCCAGGAACATGCGGTAGAAATCCGTTGTGCCATTGCATGTCAGTGTGTTATTGGATGCGCCTCCGAATATCACTTTCACAGCTCCTGTGGTGGCACAACTGTATTGAGCATCGTTTGCAAAATCTATAGTTCCGTTGTTGGTTAAATTACCGTTAAAGGTCGCCGTATGTACGGTATTACCAGAGCCCACGGTAAAACTAGTACCCGAACTTACAAGTGTTGTACCTTTTACTGTTAAATTTAATGCTGTAGCAGTTGCATCATTTATCTGGAACACACCTGTAGTAATAGTCAGGTTGCCGTCTATGGTATAGTCTGCTCTGAGTATAAGAATATCAGCTGCATCATCCATCTCTACTTCCATATGATAGAAGGTTCTCGCAGTGGTAAGAGTATATCCCGTACCATAGTAAACAACGGTTCCCTCTCCCTGGTCCTCAGTAATGAAATGTGTGGCAGTGCCAGCCGGAAAATTATCTGCGGCAAGCAGAATTTTACCGCTACCCTTTATCTCGCTGAAAGTTTGTCCTGTTGTAGTTGTAAAATCAAGGCTGCCGTCGACAGTTAGAATATTATTTGTCTTATTATTAGAAGTAACCGTGATGTATCTTCCTGATAAAATAACAACATTATCAGTTGCACTTGTTGGTGAAGTAGTAGGAGTATAATTATCAGGATTATCCGGCAAAACTCCAGCGGGATCAAGAGTCCAGATTGCAGGATCATCCCAGTCTCCGGAAACAAGAGGATACCATGTTTCTCCGGATATATGAAATAAAGCTGAAAACAGTATTACAAAAGCAAGTAATAAGTTTTTAGATGTTTTAGAGAAACAGCTCTTCATATATTTGTGGGCAATCAAAACTTAAAAAGATTAATTTAGTACTTAAATTGACAGCTTTCAAAAAAAGTTTCTAACAACACATTGCATCCATATTAAATTACGAAATAATTACCACCTTTCAAAATCTATCTCAATAGTATTCAGAATTTTATATTCATTGATTTTAAAAATTTGAAAGGAAAAACCCATATTCTATTTACAGTGTTAAAAAATATTGATATATATCGTTAAACGACCTTAAAGTACGGACAGTTGCAAGCCCTGATGACTTTTTGAATAAAGAAAATCACATTTTGATAAAAAGAAAGAAAACACTGGTAGATACTAATAATTGCGGGATAAAAATAAGGCGGGATAATTATTATATTGTAATATTTTATTAGTTATAAGTCTTTGATTTTGAAATAAAATAAATATAACAGAATTAATTTCTGAATAAAATTCAATAAAACTGGCCGGACAATAATCCAAATGAGTTATTTTTGTTCCTTTACTTCTGAAAATTTCATGTCTAATTAATATTAAATGTACAGGATAGTTGATAAGGAAATATTTTCTGACAATGTTGTAAAACTTGAAATCCACGCACCAAGAATAGCAAAAAAGAGAAAGGCAGGGCATTTTGTTATTGTTAAAACAGGCGATAAAGGTGAAAGAATACCACTCACAATTGCACAGGCAGATCCTTCAAAAGGTACCATTACACTGGTTATACAAAAGGTGGGTGTCACCTCCCATAAGATAGCCCGGCTGAATAAGGGAGATTCCATAACTGATGTCGCTGGACCTTTGGGACAGGCAACACATATTGAAAATGTGGGAACAGTATTATGTGCGGGTGGCGGAGTAGGAATTGCCCCTTTGCTTCCTATAGTTGAAGCAATGAAAAAGAAAGGGAATAAGGTAATGACAGTTCTTGCAGCCAGATCAAAAGACCTTGTTATTCTGGAAGACCAGATGAAATTGTTTTCTGATGAAATAGTAGTAATGACTGATGACGGTTCTTACGGAAACAAGGGCCTTGTTACCCAGGGAATGGAAGAAGTCATAAAAAAAACAAAAGTTGACCAGGTAATTGCAATTGGTCCTGCAATTATGATGAAATATGCATCATTATTAACAAAAAAATATAATATTCCTACACTTGTAAGTTTAAATTCAATCATGGTAGATGGTACGGGTATGTGCGGTGCTTGCAGGGTATCGGTCGGAGGTGAGACAAAATTTGTATGTGTTGACGGACCTGAATTCGACGGGCATGAAGTGGATTTTGACGAACTGTTATCAAGACTGGGTGCTTATAAGGAAGAAGAGGCAGTGGCATACCAGAATTATCTTAAAACAATATGAAATATGGCGATTAATCCGGATTATTTTAAAGAAGAAAGAAATAAGGAATGGCGGATACAGCTAAGACAGGGAATTAAAAACAAAGAAAGGGTTTCCCGTGAAAGAATTAAAATGCCGGAACAGGATCCGGATGTAAGAAATAAAAACAGTAAAGAAGTTAACCTGGGATTATCGGAGAAACAGGCTGTTACAGAATCGCAAAGATGTATTGACTGTCCTGATCCAACCTGCATAACCGGTTGCCCTGTTGAAATTAACATACCTGAGTTTATCAAATATATAGAGGCAGGAGATTTTCTGAGTTCAGCAAGGGTATTAAAACAGACCAATTCATTACCCGCTGTATGTGGCAGGGTTTGCCCGCAGGAAGTACAGTGTGAAGTGCAGTGTTTCTATGTTAAGAAAATGAATAAGCCTGCAGTTGCAATAGGACACCTGGAAAGATTTGCTGCTGATTATGAAAGAAGCAGCGGCAAAATATTTGTGCCGGAAACAGCAGAAAAGAACAACATAAAGGTTGGTATTATAGGGTCCGGACCAGGCGGACTGACAGCGGCCGGGGATTTGGCAAAATATGGCTATGATGTTAAGGTTTTCGAGGCACTGCATGAATTAGGGGGAGTTCTCAAATACGGCATCCCGGAGTTCAGATTACCTAACGATATAGTGGATGTTGAAATAGATAATTTGCGGAAAATGGGTGTAAGCTTTGTTACCAACTTCATTGTAGGAAAAACAGCATCTTTTAGTGACCTTAAGAAAGAAGGATTTGTAGCCTTTTTTGTCGCCAGCGGAGCAGGCCTTCCTCGTTTCATGAATGTCCCGGGTGAAAACTATGTTGGTATATTTTCTGCAAATGAATATCTTACAAGGGTAAATTTAATGAACGCTGCAAAGCAGGATTTTGATACACCAGTACTTTTTGGAAAAAAAGTAGCTGTAATTGGCGGAGGTAATACTGCAATGGATTCTGTAAGAACTGCAAAGAGGTTAGGTGCTGAACGTTCAATGATTATTTATCGAAGGTCATTTGAAGAAATGCCTGCCAGGATAGAAGAAATAAAACATGCAGAGGAAGAAGGTATAGAGTTTCTAAACCTTAACAGTCCTGTTGAATACTATGCCGACAAAAACGGAAGGGTAAACAGGATGAAAGTCCAGAAAATGAAACTTGGTGAACCTGATAAGTCAGGAAGGAGAAGGCCTATTCCTGTTGAAGGTTCGGAATATGATATAGATGTTGACCTTGTAGTGGTCAGTGTCGGGGTATCACCAAATCCGTTAATACCTAAAAGTTTGCCGGAGCTGAAAGTCACAAAGTGGGGTACTATTGAAGTAAATCCTGATAATATGCAGTCATCCATACCTTATATTTTTGCCGGAGGTGATATTGTAAGGGGAGGAGCGACCGTGATCCTGGCTATGGGTGACGGACGGAAAGCTGCTGCCGGAATGCATGATTATATCCTGAAAACAGTGAAAAAGAAATGAGGCATTGTTAATAGTATATTAACTTTTTTTAAATTTAAGAAAATGCTCGACTTATCTGTAAAATACCTGGGACTAACTCTAAAGAATCCGATAATAGTTGGAAGTTCGGATCTTTCAAGTACAGTTGAGGAAGTAAAAAAACTGGAATCAAACGGGGCATCGGCTGTTGTTTTAAAGTCATTATTTGAAGAAGAGATACTCCTGGAAGCGGCAACTAAGGCTGAAGAAGCCAGGATAGATCAGATGTTCTATGCCGAACTGTCAGAAACTCTTGATTATATAGATTTGCACATCAAAGAAGATAAATTAGCTAAATATTTAAAACTCATAAGTGATGCAAAGAAACAGGTCTTAATTCCTGTTATAGCAAGCATAAATTGTATCACTCCATATGAGTGGACCGACTTTACTGTAAAAATACAGGATGCAGGTGCCGATGCCCTGGAATTAAATATCTTTCTTAATCCAACTGACTTATCTGATAAGAATTTTGAACAGACTTATTTTGATATTATAGGGAAGGTTATGAAGAAAGTGAAAATACCTGTTTCTGTAAAGATCAGCCCTTATTTTGCAAAGCCGGGGCTGATGATTAAGAAGCTTTCCGAAACAGGGATCTCAGGCCTTGTTTTATTTAACCGTTTTTTTTCTCCTGATATAGATATTAATAGTCTTGAGGTGAAATCAGCAAATAAATTTAGTACAGAGACTGAACAGTACAATGTTTTAAGATGGATTGCCCTGATGTCAGACAAAGTGAAATGCAGCCTGGCAGCAAGTACGGGTATTCATTCAGGTGAGTCTGTCATTAAGCAGATCCTGGCAGGAGCAGATGCCGTTCAGGTGGTGTCGGCATTATACAGGAAAAGCCCGGGGCATATTAATGTGATGTTAAAAGATATTGAGAAATGGATGAATAAGAAGGGTTATAATTATATAAGCCAGTTTAAAGGCAAAGTAAGCCAGGAATCCGCCAGGAATAACGCTGCCTTTGAAAGGATGCAGTTTATGAAATATTTTAGCGGGATAGAATAGAACTTTAAGGAATAGAGGAATAAGGAATAAGGGAATATGGGAATAAAATAATAGAAATCTGAAATCTTAAATCCCTGCCTGCCGGCAAGAAGGGTTAATCTTAAATCGTTAATCATTAAGAAAATTTAATATCTGGCAGACTGATACACCTGCAGTTTCTGTTCTTAATCGGTTTTTCCCGAGTGTTACAGATTGAAAATTGTATTTTTTAGCCAGTTTAATTTCCTCAGGAGTAAAATCTCCTTCAGGCCCGATTACTGCAACGGCATTTGTTCCCGGGTGGTATATTTCATTTAACTTTTGGCGGTTACCTTCTGAACAGTAACATATATATTTGCTGAATTCATTTATAGCAGGATCTGAAATAAATTCTGAGAAAGTCCTTACTTTATTAAGCCCGGGTGTTGTGGTAACAAGTGCCTGCTTCATTGACGAAATAATAATTTTTTGAAGTCTTTCAATTTTAATTTTTCTTCTTTCTGAACGGGAACAAATAAGTGGGGTAATTTCATCAATACCAATTTCTGTTGCTTTTTCAATAAACCACTCATAACGGTCAGTACTTTTAGTTAATGCTATGGCAATATGTAAATAAAAGTTCCTTTTATTATAATTTTCGATCTGTTTTATTACCTGTAATTCACATTTGTCAGGATTCTCAGATACAATCCTGGCTTCATACAATCCTCCTTTTCCGTCTATTAAATTAATTATATCATTTTCCCTTAGCCTTAGAACTCTTATACAATGTTTTGATTCTGTTTTATTAAGAAATAGATTGCCGCTGCTTATTTCCGGGGAATAAAATACATGCATTTTTATCTTTTTAAGATATTAGCCAAATTTACAAAATAAAAGTGCCTGATTAGCTTCTAAATTTATTAATGCAATAAAGACTGATAAAAAATTATAACTAAGAGAAGTGACAAGAATAGGATTAATATCGGACACTCACGGATACCTGGATGAAAGGTTGTATGATTACTTTAAAAAATGTGATGAGATATGGCATGCAGGAGATATTGGTGCTTTAGATATTTCTGAAAAGCTTGTACAGTTCAGACCTTTCAAAGCTGTCTGTGGTAATATTGACGGGCCCGGCATCCGGGCTATGTATCCTGAGAATAACAGATTCTTCTGCGAAGAGATGGATGTCTGGATAAAACATATAGGAGGTTATCCCGGTAATTATGACCGTACTGTCAGAAAGGAAATTATAAGCAATCCTCCTGGATTATTCATTTCGGGACATTCACATATATTAAAAGTACTATATGACAGGAAACTTAATCTGCTGCATATAAATCCCGGTGCTGCAGGAAAGGCCGGGTTACATAAAAAAAGGACTGCTGTGAGATTTACTATTGACAAAAAGGAAATTAAAGACCTGGAGGTTATAGAACTGGGTGAAAACAGTTAGGCTGATAATATTATTCAGAATAAAGCAAACAGGGCAGGAGCAAGGTTTTTAAAAAATATCTTATTCAGGGGTTACTTTTTACCCGTTACTGCAATTAATGTATGAACCGTTAAAGACAATAATAATTATAAAATTTTAAACGAATGCAGATAAACAGAAAATTAGGATGGTTAAGAGACTATGCTGATATAAGGGACTTTTCTCCTGAGCATAGTATGATAAAACCCATGTTAACCAAAATCAGAAAATCTCCTGTAAAGAGTATACCCGGTATGCCCGGAAAAATAGATTTACGCGGTCTATGTTCACCGGTTGAAGATCAGGAAGATATTGGTTCCTGTACAGCAAATGCAGGAGTTGCACTAATTGAATACTTTGAGAACAAGGCTTACCATAAGTTTCTTGATGCCTCAAGGTTATTCCTGTATAAGGTAACCAGGAACTATCTTCAATTACAGGGAGATACCGGGGCTTACCTCAGATCTACTATTGCCGCCATGGCACTTTTTGGAGTACCTCCTGAAAAATACTGGCCTTACGATACTTCCCTTTTTGATGAGGAACCCCCAACCTTTTGTTACAGCTTTGCTCAGAATTTTAAAGCTATAAAGTACTTCCGGCTGGATTCACACGAACACTCTCCGAATGAAGTACTGATGCGTATAAAAAAATTCCTGGCAACAGGTTTTCCTTCAATGTTCGGATTTACTGTATTTGATTCAGTAGAACAATCAAACAATAATGACGGACAGATACCTTTTCCAAATCCGGAAACTGACAGAGCAGTTGGAGGACATGCTGTGGCAGCTGTGGGATATGATGATAAGAAAGTAATAAAAAACGAAAGGCAGGGAAAACCAAAAACTACCGGTGCCTTTTTAATAAGAAATTCGTGGGGAAAAGACTGGGGAGAAGACGGATATGGCTGGCTGCCATATGATTATGTTCTCAAATCAAATCTTGCATCTGATTGGTGGACATTAATAAAGCAGGATTATATAGATCTGCAAATATTTGACCAGATGTAACCGTGAACTATCCAAGGTGATGTAATACCAGCCCGCTCCTTAGCTTGGGCTCAAACCAGGTTGTCTTTGGAGGCATAATATTTTTTGTATCAGCTATATTTATAAGTTGTTGCATAGTTACCGGGTATAATGCAAAGGCTGCCTTCATTTCTCCACTGTCAACTCTTCTCTTGAGTTCACCTAATCCCCGGACGCCTCCAACAAAGTCAATCCTCTTTGACTTTCTCAGATCCGTAATATTCAGAATTGGATCAAGAACCTGTTTTGACAAAATTGTAACATCCAGGCAGTCTATGGGATCATTATCATTAAAGGTTCCTTCCCTGCTTGTCATTGAATACCATTTGCCATCAATATACATCGAGAGTTCATGTAAACGTGATGGCTTGTATTCATCCTCTCCCTTTTCTTCTATATCGAAGCTTTCTGTCAGCTTTTCAATAAACCGGGCAGGAGTATTACCATTCAAGTCCTTAATAACACGATTGTAATCAATTATTTTTAACTGGCTTGCCGGAAAATGTACTGCCATAAAATAATTATATTCTTCTTCACCGGTATGACCGGGATTATACTGTTTGCGGCTTAATGCCGTCTTTGCTGCCGCAGCTGTTCGGTGATGTCCGTCTGCTACATAAGTATACGGTACATCTTTTCTGAATATCTCTTCAATCCTGCTGACAGTTTCCAGCTCACTAACAACCCATAACTGATGCCCTATTCCATCATCCGCAACAAAATTATATTCAGGATCCTCCTTTACTATTTCATCAACAATCCTGTTAATCTCCGCATTATCCCGGTATGCAAAAAACACAGGTTCAGCATGGAAGTTGTGATGTTTTATAAGATTAATCCTGTCATTTTCTTTGTCAGGTCTGGTAAGTTCGTGCTCTTTGATATTTTTGTTAATATAATCATTAATATGAGCACAACCCAGGATACCATACTGAGTCCTGCTTTCAAAAGTCTGGGCGTAAATATAAAAACAGGGTTCAGTATCCTGAACCAGTATTCCTTTCTTAATCAGGTTTTCAAGGTTTTCCCTTCCTTTCTCATAGACTTCACTTGAATACGGATCAGTATCAACCGGAAGGTCTATCTCCGGTTTAATTACATGCAAAAAAGAGTAAGGATTATCCTTTGCTTCTTCCCTTGCTTCAGCAGATGTGATTACATCGTAAGGTCTGGATGCCACCCTGCGAGCAAGTTCCTTTTTTACCCTGAATCCTTTAAAAGGTTTTATTATTGCCACAGTTTATTTGGTTATTTGATTATTTTAATCCTTATCCCTTATTTCCCTTATTCCCTTTATTCCCTTATTCCTTTATTTCCCTTATTCCTTAGTCATTAACCTGATATGTCCTGTCACCTTCTTTGATAAATTTAACAATCTGCCTGGCAGCAGCAAGCCCTGCATTAATATTTGCTTCAGCAGTCTGTGCTCCCATTTTCTTGGGAGTAAAGGAATATCTGCCCTCATAATTACTGCTTATTTCATCCTTACAATCAGGTGCAACGTCAGTAATATACCTGAAATCATCCCTTTCCTTAAACATTCTCAGCAATGATTCCTCATTAATAATTTCTTTT
>CP070654.1:1831152-1838000 GCA_020354785.1 Bacteroidales bacterium
CTTTATGACACTCTTTCAGTGTTTCCATCAACTCCGCTGCCGCTTCATCATGAAACACTTCCTCAAAACACTCAACTGTTCCGTGCACGTCGCGAAGGTGCAAAAAGAATAGCCGCTTTTGTTTCATAAAATGATGAATCAGCCCGGGCAAATCTGCTCCCATCAGCTTGAAATTGGCGCGGCAAAACGTGACACCGTTACATCGGCTTGGTGCCAGGGAGTAAGCACGCTCGAATGCCTCAGGCGTTCCAAAGATACGACCAACGCCTTGCAGATACGGAATGGGAGGATCATCCGGATGAAGTGCCATCTTGATACCTGCCTTCTCCGCAACCGGCATAACTTCCCTGATAAAGTAATGAAAATTTTCCCATATCTGTTCTGCCGTTACTTCAACTGCCTCAATATTTTCGGCAGGCAGCTCCTTCACGTCAAACCGTGACACGATTGCACCACCCCGTCCGCTGACATTCTCATTGCTTCGGAACCAGCCTATTTGTGGCATAAAATTGTAGCACAGCAGCGTGATGCCCAGTTCGCCCATGTTGTACAACATTTGACAGAAATGTTCGATGTCCTCATCACGGCCAATAAGGCCCAGCTTGATCCGGTTCATGTCAAACTGGTCGCCTTCTAACCCGTAAAGTACCAGCTTAGCATTGGCAAAATTACGTTGTAACTGGCGCAAGGAGTCAATCTTCCATGGCTGATCCAGGCCTGTCCGCTCCTGCTTTGCACTAACGATGGCGTGGCGAACTCCCATCTGAAGACACAACTGCCAAAGCACATGTGAACGTGAAGGAAGATATTCAGTAATAATCATATCATTTACAATATTAATCCAGGATGATTTCTATTTCTGCAGTATCAGTGGTCTTAATTGTCAATATCTTCTTGTTTTTTTCATAATCCCAGTTTTTAGATTTCTGGCCACTTACTAACACTATATCAGGTTTCACATGGCTGTATATTCTTGTTGTGGCTTCAATAACCGCAGCTGCTATAGTGCATTTTAAATGAGAATCTGAAACCAGTTCCGCATTTACTATATACCCGTCACTTGAACTTATATATAATGCACCAAGTCCTTGTGTTGGATCACTACTCATTTCAAGATCTATCTTTGCTCCTTGCATAATCCTTTTAACGGGTATCATATAGCAAGGATAAACCTTATCGTCCAGCTTAATGGAATTAATATAAATATTATCCTCGCTATTGTTTTTAGTTTGAACCGTAATACTTTTATTTCCAGGACGAATCTCAGTTTTGGTAACTGAAGGTGAAGTGATAATATATTGACCCGCCGGTGAATTTACCGGGTAGAGGCCCGTCATAGAACAAAGGAGCCAGGCAGAATTGCTGGTGTAATGTTCATTCCATCCGTTATGAGGTGGCTTGGCGCAAACATTTTCGTACATTACACCATCATTAAACAGTGGTATCCATAATTTACGCAGTATCCTTTGCGCTTTATTTGCAGCATCTGCATAATAGAGCAAATAAGGATAAACATATGAAAAGTCATTGAACCAGGCTTCATTAGTACAATAATCTACTAATCTTGATACAAAATTTTCCTGTTCGGGCAGATTAATCAACCCATAGGGGTCGTGTGGAACATCGAAACTATAATCCCTGTTGGTGCCTTCAAACAATCCTTGAGGATTTGGATCCCAGGTCCAGTATTTATTATTAATTACGCCCCATGTCCCGTTATTATTCTTTACCCGAAAGATATAATTTTCACTGTCCCAGAGATTATGATATACTCTGCTTAAATCCAGATAATTTTTCGCCTGTTTTTGCTCATTATTTGATTTGGCCAGTATAGACATAGAATGTGCGGAAGCAGCCAGTTCCAACGTAGTTGATAAGGGAAACCGATCACCAGAATTGCTGGCTAAATATCCGCGATCAGACAGTCTGGCCGGGACACAGCTAGTGTCATTAAAATTATTCTTCAAAGCATCATACAATGCGGCATAATCTGCTTTAATATTATGGGTATAAGCTGCAATGGCCACCTGGGGAGTATATGTAATATCGTGTTTTGTGCCCTTTGCCCCGGTATATAAGCATGAATTACCGTAAACAAATCCGTCACGCTTATACCTTGCAAGATATGTATTTACTACATCCGTCATAATTTCCGGATAAGCCAGCATAAGAAACGGATATGTTGCGTGGCTGTTATCAAATGCACATGACTGATATCCGCTGATAAATTGCCAGAAAGCACTTGAAGAGATGGAAACAGGATTTGAACAATAACCAGCATAGTATGATCCTTCATTAGCGTTTATAATATTAGAATAAATAGAATATAGAGCTGTATATGCCATACGTTTACTGTTCTCCGATCCTTCAATCTTAACCTGATCAAGTACTTGCTCCCATGCCAGTGCGCATTTAAGATGCGCTGAATCAAAGTCTGTGAATTCCTTGTCAAGATACTCCTGAGCTTTATCAAAACTGGTAAATGATACTGAAACTGCTACAGTCATTGTGGCTGTATCAAATCGTACGTACATTGCCTGAGCTTCTTCTGTTTTGCTTATACCATTTTCAATTTTGCCGGAAGAGCAGACAACTCCAAAATCTTTGCAGGGTGTACTGAATTTAATTATATAATAAGCTCCTATGTTGCCTGGTGTGCCAATGGTTGCGTGGAAAGTTCTTTCGTCTATGCGGGTAATATTTCTATTGGTCCATTTGTTTAGATAGGCCCAACTTTCAACATTCATCTTACTCAAATCAATCAAAACATTTCTTTTGTGAGTTCTTTCAAGAAATGTATATCTGAAAACTGACACATGCGGGGTAACTGTAATTTCAGCCGCTGTTGCACCTGCAGGTTTTTCAAATTTATATGTTATATTTAATATAGACGGATCACCCGTAACTGAAGAACGCCATTCTTCGTCTTCACCTTTTATTACAACCGTATCTGCGCAAGGGTAGAGCCTTGGCATTCTTGTCATCACATCTGCAATTTCACCAAACTCTGTTGACCAGACACCGACAGTTCCCATTGGGTAACGGATAAATCCTACCTTACTTTGTACCGCATTACAGAATTGTAATCTGCTTTGAGCATTAGCAGTTGAATTAGACAAAAGAATTGTAATAACAAATAGTATCGGATATGCTTTAAATAATTTTACGCTTGTCATCAGGAAGAATTATTTATTCCATTTACCAGCCCTGATTTTGCTCCAGTACACCTTCCGAAAGTCGTATCTGAGATTCGGGAATTGGCAGGAAACCTCCTGTCTCAGGACGATATGAAGCACTGTATAGACCATCCACCTCATCATTTTTTATTGGAATATTTATCACTTTGGCAAAAGCTTCTTCAGCATCATGCCAGCGTAACAAATCAAAATAACGAATTCCTTCAAAAGCCAGTTCATAGCGGCGCTCTTCCTTAATATTTTCCAGTGTAGCCGATCTTGTGGGTAATCCGACCCTGGTACGAACCCTGTCATAATATTCCTGGGCTTTTGCACTCCCTAATTCTGCTCCCATAAGTAAAACATCTGCAAAACGGATTATCACTTCATCCTGTAAATTACCTAGCTGATAATTTGTGGGAATACCTGTTATTACAGTATACATCATTAAAACTTCCCCTGCGGTATCGACCTGAATTGTTACGTATTTCTTTTGCCAGAAACCAGTCTCTTGTTGTGCGCTCCATGCTCCCCACTCATAATCAGTACATATGATTCCTTCTTCGCAATCGGTTACATCTATTATAGTACCTTTTTTGCGAATATCATTGTCATCCCAGCTTTCCCACAGTTGAGGATTGCAGGGAGCACCACCATAGCCCATAGCAAAAGGGATTAAATTTTCTTGAGCACGCACTGCACCAAATGTAACCAGTTGATTTGAATAATGCAGTAAGTTACCATGCTGACTATATGCTGCAAATTTAATTGCAAAAACAGTTTCAATATTTTCCGGACCATCTCCAATCCAATCCAGATTATTATTTTCAGCATATGGATAACCCTCTTCTACCCATGCATAAGGCCACAAGTTTCTGAAGTCTCCTATTAAATCATGTCCGCTGTTTGCTATACAATCATCTACCCATCCAATAACATCATCTTTAGTTACCTTACCTCCATCGTTAAGGTTTAACTCAGTTTCATTGTAATAACCCGTATAAAATAAGAATACACGCGCCATAAAAGCTTCAGCTGCCCATTTTGTTGCGCGGCCCAGCTGCGAAGATGGATTTTGACTGATGCTGGTTGAAGGCATTAATTCAATTGCCAGCTTTAAATCAGTGGCGATTTGGGCATATAAATCATCAGCCGGTGCTTTTGGTAAGTTTGCAGGTTCAGGTATTGTAATTAAAGGTGCACTACCAAAAAAACGGGCAAGGTTAAAGTAAAAATACGCCCGCAAAAAATGTGCTTCGCCCAAATGCCAGTTCTTTTCAGTTTCATCATTATATTCTGCCTGATCAAACCTGGTGATGATCATATTTGTGCGGAAAATACCCTTGTACATAGTTTCCCAGAGATCAAGATAGCGGTCTTCAAGATTATTTGTAAATCCATCAGTGTCCTGAAAGTCAGTATTATCCGTGCCACCGCCACCAAAAGCATCATCCGATAAGAGATTGGCAAGAAAAATTGGATCATCCCTGCCATTATCTGTTGTTAAACAAGAATATGCTGCAGTTAAAGCAGACTGTATATCATCAGGATTTGAATAAAAATCTGCATCTAATTTTTCGTATAAGTTGTCATGTTCAAGAAAATCTTCGCCGCATCCATAAAAAATGAGGGTTGCAGCTAAAATAAATATATATATTATCTTTTTCATTATTCCGTAATTTTAAGTTAGAATTTAAGATTTAATCCGACCATATAAGTTTTTGATGCCGGGTATAGCCCAAGGTCAATACCGGATCCCCAGGGATAACCCTCCGGACTATAGCCCACTTCCGGGTCCAGACCATTATATTTTGTAAAAGTATGAAGGTTTTTAACCGAGAAATAAATGCGGGCTTCCTGCAGTATAGATTTTAAAATCAAACGGCTTACATCGTACCCGACAGTTAAGTTACTAATTCGAAAAAAATCACCATCATGTATATACATATCATGAACATAAAGATTATTTCGTGAATGCCATCTTGAATCAATCCGGGGCATTGTATTTGAAGTACCAGGTCCATGCCAGCGCTCTAAATCCGCTTCCGTGAAATTTGCCTTTGCACCTCCGGTTCTGTATGATTTTGCTATCTGCTGCCCTGCGTTTCCATACGCGCTAAGGTGCACAAAGAAACCCTTGTATTCGGCATCAAGCTGGATACCAAAAATGTAATCAGGATTAGGATCTCCAATCATTTTTTTATCACCAGGTTCACTTATAACTGAATCTCCATTTAGGTCTACAAACCGGATATCACCTGGCTTTGTATTATGAAAATATGGTTCACCTGCTGGATTCACATAATTTGCTGCTTCTGTTGAATCCTGAATGATACCATCAGTTTCGTAGCCCCAGAAATATCCTATAGGGTATCCAACTTCAGCACGGAACAATTCGCCTGTATTTGTTATTAAGACATGGTCGGCACCATGAATAATTCCTTTCTCAGCTGCTATATCAGTAACTTCATTTTTATTATGGGCGAATGAAACATTTACACCATATTTAAATTCACCACGGTATTCTTTCCAGCCAAAAACAAGTTCAATTCCTCTGTTTGTAATCTCCCCTCCATTGATATAAGGGGGCTCTGTGCCATTTGTAGCCAGCTGAGGAGCAACAACTAACCAGTCCTTTGTGACTTTTTTATATAAATCAAAATTTAATACCAGTCTGTTACCAAGAAAATGTGCATCAAATCCCAGGCTGGTTTGTTCAGATGTTTCCCAGGCTACATCTGGGTTTGGTACCCTTGCAGGATATGAACCAATAGCTCTGGTTGTGTAATCGGGTCCAAAAAAATAATCTGAATAATCTGATGAAAGTGAAGATAAGTATTGAAATTTTTTAATATCCTGGTTGCCATTCTGCCCCCAGCTGCCGCGTAATTTAAAATAATTCAGGCCAGGTACATTTTGAATAAATGAATGATTACTAAAGATATAACCCAGCGAGACAGAAGGGAATATGCCCCAACGATTGCCTTCAGCAAAATTTGAAGATCCATCGCCACGTAATACAAAAGTTGCCAGGAAAGTTTCCTTATAGTCATAAGATAACCGGCCAAAATAAGAAAGCATTCCCCATCCGAACTTATCACTACCTTCAATATTTATGAATGCAATATTCATTTCTTCGGTATTCGTAATATAAGCGTGCTCCCAGTCGTTAAATATTGACTCATCGTTTGAGGTTTCCATACGCTCTTTAATACTATTTTTAGTTGCTTCCTGCCCTAATAATGCTGAAATATTATGATTTGCTGCTAAATTGAAACTATAGGCAATTGTATTAGTCCAGGTCCAGGTATAATCCAGCCATGTTTCCTGCTTTACATTGTCACTTAATTGTTCAGATGCCTGGGCTAAATGGTATGCGGGTATCCAGCTCCTGTTGGAACCAAACCTGGAATTAAGCCCATAAGATGAGCGAAGGACCAGGTTTTTTAATGGTTCAATTTCAGCGTATGCATTACCCACAATGGCATTGTTGTTATTAGATTTGTATTTGCTCTGATAAATCATCCCTGCCACGGGATTCCCCTGATAGGGATTCCAATCGATTGCGAAATGGTATGGAAACGCTCTGTCTGAAGAATCTGTAGCATACATAGGCAATAGCGGACTGGCAGTTATCATATTATGCAAGTCATTCCCATAGAGGTCACCTGT
>CP070654.1:1838100-1840585 GCA_020354785.1 Bacteroidales bacterium
CCCGAATTATCAATTACTCCTGCAAAGTACCTGCCTGCAGGAAGGTTCTCAAAAACGTATCTACTGTTAAATGTAGGATCGCTTTTTTCTATCTGGCTGGCATTTTGCCAGGGTTCATTATCATAAAGGAAGTATGTATATTCAGGTTCTCCCGCATTTACCGTTACTTCAATTGTGCCATCAGCACCTGCTTCCGTTGAAACAGGCTCGGAATCTACCTGAATATTTAAATCCTGTCCAAGAGTTTTAATATTCATCGATATGAATATCAGGATGCATGTTATCAGAATTATTCTTTTCATAATAAAATAAATTATTCAAAATTTGAAAAACATTCCTTATGAACCTGTTCATTAAAGAATATTGTTGCGGATACAGGCCCGCAACTGTTTTTATCATTAATTACGCAGCGATAAGTTCCGCGTTTTATGTTATTAGCCAATTGTGTAGCCTGACTACCGGTATTCTCACTCCATAAATAACTATAGGGCCTGCTACCTCCTGTGCAATTTGCTTTCAGTATTGCATCATTATGTTCCGGCCCTGAAAAACACTTTTCAATTGTTATTGGTACAGCTTCTAATTTATCCGGCTGATATACTGCAATAGTTTTCTGCAAATAGCCGCCTTTAGAGTCTTCTACCGTGACATAATAATTATTTTCCGGGAGTTCAAAAAAAGTATAAGTGGATTTTATGGTATTAATCTGAGCAATGCACTTCTGTTTACTTGCTGGCTTTTTATCATATAACCTTATAGTAAATCCCGGATTTCCTGATATTATATTTACTGTAATTTTCCCGCTTGATTCACTATAGCATCTGACAGAGTCAGATTTAAGCACAAATTCAAGATCTGCAGAGAATACAATACTATATATAAAACAAATACATACTAATATAAATATTGTCTTCCGCATAATATTTGATCTGAAATTAATTTAAATTATAGTATATATTAATATGATCAATAGATATTACGATTTGTTACTAAATTGGTTTCAATACCCTGAACCTGCTTTAATAGTGAATTTAGTAACATTATGTTTTTATTTTTAATAAATGTAGAATTTAATAATCCGGCTTAAAAAATAACATTTTAACATTATGTTATTATAAGCTGCATTTTTATACATTAAGTTATTGATTTATAAATTTTTGTATAAACGGGGGTTTGAATAAATATTGTTGATAATTATTTGATAATCAGGCTTTGTAAAGAATTTCTTTATAAATCAACAGGAGCAGCACTTACAGACGCTCACTCTGAACAATAAATCTTTTTGTGATATACCTGATTGGATACCATGCTGCTATAAGTCCGATTAAAAATACAACAAACAAAACGGCGATTATATCAGATATCTCAATACTTACCGGATAGGCATCTATAATAAAAGTGCCGCTTCCCTGTAATTTTATCAGTTTGTATTTAATTTGCAGCCAGCATATAAACAGTCCGGTAATCAGACCAATAATTGCCCCTATTACAGATATTAAACAACCTTCATATAAGAATACCTTTTTAATAACAGACAGGTCAGTGCCAAGACTTCTTAATGTTGAGATATCGAATTTCTTTTCCAGGATAAGCATGGTTAGTGAACCTATAACATTAAATGAAGCCACAACCAGTATAAATACAAGAATTAAAAAAATTACATATTTTTCTGACTGCATGGTTTTATAAAAAAGTTCATTCTGCTCATAACGGTTTTTTACATTGAACTCCGGGCCTAATATTTTTTTAATTTTAGCCTGTATATTCTTTGAATTAGCACCATTTGCAAGTTTGACTTCAATTGCACTAACTTCGTTACTGTATTCGAATAATTCCCGGGCAAAACTCAGTGGTACTATAATATATTTAGAGTCATAATTCTGTTCAATTGAAAATATGCCTGACGGGAAAATATACTTTTTATTAATAGCCTGCTCAGGATTCATAGTAGCTTGCCTGGTTCTCCGGGGAACATATGTTGCTATCGGAAATTGATAATTTCTGTTAACATTCATATTTACATTAAGAAAATATGCTATGCCCTGTCCAATAATTGTATAATCTTCATTTTTCCCTGATAGTTGAAAGTTGCCGGCAACAATCATGCTATCCACTCCGGTTATTTCCTCAAAGTTTTCGCTGACTCCTTTTACTGTTGCGATAGTCTGTTTTTTATTATACCTGAGCAGGGCCTTATCCTCAAGTACTTCTGCGAAATCAACAACTCCTTCAAGATTTCTTATTTTGTTAAACTTTTCAGATCCGGGCTCAAATGTTTTGCCTTCTACAATTGTTATTTGCAAGTCCGGGCTAAATGAATTAAATAATGAGCGTATAAGGTTATCAAAACCATTGAATACTGACAAAACAACAATTAATGCCATAGTACCTACAGCAACTCCCAGAACAGAAATACCGGAAATCAGATTTATTGCATTATGTGATTTCTTAGCAAACAGATATCTTTTTGCTATGTAGAACGGGA
>CP070654.1:1840685-1846900 GCA_020354785.1 Bacteroidales bacterium
ATAGGTGCTCCTGTAGTCCAGGTATCAGTTGCCAGATCATATATATCGACCTGACTAAAGGGTTGAGTATAAGGATCGTCATAGCCACCAATAATATATATTTTACTGCCTACTAAGGACGCGGTGTGATCGTATCGTGATACAGGCATATCTGTAATGTGTGTCCAGGAATCCTGTTCAGGATCATAAGCATCGATGGACGTTGTTGTAGGCGTGGGATTACCAAAGATTTGCTGAGCACCTCCTATGGCATAAATCTTTCCATTATAAACGCAGGTAGGAAATCCTGTTCTCACTATATCCATATTTGCTTTGGTGATACAGGTATCCAGGAAAGGATCATACATCCAGACTGTGTTTAAAGGGATTGTAGGAAAAGTGAAGACATTCCTTCCTCCCAGAATGTAAACCTTCCCATTCAGTTCACAGGCTGAATGTCCCCATCTTCTCTGAGGTATAGAACTTTTTTCGGTCCAGGGATGGTTTTGAGCGCGGCACAAGGAATTAGAGCTATACATTCCTGATATAAAAACAATAAGAAAGGTAATCAGGATAAATTCAATTTGCTTCATGACATTTAGGTTTATTAGTTATTTTTCTGTTTTTTCCGGTAAATTTTGTTTTGTTAATAATTGCAGAAACACGTTCAGAACTAAAATATGTATAAATTACCAGAATAAATTTATAACAACAGAACCTCGATAATTGGTAAAATCGTTGCAATCTTTGGTAATTTTGGAAGGAAAATTGTTGCATCATGGTAATTTGGTTGCATCCATTATAATGAAAGGATTTTACTGCTGTTAATATAAGAAATTTATTTCGGTTGGAAATATCCTGATTTTTAAATACCCTCAACCTGCAAGACAAGTCCCGCTAACTGCCACGGAAAGCCAGATCTATTTACCAATACAGAAAGTTAAGTAAATCTGTAAATATTTGTATATTAATAGGATAGGAGAAAGTAGGTTAATCAAAGTAACAAAATAGTAACAATTTTTAAGGGGACAGCGCCCTTGAAATGGCAATCGTGCTATCCCTCTTTTCTATGGTTAAAAATACCCAATTCTCGACGCAGTGAGTCGAGAATTGTAATAAGGAATAAGGGCGCTGGCCCCTCTCCTATCCCTTAATCCTCAAGGTGTTGGTAGAATTCTTCGGGTTTTAGTTCTTTAAAATCTTCTTTTGAGGCTAAATACTTGCGTATATCGACACATAAATGGCATTTTGACAAATAACCTCCTTTACTTTCTTTATAACCTCTCTCTTTTGCAAAGGATAATAATCCTTCAAAATTATCACTGATAATATAATTCAAAACCGGGTACTCTTCCGAATCTATGCCATCATTTGTAAGCTCATCCAGGTTATAAAAGCTTCCCAGTGATAATCCGCCACAGTAGCCAGGAACAATATTACCATAATTATCTACATGATTGTGCCAGCTTCGGATAAATGGCGGATTGCACGGCTGCTTAAAAAAACGTTTTGCAGGATTCTTCATATAAATATTGTAGTTCATAATTTTATATGGCGCCCGGCCCGAAATAAAGAATTCTGTATTCCTTGCAAAGTCAGTCCTTCCCTCCAGCTTAAGAAAGTCCTCAAAAGACATTTTTTTGCTAATATTAAGACTCCTGAAACGTTTGTAGTATTCATGCTGGTATACTATGAGATTATGGCCAAATAATTCATAGCTGTATTTAACTGTTCTTTCCGTTCTTTCAAAAGGAACATATTCAAGGAAAAACGGATTTACTGAAATCAGTATGCCCTTTAAACCTTTGTTTTTCAAAATCGATAACTTCTCCTTTGTCGATTTATCGTTGACAGCCCAGAAACAGTTAGTCTCAACAAATGTTGAGGGAATATCCAGTTCTTCTGCCATTTCCACTGCTTCACAAAGCAGGTCGAAATTTAAAAAGGGTTCTCCTCCTGTAAAATGTAATCCGTAATTTAAATTTATGCTGTTAGCACCATAAGGACACGGTTCGATTATGCCGGCCATCCGGCTAAGTATCTTATATAAATCCTCATGTGATATCCAGTCATCTTTCCACTTCGAACTGCATGCATACATACAATGTTTGCAGGATGCAGAACACTTGTACGACAGCAAAAATCCTAAAGATATTGGCTGTGGCAACCTTATTTTCATAAACTAGAATTTATTCGTATCTGGTATAAATATTATTGTTCAATGCTATTTTCAATCATGAAAACATTTTAATATCATTTGCGATTAACGACTTCTGTGTCCGATCCTGAATAGTATCTTTATCAGTTGAACTTCCTGTTAAAAAAGGAGATTCAGGATCATGTCGCTTAAAATTCTGCCTGGCCGTTTCAAAATTAAAGTTCGCATAACAATACAGGCAATTATTTACACATGTATTATATTCACCAATATCAATACTCTCAAAACAATTGCACTGCTTTCTCTGGTTTTTATCTTTGCTTATATTTAAATTCCTGCTAATAATTTTTTCAATTAATTGCTTATCAATACAACTCCCGGGGTTAATGCCATGATCAGACAAATCTGTTTTACTGGCGCAGGTTTCAATTTTAATATTATAGTTATTTGCTATCCGGGCCATTTTTTCTGAAATAACGGGTATCTCGGCATCTGTCAGTTCCCTGGCACCTTTACCCTCAAGGTTCCTCCTGCATTTGTTATACATGTGAATAAAGCTAATAATGCATTTACCGGTATGCCTGTGCAATTCTTTTATCAGATATTCAAAATTCATAAGATGATAATCCATATTAATCTTATCAGTATATATAATGGGATCATATCTCCATACCACTCTCTCTTTTCCAATCCTGCCGGATAATATCCTGAACGTATTAATTATGTCCTTCTTATCAGGAAGGTTTTTCTCCAGGGTATTGCCGTAAGGAGTTACTGTGAAATGAAAATAATATCTATATTGTGACAGGTATTGTAATTTATTTATAAAGGGATTTGGATTTTTAGTCCAGAATACAATACAGTCAACGATATCAGGATTTAAATCTATTTTGTATACAACAGCAGGATTAAATGGATTTCTGACAAACAGAAAGCCTTTATTAATCCTGTTTATAAACCACTCCCCGTAGAGGGAAGGAATATCAGTCCTCCTGCTTGCGCTTATAATCATTGAGTCTCCTCAATTATTTGTGACTCCGGAGGGATTCGAACCCACGACCCACGGCTTAGAAGGCCGTTGCTCTATCCAACTGAGCTACGGAGCCGGTTTTCAAACAGGCTGCAAAAATAAAAAAATAATTTCTTTGTGTTAGTAATTGACGAATTATTTACTTTTTGCCCTTTTTAACTTTGTTCAACATATCGGTTGCCTTTTTCAGTTCCTTTGCCAGTTGCCTGCTTTTTTCCTCAACCTCGGTTGCCTTAATCTCAAGGTTCTTAACTTTAGTTATGTCAGATGATACGCCAAAGGTTCCAATAGTCTGACCTTTTTTATCACGCAGAGGCATCTTTGTTGTTGTAACCCAGGTAATCCTTCCGTCACTCCTGGTTTCTTTTTCTATCTTATTAACTATTGGTTTTCCTGTTTTAATTATTTTCATCTCATCTCTGTATGCCGGCCTGGCATGCTCATCCGTAAACAAGTCAAAATCACTTTTGCCTATGGCTTCTTCAGGCTTTTTAAAACCAAATGACTTGGCCATGGATTTACTTATTCTCAGAAATTTGCTCTTTTTGTCTTTAAAGTATATATAATCAGGACAAAAGTTCATCAGATTATTTAAAAGGGCTGTTTCTTTTAACAGGTCGTCATGGAGCTGCCTGCTTTTTTCCTCAACCTCATTTGCCTTTAGCTCAAGGTTTTTAACTTTAGTTACATCAGATGACACACCAAATGTCCCTATGGTTTCTCCCTTTTCATTTATCAGGGGCATTTTTGTAGTTGTAACCCATGTAACCCTGCCGTCACTCCTGGTCTCTTTTTCTATCTTATCTACTATTGGTTTGCCTGTTTTAATGATTTGCATTTCATCATTATATGCCGGCCTTGCATGTTCATCTGTAAACAGGTCGAAATCGCTTTTCCCAACCGCATCTTCAGGTTTTTTAAATCCAAAAGACTTGGCCATGGTTTTACTGATTCTTATAAACTTGCTCTGCTTGTCTTTAAAGTAAATGTAATCAGGACTAAAGTTCATCAGATTATTCAACAGGGCTGTTTCTTTAAAAAGATCAACCTGTACCTGGTTAAGCTCCTCATTCTGTGATTTTAATTGCTTCAAAAGATCTTCCTGTTCCCTTCTGTGCATCTCCGTAGCTCTCTTTTCCTCTTCTTTTACCCTCTTTAATTCATCCTGGGTAGCTTGCATTTCCTCAAGGTTCTGGCGCATCTCTTCTTCCTGCTGTGACAGCTCTTCAGCACGCTTGTTGGATTCTTTCAACAGCTTGGCCGTCTGCACGTTCAATCTTACAGTTACCATTGTTGAAGCAATACTTGTAGCTACCTGCTCCACAAACTCAATTTCATGCTTCTTAAATACATTAAAAGAAGCTATCTCAATAACTCCCAGTATTTCATCATCCAGGTTCAGAGGTACAATCAACAGGCTTTTCGGATTGCTTTTCCCGAGGCCCGAAGTGATCTCGACATAATCTTCAGGTATTTCCTTCAGAAAAATAGTCTTTTTTTCCAGTACACATGTGCCTGCCAATCCTTCACCAATTTTAATTTCCTTTTTCAGGTATTTTCTTCTGTCATAGGCATAAGAAGCAGTAAGGTTCAGATGTTTTTCCTGGTTTTCTTCTCCTTCTAGAAGAAAGATACCTCCCTGGTTCGCTGATAAATAATCAATTAAGTTCTTAATCAGGTTATATGAAAGCTTTTCAATATTATCATTGTCGGTCCTGAGAATATCATTAAACTTGGCTATAC
Organism: Bacteroidales bacterium; assembly: GCA_020354785.1. Lineage (GTDB taxonomy): Bacteria > Bacteroidota > Bacteroidia > Bacteroidales > UBA10428. The sequence goes on from CP070654.1 coordinate 1,845,596, forward strand.
CATCTGCAGTCCAGTTTCTGATATCATCTTCCTTTTTTCTCTTATCTTCCTCATCACGTGCATTTAAGAGGCTGTTTTTCATTTTTTCAAGTGAAACCCCCAGCTTGTCATTCTCGCTATATGAACTAAACTCATAATCAAATTTTCCCTCACCAAGATGTATTGCAAAATCTGATGCCTCATTTATCCTGTGCATAAGATTATTTAAAGATTCTATTGTGCTGCCCAGCTCATCATGCCGTGAGTTGCTCAGGTCACTGATAGTCTCGCCCTTTGATAAAGTGACTAGAGATTTGTTTATATTATTTATCCTGCCCGAAAGCCTTCTGCTATATGAACTGCCGGCTAATAATGCAGATATTATTATTACTATGCCCATAATGATTAACAGGTAGATAATATTTCTTACTGACTTGAATGTTTCCTTTTTATCTGCCTGTGTTACAAGTATCCAATCCAGATCTTTTAATTCAAGAGGTGTATATGTACACAAATAACTGGTTTTTGAAATGTCCTTATATTTTCCCAGCCCCCCGTATCCGTCATTATTATCAGAAAACAGTTCCTTGTTTACTGGTTGTGTAAGAGCAGTAGAGGAGTATTTTTCAATTTTATTAACGACTCCGATATTTGCTTTTACTTTTTTTAATAATCCCAGGTATTCATCCCTGTTCCTTGTGAATCTTATGTCGTTATTTCTTAAATACCTGTCTTTACCAACTATCAGTGTCTGGATATAATCGCCAGATTCAGGATCATCCACACTTTCCCTGACATGCAGCAAATTGTCTAATGCATCTACCGATACATGAAATATCAGAACACCAATCTTCTCTATATTATTAAATACAGGCGAGGCAATGAATAAAGAAGGTTCCAGAGCAGAGGGAAGGTAATTTTCGAAATCTACAGTTATGGTATAGCCTGAATTAATTGCTCCGGCTGCAGACTTATAAGCCTCAGAGAGATTACTGTTACTGTAAGGACCTGAAATCAGATTTGTAGCAAAATCCAGCTTTTTCTTAACCGAATATACAATATTTCCCGATTTGTTATCAACCAGATAAATGTCATTATATTTAAATCTGGTTAGCCAGTCTCTGAAAAATGAGTGATACATATTATGAACAGCACTGTATTCACTCCCGTCTTCAGCTCTGTTTAGTAAATGTCTGGATTTTGCAGGCTTTGAATTATTGGCAATATACAGGTATTGCAGGATCTTTGAATTATTGCTCCCGGGAATAAAATGCTCGGCATCTAATTCAATTTCCAGTTTACTGCCGATTTTTTCCAGGTATTCTG
>CP070654.1:1847000-1850474 GCA_020354785.1 Bacteroidales bacterium
GGAAACGATTTTGGCTGCCAGACAGGTTTAATATTGCCCCCGGAAAATATCAGGGAATTTGTATGGCCGGGAACAAAAAAACTCATCGATCAGGCTAAAAGCTACGGCTTAAAAGTAATGCACCATTCCTGTGGCTCTATTTTTCCGATTATTGATGACCTGATTGAAATCGGAGCTGACATAATCCATCCTGTTCAGGCTTTGGCTAAGGATATGGATGCAGAAAACCTGAAAAAAAACTTCGACAGGAAAGTTGCGTTTTGCGGAGGTGTTGATGCTCAATACTTACTCGTTAAAGGAAAGTCTGAAGATGTTGTTAATAAAGTTAATGAGCTAAAGGAAATATTTCCAACCGGACTTATATTTTCGCCAAGCCATGAAGCAATTCTTCCGGACATTCCCCCGGCGAATATTGAAGCATTTTTTACGACTATTAACCAAACCAAATAATCATATCATGAGAAGATTCGGACAGGTAATTAGACTTATTCCCGAAAAAGCAGACGAATACATTAAGTATCACGCATCAGTATGGCCAGGCGTTTTAAAAATGATAAAAGATTGCAATATTTCCAATTATTCAATTTTTTTTAAGGATAACTGGCTTTTTGCATATTTCGAATATACAGGCAACGATTTTGAGGCAGATATGAGAAAAATGGCACAGGATGAAGTAACAATTAAATGGTGGGATGTTGTCAAACCGTGTATGGATCCATTGGAAACCAGACAAACTGGTGAATTCTGGGCCAACATGGAAGAGATTTTTCACCTGGATTAAAAACAAAACTACAATGATAACACCCAATCCGATAATTGGAACCGGTATTCATGCCGTAGGAGGAATTTCTGCTGCAACATGCTATATGCCATTTCATAAAACCAGTAAGTGGTCATGGGGAACATTCTGGCTTGTGCAGGCCTTTTTTGCATGGCTGTTAATGCCGGTTATAATTGGAGTACTGACTGTACCCGGATTTTTTTCTATTCTGCTGGATGCACCTGCCAAAGCTTTCTGGGGGGCATTTCTGTTTGGTGCAATCTACGGCTTTGGAGGCATGTCATTCGGACTCGCAATACGGCATATCGGTTATTCTTTAACCTACACAATTGCCATTGGAATCTCTGCGGTTTTAGGCACTATAATACCGCTGATGGTATTCGGAGGTATAATAGAACATTTTTTAAAACCGGGCGGTTTTATTGTCCTGTCAGGAATGATTATTTCAGTCATAGGAGTTGGACTTTGCGGACTGGCAGGATTTAGAAAGGAAAAGGATATTAATGCTCTGGAAGGTAAATCAACAAACTTTAATATGCTTACCGGCTTAATCCTTGCTATCATTGGAGGTGTACTGTCAGGTATTTTTAATGTTTCGCTTGAATTTGGGCAGCCCATTGCAGACATTGCGGCTCAAAGGGGAGCAGAACATTTTGAGGGTAATGCCAAATTAGTTGTATCAACAGCCGGCTGTTATTTAGTTAATCTAATCTGGTTCCTGGTTGCGGGAATAAAGCAAAAAACCCTTATTGAGTTCACTGGTAAATCCGGTCTGCCTGCCTCGCACAGGTTTAAAAACTTCATATGGTCTGCTTTTGCAGGTTCACTCTGGTGCTTTCAGTTCTTTTTTTACGGACTTGGGCATGTTAAAATGGGTTATTTTAAGTTTGCCAGCTGGGTTCTCCATATGTCAATGCTTATATTCTTCAGTTATATTGTGGGTGTTATCATGAAAGAGTGGAAAAAAGTTAAGGCAGGGACATATGTAATCCTGGTAATTGCCCTGCTTACACTGGTGATTTCGTTCATAGTCACTGCCTACGGAAGTTTTATAGGTGAAGGAATTATGCAATCATTATCCGGATATGGTAAGTAGACCTGTAAAATAAGAATTCGGGTGGTCTTCTTTAAAGAAAATCATTCAGCAATTATAAAATTAATATCGTTTGATTTGAGCCATTCAATATCTTCCTTTGTAATATTGCTATCGGTAATCAGGTAATTAATTAGCGACAGGGCTCCCAAACTTGCAAACGAGCTTTTACCTATTTTGGTAGAATCGGCTACAAGGTATATTTCGTCAGCCGACTCAATCATAGCCCTTTTTACACAAATATCACTGATACCAGGATAAGTCAGACCGGATCTCAATGCAATACCGGCAGTTGCAAGGAACAATCTGTCGACATGCAGGTTTTGAAAAAAATCCGCTGCTTTTTGTCCTGTCAGTGAAAGGGTAGGTGCTTTGAATTCACCGCCGGTAACAATCACGTTGATCCCTGTCTGGGCACCTAAAATGAGAGCAATGTTAAGTGCATTTGTAATAACTGTCAGATTCTTGAATCCGCTGATTATTTTTGACATCTCGGTAGTAGTAGAACCTGAATCAAGAATGATGGTGTCTCCGTCATGAATAAATTCAACTGCTTTCCGGGCTATAGCCATTTTCTCCGCCAGATTATCCTGGGCCTGGAGCTGCAAATTCCTGACATTCATATCAATATCCTTCAAATAAGCCCCACCATGTTCTCTCATAATGAAGCCTTCCTTCTCCAGTCGCTCAAGATCCTGCCGTATGGTTACCTCTGTTACCTTGAATATCCGGCTCAGATCTGTGACCTTAGCCTGTCCGTCTTCTCTGATAAGTTCAAATATTTTATCACGGCGTTGATTTGCTAGCATCGTGTTTAGATTTTCTTTCGTTTAATAACTATTTAAGCTTTATTTATCATTAATCAAAAATATATAAAAAAGTAATAGAATATATATGAAATCAAATAAATAATATTATTTGATTTACTCCTTTCTTATCTTATTATCCGGTATGCTCATATCAATAATTATATTTTCAGAATCACCTGTAATTTTAACTAATTCACCTTTCAAGGTATATTTTACATTTTCAATACTAGAATTGCCTGCATCGTTAATAATAAACGGGATTTCATTTTCATCAGTACTAATGATTTCAATATTATTAACAGTAATGCTATCACAGTACGATATTTCTGCCAATGATCCTTTTTCGTTGGAAATTGATAAATTATCGAGCGTTATGTTTTTTGCATCACTTATTGCTATTCCTGTTCTGCCTCTTAGATTTATGTTTTTTAAAGTGACGTTTTTTACTGGCATTTCAGGTATTCCTACAATTTGGATGATATTTCGCTTTGAATAGTCACATCGTATATTCTCATAATACAGATTCTCAATTACAGGTGTGCCTGGATTGACCTCCGGAGCCGGCATACGGGTTCCTCCTGTATACATCATATTAATTCTGATCGCTTCACGCTCGATGCTGTCTGCTGAGATGTTTTTAAACCAGCAATTTCTGACATAACCACCTCTTCCTCTGGCAGTTTTTATTCTAATTACCCTGTCGGTACCAAAAAACTCACAATCATGAGCATATAAATTCTCAACGCCGCCAGACATTTCACTTCCAATGACAATTCCGCCATGTCCCTGAA
>CP070654.1:1850574-1855302 GCA_020354785.1 Bacteroidales bacterium
TAAAGCTGCATATCTTCATTTGCTGGGTGATACGTTTTCTTCAGTTGCAGTAATAATTGGTGCCGGGATTATATACTTTTTTCAGGTTTACTGGATAGATCCGCTTATTACTATACTGATAGGGTTGTATTTATTAAGAGGAGCGTATTTAATACTGAAGAGGGCAGTTGATATTTTAATGCAGGGTGCACCTGAGGACCTGGATTTAAATGAAGTAAAGAATACGGTCGAACAGCTTCCGGAGATTGATAACATACACCATATACATGCGTGGAGTTTAAATGACAGGGAAATTCATTTTGAATGCCATATTGATTTAACTAAAGATTCAAAAGTTAGTGAGACCAGGGATATAATAAATAAAATTCACGATATCCTTATCAACAAATTTCACATCAATCATGTTACTATACAATGTGAATTTGATAGTTGCGATAATAAGAATATGATAAATGAAATGCAATAATAACCTTACTGGTAATGGGATATATAAAATTATATATAATTGAACTGGTTGATCTGCTAAATGATATGGCCCCGTGGTTATTACTTGGATTTTTAATTGCCGGTGTATTACATGTTTTTTTCCCGCAGAAAAAAATCGAACAAATACTTGGAGCCAAAAGCACAAGATCTTTATTGAATGCAACTTTAATAGGTATCCCGTTGCCACTTTGCTCTTGCGGAGTTATTCCCACCGGCATTTCATTTTTCAGGAACGGTGCTTCAAAAGGATCCGCAGTTTCATTTATGATTTCGACTCCCCAGACCGGTGTGGATTCAATTATGGTCACTTACTCTCTTCTAGGATTACCGTTTGCATTACTCCGTCCTGTTGTAGCCTTAGTTACGGGTTTTTTCGGCGGACTGATAACAAACATATCAGATATAAAAAGTGAACCATCCACATTAAAAAGTCCGCACAAAGGAAATAATATGAATAACCCGGCAAAGAGCCCTGTTTACAGGATGTTGAATTATGCATTTGTAGAGTTTTTACAGGATATTGTTAAATGGCTGATAATTGGCTTGCTTATTGCGGCATTATTTGCAGTTGTCATTCCGGATGACTTTTTTTCAACCTATATCAAGAGTAATATCATTGGCATGCTAATAATTTTAGCTGCTTCTATCCCTGTATACGTATGTGCAACAAGCTCGGTGCCAATTGCTGCAATACTCCTGCTAAAAGGAATCTCGCCGGGAGCAGCTCTTGTTTTTTTAATGGCTGGCCCGGCAACCAATGCGGCTACAATTACAGTTATAGGCAACACCATGGGAAGAAAAACACTGATAACTTATATGGCCACATTAATTGTGGGAGCACTGACATTCGGATTCCTGGTCGATAACTTCATCCCTGGTGACTTTATTATGAAAGGCATTAGCAGGGTACACAGCAGCCATGAGCATGGATTATTGCCATACTGGCTTAAAGTCAGCTCCGGAATAATAATGGTAATACTATTTGCTAATGTTTATATACAAAGGTACCTGCGTAAAAGAAAAGAGAAGGCTGCTCCTTCTGATGAGAGTAAAAAAACAAAAAAAACACAAACCATGAAAGAATTTAAAATTATAGTAAAGGGGATGACCTGCGGTCATTGCAAGATGAATATCGAAAGAAGTATAAAACAACTTGCCGGGATTGAAAAAGTGAGTGCTGATGTTGAGAAGGGAGAAGTGACAATAAACGCGGATAATATTGACCTGGAAAAGGTAAAATCAGCCGTTGAAAGCACAGGTTATATTTATAAAGGAATGATTATTTAGATTATATTTGCAGCTTTATTTAAGTAATTAACAATTTCAGTAAATTCTGGTAAAACTTAATATTATTTTGTAAGATGAACAAAAGAGCAATACTAATTATACTTGACGGATGGGGAATTGGAAATAAATCTAAGGGAGATGTTATTTATCAGGCAAATACTCCTAATATGGATAACCTGACAAAGAATTATCCAAATTCTCAACTGTTTACAGACGGAGAAAATGTCGGACTGCCAAATGGACAGATGGGAAATTCTGAAGTGGGGCATTTGAATATAGGGGCAGGGCGTATTGTTTATCAGGATTTGGTAAGGATTAATAAAGCATGTGATAGTAATAGCATTAAGGAGAAAAGTGAACTTGTTAAAGCATTCACTTATGCCGGAAATAACAACAAAAGTGTTCATTTCATTGGCCTGATTGGTCATGGTGGCGTTCATGCAATGAGTAAACACTTATATAAACTATGTGATATAACAAAGGATTACGGATTAGAAAAAGTATATATTCATGCCTTAACAGACGGAAGGGATACAGATCCACGTAGCGGCCTGGGATTTGTAAAGGAATTGCAGGACCATTTACAGAATTCAAATGGTGTTATTGCATCTCTAACCGGCAGGTATTATACAATGGATCGCGATAAGAGATGGGAAAGGATTAAGCAGGGCTATGATTTGATGGTTCATGGTAAAGGAAAAAAATCAATAGATGTACTTAAAGCAATCAAGGAATCTTACGATGATGGAGTAACTGATGAATTTATAAAACCGGTAGTTATTGTTGATGAAAATAATGAACCGCTTGGCACTATTGAGGAAGGAGATGTGGTTATATGTTTTAATTTCAGAACCGACAGGTTAAGACAGATCACAAGGGCACTAACCCAGGAAAATTTCCCCGACCATGAAATGAAAACAATGAATCTGCATTATCTGACTATGACAAGGTACGATGATTCTTTTAAAGGGATTGGAATAGTATTCGATAAAGAACATGTTAATATGTCAATAGGCGAATTATTATCCAGGGAAGGATTAAAGCAGCTTCGTATTGCAGAGACAGAAAAATATGCTCACGTTACCTTTTTCTTTTCCGGTGGCAGAGAGGAAGTATATGATAATGAGGATAGAATTTTAATACCTTCTCCTAAAGTTGCCACATATGATCTGCAGCCTGAAATGAGTGCTCCTGAAGTAAAAGATGCCATGGTTTCTGAATTAAACAAGAAAAAATATGATTTTATATGCCTTAATTTTGCAAACTGTGATATGGTAGGACATACCGGCGTTTATGAAGCAATATGGAAAGCCGTGGAAACTGTAGATAGTTGCATGGGAGAAGTAGTTGATGCAGCATTGCAAAATGGATATACACCAATGATAATTGCAGATCATGGCAATGCTGATAATGCCCTTAACGAAGATGATACACCTAATACAGCACATTCTTTAAATCCTGTACCATGTGTTCTGGTAAGCGATAAGTACAGTAAAATCAAAAGCGGGATTCTGGCCGATGTCGCACCAACTTTGCTTAAAGTTATGGGAATAGATACACCAGGAGAAATGGAAGGAAAATGCTTAATTGAGTAGAGTTTAAAAATGAACCAGGGAATAAATATCATATTCATTACCGATTAACCCTCTGCCATTCAGAAAATCCAGCTCAACAATATAATTTATAAATATATTTTTTATTTGAAAGTTCTTTATAAGATCAACTGAGGCCACAGTAGTCCCTCCGGTGGCAAGCAAATCGTCATGCAACAAAACAATATCATCTTTCTCAAGAGCATCCTTGTGAATTTCAAGAGTATCTTCGCCATATTCAAGGGAATATGTCCTGGAATATGTTTCAGCCGGCAGTTTCCCTTTTTTCCTGACCGGGACGAAGCCGGCTTCCAGTTTTGCCGCTAGTGCTCCTCCAACAATAAAGCCCCTGGATTCAATTGCCACAACTTTAGTAATACCTTTTGTTTTGTAGTATTCAGCTATATGGTTAACTGTGGACTTGAAAACAGCAGGTATTTTAAGTGCTGTAGTAATATCTTTAAACTGTATTCCTTTTTTAGGAAAATCAGGTACGTTTCTTATTGATTCTTTGAGAAACTTAAATTTTTCCGGATTACTCATTTTCTAACTATGATAACGGTAAAATCAGCTTTTCGGATGCTAAATATAACAAATAAAACTTTAACTAATATTTGATAATAAAATGTCAATCTTTAAAAATACTTGAATTGTTTTTATTAAAGTATTAACTTTATAAAGAATCACTTATAAATTTTATTGTTATATGAAAGTCGATTTAATAAAATACATGTCTGAGCGGCTTAAGGATGACGTTATCAAAGAAAAAGAACCTGGTCCGGTAATTACCATTTCCCGGGAATTTGGTTGTCCTGCCAGGAGAATAGCTCAAAAACTTGCTGAAGCTCTAACAAGGAAAATGTATGTAAAAGGTAAAAATATTGACTGGAGGTACATTACAAAAGAAATTATGAGTGAATCTGCCAAGGAACTTGATATGGATCCGTCAAGAATACAGTATGTTTTTGAATTTAAACAAAAAGGATTAATAGATGATATTCTGGCAGCACAATCTACCAAATATTACAAAAGTGACAGGAAAATAAGAAATACTATTGCCAGGGTTGTAAGGAATATGGGATGTGAGGGGAATGTTGTTATAGTTGGCAGGGGAGGAGTAGCGATAACCCATGATATCTCAAAATCATTACATGTAAACCTTGAAGCTCCTTTAGAATGGAGGGTTCTGCGGGTAAGTGCAAAATTCAACATGGAACCTGAAGAAGCTGAGAAATACGCACAGGATGTTGACAGAAAAAGAAAACAATTCAGAGATTACTTTGAAGGAAAGAATACAGATTATACAAGATTTGATATGACATTTAACTGCATGACATTATCTATAGATGAAATTGTAAACATA
>CP070654.1:1855402-1863225 GCA_020354785.1 Bacteroidales bacterium
TAACTGGGGGAAAGGACAATTGCCAAAAGGAGCATATATTTTCAGAATCAGAACCGGAGGAGAAGTAAAAACAACAAAGCTGGTTATTTTTCAATAAAATAAACTTCTAAAATACTATCTTTATTCAATTCTTGAAGTTTAAATAGCTCGACAACTAATATTTTAATTTTTACATGATGAAATATAATATAATTTTCTTTTTAATATTTTCAGGATTTTTAATCTCCTGTGATGAATCTAAAGAGGTCGATGGCAAGGACTGTATTAGTGGTTCAGGTACTACTATTGAAGAAAACCGTCCAATTGGTGACTTCATAGGGATTACAGCCGGTATTGCCGGTAATTTATATATAACCCAGGGCGATACTAATGAGTTAAGGATCGTGACCCATCCTGATTTAATGGATGAATTGCAGACTGAAGTAATTAATGGTGTGCTGGAAATAGGATTTGACCGTTGCATCAGCCAGATTGAGAAACTGGATATCTTTATTACTTTCCGGGAAATAAGGTCCGTTATTTTTTCAGGAGCCGGCAATATAGTAAGTGATAATGATATTAACCTGGCTGAATTGACTGTGATTTTATCAGGAGCCGGGGATATTATTTTAAGCGGGGAGGTTGATAAATTTGACTTCACTTTATCCGGAGCAGGAGATCTTAAAGCTTTCGACCTGGTAACTTCAGAATGTATAATTACTATAACCGGGCTGGGTAATGCAGAAGTGACTGCGACCGATGAACTGGATATTTTAATAACAGGAAACGGCAATGTTTATTACAAAGGAAGTCCTTCAATAATCTCTAGTATAACCGGTAAAGGAAATATATTTGATTCTAATTAATTAAGAAATAAAAGGGAGCCACACTTGAAAATGAGATTATTATTACTATTGCTTTTCATTACTACTGCGGGGTATTCGCAAAAACAGATTTTGCCGGATTTCCACGCAGATCCTTCTGCCCGTGTTTGGGATGGAATGGTCTGGATTTATCCTTCACACGATATCGCCGGCAGTGAATTCTGGGATATGGTAGACTGGCACTGTTTTTCATCATCAGACCTTGTTAACTGGACAGACCATGGAGTAATACTTAGTCTTAGAGACATTTCCTGGGCGCAAAAATGGGCATGGGCTCCGGATTGTATTAAGAAAAATGATAAGTATTACTTTTATTTTACTGCTGAAGATCAGATTGGGGTGGCAGTAAGCGATAAACCGGAAGGTCCCTTTAAGGATGCCCTTGGAAAACCGTTAATTGAAAAAGAAGAAAGCGGGACAAGGGTTATGGATCCTGCCATATATATTGATGATGATAGACAGGTATACCTGTACTTTGGACAAAATTCTCTGAGAGTAGTAAAACTTGAAGATGATATGATAACACGAAAAGGAGAGATAATACAGCTGGAGGTTAAAAATTTTCACGAAGGAATTTGGGTGCACAAAATTGATAGTACCTATTATTTGACCTATCCCTCATATAAAGGAGATAAAGTTGCTAACCTGCTTGAGTATAGCATTGGAAAGTCACCTTACGGCCCGTTTGAATATAAAGGTGTAATAATGGATAACCGGTCGAGAAATATTCATCATTCAATAGTGAAATTTCAGGACCAGTGGTATATCTTTTATCATGTGCAGGGGCCAAGCCCTTATGAAAGAAGAGTATGTATGGAAAAATTATACTATAATCCGGACGGAACAATTATTCCGGTTAAAATAACAGAAATCAATACTAATCAGGGCAGAAAATAATATATTCTAAATCCTGTTTATTTCTTTATTCCTTTTTATCTTCTTTACAGCAACAAGTTACGTGGTGATACAGAGTACAGCATATTGATAATAACAGGAAGGTGTTTGCTGCATGAAAATAACTTATAGCTTTTACCCCTCCGATAATTTCCCATTTAAAGAAGAAATCAATAATACCTAGCAGAATAATAATTCCGGCTATTACGCCCGATATCAATGCAACTAATTTTAATGATTTCATTTTTCTGAGTTTTAGATTAATATTAATATAATTAAAAGTACGACTTTCAGGAATTATTTCAAAACCAATTTTTTAACGATATTCAGAAAAGTAAAATTAAAAATTTGGCATATAGTTATACCACTTTTTTACCGTCGACCTTATTAATAATAACTTTGAAAATACAGACTTTCTTTACGGAAGTTTCATTGTATTTCCAGGCTGTTTTTTTTGAATGATGTTTCATAATAATATCAAGAGCAATCTTCTTTTCCCGGGGATCTGATACAAAATTAACTATACCCCAGCCTATTATGCTTGAATATTTTGTAGCCCAGTTACAGGCATTTTCAGCCTCAATTATTTGAACAGGACCTTCAATTTCAAAACAGACATTATTATTCTTTCTTATATACTCTATTTTTTTCCCTTCAGCAGCAGAATGGAAGTAAAGCACTTTGTCCTTATACCCGAAGTTTAAGGGAACAACATAAGGAACATTGTCATTGCATAAACCCAGTCTGCAAATAAGACTGCTTTTAATTATTTTTTCAATCTCTCTGAAATCAGTTATCTGATATTCTTTTTTTCTCATAGCATTGTCATATTTATTTTAAATATAAGGATATTCATTTGCCTAAATAAAATACCGTTAATCCTTTGATGACATATAATATTATTTTAAATTTAATTTTTTAACTGTTATTATAAAAGCAATTATTCTTAATCCTTCGCATTTAAAAATTATCATTAAAAAATAAAAAAAATGAAACGAATGAAAAAAATCATTTTCATATTAGTTGGTGTTTGTTTTGTTCTTGCATCCTGCACCTCGGACAGAGCAGTAAAAACTGTTAAGCAATACACTATTAAGCAGTTTATGGATAATATAGATTACTTTAGTGGCTCTTTTTCTCATGACGAAAAACGATTATTAATATCAAGTAATGAAACAGGAATATATAATGCTTATGAAATGCCTGTTGAAGGTGGAGAGCTTGTACCCTTAACCCAATCTGACAGTAATTCAGTTTTTGCCATTTCGTTTTTCCCGAAAGATGACAGGTTATTGTATCATAGTGATAATGATGGTGATGAGATTTATCATATTTTTCTCAAGGAAACTGACGGAAATGTAAAAGATTTAACACCTGCTGACGGTGCGCGATCAACATTTTACTTATGGAATTTCGACGAGGAAAGTTTTCTGTATGGTTCCAATGAAAGAGACAGGCGTTTTATGGACATCTATGAAATGGATATTGAAGGCTTTGAATCAAAGATGATATACAAGAATGATAGTGGATATAACTTTGATGGTATAAGCAGGGATGAGAATTATATTGTATTTACCAAATCAATCACTACTGATAATAATGAAATGTATTTATGGGAAAGGGAAACAGACATTTTAAAACATTTATCTCCGCATACAGGTGATGTTAATTATAGTTCCGAAGGTTTTAGTCTTGACAGTAAAACTTTATTTTACCGCACAGATGAAGGCAGTGAGTTTATGTATCTTATGAAATATGATATTGAAAGTGGAGAAAAAGAAAAAATTCTTGAATATGATTGGGATATATGGTATACATACCTAACCTACAATGGAACATACCGTGTTGTTGGAATAAATGAAGATGCAAAAACTGTAGTAAAAATCTTTGACACAAAAAGGAATAAAGAGATTAGATTCCCCAAAGTTGAGCAGGGAAATATCAGTTCTGTAAGGATTTCCAAAAGTGAAGAACTGATGACATTCTGGGTAGGCAGCTCCAGGAGTCCGCGTGATTTATTCATATACGATTTAAATAATGGTAGAGTTAAAAAACTGACTAACTCGCTGAATTCTGAAATCGACCGTGATGATTTGGTTGATGGAGAAGTAATACGTTACAAATCTTTTGACGGATTAGAAATACCTGCTATTCTCTATAAACCTCATCAGTCTTCAAAAGACAGTCTCGCACCGGCACTGGTATGGGTACATGGAGGCCCGGGAGGACAGTCACGACTGTCATATTTTTCAGTAATACAGTTTCTGGTAAACCACGGGTATGTTGTACTTGCAGTGAACAACAGGGGAAGCAGCGGATATGGGAAAACATTCTATAAAATGGATAACAAGAACCACGGAGAAGGAGACCTGATGGACTGTATAATGGCAAAAGATTACCTTGCTTCCACAGGTTATGTAGATACAACCAGGATTGGTATTATAGGGGGCTCATATGGAGGATTTATGGTAATGGCAGCTCTTACTTTGCAACCGGAAGAATTTGCGGTCGGAGTAAACATATTTGGAGTAACTAACTGGATTCGTACATTAAAGAGTATTCCCCCATGGTGGGAATCATTTAGAAAAGCTCTGTATGATGAATTGGGTGATCCGGTAGAAGACTCTGCAAGACTATACCGGATATCACCGCTTTTTCATGCAGAGGAAATCGTAAAACCATTTATTGTTTTACAGGGCGCAAATGATCCCAGGGTTTTACAGGTTGAGTCAGATGAGATAGTAGCGGCAGCGAGAGAAAACGGTGTTTACGTTGAGTATGTACTTTTTGAAGATGAAGGGCATGGATTTGTTAAAAAAGAGAATGAGATTGAAGGATATGGTAAAATTCTTGAATTTCTTGACATACAATTAAAAGGAATACAATAAAAATTCAGGCAATTTCTGAATTTATTATATCCTCGATTTTAAATAATTTATACTTAAATTTTTTTTCAAGGACTGCTCTTGGTATATCTGCAATTTTGTTATTAGTTCTGTCTATTATAGCTGTATCAGAAGTGCAGATTATACCATCTGAATTTTGTTTTATTTCATAATCAGGGGATTTTACTAACTGGCAACTCCCTTTAATGGAATACTGCTCGAATGCTTTATCAATGTTACTTTTATGTTTTGCACTGTGAGAAACAGGTGAGTCAAGGAATATGTTCAGGTATGCGGGATTTTTGACATTAAAATAATCAAACAGTAAAGAGATACAATCATAAAAAATTTCATCATTACGAATTTTACCATGTAAGGATCCTGCATCTCTCATTATCCCGTCAGTGCTTATAAATACTAACCTTCCCAGCCGGTAGTTTAATATTGTAAACAGAACATTATATCCGTCAATAAACAGGATTTTATCTTTTATATCAGTGGTTAATCTGATTTTCCTGTTATCCGAGGATACTGCTGACGATATGCCTCTATACAATACCGTCCTCTGGTCTCCGCTTAATTTATACCTGTCTCCAACAAGTTTCAATGTGCCTTTCTGGGGATAATTCCTGTCCTGCAAATAAGAGTAATCTATTGCAGCTCGTATGAAATTTTCATTATTCAGTAAATCATTATTCATAAAGTAGTTGTTCTGTTTGAATAAAGTTCAATATTCTATTTGCGGGATGTCACCCGGCTGTAGGCAAATTCAATAATCTTTGCCGCAACATTTATATTTGTAGCTTTTTCAAGACTTCTCCACTGTGGAGACCGGTTTGATTCCAGGATAAATAATTTACCTTGTTTATCCCTTACTGCATCAACCCCTACAATACCTTTGGTATTTACATTTTTTAAGATAAATCCTGCCATTTCATCGTCTTTTGCCTTAATAAATACTCCTCCCTGTGCAGCATTTCTTGAAATCTTGCCGCTGATGTCAAGTTTCCTTACCAGGCCTATTAATTTACCACCAATAATAAATGCCCTGAATTCATCTTTAACAGGTATATATTTCTGAAAGAGCAACGCTGAATCACTGAATTTACTGGTAAAATAATCTTTGATATATTTATAGGCATCATTTTTGTTTTTTAGCAGGCACACCTTTTCACCTTTACTTCCCTTTTCCGGTTTTGCCACAACAGGAAATCCTTTATGCCTGTCTGTTTTTTGAATAAACTGTAATGCCGTTTTTTCATTAAATACAATACTTGTCTCCGGCATAGTAGATTTTGTAAATCCTTTTAAAGGATCAAAAAGTTTTCCGGCACGCATACCGTTAAATCTTTTAATGGGATCAATAAGATCACATCCGCAATAATAAAGTGTTCTGGCTAACAAAGAAATTGGTTTTTCACAGCCGGAAGTACTTCTGACTATCAGTGTTGACAAATTATTCAGCTGGTTGTTATTATAGGTTATATCAGGCAGTTTTGCCTCCTTTGAATAATCATAGCATACATTCACAGGATCAATAAGATACACCCTGTCGTAGATTTTCTCTGCCTCGTAGAAAAGACTCCTGGACTCATATCCCAGGTTCTCCGGGATTGTCTTACCCTCGATTATTGAAGAACTGCATATTCCCAGTGTTTTCACAATTTCTGTTTTTAAATCTTAATTATATTTTACGCCTTCCATTAATGGTTATCAGCTCTTTCTAATCCTATTTTTTTTGCATAATCAAGTACTTCCTGGTATTCTTCTGAAGTAATTCTTCTGGTAAGACTGCTGTTTTCATATGCACGATATGCAGGCCTGTATTGATCCATAATATTAACATAAGTATTCCTGGATAAAGTTGCTATAAATTCCAGAATTTTCTTAGATTCATCAGTGTGTTCAGGTAATACCAGGTGCCTTATTAACAAACCGCGGTAAGCAATACCACTGTTATTGAGTTTTAAATCCCCTACCTGGCGGTACATTTCACTAATTGCCATTTGTGCAGTTTGAGGATACGATTTTGCATCACTGAGAGCAGCCCCTGACTCTTCGTTATAATATTTAAAATCAGGCATATAAATATCAAATACTCCATCCAGTAATTTTAGAGTATCTACCGATTCATAGCCACCGCAGTTATATACAAGTGGAATATTCAATCCTTTTTCTATTGCAATTTCAAGTGCACGTAATATTTGATAAAGCATGTGTGTTGGTGTAACGAAATTTATATTGTGGCACCCTTTATTCCGGAGGGCAATTATAAGTTCAGCCAGCTGTTCGTAAGAAATCTCACTACCCTCACTCATCTGGGAAATATCGAAATTCTGGCAATAAATACAATGTAAATTGCAATTTGTAAAGAAAATTGTTCCTGAGCCGTAATAGCCAACAAGTGGCGGTTCCTCCCCATAATGAGGGCTGGCTGATGATACAGTTGGCATTATGCTGCTCTTACACTTGCCTCCATGGCCTTCATACCGGTCAACTTCACATGCCTGCGGGCATAAAGTGCACAGTTTATAAATTTCAGCAATATTCTTAATCCTTTTTTCTAATTCACCTGTCTTATAAAGCTTAATATATGAAGGCTCAAATTGCATAAAAAACAATTGTCATTTCTTCAGCGAGGCTTTCGAGAATATGTGCTCTGGTATTTGCTGGTTAAATTTAATATCATCAATAATAAATTCAGTGCCGCCTCCTTTTTTCAGCATGTCTTTAAATACAATTTTCTTTGGATACCAGCGATTTTCGATTTTTGTAATATCAAAGAGTTCCATTCTTTTCAGAAGTTTTCCGCTTTTTGCATATAGCTCTTCTTTTAGCGGGATGAAACGAGTTTTATCAACCCATACTTTACGTATCTGATAGCTGACTTCAGCAGTTTTTGCCTGCAATTCAACAATCCAGCAATTTCTTTCATCGACGATTTCAGAACCAATAACACCTGCATCATAATTCTCAAGTAGTTTGGAATTATCCATCATATCTTCATAAGAAAGATCCGAGCCCATTAATGACTGGCGGAGCATATGTCCTGAAATCTGAATGGTCCTGTCGGATCCTGGAGAGTATATCCAGAGCTTGTCTTCCAGCTTAAGCATTTTGGTACCTTTTTCACGTGCAGGGGCAAGATATTCCGTAAATGCTTTTTCATCACCAATTCCCC
>CP070654.1:1863325-1870850 GCA_020354785.1 Bacteroidales bacterium
ATAACCATATATGGGGATCGGTATTGATCCTGCTCCCTTCTTTACTGTCATGATGATGTTCATCCCGGATCAATTCAATGCCTGAAGAAAGATCAAATACCTGCATCGACTTATTTACTGAAGCAATTTTTTTTATCCACACGTTTTCAAATACAAGGTGTCCTATCATAAAATAGGCATCTGATTTGCTTAGCTGCTGTAGTTGACCAGGAGCAGGATCGTAGATCGCAGGACTTGCTCCCGGTGGTATCATAACGTTTAATTCATAACTGTTACCTGCTATCTTCTGAAGCAAGTACTTCTGTGGTAAGATGCTTACTGTTATTACAGGTTTGTCGCTATTATCATCTGTCGTGCACCCAATAACAACAACCAGAACAAATAATATTATTGAATTTCGTATCATCGAAAAAATTATTTCTGGCTTAATGAGACTTTCCTTACTTTTGCCTTTTTTGGAGGGACCGGGTCAAAACCATGAGTCCCCCATGGATGACACCGGATTACCCTTCTGAAAGTCAGCCACCCCCCTTTTAAAATTCCATGTATCTTTAAAGCTTCTATAGCATATTGTGAACATGTTGGTAAATGCCTGCAACTTGCAGGCATTAATGGAGACAGAGTATACTGATAAATTTTTATCGGTATAATAAACACAATTGTCAACAGGCGCTTCAGGAAACTGAGAATTTTCATCAGGCAAAATTCTATTAATGTCCCGGGAAAATACTATTATCCCCCGTATTCAATAAAATTCCTTTCTGTTTCATACAAAACGATTTTAAGCCCCAGTTTTGAATCAATTTTAGCCCGCAGGATATTCCAGATAGCGATAGCTATATTTTCCGCAGTAGGGTTCTTGCTCTTAAAATCATCCACATCAAGGTTAAGATTTTTATGATCATACCTTTTAATTATATTTTCTTCTATAATTTTTTTTAGTACATTCATATCAATAACAAAACCAGTCTCAGGATCAACATCTCCGCTAACCTTAACAATAAGATCATAGTTATGACCATGATAATTAGGATTACTGCAGACACCAAAAGTTTTTTTGTTTCTGTTGTCATCCCAGGCTGGATTACAAAGCCTGTGTGCAGCGTTAAAATGGGCTTTTCTGCATACTGTTACACTCATAACAATTAATTCAAACGGAATAAAAATATCATTAAAGTTAAAATTAAAACAATAAATCCGGATATATTGTTCTATATTGTATTAAATAGCTAATACAAGAGTATAAAACCCGGATTTTTTCCACCTGATCATTAAGCGGTGAAATTTTAACAACTTAAAGGATTTTAACATAATTTAACGCTATTATATTTTTTTTGATTTTAAACCTTTATAGTTTTATAATAAACCATAATTAATAATTTGAAGCTGCGCTTAAAAATATCAACTACATTATGCCTTTTAGCAATACTCATACCAGTATACACACAGTCCAGGCATAAGGAATCATTACAGGATCTGAAAGGACAAATTATTGAAGAAAAAACACTTGAGTTTATACCTCTGGTACATATTTATAACGAAAGAACCCGTAAAACAAGCGTCTCTGATACAGCCGGCAATTTTGCGATTAAAGTAAATGATGGAGATACCCTGGTTTTCTCGGCTATTGGATTTTATTTTAAAGTAGTATATGTTACAGATTCATTATTAAAAGAAACAGTTTTTATTGAGCTGATCCCAAGAAGATATGAAATTTCTGAAGCCAGGGTATATGCCCTGGGCTCTTATGAACAATTTAAGCAGAAAGTATTAGCTCTTAAACTGCCGGAAACGAGGGCCGGTAAATTACGTAAATATTTACACGATCTTTCAAGAAAAGAAGGAAAAGAAATTAAGTATCAGCAGGAAATGGATAAACTTGCAGAGGGAAGGGCAGTACTTATGTCTGTTCCTATACTCACCCCGGAAGAAATTGCCATGATTAAGCTTAAAAAGATTATTGAAAAGGAAAAAATTCAGAACATTATCTATGAAAAATATAACAGGAAAATAGTAGCCGATGTAACCGGTCTTAAAGGTGAAGAACTAACTGAGTTCATGGTATTTTGTAATTTTAGCGAAGAATATTTGTTTGAAACAAACCAGTATGATATAATGGTCAGGGTACTGGAAAAACTTGAAATTTATAAAAAATTGAAAGACAGCGGTTTCAATTTTATCAGCCAGAAATACAGATACAGCTAAGTATTTTTAAAAATCAGAAGATAATATTACACTGCAATGCATATTCCGGCATTTAAGGACATAGAGGCAGCACACCTCAGAATTAATAAGTACATACATAAAACTCCTGTTTTAACTTCAAATAGTGTAAATCAGATTGTGAAATCGGACCTGTATTTTAAATGTGAAAATTTTCAAAAAGCAGGGGCTTTTAAATACAGGGGGGCTACAAATGCAGTATTATCATTAAGCGAGGAGAAGGCAAATAAGGGTGTTGCCACGCATTCGTCAGGGAATTTTGCAGCAGCCCTGGCCCTGGCAGCCAAAACCAGGAACATAAAATGTTATATTGTTATGCCGGAAAATGCGATACCTGTAAAGGTCAATGCTGTACAAGGCTATGGCGCTGAAATTACATATTGCGAACCAACCCTGGAGTCAAGGGAACAAACTCTTAACAAGCTTGTAAATGAGAATGGAGCGGTATTTATTCATTCATATAACTGTTTTGATGTTATATGCGGCCAGGGAACTGCAGTAAAAGAACTTATTGAAGAAATTTCAGGCCTGCAATATTTGCTCGTGCCAGTCGGGGGCGGGGGCATTCTAAGCGGCTCGGCCATTGCTGCAAAAGCCATGAATCCCCGAATAACAGTTATAGGGGTGGAACCTGCTAACGCTGATGATGCTTACCGTTCATTTAAAAGCGGGAAACTTATCCCTTCAGTAAACCCAAATACAATAGCAGACGGACTTCTAACATCGCTGGGAGATCTTACCTTTGAGATTATAAAAAACAATGTAAATGATATTATTACAGTTAAAGAAGAGTCAATAATTGAAGCTATGAGAATCATATGGGAACGTATGAAAATAATTGTTGAACCGTCATCAGCTGTTACCTTAGCCGCAGTAATTGAAAACAGGAACATCTTTGAAAACAAAAAACTGGGGCTGGTTCTGACAGGGGGAAATGTGGATCTTGAAAATCTCCCTTTTACTTAATTATCATTTCACAGGTTACAGGATAATGATCTGACCAGTTGATTCTTTTTGTTTCGAAATTGTAGGATTTTATTTTTTTACAGTGAAATATATAATCTATCCTGAAAGAAGGGAAATTGCCCAGATAAGTATTACCTATTCCATTTCCGGATTTTAAAAATGCATCTGTAAACCTGCCTTTCATTTTTCTATAAGTATAGGATACCGGTGTATCGTTAAAATCACCGCAAACGAGTGCAGGATATCCTGAACTTCTGATATGGTCACCGAGTATATCTACCTGCCTTGCTCTTTTTATATATGCGTCCTTCAACCTGAAGGATATATCCTTTAGTTCATCAAAGTGCTTATTATTGTACTTTAAAATAAGACTATCCATAAAATCATAGCTGCTCTTCTTCAGATGAATTGATTGCAGATGGCAATTGTAAACTCTCACAGTGTCAGCATTAATTTTTATATCAGTATAAATTGCCGTATTTAATGAATTTTCAAACTTAATATATCCTTTATTAATTATAGGGAAAGTGCTGAATGTAGCTATACCGAGTTTATTTCCATCCGGGTGAATACTTACGTAATTTATATGCTTATGTGGCGTTTCAAATAGTCTTTCCAAAAGATTATTCCTCCTGATATCAGCATTGTCATTACCTGAAAATTCCTGGAAACAGATAATCTGCGGGGCTTCATTAGAAATAAAGTATAATATATTATTCTTTGTTGCAGTATCTCCATGCCATTTATAGTGATCGAACATTCTAACATTATAGGACATAATCTTAAAATGCCTTTCAGTATCAGGAATACCTGGATTAATTATCTGAATTTGCAGAAATTTTCTTATCTGTCCCCAGCCTATAAGAACAGCTATTAAAGATATTAGGAAATACCTGTTTTTCATTAATGCCCAGTAAATTACCAGGATTACATTAATAGCTAATATATATGGGTATGCCAGTCCGAAAAATGCCAGGATCCAGATTTTTTCAGGACTTATTAGAGGAGAAATGTAAGATAACAGAAGGAATACGACGAAAACCAAGTTTAATGTTAATATTATTTTATTTAGAATTTTTTTCAAAGCCTGGTCGTTTAACTAATAACAAAAGAGCCCCGGAAAATTAACTTTTGTTGCTCATTTTAAAAAGGGTTTCTTTTTCACTTTTTGTAAGACTATCATACCCTGATTTGGCAATCTTATCCAGTATGCGATCAACTTCCTCCTGAGTTTGCGCCTTACTTCGGTTATATTCCATATCTGTCATGTCTTTGGCAGAACGTTTATAGGAAACCTTCATCCTCTTCTTTCTTATCCTGAAAAGGGAGGCTATACTATCCAGTATGCTGTTCAGTCCTTTACCAAGATCTTTCCCTTTTCTGTATTGCTGCACAAAAAAGTAACCGTAAATTACCCCTCCTAAATGGGCAATGTGTCCTCCGGCATTATATGAGGCAATTTGCAGGATGTCAGTAATAATAAAAAAAACGGCAATATATTTCAATTTTACCGGTCCTATAAGTGGGACATATACGGCAAAATTCGGCACATAAAAACATATTCCCATTGCAATGGCCATAACACCTGCTGAGGCTCCTAGCATCTCAGATTGTTCTGCATATGGAATTAAACCTGGAAATACATTATAGAAAAAAATAAATAAAAATGCTCCTGAAAGGCCGCCTAAAATATAAGTACTCAATAGTTGCTTTTCATTCAGATACTTTAAAAATATCCTGCCAAAAAGAAACAGCCAGATAAGATTAAACAGTATATGCAAAAAATTAAAATGAAGAAACATATATGTAAAAAGAGTCCACGGTTTGATTATTAATTTTGAAATATTGGCCGGGACCATCAGGTAGGTTAAGAATTTAGTCTGAAAATATGCATTTAGCTCAATTCTGCTTATACCTGCAGGATTGATT
Source organism: Bacteroidales bacterium (assembly GCA_020354785.1). Taxonomy (GTDB): domain Bacteria; phylum Bacteroidota; class Bacteroidia; order Bacteroidales; family UBA10428. The sequence goes on from CP070654.1 coordinate 1,868,444, forward strand.
AAAATATAAAGAATATACAGGATGTTTATTGCCAGGAAAATACCCAGATTAATATATATCAATTTAGTTAATATACTGCCTCTCTTAAAAGACTGTCTTATTTCATCAGTTAATGCCATTTCCTGATTTTTCCCTGTAAATTATTACAAAATTAATCAATATCTCCGGAACTGGTTTCTCTTCCATATTAAAACGAGAATAAGCCCGAATAATGCCCCTCCAAGGTGCGCGAAATGTGCAATATTATCACCTTTGAAATTTGCGACACCAAATATTAATTCCAGTATTGCATATCCCGGGACAAGATACTTTGCCTTAATAGGAACTGGGAAGAATATCAGCATTAATTCTACATTAGGGAAGAGAACTGTGAATGCAGCTAATATACCAAAAACAGCGCCCGATGCTCCCACAGTAATATTTTCATCAACATGAAGGTGTACTATTGAACTGACAATACTTTTTGCTTCGTTAAAAAAAGCAGGATTATCAGGCTGATAAAACCAGTTGTCCATAAAACTTATAAGATACTGTGAAGGAGAGTTTATGTATTTTTCTACTATTAAATTAAATGCATCATAAGATGGTGCACTGATAAAAGAATCTGCTAATTGTATTAAAGCTGACATTTGCAGATGCTGTACAAAAGTATGAATAAAGGCTGCGCCTAATCCTGAGATAAAAAACAGCATGAAAAACTTTTTACTCCCAAGAACATTTTCAAGAACCCTTCCAAACATCCATAGTCCGAACATATTAAACAGGATATGAAATATGATAATTCTGTTTGTAAAAGGATTCATATAGGCGTGCAAAAACATATGTGTTATGAACTGGTAAGGTTTGAATGATTGCGCCTTAAAATAGTACAGCCCGAATATTTTATGTATATCAAATTCCATGGAAATCCACAGAAAAATACATAAAACATATATTACAATATTTATAATTAATAAATTCCTGACTACCTGTGTTGTTGAGCCAAACCTTCCTGTACCAAGACTATGCATATGTTTTAAATATTGACTATGTATAATTTAACACCACAAATATATTATTGTTTTTATAAATGTATGTATTTATTCAAAATTTAAAAATACAGATTTAAGACAATAGGGGAAAAGCTTGTTTTGCATCAATTAACATAAAATACCTTCGTCGAGAAAGCTAAAGTAGGAATTGTCAGCTACTATTATATGATCAAGTAACTTTATATCCATTACTTCTGCTGCATCTTTAAGTTTTCTGGTTATCCCGATATCTGCTTTGCTGGGCTCCAGATTTCCTGAAGGATGATTATGGCAAAGTATAACTGAGGAAGCTAGTTTCTCAATCGCATTTCTCAGTATAATCCTGACATCAATAACTGTTCCGGCTACACCGCCCTGGCTGATTTTGTTTTTATCTATTATTTTATTCGATCTGTTTAGCAGCAAAATCCAGAATTCCTCATGCTGCAAGTCTGAAATCAAGGGAAATATTATATCGTATACATCCTTGCTACTCGTTATTTTCGGCCTTTCCAAAGCTTTGGATAATTTTCTCCTTCTTCCCAGCTCCAGGGCGGCAATAATTGATATCGCCTTTGCTTTTCCCACGCCTTTTTGTTTTAGCAAATCATCAACAGAAAATTTGCCTAACATATTTAAATTATTATCTGCTTTTACTAAAATTCGTCTGGCCAGTTCAACTGCCGATATTTCCTTTGTTCCCGAGCCTATTAGTAGTGCTACTAAATCGGTATTACTCAGGCTCTGAATACCTTTGGAAAGTAATCGTTCCCTTGGCCTGTCTTCGACTGCCCAGTTCTTTATACTTAGTTTTTGATATTTTCCCATTGAACATTAATACTTAACCTGAACGGGTATTGATAATAATCAGCTTTATTTGAGAATGAAAATAAAAAACCCCCTTATTATGAGGGGGAATGAATTATTTTACTCTTTATCTTACATGGTATTTACAAGCTTGGCCAGCTTGGATTTTATATTTGAAGATTTACTCTTATGAATGATATTTTTCTTGGCCAGCTTATCCAACATTGAAGCAACCTTTGGGTAAAGCTCATTTGCTTCTTTTTTATTAGTTGCATTCTTTAATTTCTTAATTGCAGTGCGTGTTGATTTTGTGTAATATTTATTACCCAGTCTTCTTTGTTCACTTTGCCTGATTCTTTTTTTTGCTGATTGATGATGTGCCATTATTTAAATATATTTTATACCTTAAAATTGTTGAATATTATACTTTTATAAGCGGCGACAAATGTAAATATTTTTTTTATAATAAGTATAATATTAGGCTAAAATAATAGATAAATGGAACCTAATTATAAAATATTATTATACCTTTGCAATCTTTAAAAATTTAAGTATATCAAATTAATCAATTAGCAAAATGCCCGTAAAGA
>CP070654.1:1870950-1876477 GCA_020354785.1 Bacteroidales bacterium
AGAATGAACAACTAACCCAGGAACTTGAAAAATTCAAACATCTCCTGGCTCAGGCAAAGAATCAGAATTTAGAGGGCCTTATTACTGTTCCAAAGACTACCAACATAATAAAATATAAAACAGCTACTGTCCTGTTTGCTGACACACAAGGATTTAACGATATATCAGCAGATATGGATTCCCAGGCTCTTGTTGACAATCTTGATGAAATATTTTTACAACTGGAGACTATAATTAACAAATATGAAATAAAAAGTATAAAGTCTATAGGAGATACCATCATGTGTGTTGGTGGTATCCCTAAGAAGAATATTACAAATCCTGTTGAAGTTCTGCTGGCTGCAGTAGAAATGCAGTACTATATTAAGCAATTGCACAAATCTCATGATGAAGAGAAGATATGGAGACTAAAAATAGGGATTCACACAGGACCAGTTGTTGCAACAGAAACAGGAAGGAAAAAAGTGAATTATGAAATAAAAGGAGATACAGTAAATCTGGCTGCCCGCATTAAATCATTTTGTGAGGACGGACAAATTTTAGTATCAGGAAATACATATGAGCTTGTAAAAGACCTGTTTAACTGCGAGTATTTTGGTAAAATGCCGGTCAAGTATAAGGGTGATATTGAGATGTATGCAGTCAGGGGCATTAAGGCGGAGTTTTCTTTACAGAATAAAGGACTGATACCAAATAAAAAGTTCAGTATAAGATACGGACTTATACAATTTATGGACCTGCAGGAATTAATTCTCGATAAACTTGAAAAAGAACTATCTGAAAATTTATATTACCATAATGTAAAACATACCGTTGACGTTGTTACACAATCTGAATTAATCGGGCTGGGTGAAGGTGTACCTGATGAGGAATTGTTGTTACTGAAGACAGCAGCATTATTCCATGATACAGGCCATACAATAGGTTATGATAACCATGAATATAACAGCACATTAATTGCCAAGGAAGTATTGCCAAATTATTATTATACACAATCCCAGATAAAGATAATTTGTGAATTGATAATGGCGACAAAATTACCACCTGTGCCGACAAATAATCTTGAAAAAATAATTGCTGATGCTGATTTGGATTATCTGGGAAGAAGCGATATGATACCAGTTTCAAATACTCTTTATAAAGAACTTAAAGAGCAAAAAAAGGTTGGAACCCTGAACGACTGGAATAAAATGCAGATGCGTTTTATTTCAAGCCATCAATACTTTACAAATACAGCCCGCAAACTGAGAGAGGTAAACAAGCAAAAACAGATTGAACGTATCAAAAATCTGATTATCTGACCATCAAATTTAAGCTAACAAAATATATAGCCGTACTGATAACCTGAATTGTAAGATTATCAATGCTGTGAAAAGTAATGGCTTCAACAACTATTGTTGTTAGTGCTGTAAGAAGGGATGTAAATAGCACCGCCTTAACAGGCAAATGAAATCCAATAAATGAGATAAGTAAACAACCTGTAAGTGAAGCTATAAATACAGCTATACTACCTTCAATACTTCTGTATGCTCTAATCCCGGTAAATGTTAGTACCCTGTATTTATGCCTTCCCCACCTGGTCCCTGCAGGCTCTCCCACAGCATCACCCCAGCCTGTTGTTATATATCCTATAACTGCATATTTACCAAAGGCAATACTACTTACAACACCCCCCAGTGCGGTCATAATAAACGGAACAATCACATAAAATCTTTCGTAAGGTTTGTCCCCTGGTCTTGCTACAGCATGGAATAATTTACTTTTATAGCCCCTGAGTACAGCATATCCCACTATAATTCCTATTGCTGTACCGAAAACCTGGACTGCCTCAAATCCTCCAGTAATTCCAATAACACCGGCAGTAGTAAATACAAGAAAATGAAATATTTTTCTGGAGTAGCCGGTTTTTAGTTTGTATCTGAATTTTAGATAGCCTGATAACCAGCCGAAAAAAATTCCGGAGATGAAACTGACAGGAAAATAAATCAGCCAGCACTGTAATGAGGGAAAAACAAATCGTTGCAGGATGAATTCAATCATAATGGTAAAAAAATGTTTCCGGCTTTTTTAAATATAGTATTTCCGAAGGTTGAAGATACTGATAAATTGCTTTCAATTGAACGTTTTACTGTTTTATGTAAAGTAGTCTGTTCGTTTTTAATTCCAATATCTGCCCGAAGCCATGATTTATAATCTTTGCAGTCCCCGGCATCAAATGAGTACAGACAGGCATCAATTCCCGATATTGAAAGAGCTATTTTAAATGGCTCAAATGAATAATTGCACATATAGAACAATCCTTTCTGGAATTTTTCGCTCCTGACAGATGGCTGGATAATATCAAACAGGATATCTTTAGCTGAAGTCATTATATAAAAACTGCTTTTGGCAGATAACGCCATTAACCCGATTTTTTTTATCATACAATCTTTACAGCATAATGGTTCCGTATTATCACGCAGGTAAAAATGATTTTCAAAATATCTGCAATCATGATTAGCCCTTCCGGAAATACATTCAGGCTTAAGAGGTTTAAGGCAAAATCCGGCTCCGGTAACAGATTTATACTGATCTGTACATTTTTCAGCCTGCAGTGGATTAACTAATATTCTTCCGGCAGATTTTTTATTCTTTGTTAGTTTCTGATATTTCTTTATACCGGTAATGGTTTTAACCGGATGCTTCAGGATTATCTGAAAAATAAACGCTATACCATAATAGCGTATCAGACTTTTTAAACTGAAATCCCACACCCTGATATTAAGAAACCTTATTTTGTCCAGCCATTTGAAGAATATCATATTAATAATTATAATATTTTTCACTACTTTTGGAAACGTTTTGAATATTGAATTATTATCTGCTTTATTATATTGCTCTATAAATAATTGATTTCTTTTCAGGCAATATATTTTTATCAAACATAATAGCAGTAACTAAATCATAGATTTTCCGGGAGGATTCATATGAAAAGATTTAATAAGAATGGGCGATGGATTATGCCCATAGGTGAAAGAAAGAAAAACAAGACAATTAAGGACGAAGAAAAAATCAGGTATGTTATAAAAGAAGCATATTGTCCGAATGGCTGTAATATTATAGATAAGGATCACATAATAAACGGTTTATTTGGATTAAGAATAAAATTCAGGAGACCCGGAGCTGAGGGTGAATTCATAATATCCGCCATAGAAGGAGATTTTGACAAAATAATACTGTCGGGAAACCTGGAAGAAGGAGTAAAAGATGAACTTTATTGTCCTCATTGCGGAGTTATATTTGAAAAGCTTGTCAAGTGCAACTGCACAGCTGATGCAGATATGGTTATTATAGGATTAACCCCGGAATTAGATTTTAATAATGCAATTACATTTTGTAATGTTACCGGATGTCATAACGGTTCTTTTGTAAGTTCGGGAGACGTTATCAGGCATATTAGACTGGATAGTCAGGTATAATGAAAAATTTCTTTTTTATCATCATATTATTTAGTCTGTTTAATTCTCATAACGGAATACTGGCAGTTAATAATCCTGTTTCAGTAATTTATAACAATTTAAAAATTACCGGTTATCGGCCCGTTGAGATTCTGATGCAAAATACACCGGGTGAATCAGAAGTTTTAGAAAGGGGAAAGGAAATCCTGCAGGGACAAAAAAATGAATATAAGACTCAGATCAGGAAACAGCGGTCTATAATAATTTCTTTACTGGTCTGCATCTTTATTGCAGCCACCGTTTCTATTGTATTTTACATTAAGTATATCCTGAAGAAGCGTGCCAATATCAAATTATCTGAAATTAATGAGTTGATTACAGAAGAAAAGGAACAAATGGTTGATAATATTCTCATGGCTCAGAGCTTGCAGAAGGCAGTTCTTCCACCTGAAAAACTTCTTGGCGATTCATTCAGGGATTATTTCATACTTAACAGACCAAGGGATATTGTTAGCGGTGATTTTTACTGGGCAGGAGAAATGGGTGGAAAACTGGCAATAGCAGTGGCCGATTGTACAGGCCATGGAGTACATGGTGCTGTAATGAGTATGTTCGGCCTGGCATTCCTTAATGAGATCTCGCATAGAAAAATCAATTATGAACCCAATGAAGTTCTTTTTGAACTCAATAAAAGAATAATCAGTTCATTACATACATTTGAAGAAGAATATCTTATGCTTGAAGGGATGGATATGGTATTTTGTACAATAGACAGGAAGAAAATGGTTGTTAAGTATGCCGGAGCAAAAAATCCTATATTCATTCACATGGATAATGAAATTAAAATATATACAGGAAACAGAACCCCGATTGGGCATTATGAGAATATGGAGGAATTTATTGTAAGGTCAATTAAGGTTAAACCCGGGAATACAATTTATATGTTTTCTGACGGATATATGGATCAATTCGGCGGACATGAAAAGAAGAGGTTTTCAAAAAGCAGATTTATTAAATTGCTTAATGATATAAGTAAAAAACCTGGGAAAGAACGTCGAAATATACTTGAATCAGAATTAGATAATTGGAAAGGCGATCAGTCGCAAATAGATGATATACTGGTTGTTGGAGTTGTTATTTAGCATTATTCAGTTATGAACCGATTTGCAAAAGAGATTATTGGAATTTTCATTTTACTGTCTGCATTATATACAGCTTGTTTACGGTCGGCCGGACAATCCTTTACTGAACTTAATAGTGATATAAGAGGTACTGTTTATAAAAGCCTGGAGGTTAACAGTAGCATAAATGAAAGTAAATTCAGGTATTCTATTTACCTGCCTCCCTATTATCACACATCAAATGAAGGATTCCCTGTGCTTTACCTCTTACACGGAATCAGGGGAGATGAAACAAGCTGGATTGACAGGTGCGAAATTCATTTGATAATTGATAGTCTCATACAAGTAAAAGAAGCTCCGCCATTGATTATAGTAATGCCGGATGGTAAAAACTCATACTACATAAATGATTATATGCTTCACTATCCCTATGAAGACATGTTTATCAAGGAGCTTATACCATATATTGATTCTACCTATAAGACATTATCCAATTCCAGATACCGTATTATTGCAGGCTTATCAATGGGGGGCTACGGCGCTTTGATAAACTCGATAAAATACCCGGATTTGTTCGGAGCATGTATTGCTTTAAGTGCAGCAGTACGCACTGATGAAATGATTATGAATATGAAACCTGAAGATTATACAATGAGATTTACCCACATATTTGGGGAGGATTTGAATGGTAAAGATAGAATAACCGGACACTGGAAAGACAACAGCCCTTTTTATCTTATTAATGACAGCATATCGGAAAAATTAAAAAATGTTAACTGGTATTTTGATTGCGGAATGAATGATTTTCTGATTAATAGCAATGAGTTACTTCATCAGATTTTTCTAAAATATAACATACCTCATGAATATCATGTAAGGATTGGAACCCATAACTGGGATTACTGGAGAATTGGAATTATAAATGGAATTAAATATATTTGTAATCAGATTGTTAAGCAAAATTCGGAT
>CP070654.1:1876577-1879137 GCA_020354785.1 Bacteroidales bacterium
AAATCAATAATAATTTCAGGATTTATTCTTTTAATATGCTCCTGCTCTTATACAGGAGAACGTAAAGATATACCGGCAATAAAACAACCAATAATCTTTGACACAGATGCAAATAATGAGCTTGATGATCAGCATGCCCTGGCTTACTTGTTGTTAAACGGCAATACTTTTAAAGTAAGCGGAATAACGGTAAATGCTACTTATAGTGGAGGTGATGCAAATCAACATTATGCAGAAGCTGAGCGTGTAGTAAAGCTTTGCGGTTTACATAATAAGATTCCGGTATTTAAAGGTGCTGACGGTAAATTTGAAGACATAAAAATCCAGACAGACAGTGCTTTTTTTGACGGCTACCAGGCTGTAAACTTTATTATTGAAACCGCAAAGAAAAAGAGAAAAGAAAAGCTTTTAATCATTGCAGTAGGAAAGCTTACAAATATTGCTTTAGCACTTAAAAAGGAACCCTCAATATCCGGAAATGTTGAAATAGTATGGTTAGGTTCAAATTATCCAGAGTCGGGTGAGTACAACCAGGATAATGATACTGCATCAATGAATTTTATACTAAATACTGATGTGCCTTTTCAGATGGTAACGGTGCGTTACGGCAAGCCATCGGGCACAGCAGCGGTCACTGTTACTCAAAACGAGATAAACATGAATATGCCTGGTAAGGGACCAAAAATATCAGAACTTGTTACGGGCCGGCATGGAGGTAGTTTCAATTGTTTCGGGGATTACTCTGTTAGTCTTTTTAAACATATTGACTATCACGGAGATCCTCCTTCCCGTTCGTTATTTGATATGGCTGCCGTAGCTATTGTGAAAAATCCTGAGTGGGCTGAATCCACAACAATACCATGTCCTCGTCTGGTTAATAATAAATGGGTTGAACAACCTGACAATAAGCGTAAAATTGTTATATGGGAAAATTTTGATAAGGAAAAGATAATTGCTGACTTTTATTATTCTCTTGATAAATATATTCCTGTAAAAAGATATTAATATAAAGAGACGGTATCGCCGTTGTTGAAAATCAGGTAAAAAGACAAAGCAATTGACCGGAAAAAACTTGACTAATAAAACCTAAGAAAATGAAAAGACTTATTCTTTCAATGGTTGTATGTATGATTTGTTTATGCATATCTGCTCAAAACAGCGTTGACGTACTTACTATTTCAGGACGTTATGGATTTCCCCAGGCTTATGAAAATAACATGCCCGGGAAAGCTACAGAATCAGGAGGACTTGTGAACCTTTTTATGGGTTTTAATATTTGTGAAAACATAGTGTGGTTCAATGACATTAGTTATATTCATTCAAGTATAGTAAGCGATGTTCAGATGCCTCAAGATGTTGTAGATCCGGTAAAACTGCACGGTTTCATTCTTCAAACCGGTTTAAGAAAAAGAATAAATGAAAGCCATGCTCTAATGCTGGTTTTTACTCCCCGTTATATGACAGATTTCCATGAATCAAGTGAAACCAGTCTGCAGCTGGGTGGCACGTTCTTATTTGAGAAGGAATTTAACCACAACCTGACAATGCGTTATGGTGCATTGTTCAACCAGGAATTTTTCGGACCTATGGTAGTACCCCTGGTATATTTAAATTGGCATTTATCAGACAAATGGAACATTTCGGGATTACTGCCTATATACAGTAAGATAAAGTACAAGGCAAATGATAATATTAATTTAGGCATAGGCCATTTCGGACTTGTTACTTCTTACAGGCTTGGAGAGCCTGAAAATGCAGAATACTATATGGAGAGGAAATGTATAGATATATTTTTCTTTTGCCGGTACCGCTTATTCGGAAATCTTCATGCTGAAGGACGTGCCGGGTATGCTCTGAGCAGGGATTACGCCCAGTATGAAACAAATGAAAAAATGGATTTCCGCCTGAGCATAATAGGCTTTGGGGATAACAGGACGCAATTTAACACCAGCTTTAATGACGGGCCAATTATTGATTTACGGCTGGTATACAATATACCTTTACCGGACTAGAATAAATGTAAAATGAACTACGGGACACTTGGTAAAACAAAACTTAAAGTCTCGGAAATCAGCCTTGGCACCTGGCAGGTAGGTGGCAAATGGGGCGATGAATTCAGTCATGCCAACGCTGACAAAATACTGAATTATGCAGTTGACTCAGGCATCAACTTTATCGATACAGCAGATGTTTATGGGGATGGTGAAAGTGAAAAAGCAGTGGGCAGACTGGTAAGGTCCAGGTCTGAAAGGATTTATGTGGCAACAAAATGCGGAAGGAGGCTAAATCCGCATGAAAACAGGTTTTATCAACCAGACGTACTAAGACAATATGTGGAAGACAGCTTAAAGAATATTGGTGTAGAGACTATTGATTTAATACAGTTGCACTGCCCTCCCCCTGAAGCGTATTACAGACCGGAAATTTTTGAATTATTTGAACGTTTAAAGGATGAGGGCAAAATCCTGCATTTAGGTGTCAGTGTTGAAAAAGTTGAAGAAGCCCTTAAAGCTATCGAATATCCTAATGTAACTGCTATACAAATAATTTTCAGCATGTT
>CP070654.1:1879237-1907168 GCA_020354785.1 Bacteroidales bacterium
GAAGTAATACGATCTTTTATAAATTCAGGTATAGGATAAAACTCATCTATACCAGCTTCAAAGGTTGCTGTCTTATCATGCGCTTTTACATACAATCCGTCGAGATACTCCTCTGCCAGACCCCAGCGAACCAGATCAAAAAAACGATGTCCTTCAAGAGCCAGTTCAACTGTTCTTTCATGTATGATATCATCAAGAGTTATTGTTACAAGATCAGCCGGAACACCTGTATTGCCTGAATTTCTGGCCCGTGTTCTTACCATATTTAAATATTCTAGTGCAAGTTGACTATTTCCACTCTCAAGTGCTGCTTCGGCAGTCATAAGTATCACATCAGCAAAACGAATTACTGGTATATTCATTGGTCCTTGAAAGACATTTATCACAATATCCCAAAATTCCGGAGGAGAACACTCGAATTTGCGACACGACATTCCGGTTGGTGTAGATGAAAAATCAATTTTGTACCATGCCAGTCCTGCATCCATATTTAAATATATACTATCACCTTCCTGTGCAATAGTTACCGGTAATCTCGGATCCCCGGCCTCAAACTCCTGAAGCAAGGTGTCTGTAGGACAATTAAAACCCCATCCATCTGTCCAGTATGAGTTATCATTATAATAAAAATCCCGTACAGTAGTAAATACATTTATATAATTACCTCCATATGTATTCCATCCAACATCAGGGGGGAGTAAATTCCTTGCAGAAAAAACAGATTCGGGTGAATCATTGCCATCCACTGTAAATATATATCGATATGCAGGTGTTGATTCAGCATAAAGATAGGAAGTATTCCACCATGTGTCATATTTTTCTCCGTTAATTCCAACCAGTTCATATTCACCGGAATTAATCACTTGCTCAAGTATATCAAGTGCTTCATCCCATCGTTCTTCCAGTCCTTCAAAACGGCTATCCCCGGAATAATTTTTTGCATAGGAGGATTCATAAAGCAGGACCTTTCCAAGCAATGCTTTTGCAGCGCCTTTAGTAGCACAGAATTTTTGCTCTTCACTTAATTCGCTTTTCTCAAGAAGGTCGGGGATGGCTTCTGTAAGATCAAGTTTAACCTGGTCGAGTATTTCATTTAAAGAATTGCAGGTTGAGTAAATCTTATTATCAGGCATACAATCCATGTCCGCTATAAATTTTTCTTTCTTATTCATCGGCCATTCGAATTTGTTCAACAAAACCGGAATACTGTCAAACATGCGTGCCAGATTAAAATAGGTCATAGCCCTTATAAACCTGGCTTCTGCAACATACCTGGCTTTCAACTCTTCGCTTAAAGACGAATAAGGGGCATGCTGTATGGTATAATTGCATGCATATATCATAGTATATGCCCTCCAGCCATATTCAATAAGTGTAAAGTTATCACTTTTAATATCATGATACATTGATTCTTGTAATTCAGCCCAGTCTTCGCCTCCGGCTTCCCCTCCAACTTCACTTAAGTCAGCAGCACAATCGCCAAATATCCATTGACAAGCAGCATACAAATGCTTGCTGGACAAATCATAATACGCCTTTATAAGATATATCTCCATAGTGTCTGTTCCAAACTGTGCCCATCCTGTTTTTATAGATAAGCATAATACGATGAAAATTAAATAAGTTAGTTTCTTCATGATTTATTAGATTTTTCAGGTTTTCTTTAATTCACACATTATTGATAATGTTAGGGAAATTGTATGTTTACTTAAGAGATACCTGAGCAAATAAAAACACGTAGAAAAATATTTTGGAATTAATATTATTTATTTAAGCGCGACTAAATATATGCTGAGAACACCCGTATAAGTCCAGGACTATTCCAGAACAATAATTCTTCGGGTTTGTAAATTTCCTCCTGACTTAAGTAAACATAAGTATACTCCCGGATATTGTCCTTTAATATTCCATTCTGCTTTGTAAGCTCCGGGTTCTCTTATTTCATTAACAAGGGAGGTTATTTTTTGTCCGGTTAAACTGTAAATATTTAATTGTACTGTACTGACTTTCGTAACCAGGTAGTAAATTTTAACAGTACCTGTAACAGGATTAGGGTGTATGCCGGTCAAAACTGCATGAATAAAAGGATCATTCAAATACGTATTCTCCGGTAAAGGCTCAACCAGATCCAGATTTACTCTGTACATGTCACTTACTGCATGTGATTCGGAAGCATCATCAGATATATGGAATCCCCCAATTATATATACATTATTATTGATAATTTCACGCGAACTCCCGTAATAATCTGCAGGTATTTTTTCCATTTCCTGCCATTTGACTTCAGCAGGGTCAAATGTCCGGATTGGTGCCTTATCACCAACAATATATATTTTATTTTCAAAAAGGAATGTAAACTGACCTGTTCGATTATCAGGCATACTTGTTATAGTTACCCATGTGTCTGTTAAAGGATCATATTGGTCTACTTTTCTCTCAAAAGCCAGGGTCCCTCTTTTATAGCCACCGAAAAGAAAAATCTTGTTATCAAATACGCAGCAGGAAGAATGACTTCGCCGAAGAAGGAGGTCGGCAATCGAATTCCACTCATCCGTTGCAGGATCATAAACAAAATTAGTACTTAGCGTGCCCTCACCTCCTATACCTCCAAAAACATAAATCTTATCATCTACTACACATGAACTGTGAGCATACCTGCTATCAGGCATCCCGGTTTTTGTTAACCATTTATTCGTTACAGGATCATACTCTTCAACAACATTCTTTGCTGCACCAAATGTTGCATATGCGCCACCAATTGCATATATTTTATTATTTACAGCTTCCAGAGTTAAAAAACAACGTGAACTTTGCATGTTGTGAACCGAATACCAGTTATAGGTTTCCGTATCATAAACTTCAACCGAGCCATAAGCACTTGATTGATTAATAATATCTTTCACTCCACCGGCAACATATATTTTTCCGTTGAGTACAGCAGAACCGGCACCACCTCTGGGTATAAGCACAGGTGTTAATTCCTCCCAATAATTTGGTGTGCTTTGAGCAAAAAGCTGAAATAAACAACCTGTTCCATTTAAGATATGAATCAGAAGAGATATGTTAATTAAGAGCAAATAATTCTTTTTCATTAAGTTAAATATAATGAATGACTGTCGAATAAAACTAATGAATATCATTTTTTTTTCAGAAATAGATTTTAATGTTCACCTGATCCAGTTCTGAGTTAAGGTAACCACATAAAAGAATTTTTTATACCATTTAATATAACAAAGTAACTGAAAACATAATTTAACTTTAAAAACCAGAAAATTGTATTAAATCCTGATTTATAGTAATTTTAATGCGCTTTATATTAATCCGTTATCCTGAATTTAACTATTAATGGAAAGTAAAGCTAAAATAAACCAGTCTTTCGAAACTCTTTTCCGGGAATTTTTTCGGCCGCTCACAATTTTTGCTATTCAGTATGTGAAAGATCAAGATATTGCAGAAGATATTGTTCAGGACCTGTTTCTTAATCTTTATGAAAAAAAAGAATCACTTAAAATTCAGGTATCGGTTCACAATTACCTGTATACCTCGGTTCTTAATCGTTGCCTGAAATATCTGGAGTATAAAAGGGTGAGAGTTGAGCATAATCCGGATGTCCAGAATAGCTTGAATTCAAAACAGGTTGATCCCCTGGAACTTGTTTCTTTGTTTGAATTTGAAAATAAATATGTACAGGTTCTTGAAAGTTTATCACCAAAATGCAGGGAGGTATTTGAAATGAGTAGAATGGACGGGAAAAAAAATAATGAAATAGCTGAAGAATTGAAAATATCGAAACGGACTGTTGAGACACATATAAGTAATGCTTTAAGAATTTTAAGAAAAAGACTAAAAAAATATATAAAGCAATTATAGAGGAGCATATGACAATGATTGAATTTTTATACGTGTGATTTTAGATTAAAAGGTCAATATAATGATGAAGTATATTCACAATTAATGTAATAGTATTACAAAACGGAAATAGAAAATTAAAATAGAGAATAATGAGAGAGGAACTGGAAAATATGCTAAGCAGGTTCTTAAACGGAGAGCACACAATCGAAGAAAAGGGGCATATAAAAACTATTAAGAAAATTGATATTGATAAAAACTGGCAACGGTTCCGGAATTCTGTTAATGCTAAAATTCATAAGAGGTCCTTTTATGTAAATAGAAATATAAGAATTTTTGCCAGGATTGCTGCCGCCATAATTATTTTAATTCTTACAGCAACTATTATTTTAATCATTCAGCAAAAACCCGGACATAACATTCAACTAGTTTGTTCAGTTCAGGAAAATATTGAAGTTAGACTTTCTGAAGGAAGTACAATTCTGCTGAATAAAGGAGCAGTAATTTCTTACCCTGAACAGTTACAAAGCAGAAAAAGAGAAATAAACCTTTCCGGTGAAGCCTGGTTCGAAATAACCAAATCAAAAACATCTCCCTTTTACGTTCACCTTGAAAATTCAACGATAAAGGTATTGGGTACTACATTTAACATTAAAGAAGATGAGCGAGGGAATGTAACTGTTAGCGTGATTAACGGTAAGGTATCATTCTACGAAAAAAACAATAAAGACAATTTCATTATTCTGGAAGCCGGGCAACAGGGAATATTCGACAGTAATACAAAAGAAATTAAGCAAAGTAAATATGATTCAGAGAATTTTCTCTTCTGGAAAACCGGTAAGTTATCTTTTAAAAGAGAAATGCTAAATGTAGTTTTTAAAGAGTTTGAGAAGAGTTATAATAAGAATATTATAGTATTGGACAGTCTAATTCTTCAAAATAAACTAACCACTACCTTCGAAGGTCAGTCACTGGATGACATAATGAAGGAATTGAATATACTGTTTGATCTTCAATATTATATGCAGGGAGATACAATTTATGTTGAAAAAATGACCCAATGAAAACACAGGTTTTCATTTTATTTTTTCTTGCATTTACATTAAATAATATTTATTCTCAGTCAGGTATCTTAAACCGGAAAGTTAAAATTGATATTAAAGAAGGTACCATCGAGGAAATCCTTGAGGAAGTAAGTACAAAGGCAGGATTTATTTTTAGCTACGGACAGGATATACCTCAGGATAAATATGTAAAACTCAAGAATTCACATCAAACAGTCCGTGAATTCCTGGAAGAACTCTTTGGGAATGATATATATTGTGTGGAATATGGAAATAAACTGATTATCAGAAAAAAGCCAAAATCACCCGCAGTTACAATTCAGGGTAAAGTTGTAGATGCAGACACGAAAGAATCTATCCCCGGTGTTACTGTTTTTATTCCGGATACGGACCCGCTGATTGGGGCTGTAAGCGACCAGAATGGAAATTTTCAAATTGATATGCCAGGAGATCAGAATATTATAAGACTTTCCTGTATTGGTTATGAAAGCAGCTCTATTTCTCCGGATCAGTCATCTCATTTAAATGTTGAACTTAATCCTGAAAACCAGGAAATCAGCGAAGTTATAATAGTCTATTATGAGCATAAAAATACAGATATAAACGGTGCAGTAAGCTCCATACCGACAGAAAAGATTGAGAAAAGCTATGTAAATACAATTGAAGAAGCAATACAGGGGAATGCTTCAGGAGTATTTGTAGTAAGAAATTCGGGTATGCCGGGTTCCAGTTTGCAGGTAAAAATACGTGGAATAAACTCACTGATTAACTCGGAACCTGTTTATTATATAGATGGAATTCCTATTCAGCAAACTTCTGTTTATGCCATTTCTCCGCATGATATAGAATCGATTGAAATACTTAAAGACGCTTCAATTACTGCCAGGTATGGAGCTACAGCAGGAAATGGAGTAGTACTGTTGAAGAGTCGCAAGGGAAATACCACAAACACAAACTTTACATTCGATTATTATTATGGCCATCAGCAGGTCTGGAAAAAACCTGATTTAATGACTTCTTCGGAATTCCTTGAATTTTATGAAAATGTAAGGCCCTTTGACGATCGTTATGACATCCTTGATTCAATTTATAAGACAAATTGGGTGGATCTGGCTTTTCATAATGCGAAAACAGAAGATTTTCATTTTTCAGTATCAGGAGGGGAAAAAAAATCAACATTCTACCTGGGTTCCGGGTATTATACCCAATCGAGTATCATTAAAGATCTTGAATTAAAACGATATTCTTTTCGAATTAATTCACAACATAAAATCGGGCAAAGAATTCATCTGGGGCAAGATATTTCTTTGGCATATCTAAATCATAAAGGTTTAAAAGAAGGTAGTTTTCTGAATGATGCTTACAATCCAATACTTGGATCATTATGTATGCTTCCACTGTCGGCTTCAACTGACTCATTGCCGGTACAAATATCAGAGCAAATAAGCATGGCAAATCCCAATAATGATTTCGAATTAACTAATAACCTGAGAAATAATTATACTCTTTTTAGTACACTTAATGCATCAATTAATGTTTTTCCCGAAATTAAATATCACTCTAAACTTGGATTCGAGATTTACTACCAGGATAATGTTAGTTTTAACCGGCAACAACCGGCAGAATTTTTAAATTCTACGGATTTGTATGAGGGGAATGAGTATAATATACAGGATATGTCTTTTGACTGGATGCATTCCGTTGTTTATTCACCATACATTTCAAAGGATCGTTCACTTCATTTTCAGTTAGGATATGAATATAGTATTAAAAGAAATAAATGGATTCCGGTTCAGCGCGGTTTGTATGATAACTTAATGAATACTATTGATACATTAAATCTAATGAATGAACCATTCTTAAAATTAGAAACCGCAACAGATTTTTTACATCATGCGTACTACGGTTGTGTTGAATACGAATTTAGAAACCGTTACCAGGCAAATTTATTATTAAGAAAGGATATTGTCGGTTTTGATTCAAAACATAAATTATTGAGATTATCAGACATATATCCTTCTTTTTCACTGGGATGGATTTTTTCCAAAGAGGGTTTTTTCCCACAGGCAGGAATACTTCAATTTGGGAAAATAAGGTATGGATGGGGAAGGGCAGGGAACAGTCCCCGGTTGAATTATACCTTTTATGCCAAAATGATGCGCGATGCGGAATATGTTTATGCCTTTCCCTCAGCAAGTGAAAACCCATTCTCAGCAGGGCCACAGCAAACTAACGATGAATTTTACCTGGAAAATATGAATTCACATAATCTCGGGCTTGACCTTGGACTGTTCAGGAACAAACTTTTTATTTCAATCGATTATTTTAATACTCATCTGCACAAAGGAGAAAAATATAGTGCAGATATTCCGATTAATTTCATACAGATATTAAATCAGTGGTATTTTTCTGGTATTAAATACCTTCCGGTAGCGGAAATAATCAACAAGGGTTTTGAATATGAGTTTAACTATAAATATGCCGGTTATGATTTAAGCTATAACATTGCAATAAATTTAACTCACTTAAAGAATGAAATTTTAGATATTGAAGAAGGAGCACTGGTAAATCTCTACAATGCTGAGAGTGATCATATTTCAGTCAATATACCCGGTAACCCAGCCGGTTCATTTTACGGATATAAAATTGACAGACTTTTTAAGGAAGAGGACTGTGATCAACCGGCCGGTTACGTAACAAATCAACCATATACAACCGGTGAGAACGGAGAAATAATATATGCCCAGCCTGATGCACAGGCTGGAGATTATAAGTTTGTTGATATGAATAGTGATGGAATTATTAATAACAACGATAAAACAATTATTGGTAATCCTTTTCCAAAATTTACCTATGGAATGTCATTTAATATGGAGTATTTTAATTTTGATTTTTTTATCTTTTTTCAGGGTTCATATGGTAATGATATATTCAATGCTACAAAACTTTGGTTGTATAATCCCTATGGTTTGTCGAACTGGACGAGGGATATTGTAAACAGTTACAGATCCCCGGTTTATAACAGCGAAGGAGAACCGCTGGATGAAGGAGTAACCGATACGGATCTGCACAGATTCAATTATTCTGACAGGAATTTTAATCTCAGGGTATCTGATTTTTATGTTGAGGATGGTTCATATCTCCGGTTAAAGAATATTCAACTGGGATATATCATTAGCCCAAGCCTCACAAAAAAAGTCCGTATTCAGAAATTCAGGATTTATCTCTGCGCACAAAATCTTTTTACAATTACCAGTTATTCAGGTCTTGATCCTGAGGTCGGAGGATGGGGAGTTGACTGTGGAATCTACCCCCAGCCACGGGTTTACCTTGCAGGGGTGAATTTAGAGTTTTGACAGCGCAGGCTTTAAAACCATCATGCCGCTGATGATAAAATTTAAAGTTCTGACTGATCCGTTTTAATAGCTGTACTCTTATAAATCTGCGATCCTAAAGTATGAATAGGCAAGATTCTGAACATTTGCTTGTCCTGCCTGTTTTATAACAAAATTATAACTATCGTTGTATTACCCATAAAACAAAATTATGAAACAGAATATTCTATTATTGGTATCTTTTTTTATACTGGCAGGGTTACAAGCCCAGAACTATCTGATAAGTTTTGAAGGTGTTGGTGAAAGTTCGGTAATTGATTCTGTCAGAGTAGAAAACCTTACACAGGCAACAAATCTTAGCCTCAGTGGGGGAGAATCTTTAAGACTCATGGATATATTAACCAATCTTAAATATCAGGAGGAATTAAGAAATAGCAGAACGTATATCTATCCCAACCCGGTAACGGATTATGCTACACTGGAGTTTGATGCTGAAGTTTCGGCCGACTATACCATTGAATTATTTGATTTGTCGGGCAAAAGAATTGTACAGGCAGAAGACAGACTTTTACAGGGAAGGCATACGTACCGGCTATATAATTTAAAGGCCGGTATATATACAATAAGAATCAAATCATCAGAATACAATTACACCGGAAAAGTAATCAGTAAAAGTCAGAATCACGGAATTACTCAAATTGTATACCAGGGTCAGTCAGGCAGCCTTAACCTGGATAGTCACCTGAAAGGTACACAAACAGAAACCGGGATGCAATATACTTCAGGAGACTGGTTAAGATTTACTGCCTATTCCGGCAGCTTTACTACAATTTTAACAGATGTGCCGGACGAAACTAAAACCATAACATTTGATTTTGCTGACTGTACGGATGGTGATAATAATAGCTATCCTGTTGTAAAAATCGGTACTCAGCTATGGATGGCTCATAATTTAAGAACTACCAGGTATAATGATGGTACGGAGATACCCCTGGTGACTGATAATAACGCATGGAGAAGACTTGAAACTCCCGGGTATAGCTGGTACAATAATGATCCTGATACTCTGGGAACTGTATACGGAGCATTGTATACCTGGTATGCAATTGGAACGAATAAACTCTGCCCTGTTGGCTGGCATGTTCCTTCCAGGGAAGAATGGACTGTACTTAAGACCTATCTTGCTGAAAATGGTTACGGGTATGAAGGCAGCGGTGAAGATATAGGAAAATCTCTGGCCGCAACTTCAGGCTGGGCTCCTGTTGAGACAGCAGGTGTAGTGGGTAATGACCAGGAAAGTAATAATTTCAGTGGTTTTTCAGCACTTCCTGGAGGCTTTCGCTTATACGACGGTACATTCAATAATATTGGAGAATTAGGTTACTGGTGGACTTCTGTAAATAAAGACTGTTACGCATACTTCTATGGTCTGGAATACATCGGATCAAATATAGATGAACTAAGATACGAACAGGAAACAGGGTTATCGGTTCGCTGTTTAAAAGATTGATTAGCAGCATAAATTAGCCTGCCCAAATTAATTTCACTACTTAATTTTTTTATTTGGATAAAAATACATATATTTACAAACCAAACGGTCGGTTTATGATAAAAACGAAGGAACTTATCCTGGGTGTTGCCTTAAAGCTTTTCTTACAAAAAAACTTTAAGGAAGTTACGATGAAGGAAATTGTAACAAAGACAGGGATGTCGAAAGGTGCATTCTATCATTATTTTGAAAGCAAGGAAAAACTTTTTCTTGAAGTAATCAATACTTTTTTTTCATCTGTAATAGATGTGGATTTTAATGATTACTCAAAAGAATCATTATACCGGTTTTATACTGACTGTAACAATAAACTTGATACGCTGAAGATTGATTTTCATGAAGACGAGAAAGAAGCTGAAGAAAGTTATTTCAATATGAATTTCTTCTTCATGATTTTTGATGCCCTGAAGCTGTTCCCTGAATTCCGGGAAAAGATGGAGGATTATCATAAAAGGGAAATTAAAGCGTGGATGGAAGTTATTAAAAAAGCAAAAGAAAATGGAGAAATAAAATCTTCAATGAGTGATAAACATATTGCCATGATATTCATTTACACAGCTGATGGCATATCACTGGATCTTATGCTGGGAGGGAGCATAGAAAATTTGAAGAAAGAAATTAAATCACTATGGGATAAGTTTTATAAAAGCTTGAAAAGCAATGAATGATATTATTATTACTGAAAACCTGACAAAATACTATGGCAAGGTCCATGCTGTAGATTCCATTTCTATAAATGTAAGAAAGGGTGAAATATATGGTTTTCTTGGACTTAATGGTGCAGGCAAGACAACCACAATCAGGATGCTTCTGGGAATTATTCGTCCTACATCAGGAAGATCTTATCTGAACGGAAAAAAAGTACATGCCGGCAACCATAGTCTATGGGATAAAGTTGGGTACCTTGTAGAGATTCCTTATAGCTATCCTGATTTAACTGTCTATGAGAATCTGGAGATTGTGCGCCGGTTGCGTTTGATTGTTAACTCATCCCCGGTAGAATCAGTTATGGAGAAACTTAAGCTTAGTCCCTACAGGGACAGAAAGGCAAAAGATCTGTCTCACGGGAATGCACAGAGGTTAGGAATAGCCAAGGCCATTATACATAATCCGGACATACTTATACTGGATGAACCGGCTAACGGGCTGGATCCGGCAGGTATTGTCGAAATCCGGGAAATGCTCAGAGAAATGGCGCTTCAGGAGGGAGTAACTATATTTATCTCAAGTCATATACTTGGTGAAATATCCAGATTTGCTACCCGCATTGGAATTATACATGAAGGTAAACTGGTTCAGGAATCGGATATCGATCACCTGGAGAGTTCCCTGTACAGAAGATTACAGGTTAAAACTGATGATACAGATGGAGCCAGATCTTTGCTTTTAAAAAAAGGTTATACTGCAGCTATAGAAGAGGATTTTATGGAAGTCAGTGGTAAGGATGCAATAAGCAATCCTGAAAATATTGCTTCGCTTCTTGTTCATGAAGGATATCCGCCAACAATGCTAAAAGTTGAAGAGGAAGATCTGGAGTCTTATTTTTTAAGGGTAATTGAAAAGAATGGAGGTGCAAAATGAAAGGTTTCGCTGAAGCTTTCTGGGCCGAAAGTCTTAAGGCCCGCAAGTCAAAGATACTTTGGATAACATTCCTGGTTTTCTCATTTATTGCAATAATGATGGGATTGCTTGTATTTGTGGCAAACAATCCTGAACTGGTTGGTGATTCGGTTGTGCTTAGTGCCAAGGCCTCTATGATTGGTAATGCCGACTGGCCCGGTTATTTCGAGTTACTTTATCAGATCATTGCAATGATCGGCCTGATTGGATTCGGATTTGTAATAAGCTGGGTCTTTGGCCGGGAGTATGTCGATCATACGTTGAAGGATTTGCTTGCATTACCTATTCCACGTTCTGTCATTGTTTTATCTAAATTCATTGTTATAACCATATGGGCAGTTTTGCTATCGTTGACTTTATTCATTCTTGCAGTTGTAACAGGCCTGGCAGTTAATATTCCCGGATGGTCAGTTGAAACAGCTTTGCATGCTTTTTACATATTTACCGGCACTGCATTGTTGACCTTAGTGCTTTGCACGCCGATAGCATTTTTAGCCAGCTACGGGCGTGGATATTTGCTGCCAATGGGTTTTATAATTCTTATTATAATAATAACCCAGTTTATTGTGGTTGGTATTCCAGGAATAGCACCCTATATACCCTGGGCAATTCCGGCACTTTTTTGTGGTGCAGCAGGGCCTGCAGGCCCGTTTATCGGAACTGCCAGTTACATAATATTGTTTATCACAAGTATAGCAGGCTTAATGATAACTTTAGCCTGGTGGAGATTTGCTGATGCGAGATAATTTATAAATTAAATTCTTATTGACACGGAGGGTAAGCTCCGACAAACCTGGATCCCTTTTTCGGATAGCCGAGAAGTTTCCTTATTTTATCAGGCAGACTGGTTGCTGCTTTTGAACCTGAAAATTCCTCCAGCAGATGATAATTACCCAGTTCGTGGCTCCTGAACAGGGGCCCGTCATAATTTGCGAAATACTTACTGCCCGCAGAAAATTCCGGATATTGTTTGTTTAAATCCCCTGGTGATTCAAAGGATAACTGACAGTTTTCGTTCTTTGCAGGACTCCAATAAATCAATGGTCTTGAGTTTTTATTTGTATCCCGGACATACACGTTGTAATCAAGTTTCTTCATCATCGGCTTGTCAAGACGTTCACACAGGCTGCTTGTCTGCCAGATAAACAATAGTGGTCTGCGAAAATTCTCATCTCCTGTGAGCAGATTATTTACAAATATGTGCCCGTCCCTTTCATCAACACCCGGACCCGTGCTGGGATGCCAGCCGAAATGATCACCTTCAGCAGTTCTTGGAGTACGCCCAATGCTTGCTATACTATTTATAAGAGTATTCTGGTATATTTGAGCATCAGAACTGTTAAGAACAAAAATGCCCTGGTCGCAATTTACAAAGACATTTCCGGTGCATATCACTCCTTTTGAGATCTCAAAGAAAAACCCGCTTTCGCTTGGCCACTGCCGCTTTTCAGTGAACTTCCTGCCAGTCGAACCTACTGCTTCGACCCAGTTGTTAATAAAAATGCCGTCAACATTGCCAACATCATACCAGATGCCGTTAGAATACTCATGGTCTATGACCAGGTTATCCCTGCATGTAACACGGTAGCTCTGATTAAATATTTTAACTGCTGCAGGATAATATCCAGTGATTCTCTCTATATTGTTGCGGGTAAATATGTTCTTTTCAAGGAGAACATCACATGAAGCAATGATGTATATTCCTTCGGTACTGGTGTCGCTTATCTTGCAGTGTCGGATTGTTAGTTTATCTCCCTTTAGGAAAGCAGCTACCCGGGAACAGAATGAAATAGTACAATGCTCAAGAGTAGTACCAACTACTTCCTTGCCATGGTCTGCCTCATCTGACAAACCCTCCGGTGTTGTTCCTTCAACTTCAAGAGCACGGTAAGCATACTGGGTAAAAGTTATTCCCCGGATCACAGGGCCCTGCTTATCTGAAGTTTTGTTATGGCATTCTTCGGTTGTTCTTATAATTGCGGCATCAAAAGCTGTGATTTCCACCAGCTTGTCTGCAGGATCAACTCCAATGTATACCAGTCCGCTTTCATAATCGATATAATAGGTATTCTCATCAACTTCCCCTTCCCATCCAACTGCCTGTAAAAACTTTCCATCCACAAAAACCATATCATTATTAAACCGGCATAAAGGAGTCTCTTTCCCGTGCCTGTGACGGCGCCACCATTTTGCCGGTCTGGAAGGAAATAAATGATCCCAGGAGGTTGTCCATAATCCGTTTCTCTGGCTTTTCCAGTCAGTAGCAACATAAGTTCCTTTCAGAACAGGTTGTTCATCAGCATAGGGTTGTATGGTAATACCCTGGTTTAAGACAAGGTTTCCTGTACGGTAAGTGCCCCCGCGCATCACGATTGCATCACCGGTTTTTACTCTCTCAATGGCTGCCTCCAGACTGACAGGACGGGCAGGTGATTCACCTTGCTCTCCGGCCTTTCCGTCAGGTGCAACATAGTAAATTCTACCTGATACCTCCGGCAATTCATAGGTTTGCTGAATTGGGCCGTAAGGACCACCTGAAGGCTGAGCCGTTGCAGCCAGAGATCCAAATACTATAAATAAAAGAATAATTACAATAGAAAATAATTCATTCCATTTTAAAAATTGAATACGTAGCCCCTGAAGATTTTTAATACTGTGGCTGGATTCTCCGTAATTAGTTGATTTCATACTATTATTCATTAAAATAAATACTTCTTTAAATCTGATGAGCTTCTGCAGGCACAAAACAATTACCGTTCAAACATGCTTGTTATATTAGTTAATTTAAGGGAAAAATGCAAGTTCACAAAATTGAAAAGTAAAATAAATTTTATTTTGTATATTGTTATCAAATAAATACAATATTAATATGAGAGTATTATTACCTTTTATTCTAAGCATTATCATTACAGGCTCTGGTGTTGCTCAGAAAACAATAAAATACGATAAAGGGACTTATAATATTGGGATCTGTTCAAAACAGGATGAAATTTCAATTTTAAGTAAAGATTTGATTTTGCTGAATATTAAATATTCCTACTTAACCAGAATTAAGGAGGCAGATATTCCCCTTATTCACAGTAATTATGGGCCGGGTTATAATGAAAAAATATGCGTACCTGTTATTCGTTCATCAGTAAGAAAGTCAATAGGGACTTATACCATTGAAGAAATATTTTCAACCAGAAGAGATGAAATTGAAAATGAGTTACTCGAAACATCAAAAAAAAAGCTGCATATAAGCAATATAAACCTGGAGGGATTATATATAACAGATATTGACTTACCGCCTCGTATCAGGGCCTCAATGGAAGAAAAGATGGTAACAGAACAGGAAATCCTTGTTCAGGAAAATAAAATTAAGATCTCAAAAATGGAATCCGAGAGAAAACGGATTGAAGCAGAAAGCGTTGCAACATATAACAGAATCCTGGATTCAACATTAACGGAAAAAGTCTTACAAATGAAATATATTGAAGCGCTTGCCGGACTCGCTAAATCCCAGAATACAAAAATAATTGTAGTGGATAGCGATAAACCTGAATTACCAATAATTATTGACAAAAATCAGAAGGAATAAAATACGGAAAAATCATAAAAAATATTTTAATAATTAACTTAATATTTGAAAACAATGAAAAGACTGACAACAATTATCCCGTTAATTCTGCTAACATTTGGTTTAACATTCGGGCAGGTTGATCCGGAATTTAAAGCAGCGCTTAAAAATATGTTTGAGGTTTCAGGCTCAGAAGAAACATATAAGACGGTTATAAGACAAATGGTATCCATGTTTAAAACACAGTTTGCCAATGTGCCGGAAGGACACTGGAATGATTTGGAAAATGAGTTTTTACAGACTTCATTAGATGACCTGGTAGACATGCTTGTACCTGTATATTCGAAGCATTTAACCCTGGAAGACTTACAAAAAATAATCGAGTTTTATCATACACCGACAGGTAAAAAATATGCTGAAAAAACACCGTTAATAACGCAGGAATCTATGCAAATAGGACAACAGTGGGGAATGCAAATCGGACAGGATTTCCAGAACAAACTTAAAGAAAAAGGATATTAAACTGCCTCTGTTGGTAAAGGCTACCACGGAAATTTTATCTAATAAGTATCATTTTTTTCTCTACTCTGTTTGACGGTGTGGCAAGTTCATAAAAATATAATCCGCTGTCAACATCGTTGCCATGATTATCAGTGCCATTCCACTCCGCCTGATAATTTCCAGGAGCCAGCCTTTCGTCCACCAGTACAGAAATAATACGGCCGGAAAAATCCATTATTCTCAATACTACATGCTCCGGTTGCATCAGGTCATAACTGATAACAGTCCTTGTTTTAACAGGATTAGGATTATTTGCATGCAGAAGGAAACTTCCGTTCGCTCCGGCTGCTTTTTCATCATCAATACCAACAGGTGGATACTGGTCAACTGTTACAACTGAAGCCGAGTATTTTGGTAATGTGAAGTTTACAAGCTGGTTGTTAATAGATATACTGCCTCTTTTTGCCTTGATATAATCAGGATTTACAAAAGAGTTAGTAGCATATAATGAACCGGCTGTTACTTTCTCTAAATAGGCATTCCCGGGAGTAAATGAAGTATCGATATCAAGAGTAACTTCTATATCACTGTCTGATGTATTAACTACCTTAAAAAACATCTCGTTGCTGTCTTCAGATAGTGTAGCAACTACATTAAGATATGTATGTGAACCTGTAGTTTCAATAAATTTGGGGGCAAAATGATCATGCCATAGTTTCATCACTACATAATTAGGTGCCGGAAACCAGTCGTAATTATTGAAATTTATAAATGCATTGTTCCATGAATTGCCGGCATTGGAATGACGTAAAAATAGAGCCGGCCCTCCGATTTTAAAACTTTTCCCCTGTCTCTCGAAAGCATTTAGCATACCACCGGCATACAACCCGCAACGCAGGTCTATTGGAGACCATACATTCCATTCCGACATATAAATTTTTATATCAGGATTGGAAGATGCTGCAATATCATTGCCTAATTGCTTCAGGAAGTTTTCATAGTTTATAACACCTGAACGAAAATCTTCTATCTCTTCATAATGATGTGTGCTGATATAATCAATGATATCGGCACACTGGTTAAGGATTGTTGTGTTCCAGTCCTGATCGTATCCCCCGCTTCCGCATGCGATTATTTTTATTGAAGGATCTACTGCTTTTAAAGCCGGAACAAAAGCATTCAAAAAATTCACATATGTTGTAGCATTTCTTGTCAGCCATATCTCATTACTGATTTCCCAGTATTTAACGTTATATGGTTCTTCATGGCCATTGGCCGCCCGGACTGATCCCCACGTAGACGAAGCTGATCCGTTGCAATATTCTACCCAGTGTTGTGCCTCCTCAATATATTCCGATTGCGGAGTGGCAGAAGAGCGGTGCCCGATATTGATTACAATTATTGGTTCGGCATTAAGACTCCTGCAGAGTGTTATGAATTCATCTGTTCCAAAGGAATTAACATCCTGATCATTCCATGCTTCAATTGGGTAAATTTTTCGTTCATGTTGCAGACCGATACCGCTTTTCCATCGATACAACTCTGCAAAATAACCGCCTGGCCATCTTATTACAGGGGGATTAAGTTCTTCAACCGCTTCATATAAATCGGGACGAAATCCATCAATATCAATTGCATCCTGTCCCATCAGGCTAATCTGGTCCAGGTAAACTGTTCCGGTATCATTAAGACTAATTCGTAATGTGCCGTTAGTGGTTTCTGTTGCAGGATTCATCTGGAAAGTATATTCCTGCCATGCACTATCAGGGGCGGGAACATCCTCCTGTGCAAGAACATCTGTTCCGGATAGTAAACTAACCGTAAATCCGCCTGGTGATTCTCCCCTTGCCCAGAACGAACCATAATAGTCCTGGTTTGTGAAGTTAAAGGAACGTTGCTGTATACCTGCCTGCCCAGGTTGATCATTTATTAATTTTATACAATAATTACTGTTTAGTGCCTCATCACTAAGGTATAATTCCGGGGAACCATACTTTTCCCAGTCCGGTAATGCTATTTCAGCCTCATCTCCTATGGAAGGTAAGCCCCTGAACAGTGTATCGCCGTCAGGTATGCCCGTTATGACTAAATTTCGATACCTGGCTTCTGTCACCCATGTACCAATTCCTGCCTGTCCTGATAAATGAGCTGAATTGTCCGTGAAATCAAATATTTTACTTTCATCCAGCCATACCTGAAAATGATTTCCCTCGCAGCGTATGCGAATGTCATACCACCTGGCGGTATCAATTGTTCCTGGAATCTGACTGCCAAAAACAGACCAGCGGACACCCGGAGTTCCTTTCTCAATAGCGTGGTAATTATTGCTCCATCCGCCAAGATTGCACCAGTAAAAATTCTCCCCGTTAGCGCGAAAAATCACCAGGAATCCTTCGTTGCCATCAATTTTTTGTGCCTGGAGACTATATTCATAATCCTGCCAGTCTGTTTCTCCAAAGAGTAAACGTACATTCTCACTTAAAGAGGATTGCACAACAGAACTGTCTTCAATATGCCACAATCCGCCTGTGCCGCTATATCGTTCAAAGCTGCGGTTCCATACTAACTCTCCCCACAGCCCGCCGTTAACTGAATTAAAAATATGTTCAAGAAAGTGGCCGTATATTCTTTCATCTATTGTATGGAGTATGTTTCTGGTATTAATTGTGTATGTAGTCTGAGCATTAGTAAATTCAGCAAGGGGTAATATATAGGACAACGTTAAAGTAATAAAAAATATAAGGGCTGTTTTTTTCATGACTAAATCGTACTGTGAATATTAATTCAATACTATACAAATAAACTTAATAATATCGATAATCCAAAAGGAATATTTTATCCAAAGGTACTTTTACGATTCTTAATAATAAAAACAGGTAACTTTTAACCGGATTATCAACATTTAATGTTCAAGTAAAATTATTATTCTTCAGATATTTACAAAATAAATTCGTATCTTGGTATATAGTGGACAGACTACCCTTGGATTTTTTGTAAAATATTTGCTAAATGAGAAGATTGATTTTTTCCATCGTCGCACTAATTGCCTTTTTTGATTGTTCAGCACAACAGGATTTAATGGCTTTTAAGAATCTAACTCCAGGTATGGGATTGTCTCATGGAGATGTATTGTGTATTTACCAGGATCATACCGGGTATATCTGGATTGGAACCGCTGACGGATTAAACAGGTATGATGGAATTGAATTTAAGGTATATAAGTTTAATAAAAAAGATCCGGCGTCTATATCTAATAGTTATATAAATTCTATATTCGAAGACAAACAAAACAATCTTTGGGTTGGTACATCAAGCGGTTTATGCAGGTACAATCGAAACAAAGATGATTTTGAAAGAATTATCTTTAAAGATGATCATAATATTATACGCGAAAAATCCGTAACTGTAA
Source organism: Bacteroidales bacterium (assembly GCA_020354785.1). Taxonomy (GTDB): domain Bacteria; phylum Bacteroidota; class Bacteroidia; order Bacteroidales; family UBA10428. Next base: position 1,898,124 of record CP070654.1, read on the forward strand.
TATTTGAAGATAACAGCAGCAGGCTTTGGATAGGATGTGGCTATGGAGTTTATTTATTCGACAGGGAAAATAAAATATTTAATACCTGTTTTGAAGATTATTTTAGCCCGGGCAGACTAGTATATTGTACAAGCATATGCGAGGATAAAAACGGAATAATCTGGTTTTCATTTAAAGACTCAAAAGATGTAGGAGTAATTAAATATAATCCTGTATCGGAAAATACTGCCTGGTATAATTCAGAACATACTGAAATTAAATTAAAGGAAAATTCAGTATCAGCAGTGATGGCTGATAATCAGGATAATATCTGGATAGGTTATGTTTTAGAAGGATTGGATGTAATTAACACAAAAAATAATACTGTCACATACTATAATATAGATACTGATAATAATTCTATAAACAGTAACAGCCTGTTTTCACTGGTTCAAAATGCTGATGGAAAGATTCTTATTGGTACAAATGGCGGCGGATTAAATATATTCGATCCACACACTGAATTATTCAGCCATTACACTACTTCCGAATCTGACCGGTCCTTATTAAGCAATACTATTCAAACATTGCATATTGGGAACGATGGTATGTTATGGATTGGCTGCAGGGCAGGCGGAGTGAGTATTTATGATAAACGCTTTGATAAATTCACCCATTACAGGCACGAGAAACATAATATTAACTCTTTGTTCGGGAATTCTGTAACCTGTTTCACCCAGGATTTAAACGGAAATATCTGGATTGCAACTGATGGAGGGGGTATAAATTTCTTTAATCCTTCAGAAAGAAAGTTTATAAATTACCGGAGTGATAGCAAAAATCCCAGGTCATTAACCAGTGATAAGGTGCTTGCCATTGAAGCCGATAATAAAGGAGGTTTATGGGCAGGTATGTGGCAGGGAGGATTAAATTATTTTCAAATAGAAGGTGAAAAACTTATACTGAAAAAGAAATATAATTATGTTTATGAATCAATTCCTAATAGTACCTCGGTTTTTAATATTTACCAGTGTAAGGAAGATAAAATATGGATTGGTACTTTCGCTGCCGGTGCTTACCTGTTGGATCCGCAAGCAGACAAATTTAAACCTGTTGTTATAGATATTATGAATAACAGATCTACCTCTTATATAATAAGGGATATTTTATGTGATCATAAAAACAATCTGTGGTTTGCCACCCAGAGGGACGGGTTAATAAAATATAACCATAAAACCGGGGAGAAAGTAATATTTAGCACCGATACCAGCAACAGCACCAGTCTGGTCAGTAATTCGATAAATGTACTGTATGAAGATACAAAAAAGCGACTCTGGATTGGTACTGACGAGGACGGATTATGCTTTTTTAACAGGAAAAATAAAACCTTCACCTATTACTCAACTGATGAGGGGTTGCCAAATAATACAATCGTAGGTATATTGGAAGATAATAATGGAAATCTATGGATAAGCAGCAATAATGGTATATCTAAAGCAACTATTGATTCTGTAGATGGAAAATTAAAGCTGTCATTTAGAAATTACACCATTCAGGATGGATTACAAAGCAAAGTTTTTAACCGGTGGTCGTTTCTTAAAAGCAACACTGGAGAAATGTATTTCGGAGGTATCAACGGATTCAATGTATTTCATCCCGACAGTATTAAAGATAACAGTATTATACCCCCTGTTCATATTACTGAATTTCAGCTCTTTAATAAACCTGTAAAAATTGGAGAAAAAGATTCACCTCTGAAAAAACATATTTCACAAACAGAAAAATTAATATTAAACTACGACCAGTCCCTTTTTACTTTCCGGTTCGTTGCATTAAACTATATTTTTAGCGAAAAGAACCAGTATGCCTATATGATGGAAGGTTTTGACAAGGACTGGAATTACATAGGCTCGGATAATAAAGCCACATACACAAATCTGAATCCCGGTGAATATATATTCAGGGTAAAAGCATCCAATAATGACGGTATCTGGAATGAAACAGGTACGTCAATACAAATAATTATCCAGCCACCATGGTGGAAAACCTTATGGTTTAAGATTGCTTTGGGAATTATACTGATAGGGGGATCAATAGCCTTTTACAGGATAAGACTTAATAAATTAAGGAAGGAGCAGCAAAAGCTGGAACATAAAATAAAGGAAAGAACAATTGAATTATCTGATGCAAATGCACTGCTTGAAGAAAGAAAGGAAGAAATCACTCTCCAGAACGAGGAGCTTTCCAGGCATCGTAATCATCTCGAACAGCTGGTCAGGGAGCGTACAGTTGAACTTGAAGCCGCCAAAAAGAAGGCTGAAGAATCAGACCGGCTGAAATCAGCATTTCTTGCAAACATGTCTCATGAAATCAGAACACCCATGAACGCAATTGTCGGTTTTTCATCCCTGATAAGTGAGGAAGATATTACAGCCGGTGAAAGACTCGAATATGCAGATATTATTAAAGATAATAGTGACACCCTCCTGGTTTTAATTAATGATATTATTGAAATTTCACTTATAGAAGAAAATCAGCTTCGTATAACAAAGTCTGATTTCGAAGTCTCAGCCATTCTTCTTCAGCTGGAGAACTACTTTATGATTAAGAATAAGAAGGATATCGATTTCCAGTATGTAAATAAAGAGGATAATAAAGAAGTAGTACTTCATAATGATCCGACCCGCTTCAGACAGGTTTTTTCCAACCTGCTTAGTAATGCATTCAAGTATACTGAGGCAGGTAATATATGGTTTGGATATGAGATATTGAACGACCAGGTACAATTTTTTGTTTCTGATACCGGAATAGGAATTGCCGATACAGATTTCAAAAGAATATTCAACTACTTCCATAAGTTAGAACAGGAAGATTCCAAGTTATACCCCGGAGCAGGCATTGGACTCTCTATATCAAGGAAGCTTATTGAGCTTATGGAAGGAAAAATCTGGTTAGAATCAGAAGCAGGAGTTGGATCCAGCTTTTATTTTACTTTGCCCTATAAAGCAGACAATGTACAGGTGATACCTAAAAGTAAAAAGGAAGCTAAAAAGACATATAAATTAAAAAATACCAGGATATTAGTAGCAGAAGATGAGCCGAACAACTATATGCTTATTGAAAAGATACTTAAACCTGCAAACTCTGAAATAATATGGGCAAAAAACGGTGAGGAAGCGGTAGATTATATCAGGAAGAATCCTAAAGCAAAAAATTGCGTCATTCTTATGGATATTAAGATGCCTGTAATGAATGGTATTCAGGCTAACCAGGAAATAAAGAAAATTAATAAAAACATACCTGTGATTGCTGTTACAGCTTATGCCTACGCAAATGATAAAGATGAGATAATGAAGCATGGTTTTAGAGATTATATAGTAAAACCGTTGAAGCCGCAGAGACTGATTGAAGCAATTAACAACTTAATTTAGAATGCACCTTTGTTGAAGCCGGCAGAAGAACTTCAAAGCCATCTTGGAACCCTGTTCAGATATTCGCGGTAATCACTATAAATTTTAAGACAATATCTTTCTTCGATAAGTGCTTCCTGATAAAAACAATATATCATAATAAGGCTGAGAAGTATAAACAGCCATGATGCAGAAGCAATACCTGCACCCATACATATAAAGAAGGTTGCCAGGTACATAGGATGTCTCGAAAACCGGTAAATACCATTTGAAATTAACTGGTCCACAGGAGTATTAATGAAGTTAAAAGTAGCAATTGCCAATATTACAAAGCCAATGATAAAAAGAGAAAGACCTGTATTAAACCATATAGAACCTGTCTGAAAAGGTAAAAAAACAGAATATACAAGGGCTGCCAGCCAAACCAGGTTTCCGACTATGCTTATATATTTCTCAAAGTTGCTCCGTCTTGCATCTTCAGGAACATGGCTCCTTTTCCGTATACGTTTACCTGCCAGCATCATTACCAGCATCTGGAGAAGAAAAACACTCATGAAGATCCAGGCATTCCATAAACCTGCTTTGAAAGCCGGAATTAAAGACATTTTGTAACTTTTCTTTTTGTTTATGTACTTGCTAAACTGCTAAATGAACTGTAATATTGTAATTTATTATTAGTTATGGGATTTATTATAGCTAAAATTACAAATTAATAAGTATTAAATCTAATATTAATATGACACGATTTATTATTATAAGCTTAATTGGCGGGATTCTGTTTGCGGTTCTTGACGGACTGATTAACGGAAATCCGCTGGCTCAGAAACTTATGGAATGCTATAAACCAATAGCAAAAACTTCAATTAATATTCCCGTCGGAATAGCTATTGATATATTTTACGGATTTGTAATGTGCGGAATTTTCCTGCTTATTTATAGCAGTCTGCCAACCGATAATCCTTTAATAAAAGGGATTATATATGGATTAATTATATGGTTTTTCAGGGTAATTATGTCTGTGTTCACAATATATATGACACAGCAGGTCCCGGCCAAAACATTGGCATATATTCTGGTAACCGGACTGGTTGAGGTATTAATCCTTGGCATGTTTTACGGACTGACTATTAAACCATTAAAGTAATATTAACCATTTAAATATGTATTTATGAAAAATTCTGGTAACACATTATTATTATTCATGGCTGTAGTTTTAATCATGCTAATATCATGTCAGGGGGAAAATGATGCTTTCAATATTGAAGCAGAAAAACTACTGGTATATGAAGCCATACATAACAGTATTGGCTGGGCAAAAAACAAAGATATTGAATTGTTATACAGTGTAATAGCTAACGACTCAAATTACCTTGAAGTAGATCCTCATGAAAGGGTAGTAAAAGGCTTTCAGGACTTTAAAAGGAACGAGCAATTCTGGATGAGTTCTGATTTTAAAGCAATCAGGTATGAAATAAAAGACTTGAATATAAACTTCTCAAAGTCAGGTGATGTAGCGTGGTTTTTTTGTATGCTTGATGATATTAATGAATGGAAAGGACAGCCAGTTAACTGGGAAAATACAAGGTGGACCGGAGTACTGGAAAAAAGAGACAATAGCTGGATTATTGTTCAGATGCACTTTTCATATGCCGGCAGCTAATATTGAATAAATCTGGAAACAATAGAACCATAAAAGATGAAAAAAAATTTAACACTACAGGGCATATTAATTGGAATTTTAACTTTAGTATTAACAACTGAAGCAGAAGCTCAAACCTTCCGAAACAGGCTACTGCCGACAAATAAAGAGTATGGATTCTGTATGGAGGATTACTGGGTTTGGGGAAGTTCAGTAATAAAAGGTGAAGACGGTAAATACCATATGTTTGCATCACGCTGGCCCAAAAAAATCAATTTTAACCACTGGCTGACAAACTCAGAAATTGTGCATTGTATATCAGAGAAACCGGAGGGTCCTTATACTTTTTCTGATGTTGCTCTTCCTCCAAGGGGGGAGGAGTACTGGGACGGTAAAATGACTCATAATCCTGCAATCAGAAAACATGGGGATACTTTCCTTCTTTTCTATACAGGAACTACTTATAAAGGAGATATGCCTGATGAAGATCACCAGATAACACCTGAATCCCCAAAAAAATTAGATGCCCACCAGCACGAACGCATAGGCCTTGCAACTTCCAAATCCCCTTATGGCCCGTGGGAAAGAAGAGACGAACCCATATTAGATGTGGTTCCTGACTCATGGGAGCAATACCTTGTGAGTAATGCCGCCCCTTTTGTATTTGAAGATGGCCGGGTAATGCTTTATTATAAAGGTGTTGAAAGATTACGAAAGCATGCTATAAGTATTGCATTTGCTGATCACTGGAATGGACCTTACAAGCGTATTTCGGACAAACCCATTGACGTGGGAGTTGGAGCGGAGGATCCAAATATATGGTATGAGAACGGTAAGTTTCACGCTCTCATGCTTGATCATGACAGAAAATATTCAAATAAAGAGATTTACTATGCTACATCGGATGACGGCTTGAAATGGGAGCTTGAAGATGATCCTGTAGCTGTCACTAAAGATATTTTATTCCAGAATGGTATAAGGCGAATGAAAAGTACTGAACGCCCATGGGTATTAGTAGAAGATAGTATTGCTACCTTTGTATTCTTTGCAACAGGTGCCGATATAGATGGAATGCGGTATACATGGAATATGTGCATTCCACTTAAAAAGATCGAATAATTCTAATGTAAAAACCGTGCTTTTAATAATCAATAAATATTGCTATGAAAAGATATAATTACCGGTTGTTATTATTGCTAACCCTGGTTTTCAGCCTGACGGCTTTTGGTAAGGCGATTGCTCAACAATATGTAGATTATGATCATGAACGGATAATTGAATTTCCTGACATACCGGGATATAAGACCCTTAAGTGTGATTTTCACATGCATACGGTATTCTCTGACGGACATGTATGGCCCGATATTCGTGTTGAGGAGGCGTTAAAAGACGGACTGGATGCAATTGCCATTTCAGACCACCTGGAGTACCAGCCTTACAAAGAAGACATACCGCACCCTGACAGAAACCGAAGCTATCAGATTGCACTTAAGGCAGCAGAAGATACGAATATTATAATTATAAACGGAATTGAAATAACAAGGGATATGCCACCCGGTCACCTGAATGCAATTTTTGTGAAAGATGCAAATAAGCTCCTTGTGGATAGCGTATCTGAGGTTCTCAGTGAAGCAAAGAGACAGGGAGCCTTTACTTTCTGGAATCATCCACAATGGATTGCCCATAAAAAAGACGGAATTGCAGAATTAACAGATATGCACCGTAAATTTATCAAAGAAGGATTAATACAGGGGATAGAAATAGTTAACTGGACTAGTTATTCCAGTGAAGCTTTACAAATTGCTATAGATAATGACCTTACCATAATAGGATCATCTGATATTCATGGACTTGTCGCAGTGGATTTTGAAATGCTGGAAGGAAAACATCGCCCTGTAACACTTGTTTTTGCAAGGAAGAAGACAAAAGAGGCAATCAGGGAAGGATTGGAAAATCGGAGAACGGCTGTCTGGGTTAAAAATACCTTGACAGGGAATGCGAAGTACATTGTTCCGTTAATTGAGCAATCTCTGGTAGTTAAAAATACCGGGGTTCTTGAAAGTTATACAGGCAAATCACTTGTAGTATCAGTGTACATTGAAAATATATCAGATGTGGATTATATACTTGAAAATAAAAAAGATTTCTCACTGCATTCTCATGCTGATATATTAATTGCCAGAGCACATAGAATTACAAATATCCAGGTAAGGACACTGGAAGAATTATCAAATTTTAATTTACGCTTTAAAGTATTAAATGCCGTTACAGCTCCGGATACTCACCCGGAAATTACATTAAGTATAAATGTAGACTGGGATTAAAGTGTTTATTATCAGGTTTGTTTTGTTATGAAAATAAAGGCAATTATCACAGGCTCAACAGGCATGCTAGGAAAAGGTGTTCTGCTGGAATGCCTTGATAGTTCTCACGTAGAATCAGTACTGGTAATTAACAGGCGCCCCGTTGGCCTGAAACATGAAAAGCTAAAAGAAATTATTCATGCTGATTTTTACGATTTGTCTACTATAAAGGATCAGCTTGCCGGGTATAACACCTGTTATTTTTGTCTGGGTGTTTCTGCTGCCGGAATGTCTGAAAAAGACTATTCCCGAATTACATATGATCTGACGTTAAACTTCGCTCAAACCTTACTAAGTCTGAATCCTGAGCTGGCTTTTTGTTACATTTCAGGAGCCGGTACCGATAGCAGTGAAAAAGGCAGAATGATGTGGGCAAGAGTTAAGGGGAAAACTGAAAATGCATTGCTGGCTCTTCCTTTTAAAAAGACATATATGTTAAGACCCGCCTATATACAACCTATGAAGGGCATAAGATCCAGTACCAGAATTTATAATATCCTTTACACCATCCTGAAACCTCTATATCCGTTATTAAAGGCTTTTCCAAAGATTGTTACAAACACGGAGAAACTTGGTAAAGCTATGATCAAATTAGTGTTAATCGATTATGACAAAAACATATTGGAAAATATAGATTTAAACAGGTTGGTTACATAATAACTAACTAAAACAGGAGATAAAAGACAAAGACAGGATAGCATCAATTAAAGAATATATGTTTGACTACAGTATATAAGTATGCAGCTTAACTACAGAATGTGCAATATTAAAGATCTCGAAAAAATTGTTGATATAGCAAGAATCACATTTGATGATACATTCAGAGCAAGCAATACTGAAGAGAATATGAATGCGTATATGGACTCATCTTTCAGTAAAAATAAATTAACTGAAGAGTTAAAAAATGAAGAATCGGAATTTTACTTTGCATATTTAAATGATTCATTAATAGGATACTTTAAGATTAATACAGGCCGGGCTCAAACTGAAGATTTTGACAATTCATACCTTGAACTTGAAAGATTTTATTTGCTGAAGGAATTTAAAGGACAAAATTTTGGAAAGCAGATACTGGAAAAAGTGGTAAACCTTGCAAGGGGAAAAAATGTAAAGTATATATGGTTAGGAGTATGGGAGAAGAATTATAGAGCATTAAAATTTTATGGTAAAAATGGATTCACTAAGTTCGGCGAACATTTTTTTATTATGGGCCGGGATAAACAGGTGGATCATTTGATGAAACTGAGTCTGTAAATTAATATATTTGTAATATAATCATAATTCGTAAACAGAAATGAATTCCAGATTAATAAATATCAGGGGAGCCAGCCTGGTCTTCTTTCTCCTGAGAACAGTAATTGGCTGGCATTTTTTATATGAAGGTGTTGCGAAACTTTTCTCACCTTTATGGACATCCTACGACTATTTATCGGTATCAAAATGGATATTTTCCGGTTTTTTCCAGTGGATAGCGTCAACACCGCAATTACTGAATATTGTTGATTTACTAAATATCTGGGGACTCATTTTTATCGGATTATGCTTGTTTTTAGGAGTTTTTACACGACTATCCACTATTTTGGGCATCATTCTGTTATCTTTATATTACCTGGCAAATCCCCCTTTTGTAGGGATGGACTTTGGAGTAGTTACC
>CP070654.1:1907268-1914071 GCA_020354785.1 Bacteroidales bacterium
AGCGATTTATCACAAGGTTTATATTTAATAACAATTAGAAACAAGGAATCTCAATATACGGAGAAAATAATTAAAGAGTAATTCTTAATTTGTTAAATAAGTTTCTGTTCAGGCTTTTATGGAGTAAATAGTCTGAACAGGTTTATTAATGAAACTAATTAACATATAACAGGTTTATAAAGATTTTTTAATGAAATTGAAACATGAAAACGTCTATACTTTATAAACTGAAAATCCATATATTGTTAATTTCTGTTTTTATAATTCTGTTTCAAAAAAGCTTCTCCTTACCAGATGGATATAAAAATCATTTTATATACAAATTCAGATACGGCCTGTTTATCCCGCCTGATTATGATCCAAGTATAAAATATCACTTAATGGTTTATCTTCACGGGTATACCGATACTACTTCATGGGACTTTTACTGGTACAGCGAAGAATTTCAGGAACAATATCCCTGTATAATACTAACCCCGAAATGTGAAAAAGAATATGGCCTTGCAGCATGGGGTGATAGCTTTAGTATGGTAGATAAATTCCCTATCAGGATGACTTTCAGAGCTGTGGATACAATTATCAAATATTATAATATTGATACAAAAAAAATGCATATTTATGGGGGATCAATGGGAGGAGCAGGAGTCATGTATGTTTTATGTACCCGTCCGAATATGTTTGCATCTGCTTGTGTTATAAATGCTTTTGGTGATCCTGAAACTACTCCCGTATTTATAAATACTCCTCTCTGGATATTTCATGGAAGTGAAGATGATAATATTTCTGTTGATTTTTCAAGAAATATGTACAGCAGATTGATTAAAGAAGGAGGAACATGTGTACGTTATACGGAATATCCGGGAGTCGGCCATTTAGATATCTATGATACTATCAAAAATGAAACTACACTTGATCGATGGATATTTTCACAGCAACTGGGATCTGTTCATATAAATCCCGATTCAGTAGAATCTTTCAATGTATATTTAAATGAAAATAATAAACCCGTGTTAGGATGGAGTGAACCTACGGACCAGTCTGAAGATGATAAACTGGTCTGGTGTTACAGGATATATAAAAACTCTGAACACCTGGTAACAGTTAATCCAGTTGTATTTAGTTATACTGATACAACTGTATTACCTGGAGATACAAATTCATATTTTGTCAAAGCAATGAATTATTATTTTAAAGAATCAGCTTATTCGCCTGAACTGGAAATATCTGCATTGCCTTCCGGAATTATCAGTGAAAGTATATCTTTCAACTCTTCCTTTTCCATTTCTCCAAATCCTACAAATGGATTAATAAATATAGGATATGCTGAAAATTATGCGGGTAAAACCACTTTTGAGATAATAGATATTACAGGTAAAATACGGGCAACCAGAACAATTCACCTGGTACAAGATTCTTTTTACACTTTGGATATATCAGATTATCCAAATGGTATTTATTTTATAAGAATCAGTAACAGTAAGTATTCAGAAATAATTAAGGTGCTAAAAAATCATTATTAATTTCATCTGGCATTCATGCTTAAATATTGCTTTTAAGAGGTTAAGTCTATTTTGGTAGTTAGAGAACCAATCCCCCCAAAGTATTACCGGGATTTTTTTAATAATTTAATCGAGACGATTGGAGTATGTAATAGTTGATCATCTAAATCTAAGTTTCTCCGGTTCTTGCCTTGTATCATATATTCTCAAAATATCTATATATTTTCATCTTACTCTATAAAATAATGTGTTATGTTTTGTTAATACACACTTTCTAATCCTTTTCTTTTTATTAATTATTGGAAACTGTCTGGGAATATTTGAGATATGTTCTAACAATTTATCTGTTAGATTAATAAATTGATTGGTTACTTTTTCATCCCACTCTCTATAGAGGTATTCAAGAATGTTTTTAAAATCATTTTCAGCCAGGGGAGCCCAAATTAATAACTTAGGCATCAGAATATTTTTTTCGATACTTAGCTATTATTTGTTTGTGAGGTATGCCTTTTCCTGAATCTATCTCATCAATTGCATCAAGTAAACCTTTCTTTTGAATTTCGGATAATTCATTCCAATCATCTATATCCCTATGACCATTTAAAAAGTTCACCACAATGCCATATAATTCTTCAAGCTTACTTTTTTCAAGTGAATCAAGCTTACGAAATATTCGGAGTTTTAACTCTGAAACATTCATATTAAAATCTTTTTTCAAAGATAATATTTATCCCATAATCTTTCAAATTTAAGTATATAGACGGTAGCTTACAAATGTTAAAGTGTAAGGACAGGATTCCATTAGTCACTAAAGTATGATTTAGGCTTGATATCAATTTCTTCAATAATCTCTTTGTCTAATTGATTTAAGATATTTAAGGCTTTTATATTGGTTCGGTTAATCTGTAAGACAGATATTATATTATATTCCGGATAATATCTTACGGCGGAAACATATCCTAAACCGCCTCCCGTGTGAGAGTAATATTTTATCCCTTCAAATTCCCTTATTGACCAGCCAATAGCTCTTCTGCTTTTTTTATACTTTATTTGTTCTGAAAAAAACAATTCTTTTGATGTCTTGCTGAGCAATTTTGAATCATCCTTTAATAAATCCTGGAATAATTTTGCATACTCCCTGGCGCTAACGATAATCCCGCCATGAGCAGGGAAATTAAAGTACCAGTTTTTATCCAGTGTCTTCCATTTTCCCTCTTTTTTTGCCTTTACTCCTTTTAAGAAAAGCTTCATAATATTGTAAATAACAGAATTTGCCTTGTAATATGGCTTTGCGCTGTCAGAGTATTTCTGACTTTTAAAATGGCATAGCTTATTATCTATATCAAATCGATCAAAAATATTCTGCTGAACATATTTTTCATAAGATGTTCCTGAGATAACTTCAATAACTTTGCCAAGTATTGCATATCCCAGGTTACTGTATTTAATTTTAGTGTCCGGGTTATATTTAAGTTTACTATTTTTTGATAAGACCTTATCCAGTAACTCTTCACGATCAAAAGTCTTATGCTCATCCTCCCAGTGGATATAAAATCTTCCCAGGACAGGATTCGGAATTCCTGAGCTGTGCGATAATACATTTCTTATGGTTATTTCCCTGTAAGGAATATCTTTAATATAGACAGACACCTTATCATCCAGTTTCAACTTACCTTTCTCCATTAACTGTAAAATTGCTATTGCTGTAATAAGCTTTGTTGTTGAAAAAGTATTCAGGGTATTATTAAAAGTCATGGGTTTCTTATTAATCACATCGGAGAATCCACCAACATAACTATAAATAATCTGATTTCTGTCGACCACTATATACTGGATGCCTGGGAACTCATTCCTCAGAATTTTATTATCCAGAAAACTATTTAATCTTTCATTCATATCCTTAATCTCAGTATTAATTTCTATTGCGGATTTACAATTGTATAGCATCATAACTAACATAAGAAAAAAAACGTATAGTGAAATCTTTTTCATACTAAAAATATATTTCATTGCTTAGTAATCTATAGCGGGTCTCTAATCGAAAAAGACGGGAGTTTATTATTGTACAGCCTCAGTTAAGGCTGCTGTTATACCATGATCCTGCCCGGTTAATTTCTGGACTTATTGCCTGCTATTTAATATCATCATAGAACTTTGCATAACTTACCATCATATATGGACCAAGCCATAAGAAACCTATACCAAGAGTAAGAATGCAAAGAAGAGCCCATCCAATAAACCTCAGACATAAACAGAAATATTTCCATTTGTAACCATCCATCATCTTTTTGCTTTTATTAATTGCTTCCATTGAACCTATAGAATTATCATCCGCAATAATAAAAAATGTTTGTGAATATGATATTGCAGCTATTATTCCGGGAACTATTAAAAGCAGCATCCATAATATTATAAACAAAAGCATCAGCAGGTATGCCACTAATGAGACTCCAAACTTCTCGAATCCGTCAAATATTTGAGAAAGTCGTGCTTCCTTGTTTCTTGATATAGACATTGAAAAAATCGCTATGCCAACTCCCATTGGTCCTGCAATTATTAATGAAGCTATATATCCTGCCACCGGGATAATCTGTAAACCACACATTAATAACATATAGACCAGGAATGTACCTACTGCCAGTCCCCATTTCCCGGACAGGGCTTCGCGTGCCTGTTTCATTAAAACTTTATTTTCTGTTTTCATTTTTTCTATTTTAAGATTTAACTACTTGAGGTGTAAAGTTTTTTAAATTTTCAATTCAGCTTTAAAGATAGTAATAGCTTTTCCTTTGATTTCAACCCTGCCATTTATCAGTTTTACTTTTAACTTCCCGGTTCGCTTTGACAACTGCAATGAATCCAATTCTTTCTTCCCGAGCTTTTCGGCCCACAATGGAGTCAGTGCACAATGCGCAGAACCTGTCACCGGATCTTCATTTATTCCCAGGCCGGGAACAAAACATCTGACTACAAAATCAAAATTCTCTGAATTGCTCTTTGCTGTAATCATTAACATACCTAAGCCAGAAGATTTCATCATCTCAAAGCCGGGTGCTGCCCTTGAGATATCATCTTCTGTCTGTGCAACAGCTATTTTCCAGTCATAACTGCTTGAATACATTTCTGCGGGTTCAAATCCAATTATTTCTCTAAAATCCCCGGGGATATCCATTTTAGTTAATGGATATTCAGGAAAATTCATCACAATCCAGTCCGACTCCTTTGTTATTGATAAATCCCCCCCTTTTGCCCTGAAATTAATTGTATTATCAGTGCCAACTAAACTGAGTTCATAAACAATATGGCCACTTGCTAAAGTTGCATGACCACAGAGAGGTACTTCAACTGACGGAGTAAAGTACCTTATTCCAAATTTATCACCATCCGGTATGATAAATGCTGTCTCAGACAGATTCATCTCCGTAGCAATCTTCTGCATTAAATCACTGTCAAATTTTCTGTCAACAACCATTACTCCCGCAGGATTACCTTTAAACGGTTCATCTGTAAAAGAATCTACCTGATATATTGTTTTTGAGTCAATCATTTTTTTTCTGTTTCACAAATCTTGTCTCTTACTTGAGGTGAGACAAAAATAATTCCAGGCAAGATATATATTATATCTTACTATATGGAATTTTTATATTAAATATTGAAATTACTTTAAGTAATTGTTCAATTGCCTGGTAAATTCTATGGCTTTTATATATGAATTCTTACGGAAAAAATCTTTTAATATTATCCGACTCCCAGGTATTTAAGTGCGTGATAGACAAGAAGGACTGGCCATATAATAGCTTTCAGGAATCCCAGCACACCCATCCAGAAGCCAGTAGCCTTGGCAATAAAATAAATTGCTGCGCCGATAAGTCCCAGCCCGTAAACTGCGCTTGCTGTAGAATTACATTCGCTAATTTTTTGTTTCATGATTTTGCCTCTTTAATTGTTAGTATTCTCAAAGATAATATAATATTTATTTTATAGGCGTCAGACAAACGTTTTTTGTATGTGAGAAGTTAAGTATTTTCTCCTACACCAGCTCCATCCTCAAAACTTCAAAAAATCTCTCTCTTGCAAGCTTTTCAAGCCAAGGTTCATGTCCGCACTTACTTAATAAAACGAACCTGAAGTCTTTAATAATGTGCGATAGTGGCCTTTCGACTCCTTTATAAGGATGAGGATCGTAATCTCCGTGTATTGCTAAAACAGGACAATGTATTTGTTTGCCGAAAGCTAAAAGCCTGCGTCTCTTTCTCATGTCGTGAGCCTCATCCCATACACTTTGAAATATATCATAGCTGATCACTATTTCCTCATTTGTTCGTGGTAAGGGATTAAATGAGTCAGTCATTGATATTAGTTCCCCAAGCCTCTTGAAAATAGCATCTTTATTTTCAGTACCGGGATCATTTAAAGCATCCTGAATAGAGTATAATTCTGTTTTCTCTTCCTCAATTAATCTTTTTAAGCGGATCTCATTTATTTCTGAGGCGTACTTTTCTTCAAAAGGACCGCTGCTGATAAGTATTAATTTTTTTACCATCTCAGGGTAATGCGCAGCAAAAATATATACCAGCCATGCTCCCCACGAATGACCTGAAAGTATGACCGGTAGGTCTGACTGCTCTCTTATTATAACCTCCAGTTCCTGTAGCTGTCCGTCAACTGACTTAGATGCCAATAAAGGCTCCAGGATGCCTGAAATTCCTGACAACTCCTTAGCCACAGGTGCCATGCTTCCTGCTGCTCCGGGCCCCCCATGAACAACAACCACATTATAAGGCGCAACTCCATATTTTCTGAAATTTTTCAATTACAAACTAACCTCTACTAAAATCTTTTCAATACCGGATGTTCTTTCAAATATCTTATTGCTTAATTCGCGGCTGATTGTGGTACCGCTGATGTCCTTTTGGTTTCCCTCCGAATAAAATACATGAATTCTGTTACCATCCGAAATACTATATATAACGGGGATCTGGCAAAAAGTGAAGGCAAGTGAGTCTTTTTGGAGTTTAATTGTTTTGTTCTCACCATTAATGTTATAATATTCAAATTTCCCAGGGGAATCCAGGAATTCTTCCCTGTTAAGCAATAATGGATTGAATGAAATCTCATCATCCTTAACCCTAACCCCAAGCTCACCAAACCTTGTAATAATATCTTCTTTTACCTGGCCTGTCATACCCGGCTGCTGTGCTCCGGCGTGTCCAGGTGTATGCGAATAAGGATCAGTAGGGAATGCTCCGTACAAAGCAGGGGTTTTTTTAACCCCTATTCCAGCCTGTATATCATAAAAATGAT
>CP070654.1:1914171-1925969 GCA_020354785.1 Bacteroidales bacterium
CAGATTGTTGTTATGAGTACGGAAAATATACTTTTTGCTTTGGGGCTGACTGTTTTTGCCGGCCTGTCAACAGGAATAGGGAGTATAATGTCCTTTTTATCCAAGAAGTTCAATCCCAAATTTCTGGCTGCTTCTCTCGGTTTTTCAGCCGGTGTTATGATCTATGTTTCATTAGTTGAAATATTTATAAAAGCCAAAGATTCCCTGTCGGAAGCATACGGAGGGAAAATAGGCTATATTTACACAGTTACTGCATTTTTTATTGGTATAGGCCTAATAGCCCTGATTGACAAACTTATCCCCTCTTTTGAGAACCCGCATGAAATCAGAAATATTGATGAAAAAAAAATAACCACTGATAACAACAGAAAACTGCTTCGTATGGGATTGTTTTCAGCACTTGCAATTGCTATCCATAATTTCCCTGAGGGCCTTGCAACTTTTATGGGAGCTTTAACTGATCCTGCCCTTGGAATAAGTATTGCAGTTGCAATTGCAATTCATAATATACCTGAAGGAATAGCCGTTTCAGTACCCATATATTATGCAACTAAGAACCGTAAAAAGGCTTTCTGGCTTTCCTTTACGTCCGGTCTTGCCGAGCCTGTAGGTGCAATTTTAGGCTACTTTATTCTAAGAAGCGTATTTAGCGACTTAACATTTGGGGTGATATTTGCCGGAGTCGCCGGAATTATGGTTTATATTTCGCTTGACGAGCTTCTGCCAACTGCAGAGGAATATGGGGAACACCATATAGCTATTGGTGGCCTTGTGGGCGGTATGGCAATTATGGCGATCAGCCTGTTGCTTTTTGTGTAATAATTTAAAATAGCATATATATGAAATTGAAGTTATTAATGTATATATTTCCTGTTCTTATAATAATTTTTACAGGATGTGAACAAAAGAAAAAACAACCAGGTGACAACCCTGAATCTGTATTTTCAGATACTTTCACAATACAAAAGAAAATATTATCAGATAAAATTAAAGGTGGATGGGCAGGACAGGTAATAGGATGTACATACGGAGGTCCGACCGAGTTCCGGTTTTGCGGAACGATGATCCAGGATTACACACCAATCCCATGGGATGAAACCCGCATAAAATGGTATTTCAACAATGCACCCGGTTTGTATGATGATATTTATATGGACCTGACATTTGTTGAAGTATTTGAAAAAGAAGGTCTGGATGCACCGGCCGTATCTCATGCAAGGGCTTTTGCCCATGCTGATTACATGTTATGGCACGCAAACCAGGCTGCCCGGTATAACATACTGAACGGAATAGAACCACCTGCTTCAGGTTACTGGGAAAATAATCCTCATTCAGAAGATATAGATTTCCAGATTGAAGCTGATTTTGCAGGATTAATGTCCCCGGGAATGGTGAATACAACAAGTGAAATATGCGACAAAATCGGGCATATAATGAACTATGGTGATGGATGGTACGGGGGTGTTTATGTTGCTGCTATGTATTCATTGGCATTTATTTCTGATAATGTTGAGTTTATTGTAAAAGAAGGATTAAAAGTCATTCCGGAAAAAAGCGATTTCTACAAATGCATTTCCGACATTATTAAATGGTATTACAAATATCCTGATGACTGGAAAAGAACATGGTTTGAATGTGAGAAGAAATGGTCGTCTGATATTGGCTGTCCTGAAGGAGTATTTTACTCATTTAATATTGACGCTAAAATTAATGCCGCTTACATCATTATTGGATTGCTTTACGGAGAGGGAGATTATGGCAAAACCATTGACATCAGCACACGTTGCGGGCAGGATTCGGATTGTAATCCTGCCAGTGCAGCAGGTATCCTGGGAACAATACTGGGGTACTCAAAAATTCCCGAATACTGGAAACAGGGATTAGATAAAGTTGAAGATATTGATTTTAAGTACACATCAATTTCTCTAAATGATGTGTACAAAATGGGATACAACCATGCTTTGCAAAATATTAAAAGAAACGGGGGCACAGTCCTTGATGATGACATTACATTAAAACCACAAAAACCTGTTGCTGTTAAATATGAGAAAGGATTTATAAATCATTATCCATCAGAAATCTTACATATTGAAGAGAGTAACAGAAGATTAAATGAAAATAATACCATATATAACTTTGAGTTTGAAGGTGTTGGTTTTGTTGTCAGGGGTAGATCAGAAGCTATAATCGATAGTAATGCAGAAAGTGTTTTTAGCCCCGAAATTGAAGTGTTTATAGATAATGTATTATCTGAAAAAGCAAGCCTGCCGACTGATTTTACAAAAAGACGATATGAAATATGCTGGAAATATAACTTAAAGCCCGGGAAACATTTAGTTAAAATCAAGTTTTTAAATCCTGGTAAAGAACATCAGGTTATATTGGATAATATCTTGATTTACAGTGATAAACCTTAGTATTCAACAGGATCGAATTGTGTATAGCCAGGTAAAAAACAATAACCGGATGATTAAAAACATTCTTCAGGTCATTTGTCAAATTTGTAGAGAACTTCCCATATTAGTTTTTCTGACCTTTTTTGTATTTATAAGCTCGTTTGGACAGGGACTGATTATTAATCCGGATATGGAAATTATTTCCGGCTGGACAATATATCATATGGGAAGCTCTGACACAGCTAATTATGAGTTTAATTATACAACTGATGGTCCGGAAGGAGGTGTTGGAGGCTGTCTGCGGGTAACCAGTGAAAAGAGAACAAATATCTTATTCTGGCAAAAGCTGGATTTAAAAGGCGGCAAGTCTTATATACTTGATGGTCTGGTTAAAACCAGTTATGTCGCCAGTTTCTGGTGTGAATTATATCTGAGCATAATTGCCCCTGTTGAGAATGAGGATTATACTCCTAATAATAACGAAGATGTGGTACTGGGCTTATCCACATGGGCAGGATGCGGTCCAAATCTCAACGGTAAATTTTCAGAGGTTGCATGCGTTGGAAATGGAATATATATACCTACCGGTGATTATGACCAGGACGTCGAGGTATATTTTGGAATTAAAACAGGAATCTGGAATGATATGGTAGAAATTGAGGTACTACTTGACGAGTTCAGACTGGAACTGGTTGAAAACTGGCTATTACTTAGCACATCAGAAGGAGAGCTCGATCAGGGAGGATTGAGAATTACAAATGTCTCACCACTGATAACCGTTGAAGATTTTAAGACAGGTCTCAGGGCTCCTCTTACAGCTTCTGTGGATATAATAGGTTCAGTGTCCGGTGAAGTTGTTCCGGATCAAAGCACCACTCTTATATCAGATACTATGCTAGTGAGAGTGACAGGTAATGAAATTACATATTACAACATTGAAACAAGAGAAGTAGGAACCGGAAATGATATTATTTCTGCATTGACAGGTATTGTTGATCTTGATAGTTCCAGGGTAACTGATCTTCCCGGTAATGCACTGGTAATCCAGTTAAAATCGGCAATTACAGTATCACCGTATGCCACATATAAAGTAACGCATTCAGACCACCAGGTACCCTCAAATCATGCCCTGATCAGCGAAGACCTGATAATTACAGTTAAAGCAGAAAACGGGGATGAAAAGACATTTACTATAGTAATTGACGGAATCCCGATGGGTTTGGAGACAATTACTGATTCTGCAGGGACCTTTAGCTCCGTGAAAAACAGGTTGCTAAATCTGGAAGGGAATATTGACTGGCATATTACAAGAGATAATAATCCTCTGGAAGGAAGTATAATAAACCTTGATTCAGATAATATATGGATTTTCTTTGATAGCATCAGGCCGTTAGAATTTTCCGGCAAATACCTGGATCATATTTTAATTTCCGATACCGCGGCTTCGGTTGATGAGAACGTTCGACTGGTACAATATTTAAACGGATCGGTAATAATAAGTCATTCAGCAGATTATAAACCCTTACAGGTATTTACAGAAGACAGCCTGAAAGGTAACTCCATGGAACCGGGTTTATATACATATAACGAAAGCGCCGAACTTGGAGAATTCAATAACGCCATTAAATCATTTAAACTTAAAAAAGGTTATATGGCCACGTTTGCCCGGGATGATCGTGGTACAGGCTATAGCAAGGTATTCGTTGCAGATACCGGTGATATTATAATTAGCAAATTACAGGACGGTCTCTATTCAGAAGTTTCATTTATACGTGTATTTCCATGGAGATGGACATTTAAAAAGGGGTGGACAAGCAATATTAACTCGGCTGACACTCTCAATTGCTCCTGGCATTACGATTGGGGCGCCGGAGGTGTCTCCAGCCTGAATGTTGAATTTATTCCAATGAGGCATAACAAGTACTGGGATGATTTCTCAAAAATTAATGCAAAAAGAAATACTACCCATGTACTGGGGTATAATGAGCCTGAACGTCCTGATCAGGCTGATATGACGGTTACTGAAGCAATAGAGCAATGGCCCCAGCTCCTAAGGTCAGGGCTTCGCTTAGGATCCCCTGCTCCTTCCGATGGAGGACTTAGCTGGCTGTATTCCTTTATTGACCGGTGCGATAATCTGAATTACCGTGTTGATTTTGTTGCAGTACACTGGTACCAGGGAGGACAAACTGCGAAACAGTTTTACAACTGGCTTAAAGCAGTACATGACAGAACAGGAAGACCTCTATGGATAACAGAATGGAACAATGGAGCCAACTGGACGTGCTGCAAACCAACTTATACAGAACAGGCAATCGCAATTGAACAATTTATCCACATGCTTGATACTACATTCTTTGTTGAAAGATATTCCCTGTACGAATGGGTGGAGGATACGCGACAAATGTTCTACAGCAGCGATCCTGTTGTACTCAATCCGGCAGGTATTGTTTACAGGGATAATCCGTCTGCCATGGCATTTAATCGTGATAAAGAATTCAGCATCGATTTTATACCAATACCTTACCCTGCCACAAATCCTCAGCCCGGTCATGGCAGCATAAATATTGATACCGATACTGTATTATCCTGGTCAGCAGGTGCTATGTCTCAGTCTCACTATGTATACTTTGGGACAACCAATCCGCCTCCATACGCGGGTAACCTTACCGACACATTTTATATTCCATCTAATCTGGTTCACAATACAACATATTACTGGCGCATTGACGAGGTCAATGATGCGGGCTTCCGAACAGGTGATGTATGGAGATTCACAACTTTAGGACTCTCCGGTGAAAATACCCTTGAAACAGAAAACATTAACATTTCTATATATCCAAATCCGGTTTATGAAATGCTATACCTGAAAGGATTTCAGGGAGATGTTTTTGCAGAGATATCTAATACTATGGGAGTAAAAGTGTTCTCAGAAATTGTATCTGACCGGATTAATATCAGACATTTACCTGAAGGTATGTATATTTTAAAAGTCGGGAACAACAGTCCAATTCGATTTATTAAAGAATAGTCACTGCACTCCCTTATTCCTCTATTCCCCTATTCCTTTATTCCCTTATTCCCATATTCCCTTATTTCCCTTATTTCCCTTAACTTACCACTTAATCCTAAATCCTAACCACTCATCCATTTTTAACTTTGGGAGTTTGAGCCACTCTCTATCAATCTAAAACTCAAATCGTTAATCTTAAATCGTTAATCGTTAATCTACCAGGGCGCTGTCCCCTCCCCAACAACAATAGAACAACAGAACAATAGAAAAGTTGTTTATAATCCTGTTGATAAGGTTTTAAAACTAGTCAATCCGATTTTTAAGTTAAATTATACTTTTTGTTTAATTTTAGTCCGCCCTATCATATTTAATATGATTCAGTCATTATCAATAGAAAATTATGCCATAATAAACAGCCTGGAAATTGAATTTTCCAAAGGATTATCCATTATTACCGGCGAGACAGGTGCAGGAAAATCTATTCTTCTGGGAGCGCTTTCATTAATTCTTGGAAAAAGAGCTGATACTTCAATCCTGAAAGAAAAGACAAGAAAATGTATAGTTGAGGGAACATTTGATATAACAGAATATGGTTTTCAAAATTTCTTTGATGAAAACGATATTGATTATGAAGATCTGACCATTCTCAGAAGAGAAATCTATCCAAATGGCAAATCAAGGGCATTTATTAATGATTCCCCGGTAAACCTGAATATTTTAAGTGAACTGGGCATAAGATTTATTGATATACATTCACAGCATCAGAATCTGAATCTTAGCAATAGTCAGTTTCAGCTTAAAGTTATTGACAGCTACTCACGATCTGAAGATTTACTCATAACATACCAGGATATCTATAATCTCTATAAAGAACTCCGGAAAGAATATCATAACCTGCTGGAAAAATCACAACAGTCACAGGCTGACCTGGACTATTACCAGTTTCAGTTCAGCCAGCTGGATATAGCCAAACTAAAAGAAAATGAACAGGATGAATTAGAACAGGAACTGGAAAAGCTAAATCATGCTGAAGAAATTATAAATAACCTGAATAGCTCTGTTAATGCATTATCAGGTGAAGATAATACCGTTCTTAACCAGCTTAAGGATGTAAATTCATTCCTCACTAAAATCCTTAAATTTTATCCTGATGTGGCAGAGTTTGAAAAAAGGCTTGAAAGCACCTATATAGAACTAAAGGATGTGGCAAATGAACTTGAGTTATTAAAGGAAAGAATCGAACTGGACCCTGAAAAACTGGAATATATTAATGAAAGACTTGATCTTATATACTCTCTTCAACAGAAGCATAAAGTAAACAGCATAAAAGAACTGCAGGATATTAAAGAATCATTAAGACAGAAGATAAATGAAGTTACTTCCTATGAATTTAAGCTTGAAGACCTGAAGAAAAGAATTAATGAATGTGAAAATAAATTGAGTGACTACGCCCAGAGGTTATCACAACAAAGACAAAATTCTCTCAGGAATATCGAAAAAGAAATAACCGTTCTGCTAATAGATCTGGGTATTCCAAATGGCAGGTTTGAAATACAACACGAAATAACAGGTGATTATTCGATAAACGGGATAGACAGGATACAGTTTCTGTTTTCAGCCAACAAAAATATTGCATTGCAGGAAATATCCAGGATAGCTTCAGGAGGAGAATTATCAAGGTTAATGCTTAGCATTAAATCCTTATTATCTGATTCATCCGGTTTACCAACCATTATCTTTGATGAAATTGATATGGGTGTTTCCGGAGAAATAGCAGATAAGGTAGGAAACATAATAAAAAGAATGTCAGCAGGTATGCAGATAATAAATATAACCCATCTTCCCCAGGTAGCCTGCAAAGGAGATTTCCATTACCTTGTCTATAAATCAGATGAAGGAGAATCAACAACTGCACATGTTAAACTCCTGAATAATGAAGAAAGGCATATTGAGATTGCCAGGATGCTAAGCGGTGAGCAGCTAACTGAGGCTGCTATGGAAAATGCACGGGAGCTCCTGAAAAACTGACAATTAGAATCCCTTTAATTCCATTGCTACCGTCGGAATAAGCATAATAAATCCAAGTATTATCATAACAAGTATTAAAGGAGCAATCCATCTTACCCACTTTTCATACGGGATTCTGGCCACTCCCAATACACCTATTAATACTCCGGATGTAGGAGTTATCATATTTGTAAACCCGTCACCAAACTGATATGCCATTACGGTAGCCTGCCGTGAAATATTTATCAAATCGGAAAATGGAGCCAGTATAGGCATGGTAATCGCTGCTTTTGCTGATCCTGAAGGAACTGCTATATTAAATATGGTCTGTATTACATACATCATACCTATTGATGCTATTTTTCCAAAATTTTCCATGGATCCGGATAAACTGTATAATATTGTATCAATTATCTGTCCTTCTTCCAGAATTACAATTATTCCTCCTGCAAGCCCTACCACAAGTGCAGCCGGTAAAATATCTTTAACGCCATCCAGGAACAATTTTACTATGTTATTTGGAGATTTATTTAATGCAATACCGGACATTATCCCCATTGCAAAAAATAATGACGCGATTTTCATGATATCCCAGCTGTAGCCTATAACACCAACTATTAAAAATAATATAGTAAAAAGCAGAATTGACAGAATAAAAAAGTGAAATGACTTTTTTAATGATAAAATTCCTGCTAAAGCAAACAATAAGGTACATATTGGAATTATGGAAATGTTTAAAGATCCGGGTGAATTTCCAATCTTTATCTCAGTAACCGGATAACATACAGAAAATACAATAAGAGTCAGTAATATCAGAATATATGATATCCACGCTGAAACCGGGGTATAATATTTAACAGTACTGACATCTGCTTTTCCTTTTTCCCTCCAGTATTCGTCTTCTCTATAAACAAGGGACCTCTGAGGAAGTCTTTTAATCCTGTTTGCATACCTGAGTATAAACACTATCCCGATAACATTAATGACAAACCAGCAGAGAATTCGGTATTCAATACCTGAAAATAAAGGCAAACCTGCTATTTCCTGGGCAATGCCGATAGTAAAAGGATTTAATACTGCTCCTGCAAATCCCAGTCCTGCAGCGATAAAAACTATAGATACTCCTGTAAAAGAATCATAGCCCATTGAAATTGCAAGAGGTACTAATACTATAATGAAGGCTATTGTTTCTTCACTCATGCCAAAAACTGCCCCGAAAATGCTAAACATAAGCATTATTAAGGTAAGGATAATATTATTTACTCCCAGGAACTTCAATATCCTGTTGTGCTCAATCCTTTTTATGAACCTCAGAAATGATAATATTCCGACATCCACTGCCTTACTGCTGTTCATAATCCAGAAAGCCCCTCCAATCATTATTATGAAAACAATAATGCCTGCCTGCCTCTCGAATCCCTTAAAAAGTGCAGCAAAGATCTGCCATGTTTGTTTTACATTATCTGTATACTGAAATTCATACACTTTCTTTTCAATACCATTCTCTACTGTTGTGTTTTCGGTATATTCACCGCCGGGAATTATCCAGGTCAGGATTGCAGCAATAATTATTATATAAAAAATAATTACATAAGTATGGGGAACTTTCTTTAACATTATGGTATTTCTTTTAATTTCGGTCTAAAGTAGTAATTTTTCTATTTGATGCATGAAACTTGAATTTCAGCATAAAAAATAGACGAATTTGCACTGAAATTATTGTCTTTTTTGCCAAAATAGCACTTTTAGCGAATTAAATAATTATTTAGATAATTAGAACTTTTTGGGTTCTAAAATGTTAAAAAACGAATATTTCTTTATTTATAACTACCATATTAATAATTAATTAGCATGTTTTCGGTATATTTATAAGCATAAATTACATATTTATACACTATATTAACTTAATTATTAAACAGTTAAAAACACTTCACTATATTTTATTATTTAAGATTTTTTTATAGATTTGAGCCCTTATTAATGTTACAAACAGTTATAACTAGTAATTTTTTTATTAATTGTTAGCCTATTAAAAACCTAAAATTATTGTCTATGAAAAAAATTGCAAGTTTCATTGTATGCCTGGTGTTTTTTGGCTTTAATGTCATACTAGCCCAGGACGTACAGATTTCTGGAAATGTTACCAATGCGGATGATGGCACGGCTCTTCCAGGTGTTTCTGTGATTGTTCAGGGGACATCTGTGGGTACGGCTACTGACGTAGATGGTAATTATTCAATAACAGTTCCACCGGATGCTATTCTTGTGTTCAGCTCAGTTGGTATGAGAACACAGGAAATAGCAGTTGCAGGTCAGACTGTTATTGATATCGCACTTGAAACTGAAGCAGTTGAAGTGGCCGAGGTCGTTGTTACTGCTTTAGGTATTTCCCGTGAGAAAAAAGCCCTTGGATACTCTGTCCAGGATGTTCAGGGTGAAGAGCTTACTGAAGCAAGGGAAAGTAATGTTATCAATGCAATTTCCGGTAGAGTTGCCGGCGTTCAGATTACAGGACACGGAGGCGGGTACGGCGGTTCATCAAGAATTCTTGTAAGGGGTGCAAACTCAGTTACAGGACAAAATCAGCCGCTTTTTATAGTTGACGGAATTCCATTTGATAACGCTAATTACGCTGATGCAGACCAGGAAAGGGGTGCTGGCGGTTTTGATTATGGTACTATGGCATCGGATATTAATCCGGACGACGTGGAATCCATATCAATCCTTAAAGGAGCTACTGCCGCTGCTCTTTATGGTTCCCGTGCTTCAAACGGTGTTATTGTTGTAACCACTAAAAAAGGTGACAAAGTTGCCGGAGCTAAAAAAGGCCTTGGAATTTCTGTTAATTCAGGTATTACATTTGAAAATGTATCAATTCTTCCCGATTTTCAGGATGAATACGGTGGAGGATTTATACATACCGGAGAGGGAACAAGGGATGGTTTTTTAACATTAGATGTTGACGGGGTTGAATATTTAATACCTGATTATGCAGTTGACGAAAGCTGGGGCCCGCCACTGAATGGTCAGCAGGTTGCTGCCTGGCATAATGTTTATGACTATGAGCAGGGTATTACTTCAACACTTGAAACAAGTCCGTGGAGTCCGCAACCTGACAATATTAAAGACTTCTTTGAAACAGGTGTAACCTACAGAAATAATGTTGCTCTTGTTGGAGGGACCGAAAGGACTTCATTCAGAATGTCATATACTAATACTAACCAGTCCCTGGTATGGCCAAACGGTAAAATAGTAAAGAATAACTTAAGTGTAAGTGGAAATACTCAATTAAGTGATAAATTAAAGGCATTTTCCACTTTAACTTATTCAAATCAACAAGCCAAAGGAAGACCAGGCACAGGTTATGACGGCCAAAATCCGACACAGGCTTTCTGGCAGTGGGGCCAGAGACAATGGGATATGGAAGAAATGAAAAACTACAGAAATCCTGATGGAACAATGCGTACATGGAACAGGATATCATTTACTAATCCGGCTCCCATGTATACTGACAATCCATACTGGGTTCGTTATATGAGTTATAATGAAGACCAGAGAAACAGGCTTTACGGAAATGTAGGTCTTTCATATAATTTAACCGACTGGCTGACAGCTACAGGAAAAGTAATGGGAGACTATTATCTTGACAGGAGAGAAGAAAGAATTGCTGTGGGTTCTCAGGATATATCCAAATACGTGGAAGGTATGAGAGAATTTAACGAAATGAACTACGAATTTTTACTTCAGTTCAACAAGGAAATTCTCCCGCAGGTTAACCTGATTGCCAGCTTCGGAGGAAACAAGATGGTCCAGACATACGGAAGAAATGTAGGTGAGACTGCAGGTGGTTTGAGTGTACCTGAATTTTACAATTTAGCTAACTCAATATCAAGTGCAACTCATGATGACTATTTTGAAAAGAAAGTGATAAACAGTCTTTATGGATTTACAAACTTCAGTTATAAAGATTTTGTATATCTTGATCTGACTCTACGTAATGACTGGTCATCAACATTACCTGAAGATAATAACTCTTACTTGTATCCTTCTGTTGCTACCAGTATTGTATTATCAGAATTAACTGATCTCAACTGGTTATCACTTGCTAAAATTAGAGCCAGCTGGGCCCAGGTAGGTAATGACACAGATCCTTACGATCTGGTTACCGGTTACAGGGCAAAAGAAAACTTCGGCTCAAATCCAAGGTATACAGTACCAAACATACTGTTAAACGAAAATCTGAAGCCTGAGGTAACTACCAGCTGGGAAGTTGGAGCTGACCTGAGGTTCTTTAGCGACAGGATTGGTCTTGATGTAACATATTATGATAATGTTACTGTTGACCAGATAATACAGGTAGATATGTCAGCTGCTTCAGGATA
>CP070654.1:1926069-1934708 GCA_020354785.1 Bacteroidales bacterium
CAATTCATT
This sequence comes from Bacteroidales bacterium, assembly GCA_020354785.1. Taxonomy (GTDB): domain Bacteria; phylum Bacteroidota; class Bacteroidia; order Bacteroidales; family UBA10428. Next base: position 1,926,079 of record CP070654.1, read on the forward strand.
TACATCACTGACATCCAGGCTGTCGCCTGTAAAAAACTCATACCACCACCCGGTATTTTGAAAGTCAGGATTAATGTCATTTGCCACAACGTCAAAATTACCAATAACTACTGCATTCATTGAAGGATGATTCAGGCTAATACGCTTGGTCGCACCACTCAGAACCCAGATGAAATCATCTGTTTTAAAGACATCATTTTCACGGCGCAGGTGAATCAGGGCGCTGAACACGTCATATAAGCGGCGACGGTTTACCTCTGTAAAGTAGTTCCAGCGTATAGGTTTATTGCATACCCTGCAGTCATAATCAATCCCAACATCATAACCCAGCTCCCCGAACTGCCATATCATTTTAGGTCCGGGAATAGTAAACAGGAAAGCAGCTGTAAGTTCTATCCGTCTGAGTGCTGTTACCGGATCCTTGATTGAATAAGTTCCGCTGCTGTTACCCCACTGCAAATTCTTATACATCAGCCGTTCCTCATCATGGCTTTCCATATAGGTTACCATATGAGGATCATTCCAGCCTCTTTGCTTATAAATGCCATACTGAAAGTTAGAATTTGCTACCCAGCCCATAGCTGCTTCCTGGTAATTATATGTTACGTTTCCCCAGAGCAGCATTCCATAATCGGAGAGCTGCATTTCTTCACTGTTATCTGCCCAGTGTTCAAGAATAACATATGCATCAGGATTGACCTTCCATGCTTCATCTGCCATTCTTTTAAGCAAATCAATTCTTGCAGCATCATATCCAAGATTACCATTAGAAAATCCTTTTGTGAAATCAAATCTGAATCCGTCAATTTTATATTCTGTGAGCCAGAATTTAGTCACCCTGTCAACGAAATCCTTTGTTGCCTGGCTCTCGTGGTTAAAATCAAATCCCCAGCAATAGGGCTCATGAGGGCATACTGCATTTAACCAGGGATTGTCCGCTGCAGGTCTGTTATTCGGACCATCCCAGTACAATTGCACTAGTGGGCTCTGGCCATAAGCATGATTAAATACAATGTCAACAATTACTGCAATGCCCCTTGCATGGCACTCATCAATAAAGGTCTTAAAAGCATCGGGTGTGCCATAATACTTATCCAGGGCCATATGATAAGAGGGATTATAACCCCAGCTCTGGTTATTCTCAAATTCACCGGGGGGCATTAATTCAATGGCGTTAATACCCAGATTTTCAAGGTAGTCTAATGTATCATTAAGTGTCTGGTAGTTATGTGCTTCCAGAAAATCGCGGACAAGCAATTCATAAATTATAAGTTCTGTTTTATCCGGTGCCTGAAAATCTGTTATTTGCCAGTTATAAGGTTCTTTTCCCGGGTGTATAAGTGTTGCACGCCCTGATGTTCTTCCTGAAGGATAAGGATGAGGATCAGGATATGTCTCAAGGCTTATTGAAGGATCATTAAGGGGATCAAGGATTAACTCACTATAGGGATCAGCAATTTTTATTTCCCCGTCAACCCAGTATTGAAATGCATACCGCTCATCCGGAGTCAGACTATCGATTTGCAGCCACCATGTAGTATCGTCATTAGCAAAGTACATTGAATAAGTTGTATCCGGCATCCAGTCATTAAAATCGCCTAATACATATATAAATTCTTTAGCCGGGGCAAATAATTTCAGCAACACTGTTGAATCGTTCACATAATTAATCCCGTAAAGCATACCCCCGGGCGGATCCTGACGTTTTACATCCGGCCTGCCGGCATAATAAAATGTATCTCTCAAGGCAGTGTCACCATTATCAGCAACAAGTTCCACCAGGTGTAAGCCCCCGGTTGCAATTGTATGATCATAATGCAAAGTTGTTGTGTCAGTTTGTGATGTCAGCAAATCACCGTTATCATATAACGAAAGAGTGGCACTTTCATTAGAAGCAGCATATATCGGGATCTCTCCTCCAACATCAACAAGAATTAAATTATCTGTCGGCCTGAAAAATGCCGCAAGAAATCCGGCGTCTGCCGGATATACAGGATAAAAAATATCCGAACCGTCTGTGCTGCGGCCGACTATTGAGCCATTTTCATTCCTGAATACAAAAGCCAGATTCAGTACATTAGTTCCTGCCGGAAATCCAAAATAATCCTGCATATCAAACTCAATCTTGTGCCTGTTATCTCCCAGATCTGTCATTAATCCGTTTGGATCAGCCGTGCCCCAATTTGTAACAACAAACTGCCAGTCAGTGGGCGATGAACTCTGGTCGGTTATTAACCCGCAATGGGCATAAACAGGACTAACACCTGTTAGTGCACTGTTCCCCTGTGTTGCATCGTATATAACAGTAACATAATCATCTGCTGTCGGAAACGCAGGTGTAACTTCCAGAATTTGAGAATTTGCAATAGCTGCATTGAGCAAGACAATTACGGTTATCAACTTTATATGTTTCATGTCCTGTTTAATTTCTGATTATCTATTAAAATTAGTATAAAAAATTTACTATGCATATCAGACTGTACGTTTGTCCGCCTTATATACATGATTCCTTCCCGGTGAAATTAAGACTATGTCTGAACCTAGTTTCTTTTTACTACCCTTTTTAGGAAAAATGGATCTTTACTTAAAATTATTACCAGCACAGAACAGATAATAATACTGAAAAGTACTATAGAATACCCCAGATCCATAATAGTTTCACCATTTGGTAATCCTTGTTGCAGCGGGATAGAGGCCAGAACTGCAGCAACCAGACCCTTTGGTGTCATTATAGACATGATCGCCACTTCATTTGCCGGTGTGCTCTTGCTGGAAAGCAGCTTTATGCTTAAAGGTCTTAGTATAATTGCCAGTATAACAATCAGAAGTCCGATACCATAAATGTAGACCGAGCCAAACTGCAGGCTTATACCAACATAAACAAAAAAATATGTTTGCATGACAAATACAATCTCTGCAAAAAAATCCTTTTCATTTTCATTAAATCCTGAAGAATCAAAAGCAAATGCTTTTCTGAAAAATTTACTGGTACTTATTGAATCACTGTTCCCAAGAATGATACCAAATGTCAGCGCACTAATCCCCCCGTTAAATCCCAGCATTTCCACCAGCCCGTAAAGAATAAATACAAAAGCCAGCGTAGTAAACATTGAATTCTTAATACTGCGTATCAGCTTTATAACTACCGACCAGATAAGGCCTGCTCCGAAACCCAGCAAAGCTGCAAATAAAAATGCTTTCCACATTTTTGAGAATACAGTTCCTATGTCAAGTGCTCCCATCTTTATTCCTTCCAGAACAGCCAGCCCTACAATCAAACATAAAACGTCACTAAGGGCAGACTCAAGAAACATGATTGCAGAGCTTTTCTCACTCATCTTCAATTGTTTTACAATAGGTATTACAACTGCAGATGATGTACCTCCAATTATAGCTCCCACAAAAACAGAACTAATCCAGTCGAGTTTGGTTAACAGATTTGCCAGAAAAGCAGTAATGATAACAGTAATAACAAAATTTATAACAGTTATCAGTGAGGCAGCTCCAATTGATTTTTTTATTTCACTGAATCTGAGGCCCACCCCGCTTTCAAATAAAATCACAATTAATGTGATTGTTGTGAATACATTCCCCAGCTGTCCGAAAAAATCCTTGCTGACTATTCCGCCAACAGGACCCACAATTATACCTATAAGGAGCAGTAAAAGTACATTTGGCACTTTGGTGCGGTCAAAAAGTTCATTAAATGCATGGGAAAAGAATATTAACAATCCCAGCGAGATAACAATAGTATAAATGTTCATGGCTTTGGTTTTTTGTATCAATTTACGATAATTTATGATATTTCCTGTATAATAATGCCGGTAATACCTTAACATATATATATTATTCACATACACTGTTAAAAAATGATGTTCCGGTTGTACAGGAATTACTTTGCTGAAGTATAAGTTTGCATGCATACTTTATTATTCTGTCATTTTTTATAACTTTATTTCATAATAAATAAAACATATTTAAAGGAGGCTATATATATGAAAATTGAACTTAGGAAAGACTATACCTATGCCATGCTTGTACCAACCAGCATGGGAGTACGGCTTACACCTGCCAGCGGGCAACCGGTACACTGCAGTGATCATTTCCTGCTGCATGCTACAAGTGCAGAGTCTAATGTTGCCAGTGTTTCATCTTATCTTGGACTTCCTGTTAAGGTACTGACGACCTTTGTAAAGGGTAGTCCGATTGCAAGGTTTATCAAGGATAATCTTGCAAGCCGTCATATTGATTTCGAGGGCAGGGAAGTAGAGCAGGGAGGTCCATGGGGATTTCGTCACCAGATAAATGTTGCCGATAGCGGTTATGGTACACGGGGGCCTCGCGTACAAAATGATCGTGCCGGAGAAGTGGGACGAACACTTAACATCAGAGACTTTGACCTGGAATATATATTTGGCAAGCAGGGTGTACAGATCGTACATTTATCGGGACTTATAGGAGCATTGTCACCGGAAACCGGCAATTTTTGCCTGGAGCTGGCAAGAGCCGCAAAAAAGCACGGAACGCGAATTTCCTTTGACCTCAATCACAGGGCTTCGTTCTGGAAGAACCGGGAAAGGGAGCTTCGTGATATTTTTCTTGAGATAGCAGGTATGTCTGATATTCTTGTTGGCAACGAGGAAGATTTCCAGCTGTGCCTGGGCCTGGAAGGGCCTGAAGCAGGCGGGAAAGAATTAGCTCAAAAGATTGATAGTTTCAAGGTCATGATAAACAATGCAAAGAAGGCATTTCCCGGCGCGTCAGTTTTTGCAACTACACTGCGGCAGGTTATCAGTACAAATAGTCATATGTGGGGAGCCATCATGGCAGAAGGAGATAACTGGCATGTAGTGGAACCCCGTGAAATAACTGTACTTGACCGTATTGGCGGTGGTGATGGTTTTGTCGGCGGGTTACTCTATGCAATTCTTAAGGGCTTTGAACCTGAGAAATGGATTCAGTTCGGCTGGGCAACAGGAGCACTGGTTACAACTCTCCTGACTGATTATGCACAACCGGCTGATGAAGAGCAAATATGGAGTATCTGGGAGGGTAATGCCAGAGTAAGGCGCTAAATTTCAACAGCATACACCTGGCTGCTTCCTTCAAAGTTAGCCCTGAAAATAATCCACCTTCCGTCTGGTGAAAAATGAACATTGGGTTCAAGATCATAATTGTGGTGTTTCATGTTCACCAGGCGTTCTGATTTCAGGCTGTCTTCCATGGGATGGAAGAGGTAAATCCATTGTCCGTCTTTTGCCCTGGCTACCTGGGAAGAATCCCCTCCATCACCCGCAAATATCTTCTGATCAGGAGAAATATTGAAATGTATTGACCACTCGTCTCGCTTCAATCCGTATTTCTTTTCATCTCCTGTTCTTACATCGGCTGCTGCAAGATAAAAAGTCTCGCCTCTGGGTATCTGCAAATCAAACCATATAGTATTGCCATCCCTGCTAAAGAACTCATGCCCCGAAATCTCCCTGTAAACACTCCTTTTATGCATTAACCTCGGTTTCTTTTCTTCAATATTTATCAGCCATATCCTGTCAAGCAGGTGCCATGGTCCTTCATGGCAGAACATAAGCATTTCAGGATCTTCAGGGGAAAACTGAATATGATTAATCCATGCAGTATCACTGTGGATAAATTCGAGTTTGCCAGTTTCTATATTTATAGTAAACAGGGTATGTGGTAATTTTGCTTCAAATATGAGTCTGAGAAAATCAGATTTTTGTGGATTATTGCTGAATATTGAATCTTTACGTACTGTACTGAAGGCTCCTGCCAGAATATTTTCATCAGCATTTAAAGTGGAAACAGATGCTCTGTGTATACTATCGGGGAAGATGAATACAATTCTTGATTCAGGATTATCAATATTTACGGCAAATACTGTATCCCTGCTCTGGTAAAATACTTCCCTGCGTTTTTTACCAACAATTTCACCAAATATCCATGCCGGATGACGGGTCAGCTGTTTTACTTCCAGAGTTTTAAGATTTAGAGTATAAAGTTGTCTTGGAGTCCGTCTTCCTGCCCATCTTTCAGACCCTTTCTTTTGCTGGCTGCTGTAAAATACCATTATATCGCCTTCATCTTTCACGGCGGGAATAAAGGGATTATTGTGAAAATAAAAGCTACGGTTATTTCTATCAATGCTTGTCAGACGGATCAATTTATGACCGGTATCCCTGTCAATCCACTCCGGGGGCATTGGTTGTTGCGATCCTGTCTCAAGAAGCGGTATATCCTCCTGCCTGTATGAATATAAAAATACAATTCCTGTAATAATAATCCATATCTTAAAAGACAGAATTATATTAGATGCCTTATTTAATGATCGTATTAGTTTTTTCATTATATCTTAAATAGGTTCATCTACAAACCTGAATTTATCTTTCAGGACCGGCTGCTTTCTGCAATTAAGAAAATAATCCGGCAATTAATAATATAATAATAAAAAGAGCCCCCAGAACTAAAAGCCCCAGGATAGTATTTATCCTTGCTTTTTCTTTATAATATTCCTTAAATTTTTTCTTCTTACCTCCTGCCAGCCACCTAATATATGCTCCCGGAATTGATAATATTGTTATTTCCAGTAAACCTTCCAGGAAGAATAAAGCTATTATTCCGGCAATTATCAGAATTCTAGTTAAATTTTCCATTTTCGGTTTTTATTTAGTTAAAAATCTAAAGATATCAAATTATAACAGGTAAAATGTTTGTTTTTCAAAGTAAATTTTAAAATTTTACTATGTTTTCAGAATTGAGTATTTTGATAGTATATTAGTGATTAAATAATTTAACTAAACGATAATGAAACATCTTATAGTATTCATTGCAATTTTTTTATTTTTCTTTTCATGTAATCCTGAAAATAATATCACAATTTATATGATTGGTGACTCCACAATGTCTGATAAACCCGGCCCGGAAAGCAATCCTGAACGGGGATGGGGACAAATGCTGCCAGGTTTCTTTAATGAAGGAGTAACTGTTAAAAATCTGGCGTTAAACGGACGAAGCTCAAAAAGCTTTATTAACGAGGGACACTGGAGTAAAGTGCTTGATACATTGAGCCCTGGTGATTATGTATTTATTCAGTTCGGACATAATGATCAAAAATATAAAGATTCATTGCGGTATACCAATCCATACACAGGTTACAGGCGAAATTTAATAAAATTCGTAAATGAAACCAGGGAAAAGGGTGGAATTCCTGTGTTGTTCAGTTCAATTATCCGTCGAAATTTTAATGATTACGGTGTTTTAATAGATACACACGGTGCTTACCCCTTAATAACAAGAGAGGTTGCTGATGAATATGAAGTACCTTTTGTTGATTTGCAGCTCAAGTCTGAAGATCTTGTACTTTCAACAGGGCAGGAAAAATCCAAAGAACTGTTTTTATGGATTGAACCGGGCAAAAACCAAATGTACCCCGATGGCAGGCAGGATAATACACATTTATCTGTAAAAGGTGCTTCTGAAATAGCCCGGCTTGCTATTGAAGGATTGAGGGAAAATGAACTGTCCATTACAAAATACGTCAAATCCGGTGACTGAAACTGAAGCAGGAATTCAAACGATATAGTGCAAGAACAAATTATTTCTGTATGATAATTTCCGTGGATTCCGTTATATAAGGATAAATCTCATCTACATCTTTATTTTTCAAAGAAATACAGCCCAGGGTCCAGTTGAATTTGAGATCTATTAAATTGTCAAATCCTTCAGGTACTCCGTGAATTCCTATCTCCCCTCCAATATTCGCATCCTGTGGAATTAAATTTGCTTCTTTTGCTGCTTTATGTTTTTCCCAGGATTCATCATTAGGATAATCAATCCAGATAAACTTATTCCATTCTTTGTGCGGATACTTTAAAATCATTTTAAAAGTCCCTTCCGGAGTACAGTTATCTCCCTGCTGAAGTTTATCATCAACCGGATTACCCCCTAAGACAACAGGATAATCTTTTATTAAAAGAGTATCTTTAAATATTGATAGTCTATACCTGGATTTATCAATATGAATTATTATTTGATTTGAATCAATATTTAAGGAATCAAAAAGCGCTGCAAGTGAGTAATTATAATTACTTAAAGAATTATCCTCTTTACTGCTACATGACAAGGTAAAGAAAATAATTGTTACATATTTTAAGAATAATCTAATAATCAAAGTGTTGCTATTTCCTCTCACAAGGTTCCTGTTTGATCATTTATCACCTTCTTTCGTTTTTTGTCCGGTTCTGAATTCATAAAGTATAATTCCTAAAACAAAAATAATTATCAATGCAGAACCTGCGCGTGATATTTTCCTTCCCAGGTAATATGATTCCGGTTCAAATTTAAATTCAACAGTATGTCTTCCTCCGGGGATATTCATTGATCTTAAGACATAGTTTGCTCTGAAATATTCTGTCTTTTTTCCGTCTATATAAGCATTCCACCCGTCCTCAAAGAAAATCTCCGAAAAAACTGCGAATTGATCATACTGTGAAGAAGATTCATATATAAGATGATTCGGTTTATATGATTTTAGTTGTATTGACGCTGTAGAATCATGTGCTATGTCACCTGCTATTTTATTCTTATACTTTTCATTAAGAACCACGGTATTTTTA
>CP070654.1:1934808-1948754 GCA_020354785.1 Bacteroidales bacterium
AGAGGATGGTATCGAGTCGATACAGTGGCAGCAAAACAATGGATATCAGCAGAAAAGTGCGCCAGGAAAATAATCAGGGCAATTAAGAGAAGTAAAAAAGAAGTGTATATTGGTGGCACTGAACTGTTAATGGTCTTCATAAAAAAGTATTTCCCTCGCTTTTTTTATTTAATATCATCAAAAATAAAACCTACATAAAATATTAAATAAATATTATTATATTTAGTTCGGAATTGTCCGGGAATTAAGAATAAGAAACCTCTATGAATGAGAAAATTATAAGTGGTATTCAGCAGGTAGGGATTGGAGTACCGAATGTCCATGAAGCCTGGAAATGGTATAAGGAACATTTTGGTGTTGATATCAGAGTATTTGAAGATTCGGCTACCGCCGAGCACATGAGGCATTATACGGGTGGCGAGCCTCAGAGGAGGCATGCGGCCTTAGCACTGAACCTTCAGGGGGGAGGAGGTTTTGAAATATGGCAGTATACGGACAGAATTCCACAGCCTCCGAAATTTGAACTTCAAATTGGCGATCTGGGTATTTTTGCTGCCAAAATAAAAAGCAAAGATGTTAAGACAACTTATGAAGCTTTTAAATCTAAAAACATAAATCTCCTTACTAGTATTTTAGTTGATCCAAAAGGTCATTTGCATTTTTTTATGAAAGACCCCTATGGAAATATTTTCCAGATTGTACCCAGTGGGTCGTGGTTTAAAAATGAAAGAAAATTAACCGGTGCAGCTTATGGTGTAATAATTGGGGTGTCAGATATTGAAAACTCAAAGGAATTCTATGGCAGTCTTCTGGGATATGACGATGTTATATATGACGAAACAGATGTTTTTAAAGAATTTGCTTTAGTGCCGGGAGGTGACAGAAAAATCAGAAGGATGTTGCTGAGGCATAGTAAACCGCGTCTTGGCGCTTTTAGTCCAATATTTGGTTCAAGCCAGATTGAATTAGTGCAGGTACTGGACAGGGAACCAAAAAAGATTTATCATGACAGATTCTGGGGAGATCTGGGATTCATCCACATATGCTTTGATATAAGAGGAATGAACCTGCTGCGTGAGGAATGCAGGCAAAAAGGATACAAGTTTACTGTAGATGCAGGAGATACTTTTGATATGGGTGAAGCATCAGGAGCATTCTCATACCTTGAAGATCCCGATGGCACATTAATTGAATTTGTGGAAACCCACAAAATACCAATTTTAAAGAAATTAGGATTATATCTGAATTTAAGAAACAGGAAACCTGAAAAATCTTTACCCCGCTGGATATTAAAAGCTATTTCATTTAACCGGGCGAAGGATATTTAAAGATTTTATTGCAATACAACCGGTACTAAAAACTCATTCTTTCCTACAAAGATCTTTTCCGTAAGTTTAGATTTTGCACCGCTAAAAAATGCACCTTCATTTAAAGAGGAAGTTATGAGATACCTGTTAGCAGTATCTGCTTTAAAAGCTTTAACCTGTATAGGCTTAACAAAATTGTTCCCTTCAATTTTGAGAGTAAAATCAGCTTCGGTATGCAGGGGTTTCTGATCATCGACGAAATCGGAACTTGTAAGCCAGGATATTGAATTAAAATAGCTGGCAACAGAAGCCGAATCTGCCAGTAATCCGTCCACCATCCAGTTGACTCCTTCCCTGACCAGGTAAAAGGAGCTGTCAGCAGGATATGTAAATGAAAGCCTTGTCCAGTCACTTTTATTGGATCTGAGAATCGATTTGTTCCTGAATTCATTCAATCCCCTGTTCAGAGTCATGCCAAGATATCCTTCCACAACATAGACTATCTTATCTCTGGCAATACGAACAAATGTATTTATTGTGCCCTGTTGATTATAGTAGTAAGCCATCTGATTTTTGGGTTGCTGATAGGAAAACTTGCCGAAATATATGTCTGCTCCCGTCTTTTTCCCTGTAATTAGCTGAACCCTGGTTGCCAGGGAGTCGGTAACTTCAAATTCCTCCCACCTTGATCTGTCTGCTGCGGCAACTCTCTTGGGTTTAAGTTCTGTCATAGTCTTTAATATATTGGTTACTATGTTTTCATCAGCATTAAATAATTTTTGCCGGGATTTAATTTTCCATGAATAATCTTTCCTGATAATTTCAACAGGTTCCTGTCTGTTTGATTTTGGATAAATAATAATTGACGTCACTTTAGATGTATCGATATCAACAATATTTGATCGGAATGTCCTTTCACCTTTCTTTGAGTCCAGGTAGAATACTATAATAACAATGATTAAAAGGACTGCAAAAATTATTACCAGTGATTTAATGTTCAATTTTTTATACATAACCTTCCTCCATTCTTTTAATTCTAATGCTTTGTTTGCGCTGAATTCTTATTATCCCGTAGATAATAATAAGTATCAAGGGAAGCAGGAAGTTCAGGTATTTTAAAAAGGTTCTTTTCCCGTCTTCAATTTCATCAAGGGGTCTTGAAGTAGCTCCTTTTGTTCGCAGTTCTATCAGCCCTGTATCATCAGATAACCAGTCTATGGAATTAACCATTAAACTGACGTTATCGGGATTGACCTGGCCTCTCTGCATTCCTCCCAGGGGAAAGTCACCATCTCCGACAACAACCATTTTCGAGTTTATGCTTCCGCCAATATTTCCCTCAAGGGCAGCAGCAACAACCAGGCTGGAGATGGGGAAATCATCTTTTGTCCACTCTCTTCCTGCCAGTTCATATATTGAATACGATGTCTTGGTTCCGGAATTTTCAGAGGTCTTTGCAAGTGGTATAAACCTCATACTGGAATCTCCAGCAAAATTTATAGAACTTGCAAATTCCAGCATTACCTGTTCCAGCCCTGAAGAAATCGGATGTTCTTCAAAATTATTTATAACAGGAATATAGAAAAACTGAACAGGCTGTATACTTATATATCCTTCTCTTTCACTTTGGAGGGCAACCGTATGGCATTGCGCATCAACAACATAATTGTTATTAACATCTATACCTTTCCGGCTTAACCATGTCTCAAGGCCTGTATTAACGGGCATTCCGTATTGTTTGTCTTCACTGGTGCCAACCCTGTTTATTGCAATAAATAATCTGCCTCCCCTGGCAACAAAATTATCCAGCTGCCATAAATGACTATCGGGAAATGAATCTTTTGGAGCAACAATGGCCAGCGTATTGTAATTATCAAGTTCAGATGTTGAGTCAGTAAGCGTTACAGGCTGAACTTTGTATAAGACTTCAAGAGCATATATTACTTCCTGTAATTGCTGTAATGGTGCTTCACCGTGTCCCTGGAGAATACCAACCAGCGGCTTGTTTGTCAGGGAGAGTTTTTTAATTGCCGTAGTCAGATTGTACTCCATGCCAACAGAAGATTGAATAACAGGAATTACTTCAGATACTTCCCCTACCTGGATGTAGGCTCCCATGTACCCTTTCTGGAATTTTATTTCATCCTTTTCCCTTGACGGGATATTCTGCGGCATAATACCTGACTGGACAGCTTCCTGCTCTATTTGCTCATCTTTTAAAGGATCAATAAATTCATAGACAAGCATTCCTTTGGCAATACTGGAATATTCAATAAGCATATCTTTAAAATCTCTCCTGATATTTTCATGGTCAGGAGGTAAATTTTTAGAAAAATATGCAGTCACGGTTACTGATTCGGTTAAGTCCTTTAGAATGTCTTTTGTAGACTTACTTAAAGTATAACGGTTATCTTCTGTAAGATCCAGACGGAAGAAAAACCTGTTTGACAGGATATTTATAAGAATAATAACTCCTGAAACAAGCAATATAAAATATGTTATTGATGATTTTGATTTCATTTTTTTACTGCATGATTAATTATCACTAATGTTTCTCTTTGATAATACTAATTCAGAGGAGAATAATCCAATGAAGATTACTGAAATAAAATATATTATATCCTTTGTATCTATAACTCCCCTTGTAATGGAATTATAATGTGTATCTAAACTGAGATAGTTTAAAGTGCTTCCCAGGATTCCCGGGAAATTTCTTGCAAGCAGGCTAAAAAGCAAATGAAAAAATATTCCTATTAACAAAGCTACAAGAAATGCTACTATCTGGTTGTTTGTTATACTACTGGAAAATACTCCTATACTTATATATGCTGCACTCATCAGGAGTAAACCCAGGTAACCGGTCCATACGGCTCCATGATCAATTGGGCCGATGCTTGATACAGTAATATAATACGGAAGAGTCAGTACTAAAGAAATCACTATCAATAAAAATGTTGAAAGAAATTTTCCAACAACAAGCTGCCAGTCAGATACTGGTTTGGTTAGTATCATTTCCAGCGTACCTGAATGCTTCTCTTCTGCTATAAGGCGCATTGTTAATGCCGGGATGAAAAAAAACAATGTCCAGTATGCTACATCAAAGAATGATTGAAGGCTGGCCTGCTTAAGCAGGAATACATCCCTCCCGTACAACCATGTAAAAAATCCGCTAAATCCCAGAAAGGCAATTATCATGATATATGCAAGAAGGGAATCAAAAAATGAATTCAATTCCCGTTTGCAGACTATCCATATTTGTCTCATAATAACGAAGTGTTAAATGTTAAATTTTAAATGTTAAATTTCATTTGTATCAGTTCATTGTCAGTTCACGGAATACATCCTCAAGTTTTGTTTCTGTTGGTGTAAGTTCCGTTAAAGACCATTTTTTATCCACACACAGTTTAAATATATCTTTTCGTGATGATGTTTCAGGCTTACTCTGGACCTCAAACTGGCAGTCACCTTTAGACAGGATATCCACCAGTTTCACATTCGGTAATGCCTGAAGCGACTTAAAAATGTCATTAACATCACCATCTTCAATTGTAACTTTAATGATCTCACGCCCCTGGGATTGCTTACGCAGGTCACGTGAAGTTCCGTCAGCAACAATTTTTCCCTTGTTTATTATTAAAATGCGGTCGCACGTAGCTTCAACCTCTGCCAGAATATGTGAACAAAGAATTACTGTTTTTTCTCTCCCTATTTCTCTTATCAAATCGCGGATTTCAACAATCTGGTTTGGATCCAGTCCGGCAGTAGGCTCATCCAGTATCAATACCTTCGGATCATGAATAAGGGCCTGTGCCAGTCCGACTCTTTGCTGGTAACCTCTTGACAGTTCACTGATTTTTTTGTGTTTTTCCCCTTCAATACCACATAAATTTATAATTTCCAGAATCCTGTCCTTAATTTTATTTTTTGGAATATTATGCAGCTCGGCAATAAAATATAGATAATCAATAACCGGCATTTCTTTGTAAAGAGGATTATTTTCCGATACGTATCCGATATTTTTCTTTATTTCTTCCGGATTTTCTTTAATTGAAATGCCGCCAACTTTAATATCTCCTGCATTTGGCATCAGGAAGCAGGTTATTGCACGCATTGTTGTGGTCTTTCCTGCTCCGTTAGGTCCAAGAAAACCAAGAATTTCACCTGTTTTCACATTAAAAGAGACATTATCAACGGCTTTTTGAGTTCCATACTTTTTTGTAATGCTTTCAACAATTATATCCATTATCTTAATTTATTTTTTGTTATTCCAAAAACAAACCACAAAAAAAACAAATTCATTAAATAATTTATAATTTTTTATGATTTTTTAACAGTTACTATATACTGAACAAAAAAAAATGCCACCGCCTTACAGCGATGGCATTTATTAAACCTGAACCAACCTGATCCTAACTAGAAATTATGATATTTTAATTTCTTTTACAGGTGTATGAGTTTCTTCCTTTTTTGGAATTGTTATGTTCAAAACTCCGTCTTTGTGTGAAGCTTTAATTTTTTCAGCGTCAGCAGTCTCAGGTAAAGTAAAACAACGTGAGAATGTGTTGTAGCTAAACTCTCTCCTTAAAACATCTTCTTCCTTTGTTTCATTACTGGCTTCCTTCTCAGAAGAAATAGTCAGTACATTTTCGTCCAAATTAATTTTAAAATCATTTTTGTTCAAACCGGGAGCTGCAACTTCTACTTTGTAGTCATTTTTACTTTCAGTTATATTAACTGCCGGTAAACTGCGGCCACCATGCCAGTCATATGATACTGGAAAATATTCATTATTGAATAATTCGTCAATCAGACTTGGCCAACTGTGTCTTGTTTTTCTAATTATAGGTAACATTTTTTGGTCCTCCTTATTTTTGTTTATTATTATTTTTTTGATTTGGCTTAATATTTTCAAATCGTATGCCACTTGTGATAAGCTGCCTATATGACAGCATTATTCAATATATAACGCCAGAATGGCAGTGGCTGCTACGAATAAGATGTCACAAAAACATAAATGTATACTGATTTTAAAAGGGCGGGTTCTGAAAATATTAAGATATAGCGGTAAAATGTTAGAATCCTCTGCCGGGAATTCCCGGATAGAGTTTATCTACCTGGTTACTGGTAAAAACCTCCTTTGTGTCAATATTCATAAGTGAAAGTACACCTCCCGGCCACCCGGCGCCTGTATCCATCATGTAAATCTCACATATTTTTTTTGGTTCATTAGTGCCATAATTTAATGTAGGAGTATGTCCCAGGTATATTTCATCATAGCCGGAAATATTCTTTTCTGAGCCTGAAAAGTGAAGGTTTAATGCTAACTGCAGTAATGTTCTGTCCCAGATAAAAATATCTTTATCCTGGTATTCAAGTTCTTCAAAAGGATCAAATCCTCCATGTGTAAATACTTTATTATCTTTCTTATAATATAGTCTTGCATTCTTTAATAATTCTATATGCCCGGGGGGAATCTCTCCTTTGTAACTGCTCATTGTAGCTCTGCCTCCCTGGCTAATCCAAATATAGGGAGCATCTCCGTAAAGAAACCATTTTAATGCCCAGTCATCATGGTTGCCAAGAATATATACCAGGTTATCAATTTTAAGTAATTCATCAATTGATTTATCAACCTCCGGCCATCCGTCACATACATCACCAAGACAAATTAATAAATCGTCTTTATAGTTAAAATCAGCTTTCCTAAAACACTCCATTAGTGCTTTGTATGCTCCGTGAATATCACCCAGTACAAAACTTCTTTGTGACTTCATAATATTTTATAAACTATGCTGGAATTCAGGTATAATAATTAAGAAGACATTTTAAAGGTACGAATTTTTTCTGCTGCTCTATTGTTATATTCCTCTATTTCCCTTATTCCCCTATTCCTCTATTCCCCTATTCCTCTATTCCCCTATTCCTCTATTCCCTTATGACCCTATTACCATCAAAAACTGAATGTATAGGTATATTTTAACAAAACAGTTCTGCTGAATGTTCCCGGAAGTTCTGGTATCTCACGGTTCAGGTTAGTGTTCATACCTTCGTTGTAAACAATATAGAAATCATTTCCTTCCCTTGGATTGTATCTTAACCTGAAATTAGTCAGGATAATATTAGCTGCGCTGTTATATTGTACAAATGAGCTTACTGAGAATTTTGTATTAAGCATATATAATACTTTCAGCCGCATAATATGGCTGATAAAGGTCTGGCTTCTATTTGGAAAATTAACATTATTATATTCGTATTCTCCGCTGATCTCCCAGCTTGATGAAATATTCCATATAGGGGAAAGGCTGACCGAGTACCTGGTCCCGTCATAAAATGAACCTGCATTAAACATTACTAATGCCCATAGAGGCTTCGATTGCCAGGTAAGAACTGCTGCCTCAAAATCGAAAAATGTATAATCTCCAGGTTCTGCAAAAACTTCATCCTCTTTTATTTCAAAAGTATCAAGCAGATTCTCATAATTTATACTAAATCCAATTGCACCATAAAGACCTGATTTGAAATAAATCTCATAGTATGGATTTAATAAAGCAGATTCAACAGTATTCTCTGAAATACTGTTAAATACTCCTCCATTCAGGATTACATTTTGTTTTAAGACGGAAGATTTTTCTCTGCCGAGCCAGCCATATGATAGAATAGGGTTATAATAAGAATAGTCTTCTCTTACCATAAAACCCATTCCCGGATTGAATTCCTCGCCTGAACGATTATAGCTTAAATTATAACCAAATCCGATTTTTTTTCGTTTTTCCCAGTTAATAAAAATTCTTGATGGTTTGAGCGGATCAGATAATTTATAGTCTTCCTCAACTGACTGAGTCCAGACCAGCTTCAAATAATCATCTCCAAACATCCGTATAATACCGTCCATACCGTATGTAATATTATAATTGCCATTCATCCCTAACCGGGAGGTCATAATACCTCCCAGGTAAGTATTCTCATTCAGAACCTGTCTGCGTATCCTTATAATCCCGAAGTTTTCTGTTGGCAGGCTGTCAGATTCAGCGGTTTGCATGTTCATTGCACCAATATCCCAGGGGCCCTTTCTTCCGATTAATCTTGCTCCTCCAAATATTCGTACAGGCTCCCCTTCATGCAATCCTATCCTTCTGCTGTAGAACAATGTATTTGGCCCGCCTGTGTTAAAATCAAATATGCTGGATCTTTCAAGGAAAAACTGTCTCTTTTCAGGGAAAAATAACGGAAAACGTGTCAGGTTAACCATCTGATCATCTGCCTCAACCTGGGCAAAATCCGTGTTCACTGTTAGATCCAGTGTGAGATTATTAGTCAGCCCGTATTTTATATCCATTCCGGGTTCAAGAGCAGGATTATCTTCCCTTAAATATGCGGTTTCTTCATCATTAAGCACATTTTCCTGCCCGAATCCTCCTAGAATATAGGGAGTAATATATAAAGGTTTTTCAGGCTTTATGCCCTCAAATATGATGTCATTGGCAAGAGACGGTTTCCATGAACTCCAGTCTCCATAATCAGGAGGTATGGGAGGAAAGATGGCGATTTCATTTTTACGGCATATATAACGCCATGTTATAAAACCCATTTTTACTTTCCCGTCGTTTTCCTGGAACCTCAGGCTTGAAAAAGGAATTCTCATTTCTGCAAACCAGCCGCTGTCAGTTATTGCTGTGGCAACATCCCAGAATGTATTCCAGCTTGAACTTACAGGCATTTCACCTACAGCATCATTAAAAACAGAAGCATCTGTTCTCAAACCTGCAGGAGTTGTGAAAAAGCCCAGAGCATTCTCATTATCGTTATAAGTATCCAGAATTACTCCAAACCATTCATTCTGAGGCTGCATGACATCTCTTTTTTTTGAAGTCATTAACATTTTATCCGGCTCCCTGTCAAATAATCTGCCCGCTATATAAAAGTATTTATCATCATAAGTTAAAAGGACTTCAGTTTTTTCTGATGGTTCGGCCCCGAACACAGGCTGGTAAGTAATAAAAGGCAGGGATGAAGTATTATTCCACTCTTCTTCAGAGCTAAGTCCATCCAGAATTACCTTCCCGCTTACTCTTTTAACTTCTATCGGTTCCTGTGCATAAGTATTTACGGTAAGAAAGTTAACCGTAAGAAATGTAATCCAGAATATTTTATTAGACATCAAATTATGGTACTTCTCTGCAAATTATTATAAGGTTTAAATACAGGATGAACCAGGCTATTATAACCCTATCTGGTTTCTATAACAACCGATGCTTTTTCCAGTCCTTCGGATGTTGCAGTAAGGTTAATTTTCCCGGGTTTATTATTTGACTGTATCACAGCCAGGCACATACCGTTAAAAGCTTTTCGTTGATTAGCCCTGAAGGGCTCATGGCTTATCTGGTTGCCATTGTCAACACCTGCTATGAATCCTTCTCCGCTAATTTCAAACTTAATAAGATTACTGGCACGAGGGACTAATACACCTTCTTCGTCAACGACCTTTACCGTAACAAAGGATAAATCCCTGCCATAAGCAGAAATCGTATTCCTGTCGGCACTGAGTATTATTTTTGCAGGTTCACCGGCTGTCTTTACCTCCTTGCTTATGGTTTTATTATCTTTTGTTTTTCCATTGGCCTTTATTTTACCCTGAATGTATGGTACCTTCCAGATTAATCGCAAATCTTCAGGCATCATCTTTTTAACACCCAGTGATTTATCATTCAGGAACAACTCAACTTCTTTACAGTTTGTATATACCCAGATATCAACAGTATCTCCCTCCTTCCAGTTCCAGTGGGGGAAGACATGTAAAACAGGATTATCTGTCCATTCGCTCTGGTACATATAATACACATCTTTCGGAAAACCTGCCAGATCAACAATACCAAAATATGAACTACGTGCCGGCCATGAGTAAGGTGTTGGTTCACCCAGATAATCAAAACCTGTCCATATATACATCCCGGAAAGGAATTTATGTTTTTTAATAAGTTTCCACGTAGCTTCATGTGTTGATCCCCAGCCTGCATGGCAATTATCATATGCAGAACATGTATAATCAGGATTCCCCTTAACAGGTATATCCCATCTTAAAGGCCACACCCGTATACTATCAGATGGCATATCATAAGAACCCCTGGTGGCCAATGCAGAATTTGTTTCTGCCGCAATGAATTTTTGCCCGGGAAACTTTTCATGGAAATCAAGAAAGTCTTCATGGTGATAGTTATAGCCTATTAAGTCAAGAGCCCCTGACTTAATAATATTGTTCCACGGATTTGGATCATTAAATCCTGATGTTACCGGACGTGTCGGATCTATATTCTTAACAATTTCAACAAGCTCCCTTGCCATTTCCGTTCCTGTACTGTCCCATTGTTCAAGAATCTCATTTCCTATACTCCACATAAAAACACTTGGATGGTTCCTGTCACGCAGTATCAAATCCTCCAGGTCGCGTTTATGCCATTCGTCCCAGTACAGATGATAGTCATACGGATTTTTCTTTTTTTTCCACATGTCAAATGCTTCATCCATAACAATAAAACCCATCCTGTCGCACAGATCCAGTAATTCAGGGGCAGGAGGATTATGTGCAGTCCTTATACCGTTGCATCCCATTGCTTTCATGATCTCAAGCTGGCGTTCCAGAGCTCTGATATTAATTGCTGCACCAAGACATCCAAGATCATGATGATTGCAGACTCCTTTTATTTTTACGCTTTTACCGTTAAGGAAAAAGCCCCTTTTACTATTAAAAGAAAAATACCGGATCCCGAAGACAGTTTCATATTCATCATAAATAATACCTTCCCATTCAAGCCTTGATACGGCTTTGTACAGGTGAGGATTATCAACCGACCATAATACGGGTCTGGCAACAGTCATTTCCTGGTCAACTTCAAGGACTGATTTTTTTGTAATAAGGTTATCTGAAGAGGAAAATGCTACCTTTTCCCCTTTTGCATCATATATTGTAGTAACCAGTGTAACCTGGCTGTCATGCGTTGAAGCATTACGGATGTTCGTATTTACTACTACCCTGGATGTGTATCTGCTTACTTCAGGAGTAGTGATAAAGGTTCCCCAGTGAGCAACAAACACCTTGTCAGTAATGACCAGTCTTACATTACGATATATACCTGAGCCGCTATACCAGCGGGAATTAGGCTGTTGCGAATTATCAACTTTAACGGCTATAACATTATCACTGCCAAAATTTATATAAGGAGTCAGATCATACCTGAAAGAAATGTAACCGTTAGGCCGTATTCCGAGAGTATTTCCATTAATCCATACCTCACTGTACTGGTATATACCATCAAAGTCAATAAAAACCATCATATCTTTATTCGATTCCGGTATGGTAAATCTTTTCCGGTACCAGCCAATACCACCGGGTAAAGCTCCGCCTCCGGGTGTGGCAGGATGATTATTACTGAACTCACCCTCAATACTCCAGTCATGGGGCAGGTTAAGTGTACGCCAGCCGGAGTCATCAAAAGACGGATCTTTTGCATTTTCATTATTACCCGGATAAAATTTCCAGTTATTACAGAAGTCCTTTTCAATTCTTGAAGTTTGTGCCGCTACGGAAATAATTCCTGAGTATAAAAGCATCAGTCCGGCTATAAAATAAAGGTTTATTAGTCTTTGCATATCAATTTATTTTATAATATAACGATGTGAAAGAAATTGTAGCTAAATAAAATACATTCAGAATAGTCACATTATTTATGGTAAACAGTAAAAATAATATTTACTATTTAAGTTTAAAAAGATAAGATAAATAAATTGAAATATTGCAGTAACAAGTTCCGGGAGGATTTTAAACCCTCCCGGAATTATACTTTTTATTTAAAGAAATAAATGTAGAACAGTATTATTATACCAATAATTATAGCAGTGTTAATGATATCCCACTTATTCCAGCTTGCCCTTGTTTCAGCTTTCTGCTCAGGGGATATCATACCAAATGTAAGTCCCCGAAGTTTTTCTAATGATGGTTTTGCAGTAAGCTGACTTATAAACCATATTGCTATAAGGCATATTATAAAGTTAAATATTTCATAATGCAGCCAGTTTATATTAACAAATTTCAGACATAATGCATCAATTTTACCAAGGCCTTGAGGATCTTCGGCCTTTTCCTCCATCCAGTCCCCTGCTATATCTTTCTTTTCTCTTAATAAATTATAAATTTCAGCCTCAGTCAGATTATTTTTAACAGCCAGAGTCTGAACCTCTTTTTCCAGTTCCATTCTTCCTTTAGCCAGTTTTTCAGTATCTGAAAGTAATTTTTTGTCTTTTGTCAGAACTATATCATCAACTTCACTTGCCATTAATCTGGCTTCATCAATAGTGATGTTTTTCTTATCAGCCAGATATTTGGTTTTCATTTCAAGTTTTATATAATCCTCTGAATATTCCTTGACAGCTTTGCTGAAAACTCTTACATCTTTGGGAACAACGATGGATTTTGTAACAACGAGCATAATAAGCATCAGCATTCCCAGTGTGAAACCTGTAATAAGTCCCCATAACCCGCTTTTTGCACTGGCTCGTTTCCAGAATACTCCAAGGAGGAATACAGCGGCAATTCCCGGTGCCAGCAACGACTGTACCAGCTGCAAATATTCATAAAGGACATTACCAAGACCGCGCATAACCGGGATCCACACTATTCCGAGTATTACTATTATTGCTGTGGCAACACGGCCAACAAACACCAGGTGTTTTTCAGATGACTTTGGCCTGTACTTCTTGTAAAAATCTACTGTAAACAACATTGAAGACGAGTTGAAAAGGGATGCCAGTGAACTCATAAGGGCCGCGATAAGACCCCCTACCACAACTCCTTTCAGCCCGGGCATTAATAAATCCTTAACAAGCATGGGAAAGGCCACATCAGGATTTGGAAGAAATAATTTCTGCTGCTTGGCAAGAGCAAATGCTATTAGTCCGGGTATCATAAAGATAAATACAGGTAAAAGCTTCAGGTATCCTGCGAATATTGTACCCCTCCGGGCAATTTTCTGATTTGGTGCCGAAAGTGTTCTCTGGACGATATACTGGTCAGTACACCAGTACCAGAACCCGATTATTGCCGAACCAAGAAGTACGCCTGTCCATGGAAAATCAGGATCTTTGGCTGTACGCACGAGTGTTAGCATATGATCATTTCCGTAACCTGTAGTTGTTGCTTTGCATATTCTTACCAGTTCACTCCAGCCACCGAGCTCTATAAGACCGACTATTAATATTACTATCGAGCCAATAAGCAGAACAGGCGTCTGCAGTATTGAAGTATACAAAACAGACTTCATCCCTCCAAAGATGGTATAAAGACCAGTTATAACAACAAGACCGATAGCCCCGACCCAGAAGAAATCTATTTCCACTGATCCGATTACAACATAATCAATATCAAACACGGTTTGAAATACCGTACCACCAGCCCATACTGTAACAGCGACCTTTGTTAACACATAACTTATGAGTGAAATTATTGAAAGGATGGAGCGGGCTCCTGATGAATATCTCTTTTCAAGAAACTCAGGCATTGTAAATACCATGCTGCGCGCATAAAATGGTACAAACAACCAGCCTAATACAAGTATTAACCATGCATGCATTTCCCAGTGTGCCATAGCC
>CP070654.1:1948854-1955804 GCA_020354785.1 Bacteroidales bacterium
TTGATTAAGTTATAAATTTTTGAATTGCAACTTATTTTTATTCAATAAGTTGCAAAAAAGTTTACTTAGTTACCGGGGAATGTGGCTGCATTTCCCGGTTTTTAATTAGTATTTCATCCTTTACAGGTTTTCTTTTTGAGTTATATTAGTTGTTTGTGTATATTAATAATATTGAATGGTGATTATATTTTGGTCAAAAGTAAATTCAAACCTTGTGGTTATTTGAAGTGCCTTTAAGGCCTGCTCTATGGTCTCGTTTTCAAAAGTGCCGGTAAACCTGAATTGTTTTAATTTATCCCCTTTTATAATTATTTTTACGTTGTACCACCTCTCCATTTTTACTGCCAGGCTTTCAAACGATTCATCAACAAATACCAGCCTGTTATCTTTCCAGGAAGTATAAAGCTTGGTATCGATATTTTTTGACAGATACAATTTTTCCAGTCTTTGACCTGTTTTGTCGGTTGTCTTTTTATTTTCTTTAGTTCCTTTCAGTTTGTCCTTTATATCATCTACTAATATCCTGCCTTCTGATTTTATAAAGGTTAATCTTTGGTTAGGCTTTAATATTACCTGATTTGTTTTCTTCCCTTCCGCTTTCTTACTTATGTATAATGATCCGCTCTCCAGTGTGGTTTCTATAGTTCCCTCGTCAGCATAAGATTTCACATTAAAGGTGGTGCCAAGTACTTTTATATCCAAATCGGAAGTTCTTACATAAAATGGTTTGTCTTTATCTTTAGCTATTTCAAAATAGGCTTCCCCTTCAAGATAAACTTCACGAAGTGTTGGGCCGAACTTTTCCGGGTATTTAAGATTAGTTAATGAATTAAGCCAAAGTTTTGAACCATCTGATAGAGTAATACTGCTTTTTGAACCTGTTGGCACTCTTATTTCATTATATGCCGTTAAGGTCTTAGTTTTATTTAAAAAATATAAATAGGCACCGGTAAAGGAAAGGCCTATTATAAGTAAAAATGTGGCCGCAACAACCAGTTTCCTGTAAATTTGAATTTTCCGTATCGACTTCACCCTTAATGCCTGCTCTTTACTTATCCCGGTCTTTTCTGATAATTTATTTTTTATAGCTTCCCATACTTCTTCCGGGTTAATATTATCCGGATTGCCTATTATTTCTGTAGCATGATATACTCGGTCTATTTCTTTAAAATATTTTCTGTTGGACAAACTTTGGGAAAGCCATTCCTGCAATACTTGTGTTTCCTGTCTGTTTGTCTCGCCTGACAAAAACCTGGTAATAATTACATTAATATCCATTTTATTTTGTCTTAATAAATTCTTAAAAAATTGTCTCTTACTCCTTGCATTCTTAATAACACAAAGTATTTATTAATAAGACAATCCTTAATAGGTTTACTGTTAAAAAACATTTATATTTTTTTATACTTTTCTTTTTGATCGTCTCTTTTGAGATTGCGACCGCAGGAAGCAACAATACAAAACGACCTTATGAGCGAAGCGAATGAGCAACCTCACCACCCCGACAAAAAGTAGAAAAAGGAAATCCCGGAAAAATTACAATGATGTACCGGTATCTAATTAGTTCAAGGGGAGTAAGTAACCCAGAGAGATTGAAAAGAATGAACTGACAGGATAATCAATACTCTTATCCTGAGAGTTGGGGATATTAACCGAACAGCCCAGCTCAATATCAAAGTCTCCCAGGTATATACATACCGGAAGGTAGAACTGGGTATTTAATAATCCATAGTCATTATTTGTGGTTAACGACGATTGTGGTGCTGACTGCTGACTGTTCAGGTTGTCAGTAACAGTATATTCCACATATTCAGAGCCAAAGAACAAATATGCTTCTGGCTCAATTCGAATCCTGCTGTTCTTACCAAACCTGGCCACAGGAATACGTAAAAAGATATTTGGTGTGAAATTCATTCCAAAGTCCTGCCCGAATAAAAAGTTAAATGAATGACGGGTACCAATCCAGCTTTTTCTAAATGAGATACTGATACCAAGGTTATTACTGAATGCGTTGCTGGTTTCATAATCACCGCTGTTATAAAAATACCTGCTATAAGATGTTCGCAGGGTAATACTCTTTTTTGGATTTAATGACTTAAAGAATCCGGTTGTAACAATAGTCGTACTGTAGCCCGGGTCGAGCTGGCTGTACCACAAACCGGATGTGCCTATATAAAAGCCTTTGGAGTGGAGGAAATAAACACTTCCGTTCACGCTGTACATCTTATCTCCTATTTCCCTGCCGGCATAAAAAGTTTTGCTGTCGCCCATAATTCCGCTGTATAAATAACAATATGACGAAGGAGCATTTATGAACCTTATCATTTCCCTGTCATCGTAAAAAATTTCGTTTAAAAGCGAATCAAGCCTGTCTGTTTGTGAAAATCCTCTTAATCCACATATCAACATCAGAATATATACAGCAACTGGTCTCATTTTTTTTCTGTTTTATGTCTTTTAAATTAGGAGGGTATCCTGAAAGCCTTTTGGACCATTTAAGATACCCTCCGATTTTATATAATAAATTATAAAATAATTACTTGCCTCTTCCCTGCCTGCTGGTTCTGGTCTGTGTTCCTTCCCGGACCTGTTTCATTTCCTGCTGTTGTTCTTCACAGGTTGAATTCCGGAATTCATTCCTCTGGCGAACCCTTACCTGCTGTTGTTCCTTTATCATGTTCTTTTGCTGTTCGGTAAGTGATTCCCTGAAGGCTTTTCTTTTTTCATTTCTGGACATCTCTTCGTTTTCAAGGATTTCTTTCTGCTCTTCTGTAAGCGATTCACGGAATCTTGCCCTGTTTTGTTCCTGGACCTGGTTTTGCTCCTGAACCTGGTTTTGCTCCTGAACCTGGCTTTGTTCCTGAACCTTGTTTTGCTCTCCGGCTTCAGTCTGTTCCTTTACCATATTCTGCTCCTGGACCTTATTCTGTTCCTGGGTACGGTTCTGTTCCTGAATCTGGCTCTGTTCCTGAACCTTGTTTTGCTCTCCGGTTTGAGCCTGTTCCTTTACCATATTCTGCTCCTGGACCTTATTTTGTTCCTGGACCTGGTTTTGCTCCTGAGCCTGGGTTTGTTCTTTTAAAGCATCTTGTTCCTTCAGCATATTCCTTTCCTGGTTCTTAAATTCGGAATCGCCGGTAGGATCCTGTGCAAATGAGATTCCTGATATCAGGAAAAACATTATTGCACTTACGATAATCTTTAACGATAAATTTTTCATAGTATTAAATTTTAATTTAACATTCATTTGAAGCATATTTTGTATTGAATGATACTTTTTATGCTTAATTATTTATCTATAAACCGCATGATTTTGTTTTTACCCTACCTTTTTTGATTTTTTTTTCTATAGTGGCCGGTATCTCTTCCGGGGAGGCCCGAACCTGTTAAAGCTGCTAGAAATAGATATTTAGAAACAGGGTGGGAGTGAGGGGCACAGCTTCAGCGTAAATGCTTTCAGTGGTTGTTTCATCGGTCGGAACCCGGGTAACATTTGAATATTTGATATTCTCCCGGTTTAATACATTTAAAACAGAAATACCTGCATCGAGATGTATCTTACGCGCAGGTAACTTATAAATTATAGCTGCATCAAGGCGGCTGTAGGATTGTCCATAATCAACAACGGCTGGCAGCAGGGCAGGATCAGGAAATCCTGATCCGTAAACATAATTTGCTGAAAAGTGAAAAGATTTAAGTTTTGCCAGCCCGGCCAGTTTAATCTCATGCCGCTGGTCGTGCATTGCAGGTATGTATTCTTCATCCGGAAAGTACGGAAAATGTTCTTCTGTCTTGCTCAGGGTATAGGATATCCAGATTGTCTGGTTTTTAAATTCCTTTTTGATAAAAAAGTCCAGCCCTTTTGTTTTGCCATCTCCTTCGTATCGGATAAGCCCTTCACTGTTTTCCAGGTAACGCGTAATTCCTCCTGTACTTTTCAGATAACCTTCCATACTAACAGTAAAATCATTTCTATTAAAGGAGAATCCAAGTGTATAACTATGGGAATTAAGAACAGGTATCTCATCATTATCACAAAGAGCCCAGACCAGTCTACGGTTACCTGATTCATCCATAATAAGGTTTTTTGCAATAAACTGATTATACAAACCAAATGCTGAATTCATCCTGATATTATCATTGAACCTGTACATTACCGAGAAACGGGGCTGAAAATATGCTTTTTTTGAGATTATGTGAAAACCGGTGCGAATACCCGGCTTTAAAGTCAGCTTTTTAAACAGGGTAATTTTATCCTGCAGATAAAGGTATGGTAAAGGAAGGATATCATTAGTATCTGAAGCAATATCCTGGCGGGAGCCTTCCAGCAGAGTAATATAATAGTAAAGCAATCCCATTCCTGCTTCAGCAGTATGCCTTTCGGTCAGGACAAATTTATTGTCAACTCTGCCATTTATCTCATTAATAGCAGCTTCGTATTGCTCACTGTAATTATAAAAGATTTGATTACCGGCTGTTCTTTCCACCACGTTCTCCTGGTCTCTGCCTGTTTGCAGGGAAGAATAGCTGATTGTAAGGTTACTTATGTTTCTGTCCTTCCATGTTAATCCGTAGAACGCTGCTGCACCATACTGTATGTTTTGTTCACTGTAATCCATGGATATATAGTTACGCTGGCTTTCCTCATTTAATGTATAATCAAAATTATCCCTCCCACCATACAGGCTTAAATAATAATTGCTCTTTTTACCACTCCCGGAATATTTCAGGTTTACATCACGAAAAATGTAGTCGGGCGGGACATAATGATCTACCCCTCCGCCTTGCCTTCCTCTTCCGGATCCGGAAGTTGTTAATTCAATATCATCATACAAATCATAATACGTTTGCCTGTAGGCCACGATTAACGATGATTTTTTCTTAAACGGTACACTCGCCAGTCCGTTCAGTGTCATATTATTAATACATAGTTGCACAGATGGAGATAGCCTGTTGCCATCTATTCCGGTTATATCAACAATTCCCCCTGTTCTTTCACCGTATTCTGCTCCGTATGCGCCTTTTAACACTTTAATATCTTTCGCCACAAAGGGATTTACTGCACTGATATTATCATTAAAATTTTTCATGCCGTAAAGAGTAAATCCGTCAAAAATAATCTGGCTCTGTCCTTCGTAGCTTCCCCATATAATAAGATCTGCAGACTGTTCACCGGCTGCAAGTATGCCCGTTTGAAGCCTCAGAAGGTTAAAAATTGAATTATCGCCGTTACCTGGTAAAAAATAGGCTATCTTATGATTTAGTCTGGATATGCCGGGTGAACTGCCTGTATTTATGGTTCGTGCGATTACCGAACCTTCTACAACAACCTCCTGAAGAGCTATAACAGACGGTGTTAACCTGAAATTGTAACTGGTACCTGCCGGCATAACAGTGTCAAGAATATAATAACCCAGGTATGAAATTTTTATATTAAATACGCTGTCCGTTTTTGAGGTAAATGAAAAATTGCCTTTGGCATCGGATATAAGGCCTGAATTATTAATTAAGATACTGGAAAAAGGAAGTGTTTCAGCATTAGTCCTGTCGGAAATTCTGCCGGCAACAACATATTTTTTTTGTTTTTCTGTTGTCCGGATATTATATATTACATATACCCCATCATCAACTTCATAACCAAGAGGTAATTCTTTGAACAGATAATCAAATGCCTGGGGGATAGAGTTAAACTTATTATCCACCGTTAAAATGTATTTCGACAGCTCTTTATCATCAAAAGACAGCATCAATCCATAGCTGTCACGTAAAGTTATAAGGATTTCATTTAAAGGCTCATCAGTGCATTTGATTCTAACTTCCTGAGAAAATGCAGCTGAACCCAGGTATAAAAAAAGCAGTGAAACAAGAATTTTCTTAAGAATAAGATTAGTTCTTACTCCTGGAAATGAAATATTCATCTTCTGACTTTCGGGTAAATTCTAAACTAAAAGGCCTGCACACCAGGTTCAAGACATGTTCAACCGAGGCGCTTCTCCTGAAAGTGCCTGTGTATATATTGTCAATATCTGCAGGAACAGAAATCTTAATTCCGTATTGACGGGCAATTTCTTCAAAAACTTTTGACAATGGTTCTGATGTAAAACTAAACCTGTTTACCAGCCATGATAAGGCCTGATCTGTATTAACACCTGATTTAACCTCTATAATACCATCGGAACTTATTTCTGCTTTCTGTCCCGGTTGCAGTAATACCTCTTTTTTGCTGATCCTTTGCACGACTTTAACTTTGCCCGCTACACAGGTTACGTGATATTCATTATATCTGGAATTTATATTAAAACCTGTACCCAGCACAATTGTTTTGCCCACAACAGAAGTTACCTCGAATTTTTTACCCTTCACCACTTCGAAATAGGCTTCTCCCTCAAACCATATATGACGGGAGAATCTCCATAATAATGGTTTGTATGATAAAGTTGATTGAGCATTCAGGTACACCCTGGAATTGTCAGGAAGGTATATATCGCGATGCTGCCCTGCAGGAATATTTATTGTCCTTGTATATAATTGCATGAAAACCGAAATGCCGACAAGCAATGTAATTGCCGCTGCCATTGCCAATCTCATTAAGGGCCTGGTGATTATCCTTACCTGCTTTTCAGGAATTTCTTCCATTTTCTTTTCAAGTTCTGACCAGGCCTGTTCCTTGCTTTTATCCCAGGAAACATAAGTACCGGAAATCATTTCAGTGATTTCCTTTGAAAATTCAGATTGTTGTCCGGTATGTTTCTGTTTTTTCTCCATTTATTCCTGTAATGCTTTTTTAAGATATGCCAGTGTAATACTCATTCGTTTTTCCACTGCTTTTATGCTTATATTTAGTCTCTCCGCTATTTCCCGGTATTTCAGACCTTCCATCCTTGCCATCAGGAATACGGTCCTCTGTTTCTCGCTTAACTCTGAAAGTGCTTTAACATAATTTGCTTTCA
>CP070654.1:1955904-1961405 GCA_020354785.1 Bacteroidales bacterium
AAAACTCGATTACGCTAAAGCACAGGATGCCTTTAAAAAAGAAGCTATACTATATAAGGAAAATCCTGCAGTAAATTTCGGATTAGCTTTAATATACGGTGATGAGGAATCGCCCTATTATGATTTGATTAAAGCCTGGTCTAATATCAGAATTACTGAAAAGAACCTTGATAATCTTACTCCTGAAGAAACAGAAATTATTGGTGAATATTTTACCAATACTGAAAAAAGGCGAAGCAGCAGGTCGGTAGACAAGAAAATTGAGCATGCCATAGGCGCACTTGAAGCAAAACTTATCAGGTACATCAGGGAAGAAAATAACCTGGAACTGGCTTACGAGGTAATTAATAAATTTCCGGATTTCAGGCACTTTGATAATGTTGTTCATATAAGAAACCAGCTGGAATTCAGAAAGTGTGAAAAGCAAAATACTCTTAAAGGATACCTGGAGTTTATAAACAAGTATCCTGATGCAGCACAGGTTGGTAAGGCAGGCAAGTACATAAACAAGCTCGCATTTGAAGAGGTTAAAAGAATTAATACTGTTGAAGCATATGAAGACTATATGAAAAAGTACCCTAATTCAAATGAATATGGTGCTGCAGTCAAGGGAAGGAATGCCGCAGCTTTTAACAGGGCTAAAGGAATAAATACACTTAAGGCCATGGAAGATTTTATAAATGAATATCCTGATGCATTGGAAGTGGCTGAGGCAAAGAGGATTCAAAAACAGCTTCTTTACGAACAGGCAAAGAGAATTCAGACACTTGAAGCATATAATGAGTTCATAAAGAAATATCCTGAAGGTAACCAGTACATAGACATATTTAATTTAAAATCTCTTGACCTGGGAATGAAGTTCATAACTAAAAATCAGATTGAATGGAACAATTTAATGTGGTCGAGGAGCTTTGACAATAACGAGAATCCTGAAAGCACAGGAAGCCTGGCTGTAACAAAAAATAACAATTATATACTGGGAGTGACCACACCGCAGGAAGATGGTTTATGGAATGATGCCTGGATACTTAAGCTTGATTCAGACGGGAAGATGATATGGAACAAATTTGCAGGACGCAGATATGAAGATAATGTTGCCCGGATAGCTGTTAATCCTCATAATGATATTATAACTGCCGGATATACATATTTAAGCACGGACTCGGCATCCAGGGAAATCTGGGTTTTTAAACTTGATTCGGAAGGAAAGAAAATATGGAGCAGGAGCCTGGGTAAATGGGATCTTACTTCCATGCTGGCGGGTAATAATGAAGTCGTTATAGGGGGCTACGTAAGTAATGATTCGGTAAATAATTATTCAATTATTGTTATCAATAATGAAGGCAGAAAACTCTGGAAAAGAGATTATACCGGTACAGGTGAAGTGAATGCACTTGCCCTGACAGCAGACAACAATATCATAATGGCAGGCAGTAAGTGGGGAGCCAAAATGAGTTTAAAGGGATATTTACTCTGGGAGGTTACCTTTGCTCCATATGACAGTATTACGGGTGTAGCTGTCTCAAATTCAGGGGATGTTTATTTTGCAGGTATAAGGGATTTTGAAAAATCGGTTTTATATAAATATTCTTCAAACGGGGTAAAGCAATGGGATAGGGATTACCAGAGCTTTTCCGATGTGGAGAACCTCTACAAAATAATTTGTTTTGATGACAGGATCATTATTACAGGAAATACTATCCTGCAGTCATTTATTCTTACATTAAATTCGGGAGGTAACCTGATAGCCAACAAATCTCTTTCGCGAAACCTGATAATAACAGATATAGCTACAGATTTATACGGGAACCTGTTAATAGAACTTCTAACTGATGATATACTTATAATAAAGAATTCAGGAATTAACCTTTAGCCTTTTCTTCTTGCTTCTGGATTTTGGAACTAGCGATCCGTCTTTTCCCTCAATATACTCCGGGGCGTTGTGGATAATAATAATAAATACTATAAATGAAACTATAAAAAAGTATAATATGCCAAAAAGTAGTAACTTTGACACTTTATTATTTTTTCAAATTAAAGTAACAATATTACAATATTAATTCGCGTTTTACAAAAGTTTTTAAAGTTGTTTTCCGAATTAATCATAAATTTATTTGTATTAATTTTTATACTGTAAGGATTTACCTAACATGTCTTTGGAAAAAGACTTAAAAGAAAAGATAAGTTATCAAAAAGGCGAGATTGATCGTCAGAGAAAAGAATTAACAGAGAGCATAAAATATGCCAGTTACATTCAGAATGCTTTGCTCACTTCGCCCCATGAACTTAAAAGGCTTCTGCCGGAACATTTTGTAATTTTCATTCCCCGTGATATTGTTAGTGGTGATTTTTACTGGATTACAAAGAGGAAATCAGACCTGATTATTGCTGTTGCCGATTGTACAGGACATGGTGTGCCAGGAGCATTTATGAGTATACTTGGAATAACCCTGTTAAGCGAAATAGTGAACAGGGCATGCTATAATTCGGCAAGCAGTATTTTAAACCAGCTTCGGGAAAGCGTTATGAGAGCTTTGAATCAGAGAGGTATAGAGGAAGAACAGAAAGACGGAATTGACATGGCACTCTGCCTGGTAAACACTGACACAAATATGCTGGAATTTTCAGGGGCATTTAACCCGATCTATATTGTAAAAAAGAACAGGCTGATTGAAATGCAGGGTGATAAAATGCCAATAGGTATTGCAGCACTGGAAGAAAATTCGTTTACCAACCATCAATATAATCTGGAAGAAGGTGATATAGTATACTTATTTTCAGATGGTTTTGTAGACCAGTTCGGCGGTCCGGACGGAAAAAAATATAAATACCAGCCTTTCAGGAATCTGCTGCTGAATATAAGTAGTTTACCTATGCATTCCCAAAAAAGTGAATTAATTAAAACATTTAAGCAGTGGAAAGGTAACCTTGCACAGCTAGATGACGTATTAATGTTTGGATTTAGATACCATATAAAGGTTTAATCTGATAATAATGAAGTTATTATCGTTCAACATACAAAACTACAGATCAATAATCAACTCCGGGTGGACTTATCTGGCGTATGATAATATTACCGCGCTTATCGGACAGAATGAATCAGGTAAAACTTCTGTGCTGGAGGCATTAAGAAGTTTCTACGAGGATAAGATCTCCGATGATGTTTTAAGAAGTGACCTGACATTTCCTACAGTCAGCTGTTCATTCGATATTGAAGACAGAAAAATCTTCGATTTGTTAAATCCACGATTGTTACCTGACCAGCTAAAGAAAATACTGGAAAATAAAAAGGAAATTACTCTTTCCAGGGAATGGAACCAGAAAAAATCCAGCACAATAAAAATTATTGACAAGGATGTCATGGAATATTTTGAAATCCGTGAAAAAGAAAAGAAAGAGCTGGAATCAAAAGTGCAGGAGGAAATAGATAAAATACTGGAAAGAGTAGAAGTTATTCTCAAAGACATGGAACTGGCTGAGCATGACAAGGAGGAGGCTAAAACACAGCTGAATAACTGGTATCAAAAGCGTGACGAAGCAAAAAAAACACGCAGAAAAGCCAGAAAGAACGATGAAAAAATAATGACTCAGCAGGAATACGAATCCACTCTGAAAATATGTTCGCAGAAAGAAGATGAATTTAATAAAAAGGTTAAAGCATTTGAAGATATTAAAATGCAGCTCCAGGATATATCCGAAAAATCAAGTATTTGCAAATCATGTAATGAGATCATAGAAAGAGTTGCCCAGGCAGAAAAAGAGTTAGCAAAGGTCTACAATGCCATGAAAGATACTGAGCACCTCTTTGAAATTTGCTCCAACGACAAGGAAAAGAAAGCTGCATACCAGAAACTCCAGGCAGTGAGATTCGAATACTCCCAGGCGGTAAAAAGCTATAATGAACTAAAGGAAGAGTCATTATTACAAAAAGTTATCGCGTCCAAGGTATTTAATGGACAGAAGTTTAAAATTGCTGAAGAAGAAGCCAGGATAGACAGTGAAAAGCAAAAGAAATATTACAGGATTGAAGATATTGGCAAAGAATTATTTAAACACATACCTGTATTTGAGTTTTTTGAGGATTTTAGCAGCCTTCTGCCTAACAAGATTGACCTTGAAGATCTACTGATGGAAAACCAGGGTGCTGAAGGCTATAAGGCTGCACAGAACTTTTTAAGGATAGCCGGATTGGATGCAGAGTTTTTCAGAGAAAAGAATCACAGGATTCTTAAGCAGAAAATCGAAAACCTTAATAGCGACATCACCATTAATTTCCAGGATTACTGGAGGCAGAACGTAGGTAAAGACAATAAAATCAGGCTAAATTTTGAGCTTGAACACTACGATTATACAGTGCCGGAGAAAAGCGGCAAACCATACCTGGAATTCTGGATTAAAGACAAACAGGAGAGATTGTATCCTAAGCAGAGGAGCAGGGGAGTAAGGTGGTTTCTGTCGTTTTACCTTGAACTTAAGGCTACGGCCAGACAAAATAGCATGGAGAGGGTATTGCTTATAGATGAACCCGGATTAAGCCTGCATGCACGTGCACAGGAAGATGTGCTTAAGGTTTTTGAAGATCTGAAAGATTCTATGCAGATTGTATATTCAACTCATTCACCTCACCTTGTGGATATAAATAAACTATACAGGATTTTAGCCGTTCAGCGAACTGATGAAAATGTTGAAAACAGCGATACAATTATTCTGGATGCTAAATCGTTGCATTCAGCATCACTGGATACACTATCACCCATATATTCCCTGATGGGGACAAGATTGAATGAACAACAATTTATACAAAAGAAAAATAATGTCTTAATAGAAGATGCAGTAAGTTATTATTATCTGACAACGATATACAAATTACTTGCCTTTGAGGATGCTTTCTTTTTACCAGCTTCAAATGCTTCAAATATTCCTATTCTTGTCAATATACTGGTAGGATGGAAGCTGGATTTTATAATATTGCTGACAGATAATGATGAATCCAGGAATGTGCTGGATGAATTGAAAAAGACCATATTTATTAATGATGAGAGCAATTCAAAAGACAAAATCCTGATGATGAAAGGTTACAATTGCATAGAGGATCTGTTTTCAGTAATTGACTTTAAAAAGTATATTTTACATAAAAGGGTAGGTATAACAGAGTCTATTTCTGAGTATATTGAAACAAATAATCTTTCACGTACAATACTGGCTACTGAATTTATCAGGCATGTGCAGGATGAAGGTGTCAAGTTTTCTGATTTCGACAATGAAACACAGACAAACTTTAAAAATCTGTTTAATAAACTGAAGTCTTATCTGAAATAAAAAATTACTTTTTTTGACAGACATGCTTTTTTTATTGATGAAAATATATATATTTGCCACCAATTGGCGCATAAATATGCATAAATAGCAATTCATGGGAATAACAATTTTATTATTAATACCTGTTGTATCGATTATAATTTTAGGCTTTCTTATGTTTACTGCGCCTGAACATAAGGAGT
>CP070654.1:1961505-1966137 GCA_020354785.1 Bacteroidales bacterium
CTCATTAAAATCTTCATTAAATAATTTTCTGTGCAATTCCGCTAATGTCGGCCATTTGTATTTGTCTCCACGGCTATCCGGTATAGCACAAAATCCGGTTGATTCTTCTTTGGTACATATACTTGTCTTCTCAAACAGTTTATTTGGAATATTTGTCCTTACATATTCTGCACCAATAATACTCTTATCAAAATCTATGTTATGGCCAACAATGAATTCAGCCCTGTTAATTGACTCTGCAAATTCCTTAAGCACAAATTTCAATTCCCTGCCAGTCTTCAGTGCCTTTTCTGTTGATATTCCATGGACTTTTTCTGCACTAAAAGGAATAGTAAAATTCTCAGGTTTGATTATAAAATTACTTGATTCGACTAGTTCCCCCTTACTATTATGTAATTGCCAGGCCAACTGGACCAAACGAGGCCAATTATCAATATCAGTAACCGGGGCATCATATTTTTCAGGAAGACCGGTTGTTTCGGTATCAATAATTAAAAACATATTACAATAGTACAAATGGATGCTAAATACCAGATACTTTCTGCCCGCAGGACTGATTACCTTTCAGACACGAATCCGCCAACTACTCCCAGCAAAATTCCAGTTGCTAATTTAATTTAAATAGCTTCAAAAAAATATAGTTGTTAATAAAAATGGAAAAGAAAAAAAAATTCCCGCGTGGCTAAGGCGGGAATGTTCTTTGTAAGTTAAAGTTGAATCTTTTCTTATATATCAGTAGTTAACAGTATACTTTCAATTTGATTCTTAAACAATTGTTTTGTTTCTTCCACAGTTCTTGCTATGCCTGACGTTATACTGGGATTTCCCTCCAGGGGACAGTATAAAAATGCAGGAATACCAGTGATCCCGAATACCTGGGCTAATTCTTTTTCACGTTGTATATCTACTTTATAAATGTTTATTTTACCGGCATACTCTTCAGCCAGTTCTTCAAGAATTGGTGCAGTAATTCTGCAAGGGGCACACCAGTCAGCATAAAAATCAATCAGACAGGGTAGTTCTCCCTTATAAATCCATTTTTCAGGATTCCTTTCGTAATCCATTACTAAATCCAGAAAATCCTGTTTTGTCAGTTTAACGGGTTTTGTATTTAACTTTGTATTCAAATCCTTATTTGTATTTACCGGTTCAGCCTTACTAACGGTTTGCCTGTCCGACCGGGCAATATAACTATCTGATGTATTTTCCTGTGCAGACGGATTATTACAGGAAATCAACCATACAAACATCATAGTTAACAATAAATATATTCTTGAATTCATGCTTAATTATCCTTTCATTTTTTTTGGAAATTGTTATTTCACTTCAAATAAAAACTAAATATCGGTTAAATATGTTATCCTTTCAACAAATTATTACACATCTTGTTCATTAATCCATGAGCGATATATCATAATTTATATTCTAACAGCTGAATATCTATACTTTAACCGGCTCTTTTAAATTATAAAAAACTTCCTTTTCAGTAAACTCTATTCTTAATACACCTATTGATATTAGGTTAACAAGAATATTTTCTGCCCTGAATTTATTTATTTTAACTGTTTTTAAAAATTCTGAAAGGGTAATTTTTTCATTACACCTGAGATACTCCAATAACTTTTTCTCTGCTTCTCTATATCTTAAAAATACAGGTTTTTTCCCTGTTCTTTTTTTCCAGACTCTTAAGAGTATTCTGTTAGCCAGAAAATTCTGATCATCAACTCTCAGATATGCAAGCCATTTACCTTCCTCATTCCTGGCATAGTGTGGCTTTCGTTCACTCTCAGGTATGCTGACTTCAAGAATCCACCTGCCTTCAATATGCCACTTTTTCGTAGTGTATTTTATTGCAGGCCTGCAATATAAATGAGCTGCTGATTCAATCATATAGTCTTCCTCGTCGGTTCTTATTCCGGCTATTACGCCATTATCCTTAACTCCGACAAGGAGCTTTCCCCCTTTTGTGTTGGCAAATGCTGAAAACGTCCGGGCAATTTTTTTTGCATCGGAAATTTCAAATTTAAAGTCCAGTTGCTGATGCTCACCCTGGCTTATCAGCCTTTTTATATACTTACTCAATGACTATCAGATTTATAAGTAAATATAGTTAAAAGATAGCCCCGGAAATATAAAATAGTAATAATTAAACACTAAATTGCAGAATATTATAATTTAAATAGTGTTATCTATTTATCAAAGTTAACAGAAAGATTTTAGTTCTTTTTATATAATCTGCATTATATAAATACAGTAATAAAATTATTTGTATATTGTGTATTAGTTATGTATAATTTGCTTATTGTCAAATAATAACATAAAAAGTTAAGTGTCATGAAAAAATTAATCTTTATATGCGTTCTTTTTTGTTCTTTATGTGTTCTGAAAGCATTCAACCAGACAGAAAAGGGAAATTACTTATTAGGTGGAGGTGCCAGTGCTTCCATTAACTTTAGTAATGGGTCCAATACATTCTATTTCGCGTTATCCCCTAATATGGGTTATTTTATAATTGACAAATTAACAATCGGTGCCAGTCTGCCTTTATCATTATTCGCCAGAGAAGGCAATACAACAATTAATTACGGTATTACACCTAATTTAAGATATTATTTCGGCCCGCCATCTGACATTATGATTTTCGTTACAGGAGCATTCGGAGTAAAGGGTAGTTCAACAAAATTTAATGATAGCAGCGATTCATCTTCAGGAATAAGAGGTTCGGCCGGAATAGGAGGAACATATTTTTTAAACGAAAGTATAGGATTAGAGGCAATATTAGGATATAATTTTGAAAAATGGGCTGAATCTGATCTCAATTCTGCTGTTGTGCTAAGTTTAGGATTTCAGATATATTTCAGCCGGTAAGGATTATCTTAATATTACAGCCTTTACGACCGATTTATTTCCCCCTGACTTAACGGTTACTGAATATACTCCATTTTGAATGTTACTCATGTCCACTTCAAATCTGTTTCCGCCTGCAGGGCGATTAAATAATTTATAACTTACCGCCTCTTTGCCATAAACTGAATAAACTGAAATTAAAACGTCTCCAGGCTTGTTAAGATTGAAACTCAGGTTTAATTTGCTTGTTGCCGGATTTGGAAATAATTGCAAATTAAGATCATTTGCAGGCAAACGTACGTTCCTTATCCCGACAGGTATACTATATCCCGGATTCTGTGTAAGATTGGGATTTGCGAAAAAAGCACTTGCTGGTATCGGCCAGACATTGTTATGAGGCTGGTATCCCATACCGGCAAGCACCGTGATAGCTTTATCCCATCTCACCAGGTCGAAAAAACGGCTTCCTTCCAGGGCAAATTCCAGGCGACGCTCTTCCTGTATGGCTTCCAGCAGTTCTTCTCCGGTTACATCAATTTCATCCAGGTACACTCTCTCCCTGACAAGGTTAAGGTATGCCTGGGCTGCGATTTCATTTCCAAGATGATATAATGCTTCCGCATACATAAGCAGAATATCAGCATATCTTAAAATGATCTCATTCTTTTCAGAATAGAAATCATGTATATAGTCTGCCGCTAAAGAGGCATATTTATTGTTAAAATAACCTGTATATTGCCTGCTATCATCCATCATTGTACATCCGTCATCCAGTATTGCTGCTTCATCAACAACAGTTGCATTAAGTCTAATGGTATCGTTCTGAGCCTGGTAGGCTTCAACAAGATCAGTTGTAACAGGGCATAATCCCCATCCTCCCCGGTATGTATTACCGGAGCTTATTCCTCCCCTGTATGCCATAAGCATAACATCATAATTACCGCGATCCCAGTCATCCTGAACAGAAGTAAAAGGAATTTCAAAAATTGATTCATATGAAAACTCGTTTGTTGTCTCCCAAATCTCTGAAAAATCGGGTAAAAGGTAGTATTCTCCTGTATTGATTACCACAGAAAATTGCCCGACAGCCAGAGACCATTTCTGCTGAAACAGGTAAACTTTACCAAGAAGAGTACGTGCTGCTCCGGATGTCAACCTGAAATTCTCGCCTCCAGCTAAACCTGAACGCAGCGGCAGGTATGGTATTGCCTCGGACAAATCCTTTTCAATCTGAGTATATACTTCTGATGAAGCGGCTCGTGCAAGACTATTTAACTGATTAATATCATCTGAAATCCAAAGCGGCACACCACCGTAGTATCTTACCATGCAGAAGTAAAAATATGCCCTCAGGCATTTCGCTTCTGCCACAAATCTGTTGTATTCAGCACCAGCATCTGGCCCTATTGCTCCTAATAAAAGGTTGCATCTTTCAATACTTTCATAATATTTTTCCCATAAGCTTTCCACATACCCGTTGTCTGAGTCTAATGAAAAACTATCAATATTACATAGTTCATAATCATCATGAATTCCTCCTCCTGCATATGTTTCATCTGAAGCAATATTTGCAGGGAAAATAAATGACCTTCCATATGTCTGATATTGCATTATATCATAGCAATAGTCTACCAGGTAATTTTCAGCACTATCCGGTGTAATGCTGTTATTACTGTGAGTACCGGCAAATGTACAGGGAAATAACGTATAAACGATAAGCAGGCAATTAACTTTAGTTCTCATATTATAATTATTTATGTTACTAATGATTCAATAAAAATATTA
>CP070654.1:1966237-1972375 GCA_020354785.1 Bacteroidales bacterium
TCAGGGGTTATATGGATAAGCAAGCGCTGGCTGAAAAACTAGCACTGAAAGAAAACCAGGAAATAATAGTTGCACAATCTGTCGGGATTATTGAATAAAGGACAGCCCCCGGGCGCTGTCCCCTCTTCAAGTGGTTGCTTAACCATAAAATAAAAAAGCAGTAATCTATATTTTAATCATTCTAACTCCAAATACCGGTCCGGCCATATTACCGGGATGAGACTCGAACTTAACGGTTACTTTATTTTTACCCCTTGTAATATTTTCGGGAATATCGTATTGAATCAGGATAAATTCCCCATCCTTCTTGTTTGAGATATTTTCTGTGGCTATTACTTCTCCGTTTACGAGGATATCAAATGTTTTGGATCCGGGAAATCCACCCCAGTATTCGACTACAAGGTTAACCGGTTTGTCGGGTAATATCGTCATATCAAAAGAGAACCATCCGCTCCTGGCCTCCCTGTTTCGTCTTTCTTTAAAGGATCTGGCGTATGTTCTTTCCCCTTTGAAATTATGATCACGCTCCGGCTGCATTTCTCCGGGCTGAACAAAATCTACTGTCAGTGTTTCAAGCTCCTTTTTTCTTTTTAGTTGTGCTTTGTAGTTAGCTTCACGGGATTTCCAGTCCTCTTCGGTAAATAAATCCCAGAATATTGAATAACGGCGATCATAAAATGTATAGAACGGCCTGAGTTCAACATCTCCGGGTCTGCCAATATTTATTGTATTGAAAGTGTTAACTTTTCCTTCAACAGGCTCAATCCAGTTTTCAGGATTGCGATCTTTTGTCATAAATACAGGGACATATAAAGGACTATGTACATTGGTATCATCTTCAGGTCCTAAATCTCCTGCAAGCACAACAGGTCCGTGAAAAACAGCTATGCGGTTTGAATCATCGGGCATAGTCTCCAGTCGAAGTGTAAACGGGATTTTCATTTCAACAAAATCGCCCTTTTCCCAGGTTTTATTAATTGAGATAAAGCTTCCGGGTTCCTGTTTTACTTTTTTTCTTTTACCGTTTACTGAAAGCTCAACACCATTTTCAGCCCATGCCGGATAACGAATCTGTAAAGTAATTCTGACAGGTTCGTTACAATCAAATTCCAGCCTTGTACCTTGCTCTTCAGGATATGCAGTTAACTGCCGTACTATTAATCCTTTTTCTTCCCAGTTAAGCTCAGCTGCAATAAACTGGCTCACAAACAATTCTTTATCATTGTAAAAGAAGATATTTCGTCCGTATTTTGAATGGTTCTCCATACCTGTACCAACACAACAGGTAAACCAGTATGGATCCTGGAACAATTTTCTC
The DNA here is from genome assembly GCA_020354785.1 of Bacteroidales bacterium. Classification (GTDB taxonomy): domain Bacteria; phylum Bacteroidota; class Bacteroidia; order Bacteroidales; family UBA10428. Next base: position 1,967,556 of record CP070654.1, read on the forward strand.
CCTCCCATATCAATTGACAGGTTGTATATGACACGTCCGTCTTCAGGATGTTGTGAAGACAGGATGTGGTTGAATAATGCACGTTCATAATAATCAGCTACTTCGGCAGATGCCTCCCATGTAAACAGATGCCGTGTCAGCTTTAGCATGTTATATACATTGCATGATTCCGTAGTATTGGTACCAAGGCGGTTTCTAAGTTTACCTGGCTCACCAAGATATTCATTGTTGCCGTTACCTCCTGTAACATATGTATGATAGTGTACCATTCTGTCCCAGAAGAATTCAGCAGTTTTTCTGTCATCAGTATCTCCCGTCAGTTCATACCGGCGTGCAAGTCCTGTCAATTTAGGGATCTGTGTGTTGGCGTGCTTTCCGGGAAGAATATCCTTACCGGCTAAAAGGGAATCAAGAATGACTTTATGATGGAAGATCATTGACATTTTTAGATATCTTTCATCTCCGGTGTCTCCATATAGCTGGGCAAGTACCTCATTAATGCCGCCATGTTCACAGTGCAGCATTTTTTGCACAGAACTGTCAGGCATATCAATTACTATTCCTTCAAGCCAGTCAGCAAATATTTTTTCTATTTCTATAGCTTTTTCATTACCGCATAAGTGATATGCATCGCGAAGACCGCCCATAACCTTATGTTGAGTATAATAAGGAACCCAGATTCCGTTAAGGTCGAATCCGGCTGACCTTATATCGCCTTTTGCTACTTCTTCTTCAAGGATTCTCTTTCCTTCGGGGAATGCTCCTATATATCCGTCACTGTCGGCATTCTGAATAATCTCAAGTTCATCAACAATGTAATTTACCCTGTCGAGGAATTGAGTATCACCTGTGGTCTGGTACATCATGGCGCAGGCAGTAAGGTAGTGACCAAGACTGTGTCCGGCAATAGTTGCATCTTCCCATCCGTGATAATGTTCGGCTTTAGCTTCCAGCCCTGCTTCTGTCCGGAACTTGGCTAAAAGCCGGTCGGGCTCATAATTTAGCAGAGACTTTACATTCAATTCGGTAGCTTTTTTGAAAGGTCCTTCAAGAAGCTTAACCTGGTTCAATTCAAAAGGTAAAACCCTGAATTCAACTACTTCCGGCCCTGCAGTTTTAATCCTGTTTTCTGTAAAGGTCTCACATGAAATAACAAGGAATGCAATAAATAAATAGCATAAAATGAGTTTTGCATTAGTTTTCATTTTGTTATGGTTTTAAGTTTAAGTTATTGTTTTTATTATTGTTTGTTTCGCTTAGGTTCCAGTCAGGGGGGTCAACACCGAGTAAATGCCTTACAAAAAAGTCTCTTCTTTTTCGCTCGCCGTATTTACCACCTGATGTATGGTTTTTGCCTGGCAAAACCACAAGTTCGAAATCTTTATCGGCCTTAATTAATGCGTCAGCTACCTGTAAAGTTGATGCAGGGTCAACATTATCATCAATCTCACCTACAATAAGCATTAAGTGTCCGGTTAATTTACCGGCATTAACCACATTGGAGCATTCTGAATAATGTGGGCCAACAGGGTATCCCATCCATTGTTCATTCCACCATATTTTATCCATGCGGTTATCATGACATCCGCAGGAAGAAACGGCAGCTTTATAAAATTCCGGATGAAACAAAAGGGCAGCAAGAGCACTTTGTCCGCCTGCAGAAGTACCAAAAATTCCAATCCTGCTTGTATCCATATAAGGATATTTTTCTGCTGCCGCTTTTATCCATAACTTCCTGTCAGGAAATCCGGCGTCTTTTAAATTTTTCCAGCATACATCATGGAAAGCCTTTGAACGGTTGGACGTTCCCATACCATCAATCTTTACAACAATAAATCCAAGTTCAGCTATTGGAGTAAAGCGCATAGCAGGCCTGAAATATTTTTGAACAAAGGAACTATGTGGTCCTGCATATATATGCTCAAGTACAGGGTAAGATTTTGTTGAATCGAAATTTGTCGGACGGTAAATATTGCCCCAGATTTCAGTGTGGCCGTCTCTGCCTTTTGCCACGAAAACCTCCGGAGTTTTCCATCCCTTTGCCAGAAGATCCCTGATATCAGCTTGCTCGATCTGCATAAGTATTTTACCGTCAGATGCGTCGCGCAATAATGTAACATGAGGCAGGTTGACTGCTGAATAATTATCAACAAAGTAATTGTAATTTCTCGAAAAAGTTGCCCTGTGGTTAGCGTGTTCAGGAGTAAGGTCAACCATTCCGCTTCCGTCAAAATTAATTTTATAGTAATGAATAAAATAAGGGTCCTCTCCCTTGTTTTGTCCGCTTCCCATGAATATTATCTGCCTGGTTTTCTCATCAACATTAATTACTCCTCTGACAACCCATTCTCCTTTTGTTATCTGGTTTTTTGCTATTCCTGTCTCCCCGTCAATAAGATAAAGATGATTCCAGCCATCACGTTCAGAAGCCCAAATGATTTCTTTACCATCGTTGACATCGTGACGGTATCGTTTACCACTGTAGTCTATAAAAGTCTTATTCCGTTCATCAACAATAACTTTTACATCTCCGGAACTGCCATTAACTTCAACTACCTGATAGACCTGATGCCCCCGCTGGTTAAATTCAAATGTAAAACCGCGGCTGTCTTTCCACCACTTTGTATTTGAAATATAATATTGATTCTCAAAATCCGTAGTATTTACAGGAATCTGTTTCTTCTCTGAAATATTAAATAATGAGGGTTTTTTAACCGGCAGAGCATCTCCGGGTTTCAGATATTCACGTTTATGCAGAACAGGCTGCAACTGGTTTTCAGGAGATGATTCCACAAAGTATATATAATGCTTTTTATTATCTCTTATTTTGTTTGTAGTTAACATCCTTGAATCAGGCGACCATAATATGAATGAAGAATAGAATTCACCTTCCGATCCGTCATAGCTTAGCTGGTGTTCTTTATTAGTCTTTATGTCTTTGACATAGACATTATAGTTTTTTATACAGGCAGTCCAGCTGCTGTCAGGAGAAACTACCGGCGGGTTGCTTAATTCATCTCTACTCTCTGCCCAGTATTTTCTTTTTTCAGGCTTAACCTTGTCAAGCCTGGTAAGTTTATAGTCTGCAAGATTACATTTCCATTTAAAACTGTCAAGTTCAAATTCCAGTTCTTTAAGGTTTTCGGAAAATGATATATTCATAAGGGGTATTGAATATGGTTTGTGCTTTTTACCGGTCTTTGAATTTATACGGGCGCACAATTTTTCCTGGTCGAATGCAGCTTTCTTCTTTTGTTTTGGAGCATCTATAAGAAAATATTCATCTCCTTTACGGGTTTTTACTTTGTACCAGAAGTTGTTAGTGCTGTCGATCCATTTTGGGATAATATAACCATGGTATACCAGGTCGTCGAATTTAGCAGTAGAATCAGCCCTGTTATAATCGCTTATTGTGACCTGGGAATAGAGAAAATTTACCTGGTTAAAGGAAAGAACTAAACAAATAATAGATATAGTCAATAACTGTTTCATTTGAAGAATGATTTTTATTCTTTTACAGGTATCAGCCTTACCATAAGTACGCAATGTCCCGGGATTTCCTTATTAAGATTTTGTTCAGTAGTTCCAATCATTTTATGTTCCCATAAATCACGAATTTTATATTTCATGGAGGAAAATCTAACAGCTTTTCCAATATGATAAATGTTCATTTTCCCCCAGTTGTAATTGCAAAGCCATGGCTGTTCTGAGCGATTCAGAAAACAGACAGCTATTTCATTGTTTTTCAGGAACTTCACCCATATTTCATGATCGCCCATGTCAAGGAATTTAATGCCCTGATTGCCAAGTGAATCCTGGTTAACAGCAATTACTTCCTTATTCGTAAGAATCATTTGTGTTGATTCTGTCATATTTCTTAAATCATTTCCTGCCATTAAAGGAGCGGCAAGCATACACCACATCGAAAAGTGGGTTTTATATTCTTCTTCACTCATTCCGCCATTGCCTACCTCCAGCATATCAGGATCATTCCAGTGTCCGGGTCCTGCATACTTCCACAGATCAACCTGTTTATCAATAATATTTAAAACACCCAGCCCTCCCCAGTTTAATTCACAGTCAAAACAATCTCTTATATCAGCTGTTGTTCTCCACAGATGGCCAATACCTTCCGCCCACTTCCACGGTTCATTGGAGCCCCATTCACAAATACTGAATACAATTGGTCTTCCGGATTCTTTTAATGCGTCACTCATTGTTTTATATGCGGCTTTTGCATCCTGTTCTTCATTATAGCACCAGTCATATTTAAGATAATCTACCCCCCACGCTGCATACTGGCGGGCGTCCTGATACTGGTAACCACGACTGCCCGGTCTGCGCTGGCATGTTTTTGTGCCGGCACATGAATAGATTCCAAATTTCAGGCCTTTACTATGAACATAGTCTGCAAGTGCTTTTATCCCTGAAGGAAAGCGTTCAGGATCTGCAATAATATTTCCTGCACTATCCCTGTCGATTTGCCAGCAATCATCAATAACAACATACTGATAACCTGCCTTACTCATCCCCGATGAAACCATGGCGTCAGCCATTTCCTTTATTAGTTTTTCACTTACATCGCAACCGAATTTGTTCCAGCTGTTCCATCCCATGGGAGGAGTCATTGCAATTTTGTCAGCATTTTGAGAACTTAGCTCAGTTAAGAATGCGCCAAGAATAAATAAACCTGTTATTAGTAGTTTCATTCGTTTAAGATTTTAACCAGTTAAAAATATTTTGTTTTGTATTTTAAACATGCATGTTTGATTGCTTATCATATTATTTCATGTTCAGTTCGCTGAATAATTTCATTTTGC
>CP070654.1:1972475-1982050 GCA_020354785.1 Bacteroidales bacterium
AACCTCTGATAACCTGCCTGGTAATATCAAGATTCCTGTCGGCATACAGAACGTTACCTCCGATTGCAGTGGTTCCGAATACAAACTGGTATTTATACTCTGATTGAAGCTCCTGCAGATAAGTTGTAATTGAATGGAGAACCTGTCTGAGCATTACCTGTTCTTCTTCTGCCAGCTCCAGTCTTAAATTCTCCTGCAGCTGCAGAAGATTCTGCTGTTCGTTAAGAATCTGCTGTTCAAGCTTTTGTGCATCTGAACGGGTAACAAGTCCGCGCTGGACCTTATACTGGTAATCCTCAACATCCTTTTTATAGGCTTTTTCTTTTGAAGCTAACTCAGCCTCAGAGGTTTTATATTTTCTTTCAAATTTTTGTTTGAGATCATAATATAAATCATAATTATTAACTACAGTATCAATATTGATATAAGCTATCGGCGTTGACGATATGTCTAATGGTACCAGTTCTTCTTCATATGAATGTTCCGTAGTTGTTTCATTATCTGATATGTCCGTAAAATGTAATACATATAGCAGTCCAACTGCCAGTATACTAACTGCACTTAATATTAATGGTAGTCTTTTCATTGTTTTGATTATAAAATTAAAATTGATATCCTTTTAATAAGGGACAAATATAAACCAAGTTATACTAATTTGAAAATTTGTTAATTCTCAATTATGGTTATGTGGATGCGAGATTTTAAAATTCAGGACAGGGAATACTTGTGATTTTTCTTCTCCTTTTTGGCAGGTTAAACTTTATGCTTAACGACACTTCGTGAGTAGCGTAGGCATGAGAGATTAAGTTTGAAATAGTAAGATCAAAACTATACCCTATATTGAAATATCTTGTTTTATATCCTGCGAGAAGTATAAATGCATCTCCACGCTGTGAATTAAAGGGAGGAATTCCCCTGTACCATACACCCAGAACAATAGGTACCTTATGCCAGTATATTCCCATATCGAGCTGGTTTTGCCTGCCCTGGCTTTTGAACAGGAAGGCAAAACTCATGGTTTCGTCTCTTGGTTTTAACAGCCTGCCTTTCTTTATCAGTTCTATTCCCCCGAATAAAGAAAATTTTAAAGGAAGACGGGCTTCAAGGGTTGAAAATGATATGTCGGGCTGAATAATGTGGTCAAATGTAGTTCCTATCCATAAATTCTTTGTATACACAAGAAGTGATGACCCTACATCAATATTTCTTGCCCTTTCGGTATCATATATTGACCCGGGATTTGGCTCTCCCAGAATATCAAATATGCTGTTAAGATCATAATTAAATAAGCCGTGTTCAATGTACGAAAACTTCAATCCCGGCCTGAAAGTTATGGTGCGCATTATTTGAAAATTATAGGAATATGACAGGCTAAGCCTTGATATACCTAATTCGCTCCTCCCTATTACATCTTTTAACCACATCACACCAACCCCGCTTTTAAAATCGGCAAAATACTGGTCATAACCGACATGGTAAGTAACAAAGGGAACAAGTGTGACCCATTGATTTCTGTAATTTGCAGTTACACGGCTTCCTTCAACAGCTCCTGCAAAAGAAGGTGCCAGATATAGCGGATTGGCATAAAACTGTGAGAATTGAGGATCCTGTGTATATATTCTCCATGTACATGCAAAACACAAAATAACTATAATGATCCCTTTATTCATTAACTGCAATTGATATATTACTAATAATTCATTTCCCGTAAGTTAATACGTAAAAATCCTGTATATAGTTATAAACGGATATTTTGAAAATTAAATATTTTTTTAAATGTTAACTCATTATTCTTTAACTAATTATGAACATTGTTAACAAAAATTTTAATAGTATAAATATCATAATATAATTAACATTTGACAAATGAATTCATCATTTCCATAAATATAACCTTTCCGCAGGCTAAAGTAATAAACCTTGTCTACAAGTGTTTATATATAGCTGCTATTTATTAATTATCCGGGGTACTTCTTTCAGGAGTAATAAGAAGGGTAACATCACCGGCATATACCTTTGTCTGTCCATTAGTGAATGTAGCTTTTACCTTCCAGACATAGACTCCCTGACTGACAGGATGTTCCGGGTCATTATCTATACAGCCGTTCCAGCCCTCATTAATACTCTCGGTACTAAATATAAGCTCTCCCCAGCGATTATATATTTCAAGTTTATATTTTTCAACACCCATGGATCTTGGGAAAAACAGACCATCCTTCGGGACATCCTTTTCATAGGTTCCGCTGGAAATGCTGGCAGGATTGACATAGAAGTAGTCCGGCATTTCAAATTCCTTAATCCCCTTAACATATATCGGAGTCGGATGAATAAGGGAGTCTCTGCATCCATAAGAGGTTTCTGCTACTAATGTTACATAATAATATCCGGTATCATATAATGTCAGAAATGGTTCTTTTTCTTCTGAAAACGGCTCATCTATTCTTTCATAATCTGCTTCATACCTGTAGTACCATTCATAATTCTCACCGTACTTGCTATTATTATAAAATTTAATTTCTTCAGAAGGTTCTGTTTGGCTTTGTTTCAGCACTTCACTGGGAGCAAATGTGAAATCTATTTCAGGATTCGGATGAACCGTGATATCCTTAAAGTCAACATTTACTCCTCCCGGTCCTCTAACAATAAGCCTTACCATGTAAATACCGTGTTCAGTATATTCAAATACCGGTTCAGCTTCAGTCGATGTTTCGTTATTATATCCAAAATCCCAGTCATAAGTGTTATCAGTATACTTCACCGTAGCGTCAAAACTCACTTCAAGAGGGACACAGCCGGAAACATTTTCTCCAATATAAATCTGAGGTTTAGGTGGTAATATTACAATATCATGTGAAATACTGTTGTTACATTCCGGATTATCCCTGTTTACTGCATCCAGGGTGACAGGTACAGCATACCCGTTTCCAGGATCACCCCAGAACAGATTGCCGTAAGTATATACGAATGCAGGGCTGTTATTGTCGCTTGTTGTATTGTCTCCAAAGTTCCATTCATAATCCCAGATATCCTGATGGACAGTTAAATTATTAAATGTGACGCTGGTCATTTCGTTTATAGTGTCGTACTCCTGTAGAACAGGAGAAGGTGAAAATTCCGGTGAGGGGCTCGGATAAACTGTCACAATCTTTGTGGTGTCATCTTCACATTCATAGGCCGATATAGCTCTGAAGTAAACTTCAAATTCTCTATTTGTAGCCTGGTCATTTGTAAAGAGGTGCTGAGGATCTTCCAGTGTACTTATGCTTCCGTCATCAAAGTTCCACATAAAATTTACCGCATTTTCATTATGCTGGCCATCTAAATCCAGTATTAAAGGATTACAGCCATCCCACTGTGGTGAAGCGGAAAAATCAACTGTTACGCCCGGATAAACCTGCAGGATTAACTCTGAAGTATCTTCACAGTTAAATTCTGTTGTAGTAACCAGAGTTATAGTGTTTGACACAATATCATTACTTTCATTTGGAAAAGTACTTACCGGTTCAAATTCTGTACTGGAGCTTACCGTACCATTTTCCAGGGTCCAGTTATAAGAAAGGTTTGTACCCTCTGATGTGTTATAAATCACCGGAGTAAACGGAGGACAATCTGCAGACTTGCCTGCAAATTCAAATTCGGCATTTGGTTTGGGATGAATTGTAATAGTCTGAGATACTGTGCTGTCACATCCGTAGTCTGATGCTGCTGTTAGTGTAATGGTCAGTTGCCTGTCATTAGTATAACTGAAATTCTTATAAAAATGTGACGGGCTGACCTCACTGGAATTTGAGCCGTCTCCAAGATCCCAGTTAAAATTAGTTGAAACAACACCAATATCATTTGACATATTTGTAAGGACTGTCATATGCGGGTAACATGGTTCAGTATCGTCAATATTAAAGGCTGCCCTGACTTCAGGATGTACCTGTATCGAACCTGTATATGAAGTATCACATCCCTGGACATTTGTTACCCGAAGTTTAATTATATTATTCTGTGATGCTGTCCCTGTGTTTGTATATGTATGATCGAAACTTATATTACTGTTATTTGAGTCATAAACACCATCATTGTTAAAATCCCAGAAGTACTGGTTAATTCCTCCTCCTGAGCCTGATCTGTCAATAGTAAATGTCTCGTCTGAGCATATAAAAGGCTTATTCATTGTAAAACGTGCTCTTATGAAAGGATATACTTCTATCTGAATAGTAGTATCATCAAAGCAGAAATATTCACTGGTTGCCTCTAAACTGACATCATAAAATGCACTGCTTGAACTAGTATGACTGTATAAATGGTCATTAGGATTTTCACCAATATAATATGTTCCATCGTCAAAATCCCAGTAAAAGGATGTATTTGCCAGAATATTGGTATTATTGCTAAAGGCAACAGTTAATGGATTACATCCCTGTATTACATCAGGATTGAAATCTGCATGAATCTCAGGATAAACTGTTATAGTATCAATATGTTCATCTTCACAATTCGCGCTTAATGTCCTGAGTTTTATTTCGTAAACATCCGGTATATCGCCAGCATTCCTGTAAATTGGAATATCAGGATTTGAAAAATCATTTAATACTATTGAATCATCAGGCGCGTATTTCCAGATAAAGTCTGATATACCTCCCTGCGAATTGTTGTTAAGTCTTATTTTGAAAGGTGAACAGCTGTCAGCCTTATTAACAGTAAAATTGGCATCAACAAATGCATATACAACTACATCCCTTGAAACAGAGCTGTCGCATCCATATGGGTTTGTTGCAGTCAGCTGAACATTAAAGGTTCTGTCACTTGATGTATAATTCTCAAAAACCTTATTAACAGGATTTGGATTGCTCGAATTTGACCCGTCTCCAAAATCCCATAGATATGTCAGGTTCTTGCCCTGCGAATTATTTACAAAGTCCACACTAAGAGGATTACAACCTTCATTAGGTGTTGCAAAATCATAAGCAGCTATAACTAAAGGGTATAATGTAACTGACCTGGTCATCGAGTCCTTGCATAATTCGAAATTTGAAGCTACCAGTTTAATATAATAAGTAGTATCGTTATTGGAAGGATTAACGAATTGATGAAACATCGTATCCGGAGTATATATTACTGAATCATTACTGCCATCTCCAAAGTACCAGTCAAACCTGTCTCCCCCCTTTGAAGTATTCGGGAGTCTTGCATCCAGGGGGCTGCAGTTATTTAAAAATTCCAGTCCGAATATGGCCTTCACATAAGGATGGACTAAAACTGTATCTGTTGTTGTATCACTGCATGCATAATTCGATACTGTAATAAGGGATACTATATATGAAGTGTCCTCATCTGTTCTGTTAAAATACCTGTGTGTGAATGGTAATTTTGAGGTATCTGTATAGGAGATTCCATCACCGAAATCCCAGTCAAACATCAAATTATATCCGATAGAATTATTTGTAAAATCCACTCTTACAGAATCACATATTTCTTCAGGGACAACCTCAAACAATGAATGAACTTCCGGGTATACAATTATTCTTCTTGTACTTGCAGTATCCCGGCATCCGTAATCATTGACAGCGTTCATTCCAATGAAAATCGTATCGGGATTAGGCTGTGTATTGTCATTATGATTGAAAATAAAACTATTCTCTGTTGTTCTTGTAAATGAACTGTCAATTATTGTCCTGTTTATATCATAATATTCCCAGAAAAAAGTATCTACTCCGGTTGAAATAATAGGATTCAGAGTAGTCTCAAAGGGTGAGCAGTCAATTATTGAGCTGATTGAATAATTTGCATTAATATAGGGATAAACATTAATATCAGTCGTAGCAGTATCATTGCAATTAAAGATTGAATATGCTATTAACCTGACTGAATATGTAGTATCCTGTTGCGCGAAATTATTGAAAGTATGGCTGATTATTGAATCATATGTCATCTGGTTCGTAACAAAATCCCAGTATGTTTTCACTGTATCAAGGAAGCCGAAAGTTGTGTCTGTGAACTGGATTTGGAGTGGATGGCATCCTGAAACAGTATCTGTAAAAAATCCTGCTCTTACATTGGGTAATACTTTAATTGTCTTGCTAAGGCTGTCAGGGCACTCACCGAAAATACCCTTGGCCACCAGTTTTATCCTGTATGCCTGGATAGTATCAGTATTATTCTCGGGGTATGGCCATGTAAACGGATTTGTCAGTGTTGCATCGTCAACCCAGTCATTATACCTTGTATCAAAGTTCCATTCCATAGTTTCCGCCCTTTCAGGATCAGTCAGGTTGGTAATCAGCGGAGAAAAAGGTGAACAGCCTTGTTTTTCCTGTATGTTAAATAATGCCACAGGTCCTGATAATGCAAATATATTCAGTGTTAATGTTGTATCTGCAAAACATTCTCTGATAATGTCTACCTCGAATGTATATAATCCCGCTGAATCAGGCGCAAAAATTGGATCGGGTACTATTGTGGAACTAAGATTATTAGTATCTGCCGGATTGCTGATACCTGTCCACTTATAGGCTATTCCACCGCTTGCAACTAATCTGACCGGATCCAGTGAACAAAGTGTATATAATTTGGGCGCATATGCTCCGCCAATACCGGCACTTCCTTTTTCAGAAGCATAATCTGAGAAATAACCGTATTTACAACCGGTTGTAGTTCCCCCGTTAATAACTCCCAGGTGAAACCTTGCGATCTTATTACTTACCATTGCCTCTGAACCTGATGTAATCTTATTACTTATGTAGTTTCTGACTTCCATAGTATTATTCATAAAAGCCCATGCTGAGTCCAAAACAAAATCAAAATAGTTTTCAGGAATTGTATCGGTATTACTATTACAGGTTATAGTAAAATTTTTCACACTTTGGTTTTTTGTCGGACTTCCTGTTACAGTATCATTTCTAACCATCAGATTCATGAAAAATCCGTCAAGTGTATTTGGTGTTCTTGTAAAGGTAACACTATATGAACCTGTACATCCCTCAATAGTTGGCAGATATGCTCCTCCCATTTCACATCCGTATCCTGTGATATGCACTACCATTGAAGGTTCCGAAGTATTGACATACATTGTACTTGCCGTCACATCGTAGCTTCTGACTTCACCTGCATTTACAACTGTTTCCTGAAATATATCGTTAACAAATATCTGAGTATTAGGATATAAGGTAGTAACAAAAAATTTCTCATCTGAAAATAACTGCCCTTGCATGATAAGATATTCTCTCCCGAATAAACTTACAGGAACCAGCTGGTCTCCAAAAGTATCACGGCAGCCACTGTCATGGGCCATTGAATCATCATATCCTGTAATAACTATTTTTTTATCGGATTTTACCCTTACACCGTTAATATGCCTGTTTGCAAATCTTTCTTCAGCTCTGAAAGCAAATGTTTCTCCCATATCAAGATAAAATACTATGGAATCGGCAATTGGAGGATTAGGGTATAACCAGTCATCATTAGGATATACAACTATACGTGTATTATTCTCAGTAGCAGCCACAACAAAGCCACTCCAGGCAGTCCCGCTATAAACTCCGTTATCAAAGAAATTTTGCGTGGATACGAAAAAATTCTTACCCATTCCATTTCTTCCTTTCAATGCGAAAATATCCCTGTTCCAGTAATTGTCCAGTTCATAATAACAAGTTATCTCTCCCGGCCCGGCAGTAATTAAAAAAGCTTTATTCTGTATTGAGTCAGTTGGTCCAAGAGGCAGGTTCTGGGGATAATTCTCTATCATACTTGGATCCATAATGTCATTCAACTTGATTGTGTGATGTTCCAGGGCATCCAGGTTGAAAGTAATTGGTGTGAATCCGGAATTTGCAGGCTGACTTAATGTGACGGTAGTAGGTAAAACTGCAGTAAAATGCATATATATCGGCCTTCCATCCCCTCCTTCAGGTTCACCCGAGCCATGCACACTTGAAATATCGGGCGCTGCAAACCAGAATAAGTTATCAGTTTGAGCAAATAAGGTCAAACAAAATAAATTGATTGCTAAAAAAAATATCAGACGGTTCATGAATTAACGATTTTGTCAGTAAATTTAACCTATCTTACTGAAGAATAATAGAATAATTGAAAACTTTATATAAATTTATACGTAAATATTTTAAACAAAGTTTTAATATAAAGAAAAGTTATAAAATGAAATTTAAAAAAATTTATTCACTTTTAATAATAACAGTTTTAACACTGTTAAATATATACTCCCAAACGGATACTGTCAGGTATCTCGAATCTTATTTTGAAACAGCAGGAGACAGGCAGAGCTGGACCAGTACACCCCCCGATGAGAATATAAAATGGGACTACCAGAACGGAGGGCATAATTTGAATCCCCCGGCTGCATATGAAGGAAATTACAATGCTTTGTTCTACTGGGCCGATTTGAATCCAAATATCAGAACACTCATTTCATCCCCTATTGATTTAAGTACGGCACAAAAGCCACAGCTTTCATTCGGACATGCACAATACCAGAGTGTCTGGGGCCTGGATGAATTAAGGCTCCTGTTTAGAGTCGGAGCTACCGGCGAATGGGATACAATTGAAACATACACTGATGAGTACGATTACTGGCATATGGATACATTTAATATTCATGAGATTGACACTAATTATCTTGTTGACAACTTTTATATTGGTTTAATGGGTATATCAAGGGGCGGACATGGAGTATGTGTTGATGAGGTAATAATAGAGGAAAAGGATGAAATAATAAAGTATGTTCACTCTGTAAATGCAAAAAATGTCAGGCATGAATTAATACCTTCGGGTCTTACTGATATACCGGTATTCCGGATTGACATAGTGGTTGTAGGTAATACAGGCCAGGCAGTATTAAACTCATTGTCAGTTGAATCATTATGTCCCGATAACTCAATATTTGAGACAAACGGATTTGAACTGATGGCTACTTCTGACAGTATATTCAGAACCAGGCAAAAAGGTGCTTCAACAAAAATAGGTTCCCCTGCAAGTATTTCCGGTGGAGGAATTACATTTACCGGTCTGAATGACACACTTGAAATTGGTCTGAACTCCATCTGGCTTATAGCCGATATAAAGGCAGATGCCGATCACAAAAGCACAATTAAATTTATGCTCGAACAAAACTCAATAGATGTGAACGGTTCAAATTTCCCGGCATCAGATATAACTCCTTCTGGCCAGAATACTGTTGAGGAATCGATATTTTACGACAATTTTGAAACAGATAAAGGATGGGACCTTGATTATGATTTTGAAATTGACGTCCCCCAGGGAAAATATGCTCATATAAGCAGCGATCCCCCCTATGCATATAGCGGAAGTAAAATTATGGGGACTGATTTGACTGATGATGGTAAGTACCAGCTCAACATTGATTCAACAAATGCTTACTTTGCGGTATCACCGGTGATGAATTGCCAATATTATGATGATGTAAAGCTAAACTTAAGAAAATGGGTGGCTTTTGAGGGGAACGATCTCGGGACAATAGATATCAGGTTTGATGATAAAGATAGCTGGCAAACCATATGGAACAGTAAAATAGATGCACTAACCCCTGATTACGGATGGGAGGAATATAT
>CP070654.1:1982150-1988984 GCA_020354785.1 Bacteroidales bacterium
CCGGTATATGGAACAGGATTGAGTGGAGGCCTCTTGAAGGTTTTGTATTTGCCCTGACGCCGTTTAACTTCACATCAATAGCAGGTAACCTGCCTACAGCTCCTGCTATTCTGGGGTGCGTTGTTGTATGGAAACCTTCGAAGACACAAATATATTCAGCCCGAGTGATTATGGAGGTATTGCAGGAAGCCGGGTTACCCGAAGGAGTAATAAATATGGTGCTGGTATCAGGTCCGGTGGCCAGTGATGCTGTTTTTTCAAGTCCTGATTTTGCCGGATTTCACTATACAGGATCAACAGAAGTATTTCAGGGTATATGGAAGATTATCGGTAATACTATTCATAAATATAAGACATATCCACGTATAGTAGGCGAAACAGGTGGTAAGGATTTTGTATTTGTTCATGAGTCGGCTGATCCCGCTCAGACAGTAACTGCACTTTCAAGAGGCGCATTTGAATACCAGGGCCAGAAATGCTCTGCTGCTTCAAGAGCATATATACCTGACTCGCTCTGGCCGGAAATAAAAAAATTAATTATTGACGATATTTCATCTTTTAAAATGGGAGGCCCTGAGGATTTCACAAACTTTATAAATGCAGTAATTGACGAACCATCATTTGATATGCTATCAGATACTATTGAAAAAATTAAAAAAGATAAGGATGCAGAAATTCTCATTGGAGGAGGCTATGACAAATCAAAGGGATATTTTATTGAACCAACGGTAGTTATTGCTAAAGATCCGAAACACTTTACCTTACAGGAAGAGTTTTTCGGACCTATATTAACTGTTTATATATATTCCTCAGATAAATATGAAGAAACACTCGAATTGTGTGATAAAACTTCAATTTACGGATTAACCGGAGCGATTTTTGCAAATAACCGCCAGGCAATTGACCAGGCAACAAGGAAACTCAGGGATGCAGCAGGGAATTTCTATATTAATGATAAACCAACAGGTGCAGTTGTAGCCCAGCAGCCGTTCGGAGGTTCAAGGGGATCAGGTACAAACGATAAAGCAGGTTCAATGCTGAATCTGTACAGATGGATTTCTCCGCGGACTATAAAAGAGAATTTTATACCACCCGCTGATTACAGATATCCGTATATGAAGTGGAAATAACAGGCTTCTGTTAAAACTCTACCATAATACCTACTGTTGGCAATACAGTTCCTGAAGAACTATCAATTGCTTTTAACTGGTATTCTGTATTATCATTTATGAGAATATAATTACCTGAATCATCCTGCTCCCTGATAATATAATCCGGTTGGTCGGCCTGGTAATTATAAAGATTCTGAATATCCAGATATAACATTAATGACCATTTACTGAAGAAGTATTTTTTATCTATACGAATATCAAGCTGATGAAATTCCTTAAGCCTTCCGGAATTAAATTTTGTATTATCAAGGAAAGCTCTTCCCCGGGAATCCCATGCCTTCTTAATTGACGATTTTCCCAGGTCATACGGAGTATAGGGCAATCCGCCTACAAAGCGCCATTTCAGACCGGCAGACCAGTTTTTCTTTAAATAACGTATTAATGTTAATGTGAACAGATGTTTGCTGTCCCACGTCGAGGGAATATATACAGAATTCCTGTCTTTGAACTGGCTTCTTACAAAAGTATATGCAGCAATCAGGTTTAACTTCTTATCCAGCCTGGTCCTGTTTAGTATTTCAAATCCATAAGCCCTTCCGGTGCTGGTTGAATTCACCTCTTCGTCTCCTACAACTCCGAAGTCACCTCCCTTATTGGCCAGGCTAACCGAATCACGCAACGAAAAAGGATAATTGTTATACTTTTTATGGAATCCCTCAATGGTGAATATAATTTCAGGTTTCAGCCTGTATTCGACTCCATAAATGATATGATTCACTCCAATATATTTAAGATTATTAACCTTGTTCTTTAATACCCCTTCATTATCCCTGTAACCAAGAGTTGTATAAGCAGGCAACTGGAAATATTTTCCGGTATTAAAATTCACACTGAATTTTTTGTTTAATGCGTAAGATACAGAAAGCCTTGGTGATAACTGGTCTAACAGGTTCTGCATGCTTTCAGAATAATTATTTGCATCGCTTCTTATTCCAAATGAAACCGTTAGTTTATCTTTAAGGAGCTTTTTACTTGCCTGAAAAAACAATCCCCATTTATAGAAATCCAGGAAAGATTCATAATCAACTTCAATAAGTGAATCACTTATGAACAATTGCTGAAAGGTGCTGTTCTGATATTTTACATATTCTGCGCTTACTCCATAGACAAATCTGAATTCTTCTGAAATCCTTGTGTTTTCAAACCTGAATTTGTTCTCAATCTCCTGTGATTCATAATCAAGTATTCTTGCTCTGGATTCGTCATTGTCAGGATACTTATAATTTATATTATTCAGCATGTTGCGGCTCAGTACAAAGGTTTGATAACTTTTCTCCCTGAAATGTTTGAATACTGCTCCGATTGCATAGTTCCACTGTTCATTTACCGGAATAAAACTTAATATATATTCCTGTTCTTCATCAGGATTTTCTATATCAAGATTAAGCCTGAACTGATCCAATGCACCAATACTAATAATTTTCAATTCGTTTTTATCATTTATTTTAGTTCTTAATTTGAACTGGTAGTCAGTAAATGTAGGCAGGAAAGGGAGTCCAATAGCATCGAAAAGAAATTGCAGATAAGATCTGCGGGCAGACATAATCAGGCTTGAACTGCTTCCAACAGGACCGTCAGCAGTTAGTGCAAGTTCTGATGCTCCAACGGTACCACGGAATTTGAATTTCTCCGGATTACCATCGATCTGGGTAAATTCAAAGATACCGCTTAAAGCATTACCTCTGTTTGCCGGAAAGGCTCCCGAATAATAATCAACCGAACTTATAAGGTCAGCGTTCAGTATTCCAACCGGTCCCCCTGATGCTCCCTGGGTCCCGAAATGGTTTATATTAGGAATTTCTATATCATCAAGATAAAACTTGCTTTCGCTTGGTCCTCCTCCCCTGATAATGATATCATTTCTGAATGATACGGTAGAGCCTACGCCCGGAAATGACTGTATTACACGCGATATATCCCTGTTACTCCCGGGATTGGTCTCAATCTCGGAAGTATAAATTTTATTTAATGAAACCGGACTTTCCCTTGTTTTCTGAAAAGGCAGAGTAGTAACAAATATTTCCTGCAGTTCGGTTTCTGCAATTTCCATTTCAATATCAATATATACTGTTTTGGCATTTGTTACCAGTATTTCCCTCGAAATAGTCTGTTTATAACCTACATAGGACGCTATTATCTGGACAAATCCCGGATTTATGCCTGTAAATATGAAATTCCCGTCCAAATCGCTGGTTGTGCCAATATTAGTCCCGGCAATAATAATATTTGCAAACGGCAAAGGTTCGTTACTGGTAATGTCGTATATCCGGCCCTGTATCTTTCCGTTTTGACCATATAGATTATTGCTGAATACCAAAAAAAGTATTAAAACAGTTTTATTGATAATATTTATACCTGAAGTTTTTCTACGCATAATTTTTAAATCTTGCCATTAATACATTTTTACCATTACTTTGTTAATTATATATTTTGCAGTGGTTATTGTGGAAAGATCAGTATACAATACACCGTCTTTCCCGGAATAGTGCCCGTGTCCTATTGGATTTAAGTAGTACTCTTTAATGTTGCTTCCCGGATCTATTGTTACAGAGTAAATTAGTGAAGGCTGACTTGATGACTTATAATCGTTATCTTCCGGGAATTTGTTATTTGTCCAGAAGTTATTCCAGTCCCATGTCTGGTTAATCTCCATCAGCACACGGAATTTTTCTCCGGGGATTTTATCAGTTTTTATGTTAAGGGCGAAACTGCTTTCAGGTGTTTCTCCTGTATATGCGTCGACATAAGGATTCTCAGGTGAAGGCACTGCAACTTCAACTGCTTCCCTGTTACATTTATGCCACCAGTAAGGCAGGGCTGCCGGCCGCTTTGCCTGTCCCGGCCCTGTTCCCCAAAGAGTATCATTTACAGGAGCATGCCCGAATATCCCTGTTGCAAAGGATTTTGTAACAAAGAGCGTCTGAAGGAGATTTTCATTCATGTCCTCTGTCCAGAATACAAAGGTCGGATGATTATGTTTCTCCCCTTTTTCAAAATAAATAATGAATTCAAAACCTTCCTGTGATAAATTAACAGTTATAGTATCAGTCAGAGCCTGGGTTTCTTTTGCCGGATTATATACGATGCCACATGAGGATGCAATAAAAAGCCCGGTAATCATTACAGGAATAAATACATTTTTTTTCATTATTTTCATATTTAGCAAGTTCTACAATATACTGTCCAAGGCCTCTCTGATATTATTATATGTGAACTTAAACTGCCCGGCAATTAACCTCTTTGGATATACCCTTATATTTGACAGTAGAAGTTCTTTTGCTCTCTGTCCGAAAAACAATATTAGAATGGCTTTTGGAATTTTCATCCAGGAAGGCCTTTTAATCAGTAAGCCTATATTTTTTGCCAGAGTTTTGTACTGAACAGGGCCGGGAGCGGTAATATTATAAATGCCTGATGCTTTGTTATTTTTAAGCAGGAAAGAAATAGCACTTACAACATCTGTGATGTGTACCCACGAAACCCATTGTTTTCCACATCCTGGATATCCCCCTAAAAAGAATTTAAACGGGAATAAAATTCTATCAAGTAATCCGCCGTTTTTGCCCAGGACAATACCTAATCTGATTATTATAAATCGGGTGCCGGAATTAACAATATTAACCGAACTTTCCCACTTACGCGCTACTTCTGCTAAAAAGCCCCCTGCTTCCAGGGATGTCATTTCGTCATATTCATCACCTGTATTAAATCCATAGTAGCCTATTGCCGAAGCCTGAATAAATACTTCAGGTTTATTCTTTGCTTTTTTTATTGCCTCACTTAATACATTTCCGGCCCTGATCCGGCTACTTAAAATATTAGCCTTGTTTTTCCCTGTCCACTTTCTGTTTCCTATATTTTTACCAGCAAGGTTAATTACTGCAAATGCACCATCAACATGTTTTATTATAGTGTCAGCCAAACTGGTATCCCAGTAAACAGAGTTAATATCTTCACCAAGAATTTTCCTTGCATTTTTAATATTTCTGGTAAAAACAATTATCTCATATTCATTTTTCAGTTTTTTATATAAATGTTGTCCGATAAAGCCCGTAGCACCGGTAATAATTAACCTTTTCCTGTTATTTTCACCCATAATAACTACATTCAGTTTTCAACTATTTTAACATAACGGATATTATTTTGTTCAATTAATATTGTAATATCTTAAACAAAGTCACTCATCCCTAAGGGTATTCAGAAATGTAAGGCCGATTAGCTTTTCATACTTGCTCGTGCTATCGTAATGATATACAAATATTATGTAATCATTTTCGGTTTCATAATGGCTCCCTTCAAAAAACGCATTATCAGCATAGGTATCATTATTTTTTACAAAAACATATTCATAGTTGTAATAGCCCTGCTTTAATAACATTGTTAATTCATATCTGCGGGTATCAAAATTATATCTCATTTTATTCTGTTCTGTTAAATTCCAGTCTGTCAGTGCTCCGTAAACATAGACCTCACCTTCAGTCAGCGGTACATCATAGGGCATGTTAAAATGTACATATACATAATCAGCTTCTATGTTTTTATCCCTTCCTTCCTGAACGTCAACATAATATCTTCCGTTAATTTCAATTGTATAATAATAAGGTTTAAAAGGCTTTGGATCATCAGGAAATAATGTAACGTGATAGTAAGGATGTTTAAAATCTATTTCCTTGATGTTTTCAGCCTGGTATCTCATACTTTTAATGTCAAAATACCTGTATTCACTTCCTCCTAAAAAGACATTTTCATAATTATAGCTGTATTCCAGTTCATCCGGTTTAACAAACAATGGTTTCAGGGAATTTATACAATTGTCATACCTGTTGTTTTGTAAGATAGTGACTTTAATATCTGAAAAAGGATCCCTTATATAATATCCTTTATGAAGAATGTTAAAATCTATTTCCTGGCCGATATCAATAAAATCAGGAGATTTAGGCCTTTTTATTTGTGCCTTAATAGCAATTTTTCTATCCACAACATAGAACCTTCTTGTCAGAATTATGTCATTCGGCTCAAACATATCATAAACTAACAGAATGTAATTTCCACATAATTTGGGAGCCATCTCATCGTTGGGAAATGTAAGTTCATAATGAATGTAGCCGTAAGTGGTATTAAATGAATAAAAATAATCTTTAACCTGGCTTTCATTAAATCCTGAGATATACTCCGCCGGAGAAAGATTTGAAGGTTCCCATTCCGAGTTGCAGTGAATTATTGTATAATAAAAGTTTTTCAGCTTATTATCCAGGTCATCGAACATGAGTTGTAGTTTTTCATTACTATTAAGTTCGATTATCGGCACCGATTGTTCCAGCCCTTTTTTAAAAAAAAATACGGATTTTATATTGTCAGAATAGGTATAATCCTTATACAGAATTGTATCTTTATTTGAATTTATGTTCTCTGACAGACTATTATTGCAAATTGTTGTTGTCAGAATAAGAATCAATATAATTTTTATATTTGTTTTATAGTAGTTATGAATCAAATTGCAATTTAGATATTTGTATATGGTTTTTTTTGTGGGAAACTTCATATAAACAGGTTGATATTTTAATTATTAATAAATATGCGTAATTTTTAAAATTAATTATTTTTACGATTTAAAATTTCAAAAACTATTAATATATAATGTCAAAAGTCATAAAGATTCGCA
>CP070654.1:1989084-1998154 GCA_020354785.1 Bacteroidales bacterium
TCATTTTTTACATTTATTTTAACACAAACAGCAATTTCTTCCTATTCATCAGATTAATTATTAAATTAAACGGCAAATATTTGTTATGAAACGAAAGATAAAGTGCATAATATGTAAGGAGCCGGGCAAATTAGAAATAAAAGAAATACAAAGGCCTGAGATTACCCAGGAAAGGGTGATTATCAAAATCAGACGTATTGGAATCTGCGGCACAGATCTGCATGCATATAAAGGAATCCAGCCCTTTTTCTCGTATCCCAGGATATTAGGTCACGAACTGGCAGGTGAGATAGTTGAGCTGGAAGAAGATCTGCCTGGTTTTAAAATTGGTGATCGCGTAACATTTATACCTTATTACCCCTGTGGTAAATGTATTGCCTGCAGAAAAGGAAAGCCCAACTGCTGTGTGCATATAAAGGGAGCAGGTGTACATATCGACGGGGGTATGATTGAATATATGTCAGTCCCCCGGGATTCTCTTATTCAGGGCAGGAATTTAAGCTTTGAGGAATTAGCCCTTGTTGAACCACTGGCTATAGGTGCTCATGCAGTAAGGCTTGCAGCGGTAGAATCCGGCGAGTTTGTTCTTGTTACCGGTGCTGGTCCCATAGGAATTGGAATAATGGAAATACTAAAAATTGCAGGTGCGAAAGTAATAGCCATGGATATAAGTAAAGAAAGACTGGATTTTTGCAGTAAGATAACAGATATCGATAATATTATAAATGCCTCTGAACCGCCTGATGAGCAAATTAAAGAAATAACCAGGGGAGACTGGCCTACAAAGGTTTTTGATGCTACAGGAAATGCTGATGCTATAATGGGCGGATTTGAATACCTTGCCCATGGAGGTAAGTATGTACTGGTAGGTATTCAAAAAGGTGATATTTGTTTCAACCACCCTTCATTTCATAAAAGAGAGACCACACTGATGAGCAGCAGGAATGCAACACGTGAAGATTTTGAACATGTTATAAATTCCATGAAGGGAGGATTAATAAAAGCACAATCGTACATTACACACAGGATTCCATTCGATGATGCTGTTAATGCTTTTGATACGTTAACAAAACCTGGCAGCGGAGTTTTTAAAGCAATATTGGAGCTGTAAAATAATAATTTTAATATATGGCTAAAATTGACGCCCACCAGCATTTCTGGATTTATAACCCTAAAGACTATAAATGGATAGACACTAAAATGAATGTTCTGCAAAGAGATTTTTTACCTGAACATCTGTGGAAGGAACAGAAAAAAACCGGTTTTGACGGATCAGTTGCTGTACAGGCAAGGCAATCGCTGAGGGAAACAGAATGGCTGCTTGAACTGGCATCGGAGAATAACAGAATAAAAGGAGTAGTCGGATGGATTGACCTCTGCTCTGCAAGCATAGAAGAACAAATTGTAAAATTTACATCAAACACCAGGCTTGTTGGTGTAAGACACGTATTACAGGACGAACCGGATGATAATTTTATGCTGCAGAATAATTTCAGAAGGGGAATTGGCTATCTGAATAAATATAAACTTGCATATGATATACTGATATTTCCACGGCATATAAACACAGCAGTAAAACTAGTAAGTGAGTTTCCAGATCAGCGTTTTGTAATTGACCATATTGCCAAACCACTTATTAAAGATAATATTTTCTCTCCCTGGGAAAAGGATATTAAAGCTCTGGCACAATTCCCGAACGTTTATTGTAAAGTGTCAGGAATGGTAACTGAAGCAGACTGGAAGAAATGGAAACCTGAAGATATTCACCCTTACCTGGATATTATATACGGGGCATTTGGTAATGACAGGTTAATGATTGGAAGCGACTGGCCGGTATGTACCCTTGCCGGCAGCTATGAGACAGTCATGAATGTTTCACTGAATTATTTTAAAGACTTTAGTGAAAATATCAAATCAAAAATATTCGGCGATAATTGTGCAAATTTTTATAATATTTGATTTGTAAAAATCCGGATAAATAATCCGGATTAAATTATATTGTAATAAGATCTTAATGGAGAAACTAACAGAGAAAAGACAGCTGGGCAAAACTGAAATTAATGTGCCCCCGGTTATTTTCGGGACAAGTTGTCTTGGTAATCTTTACCAGGCTTTATCAGACGAGCTTAAACTTGAAATTATCAGACAGTGGTTTGAATGTGTGGAAAAGCCTGTTGTTATTGACACAGCCGGGAAATATGGAGCAGGACTTGCACTTGAAGTTATCGGGGATGGATTGAGAGAACTTGGTATCCTGCCTGAACAAATTATTATCAGTAATAAACTTGGATGGTCCCGGACCGAATTAAAAACTCCTGAACCACTTTTTGAACCTGGTGTATGGAAAGATCTGAAGCACGATGCAATTCAGAAGATTAATTATAAAGGCATACTTGAATGCTGGGAACAGGGGTGCGAACTTCTGGGAGGCAGTTATAAAACCAGTATCGTTTCAGTTCATGATCCCGACGAGTATCTGGCCCAGGCTGTTGACAACAAGGATCGTAACAAACGGTTTGCAGATATCATCGGAGCCTATAACGCCCTGTATGAGCTGAAAGAAAAAGGAGAAGTTGCAGCAATAGGAGTAGGCTCTAAAGACTGGCATGTTATTAAGGAACTTACAGATCATATCCGGCTTGACTGGGTTATGCTGGCTGTAAGCCTTACAATAATGAATCATTCTGAAGAGCTGCTTAAGGCAGTTGAAACACTGAACAGCACAAATACCGGTATCATAAATTCTGCTGTTTTCCATGCAGGCTTCCTTACAGGGGGTGAATTTTTTGACTACCGGAAGCCTGATCCTCTCTCTGATGAAGATAAAGGATTATTTGAATGGAGAGAAAAGTTCTTCAGGGTATGCAGCAGTTTTAATGTAAAACCGGCTGAAGCCTGCGTCAGGTTTGCTATGACACCACCAGGAATTATCAGCATTGCTCTTAATACCAGCAAACCTGAAAGGGTAAGGCAAAATGTTGATCTGGTGCATAAAAATATACCGGAAGAATTCTGGAGTACTATGAAAGAAGAAAATTTAATAAACAGGAATTATCCGTTTGCCGGTTAATTAAAAGCTTTGAGTAAAAAACTAATAACCGGGTCCATTGTAGCCGCACTTGGCGGTCTCTTATTCGGATTTGATACGGCTGTAATTTCAGGTGCCGAGCAATCTATAAAGGAGGTATTTGAGCTTGAGGGTTTCTGGCATGGCTTTACTAATGCTATTGCACTGATAGGGACTATAGTTGGCGCCCTCTTTGCAAGCAAACCGGGAGATACATTCGGGCGCAAGAATATACTTTTTGTCGTAGCCGTTTTCTATACAATCTCTGCACTGGGGAGCGGACTTGCTCATTCCTGGTATGCTCTCCTGTTTTACAGGTTTTTAGGGGGGCTGGGTGTAGGCGCCTCCTCTGTGTTAGGACCTATGTATATCTCAGAAATAGCCCCTGCTAAGTGGCGGGGAAGGTTAGTAGCACTCTTCCAGTTTAATATCGTGTTTGGTATATTGCTGGCCTTCTTTTCAAACTTTATCATAAACAGAATTGCTGAAAATGATGCCTGGAGATGGATGCTGGGAGTTGAAACAATTCCTGCGGCCCTGTTTTTTATTTTATTATTTTTTATACCCCAAAGTCCTCGATGGCTTGTAAAAAAACATAGAATAGAAGATGCCAGGCATGTTTTGTTGCAACTGGGAAATCTTAATCCCGACCCTGTATTGCAAGATATAATAGATTCCCTTGATGCAGAAAAATCAGGGACCCTGGAAAGACTATTTTCAAGAAGGTTTATTTTCCCAATATTGTGTGCAGTATTGCTGGCAACATTCAACCAGTTTTCAGGTATCAATGCTATTATGTATTATGCACCCCGAATTTTCAGTATGACCGGACTGGCAAAAGACACGGCTTTTTTGCAGGCAGTAGCAATAGGTGTTACTAATATGATCTTTACAATTCTGGCTATGTCTATTATTGACAAATTTGGCAGAAAGACGCTTTTAATCCTGGGATCAATCGGAATGATCATTTTCCTTGGACTGACAGCTCTGGAGTTTCACAGGCAGGATTTCAGCAAATATTCCATTTTGATATACCTGGTTGGTTTTATTGCCAGTTTTGCATTCTCGCAGGGAGCAGTAATATGGGTATTTATTTCAGAGGTTTTTCCTAATTCAGTAAGAGCAAGGGGACAGGCTCTGGGAAGTTTTACTCACTGGATGTGGGCTGCACTTATGACATGGACATTCCCGGTAATTGCAGAAACAAAAGCCGGAGGCAGAATAGCCTTTTCATTTTTTTGCATCGCTATGATCTTACATCTGATTTTTGTTGTCAGGGTATTGCCTGAAACAAAGGGAAAATCTCTTGAAGAACTTCAGAAAATAATATTAAAATAAAAATCATAACCGTCCGGTAAAGTTTATGTAGAATAATTAATTAAAAACAGGTAATATATTTAATATCCCATAATTTTTAATAAATTTATAATAGGGTTAAAAAATTCTATTATTAAATGAATCGATTTATCACATTAACTCTCACATTGATAATCATCACAACTTTATATTGTAGAGCGAAAGAACCCATCCAGAGTCAGTATAAAATCAGGCAATTAACTATTGAAGATGGTTTATCTAATAGCAAAGTAAATGTAATTTACCAGGATTATCTGGGGTACATGTGGTTTGGAACCAACGACGGATTAAATAAATATGACGGATATAAAATAAAGGTTTATAAAAATATTCCGGACGACTCGACTTCATTATACGCCAACATGGTAAAAGGTCTGTTTGAGGATAGTAAAAAAAATCTATTTATAGGTTCAAGCGTCTTACAGGTATATAACAGGGAGAAGGACGAATTTACCAGAATAAAGCTTACTGAAAGATTTGAGAGCACAAGAATGATCCTCGGAATATCTGAGGATAGGGAAGGAAACATTTGGATAGCAACAAATAACCAGGGATTATTTTCTTATAATCCTGAATCAGGTAAAGTAAAAAATTATATGAGAGATCCCAGCAATCCCAATAGTTTATCAAATAACCGGGTCAAGGCTTTATGCATGGATAATAATGGTTTTATCTGGGTTGGCACAGGCAACGGTTTGAATATTTATAATAGAGAAACCGACAATTTCAGGAGGTTTTTCAGCGATCCGTATGATAAGAAAACAATAAGCCAGAATAATATAGAAAAAATATATCAGGATAAAAACAATAATATATGGATTGGCACATCTGATGCAGGATTGAATCTTTTCATCAGAGAAAAGAATGAATTTAAAAGAATATTAATAGATAAGAGCTACAGGCTTTCTTACCGGGTAAGGGGATTTCTGGAGGATAATGATAAATTTTGGGTAGGTACACGGGGCGGACTTTATTTAATGGACAGGAAACATTTGACTTTTAAATGGTACGCACATACAGAACATCCGTTCAGTACTATGGGGCACAACTCTATATATTCTATATACAAGGATATGCAGGGAGGTTTATGGATAGGCACGTACGCGGGCGGGATTAATTATATTGATACACAATGGAAGAAATTCGTATTATACAGCTATAAGAAAGATAATGAATATTTTCTGAATGATCCTGTTGTCTTTTCATTTGTTGAAGATAAAAAAGGTAATATATATGTTGGAACCGAATACGGAGGAATCAATTACCTGGATAAAAGCACAGGCAAATTCACATATTTTGTAAATGATCCTGATAATCAAAATTCTTTAAGCAATAATAATGTAAAAGATTTGATTATTGATTCCGGGGGAAATCTATGGATTGGCACTTATGGAGGAGGATTAAACTATTTTAATACCAGGAAAAAGACATTCTCTGTTTATAATAATAATCCTGCTGATAGTACCAGCATACAGGGAAATCAGGTCTACTCGGTGCTTCTTGATTCTAAGAATAATCTCTGGATTGGAGTAAGAGGGGGGATTGATCTGGTTACAGATCTGAAAGCAATGAAATTCAGTCATTATATTCATGATCCGGACGATTCAAAAAGTTTTCCGGTTGAGCTAGTAAACTCAATAATGGAAGATAGTAAAGGCAGGATATGGGTTGCCGGGATTGATGGTATCTATTACTACGATCCATCAGGTCAGGACTTTGTAAATCCCTTTCAGGATTTTTCCGGAGGAATTAGCACTTCGGAAGTTATTATTAATTCTATTTATATTGACAGAAAAGACAATTTCTGGCTTGCTACCCAGGATGGCCTGGCATGGATAAATTTTGCTGAAAAAAAGATCCATAATTTCACTACAAATGATGGATTGCCATCGAACATCATATATGGAATACTGGAAGATGATTATGGAAACCTCTGGTTCAGCACTTCTGCGGGGCTTGTCAAGTTTATCAATGCCTTGACTAAACCTGAAGAAAAAGAGTTCTCTGTCTACGATACAAAATACGGACTGCAAAGTAAACAATTTAAAGAAGGAGCTTACTATAAGGCAAGCAATGGAGAAATGTATTTTGGAGGAATAAAAGGTTTTAACTCGTTTTTTTCAGAAAAAATCGTTAAAAACGAATTTATGCCTGAAATACTTATCACTGATTTTCAGATAAATAATAAATCGGTAAAAATAGGGGAAACAATTTTCAGAGATCAGACACTAAATAAATCCATTACATTAACAGACAAAATTAAGGTGTCACATAAAAGCAGGGTACTTACATTTGAACTAACAGCTATTCATTATTCTTCACCTGTGCGTAATAAATTTGCATACAAACTTGAAGGTCATGATAAAAACTGGGTAATTACTGATATTTCAAGACGATATGTAACTTATTCAAATCTTCCGCCAAAAACTTATGTACTTAAAGTTAAAGCGGCCAATCTTGACGGGGTATGGAACGAAACACCAAAAGTCCTGGAAATAACCGTAACACCTCCTTTCTGGAAAACCTTATGGTTTAAAATTTCCGTTCTGGTATTTATTTTAATCCTTACACTTAGCTTTTACTATTATCGCATTAACAGGCTTAAAAGGCAAACGGAATATCTTGAAAAAATTGTTAAAAAAAGGACAAAGGAAATTGAAGAAAAAAATAAAACACTTATAAAGCAGACTGATCAATTGAATAAAACAAATACTTTACTTGAAGAACGCCAGATTTATATAGAAGAGCAGGCTGAAAAGCTCAAATCCCAGAAAGAAGTGCTGCAAGAGCAGAAATCATCACTGAAAAATGCAAATACTGAACTCGTTGAATTAAATAAAACAAAAGACAAATTCTTCTCAATAATAGCACATGACTTAAAGAATCCATTTAGCAGTGTACTGGGATTTTCAGAATTACTAAACAGGGAATTTAAAGAACTGCGGGAAGCTGACAAACTTAAATATTTGCATGCAATTAATGAAGCCTGTAAAAATATTTATAATCTGCTGGAAAATCTTTTGACCTGGGCAAGATCACAAACCGGCAGGATAGTACTTAAACCTACTACTTTTGAATTAAAACCACTGATAGAAAAAAATATAACATTGCTAAAAGAGAACTTACTGAAGAAAAATATATCCATCGAATATGATAAATCAGATTACAATAGTGTATTTGCTGACTACGATATGATAAGCACGGTTATTAGAAACTTGCTTACAAATGCCATAAAATTTACTCCTGAACATGGTAAAATTGTAGTAAAATGTTCCAAAAATGGTGAGTTTGTTGAACTTTCTATTTCAGATACAGGTATTGGCATGAGTGCTAAAGAGTTAGACAACCTCTTTAAAATAGATAAATCTTTATCAAAAACGGGTACGGCAGGAGAAACAGGGACAGGTCTGGGATTAGTTATATCCAGAGAATTTATTGAAAAAAATGGAGGATCTATTTCCGTTAAAAGTGAAGAAGGAAAAGGATCGGTATTTTTCTTAGAGTTGCCAATTAATCCGGAATGATTACATGTCTCGCCTTCTTATTCAGGAAATTTCAGGATTTTTGTTAATAACATATATATACCTTATTGAAATAATTTCGTAATATTGATTTTAATTCAAAGGATAACCCGTGCTTCACGTTATAAACAAAAAATACTATCTGATATCTTTTTTAATATCGTATTATTCAATATTTAACGGGCTGGGGCGGGAATTTAAAATTGAACAAATTACCCCTAAACAAGGATTATCGCAGAGCACAGTTAATTGTATTCTCCAGGACATGTACGGATTAATGTGGTTTGGAACGAATGACGGATTAAACAAATATAATGGTTATGATTTTACTGTATATAAACCGGTCAGTTCAGATTCAACCAGCATAAGCAGTAATGTCATCAGGATGCTATGTGAGGATAGTTACGGTTATATATGGGCAGGTACAGAGTACGGGCTTAACAGGTATGACCAGGAAACTGAAAAATTCAAACGATATTGCTGCAAAGCAAAAGATACAACCTCGATAAGCTGTAATATAGTCCTTTCTATTTTTGAAGACAATAAGCAGCAACTCTGGATTGGCACAAAAGGAGGAGGATTATGCAAGTACGTCAGGGAAGAAGACAGCTTTATCAGGTTTAATAATGAATATTCACCTGAAAGCAATAGTGTTTATGCAATAATTGAGGACAATCTGAATAAGGATTTTCTATTACTGGGAACTACACAAGGTTTGTATAAATTTGATAAAGAAAATGAAATATTTATTCCCTATACACAAAAGTTTGACCGCAAAAATCAAATCATCAGAAATATCAGAGTCCTCAGCCAGGATAAAGATGGTAATATTTATATAGGTTGCTGGGGGGAAGGTCTCTTTAAATACAACTATGAATCAGATGAACTTACTAAATATTTTGGCAGCCGGAATTATCGCTTTCTGAAATACAATTATGTTCTGTCACTACTGATGGATGTACAGGATGTACTATGGATTGGAACAAGGGATGGGGGTCTGGTTAAATTCAATACAGCAAATGATCAATTTTCATTCCCTGAAGATCTTTCAACTTTCAGATCGTTAAGCAACCAGGTAATAAGGTCATTATATAAAAGCCATTCAGGTTTAATATGGGTAGGTACT
>CP070654.1:1998254-2003778 GCA_020354785.1 Bacteroidales bacterium
TAATGCTGTGAAAACGGACGTATTCAGCTGGATGGTTGGGATCGGGGCACTAAAATATGAAAGAGTTTTTAGTGAAAAAATCAGTGCCCAGCTGGGCTTTCTTTTTTCCCCGAATTGGCCTACCTGGTGTTCTGAAGAATGCTCCACAAAAGGATTCGCCATAACCCCGGAATTCAGGTATTACCTGTCAAAAAAACCTGCCCCCAGGGGCTTTTACCTGGCCCCGAATTTACGGTATATGAAAATCGAAGAAGAGAATCGCGAAGAGAATGGGGTAGCAACCCTGACAATTATAAGCCCTGCAGTTAACCTGGGAATACAATTTGTCCTGATAAATGCCTTGCTCATAGATATCTGGGCGGGACCCGCAGTTAATATCAAAAGTCTGGAGGAAACAGTACCCGATATGGGTATAAGCGCCGGCGAACTAGGGATCCGGATTGGAGTATCTATAGGAGTTGTTTTCTAGAAAGGATTCTTATTCAGAGATGGAATATATATTACTTTTAGCTGGGACTTGCCGGTTAAATTGATCCGCACATTTTATAATATCCGGATGAATAGCTTTGCATCAGGCAATTCCCCAGTGACAGATGAAAAATCTCAGCATTCATCCTCCTAACCATTCATTATAATATTAATGTACACATCCTTTGAATTATTTTAATTAAAATAACTTTAAGAAAAAAGGTTAATAATAAAGACAATTTCTAACTCCCAAAATGGTGAGATTTTCTGATTTACGTCGAATTATATAGCTTGGATTATAAGTAATTGCATAAATTCTTATTAGATAAAAGTTTCCTGATAAGGAAATTTATATTATATTTACAATATATAGCAAATGATCAAGTATGAAGTTCGATTTCTGGAACCTGCAAAGGTTTTCTTAGACAAACTTGATAGCAGGTCGAGAGAAAAGATATTATTCAATATCTGGAAATCGCGAGAAACTAACAATCCTGAGTTGTTCAAGAAACTTTCCTTCGATATATGGGAGTTCAGGACATACTTTAAGGATAAACATTTCAGACTCTTTGCATTTTGGGATAAAACTAATACTAATATTACTCTGGTTATTGTAACTCATGGTTCTATTAAAAAGACTCAAAAAATACCTAAAAAAGAGATTGAAAGAGCTATAAAATTACGTAAAGACTATTTAGAAAATAAGTAAAGTAAAAATCATGGCTAAGAAGAAAATGAAGTCATATACATTAGACGAGTTAACAGATAAATATATTGGTAAAAAAGGTAGTCCGAACAGAGAAAAGTTTGAATTTGAACTCAAGTTGGATATTCTTGGGGATATGATAAAGAAGGCACGGAAAGAGCAGCACTTGACTCAAGCACAACTTGGAAAGCTAATTGGTGTGCAAAAAGCTCAGATTTCAAAAATTGAAAATAACGCAAAAGATGTTAGGTTTTCTACTGTAATTCGAGTATTTGAGGCATTAAAAGCAAAAATCAAAATGACAATAGAATTTGATCCTAACTCACATATGGAGATAGCTAGATGAGTATGCAACCACCTGCAACAAGATATATAGTATATGCAGTTTTTGGTAATTTTTTACATATTAACTATAATGAAATAAGCTGAATCAGATTAGGTATAAGAGTCGGATTCAATATATTAATAAAGCACCTACACTGAAAAAACATCCTTCCTTGACATTCAGTTATTAATATCGTATCTTGTAGCGTTCTGGCCTATAATACTATGAAAACCTCTCAATGAAAAAAATCCTTTTACTGCTTGCATTACTAACTGCCCTTTGCCAGGTTTATTCACAATACTATGATTTAATAGTAAGATCTAACGGTGATCCTTTGTTACTGCCAATGATCAGGACAGGCTACCGTTATCAGGGCCCTCAAGGATTCTTATTCAGGTGTGGAATATATATTACTTTTAGCTGGGACTTGCCGGTTCTACCAACTTTACAAATCGGTTATTCTTTTTAGAAATATAAATATAAACCTGCGAATATGAAAAAATCTACTGACTTATACCGTATTATTTTACTTGTGCTGGGAACAATTGCAGCTGCTATCTATATTCTTTTCTTTATCAGAGAAGGTGCTTCCATCTTTACAGAAATATCTTTTGCAGATATTACTGTAGTTCTGCTATTTGCCGTATTTGTTGCAGGCTACTATTTCCTGTGGAAAAATGAAATTATTTCGGGAATACTTTTGATTGCATGGCACGTAATACAATGGTTTCTTGTGCTTTGGATCTGGCCTGATGGTGAAATGACAATTCTCTTTGGAGTACCATTAGGGTTATTTGGAATTTTCGTATTGATTTACGGAATTAGAAAAAGGGTTGCTTCAGAGAGCAAAAAGAAAAATCTTACTTTGTCTTTAATAAGCCTGTTGATTTTATACGTAATATTTTTGTTTATTTTGTCTCTCCAGCTTGGTTTATGGAAATAGAATAAAAATCATCAACTGCTTTACCAGGCAACTTTTTCTTAACCTGAAGAAACAATTGAAGCTGATGATGCAAATTTGACAGAGTGTTCTATTTCAATAGTATTATTATTAATCACACGGTGCAGCATCAGGTAAATCCTTGTGCTGTCTTCCAGTTTCCATGCCGATTCACAAGCCAGGTGTCCAAGTGTAAGTGATACACCCCAGTAGTCGGGGTATGATCTGAATAAGGAATTTGTCCAGTTATAATTATCAATAACAGGCGCCCCGTATTTATTTTTGAGAGCGTTTTTAATTAACTCGTAATCTGAAATGTACTGAGTTGTATAATAATATATCTTTTTGAAAATATACTGGCTTTGAATTAGTGTGTCATTTTTAAACTGAAATACAGCATCAGTATCAAAATCGACGATTTCTATACTTCCTTTCAGGTATTCAAATATTGTATCCCGTGTATAAAAAAGTGAAGGCTCATTTGCCAGAACAGATATTTTGCTGCTTTTCCATCTGAAGTTATGCAAATCGCTAAATTCAAATTCAGATTTATTTATAGTACGGGGTTCTGACTTTTTTTGATTACAGCTGACGAATAGGAACAATACGAATAGCATGAATAGATCATTCATACATCTGTTTTTTGAAATAAAAGCATTTTTCATTAAAAACATAAAGAAGCGGTATTGGCTAAAATTACAAAATCCCGTATAGATGGCAAAGAATTAAATTTGCACAAATTACATTAATTATTAATTTTATATTTCCGGAAATACTAAACTAACTTAGAACAATTATAGCGGATTTTCTCAATTCATTTCTAAATGCCGGCATCCGGATCAGACAACGCAATTTAATATGAAATTAGCACCAAATAATCGAAAAATAATGAAAAAAGGGATTCTTCCGATTATTACAGTAATGATATTACTTGTAATCACAGGCTGTGAAAAAATTTTTGAAGATAAGCATCATGAGAGGTTTGAAGATCCTCCATGGTTAGATGGTTCAATACTGAAGACATTACAGGAGGATACCACCGGTTTTGATATTTTTCTTGCCCTGATGGACAGAGCAGGGTACACAGACAAAATGGAAAGAGGAATTTATACTTTGTTTGTAGCAAATGATGAATCTTACAGGGAATATTTTAATTCAATAGGAATTGATTCGGTAGGCCAGCTCAGTAATAATGACGCAAGGCAGCTGTTTGAACTTAATGTGATAAACACCCCCCGGTCGGAACACCAGTTGATTTATGATTATATTTTCGGAGCCTGGCAGGGGCCCGGCAGTGAATATGGTGCATTGATTTTCAGGATAAGAACATTAAGCAGAACTCCGCCACAAAAGGAGTATGTGAAGTATGATCCGATATTCCAGGGACAGACACTGGATTTAATAAGTAGCAGGAAATTTGTGCCTGTATTTTCAACTGAATTTTTCAGGGATTTCAATGGTGCAACTGATGGTTCCGATTATAATTATTTTTTCCCTGATGTATCATGGGAAAGCAATACTTTTTACAACACAAAATGGTACAACGCCAACATACAGGTTCCCAAGGTATGCTCAAACGGATATATTTATTTTCTTGACAAAGCTGTTCCCTTTATATACAGTATAGAAGAGTATCTGCGTAATAACCAGGACAAATACGGGCTGTATTATGATATTGCCCAGCGCTTTGCCAGGTATAGTTTTGCAGGAAGGCTTGACGATGCAGACCAGACAAGGGCATTCGTTAAATCATATACCTCTTCGGGAGTTTTAAGTATTAATTTTGCCGATGAAAACGGACCTTCAGGTTCTGATGAGGTTTATCAGCGAAGAAGTATTTATTCAGCACTGATACCAACCGATGAGGCATTACAGGCCTATCTCGACACCACAATATATAAATACTATTCTGATATTGACAGTGTTCCGGAGGTTACCCTGTCATATATTCTGCAGGCTCACCTGACAAAGCATTTTGAGCTTCCTTCAAAAATGGCAAAGACTTTCTTTAATTTTTACAGCGACATTATTCCAATAGATCCGTATTCGGATGTTATTGAAGCCACAATACTAAGTAATGGTGCTTTCTTCGGGCTTAACAGGGTGCTGGAACCCCTTGCTTTTAAAACAGTCACAGGACCCTTGTTTTTTAACAGCGACTATACAACTTTTTTATATGCATTAAATGAATCGGATTTGATGAGTTCACTTACCAGGGAGGATATCATAGCTACTGTTTTTGCACCCCCTGATACTAGTTTGCTGGAATGGGGAATAACTTATAATAAATCAATTGAAAGGCTTGAAAAAAGAAGATCTGACGGAGTGTGGGAAAGAATGGATGACCTGGACATAATTGAATTTGTCCAGGACCATATTATATACCGGGAACTTGATGACCTGATGGATGAAGGATATGTTACTACAGAGTCTGATAATATGTTTTATCATTATGACAACAAAATTGTATCAGGTGGAAACGATGAAGATAATGACGAAGCAGTAATAGTTGAAATTGTGGATAGTAAAATAAACGGGAGCCTGATGATGCTTGACAATGTGGTTAAGGCACCTAAATTATCAGTTTCTGAACATATAGCCACTGATCCCGATTTTTCAGAATTTTTCCAGCTATGTGTCCAGGCAGATCTTGTGGATTCCATAACAATTCAGGGTACACTTGAAAGAATACCAAGGATAAAATTCACGATTGATGCAGAGAAATGGACATGTTTTATTCCTGATAACAATTCAGTAACAACAGCCCTGGCAAATTGGGATATTCCCCTGATTGCCGACTCTTTAATCATGTTTATAAGGTACCACTTTATTCCTGATGAGATGTTTGTTGATTTTTATGAAATGGATGGTACCTTTGAAACTTCAGCTTCCGATACGCTTGGAGTTCCTTTAACATTAGATATTGATATTACTCCTGGCAAGCTGGATGTAACTGACAGATCGAGCCAGGTTGTAACAGTTGCACCATCAAATGCCAATATCCTTGTATCTGATGGAATATATCATAAAATAACATCGGTATTTAAATTAGACTAAAAATGTTAAACAATAACTTACTAATAAA
>CP070654.1:2003878-2014198 GCA_020354785.1 Bacteroidales bacterium
TGATGAAACAACATTTATTTGAAAGATTAATAATATTAAAATTAAATACCTGGTCATTATCCCGAATTTATTGTGCGTCCTTAAGGCAATTTGCTATTGCTTGCTCTATAAGTTATCCCGAAAGAGATATTATAAACTGTCATAATATATCATTAATTCAATAAAATCTTCAGGTTCAGCTGTTCTTACATAAAATTTATTTTGCTTAATATAATTTTCAATGTTCCTGGCCTGATCAGATAAAGAAGAGATAATGGATTTTCTTTTATTTATTTTGACCAGTTTGGTATTATTCTTAATGTAAAATGTTTTTTGCAGGTAAGAAATATCTTTATTAGAATCAGATGCCTTACTTATATATTTTTCCCATTTCAATAGCAGTTTGACCTTACCATCATATAGTACTTCATAGTAAGCATTTGTTTCTTGTGATCCCTCAGATATTGTAAGCTTAATAAATTTATGACCGCTAATTGTAAATCCCTCTATATCATTTATATTCAATTCTATAATGTATGTACCGCCAGAATAGAATTTGTTGAATAAAAGCTTATCACCGACTATATCATAATTTATTAGCAATTCCTCCTGCACATCATCTCTAAAGTATACTAACCCCTTTTCCCAGACCTTTAAGAACATGTATTGATGACCCTTTAAACCGGGATAATAATCCGTATATAATTTTCCGTTAACCAGAGGGCCAAAAGTGCAGCCTGAATTATAAAACAGGTCTTTCACATCATCCGTCATTTTTTTTATGTTTCTCCCTTTGTCAAAATTGCCGGTCTGTTGTCCAAAGCACATATTTAAATGCCCTGACACTAATAATAATGCGATAAATAATAGTCTACAGAAACATGTTATTTCTTTGCTTTTATAATGAAGACTGCTTTTTTTGGTGGATAAAAAACTTTGAGTATTATTCACTAAATATATATTTTCGCGTTAAAATAGTAAACTTCCTTGAAAAAGAAAACACATAAACTATCGATAAAAACTGAAGACGATTCGGTACTGATTGGAATATCCTCCCATGAGAATGATTACAGGCTTAGCTGGGCTATCAACAAACACCTTGGTACCAGTCTGACCAAAGCAGAGAACCTGGCAGTATACAATGAAAAATTTAAAGTTGACCAGGAATTTAGTCTATTTATATTCGAAGACGAAGATAATCTTATTAAATATCATTTAATAGCCAATAAGTGTGATAACGGCTATCTTATTCCGGAATTGAGCAATATTGACTTTTTTCTTCAGATATTTGGTGAAGTCGATGATAATTATACCAGGACATTATTAGAGAAGCTAAAGCATATTTATATAATTACTGCAGCCTTTGCTATTGATGTATCTTCATTGAAATCAAAAAAGAGACTTATACATCAATAAAAAGGGGCAGCATATTGCCACCCCTGAACTAACCTAAACCTAAACTATTATCTATTATAAATTAAAGCATATATTGTATGACGTTAAGCTGATATCATAATTGATTTTTCACTGCTAAAATTATGTACTTATTTGGTTAACAAAGTACAACATATGTTAAAGATTGTTAAAATGTTATATCTTAAATATTTCTGATGCTATCTTTGTAGTGTTATGAGTAAAAGATGGATATGGATAATGGCATCTTTCATGGGACTGGCAATGATTTGTCTGATTTTCGTCCAGTCCTACTGGATTAGAAATGCAGTTACAGTTAAAGAGGGACAATTCGACCAGTTAGTTAATAAAATACTTGCCGAAGTAGCAAATAAAGTACAGAGGCAGGAAGCTGTCCACCATATTATTAATGAAATAAATCCTTTTTATTTCGATACAACAGTGAGTCTTTTTGACAACGGATTTGAGATTGAACATGACTTTTACTTTTATCAGCAATCATCAGACCAGGATGTAAATACAAATATCTCGGTTTACAGCACCGATACTTTCATCATTGTAGATGATAGAGATATTAATGCCGAAAATGTCAGTTTTGATAAGTCAGGCAGAAGAAATCCTCAATTTAATCTGAATCAGGATTTAAAAAAACGAATTGTTGACAGGCAGACTTTCATTAATAATATAGTGTCGAAAATGTTCAGTTTTAATCCTGAAATTGAAGAACGCATAAATCCGGTGAAATTTGATGCTATTATTAAGGAAGCACTTACGAATAAGGGTATAGATCTTGACTATGAATATGCAGTTACTAAATGGAATTCAATTCTGGCATTTAAGTCGGATAATTATATGCCTGATACTGAGGTAGAGTATTACAGGGTTGAACTTTTTCCTGATGATTTCTTTTCCAAATCGGATTATTTAACAATATATTTTCCTTCGAAAAAGAATTTCATTTTCAAATCATTGGGATATATGGCCTTTTCTTCAATATTACTTACGTTGATAATTGTAGTAAGTTTTTCAGTTACAATATTTATAATTATTCGCCAGAAAAGGTACTCTGAGATACGGAGTGATTTTGTGAACAATATGACTCACGAATTAAAGACTCCAATATCAACAATTTCGCTTGCTTCTCAGATGCTTGGCGATAAAAGCATCCCTCTTAAATCGAAGAATATTGATAATCTGTCTTCGGTAATTACTGATGAAAGCAGGCGCCTGGGATACCAGGTTGAGAAGGTTCTGCAAACAGCTATTTTTGATAAAGGGAAACTGGAACTTAAACTAAAGGAATCAGACATCAATGAAATAATACAGACGGTTATAAATAATTTCTCAATACAGATAAAACAAAAAAACGGGCTGATTATACCTTCGCTGCATGCAGAAAATCAGGTAATATTTGTTGATGTTGTTCATATTACAAATGTACTGACCAATCTGGTTGATAATGCCATTAAGTACTGTACGCGCGATCCTGAAATTTATATAGAAACACAGGATTACAGGGAATATTTAATGATAGCCGTACGTGATAACGGTATAGGCATTAGTAAAAATGACCAGAAAAGAATATTTGATAAATTCTACAGGGTCTCAACAGGGAATATACATTCTGTAAAAGGATTCGGCCTGGGCTTATGCTATGTAAAAAGAATTATTGAAGAACATAAAGGATATATAAAGCTGGAAAGCGAACAATATGAAGGTACTATTTTTAAAATATTTCTACCATCTAAGAATAATGTGTTAAATTAGAATTACCAGGAAACAAAAATTAGCGTTTCTGTAAAAATAATTCTGCAGGTTCATGTACAAAATTAAAATATTATTAACTGAGGATGATGAGAACCTCGGATCATTACTTAAAGAGTATTTAATAGCAAAGTCATATGATACCGACTGGTTTCTTAATGGTGAAAAGGCTTACAAGAGCTTTGTTAAGAATCATTATGATCTTTGTATTCTGGATATTATGATGCCGGTAAAAGACGGGTTTACACTGGCCAAAGAAATAAGAATGACTGATTTGGAGATACCTATTATATTCCTTACAGCCAAGTCGTTAAAGGAAGATGTTATTGAAGGTTTTAAAGCCGGGGCTGATGATTATATTACAAAGCCTTTCAGCATGGAAGAATTAATATTCAGAATTGAGGCTATATTGAAAAGAACAAAAAAGGACGGAAAGAGTATTTCTCAGGCAGAGTTCAAAATTGGAAAATATACTTTCAATTCGCATAAACAGATTTTATACCTTGGAAATAAAGAGCAGAATTTAACAACCAAGGAAGCGGAATTACTGAAATTATTATGCACGAATAAAAATACTATTCTCGAAAGAAATTTTGCGTTGAAAACCATCTGGATAGATGATAATTATTTCAATGCCAGAAGTATGGATGTTTATATAGCAAAACTCAGAAAATATCTAAATGATGATCCGAAAGTACAGATAATTAATGTACACGGAAAAGGTTTTAAACTTATTGACTGATTATTTACTCACTCTCCGCTCCAGCCTGCAATCCTTGCCAGTATCCACCACATAGCATAAGCTTTTCTGTTAGCAGTTATATGTTGAGAGTTATGCGCTCCATATGACGCAGAACCACCGGGTGATTCTTTATTTTCGAAATAATCTGTACCAAGAGTGTGACTGTTTTGCCAGTCTCCATAAAATCTATCACTTCCATTCCCTATACTACTGGCATATGCTGATGAATTACCGTCATCTCCTGCATCCTCCCAGTAATTATCATCCATATCGTGTGAATCTATACTATAATAATCCAGGCAAAATTGTTTATTACTAACACAATGATTTATTATTAAATCTGCCTGATTTTTTGGACAGCCTTCTCCAATATTGTTGTTTGCATTTGCATGACCTGTCATGAATATGAAGGTAACCGGATGTGCCCTCTGTCCTGCATTGCTTCCAATTTTTGTTCCGCCGACGCCGTATTCAGAAATTAATGAATCCATCCCCGGTAAATAATTACCGGAAACATCATGACCGGCAATGTTACACCACGACCACATAATAACGTTTATTTCGGCGTTATCAGGATCGTCAAGGTAATTTCGGGTTGCCTGTATAAAAGCTGTTTCATTTCTGCTTAAATCAGCTGCATCAACACCAGGAGCAGCATAATTGCCTATTGCATAATCACGAAAATCCAGTTTATCCGGCTGGGGAGAGTTATTGGTTATCCCGAACAGAACGTCATCACCACTCTTATAGTCCTGTAAACCAAACAAACCTCTAGATACATGGGTGCCATGTGATGTATGCTGATATGCGATGTGCAGATTGTTCCGGGCCGCATTAATGTATTCCTGCGGTATTGACCTTAGAACACTTTCTTTAGCCTTTGAATAACTTGCTGTATACAAGCTGGAATCTGAAGAATTTTTATTATCTATCACTCCATATTCACTTTTTTCGCAATTTATTAAAAACAATGATATAAGTATGCTGAATATAATAGTTTTGCCCGTATTTTTCATCTGTTTAAGATTTTTAACTGATTAATAACATTTTACTAATTAACACTTAACTTTTTTATTGAAATTCAAGCTGGTTTAGTCTTTTAACGAATAAACTATTCTTTTGGTTGCGAATAAATATGAGGAAAAATATTTCATAAGATGTAAATTAGTAAATGCTTTTGTTTATTTAGATTATGTATTATCAGTCACTTATACCATTCATTATTTACTTCATAATTATTATTGGTATTGGTATCTATGCATCCAGGTTTTCTTCAAGGGGAATAAGTGAATTCTTCATAGGAGGAAGACAGATGAACAGGTTTGTAGTGGCACTCTCAGCCGTGGTTTCAGGGCGCAGTGCATGGCTATTGCTGGGAGTATCGGGCCTGGCATATTTAAAAGGCCTGACAGCGATTTGGGCAGTTATTGGTTATATTATTGTTGAATTCTTTCTGTTTCTTTATTATGCTCCTAAAATCAGAAGATTTAGTGAAACCCATGATTGTATTACTATACCTGACTTTTTTGAAGCACGGTTCAGGGACTCAAAGAATACTCTGCGCATTATAATTGTAATCATATTTATCATATTTATGGTAACTTATATTGCTGCCCAGTTTGTCGGCGGCGGTAAAGCTTTTATGGCTAATTTTGGCATTTCCCAGAATGCAGGATTGTTGATTACAGCAGGAATTATTTTGATTTATACTTTGCTTGGCGGATTTCTTGCAGTGAGCCTTACAGATGTGTTCCAGGGAATATTTATGATAATTGCATTAGTGGCAATGCCCGTTACTGCTATTATATATAAAGGAGGATGGAATACAATTACTACTGAATTGAATAATATAGACGTGAACTTATTAAACCTTTTCTCCCAGCCTGCAGTAATAATTTTTGGATTTATTGGAATAGGACTTGGTTCCCCGGGTAATCCCCATATCCTTGTAAGGTATATGTCAATAAAAGACCCTTCACAATTCAGGTGGACTGCTGTAATTGGTACTATCTGGAATATCATTCTGGCGGCAGGTGCAATTTTAGCAGGACTCATTGGTCGGGTTTTCTTTCATAAATTATCACTTTTACCAGGGAGCGATGAGGAGAATATATTTGTTCATCTGTCAAATGATTTATTTGAGCCGTTTTTCGCAGGACTTATCCTTGCTTCCATATTTGCCGCAATTATGTCAACGGCTGACTCCCAGCTGCTGGTTGCAGCATCAAGTATAGTCAGGGATCTGTATGAGAAAGTATTCAACAGGAATAAGAAGCTGTCCCATAAGGAGTTAATAGATCTGAGCAGGATAATGGTTTTTATACTGGTTATATTTGCTGTCTTTTTAGGGATAATAATTGAGGATCAGATATTATGGTTTGTTCTTTTTGCATGGGCGGGACTGGGAGCTGCTATAGGACCTGCATCCATACTTTCCCTTTTCTGGAAAAAGACTACAAAAACAGGAGTTATTGCAGGACTGTTAACAGGAACAATTACCGTATTTATATGGAAGAGTATAACTGTACTTAATAATCTAATCTATGAGCTAATACCTGCATTTTTCATAGCCTTTGCAGTCACGGTAATATTCAGTTATGCAGGTTCAGGCAGGTTTAAAACACGTTAACTCCATAGCTCTTATAATCTTTTCATCCATAGGCATATAACCGTCAAACCAGTGTATTTTTGCACCTTCCCTCTCCATTTTCCTGAACCATGTCATTTGTCTTTTGGCAAATTGTTGAATAGCAATATTTAGTTTCTCAACCATATCATTATAGTCCAGGTCGCCTTTAATGTATTGAGTTATGTATTTATACTCCAGTCCGTAATATATTAGATCCTCGGGTTTAAGACCTTCATTCAGAAGATTTTGAACTTCTTCAACCATACCTTTATTTAGTCTTTCGTGTAACCGGTCTGTTATTCTTTTTTTTACAGATGTCCTGTCGAATTTAATGCCCAGGAAAATGTTACTTATTTCAGGATAATCGTGTTTTGATTCAGGATTAGCTGTATAGTATTTTTCTATTTCTATAGCTCTTATAGCTCTTTTTTTGGTGTCTGTATCAGTTATATTATGTGGTTTTCTGTATGAAGCCAATATTTCAGCAAGTTCTTCCAGAGATTTGGATTCCAGTTCTTTTCTCAGTTTTTTATCCGGTGGAACAGGCATTAGTTTATAACTTTTTGTAACCGCATCAATATACATTCCTGAGCCCCCGCATAATACCGGTATGTTTTTTCTTGCCCTTATTTCATTATAGGCGTTCAAAAAATACCTCTGGAACTCAAATACATTGAACTTATAGCCCGGTTCCAGGATATCAACCAGGTGATAAGGAATCTTTTTACCATTGACTATATAGTCTTCATAGTCTTTACCTGTTCCAAGGTTCATTTTTCTGTATACCTGGCGGGAATCGGCACTAATTATTTCACCATTTATACGTGATGAGAGATAAGCAGCAAATTTTGTTTTACCGCAGGCTGTCGGACCCAAAATAGTTATTAAATCGTATTTTATTTTGTCCATTAACCAAAAAAGATATTATTTTGTTTCCTCGCTAAATGTATATTAATGTCAAATAAAATTAATATTAAAAATAAGAAAGCCTGGCACAACTTTCATTTTATTGAGAAGTTTATAGCGGGTATGGAGCTTACCGGCACAGAGATCAAGTCTATCAGGCTTGGAAAAGCCAGTCTTGCTGACTCATTTTGTTTTTTCGATAGCGGGGAACTTTGGGTA
The DNA here is from genome assembly GCA_020354785.1 of Bacteroidales bacterium. GTDB lineage: Bacteria > Bacteroidota > Bacteroidia > Bacteroidales > UBA10428. The sequence goes on from CP070654.1 coordinate 2,011,531, forward strand.
AAGGGATTGCATATTTCAGAATACAGCTGGGGTTCGCACTATAATCATGATCCGAAACGAAATAAGAAACTATTACTGACTAAAAGGGAATTAAAAAAACTTGAAAAAAATGTTAAAGAGAAGGGATGTACAATAATTGCATTACGTTTGTTCATTGCGGAAAGCGGTTATGCTAAACTGGAAATCGCTCTTGCAAGGGGTAAGAGGGAATATGATAAACGCGAAGACATGAAGAAAAAGGATACACAACGACAGTTGGAAAGACTTCGTAAAAAGTAATCCTGTCACCTTTATGCTGTTAATTTATTATCTTTATTGTAAAGTTAGTTTTCAAAATTAATATGCCGTTATATGAAATATTTAGTTTTATTTTTTATCTCATTTTTACCTTTAGCTTCATTTGCACAATGGACGCACTACGATGTTTCTAACACACAAGGATTAAAAGGTACGATTGTAACAAGTATTTTGGAGGGTAATGATAATTGCATATATTTTGCGACTAATGAGGGTATTAGCGTCTGGGATAAAAATAATGGTTATTGGCCTGCATATAATACCGAAAATGGTCTGGGTAATAATTTTATTTATGATCTGGCTATTGATGCTGATAACGTGATCTGGGCTGCAACAAACGGTGGAGGAGTAAGCTTCTTTAATGGCGGAAGCAGTTGTGAGTCCTTTACAATCAACGATGGCTTAAGCAGTAATATAGTCAGGTGCCTTATTGTAGATCGGCATGGCCTGGTATGGTGCGGAACCTATGGTGGAGGTCTTTCAATTTATAATCCTGATGATGAAAGCTGGTTAACAATTAAAAGCAAAGATGGTATTTGCAGTAATCTTGTTTTGTGTTTATACCAGGATCAGGATAACACAATCTGGATGGGCTCAAGTAGCAATGGACTTTGTTATAAGAAGGATACTACCTGGGAACATGTTGATATAACTGATGGATTAGCCGGAAACGTAATTAATGTTATTACAGGTGATGCCAGCGGAAATATATGGGTAGGCACAACTACAGGATTGAGTTTATATAGCAGCAATGCATGGACTTCTTATACTACTACCGATGGCCTTATTAGTAATAAAATATACTCAATTATTGAAGATAATGACGGTACTATATGGATTGGTACGGATAAAGGTGTAAATAAATTACCTGGTGGTATTATGACTTCCATACAACAGGTTAGCTCTATGGACAATAAAGAGGTTATTTCCATCTATCAAACCGGTAATAACAACCTTTGGTTTGGTCTGGTTAATGATGGTGCAGTACGTTACAATGGTATAGAATGGAAAGAATATATTCAAAGTGATGGACTTGGCTCAAATGAAGTACATGACGTTCTGGGAGATTCAAAAGGGAATATTTGGGCAGGAACAGAAATGGGATTAAGCAAATTTGACGGAAGTACCTGGCAGACATTTACAACGAACGATGGAATGCCTCAGAATAGAACAAATAACCTGGCTGAAGATATGTATGGCAATATTTGGATGAGTTCTTATCCTCATTCTGGAGTTACAAAATATGATGGTGAAAACTTTGTAAATTACAATACTCAAGATGGCCTTCTAAGCAATCAAAGTTTGTGTATCCGTGCTTGTAGTGATAGCAGCATAATGACTGGAAGTTATTATGGCGTGAGCATTTATAACGGAGAAATGTGGGAAACTATAACTACTGCAGATGGCCTTCTGTATAATGCTGCATTTGACATTCTTAAGGATTCCAAAGGTAATCTTTGGGTTTGTCATTCTGGTAACTACAAAGGTGTTACTAAACTTAGCGATACCAGTTCTCATTATTATCTAACAGATTATCGGGTTAGTTCTATTGCTGAAGATGCCCATGGAAATATATGGTTTTCAATTTATTGTAATGGAATTGCAAAGTTCGATGGTACATCTTTTACTTATTATACTGATAATTTTTCTAACTGTTACAATACTCTAGTGGAAGATTCTAAAGGAAATCTATGGTGTTTTTATTATGAAGGTTTAAGTTTATATAACGGATTAGAATGGATTAATTATTATAACTACGAAAAATTATTCAATTATTTTATCACTGATCTAGCAGAAGATATCAATGGAAGTTTATGGTTTGCTACCAGGAATGGATTGATAAAATACGATTATATTATTTCAGCACTTCAAATTTCCGAAAATAATGTATCATCTGCATCTGTCTATCCCAATCCTACTGCTGGCAATATTACTTTTTCATATAGTGTCAGGGTGCCTTCAGATATGGTATTAAGAATTTACAATGCACAGGGTATTATTATAATGTCATGCCCTCTATACCATTTTTATCCCAGAAATTATTCACAGGTTATTAACCTGGATGATTGGCAACCAGGTAATTATTTCTACTGTTTATTAAGCAATAACTCAAAAACAACAGGAACATTCATTAAAAAATAACCTTTAATTTAGCAGATTTACCGGGAAAAGAAAAAGTCAACCGGCTCGCTTGTCTGCTAGTCAACTTGAAACTATATGCTCAGTGCGCTAGTCCCTTCTGAAAAGGGCGCTGTCCCCCTTTATGCTATTAATTTTTTATCTTTGTTGTAAAGTAAGTTTTCAAAATTAATATACCGTTATATGAAATATTTAGTTTTATTTTTTATCTCATTTTTACCTTTAGCTTCAT
>CP070654.1:2014298-2033402 GCA_020354785.1 Bacteroidales bacterium
GGTGAAACATCAACTGCCAGAGCAACATATTCCTTTAACATTTCTTCATCATGAATTATCTCCATTGCTCTTCCGCCTAACACATACGAAGGCCTTACCATTAAAGGATATCCTATTTCTTTAGCTATTTTTAAAGCTTCATTTAGTGAACTGGCCATTCCTGATTCCGGCTGTGGGATTTTTAATCTTTTCATTATTTTTCTGAAACGGTCCCTGTCTTCAGCAAGGTCAATTGTCGCAGGTGAAGTACCTATTATTTTAACGCCTTCCTTCTCAAGTTCATCAGCAATATTCAAGGGAGTTTGTCCCCCAAACTGAACAATCACACCCTCCGGTTTTTCTTTTTCATAAATACTTAGTACATCTTCCACTGTCAGTGGTTCGAAATATAATTTATCTGATGTATCATAATCGGTAGAGACAGTCTCAGGGTTACAGTTTACCATAATAGTTTCCAAACCCAAATCTTTTAATGTAAATGCAGCATGAACACAACAATAATCAAATTCTATTCCCTGACCTATTCGGTTCGGACCTCCTCCCAGAACCATAATTTTTCGCTTACCGGAAGTTTCAACCTTATCGGAGGCATTATATGTTGAATAATAATACGATGCATTTTCAACACCACTTACAGGGACAGCATCCCATGCCTGCACCATTCCAAGATTGATACGTTTTTGCCTTATTTCTCTTTCAGGTATATTAAGAAGCCTTCCAAGATATCTGTCAGCAAATCCATCCTTTTTAGCTTTAATAATCAAATTATCAGGAATTGCCTTTCCTTTATATTTTAAAATTTCCTCTTCAAGATCGACCAACTCCTTCATCTGCTCAATAAACCATGGTTTAATATGAGTTCTTTCATAAATCTTTGCAATACTTGCTCCTTTGCGCAGTGCTTCATACATAATAAATTGCCTTTCACTTGTAGGTGCACTAAGTAATTTCATAAGTTCATTCAATGGCAGTTTATTAAAATTCCTTGCAAATCCTAAACCATACCGGCTGATTTCAAGAGACCGTATTGATTTTTGAAATGCTTCCTTATAATTCTTACCCAGACTCATCACCTCACCAACTGCCCTCATTTGTGTCCCAAGCCTATCTTCAATATTTTTAAATTTTTCAAATGCCCATCGGGCAAATTTTACTACCACATAATCTCCTGAAGGTGTATATTTATCCAGAGTCCCTTCCCTCCAGTAAGGAATATCATCAAGATTTAATCCTCCTGCCAGCATAGAGGATACAAGGGCAATAGGAAAGCCTGTTGCTTTGGATGCCAGAGCCGAGGATCTTGATGTTCTCGGGTTAATCTCAATTACCACTACCCTGCCTGTTTTAGGATCATGGGCAAACTGAATGTTTGTACCCCCTATTACTCCAATCGCTTCAACTATATCGTAAGAATGTTTTTGTAAACGTTCCTGTAACTTTTCATCAATAGTAAGCATAGGTGCTGTACAGTATGAATCTCCAGTATGGATTCCCATAGCATCAACATTTTCAATAAAACATACTGTTATTTTGTTATTCTTTGCATCCCTTACTACCTCCAGCTCCAGCTCCTCCCATCCTAATACCGACTCCTCAACAAGGACCTGCCCCACCATACTGGCTGAAATTCCTCTTGCAGCAATAACATTTAATTCTTCCTTGTTGTAAACAAGACCGCCACCTGTACCTCCAAGAGTATAGGCCGGACGCAGGACTACAGGATATCCAAGTTCTTCTGCAATCTTTTCAGCTTCCTCAACGCTCAGGGCAGGTCTGCTCTGTGGCATTTCAATACCAAGGCTTTTCATGGTTTCCTTAAAAGCGATACGATCCTCACCCCGTTCAATTGCGTCAACATTTACGCCTATAACTTCTACACCATATTTCCTGAGTATACCTCTTTTATATAATTCGGAGGACAAGTTTAATCCGGTCTGACCTCCCAGGTTTGGTAATAAAGCATCGGGCCGTTCTTTGGCTATGATATTTTCAAGACTACTCAAATTTAAGGGCTCAATATAGGTCACATCTGCCATACCCGGATCAGTCATAATTGTTGCCGGATTTGAATTCACCAGCACAATTTCATAACCAAGTTTGTGGAGTGCTTTGCATGCCTGGGTGCCTGAATAGTCAAATTCGCATGCCTGTCCTATTACAATTGGGCCTGAACCGATGATCAGAACTTTTTTAATATGGGGTTGTTTTGGCATTTTTATTTACAATTACTACATGTTAAATTAATATTCAAATATGTCGGAACAAATAAAAAAATCTTTATAGTAATTACCAAATTGTATGACAATTAATAATTCACCAGATTTTAACTTATTATAAACTATTACTATTTAACAAAACATCTTTAGTACATAATTATGCGATTTTATGTTTTTTAAGAGCTTATTTTTTCTTAAATTAATTAATTCTATTGTTCTATTGCTCTATTACTGAATTGTAACAATAAATAAATAATTATGAAGGAACTTGACACTAACAATTTTATCAATGAAAAAATTGAAGCAATCAGGAAAACTGTTGCTGACGGAATTGCAATCAATGCCCTATCCGGTGGTGTTGATTCATCTACAGTCACTATGCTGGGACATCGTGCCCTGGGAACCAACCTTAAAACTGTATTTATCGAAAATGGTCTTATGAGAGAGGGAGAAGCAGAACAGGTAGCAGAAATTTTTAAAAAACTCGGTGTTACTGTTGATATAATAGATGCCAGGAAGGATTTTTTTTCTGCCCTGAAGGGTATCACTGATCCCGAGGAAAAGCGTGAAGCAGTTACACAGACTTTTTACAAGAATGTATTTGGCCGAATCGTCAAGGAAAGCGGAGCGAAGCACCTTCTCCAGGGAACCATTCTCACTGATATTGATGAGACTATAGCTGGTATTAAACGACAGCACAATGTCTTTGAACAGCTTGGTATTGATCCCCAGGAGGCATTCGGTTATAAAATTATTGAGCCTCTCATTGAGCTTCGTAAGGATGGGGTTAGAAAAGTCGGGAAGGCTCTTGGCCTTCCTTCCGGTCTGTTCGATCGAATCCCGTTTCCCGGGCCGGCTCTGGCTGCACGTGTAATAGGTGAAGTAACTCCTGAACGCATTGAGACTGTTCGTAAGGCAACCATTATTGTTGAACAGTTTCTTAACAACACCGGTGCATTTCAATATATGGCAATTCTTCATGAAGACAGGGTGACCGGCATGTGCGACGGTAAACGGGATTTTGGACAGCAAATTGAAGTTCGCTGCTGGGATAGTTTCGATGCAAGAACAGCAGAGCCCACCCAACTGCCTTTTGAAATCCTTAAAAAGCTTGCTCTTGAGATTATTCAGAGTGTACCTGGTATTGTTAGCGTGACATATAATATAGCACCTAAACCTCCATCAACGATTGAAGCTGTCTAAGGATTGTTAATAGAGACATATTCAGTTTTAACTATAAAACAAATGAATTTTCATATTTTTACAATATATAGTCCGGCAGAAGGATGATTACAGGCACGTATACAGGATTTTCTGCAAAACTTAATAATAAAAAGGGAGGCTAACAATGAAATACCTTGTTTACGTAAACATACTTGCAATAATATTATCAACCAACTTCAGTATAATGGCAGGAGATAAAGATGATATCAGGCTCATTGTCAGGGCGGATGATATGGGATTCTCACGGGCTGCAAACCTGGCATGTATAAAAGGTTATAAAGAAGGAATAATTACTACGGTTGAAGTTATTGTTCCCGGACCCTGGTTTTTAGATGCCGCAAAATTGCTGAGAGATAATCCGGGACTCGATGCCGGAGTACACCTGGCATTAACCAGCGAGTGGGTAAATTATAAATGGGGTCCTGTTACTAATGCTCAAAGCCTGGTTACTGAAGATATGTATTTTTATGACAGGACAGAAAAAGTAGCGGAACTGGAACTTGATCCTGTTGAAGTTGAAGCAGAGCTTAGAGCACAAATTGAACTTGCAGTAAAGCATATACCCCAGGTATCTCATATATCGGACCATATGAATGTGGCAGAGAGTCATCCGGCAATAAAAAAGATCGTTAAGAAACTATCCAGGGAATATAAACTACCATTATTTCCCGAAGGAAAACCTGAAGCATTTGAAATGTGGTCTGTGCCTCCTGAAGAAAAGGAAGATAGCCTGGCAGAATATTTGGACAGCCTGAAACCAGGGATATGGGAAATTATTTGTCATCCTGCTTTAAACAATGAAGAAACTCGAGGCATAGAAGGTTCTGTTTATGATGAAGATTCCAGGATGGCAATTTACCGGGAAGCTTTAACAAATGCCCTTATAAGCCAAAGGATAAAGGATATAATTAAACAACTAAATATAAGACTTGTAAGTTATTCTGATACTTATAAGTAGAATACTATAATAATATATTTTTAAAAATGAAAGTACTTAAGTTCGGTGGTTCATCCGTAGGTTCATCCGACAATATGTTAATTGTCAAGAAAATTGTTGAAAGCCAGTCAGATCAAGTTGTAGTTGTCGTTTCTGCGGTTAAGGGAATAACAGATAAATTGCAGGAGCTTGCCATGGTTGCTGCCGATAATGATCGAAACTTTTTCAGAATATACAACGACATAGAGAAAAAACACCTGGATATAATAAATGACCTTTTTCAGGAGCCGGCCAAAAGTAAAGTGCTTGGACAGATAAATTCCCTGTTCAAAGAACTTAGTGATATTATTAACGGGCTGTTTCTTGTAAATGATCTCACATTGAAAATCAAAGACAGGATACTGAGTTACGGAGAGCAATTATCATCTTATATTCTTAGCCAGCTGATTGATGATTGCACACTCATTAATATTAAGAATTTTATTAAAACAAATAGTGATTTCGGTAATGCCAAGGTAAATTTTAAACACACAAATAAATTGCTTGGTTATCGTTTTAAAACGATTAAGAAAACAGCTATTGTACCGGGTTTTATAGCGAGCAGCGACAGAAATGAGACTACTACCCTGGGACGGGGAGGTTCTGATTATACTGCGGCAATAATAGCAGCTGCATTAAATGCCAATAGTCTTGAAATCTGGACAGATGTTGACGGATTTATGACTGCTGATCCGCGAAAGGTTAAAAAGGCTTTTGCTATTGAATCACTCAGCTATGCAGAAGCCATGGAGCTTTCACACTTCGGGGCAGAGGTCATTTATACACCGACAATTCAACCTGTCTATAAGAGTAATATTGAGGTTTCAGTACATAATACTTTTAATCCTGCAGCAAAAGGGACAACAATTAAAAAACAACCGGTAAGTACGGGTACATCAATGATTAAAGGTATATCGTCAATTGACGACATTGCCCTGATTACTCTTCAGGGACCCGGGATGGTCGGAGTAAAAGGTATATCGAGCAGATTGTTCGGTGCCCTGGCAAACAGTAATATTAATATCATTTTAATTACCCAGGCATCATCAGAATATACAATTACATTTGCTATTATACCGAAAGACACAAAAAAGGCTATCGAAGCACTGGAAAAGGAATTTGAGCCGGAAATAAAACTGAGAAATGAACTGAATATACAAATTGAAAAAGACTTATCAATAATAGCCATTGTTGGTGAGAGAATGAGGAACACTCCCGGAATTTCAGCAAATTTGTTTACATCCCTGGGGAAAAATGGAATTAGCGTAATAGCTACAGCACAAGGCTCATCCGAGCTGAATATTTCAGTTGTTATCAGAAAAGAAAGTCTAAAAAAAGCTCTGAATGTTATTCACGAAGGATTCTTTTTATCTCATTACAAAGAATTGCATCTATTCCTGGTTGGAATCGGAACTGTCGGGAGTATATTGCTTGCCCAGATCAAAAAGCAGCAGGAAAAACTTTTAGAGAGCCACAGCCTTAAAGTCAATGTAATTGGAATAAGCAACTCAAGAAAAATGCTAATTGACCAGGATGGAATTAATCTTGACAACTATAAAAAAGACCTGGATAAGTCAGGGGAAAAGATAGATATTGACTTGTTTATTCAGAAAATGAAATACTTAAATCTGCGAAACAGTGTTTTTATTGACTGTACTGCCAGTGAAGATATTGCCTTACATTATAAGGATATTATGGAATCTTATATTTCAGTTGTTGCTGCCAATAAAATTGCCTGTTCATCTGAATATGCAGTTTACAGTGACCTTAAGAAGACAGCAAAGGAAAAGAATGTTAAGTTTATGTATGAAACAAATGTTGGGGCCGGTCTTCCAATAATAAATACACTTAACGATTTAATAAAAAGTGGAGACAAGATAGTCAGAATTGAAGCTGTACTGTCAGGAACCCTGAATTTTATATTGAATGAACTGGATGAAAAAATGACATTAAGCAAAGCTGTAAAGCTGGCTATAGATAAAGGATTCTCAGAACCGGATCCCCGTGTTGATTTAAGTGGTCTTGATGTTAAAAGAAAACTTTTAATACTATGCCGGGAAGCTGGCTATGAAATTGATATAGATGATATTAAACTAAAACCTTTGCTACCTGAAGAATGTTTTAAAGGTACATTGGAAGAATTCTGGAATATAATAAAGAAGTACGACAAAGAGTTTGAATTAAACAGGAAAAAGCTTATTGCAACAAATACAAAATGGAGATACGTAGCAGAACTGGAAAACGGTAAAGCAAAGACAGAACTTAAAGAAATTGATTCAGGACATCCTGCATATTCTCTTGAAGGTCATAACAATATTATTCTGATTACAACAGCCAGGTACCATGAACAACCTATGATAATCAGGGGATACGGAGCCGGAGCAGAAGTGACTGCAGCAGGGGTATTTGCGGATATAATCAGAGTTGTTAATGTCTAGCCTTTATTTGAATTAAATGATAAAAGCTGCAATATTTGATTTGGATGGTGTTCTGATTGATTCCGAGCCCTTATGGAAAGAAGCTGAAAAAAAAATCTTTAAAACAGTAGGAATCAGTCTGACGACAGATATGTGCAGGCAGACAACAGGATTAGACTGTATAGATACTGTTAAACACTGGTATAACTATAAACCCTGGAAAGGTAAGAAACAGGAAAAGCTTATAGCTGAAATATATTCTGAAGTAATAAATCTCATCAGGTTAAAAGGCAAACTGAGAAAAGATGTTGACAGGGTTTTGAATATTTTCATGGAAAAAAGAATAGATGCAGCAGTTGCGTCCTCATCACCCCTGGAAATTATAAAGACAGTACTTCATACCTTTAAATTAGATAAAAATTTCTCAGTCATTCACTCATCGGAACTTGAGAAATCAGGAAAACCAAATCCTGCAGTTTATATTTCAACAGCAAAGTTATTAGGAACAGAACCGGAAACATGCCTTGCATTTGAAGATTCATTTTATGGTGCATTATCTGCTAAATCTGCAAGAATGAAAGTAGTTGCAATACTTGAAAAAGAAGATTATAATAATACAAAATTTGATTTTGTCGATCTTAAAATAAAATCTTTTGAAGAGTTTAATGAAGAGCTTTTAAATAATATTAATAATCCGATTTAACTGATAATTTTTAAATTTGCCCCTCAGAATTAAAAATATATAGTACAAATTTTCCCTGATTGCTATGTCTGAAAAGATCTTATACTATTCTACAAACAGGAAAGCAGAGAAAGTAACCTTCAAAGAAGCACTGTTAAAGGGACTTGCACCTGATAATGGTTTGTTTATGCCAGATCCTATACCGGGAATAAGTGCTGAAGAGCTATTGGGTTATGCTGATAAGCCATATTATGAAATCGCTTATGAAGTAGGCAGGAAATTCCTGGCAAATGAAATACCGGATAAAGATCTTTACTCTATAACCAAAGATGCATATAATTTTGATGTTCCTATTGAACAGGTATATGAAAGAAAATATATTATGCATCTTGATCAGGGACCTACCGCATCATTTAAAGACTTTGCAGCACGCCTGATGGGCAGGTTGATGCAATATTTCCTTAAGAAGGAAAACAGAAGCCTGTTAATATTAACAGCTACTTCAGGGGATACCGGCAGTGCAATAGCCAACGCTTTTTACGAGCTTGAAAATATCAAGGTTGTTGTATTATTTCCTGAAAAGGAAGTAACAGACAGGCAACGCAAACAAATGACTACCCTGCATAAAAACATTCAGATAATCGCCCTGAACGGTAAATTTGATGACTGCCAGGCAATTGTTAAGAGAGCATTTGCCGATGAAGAACTTGCTTATCTGAATCTCTCTTCGGCAAATTCGATAAATATAGGACGGCTGCTTCCCCAGTCGATGTATTATACATATACTTATGCCAAACTTTGTAAAGACTGCAATGATAAAATAATTTTTTCAGTGCCATCGGGAAATTTTGGTAATTTAATGGGGGGATTGATTGCTATGAAAATGGGTTTACCAGTGAAACGTTTTGTAGTATCAACAAATGAAAATGATGAAGTTCCTGTATACTGGAAAACCGGAAAATATAAAATTATAGTACCATCTGTTAATTGTATCTCAAGCGCAATGAATGTAGGGCATCCCAGCAACATGGCCAGGGTTGTTTCTCTGTACGACGGTGTAATGGATGATAAAGGTATAATTCATAATCAGCCGAATATTGAGCGGATGAGAAAAGACATGTTCGCCGTTAGTATTGATGATATCAGAACAAAACAGACGATACAGGATGTATACGAAAAATACGGATTGTTAATTGAGCCTCATGGAGCTGTTGGCTGGGCAGGCCTGATGGATAGTTTTAAAGATAATATTGAAGATGCATCACCGGAACAGATATGTGTTTGCATTGAGACGGCCCATCCGGCAAAATTTCCTGAAGAAATAAAAGAGATACTGAACATAGATCCGCAATTACCAGAGTCCCTGAAAGGCCTGGAAGATAAAGAAGAAAGGTATGATGTGCTGGAAAATGACTATAGCAGTTTCAAGAATTATTTAAAGGATAAGTATTTCTAAAAAAAATATTAAAATCTTAGAACCAGGGATAATAACTTTAATAATAAATATATGCACGCAGTATGTTCAGACCTGGAAGGAATCTGGGTCCCGGAAGTATGGATAAACGTAGCAAAAACTACAGGTATTGAAGAACTCAGGCTCACAACAAGAGATATAAAAGATTACAATGAGCTAATGACCCACAGGCTAAAAGTCCTGAAAAAACATGGACTCAAGTTAAAGGATATTCAGGAAGTCATAGGAAAAATTAAACCCCTTGACGGAGCTCTTGAAATGATCAACTGGCTGAAAGAAATGACTCGTTTTGTTGTTGTTTCGGATACTTTTGTTGAGTTTGCCGATCCTCTGATGAGTCAGCTCGGGAGACCTCTGCTTTTTTGTAATTCACTAACGGTTGACAGTAATAATAATATTGTTGGTTATAACCTCAGGCAAAAAGACCAGAAAAGAAAAGTAATTCAGGCACTTAAAAGTTTAAATTATAAAGTAATTGCCATAGGAGATTCCTATAACGATATATCCATGCTTAAGGAAGCAGATAAATCTATACTTGCCAATCCTCCGGAGAATGTTATTAAAGACTATCCTGAATTCCCTGTAGTGCATGAATATGAAAAATTAAAAGAATTGCTGCTGGAGTACTTTGATAATTAATCGACAAATTAAAATTCAGTATTCATGAATAGCAGGTTTACCGGTTTTTCAAATAAAAAGTATATAGGATTAACCATTGGCCTCCTCCTATTTTTATTTATCCTGCTTTTTACTGACCTTGAACCCGGCAAACCTGAGATTACAAGAGCATGTGCAATTGCTGTATTGATGGCTGTGTGGTGGGTCACTGAATCAATACCACTAAGTGTTACTGCACTTTTGCCTGTAGTACTTTTTCCTCTTCTGGGTGTGCTGGACGGAAAAGAAATATCCCAGGCATATTTTAATCATATTATATTCATTTTTATTGGCGGATTTATTATGGCTTTGGCCATGGAAAAATGGAATCTGCATAAACGAATTGCCCTTAAAATCTTATTATGGGTGGGTGTAAGCCCGGGAAGAATACTTTTTGGCTGCATGCTTGCTACTTCTGTATTATCAATGTGGATATCAAATACAGCTACAGCAATGATGATGATACCAATTGTAACTTCGATAATTGTTAAAATTGAAGAAAGCTTAAGCAAAGATGAAATCTCAGGCTATTCAACCGGATTGTTACTTGGTATTGCTTACAGTGCTTCTATCGGAGGTATTGCAACAATTGTAGGTACTCCTCCAAATCTTATATGTGTAAGGATGTTAAATATATTATATCCTGACGCCCCAGAAATATTGTTTAATCAATGGTTATTATTTGCATTCCCGCTTACAGCTCTTATGTTTATTATTGTCTGGTTTATATTAAAGCTTTCCTATGTTAAGAAAATACGGATAACTAATCTGTCAAGGGAGTCAATAAAATATCAATATGATAATATTGGTAAATTATCATATGAAGAGAAAATTGTTTTTATACTTTTTACTCTGCTTGCATTATTATGGATAACACGTCCCGGTTTTAAATTTAACAGTTTTAATATCCCCGGCTGGGCATTACTTTTTAAACACTCAAAATATATTAATGACGGGACAGTAGCAATTCTTATAGCAGTAATATTGTTTATCATACCGGCAAAATCAGGTCAGTCAAAGAGATTAATGGACTGGGAAACAGCTAACAGGATTCCCTGGAATATAGTTATACTTTTTGGCGGAGGATTTGCTCTGGCTATGGGTTTTGAAAAGTCGGGATTATCTTTGTGGTTAGCAAATCATCTTGCCGGAAGCTTAAATGTTAATCCTCTTCTTTACATTCTTGTGATAGTAGCATTAATGACATTCCTTACGGAATTAACTTCAAATACCGCTTCAACCCAGATGCTTCTGCCTGTTTTTGCTTCTATGGCCGTTGGTCTGAAAATAAATCCCATGGTATTTATGGTTCCGGTTACCCTGGCTGCATCATTCGCATTTATGCTTCCAACTGCAACACCTCCAAATGCAATTATATTCGGGACTAACAGGGTAAGTATAAATAATATGATACGTACAGGTTTTATTATAAATATAACAGGTATCTTAATAATCACCATTGTTACATACATGTTAATCGGAATTGTTTTTAATATAGATCCTTTTGTATTACCGGAGTGGGCAATCACAAAATAATTTTCAATAAATATTTTCTTAAATTGATGTTTATGTTTATATTATAGGTTCTGTTTTTGATTAGAATACTGTCAATTAATTATTATTTTTTTGTAAACCTTAATATTAATAAACCATGAAACTTATGAAAAAACTTAACATGTTCGCAACAATCATTGCGTTATTTTTAATCCAAAGTATGGTTTTTGGGAATGATCTTCAAAAACCTGACATGAAGTCAAAAGATGATACGACAAAAAAATGTTCAAAAATCGACATTGAAGTTAAAGAAATTGAGGCATCAAAAGCTTTAACCATCAGAGCAACTACTCCATCCGGCGAAATCAGTACAAAGCTTGGAGAAATCTATCAGGATATTATAGATTGTATGAATGAGAACGAAATAGAAATGGCCGGTCCTCCTTTTGCCAGGTATTACAGCTGGGATCCCGAAGGAGATACAGATCTGGAAGCCGGAATGCCTGTTTATGAAGAAGCAGAGTGTGAAGGAGTCATCGAATTTGTAGAGTTACCTGCATGTAAAGTAGTTACATCTTTGCATGTCGGACCTTATGAGTCACTCGGACCTGTTTATGAAGCTATTCAGGAATATATTGACAAAAAGGGATTAAAGATTAATGGTGCTGTATGGGAAGTCTATTTAACAGACCCTGCCACTGAACCTGATCCGAATAATTATAAAACACAGGTATATTATCCTGTTGAATAATAATAAATTCATTAACTAAAATGCAGCTGGCAGAGAATAACAATATCAACCTGCCAGCTGCTTTCATTTCAGTAATCAAGCAAATTCCCGGGACTTTTCCTGACAATATTTATTATAATAAAACTTTTATTAAATTAAAGGTATATTTATCATTTTGTATCTTTACAACAAAAAGGACGTGAGACAACAAAAACTTGACTGTGATCACTGTTTAAACTATAAGGATTCTATATTCAGGATTTTAGATGACCCCGAGAAGAATTCTTTAAGACAGAGTTCTAAATGCCTGTACTATAATAAAGGAGATACTATTTTTAGCGAAGGAGATAAAGCAGTTGGGCTGCTTTGTCTTGTAAAGGGTATAGTAAAAGTTTTTATGGAAGGTAATAGTGGAAGAGAACAGATAATAAGATTAGCAAAACCTGTTGGTTTTATTGGCTATAAGGCATTATTTGCTGATGAGAATCATAATGTAAGTGCTATAGCAATTGAAGACTGCACAATATGCAGAATCAATAAAGAAGGCTTGTTTAAGGTATTGAGATCAAATAATGAGCTTTGTTTACAAATAATGAAATTCTTTGCTTCAGAGTTAAAGCTTTCCAACAGCAGAACAGTAACTCTTACACAAAAGCATATCCGTGGCCGGCTAGCAGAATCTCTTATCTTTCTGAAAGATACATACGGATTTGAAAAAAACGGTAAAACCCTTAATATATGTCTGACACGCGGAGATATTGCTCATTTATCAAATATGACTACATCGAATGCGATAAGGACACTTTCAGCATTTGCCAAAGAAGAAATCATAGCACTTAATGGTAAACGGATAGAAATTATAGATATGGGAGTCCTTGAGCATATAAGTGAGTTTGGTTAATCTATTGGAAATATGAAAGGAATAACAGAACATATAAATGAAAGTAATATTATAAATCAAACTCTGGATATCTTAAACAGCAACCTGTCTGTTGAAGAGACCTTGCAGGAAATCTGCAATATTCTTCCTAAAGCATGGCCAAACAGTGAATATTTCTCTGCCCGCATTACTTTTAATAGCAAAATCTTTAAAACAAACAATTTAGATGGGGCAAGCCTTATATGTAAACAATCTCTGGAGATTCCAAGCATAAAAAACGGCACCATTGAATTATTTGCAAATAGTAAATACCCAGGGCTGGATGACAGTGAATTTTTGAAAGAGTCAACCAGAATTCTCAAAAACATTACCCTATTAACAGCAGGGTCAATTTCAAAAAAAATATTAAAAGAAGTATTAACTGATAAAAAAGAGCGGCTAAAAGAATTACATGCTATAAACCAGACAAACATAATTATTTCAAAAGGGAAATCTGTAAATGAGACTCTTCAGGAAATATGTGACTTTCTTTCAAAATCATGGCAATATCCAAGATATGCCGCTGCACGCATAAAATATGAAGGGGAAACATACAGGACCAAACCATTCAAGGAAACTAAATGGTACCAGAATGAAAATTTCGTAACAATAGATAATAAAAAAGGTTCAGTTGAGATCTTTTACTTAAAGGAATTACCAAGAGCTACTGAAGGCCCTTTCCTGAAAGAAGAACGACAGTTGTTAAAAAATATAGCCAGGCTGATAAGTGGCTATTTGAATAACATAAAAGGAAGAGATTTAATTAGCAAACGTCATTACAAAGATGAGGACAGACAGAAATCAGATGAATACAGGCAATCACTGGAAAAAACCAAACAACCACTTCAGTTATTTTTTAACAGGCAAATAATCGATAAGTATATCTATTTAGATATGATGAAATATAAGGTTAAGGAAATTCTTTTTGTTGCGACCTTATATGATGCTTTTATCCTGGAGAATGAAGACAGCTTTTTTGAACAGTTTATGGGAGAGATCTACCAGTACAGCCTGTTTTCACTTCCAAGAATAACCGGGGTATCTTCATCGGAAGAAGCTTTAGAATTGCTGGAAACTACAAGGTTTGACCTGGTGATTTTAATGGTTGGCATGGATATGGAAAGTCCGGTTAAACTAAGTAAAAAAATCAAACAGAAGCAACCTGAACTACCTGTATATCTCCTTTTAAACCAGCAAAGTAATATTAAATATTTCGAAGAACTTATTCCTAACACAAAATCAATTGATAAAATGTTCATCTGGAACGGTGATTCACAGATCTTTTTTGCTATCGTTAAATCAATTGAGGATTCTGTTAATGTAGAAAACGACACGAAAGTAGGGTTAGTAAGGGTAATACTGTTAATCGAAAATTCTGCACAATATTACTCCAAATACCTGTCCATGCTCTATTCTATTGTATTCGGTCAAATACAGCAATTAATTTCTGAAGTAGAAAAGAATGAGCTGGATAAAATATCCAAGATGAGATCCAGACCAAAAATATTACTGGCCGGTAATTATGAAGAAGCGCTTCATCTTTTCCATAAATATAAGGATTTTATGCTTTGTGTTATTTCTGATGTGGAATTTGAAAAGGACGGAAGCCTGAACAAAAAAGCAGGAATAGAATTTATCCGGTATGTCAAGAAGCAAATCAGTAATTTACCAACTTTATTGCAGTCATCTGATATTAAAAACGCAAAAATAGCTGTCCAGCTCGACTCGAGCTTTATTAATAAAAATTCCGAAAGTCTGTCAATCGACCTTAAGAAATTTCTTACATATCATCTTGGCTTTGGTGATTTTATCTTCAGGGACAGGGAAGGGAAAAAAGTAGCTGTTGCCAAAACTTTTAAGGAGATGGTGGATATGATGGATAAAGTTCCTGATGAATCACTGGTATTTCATGCTGAAAAGAACCAGTTTTCAATATGGCTGATGGCAAGAGGTGAAATTCAGCTGGCAAAAACATTAAATCCTATCAAATTAAGTGATTTTAAAGATATTAATGAATTCCGTTCTTTCAATACCAGTACAATAAGAGAATACTGGGAAGAAAGAAAGAGGGGGCGTGTAATAAATTTTGAAGAGTCAGATATAATAGATGAAAAAAATATCGTTACCCTTTCAGGAGGTTCTCTTGGGGGTAAGGGGAGAGGATTAGCTTTTATAAATACTCTCATTTATAATTTAGACTTTTCAGAACATACTAAAGAAATAATAATAAGGACACCAAAAACAGCTATTATAGGTACCGATGAATTTGAATTATTTCTGGAAAGAAATCACCTGCATGATAAAATATTTAATTCCGGTATAAAATACCGGGCTATCAGAGAATTATTTACTAAATCAAAGCTATCACCGGAGTTAGTAACCAAGCTGAAAAAATTCATTGATCAGATAAATAAACCAATTGCAGTACGTTCTTCAAGTATTTCTGAAGATTCGTTAACTCAACCGTTTGCAGGCATTTTCGATACTTATATTATTCCTAATAATCACCCTGATAAGAAAGTCAGATTAGAGAATCTAATTACGACTATTAAATTAGTCTATGCTTCAATATACTCAGATAAGGCACGCAAATATTTTCAGGCTATCAATCATAAAATAGAAGATGACCGAATGGCTGTGATTCTCCAGGAGCTTGTTGGAAATCAGTATGATAATTATTATTATCCTCATATCAGCGGAATAGCCCAGTCATATAATTTTTATCCTTACGAACATATGAAACCTGAAGAAGGTTTTGCTATAGCTGCTTTAGGACTGGGCTCATATGTTGTAGAAGGAGGTAAGGCATACCGTTTCTCTCCAAAATATCCGAATCTGGAGATCCTTTCACCCGAAGATTTATTAAAAAGTACACAGCTGAATTATTATTCACTGAATTTAACCATGTCGGATATAGACTATTTAAAGCATGGTGAAAAAGCTTCCCTTTCCCTGTTAAATATCAATGAGGCTAAGAAACACGGAACACTTAATCATTGTGCATCAGTATATAACCGTAATAATGATATTATTGAACCGGGAGTCAAATCAAACGGCCCCATAATCGTAAATTTTGCAGATATTTTAAAATATAATTATACTCCTCTGGCCAAAACTATAAGGGTGATGTTAGACAGCATAAAAGATTCCCTGGGCTCACCTGTTGAGATAGAGTTTGCCGTGGATCTGGGGAAACAAAATAATGAACTGGCTACCTTTTATTTGCTGCAAATTAAACCTCTGGTTGGGAATCAGTTAAATTATGATATAAATCTGGATGAAATAGATAAATCAACGGCTGTTTTATTTTCTTCATTAAGCCTGGGTAACGGGATAATAGAAGAAATTTATGATGTTGTTTATGTCGATATTAATAAATTTAATAAGATGAAGACAATGGAAATGGCTGTTGAAATAGAGAATATAAATGAAAAAATGATAAGACAGAACAGGAAATATATATTGATGGGACAGGGAAGATGGGGAAGCCGCGACCGGCATCTTGGTATTCCTGTTTGCTGGTCACAGATATCAAATGCCAAGGTTATTGTTGAAATAAGTTTATCTGATTTTCCTATTGATGCATCATTAGGTTCTCACTTTTTTCACAATATAACCTCTATGAATATAGGGTATTTATCAGTCCTTGATACAACACAAACCGATTTTGTCAGATGGGACATTCTTAATCAGCAAAAAATAATTGAAAAAACCAATTATTTAAGACATGTACGTTTTGGAAAACCACTAACTGTTTTTATGGACGGCCGGGAAAAAATCTCTGTAATTGTAACCAAATAAGTAATTAGCTAAGGATTCCGAGCATGAATAAAATTAATGTAGCTATACTTGACAAACACCAGATAGTTGTTGAAGGAATAGGTGAATTGCTAAGTAGCTTTGAGGATATTGAAGTAATCTTAAAGATGTCTGATAAGAGAGAGCTAATTGATGGCATTAAAATGAACACTATACATGTGCTGATAATCAATATTCATGAGTTAAGAACTGAGGATCTGAATCTGATTCAGAAAATCGAAACCGAAACTCCACAGATCAAAGTATTGATCCTTTCTGTTACTTCCGATAAAGAAGTTATTTTTAAGACAATAAAAGCCGGAGCAAAAGGCTTTCTTGCAAAGGATACCGGTAAAAATGAACTGATTGAAGCAATCTATTCTTTACGTAACGGGTATGATTATTTCAGCTCCTCCATTACTAATATTTTGCTTAACCAGTATGTCAGTTCTATTAAATCAAATGAGCCGAAGCAAAACATAAACTCATATAATCTAAGCTCGAGAGAATTGGAAATTTTAAAGTTGTGGGGTAGCAGCTATACAAATAAAGAGATTGCTGAAAAACTTTTTATCAGTATAAGAACAGTGGAATCACATAAGAATCATATAATGCAAAAACTTAATATGAAAACCACTGTAGATCTTGTGAAATTTGCATTAAAAAATAATATTATTCAGATATAATTTCAGTACTTCAGCAGCTCTCCGAGAAATACTTAATTTCATAAGTAAAGTACGTAAATCCACTCTGTTTTAATATGTTATATTATCCCAGTTACTAAAATTTTTATATTTTCGGATTATCAAAGAACAGGTACTACTACCTTAACATTTTCAGGCGTTTATCTGATTAATATAATTGTTAATTCTAAATAATATAACTATGGAAAATGTACTTGATGTAAAAGTCGGAGTATTCATGTCAAAACTTATTGCCAAAAATCCGGGTGAATCAGAATTTCATCAGGCAGCAAAAGAAGTGGTCGAATCTATTATGCCATTTGTCGAGGAGAATCCAAAGTATAAACATGCCAGGATTCTCGAAAGAATAACTGAACCCGAGCGGGTTATTATGTTTAGAGTGCCCTGGCTTGACGATAAAGGTGAAATCCAGGTAAACAGAGGATTCAGAATTGAAATGAACAGTGCAATAGGCCCTTATAAGGGAGGTCTTCGTTTTCACCCGACCGTTAACCTGGGAATTTTAAAGTTCCTGGCATTTGAGCAGGTCTTTAAGAATAGCTTAACTACTCTTCCTATGGGTGGCGGTAAGGGAGGATCTGACTTTGATCCTAAAGGTAAGTCAGATAATGAAGTAATGCGCTTTTGCCAGAGCTTTATGAATGAATTATACAGGCATATAGGAGGCGATACCGATATCCCGGCAGGTGATATTGGCGTTGGTGGCAGAGAAATAGGATTCCTGTTTGGCCAGTATAAAAAGATTAAAAATGAGTTTACAGGTGTACTGACAGGGAAAGGACTTGAATGGGGAGGAAGCCTTATCAGACCTGAAGCTACAGGATACGGGGCAGTATACTTTGCTGAAGAAATGATTAAGACAAAGGGAGATGACCTTAAAGGAAAAATAGCAGCTGTATCAGGTTCGGGAAATGTTGCACAATATTCAGTAGAAAAAATAAACCAGCTGGGAGGAAAGGCCGTAACATTGTCTGATTCCGGAGGATATATATATGATCCGGATGGAATTGATAATGAAAAACTGGCATATGTCATGGAACTTAAAAATATAAAGAGGGGAAGAATTAAAGAATATGCTGATAAATACAAGGTAAAATATGTTGAAGGTGAGAGACCATGGAAAGAAAAATGTGATATTGCACTGCCTTCAGCTACCCAGAATGAGATAAATGAGGAAGATGCGGAAGCACTGGTAAAGAACGGATGTGTTGCTGTTTCTGAAGGAGCAAATATGCCATCAACACCCGAAGCTGTTGAAGTATTTCTGAAAGCCAAGATTCTGTTTGGTCCCGGTAAGGCAGCGAATGCCGGAGGAGTTGCAGTGTCAGGGCTGGAGATGACACAAAATTCAATGCGTCTGCCCTGGAGCAGGGAAGAAGTTGACAACAGGCTGCGTATGATTATGACCAATATACATGAAACCTGTGTCAAATATGGCAAAGATAAATCAGGATTTATAAACTATGTAATCGGAGCTAACATCGGCGGATTTATAAAAGTTGCCGATGCAATGATTGCACAAGGAGTTGTCTGATTCTACTGTTCTATTGTTTTATTGCTATATTGTTGTATTGATAAATTAATTCTGATTACCTGTTGATCAGTTAAAAGTTAACCCTGTGAAATCAAGCAATGTTTAATAGGCAAAGTTGCTGGTTCACAGGGTTTTCTACTATTCTATTGTTCTACTGTTATATTGCTGGCTTCCCGTATTCCCAATTTACCCAATTCCTTCATCACAAATCTTAAATCGTTAATCGTACATCGTTAATCCTTATTCCTGTATTCCTTTATTTCCCTTATTCCCCTATTC
>CP070654.1:2033502-2036729 GCA_020354785.1 Bacteroidales bacterium
TGTGTTCCCAGTGGTATACCATTTTCGTAAAAATCCGGGAAAGTCTGTAATCCTGTAATATCAACCGTAAAGGCAAATTCACCATTACCAACAGTAAACGGAGAAAGTGAGTCAGCACTCGATAATGTTGGAATATGGCGCTGTACAAGTGCTTTACGGTTTATATGAACATCATCTTTATTATCCGGTCTGCCACAACCATATGAGTATAACAGAATAACGAGATTAAATAAAATTATGTATACCTGATTACTCAATATACTTATTGTTTGAAGACAAAGCTATAATTATATATCAAATATATTAAAAAGCTTGTATAAATGAATTGCAGGTAATCTTACCTTGTCAGTATTTTTATCAGCTTAATATTTGGTTCCTTGTTTTCAAGGTTTTTTCTATCCCATTCGACAATTCTGAAATCTCCCTTATAATCCCAGTTTGCAAAAGCTATACAATTTTCTCTGAATATATCGGTTATGTCCTCGTAGTACTTCAGTCTTGTTTCTTCCGGTATTGACGGAAGGCAGCCAAATTCATTACAGTATAGCTGCAATCCCAGTTCTCTTGATTTATCAATGGCGTCCTGCAGAATAGAATGAAGAGTATCCTTATTATACACATTCCTTGCTTTTTCTTCATCCAGTCTTGACATGAGAGCTTCATCTGTTTTATCCACATATTTCTCAAATGCCGAATCGGAGATACACTGACCTGGGTATTGTACAGGTCCGTGATAATTTTTTGCCGCCGACCAGTATGCCTTGTAATGTGTCAAAAAATAGGGATGGTATGTATGAACGCTCAAAATAATGTTCCTGTCATTTTCCGGCACTTTCAGAAATGGGAAAGTATATGGTTGCTGCCACATGTTTGAGCCGATTATAATAATCCTTCCCGGTTCCCTTTGTCTGATAATCTTTACTGCCCTGTCAATTAGCTTATTCCATTGTTCATGATCCGGTGCAACAGGTTCGTTCATTATTTCGTAAGCTACCATATTATTTGGATAGTCGCGCAGGTATTCCGAAAGATTTTCCCATAGTTTCATAAGATTATTCTGTGCAACAGTATCGCTCCATAATGTCATCTTTCCTTCGTTATTTCTGGCATTAAAATGATGTGAACGTAAAATATGGAGGTCTATTACAGCCCTGAGACCAAACTCCGAGCACCAGCTTAAACAACTTTTTACATACTCAAGTGACTGCTTTATTACTTCACCGTTTTCGTACCAGAGTTCTTCTTCATCAATTGGTATTCTTACATGATCAAAGCCAAAGCTGTGGATAAGTTTTATGTCTTCCCTGGTGATGAATTTATCTTTTGGAGACCAGTCCCTGGTTTGAGACATCCAGTGGCTGAGGTTTACACCCTTCCTGATAACAAATCCCGACGGATTTTCAATATACTGCATCTTATCAGATCCTGCTGAATCTTTTTTTGCAGTCTTGCCCTTATCTGATTTTCCTATACATGAAAATATAGTTGCAAGAATAATTATAAGGTGGAGTATGGCAAAAATTTTTTTTCTCATAATGATATTTTGTTTTATAATATTGAAGCACTTTCAGTATTTACATCACTATTTACCTTTTTTACCAGTCCCTGTAAAACATTACCCGGGCCGACTTCGATAAATGCATTAGCACCGTCTTTCAGCATATTCTCTACTGACTGCATCCATTTCACCGGGGAAGTAAGCTGCAATTTAAGGTTATTCTTTATTATCTGTGAATTCCTTTCAGGCAGGGAAGTAACATTTTGATATACGGGGCATACAGGATCATTAAAGCCTGTGGCATCTATTGCCTCTTCCAGTTCAATTTTTGCAGGTTCCATTAAAGGCGAATGAAATGCTCCGCCTACCTTTAATTTTAATGCTCTTTTTGCTCCTGCTGCTGTTAGTTTTTCTACTGCCAGATCAATTCCCTTTACTGAACCTGAAATAACAATCTGGCCCGGACTGTTATAATTTGCCGGTACTACTACCTCATTTGTTTCACTGCAGATTTTTTCAACAATTTCATTATCAAGACCTATAATTGCTGCCATTGTTGAAGGATTAATTTCACAAGCTTTCTGCATCGCCTGAGCACGTTTTGAAACCAGTTCAAGTCCGTTTTCAAATGATAATCCTTCTGCTGCTACTATTGCAGAAAACTCTCCCAGAGAGTGACCGGCAACCATATCCGGTTTAAAGCTATTACCCAGTACTCTGGCTAAAATCACAGAATGAAGAAATATTGCAGGTTGTGTCACCTTTGTTTGTTTCAAATCATCATCTGTACCTGCAAACATTAAATCTGTTATTCGAAAACCCAGGATATCATTGGCTTTCTCAAACAGATCTTTTGCCAGGCCGGAATTATCGTACAGATCTTTACCCATTCCGACGTATTGAGCCCCCTGGCCGGGGAAAATATATGCTTTCATTTAACAGATTTTAAAATTAATGCAGTTTCACTCCTATCAGGTGTATAAATTCTTCCCTGGTTCTTTGTTCTTTTAAAAAGCAACCTGTAAAAGCTGATGTTGTCGCAACTGAATTTTGTTTCTGAACACCTCTCATTGCCAGGCAAAGATGCATTGCTTCTATCACTACTGCAACACCTAATGGTTTAAGTGTATCCTGAATACAATCTCTGATTTGAACAGTAAGCCTTTCCTGAACCTGCAACCTTCTGGCAAAGGCATCAACAACACGCGCTATTTTACTCAATCCCGTAATTTGCCCGTTAGGGATATATGCAACATGAGCCTTTCCGAAAAAAGGGATAATATGATGTTCACATAAAGAATATAGTTCAATATCTTTAACAAGAACCATTTGCCGGTATTCTTCCGCAAACATCGATGAAAGTATTAGTTCTTGAGGATCAATATAATAACCATGAGTAAGAAATTGAATTGACTTGGCAACTCTTAAAGGAGTTTCTTTTAAACCCTCACGTGAAGGATCCTCTCCTATTTTCTTAATGATATTTTTATATAATTCTGCTAATTCCTTTGTCCGCTTTCCATCAAATTTATCAATTCTTTCATAGCCATTTTCTGCTATTCCTTGAATATTTTTATTATTTTCATCCATCATTAAAATTTTTTATTTTCACTGTTGTTTACAACAATATTAAACCGGCAAAATTTATTAGATTAGAATTTTATCAGTTTGATACTAAAGTCTAAAGTTAATAACTTTTTAATTTCATAACTCTTAAATAAATATTATC
>CP070654.1:2036829-2040697 GCA_020354785.1 Bacteroidales bacterium
TAATAACTGTAATTGTTTCTGACCAGTAAATTTCCCGGGTCAATTTCAAGGACTTTTTCAAAATTGTTATCAGATTTTTTATGATCCTCAATATTTTTATATGCTTCTCCCAAAAAATTGTAAAACTGAACCTTCTGGGCATCATTCTTTGCATATTTGACCCCTTCTTCAAGTTTCTTTACTGCTTCATTATCCCTTCCTGTCTGTATTAATGCTATCCCCCCGAAAAGATAAAAAACAGGCTCTTCTTTAAATATCATTAGCGCCTCACTACAGTTTTTAATTATATCATCATACTTTCCAAGTGCATTTTCAATATATATTATCTGCTCCCATATTAAATAATTGCTTCTGTCAATTCCCAAAACAATGTTTAACTCATTCTCTGCTAATTCAAGCTCATCATTCTTTATATAAAAGTCAGCACTAACGGTTCTTACCTTAATATCCTTTTTATACTTGTGTTTCAGCACATCAATAAGTCTTTCTATATATTCATTAAAATATCCAAAAACAGTATCGTTTCTGATAAACTCTATTATCATCGATAGCTTTATATCAATATCAATATTGTCATTATTCAATGCATCCCTGTAATAACTGTAAGCTTTCTCTAATTCGTTGTTCTCTCTGAGAAATTCTGCATATGAAAACTGAGTTTTATTATTTTCCGGATCTTTTTCCAAAAGTATATTGTAGTACATATCAGCCAGCTCATGGTCTTTAATATCTGCATAATACTCTGCCAGCAATCCTAACAAATTATAATTATCAGGATAATATTCAATGGCCAGCTCGAGCTGTTCTATTGCTTCCTTTTCCCTGCCTGTTCTGCTATATACTTTATGCCTTGATATTAATATATTCTCATTTTCTCCAATAACATTTTCTATTTCCCCTAGCATTACCAGTGCTTTATTATATTCCTCCGCCCTTTCATACATTAAGGCCAGCTTATACTTTAAGTCCATATCCTCAGGTTGCAATACTGTCAGTTTCTCATATATGCTGATGCTGCTGTCAATTTCATTTTTCATGTTGTAAATATTTGCCAGGTGCAATAAATACCATTTGTTGTCAGCCTCATCATAATAAACAGCACTATCAGCATACTTTTTCGCTAATTCAATATCCCCTGCATTCAAATAGATATTTGACAACATATAATGTATGGCGGGACTGTTCCTTTTATAAGACAAACATTCCTTATAGTCTCTAATAGCCTGCCTGTATTGCCCGAATATTGCATTTTTTGTAGCACTTGTAAATGCATAATAGAATTCATTATCATAATTACCCGGCTTACTTTTGATTGCATTTATGGCGTCCCGTTTACTGTATACCTTATGGCTGCATGATGTAAGCGTAAATAAAACGTATGTTGTTATATAACAGGCAGTTATTATCTTGTTTATCAAACTCATACTTACTTTACAGGTTTATAATTGCAAAAATCTCCTATATTAAGCTCCTCATCATTTCTTATATATTCCACGTTACTTCCAATTATTGATTTGGAGGTTACAATTCCCTTTACCACAGAGTTATTATATATTATTGAATCTGAAATTATGCATTTTGCTATTTCTGTATTTTGGTCAATTGATACATGTGGTCCTATAATTGAATTACTTATTCTGACGTTCTCTCCAAGATAACATGGATCAATAATTTTCGAATTCCTTATTACAACATTCTTGCCTAATAACTCGTCTTTACTCAAAAAATCCAGCATTCTTGAACTTGTTGACAGAAAACTATCCTTATTCCCGCAATCCAGCCATTCATCAACAGCATTTATATTAAATTCCAGTCCTTTGTTCTTCATATTTTCTAAAACAGTGGTTATTTGATACTCACCCCCGATTAATACTTTATCTCTAATAATACTTTTAATTTCATTTTTAAGTAATTCCCCGTTTCTAAAATAATAAATCCCCACAATTGCCTTATTGGAAATTTTTTCCTTTGGTTTTTCAATAAAGTCAGTTACTATGTTCTGTTCATTCCCCTTAACTACTCCGTAATTATGTGGATCCTTCACCTCATATATCCAGATTATTGCTTCACTTTCTTTATTAATGCTGAAATCAGCTTTAAACAATGTATCTGCAAAAGCAACAATAACCTCGTCTTTTAATAGCTCGTTTGCACAATATACAGCATGTGCTGTACCCAGAGCCTCCTTTTGATAATATATCCTTCCCGCAGAATTAATATTCTTTGCTATGCTAATTAGATCCTTTTCCACATCCTTTCCAAAATCACCAATTACAAAACCAATATTGTTAATTTTAACATCAATCGATTTTACTAATTCTTCTATTAATCTTTGTACAATTGACTTACCTGCAATTTTCATTAATGGCTTTGGCACAGATAATGAATGAGGCCTCATTCTTTTTCCTATACCTGCCATAGGTATAATTACATTCATATTTATAGTTTTTTATGTACTATTTTCCTGTATGCCCGAATCCTCCTGCCCCTCTCTCTGTCTCTTCCAGAACTTCCACTAATTCCCATTCAACCTTCTCATGCCGGCTTATAATCACCTGGCTTATTCTTTCACCATCGTTAATTGTATATACATTATTTGATAAATTAATCAAGATAACACATATTTCCCCTCTATAATCGGCATCAATAGTGCCAGGCGTATTCAACACGGATATTCCATGCTTAACAGCCAGTCCGCTTCTCGGACGAATTTGCGCTTCATATCCTTCAGGCAGCTCAATGAACAATCCGGTAGGCACTAACGCTCTTTCAAGAGGTTTTAATATAATACTCCCGTCAATATTTGCCTTTAAATCCATTCCTGCAGAATTATCCGTGCTGTATTCAGGAAGAGAGTGTTTAGACTTATTAACTATTTTTATCTTCATAACCTTTCAAAAATACAGATATAAGCTTTTCCTTTTTTTCAACAAAATATATAAAGGATAAAAACAAAATTGTTCCAATGATAATATTATAAATCAATATTTCAGTTTTAATTAAAGTATTTATAAAATATATGCTCAATCCAACTAAAATGTACAAAATTATTCTCTTGATATCGTAGTCTATTCTATAATATCTTCTTCCCAGAAAATAAGACAAAATCAGCATAACAGAATTACAGATTAAATGAGCAAAGGCACAGGCCTTATAACTATAATACGGTATAAACATAACATTTATTATAATATTAATTACTGCTCCCGTTCCTATAATTACAACAGCAAATTTCGTCCTTCCTGATAATTTATACCAGAAATTAATGTTAAATAGTACTCCCAGTAAAATATTGGCAAACAGTACAACCGGCACAATGCTCAAACCTTCGTGAAACCTCGGGCTGATAAAATATTTTATTATATCAATATATAAAACAATAAAAAGGAAAATAATTAAACAAAATATCACGAAATATTTTAAAATGTTGGCAAAAACCTTATTTGATTTTTCCTTCTTATAATTTGAAAAGAAAAAAGGATCCGCTGCAAATCTAAACATTTGAATAAAAATAGTCATTAAAACTGCTATTTTGTAATTTGCTCCGTAAATCCCTATTTCATATAATTTATCATAGCCTGATGACAGGAAATGCCTCAGTAATATTCTGTCAATAGTCTCATTTAGTATGCCCGCCAGCCCGGCTATTAATAAAGGAAATGAATATCTCAGGATGTTCCTGTACAGACTGAAATTGAACCTTATAACTGCTTTCTTCAGTTCAGCTAATAATAAAAAGCAGATAAAAATACTTGATATCATATTTGCAATCAGCACATATCCTACTCCTGTATCTTTGTTATATATTAATTCTACCCAGCTTCTTCCGGAAGTCCTTGCAAAGGATGGTAATATTTCCAGGAAAATC
>CP070654.1:2040797-2044454 GCA_020354785.1 Bacteroidales bacterium
AATTTAAACAGTAAATTTCTAAACCGGGATTATTTAACAGATGTTATAGTATTCAGCAATTCATTTAAAAATACTGTAACAGGCGATATTTATATTGGTATAGAAAGACTGCATGAAAATTCATTAAAATATTCAGAAGGAAATCTTGACCGGGAAATAAAGCGAATAATTATTCATGGGATTCTGCATTTAATAGGTTATAGAGACAAGAGTAAAGAGGAAAAAGAGATCATGACTGCCAGGGAAGAGTTATATTTGCAATCATAAATTTTCATGGTGGAATATGAATAGTAATTATGATATTATTGTGGTAGGTGCAGGCCATGCGGGATGTGAAGCTGCGTGTGCTGCAGCGAATATGGGATCAAAGGTTATGTTAATTACAATGGATATGACCAAGATAGCCCAGATGTCATGTAATCCTGCAATGGGTGGTATAGCAAAAGGGCAGATTATAAGAGAAATTGATGCAATGGGAGGATATTCAGGAATTGTTACTGATAAAAGCATGATACAGTTCAGAATGCTTAATAAATCAAAGGGTCCTGCAATGTGGAGTCCGCGGGCACAATGTGACAGAATGAAATTTTCACAGGAATGGAGAAGGATAATAGAAAAGAACGAAAATATAGATATTTGGCAGGATAATGTCAGGGGATTAATAATTAAGAATGAACGCATAAAGGGAGTGATTACAGTTAATAAGGTAAAACTTTACTCCAAGGCTGTAATACTTGCTTGCGGCACATTTGAAAACGGCTTAATACATATTGGAAAAGTAAAAGTGAGCGGAGGGCGAATATCAGAGCCTATGTCTTACGGTATATCAAGGCAACTGGAGAGTATTGGTTTTGAAGTTGACAGGATGAAAACAGGGACTCCTGCAAGATTAGACGGCAGGACAATTAATTTTTCAGTATTAAAAGAACAGAAAGGAGATGAGGAAGGGGGCGCTTTTTCATTTCTGTCAAAGAGAAAAATAGTTACTACAGAAAGTTGCTATATAACATATACTAATGAAAGAACTCATGAAATATTGAGAAAGGGATTCGGGGATTCTCCTCTATTCAATGGGACAATAAAGGGAGTAGGACCAAGATATTGCCCCAGCATTGAAAGTAAAATTGTAACGTTTTCAGATAAGAAAAGGCACCAGCTCTTTATCGAACCTGAAGGGATAAACAATATTGAATATTATCTTAACGGATTTTCATCATCATTACCAATTGATGTACAGTATGAGGCACTGAAGACTATTAAGGGCCTGGAAAATGTAAAGATATTCAGGCCGGGATATGCAATTGAGTACGATTATTATCAGCCTACACAGCTAAATTATACATTGGAGACAAAAAGGATTAAGGGATTATATTTTGCAGGACAGATTAATGGAACCACAGGATATGAAGAAGCGGGGGCTCAGGGAATGATTGCAGGAATAAATGCAAATTTAAAGATTACAGGAGGAAAGGAATTCATTTTAGGAAGGGATGCAGCATATATAGGAGTTTTAATAGACGATTTAATAACTAAGGGAGTAGATGAACCATACAGGATGTTTACTTCAAGGGCAGAATACAGAATAGTATTAAGACAGGATAATGCGGATGAAAGATTAACAGAAAAAGCCGGTAAAATAGGCCTGGCAAAGAACGCAAGAATACATAAACTAAGATATAAAACACAAAAAAAGAATGAACTGATTGAATTTATTGAGAATTTCAGTGTAAAGCCGGATACTGTAAACAAACTTTTAAAAGATAAAAATACATCACTGATAAATCAAAAGACAAAACTATATAATCTATTATTAAGGCCACAATTAAGAATCTATGATTTAATTGATTATATAAAAGAAATTAAAGAATTAATTGATAATTTCAAAGAAAGCAGGGAGGATATTATAGAGTTAGCTGAAATAGAGATAAAATATAACGGGTATATTAAACGGGAAAAGGATCAGGCGTATAAGTTGAAAAGACTGGAAAAGATAAAGATTAGTCCTAAAATTGACTATGATAAGCTGAAGTCAATTTCCACAGAGGGCAGGCAGAAGTTGAATAAAGTACGGCCAAAGACTATAGGACAGGCATTAAGGATATCGGGTGTTTCACCGGCAGATATAAATGTTTTGCTGGTTCATATAGGAAGATAACGTTCCACGTGGAACGTTTCTCAGAATTTCGAATTCTGAATAATGTGCTTTAATTAAAATTCAATTTAAGAATTGATCAGTGATAAAATAAGGAATGCTGTAAAGGCTTTGCCAAATAAGCCGGGAATTTATCAATTCTTTGATAAAGCTGGTAATATAATCTATGTAGGCAAGGCAAAGGATTTAAAAAAAAGGGCCTCTTCATATTTTACAACTTCCAAAAAAATTAATTATAAGACAAAAGTCCTGGCCAGCAAAGTGAATAATATCAAATATGTAGTAGTTGAAAATGAATCTGATGCTTTGTTACTGGAAAATAACTTTATTAAGAAATACCTGCCCAGATATAATGTTTTGTTAAAAGATGATAAGACATTTCCATGGATATGTATTAAAAAGGAAAGATTTCCAAGAGTATTTATGACAAGAAGGCTGGAAAAAGACGGCTCTGAATATTTCGGTCCCTATACTTCAGCCATGATGGTCAGAACCCTCATAGATTTAGTAAGGCAGCTATATAAACTTAGAAACTGTAAATTCAATCTTTCTGAAGAGAATATTGAAAAAAAGAAATACAGGCTTTGCCTTGAATATCATCTTGAGAATTGTAAAGGTCCTTGTGAAAATATGCAAACAGAAGAAGATTATGATGACTCCATAAAACAGATAAGACAAATATTGAAAGGGAACCTGCAGAGTGTAATTATTTATTTGAAAGATTTAATGAATCAGTTTGCCGCTAACTATAAGTTTGAAGAGGCAGAAATCATAAAGAAAAAAATTGAAATTCTTGAGAAATATAAAAGCAAATCAACGGTCGTTAATCCAAATATTAAAAATGCAGATGTGTTTTCTATCGTAGATGAAGAAAATATTGCCTACGTTAATTTTCTTAAAGTTATTAACGGAGCAATAATACAGTCTCATTCTATTGAACTTGTTAAACGGATTGAAGAGAACAAAGAAGAATTATTAGCATTTGCTGTAGTTGAAATCAGGGAAAGGCTTAAAAGCGATTCAAACGAAATAATCCTGCCATTTAAACCATATATAAGTTTTAATAATATAAAAGTCATAGTGCCAAAAAAAGGGGATAAAAAGAAATTATTAGACTTATCCTTAAGAAATGCAAGGAATTATCAGCTCGAAAGAGCAAAACAAAAAGCTGAATCCAGACCTGACAACAAGCTGGAAAAACTGTTAGATACACTTAAAGAGGACTTAAGGCTCAAAGAATTACCTCATCATATTGAATGCTTCGATATATCAAATATCCAGGGATCCAATCCGGTTGCATCATGCGTTGTATTTAGAAATACCAGGCCCAGCAAAAAGGAATACAGACATTTTATTATTAAAACAGTCAGGGGAATAAATGATTTTGCATCAATTGAAGAAGTAGTTTACAGAAGATTCAGAAGGTTAATGGAAGATAATGAATCTTTGCCTCAGCTTGTGATAATTGACGGTGGCAAAGGACAGTTGAATTCAGCGTTGAAAAG
>CP070654.1:2044554-2054654 GCA_020354785.1 Bacteroidales bacterium
CTGGGCATAAAAGATTATTTTGAAAAATCAGATTTTAAAACTGCAGTTTTAGGCCTTTCCGGGGGCATTGATTCGGCTGTAACCCTTGTTCTGGCATCGGAAGCTCTGGGAAGTGAGAATCTAAGGGTATTGCTGCTGCCTTCAAAATATTCTTCAGAACATTCAATTACAGATGCTGTAAAATTAGCTAATAATTTAGGTGTCAAATATGATATTATTAAAATAGATGATATTGTAAACCAGTTCGATATATCCTTAAGACCTGTATTCTATAATCTCCCTGCCGATATTACTGAAGAGAATATACAGGCAAGAATACGAGGTAATCTGTTAATGGCATTATCAAATAAGTTCGGAAATATATTGCTAAACACATCAAATAAAAGCGAGACTGCAGTAGGATATGGCACTTTATATGGTGATTTGAGCGGGGGCTTATCAGTTCTCGGTGATGTTTATAAAACGGATGTCTACAAACTGGCCAAATATATTAATAAAGACAAAGAGATTATTCCAGTATCTATTATTGAAAAACCACCGTCTGCCGAGTTAAAACCAGATCAGAAAGATACGGATTCCCTGCCTGAATATGATTTACTTGATAAGATTCTTTATAATTATATCGAATTACAAATGTCTGATGAAGAAATTGCCAAATCAGGTGTTAATAAAAAACTTGTGCGTAAAGTGATAAACATGGTAAATACAAACGAATACAAACGCTTTCAAACACCGCCAGTTTTGCGAATTTCGTCTAAAGCGTTCGGTTACGGAAGAAGATTGCCTTTAGTAGCTAAGTACTAAATATATTGCTCTATTGTTCTATTGATAAATCTTATTCTCCTTCAGATACCCGTCTGCAACAACTGTCAGTTTGATAGTCTCTTTATTTACGAGCATTGGTGGTAATAATAATGCAGGGACCATTTTCTTACCGTTATTTACCGTAAGCTGTGTGTTTTCATAATCTTGTTTTTTTGCCATGGCTATTGCGATATCAGCTGCCTTGGTAGCAATAGCTTCAATCGGTTTATATACGGTTATCGTCTGTGTCCCTGCCACGATCCTCTGGCATGCAACCAAATCCGCGTCCTGGCCTGCAAGATAAACCCTGCCTTCCATATTGTTTTCTTCCAGGGCCATGGCAGCCCCTGTTGCCAGAGCATCATTTGCTGCAATTACAGCATCTATTTTATTATTGCTTTTTTTGAGGCAATTTATCATGTGGTTATAACCTTCATCCTGATGCCATTTATCAACAAACTGATCATAAACAATGCTTATATCACCCTTTTCAACATAAGGCTGTAATACATTCATCTGGCCAATTTTCAGCAGAATAGAATTATTATCAGTAGTTGCACCTCCTATTAAGGCAAAGTTGCCTTTCGGACATAATTTTGCCAGGTATTCTGCCTGAATTTTGCCTACCTCAACATTATCAAAAGAAATATAAAAATCAAGATTACAATTCTTGACCAGCCTGTCATACGATAATACTCTAACTTTGTATTGATGAGCCAATTGCACAATTCTGGCCGCATCATTCAGATCAACCGGAACAATAACTAAAATATCTATCCCTTCATCAAGCAACTTCTTAGCCTGATCAAATTGTTTTACAGGATCGTTGTTGGCTACTTCCACAAGTACCTGGGCTTCTTTTTCATTAGCCCGTTTAATAAATAAGTCCTTGTCTTTCAGCCATCTCTCAAGCAAGATGTCGTCCATTAACAAGCCAATTTTTACTTGTTTTTCTGAACATGAGTTTATTAATACTATTATTACTAATAATAATATTGTACCTAAAGATATTGTTCGTTTCATGGGTTATAAGATTGGTTAATATATTGAATAAGAAATCAGGGAATCACTGATTAATTTACAAAAATTATTGGATATTATCAATAATTATTTTAATTATACAACAATTTTATCTGAATCAGTAACCCGGTTTATCTTTGTAATTAAATTACTCAATATCAAATGTTTATAATAAACAAATACAGGGAAGATATGCCGTTCCCAAAAAAGTTATTAGAGGATATAATATTCAGGTTTAGGTATTTAAGACTCTTTTTTAAAAACAACCGGAAAATCAGGACCTTCCTCTTTTATCCTCATTATCCAAGTAAAAGGAGCGTTTTATATAAAATCCTGGGACTAATGGATTATAACAGGACAAATAACCCTGAATTAAAATACGATTATGCAATAAACTGGCAGCATGAAACATTCCGGGAAGAAATTCCATTGCTGGAGAAGTTAAATAAAAAACAACATGTAATAAATTTAAAGTGTAATGATATCAGCAAGAAATATGTTGACAGGATATTTAAATCTGTCTTTGGGTATTGTACGGAGATAGATCCTGTTACTTATAAAGGTATCTGTGTTAAGAAGAATAACATAAATGCCATGCATGATGGCAAAATCATTGAATGCCCTGTTAATAATCCTGATAAGAATTACATCTATCAAAAGCTTATTAACAATACATACGGTGATACCCTGGTTCAGGATATACGAACACCGGTTATAAAGGGAAATATCCCGGTTGTATATTTAAAAAGAAGACCTGTAGAGGGCAGGTTTGCAAGAGAAAAAACTACGTCAAGAATCGGAAATCCTGATGAGATATATTCGGATGAAGAAAGAAATAATATAAAAAACTTTTGTGAAAAAATGAACCTGGAGTATGGTGATATAGACATTCTTCGTGATAATGATGACGGCAAAATTTATATTGTTGACGTAAATAACACTCCACACGGGCCAGAGCAGTTAAGCAGGAAAGAAAAGAAATTTGCACTGGAAGTGTTAGCCAGGGAATTCAGGAAAGCTTTTATGCAATAATTACTGGATTTCCAGAAAATTCTCCAGTTCACCGGTTGTATTTTCAACAGAAAATTCTTTCCTGGCTTTAATATAGCCCTGCTGACCAAAACCGGTTCTCAGTTCTTTATCATTAATCAGTATTTCAAGTTTTTCAACGAAGCTTCTGATGTTTCCGGGTTCAACTAGAAATCCGGTTTTATTTTCTTCTATCAGCTCGGGATTACTTGAGCAATTAAATGCCATTACTGGTTTTTTGCATACCATTGCTTCAACAATCACATATCCAAAACCTTCCCATAATGAAGTAAGCAGAAAAATATCTATGGAATTCATAAATTCAACAACATTATCAACAAATCCCAGGAATATTATCTTATCTGCTACCTTGCATTTTTCGGCATATGATACCAGTTCCTGCCTTAAAGGACCTTCTCCTCCTATTAATATCTTAAATTGTAAATCATTCGCTTTCAGCACTGCTGCAATATCAATTAAATATTTCTGTCCTTTCTGACGGACTAATCGCCCCATATTTCCCAGAATAATCTCATTATCATATTTCTTATACAGTCTCTTTTCGTTACTTATATCATATTTACCAGTATCTATTCCATTATATATTACTTTTATTTTTCCAGGTGGAAACAATTCAGGATTGTTCTGAAGGACAGTTCTTTTTGTCTCTTCAGAATTAGCAATAATATCAGTAACAATATTTTTAAAGATAATGCGGTTCAGCCATCTGTTTTTAATAGGAATAGCACTTCCCCTTCTGTAAATAATCCTGGAAATACCTGCTAACCTGGCAGCAATTCCTGCTACCTTTAAATCAGCAGAAAGATTTATTATAATGATATCAATATTTTCTTTGATAAATACTTTTCGGAGCAATAACAGTTTAACAGGATTAAGAAAACTAAGGTTGGATATCCTGATATTAAATACCTTTTGTCCTGTTAAAATAATCCGCGAGTAAAGAACACTTTTTTTGTTGGTAATAACCAGCGTTGAGTAACCTTTCCTGTTCAGACTGACTGAAATATCATAATGCCACTTTTCACCTCCACCCCAGGCTTTAGTACTGTTAAAAAAACATATAGTCTTACTTTTCATGGTCCTGAAGTTGCTTCAACTTAACATATCTGATATAAGCGTAAAAAGCTGAGTTTTTACAGACAATAAAACCATAATATCCATCCAGAAAGCCTAATCTTATAAAATAATTCATAAAGAATTTAAACATGGGAATAAATACTATTTTAAATATATTCGAACGTCTGCCCATATCAAATTCTGCACGTGCTTTAATTCCGGAGAATTTATCTATCTGTTCCAGATGCTGGGAAATGCTGTAAAAAGAGTAATGCAGAATATTACCTTTTAACTGGCTTATCGAAGAGCCTTTTGCAAGAATAAACTTATCGTGAGGATTAATTCCTTCCCATTTTCCTTTGCGGCTATCCCACAGTCTTAATTTTTTATCAGGATACCACCCGCAATGTTTAATCCATTTGCCACAGAAATTGTTAAGCCTTTTCATGATATACCCGTCATATTTCCAGTCTGATTTAACCTGAATAATCTCTTTGGCGAGCTCTATAGATAATGCCTCATCAGCATCGAGAGACAGAATATAGGGATATTTAGCCTGAGTGATAGCCCAGTTTTTCTGTTCTATATGACCATCAAATTTATGCTGTACAAATCTTACTCCGCGTTTTCTGCAAATATTTTCCGTATTATCAGTTGAGAAAGAGTCAACAACTACAATATCATCGGCAATATCGCTAACTGATAATAAACAACGATCTATATTCTTTTCTTCATTTAATGTTATAATAACTACTGATAGCTTTACTTCCATATTAATTCTTATAATACATTATTCATGAAAGTAGATTCTTTTAACCCTCCCTGATATACCGGTAAGTATTTCATATGGTATTGTATCCAACTGCCTTGCTACTTCAGAAACCGGATAATCATCGCCAAAAAGAATAACCTCATCCCCTTCTTTAACATCTATACCTGATATATCAACCATACACATATCCATACATATGTTTCCAATTATCGGAATAAATTTATTTTTTATTAAAAACTTCCCATTTTCATTACCCAGCCTGCGATTTAATCCATCTGCATAACCAATTGGTATTATCCCTATAGTAATTTCTTTATTAAGATTTCCCATTCTTCCGTAGCCTACCGTTTCATCTGCCGGAACTTTCTTGATTTGTGATATCGTACTTTTAAGAGAGCTGACATTTTTCAGCTTAGCCTGATTAAAAGAACTGGCACCATACAACCCTATTCCCAGTCTGACCATATCCAACTGAGCATCAGGAAATCTTTCAATACCTGAAGAATTTAAAATATGCCTCAGCACCGAGTAACCCAATGCTTTAATAATCCTGTCACTTATCCTGTTGAATCTCTCTATTTGTATTCTGCTAAAATCATCATGAACGGGCTCGTCTGAAGCTGCTAAATTAGAAAAAACCGAGATAACTTTCAGATTCCGTGACTTGGTTAGCCCGGCGCACAAAGCATATACTTCACTTTCCAGAAATCCAAGCCTGTGCATCCCGGTATCGATCTTTATATGTACAGGATAAGATATTTCCTGGTTTCTTCTGACTGCTTCATCAAATAATTCCAGTGATCTGAAGCTATAAATTTCCGGTTCCAGCTGATATTTTATTATCTGATCATAGCTTCCAAGTTCGGGGCTCATCACAAGAATTGGAATTGTAATACCTGCCTGTCTTAAACTTACTCCTTCATCTACAAACGCAACTCCCAGGTAATCCGTCCGTTGAAACTGAAGCATATTTGCAATCTCATATGATCCGCTCCCATATGAAAAAGCCTTGACCATCACCATTATTCTGGTCTTAGCTTCCAGTAATGAACGATAATAATGCAAATTATGAACCAGTGCATCAAGATTAATTTCCAGCCTGGTTAAATGTGTCTTTTGCTCAAGAATTGCTGAAATCTTTTCAAACTCATACTGACGGGAGCCCTTAAGTAATATTGCTTCATCCCTGAAACTGTGATCTGAGATCCGCTCAATAAATTCACCGGTATTTTTATAAAAGTATCCGGATATCTCAAATTTTCCGGAAATAGTATAAATGTCATTGCCGATACCTATTAAACGGTCAATTTTTTTATCCTTTACCAGTTCAGCTATACTTTTATAAAGCTCCTGTTTATCCCGGCCGGTCTGTAATAAATCAGACAATATCAGAGATTTCTCTTTATGCTGCGACTGCATATTCAATGTATCCAAAGCTATTGCCAGGGAATTTATATCAGAATTATAACTATCATTAATAAGTGTACAATTATTAATTCCCTGCTTTATTTCAAGCCTCATCGCAACCGGCGGCAGTGAAGACATTTGGCTGGTTATCAATTTCTGGTCTGTATTCAGGCAGATTAGAGCAGCCCAGACATGAACAGCATTTTCTATTGAAGCCTTATCTGTAAACGGAATCTCAATATTATAGGACCTTTCCCTGTATATCCCTGTCAGTAAGGTACGGTTTGATTCTTTCCCAATATTTGTTATTTGCAGGTCAGCCTTACCGGTAAATGACCATTTAAACAGTTTTACCTGGCCAGGCAATTTTTTATTTTCAATGCGTGTGTTTATCAATTCATGATCCTGGCAATAGACTAATGTGTCGCAATTAGTAAATAATTTAAGCTTTTCGTCAGTCTTTTGTTCCAGAGAAATAAAATTCTCCTGATGGGCTTCACCTATATTTGTTAAAATACCTATTGTTGGCTGGATAATCTCCTGTAGTTTTTCCATTTCACCCGGCTGTGAAATGCCCGCCTCAAATATACCCAGGTCATTATCCTGTTCCAGAAGCCAAACGGATAATGGAACCCCTACCTGTGAATTATAGCTTTTGGGGCTCCTGGCAATGTTTTTATCAACTGACAGGCAATGAAACAGCCATTCCTTGACAATTGTTTTACCATTACTGCCTGTTATTGCTATTACCGGGTTTTGAAATGATTTTCTATGGTATCGGGTCAGCTGCTGAAGTGCTTCAAGTGTATTGCCAGTCCTAATATAATTTGCATCAGACAATTCTTTTGTTATCTCATATGTCTCTGAAATAACAAAAGCTCTTACCCCTTTTGTAAATAAATCTTTAATATAATCATGTCCATCGTGTATGCCTCCTTCCAGTGCAAAAAAAATTGTATCCGCAGGAGATATCAGCCGGCGACTGTCTGTTAATAAAAGCCTTATTATAACATTATCTCTGATTAATGATTTACCGGTAATTCCAGCTATTTTCGAAATATTATACTCGGGCATTGTTATATTTGACTATGTGATAAAATTAAAACTTATTTTTATTTTTTTTATTTTAGCTTTAAGTTTTTAATTTGATTAAATTAAAATATAATGCCTTATGAATACCCGCAGGACCTTTATTAAAAAATCAGGCACATTTGCCATTGGAAGCCTGGTAATTCCTTCTGTAATGTCATATACAAAAGAAAAAACCAAAAATATAGGGCTTCAAATTTATTCAGTCCGTGATCAACTATCTGAGGATTTGGAAGGGACTTTGAAACAGGTTGCAAAAATCGGTTACAAATGGATTGAACTTGCCAGCTATGATGACGGAAAATTCTATAATAAAACTCCTGCCGAGTTTAAAAAACTGGTTGATGATCTTGGGATGGAAATAATCAGCAGTCATACAGGAGTCGAAATAAAAGGTGTTGATATGAGTAATGCTGAAAAACTGGCGGATGCACATGCAGAATTAGGACTTACATACGTTATTAAGCCATGGCTTGTTGAGGAAAGAAGAGTATCTGCAGACAGTTATAAAAAAGTAGCTGAAGAGTTAAACAAAATTGGAGAAATAATGAAATCAAGAGGATTAAAATTTGGTTATCATAATCACGATTTTGAATTTGAGACTGTGGATGACCATATTCCTTTTGACATTCTGTTAACAGAAACAGATAAAGAGCTTGTAACTTTTGAAATTGATCTGTACTGGATAAAGAAAGGAGGTAAAAACACAACAGACTACTTTAAAAAATATCCCGGCAGATTCGAACTGTATCATGTGAAGGATATGGATAATACGGAAGAAAGTTATTTTACCGAAGTAGGTAGTGGAATTATCAATTTTAAAGAATTATTCTCATACAAAGATTTAGCCGGGATGAAGTACTTTTTTGTTGAACAGGATAATTGCAGGAATTACACGCCTCTGGAATCCGTTAAGATAAGCTTTGATTATTTAAATAATTGCGATTTTATTTAATATTCAACTAAAAGGTTAAGATTACTATGGTAT
The DNA here is from genome assembly GCA_020354785.1 of Bacteroidales bacterium. GTDB lineage: Bacteria > Bacteroidota > Bacteroidia > Bacteroidales > UBA10428. The sequence goes on from CP070654.1 coordinate 2,052,741, forward strand.
ATAAGAATACAATTGAAGCAATTCTTGAGAATGTAAAAGAAATTAAAGCAATGGTTACTGGTTTTTCCGACTACGATGAAATACCTGACATTGAAATGGATCTGGCATTGGAGAAAGTAAGAAATCTTTATGATATTTTATTAATATTAAAACAATCCGGGTCGAAAACAAATGATAAAATACCTGAACAAATTTCTGAACCTCCAAAAGAACAAATCAAAGCAGAAAAAGCCGGTTCAAATGATATTCCTGCCGAGACAAAGACCAGTGAGGATATGGAAGATATCGATTATTCATCAGAACATGTTGAGCCTGACAGTGTAGAACTAGCAGAAGAAGAACCGGACAAAACAGATATTAATCAAAGAACTGTATCTGACAGGTTTAAAAGTCAATCAACATCTATTCATGACAGCTTATCCAAAACCCAGCAATATGATGACCTGTCAACAAAATTAAAATCAAAACCTATAATTAATATCGCAGATGCAATAGGAATAAATGATAAGTTCATTTTTATCAAAGAACTTTTTAATGATGATGCAGATAAATATGACAAGACTATCGAGGTATTGAATAATGCAACCAATTTTAACGATGCTTATAATTATTTAATGGGAAATTTCAACTGGGATATGGATAATTCACTGGTGCAAATACTGTTGGATTTAATTCGACGGAAACTGATAATTAATAAAGATGAGTAAACTATTTATAGTTCCAACTCCCATTGGCAACCTTGAAGATATAACAATACGTTCCTTAAAAATTTTAGAGCAGGTTGATTTAATTATTGCTGAAGATACAAGAAAAACAGGTCATTTGCTGAAGCATTATAAAATCACTACAAGACTAAGATCACATCATAAGTTCAATGAACACTACATTGTAAGCCATATAGTTACCAGAATAAAAAATGGAAAAAGTATAGCGTTGGTAACTGATGCAGGAACTCCTTCAATCTCGGATCCCGGTTATTTATTAATCCGAACCTGCCTTGAAAATGATATTGATTTGGAATGCTTGCCCGGCCCAACAGCATTTATTCCTGCTCTGGTTATTTCAGGATTGCCCGATGATAAATTCTGTTTTGAAGGATTCTTAAATGTTAAAAAAGGCAGGCAAAAAAGACTCAAAGAATTAACAAATGAAACACGAACTATAGTATTCTATGAATCTCCTCACAGGCTATTAAGAACTCTAAATCAATTCGTTGAATATTTCGGTCCTGACAGGAAAGCTTCAATCTCCAGAGAATTAACAAAAATTCATGAAGAAACTATACGGGGGAGTCTTTCGGAACTTGTTGAACATTATTCAAAAAAAACTGTTAAAGGTGAAATAGTGATTGTTTTAGGACCAAAATCATAATTTTTAAAAAATTTCTTCGTTTTTCTGTAACATATTTCCTGTTTAATAGTCTTATATTATGAATTTAGTAATAAGACAAACATTAAAAACACTGTTCGCTTTCGAACACATACTGTTTCAAAATTAATCAACATGTTTAGTTTAAGAAAAAAATAAAAAACTTAATGGCTTGATAAATAAAAACTTAAAAAGTATGGTATAATAAATGTTAAACAAATTACTAAAGTAGTTATGAATAAAAACAAAAGGAGATAAAAAAATGAAAACACCTGTTAATCAACCAGCAATCCTTAAGAGAACATCATTAATTATACTGTTGTTAATCTTTGGAATAATAGGAATCCAAAGTCAGAAGTCTATACATTTTGGAGTTTACTATGATATTGAAAGTTTTAAGAAAGCTCTGGCAAAAATAATAGAGAACATAAACCAGGATGTTATATATGAGCTTACTTATAATGAGATAATTAACGAACCTTGCACTCAGGTTGATAATATGCCTGATCAGTTGATATTAAATTTAAATGCATCAGCTGATATAAA
>CP070654.1:2054754-2057670 GCA_020354785.1 Bacteroidales bacterium
GGAAGAACTTAGTAAATCACAGGCAACCCTGGTTTTCGGACAGATGAACGAGCCTCCGGGTGCACGTGCAACGGTAGCGCTTTCAGGGCTTACTGTTGCGGAATCATTCAGAGACGGAGATGAAAAAGGAGGGGGAAGAGATATACTTTTCTTTGTTGATAATATATTCAGATTTACACAGGCCGGATCAGAAGTTTCCGCACTGCTTGGCAGAATGCCTTCTGCAGTAGGTTATCAGCCAACACTGGCTACTGAAATGGGATTGATGCAGGAAAGAATAACCTCAACCAAACGTGGTTCGATAACATCAGTGCAGGCTATTTATGTACCTGCAGACGACCTTACAGATCCTGCACCGGCTACAACTTTTTCACACCTTGACGCTACAACTGTTCTCAGCCGCAAAATTTCGGAATTAGGGATTTACCCTGCTGTTGATCCGCTTGATTCAACTTCAAGAATTTTAACTCCTGATGTAGTAGGAGAGGAACATTATGATACTGCACAAAAAGTGAAAGAAATACTGCAACGGTATAATGAGTTATTGGATATTATTGCAATTCTTGGAATGGATGAGCTGTCTGAACAGGATAAAATAGTTGTTCACCGTGCAAGAAGAATCCAGAGGTTTCTGTCTCAACCTTTTCATGTTGCTGAACAATTTACAGGCATGAAAGGAGTATGGGTTTCAATTGACGACACTATAAAAGGATTTAAGATGATACTAAATGGTGAGGTTGATCAATATCCGGAGGCAGCATTTCATATGGTTGGGACTATTGATGATGCAATTACAAAAGGAAAAGAGTTAATTAACCAGGCTAAGGAAGAATAGATTTTTTATTAAACTATATATCGTGGATCTGGAAATTATTACTGCAGCAGAGAGATTATATCAGGGGGAGGTAAATCTTGTCAGAGTACCCGGAACAAAGGGCCCTTTTACTATATTGAGAAACCATGCTCCAATTATATCTGCACTGGAAAAAGGTACAGTTAAGATAGTTGATAAACATAACGAGACTTCTTATATTGAAGTTTTAGGAGGGATTGTCGAAGTGAACAAAAATAAAATCATCGTATTAGCCGATATAGAGTAATATATATTCAGATTTTTCACAAATTGTTTTCAATGAGGTATTGGATTGTTTTTTTCTTATTATTTTTTCTGAAGATCAGTGGATTTTGCCAGCATAAAGTTACTTTTTTAGCTTCTGATAGTCTAAAAATTACAGCTGATCTATATCTGAATAACTACAACTACCCTTTTATTTTATTGTTTCATCAAAACGGTTACAGCAGGGGAGAATATGCAGAAATAGCAGGCAAATTACTTAATCTGGGTTATAATTGCCTGGCAGTTGATTTACGTACAGGAGGTAAAGTAAACTATATCAGAAACGAAACTGCTTTCAGGGCACAGGAGAAGAATACTTCTTACAAACTTATTGATTCGAAAAAAGACATACTCGCTGCTATTGAATATGCCGGAAAGTACAATGAGAAGCCTGTAATACTGTTTGGAAGTTCCCACTCAGCATCATTATGCATGATAGTTGGTAATAATAACAAAAGAGTAAATGCTGTTGTTGCATTTTGCCCGGGTGAATATTTTGAACCTGAAATTTCTGTTAAAGATGCTTTGCAGGATTTTGACAAGCCTTTATTTGTGTCTTCATCGGAGAATGAATATGAATACATTATGGAAATGCTGGATTATGCACCTGTGAGAACAAGAACAATCTATAAACACAACGAGGGTAGTGAATCGCACGGGGCAAAAATTTTATGGGAATCAAATAAATCCAGTAAAGAATGCTGGCTGGAATTATTAATGTTTTTCAGAAAAATTAAATAAAGCCCGGTTTCCTTTATTGTGCATTTTCTTATCTTAGAGTTATTAAATTCAAAGGAGTGGTAAAATTTCTTGTTGTAAGATTCAGTTCAATAGGAGATATTGTTCTGACAACGCCTGTAGTCCGTTGTTTAAAAACACAGGTAAAAGATGCAGAGGTTCATTACCTGGTTAAGAAGCAATATGAATCTGTTATAAAGGCGAATCCATATATAGATAAAGTATATTCTCTGGAAGGCAGTTTGAACAAGCTGGCGAAAAAACTTAAAACAGAAAATTATCATTATATTATTGATTTACATAAGAATATAAGAACATTCAGCCTTAAATTACAATTAGGAATACTGACCTTTACATTTAATAAGCTTAATTATAAAAAGTGGTTGCTGGTAAACTTTAAGATTAACAAACTTCCGGATATACATATTGTTGACAGGTATTTTAAATCAGTCAGGTTATTTGATGTAAGAAACGATAATAAAGGATTGGATTACAATATTACTGACGGTGATAAAATAGATATTAACAGTTTAAATTCAGAACTGATTAACGGATATATAGCTTTTGCATTAGGAGCAAGGCATTTTACCAAACAGCTTCCTGATGATAAAATAATTGCATTATGCAGTAAGATTAATTATCCGGTAGTTTTGCTGGGCGGAAAAGAAGATTTCGACAAAGGCGAGAAAATTAAAGATACAACCGGAACCAGAGTTTATAATTACTGTGGTAAACTTTCAATAAACCAGTCGGCCTCGATAATTAAACAGGCAAAACTGGTTATTTCACATGATACCGGCATGATGCATATAGCGGCTGCATTCAGGAAGAAAATAATTTCAATCTGGGGAAATACTGTACCTGAGTTTGGCATGTATCCTTATTTGCCTGGCAAAGATTCGCAGATTATTCAGATTCACGGGTTATCATGCCGTCCCTGCTCTAAACTAGGATATAAAAAATGTCCCAGGGGACACTTCAGATGTATGCGTGATATTAATGAAAACGATGTGGCCAATGTAGTTAATACATCCTTGTAAGTTAGGTTAAAATTATGTTTT
>CP070654.1:2057770-2066958 GCA_020354785.1 Bacteroidales bacterium
GAGTACCTATAAACAAACCTGACAGAATTAAAAATACGACCTCTCTTCTTTTTACATATTTTTTACTTATTATTTCATTTTTCTCAAACATGATATACTAAATATTTTTTGTGCCAGACTAAATGTAGTATAAAAATTTGCATTAAGTTTATTATCCAATGAAAAAAAATTACATGATTTGCTAAATTAGCTACACGAATTAGTTTATACTTTACACTAGAAATACTGGTTTACATAATATATTTCGTATTTTTATCCCGCTTTTAGGGAATGGATTATTAACCGGTTATATTAAGTCATTTATTTAACAGGTAAGTTGAAGCCAGAACCAGAATGTTTACTTTTCTATTAAGATTATTAAAGATTAAGCCAAAAGAGGTAATAATGGTAATTATAACCTCCTTGCAGGCTGTCTGTATTGGTACATTCCTGGCTTCATTTGATATAGGATCGCACGCCGTGTTTCTTGACACTTTTCAAACCGATCAAATTCCCCTGGCCTTTATAATATCAGGATTATTCGGATTTGTAATAATGTCCTTATATACATTCTTTTCAAGCAGAATACCGTTCAGACTGTTTACCATAATTAATTATTTCATTATTGGTATTGTCACCCTCTTTATATTTTATTTTGCGGAATTTCAGGAATTAATAAAACTAACGGCCTTCGGATATCCGCTTATGATGCCATTTACACTTATGTTTCCAGTCAATATTATCGTTTTATTGAGCTTTTGGCACTCAATTAATAATATTTATATTCAAAAGCAGAGTAAAAGGTTATTACCATATATACAACTAGCTCATATCGGAGGAATGGTACTTGGAAGCTGGGGTATTATTCTGTTCCTGTTCCAGTCATGGAATCTTGAATTAATCTTTTTAGGCAGTGCCGCCTGCATGTTTATCGCGCTTTTTCTGCAATTTCTGATTAATCCCATTCATAAATATTCAAAAGTATTTTTACGGCAGTCCAGAAAATTAAATCCCATACGCTCAAAAATCTATGAGTTCTTTTACTCAAAGTTCACTTTCCTGCTTGTGCTTTTTGTTTTTCTTTCTGCATTGATTGGGATGATAATTCATTATGACTTTATTTCCATGACACGTGACAGCTATCCGATGATTGTAGGATTTGCAAAATTTCTCGGATTATTCGTAGGGACATTATTTATTTTTATATATGGCATTAACAGATTTCTAATAAGAAAAATTCTGTATTCATACGACTCTCCTTACAGTATTTTTCTTGTACCTGTTGGCATGGCGATTTTTGGAATCATTTCAATAATAGCATATCTATTTCTTGGTTATGCCATGGCAGTATTCAGATTTACTTTCTTTTTCCTGCTTGTAGCAGCTGTTAAAGCGGGATATGAGGCACTTAAAAATACTATTGAACTGCCTTCTTTAAGAGTATTATACAATACACTGGATATAAGATTCCACAGGGCTGTTAATCAACGTATGGAAGGCTCTTTCAGGCTGGCTGGTTTGATCTTTGCCGGGCTGGTACTAATTGGATTAATACAGATTAACTTTCATAAATCCAATCAACTGTTATATATAGTTATTTTACTTTCAATGCTATGGTTATTTATAGCAATAAAACTAATCAAAGTGTACCAGGCTGCCTTAAAGAATTCCATAAAAAAAATTAAGACAAATGTTAAAGCAAAAGAACACGATTTACCCAGTGTTGATAAGCACTTTCACAAATTATTAAACAGTGACGATCCGGGCAGGGTAATAAACACATTGTCAATATCAGAAAGTACCGAACCTCTCTCATTTGAAAACCACCTTAACGACTTATTAAGCATTCCTTCATCTGCAATAAGAAGATATATTTTAAGGAAAATTAATAACCTTTCTGTGTTTAGCTCATTGCCCAGGCTTAAAGAACTTAAAATTGAAGACGATGATACTTCTTCTGTTAATCTCAGATCAAATACGATAGAAATATTTGAGAAGAAATTATTACTTGGAAAATCGGTTTCTACTGTTGAAAAGCTTACTAATTCCAAAAAGATCAGCGAAAGAATACTGGCTTGCGAAATACTGGGAAGTTCAAAACATAAAAAGGAATCAGGTGGTTTACTGATAAACCTTTCCAGAGACTTTGAGCCTGAGGTTCAATCTGCTGCAGTGAAGGCAATGACAAGATTGAGTAATCCTGAACATACACATATACTTATTGGATATTTATCTTCACCTGTGTTTTATTCATATGCATTTGAAGCACTGGTAAGAATTGGCGACAAAGCACTGGATCAGCTGGAACAGGTCTTTCTTATACCGGATGCTGACAATATTTTGTTATCAAGAATTGTAAAAATTTACGGAAAAATAGGAGGACTTAAAGCAACTGATCTGTTATTAAACAAACTTGAAAACCAGAACAGAGTAATCGCCCGGCAGGCAATAATTGCATTAAGAGAATCAGGTTTTCAGGCTACACCAAATAATATAAACAGAATACTCAATGCTATTGTAAGAATACTAAACATTATGGCCTGGAATCTTTCAGCTATTTCAGGTATCAATCTGACACGCAAATTTCCTCTTCTGTATGATGCTTTAAATGCTGAAATAAATGATAATTACAGGGTGCTTTTCCATTTATTATCCCTTGCATATAATTCAACAGCAATTGCTAACATCAGAAACCTTCTGAGTGATGGAAGTGATCGTGATATCAGCCATGCTGTTGAAATGCTCGATCAAATTGTAAATGAGGAAATAAAGCAGGTATTATTCCCTGTACTTGAAAATTTATCACTAAGGGAAAGAGTAAAACAACTTAAATATTTCTTCCCTGCAGAAAATATTATACATAGCGAAATAATATCTGAGGTTATAACCAGGGATTATAATATTATATCTTTATATGCTAAAGCTTGCGCTATTATTAGCTGGCTGAAGTTAAAAAATCCGGATATTGATCAGGTTCTGGTTTCAAATCTTTTTCACCCAAGTAAGTTAATAAGAGAATCTGCAGCTTATGTAATCAATAAAATTGATAAAAATTACCTGGAAACTATATATCCAAGGATTGAGCCGGGTATTGTGAATGAAATAAAAACATCGCTCCAAAATACAAAGAATGGTTCGCTTTACCTGATATTTGATCGTATTCAGTTTTTACGTAAATGCTTTAAATTAATAAATACTCCTGAGTATGTCCTGATGGAACTTGCAAGGTATCTTGAGCTAAATATTTTTGATAAAGACAAAGAAATTACTGTTGATCTGAATGAAAAGACATATTCACTAATAATAGTAATAAAAGGCTCAATTGAAGTAATGGCTGAAGGTTATGATAATATTGCATTTGAAAAATACAATATAATATATACTAATGCTATTACAAATGCTGTTAACAGTAAAATAACAATTAAAAGCAATACGTATACAGAGTTCTACAGCCTGGGAAAAGAGGCATTAAATATGCTGGTATTTGATTATTTAGATATAAGAAAATCAGTCCTGGATTGCATTGAGGAATTATAAAACGTATAAAATTGTAATTTTGGTTAAATAATTAGTTGATATTATCTGATTTATGAAATTTGAATATGACATATTTATTAGTTATGGCCCTTCTGTTGAAAAGGAAGGCAGCTGGATAAATCATTGGGCTGAAAAATTCTGTGAATACCTGGCTATTTTATTAACCCGGCTGACAGATCAAAAGCCTACAATACTGCTGCACGATGATCTCAGGACAAGAAAAAAACTGCTGGGAAACGAGATTGCTAACATCTTCTCAAAAACAGCTGTATTTGTAACAATTATTGACCCGGGATATTTAGAATCAAAAGAATATCTTGCAGAATTAGAAAAAATATATGAAATAATATATTTAAAGTCAGACGACACTTCCAGAAGCACAAATCGCCTTTTTAAAGTCCTTACCAGCCCTATTGATGAAGGTCTTCAACCTGATTTCCTGAAGAATGAATTAAGTTATGATTTTTATGAAATTAACAGGTTCAATAAAAAAGTTAAAGTATTTAGCATAAAAGAACAAGATGAGACATATGACAAATTCTGGTCAAAATTAGTCGATTTAGCATACGATGTATACAATTCTTTATATTCACAAACTTCTGATGAAACAGTAACCAAAAAACAGGAAGAGAAGAAATTTATATATCTTGCCGAAACAACAGCTGATCAACAGGATAACAGGGATATTCTAAAAAGAGAATTACAGCACCTGGGTTACGGAATTCTCCCTCTTACGCAACTGCCGGATGAAAGTGATAAACTGTCTGCTGCTATACAGAATTATTTAAAAAGGGCTGTTTTATCAGTTCACCTGATGGGCGCATATTATGGAGATTATGTAAAAAATTCAAAATATTCTCTTATTGATTTTCAAAATCAATCAAGTAAGTCTTTTATTGAAGAATCAGGGGAGGCCGGCAAATTTTCGAGAATAATATGGATACCAAACGATTTAAAGCCGGCAAATCAACAGCAATCTCTGTATTTAAAAAGATTGAAAAGAGATGAGGCAAAGGAAAAAACAGAAATAATTGAGGCTCCGCTCGAATTATTTAAATCCATTCTGAATAATAAACTTGAAGAATTAAATGAACCGACAAAAGATAAACCTCAAAACAAAGTGAAAATTTACCTGGTTTATGAGCATCATGAAAAAAACAATATAAATAACCTGATAAAAGAGATTAATAAAAAAGACTATCAAATAATAGATAATGATTTTGGCTCAAGTGAAAGGAACCTTGTTACAAAACACATAGAAAATCTAATAGAGGCAGATGCTGTAATTATATTTAAAGGCAGCAGCGGCATAGAATGGTTAAACAGCAAGATCAGGGACCTGATTAAAGCACCGGGATATGGAAAAACAAGACCTTTTGCATCAATTGGTATAATATCGGATCAAAAACCTGATATGGATATTATGAATTTTATAACCGGGTCCGAGATTATTTTTGGAAAAGAGATTAATTCCTCTTTTCTAGTAAGCTTTTTAAAAACGCTTAATTTAAATAATGGCAAACGAAGCTAAAATACAGAATATAAAAAAGGATACAGCTATAGCAAATCCTTTTCCTGGCCTCAGACCATTTAGTACGGATGAAAGTCATCTTTTCTTCGGTAGAGAAGGGCAGAGTGAAATCGTTCTGGAATACCTGGCAAAAAACAGGTTTGCTGCGGTTACCGGAGCCTCTGGAAGCGGTAAATCATCACTGATTTATTGCGGATTAATTCCTGTTCTGTATGGTGGATTCATAGTTGAAGCCGGTTCAGGATGGAGAATTATGGCTGCCCGCCCTGGCAATAGTCCTGTTGAAAATCTGGCAGCTGCTCTGGCTGATAATGAAGCAGAAGAGAAGTACAGTGAAGATGGCCATATTAAAAGACATATATTAAATACTGTGTTGAGAAGAAGTTCATTCGGCCTGGTTGATGCTATAAAGCAAATGAAAATATCGGAGAAAGAAAATATACTGCTTATTATCGACCAGTTTGAAGAATTATTCCGATATAAAGAAAGCAGAAAAGACATTACTACAGTTAATGAAACCGAAGCATATATAAAACTTCTTGTAAATGCTGTTAAGCAAAGAGAATTACCTATATATATAGTCATAACGATGCGTTCGGACTTTATTGGAGACTGTTCGCAATTTCTGGAATTAACCAACCTGATAAATGAAAGCAATTTCCTTATTCCCCAGATGTCAAGGGAAGATTTCAGGGAAGCTGTATTAGGACCGACTGCTGTTGGCGGGGCAGAGATTGATCCTCAACTGGTACAACACATACTAAATACAATTGAAGACAAAACTGACCAGCTGCCAGTCCTGCAACATGTCATGATGAGAACATGGAATTACTGGTTACAGTATAACGAATCTAATGCCCCGATTAAAATGAGGGATTACGAAGCAGCAGGGAAAATGGAAAATGCCTTATCAAGGCATGCTAATGAGGCATATGATGAGTTAACGGACGAAGGTAAAGAAATATGCAAGAGCATGTTTAGATGCCTTACAGAGCAGGGCGCTAATAACCAGGGGATCAGGCATCCTGCCAGTATAAAATATATTGCAGAAATTGCTCAGGTGAGTGATCAGCAGATAATTGAAGTAGCAGAAAAATTCAGGGCTAAAGGAAGATCATTTATTACACCCAGTGACAATAAACCTCTGGATAGCGATACAGTTATTGATATATCTCATGAAAGCCTTATGCGTATATGGGACAGGCTAAGAGGCTGGGTGGAAGAGGAATCTTCCTCGGTACAAATGTATTTACGGCTGGCAGAAGCTTCATCTATGTACCAGCTAGGCAAGACAGGCTTGTGGAGGCCGCCTGATTTACACCTTGCGTTAAACTGGAAAAAAACACAGAAACCTACACTTTCCTGGGCAAAAAGATATAATCCCGCATTTGAAAAAGTAATGGTCTTTCTCGATGCCAGTGAAAAGAAATTTGTTCAGGAGGAGCAGAATAAGGTCAGACTGCAGAGAAGAGCCATAAACAGGACAAGAAGATTTGCTACTATTTCCGGTGCTGTTGCTATACTTGTTCTGGCTTTATTATTTGTAGTTTACAATTCCCTGCAGGCTAACAAAAACCTTAACATAGACCTGGCCAATAAAAACCTGGATCTTGAAAGAATAACAGAAGAGAATGTAAAATTACGTGAACTGGCCGAATTAAGGGCAGATAAAGAGGCTTTTGAAAAAGTCATGGCCCAGATTGCTGCTGATTCTGCCAGAATTGAAAAGTTAAAGGCAGAAAAAGAAGCATTACAGGCATTTGAAGTTGTAACTGAAGTTACACAATATAGCCAGGAACTTGAAAAGACTACTGAAATTGCTGAACAGGAAAGGGAACAGGCAATGATAACCGCCGAAAAAGAAAGGGAAGAGCGAACAGAAGCCGAAAAACAGAAAGAAATGGAGTTTAGAAGAAGAATGCTGCAAATAGCCCAGACTATGGCCTCAAAATCTCTTACCGTTAATGATAATGATCTCAAAGCACTTCTGGCCTACCAGTCTTATAAATTTAATAAACAATATAATGGTGAACCCAACAATCCGGATATATATACTGCACTTTATTCAGCACTAGTTGCATTTAACGGTGCAGGATATAATAGTATGCGAGGGCACGAGGGAGCTGTCAGATCATTGTTATTCCTGCCAAACTCGGATATATTTTACAGTTCAGGCGGTGACGGCAGAATTTTAAGATGGGATTTAAACTCGAGCTCTAAATCCGGCAGGACACTGATAGATAATAATTTCATTAACAGAAGTTTAGCTGTAAGTAAGAATAGAAGATGGCTTGCATGCGGTACAACAACTTATGGTATTCAACTATTTAATCTTAATAATCCAAATACACCTCCACAAATCCTGGAAGGTCATAAGGGCTGGGTTGATGCTTTAGCTTTTACCCCTGATAATAACGGATTATTCTCAGCGAGTACAGACAACTCAATTATACGATGGGATTTAATAGCAGGAACAAATTCAGTTTTTGCCAGCCTGGATAAAAAAATCAGCAGTATATCTGTTTCACCTGATGGAAAATATCTTGCCGGAGGTTCCTCAGATGGTAAAGTTATTGTATGGAATCTTACAAGTAACAGATCAACTGTACTTTTTGAATCAGCCGGTAGCGTCATAACCGTATTAAAATACAATAATTCCGGAACCAGGATAGCTTTTGGCGATAGAGCAGGTAATCTGGGAATAATAAATCTTAATTCAAACAAAGTATCAAGATTAAAAGGACATGCAGCCAGAATAACAGATTTGCAGTTTAGTCCGGACAATAAAGTATTAGCAACAGGGAGTTATGACGGGACAATTAAAATCTGGACTGCAAATAATCTGAATATCCGGCCTGTAACTATAAAAGGACATGAAGCCTGGGCACTTTCCCTGGCATTTAACAAAGACGGAAAGTATTTAGTCACCGGTGATAACGCTGAGAAAATATTTGTATGGGCTTCCAAAACCGACTTTATGGCTGAAGATATTTGTTCCAAAATAAGTAGAAATATGACAAGAAGAGAATGGCAAAATAATGTAGGTTACGATATAAATTATCAAAAAACATGCACTAATAAATAATATTACAACAAAATTAGTGCGTATAAATTAACAACAGGTATATGAAATATTATCTTAAGTTTTTTTTCTTTCTGGTTTCGGTTTCCGTTTTTAATTCTGTTTTCGCTCAGGAAGATTGTCTGAGCACTTTTCAGGATGCAAGACGGCTTTTTGACCAGGGCAGGATTGGTGAAATACCCGAAATGCTGGCTCCCTGCATTGAAAGCGGATTCACACGAACTCAAAAGATTGAGGCATACAAATTAATAATCCTGGCCTATTTATTTGACGATGATCAGTATGCAGCAGAAAAAAACATGCTGGAATTTCTCAGGAAATATCCTGAATACGAAATAATGCCAACCGACCCGGTAGAATTTGTATATCTCTTTGAATCATATAAAACACAGGCAATCCTGTCTATGGGTATTACATTTGGTCCAAATCTGGCAAATCCAAGAATAATTGAACCTTATAATGCCGGAGATGTTACTCATAACTCTTCATCAAATAAGTCAGGGCTGGGATTTCAGGCCGGATTTAATATAAGCAGGTATATTTCTGACAAATTATTTATGAATATTGGAATTAATTATACTACTAACCAGTATTCTTTTGAGGATGATTACTATAACGCAGATGAAATGCAATTTACAGAGATCACTTTTAAAGAAAAGATAACAATTATTGATATCCCTGTAACTATAGCTTATGAGATAAGCTCAAGAAGCATAGATTATTATCTGTGCACCGGAATTAGTGTTGGCCGCATTAATAAAGTAACCGGTAAACCAAGCCGAACATATGATGTTAATAGTCCGCCCATAACCGGAGCTGATATATCAATGAATGATTTCCGTGTAAGCAATACCTTTTTTAGTATCATTGGTGCAGGATTCAAGTATAAAGTACCCAGAGGTTATTTAATGTGTGACATACGCTTTAACATAGGTTTAAATAATATTATTAATGTTGAAAATAGATTTGAAAGCTCAGAATTATGGTCAAAGTACTTTTATGTTGATGATGATTATTCTATAAACTATTTCACCTTAACTTTTGGTTATTATTTCTCTA
>CP070654.1:2067058-2074048 GCA_020354785.1 Bacteroidales bacterium
ATTAATAAATTTGCTTACAACATGGTTATAAATCGTCGCAATTTTCTTACTACTACTATTGCTGGTGGATTAGCTGCTACAATACTTCTTTCATCATGTCGCTTGAAAGTTAAGGAGCAACTCTATACAAAACTTGATGAAGCAATTAAAAAACCTGTACTGAAATCCAATTTGTTTTCTGATCCTGTAATAATTGAAACTGTCGAATTACTGAATTATAAAAATAATTATATATGTCGTGTCCGGTCAAAAGATGGCGCAGAAGGATTTTCTTTTGGAAATGATAAAATGAATTCACTCTATCCCATTTTTGTGAAACGGGTACAACCTTTTTTTATTGGAAAAGATGCACGCAATTTGGAAGCCATGTTGGATGAAGTTTATGTATACAAAAGCAATTACAAATTACAAAGCGTTGCATTATGGGTGCCAATAGCTACTTTAGAATTTGCTATACTCGATATGCTGGGTCGAATTGCAAATCAAACAATTGGGCAATTAATTGGGGAGATCTATAATCCTGAAATTAGAGTTTATCAGGCCAACAGTGAACGAGGTATATCAGCTGAAGAAACTGTGGAACTTATTCAAAAACAATTGGAAGTTTCACAAGCAAAGGCCATTAAATTTAAAATAGGTGGACGCATGAGCCAGCCTGAATACCCTCAGGGAAGGACTGAGAAACTAATCCCTTTGGTTCGAAAGACTTTTGGAGATGATATGAATATTTCGGCTGATTCTAATGGATCTTATAACGTTGAAGAAGCCATACGAATTGGCAAAATAATGGAAGAATATAGTTATGTTTTTTATGAAGAACCGGTTCCATTTGATTGGTATGAAGAAACCAAACAAGTATCCGATGCACTAAATATTCCATTGGCGGGTGGTGAACAAGAAGGGAGCCTGCGTAATTTCAGGTGGTTATTGGCTAACGATGCTATTCAAATTGCACAGGCCGATATGTTTTATTTTGGAGGGATGATACGCTCAATGAAAGTTGCCCGTATGGCCGAAACATTGGGAAAAGTTCATACACCGCATGTTTCTAATATTGGGTATGTATATATGTTGCATTTTATCTCGGCCATTCCAAATGCAGGGCCATACCATGAACTAAAAACACCTTTTAACGACGAGATGTCTTTCGAATGCAAAACATCAACTCTTTTACCCAAAGATGGTGTTGTAAAAGTTCCTACTGATCCTGGTTTAGGAATTCTTTTTGATCCCGATTTTATTACAAAGCATCGGGTTGTTAATTGCTAATTCTACAATTCTAAAAAGCCTTTAAAGGCTGATGCAAATTTATACGGCAAAGGACGCTGAGAAAGCAAATGATATATTTGTCACATAATGCTTATGCATTATAGCCTGTCCCGACTTCAGTCGGGATTAAGATAGCTTTGGAAAAAAGTTTTGCACATACCTGAAGGAAGTAAGGCAAAACTTTTCAAGGTTATATTAGTGGGAGAGGGGCACTGCAATATATAATAAACCTCTTTAATATTAACTGCATTGAGTGCTTGCACATCCACAGGTAAGTTCTGTTTTTTTGATCTTGCTGTTTAATACAGCCGCAGCACAACCAACACCTCTTTGAACAAAAATAGCGTTTTCCTTACAATTAATAGCACAGGCTCCACACTCCATACATTTATCCTTATTTGGAATATAGGCTTTTTTGTTTTCGAGTTTAATAACACGATGAGGACATACAATTACACATATGCCACATCCGTTGCATATTAATGGATTCAAAGTAAGAGTCACTACATTTTTTAAATAAATCTGGTTATCCATATTTATACAAATTTTGAAATAACATATAAAACGAAACCTGTAATTACAGCTGTTAGCTGAACAGGAATAAACAACCTCATCTCCTTCTTAACTCCTGAAAGTGAGGTATAAGTACTTGCACCTGTAAAATTCATGGCCAGAAATGAAGTCAAAGCTATTGATATCAGGAACCATGCTATTAAATCAATATAAGGAAGTTTCATTAATCCGGAAATTATCAATGCTAAAAAAACCAGAGTCTGGATAAATATACCCTTACCTGCAAAATATCTTGAAGGTAACCATGGCAAGAGTGTGGGAGTCAAGAAAGTTCCTGAAAGATAAGCTATCAAAATTATAAAGGCATTTTTTAATCCTTTATTCATAACTGATTCTAAAGAATACCCTGAAGATGATACTCCTGAAAGTGCAATAAATACAATAATTACCAATGAAATTTGCCATAATGAACTCATGATTTCAACCGGTGTTATTAAAATTCGGTCTTTAAAGTTAAACTGCACACGACGCATAATTTCAGTGGCTTTATATCCATTTTCAATGTACCTACCTATATCAGATGCCCTTACCGGACCATATTTAATATTAAATCCTGTTTCTTCTCTGATTATGTGCGATGCAACCCCAGGCGCTCCAAGTTGCGGAAGAATCAATCGCCTGTGTGAGACTATAGAAGATAATCTAAGCAGATTGATCCGTTTTATTAATTCTCGGGTTCCAAATGTACCTTTACCGGCGGCACACCAAACATTAATACCTCTTGTATTCAGGACCAGTATCCAGGCATTTCTGCCTTCTAAATTTCTTCTTAGAAGATCAAAACTGAGTTTATAATTAGCTGTTACAAAAATGTCCGAGAGTTTATCCGGATCTCCCAACTTATATAAACCTGGTACTATTCTATAATTATTTCTGCCGATTGATAATCTCACTTTTACTGATCCGAAATAGTCAGAAAAATTCCATTTTGGATCAATCTCAATGATGCTGGTTTTATTTTTCATGAGGAATATAGAGTCTTTTCTTATTATTTGTTTAACAAATTTAATTATTTCCTTCTTTGTTTTAACTAATATTCAAACCTTACTAATGGCGATTTTTATCGTGTTTTTCTCGATACTTGTCGATTTTCGAAAGTAATTCTTTAATTCTCTTGACAAAGCTTCTTCTATATATTAAATTTAAATTCGAGAGAGATTCAAGGATTTTATATTTTATTTGACCGGCCTTGACTGGACACGTGGGACACCTGTCAGAGCCGGTTTTTTTATTTCTTTGGTTCGTTTAGATTTTTAAAATTTTTTTATTCTCAACATCAAGAATATTTGGAATATTATTAATTATTTCCTACGCCTCTTTAAAGTCAAAACCTACTCTTGCCAAATCTTTTTTTTTCTATATTAAGACTTTTGTAGGACTTCGTCTTGTGTCTCAGTCGCTATATCTTATTTTATGTTAAATATGCCTTGTGGGCCTATACGCAATTTTTCTTTTTTTTGCCCTATACCCGCAGGGTGTAAAGCAAAACTTTTGAAGTTTATATTAGTAGGAGAGGGGCACTACATTTAAATCTTCCATATACATACCTCAAAGCGGAACACTCTTTTTGCGCTGAGAAGAGGAGCAAAATGTGTGTGGAGCATAATTTTATATTAACATTTAATCAAACATTCTTATTTTAAAATATTTAATATATTTGTTCGTTAATTACCGAACAATAATGAAAAGAAAGGAAGTAATTACGGACGAACAAAAGAAAATTGCCAGATATGCCAAAGCCATGGGGCATCCTATTCGTATGTATGTTTTGGAATTACTTTCAAATCAAAGCTGCTGTTACAGTGGGGACCTTACAGAAATATTACCAATTGCTAAATCAACGCTTTCTCAGCATTTAAAAGAACTTAAGGATGCCGGACTTATTCAGGGTGAAATCGAAGCTCCAAGAATTAAATATTGTATAAATAAGGCTAATTGGGAAGAAGCTCAGGAATTATTTAAGAAATATTTGCTTATATAAAAATTTTTATAATATTGATTCGGTGTTTTACGAATTACGAATAATAATTAATCTAAATATAGTGAAATATGGAAATAAAAGTATTAGGAACAGGTTGCCCAAAATGTAAGGCACTAAAAAAAACAGTAACTGATTCGTTGGCAGAACTGGATATAGCTGCTGATGTTTCAAAGGTAGAAGATATTATGAAAATAATGGAATATGGCGTAATGCGCACACCTGCTTTAGTAATTAACGGGAAAGTGGTGTTAAGCGGATATGTGCCTGATAAAAATGAAATAAAAAATTTAATAACCAAAAATCAATAGATTATGAAATCAGTAAAGTTTTTATTTATCTTATTAATGGTCTTGAGTATGAATATGGAATGTTCTGCCCAAACGGAAAAGAAAAATGATAATACCCGGATTTCAAATACCGGAAAAGTTGAAGTATACTATTTTCATTATACCAGGCGATGTATAACCTGTCAGTCGGTGGAGAACGTATCAAGAGAGGCAGTTGCTGAGTTATATGATGGTAGAGTAGTGTTTAGCGACTTCAACCTTGAAGAAGAAAAAGGAAAGCAAAAAGGTAAACAACTGGGTGTTTACGGACAGACATTATTGATTGTAGGCGGAGATACCAAAATAAATATTACAAATGAAGGATTTATGAATGCACGTAGTAATCCTGATAAACTCAAACAAATAATAAAAGAAAAGATCGACCCTTTATTATAAATTGAATTTCACTCTGAATGGAAGAATTCCTTAATAATTTAACTGGTAGTACCTCATTGCCCTTTATTTCGGCATTTTTACTGGGTTTGATGACAGCAATAAGTCCCTGTCCGCTTGCAACGAATATTACTGCAATTGGATTTATCAGTAAAGATGTCAAAGATAAAAATAAGGTATTTATTAATGGATTAGTCTATACACTTGGCAGAGCACTGTCGTACACCCTGCTTGCTGTCATAATATTTATTGGTGCAGACCAGTTTAAAATTTCCGGTTGGTTCCAGCAATACGGGGAAAAGATTATTGGTCCGATTTTAATAGTTATCGGACTATTAATCCTCGATATTATGAAAATCAAATTTCCCGGTTTAAATCAATTAACCAGGCGTTTTCAGCAAAACGGTATAAGCAGTTACTGGGAAGTTTTGGTACTTGGAATACTGTTTGCCCTCGCATTTTGCCCGTACAGCGGTGTATTATATTTCGGAATGTTAATTCCTATGACCATCAGCAGTGCATCTGGCTTATACCTGCCTGTTGTATTTGCAATTGCTACAGGTATACCCGTTATCATTTTTGCATGGTTACTGGCTTTCACTGTTTCGGGAGTTGGCAAACTATATAACCGTCTGAAAGCATTTGAAATCTGGTTTCGCAGGATAATAGCTGTTGTTTTCATCGGCATAGGCATATATTATGTCATTATAATATATTTCTAAAAAATTCATAAAAATCGTTTGTTATTTGACGAACAAATTGAATATAAGAATATTTAATTTGAAACAAAATGGAATGGAAAAGAGAGATTAAAATACTGTTCTGGATAATTGCAGTCTTTGTACTTGCTTTTTTCATGCCTCTTGATAGTATCTGGTTTAAAGAGTCCATTATGGCCATGTTTGACCTCGCTAAATGGTACGCACGCGAACATGTTATATTATGTCTTTTACCGGCTTTTTTTATTGCCGGTGTTATTTCGGTTTTTGTGAGTCAGGATTCTGTAATTAAATATTTTGGAGCAAAGGCAAAAAAATTGGTGGCCTATGCAATTGCATCAGTTTCAGGAACTATACTGGCGGTATGTAGTTGTACTGTTTTACCCTTGTTCTCAAGTATTCATAAAAGAGGTGCCGGTCTTGGGCCGGCTATCGCATTCCTGTATTCTGGCCCTGCAATTAATATCCTGGCAATTATACTTACGGCCCGCATCCTGGGTTTTGAAATGGGAATTGCACGGGTCATCGGTGCAGTAATTTTTGCTATTGTAATCGGTTCTGCCATGTCGATGATTTATAGAAAAGAAGAAAAAGCAAAACGTGATGAACAAATTAATTTCCCCGACGTGCCGGAAAAACGTCCCATGTGGCAGACGGCATTTCATTTCTTCACACTTGTATTCATACTTGTATTTGCCAACTGGGGCAAACCTGCTGCAGATGTCTCAAGTGGGGGCTGGTACTGGCTATGGGTAAATAAGTGGTATATAACATCGGCTTTCGCATTTGTTTTGGTATTCTCTTTAATTTATATTTTAAAACTTAAATGGCAGTATGTGCTATTGGCGGTACTCGTGACAGCTGCATCGGCTTTAATAAGTTCATCGCCATTAATTCCAATGGTTGTTGGAATTGCCTTTATTAGCATCATTACTTTATTGGATAAAAAAGAACCTGAAAATAAAGAATGGACGCTTTCATCATGGGATTTTGCAAAACAGATAATGCCATTACTGGCAATCGGTATCCTGGTTGCCGGATTCCTTTTAGGTTCAACGCATGACAATACAGCAATGGCAGGGGTAATACCAAATGCATGGATAGCAAAGCTTGTGGGTGGTAACTCTGTTTTCTCGAATTTCTTTGCTTCTATAGTGGGTGCGTTCATGTATTTTGCAACTTTAACCGAAGTTCCAATTTTGCAGGGTCTGTTAGCTTCCGGCATGGGTAAAGGTCCTGCACTGGCATTACTACTGGCCGGTCCTTCACTGTCGCTACCTAATATGCTTGTTATTCGAGGAATATTAGGTACTCAAAAAACTGCTGTTTATGTCATGCTTGTTGTGGTAATGGCAACCATAACGGGACTTATTTATGGAATTATTTAGTTAAACTCTAATTTGTATCAATATAGAAATGAATAAAAAGCCAATACCTTATATATGTCCAAAATAGAATATAAATCTATTATTACCTGTCCTGAATGTGGCTACCAAAAAGAAGAAGTTATGCCTGAGAATTCTTGTCAGTTCTTTTATGAATGTGAGAGTTGTCATAGGGTATTAAAACCGGAAAAAGGAGATTGTTGTGTTTTCTGTTCATATGGTTCAGCGATGTGTCCTCCGGTTCAGAAAGAGAAGAACTGTTGTTAATTCTATGTTATATTAGTGGGAGAGGGGCATTACTACTCAATCTTCCTTATACTTACCTCAAAGCGGAACACTCTTTT
>CP070654.1:2074148-2076475 GCA_020354785.1 Bacteroidales bacterium
ATGCCTATTTCGTTGACGGCATGCACGATGCTCTTATTGGTGAACTGGGGCAGATTAAGTCGATTCGTGTGATTTCAAGAACATCTACACTACGCTACCGCAAAAGCGATATGATATTAAAAGATATTGCCAGTGAATTGGGTGTAAATACCATTGTTGAAGGATCTGTTTCTTGTTCAGGCGACAGCCTTTGTTTTTTAATCCAGTTGATTGATGTGTTTCCAAAGGAACGTCATATTTTAACTAACGAGTATAAAGACGGTATGCAAAATGTATTAAAAGTTCAATCTTCAGCTGTAAAAGATATTGCACAAAATATAAGGATTAAGCTTTCAAAGGACGAGGAACAACGTATAACAAAAACCCGTAAAGTAGATCCGGAAACCTACAAAGACTACCTGAGAGGCTTATATTACTTAAATCAGGGAACATTTGAATCCTATGAAACCGGGATCGGCTATATGCAAAAAGCTATAAAAAGAGAGCCGAAAGAGCCTTTGGCACATGCCGGTTTAGCCCTTGGGTATGCCCAAATGGCACATGGTTTGATAACTTCTGAAGAAGCATTCCGGACTGCAGAAGCATCAGCAAACAAAGCTTTAAAAATAGATCCCTCACTGGATGAGGCTTATATAGCATTAGCAATGCTTAATACATATAATTTCTGGAACTGGCCAAAGGCAGAGGAAGCATTTGAAAATGCCCTTGCCGCAAACCATAATAATGAAATTGCACATGCTCACTATGCCTGGTATTACGTTCTTTTCGGTGACAAGGAAAAATCATTATACCATGCTAAAATGGCTACCATACTTGAACCCGTTTCAGCTGTCTATCATGCATGGCTTGGATGGCTTTATTATTACTTCGGAGAATATGAAAAGGCTGAAACTTCGGCCAGAAAATCCTTGGAATTAAGTAAAGATAATCCTTATGGAATAACTGTACTAGGATGGGCATATCTTCAAAAAAAGCAATATCAACAAGCGCTGGATGTTCATGAAAAACTACCGAAATACTATTCAGCCTTCAAAGTAATACTTGGTTATTCTTATGTTTATACCGGAAACAGCGATAAAGCATTAGCCTTATATAATGAACTGGAAGAAGAGTCTCAACAACACTGGGTCAGTCCACTTGACAGGGGAATGCTGGCAGGGATGCTGGGATATACTGATAAAGCTTTTGAACTGATAACTGAAGCCTGTGATCACCATTGCTTTAATACGAACTATGTAGATGTATACCTCCCTATGGCTGAATTTCTAAAAGATGATCCCAGATACAATGAACTATTTAAAAAAATGAATCTGCCTTATAAAGAGCTAATTTTAGCCTCAAAATCAACAAAAAACCGGGATATTTCCAACTAAAATAAATTTTTTGCATTATAAGGAGTAAATACCTGTTATTACCCAAAATGCAACCAAATTACCATAATGCAACAATTTTTGTTTCAAACTTATAAAAGATTGCAACGATATTACCAATTACCAGGGATTTGTTTATTGTAACTTTACTTCGCTTATCTATACATATTTTAGTTCTGAACGTTTTTCTGCAATTATGAACAAAACAGAATTTACCTGAAAAAACTAATAAATAACTATAAACCTGAAAGTCATGAAAAAAAATGTAATAATATTTTTAACAGTAATTTTTCCATTTATGCTGTCACAAACTTTCGGGCAGTGGGAAAAGTTTGTAATAGACAATGACATCAATGTGGCTGTCTATCTGGGTGCTGCTGATTTGGATGGAGACTCTAAGCTGGATTTGGTAGTAACTAATGCGGGCGGTAGTCAACTTATCTGGTATCAGAATAATTTTCCTCAGTGGACTAAACATATTATTGATGATATCTTTGCAACTTTTGCTTTTATTGGAGATATGGATGGTGACGACACCCTTGATGTTGTAGCCAACTTATATTTTGATGGAAAAATGGTCTGGTATGAAAACAATCACCCGACCTGGACTCAACATATCATAGATAACAGTACGTATAATGCTGATTTTACCCTTGTTGCAGATTTCGACAATAATGACACACTTGATGTAGTAACGTCTCCGTGGGAAGGAGGAGGTCCGGTTTTATGGTACGAGAATAATCATCCTCAATGGACTGAACATATCATAGAATCATTTGGCAGTAAAACTGGATCATTGAACGCTACTGATGTTAACAGCGACGGGCTCCTTGATATAGTAGCAACCAGGAGTGATGAAAATAGAGTTGATCTGTTTATAAATGAAAATAATGGACTTACATGGACCAAATTCACTATTGATGATGATCTTTCTCCTGCCTGGTGTTTAAGTAGCGG
>CP070654.1:2076575-2081058 GCA_020354785.1 Bacteroidales bacterium
AATATAGCCTGGGATTTATAGAACTCCGGTGGTGCATTCGAACCTCCTTCAGTTTCAACAACCCCGGCAATATATTTTTCTATATCTATTTTATTTATAATAAGGAGGTTTCCATTTTTTGAGACAACTGTCAAATCATCCTCATATTCCCTTTTGAGCATCGGAGGGGAAGCAGGCTCAATTTGAAATGTGCCGGAATTATTTGCAGCTGTGAGCTCAAGTTTTCTGAAATATCCCAGTGTTTTGTTTTTGTTGTTCCTGATTGATACAATGTTATTTTCTGAAGTAATAGAATATGCATCTGAGGGAGCTGCGCTTGTAATCATTGTTCCATCGTCGGCAATCTCGTATTTCCCCGAGAGGGTGGTAAATATAATTGTCTTAATGTTTTTTTTATAGAAAACAGCAATGTTTAGTTTTTGCGCAAAACTGCATTTTACAGTACCTGAAACTAAAAGAATAATTAATAAGTTTTTTAATAGCACAGTTATAAAAATTAGATATTCATTAACCAAGTGATTCTACAATCCTGCGTGCAATTTCTTTTGATGCTTCCGGCTTTCCGATAATATTTCTTAATTCTGTGTAGTTTTTTATCATCTCCTCCCTGTACTTCCTGTCAAATAATATTTTATCCAGTTCCTTTTTAATATTATCAGCCAGTCTGAATTGCAGCAATTCTTTTACAGCTTCCTTATTAAGTATAATATTAACCAGTGAAAAGAATTTAACATGTATAACCCTGATTAATATTAATAATTGACCAAAATAATATGTAAATCCGCTTGTTTTATATATTACAACCTGCGGAATGTTAAACAACGCGGTCTCAAGTGTTGCAGTTCCTGATGTAACCACTGCGGCTGCTGCTTGTGTTAGAAGCGGATAAGTCTGGTTATGGACAATTTTTATATCAGTATTTTGTAAAGTTTTATAGTAATATTCTTTTTCAATAGATACTGCTCCGGCTACCACGAACTGGTAATCAGGATAGTATTTTGTTATAGCCGTCATTTCAGGAAGACATCTGTCAATCTCCTGCTTACGGCTTCCTGCCAGTAATGCAATTATAGGTTTATCTGAAAGCTTATTAATGTTTCTGAAATCTTCTGAGGGGGGTGAATACCTTTTGAAATTCTCAATTTCCTCAACCAGCGGATTACCATAGAATTCAACATCAACATTCAGCTTATTATAGAAGCCGACTTCAAAAGGGAGAATAGCAAACCGTTTGTCAACATATTTTTTGATTTTTTTTACTCTTGATTTTCCCCAGGCCCATAATTTGGGCAATATATAGTAGTAGACCTTTAAGTTATGAGCTTTGGCATATCTGGCAATTCGAAGATTAAAACCTGCATAATCAATTAATATTATAATGTCAGGATTAAACCTGATAATGTCACTTTTACACAATGATACATTTCTTGATATTTTTCCCGCATTTCTGACAACTTCCCAGATTCCCATGTAAGACATTTCACTATAGTGCCTGACTAGTGAACCCCTGATGCTTTTCATCATATCACCACCAAAAAATCTGAAATCAGCTTCAGCATCATATTCCAGAATATGTCTCATCAGATTTGCACCATGCATATCACCGGATGCTTCACCTGCAATTATATAATACTTCATGAATACTCTTAATAAAATATAAGCTTTAATGCAAATAATAAAACCGTGAGTCCAAGTGTGGAAATAAAAATCCCCTTGGCTGTCTTTTGCCAGTTAAGCCAATTAAATATAAAAAATAATAATAGATTTGGCAAAACACAGCGGCTTATCAGAAGCGGAAGCAACCTGCCCAGGTATATGCTTTTATAATAACTAATGAATTCCAGGTTTCTAAATTTTGCATAATAGAATATCAGGTAAAATAATACAGGAATTATTATTCCTATCAGGATTCCGGAGACAAGCGAATTTATCTTTTTATTCATTTATGTAAAATTCCAGTTTTTTATTTCTCTCATTGTATGATAACTGGTAAGGTCAACTTGTATTGGAACTATTGATACATAGTTGTTGTCTAATGCCCATTCATCGGTATCATGAGCTTCCGGTTCAGAATTATGAAATTTGCCGGTTAGCCAGAAGTACTTATTACCCTGCGGATCAGTTCGTTTTTCGAATTCTTCCTGCCAGTAACCTTTCGTTTGTCTGCATACTTTAATACCGGCAATCTTTTCAAGAGAAATCTTCGGCACATTAACATTCAGGCAAATCGATTTTGGTAAGCCGTTCTCTATGATTTTTTCAATTATTAGTTTAGAATAAAATTCAGTCGCAGACAAGTCAGCATCAGGATTATGACTTACAAGGGATATTCCTACTGATGGTATTTCATTGATACAACCTTCAAGAGCTGCTGCCATTGTTCCTGAATAAAAGATACTGGCTGCAGCATTTGATCCATGATTAATACCAGCTACCAGCAAATCAGGTTTCCTGGGAAGTATTTGATTAAAAGCCAGCTTCACACAATCAACCGGGGTTCCGTTACAACCATATACTGTTAAATTGTGTTCTTCCCTGGTCTTTTTTACCCTTAAGGGAACTTTAACAGTAATGGCATGAGACATGCCTGAATGCACTTCAAATGGTGATACTACAACAATCTTTCCTAAGGGCTTTACAACATTAACCAGCGATTTTAATCCTTTTGCCTTGATTCCGTCATCATTGGTTATGAGTATTAATAGTTCTCTCTTCTTTGTCACGGTAATAACTGTTTTTAAAGAAATACAAAGATATTTAATATATGATTGAGTACAACAGTCTTATGAAATTTATAAACAACTGCTTTTAAAATATTAAGAATATAGTTAATTAAAAGTATTATCACCGATATTATGGATGACAAATTTTTTTATTTTTGTTATATTATCATCTGTTTTGGGATAATAAGGGAGAACAGGAAATTTACTAAAAGATATTTTTAATTAATCTAAAATGAAGATCTCGTATAGCTGGCTGAAGGAATACCTGGATCTTGATTCAGATCCGAAAGATATTGCAGAAATTCTTACTAATATTGGGCTTGAGGTTGAAGGGATTGAAGTATTTGAGAAAGTTAAGGGGGGGCTGGAAGGACTTGTAGTTGGACAGGTAAAAACTTGTGAAAAGCATCCTGATGCAGACAGGTTGTTTATAACTACGGTTGATATTGGAGATAATGAAGTTTTAAACATCGTATGTGGTGCACCAAATGTAAGAGCCGGCCAGAAAGTTATTGTAGCTAAACCGGGGATTACATTATTTAAGGGTGATGATAGCTACTTAATTAAAAAGACAAAGATTAAGGGAATTGAATCAGAAGGTATGATTTGTGCTGAAGATGAGATAGGTATGGGTACAAGCCATGATGGTATCATGGTGCTGGATGATAAGGCATCAACAGGAATGCTATTAAAAGATTACTTTAAAATTGAAAAGGATACTGTTTTTGAAATAGACCTGACTCCAAACAGAATTGACGGGGCATCACATTATGGGACCGCACGTGATCTCAGAGCATACCTGAGCCAGGAAAAGGAAGTTAAACTCCTGTTGCCTGATGTCAGTGCATTTAAGACTGAGAACAACAACTATCCTGTGGATATTAGCATAGAGAATAATGAATCTTGCAGGAGATATGCAGGCGTTACAGTTACAGGAGTTAAAATTGCCCCTTCACCGGACTGGCTGCAAACAAGGTTGCTATCTATTGGTCTTAGCCCGATTAATAATATTGTAGATATAACAAATTTTATTCTGCATGAACTGGGACAGCCACTTCATGCTTTTGATGCCGATAAACTGGCTGAAAAAAAGATTATTGTAAAGAACCTGCCTGAAGGAACTGTTTTTACCACACTGGACGGGATTGAACACAAGTTGTCTTCAGAAGATTTGATGATTTGTGATGGTAAGGAAGCCGTAGCTATGGCTGGTGTGTTCGGCGGATTATTTTCCGGTGTTACTGAGGAGACCAGAAATATATTTATTGAAAGTGCATACTTTAATCCTGTGCACGTACGCAGGACTTCAAGGAGACATGGAATTATTACGGATTCATCTTTTCATTTTGAGAGAGGTGTTGATCCTAATATGACTGTTGTGGCAATAAAGCGTGCTGCTTTGTTAATGAAAGAACTTGCCGGAGGAACAATATCATCGGAAGTTATTGATGTTTATCCTGAACCTGTGAAACATTTTGAAGTTAAAATTTCTTATAAAAATGCAGACAGGCTAATTGGTAAACAAATTGAAAGAGAAAAAATTAAAAAAATCCTTCGTTCCCTTGAAATTGATATTATTGATGAGAACGGGGATCAGTTACTCGTTAGAGTACCTCCATACAGGGTTGATGTAACCCGGGAAGCTGACGTTATTGAAGAAATATTAAGAATATACGGATATAATAATATTGAGTTCTCTGAAAACCTGAGTTCTAATATATCATATACAGCGAAACCCGACAGAGAAAGAGTTGTCAACA
>CP070654.1:2081158-2086657 GCA_020354785.1 Bacteroidales bacterium
TAGTACGGTTGAAAATATCCTGGATAAAATTCTGCTTCAGTATGAAAACAAGGCTTATACAGTGCTTGAAGATAACTTAATTGTTATCTCATCTCTTCAGGAAGGATATAATATTAGCGGAAAGGTTACTTCCGGTTCGAATAACGAACCTTTGCCCGGTGTAAATGTCTATATAAAGGGCTCGGCTCAATCAGGAACAGTTACCGACTCAGAAGGTAATTATAGCATATTAGTGCATTCCAAAGAGGATGTAATTGTGTATTCATTTATTGGTTACCTCACAGAAGAAATAGCTGCAGGCGATCAAACTACAATTAACATTAACCTTTTACCGAATATTACGGCACTTGAAGAGGTTGTGGTCATCGGTTATGGAACCATGAAAAGGAGCGATCTAACCGGCTCTATTTCATCAATAAAAAAGGATGATTTAAATACAATTGCCTCTACATCAATTGATAACATGTTGTCAGGTAAAGTCGCCGGTTTAACAGTCAGGATGAATAGTGCACAGCCAGGCGGTGGAGTCGAGGTATTGGTAAGGGGCGCGGCATCAAGTTCAAGAACCGGAAATAAACCACTTTATGTTATTGATGGATTTCCTATTTCCAACGAAAGCGTTGAACCGGGTAGTGTCGGAAAGTATAGTAACGGGAGTAGAAGCCCGCTGAATTCTATAAATCCGAATGATATAGAATCAATTGAAGTGTTAAAAGATGCCAGCGCAACAGCGATATATGGTGCCAGGGCTGCTAATGGTGTAATTTTAATTACTACTAAAAGAGGACAACCTGGTAAATTAAATGTTCAATACAATGGAAATTATTCGGTACAAAAGGTAGAAAACCCGCTTGATTTATTAAGTAAAAGAGATTTTATGGTTGAGAGAAACCGATACTATAAAGATGTATGGTATCAAACAGCTTTCGTTGATCCTTTTGGGCCATTAGATACATCTATGGTTTTTAAAGAATATAATCCGCCTTTTACACAGGAAGAAATAGATAATGCAGATGAAGGGACCGACTGGTTTAAAGAAGTTACACATACAGGAATAATACAGGACCATAATATAACAGTACAGGCAGGTACTGAAAAAACAAAATATTATACATCCTTTAATTATTTTGAACAGGAAGGAATTTTGAAAAACATTGACCTTGAAAGATACGCAGGAAGGCTAAATATAGATCAAAACATAAATAAATTTATTGATGTTGGCATAAATCTTTCCGGAAGCTATATTACGAATAATAATTCACAAATGGGAGGAGTAAATGATAAATCAGGATTATTATCAACTGCATATCAATATCCTGCGACCCTTCCTGTTAAAGACTCACTTGGTAATTATCCCGTAAATCCTGACAGGCCGGTTTTACCAAATCCTGCTTCTCTGTTAGAAATTACCGATATCACCGTAACGCAAAGGTATTTAATGCGATCATATGTTAAATTAAAATTATTTAAAGGATTTACTTATAATTCAGCAATTGGTTATGATTCCGATATGGGTAAACGAAGTAATTACACGCCAAAATCTACACTTTTTGGAAACAATGTCGGAGGTAGTGCTACAATAAAAGAAATAAGGAGAAACTCATTTATATTTGAGAATACACTTAATTACTCCTCAGCGGTTTTGGATATACTGTCAGTAGATGCATTACTTGGAATGTCCTATCAGAATTTCAGAGGTGAAGGCTTTACTGCCGGTAATACATCGTTTTTAACCGATTTATTATTATATAACGCACTGAACGCCGGTGAATCAGAAAGACCTTATGTTGACTCCTGGAAAACATTTGATGAATTGGTTTCCTACTTTGGTCGTGTTCATTTAAATTATAACAGCAAGTTTCTTTTAACATTGACCATTAGAGTAGATGGCTCTACAAAATTTGGTGAGCAAAACAGGTATGGTTACTTCCCATCCGGGGCTATTGCATACAGATTAATTGAAGAAAATTTTCTGAGAGACCAGTCTTTTCTATCCGACTTAAAATTAAGGGTAAGTTATGGCCAGACAGGGAATTCAAATATCGGACAAAGTGCATACGCATTATTTGAAACAGGAAGAAATTATCCGTTTAATAATACGGTAAACGTCGGAGTATTCCAGCAACAGGTCGGAAATGAATACCTGAAATGGGAAACCAATACAGAATTAAACTTTGGCCTTGATTTTGGG
Source organism: Bacteroidales bacterium (assembly GCA_020354785.1). Classification (GTDB taxonomy): domain Bacteria; phylum Bacteroidota; class Bacteroidia; order Bacteroidales; family UBA10428. Next base: position 2,083,350 of record CP070654.1, read on the forward strand.
TTTTTCAGAAATCGAATCTGGGGTAATGCCGAATATTTTACAAAAACAATATCGGACCTGTTGGATGAAGTGGACTTACCCTCTTATTTTCCGGTAGACAAGGCTCCTGATAATATTGGTATAAGACAAAGTTCAGGCTATGAAGTTACTGTTAAAACGAACAATCTTGTTGGTGAAATCAAATGGAGTACTGATTTAACGATTGGTTCATTTAAAGACAGATGGAAAGAAAGAAACCCGAATGTTGTCCTGAATATTTATGAAGAGGAAACCGGTCCGCTACACGCTATATATGGTTACAGAACCGATGGCCTGGCAATACCAGATCCCGATATCCCCTTCGATTCCCTTTATCCGCAATTAGATAATCCATTACCAGGTGATTTTAATCTGGTAGATTTTTATGGTCAGGATACAATATCGAATACACGAGTTGGCCCTGACGGGGCAATTACAGATGCCGACAAGGTTCTGCTTGGAACTAATCTTCCAAAATTTACTTTTGGAATTAACAACCGGTTTGAATATAGAAATTTCGATTTAAATATATACATATATGGAATGACGGGCCTGACTGTCTATAATAAAACAAGAGCTGAGATGACAAAAGGTTATATGCTTGATTATAATACAAACCAGCTGGTTGATATTAAAGACCGGTACAGTCCTTATACTAACCCGGACGGAAAAATACCCATAGGAATACGGGATCAGTATTGGGGAAATACTGATTTCTTCATGGAGAACGCCAATTTTTTACGTGTAAAAAATATTACCCTGGGTTATACTTTTAATAAGTTATTAAATAATATGGTAGACAGGATAAGAGTTTATTTTGACATAAATAATGTTTATGTATTTACCAGCTATTCCGGAAGTGATCCGGAAACTGAAAGCGGGGCTCAATATGACGATGATAGTACATTTGACAGCATGGCATCTTATCCGTATCCCAGGACTTTTACAGCCGGAATTAGTGTTAATTTTTAAAATGAATTATTATGAAACTAATGAACATTAATAAAAATATCTTTTTAAGTATAATGCTTTTTTTATTTATTGCTTCGTGTGAACTGGAGCCGGAGATATATGATAAAATTAGCCCGGAAAACTATACCAAAAATGAAGCAGATATATCAGCTGCGGTTACAGGTCTTTATTATGATTTAGGTAAAGCATGGGCTCCACATAACTTTGACGACTCTCACCTGATGTTAAATATCTTAACTACCGATGAATTAACAACGGCATGGGGACACAGATGGCAATCCAACAACGAATTTTTATTCACGGAAAGCAGTTCTCAGGTTCGTATAAACTGGGAAAAGTATGTACAGGGAATAACCAGAGCAACTTTATTACTGGAATCATTTGAGAAAGCAGAAATCGAAAATCAGGAACTTATTGAAAGATACAGTGCTGAAGTGAGAACTATAAGGGCTTTTTTCGCATTCAGTCTATTTGACCTGTATGGTCCTGTTCCGTTTATTACCGATTCCAAAGAAGTTGAAGATCTTAAAAAACTGCCGCAACTAGAACGTCCGTCAAGAGAATGGATGATTGATTTTATTGAAAGTGAATTATTATGGTGCGCCGACAGACTACCCGGCAGAAACTATAATAGCAATGAAGATTATGGAAGAGTGACAGGGGGTACAGCTTTGACCATTTTGCTAAAACTTTATATGCAGGAAAAAGACTGGGGAAAAGCCTTACCCGTCACAGATGCTATCATGAATCTGGGATATGAATTAAATCCGGATTATGTTGAAGTATTTAGTATTGATAATGAAAATTATAATAATAAAGAAATTATTTTTTCTATTGTCCGAATGGCTGATCCTGCTACACATGGTACCACATGGTTTGCATGTACCATGCCTCAGGTACCTCCAATGAAAATTGATGTAGAGATGACAATCTGGGGAGGACTAAAAGTACCTTGGGAACATTATGATAAATTTGATAGCACTGATACCCGAAGGACTAATATGATCAGGTATTACCATGAAGCAAATACCGATACTATAGTAGATTTTAGATATGTAACTCATTATAAGGCAGTTGGCGCTAATCCGTTAAAATACGGCTTTGATCCGGGACAAAATGGTGATACGCAAGGTAATGATCTCATATTATATCGTTATGCGGATATAATTCTAAGCCGTGCGGAAATACTTAATGAATTAAACGGACCTACACAGGAAGCAATTGATCTGATCAACCAGATTCGATCAAGGGCCAATGTTGCAAATATTAATTTAACCGATTTTGATCAGGACTCATTAAGGAATTTTATTCTTGAGGAGAGAGGTCTGGAATTATGGTGCGAAGGTGTAAGACGACAGGATTTATTGCGTCATGGTAAATTCATTGCAGCTGCTGTTGCTGATGGTTATGAAGCAAAGGAAAAACATAAACTGTTTCCTATACCACAGGATGCAAGAGAAGAAAATCCCCTGTTAGAACAAAATCCCGGCTGGAACTAGTAATAAGGGCCTTTCATATATAAATCTGGTTTTATAAAAAGACCTGCAAAAGTTGTTTGGGAGAATAATTTCTCAAACAACTTTTTTTATCTTTATTACCGCTTAAAAGTAAATTGAATATGATTTTCATATTATTTCTACATTTAATTATATAAATGAATAGCCCCGAAAAAGAAATCATAAAAAAATTACAACTTGGCGATAAGGAAGCATTCCATTCTATTTTTAAAAAATATTATTTGCCTTTATATTATTATGCTAAAAGAATTACAGGCAGCAAGGAAAATGCAGAAGAGGTGGTTCAAAACACTTTTTTAAAATTCTGGGAAAAATATGAAATATTGAATATTGACAGATCCCTGGAATCATATTTATATAAAGCAGTATATAATAACTGCGTGAACTTACTAAAACAACTGCAAATTAAGGAAAAGTACACGAAAAATTACAAACAAAAAATAATTGAGACAAATGATTTTTTTCTTTTATCAGAAGAAAATAACCAGTCTGTTATGGTTGCGGATGAACTTTATGAAAAAATAGAAAAAAGTATTAATAAATTACCTGAACAGTGCCGGAAAATATTTAAATTAAGCCGTTATGAAGGACTTAAAAATAAGGAAATTGCAGAAGAACTTAAAATTTCATTAAATACAGTTATCAAACAAATTTCAATAGCTTTAGCCAAGTTAAGGAAATCATTAAGGCAATACCTGAACAATTTAATTTAGTACAGGATTTTAAGCCTGAGGAGAAATTTTAATAATAAATCCATAAATTATATTTTTTTTTCACAGTAAACTAATTGAAAATTGTCTT
>CP070654.1:2086757-2092146 GCA_020354785.1 Bacteroidales bacterium
TCAATAGGATATGAAGGAGCCCTGATAAGATATAACAGTGACGGTTCTCCTGACGATTCGTTTGGAGAAGAAGGAAGAATTATTCTGGATTTTGGAAATATGGGCGATGAGTACGTATTTGTTTCAATGGCTCTTCAACAGGATAATAAGATAGTAGTTGCAGGGTTTTCGTATGTATCCGACTATGATTTTACTGTATTGAGATATAACGAGAACGGAACACTTGACTCGCTGTTTGGAGAAGATGGAAAAGCTGTTGCAGATATTATGGACTCATCTGATGATCGTGCAACTTCAGTTGTCATACAACCTGATGGTAAGGTAATTGTGGCAGGATGGTCAGGAGTATTTGGTGTGGAAGGAAGTGGCTGGGATTTTGGACTGGCACGATTTAATACAGACGGCACACTTGATTATTCATTTGGAAATGAAGGCACGGTTTTAAGCGACTTATGCAACTTTTGGGATGATCGGCCTGAATCCGTAGCAATTCAATCTGACGGAAAAATACTGGTTGCCGGTTGTTCATATACTGTAGGATATTCTGATTTTGCGTTAGCCCGTTATAATACTGACGGCACACTGGATACAACTTTTAACAGCAGCGGGATAATCATTACTGATATTGGTAATTCCACCTATGATAACGGGATTGCAATGGCGGTTCAGGATGATGGTAAGATAATAATTGCAGGCATCTCAGGTGATAATATTGCTATTGCCAGATATCTGTCTGATCTGAACATATCAAATGTTGATTTTTCATCTGCTCCGGATAACCTGCTTATTTATCCTGTCCCGGTTAGTAATGAAGCTATATTAAAATATTATCTTGACAGGAATGAAATTATAAGTATAACTTTATACGATAACACAGGTAAAAAAATTCAAAGTTTTATTAATAGAGAGAAAAGACAAAGGGGCCAAAATAGTGAGATTTTAGTTTTTAGTTCATCATTATCACCAGGGTACTATATCCTGGAATTAAGTACTACTAATAAAAAGGCAGGTGTCAAAATTATAAAGCAGTAATTGTTTAAATTTGACATAAAAAAGATAATGGAACCAAGAAAATTAATTATATTCTTCTCCATAATCCTTTCTTTGATAGCTTTTTCATGTTCAAAAACAAAGAAGAAAAAATTACTGACAAGTCGTTACAGTAAAGCCAGGCCAAGGAATGTAATATTTGTTCTAAGCGATGATCACCGCTATGACTTTATGGGTTTTACAGGCAAGGTGCCGTGGCTGGAAACACCAAACATGGATCAGCTTGCAAATGACGGGATATACTGCCGGAATGCCTTTGTTTCAACCGCACTTAGTTCACCAAGCAGAGCTTCAATTTTAACCGGTCTGTATGCTCATTCACATACTGTTGTCGATAACTCTGCACCGGACCCTGAAAATCTTATATACTTTCCCGAATATATCAGGAATGCCGGATACCAGACTGCCTTTTTTGGGAAATGGCATATGGGAAGAGCAAGCGATGATCCGCGTCCCGGGTTTGACCACTGGGAAAGCTTTAAAGGACAGGGGGATTATTATGATCCCACGCTTAACATAAACGGTGAACACATAACTTACAGCGATTCAACTTATATAACAGATCTGCTGACAGATCATGCCATTCAATGGATGAAAGAAAGGAAACCTGAAAAACCATTTTTTCTTTATCTCTCACATAAAGCAGTCCATGCTGAGTTTAGTCCTGCAAAAAGGCACAAAGGAAAATATGACGGTAAAAAAATTGAGTATCCCCCGTCATTTGATTTAACAAAACCTGAAAAACTGCAATCGGAAGGCAAACACTACAAACTGGCTAATGAGAATAATCCCGATTATAATTACGGTAGAGGCAGAATACCTGACTGGGTAAAGGAACAGCGTTTCAGCTGGCATGGAGTTGATTACATGTATAACGGTGAAATGGATTTTGAGACCTTTTATTATAATTACTGTGAGACATTATCTGGAATCGATGAAAGCATTGGTGCTATAATCAGTTATCTAAAAGAACAGGGCTTATATGAGTCCACCATGATAATATATATGGGAGATAACGGATTTTCCTTTGGTGAGCACGGGTTAATTGATAAGAGGCACTTCTATGAGGAGTCAGTAAAGGTGCCTCTTTTAATCAGCTGTCCCGAATTATTTGAAGGAGGAAAGGTTGAAACCGGGATGATTCAGAATATTGATATCGCTCCTTCCATACTTGAGATTTTCGGGATAATAAAGCCCGGACAAATGCAGGGGATGTCTTTTATAGATTTGCTCAAAGGAAAAGATGTTAAGTGGCGTGATAAAATATTCTATGAATATTACTGGGAGGAGAACTTTCCGCAAACACCAACAACTTTCGGGATACGAACTGACAGGTACAAGTACATACGGTACTGGGGTATATGGGACACAAATGAGCTTTACGACCTTGAAAACGATCCGCATGAAATGAACAATTTAATCGCCAGTCCGCAACACCAGGATATTATTAAGGAAATGGCAGATGAATTATATAAGTGGCTTGAAAGCACAGATGGAATGCAGATGCCTTTAAAAAGACCGGTTGGCCCGAGATTCAGGGGAGACTACAGAAACATAGATTTATATTAAGATAAATCATGTGAGAGCGGAGCGGTTTATAAAATTTTAAACGAATGAAACGAAATATTATAATAAATCTGAGATTGTCATGGATTCTCCTGACAAGTAAATCATATTTTAACAGGAAATTTAAGGGACTGGTTTATATAACTGCAGGCTCAGGTCTGATCCTGTCAAATTTTAGCTGTAACCAGGCTGGTAAACATGAAATGAAAGGCAAACCTTTACCTGTCCAGCCTAACATATTATGGATTAGTTGTGAGGATATAAGCCCGAGATTGGGGTGCTATGGTGATAATGTTGCACACACACCAAATATTGACAGGTTGGCAAGCCAGGGAATTAAATATACAAATGTATATACAAGTGCACCGGTTTGCGCTCCGTGCCGCTCGGGAATAATAACTGGAATGTACCAGACTTCCATCGGCACACACCATATGCGAACCTCTCATGTATCTGAAAACCTTCCTACTCCTTATGAGGCCGTTCCTCCTCATTATGTGAAAACATTTACTGAATATCTGAGAGCCGCAGGATATTATTGCACTAACAATGTAAAAACTGACTATCAGTTTGCATCCCCGGTAACAGCATGGGATGAATGCAGTAATACAGCACATTATAAAAATCGTCCCGATAAGGATACACCATTCTTTGCTGTTTTCAATTTTACTATTACTCATGAAAGCAGGAACTGGCAGGAACCTGACAGCACTGATCCATCATCTGTTAATGTTCCGCCTTATTATCCGGATAATGAAATTGTAAGAAAAAATATTGCCAGGCTTTATGATAACATAGCAAAACTGGATGTTATTGTTGGCAGAATGCTTAAAGATCTTGAGGATGAAGGCCTGGCAGATAACACTGTGGTATTTTTCTGGAGTGACCATGGTGACGGATTACCACGGGCAAAAAGATGGCTGTACGATTCAGGGACAAGAATACCGCTAATTATCCGGTGGCCCGGATATATTAAGAATGGAATGTCAAGCCAGAGGCTTATCAGTTCTATTGATTTCGGACCTACTGTATTATCAATAGCAGGAGTATCTGTTCCCAAACATATGCAGGGAAGAGCTTTTCTGGGTGCACAGGGTCGTCCGCCCAGAAGCTATGTTTTCTCTGCACGTGACCGTTTTGATGAATCCTATGACATGGTTCGTTCAGTAAGAGACAATAAGTACAGGTACATCCGTAATTATTATCCCTTAAAGCCTTACGTATTATGGGTGCCATACAGGAATCGTATGCCGGTAATGCAGGAATTATTCAGACTTTACGCAGAAGATAAACTTGAGGGAGCACAAAAGATTTGGTTTAGTGACAACCGGCCGCCGGAAGAGTTATATGACTGTGAAAAAGATCCTCACCAGGTAAATAACCTGGCTGATGATCCGGAATATAAAGATGTAATGAGAAGAATGAGCAAAAGGCTTAACAGATGGATGAGTAATATTAAGGACATGGGCAATATTTCAGAATCAGTAATGGTTAATAATATGTGGCCGGACGGAGTACAGCCAGTTACTGCACACCCGGAATTTGTAATTTATGATAAAGAATCCGTAAGTAAGGTTGAAACCTTAAAAAGAGCCAGGCACAAATATCCTGCAAAAGTTTCTGTATATTGTGCAACCCAGGGAGCATCAATTGCTTATACTACTGATACTGCAGAACATGCACACTGGAAACTATATACGGGGCCAATAAAACTAAACAGGGGAAATACTCTACTCCGAACCAAAGCTATACGTTACGGATATAAAGAAAGCAAAGAAGTGACAATAACCTTCGAAATTGAGTAGCCTGACTGAGATGGATTATTTTATTGGTGATCACATAGCGTATAATATAATGGTTAAGCCTGCAGGGGCTAAGTGTAACCTGAATTGCACATATTGTTATTATCTCGAGAAGAAAAATCTGTATAAGGATAGCAATGTATCTTCTATGCAGGAATCAGTACTGGAAAGATTTATTAAACAGTATATTCAATCTCAAACTGCACCTGTTATTTCTTTTGTCTGGCAGGGAGGTGAGCCTATGCTTGCCGGGCTGAAATTCTTTCAGGCAGCTGTTGAATACCAGAAATATTATGCTGCAGGCAGACGGATTATTAATTCATTTCAGACAAATGGCACCTTAATAAATGAAAAATGGTGCAAATTCTTTAAACAACATGACTTCCTGATAGGTATCTCCATTGACGGACCTGAAGAAATACACGATTATTACAGGCGCTACAAACACGGAGCAAATTCCTGGCAAAAAGTGATGAAAGGTTTGAAGCTGTTGCAGGAGTATAAAATTGAATTTAACACCCTTACTGTAATAAATAATTATAATGCAAAATATCCACTGGAAGTTTACTCATTTCTGAAAAGTACAGGCAGCAAATATCACCAGTATATACCCATAGTTGAACAGAAGGCAACCAGTAACAGCCAGTACCCTTTATCGCTTGTGCCGCCAGGTTATAAAGGCAAATCCGGAATAACTGAATGGTCTGTCATCCCTGAAGAATTTGGCAGCTTTTATATTAAAATTTTTGATCAATGGGTAAAAAATGATGTGGGAAAGGTGTTTGTTCAGATGTTTGACGTTATACTGGCCAACTGGGTAAATGAGCCTTGCGGACTTTGTGTATTTGATAAAACATGCGGTAATGCTGCTGTAATAGAATATAACGGTGATTTATATAGCTGCGATCATTTTGTGTACCCCGAAAATCTAGTGGGCAATATTTTAAATAAACCGTTACTTGAAATGATGC
>CP070654.1:2092246-2099749 GCA_020354785.1 Bacteroidales bacterium
AATCATTCACAAGGAAAGATATCCTGAAATTTATAGAGAGTAATTATGACACGGGACAGATGGTGCTTTCATCAGTTGGTAATATTTCTATCAACAAATTGATAAAGCTCTTTGACAGGTATTTCGGTCATATTCCACAAAAGTCCATTCCATTAAAACACATTTCATATTCAGATTATGTACCGGTATTTAGGGAGAATAATTATAATACATATCAGTCACATTGTATTATTGGTAACGTAGCTTATAATATTAAGGATGAGAAGAGATTTACATTGAACTTATTAAATAACGTATTGGGAGGCCCCGGTCTTAACTCCCGTTTAAGCATGTCCCTCAGGGAAAAGAACGGATTTGTATATAATATTGATTCTACTTACACTCCATACAGTGATACAGGAGTAATAAGTATTTATTTTGGTACTGATAAATCTGATATAGACATTAGCATAAAAACAGTATTGAAGGAATTAAAAAAATTAAAGACAAAACAGCTTACAGATTCGCAATTATTAAAGGCTAAAAGACAGATACTCGGACAAATTGCAATATCACTTGAAAGCAATGAAAATCTTATGCTTTCTATGGGCAAGAGCTATCTGATATTCAATAAGGTTGATTCACTGGAAGAAATAAGCAGGAAGTATAATGCCATAAGTGCAAAGGAGTTACAGGATGTGGCAAATGATCTTTTTAGCAAAGAAAAGCTGTCATATTTAATATATAAATAACTTATTCTTTCATTAATTGATGATGCTGAAATTCGATCAGAGAATAAATGACTATATACATAAGTATACAACTCCGGAAGATAAAATACTCCAGGATTTATACAGGGAAACTAATTTAAAAGTACTTTATCCCAGGATGCTTGCAGGTCACTTGCAGGGTAAGATCCTGGAAATGATAAGCAAAATGATTTGTCCTGAAAATATTCTGGAAATAGGAACTTACACTGGTTATTCTGCTATATGCCTGGCAAAAGGACTTTCCGAAAACGGCAAGGTACATACTATTGAACGTAATGATGAGTTGATGGATATATCCGGGAAATATTTCAAAAAAGCAGGCTTTAAAAACAGGATAGTCCAATATACAGGAGATGCCAAATCAATAATACCACAGCTGAATCTTTCATTTGAACTTGTCTATATTGATTCTGACAAATATGAATACCTTGATATTTATCATCTGGTATTTGATAAAGTGCCGCCAGGGGGGTATATACTGGCTGATAATGTTTTATGGGAAGGGAAAGTTTTCAAAAAGTCTAAACCGGTTGATAAAGAAACAAGGGGCATAATCGAATTTAACAACTTCGTTAAAGATGATGAAAGAGTTGAAAATACTATACTTCCATTTCGGGACGGATTAATGATCATCAGAAAAAATAAGTAAAAATACTATCCTTCCATTCAGTTACGGATTGATGACAATCATAAAGTTCAGCAGCAATTTATCCAAATCCTGATATCCAAAACCTAACACCTAATACCTAACACTTAATACCTAACACCTAATATTCAATACCTAATGCCTGGTGTTTTCTACCCCCCTGAAATTCATTAAACAACTTCAGAAATGCACTGTATTATTTTCAGCAAATAGGTATTCTGTTTATATAAGTTGATAAAAAAATGTTATTGATAAAACATTAATTAATGAAATTGGCTATATTAATTCCTTCAATGTCCGGTTAAACAATTTGCAGGCAGGCTTGTTAATAAGATATCGAACAGTCATACATAAACAGGATGGCCACTTATACAATACGTGATCTGGAGAAACTTTCAGGTATTAAAGCCCATACTATCAGGATATGGGAAAAACGTTATAATATAATAGCTCCGACACGTACAGCTACAAATATCAGAAATTACTGCGATACTGAACTGAAAAAATTACTGAATATTTCCTTGCTGAATCGCAACGGAATGAAGATTTCCAAGCTGGCCAGCTTATCAAATGAAGAAATAAATGAAAAGATCAATCAGCTTATTCAAAAATATAGTGACACTGAGAGCCTGATTGAGAATTTAACTATAGCAATGATAGAACTGGATGAAAGTAAGCTGGAAAAAATATTATCCAGATCTATTATGCAGCTGGGATTTGAGGAGACCATTATAAAGATTTTATATCCTTTTTTAATTAAGATTGGAGTGATGTGGCAGACAGGAGTTATTAATCCTGCACAGGAACACTTTATAACCAATCTAATCCGTCAGAAACTCATGGTTGCCATCGATGCATTAATTACGGCAAATAATCCCAACTCAAGAACATTTGTCTTATTTCTTCCGGAAGGTGAATACCATGAATTAGGATTATTATTCTTTTACTACCTGGTTAAGAGGCGCGGACACCAGGTCATTTATCTGGGACAATCGGTGCCCATAAATGATTTATATGAAACCAAAAAGCTGAAACCTGTTAATTACCTGGTAACTGCTTTTGTGTCATATATTAACGGGAAAGATATTTTAAATTACGCCAGGACACTAGCTGAAAAATTCCCTGAACAAATAATATATTTGTCTGGCAGTCAAACCGAAAATATTCAGGATAACCTGCCTGATAATATCAGAATTATACCATCACCCGGCGAATTCAGAACCGAACTTAACAAAATAGCTCCTTTCTGATATTGCAGCTTAAAATATTTAACTACTTTTCATCTTGCAGCTTCCCACTTAATCCTTAATCCTTTATCCTTAATCCTTAGTAACAAAAAAAGGGTAAGCTACTTATATCGCACCGCTTCAACCGCCTACCCTTGCTTCCTTCCGGACCTGGGGGAGTTCAGCAGGAGCTGGCCGTATAAGACTTACCCCAATGCAAAACTATTAACTTTTATCTTACCGTGCAAAATAAAAAAATAGATGTTAACATTTTTGCCATAAAAAAATATATATTTGTTTTAATAACATAAAATTCTTACCATGGAAGAAAACAAAAATGATATTCTTAGACATTCTGCAACCTATGGAGCTATCATAGGTTTTGCGTTAATAATCTATTCTGTTTTACTTTATATTGCAGATTTATCACTCTCAAGAGCACTTGGGTATGTCAGCTATGTAATAATTATTGCAGGTATATTTTTAAGTATTAAAAGGTTCAGAGAAAATGAACCGTCAGATGCCATTAAATATGGCAAGGCTCTTGGTGTTGGGGTATTAACATGTGTATTCATGGGTTTTATAGGTGCTGTTTTTACTTATGTACATTTCAAATTTATAGATCCTGATTTAATTAATAAGATTCTTGAAATGACCCAGGACAAACTACTTGATAGAGGATTATCTGAAGATATGATTGAAATGCAATCGGAATTTATGATGAAGTTTATGTCGTCTGGCATGATGGCTGTATCAGCTTTTATTAATTATATATTTATGGGCACTGTATTTTCTTTGATACTGGCTGCAATTCTGAAGAAAGAGCCCAATCCTGTGGAAAGCCAGTAATAAAACAATTATACTTAGACAGGAAGAATTAATGGATGTTTCTGTAGTTATACCATTGTTTAATGAATCTGAATCAATACTTGAACTTGTTGACGGTATTGATAAGGTGATGAATAGTAATAATTACTCCTATGAGATTGTAATGATTGATGATGGCAGCAGTGATGGGTCATGGGAAATAATTGAGGACAGGGCCAGAAAGAATCCATCAGTCAGAGGTATTAAATTCAGGCGTAATTATGGTAAAGCTGCTGCATTACATTGTGGATTTAAAGCAGCTGAGGGTGATGTTGTGATTACAATGGATGCTGATTTGCAGGATAGTCCGGATGAAATTCCTGATTTGTACAAAATGATAAAAGAAGATGATTATGACCTTGTTTCAGGCTGGAAGAAAAAGAGATATGATCCTGTTTCCAAAACACTACCGAGTAAATTTTTTAACTGGACTGCTAGAAAAGTTACTGGAATAAAGCTGCATGATTTTAATTGCGGATTAAAGGCTTATAAACAAGATGTAGTTAAAAATATCGAGGTTTATGGCGAAATGCACAGGTATATTCCTGTTATTGTAAAAAAAGCAGGATTCGGTAATATAGGTGAAAAGGTTGTACAGCACAGGAAGAGAAAATACGGAGTAACAAAATACGGAGTTAAGAGGTACATGCATGGATTCCTTGCGCTTATTACTTTATCATTTATATCAAGATTTGGAAAAAAACCTATGCATCTTTTCGGAACCCTCGGAACCCTGATGTTTCTTATAGGTTTTGGAATTGCAATCTATCTCGGTACCGACAAGCTGATAGCTGTATATAAACATATTAAAGCACCTTTGGTAACCAGCAGCCCCTACTTTTATATTGCACTGACAGCAATGATTATAGGCACACAGCTTTTTCTGGCAGGATTCCTCGGAGAGCTGGTTTCCAGGATCTCGGCAGACAGAAATACTTACCAGATAGAACAGAAAATCTGATACAAAGCCTGATTAATTTTAGTTTAAGAAATATTAGCCGTGAGATTTTCAGTAATTGTACCCACATTTGGCCGTCCTGAAGAGGTAAAGGAGCTGTTATCCAGTTTTATAGATCAGGATAATAAAGACTTTGAGGTTATTATTGTGGATGGTAGTCTTAATACGGTACTTGAAAAAGTAATAGGGGAGTTCAGGGATAAAATTAATAACAGGTATTTTTATGAAAAGGGATTAGGCATAAGTGATTCCAGGAATCTCGGGGCGGAAAAAGCAACAGGTGAATACCTGGTATTTATGGATTCCGACTGCATAGTGTCACCGGATTACTTTAAGAGTGCAAATAATTTCCTTTCAAAGAACAAGGTTGACGGATTTACCGGTCCTGATAAAGCACATTCCTCATTCTCCAGGGTTCAGAAAGCAATTAATTATGCAATGACATCTCATTTCACCACAGGGGGTATAAGGGGTCAGAAGGTTCATATAGGAAAAATTCATCTCAGGGGTTTTAATATGGGTATTTCGAAAAAAGCATTCACCAGTATAGGGGGCTTCAGCGGATTAAAGGTTGGGGAAGATATTGATATCAGCATGAGATTTCATGATGCCGGTTATAAATCTGCACTAATTGTGGATGCCTATGTTTACCATAAAAGGAAAACAAACTTTTTAAAGTTTTTTATACAGCTGTTCCTTCATGGAAAAGCCAGGATAGACCTGTATAAAAGACACAGAAAATCTCTTAAAGCGCTTTATTTCATACCTTCAGTCTTTATCCTTTATTTACTGGCCGGGATTTCTGTAATATTTTACTGCAGACTTTGTTTTACTGTTTTTCTTCTGAGTATCCTGTTTTATGTGTTGCTGCTGTTTACCGACGCATCGGTGAGGAACAAAAACTTAGGAATTGGCTTTCTCAGCGTATACGGCTCATTAATTATGCTGATTGCCTATGGCACCGGATTTATTTACAATTTTATTAAAAGAGTAATTTTCAGAAGCAGAAAGGAAAGTATAAGGCCGTTAATAATTAAAGAATAAGGATTAGCGATATATGATTAACGATTTACGATTAACGATTTGAGATTTATGATTTGTCAATGCCTAAAATCTAACAGCTAATAGCTTCTTCATTCCACTCTTCTATCATAATTAAATCCCATCGAGAATTTTTCACCCTTGATTTTCCTGTTTAAAAGCTGTTTTAATGCATGGAATATTATAATATGTATATCTTCAGTGATCTCCATATCGCTGACAGGAGCATGGATCAGTATATCTGCCAGGTCTTTGAGTTTTCCTCCTTTATATCCGGTAAATCCAACAATTGTTGAACCCATCTCTTTTGCATAATTGAGAGCTTTTATAATATTCACCGAGTTTCCGCTGCCTGAGATACCAACTACAACATCATCTTTTTTAAGATAAGTTTTCAATTGCTCATAAAAAACCTCATCGTATGTCAGGTCATTTGAAATTGCAGTCATACCTGGAATATTATCATTCAGGCATATAACTTTGAATCTTTTCTCAAGTCCAAAAGAGATACCTTTCATGAAGTCGCCTGCCACATGTGATGCAGTGGCAGCACTCCCCCCATTGCCAAAAATATAAATAGTATTCCCTTTGTTATAACATTCATAAATCCTGTCAATGAATTTATTTACAGGTTCAATATCAACCTTCCCGAGTGTTTCAATTACTTTATCAAAGTAATTACTGAAATGTTCATTTAAGCTGTTCATCAGCAAAGTATATTAGTTTTGAACCGTCCTGTTCAAATTTAAATTCAAAATTATAAAGTGGTTTTAAGGAATCCTTTAATTTTTGCTGTTTATGTTTTTCACAATAGAACAGGAAAAATCCACCTCCTCCGGCACCCAGCAGTTTTCCTCCTTCCGCACCGTTCTTAAGGCCTGTATTGTATATATCCTCTATGTCTTTATTACTGATTTGTGTGGCCAGTTTCTGTTTAAGAATCCAGTTTTCATGCAATAACTTGCCAAAATCATTAATTCTTTCCTTATACAGGCTGTCCCTTAATTCAGGAACAAGTTTTACCATTGATTTAAGTATATTGAATTTGTCTTCCTTTGAAGCATTCTGTTTTTGTTCTGCCAGTATAACTGAGGCATCACGCTGATTGCCTATATAGAACATAATTAAATTTTCCTGCAGCTTATCTGAAACCTCATTTTTGATATATAATGGTTCAACCAGGACACTTCCATCTTTATTAAAATAGAAAATATTGAGCCCGCCTACGGCTGCTGCATATTGATCCTGCTTGCCAATCGGTTCTTTCAGGATGTCAATTTCAATTTCGCACGCTCTTTCGGCCAGCTCGGTTGCGGAGATATACTGTCTGTTAATGGCACTTAGATTATGTATCAGGCCAACGGTGAATGAGGATGAGGAGCCCATGCCGGTTCCGGCCGGTATATCCGCTATTGAGCTTATTTCTGTCCCCCCCCTTATTCCGGCTTTCTTTAGAGCTTCTCTTAATATCGGATGTCTGAGATCTTCAACTTTACCTACGGTCTCTGTTTTTGAATATTTTACCCTTACCTGGTCCTTGAAAAAGAATTTATGTGAAGAAATATACATGTATTTATCAATAGAAGTACTGAGTACTGCACCCTGGTGCCTGGAGTAGAAAGTTTCCATATCCGAACCTCCGCCGACAAAACTAATTCTGAAAGGAGTTCTTGTGATTATCATTTTAAAGATGAGTTGATTACAAAATCAGCAAATTTACTTTCTTTTTCTATTAATTGGT
The DNA here is from genome assembly GCA_020354785.1 of Bacteroidales bacterium. Taxonomy (GTDB): domain Bacteria; phylum Bacteroidota; class Bacteroidia; order Bacteroidales; family UBA10428. The sequence continues at coordinate 2,099,475 of CP070654.1, forward strand.
ATTCATCTTTTGCCCTTTTTTCAAACAATGTATTTATTTCATCGTCTTTTTTACCTCTCCAGTAGTAATATTCTTTTATTCTGGCTTTAAAAGTGGGGTCATCAATTTCTAAAAATACTTTTAAATCAGTAATATCCCGTAATTCCTCTCTGCTTAACGCAACTATACCTTCAATTATTATTATATCTTCATTATTTAACTGGTATTCCAGCGTCTGCGACTGCCTTTCAGGGTGGTTAGGGTAGGAGTGAAGCCTTATTTTCTGTCCGGCAAGC
>CP070654.1:2099849-2102818 GCA_020354785.1 Bacteroidales bacterium
TGACATTATAAATCTCTATTGTTGCATTAATTGGATTTTCAATCTCAATGTTAATTATATCGTTAGAAGGGTTAGGGTGAATTGTAAGTTTGTTGATTGTTTTATGAGTTCTCATAGATGTAATAATATCGACTGGGTGTGGCTCAGAAACAATTCCATATTGGTCATATCCGTAAATCCAGTAAGATCTTGCAGATAAACCTTCTGTACTAAAACTGACTTCAGTATCTGCCTGGGCATCTGCACATTCAATTAATTGAAACGAATTCATAATTTCTGAAACCGTTCTGAAGGTATCTTGTGAAGAATAAAAATGCTTAACGAGACATATATTTCCATCTCTGTTCATAGACACACTTATTGAATTACCAATATTCACAGTATCACTAACCAGATCAAGATCCGGCGGTAGTTTGTCAGGGACAACCCAAAATTCTGCAGGTATATTACTTACCAAACTATCAACACTTACTGCAAAAACACGATACTTACCAAATTCATACCCTGATAACTGAAATTCATTCTTTTCATCGGCTAATGCATCACAAGCTGCTACCTGATACATATATATTGAATCGAGTCCAATGCCAGCTGATAACGGGACAATATATAGTTTCCCATCCATATTCATTTCAGCCACCAGGGTATCAGTGTTTTCGAGATAGTAGTCATTTAGTAAACGGTTGGTTGGTACAGTTCCTATAAGTTGTTCTGAAAAAAATTCAAGCAGTTCATCCAGCACTGGTTTGGAATCATGCGTTCCTGAATATATTTCATGGCCATATTCAATTCCATTGTCCTGCAATGCCTGAAGGAATGGCCCAATACCATATGACACCCACTCGTCCTCATCCCCAATGTAAAATTGTATAGTATTGATTTTGTGCAGGCTATCTGCATAAGACTGAAGCATAGTCAATGGATCATGTTCTAAATACTTTTGCCAGATACTGTCAATAAACACACCATCCGCAGTATAGGGGAATCTGCCCAGGATAGGTTTATTGGTAGAATCCGGAGCAAAAGCCGCAGCATGAGCAAAAACCAGGGGAATTGTTCCTTCAGCATCCGGATCGAATTCCTCCATGCCGGCAGCAGCTATTATTCCTTCTCTCCACATGGTTGTATTTAACCATTCATCTTCGAAATTCACTGCTCCCGGACCAATTAAACCAATTGAATTAATTAAGGATGGGTGTTTCATAGCTATCTTGACTGTTCCATGTCCTCCTATAGAAAATCCGGATAATCCTCTTGAATCTCTTTGATCCAAAACAAGATATTTACTCTCAACGTGCCCGATCACATCCTGGACAATATAATCCTCCCAGTTACCATTAACATAGGAGTTCGTATAGCAACTATTGCCATATTCAGTTGTGGCATTTGGAGTGACAATGATTATTGGTACAATGGTTTTATCGGAGATCAATTGATTCACAATTTCTAAAAGACCATCTGCACTATAAAAGTAATTATAATTGCAAATATCACCGGGGTGCAAAAGGTAAACGACAGGATACCTGTTATCCGGAAAATTCTCATAATGAGGTGGAAGGTATACTTTTACAGGCTGAGTGGATGGATTACCCTGCAAATTACCTTCAAGCGCCGGACTATAAATTGAATCAACTACTGTTGATCCCTCAAAGGCTGTTGGCTCAAAATCCGAAGGCTGTGTAGTTTGAGAATATCCATATTTAAAGAAAATGAATAGTAGTGAAAATAAGATTGAAGAAGTAATCATTTTTTTCACGACATTTGGATTTTAGGGTTTATCTATAACCTGATTTTAATTACATGTTCAGGTCATATGGCCCTGTTAATAAACCACTACTTTTCTTGTTTCCACAAGATCGCCTGAATTCAGTTTGATGAAATATATTCCCTGTTTCACATCTTTGGCGTTCCATGTAATTTCATAACTGCCCGGATTCTGGGATTCATTTACCAGAGTAATTATTTTTTCTCCGAGGATACTAAATATTTCCAGCTGTACTTTACCCGGCGCTGTTAGTTCATAACTAATATGTGTTGAACCCGAAAAAGGATTTGGATAGTTCTGATGAAGAACAAAATTGTTATTCGCATCCTGGAAAGGTTGCTTTATTGAAGTTTCACCACCTGTATATTCTTTTAATGAATCCAGATTGAATCTCCAGATTTCATTATTTGGATCATAAATACTTCCTGATGTCCCGTCAAGGAAATAAACATAGTTATTAACCTGTAAACCTCCCCCACATTTAAAAGGCAAATCCTGCATCCTTATGAAGATATCGGTTGTCGGATCGTATTGATATACAAAATTGAAATATTCCATTTCTTCATCTAAACCACCAAAAAGATTTATTTTTCCTTCATATAATGTAATCCAGGAAGATAATGTTGCTTCAGGCATATTATTTCGTTTTTCTTCTTCCCAGGTTCCTGTTGCAGGATCGTAAACTTCCACTTCATTGATCAGACTATCGCCATTCCCCAGGCCGCCAAATACATATATTTTATCATTGAATACGCAACAAGCAGGTCCCCATATTGCATGGTTCATATCAGGCAGGGATTCCCAGGTATCTGTTTGAGGGTCATACACAAAAACCGAAGATAATGAACCGTCTATGTTATTATTACCTCCAAAGACATAAATTGAGTCATTGTATAAACAAGATGAATGCGCCCAGAACAGTTTCGGTATATTTTTTTTCAGAGTCCAGCTATCTGTTCCCGGATCATATTCCTCCACATTAACTGAGTCTGGATAAGTTCCTCCAAAACCATGACCACTTATTACATATATTTTATTATCTACTGCATGTGCAGTTCCTGCTCCTCTATTTTGATTCATATTAGCAACAAGTTCCCATTGATTGGAAGCAATATCATAAACCTGCGTGGATGCTGTTATTATTCCTTCTGAAAAACCTCCAATAACATATATTTTACCATCGAGATGACAATAACTTCTTGTT
>CP070654.1:2102918-2110151 GCA_020354785.1 Bacteroidales bacterium
CCACCATGGGAGACAATACACAATCTGAATCCGGAAGTGGTTTCCTTTGTCAAAACAGTTTCAAAGGAAGACAAACCCATGGCAGCTCAAACCCTTTCTGTAGCGGTATTTGCACAGGCAGGCCTTCTTATCAACAGGAAATATGCATTTACAATTGATCCTGACGTAAATAAGTATCCTGACTTTAAAGGAGGTATTTACAAAGGGGAGGGCGTTATACAGGATGGCAATATCATTACCTCAGGAACCTGCCCGTGGAAAACCAGAGAATACGGGAAACTGGATGGAACCCGTAAGCTTACTCAATTACTGGTTGAAGCTATCAGGAAAAACACTGAATGACAGGTTATTTTATTTAATACTAATTTCAGCTTCTATACTATTTTACGGGTTACGGGATTCCACTCAACTCTTCGTTTCTCCCTGTATGCTTTAGTTGCCATATGACAGGTAATAGCTCCTTCAAAACCTAAATCTATATTACATGCAGGCTGGCCTCCGTTTCTGATATGATATAACCAGTCTCTAATGTGCAAATGAACGGAATCAATTAATTTTCCGTCTTTGATTGTATATGTTAAACCCCTGGATGCATAGTACTGTTGGGTAGCAGATGTGATTGCATCCACCTCATTTGTTTGAGAATCGAACAGGAATATATCAGAAGAAGGCTCAATCATGTTGTTTTTAATTAATGAATCATGCTTTTTTGATTTCCTGTCAATCTTTATTTTCAAGTCCTGTCCAATTTCCATAATTGCATCACTACCAAGTATTATTTTGTTTCGTATGGCACTGTTGAGAAGTGTTGCATCATACGTAAGTGTAAAATCATGCTGAGGATATTCAAATACGGCATGGAAGACATCAGGAATATCCCTGTCGTCCTTGTAATGATAAATTCCTCCGGAAGCTACAGCAGCTTTAGGGATACCTATATTTAAAATCTGATTGATAGCATCATATTCATGAGAGAACAGCTGGCCGGAAAGACCTGTGGCATAATCCCAGTACTGCGACCAGTTGTAGAATCTTTTAACATCGAACGGAACCTTTGGACTGTTTCCGAGGAATTGCTCCCAGTCAATAGATTTTGCATCGCCAGGTTTTCCATCATGTCTTATCCATGCACCATCAGGACTATTTCGATTGGTAAAAGTCTCGATCGAACTTATTTTTCCAAGAATTCCTTTATTAATAATATTTTTTGCCATTATCATTGTACCGTGCTGCCGGTTTTGATGCCCTACCTGAAAAATAATATTACTGTTCTTTATCGCGTTGTAAACCTCTACTGTCTCCTGTTCAGTCCGGGTCATACATTTTTCACAATATACATGTTTCCCGGCTTTTGCAGCATCAATTGACATTTGTGCATGCCAATGATCCGGTGTGGTTATAATTACTGCATCTACTTCGCTGCTGGCAAGTAAATCAGTATATCTTTTATAACGTTTAACTTTTCCCAGTTTGCCACTTTCATATAAAGGGTTTTTAGAAATATTAATTCCCTCTTCTGCATGTAAGTCAAATACGTCACATATTCCAGTTATGGAAACATTCAGGTCATCCTGATTGTAAAAGGCTTCTAATGAAGGTTCCTCCTTGTTTCTTTCTATCCATTCTTTATTATAAAATCCACAAGTCCTTAATAACGCCTTTCCCCTGCGACCCATACCAATCACCCCCAATCGAATATGATTACCTGTACTTTTTCCGAAAAATACTGATGCCAGTTCTTTCTGTTCTTTATCAAGACCAATTAGTTCCAGTGCTTTTTTTCTTCTCAACCAATCTGTCAGATAGTTGTACTTTCTAATCCCGGCATAAGTTAATCCTCCTATGACCGGCAATGCAATTATTCCTTTTATAAATCTTCTCCGGTTCAATTTATTCTTAAAATCTTCTTTGGACATATTTTTATATTGACTAGTTATTAATAGTAATCAGTGATGAGATGTTTCTCATCGATAAAATTAATAAAATCTGCACAATCCGTAATTATATCATTTTATCCAAAATTTTATTTATTTTAGGTAAGTGGAAACTGGTTTACGTCAATAAGCATTAAAAACTAAAATAATGGAAAACAGAAGAAGTTTTATTAAAAAAGCTGCAACAGGTGCTGTAGCTGCATCATTTGGTAGCGTGGGACTTGGATTTTCAGCCAAGGGCTACTCCCGGATTATAGGTGCAAATGATCGTATTAATGTTGCATTGATGGGTTGCGGAAGGCGTGTAGGTGCCTATTATGATGCAATAACTGATGCAAACAATAAAGTTGATTTGCTGTATATATGTGACGTAATGCAAAAACAAAGGGAAAAGGTCGCAAGGCAACTAAAGGGAAAACTGGCAAATAATCCGGAGCTTGTAACTGACATAAGGAAGGTATTTGAGGATAAGAAAGTTGATGCCATTTTCAACGCTACACCTGACCACTGGCATGCTCCCGGTACATGGATGGCTCTTGAATCAGGGAAACATGTTTTTGTTGAAAAACCCTGCAGCCATAATCCGTATGAGAATGAATTATTGGTTGCCTATCAGAAAAAATATGGAAGAGTTGTTCAGATGGGTAACCAGCAGCGATCAGACCCTGTTTCAATTGAGGCTGTCAGTCAAATACATAACGGAGCAATCGGGGAACCATATAAGGCAGTTGCTTTTTATTCCAATACACGGGGGAAAGTACCTGTTCCCGAAAAAGCACCTGTCCCTGAAGGACTGGACTGGGATTTGTTTCAGGGCCCGTCGCCGCATACGGATTACATGCATGATACATGGGATTATAACTGGCACTGGTACGGGTGGAACTGGGGAACAGCAGAGACAGGGAACAATGCTGCCCATGAGTTTGACATAGCCCGGTGGGCGTTGAAAGGGGAATTTCCGGAACGTGTCTCAGTGGAAGCGACGAAACGTCATTTCATAGACGATGGATGGACAATGTACGATACTATGGATGCAACTTTCATCTTTCCCGGAAATAAAATTATTAAATGGGACGGAAAAAGCAGGAATGGTTATCAGACATATGGTTCGGGACGCGGCACAATTATTTATGGTACTGAGGGCACTGTGTTTATTAACCGGAATGGTTATAAGTTATACGACCGGAAACACACCCTGATAAATGAGTCAGCCTCAGATAGTGACGAGGCAGGGATTGCTCTTGGTGGAGGTGGTAGTATGACCACCCGGCACATAGTTAATTTCTTTGATGCCATTCGCGGTAAAGCCAGTCAACGTTCACCTATTGATGAAGGAGCGAAAAGTACACTGCTATGTCACCTGGCGAATATTTCCTATCGTACCGGCAAGTCCTTTAACATAAACCCGGAAAATGGTCATATCCAGGATAAGGATGCAATGAAGTTATGGAAAAGGGATTATGAACCGGGATGGGAACCGGGACTTCAAATTTCATATAAATAATAAATTAAGAAATTATGAAAAAAGCAATTTTACTTTTGACTATGATTATGCCCTGCTTTTTATCAAATACTCAGGAAAATGCGGGATGGGAAGAATTGTTTAATGGTAAAAACCTTAAAGGATGGAATGTACTGAACGGAACGGCTGAATTTAAGGTTGAAAATGGTATTATTTCAGGAATCAGTAAAATGAATACACCTAATACTTTTTTAGCCACAAAAGTTGAATATGATGATTTCATTCTGGAATACGAGGCGAAAATCGACATAATGTTAAATGCCGGAGTGCAAATACGTAGTCAGAGCCTGCCAGAATATAGAAATGGCAGAGTTCATGGTTATCAGGTTGAACTGGATCCATCAAAAAGAGCCTGGACTGGCGGTATATATGATGAAGCCCGCAGAGGCTGGCTGTACAACCTGGAATGCAATCCTGAAGGGAAAAGTGCTTTTAAGCAGGGAGACTGGAATAAATTCAGGGTGGAAGCTATTGGTAAAAATATCCGTGTCTGGCTGAATGGTGTACAAACGGCAGATATAATTGATGATATGACAGCATCAGGCTTTATTGCGTTGCAGGTACATAGTATTAATGATAAAGAAAGTGAAGGCAAAACTGTACAGTACAGGAATATAAGAATCATAACAAAAAATCTGGATAAAGAAACAACACCGGTTTCAATAAAAATTCCACAAATCAGTTATCTTAAGAACTGCCTGACAGAAAGAGAGATAAAAGAAGGATGGATACTGCTTTGGGATGGTAAAAGCACAACCGGATGGAGAGGGGCTAAACTAAACAAATTTCCTGAAAAAGGCTGGTCAATTGAAAACGGAGTTCTCACTGTTGAAAAAAGCGATGGAGGTGAGTCAACAAACGGTGGTGATATTGTAACAGTAAAAAAATACAATAACTTTATTCTGGAAGTAGATTTCATGTTTACGGAAGGAGCAAACAGTGGTATTAAGTATTTTGTTGATACAGAGCTAAACAAGGGTGCCGGTTCATCCATAGGTTGTGAATATCAGATTCTTGACGATAGTAAACACCCCGATGCCAAAAAAGGCGTTGATGGTAATCGCACCCTGGCCTCGCTTTACGATTTAATACCCGCAGATGCCACTATTTACTCACCAAATGAGCGTTCAAAAAGAGTAAACAAATATGGCTGGAATCGTGCCAGAGTTGTTGTAAAGGATTATCATGTAGAACATTACCTGAATGGAATTAAGGTAGTTGAATATACACGAGGAACACAGCAGTGGAAAGCACTGGTAGCATATAGTAAATACAAAAAATGGCCGGACTTTGGTGAAGTTGCGAAAGGTCATATCCTACTTCAGGATCACGGCGATAAAGTTTCTTTTAAAAATATTAAAATAAAAGAATTACCATGATTTAATGACCAGTATTACTTATCCTAATACCTAACACCTAAAACCTGTCTTCTATTCTTCTACTCCCAGAACGGAACGGAGTAAATAGCCGATAAAGAAGCTTAGTGTAGCTACGCCAAAGCTTAATATAATCATTTCAAGGAAATGCTTTCTGAAAGATAAATCCCGGGTTACTGATATATAATAGTTGAATATATATATTATAAATATCGCGATCAGCAGTGTAATAGTAAGACATACAAAATAATTCGTGAGTATTAAATAGGGGAAAATAAGCAGAAACACTGTTATGATATAGGCCAGTCCTGTAAATACAGATGCTTTTACAGGTGATTTCTCAGTCTCCTCTGCTTTGGTTGACAAATATTCGGATGATGCCATAGATAACGCTGCTGCAATTCCAGTTACTAATCCGACTAGAGCTATGAGCCTTGTATTTTTTAATGCCAGTGTAAATCCTGCCAGTGCACCTGTTAATTCAACCAGTGCATCATTAAGTCCAAGGACTATAGAACCTGTATATTTAAGAAAGTTTTCATCCAGCATCTGAAGAAGTTCATCTTCATGATCACCTTCCTCTTTTATTATTTTTTCAATTTCTGCAGTTTTCAGGTCCAGTTCACTATAAGCCTGCTGTGCATTTTCTTCTCCCCGTTCCATTAATTTTAACCCGAATGTTAATCCAAATATCCTGCTTATCAAATAAAACCTGAAAATTTTAAACCTGTTCGGCTTTACATCTGTGTCTGTAAATCTCTTCCATATGTTGTAATGGTTAAGTTCCTCTTCCGCTATTTTCAGCAGTATCTTTCTGTTCTCGTCATCGGCCTTTATAGCCAGTTTTTTATAAATGTGGTATTCTGTAATTTCATTTTTTTGTGATAATAATATTCTTTGCCTGACTTTTTCAGAAATATCCATAATTTGTTCATTTTTGATTCTCAAGAATTATCAAATGATATGTTTTATACCTTTCAAATGTTTCCTTACTACGATATCCCGAGAAGTATTTATAGTCTAGTTTTTTAATTCTTTTTCTGAAACAAAACTTAAGAAAAGTATAAATTATCCTGTATCTTTTAACCAGAAATAAATCTACATATTTAATTGTAGGGCTAATCCTGTTCATAAGGATATCATTCATAAGTTCCAGGTTCGGACTCACATTTCCTGTAATATCTTCGTCCTTAAGAATTTTATAACTGCCTTTGATCATATCATAAAACTCATTTAAACGGTGACCACCTCCCATACTTTTATCCCCGGGTCCTCCATCTCCATGGTGAACTGTTTTGAAAAAATCACATATTAATATTTTACCTTTTTCTTTTAAAAGTGATTGTAAAACAGGAAAGCCCTTTATCATTGAAATGTATTGAAAACTCTCACTAAAGAATATCAAATCGTACTGGTTACGCCGTTCAGATTCAGGAAAATCTTCAAACATGCAGTTATAGATTATTGATTTATTTGTACTGTCTATATCCCTGAGCCTTTGTTCTATCTTCTCCTTAAAAAATGCAGATGGTATCACCCCGTCAACCTGGTATCCCAGTTTTATCAGTTCAGATATCATTGCACCTGTACCACATCCAACATCAAGAATTTTGGCAGATGTGTTGTCTACAGAATCCCTTATAGAAGCAATGATAAATTCAGAATATCTTTTTTGTGCATTTACAAAATCTGCGATTTCCGGCTTCCGGCCCTCATCCCAGAATCCGTAATGCAAATCCTGAAGGCCTAAAAGCTGTTGTGGAATGACTAACCCTAACTCTTTACTATCCATTTTGTTCTCCTTATTTATACTATACTATTTTCAACAATTTATATCCGCAATTATATTCTATGCCAGATTAAATAGTTAATTTCTCATAATTCCGGCTTTCATATATTGTTTCGCCTGTTCAACTCAATTTCAAATATATATTAAAATTATTGGTATCAGGATAACTATTGGGAAAAGTTTTCGTTAAACTAATCTGAATATAAACTAGCAAAACTTATAAAATGGCAAAATATATTGGTGTACTTACTTCAGGCGGTGACAGTCCGGGTTTAAATGCAGCTCTTCGGGGAATAGGTAAGGCAGCAAACGGACAGTACGGAATGCAGATAATGGGATTTAAAGACGGCTTTCGCGGATTAATGGAAAACAGGACTATGCAGCTTAACCGTCAAACTCTGTCAGGTATACTTACCCTTGGAGGGACTATTCTTGGCACTAGTCGTGATAAACCGCATAAGATGCCTGTCGGCGGCAAGACTTTAGATATGAGGGAGGCCATTGTACAGAATTATGAAAAGCATCATCTTGACTGCCTGGTTTGCATAGGTGGGGGAGGTACACAAAAGAATGCATTTAAACTTGTAAATAAGGGTTTGAACATTATAACAC
>CP070654.1:2110251-2114496 GCA_020354785.1 Bacteroidales bacterium
CGTGTTATAAATATTGCAGAGAAAAGAGATGTGCATATACCAATTACCAGTGTAGTTGCAAAACCTTTAATCGGACCGGTACCTACCAGAAGTAATATTACTCCGGTTATACCTGTTGTGAAATTTGCGTCAAAAATTGCAGAATAAGCGTTTCTGTAACCATCTGCAATTGCAAGCTTAATTCCTTTCCCCGCAGCGATTTCCTCCCTTATTCTTTCATAAATTAACACATTGGCATCAACTGACATACCTATTGTAAGTACTATACCTGCTATACCCGGTAATGTGAGTGCTGCCTGAAGGGAAGCCAGAACACCGATAATGAAGAACATATTGGCCAGCAGTGCTATATCCGCAACAATACCTGCTCTTCTGCTATAATAAAAAACCATATATGACAGGATAACAATAAAGGCTATAATAAAGGAGTTCAATCCCGAGCGAATGGAGTCTTTACCTAATGAGGGGCCTATTAATTCTTCCTGTACAATTTTGCATGGAGCCGGAAGTGTGCCTGATTTCAGGAGGTTAGCCAGGTCCTGCGCTTCTTTTACCGTGACGCCTGTGATCCTTGAACTACCTGTATTAATTTCTTCCGAAACCCTGGGATCAGAAAATACCAGGTTATCCATTGATACCGCAATAACCCGGCCCACATTATCAGCTGTTATTCTGGCCCATTCTTTAGTACCTTCACTGTTCATAGTCATAATAACTTCTGAGGTTCCCCTGATATCATCAAAGCTTTCTCTGGCACTGGTAATTACGTCACCGTTAAGGGGAGCTCTTCCATCCCTTGTTCTAACCTCAATAGCGTGCATTATAAATATGTCTGTGGGCTTTTTGGTGTCAGGATCTTCCAGTGGCTTTGCTGACCAGAAATACATGAAGTTTTGCGGGAAAATTCCTTTTTCCATAGCCATTTTCATGTAGAAATTTATTCTTGAAGTATCTCTGTAATGGGCTCTTCCAATTCTACAACCAGGTACAAGTTGCTGGTCGCGTGTAACATAAGGAATAAGTATTTCAAATAACGGGAATTCTTCAAAAATAGACTGCTGCTGTATTGAATCAATGGCCGCTGAGTCAGCTTCTTCAATTTGGGAGATTAATGAAGGGATCTCTCCTTCTTCTTGTGCACTTTCTTCTTCTTCTCCACCTATTTCATCAAGTTCTGATAACAACAGGGGAGGTTCTTCAGTTTCATCACCTTCATCACCTTCGACAATACTTTCTTCCTCTGTTTCCTTCTGAGCGTCCAGATAATCTTTAACAGCCTTGTTTGCATCAAGAAGATTCTGGTAGACTTCACTATTTTCATAAGTTGTCCAGAATTCAAGATTAGCTGTACCCTGCAGTAGTTTTCTTACCCTGTCCTTCTCTTCCACTCCTGGCAGTTCAACCAGTATCCTTTCTCCTCCTTCAAGCTTTTGAACATTTGGCTGTACAACACCAAAATGGTCAATTCTTGTGCGAATGATGTTATATGAATTATCAATCGCATCATCAGTTTCTTCCCGTATAACGTCCAGAACTTCATCATTTTCTGAATTATAGTCTATTCTGTCACGAAGGCTATAAAGGAAAAGTGCTGCTAATCTTGCATTAGGATCAATTCTTTCAAAGGCACGTCCGAATAATGATACAAAGTCTTCGTTAGTTTCGAGCTGCCATCTTCTGGCCAGTCCAATAGCTTTATTGAATGTAGTATCTTCACTATAATTGGATAACGACCTTATAACATCTGCAACAGAGACTTCAAGAATAACATTCATTCCGCCCCGCAAATCCAATCCAAGGTTTATCTCTCTTTCCTGGCATTCCCTGTACGTGTATTTTTTCACGCCGAATAAAAAACTGTATACATCCTCACTGGCAATAGAATCCAGGTAATACTCTTCCTTCACAGGATCATTTTGTGCATATTCTTTTGCGTCCTTTCTTACCTGGTTAGTCTTAAATGTAAACCATAACTGGTAAATACACGCAATTGCAAATGCAATAGCCAATGTCCATATAGCTCCTTTAGTTCGCATTTTGAAATGATTTTTTAGATTTAATACTATTTACAAAATAGTGGCGCAAATATATTAAAATTTTTATAAGAAAATAAATGAATATTGTTTATGATATTTAATTATACTCAATATTTAATTAATTAATTTTGAAATTATTATAGTTAATGCTATTATTACCGGCAAAACCATTAAAATTTAAGAAAATAAATAATGAGAAGATTTATTGTATTTACCTTTATTTTATGCCTGGCATTTTCTTCATGTATGCAAACAGATACCGGGGGAAAAGATAAAAATAGTAATGTTAGGATTGTAAGGGAATATTTTTCAAATGGATATCTTAAGGCGGAGATTTCAGTAGTAGATAATAAAAGGCATGGCATTACAAAGAACTTTAGTAGTAAGGGAAAGCTGCTGTCAAAAGTAAATTATGTAAATGGCAGAAAGGATGGGAAGACAACAAATTATTATACAGATGGAAGTGTTCACTCTACAATAATGTATAAAAACGGTATAAGGGAAGGAAATGCTATATGGTATTATAAAAATGGAAAGCCGTATAGTATAAATCCATATGTAAATAATGAACTGAATGGTGTTCAGAAGAAATATTATGAAAGTGGTAAAATACAGGCAGAGGTGCCATATAAAGACGGACAACCGGGAACAGGACTTAAGGAATATACACCGGAAGGAAAACTGCTCACTAATTACCCTGGAATAATTATTCAGGAGATTAATCAAATTGCCACGTCGGACAGGTTTATTTTAAAGATATATTTATCCAGAGGCTCAGGCAAAGTTCAGTTTTATTTAGACGATTTGGATGCGGGGAAATATCTTAAAAAACATATGTATGAGATACCTACGGAAAACGGGGTAGCAAAAAAGGTTTATGAAGTTCCGAGTGGATATGTTAAATTTCAGAAGATTAATATTATTGCCAGTGTAAAAACAGTATTAGGAAATACCTATATTACTCAAAGGTCTTATAATCTGGCCATACAACATTAAACTCAGAAAGAACTTGCGCCAATTCTAAGCTGTCTGTTCTCAGGTGCGAAGTCTAATCCTTTATTCAGATATTCTTTCGCCTTATTGTACAGTCCTCTTTTAAAATAGTATACACTTGCAGCAGAATATGCCTCTCCAATCAGGTACTCTTTCATTATTATATCGGGGTTACTTGTGTAAATTATCTCAAATTTTTCCAGAAACGTCACTCCGCTTTTCATATTGTTTGTTTTAAAACTCTTTGCTGCTGCTAATAAATAAGTTTTCATTCTCAGCTCAATGAAATCACTGTTTGCTGACAATTCCCTGAACTGCACTGAATATTTCTCAATTATTTCTGTTGCTTCAATAATATCCAGTTGATCCAGTATAACCTTAAGTGATTGTAAAAATGCCCGCTGTATTTCATTATCACCGGTTTTTAATTCCAGTGCTTTTGTGAAATGGCTATGTCCTTCTAAAAGTTCATCGTTCCCATACAAATATCTTCCCTTTTCATAATTATATATATATGCAATATCTTTTAAATATTCATCATTGCAAATCTCTTCAGATAAATATTTGTATACTTCATCGTAATAATCAGGATCATCATTATTGACAAGGCAGGTTTCAGTTATTTTCAGGAATTCAGATTTTAATGATTCTTTAATATATTCTTTAGATGAATATCTTGTCAGTTTTATTAAATATTCCAGATCTTCCAGTTTCTCATAATTCAGGGAAGATATGATGTTGATTAAATAAGTATATAATAATCTTTTAGTGTCTTCCGAGGGATAAAAAAGGTATGCCTTTTCCAGGTTTTTATGACTTTCTATAAAATTTTCTTCCAGAATATTGAATGCGGCATTATTTAAATACTGTATGCCTATAAGTTCTGTCAGGGAGATTTTATTTCCATAAAAATAATATTTATCAAATAATTCATCTACAGATGAGTCAGAGTATTCATTTTCGTCAATAAGCCTGCTTGATTTAAAAAATTCAATAAAGGTTCTTTTCATACTTTGATTATATACAAAGTAACCTGAATATGGCCCTGTTGATTCGATGTTAATATGATTTTTTGTGTGGTAGGCTACTATGTAAACATGTATTGGAGTTTCAACAATAAAAAAGGGAATATTTAATTCATCAAGTATTATTCCGTATAATGCCGAAGCAGTCACACAATTGTAATCCCCGTCAGAAAATATTTTATCAAAAGTTG
>CP070654.1:2114596-2127955 GCA_020354785.1 Bacteroidales bacterium
CCTTTATTATCTTCTATTGATCTTCCTTCATTACTAACTGAAAGGGCAATAGAATTATATACTGAGTGCCATCGCCGCCAGGATATGATAAGGTTTGGCACATTCCTGGATCCCAAGGCAGATAAACCTTATGTCTCTGACGAATCCAGGCTCCTGATGCCTATACCGCAGGATGCTATTGATGCAATTGCAGATGAAAATATACTTTCTCAGAATCCAGGATATTAGTCTGGTTTTAGTACAATAGGTGTTTTTAGGTGTCCCTGCCCCTTCTTGTTATCAAGGAGGGCAGGGACAAAAAAATTCTCAAAGGATGATAAAATATATTTTCATTGTATATATTATGTTTTTGGGCTTCATGCTTATTGCCTGTGATAAGAAAGACGAAGATCCTTTCATCCCCGGTAATGATAACGGCAATAATGACACCCTTATCAGATATGACCCTGTTGACGTTCAGAAATCAAATACAATAAAAATATATGTCCACTATATGCCATGGTTTGAAACAAAAGAAACATCCGATGACGGAACCTGGGGTCAGCACTGGAAAATGGCACTTTTAAATCCTGACATTGTTGACAGTGAAGGAAAACACCAGATAGCCTCACATTATTATCCGTTGATAGGGCCATATGCTTCAAGTGATGAAGATGTCATTGAATATCATTTACTTCTGATGAAATACATTGGCGCAGACGGTGTTCTGATTGACTGGTACGGAACAATTGACTTATATGACTATCCTCTGATTAAAAGAAATTCAGAGGCACTAATTGATATGCTTGACGAAGTAGGGCTTGATTTTGCTATTGTTTATGAAGACAGGACAATAACCGCTGCATTTGAAAATAATGTTATAGATAATAAAATTGAAGCTGCGCAGGCTGATATGGCTTATGTGCAAACAAACTACTTCACTATGCCGCAGTATATTTATATAGATAATAAGCCTCTGTTACTTAACTTCGGGCCTGAAACATTTCATTCCGGGGCTGAATGGACACAGATATTAGATTATCTGCTTCCAAAGCCATGTTTTCTTTTACTATGGTACACATCTGATCAGGCCGGGGCTAATGCTTCGGGAGAATATGCCTGGGTTTATCAGGACAATAGTCATTTAACTAACTTTTATACTCTCCGGTTGCCAAATCTTGACCTGGCTTTCGGAGGAGCCTATCCGGGATTTCATGATTTTTATGCTGAAGGTGGCTGGGGTGATGGAATGGGCTGGGAGATAGATCATAATAACGGAGAGACTCTGCAAGAGACACTTGATATAGCAAGCGGGGCAGATATTGATTATTTACAGCTCATTACCTGGAACGACTTTGGTGAAGGAACAATGATTGAGCCTACCCGTGAATTCGGCTTTACATTGCTTGAGAAAGTACAGTCATTTTCCGGAGTCAGTTATGATACAACTGAACTAAAAAACATTTATGATCTTTATAAATTGAGAAAACAATACCAGGATGATAATCAAAAACAAAAAATCCTGGATCAGACTTTTTATTATTTTGTTTCACTGCAGGCTGACAAGGCGATTCATTTAATAGACAGTGTTCAGGACGTAGATCCTTAGAGGCATTTGAGAGGGCAGCATACCCTGGCTTTTAAGCAGGGAAAGCGTCCTGGTTGAGGATCCTGATTTTAGTAGTAATGTTACCAGGAGGACAGCGCCACGGCATTAAAGCTATGAGATTAAAGCTACCTGCACAAATAAAGGCGCTGTCCTCTTTTTTTCCTTTTAAATTTTAACATTTCCGCTGCAAGACAGATATTACTTGTAACTTAATCCTTATCCCTTATTTTTTTTCAACTATTTATTAACTGCAACTTAGATTTTATAAGATGTTTTGATATTTTTGTTGTCATTACAATTTTGGAAAAGAATATAGAATTTTATCAGAAATATGAAGACCTTCTCACTTAAGATTATCCTGTTTTACTGCTCCAATAGTATTAATCCGGATGAAATAACAAAGTACCTTAAGAAGGATGATGAAATTGAAATAAGAATTATCAGCCTCCCATGTTCCGGGAAAGTTGATCTGTTATATCTTTTAAAAGCTATTGAAACCGGAACTGAAGGAGTATTTCTTATTACATGTATGATGGGAAACTGCCAGAACCTTGAAGGAAATTTACGTGCAAAAAAACGTGCTGATGCAGTCAATGCAATTCTGGAAGAAACAGGTATGGGTAAAGAACGGGTAATACTTATCCCTGCATCAGAAACAACCGACTCAGATTATATCTATAAAGAGATCATAAAGTTTCGTGACCAGATAAAAGAAATACCCAGGAAGGAAAAACTAACCGTTCAGGAGACAAAGTAAATGAAGGAAGAAAATATATTACAGGAAAAAATTAAAGCAGGAGATTTTATTATTACTGCAGAATACTTACCAGAGGCCAGTACAAATATTTCTATTCCTGATAGCCTGAAAAAGTGCGGGGTATCTGTAATCAATGTTGCTGACAATCCTTACGGCCCGGTCACATCTGCTTTGGCTGTCTCAGCATTACTGTGCCGGGAGGGCATGGAACCTGTATTTCAAATTGTAACCCGTGATCGCAACAGGATAGCACTTCAGTCAGATATACTTGGTGCTGCATCCCTGGGTATAAAAAACATCTTATGCCTTTCAGGATATCACCAGTCACTATCCGTATTGCCTGAGTCTGCCAGTGTTTATGATATCGATTCCATCCAGCTGATAGATATAATCACCCGAATGAATAACAAGGGAACACTTGTGAATGGATCAGCAATTAAAGGTGATTTTTCTATGCTTGTCGGAGCAGTGGCTAATCCTTTCCTCAGGCCTCTTGACCTTAATATCCTGAGAACAATTAAAAAAGTTGAAGCCGGGGCTAAATTTATACAAACACAAGCGGTATATGATACAACAATATTCCAGGAGTGGCTTAATGCACTCAATAAAGAAGGTATTACTGAAAAAGCAGCTATTCTGGCCGGCATTCTTCCTTTAACGAGTTATGCCGAAGCAGTAGAACTTTCTGAAAAACATACAGATTTTTACATCCCTGAATCACAAATGAAAAAGATACAAGACGCAGGCGACGAAGATGCACAAAAAAAGGAAGGGCTGAAATTGTCTGTGGATACCATAAATAAAATAAAAGGGATGAAAGGATTAAAAGGATTACATATTATATCGGGAGGTAAAGAAGATATTATCTCAGTCCTGATTTCTGAAGCGGGTTTATTAAAACAATGAACAATGCCGGAGAAGTATCACATTGAGACAACTCATATGCCGCCAAGGCTTCCACGTATAGGTAAGTATGGTATAATAGACTGGCGTGAAGATTGTGCCAGATGCCATAATTGTGTAAAAAAAGCCTGTATATACGATAAATATAGAGAAGAAAGCAAATTCATTAAAAGCCTTGACAGTATTCATACTATATATTTTGAATGTATGGGATGTTTTTCATGTGTTCAGAATTGCACCAAGGGACTTTTATGCTTAACAGTCAATCCGGAATACAAAAAACTGGGTAATGAATACTGGACTCCCGAAATTTTCAGAACAACCTGGTTGCAGGCAGAAACCGGTAAAGTCCCTGTTTCCGGCGCCGGATACAGGGGTAAGTTTTACGGACCCGGTTTTGATTCGATGTGGACAGATATGTCAGAGATCGTGAGACCCACGCGTGATGGTATTCATGGAAGGGAATATATCAGCACCTCTGTAGATATAGGAAGAAAACCTTCTTTTTTGACTTTCACTGGCGATAAAATGACCTCCAGCCTTTCATCTCTTTTATCCGTTCCTTTACCAGTAATATTCGACATGACATCCCCTTATCACACTCTTCCGGTATTAGAACCATCAATAATTGAAGCTGCCAGGAAAACAGGGCTTATTGCAATAATAGACTCAAAAAAATGGCACCTTATTAAAAATTATGATGAAAAATATTTATCCCATATTGCTTTTCATTTAAATCCGGATAGTCATGATATCCCTCAGGAGATATTAAATAAAACCAGGCTGGTTGAAATACCTGACAGCGATCATATTGAAAGGCATATTAATGCTATAAGAAATATTAATCCTGATATTGTTATCGCTATAAGACTGCCACTAACTCCTAAGAGTGTTGACCGGTCAATTGAGCTTGCAGGGATGAATGTTGAGGTGATACACCTTGTGGCAGATCAGAAGGGTAACGAATTAGACTCAAAGAAGCCCCGGTTTATAAAAGATATGATCCGCGATATTCACGGACGTTTAATAAAGGATGAAAAAAGAGATGAGGTTACAATAATAGCAGGCGGAGGTATAGGATTACCTGAACATCTGGCCAAGGCAGTAATCTGCGGAGCGGACCTGGTTTCAATTAACCTCCCCTTATTAATTGCTCTTGAATGCAGGCTTTGTGACAGTTGTAAGCCCGGTGATTACTGTCCTGCAGAACTTGATAAGAATATTGATATTGAGTATGGTGCAGGGCGTATGACAAATTTAATGGGCGCATGGCACTGGCAGCTTGTAGAAGTTATGGGTGCAATGGGAATGCGTGAAGCACGCCGCTTGCGGGGAGACGTTGGACGGGCTATGTTTTATGAAGAACTTCAGAATGAAATATATGGGCCAATATTCAGTACATAAAGCAAACCTGAAGGAAGTTTTGCCGGATAATACCCTGAACAGCAGGGTTCCTCAGGTAAAGGTAAAAAGGGAAATTAAACCTTGCCCGGCAAGACATCTTAATGAAATAGCAAAATATATTATATTCCGGGATGAAGAAAAATGCCGGATGTGCGGTACATGCTACAAAATATGTCCAAAAGGAGTTCATGTTTTAAAACCGGGTTATAAATTATTTGCTACTCCAAAGAGTTACAAGTGTATTGGCTTCAAGTGTGAGAATACTGATAATTATTGTATAGCCAAATGTCCTAACGGAGCGCTCAGGTTAGTTGAAAATCCAATGATGGAGGCTCTGGGAGATTACCGCTGGACATCAGATATTATCCTGGCAACATGGAAAATGGCAGAGACCGGCGATGTTCTTCCTGAAGATACAGATTATGAATATGAGACAGGGGCTTCCGGGGGCGGCTATGACCGTCTTCGCCTGAAGTATCCTGATAAACCCCTGGCAGAAGTGGCTGATGATGAAATAGATATAAGTATTGATCTAAACAAGCGTAATGACGGGAAGCCAAAAATAAGAATTGATGTCCCCTGGTATGGAGGAGGTATGTCATATGGTTCAGTAAGCAATGTTACACAGTTGTCTAAAGTACGTGCCGCAACAGCATGGAATACTTTTTCCTGCTCCGGTGAGGGAGGGTATATGGAAAGGTTCAGACCATATGATGATCATATGATAACCCAGGTTGCTACGGGTCTGTTTGGCGTCCGTGAAGAGACAATACAGCGTGTACCTGTAGTAGAGTTTAAATATGCCCAGGGTGCCAAACCCGGTTTGGGAGGGCATTTGCTTGGCTCCAAAAATACACTGTCTGTTTCCAGGATGCGTGAGGCAGTTCAGGGCATACCCCTATTCTCTCCTTTTCCTTTTCATAGTGTTTATTCAATCGAGGATCACATGAAACATATTGACTGGATAAAACACGTTAATCCAAGAGTACTTATTTCTACAAAAGTATCTACACCTACCGATGTTGATATGGTGGCTGTGGGCAGTTACTTTGCAGGTACTCATATTATTCATATTGACGGCGGTTACGGAGGAACAGGTGCAGCCCCTGATATTGCCAAGAAGAACATAGCCATGCCTTTGGAATATGCTATTCCCAAAGTACATAGCTTTCTGGTTGCTGAGCATGCCCGTGACTCGGTAACACTTATTGCAAGCGGAGGAATTCGCAGCTATTTTGACATTGCAAAATCGATAGCTCTTGGAGCTGATGGTGTAGTTATTGGCACTGCCGAGCTTGTTGCACTGGGATGTGTACGTTGCGGCCGTTGCGAAAGCGGCAGGGGTTGTCCACGCAGTATAGCAACTACCGATCCGGGATTAACCGGTAAAATGAATATAGAATGGGGAACTCAAAGACTAATTAACCTTTTTAATGCCTGGAGTATGGGGCTTAAGGATATACTTAAACGTTTTGGCATGAAGAAGATCAGCGAATTATGCGGTCGTACGGATTTATTATCGAACCTTGATTTCACAAACACCCGCTGATATAATATGATGAATGCAAAAATGATAGAAAAGATTTTAGGGTCTAAGAAAAGACTGATAGAAAACCTGAAACTTACAGGTATCCCTGAATCAACAGAAGCAGAGGGAGGATGCGGGGTTATGGGCTTTTGTTGTACCGAACCAATGCCGGGAAAACATATATATGAGCCCTCCAGGCTGATGCATAACAGAGGAAACGGAAAAGGAGGGGGTATTGCAGCTGTTGGTTTTGTGCCGGAGCAACTTGGTGTTAGCAGGAAAGTGCTTGATGACTATTATATGCTTCATATTGCTTATCTGGATTCCGGTTGTCGTCATGAGGTAGAAAAAAAATATGTTAGTGCATGTTTTAATATTGAAAATTCTACCAGGCTTGATACGGTTGAAAACTGGGAAAAAGTTCCCGGCCTCGAAGTTAAACCTCCTGATGTATACAGATATTTTGTAAGGGTAAAGGACAATATCCTGGATAAATTTATATCTGAAAATTCCCTGGAAGGTATTGATCGTCGTGAGGCAGAGGAAGAATTCCTGAACCAGAACAGTTTTAAGCTTAACCATGAATTTTATGTGTCAGAGTCCAGGCAAAGTGCTTTTGTTATGTCCCAGGGGCGCAACATTATGATCCTTAAGGTTGTCGGATATGCCGAGGCAATTACTGAATATTATAAAATAAATGATCTTAAAGCACATATATGGATTGCACATCAGCGCTATCCTACAAGAGGACGCGTATGGCATCCCGGCGGAGCCCACCCGTTTACGGCAATGAACATGGCTCTTGTTCACAATGGAGATTTCGCTAATTATCATTCTGTGACAGAATACCTGATGCAGCGAAATATTTATCCCCAGTTTGTTACTGATACAGAGGTGTCTGCTCTTCTTTTCGACCTTCTTTCCAGGACTTATAAATATCCACTTGAATATACTATTGAAGCGATAGCTCCGACAACAGAACTGGACTTTGATCGTCTTGCAGGAGAAAAGCAGATAATATACCGTGCTGTTCAGGCTACCCATATACATGGATCACCTGACGGACCATGGTTCTTTATTATTGCACGTAATCCTGGTCTTAAAGGGAAATTACAGCTTCTGGGTATTACCGATACAGCTATGCTCAGGCCGCAGGTATTTGCTTTTGCTGACGGAGAGGTTCAGGTAGGTCTTATATGTTCGGAAAAACAAGCTATTGATGCCGCTCTCAAAAGCCTGTCCAAAGACGAGAACCGTATATGCCCTGTCGCAGATCGTTATTGGAATGCCCGCGGAGGAAGTCATTCAGACGGGGGCGCATTTGTATTTGACCTTATACCTGATAATAAAGGGAAATTCCGATTGGAATGTAAAGATAAATTTGGGATCGATGTCCCGATAACAAGTAAAACCGGGGTATGTGACTTTTCATCAAAAATTTTCTCTTCCGTCAGCTCTGAAAGCATAGAATCAGAAATCAGGGCAATAATTGAATCGGGAGTTTATACAAGACTTTTTAATTATTTCAAAGATAATATCCCTTCATGGACGTTTGATGATATTCGCTTTAGCTGCTCAGTGCTCCGTGAACTGGCAAAAGACAGTTCTCTTAAATCAGTCATTATAAATACACTGGTATTATTAAATGACCGCCATTACAAAACAGGGGATAAAAGACGAAGCCATATTCTCCATATCGTACGCTCGGAGCTGGATACAATTTTTAAGGATATTCCCGGGTTTAATTCGGAAAGCAGAAATGAAACATCATACAGGCTGCTTAACTTCAATTCACGTGATCTGCTTCGCGAACCTTCAGGCAATGAATCGACACTGGTAATTGATGCAGGTCTTTTCCCTCCTGAAGGAGATAATTGTGATGCTGCATACATAGTAAAAGCTTACAAAAAAGGATGGAAGCATTTTATTGTTTTCAATTGCACCGGTCAAAGATTTACAGGCTGTGGACTTGGGCCGGATACTCATGGTGTTACTATAGACGTATTTGGCAGTTCAGGCGATTATCTTGGTTCAGGTATTGACGGCCTCACAATTACAGTTCATAATAATGCACAGGATCAGTTGGGGCAAATTATTAAAAGCGGGAAAATGGTAATCCATGGAGATGTAGGACAGACATTTTTATATGGAGCCAAAGGAGCCTCGGTTTATATTAAAGGGAATGCTGCCGGCAGGCCGCTGATAAATTCCGTAGGAAGGCCGAGGGTAGTAATAAACGGAACATGTCTTGATTTTCTGGGTGAGTCGTTTATGGCCGGGGATGCATATAATGGAGGAGGTTTTGTTATTCTTAATGGTATAAAATTCAACGAAGAAGGAGAAATAGAATCTCTTCCCGAACCTTATCCGGGAAGCAATCTTTTTTCACTTGCTTCAGGGGGAGCTGCCTTTATACGCGATCCCGGGAATCAGCTTGTCGAAGAACAACTAAACGGTTGTGTGTTTGCTCAATTTTCTGATAAAGACTGGGAACTTATTTTACCCTATCTGGAAGAAAATGAAAAGCTATTTGGTATAAATATTAATGATCTTCTGACAGTTGAGGGTGCTGTAAAAAAACCTTCCGTAGTATATCGGAAGGTTATACCCGAAATTGCAGAAGAACTTGCAGATATTAAAGAAGATGTCTTTGGAGAAGAAGAAAGTCTGTAAAACTTATACTTTAATAGAAAACAATTTTTAATAAAATAAATGACTCTTGTAATAAATAAAGGCATTAGTCCAAACAACATGGTAAACTCTGTATTGGAGATATCCGGAGTTGATATCAATTGCTGCCTTCAGTGCAAAAAATGTACTAACGGGTGTCCGGTAGTAACAATGGTAGATACTCCTCCTTCGGAAATTATCAGGCAGCTTCAGCTAAATGCAGGCGATGATATACTGAAGAGTGACCTTGTTTGGATGTGCGCATCATGCGAAACCTGCTTTTCAAGATGCCCTATGAAAATCGATATGGCAGCGGTTATGGATGCATTGCGCATAATGGATGCAAAAAAGACAATCCCCGCCAGAACCAGCAAGGTAAATAAATTTAATAATGCTTTTCTCAGTACAGTTAAAATGTTTGGGCGCACCTACGACATTGGTATGATAGCTGCTTACAAGATAAAAACATTTAATCTACTACAGGACACGGACAAATTTCCGGCAATGATTAGAAAAAGAAAAATAGCTTTATTTCCAAACTTTGGAGCAGACAAAAAATATATAAGAAGAATTTTTAAAAAAACCAGTAAATGAAATATGTATATTATCCGGGATGCTCAGCAGAGTCAACAGCCCGTGATCATCACATGTCAATACTTGAGGTCGCAAGGGCTCTTGATATAGATGTGGAAGAACTGAAAGGCTGGACATGCTGCGGGTCTACACCGGCCCATCATACAGATAAGCTCCTGTCATTATCACTGCCTGCAGCAAACCTGCTTAAGGCACAGGAATCCGGACTTAATATGGTTGTTAGTTGTGCTGCCTGCTTTAACAGGATGAAAGTTGCCAATCATGAAATCAGAACAAATCCGGATGTTAAAAAGCAGATCGCAAATACCCTGGGCAAAGAGTATGGAGGTGATGTAGAAATTCGTCATTTTATTGAAATTCTTCTTGAAGATATAGGAATTCAAAGATTAAAAGATGCTTTCACTCATTCTATAAATGATCTAAAAGTTGTAAGCTATTACGGATGCTTACTGGTGAGACCACATGAGATAACAAAATTCGACGATCCTGAGAATCCTACCTCTATGGATCGACTGGTTGAGGCTATGGGTGGAGAGGCGCTGGACTGGCCTCATAAAGTTGAGTGTTGCGGCGGGGGATTCGCACTATCAAGGCCTGATATCGTAATTGAACTCTCAGACAGTATTCTTGGCATGGCAGAAGCTGCCGGTGCCCAATGTATTGCAGTAGCCTGCCCTATGTGCCAGGTAAACCTCGACCTCAGGCAAAAGGATATCAACAGGAAAAAGAACAGAAACTATAATTTACCGATTGTATATATTACTCAATTGCTGGGCTTATGCCTTGGTATATCACAAAAAAGGCTTGGGATGAAAAAATGTATTGTTTCTCCAATGCCTGTTATTGAGATGTTAAGCAAGGCAGTATAAAACAGGCAGATAAATTATTATGGACAACAACAAAAAGAAAAATACAGGTGCAGTACTGGTACAGGGCGGGGGTATCGCAGGAGTCCAGGCTTCGTTAGACCTTGCTAACTCAGGCTTTAAGGTCTACCTTGTTGAGCGTAATGCTGCAATAGGCGGTATTATGGCACACCTGGATAAAACATTTCCAACAGGAGACTGTGCAACCTGTATAATCTCTCCCAAGCTCGTTGAATGTGCACGGAATATAAATGTTAAGATACTTACTCTTTCCGAACTTATAAAGCTTGAAGGAGAAGCCGGAAACTTCAAAGCAAAAGTAAAACGAAACAGCCGTTATGTTAACGAAGATATATGCAACGGATGCAGTGAATGTGAGCAGGTATGTCCTGTAGACCTGCCTGACCATTTTGATCGTGAGCTTGGAACACGCAAGGCAATAGCAAAATTTTATGACCAGGCAACTCCAAATATTTATGGAATACTCAAAAACGGGCATGCCCCCTGTAAAATAGCATGCCCTGCAAATGTTAATGTTCAGGGTTATATTCAGCTTATTAAGAAGAAAGAATATATAAAAGCTGTAAACTTAATGAGGGAAAGGAATCCTTTCTCTGCTATATGCGGACGAATTTGTACACACCCCTGCGAAACTGAATGTACACGCGGAAGAGTTGAATCACCTGTTGCTATAAGGCAGCTTAAACGTTTTGCATCTGACAGGGAAATAGAAATGATAAAATCTGGAGAACTGGAACTGCCTGAAGAAAGAACACCTCCAAAGGGGGCAAAGAAAGTAGCTATAATCGGGGCAGGGCCGGCGGGGCTCACTGCTGCAAATGATCTTGCTGAAATGGGATTTGCAGTAACAGTATATGAAGCTCTTGACAAACCGGGTGGCATGCTTCAATACGGAATACCTGCTTACCGTCTTCCCCAGGATATATTAATGCATGAAATTGAACTAATCAGGCGCAAGGGAGTAAGTTTCAAGTTTAATTGCAAAGTAGGTAAAGACATAACTTTTGATAAATTGCGGGCAGCCCATGATGCTGTATTTATTAGCACAGGCGCACATAAAAGCCGGACTCTTGGTATTGAAGGAGAGCAATCAAACGGTATTGATTATGGAATTGAATTTTTAAGGCTTGCGCGTTCCGGAAATAATATACCAGAGGTTAAAGATAATGTAGTTGTTATCGGAGGAGGTAATGTAGCTGTTGATGTAGCAAGAACCGTCCTGCGACTTGGAGCCAGGCATGTTGAAATGGTTTCTCTTGAACAGTTAGATGAAATGCCTGCTTACACAGAAGAAATTGAAGCCACCCTTAATGAAGGAATAAATATCAGAAACGGTTGGGGCCCCCACAGGATAAACGGTAACGGTTCTGTCAGTGGTATTGAGCTAAAGCAATGTACCAGCGTTTTTGACCATTCAGGAAAGTTTAATCCTTCGTATGATGAAAGTAAGCGAAAAAAAATCAAAGCAGATCAGATAATAATCGCAATCGGGCAAACAATCGACAAAGATTTTATTGATCATATAGGTGCTCAAACCGGTCAGGGCTATTTCAAAATTGATCCTGTTACTTTCGAAACTTCAATAAAGGGAGTTTTTGCAGGTGGCGATGATGTATCAGGGCCGGCATCTGTAATTGATGCAATTGCCTCAGGAAAACATGCCGCAGAGTCCATTGAAAAGTATCTTAATGATGAGGATATGATGGCAGGCAGATTTGAATATTCTCTTAACCCTGTTACTGAAGAGCTTCTTCCTCTGACAGAAGCTATTGAGAAAAAACAGAGGGCTTTAGCTGATGAGCTTGATGTAAAAGAAAGAATAAAATCCTTTGATGAAGTGGAAGCTGCATTTAATGAAGAAGATGCAATAGCTGAAGCTGAACGCTGTCTTAATTGTGCCCTTTGCTCAGAATGTGGTGAATGCGTTGAAGCATGTAAACAGCATGCCATAGATCATCAGATGACAGAACAATTGGTTGAGTTAGAAGTAGGGGCTGTTATCCTTACTCCCGGATTTGAAGAATTTATGGCTGAGAAGAATGGTGAATTCGGATTTAACCGCTATGATAATGTACTGACAAGCTTACAGTTTGAACGTATGCTTTCAGCTGCCGGTCCTTATAAGGGGCATGTCGTACGTCCCTCGGATGGAAAAGCAGCGACCCGTATTGCCTGGATACAATGCGTCGGTTCACGCAGCTTAAGATGTGATAATGAATACTGTTCATCGATATGCTGCATGGCAACAATCAAGCAGACTATGATTGCAAATGAGCACGTAAACGGACTTAGTGCAACTGTGTTTTACATGGACATAAGGGCGCATGGTAAAGATTTCGATCAATATTTCGAACGTTGCAGAAGCATGGATAACGTAAAGTTTATTAAAAGCATTCCTTCAAGAATAATAGAAATGCCTGGCACAAAAAGTCTCAGGTTATGTTTTGTTAATGAGGACAGAAATTTTACAGAGCAGGAATTTGATCTTGTTATTCTGGCAGTTGGCATGGATCCCAAATCAAGTGTTACAGAAAATATTAAACAACTCGGTATTGATACAAATGAATATGGTTTCTGCAAAACTGAACGGCTGGTTCCCATTGCAACCTCAAGGCCCGGTGTATTTGTAGCTGGAGCCTTTCAGGAGCCGAAAGATATCCCGGAAACTGTAATGCAGGGTAGTGCAGCATCATCCCTCGCTATGGAATTACTGGCATCAGCAAAGAATACACTGGTAACCACCAGGGATTACCCGCCTGAACATGATATAACTGACGAAGAACCCAGAATAGGGATATTTGTTTGTCATTGCGGTATGAATATAGCATCAGTGGTTAATGTCGAACATGTAGTTGATGGTGTTAGAAACCTTCCTGATGTTGTTTTTGCCACACATTCAATGTTTACCTGTTCCGATACAAGCCTGGTTAACATAAAAAAAATGATACGTGAACACCGGCTTAACAGGGTTGTCGTTGCTTCCTGTACTCCCCGAACTCATGAACCGCTGTTTCGTGAAACTCTCAGA
>CP070654.1:2128055-2136196 GCA_020354785.1 Bacteroidales bacterium
ATATAACCCGCACATCAATAAATTCGATATATGCATACAAGATTAAGATTAATAGTAATGTTGATTTAAATGCCGGGTTACAGGTTTCTTATTTCTTTGAAAATCTTAATCCGGAAAATCTTGTTTTCGAGTCGGATCTTATAAATGAATCAGGCACAAGCTATTCAGAGGGGGTCTTTGATGTATTAAAAAACCATTTTTGGGATTTTTCTTTAGGATTTATGGCAGAAGTAAACAAGTTAGTATATATAGGACTTTCAGTTCAGCATTTGACTCGGCCAGGAAAATATTTTAGCCCGGCTGATGACAACCTTCTTTTCAGAAAATATTCAATTCATGCCCAGGGCCGGATACCGCTTCAAAGAGGTTACAGAAACAGCATATCGGTATTAACACCTTCGGTATTGATTCAAAAACAGAGACAGCATCATCGTATCAGCTATGGTTCAGGCTTTTTAATATCACCTTTATTTGCAGGTATCTGGGCACAAAATAATCTAAAATTTCATTTTAGTTCTTTAACAGCCGCAGCAGGATTTGTAAAAGCGAATTACAGAATAATATATAATTATGATATTAACCTGGCAAAAGCAAACTTACTTGATTTTGGAATGGGAGCACATGAAATAACATTTTTATTAAACATCCTGACCAGGCAAAAAAGTAGGAATAACAGGCAATAAAATGCCATATGTTATAGTTTATTTAAAACAAATATTGTAAATTAAACACAATTTTAGTTATATTTGAAAATAAAAACCGTAAAGCCATGAACATTAAGTTATCAGCTATCATAAAAGTTGTTATACTATTATTTGTATTGTCAGCTTGTGGAGGTGGAAAAACAAGAAATTATTCCACCACAACAAATTGGAGATATAACGATCCTGATATGGGAGGTTTTGAAGTAAAATTCGGTTATGACCAGGCTAAGGGACCGGGATTAATTTTCATTGAGGGTGGAACATTCACTATGGGGAGAGTAGAACAGGATATGCTTTATGACTGGAATCATGTCCCCCGGAGAGTCACTGTAAGCTCTTTTTATATGGATCAAACAGAGATAAGAAATATTGATTACAGGGAATACCTGTACTGGATTAGCAGAGTTTTTATAGAATACCCGGAAGTTTACAGGAAAGCTCTTCCGGATACTCTGGTATGGAGACGGCCGATGGCTTATAACGAGCCTTATGTTCAATATTATTTCAGGCACCCGGCATATAATGATTATCCTATTGTTGGTGTTAACTGGCTTCAGGCAGCTGATTATTGTGCATGGAGGACTGACAGGGTAAATGAAATGATTTTAATTGATGAAGGTATTTTAAATCCTGATCCGAACCAGCTCGGTGAAGAAAATTTTAATACGGAAGCTTACCTTGCAGGTCAATATGAGGGACTGGTAAATAAAAATCTGCCCAGCCTGGATCCAAATAAAGAATTCAGAAGGGTTCAGATGGAAGATGGCATATTGCTGCCAAGATACCGTCTGCCAACTGAAGCAGAATGGGAATTTGCTGCACTTTCATTAATTGGTAATTCATTTGATGAAAGAATTTATTCAAGGAGAATTTTTCCCTGGGACGGCCATAATGTAAGAAATGATATTAAGAAGTACAGGGGTAATATGAGGGCAAACTTCGTTCGCGGAAGAGGTGATATGATGGGTGTTGCAGGGGATTTAAATGATAATGCTTCTATACCTGCACCGGTTGAATCTTTCTGGCCAAACGATTATGGATTGTATTGTATGGCAGGAAATGTCAACGAATGGGTAGAAGATGTGTACAGACCTATGTCCTATGAGGATTTTAATGAGTTTAATCCCTTCAGGGGAAATGTATTCCAGACTCTTGTAAGAGATGAGGAAGGGAACGTTGCCGAAAAGGATAGCCTTGGAAGATTAAGGTACAGACCTGTTACAGAAGCAGAATCAATTAACAGGTGGAATTATAAAAAAGCATATTATAAGAATTACAAGGACGGGGATTATGAATCAAGCGTAATAGATGGTGATAACTGGACTATAGATGCAGATGATCAAAGTCTGACTTCAGATAGAATGTACTCACAACAAGCAGGCAATGAAACATCACTGGTAAATGATCAGTCCAGAATTTATAAAGGAGGATCATGGAGAGACAGAGCATACTGGTTAACTCCTGGAGCTAAAAGATTTCTTGATGAGCAGGCTTCCAGGGATGATTTAGGATTCAGATGTGCAATGACACGTGTGGGAAGTCCGGCAGGTTTCTAGAGACTAATTGTAATTAACAACATAAAATTAAAACCTCATTAGCAATAATGAGGTTTTTTATTTAATATCTTAATATAAATATAGTGGAAATTAGTAAGTTATATGAGCTTTATAAACAACATCCTGGTATTTCCACTGATTCCAGATCTGTTAAGAAAAATTCAATATTCTTTGCATTAAAAGGTGAAAATTTTGATGGCAACAATTTTGCAGAAAATGCTTTGAAAAGGGGTGCAGCATGGGCTGTAATAGATAAGTCCGGTATCAAAGCCGATAGAAGGTTTATTATCGTGAAAGATAGTCTGAGTACTCTTCAGAGCCTGGCAAACTATCATAGAAAGATGTGCAGTACAAAGCTACTTGCTATTACAGGATCTAACGGAAAAACAACTACAAAAGAATTAATAAGAAAAGTATTAAGCGGGAAGTATAGCGTATTTGCAACACAAGGCAATCTGAACAATCATATTGGCGTGCCTTTAACACTGTTGTCAATGCCCCCGGATACTCAGATCGGAATTATTGAAATGGGGGCCAATCATCATGGGGAAATAAAGCAGTTATGTGCAATAACCGAACCCGATTATGGGCTGGTGACAAATATTGGTAAGGCGCACCTTGAAGGATTCGGAAATATTGAAGATATAGCAAGAGCAAAAGCTGAGCTTTTTGAATATCTGAAAAACAATAACGGGACAATATTTGGAAACGCCGGCAATTCATTTGTGAATGCTGTAATCCCTGAAAATCATAATAACAAGGTTTTATACGGTATCGAAAATAGTATTTGCTGGGGGAAGTCCCTGGCTTCTGATCCTTTTCTGAAACTTATTCTATTTATGTCTGATGATCCGAATGGAGTAGAAATCAATACTAATCTGTTTGGGAGGTATAATCTGGAAAATGTAATAGCTGCTGCAGCACTCGGGCATTTCTTTAATATAAGCAAAAGTATTATTAAGCAGGCTATTGAGAGTTATTTCCCGGAAGATAACCGTTCACAACTAATAGAAGCGAAAAGTAATAGTATATACCTTGATGCTTATAATGCAAACCCGACAAGTATGAGAGCTGCAATAGACAACTTTATTGAGTTAAATGTAGAGAGCAAGTTTTTTATTCTGGGTGAGATGCTGGAAGTTGGAAATACTGCTGAAAAAGAACACCGGTCTCTGTTAAAATTCCTGAAAGAAAAGAGTATTAAAAATGTTCTGTGCGTTGGTAAAGGATTTTATAAACATGCTGATAAATATGGATATAAATATTTCAGTAATGTTGACGAATTGGCAAAAGTATTGAAAATCAACAAAATAAGAAATGCCAATATTCTCATAAAAGGCTCCAGGGCAAACCAGCTGGAGAAACTGGTGCCTTATCTACAGGTTATGTAAGCTAATGCTGATGCTTTCCTTTTAAGATTAAAGAACTAATAATAGAACTTTTATCCAGTAATTCGTCAATTGTGATCAGTAATTGACTAACATCAATATGACTATAAATGTAAGTATCACAGCCAGCTTCAATACAACTACTCTGGATCTCAACTGAATATTGATCCGTTTTGGCTATTATTGGAATTAATTGATTAAGTCTTTTTATTTCCAGTATACTTTTATATACGTTTTCCCCAAGTATACTGGCATTTACAATTATGAGATCAATTTTATTATTATTAGCCGCCAGAAAATCCAGAGATTGCTTAAGTGATATTGCCCTTTTAATTTTAATTCTTGTTTTTGACAAAACATCTTTTAAGAATAGAAAACTTACATAGTCATCCTCAATAACCATTAATGTCTTATTTTGCCAGTTAAATTTCATATTAACGGTAGAGTTTATTGCTAGATTATTTTCCGGGTAATATAGTCGTGTAAACATTTTAGTTATCAAAAAAACACAGTTTTGGCATTAAAAGCAGGTATTAATTCCTGTTTTTATTAAAAAGTAACCCTTTTTAACAGAATAAATTCATTTTTTATTTGCTATAAAACTTATAGTAACCTTAAAGATTATTAACCTAAAAATGCTACTTTTAAAAGTTCTGAAAATTCTATAAATGAAAGGTGTAATATATAAAATACTGTTAATGAAAGGATTAACCCTGTTGTCACTTATTTTTTTATTATCCCTGAAAACATCCGGACAAAATTTTGAATGGAAAACCGGTTTTCACGGTTTTTTTGATAACAGGGAATACTTTAATGAATATACCGACCCGCAGACAATTTTTGGTTCAAGGCTTTTCACTGAAGCCGGATTTGCTTTAAACGATTATCACCGTTTTAAGGCAGGACTTAACTTTTTATATGAATTTGGGAGTAAAGGTGATCTTATTGCCCCGGATATTACAATGTATTATAATGGACAATCAAAATATATAAACTTTTTTATAGGGGCATTTCCCCGCAGAGATATAATACAGCACCCTCTCATTCTGCTGAATGATACTCTTGAATATTTTCGCCCCAATGTTGAAGGAATGTTTTTAGAGTTTAAAACCGGCTGGGGATATCATAATATATGGATTGACTGGACCGGCAGGCAGACAGATACAAAAAGAGAAACCTTCCTTATTGGCGGAGAAGGAATGATTAGTAAAGGCGTTTTTCTGTATAAGCATAATTTTATAATTTACCACCGTGCCAGTCTTGCAATACCCATACCTGGTGATCACATCAGGGATAATGGAGGACTAACAGCTAGTCTGGGAGTAAACTTGTCATCAATAATACCTGCAGACAGTCTTATAATAACATCAGGTGTTGCAGTGTCATATGACAGATTAAGAAATGTATATGATTTTAATTTTCCCGCAGGCTGGCTGAATAATTTTAGATTATCTCATAAGGGGGTTGGTATTAACGGATTATATTATAGTGGTAACAATCATATTTTACTATATGGGGAAGGTTTTTATAAATCAAAACACTATGGCAGGGTAGATCTGTTTTATGAGAGTCAAAATTTTCATATTGTAAGAGGCAAACTTCAATTTTCATTTCACTTTATTCCCGGTGAAATAAATACTTCCCAGTCTTTTACCATCTATTTAAGTCTGGACGGAAAAAGAAGAATAAACAGGGGAACTAATTAAAATTTCAGTTGACTGAAGTGCTTTTTTTGTCTTACAAAGAAATTATATACTATACTACCCTGATAGATGTGCCCCGGTAAATTAACCCTGATATTACTTTTTATTTTTCGTCTTTTTTTTCTGAGGGTTCTTAATGAGAAGTAGAATGAAAAGTGCGCCCTGATAACAGCACCAAAGAAATTGAAAGACAGGCTGAAAAGGTAAATAAATGCAGATATAATATCAAGGATTAACCTAATGAAAATAGTTCCAGGTAAATGATTGTCCGGCAGATTTTTATATAACAGAAAAAGATTATTCCTGTAATTAAGATATAACTTTCTGGGAGTATTATTAGGCAGCGTTCCTCCTCCAACATGGTAGACTATAAATTCAGGGTTGCAGATTATTTTATAGTTAAGTTTTTTCAGTCGCCAGCACAGATCTATCTCTTCCATATGTGCAAAAAAGTCCTTATCCAGACCACCGGCCTCGAAATATGCCGTTGCCCTGACGAACAGACATGCTCCAGAAGCCCAGAATACTTCTGCCGGTTCGTCATACTGGCCTGTATCCTTTTCAACATTATTTAAAATCCTGCCCCTGCAGAAAGGATATCCGAATTTATCAATAAAACCTCCTGCAGCACCTGCGTATTCAAAATACTCCTTATTAGTATATGATTTTATTTTAGGCATACTGGCAGCTATTGATTTATCTTTATCCATTAAGTCAATAATGGATAACCAGTTATCGGTTACCATCACATCCGAGTTCAATAACACAAAATATTCTGCTTTTATCTGTTCCAGCGCTTTAGAATAGCCCAGGGCAAATCCGTAATTCCTGTCAAACTGTATAAGTTTGACCTGCTGATATTTTTCCCGTAGCAGGTTAATTGAATCATCACTGGAATGATTATCTGCAACATATATTTGTGTGTAAGAATTACTTGAATATTTAATTACCAGAGGCAAAAAATTATTGAGGTGTTCTACACCATTCCAGTTTAATATTACTACAGCTACCTTAATCATATAGTTACCTGCAAGGTTTTTTCGGTTTGCTCCATTTTGTGTTTCCACCGGTTATGAGACCACAACCAGTATTCAGGTTTATTTACTATTGAATCTTCAAGTGTTTTGATTACTTTATCAGTAATTTCAAAATCCGGCAATTCAGATGTATTTTCATACAATTTCTTAAACTGAACATTATAATATCCCCGCTTAATCTTATCAATATGCATAAAAACAACAGCCATATCCAGCTTTTTAGCAATTTTATCAAAACCGGTATAAAATGCAGTATCCTGGTTTAAGAACTTTGTCCAGTACTTATTTCGCCGGGGCGGTCTCTGGTCTACAAGAAACCAGACAACTATCTGTTCATTTCTTTCCTTATATCTTAAAATCTCCTTATAAATATCTTTCATGGGAATCATAACGGTGCCAAACTTGCTACGGTTATCAAATATCATTTTATCAATAAATTTAACTTTCAGCGGGCGGTAAATTATTAATAATTTATGTGATATTTTTGATGGTAAGTTTGCTATCCATTCCCAGTTTCCATAATGACCCGAAACCAGGGCAATATCTTTTTTCTCATTATACAGGTCCTCAAATATTTCTGTATTCTCATATTTGAGTCTTTTATCTAATTGCTTTTGCGTAAGATGAATAGACTTAAGAGATTCAATAGAGAAATCACAAAGATGCTTAAAGAATTTTTTCATAATTACTCTAATCTCTTTTTCAGACTTTTCGGGAAAGGAAAGTGTAAGATTTTTATAGGTTATTTTTTTTCTGTATCCAATTACATATTGAATAAGCAAATAGAAAAGTGCGGAAACAAAATAAAGAAGATTTAAAGGAGGCGATGTTAATAACCATACCAGAGAGTATAAAAATTTATCAATAATTTTTGACATTGATCCTGAAAAAAGAATTATTTGTTATTCAAAGATTTCATTTATTCATATAATTACCAACTATTGCAAGAAATTCTTCAAATATATTATAGTTAGTCGCTACTAATTCATTGCCAAAAAGGTAATTGTTGCCTCCTCTGAAATCAGCTGCTTTTCCTCCTGCCTGCTGTATAATAAAGGCTCCTGCTGCCACGTCCCACGGGTTCAGATTATATTCATAAAAAGCATCATAGCGACCGCATGCAACATATGCCAGATCAGTTGCAGCCGAACCCATCCGTCTTACGCCATGAGAATTATTGAAAAAGTAGCTTAATGATTCCATAAACGGTTGAAGTCGTGAAAAATTATGATATGGGAATCCGGTAGCTATTAATGAGTTTTTTACTTTATCAACTTTAGAAACTTTTATTTCCTGTCCGTCAAGGTAAGACGGGCTGTTTTTAAAAGCGTAGAAGCACTCATTTAATGATAATTCAAGAACAACTCCGGTAACTAAATCCCCGTTTTCCATCAAGGCTATACTAATTGCTACAGGAGGTGCATTATGGATATAATTTGTTGTACCGTCAAGGGGATCTATTATCCAGGTGAATTTTCCTCCCTTCTTTTTAATTGTTCCTTCTTCCACAATGAAACCTGAATCGGGCAATATCTTCCCCAGGCTCTGAACCAGCCTTTGTTCAGCCTCTTTATCAACCTCGGTGACAAAGTTTTGTTTGCCTTTAGCTTCGATACTTTCACTTGAGAAATCTCCCTGTTTTTCTGTAATGTATTCACCTACCTCTTTTGCAATATCTACTGTGTGTTCACAAATTCTTTTATAGTCCATATCATGAAAATTTCAATAACAGGGGCAAAAGTATGAATAATTT
>CP070654.1:2136296-2140382 GCA_020354785.1 Bacteroidales bacterium
CCCCTATAATGATAAAAGTAGCTTTGGTTCCATCCCCCTTCCAATCCTGTATTATACCAATACCAATAATCACCGTTATCAAAATGAACATTTAACCTCCAGTCTACAGTTGTTGCCAGAATCTCGTCTCCTATATGCCAGTCTGCAACCCAGACTGACCTGGTATAATCAGGTATGCAATGGTACATTTCTTCCACATATCCCTGGAAACTTTTAAAAGTACCAAATACCTCCTGCTCGGAAATGATTGCTTCCGGTGCCTTGTCCAGATAGTCCTCGCAGGATACCATCATAAGGCCCATTGCAACAATGCAGGTTCGTATTAAATTAATTATGTTTTTATTCTTTATCATGATCTTATATTTTTTACAAAACAATATTTACTCCAAGATTTATACGTCGCATAGTTGGATAGGCGCCTGCTCCGCCCCGTTCACCCAGATTTGATTCACGGTCATCGGGCATTTTAGTCCATAAATAAAGATTGTTTCCATTCAGGAATATCCGTAATGATTGTATTCCGATCCTGGTTATCATGCCTGCCTGGAAGGTGTATGCTATTTCTGCATTTTTTAAGCGTAAATACGATCCGTCATAAGCGTAGAAGTTACCATATCTGCCAAATGTTTCTACATATCTCGGAACAAACGATTCCGCATTGGTATTGTCTTTTGACCAGTAATCTCCCTGTTCATATACTACATTCACCTGTTTACTGAAATTACTAAAACCTACATGTCTGGTTACATTACTTACCCCGTAAAATTGCACGAAAACACTGAATCCTTTATAATCGCAGCCAAGGCTCCAATTGTAAGTATTCTGGGGTCTTTCCGGGAAGCCGTTTGGTGCTCCATCATAAGCATCTATTATACCGTCACCATTAAAATCTATAATATTAAATTCCCCGGGTAATTTCTTATTGTCATTAGTTTCCCACTGTGTACTGCCATAAACTTCATCCCATGTATTAACGAAATCACCAAGCAATTGCGACCTGTACTGGTCGATCGGGTATCCCTGCTTTTTCTGGTATGCAGGCAGTAATTCAGGGTCATCGGCAAAAATGATCTCATCTTTGGCGTGTGCCATACTAAAATTTGCCCACAACCTTAACCCTTGTGCAAAACGATGATTTAATCTTGTTTCAATCTCATATCCATTAACTTTTACTTCACCAAGGTTAGCCGAAGGCGGAACCCCGCCCAAATAGTCAACGACTGCCCTGTCTTCACCCTTTACAAGGATTTCTTTACGATAATCATTAAAAAAGTCCACACTACCTTCAATCAGCCCGTTCAGGAATGAATATTCAATTCCCAGGTTTTTCTTTTCTACAGTTTCCCAGTGTATTTCAGGGTTACCAATAGTGCTCTCTTTATACCAGGCATAAGGACTGTAGTAATTCGCAGTCCTGCCCAATAGGGATTGACCTCCGTATTCCCATGTCGTTGAGTATAACCAACGGTAAAGCTCATAGTCTTCATCAGTTTTATCTAATATTTCGTCGTTTCCAACAAGACCATAGGATCCGCGGATTTTTAGCCTGTGAAGCCAGGAAATATTTTTCATAAAGCTTTCATTACTTAACATCCATCCAAGCGCTGCAGAAGGAAAAAAATCAAACCGGTACCCCTTGCCAAATTTTTCAGAGCCATTATATGCCCCGTTAAATTCAACAAAATATCTTTCATTATAATTATAGGTTGTTCTGAAAACCCAGTCTTCGCGATAATGTGGGAATGTGCTGCCTTTAGCATATTTATCCCGGCTAAAAAGCCCCATGGCTGTAACGTAATGCTTGCTTATCTGTTTTTCGTAATAAAGCTGAATCTGGTAGAAAGCTTTTCTTATTGTTTCCCTGTTTCTCATTCCATCAGCGCTGTCTGACCATTCCGGAGTAATATAATCATACTTGGTTGCTCCATATATCTGGTTCCAGGTTGTATCCCCTTCAGGGGAAATCCACTTCTCAATACCAGTGCCCCAGTTATGCCAGACACCTCCCCAGGATAAAAAAGTATTATCCATGGAGTATGTACCTTTTATATTAAGCCCTTTTAAAAGCATGCCCAGGTCCTGTGTAAGAGTAAAGTCGGTATTTATTATAGATGTCTTTACGTTCCTTACCCCAGTTGTTGACACATTCTTAACAGAATTTTGTACATCAACTTCATTTGCAGGCCAGAATCCCCAGGTCCCATCGCTGTACTTAACCGGGAAAGCATCCGGGGGATTAGAATAAGCGGCCTGCCACATTGTATACTCGAATCCGGACCAGGTTTCCTTTTTTGCTGCATGAGAACCTGAAAGATTTGTTGAGAGGGTCGTTGTATTGGTTATATTAAAGTCGAGATTACTTCTAAAATTCAACCTGTCATAACCATAGCCTGGTGTATACCCCTGGTAGTTATCCTGGACTTTCATAAGATCTCCTTCATGAAGATAATCCATTGAGGTAAAGTATTTAACAAATGATGATCCACCGGAAATGCTGATATTATTATTGTACGACATGGTATAATCCTTAAATGACTCTTCCTGCCAGTCAACATTGGGATATCTTTCAGCTTCTTCAGGACTGGACGGGTTACGGTATTTATCCAACTCGGCGATCGGAGTGTATGCCTGAAATAGAGCAGGGCTTATGGTAACCTCACGTTCTATGGCCATATTTCTTATTTTAAGAGCGTCATACGCGTCATACTTTCCGGGTATCTTTGAAGGCATTTTCATGGTCACATTGGAGGATACACTAATGTTTGCCCTACCTTCAGATCCTCTTCTGGTAGTAATAAGTATAACCCCGTTTGCCCCTTTAACACCAAAAACTGCGGTAGCAGATGCATCTTTCAATACCGATATGCTTTCCACTGATTTAAAGTCAATCTCGTTCATGGAGCGCTCAATCCCATCGATTAAAACAAGCGGATTACCATAGTTCCATGTACCCTGGCCCCTTATTAATATAAGAGGGTTCTCGTCACCAGGTTCTCCTGTACCCTGCATGGTAATCAAACCCGGAATATTCCCGGTCAAAGCTGCGCCTATATTAGACACGCCCCCTGTCCTTTCCAGTACCTTGCCGGTTGTTTGCGAAATAGCGCCTACTACACTCTCTTTCTTCTGCCTTCCGTAGCCTACTACAACAACTTCTCCCAGTTCTTCGAGGGTTTCAATAAGTACAATATTTAATACCGGTTGATTGCCTGCTTGCATTTCTTCAGCAAGGTATCCGACATAAGAAAATACCAGTACCGATTCAGAAGATGAAACAGTGATCGAGTAGTTACCATCCGGATCAGTAATAGTACCGTTCATTGTCTCCTTTTCAATAATATTCACACCTGGTAGCGGATTCCCTTCTGAGTCGGTTACTTTACCTGTTACTACTACCTGTTGAACATTAGCCTTTAGGGTAACAAGTAATTCTGTAGCCACATTAATTGGATTTTTTGTCTCATCATATACTCCTTCTTTGGCAGCATGACCATTATTTGCAAACACTGATGAACTGTCTAAAGCTATTAATAAGATCAAA
Organism: Bacteroidales bacterium; assembly: GCA_020354785.1. GTDB lineage: Bacteria > Bacteroidota > Bacteroidia > Bacteroidales > UBA10428. The sequence continues at coordinate 2,139,838 of CP070654.1, forward strand.
AATCCTGTCAGCCATGATTTCCTTCCTATATAATATAGTAAGGAAATAATTGGATACTGTTTTTTAATTTTTTTCTCCATTATATATTAAGATTAAACTGTTTTATTCCATTTATACAAGATATGAAGCTTACTGATGTATTAGTTTCAGCAGCAATAACGATTTCTTCGACTTGATAACCTAAATAACTGAGTCGAAGATTTTTACCTGACGGAACATGTATTGAAATTAAAACAAAAGGTATTTTAAATTAGAATATCAGGATATAAGATTTCAGCCAATTACTTTAAAAATTGATGCAAGTCTTAATTGTCAATCGAAGTATGGAAAAATAGTATCAATCTTAACTGGTATGCTTATCTTACAGTAATTTTAGCATGATAAGACCTTGTGCCATCAGATAACCTCACAACATACAATCCGGCAGGTAGATCCAGATGTATATTAATCGAGGGTTGATTGCAGACATCATGGTTACTGATTTGTCTGCCATATAAATCCAGTACGGTTACAGAAACTATATCCTGCATGCCTTCAATAGTGAA
>CP070654.1:2140482-2145738 GCA_020354785.1 Bacteroidales bacterium
GGCGATTCCACCCGTCCAGAACACCATAATGCCAGATAATAAGTATATAAACAAAGGACAATACAAATACATTGAGCCAGGTTCGTAGACCTGCGCCAACCAGGTTCCGGTAGGCTAATTTTATTGCAAGCATAATTTTGTCCTCCTTAATTAATTAGTGGTAACTTCATCAGCAGTTACTTTACCATCCTGAAGAAGAATTTTTCTTTTTAAGTAGTTTATTACTTTATCATCATGGGTGGCAAATATGAATGTGGTCTGCAGATTCTTGTTAAGATTCTCCATGGTTTTCAATATATGATGAGAGTTTTCAGAATCCAGATTTGCTGTGGGCTCGTCAGCCAGTACAACCTTAGGCTTTTTGACCATAGCCCTGGCTATTGCTACCCTCTGGCATTCTCCACCTGATAGTTGTGCAGGTTTTGATTTCACTTTATCCGACAGGCCAACCCATTCAATAGCATCAAGCACAGCTTTTTTTCTTTCAGATGCCCCCATATTAAAAAGCAGCAATGGAAATTCGATGTTTTCAAAAACCGTATAAACAGGCAGCAGATTGTAGGTCTGAAAAATGAATCCCAGCTTTTTCCTTCGGAGCATCGCTGCCTTTTTTGCCGTAAGCAGGCCAATATCGTTGTCAAGTACCAGTACTTTTCCTTCAGAAGGAGTATCAAGAGAACCAATTAAATTCAGGAGGGTTGTTTTACCCGAGCCGCTGGGACCGACAAAACCGGCAAATTCACCTTCTCCAAATGTTATGTTTATACCGTTTAAGGCCGTAAACTTTCCTCCCCCGATAGGAAAATGCTTCTTTACACCTTCGAGTGTTATGATTTTATTGTTTTCCATTTTTATTTTTTTAATGTAAGTTAATTAAAATATAATTCAAATCAGTAATTGTAGACAAACATAAATTGAAGTCCGGTTCCTGTAAACAGGCTGTTATCCTCAAGATTCTGATATATACCAAATTCATCTGGATTCCAGAACACCATCAGGTAAAGACTTATTTTATCGTATTGTCGCTGCCAGTTAACAAACCTGTACCAGTCATTATTGGTCCAGTCGTAATATACCATAGCAGTAATATTATCCAGTAATCCAACAGGATATCTTAATGCCAGTGCAGAAAATGATATGTTGTTTTTAAACTTAAAAGCACTTTGTGTTGCTGAAACATATAGAAACTCCTTTATAACGTTTAATCCTTTTCCTATACCAAACGTATAATCAAGTCCTATATTAATCTGCTTTTGCCACGGCAGATATTCTTTTGGGATATCCTGATGCAATAGTGTACTTTCGAACCATAATCCAATACCTATATCCCATCTGCCATCCAGCCCCAGCCTGTTTTCATTTGAGTTGGCAAGACCGGTAATCGTTGTGTCAAAAACAGATTTACTGTAATCCACTTCCCGGTTATGATAGGATATTGCCATTTCACCTTTTAAGGCAGGAATTTGCAGGCGGCCACCATATTCAGGCCGTTTCTTGTTGCCTTGAATAAATTCCCATCCCTTCGTGTTTTCATTTCCATACAAACCCCATATCCAGATATTAGCATTATTAAGAAAATAGTATCTTCCCAGTATTCCGTAGACTCCGTCAGTAAGCTGCAGGGGATCACGGGGATCGATGCGGTCGAACCACATCAGAGGACGTAACATTGTTGCCGGACCAAAATTTATTTTTTGCAATCCTGCCCTTAACTCAAACTGCTCTGTTGACATTCTTATCCAAATCCGGTAAGGCTTAAAATTTCCGTCCGGTTCAACTCCCTTACTGTCAAAATCCAATATCCCGTAAGTATTTACTGATATTTCAGAATCATATTTTATTTTATTTGTTTGCTTTTCTATTGTAAAGGAAGGTATAAACCGCAATCCTGCCTGGGCTGTAAAGTCACTTGAAGGATTTACTGACAGCCACGAATTTATTTGTCCTTCAGGTGTTATGCTTTGCGAAAATAATTCTGCATAAATAAATACGGACAAGAATAGTATGTATACAAAACTTTTCATTAGCTCACAGTGCTATGTTTTCCTGGACAAAATACCATAAAAGAAAAACCTTGTTAATTCATTGATCAGATCAGGCGGGGATTTATATAGCCTCATCAGATTTTCGTCCTTTGCCATCTCCAACATTTTATCCAGGTAATACAGAATAAAGTTCGGGTTAATATCAGGCCTTACATCTCCCTGTTTTTGTGCCTTTATATAATCATTCTGAATAGTATTTAAGTTTGCATGTACAAGCTTATTAAAATGATCGTGAAGCTCAGGGCTTGCATTCTTATGAAAGTCATCAAAAAATTCCTGGCTCATATCATTACTTGACTCCATTTTTAACTGGATGCTTTTCTCAACCTTTTCTGTGAAAGGTATATCGCTGTCCATTATTTCCCTGTACTTTTTCATTGCAATTCCTGTAATAAAATCAATAATGTACTTAACCAGCTCATCTTTATTTTTAAAATGTTTATAGAAGGTCATTTTGCTAACATTGGCTTCTCTGCAAATCTCTTCAATTGATACGCGCCTGAAACCAAATTTCCAGAAAAGATCCCTCGCAGTACTTACTATTTGCTGTTTTTTCGGATTATTCATATTATATACATAATAAAATTAAATATACGTAAAAAGTAAAATAATACAAATATCGTATAAAATTAATATATTAGTATGATAAATACAAATTTTTTGCAATTTTTTTTTAGAAATACTTACCGCGTTAGTAATATAATGCTATTAATCAAATGGATAGGTCAATCACTGCTCATCCTCACAATTTTTGGATAAAAAATACCAATAATGTCAACAAGTTCTTTCTGGTATTCCATGACTTTATGGATATCCTTATAAGCTCCGGGGGCTTCATCCAGCCCGCCGCCCATTAATTCAACACCGGCCTTATTCAGAGCTTCGGACAGGATTTTATTTGAAAAACGTTCTTTTGCTTTAGAGCGGGACAATAGTCTTCCTGCACCGTGTGATGCGGAATTTATTGATGGCCAGTTGCCTTTACCTCTGATTATGAAGCCCGGAGAGGTCATTGATCCGGGAATTACGCCCAGTACACCTTTTATGGCAGGAGTAGCACCTTTACGGTGTACAATAACGCCGGTACCATCCTCAAGTTTTTCTTTCCATGCGAAATTATGATGATTTTCAACACGTATTACAGGTTTTTCGCCCAGGGCTTTTGAGATTTTTTGATGTATTATCTGGTGGTTTGCAGCAGCATAATCTCCTGCCAGATTCATTGCAAGCCAGTATTCAATCCCTTCTTCGTGATCTAGATTCAGCCAGGCAAGGTTTTGGGCTCCTTTCGGGAGGTTACATTTATCTTTAGCTACTCTTGTATAATGCCTGGCAATACTGGCTCCAAAATTTCTTGATCCTGAGTGGGAGAGAACTGCAAGATATTTACCCCCCTCAATATTAAATTCATTATTTTCCAAAGGTATATCGGCAATACCGAATTCAACAAAGTGATTTCCGCTTCCCGATGTGCCGAGTTGACTGCAGGCTTTGTCTTTCAATTGTCTTAACACTTTTATTTCTTTAAATTCTCTTCTGTCAAGCACTTCATGTTCCTTTCTTCCGGGGAATTCATCTGTTCCGAACTTTACATTTTCTTTCAGGATTGACTTTAACAGATTTCTGTTTTTAGCTAAGAAAGTGGAGGGGAAATTGTAAACTGACAGGCACATTCTGCATCCAATGTCCATCCCTACACCATATGGTATAATAGCATTATCAGTAGCCAGGACTCCTCCTATGGGCAACCCGTATCCACTATGCGCATCAGCCATCAGGGCTCCTTGGATTGTTATTGGAAGCCGCATAGCTGTTTCCATCTGGTTGATAGCTTCTCTTTCAATTTGCGACTCTCCGTAAATAATGTAGTCCCTTGGATTAAGTTTTTTCATATAAATAATGATGTTATTTTGGCAAAATTATGAACTTTAGTATTTATTTAGCATTTTATATTAAGCGAATAGAGATTATAAAAGTATTATAATAATTCATGTTTTGAATATCAGTTACTTATGACCAAATATATACATAAGACAACACTGAAAAACGGAATAACTGTCCTTATTCGATTTCTTAGACAAACAGATAGAGTGTATATAGAGAAAGGATATAAAGAGTTATCTTATAAATCACAATATTTTAGATTTATTTCACCACCCGATAGTCTTTCAGACAAAGATTTAAAGTATTTAACTGAAATTGATAATGATAATCATGTAGCTATGATTGCATTTGTTTTGGAAAAACAATTAAAGCATCCTGTCGGAGTTGCCAGGTACATTAAATTGATAGATAATCCCTGCTCAGCAGAATTTGCAATAACTGTGCTGGATTCATATCAAAACAAGGGGCTTGGTACAATATTTTTTAATCTTTTAATCGACCATGCCAGAAGAAATAATATAAACAATTTAACAGGTTATATACTAAGTGAAAACTTACCAATGCTAAAGATAGTAAAGCATCACAATATACATATCCGGAAAGAGGAAGGAGCACTTCTGAGGGTTGATATACCTTTAAAACCATAAATGATAAAAATAAAAAAAGCACCCGTTCAGGGTGCTTTTCTCAGCATATCTAATTCATCACATTAACTATAAACTCATATCAGCACCAGCTTTGAATTTTACTACCTTTTTGGCAGGAATATTAATCACAGCACCTGTCTGTGGATTTTTACCTTTACGTGCAGCTCTGTTGACTACTTTCCATGATCCAAAACCTACCAATCCTACTCTTTGGCCTTTTTTGAGTGCACCTGTTATTGCCCCCAAGGCAGCGTTTAATGCTTTTTCGCTAGCAGCTTTGGTTAGACCGCTTCCTTTAGCAATCGCATCAATTAATTCACCTTTATTCATAGTTATTAGTTTAATTAATAATGGACAAGATAAGTAATTAAGCCTAAAAATAAAAGAAAAAAGCGTTCTAATTAATCAACTAAATGCCAGAATTTATCAACTATTGTGGGAAATACAGCCATAAATTATACTTTTTGTATAATTACAATGAAATATTAGTTATAATTATAATAATTCCTGGTATGATTTTTAGATAAGTTCTTCATTGCTGATGAAAATCCTGCCTTGCGTCTCCTTGATAGTTTTATTATTGTACCGCACTCCATTATTATATTGCAATTATGGTTAAATACGACTTTATAAACCTTAAGCAGGTTAATAATGTGTGACCGGCTGCAACGAAAGAAAAA
>CP070654.1:2145838-2149537 GCA_020354785.1 Bacteroidales bacterium
GGTTCGGGTGAAGTCAGAAGGCGGTAATAATTAATACTAAAATGCAAAAATAATAAGCCCTATGAAGTATTTTACCATACTTGTATTTATTATATTATGCCCTTATGTATATTCCCAGAATTATACCCGGAGTGCCGGATTCAGACCGGGGACCGCTACGGGCTTTACATACAGGCAATATATTGATGAAGAGAGTGCTATTGAGGCAATTATTAACTATACGAGACGTGGATTGCGTCTGACCGCTTTGAAACAGCATTTCAGACCGGCGTTCTATGAGATTACCGATAACCTGAGTTTTGTTTATGGTTATGGAGCACATATAGGTTTACATTATACAAACAGATTTAAAATCCTGAACAAATCTTATCAACTTGAATCATGGAGATATTCTCCGGTTTTCGGATTAGACGGGTATTTAGGCCTGGAGTATAATATCAGGGAATTCCCGGTTATTTTAGGTATTGACATAAAACCTTTTTTTGAATTTTCAACCAGCCGTATCTTTTATATTTTCCTGGATGATACGGCTCTAACTTTAAAGTTTAGATTTTAACAGACATCTAAAAATGTAATTTATTTCTGGATAATTAAAAAATATTAAACTAATGAATCGAATTGTATCAGTAATTTTTATTTTGTTTTTAAGTTTATACTCATTTTCTCAGATTGAAGAAGATGATGATATAAGGAAAAGAAAACACGATGAAATAATCACATTGATAGGAAGAAGCGATGAAATAGGCGGTTATGGAGGATTATCAGTACTTTATTCACAAATAGACTCAAAAGATGCATTTGTGTTTGGTGCCAGGGGCGGATTAATAATGGGGCATATGTTTTCATTAGGAATAGGTGGAGCAGGATTTGTAAACGACTCTCACCTGGATAATATGTTAGGTAGAAATGTTAGCCTGGCAGGTGGTTACGGAGGTATGTTTTTTGAGCCAATAATATTGCCGAGATTTCCCGTTCACTTATCTATCCCGGTATTAATCGGAATTGGCGGAGTAGCTTACGCCAGTGTGGATATCAGAGAATGGGAAGAGGATTACTTTGTCGAAGATTCCGAGACCTTTCTTGTAGCTGAGCCAGGTATAGAAGTGGAAATGAATATAACACGGTTTTTCAGGTTTACAATGGGAGCTTATTACAGGTATACTTCTGAAATAGAATTAATGAATACTGAAGGAGATGTTCTTAACGGATTTTCTTTTGGTGTAAATTTTAAATTCGGCAAGTTCTGATTTATAGCAAATAAGCCGGGTTAATTATTGAAGTTTTCCTTTCCTTCTTTGAGCCATTTAATGAAATTATTTACGTTCCTGTCATATGTAAAGGTTTTTTCTGTTAACATATCGCCTGTATGATCAACAATAGCATAAAGAGGTAATGCATTGGATTTGAATTTCGAAACCTGGAAGTCAGCATTTTTCTTTCCGATAGTCTTTTTTACTTTTCCATCATGGGATGAAGTAATCCATTCACTCTGAGATAGTTTTGTTTTATCGTCAACATAAAGGGCTACAATAACAAAATCGTTTTTTAAAATCTCAAGCACTTCAGTATCTGACCATACTTTATTGTACATTTTCTTGCAGTTTGTACAGGAGTGTCCTACAAAATCAACTAAAACCGGTTTATTTTGTTGTTTTGCACAGGACAGTGCTTCCTCGTAAACATAATACCCCTCGAGTCCGTGAGGCAAATGTAAAAAGTCAGAATATTTTGGAGAAACACATAATGAATTATCAGGTTTTATTCCAGGCATAGTTAATGACTGCTGGTCTGATAAACCTGTTTTACTAAGATCGAATTTCTGAATTTCCTTTGGAGGAAGAATTACTGAAATTCCTCGTAGTTCTGCTCCGAATAATCCGGGTATCATATACACAACGAATGAGAAAGAGATTATTGATAAAAAAAGCCGGCTTACACTAATATGCTTAACTTCACTATCATGTGAAAACTTTATTTTTCCCAGGAGATAAAATCCTAATAGAGCAAATATCACTATCCATATAGCAATAAAAAGATCCCGGCTTATTATTTTAAGGTGATAAGTCTGTTCTATCCTGCCAATGAAATAGAAAGCAAATGCCAGCATAATAAATGCCAGGAATACCTTAACAGAATTTAACCATCCTCCCGATTTAGGCAGGTTTTTTAGCCATGAGGGAAATATGGCCAGCAGTGTGAACGGTACGGCAAAGATAAATGAGAAACCAAACATACCAACTACCGGCTCCAACACTTCGCCCTGGGAAGCTTTTATTAACAGTGATGCTACAATTGGTCCTGTACACGAAAAGGATAAAATTGTCATTGCAAGAGCCATAAAAAAAGCACCAATATAACCACCTCTGTCTGCTTGTTTATCAATTTTACCGGCCAGCCCCGAGGGCAAAATAATCTCAAAAGCGCCAAAAAATGATATCGATAATATAATAAATATAACGAAGAATAAGATATTTGGAATCCAGTGCGTATTAAGTGAATTAACTGCGTTGGGATTCTTAAGCAGGGCAACAATTATTCCAATAACTGTATAAATAAAGATTATAGAAATTCCAAATACTAAAGCTTCAGAAATTGTTTTTAACCTGGTTTTTTGACCTCTCATGAAAAAGGATACAGTCAGCGGAATCATCGGGTAGACACAGGGAGTCAGTAGAGCTCCTAATCCTGCAAGTATTGAAATCAAAAGGATCCCGAGAAGAGACTTATTCAGTATTTCAGTTTTTGCATCTGCAAGAAACAACTCAAATTCTGCTTCTTTAGGAGGAAGGCATCTCTGATCGTCACATGACATGAATTCAACGTAGCCTTTTACAATAAGGTCTTCCCCTGTTGCCTTTTCTATTTGCTGCTTAAATATTGCTTTATTACTATATAGTTCCAGGTCCAATCCAAAAACCGGATCAAACTTGATCTCAGGTTTAGTAACTGAAACCGGTTTACCGGATATTTTAAACCCGGTACTATCTGTATATACTATTGATGTTGCTATCGGACCATTTTCAGGAATATTCAGACCATATAAATGCCAGTTAGTATCAATTGTAGCCTCAAAAACCAGGTTATAATATTTACTGCTGATCTTTTCTGATTTAAAATTCCATTTAACGGGATTAAATATTTGCGAGATGCCTGAAGAATAAACCAGAAGAATAAGTCCTGTTAAAATTATTATATACCGTTTCATATGCTTAAAATTTTACTAATGTAAGATTTCTTCACCAAACTCATCAAGTATATTATATTCCAGAAAATTAAAAGAGGAGACCGGGATAATCCTGAATTTACATTTGAACTGAAACCGCCAGCGTAAACGAACAGGCCATATCCCTTTGTTTATATATGCAGCTATATAAGGATGGACTTTTATAATAAGCTTCTTATGTTTATTCTCCTGTAAAATGAAAGAAATCCGGTTTTTAATATTATCAACAAACAGGATACTTGGGGAAATTTCACCTGAACCGTTGCAGGCCGGACAAATCTCAGTAGTACTGATATGCATTTCCGGTCTTACTCTCTGTCTTGTTATTTGCATTAATCCGAATTTGCTTAAGGGCAGGATTGTATGTTTTGCACGGTCAGTTGACATGCATTCTTTCATCTTTTCATTAACTATTTGCTTATTCTTACTGGATTGCATATCAATAAAATCAATAACAATAATACCTCCCATATCTC
>CP070654.1:2149637-2158807 GCA_020354785.1 Bacteroidales bacterium
AAAATCTCAAATCGTTAATCGTAAATCGTTAATCCTTTATTCCTATATTTCCTTTATTCCCATATTCCAATATTTCCCTGGTGCTTTATTCCGTATCGGTACCATAATCGGTTTCAGTATGGTCGTGGTCATCTTTTGACTGTCTTATATTATTAAGCCGGTAGGTCAGACTTAATGTTACAACCTGCGGTTCTCTTGTAAACCTGTTATAAATATAGAAGTCTTCACCTCTGGTTGTAAATTCAAATTTCCCTGATTTAAAAATATCCCTAATCTGCAAAGTCAGGCTGAGTTTCCTTTTCATAAAATCCTGCCGTAATGCGGCATTCACAGTATAAAAAGCTTCTCTTTCTCCTTGTGCGGTTACAGAGGGCCCGGAGTAAAATCCTGTAAGCTGTATTCTGCTTCCCCACTTAAACCTGAATGTTGTATTACCCCTGAAATTCCATGTATTCTTCATTTGTGATACATCCTCACTGACAATTTCTCCCTCAATCCTGTAATTGAAAAAGTTAGCGCTTGTATTAATATTCCACCACTTAAATATTTGCAGATTGGCCATCAATTCGGCACCTAAAGCATAATCCCTGTTCACATTATCCATTGTATGTATCAATACATTTTCAGTTGTTGTGGTATCCTGGATTCTTATCCTTGTAATTTTGTTGTTAGTCTGCCGGTAGTATGTTTCTAATGCAACAAACGATTTGCCAAAATGTTTCTGGAAATTTAATTCATAGGAATCTGTGAATTCAGGTTCCAGTTCAGGATTCCCTACTCTTTTATTTAACCTGTCAATATAACGTGTAAACGGATTTACATGCCAGTGCCTGGGGCGGTTTATCCGCCGGCTGTAGCTCAGCAATACCTGGTAATTATTCTCAAATTGCTTTGTCAGGTGTGCGGTCGGAAAAATCATAAATTTATTATATATAAATTCTTCACCTGTTGTTACCTGTTTAATTACCCTGTCAGTATATTCTATACGTAATCCCAGCTGGTAATCTATTCCAATTATCTTATCAGAATACATTCCATATACATCCTGGATATTTCTGTAGACTTCTATCTCGTTGGTGAATTCTCCGTTAGTTAACCATAAATTCTGATCATAATCATAATCTTCAAGCACATAATCAGCGTCACAAATATCAATTCTCGCCTGGTATCCGGCTTCAAATTTGCCATTATTATGAAACGGCTTAGTATAATCTGCTTTGATCCTTAATTCAGTTTCATACTCATCCTGACCTGAACGCTGTTTTAATGTGCCGTTTTCAATTATGCTTGCAGTATCTTCTGTCATGTCACTTGTGTTTCTTCCCTGGCTTGATCTGTAATAGACCGATGACAGCAATTCATGTCCCGGCTGGTCAAATTTCAGAAGATGGTCAAAGTTAACACCGTAATAATCAAAATTAACTTCAAAAACATCCCTGCTGTTGTACCACTGGTCTGTTAATGAAGGATCGGAGTATTCATGATATTTTTCAAAACGTCCCCTTGAAAATCCCCTGTCACCCCTGCTTCCTGATAGTGTTATTAAATGTTTATCGTTAATACTGTAATCAAATCCCCCTTTTATTTCAAAACCTTTCCGCCTGAACTCTCTTGAGCCATCAGATAAAACATAAAATACAGTATCATTCAGATAACTCTCCCTGTTCATCAGACCTGTTCCGCTGAATTTTCTGTCATCATAGCTCAGCCCTCCAAAGAAATTAATATTATTTTTCCGGTAATTTATCAGGAAGTTAGTCCTGTACTTCTCTTTTGTACCTATTGATGCATTGAATATTCCTCCAAATCCATGTTGTTTCTGTTTTTTCATTAATATGTTTATTATTCCGGCCATTCCGTCAGGATCATATTTTGCTGATGGGTTTGTAATAATTTCTATACTCTGAATTGAGCTCGCAGGTATTTGCTGAAGGGCTTCATTTCCCTCAATTACGCTGGGTTTACCATCAACCAGCACTCTGAAATTTGAACTTCCTCTTAATGTGATATTACCTTCCAGATCAGTTTGAACCGAGGGTGTATTTTCAAGAACATCTACTGCAGTGCCCCCTGCAGAACTAATGTCCTGGCTTACGGTTATTACTTTCCTGTCAATCTTATATTCAACATGTGGTTTATCTGCCACTACTTCCACCTGCTCAAGGGATGTATATGTCGGCTCCAGCTTTATTACTCCAAGATCAACCACACTGGCATTAGGTGTTATTCTGATTCTGGTAACCCTGTGCTTCTTATATCCTATAAAACCAAATTCAACATAGAAAAAACCATAGGGTAATTCCTTTAAAATAAAGCTGCCGGTTTGATCCGTTATGGTGCCGGTAATTAGAGAAGAATCCCTGTGGCTGAAAATACTGACCGTTGAATATTCAATAAATGCATCTGTACCTGCATCCCGGACCTTACCGGTTATAACACCAACTTTGGGCATGTTTTCGTGGTTATGATCATCATGCGGTCTCTGGGCAATCGAACTGTCTAAAATTAAAACCAGTACCGGGATAAAGAACAATTTTCTCATTTATCAATATTTACAGATTACAGAAAATATATTAATCATTAGACAACTTTCCATATAAAAACTTGCAAAGCTAATACTAAAAATCCTAATAAAACTTATTTATTAAAAATTTAACAGTAAAGTCTTTAATGCTTTTTACCGGCCTTGTTAGTTTTTGATTCTACGTAACCTTATCAATTACTTGTTCGTTAAATGTTAAAATGTTAATATGTTATTATTGTAATACATAAATAATTATTAAATTTATAAGTCAATATCAATAACAATAAAAAATTATTATCATGAAAAAATTCAGTAAATTTTTTATACCCCTCTTCCTTGCTGTTATATTAACATTTGTAACAGGTTGTAAAAAGGATGATGATGACGAACTACCGACATTCGCAGGTTTTAGTTTAACTGAAGAAGAAATTATCAATAAAATTCCCGAGGGATTAGTGAATTCTTCAGATGAAAATGCACAGGCATGTGTTGATGCTATCGAATCAGCAGCTGACTGGTCATCCTTTTACAGCAGTCTTACTCCTCCTGAAGGTGCTACTAAGGTAAGTAACAAATCTACCACCGGCGAAGGTACCTGGAAATGGTCAACACCTTACGAGGGCCACACTATGACTTTTTACTGGACATTTGAAGAAACGTCTACCCAATATATGTGGACTATGCAAATTCAGTTCGATAACTCCACTAAATATAATTACATTGAAGCATGGGAACTGAAAGACGGGACCCAGGGTGAAATAAAATTTAATTTCGGGTGGGCCTGTATATACTATGAGTTATATTATGATGAGTACTATGAAGACTGTGAAGAATTATACTGGATATACTCATGGAATGTAAATGCAGAGGGTGTAATTAATTACACATTTGTATGGGAATCTTCAGACAATGAATATCCCTATTATTTACAATATGAGCTTGTGTTGAATCCCGACGGTTCAGGGACACTCGATTACTATTCTGCAGGTGGATATACTCACTGGCACTATGAATGGGATGCTGATGGAAATGGAAGCTGGGTATGGTATTATGAAAATGAAGTGTACATGAGCGGAACCTGGACAGCATAGCTGTACTGCAAGATAATATTTTAAAGCCTTTGCTCCCCGCAAAGGCTTTTTTGTTTTATTATACCTGGCAAGTTTCAGATTATTGTTTGTAAATGCTATTTTTGTAGCTTATTAAAAACCGGTTAATGAACCACTCATCAAAAATTGCAGTTCTGGGCGGTGGCAGTTGGGCTACAGCAATAGTTAAATTACTATTACATAATATTGATGAGCTTAACTGGTATATCAGGGATCAGAAAAATATTGATTTAATAAAGAAATTTCATCATAATCCGAATTATTTGAGTTCTGTTAGTATAGAGGTTGATAAAATCAATTTTTTCAATAATATTTCCGGGGCAATTGAACAATCAGATGTTTTAATCTTTGCTATTCCCTCTCCTTTCCTTAAGGAATCTCTTGAAGATTATAGTTCCGGATTCGATAATAAGTTTATTGTCTCAGCAATAAAAGGAATAATACCAGGTAATAACCTGACAATATCTGAATTTTTTAACAAACACTATAATGTGCCTTACAAAAATATAGGCATAATTTCAGGGCCATGCCATGCTGAAGAAATAGCCCTGGAAAGATTGTCTTATCTTACCATAGCCTGTACCAGCAAGACTAAAGCGGAGGTTATTGTAAACAAACTTAGTTGCCATTATGTAAAGATTAAGACTTCAAAAGATATATACGGGACTGAATATGCAGCGGTACTTAAAAATATAGTAGCTATTGCTGCCGGAATATGCCATAGCCTGGGTTATGGTGACAATTTTCAGGCAGTTCTTGTATCAAATGCCATCCAGGAAATTGAACAATTCCTGAATACAACATATAAAAGCAAACGAAGGGTATTTAGTTCACCTTACCTGGGAGACCTTATAGTAACAGCCTACTCGCAGTTTAGCAGAAACCGAACATTCGGGACAATGATTGGCAAGGGTTATTCAGTAAAATCGGCTCAACTTGAGCTTAACATGATAGCCGAAGGTTATCATGCAACAATTTGTATAAATGAAATAAACAAAGAGTATAATGTGAAAATGCCAATAATAAATGCTGTTTATAATATATTATATGAGAAAATAGCTCCTGCTATTGAAATAAAATTGCTAACAGATAAACTGAAATAAACTGAGTATTGATAAAAAACTTTAACAGAATGAAAAACCTGGAGTTAAGCATAGATAATGTTTTCAAATTTGTATCAAAGGATTCAATATTTGATCTTAAGGATAAGGTAATAAATATAATTAAATCCCTGCACGACAAGACAGGCCGGGGAAATGATTTTTTAGGATGGGTAAATCATCCGTCATTGATAAGTGAAGAAGAAATAAGTAAAATTGAAAAAATCAGCTCTGAAATAAAAAATAACAATATTGAATTCTTTGTAGTTATTGGCATAGGAGGTTCCTACCTTGGAACAAAAGCCGTTTATGATGCCTTGTCAGATAATTTCATACAACTGAAAAAAGATCACGGACACCCAAAACTTTTATTTGCAGGACATAATATAGGGGAAGATTACCTGTCGGAATTACTGGATATCCTTGATAATAAAAAATATGCACTTGCAGTAATTTCAAAATCAGGTACAACACTGGAACCTGCAATAGGATTCAGGATACTGAGGAAACATTTAATAAAACAGGCAGGGGAAGCAAAAGCAAAAGATTTAATTATTGCGATTACTGATCCGGTAAAAGGAATACTCAGAGCCATGGTTGGCAAGACAATCAGCAATTCATTTGAAATTCCGCCTGATATTGGCGGGAGGTATTCTGTTTTTACAAATGTTGGACTTGTTCCGCTTGCAGTAGCCGGTTTTGATATCAGAACTTTTATTAAAGGAGCTAAAGATATGCAGAAGCAAACAGGTCCTGATATCCCGTTTGAAGAAAATCCCGCAGCAATATATGCGGCCACCAGGTATAGCTTAAATAAGACACATAAAAAAATAGAAATACTGGCAAACTTCGAAAACAGGCTTCATTATTTAGCTGAATGGTGGAAACAGCTATATGCTGAAAGTGAAGGTAAAGTAGGAAAAGGGATATATCCCACAAGCGTTGATTTTACTACTGACTTGCACTCAATGGGCCAATATATCCAGGAAGGAGAAAGAAGCATCTTTGAAACCATAATATCAGTGAAAAAAACAAAACGCAAGATGGTTATCCCTGAAGAAGAGACAGATGAAGATAAATTGAACTATCTGGCCGGTAAGCGAATTGACGAGGTAAACAAAATGGCAGAGAAAGGGACTATAAAAGCACATGTTGACGGTGGTGTCCCCAATATTCATATTGAACTTCCCGAGCTTAATGAATATTATCTGGGACAGTTAATGTATTTTTTCGAAATAGCCTGCGGAACAAGCGGTTACCTGCTTGAGATAAATCCTTTTAATCAACCCGGGGTGGAAGAATACAAGAAAAATATGTTTGCACTTCTTGGTAAACCATAAATAATATGAATTATCTGGCACATGTACTTCTGTCCGGCAATAATGAAGAAGTTGTTATAGGTAATTTCATAGGTGATTATGTTAAAGGAAAGCATTTTAAAAAATATTCCGAATCAATTAAAAAAGGCATTCTTTTGCACAGGAGTATAGATTTATATACCGACAGAAATAAAACTGTAAAAAAAAGTAAATCCCTACTGAAAAAAAAATATGGCAAATACTCCGGAATAATAATTGATATTTTTTATGACCATTTCCTGGCCAAAAACTGGCATAAATTCTCTTCACATTCACTTAAGGATTTTACTCAAAACCTGCATAAAATACTCAAAAAGTATTTTGAAATCCTGCCTGATGAGGTAAAGAAATTTGTTCCTTCTTTTATTACTAGAGACTGGATAAACACATATAAATCAATCGATGGGATTGAAATGGTTCTTAAAAGGATGTCAAGTGTAACCTCTCTGCCTGATGAAACTGATTATGCAATTATTATTCTGAGAGAGAATTATACTGATATAGAAAATGACTTTCTGAATTATTTTCCCGGGCTGGCTGAGTATGTTTCAGGGAAATACGGTATTTCTCTTTCAATTATCCGCTAGACATATACTTTTTGTCATCATAATACCTCTCTACTTCAAGCTTTCTTATATTGTTACTGTCATATAATATCTTTCTGAGTGTCTTTTCGTAAAAGAATTCCTTCTTGCCAAAAGCCGGCTTAAGATCATCAAGCCATAATGCATCTTCATTATATTTAGCGAGAAATGGCTTGCGTGTCCATTTGGTATCACGAGCCTGCAGAAAAAGTAATACCATTACTTTTTCATCAAATATTTCAGTAACTCCTGTAATCTGTATCTTGCCGGGACTTGTTGACATAATAGGGCCGCGTACTGTCCGGCATAGGCCACTGGTAGCGGCATAAGCATCCTTATATATTTCCCAGGCCTTTACAAGAGGAACTGCAAAATAATGCTGTGCTCCCGTGTCTCTTGGCATGAACATATAATACGGAATAATTCCCAGCTTAACCTGTTCTTTCCAGAGTTCATTCCATATAGCCGGACTGGCATTTATGTTGTTAAGAACTGGAGACTGTGACCGAATTTGCGCCCCTGTCTTAAGTATATTTCCAATTGCCAGCTTTACTGCTTCTGTAGACAGTTCAACCGGATGGCTGAAGTTTGCCATAAAAGCCAGATGTTTTCCGGACTTAAAAACTTTTTTAAAAATATTCAATAAATCCCTGGAATCAGGATCGGAAATAAATCTGTAGGGCCAGTAACTTAATACTTTTGATCCTATGCGTATAGTTGTCAGGTGTGATAAATCTGCATCTAAAATTGCATTTATATATTTACCCAGTTGATTTGCAGACATAATCATCGGGTCTCCTCCGGTAATAAGTATATCTGTTATCTGCTTATTTTTCTTTAAGTATTTAATAAGTAGATCAGGCTTGTTCATTGCAAATTTCAACTCTTGTCTGTTAGTAAATTGCGGCCAGCGAAAACAAAATGTACAATAAGCATGACAAGTCTGTCCCTGGGTGGGGAAAAACAGTAAAGTCTCATTATACTTATGTTGTATACCTTTTAATTTAGTTTTGTTCAGCTCCGGAACATTATGTTTTAACTGATCCCCCGGATGAGGATTAAGCTGAAGCCATATATTATGAACAGCCTTTGTAATCTCACCTTTATTAGCTCCTTTTTTAATCAGAGAGGCAACCTTCTCGAAATGTTCATTCTTTAACAGGTCTTTTGTTGGAAAATTTAAAATAAATATCGGATCAGTTTTATAGTTACTCCATCTTATAAGATTCTCTACAACATAATTATTTGTCTTGAATGGTATAACTCTGGCTGCAATCTCAATTTCCTGTCTCTGCTTTTTGCTCAGCCTTTTGAGCTGCGGTATTTCCGTTAAATTATGTAAGCTATAGGTTTTTAATTTCATGGGGCGCAGGAGTTTTACAATATGTTAATTCAACATACTTATCAATAGTTTTTAATTATAAAAATATCCTGATTATACCGAAACAGGAATTTGCCAGAATTACAAATGTAACAAAATTTTTTAATTTACTTAAGATATGCCATCCTTGCAGCATCCAGGCGGACCAGAATGAACAACAAAATTGAAAAAGCCAGGAAGGAAGAACCTCCGTAACTGAAGAATGGCAGGGGAATGCCGATAACCGGTGTCAAACCTATTGTCATGCCAATATTTATCGCAAAATGGGGAAAAATTATTGCCGCTACACCATATCCATAAATTCGTATAAACATAGATCTTTGCCTTTCGGCAAGAAAAATAATCCTTATTAACATCAGTGTAAATAAAATAATTACTATTGTTGTTCCAACAAATCCCCATTCTTCTCCAATAGTACAGAATATAAAATCAGTGCTCTGTTCAGGTACAAAGTCCAGCTTGGTCTGTGTACCCTTAAGGAATCCCATGCCTAAAAAACCTCCCGAGCCAATGGCTATCTTTGACTGGTTAACATTATAGCCATATCCCCGCGGATCAGATTCTTTCCCCAGTAAAATATTTACCCTTTTTTGCTGGTGAGGCTTCAAAACATTATGAAATACATAATCAACTGAATAAGTATAGGCTATAAAGCTGAACAGGAAGAATAATATAAAAAGTACATTCTGGATTTTATGTCTGAGAGCCAATATCAGACTTATTACAGATGATATAGCCAGGGCAACAAGTAGAATCAGATACTCACTCATATTATATTCCATATAAGAGCCTGAAAACCTTATCATTAAATAAATACCTATAAGTATTAACCCTGTAATAATATTATGTTTTATTCTCTTGTTTAAAATAAAATATACTACATGGGCCAGTACTATCAGGCCAATAACTATTACAAGTTTTGGAAATAATAAAGATGAAATAAAAAGGGCAACAACAATTGCACCAAGAACAAGCACCCATCCTGGCAGCCCTTCCCGAAACAAAACAAGAAAAAAGAAGCAAAATATAATTGATGTACCCCAGTCTGGTTGTAAAAAGATTAAAACTGCGGGCAATGCAATGAATGTTAAAAGGATAATTATTGACTTAAATG
>CP070654.1:2158907-2160985 GCA_020354785.1 Bacteroidales bacterium
AAAAGATATTAATGCAAAAAAGACAATGAATACCCACCTTCACATTCTGGAGGCATATACTAATCTTTACAGGATATGGCAGGATAAACAGCTATATATTTCACTAAAAAAAATAATTGATGTATTCATAAAATATTTTATTAATGACAATAATCACCTCAATCTCTTCTTTAACGAAATCTGGGAATTAACAGACAGCATTATATCTTTTGGTCATGATATTGAATTTTCCTGGCTTTTAACTGAAGCGGCCGGAGTTATAAATGATCCCGAACTGGTTAACGAAACAAGGAGTATTGCTGTGAAAATGACAGACACTGTGATCGGTGAAGGTTTTGATCCCGGAGGGGGGATTTATTATGAAAAGAACACTGGCTCAGACAAAATGGATAAGGATAAACACTGGTGGGTTCAGGCAGAAGGAATGGTTGGTCTTGTTAATGCATATCAAATAACCAAAAACAATACTTATCTGGATAAGGCCATCAGTTTATGGAAATTTATTGATTCCTTTATTATCGATCATAAATACGGAGAATGGTACTTGAAAGTAAATAATAAAGGTATACCTTACAAGGAAGATGAAAAAGCTGGTTTCTGGAAGTGCCCCTATCATAATTCAAGAGCATGCATGGAAGTTATCAACCGGCTGAAGGATTAATTAGAATATTGTCGTTTATAAAAGTCATTCAAAGGTAAATATAATAGATTGCTGAAAAATGAGATTTTGCTGAGTATTCCGGATAGAATGCAAAACAGGCAGAAACTTGAAGTTATAGAATCGGAGCAAAATAATCACTAAAAACTCTGAACCTTATCAGGGATATCTTTGTTTATTATAGTAATTTTATATAGTATAAAAACTTATAAAATGAAACCAAAAATAAGAAGAGATATAGATCGCCGGACATTCATTAAGACATCTGCAACCGCTGCTGCAGGTTTAAGTCTCCTTCCTTCACTTTACAGCTTCAGATCAATGCCAAAATTAATGACCCGCGGTTTTGGCAGGTTAAATCATGAAGTCACGACATTCGGGCTTGGGGGACAGGCATCCATCCAATGGACACCGGATGATGTTGATCCTGTAGCCATAATATTAAAAGCTTTTGACAAAGGAGTAAATTATTTCGACACATCAAATCTTTATGGACCCAGCCAGACCAATTACGGCAGAGCATTTAACCATCTGGGTCTAATACCGGGCGTGGCCGGCTATAATGAAAAATTAAGGAAATCAATATTTCTGACTTCAAAAACTCATTTGAGGGTTGCAAAAGGAAGTCTGGATGTTGAAGGAGTGAATAACTGGTCAAACGGACCGGCAGGATCCCGGACTGTTGATGATTTAAAGCGAAGTTTATCCCAGATTTTCAGCGATGGCAAGGGCAGCTATCCCAAAGGTGCATACCTTGACATGATTCTCATTCACAGCGTCTCAAGAAAGTCAGATGTGGATGCTGTATTTGAAGGACTTGAAAATACGGATCCCAAGGCAGAAAGAATAGGTGCATTGGCTGCCTTACGCGATTACAGGGACGGGACAAATTTTACCGGGCTTAACCCGGAAGAAGAAATACTGGTCAATCATATTGGCTTTTCAGGACATTATGATGCCGGGGTTATGATGGATATGATCCGCCGTGATGAATACGGTATACTTGACGGCTTGCTGGTTGCCATAAATGCAAATGACAGATTGAATTTCAACATGCAGAATAATGTTATACCGGTTGCAGCTGCTAAGAATATGGGAATTATCGGCATGAAGGTTTTTGCTGACGGGGCATTGTATTCAAAAGGTGCCCACTGGTCAAATCAACCTTCTCATGTTGTAAGGCAGGTTGGGAGTAAAGAAATGCCTTTTAAACCATTGATTGAATATTCTTTAACTACTCCGGGAATAAGCACTGCCATTATGGGTATCGGACAGATATCGGAAGATTTTTCCCGGTGCCAGCTTAGCCAGAATATTGTCGCCTCTCAGATTAAACCCGATGCATTAAGTGTAACTGACAGGGTAGAAATAGAGAAAATAGCTAATAAGGTAAAAGAAGGCAAAACAAATTATTTCCAGA
>CP070654.1:2161085-2168753 GCA_020354785.1 Bacteroidales bacterium
CGGATAATGTGGCTATTCTGACTTCCAGACCTGACTTCTCAAGAATTTCTTTTATGACAACGACTTCCTTTGCCAGCATCAGCTCTAAATCTCTGGATCCGTCAGTTATGAATAGAAGCACTTTAGGTGTTTCTTTCCCGCAGGAAAAGAACAAGGTTGCTGACAGAAAAAATATTAATAATTTTTTCATTGAATAGCTCCTTTCTTAATTCTATGGAAATACCCCTCTAAGTTTAACTGCAGTAGCAAGTCTTGAAATTGCTATTCTATATGCTGCATCTCTTAGAGGTATCTTTTCTTTTTTGGCGATCTTATAAACATTTTCAAATGTATTCAGGATAATCTTTTTTAATTCACTATTAACCCTCTCCAGATCCCAGTAATAAGCATTTATATCCTGTACATATTCAAAATAAGATACGATTGCCCCGCCGCCGTTAGCAAGTATATCAGGTATAACAACAATTCCTTTTTTTTCAAGTATTTTATCTGCTTCCGGTGTAGTAGGTCCGTTAGCCCCTTCAAGAACTACTTTACAATCGAGGTCACCGGCATTATTTTCAGTTATCTGGTTTTCCAGGGCTGCAGGAATAAGAATATCACATTTTATCTTAAAAAAGTCCTTATTTGGAATAATTTTCACAGATTTTTCCTTATAATCAATAAAATTTTTCCCGCTCTTTACCCAGTCAAGCAGTTTATTAATATTTATACCTTTTTCAGAATAGAAAGTCCCGTCCAGATCTGAGACAGCAATTACTTTGCTTCCGGCCTTATATAACTTTTTAGCAATAACTGAACCTACCTTTCCAAAACCCTGAACGGAAGTTGTCATAGATTTCAGGTCAAGCTTCAGTGTTTTACAGTACTGTTCAATTATAAAGAAAAGTCCGGTCCCTGTTGCCGTACTTCTGCCCGGTGATCCCCCTATTTCTATCGGTTTACCTGTAACCACGCCCGGTATTGTCTTACCGCTTTGCATAGAATAGGTATCCATCATATATGCCATAGTCTGTGCATTCGTGCCTACATCAGGGGCAGGGACATCTTTATCAGGTCCGATAATATCAATTATTTCTGCAGTATATCTCCTTGTTATATGCTCCAGTTCCTTTACGGATAATTTTTTCGGATCAACACATACTCCCCCTTTTGCGCCTCCCAACGGGAGATTATGAAGGCTTGTTTTCCATGTCATCCACATTGCCAGAGCTTTAACTTCATCATGTGTAACCAGTTCGCTAAAACGTACTCCTCCCTTACCGGGACCACGAATAGTCGAGTGTTGTACCCGGTAGCCTTCAAATATTTTAAAACTGCCGTCATCCATCACTACAGGAATAGAAACAATCAACGAACGTTCTATTCTTTTCAGAAAACAAAGTATGTTTGAATCAAGGTTCATCTGATCTGCAACAATCTCCAGTTGCTTTTTAGCCATCTCAAAAGGATTCATATCAGTCATGTCTTTAATTTTTTTTGTTATTAATCTAATGCATATGTTAAAATACTGATTTTCCTCCAATAAATAATTACTTTTCTTTACTTTTTGATAGTTTGCTTTTCACAAGACTCATATCTTTTTTCAGACTGGCAACTGTTTTAAGCAGTTCATCCTGGGGAAGGACAGGCTCGGGAATTTCAGAACTTATATAATTAATGAACTTCCATACTTCTTTAACCTCGTTTACCGGTATATCATAGGGTTCGTAAACAGGATTTAAGGAGTAAAGCCTGAGTGAATTTTCTTTTTTAATAAGATTTTCTACTATTTTAAATACAATACCTTCATCAAGAGTCAGAATTATATATCCATGTCCGCTGACAATAGTATTCCAGTCCTGGACGAATTCACCTGTAACCCATGCACCATGGGGAATAGGCAGCATTGAATCACCGGTTAGCTGGAAAGTACGGTATTTCTTCTGTTTGGACAGGAAAGGAAGGCTGAACACAGGAAGTTCCTTTATAAATTCAGGATCGGCAAAACCTGTTGCATACCCGGCTTTAGCTTTTTCAGGCACAAGCTCTATATTTTCCTCGTTTTTGCTGTCCACCGTAGTAGCTAAAACGCGAATGTTACTGCCCTTAAGGTAAACATCTCCCCCTCTTTCCAGCTGTGATAACTGGCTTTCCGATAATGATTCCAGATTAACTAAAACAAGGGTATCAATTGCAATTCCAAAATATTTTGAAAATGCAATTAATGCATTTACAGTAGGAAGACTAACCTCGTTCTCATACCCGCTCAGGGTGGAACGTTTCATCTTCAACGCATGCGCTACCTCATCCTGGGTACGGCTTTTGCGTTTACGCATTAGTTTAATGTTACTGCTGAAGTACATTTTTTTAAGAATTCTAATAGTTTTTTTATAAAAAATGATTATATTATAATCTTATAGTGTGATTACTATATAATCAAAAGTAATATAATTAATTGAAAAACAAAAATTTTGTTAAAAAAATTATAACAATATTTAAACATGACTGGCAGCGAGGAAAGAAATATTGTGCATATAGACCTGGATACATTTTTCGTATCGGTAGAGCGGCTGATAAACAGCAAGCTTATTGGAAAGCCGGTAATTATCGGGGGTAATTCGGGTCGCAGTGTGGTTGCCAGCTGCAGCTATGAGGCCAGGAAGTACGGGGTGCACTCGGCTATGCCTATGAAGATGGCACGCATACTTTGTTCCGATGCTGTTATAATAAAGGGTGATGCTGAAGTTTATAGCAAGTATTCAAAAATAGTCACGGGTATTATTGCCGAAAAGGCACCTGTATACGAAAAGGTTTCTATTGATGAGCATTACATTGACATTACCGGGATGGATAAATTTTTTGGTTGCCTTAAGTGGTCAAAGGAACTGCGGCAGGCTATAATGAACAACACTGGACTTCCCCTGTCTCTGGGATTATCTGTGAATAAGACAGTCTCAAAAATAGCAACAGGAGAAGCTAAACCTAACGGAGAAATGGAAGTGCCTGGTAAACTGGTAAAGCCCTTTTTAGATCCGCTGCCCATAAAAAAAATTCCTATGATCGGCGATAAGACTTACCACTTGCTCAGATCTATGGGGATTGCAACCATAGGCACGCTGAGCATGATCCCTGTTGAAATGATAAAAAAAGTACTGGGTAATAATGGAATTGAGATATGGAAAAAAGCGAACGGGATTGATTCTGCCCCGGTTAAACCTTATTCTGAACGGAAATCTATAAGCACAGAAACGACCTTTGACCAGGATACAACTGATATTAAAAAGCTTAATGAAATACTGGTGGGAATGGTTGAAAGAATTGCATTTGACCTGAGACGAAAACAACGCCTTACTTCCTGCGTAACTGTAAAAATACGCTACTCTAACTTTGATACACATAGTCTGCAAAAACGCATAGCTTATACCTCATTTGATCATAAGCTTATAGAGGTAGCCAGGGAGCTGTTTCAAAGGCTCTACCAGAGAAGAATGCTGATACGGCTGATTGGAGTAAAATTAAGCCATTTAATACAGGGGACTCCCCAGCTGAACTTATTCGAAGACACTCCTAAAACAGTAAATCTATACCAGACAATGGATATGCTAAGAAACAGGTATGGAAGAAAGTCAGTTATAAGAGCCATTGGATTGTAGATTTGAGATTAACGATTTACGATTAACGATTTACGATTTGAGATTTATGTATCTGAACTGTCATTCATATTACAGTTTGCGTTACGGAACACTGTCCGTAGAAAAACTGGTTGCCGAGGCAAAAAGAAATGGAATACCTTCTCTTACTCTTACTGACATCAATAACACTATGGGGACAATAGATTTTATCAGGGAGTGCAGATTAAACAACATAAAACCTGTTGCAGGAGTTGAGTTCAGAGACGATGAAAATAAATTGTTATATACTGCTATAGCAAAGAATAATGCAGGGTTCAGGGAAATAAACGAATTTCTGACCTGGCATAACCTGAACGATGCTTCTCTCCCTCCCTGCCCTCCTGTTTTCAGCAATGCATATGTTATTTACCCGTTCCAGTCGGAACTGCCCAGGAAATTAAAAGAAAATGAATTTGCAGGCATAAAACCTGAAGAGATAAGAAAGCTTATATCTTCAAAGTTCCGTTATAACCAGTCGCAGCTTGTTGCTTTTCAGCCGGTGACCTTTTCAGAGGAGACCGATTATGTATTACACAAACATCTGAGGGCAATTGACAATAACACACTCCTGAGCAAACTTACGGAGTCTCAGCTGGCTTCACCAAGGGAGAAGCTGCTTCCCCCAGATCTTTTATGTATTGCTTATGAAGATTATCCGCAAATAATAAGAAATACGGAAAAACTGGAAGAAGAATGCAGCATTGATTTTAATTATAATACTGTAAAAAATAAACAAACCTTTACCGGAAGCAGGTACGATGATAAGATTTTACTGGAAAAATTAACTTATGACGGCCTCGGTTACAGATATGGAAAATCCGATAAAGAAGCATTGAAGCGTGTTAAGCATGAACTGGAAGTAATTGATAAACTCGGATTTTCAGCGTATTTCCTGATTACCTGGGATATTATCCGCTATTCAATGAGCCGCGGTTTTTATCATGTCGGGAGGGGCAGCGGTGCTAACAGTATTGTTGCCTATTGTCTTAAGATTACTGATGTCGATCCCATTGAACTGAATCTTTATTTCGAGCGTTTCATTAACCCCAAGCGAACATCTCCCCCTGATTTTGATATCGACTATTCCTGGAAGGACCGTGATGAAGTACAGGATTATATCTTTAAACGTTACGGGGAAAAGTATACTGCTTTACTCGGGACTATAAGTACTTTCAAGGATCGTTCTATTTTTCGTGAACTGGGCAAGGTATATGGACTGCCTAAAGAAGAAATTGATAGTCTTGTGGACGAGCCGTCTGCAGATATAAATAAAAATACGATTACGGAAAAAATGTTCTACCTGGGAAGCCTGCTAATGAATTTTCCTAATATTCGCAGTATTCATGCAGGAGGGATTCTTATATCGGAAGAACCGGTGACTTCCTACACCGCCCTGGATTTACCTCCCAAGGGATTGCCTACAACCCAGTTTGACATGTATGTGGCTGATGAAATAGGTTTTGAAAAACTTGATATTCTCAGCCAGAGAGGAATAGGACATATTAATGAGAGCGTGGAAATTATTATGGAAAACAGGAGATTAAAGATAGATGTCCACCAGGTAAAAAAATTCAAGCAGGATGAAAAGATTAACCGGAGATTATATAACGGGGAAACAAATGGATGTTTCTATATCGAAAGCCCTGCAATGCGCGGACTGCTGAAAAAGCTGCGCTGTAATAATTACCTGAGCCTTGTAGCTGCAAGTTCGATTATTCGTCCCGGCGTGGCTCAGTCAGGTATGATGAGGGAATATATAAAACGCTTTCATGACCCTGACAATTTCGAATATCTTCACCCTGTAATGAAGGAGCAGCTGCAGGAAACTTACGGGGTGATGGTATACCAGGAAGATGTTATAAAGATTTGCCATCATTTTGCCGGGCTTGATTTATCAGATGCAGATATATTAAGAAGAGCCATGGCAGGAAGGTTCAGATCAAAAAAAGAATTTGAGCGTATACAGGGCAGGTTTTTCGAAAACTGCAGGGAACGCGGGTATCCGGATGAGCTCACACAGGAAGTCTGGAGACAGATTGCCTCGTTTGCAGGTTATGCTTTTTCCAAGGCGCATTCCGCGTCCTATGCTGTTGAAAGCTACCAGAGCCTGTACCTGAAAACATACTTTCCTGTCGAATTCATGGTGGCTGTTATAAACAACTTCGGGGGATTCTACAGAACATGGGTATATATCAATGAGGCCAGGCGCTGCGGGGGTAAGATACACCTGCCCTGTGTGAATAACAGCTTTTATAAAACATCTGTCCGTGAAACTGATATTTTTCTGGGATTTGTTCATGTCCTTAACCTTGAATCCCGTGTAGCTGATGCTATTGTTGAAAACAGACAGATGAATGGAAGCTATAAAAGTCTTGAAGATTTTGTACAAAGGATCCATATTGGCATTGAGCAGCTTGTTATTCTTATACGTCTGGACTCGTTCCGGTTTACCGGAAAGAAAAAAAAGCAACTGCTCTGGGAAGCACACATGTTGCTGGGAAAAAGCAGTGACGAGCCCCGGAATAATCTTCTTTTTTATGAAAGGTCCAGGGAATTTAAACTGCCGGATCTTGAACAAAGTGAAATCGAAGATGCATATGATGAGATTGAGTTACTTGGATTTCCGGTAACAGTTAACAGTTTCGATCTGTTAAAAACAAAATACAGAAGTAACATTTTTGCTACAGATTTACTTAAGCATGTAGGTAAAACGATCAGGATTCTTGGAAACCTGGTTACTATTAAAAATGTAAGAACTGTAAAAAAAGAATGGATGCATTTTGGCTGCTTCCTTGATGCCAGGGGTGAGTTCTTTGATACCGTAAATTTTCCCGATTCCCTTAAAAAATATTCATTTAAGGGGTATGGAGTCTATCTTATTTTAGGGACTGTTGTTGAAGAATTTGGATTCCCGAGCATTGAAGTTAAGAAGATGGCAAAACTGCCTTTTGTCAAGGATCCCAGGTATTAGTCACCATATCATTCTCCGGAATTAATTTTAGGCTGCAATGAACCCGAAGACATCTTCGATAATATCTCCATGTGTTAGATAAAACTTCTGCTTCAACCATACATGTAACCTGAAAATCTCGTATGATTTCAACCACATCAGCGATTTCACCAGTTCCTTTCTGAACAGTTCCTTATTATGACTTACTTTCTCCAGGATTAGTTTCTGATGTTCAAGCATTCCAGTTTCGATTTTTTTCATAATTTACGACAATTCTGTTACAAAATCAACTTCTAAAATTGACAGATTTTATAAACTTATACTACATATATTTATATACCTAAACGTATTATCCTGTATGATAGTCTTATTCTGTTAATAACTTTTGATTAACAGGAATTATTATTTATAAACAATTTATATCTGATATCTGATTCATCACTAACTTAATCCTTAACCCTTAACCCTTAACCCTTAACCCTTAAGTATTAAATCATTTAAATTAAATTTGTACAGATGTTATTATTAGTTTTGTGAGAAATGAATACTACTATTGGAAAATATTTAATTATCATAGGGTTATTTATAGTTGTTATAGGAGTACTTATATATTTTCTCGGCGATAAACTGAGCTGGATTGGCCGTCTTCCCGGGGACATAAGGATAGAAAAAGAAAATCTTAAAATTTTCATACCAGTAACTACTATGATATTAATCAGTATCCTGCTTACTCTTATTGTTACCCTGATTAAAAAAATCTTTTGATTATTAAAAATTTCCTGTTTAAGTCTTTTATTTAAAGAGGAATTTATATTTTTGAGCCCTTAAAACTTTTTATTAAACATATATAAATATGGGAAAAGGAGATATTAAAACCCGGAGAGGTAAATTATTCAGAGGCTCTTATGGAAGATTGAGAAGGAGAAAAAAGACAAGAAAAAGTGCTTTTGTAATTTCTGCAAAGGATACAAAACCAGGACAGGTTAAGACACCTATTGATGATAAAGTAAAAGAACCTGAGAAAGCTGTTGTTGAGGAAGAACCGAAAAAAGAGACAATGGTGGC
>CP070654.1:2168853-2171527 GCA_020354785.1 Bacteroidales bacterium
TCTGGAGATTTCTATTAACTTGCTTTTAAGTAATTTCTTTCTTAGAGGAGATACTTTATCTGTAAATAGTGTCCCATTCAAATGATCATATTCATGCTGAATTATCCTGGCTTTTACACCATCAAAATATTCATCGTGGTATTTCCAGTCTTCGTCAAAGTATTGAATCCTTATTCTTTGCTTTCTCAGAACATCTTCCCTGATCAAAGGTATACTTAAACAGCCTTCATTGAATGACCATTCCTCACCGTCTTCCTTCACAATTGACGGATTTATAAAAACCTTTTTAAAACCTTCAAGCTCAGGCTCATTTTCTTTTAACGATGTGGCATCCAGAATAAATAATCTCAGGGATTTTCCTATCTGTGGTGCAGCCAGTCCCATACCATCAGCCTTATACATAGTATCAAACATATCCTCAATTAAGGCTTTCAGCCCGCTAAAGTCTTTTTCAATTTCTTTTGACACTTTTCGTAAAACCGGTGATCCATATAGCATTATCGGATAAACCATACTTTCAGCGCTTACTTATTATTCCTTTTAAGCTCAAGATATGACTGCAAAATTAAATTAGCACTTATTTTGTCAATAAGCTCCTTATCCATTCTCTTTTTCTTCTTCAGATTTCCATCAATCATGCTTTTAAAGGCTATCTTTGATGTAAATCTTTCGTCCATCAATATTATTTCTTTATCAGGAAACAGTTTTTCAAGCTTTTTTATAAATGGATTAATATAGATAACAGCTTCAGAGGGTTTATTGTTCAAATTTTTTGGATAACCAACAACAATTTTATCAACCTCTTCTTTTGAAAAATATTCCGTTAAAAAACTAAAAATTTCTGTTGCCGGTATAGTTGTAAGGTTATTTGAAATTAGCTGGAGCGGATCAGTAACTGCAAGCCCTGCTCTTTTCCTGCCATAATCTATTGCTATTACTCTTCCCAAATTATTATGTTATACAGTCCTATTTAACAGAATAATCTATTGATGCCATGCGTTTATAATTATTATATCTCCAATGTGCATCCTTTTCAGCTGCAGCAAACAGCTCTTTAGCTTCCTGAGGAAAACCTTTCTTAAGTGATGTATAGCGAACTTCACCATTAAGAAAATCCTGGAATTTACTCCAGTCAGGTTCTTTAGAGTCCAGTTCAAATGGATTCTTTCCTTCTTTTTCAAGCAAGGGATTATACCTGTAAAGATGCCAATAGCCTGCTTCTACAGCCCTTTTCTGTTCCTCCTGTGATTTGCCCATTCCTGCCCTGAGGCCATGATTTATACAGGGTGAGTAAGCTATTAATATTGATGGTCCGGGATATGCCTCAGCTTCTCTTAATGCTTTGAGAAACTGGTTTTGACTGGCACCCATAGCAACCTGTGCAACATAAACATACCCGTAGGTTATTGCCATTGCACCCAGATCCTTTTTCCTGATCTTCTTTCCGGATGCAGCAAATTTTGCTACTGCCCCGATTGGTGTAGCTTTGGAGGATTGCCCTCCTGTGTTAGAATAGACTTCTGTGTCCAGTACCAGCATATTTACATCCTCACCCGATGCTATAACATGATCCAGCCCTCCGTATCCAATATCATATGCCCATCCGTCACCTCCAATTACCCAGACAGACTTCTTAATTAAATATTGTTCTAAATCCATTATTTCTTTAGCCAGTGGATCATTTTCCTTTTTGAGTTGTTTAACTACATTGCCAGAAGCAATTTTTGACTGTTGTGCATTATCCTTATTGATCATCCATTCTTTACATGCCTTTTTTGTCTCCTCCCGGAAATTCCCGTTATCATTTACGATTCTCTCCATCTTCAATGCTATTCTTTCCCTTAATTTTCTTATACCTAGCGCTATACCATATCCATACTCTGCGTTATCTTCAAATAATGAGTTAGCCCATGCAGGTCCTTTACCTTGTTTATTTGTACAATATGGTGTTGACGGGGCTGTGCCGCCAAAAATTGATGAACAACCGGTTGCATTGGCAGCAATCATCCTGTCACCATATAGCTGTGTAACAAGTTTAATATATGGTGTTTCTCCACATCCGGCACAAGCTCCCGAGAACTCAAACAAAGGCTGAGCAAACTGGCTGTTCTTTACTGATTTTTCAATTTCCAGATTTTCAGTTTTATAGCTAACATTTTCGACCATATAATCCCATATTGCGTCCTCTTCTAATTGAGAATCGAGATTTTCCATGACCAGCGCCTTTTCTTTGGTAGGACAAACTTCCATACACACATAACAGCCTGTACAATCGAGGGGGCTAACCTGTATTCTGTATTCCAGTCCTTCAAACTCCTTGCCCCTTGCTTTAAGAGTGCTTGTACCTTCCTGTAATCCCTTCATTTCCTTTTCATTTAATAAGAACGGTCTTATACAGGAATGGGGACAAACATATGCACACTGGTTGCATTGAATACAATGCTCCGGCAGCCACCTGGGAACATGTACGGCAATTCCCCGCTTTTCAAAGGCAGTTGTACCGGGTGGAAATGTTCCATCTTCACGATTAAGAAATGCACTTACTTTTAAATCGTCTCCTTTAAGAAGATTAATGGGTATTGCGACTTTTTTAATGAATTCAGGTACTATTTCATCGCCACCTTCTGTTTCCTTTATTCTAATATTTGACCATTCTGCAGGAATCTCTACTTTC
>CP070654.1:2171627-2183246 GCA_020354785.1 Bacteroidales bacterium
CAATAGAATTTTACTACTAATACTATTGACGATTATCGTCTGTTCTCCTTGGTCTGGCAACATTTACAACAATCTGCCTGCCGTCAACTTCCTTCTGATTAAGTTCTTCAATAGCCTTCTTGGCCTGTTCTTCATCATTCATTTCTACAAAACCGAAACCCTTGCTTCTTCCACTATACTTGTCGGTGATAATGTTAACAGAAGCAACTTCTCCGTACTCCTCAAAAATTTGTCTTAATTCATTTTCTTCAACCTTATAACTCAGGTTACCTACATAAATGTTCATAATTGATTTTGTTTAATATTAATACTAAAAGAATACATATATTTTGGAAAATTTAAATCGGGAAAGATTAAAGAATTAATATGATAAAACTACTATACATATATAAATATTTCAGATATATTATCCTATTTCAATAAGTTCAATTTCAAATTCGAGATCCTTTCCTGCCAGAGGATGATTAGCATCAATAACAATACTATTTTCCAGCACTTTAATAATTCTTACCTTAATTTCCTTACCTTCCGGATCCTTTGCAAATAACTCTAATCCAATTTTAGGTTCTATATTTTCAGGCAGTAAATTTTTATTTATTTCCTGTATTAACTCTTCTTTTACGGTACCATATGCCTGCTTATGCTCTATATTTATTTTCTTCTTCTCCTTGAGCTTCATA
This sequence comes from Bacteroidales bacterium, assembly GCA_020354785.1. GTDB lineage: Bacteria > Bacteroidota > Bacteroidia > Bacteroidales > UBA10428. The sequence goes on from CP070654.1 coordinate 2,172,308, forward strand.
CCCACAACTCCTTGTTCAATATCTTTTAATAGTTTACCCTCACCTACCTTAAAGCTCAATGGCTTGTTATTTTCTATCGAGGAAAACTCCAAACCGTCATTTGTTTTACATTTAAAATGTATTTTTACAGTATCGTCTACTTTTACTTCTTTCATAAAGAATATCCTTTATAATTATACTAAAGGAAGATTCAAAAACATGAGCAATAACTAAATCTTATTGTTTAGGGATTATATTTAAAGAGAAGATACTTTTTAAATACACTTTAATTATAACACAAATTTCTAAATCCGTCACAAAGATACTGTTATTTTTAATAAAAATAAAATCTTTCCTGTTTGTGCCTTATTTTCAAGTTAGTTCAATGCTTCTTTTCAATTTGTTGCTCTCATAAGCTGCCTGGATAATTTTTATAACATTCAGTGACTCTTCTGGCTTGACAATAAGCTCCCGGCCACTGGCAAGAACATCATAAATATTTGAATAATATTCGGAATACGCACCCGGCAATGTTTCTATTTTACCCCTGAAATGCAATCCGTTCACAGTTGTATTGATTATTCCCCAGTTATTAGCAGGTTCTGTCCCCCAGCCCGGTTCATCCGGGAATTGACCTTGTGTCAGACATTCTTCCTGGGGATCAGTACCGGATTTCAGAAATGAACCTTCTGTACCATGAAGAATATAGCGCGGACCCTGTTCCCTTACCAGGTATCCGCCTCTTATAGTTACTTTTGGCCCGGGGTATTCAAGTCTTATATCGAAACTATCATCCACCCTCGCCCCTGCCCTTAACATCCTTATATCAGCGTTAACCGATTTGGGCATTCCAAATAAGACCAAAGCCTGATCTATTGTATGGGAACCGAGGTTGTACAGGGTACCTGACTTGCAGTCAGGATCTTCCTTCCAGTTATCCTTTATATAATTCCTGTAACGGTCAAAGTGAGATTCATATTCAACCAGCCTTCCCAGTAACTTTTCTTCAATGACTTTTTTAACCGTCAAAAAATCCCCGTCCCACCGCCGGTTTTGAAATACGCTTAACATCCTTTTTTTCTTTTTAGCAAGATCTATAAGTTTTACGCCTTCATCAACAGTCAGTGTAAAAGGTTTTTCAACAACCACATGTTTATTTGCCTCCAGTGATTCCCTGGTAAACGCGTAATGCGTATCATCGGGGGTATTAACTATAATTAACTCAATTTCAGGATCATCCAGTAAATCTTTCCTGTTTTTAGCTATTTCAACATATGGATACTTTTCTTTCGATGAATCACTATTTCGCTGCAGAATTTTCTTTATCTCAAAATTCGGATGTGTATGTAATAATGGGGCATGAAAAACCATACCTGACATTCCATAGGAGAATATACCTGTCTTAATTACTTTTTTCATTTTAAAGGGTATTTTGACACAGGTTACTAAAATAAACCAATTTTATTAATTGACTTAATGATTGATGTGAATAATAGAAATTTACTTGCTTATATGTACTATATTTGTTGATTCTTAATAGAATTCTTATTTGAGAAATAATGAAAACTTACTATCATCCTGCAAGTATCTTATTTGCTGTTTTACTGGTTTTTAGCTCATTCATCTCCGATTCCGATCAAAATAACAATAAAAAGCAGGCTAAAAACATAATTCTTATGATAGGTGACGGTATGGGTGTATCACAAATTTATGCCGGAATGACAGCAAATCATGGGCATTTAAATTTAGAAAGATGTGAGAATACGGGTTTTATAAAAACATATTCTGCATCTCACTATATAACTGAATCCGCGGCTGGTGCAACTGCAATATCAACAGGCAAAAAAACATATAATGGTGCTTGCGGTGTTAATACGGATACTTTACCTGAAAAAACAATACTGGAAATTGCTGAAGATAACGGACTGGCAACCGGATTAATTTCAACAAGTTCAATTACTCATGCTACTCCTGCCTCTTTTATAGCCCATCAGAAGCGGAGGCACATGTATGAAGAAATAGCTGAAGACTTCCTGAAAACTGATATAGATGTATTTATTGGAGGGGGAAGAAAACATTTTATTAAAAGAAGTGATGGTGTTGATTTGGTGTTGAAACTTAAAGAAAAAGGTTATAAAGTACTCTTTGAGATGGATAGTGTTATTAAAGTGGACTCGGGGAAACTGGCCGGATTAGTAGCGGATATGCACCTTCCGCCTTACAGAAATAGAAAAAAAAGCAGAAGAGGTGATATGCTTCCTGATGCTACCCAATCAGCTATAAATATTCTCTCAAAGAATAAAAAAGGATTTTTCCTGATGGTTGAAGGTTCACAAATAGACTGGGCAGGGCATGCCAATAAAAGCGAGTATGTTATTGCAGAGATGCTTGATTTTGACAGGGCTATAGGAAAAGCACTGGACTTTGCGGAAAAAGACGGAAATACCCTTGTTATTATTACAGCCGACCATGAAACAGGAGGTATGAGTATTAATGCAGGAAATTTTAAGGAGGGGACTGTTGATGCAGATTTTAATACCCGTTCACATACGGGAGTTATGGTCCCTGTCTTTGCTTATGGACCGGGTTCTGAGCTGTTCAGCGGCATATATGAAAATATTGATATATTTTATAAAATGATGACTACTTTTGGATTCGAGAGTAAATAATATCTAACTAAAACTTACTAAAATGAAAAAAAGAAACATCCTGTATCTTATGGCATGCCTGGTAGTTTTTAGTTTACTACTCGGTAATTGCAATAAAGATGATGACAATGAGCAACTATCATCTATGACAGCTACTATAGAAGGCTCATCATGGTCTGCGACCAATTATGCATATAATATAGTCAGTGATACGTTAACCTCAATAATAGGATGGAATGGCAGTGCATATCTTGGATTAAATTTAATGAATGTTACTGGTGCCGGAAATTATGATCTGGGAATACATGCTCCAAATACAGGCACTTATTCAGAAGACGGACAGGCCACATTCTATGTATCAAGACAGGGCTGGGCGGAGATTACGGAAAACAGTGCAACAAGATTAAAAGGCACATTTGAATTTTTAGCTGTTAAATCGGCCACTAGTGATACTATTCTCGTAGATAATGGCTCATTTGATGTTTTAAAAAGTGATTAAAATAATCGAGCCTGACTATCAGTAATCTTAACTAAAACAGACTTAACAAAATATTCATATTGAGAATTATAGTACTGATATTGATATTATGCTGGTTTGTATGTCCGGGCATTTATTCACAGCAAGAGATCAAAACTGATTCAAAAAAGGCTATAAATGCTTATAATCAGGGCATTAGAAAATACACCCTGCACAATTATGCTGAAGCAATTGATTTTTTGAAACAAGCTATTGAAGCAGACCGGAATTTTATTAATGCCTGGTTTGTCTTAGCCGAAGTATTCACAGACGACAACCAGTATGAAAATGCAATTAGTGCTTATAAGAAAGGCATGGCAATTAATCCTATGTATTATCCAAGGGGATATATAAGGCAGGGAAAACTGGAATTTAGCCTGGGAAGATATGAGGATTCAAAGGAAAGTTATAGCAGATATTTAGAACTTAACACTCAAAATGAAAAACAGAATAACCTGGCAAAAAAAGGAATTAAATATTGTGAATTTGCTATACATGCTGTTAACAATCCTGTTGATTTCCAGCCGGAAAACCTGGGTCCTGGCATTAACACTATTGAAGATGAGTACTGGCCAAGTTTATCAGCTGATGGGCAAACATTAATTATTACCCGGCTGGTAAAAAGAAGTGTTGTTTACGGAGGAATGCAGGAAGATTTTTTTATAAGTCATAAGGATCAGGATGGATGGAGTATGATGAAAAATGCCGGATATCCACTAAATACTGAAGATAATGAGGGTGCACAAACAATATCTGCCGATGGAAGATTTATGGTTTTTACAGCATGCAACAGGAATGATGGTGTTGGCAGATGTGATCTTTATTATTCGGAAAAAGCCGGGGGAAAATGGTCATACCCAAAGAATATGCAAACCCCGGTTAATACACGTTATAAGGAGACTCAGCCATCATTGTCTGCCGACGGCCGAACTCTTTATTTTGCGAGTGACAGGCCGGGAGGTAAAGGGCAGCTGGATATCTGGGTAACATTTAAGGATGAGGAGAATAACTGGACTAAGCCCGTTAACCTGGGAGATACAATAAATACACGGCAACATGAAATGTCTCCGTTTATTCATTTTGATAACCAGACCCTGTATTTTGCTTCTGAAGGTTATCCGGGACTGGGAGGATTCGATTTGTATGTAAGCCGTAAAGACAGCACTGAATACTGGACTAAACCGGAAAATCTCGGATATCCTATAAACACCAGCCAGGATGAAATCGGCTTGATCGTTAATTCAAAAGGAAATAAGGCATATTATTCTTCCGGTAGAGATCCCAACTATGGTAAAGATATTTATATGTTTGAATTATATGAAGAAGCACAACCCCTTGAAGTATCCTACATGAAAGGGAAGGTTTTCGATATAGAAACAAAAGACCGGCTGAAGGCCAGGTTTGAGCTTATCGATCTGGAAACGGCAAAAATGATCTACGAAGCCGATTCTGATGAAGAGACCGGGGAATTTCTTGTCTGCCTTCCGGCAAATAAAGACTATTGTCTTAATGTATCAAAAAAAGGATACCTGTTCTTTTCTGAGAACTTTGCTTTCAAGGGAACATTTAAAAGTACTGAGCCATTTCTTAAAGACGTTCCGTTACAACCCATAAAAATAGGGGAAAGCATTATTTTAAAAAATATCTTTTACAAAACTGACTCTTTTACCCTGATGAAGGAATCAAAAGTTGAGCTAGACAAAGTGATAAAATTCCTGAATGATTATCCCGATATTAAGATAGAAATCAGTGGCCATACAGATAATACGGGTACTGCTGAATACAATCAGACTCTTTCAGAAAACAGGGCTAAATCTGTAGTAAATTATCTGATTGGTTCATCAGTGTTGAAGGAAAGAATAAAATATAAAGGATACGGATTCTTAAAGCCTGTAGCTTCAAATAATACTGAGGAAGGAAGGGCCCAAAACAGGAGAACAGAGTTAAAAATAATTGACAATTAATCATTAACAGTCCATTGTATCTTAAAAAAAAAATGTCCATATTTAAAGCATACTTTATGTTTGCTATGAGTAAATTTTTCTGTCTTACCTTATTAATAATCAGTCTGGTTCAGATATTCCAGGAAAGGCAATTAAAGGCACAAAATACTGAATATGAAGGATATAAATTAGCTCCTCTGAAAGTACTGGAGGCAACCCGGGTTAAGAATCAGTATAATTCCAGTACATGCTGGAGTTTTTCTGTTATTTCAATGCTGGAATCAGAGTTGTTAAGGTTAAACAAAGGAAATCATGATCTTTCGGAAATGTTTATTATAAGGCATACATATCCTGCCAAGGCAGAAAAATATGTCAGAATGCATGGTCATATTAACTTTTCCGGCGGAGGAGCCCCGAATGATGTTATAGATGTGATAAAGAAATTTGGTATTGTTCCGGAAAAGACATATCCGACTATTGACGAAAACCTTATTTACTGTCAAATGGATTCTTTACTGAAAGAGTATATCCATAATGTTGTATCTGGTAGTAATAAAAGGTTAAATGCAGTCTGGTATAATGATTATAATAAGATACTGGATACTTATCTGGGCGAACTCCCTGACACCTTTGACTATGACAGCATAACCTTTACACCTCTGGACTTTGCTGAACAATTAGGATTGAACATGGATGATTATATCCTGATTACATCATACACACATCATCCGTTTTATTCAAAATTTATACTGGAGGTGCCGGATAACTGGTCATGGGGTAAAGCCTATAATGTGCCTCTGGATGAACTGGTTGAGATTATTGACAGTGCTGTTTTTAATGATTACACCGTTGTATGGTCCGCCGATATCAGTGAAAAAGGCTTCTCATTTGCAAACGGACTGGCCATTATGCCCGAAGGTGTTGAAAAACCCATTACACAGGAAATGCGGCAGGATGGATTTGATAATTATACAACAACCGATGATCATGGTTTGCATATCACAGGAATAGCAGAAGATCAAAATAATACAAAGTATTATTATGTCAAGAACTCATGGGGCACAAGCAATATCTATAATGGATATATGTATGTTTCGGAGGCATATGTCAGATATAAAACGATGTCAATAATGTTAAATAAAAATGCTGTACCTGAAAAGATAGCAGAAAAACTGAAACTGAGTCTAAACTAATCAAATAACATAAAATGGAGTGTAATAAGGACAGAAATATGAATTATTGTAACTGCACCTATTCATGCGGTAAAAAAGGAACGTGTTGTGATTGTCTGCATTATCACAGAAAAATGGGTCAGCTGCCGGCGTGCTATTTCCCTTCAGATTTTGAAAGAACTTATGACAGAGATATAGAAAGCTTTATTGATCTATATAACAAGCGGGGAGCTTGGTGGTAAGTATTTAGCTGTTCATAACTTTCCTGAAGCTATATTATCTATTCCCTTAATTTTAAAAAAGTAATTGTTTATTGTAACCCTGGCAGGGCTTTACGAGTTTAATATTATACTTTGTGATATGAGAAGCAAAAAAGGAAGAGTTATCATGAAAAGGATCCTTGTAAGGTTTTTTACATTGTTATTCAGTATTGCATTATTCAGTTTATTTATCCGTTTTACAACTGCAAGAAATAGTTTTTATAACGAATTTAAATTGAGAAAAGAGAAGACTGATCCTGCATTCCTGGCATCACCGAAGGAATGGGTAGATTCTGTATTTAATTCACTCTCTCAGGCCGAAAGGATTGGACAGCTTATAATGGTAGCAGTCCACCATAACAATAACGAATATCAAAAGAAAGAAATAAAGAAACTTATACAAAGGTATAATATAGGCGGATTGATTTTCTTCCAGGGGAGCCCGCACAAACAGGCAAAACTTACTAATTATTACCAGTCTCTGGCAAAAACACCGCTTCTTATTGCACTTGATGCTGAATACGGATTAGCCATGCGACTGGACAGTACGGTTAAATACCCGATGCAGATGATGTTAGGAGCTGTAAATAATGAAAAACTGATTTATGATATGGGTGTACATATAGCAAAACAACTTAAGCAGATTGGTACACACATAAATTTTGCTCCGGTTATCGATGTAAATAATAATCCTAACAACCCGGTAATAAATATGCGTTCATTTGGTGAAGACAGGGTTAATGTTGCACGCAAGGGTCTTCTCTATATGAAGGGAATGCAGGATAATCATGTTCTGGCCGTGGCAAAACATTTTCCAGGGCATGGTGATACTGATACTGATTCTCATTTAACATTACCATTAATTCCACATTCAAAAGAAAGGCTTGACAGTATTGAACTCTTTCCTTTTAAAGAATTGATTAATAGCGGACTTGACGGAATAATGACCGCTCACTTGAGTGTGCCCGCAATAGATACAACCGACAGGATAGCTTCATCGTTATCGCCGGACATTGTCACCGGCTTATTAAAAGAAGACCTGGGATTTAAAGGTTTAATTTTCACCGACGCGATGAATATGGGAGGTGTTAATAAGCATTTTTCCCCGGTAACAGCAAACATAAAAGCAATTTCTGCAGGTAATGATATATTATTAATGCCCCATGATATTCCGAAGACAATCTCTATGATACAAAGGGAAATCAGGAGAGGCAAAATATCCCGGGAAGATATTGACGACAGGTGCAGGAAGATATTAGCTGCCAAATACTGGGTTGGATTGAATAACTATAAACCTGTTAACCTTAGAAATCTTAATAAAAATCTCAATATTCCTGAATTCACACTGCTTCAGAGAAAACTTATAGAATCCTCACTAACACTGGTAATAAACAAGAATGAGCTTATACCTCTTAAGAGACTTGATACTTTAAAAATTGTTTCTATTGCCCTGGGTAGCGAAAAATCAAATATCTTTCAAAACACTCTGGAATTGTACTGTAAAACAGATAAGATTTCAATTGATAAAAAACCATCACTGAGCCAGTGTAAAGATTTATTAGATAATTATAATCTTTTTGTAGTAAGTATACATAATACTGACATACGTGTTTCAAAAGATTACGGCATATCATATGAAACGGTGTCGTTTGTAGACAGTTTATCAGAAAAATATAATGTAATTTTAAGCCTGCATGCTAATCCTTATGCGCTGGCAAGATTTAAAAACCTTAAAAAGCTTTCAGGGCTTATTATATCCTATCAGGACACCGAAATAATTCAGAGTTTATCTGCTCAGCTAATTTTTGGAGCTATACCTGCTGAAGGCTCATTACCTGTATCTGTTAATGGAGATTTACCGGTAAGAAGCAGTATAAAAACCAGGGGCAACCTGAGATTGAAATATACTATTCCCTGCGAGGTTGAAATTGATCAGGGACATTTACTAAAAATTGACTCAATAGCAGCTAGTGCGATTATGAAAAAAGTCACACCCGGATGTCAGGTACTGGTAGCAAAAGAAGGGAAAGTAATATATCACAAATCTTTTGGTTATCATACATACAGGAAGAAACACAAAGTAAAACATTCTGACCTGTATGATCTTGCATCAATAACAAAAATTGCCGGCACTGTACCAGTTGTTATGAAAATGTATGAACAGGATCTGATAAACCTTGACACAACACTCTCAACATATCTGCTATATCTTGATACAACTGATAAAAGTGATATAATTATTAAAGATGTACTTTTACATCAATCACGGTTAAAATCATGGATACCTTTTTATATTTCCACCCTGGAGCCTGTCTATCCTGAACAAAGCTTTGCCAGTAATAAGTTTTCCTTCTCATACCCTATTCAAATAGGGCCTAACTACTTTGCTAATAAACATTTAAGATATAAAGAAGGTTACTTTGCAAGAGAGTACTCCGGGGAATTTCCGATTCAGGTAGCTGAAAAGCTATTTATGAATGAATCATTTATTGATTCAATTTATAATACTATTGCCAATTCGGAATTAAATGGTGAAGAAGGATACAAATACAGTGATCTTGGATTTTATCTATTGTACAGGATTATGGATGAAAATATTAAACAAGGATTCAGGAATTATCTTGATTCGGAATTCTACAGACCTCTGGGAGCTAATTCAATGGGTTTTTGTCCGCTGGAAAGATTTAGCAGAAAACAGATTACCCCGACTGAAAACGACCTGGTGTTCCGTAAGCAGCTAGTACACGGTTATGTCCATGATCCCGGGGCATCAATGCTAGGTGGTGTTTGCGGTCATGCCGGATTATTCTCAAATGCAAATGATCTCGCCAAACTTATGCAAATGTATTTAAACGGGGGAAGCTACGGAGACAAGAGGTATGTAAAAGAAAAGACTGTAGATTATTTTACTTCATGCCAGGATCGCAAAAACGGTAACAGAAGAGGTATAGGTTTTGATAAACCTGAAACTGACACTACAAAATCCGGCCCCACTTATGAAGGAGTATCAGCCATAAGCTACGGCCACACAGGCTTCACCGGTACTATGGCATGGGCCGATCCGGAACATGAAATTATATATATATTCCTTTCAAACAGGGTCTATCCTGATGCAGTTAATAATAAAATCGTTGAATATAATATTAGGACCGAAATTCAGAAGGTTATTTATGATGCGATGAAGTAAATCTCAAATCGTTAATCGTAAATCGTTAATCTTAAGTATATTTCTCCTTCTTAAGTGCTGTTTCCATTCTGTTCAGACCTTCCTCAATTTCCTTTGAATCCAGTGCATAGCTTAGCCTTATCCTGTCATGTGTGCCAAACCAGTCGCCCAGATATATTATGACTTTATATTTTGTATACAGATCCCAGACAAGTTTTTCCGGACTGGTAAATTCAGGAAAAACATAGAATGCACCTTCCGGCTTCCATAAATTAAAACCTAGATCACATAAGCCTTTAAAAATTATATCCCTCCTTGAAAGCCAAATCTTTTGTTGCTCCTTTATATATGTTTTTGGTGCTTGCATCGCATTTAACGCCATGTCCTGCGCTATAAGGCTTGTATTCATTGATGTATGAGTTTTTATCTCAATGGCCTTATTTACAATTTCCTGATCGCTGCTCCATAAATAACCTACCCTTACACCGCACATTGCATATGTTTTTGAGAAAGAATTTACTGTAATTACATGGTTGCCCTTAATATGATAGTTTTCCCTTTCATATATCAAGTCTTTATAAACTTCATCAGATACGACATAAATATTCTTATTTCTTGTTATTTCTTCAATTTCTTTGAGTGTTTCAATTCTTTCTATTCTTCCTGTTGGATTTGATGGTGAATTAATTAGTACAGCTTTGCAATCTTTAATCTTTTTATTAAAATCATCCATATCTATCCTGCCGTCTTTCAAATTTGTGTAAACAGCCTCCATACCTGCAAAACTGACAATGTTTGGATATGAGTAGTAATATGGTCTTGGTAATAAAACCTTTCCCCTTCCCATTGCTCTGAATATTATATCCAGAGCTTCAGAAGCCCCATTAGTAATTATAAAATTGTCTGCAGTCGAATCAGGGTATTCATGCGAAAGTGCTTTTCTCAGTTCATATTCTCCCTGGATTAATCCATATCTTAAATCAAACCTGACACTTAATCCCTCTGTCACTTCAACAGGGGGAGGCAGATCTGGCTGGCCGGAACCGAAACTTATTATGTCTTGACCCTGCTTACCAATAAATATAGAAGGGCTTCTCAAATCTTCTCTTGGACTCATTAGTTTAAAGCTTATAAAATAATACTTATAGTAACGTTTAATTCCATTTGTAAAAACAGAAAAGCAAAACTAACACGAATATAAGGGATCACCAAATTTATTACATTGTTATTGGAATTAAAAAGGGGACAGCACCC
>CP070654.1:2183346-2184880 GCA_020354785.1 Bacteroidales bacterium
AAAAATTATTTTTATTAGTGAAAATACAAAATTTTTATGCTTTTTTATCATAAATTGTATCGGATAATAGCAATAATTCTTAGCATTTTAATTTACTGCTTCAGGAATGAATAAAATTGCCATTTTCGCCTCAGGTTCAGGTACTAATGCCCAGAATATCATTGAATACTTCGCAGCAAAAAAAACCGCTGAAGTATCTTATGTACTCTCAAATAAGAAAGATGCCTATGTATTGACAAGAGCACGAAATTATAAAATTCCCGTACGCATATTTGACAGGCAGGAATTTTACGAAACTGACCGTATTCTGGACTTTCTTAAGGAAAAAGGCATTAACTGGATTGTTTTGGCCGGATTTCTGTGGCTTGTTCCGGAAAATATTGTGAATTCATATCCAAACCGGATAGTTAATATTCATCCTGCCCTGCTTCCGAAATTCGGGGGAAAAGGGATGTACGGACTGAACGTTCACAGGGCGGTGCTTGATAGCAATGAAAAGGATACCGGAATAACAATTCATTATGTTAATAGAAAATATGATGAGGGAAATATTATCTTTCAGACAAAATGCAGGGTTGATGAGTCCGATACCCCCGAGTCACTGGCCGGAAAGGTTCATAAGCTGGAATATAAATATTATCCTGAAATAATTGAGAAGCTTATCCTGGAATCTGCTGACCTTTAGAGCTTTAAACATCTCAAAGTCCACCCTGCCTTAAAATGATGTAAGCTTTCGTATTGTAACTGCCTTTACAGAATCGAAAGCCTGTCTGTAATGCTCTTTTACCGGCTCTACAGGTGGTGCTTCAACTTTTAAAGGATCTACAGGTTTGTTATTCTTATAAAATCTGAAATCCAGGTGAGGGCCTGCAGATAATCCTGAATTGCCCACATAACCGATAACATCTCCCTGCTTAACATAAACACCGGTTTTTATCCCTCTTTTAATCCTGCTAAGATGTAAATAGGCTGTAGTATAAATACTGTTATGTCTTATTTTTATCATCCGACCGGCCTCATTATCATATGCAATTTTTATTACTTTCCCGTCCCCTATGGTCTGGACAGGCGTACCGACAGGTGCTGCATAGTCAACACCAAAATGAGGCCTGCGTATTTTAAGTATGGGGTGAAGCCTGCTATATGAATATTTTGAACTGATACGCGAATATCTCAGGGGAGACTTTAAAAATACCCTTCTCAGGCTGTTTCCATCCAGATCGTAATAACTCTCCACGCTATCCTGCATAAAGGGGATTGCATAAAAGTCCTGTTGCTTATGACTGAAATAAGCTGTATGAATTTTCCCCAGTCCGGCAGAAACCGTATCAATATAAATCTTATCATAAATAACCTTAAAACTGTCACCAGGCTGTAATTCGAAAAAATCAATGGTCCATGCAAAAATCTCAGATAATTCTATAGCCAGCTCAGGTTCAAGATTTTTATCCATTATGGCGTTCCAGAGTGAGGAATTGATTGTCCCGGTGGCTGATCCGGTAACAACATTAACATCCTTTTTCCTCACTTCTAT
>CP070654.1:2184980-2197095 GCA_020354785.1 Bacteroidales bacterium
GTGATATTTTTGTATCATTGCAAATTTCAAAATTAGCCTGGTTTGTTATAATATTTTACAGATAATTAAGTTATTATTTAGACGTTCATAATATTATTAAAAATCAATATGTTAAGGTATTTACTCAGATTTATATATTTCATTTCGTTTTTTTACCCTGCCATTATTGATGCCCAGTTATATGCTCCGGATGCCGATTATTCAGAAGAGGTATCATATGATACGCCCGGCTCAGTTGACTCAGTTTACGTTTTTAATGTACCTGTATACAGTACCCCCATAAATGTAAGATTAGAGACAGTCTCTCCTGATGATATGGACGGATGGGAATTTATATGGTCATTCTATGATCCTGATTCAGGCAATTTCATCCCCTTTGATACTTTTTCAGGTTCCTCATCCTCAGTTGATACCATAAGTACATCCGCCGGATACCAGGTAGTACTGGTTAAAAATGAAATCTCAGATACCTGCAGGGCATGGGTATTTATTAATGATTTTAATGTGGAAATTACCACAAAAGATGATTCCGGTAAGGTTCCGTCACTATATTTCTCGTGTGAATTTCTGGATCTCGAAGCGAAAGTAAGCAGTACAGATTTATCTTATTACATCCCGGGAATAACAGATACAATTATTTATATATACAACAGCTACTCAGATATCGAGTGGACGACAGAAAATGAAGAAGGTTCCGGATCAGATCCAAGAGACGAACTTGACCCGAGGATTACCAGTCTGCCTTATGAAGATACTGAATATATAATTACTATAAGAGACAGATTTAATCTTGAACGTTCGGATACTGTTCTATACGAATCAATTCAATCTATGGCTGAATTTGATAATGAATATATCAAGTTAACAGATACCGAGCATTATCCTGAGGAATATGGTATATTCTATGGTGGAAATTACAGTAGTATTACCGCTCCTGCAAAATATAAGTTTTTTAATACTAACTCGAGAAATGCTGCCACATATCTGATAAAATTCGGGAATGGTAATGACACGACTTTTTATAGCAGCAGTGACACAATAGTATATGAATTTCCATATCCCGGTGACTATTATATTACATTTATCACAAAATCGGAACAACCCTATGAATGCATTGATTCAGCAAATACGGAAATTACTGTCGATGCGCCATCAATGGGATCGTATTCAGGCGGGACTGAAACAGTTGAACCTCCTTTGTTACCTAATGTTTTTACACCAAATGAAGATGGATTTGGTGATGTTCTGAAGCTGTATCAGGGAGGAAATATTGGAAATAATACTGAAGTCTCAGCCAATGACCTTTTCAGATCCGCTGATGTTTCAATTTACGAGATAGATATTGTAATTTTTAACCGTTATGGAAAGAAAGTACACAAATACCGTGGTAATATAAGAGACTGGAACGGCTGGGACGGTAAAATAATGGATTCAGACAGAAATGCCAGCGAGGGAGTATATTTCTATGTGATAAGAAGAATCAGTGCTGTCGAAGACTGGGAAATCAAAAAAATTAAAGAGTATAATAAAGATTTATATAGTGGTTTTGTGCATTTATACCGGGAGCCTAAAAACTAAAAAACCTCAGAATATCTGAGGTTTATTCTTTATTGTTTATTCTTCTTCCTGCTCTGCTTCATATGCTTTAAGCAACTGTTCCTGGATCTCATGAGAAACCTGCAAATATTCAGAAAATTTCATTGTATATACAGCTCTGCCGCCAGTCAGGGAACTCAACGAAGTAGAATATTTATCCATTTCAGCTAAGGGTACTTTAGCTATAATTTTTTCAAACCCTCCCTCGCTTGACATCCCCTGTACTATAGCCCTTCTGCTTTGAAGGTCGCTCATGACATCTCCCATTCTGTCAGAAGGTACAAGTACCTCAAGTTCATATATAGGTTCGAGAATCTTAGGTGCCGCTTTCTTAAATGCCATGCTAAATGCATTTCTTCCTGCAAGTCTGAATGAGATATCATTTGAATCAACAGGGTGCATTTTCCCGTCATATACGGCAACCTTAATATCTCTTGCATATGAACCGGTTAACGGGCCCACTTCCATTTTTTCCATAAGTCCTTTAAGTATTGCAGGCATAAACCTTGAATCTATTGAACCGCCAACTATACAATTATAATATACCAGTTTACCACCCCACTGAAGATCTATTTCTTCCCTGTCTCTTACAGACAGCTTAATCTCTTTACCTTCAACTTTATAAACCTTGGGATCTGGTGCTCCTTCCACATATGGTTCAATAACAAGATGCACCTCCCCAAACTGGCCTGCTCCTCCAGATTGCTTTTTATGCCGGTAATCTGCCTGTGCGATCCTGGTTATCGTTTCCCTGTAAGGAATCTTTGGAGTAATAAATGCAGCATCTACTTTATATATATTATCAAGATGCCACTTCAAGATATTCAGATGATATTCCCCCTGGCCTGATAATATTATTTGCTTTAACTCTTTAGAATATTCCACTACAATGGTGGGATCTTCGTCATGCATTCGCTGCAGCATTTCACCGAGTTTTTCCTCATCGCCTTCACTTACCGGTTTAATTGCTGTACGGTATTTTGGTTCCGGAAACTGTATGGGATCAAATTTTATTCTCTCAACAGCTAATGTATGGTTGGTTTTTGTTCCTTTTAATTTTACCGTTGCACCTATATCACCTGCAACCATGCCTGGTACTTTAATCCTGTTCTTGCCGGCAACAGCAAAAATCTGGGCAATCCTTTCCTTGTTATTAGTGCTGTTGTTATTCAAATCAACGCCCTCCTTAATCTCTCCCGACATAACTTTGAAATAATTTATTTCACCAATATGGGCTTCAACAGATGTTTTAAATACAAAAAGTGATGCTTTACCTGCTTTATCACATTTGATTTCTTTATCCGAAACTTTAACTGGAGGCATATCTGCAGGGCTTGGCACAGTGTTAACAATAAATTCCATTAACCTGCCAATACCAGTATTATTTTTTGCAGAAATACAGAATACAGGGAATATGCCTCGCTCTACCAGGCCTATTGTAATTCCTTTTCTTGCTTCTTCCTCAGTTAACGTATCTTTTTCAAAATATAATTCCATAAGAGCCTCATCATTTTCTGCAGCTTGCTCTATAAGTTCATGGTGTAATTCATTAGCATGATCCATCTCATCAGCAGGAATGTCAAGTATTTCGGGCTTACCACCCCCTGCAGGGTATTTATACATTTTCATCGTCAGCACATCAATAATCGTATTAAATCCCGGGCCTGAATTCACAGGATACTGGACTATTGTAACGTTATTCCCAAAAAAATCCTTTGCGGTTTCTATACACTTTTCAAAATTTGCCTTTTCATGATCCAATTGATTTACAACTAATACCATAGGAGTATTATATTTCTTCAGGTACCTGCCATGGATCTCTCCTCCCACTTCCATTCCGTTTTGTGCATTAATAAGTAATAATGCCGTATCAGACACTTTCAAGGATGAAATGACACCCCCAATGAAATCATCAAGCCCGGGAGCATCGATGAAATTAATTTTATGATTATTGTATTCAGTATATAGAAGGGTTGAAAAAACTGAGTTTGTATTATAATGTTCTATTTCTTTATAATCAGAAACAGTATTTTTACTTTCAACATCACCTCTTCTTTCTATAACTCCTCCTTCATAAAGCATTGTTTCAGATAAAGTTGTTTTTCCCGAACCTGCATTTCCAACAATAATAAGGTTTCTAATTTCACTGGTTGAATATGTTTTCATCCGTTTAAAATTTTTAAGTTGTTTATATTAAGAACTTTAAAAATTTGAGAACGGATGTAACCACTCGTTACACTCGTTCTCACATGAACTTAGCGAAGCGTTCTCATGAACGCAGTGAATAATTATTTTAATCATGCTTGTATATGAATTTTTGATTAAAATAATTCATGTTCGTTTCATTTCATTAAAATATTGAATTATATACTATTAGAGAATTGAACTAGTCATTATTACAGCCCCCCTCCGGAAAGGAATTGCAAAAATAATAATTTTTTAACAAGAAGCAAGAGACATAAATCATTTGCGGCAATTCTTCATTTTTCATTGTATATTATATACTTACATTAATTTTTTTTTACTGAAAATGTACCGGATATCTATATAATTTATGTCATAAAATATGATATTTTAAAATCTCCCGGGATTCAACCCAGATAACGCTTTTGGAAGGTTGTAAATACACAAAAAGAATAATTAAAATATTTTAATTCAACTTGTTGTTTTTCAAAAAAAAAAATCTACCTTTGCAACCCAATTTACAAAAGTGATATTAATATAAGCGTATATGCCGACTATACAGCAATTAGTAAGAAAAGGAAGAACAAAAATTAAGGAAAAAAGTAAAGCCCCTGCTCTGGATTTGTGTCCTCAAAGAAGAGGAGTATGTGTGCGTGTTTATACTACCACGCCAAAAAAACCTAACTCTGCTATGAGAAAAGTAGCAAGAGTAAGGTTAACAAATGGAAAAGAAGTTAATACTTATATACCTGGCGAGGGACACAATTTGCAGGAACACTCTATTGTACTAATCAGGGGAGGCAGGGTAAAAGATTTACCAGGTGTAAGGTATCATTTAATCAGAGGAGCTCTGGACACTTCCGGTGTAGAAGGACGTACCCAACGCAGATCTAAATATGGGGCTAAGAGGCCCAGATAGTAATTTTAAGTTACAAGTAGAATTAACAATGAGAAAAGCAAAACCAAAGAAAAGTCAATTATTACCCGATCCAAAATTCAACGATCCCCTGGTTACCAGGTTTGTTAATAGTATAATGTTTAGAGGTAAAAAGAACGTTGCTTTTAAAATATTCTACGAAGCACTTGATATTATAGAAGAAACAGGCAAGGATATTGAAGGTACTCCACTGGAAATCTGGAAAAAAGCATTGGAAAATATTACCCCTCAGGTTGAAGTTAAAAGTAGAAGGGTTGGCGGTGCAACATTTCAGGTTCCTACTGAAATTAGACCGGACAGAAAAGTATGCCTGAGTATGAAAAATATGATTCAGTTTGCCAGAAAAAGAAGTGGTAAATCTATGAGTGAAAAACTTGCAGCTGAAATTATTGCTGCCTACAAGGAAGAAGGAGGGGCTTTTAAAAAGAAAGAAGAAACTCATAGAATGGCTGAAGCAAACAAGGCATTTGCACATTTCAGATTCTAAAAAGATATTTGACAATACTAAGACTGAACTATAGTTGCTAGCTGATAATTAGTATGATGAATAAAGATTTAAGTTATACCAGAAATATTGGGATTATGGCCCATATTGATGCGGGTAAAACTACCACTACCGAGCGCATATTATTCTATACTGGTATAACTCACCGTATAGGCGAGGTTGACGATGGAGCTGCAACTATGGACTGGATGGTACAGGAACAGGAAAGAGGGATTACCATTACTTCTGCCGCAACTACAACTTACTGGAATTTCAATAACAATGACTACAAGATTAATATTATAGATACTCCGGGACATGTAGATTTTACTGTCGAGGTCGAACGTTCCTTAAGAGTATTAGATGGTGCTATTGCTATATTCTGTGCTGTAGGGGGTGTAGAACCTCAATCCGAGACTGTCTGGAGGCAAGCTGATAAATATGGAATTCCCCGTATAGCATTTGTAAATAAAATGGACCGTACAGGTGCGGATTTCTTTAATGTAGTAAAGCAGATTAGGGAGAAACTTGGAGCCACACCCGTACCTATTCAAATTCCGATAGGGGCTGAAGAATCATTCGAAGGAGTAGTTGATCTCATTGAACAGCGTGCCATAGTGTGGAAAGAGGATGACGCACTGGGAATTAAGTATGATTATATTGATATTCCGGGAGATTTGAAAGATGCAGCAGATGAATGGAGGGACAAACTAATTGAGGTAGTATGTGAGGCGGATGATGATTTACTTGAAAAATTCCTCGAAGATAAAGGCTCCATAACTGAAGAAGATTTAATAAGAGCTACACGTAAGGCAACACTCAGGAGAGCTATAATTCCCGTTTTATGCGGCGCTGCCTTTAAAAATAAAGGTGTACAAAGACTGCTGAATGCTATCTCCGCTTTTCTTCCAAGCCCATATGATATTGGCAATGTAGAGGGCAAAAATCCCAGAAATGATCAGAAAATTGAAAGAAGTCCTGACCCTGATGAACCATTGGCAGCACTGGCTTTTAAAATTGCGACTGATCCCTTTGTTGGAAGACTGGCCTTTCTCAGGATCTATTCAGGAACTATTGAATCCGGCATGAATGTATATAATCCCAGAACAGATAAAAAGGAAAGAATTACCCGCCTGTACCAGATGCATGCCAATAAACAAAATCCAAAAAATAAAATAGAAGCAGGGGATATTTGTGCTGCTGTTGGTTTAAAAGAACTAGCAACCGGAGATACACTATGCGATATAAAAAAGCCTATCTATCTCGAATCGATGAGCTTCCCTGAACCTGTAATTGGTATGGCAATTGAACCTAAAGTACAGGCAGATATTACAAAACTGGGAGTTGCGTTAGGCAAACTATCTGAGGAAGATCCGACCTTTCAGGTTAAAATAGATGAGGAATCCGGTCAGACGATAATTAGCGGGATGGGAGAGCTTCATCTTGATGTGCTGACAGACAGACTTAAAAGAGAATTCAGCCTGGAATGTAATAAGGGGACACCACAGGTAGCCTATAAAGAAGCAATAGATTCGGTAGTAACATACAGGGAAGTATTTAAAAAGCAGACCGGAGGTAAAGGCAGGTTTGCTGAAATTCTTGTAGAGCTTTCTCCTGCTGACAAGGGTATTAAAGGCCTTCAGTTTATTGATGAAGTTAAGGGAGGAAATATACCCAGAGAATTTATCCCTTCAGTTGAGAAAGGATTCAAAGAGGCTATGCGTAACGGAGTATTAGCCGGATTTCCTCTTAACAGCCTAAAGGTTATACTGAAAGACGGATCTTACCACCCGGTTGACTCTGATTCTATCTCATTTGAGATTGCAGCCAAGCAAGCTTTTAAAGAGGCTATGAGAAAAGCCAAAGTAAAATTACTCGAACCGATTATGTCTGCTGAAGTTGTAACTCCGGAAGAATATGTGGGCGATGTTATAGCTGATTTTAACCGCAGAAGGGGAAAGGTAGAAGGAATGGAAACAAAAGCAGGTGCACGAGTTATTAAGGCAAAAGTGCCGCTGGCTGAAAAATTCGGATATGTTACAATACTAAGAACCCTTACTTCAGGAAGGGCAACTTCAACCATGGAATTTTCACATTATGAAGAAGTACCACCTGAAATAGCTCAGGATGTAATAGAAAAAATTAAAGGACTAAAAGCATTTGTATAATAAAATTTATCATTAAATAATGAGCCAGAAGATCAGAATAAAATTGAAGTCTTATGATCATAATCTAGTAGATAAATCTGCTGAAAAAATTGTAAAGACAGTAAAAACAACAGGGGCGGTTGTAAGCGGACCTATTCCATTACCTACACATAAAAGAGTGTTTACTGTTTTGCGGTCTCCCTTTGTAAACAAAAAATCCAGGGAGCAATTTCAGCTATCATCTTATAAAAGACTATTAGATATATATAGTTCTACACCCAAAACTATTGATGCATTAATGAAACTTGAATTACCAAGCGGGGTAGAAGTTGAAATAAAAGTATAACTATTTAAATTCAATTTAAAATGCCAGGGTTAATAGGGAAAAAAATAGGAATGACTTCGGTCAATGATGAAAACGGAAATAATATACCTTGTACTGTACTTGAAGTAGGTCCTTGTGTTATTACTCAGATAAAAACCAAAGAAAAAGACGGGTATGCTGCCGTGCAATTGGCTTATGGAGATAAGAAGGAAAAAAACACTTCAAAGGCAATGTTAGGTCATTTTAAAAAAGCCAATACAACAGCTAAAAGAAAAGTCGTTGAGCTCAGAGGATTTGTAAAGCACTGGAAAATTGGCGATGTTATAACAGTAGACTATTTTAAAGATGACGTATGGCTGGATGTCAGAGCAAAATCAAAAGGAAAAGGATTTCAGGGCGTTGTTAAACGGCATAATTTTGCCGGAGTAAATGATGCCACTCATGGTCAGCATAACAGAAACCGGGCTCCCGGTTCATTAGGCGCTTCTTCTTTTCCTTCCAGAGTTTTCAAAGGAATGAAGATGGCCGGACAAACCGGCAATAGCACTGTAAAAATACTTAACCTTCGTAAGGTTAAAGTTATTCCGGAACAGAATTTACTAATCCTGAAAGGATCAGTACCAGGTTCTAAAGGCTCATATGTTGTTGTTGAAAGCCCTGACAGAATATAAAAATAATTACTATATGAAATTATCCGTGTTAAATATCTCAGGAAAGGATACAGGCAAAAAAGTTGAATTGAAGGATTCTATATTTGGTATAGAGCCCAACGATCATGCCATTTATCTGGATGTTAAACAATACCTCGCAAACAACCGGCAGGGAAGCAGTAAAACAAAAGAAAGATCTGAAATAACAGGAAGTACAAGAAAGATAAGAAGACAAAAAGGTACCGGATCAGCAAGAGTTGGCAGTATAAAAAATCCTATATTCAGAGGAGGCGGGATTACATTTGGACCAAGTCCGCGGGATTACAGGTTCAAGCTGAATAAGAAGGTTAAAAGGCTGGCGCGTAAATCAGCTCTTTCATATAAGGCAAAAAGTAAAGCGATAATGGTAATGGAAGATTTTAATCTTGATGCGCCAAAAACAAGAGACTATGTTAATATTGTCAACAACCTGAAAATTAAGGATAATAAATCATTATTAGTGCTAACCGAAACAAATAAAAATATATATTTGTCTTCCCGAAATTTCAAAGATTCGAAAGTAGTAACTGTTTCCGATTTAACAACATACGACATCATGAACTGCTCTAAAATTGTCTTTGTAGAAAGTTCAGTTGATGTCTTGCATAAGATGTATGAAAACTAAATTATTTATAAAATAAAATGAGTATACTCTTGAAGCCCATAGTAACTGAAAAAATGACTTCTTTAGGGCAAGAAATGAATCGGTATAGCTTTATAGTAGACAAAAGGGCTAATAAAATACAGATAAAGAAAGCTGTTGAAGAACTATATGATGTATCAGTTGCTTCTGTTAATACCATGCGTTATGGAGGCAAAAGGAAGATGAGATACACCAGAACAGGTATTATCAGTGGAAAAACTAAATCGTATAAGAAAGCGATTATAACTTTGATTGAAGGAGATACAATAGATTTTTATAGCAATATCTAATTATTTATTATGGCTTTACGAAAACTTAAACCGGTAACACCAGGTCAAAGACATAAAATAGCGTCCAAGTTTGATGATATAACAAGGACTACACCTGAGAAATCCTTATTACGGCCTCTTAAAAAAACCGGAGGACGAAATAATTCCGGTAAAATGACAATGAGATATCTTGGAGGCGGTCATAAAAGGAGATACAGAACTATTGATTTTCTAAGGAATAAAGATGGAATAGCAGCTACTGTCAAGACAATTGAATATGATCCTAACAGAACAGCAAGAATTGCTCTGCTTGTTTATGAGGATGGAGAAAAAAGATATATTATTACACCTAATGGATTGAAAATCGGACAGACAGTAAGATCAGGAAGCGGTATTGCACCTGAGATAGGAAACGCATTAACATTAGCTGAAATACCTTTGGGAACACTTATTCATAATATTGAACTTAAACCTGGCAGAGGAGGGGTTTTAGCAAGAAGTGCCGGTTCCTATGCTCAACTAACTTCAAGAGACGGCAAATATGCAATAATCAAATTGCCTTCCGGGGAATCAAGAATGGTATTAACCACTTGCAGGGCAACCATAGGAACTGTTTCAAACTCGGATCACGGACTTGAACGATCCGGAAAAGCCGGAAGATCAAGATGGCTGGGCAGAAGACCCAGAGTTAGAGGAGTGGCTATGAATCCGGTTGACCATCCTATGGGTGGCGGTGAAGGTAAGGCTTCAGGGGGTCATCCGAGATCCCGGACAGGAATAATTGCCAAAGGTTTCAAAACCAGGCCAAAAAAGAAGGAATCAAATAAATATATTGTTGAAAAACGAAAAACTAAAAACGATTAACATTATATATTATGAGCAGGTCTTTGAAAAAAGGTCCATTTATCGACTATAAACTGGAGAAGAGAATTGGCGATATGAATAAGTCAGGTAAAAAATCAGTTATTAAAACATGGTCGAGAAGATCAGTGATATCACCCGACTTTGTCGGTCATACAGTAGCCGTACATAATGGCAATAAATTTATTCCTGTTTACATAACGGAGAATATGGTAGGACATAAGCTTGGAGAGTTCTCTCCAACCAGAATATTTAGAGGACACGGAGGTAAACAGAGATAATAAATAATACTTATTAAAAGGCAACAAAAAAATGGGTTCACGAAAAAGACAGAGAGCTGAACAAATTAAAGAAGCGAAAAAGAGCAAATTTATTGCAAAGCTGAATAATTGCCCTACTTCTCCCAGAAAGATGAGACTGGTGGCTGATATGATAAGAGGAGAAGAGGTAAACAGGGCCCTGGATTTACTCAAATTTTCATCAAAACAGGCATCCAGAAGAGTTGAAAAGCTTTTATTATCAGCCATTGCTAACTGGCAAAATAAAAACGAAAATGCCCGAATTGAAGATAGTAACTTATTTGTTAAGGAGATTTTTGTGGATCAGGGAAGAACGCTTAAGAGGATCAGGCCTGCACCACAGGGAAGAGCATACAGGATAAGAAAAAGATCAAATCACGTGACAATAATATTAGATAGTCTAAATAAAACAGAAGAAAAAGTAAATCAAACTAATCAATAATATTTAATGGGACAAAAAGCAAATCCAATAGCTAACAGATTAGGCCTTATTAAAGGTTGGGATTCCAACTGGTTTGGAGGCAAAAATTACGCTGATAAAATAGCTGAAGATTTTAAAATTCGTGAGTATCTCAACGCGCGACTTATGAAGGCGAGCATCTCCAAAATCATTATCGAGCGTACCCTGAAACTTATTACAGTTACTGTCAACACTGCAAGACCAGGAATAATTATTGGCAAAGGGGGGCAGGAAGTAGATAAACTTAAGGAGGAATTAAAGAAGATAACAAATAAAGAAATTCAAATTAATATTTTTGAAGTTAAAAGACCGGAATTAGATGCTACTATTGTAGCAAATAATATAGCAAAACAAATTGAAGGCAAGATTTCTTACAGAAGGGCGATAAAGATGGGGATGGCTTCAACAATGAGAATGGGTGCTGAAGGAATAAAGGTATTAATTTCAGGCAGACTGGGAGGTGCTGAAATGGCCCGCTCAGAAATGTATAAAGAAGGCAGAACCCCATTACATACTTTAAGAGCAGATATTGATTATGCCGTGGCTGAAGCCCTGACAAAGGTAGGATTACTGGGAATTAAAATATGGATCTGTAAAGGGGAAATTTTTGGTAAAAGGGATCTCTCTCCGAATATTGGAGTAAAAAGCTCAAAACCTAAAGGAAATATAAAGAAAAGAAGAAAATAGAGACTTTTGACTGATAAGTACATTATAGTAATAAACAAGGACATTAAAAATGTTACAACCAAAGAAAACTAAATATAGAAGACGCCAAAAAGGGAGAATGAAAGGAAATGCTCAACGCGGAAACAAAATTGCATTTGGTTCATTTGGAATTAAAGCTCTTGAATCTGCATGGATTACAGGGAGGCAAATCGAGGCTGCCCGACAGGCAGTTACCCGATATATGAAACGTGAAGGACAGATATGGATACGAATATTTCCGGATAAACCTATTACAAAAAAGCCTGCTGAAGTGAGGATGGGTAAAGGTAAAGGTGCTCCGGAAGGATTTGTTGCTCCTGTTACGCCGGGCAGAATTATTATAGAAGCAGAGGGTGTATCACTGGATGTAGCCAAGGAAGCTTTACGTCTTGCTGCACAGAAGCTCCCTATTACAACGAAATTTGTTGTCAGACATGATTATGTTGAAAATTAAAACTATCAACTATGAAAGCATCTGAAATTACAGAACTGTCCATAAAAGAAATTGAAGAAAGG
>CP070654.1:2197195-2202595 GCA_020354785.1 Bacteroidales bacterium
GGCCAAATAAAAGGTCTGTAGTAACCGAGGCTGCCATCACTCCAATGCTGGAGAGAATGAATAAGGATTTTGCATATTTTCGTGACAGCCTGGGGTGGCCTCCTGACAAACGCGCTAAAAGAGGCTACAGGAGTGCAATATATTTATATGGTTCGGGATTGTGTACCGATGATGAAGATAGCTCAGCTTTAGGTGGATGGCAAAGTTCAATATTCTATGAAAACGAATCCTGGCCGATGGTACTTATTTCATACTATCCGGTTTACAGCTTTGATCCCTCATGTCCTTATGGTGACAGGGAATACCAGACGGGGGCTGTGGTCCATGAAGGGATTCACTCTGTTCTGGCAGATCTTCCCGGTTGTAAACAGGCTGCATGGTTTCATGAAGGAGGTAATACATGGTTACAGCAGGAAGCTGACGCACGCAGGTATGGTGATTACAGTTCCATGGGCTGGTTAAACGGAACAGCTTATCTGGCTCCCTTCATGCCAATAGAATGTTACAGCGGATGGTTGCAGGATGACAGCTTTGGTGGCCCGAGCGCCGAGGGTGTTAATATGTATGACGGCGGCCAGCAAATTTGTACATGGCGTTATTATCTGGGAGGTATTCAATATAGTAACACATTTCCTACTTTTCTGGGACAGGTGCTGGGACCGGAAAGTATAGCATGGATCTGGAGGTACTGTCCAAAGCGTGTTTTGGAGGGTATGGCTGAAGGTCTTGGCGAAGCACAGGTTCGCCGGCTAATTATGGAATACAGGGCAAAACAGGCACTGGTTGAAATGAATGAATGGGAGGGAGCACTAAAATCTTTACTTAATTCATACTTTAAAACTTCTGTCAGGGCAGAATGGTCTCCGTCATGGTTAACACCGGAAGTATGGATTGCCACACCTTATGCAAGAACATCTTATGACAGTATTACACGGACCCTGACACCTGAATACCGTACAACTCCCGGATGGTCAGGGGCAAACCAGGTACCTCTTAATGTAACTGAAGCCGTACCGGGCGACACGGTTATAGTTGATTTTACACCTCTTGGTGCAAATATGACCTGTCAGTTATGTTATCGGGCAACAGACAGCACTACAGTATATAGCAAACCTGTTTCAAGCGGTGAATGCGGAATAGTACTTGAAAAAGAACCTGCCAACGGAATAATCATTGCTGTAATTGCTAATAGTGATTATATCTATAAAGGTGAAGAGACCAGAACAGCACACTACGACTACAGGCTTCGGCTTAAGAAGGGAATCCTGAGAAAAGCCAGTATTTACCAGAAGTGGTTCAATTATGATTCCGAAATCACAGATGTTATAGATCCTTCTTCGATCTTTGATTATAAAAGCAATTCCAGAGGAGTAAATATTACAGTATATCCAAATCCTGTTACCCGGGGAATATTCAATGTAGTAATAAATGATGCACCTGATAGTGAAAAAATAATAAGAATACTGAATTTGCAGGGCGAGGTTCTTTACTACGATACTACATATAAAAACAATCTTGAAATTTCTACTATAAATATCTTTAAACCAGGCATTTATCTTTTAAATGTTCAATCCAGGAAACAGACAAATACTGTCAGGCTGGTGGTTAACTAAAGTTTTACACATTTCAGGATTATAATAGTGGGAGAGGGGTTTGAAGGAGTTATAAGATAAAGGTTTTTTTACATGAAGAAAATACTTAAAATATTTAGTATTGTTATTGCAGCAATTCTCCTGATAATCATTTTACTGTTTGTTATAGCAAAAATTAAGGAAAACGAGATTGCTGGTATTGCACTCAGGAAGATTGGTAAATCAATTAATGCACCCATTGCTATTGATGATGTTTCACTAAGTCTCATCAGGAGGTTCCCAATGGCAACAGTTATACTTGAAGGAGTGTGGCTAGGCTCTCCCGATGCTCTCGGTTTATCCGATTCGCTGATTTCAGATGAAGAAACATTGGCAAAGATTGAAAGGGTTTACGTTTCCGGAAAAACCTGGCCTCTCTTTAGAGGTGAATTTGAAATAATAAGGGTTGAAATCAAAGGGGTGGATGTCAGCTACATCGTTGATAAACAGGGTATCAGCAATTTTGATTTCTTAATCAGTGCAAAAGAAAAAGATATTTCGGATACTACTGCAGTAAGCCTGAATGTTATGCTTAAAGAATTACTGCTGAGGGATATACGTTGCAACTATTATGATAGTCTGAAGGTAATAAGTGCCCGGATTCTAATTCCGAAAGCTCAGGTAAATGGTAAAATAAAAGGTAAATACATGCAAAGTTCGGCAAAAGGTGCCCTGAAACTGTCAGACTGTAATTATAAAGCTACAAATTTGTGCTTTATGAGGGAGACGGAGATAGATTTTAATGTAACTTATTCCCAAGATTCAGTGGATGTAAAAGAATTGGTCATATCAACCGATGGTGCCGATTTTTATATTGTCGGAAATGGAGTGATAAAGGATACTGTAGAAATGGATGTTCATGTGCAGGCCCCTAAAATCAATATTGATGAGTTTATTAAATACATTCCCCGAAAAACGGTTGAAGATATTGGCCTGGAAAAAGCTTCAGGTGTGCTAAGTATGGATGCGTCGATAAAAGGTTTTTTAGCTGATTCTATTATACCCGGGGTGAAGATGAATGTAACAATGAATAACGGATATTTACAAATGACAGGTTATCCGTATCTGGAAAACATGTCTTTCACAGGCTATCTTACAAATGGTAAATTGATGAACAGCAAAACAACAAGAATTTCTATCAGGAATTTTCATGGAGAAACCGGAAGTAGCAGTGTTGATATGTCCTTCAGTCTGAATAATCTCGATCGTAAACAATATAAAATTAATTCCGGCTTTGAGATCGATCTTGGTGAATTTAAAAAGTATATACCGGACACTGTTATATATAATGCAAAGGGCAGACTCCGCGGCCGGCTGGATACAAAAGGTGCCTTTCCGGACTCGCTTGGAAGTGATTTTATTGATTATCTCCTTGAAACAAGTCAGCTGGATCTGGCTTTAACCGATCTTTCTCTCGCTATTAATCCATCATTTTCCATCGATTCATTATCGGGGCTGGTGACATATGATTTACATCATATAACCGCCCGCGATCTCAGGATGAACATTCCGTCACTACCAATTAACATCAATAATGCTTCTTTTGATACCCGGCTTTCAGGAAAGCTCAGTGAACCATCAAATCTGGGGATCGATTTCAAGTCGTTTCAGGCCAAGACGGATAGCTGTGCTTTTTACGGTACTGCAAAAATTAATAATTTAAAGGCACCCCGTTTCAATATAACCGGTAATATCAAGCTTAATCTTAACGAGATTGAGAATATACTTCCGGATACACTTGTGAATAACCTGTCCGGTGAAATTACGGCTCAGATTACCTCCGGGGGGAAGTTGAACCTTGACTCTGTTGCGAGCCAGGTGAAAGATCTGGTATTTAAAAACAGTACATTCAATGTCGATTTTAACAGGGTTTCCATTGAAATGCCGGATACCCTGATGAGTGTAAGGAACTTCTCGGGAAAAATACATATGAAGCCCGATACTATAAAAATAAACAGCACTTATGGAATATACAGCGGTATTGATTTCAGCATAGATTCGACCAAAATAATGAATCTGTATAATTCGGTTATTAAGAACCAGGTATCCCGGCTATATGTTGAGGGAAGATTTGGCCTGGGCGACCTTGATTACAGCAATTTTATACCATTTTTATCAGGGAAGAAAACGGATGAAACTGCAGCTACCCTGAATAACAGTCCAACTGTAACTTTTGTTAAATATGAAGATACACCAGCAGTAGAAAGTGCCGGTTCCACAGGCCCTAACTATACTTACTCAATAAAAGGAAAACTAAGGGTAAAAAGCCTGACATACAACAAAGCCGTAGTGGAAAATGTATCCGGCTTATTTAATATCAGCGACAGCCTGTACCTGGTTGATCAATTAAAATTTAACGGATTTGATGGTTCCCTGAATACTTCGGTCAGATATGAGATTAGGGATAAAAATGAGGAGATGCTCTGGGTAAAGAATATAATTGAAAAAATGAATGTTAAACGGCTGCTTGAAGATTTCGATAATTTCAAAGATTTTTATGAACCTGAAATCACCCATGAAAACATTTCCGGCATTCTTACATCCAGAGTCGATGCCCAGGTTTTCTTTAAGAATGATTCAATGATCCGGAATAAAATGTATGTGCGCGGTGATATCAAACTGGAAAGAGGCGTAATTAACAATTATCAACCTGTAAAAGACATGGAACCACGCCTTCCGGGAATAGACAACCTGGATGTACTGGAATTTAAAACTATCAACAGCAATGTATTCGTTTTTCAGGATGCCGTATATGTGCCAACCACTCTGGTTATCAGCAACAAGCTGGACGCAACAGCCCTTGGTATGCAGAGTTTTGGCGAGGATTATTCTTATCATTTCATTGTGTTTTTAAGTGATATCTTATATGGAAAATCAGACAGGCGTAAAAGGAAGCAGGATGAAATGGGTGAGGAGATTACAAGTGCCGGCCGGAAGGGCAGGCTGGTAAAATCGTATAGTCTCGATGGAAAAAGACGCTCCGGACTTGACACAAAAAGTGACCAGGAGAAAATGAGAAGCAGGGTTAAGGCTAGTGAAGCATTATTAAATTTAAGATTTCATCCAAATATGGTAAATTACAATACGGGGGTAAACTGATTTACTTTTTGGCAAAGTATTTGTTTATAATTTTTTATCTAATTTGTTATTAAAGAAGTAATTTTGTAATAAAAAAAATATAGATATGAAAAAGGCTATTTATTTAATAAGTATTGCTTTTCTGGGAATTCTGATAACAACCTGGTACAGTTGTGAAGAAGATCCGGAAGAGACCTGCTTTCAAGATGAAATTTGTGCAAATATATACGTAACGGCATGTTGTACAGAAAATGAATGTGTATATAAGTATAATGGAAAAGAATATGATGAAGATCAGGAAGTAGAATTATTACAGGATACGGGTTGTACGACAGCTGTTGTTGCATTGAAGTCAGAAAGCCTGGATGATGATTTAGCCGGTTTAATTGAAAAACTTAGAGCCCTTATGGACAGGGCAAAGAAAAACTGCAAGGCTTGTAAATAGAGATGCAGAGAAACAATGCAAGGCTTGTAAATAGAAAAGCAAATAAGCGCTGCAAGGCTTGTAAACAGGAATAAAAAAAACAGATTATTTTTGAGGCTTTCTGGACGGTCTTAACGGAGGCCACTTTTTCTTCAACTTTCTGAGTTCGTTTTCAAGTCTTTCTCCCCGGGGATTTACAGCTACCACAATCCCGTCTCCATCAATTAGGTAAGAATATGGTACAAATGCAATTTTATACAATTTTGC
>CP070654.1:2202695-2209951 GCA_020354785.1 Bacteroidales bacterium
TGTCATCCTCCAGATTTAACTTAACAAAGCGGTAATTGGAAAATAATGGACTTCTGATAATCCTGTTATATTCAATTTTGTCTTTATTTATCCCTGAATCTTCCAGACGACTGTATTTCAAATTAATATCGTAGTAGTCATTTATATTGTCAAGTCCTACAATATCATAGCCGGCATTTACCAGCTTTTTTACCAGATGAAAACCAATAAATCCTGCAGTTCCTGTAATTAGAAGTTTCATGTATAAAATTATGTATTATGATATCAGCGTTTCTTTTCGGGGCATAAATATATATTTATTATTTCGTTAATAAAAAATATATTTTAATCGTTAATTTGAAGACAGACTTATGTAAAGATTTACATATTCTTTTGTAAGCCTTTGACTATTAGTGTACTTTGTACTTTCCGTATTTCAATTCTTTTGTAGTATCAAAGTAAATCCATTTTTTTTATATTTATTTATTCCTAAATTTTTAAGTACTTTTTTAAGTAATTGAATAATAAAATCAAAAATTATGCTATTTGCTCCCCAATCAACAGAATCTATTGTTGTATAACGGTAGATTAATTTCTGAATCGTGTAATTTTTTGAAATAACCTCTCGCGTTTGCACACCTTTTTCTGAACAAAGATAGACTGTAAATACGTCCGGGTAATAGGGTCTTACGTGTGATAAATCATAATAGAATTCCTCCCATAACAATGGTGCACTTATCATTAAAATTCCTTTATCCTTTAAAATCCGGTCTATTTCCTTAAGAAAAGTGTAAAATTCAACATGATTAAGATATTCTACCATATGACTGCTATGAATAAAACTCACTGTACTGTCTTCAAATGGAAGTTTCTCAGGAGCCCTGTATAAAATAGCATTAGAGTGTTTTTCTTTGAGGTATTGAATTGTATGTTTGTTTGCATCCAATAAAAAAACATTCTTGTACTTGGCGTAGAGATTTAGATGATTTACAAATTCACCTTTACCAGCCCCAATATCAACGATTACTTCAGCCTTATTATTCGGCAAATAGGGTATAGCTATTTCATAGAATGGATGCCTATCCTTAGTTGTATAGTTCTTTCTGGAACGAAACGATTTCTTCCATGAATCTAGTTTATCGTAAAATTTATTCATAAACTACTTCTCTAACTCCAAAGGCTTATTATAAAATTGACTCATTTACAGCGCATTATAAAAATACAATATTGTACAATGAAAGTCAAGAAGATAATATCATTTTTATATGAATATTAATATTTAGCCCCGGCATTTGAGATAATTATTACAGCGTGCTGAATGCACGAACCTGATCACTGTCTAGTTCTAATAGTATAAAATTTCTTTTTTCTACCTTTGTTATAAGTATTGTTTTTTAGTAAAATAATTCTTGTCTGATTTTAAATAAACATTTATTAAAATTTGCATAATTTTTGTAAGAAATAATTGACTAACTAAAACATTGGGCAGAGCTATGTACTGGTTAATATTGATATTATTAACATCTGCGCGGATATACTTACATCCGGTACATGTATCCATAACCAATATTGACATCAATTCCGAATTAAATACTACTGAGATTTCCTGCCAGTTTTTTGCTGATGATTTTCAGAGTATAGTACAATATAAACAGAATACTGAGCTGGTTTTGGTAAGGAATAAAGAACTGAGTCAGTCAAACATTAATGCAATAAACGATTACATTTATTCAGCCTTTGAGATTAAAATTAATAATAAAGAAAAGATAAGCCTGGATTTTAAGTCTAAGAAACAGGATGAGGCACTAATCTGGCTGTATTACGAAGGAAAAATCCCCATCAATAACATCACAAGTATTACATTGGTGAATGAACTGATGCTGGATTTGTATGAAGATCAGACGAACCTGGTAATTGTTAACATTGACGGACAACAAAAGGGATATACTTTTAGTTATAGAAAAAGAGTTTTTAATATTAAATTAAAATGACCAAATACCATGAAATGGTATAATACATTGGTATTTTGGAAATTGTGATTTATTTGTAGCTTGATGCTTGAGATTTGTAATTTGATTTTGGATCTGATATTAATTTTGGATTAAAGACAGAGTGTAATTAAGAACTATGAAAATTATTTAAATATTAACTTTGCATTTATGAGGGGGATATTGCTTTTTATTATTAGTCTGATTATTAGCACTGCGACAATCAATGCAACGCATAACAGGGCAGGTGAGATCACTTTCGTGCACCTCTCCGGACTGACTTATGAGTTTACTATTACTACTTACACATATACCCCAAGTGCTGCCAATCGCGGTGAACTCACGATTGAGTGGGGCGATAATACATCTTCAATTGCCCCTATGGCAGAAGGATACCCGATATTTTTACCCAATGACTACCGGCATAATGTATATATAACAACACATACCTTCCCGGGACCCGGCATATACGAAGTGCTTGTCCAGGATCCCAACAGGAATTATGGCGTACAGAACATTCCTAATTCGGTAAATGTAGTATTCTCAATAAAGACAACTATACTTGTGAATACAACCATAGGTGCAAATAATTCCCCGGAATTATTGAATCCTCCAAAAGACAGGGCTGCGCTTGGACATATTTTTATTCATAATCCGGCAGCTTACGATCCTGACGGAGACAGCCTTGCATATAAATTAACCACCTGTACAGGACAGGATGGAAAACCAATAAGCGATTATGAACTTCCTCCTAGGAGCGATACATTTTATATTGATGAAGTTACAGGAGACTTAATATGGAATACTCCTGTGGACACAGGTAAATATAATGTTGCCATGAATATCCAGGAATGGAGAAGGGGTCTTATTATTGGTAATATAGTAAGGGATATGCAAATTGAAGTTTTTATAACTGACAATAATCCTCCTGTAAATCCTCCGCTTACCAGTTATTGTGTTGAAGCCGGAACTTTGATTGAATTCCCGGTCACATCAACTGATGAGGATTATGACCCGGTAATCCAGTCAATGTCAGGAGGTCCGTTTGAATTTTCCGGTGATAGTGCCGTTTTTGAGACTGATACTACAGGACCGGGTTTCGGAGTGTCAACTTTCAGATGGCAGACAGCCTGTTCGCATGTAAGGAGACTGCCATACCAGATAATATTAAAAAGTGAGGATGTAAATAATGATATAAGCCTCGTTGATATCGACAATTTTACTATTAAGATTTTAGGACCTGCGCCAACAGGGTTAGCAACTTCGTCAACAAGTAACCATATTAATCTTAGCTGGGATCAAAGTCAGTGTGATAATGTTGCCGGATATTATATTTACAGGAGGGAAGGAAGTTTTGATTTTGAACCGGACAGCTGTGAAAACGGTGTTCCCGGCTATACCGGTTATGAAAGAGTAGGGGAGGTCTCCGGCCTAAGTAATAACTTTTTCTCAGATGATAACATGGGAGAGGGACTTGTTCAGGGTATAGTTTATTGCTATATGATTACTGCATACTTTCCTGACGGGTCGGAAAGCTTTGCATCCGATCCTGCATGCGCTTCACTAGTTCCAGGCACGCCTTCTATTATTAATGTCAGCGTTACGGAGATTGACGAGAATACCGGTGAAGTATACCTGGCATGGTTGAAGCCCATGGATATTGATACAATTGCTGCCCCGGGGCCATATGTTGTTCATATTTACAGGTCTGACGCATCAGATGAAAATAGTCTGCAGCTAGTTGATTCGGTTGAAACTCCGGATTTAAATGATACGATTTATTACGATAATTTAAATACAGTATTATTCCCTTATTATTACACTGTAAGGCTTTTTAACAATACTCCGGGAAACAGGTTTGAAATCAGGGAGGAAAACAATGAAATTGCTTCAACACTTTACATGGACATAACACCTGATGACAATCAGCTGATTCTAAACTTCAGGAAAAAAGTACCCTGGGTAAATACAGATTATGTTGTGTACAGGCAAAACCCGCTTACAGAAGAGTTTGATTCAATAGGGATTTCACAGCAGGCTCAATATATTGATGACGGACTGAAAAATGGAGTTGAATATTGTTATATAGCTAAAAGCATTGGCTGGAGGCCTGTTGACAGTTTAATCTTTGAAAATGAAAATCTGTCTCATATGAATTGCGGAATTCCTGCAGATACAACAGCTCCATGTCCTCCTGTATTATCAGTAGATTCTAACTGCGACAGTTTGGAAAACGTTCTGACCTGGACTAATCCGAATAATTATTGTACAGACGATGTAATTAAATATATAGTCTATTATTCAGGCACTATTGAGAGTGCTTCAGATTCATTAGCCGGCAATTCATCTGCTGATGATACAACATATCATCACAGGCTTGAGCAGGTGATGCAATTGGGAGGTTGTTATTATGTGACAGCCATTGATTCGTTTGAAAATGAAAGTTCTCCCTCAAACAGGGTTTGTGTGGATGCATGTCCGTATTTTGAGCTGCCAAATGTATTTTCTCCAAACAATGATGATATTAACGATAAGTTTGTTGCAAAGGTCCCTGAGGGAATTGGGGATAACCTTAAAGTCGAAATAAGGATATTTAACAGGTGGGGACAACTGGTTTTTGAGTCGGATGACAATCCCCTTATCGAATGGGACGGCACTCATATGCAATCAAAAAAGATAGTAGCATCGGGTGTTTATTATTACATTTGTGATGTGTACGAACCAAGAATTACAGGTGTTGAGGTAAGAACCCTGGTTGGATTTGTACATGTCTTCTCAGATGAGTCTTCAGGTAAAAAAATTGAATAAATAAAGAGGGAGGATAAAGTAAATTGCAAAGAATAAATAAAGTGGGAAAATTAATTTATATATTACTCTTTCTAATTGGAGTTCCGGGACTAAATGCACAAAACCCGGATGAATTATATTGTAATGGCGTAGCCAGTTTACAGTCAGAGAATTATGTTGAATCTATAAATTATCTGACTTCGGCAATACAATATGAACCGAATAATGCCTTATTATATCTGAAAAGAGGGGAAGCTCACTATAAATCAGGAACGTATGATGATGCTTTAACTGACTTCAGGGAAGCTAGCCAGCTGGATGAAAATTCAGCTGACTTCTGGATTTCAAAAACCTATGCCATGCTTGGAAACCAGGAACAGTCTTTAATCTATTTAAAAAAGCACCTTAGTTCAGGATATCATTTAAAAGAGAAGACAATTAAAAAGGACGATGCATTTAATGATTTGCAATATAGTGACGGGTGGCATAATCTCTGGCAGGAAGAGTGGTATACTGAGGAAGAAATGACAGAAGATGAGGTAGACTATTTAATGAAAAAGGAGCTGTATCTTGATGCAATTACATTACTGGATGAGAAAATTTCAGCATCGGAAAATCCTCATAAATTGCATGCATGCAGGGCAAGAGTAAACATGAAACTTGGCAATTTTAAAGGAGCAGCCGCAGACTGGGAAAATGCTATTGACATTGAAAGAAAAATTCCCGGTTATTATATTGAAAGAGGAAGAGCATATTATGAGGCAGGTAAATTCAGGAATTCAATTGATGATTTTACAAGGGTTCTCAGGCAGGACCCTGCACTCTTTACCTTGTACATTGAAAGAGCAAATGCATATGCCCGGTTAAAAGAATTTACCCCGGCAATAAGGGATGTAGTAACATATTTGAAATATTTTGAGAATGATCAGGATGCGATAGCCTTATGCGGAAACCTGCATTACACGAATGAAAACTATATTGAAGCTCTTAAATACTTTAACAGGAACCTGAAACTGGATAATACAAAGGCTGTACATTACAAAGACAGGGGCAAAACTTATTTGAAGACCGGGATATACAAGTTTGCAATAAATGACTTATCCATGGCCCTGGATTTGTCTCCTTATGACGGTGAAACATATCTTTATAAAGGGATTGCACGTTTTGAAAGCGGAGATAAGGAAGGTGCTTGTTCTGACTGGAGTAAAGCAAGGAAATATGGTGAAATGAAAGCCGTTGAATATCTGCTGGAGAATTGCGAGTGAGAAATGCAGAGCTCATTACTCTAATAAAAAGCGTCAGCCCCCGCACTCTAACCTATACTATTCTCAATATTCTGGATGATATTTTTAATATTTGAGTACTTGATCTGACCGGCAGCAGTGGCTTCACCCTCGTCCATTGCAGCATAAGTAAACTCGGCACCCATAAAGGGTGCAATAATGCGTGTTATTTTTCCCATATTTCCCATACAGAATGCGATTATTCTGCCGGGATAATTATAAAGTGAAAGAATTTTAGCGTTATCAATGTTTGTAATTGCTGTTGCAACTATCTTGGCAATATCCGCACCAAACTCAAAAGAATTCTTCAGAATAATTTTTAAGACTTCAAGATCAGGTGTGTTTTCATAGTTGTGATAGGAAATAACAACATCACAGTTGTTGCTGTGTGCATAACTAATCATTTCCTTTCTGTAAATTTCATTGGATTCGTATTCCAGATCAAGATATTTGGCCCCTGCTTTTATTGCGGCTTTTAAATTCTTCATCCTCTCTTCTTCCGTATGTTTGTCGGGCCGGTGTGTTGCTATTAACTTTTTCTGCAGAGAGAATACCTTTTTAATTTCATCAAGGTTAAACTCGGTTAAATCCAACCTGATTTCAGCCATTTCAACATTCTTAAGTGTTGCCAGGCAGTTGTCAATATTTTTATCTGATATCGCGACGCAAATCATAGATCATTTCCTCCAGTTGTTTTAATGATACTTGTTTAATAATAGCATTTCCAATTTTTTTTAGCAGAACAAGATGAAGGGATTCTCCTTCTCTCTTTTTATCCTGCTTCATAATTTTGAATATCTCGGCCGTTTCCAGGTTTATTACCGTGGGCAGCTTTAAATTTTCCAGGAGCTTCCTTATTCTTAAATAATCCTTTTCCCGGATCAGATTTAACTTTACAGATAATTTTGAAGCAAGTACCATACCGGCACTCACAGCTTCCCCGTGTAACATCCCTGTTAGTTTCTCAAAAGAATGAGCAAAAGTATGCCCAAAGTTAAGAATTCTTCTTTCACCTTTTTCCTTTTCATCTGACTCAACGACATTTGCTTTTATTATTATTGAATCATACACCAGCTTATTTATTATATCAGCATCCTTATTAAGGGCTTTTTCATAATTATCTTCAAGGTAACTGATAATATTTTCATCACGTATTGCCCCGGCTTTTACAATTTCTGCAAAACCCGCTATGAATTCCTTTTCTTCAAGTGTTTTTAGC
>CP070654.1:2210051-2217265 GCA_020354785.1 Bacteroidales bacterium
GGTTTGTATCTCGCATCAACAGTATCGGGTTTGACAGTGAGAAACTCCGTAATCCGCTACTGCTCATGCACTCACCGTTGGCAACAATGTTATGGTGACATATAAACATGGCTGAGGTGAAAAGAAAATAAATGCGATAAAAACCACAAAACTTATGAAAAGAATTGTTCTATTATTATTAATTGGTCTGCTGTTGATTGAAACAAACGGACAGAATAGTATTTCTACTACAAATAAGGTATATAAATTGAATTATAAAATTGACCTGCCACTAACCGGGAGTATGTTCGCCTTAAATTTCCTGGGATTTGCTCAATTAGACAAAAAACCAACACTTGATAGTTTAAAGATTATCTCTCTTAATAAGGATGATATATGGTCATTTGACCGTCGCGCAGTCAACCAGTCTTTTCCAGAACCATCTAATATTTATACCATATCGGATATTGGATTATGGACATCCTATGCTTTACCTGTACTTTTATTTTTAGATAACGAAATCCGAAAAGACTGGCTTGATATAACCATAATGTATTTTGAGACACAAGCGATCAATTTAAATATTTACGTCTGGGGAGGTCCTGTATTTACCAAAAGAATCCGTCCAATTGTATATTATGAAGAGAGTTCGTGGAAATATAAGTTAGGAAAGGAAACAACAGATTCATTTTTTAGCGGTCATGTTTCAATGGCTGCTGGAGCATCCTTCTTTATGGCAAAAGTATATAGTGATTACCATCCGGAATTGGGGGCAAAAAAATGGCTTTTATATTCAGCTGCAATAATTCCACCAGCATTTGTGGGTTATTGCAGGTATAAAGGATATATGCATTTTCCTTCTGATATATTGATTGGTGCGGTTGTTGGTGCGGCTGTTGGAATTTCAGTACCTCACATTCATAAAATAACCAGAAAAATGGATGATAATTTATCCATCGTTCCTTTTACTGGCAATTACTCGGGCATTTCAATTTCAATGCGGTTTTAGCAATATATATTGTCACGATTTTTGCATAGCAAAAATATGTGCCATGGTGCCTGAACGACCATAGAATAAGTTAAATTTTAATCTAAACTGAAAAATTATTTTATAACCTTCTCATTTGTAAATCCGGAGCATAACAGCTTTTCAATATTGGACAATTAAGCCTTCGGAGTCCTTTGATTCTTCAAATATATAATCATACGGAAATACAGTTTTAATTGACTCAAACCTGAAATTACCTGAATTTACATCAAGTAATACTTTAGTTGCTTTAATTTTCATGCAACACAGTCAGTACGTAATGCAAAAAGGGTTATATTTATAGTATATTTCGCACTAACTATACTATACTCCGGTGGCTAAAAGAGAATCTCACGACTTCATAAATGGCATAAAAAACCGTGATAACAAGATATTACAAGTCATATATAAAGAGCATTTCTCATTAATAAAATCATTTATATTAAAGAATAACGGCAACATAGACGATGCAAGGGATGTCTTCCAGGAAGCAATTATAGTTATTTTCAGGTATGCAAAAAGGGATGATTTTAAGATTGACTGTTCATTTGAAACTTTCCTTTACTCGATATCCCGCACAATCTGGCTTAATAATCTTAGAAACAAGAAAATCCGTACCAATAAAATTGATGATATAAGGGAATATATAGCCTTCAATGCTTCTGATAATGAGCAGATTGAGGAAAGCACAGAGTTTAAGCTCTACCAGAAACACTTTGAGAAACTTAGTGACGAGTGTAAAAAGCTGATGCAGCTATTCTATGACAAGGTGCCTTACAAAGAAATAGCAAAAATAATGAACTATAAAAGCGTTGGAATTGTCAAAAAGAAAAAATATAAATGCAAAGAGGCCCTGTTAAAATCTATCAGGAACGATCCTGAATTCAAACTCCTTAACGAGCAAAAACACAAAAAGGGGACATCGCACTAATCCCTTCTAATACAAACAAATGTATTGACTTGTGTTTTAAAATCAGTAGTATGAGCGCCATTATAAAAATTCACCTTCCATCCATTATCTTTGTTCATTTCTGTAGAATTCCAGTAATGCGAGGAATAACTAAGGTATTTAAGCAGGTATGACTGCTTGTATACAGCATCCATTTCAACACGTGAAGGCAGGTACCAGTCGTCATAACCAAGGTCATTAAGGTCATAACATGCTTTGGCAGCATAAGTACCTTCTCCGTTGACAGCTACTATTTTTTCAGTATTTGCCAGTCCGTCATCATCAGAAGTTGCACCTGTTAATAAATTATTTAAGCCCCACGTACCTGAACGAATAAAAAACGGGTGTACATAAATTACACTTCCCTGGAATTTTACTGGTACAGGCAGGTCCGGATCAGGTATACTTGTTGATATCACGTTATCTGTAATATCAATCCCTGAACCTGCATCATATTTTACTGCTGGCTCTGTTCCGCTGTATTCCAGGTTCCACCTGGCAGTGTCAGATGAGGTTATACCGCTTGCTACTGATGCATTAAAGAGCGGATCTGATTCATCAGTAATATACCCGGACAAGTCCGGCTTATTTGTAAGACTGTTATAATCACCGCCGAATACATTTTCGGCTTCTCTTGCATATATAGCATATGGTACACTTAATAACTGGCTGGATCCCATAATTATACCGTTTATTTCAACAGTCATGAAATAAGGGCCGTTACTCCAGTCTATTAATGAAAAGTCATTACCTGTCTCTCCCTGGCCGATTGTTAAGGTAACCAGCCCGGCTTTATTTGTGGCCGTATTATGAGTTTCGTTATACACTGTTATTCCATCTGCAGATCCCTGAATAATGCTAATAATAAATACAACATCAGTATTAGTCAGAACCGTACCCATAGCATCACGAGCTATAGCCTGGTACTTTATTCCCTGCGGAGCCTGTGAGAATCCTGCTGAACTTGCCATAAATACTAACAGGGTTACTATATATACTATGTACTTTTTCATTTGTTTATATTTTTAGTTAGTGCGTAAATATTTTTTAATCAGTTTTTATAACCTTAAATGATTTAATTACATCCAGGTTATCATATATTTTAAGAATATACGCCGCTGATGGTAATCTTTCGGTATTAATCTGTGTATTGCCAGTTATAATCAGTTCCGATAATAGTTTTGTGCCGGACATGCTATATAATTCTGCTTTCAGTTCCTGCATTTGTTCTGCTTCAATTGTTATATTGAAATTATCTTTTACAGGATTAGGATATATTGCTATGTTAAAGCCAGGTGATAATTCTTCTGTTATACCGGTTATAATTATATCGGCCTGATTAAATCCCTGGGTAAGCATAATATCTTCACTGGTAAATGTTTCAATAGCTATTTCACCTATTGTCCAGGTTAGCGACATTGATGGTGTTTCAAAATAGCTTGCAGACGGTGTGATTACCTCCTGTGCTGCGCTATTAATGAATCCTGCAATTGCAACATAAACAGTAACAAGCAATAATTTTTTAAATAAATATGAATTCTTCATATATAATTTTATTTATTGCCGGTTTTATGGAAGTAGTCTTGCAATTTGCAGGGGATTACTTGTATGCTTATTGTGTACTGTCTTTTTAAATAAGCAAATTTTTTCCCATTCCTATTACGTCAGTAAAGCAACCTATGTTTTCTTTTTTGGGCCAGACTTTGACGAATGGAAGATTTTCTTTGACGAATGTAAAGTGGAGTAAAGGGAACAGTGCCCTAAACTTTGAACCACGCACTCTCACTAGCAGGAGGTATAGTCCTTCTTTTCTTTATAATTCTTTTTATAATCATTAGTATTACTACTGATACAACAACAGCCCCAATGATTATAATAATTTTTGTTTTTGGTATAAACAGGGGATCAACATTGCCAACACATATATAAGATGACCAGTAGAACGGGTGTGCTTTTGTAAGGGTTGCTTCTTCAATAAATTTCAGTTTAGCTATACGCAGTGCCTGGTCCTTAGATTTGCCCAAAACCAGTTCTTTATAGAAATTAATCATAAGCTTTATACCTGACTTGTCTTCAACAACCCACAGGGTCATTATTATTCCCGGACAGCCGGCATACATGAAAGCTCGTGCCAGGCTCATTACCCCTTCACCTTTCCTGAGTATGCCTTCACCGCTGCTGCATGAACTTAAAACGGCAAGCCTTGCATTAAGACGCATATTATAGATCTCGTGAGTATTCAGTAAGCCGTCGTCGGTGGTGTCATCAGTAAATGTGAAAGCTAATTTTGAATACATGGGATCATTATTATTAATTATTGTATGCATAGAAAGGTGAAGCATATCATAATATCTTGCAGTATCCTTAAACAGTTTCTCAGTAGCATATTGCCCCTCAAAAATATCACTGCTTATAATCTTACCTATACCGTTTACCTCTTCCATTACACCGGGAATAGGGTAGAGGTTGCTCATGTGATGATCTCTTACTCTCTGCCTTGTCATAATATCCTGGATGGTTATATCTCCGCTGTAGGAAGGGGCAAAAGCAAGCAGTTTTTTTATTTTATCAACGGGTTTGTGTTTGGTTTCCCTGAAATAAAGGGTTGATGAGAGGGCGTATGATACAATATGTTTTTGTAAGAGGTAATTAAGGTTTTTATAGCTTGCCCTGCCTTCAGTATCTTTATTTATTACCAGCGCTTCAAATGGCAGGAAAGCAAGCAGCTCATCAGGTACAATAATCAGCTTTTTATTTCTTATAAATTTTGCTACAGGTTTCAGTAGATAATTATATAAATAATTTGATTTGCTGATATAACCCGCCAGATCTTCAACATCTGACTTCAAATACTCGAAGTTACCCGTAAGATATATTATTTTTTTCAGCGAATTGTGAAATACCGAGTCAACAGGTTTATGAAAAATATTCATTTCATTTTTGCCTATATGGAAAATAAACAAAGATGTATCTGATAATGAATATTCAACTATTGACTGGTTGTTGCTTAATAATCGCTGGAGCGAATCCGGGGTCGCCACTGCAGTATTATATTTAAGGGAATAATATTTGGGAAAGCTGTCCTCAAAAAGAGCTGTAAGGTTATCGTATTCACTCGTCATATCAAAAAGCCTCTGTTCCCAGTTTTTCAGTTTGTTCTCATCAGGTTTTTCATTTCTCTTTTCTTCAAATATAAATTCCTTATAAAGAGCTATGTCTTTTAAGAGGTTATTTTCCTTCAGTAATAGTTCACCGGGTATGCCGGCAAAGCTTTTTGCCTCGGTACTCCTTAGTGCTGCAAGCAGTACTGATGCCTTACTCTTCTCGGCATATTCAAAAGCTTTACGCATATAGTGCTTATCCCCGATAATATTCCACAGCCTGTAAGCGGTATTAATAGCACTTGTATAGGTGTCTTTTTCATTTTCACTCAGAAACAGCTTGCTCTCCTGTGTCTGGTATCCCAGCCTCATGTTGTCTATAAGCTGAATTGCCAGGTCGTAAGTATTCATGCATGACACGAGGTCTTTTATTTTGCCTGTTTTGTTGTAATATACTGACAATGCCTGTGCCTTGCTCTTCAGGCTTCGAACAACATGAAGGGCGGAGATCACTTTTGCTGGCTCAGGATTATTATAAAAGTCTGAATCATCAAAGTCTTCCGCAAGGGAAATAATAGATTTCTGGTAGTAATATAATGCACTGTCTATATTACCGGTTTTTTCAAAGTATTTGCCGAAGTTCAGAAAACAGCCTGATGTGAAGGGGTGTTTTAAACCCCAGTGGTTAATATATATCCGGCAGGATTTTTGGAGCAAATCATAGGCTTTTTCAAATTTTCCTGTTTCAATGCACAACTGGCTGTAGCTGGAGTATACGTTTGAGAGTAAGAACTTATAGACCTCTTCCTTGCTTGTTATATGATATTTTATGGCACGCTCAAAGTAGCTTTCAGCATCATCGTACTTTTTCAATTTATAATAGCAATCTGCAATATTTTCATATGCGACAGGAAGGAATTCTTTATAGTAAGTTTTACTTAGTTTTTCACATATTTTATAATAACTTATTGCAGTTTCATATTTCTTTTGTACAAAATGTAATACTCCGAGGCTATTATAAGTATAAATTATACTGATATATTTATCTTTAAATTCCGAATATGGTATATTGTCTGATTCAAATATGCCAAGTGCATTTAAGTAATGCTGTTCAGCTCTTTTATAATCACCCAGTTCTTTAAATATTCTTCCTTCACTATAATTAATAAATCCGATATCTTTATTTTGTTCTTTACCATATTTTCTGCACAATTTCTCTGCTTTATTATACAGGTCAATTGCATTTTTAAAATTCCACATATTTGTGTTAACAACTCCCAGTCTTGTATATACAAATACAAGCTTTTCATAATCTTCAGGTGAATATTTATTTAACAGATTTAAGGACTTTGTAAGGTGTATTCCTGCAGTTTCAAAATCTCCCTCCCTTACATTTTTTATGCCGAGATCATTGTAAACTTCTATTGAGTCAGTTTTAGACCTGAGAGTTTTGCTATTTATATCAGGCTGGTATACAGCCTTACTTTTAAAGGAATTTCCCGTATAACATAATATTAGCAGTAAATAAGCGAAATATTTTCTACCTGACATTTAAAGCGTATTAACGTATAATATAAAAACGTACAATATATGAAATGTAGAAGTTTAAGAAAAGGATTTAACAAGAAAATTGTTCTATTGCTCTACTGTTCTATTGTTAACAGCTAAAACCTAAATCCTAAAACCTGATATTTTATTGTTCTATTGCTTTATTGCCGGGTAAAATAGTTATATAAAAACCATAAAAAAAAATGCAAAATGAGGTAACCTTTCGGGCCTTTATGTAATTAATATTTACAATAAACAAAACTAAGGAACTAATATCTAATACCTGATAAAAGCGTTTGCCGAAAAGCTTGCCTGCCTGGAGCAAAGGAACATGCTGCAGGTCAGGCTATAACAGAGTAGGCCATAAAGCAAAACCTTAAACCATGAAAACTTTAGAATATTTTAAGGAAAAAGAAAAAGAAAACAAATTTGAAATTTTAGACAACGAAGAGCTCAGAAAGATTAAGGGAGGAACATCAGAACCAACATTAGTATAAATTCTTAATTATTATATACAGAAGTCCTTAAAAGCGTTACTGGTCAACAGGGATCCCGTTATGCCCAAGGTATTATTTACGTCTTGCTATAGTTAAATAAGGAGCAGCCTTAT
>CP070654.1:2217365-2223571 GCA_020354785.1 Bacteroidales bacterium
CACATTCTTTTGGGAAGTGGCGCGGGTTCAATGGAAACGGCCAGCTCAGTTGTTGCAGATATTGTCTTTATTGCCAGGTATGCTCAAAACATTAAAAATGATATTAAAACATCAGGTTCTGATTTTTTGAGCTCCGAACATTTTGTATTTCCTTATATTATTATTTTTAATACAGTAGATATTCCGGGAATTACCGGATTAGTGACAACCTCGATAGGAAATCAAAACATAAATATTGACACGGTTGGTCATAACAGGCATATTAAAGATAAAGCAGTCTTCTCGGTTGCTACAAGGCCCTGTACGCTAAAGCAGATTGAAAATGCAATAGAAGAGATAAAAAAGAGCAAACCTGAAGTTTTATTGAATGTACCTAAGATAATGCCAATATTGTATTAAAACGAATATGTTATTCTAAAAACGGAAAGAACTAAAAAAACAAATACTGCGTTATTTATACATTATTGTTTAAT
Organism: Bacteroidales bacterium; assembly: GCA_020354785.1. GTDB lineage: Bacteria > Bacteroidota > Bacteroidia > Bacteroidales > UBA10428. The sequence continues at coordinate 2,217,839 of CP070654.1, forward strand.
TAATCCGGATTTAAAATTTTATAAATTTATAGATTGATAATAATTATAAACCGGAAATATAAAATACTGAAATTATGAAAAAGGTTGCTATTATAATCATTTCCTGTCTGCTCTTCAACGGGATTGTATCAGCTCAGACCAAGAAAGATGACATTAAGGAATTATTTACCCTGCTGGATCCGGGTCAGATGATTGATAAAATCTTTGAAAACATGATTGATGTATTTAAACATCACGGCAACACACAGATCAGGCAGGAAGATCAGGAAGAATTTGTCGCCTATTTAACTGACGAGGTTAAGACAATGACTGATAATCTGATAAATGAACATATGTTGAATATATACGACAAATATTTTACACATGAGGAAATAAAGACAATGATAGCGTTTTACCGGACTCCGACAGGCAAGAAGATGATTAGCACAATGCCTGGTATTCAAAAGGATATAATGACAATTATGATGAACAGCCATATACCCGAATTCCAGGAGAAAATACAGAAGAAAATGGAGGAACTTAACAAACCCTAAACTATATAACATGCTTAGATCTAATATTTTACTGGCCATTTGGCTGTTTGCTGCAACACAAATAACTTTAGCGGAATCCGATTATACCCAGACAATCCGCGGGCGTGTTCTTGATAAAGATTCACATATGCCCCTGATAGGAGCAACCATAGTTTTACTGGATTCAACGCTTGATAAAGGAACAATAACAGATGTTGAGGGATATTATAAGCTTGAGAATGTGCCGGTTGGAAAGTGCGGGATTTCCGTATCGTATATGGGTTACAGACCTGAAACATATAATAATTTAACACTGCGGTCAGGCAAGGAATTAATTCTTGATGTTGAAATGGAAGAGAACGTACAATGGATGGAAGAAGTGGTAATAAAGGCTTTTGCAGGGAAAGAAGATCCTCTCAATGATATGGCAGCTATTAGTGCACGTTCTTTTACTGTTGAGGAAACGGAAAAGTATGCAGGCAGCTGGGGCGACCCGGCAAGGATGGCTGCTAACTATGCGGGGGTGTTCACTGCAGGTGATCAAAGAAATGATATCATTATCAGGGGGAATTCACCAATTGGATTAATCTGGAGACTGGAAGGTATTCCGGTTCCCAATCCCAATCATTTTGATGTACTGGGAGCAACAGGAGGACCGGTAAGTATTTTAAATAACAACCTGCTTGCAAGATCGGATTTTTTTACAAGTGCTTTCCCTGCTGAATATGGAAATGGCGTATCGGGAGTTTTTGATTTGAATATGAGAAACGGAAATAATCAGAAACGTGAATATCTCGCGCAGCTTAGTTTTGGCGGATTTGAGCTGGGAGCAGAGGGCCCGTTCTCAAAAAAGAGTAAAGCTTCATACCTGGTTAACTACAGGTATTCAATGCTGGGACTTCTGGATGAACTTTTGTGGGTGGAAGCGCAGCCTCATTACCAGGATTTGTCATTTAAGCTTAATTTTCCTACAAAATCAGGAAGGATATCGGTATTCGGACTGGGAGGAGCAAGCTATATTGATTTCATTGAGGAAGATACTATAAATTCAACACCTGAAATTAAACGTGAGTTCAGGGGAAGACCTGCATCTGCGACAGGAATAATCGGCCTGAACCATGTTTATTTTTTTGGTGAAAAGACACGAATTATCAACAGCCTGGCCTATACTACAAGACGTCCCAGTATGGAAGTAGATTCACTGGAGAATGAAACAGAATCACTTCAACTGGGTAAATATGAAAGCATTGAAGATAAGTATCTGGTATCATCAAAAGTTATTTCCAAGTTTAACACAAAGAATACAGCAATTTTAGGTTTTAGTTTTCAGAACTATTCCCTTAACCGGAAGATGGATGATTATGAAAGTTTTGAGATTAGGAATGCTCAGAATTTAACAATCAGGGATAGCATTGCTTTGCGCGATCCATATGAAGTTAATATAGATAATATGGTTTTACTGCAGGCATATGTAAACTGGCAGCACAGGTTTACAAATAAACTTACTGCCAATACGGGGTTGCATTACCAGAATTTTATATATAATAACACTACGTCAATTGAACCAAGAGTAAGCCTTAAATGGCAAATTACAAATAAGCATTCAATGAGCATCGGTTACGGATTACACAGCCAGCTTCAGCCGTTATTTTATTATTACCAGATTACAAGAACTGAAAGTGCCGGGCAGGATATATATACAGAAACAAAACGCAATCTGGATTTTACAAAAAGCCACCAGTTAGTGGCAGGTTATGACTGGACTATCAGCACTAATTTACGATTTAAATCTGAAGCATATTATCAGTCATTGTTTAATATACCTGTTGATAAGCAGGATAAGTATTTTTCAATGGTAAATGTCGGTGCCGGATTTTATTTCCCTGATATGGATTCACTGGTAAATAAGGGAACAGGTGAGAATTATGGTGTTGAATTCACACTTGAAAAGTTTCTGAGCAAAAAATTCTATTTTCTGGTTACAACATCAATATTTAATTCCACATACAAGCAAATAGATGGAGTAAAGAGAAATACTGCATATAATGGTAATTTCATTTTTAACGCTCTTGCCGGGTATGAAGTGCCATTACGAAACAACAGATCGCTGGATTTTAACTTTAAGGTTGTGTGGGCCGGTGGAAGGCGTATTATTCCTGTTGATCCGGCAATTACCATTAATGATGAAAGACGGGATTATAGCCGTGCTTATGAAGAACAGGTTCCTGATTATTTAAGAATTGACGGGCGTATAAGTCTTATTCGTCATAAAAAGAAATCAACGCATGAGTTTGCAATAGATCTGACTAATATTACAAATCGTTCAAATGAGTACGACAGGAATTATAACAGCAGTATAAATGAAGTAGAAATTGAATATCAGCAGAAATTCTTCCCCATGGGATTATACAGGATCAATTTTTAACGCAGTGATAGCGCCCTAAATCCTAAATCCTAATACCTAACAGCTTTTCATTAAGGGCGCTGTCCCCTTTTCAATCCCGCACCAAATCAGCTATTCTCATGTTTGGCTCAATTTTTGAGTTGAACTATTTATATATTTAGTTGTTAATATGACGAATTGCAGATTTATTATTTAATTAGAATTAAATTATAGTAGTAATTAAGGTAATCTGCAGGAGTTATTAAAATATTATTAAATTTGCACCTGCATTTTATCATTAGATTTTAGTTATGAAAAATATACTTTATATAATATTACTTGTAGTATATTCAGTACGCACATTTGCTCAGGAGGCAGCCAGTGAAGGGAGTAAGTCGGATTCTGCAAAAGAATATAAGTATTGTTTCAGGTACAGTGTAGATGAAAATTCTCTTTATAATATTGAGGATGAAGAGCTGAAAAGTCACCCTTTCGGGGATTATATTGCAAGAAAATTTCATATGCTTAAGAAATCATACACATATGTTGAACGGGCTACACCAACATCTCCAGGTGAAAAGATAATAGTTGTTAAGCCAAGTATATATTACGCGCTGCAAAAGCTTAATAAATATTTCAAGAAGCAGGTAAAAGATGGAATGATGACAGAGGAAGAAGCAAGACAGGAATTAAACCAGTATCTTGATATAGCTATTTCCATCGTCGTTGAGAATACAGAATCATTAGAAAATGATTTAAGAAAGGCTAAAAAGCCGGATGAAATATCAAGAGTATTTTCAATGGTGATGCTGGAGTAACGGTTTCAGATTATTAATATATTCTCAGGATGCATCCTGCGTATTCTCAGGAGAGATTCTACTTTTTACGGGATGCAGCACTTCTGGTTTTTTCTATAGCTCTTATATAATATGCTTTATATTTGATATAATGAGTCCCTTTTTCGAACTCCCAGTATATATTGCCTGCTTTATAGACTTTGCCAACACAGGCTTCAAATATTAATGTATAATTTACGCCCGTGATTCTTTCCGCTTCAATAATTGAATTAAATCTTACACTTTTATCAGCAAAATGTCCAATTACGGGTAAGCTATATTTTTTTCGGCCTCTTTTTTTTAAGGTTCCCAGATTCATCATATGTTAAGGTGTTTTTTATCTTTCGTTTGATAAAGATAAATATTTTTTAAAACTATTCAAATGTCTTTGTTAACATTGGGGATGAAATTATATTAACTAAAAAGGATTTATTTTACGTAAATTTTAATAATATTGTAGCACTGGTTAATTTATTTTTGACAATAAAGAATAACACTATGAAGAAAAAGAATTCTATAGTATTATGGTTGACACAGATAAGAGCTAATTTTTTATTACTGGCAGTATTATTAGTAGCAATAGGTCTGGCAGTTTCCTATAAATATCAATCTCAGGAAGGAAGCTTTAACTGGATTCATGCTGTTATGATTTTAGCCGGTGTAATATCTGCCCATATTTCTGTGAATTTATTTAATGAATATTCTGATTTTAAAACTAAAATAGACTTTCACACAAAAAGAACACCCTTTAGCGGAGGAAGCGGGATTCTGACTGAAGGTCTTATATCACATAAAAAAGTTTTGCGGGTTGCCATCATCACATTAATCCTGGCCCTGGTAATAGGTATATATTTTACTGTTACTTCTCACTGGACAATCCTGGCAATTTCACTTTTAGGAGCATTTGCAATAGTATATTACACTAAAATCCTGGCCCGGTTTCTACTGGGAGAATTAATGGCAGGACTAACGCTTGGATCATTAGTGGTTATTGGAACATATCTGGCAATGAATGTTACACCTGAATTTAATCTTAGCGGACTTTTACCAAGAGGCGTAATAATAATATCTATTCCCCCGGGTATATTAACTTCATTGTTGTTGTTGTTAAATGAATTTCCTGATGCTGAAGCAGATAAAAAGGGAGGGAGAAAACATCTCGTTATTAAATTTGGATACAGGACTTCAGCAGTTATTTATACCATTGGACTAGTTATAACTTTTGGCACTATTGTATTATTACCAGTCCTGGGATATTCTTCATTTTGGCTGTATGTAGCATTATTACCATTACCTATGGCAATAAAGGCGAGCATAATTGCTTTTAAATTTACCGGAGATCTGAATAAGTTTATCCCGGCGCTTATGAGTAATGTGATCACTGTATTAGCAACAGATTTGTTGATTGCAGTAGGTCTTGTACTTGATATTTCTTACTATAAATTTATTTAAATATTCTCTTATAGTTGTTATTATAAAAATAACACGATATATCACTATAAATATATTGCCTTGATTTTGAATTAGCACCATAGGGAAACACCGGTACATTTATCCATTCTTTTATCTCTTCAGTATCCTTATAAAAGCCATGATTATATGCTGTAGCAAAAAATCTAATTTTGTCTTCCTTGTTTTTCCACTGGCTCACAGAGTGCAACTTACCGGTAAGAATATAAAAACAATGCAGGTAATCCATTTGCCATTCAAATGATTTTAATCTTCTTATTCGTTCAGCTCTGATTTTTCTTTCCCTGGTATCTTTATATATTGGGAAATGACCAAATTTTTCAGAAAGTTCGCTTGTTTGAAGTACATACTTTTCAAGTGATTCGACAAATGAAGGTTTCATTTGAAAGTAACCAATGGAAAAGTCAGCATATTTCTTGCCGTACTTTGTATATATCAACTCTAAGCCCCGGGTTTCAAAATAGTCTTTGAAAATTGAGTATCTTAATACTTCAGGAAATATAACGGAAGTTATAACAGCTGTATCTACACG
>CP070654.1:2223671-2227979 GCA_020354785.1 Bacteroidales bacterium
CTGTGCATATAAAAAAAACACTCTTTATAATACGGGTATTCATTAATCTTCTAATTGTTTATCCAGTCGCCTCTCGTCGGCAATCCTTCTTTTAATAGTATTTATATAATTGCGCGCTTTTTTATTATTGAAATCATAGTAAGATTTTTCTGCCCACTGCAGTGCTGTATCCAGATCTCCCTGCATTTCATTAGACAGGGCAAGGTTATATGCTGCATATCCTGCTATTTTAGGATCGCTGGACTTTGCTACATTTTCCCACATACCGGCAGCCTCTTCCCAGTTACCCTGCCTGGCATATCTTGACGCTCTTTCAAGCTCTTCATTACCCTTGGAGTAGTAATTTCTTGATACCTTTATCCAAACAGGTGATATTCGGGCAGCATATTGTTCTCCTGCAAAAAAACCGGCGTCTTCAATAATCCTGCTTTTTGAAGGCAGGTTCCTTTTTGCAGCTTCCCGGGTGGGCCCATCGGCATCCCATGATATATGGTCCACATACACATTTTCATCTACTATTCTTTCCTTAGCGGGATAATATATTCTCCATCCTGCTTCAATTTCCATTCGTACTTCTGCATTATATTCAACATACCTTACCTTCCTGCCGTCTTCTTCCCTTGTGTATTCTCGTCGATCATAATCTGTATGTGAATCCGAATCAAAGGTTTCCAGGGCAATAACAGCATCAACTTTATACTTGTTGCTTATACTATTGATTGCATCCCATTCAAGTGCCGGAGGAAACCTGTCTGTTCCAGTGCCTCTCATATCTATATCACCAGGAAATACAGCTGTAAACCTGGGTGAGTTATTCAGGAGTTCAACAACGCCAATAACACATTTTTCAGAACCCACCCTGTCGTTAAATATACCTTCGCCGCTTATCACACCTTCAATAATGTTCATAGCTCTCTCTTCTTTTGCAGGAAGGCTTCTGTTTATTACGGCAACTGATTTTATTTCTCTGGGTACGTCAATACGTGCAGGTTTCAAAACATCAACAGTGAGGTATGATGTTTTACACGATATCAGGAACGATGCTGATACCAGCAGGACGAACAGTTTAGGAAGCAGATTTTTTAACATGGTTTCCGAATTTAATTAAATATATAAAAAAGTGTTGGTTACAAATCATTTATCAATTATTCCCAGCAGTTTGCTATGTCTTCATACCCCCGCAAACTCCCAGCACCTGGCCGGTTACATAGGAAGAAAGATCAGATGCCAGGAAAAGTACTGCATCTGCAACATCTTCTGGTGTTCCACCCCGTTTAAGAGGTATTTGATCTTCCCATTGCTTTTTAACTTCTTCAGGCAATTTATCCGTCATTTCAGTGATAATATACCCGGGAGCCACAGCATTGCAACGTACATTCCTTGATCCCAGTTCGCGAGCCACAGACTTAGTGAATCCAATAATTCCTGCTTTTGAAGCCGAGTAATTCGCCTGTCCTGCATTGCCGGATACACCAACTACGGAACTTATATTAATTATTGATCCTGACCGCTGCTTAAGCATTGTCATTTGTACTGCCTTGGTAAAGTTGAAAACAGATTTGAGGTTAATATTTATCACTTTATCCCATTGTTCTTCGGTCATTCTCATCAGTAATGTGTCCATAGTTATACCTGCATTATTAACCAGTATATCTACAGTGCCGAAGTCTTTTACTATCTCATCCACAACCTTTGCAGTCTCAGTAAAACTGCTTGCATCAGATGCATAGGCCTTGCCCTTTACCCCCGAATCATTTATAATTTTCTCAACTTCTTTTGCATTATCATCTACAGCCAGATCAGTAAATGCAACATTTGCACCTTCCTGCGCAAATCTTATAGCAATTGCCCTGCCGATACCTCTTGCAGCTCCTGTTACAATTGCATTTTTTCCTTTAAGTAAACTCATGGTTTATATGTTTTAGTTATTATGTTTTGCATCGCCGGTTAACAAATATATTAAAAGTCTGCTTTTGCCTAAGCTTTAGATAATGCTTTCAACATTGTATTACTAATGTCAGCAGGCGACTCTGCTACAAGAATACCACATTCTCTCATGATTTCCATCTTTGCTGCGGCAGTGTCGGCCTTCCCTCCTATTATTGCCCCTGCATGGCCCATTCTCCTGCCTTTTGGAGCTGTACGGCCTGCAATAAATCCAACTACCGGCTTTGTCCCATGCTCTTTTATCCATTTAGCAGCATCTGCTTCCATGTTGCCTCCTATTTCGCCGATCATTATTATTCCCCTGGTTTCATCATCTTCCATAAACAGTTTTACAGCATCAAGAATTGTTGTACCTACAATGGGGTCTCCTCCTATTCCGATACATGTTGACTGTCCAAGACCGGCCCTTGTTACCTGGTCCACTGCCTCGTATGTTAGTGTACCTGAACGGGATACTATACCAATAGAACCTTTTTTATGAATGAATCCCGGCATTATGCCAACCTTTGATTCTTCAGGTGTAATAATTCCCGGACAGTTTGGTCCTATCAGAGTTGAGTTTTTATCCGATAAATAAGATTTTACCTTTATCATGTCTGATACAGGTATGCCTTCTGTGATGCATACAATAAGTTTAATGCCGGCAGCTGTTGCTTCAAGAATTGCATCGGCGGCGAATGCCGGCGGAACAAATATAACCGATGTATCTGCGCCTGTTTTATTTACAGCTTCTTGAACAGTATTAAATACAGGTCTGTCAAGATGCACCTTGTCACCTTTCCCCGGTGTTACACCCCCCATTACTTTTGTCCCGTACTCAATCATCTGGCTGGCATGGAATGTACCTTCACTACCCGTAAATCCCTGGACAATTACTTTAGAATTTTTATTAAGAAGAACACTCACTTTTTATGGATTTGTTTATTTTTGTTTAAAAATATGCTTTTTAGTTTTTTTTACAAAAAAATATATCTATAACGCAACCGTTAAGCGATATTTTTCATCATGCAATTGAATTCTAAACTTAATTGTTATGAAAAAGATCTTTCCGTTTGTAATCTCTTTGGTTATTGTCTTTTCATCTTTCGGGAAATCAGATATTGATTCTTTGTATTACTGTTCTCCCATATTTTATTACAACATTATTGGCAGTACCGACGGAGGTGATTCAACGATTATTCAGTTTCGTAATACTTGTGACAGCTTCCTCATTTTTCGACATTTATGGGATTTTGGAGACTCAACATTTAGTCAGGAAGCCAACCCGGTTCACATTTTTTCTCATGGACGTCCTGTTTACGATGTATGTCATGAAGTGTTCCTGGATGATATGGTAGAACATCATTGTGAGGTGGTTGAAATAACACAGTCTCCCCTGTTTTGTGAGGCGGATTTTCGCTTTGAGGAAAATACCGAGGTTGCCTGTGTATGCCCCGGAGTATTTAATTTTTATGACCAGTCAACCGGTGATATTAAATCATGGAAATGGGATTTTGGTGACGGCAACGGTTCCGAAGAGCAAAATCCTGAGCATATATATGACATAGCCGGAATATACCCGGTAAGTCTTGAAATCGAAACACATAATGGATGCCACTCATTTGACCATCAGTTTCTTGTCGCTGGTCAGCAGGATTGTGATTTTAATATAACCTGGAGTGTTCTTGAATCATATCCTCCCCAGCATTATTTCTTTTCGGATGTTTATGATCCGCGGCTGATCTTCAGCTTTATCCCACCCGAAACTGATACCAACTGGTATAACCTTATAATTTACAACTGGGATTTTGGTGATGGCACTACATCTGATGAACCTTTTCCGACGCATACATATAAAAGCTCCGGAGAATATACTGTTTGTCTGAATGTCAAATACAGTAACAACACCGAATGTGAAGTATGTGTAACAGATTATTTTGAAGGCGGAGATATTGACTGCTGCCTTACATTGGGAACATACTACAAGTCCAATAATATGTGTGATCATGACTTTATTATAACTGACCAGGGTCAGGTTCTGGCTGTAAATGAAATAATTCCTGAAATTGCTTTGCAAAACGGTGCCAGAATCAGATTCGATTACAATATTATTGCTGACACCCTGGACTGTTATGAACTCAGTGAATCAATAATTATAACAATGGTGGAACTTCTGCATTCAGAGTGTGAACTTACGGGTACTGTAAAGGATTATACAGGGCTGGATGGTTGTGGCTATCTCATTGAGCTTGATAATGGCAAAATACTCAACCCGGTTATTGTTGACACTCCTTTTGTATTCAGGGATAATCAGCGTGTAAGATTATCATATCTTGAAGTTACCGGCATGGTAACTGCATGTATGAAGGGAATAACTGCAGA
>CP070654.1:2228079-2231229 GCA_020354785.1 Bacteroidales bacterium
CAACCGGCCGGCTGTCATCCGGAATTACTGTTCCATCTTTATCTGTAATTAAAGCATAAATAAAAACTACGTCGTTAATGCCAGCTTGCAGATCCTTTCCACTATAATCAACTTCAAGTTTTATTTGTGAGGGTTGGCCGGGAGTACGCCGTTCAGTCTCAACGACTTTTTTCCCATTGATGTAACCGGTTGCTTTGAGGCTTCCAGATCTATATTCAGGAGCTATAAATGTGAAAGGAGGGTGCGGAAGGTTTGTTGAATATTTATCGTTATCAGGTTTCCGGCGCATTAATACTTCATCATTTATCTTCAATTCAACCTCTTCACAATTGCTGTAAATCTTAATTTCTGAAAAATCAGGATCGTTCCAGTAATTTGCTATATAAATCATCGGACTGCAGAAACCGGATTGTAATTCAGTTTTTGGGTTAACCTGGCTCTGGTAAAAGTACATTGCAAATTTCGGCAACCTGAAGATATCCATAATACCTGAAGCTTCAATATCAGGGGCATACCCCCGATTATAATCGAACATTAGCCAGTTTGCATCTCCAACTGCACTGCCTTTAAGGTTACTGTTATGGGCTTCCTGGAAATTCAGGGCCTGCTGTGCAAGACGTTTTTGCCCGTATCCTCTTAATTGTCGGGATGTGCGTTCTTCTTCCGAAAGGTCGGCAAAAGCTTTCTGATTAAAACCGGCATTCTGAGCATAATACTCCCAGTCACCATACTCTGCTATAAACAGGGGCTTATTGTTATTGTATTTATTCCAGTAGTCAGGAGGTCTTGCATGCTGGCGGGCAGGAATGAATACGTCGTAAACATCGTCAATCCATCCACAGGTGTATACGTTTTCTGATGGCAGCTCTTCCAGTGTAACCTTGTGAGCTTCTTCCATAAATGTACGAGTCATCCCGGATTCGTTAAGTGATGATTCCCACAGAATAATGCATGGGTGGTTACGGTCACGCCTTACCATATCACGGATATCCTGAATACTGTTCTTACGGAATTCTTCATTTCCAAAAAATTGCCATCCGGGAATTGCATTCATAACCAGTATCCCCAGTTCATCACATGCATCAAGAAATGCCTGTGACTGAGGGTAATGCGACATTCGGACAAAGTTGAAACCAGCCTTTTTAATTTTCCATGCATCACGGTATTGCGCATTATCAGATAATGCATAACCAATATACGGATACTCCTGATGTCGGTTTGTACCCCTGATTCTCATTTTTTCCCCATTTATGACAAATCCTTCTGAAGCATTGAAAGAAAAAGTTCGGATGCCAATGCTGACTTCCTGTCTGTCAACTTCTTTTTTGCCTTTCAATAAAGTGACCACCAAACGATACAGGTACGGATTATCCGGTGACCACAGTTCAGGTTTAGTAACTTTAAGTGCATGTGAAAAAACATTGTAATTACCAGGATCAACCTGTTTATATCCGGATACATCAGATGAGATAAGTTTATCATCAGAATTGTATAACATTGATCTTGTAGTAACTTTATCCTTTGTCTTACCATAGTTTTGAACATCCACATTAATCAGAATAGTTGCAGAATCAGAAGAAACGTTGCTGTAAGTTATAAGAATTCCTCCCTCCGCAACGCGGTTGGCATGTATGGGATCTGTGATATGAATTTTATCTTTTGCTACCAGGTAAGCATTACGATAAATACCGCTATAATAACAGAAATCTAATTCATCCAGTAACTTGCCTGGAGGTATTTCAGGATTATGAATGTTATTCAGTCGTATTAGGATACAATTTGCTTCTCCTGTTTTGACCTTATTGCCAAACTCCACATAAAAAGGCAGATAACCGCCTTTATGGGTATAAATGCGCTCCCCGTTTAAATATATTTCAGCAGTATGCATAGCTGCTCCGAATTTTACAGCAACATGCTTATGCCTGAACTTACCAGGGAGAGTAAAAAATTTCCTGTAGAAGCAATAACCCTGCCATTGGTTTCCGGTTATCACAAGTGGTTCGATACTGGCAGTATGGGGAAGGCTTACTTTCTCCCAGGTTAATCCAGTACTATTTCCCGGTTTAAATAAATCAGGATTTATTGTTGTGTCGGCATCTTTCACAAACTCCCAGTCAGAGTTAAAAATAATCTCTCCTTTTTGTTGACTCTTCTTCTCTTTATAATAACATGAATGTATTATCAGAAATATTACCAATGTCACTAATACAATAATTATATGTTGAATTCTTCTCATATTATTTCTTATAATGGTTTTTCCCGGCCCGCTCCCGCCATGTGCGGGAGCAGATCAGGTAAACTACTCATAGCTTGCCTACTAAAAAATTAAAACGACTGCACCAATCTCTATCCACGGATTTGTTTCAGGCACATCATCGCCTGATGGTCGTAACGATATCTGTAATCTTTCCACTTTATCCATTTGTATAGGGTCATCCGGTCCTCCGCGGCCTTCTGCCGGTTCAATCCAGTAGTTCCATCTTTGTGGAAAACCCTGAGGTAACTTTACGCCCCTGCTTAAATTAAGCTCATCAACAGGAACGATAATATCTTCCCAGTTTTTCGATAATCCAATTTTTTTACTCCATGAAGTTCCGTCTGCCTCAACCAGCGTAATAAAGGCCTCAACCTGGTTTGTACTTCCTCTTGCATTTATTTTCAGGGATTTTGCCTTCTGAATGGTTGTATTACGAGAGTCTATTCTATCTTTCACATATAAAGATATTGTATAATCATCCAGGCTTCTGTCAAAGCTTACAGGAAAATACATCCTGTAAACAGCACGTCCGTCTGCATCAGACGGTTTCATTTCGAAAATTCCAAATCGAATATTATCTCCTATGCGTGTAAATGCAAGCTTATTTATCTCCTTTTCAGGATTAAGCAATAACATAGGCGTCTGCGGATTAACAATCTTTGCTTTCCAGAATTTTTTACCTGTGAATCCCCAGACTGCAGGACTTCCTTTAATTGCTGACGGAAAAGTAATAAGTGATTCATTTGTTTTTACGGTAATTGCATATTCATACCATCCTTCAGGGAACTTACCGGCATCTATTGAAACACTGTAAGTATATCCTTCTGTATGTTCCATAGTAAATGACTGAAAACGTCTGTTCCTGTTTCCTTTACCGCGTAAATACAGAACAA
>CP070654.1:2231329-2235812 GCA_020354785.1 Bacteroidales bacterium
TATGTTCTGAAGAATGAATTTTTAATAAATACAAAGGAGAATATGAGGGTATTACACCCACTACCACGTGTAAATGAAATTGAACAGGAGGTTGACCTGAATCCCAAAGCATATTATTTTACACAGGCATTAAATGGTGTTTTTATCCGGCAAGCTATTATAACTTCTATACTTGGCTTAATATAATTTTATTAAAAATATCTTTACAAATGAAAGATAAAATTTTAGAAGTAAGCGCTATAAAAGACGGTACTGTAATAGACCACATTCCTGCGAACAGTCTGTTTAAAGTTATTGCAATATTAGGTCTTGATAAAATATGTAATAAGATAACTTTCGGCACCAATCTTGAAAGCCAGAAGCTGGGACAAAAGGCTATTATTAAGCTTTCCGATATATTCTTCCTGGATAAGGATATAAATAAAATCGCACTTGTTGCTCCCCAGGCAAAACTCAATATAATAAGGAACTACGAGGTAAAAGAAAAGAAAGTGGTTGAGGTTCCGGATGAAATTGTTGGAATAGTCAAATGTATGAATCCACAATGTATAACTAACGAAGAAAAAATTATAACAAAATACCAGGTTGTATCAAAAAAGAAAGTAAAGCTTTTGTGCTATTACTGTGAAAAAATAACTGACCAGGATAATATTGTAATTATCTGATATTATTTTCTCAGCCTTTCATAGGAACGTACCAGCAGTTCATCTCTCCTGACAGCTCTGAAAGCCAGAAAAGTAAGAATAAATGCAATAACCGGAAATATTATTGATATTTTAAATGTATGCCCGACAATACTTAGATCACTAACGTTTACCTGCTTCCTGATAGCTGTAAAGTAATAGTATGTCAGTGCGCTCAATCCCAGAAACAGCAAAGCATTGAAAACACATAGCCTTATCTGAAGCATTCTTGATGTATAAAGAAAGATGGTAAAAAAGCTAATCAGGCCTGTTATACAAATCATAGTTGTTACGGGCCAGGTTGAAAAAATGGTTTTAGCTTTATTGTCAGAGTATATTACAGCACCGTAATTTTTATATATTACAATTTCTTTTATATCTGCAGTTTCTTTCTCACTAATAACCTGCTTTCTTTCAACAGCTATTTCAGCTATAGGCAAAAACAGCATAAACATCATTAAAATACTGACAATTAATAGGTAAAGTGATTGTATTCTTTGTATCATAAATATAATTTTTCAGTTATAATTGCCCTGGCAGAACCAGCATTTGAGCAAAAATACCTTTTTTTAATGAAATTAAAGTTAAATGGTAATCCGGTTTTTGTAAAATAATGTTACTAACATATGTTAATTAGTAAAATTGCACCATTTTCAAATTTTAAATAGTTTTGGAAAAATCAGATGATAAAATGGATAGAGATAAATTAAAGGCTCTCATTTCACTATTGGATGATCCTGATTCCGAAATATTAAACGTTGTTTCAGATAGTCTGATGAAACAAGGCCTTAATGCGATTCCTGAACTTGAAAAAGCATGGGAGAATACTATTGATGAATCTTTACAGAACAGATTAGGAGACGTAATTCAGGGTATACAGCTGAACCATGCAAGGAATAATCTTGCTAACTGGCAGAAAACCGGGGCTGAGCATATTCTTGAAGGAGCGTTCTATGTTGCCCAATATCAATTTCCGGATATTAACATGGCGGATATGGAAAGAGAAATAGAAAATATCCGCAAAGATGTATGGCTGGAAATAAATGATAATCTTACAGCTCTTGAAAAAGTAAGGATATTGAATTATATTATATTCGATATCTATAAATACTCAAAAAACATTACAGATATCTATTCACCACAGAATTCTTATATAAACCAGGTGATAAATACAAAGAAGGGCAACCCCGTATCATTATCCGTAATATATCTATCAGTTGCAAACAGACTGGAATTGCCTATATACGGAGTTAGTCTTCCAAAAAACTTCATACTTGCATATAAGGATGATTATAAGCCATATAATTCAGACAATGGGGGAGACGAAATACTTTTTTATATAAATCCGTTTGATAACGGTGCAGTACTTGGGAAACGTGAAATTGAATACTATATATCAAATCAGAAGCTTGAGCAGGACGAAACATATTATACACCCTGCTCCAATGTAGAAATAATCATACAGCTAATAAATAACCTTGTATTGTCGTATGACAGGCTAAGTTTACATGATAAAGCTGAAAAGTACAAGGAGCTTCTGCAAACTCTGAATTAAACTCAGCAATTATTTATTTTGCATAGCTGACCGCCCGGGTTTCCCTTATAACAGTAATTTTAATCTGACCCGGGTATGTCATTTCATCCTGAATTTTTTTAGCTATTTCATAAGACAACTTATCTGCCTCCTGGTCAGTTATTTTTTCACTTCCGACAATTACTCTGAGCTCTCTGCCGGCCTGAATAGCATATGTTTTCATAACACCGGGATGTGACAGGGCCAGAGCCTCAAGATCCTTAAGGCGCTTAATATAGGATTCAACAACTTCTCTTCTTGCCCCGGGCCGTGCACCTGATATTGCATCACAGACCTGGACTATAGGAGAAATTAGGCTTGTCATTTCTACTTCGTCATGATGCGAGCCAATAGCATTGCATACTTCAGATTTTTCCTTGTATTTTTCAGCCAGCTTCATTCCATGTATAGCATGAGGTATTTCAGGATCATCATCAGGAACTTTGCCAATATCATGCAACAATCCGGCTCTTTTTGCCAGTTTCGAATTTAACCCGAGTTCAGTTGCCATAACTGCACTTAAGTTGGCTACCTCACGGGAATGTTGTAAAAGGTTCTGCCCGTAGGATGAACGGTATTTCATCTTGCCAAGCAGGCGTATCAGTTCAGGATGAACACTGTGAATTCCAAGGTCTATTACAGTTCTTTTGCCTACTTCAACAATCTCTTCTTCAACCTGCTTTTGTGTTTTTGTAACAATTTCTTCTATTCTTGCCGGATGAATCCTGCCATCGGTAACCAGCTGGTGTAATGACAGCCTGGCTATTTCCCGGCGTACAGGATCAAACGAAGACAGTACTATTGCTTCAGGTGTATCATCAACAACGATTTCCACACCCGTTGCCGATTCCAAAGCACGTATATTCCTTCCTTCCCTTCCAATTATTCTTCCTTTGATCTCATCGCTTTCAATGTTGAATACGGTAACAGAATTTTCAATTGCCGTTTCTGATGCAATACGTTGAATTGTTTCAATTATTATTTTTTTTGCATCGCTCGTAGCTGTCATCTTTGCCTCATCCATAATTTCATTAATGTATGACATAGCTTCAGATTTAGCCTCTTCCTTTAAGGATTCTATGAGCTGGTCTTTTGCCTCATTGGCTGACAAACCGGAGATGGCTTCCAGTTGCTCAACCTGCTGTTTATGCAGTTTATCAAGCTCATCATTTTTTTTATCAACAAGAGATATTTGTGTATTTAAGCTCTCTCGTATAGCTTCGATTTCATTTTTTGACCGCTGGGTTTCTTCAAATTTCTGGGATAATAATGTTTCTTTCTGTCTGAATTTTGATTCAGCAGCAAAAATTTTATTATTTCTCTCGCTTATGTATTTCTCGTGCTCTGATTTTAACTGAAGGAATTTTTCCTTAGCCTGTAAAATCTTATCCTTTTTTATAACTTCAGCTTCCAGTTCAGCTTCATTCAGAATATTGCCCTTTTTTCTTTTAAAAGCAATATTCCATATATAATAGGATATTACAGCGCCCACAATAAATGTGGATGCTCCGATAATTATCATTAAAAAATTCATCATTTATTAGTTTTATATATTAAAAAAAAACCCGCAAAAGTTTCTTCGCGTTGATAAAACCCCATTTCGTCATGGGTGGAGTCGCCAGTTTGTTTCGAGGTTCCATTGTCCTCCGAAGAGGATTCCCGGTAAACCGGGACTATGGCCTGCTCTTGCCAAGCTGAGCAAAACTCCAATTTGAATAATGTTGAGTTTCACAAACAAAAGAAGAAACTATGCGGGCTATTTCTTCAGTATTTTAAAGAACGTATATTACTCTCCTTTCAAATATTCTTCAAGTTCCTCATTTAATTCTTTTACATTTTCTTCAAGCGGTGAAAAATCATACTTCTGATCATATTCAATAACCTTTGTCACAAATTGCAGGGCAGCCATCGCCAGAAAATCCTGTGTATCCTTATCAGCATATTTTTGCCTGTATTGAAGAACTTTTTCGTTTATCATCTTGGCTGCATTCCTGATCTTTTCTTCATCCTTTCTGTCAATCTTTAATGGATAATATCTGTCAGCTACATTGACCTTTATTGATAGCTTATCTTCCATTATATTTTAAAAAAAATTTATCTATTTAAAAGAGCAATACATTTATCAATTTCCCGCACAATTCTATTAACCTTTATCTTTACATCATGGGAACTTTCATCAGTTGATGCAATAGTCTTGGCTAATTTCAAATTATCATACTTCGAATCC
>CP070654.1:2235912-2242113 GCA_020354785.1 Bacteroidales bacterium
ATTTTGCCCTGAAAACTTACTATCTACCTTTTTTTCAGCAGTAAAAGCTTTAATAATACGCAGACCCGAAATCGTCTCTTCTATTGTTGAAAGCAATTCACCCATTTTATTTTGCCCGGCGAGCGATCTTTTTTTAAGGCTTTTACCTATTCTGCCTATAATAAACCCAGACATAGGAAAAAGTATGAGGACAAAAATTGTCAGCTTCCAGCTCATTATCACCATAGTTATTATTGATAGCGTGATAATTATCGGATTCTTGAACAACATATCAAGAGAATTCATAATTGATATTTCCAGCTCATGGACATCACCTGTCATACGTGATATGATATCACCCTTCCTTTCTTCAGTAAAGAATCCTATCGGCAGGTTAAGTATTTTTCTGTTAATCTGACTGCGTATATCCCTTACAACACCATTTCTGATATAGACGATATAAAAGCTGGCAAGGTAGGTGAAGCTTACTTTAAGAAGTACCATGAAAATAAGAAAGAGCCCGATATATACTAATACCAGGACAGCACTGTGCGTTTCGGATATTTTAGTAATAAATGCATATAAATTATGTTCAAGGATTTCTTTTGCTTCTTTTAAGTTTTTCAATGTTATTTCAACATCAAGATATCCATATACTTTTTTACTTGAGTTGAATAAAATTCTTAATGCCGGAATCATTGTAATAAAAGAAAAAATTCCGAAAAGAGCCCCTAAGAAATTGAAAGTGACATTTAAGAATACATGCTTTTTATAGGGGGGTAAATATCTTCTTAAAATCTTTATAAAATCTTTCATATTAATAGATTCCAGTGTAATTGTCCGGGGAAATCTTTTTAAGTTCCTCTTTTACCTTATCTCCTATTTTCAGAGTGTCGATAAAATTATGAATGCTTTCCCTGGTCATCTTTTTGTGGGTTCTGGTCAGTTCTTTCAATGCTTCGTACGGTTTAGGATAACCTTCTCTTCTCAGTATAGTCTGGATAGCTTCAGCTACAACACTCCAGTTATTATCCAGGTCTTTTTTAATAACTTCCTCGTTAAGCAATAATTTACCTAATCCCTTGTTCAGTGATTTGAGGGCAATAACCGTATGTGATACAGGTACCCCGATATTTCTTAATACTGTTGAATCTGTAAGATCTCTTTGCAGTCTTGATATTGGCAGTTTTGCAGACAAATGTTCATAAATTGCATTGGCAACCCCAAGGTTTCCTTCGGAGTTTTCAAAATCAATAGGATTTACTTTATGAGGCATAGTTGATGAACTTACTTCACCTGCTTTAATTTTTTGTTTGAAATAATCCATTGATATATATGTCCATATATCACGGTTAAGATCAATAATTATCGTATTTATTCTTTTCAGGCAGTCAAATAAAGCACTAAGATTATCATAATGCTCAATTTGCGTTGTAGTCCGGGTTCGGGCCAGACCTAATATATCATTTACCAGGTGATTACCGAATTTTATCCAGTCAATTTCAGGATAAGCAACATGATGTGCATTAAAATTCCCTACTGTGCCCCCGAATTTGGCTGAGAAAGGTATAGATTTCAATTGTTCCAGCTGAACAGTCAGCCTTTCAATAAAAACCTTTATTTCTTTTCCTAACAAAGTAGGAGTGGCGGGCTGGCCATGAGTTTTTGACAGCATAGATACTGATTTCCATTGATCTGCCAGATTATTAAGTATATTAATCGAGTCCTTTATCAGGGGATGAAAGACATCATTAAGGGCGTCTTTAAAAGATAAAGGGACTGCAGTATTGTTTATGTCCTGAGATGTCAGGCCAAAGTGAACAAACTCTTTATATTCAGATATATTTAGTTCATCAAACTTTTCTTTTATAAAATATTCAACTGCTTTGATATCATGATTTGTTATTTTTTCGATGTTTTTTATTTGTTCTGCATCCTGAACAGTAAATTCCTTATATATCTTTCTTAGACCTTGAAAATTGTTTTTATCAAGTCCGGTCAGCTGAGGCAGGGGTAATAAACACAGTTCAATAAAGTATTCTATTTCAACCTGTATCCTGTATTTTATTAACGCATATTCCGAGAAGTAGCCGGCCAGTTCTTCTGTTTTATTCCTGTATCTGCCGTCAATAGGTGATATTGCTGTTAATGTAGATATATTCATTTAATTTAGGTTTTTAAAAGATACAAAGTTAGGAAAAAATGGATAAGTAATTTTTTACATGTTTATTATTTGAAAAGCCTGACAAATCCTGAATAAGGTAATAAAGCCATAAGCTCAAATGAAATCAATTTATTTTTTGCTAACGGCAATGAATTCAAAATTATTTTGGCTTCGTCTGAATTTTTGCACTCCAGTATGATAACAGCATTGCGTTGGTCATTAAAATATATTTCACGAATTAATCCCTTTTGCTGTAGTTCCCAAACCTTTTTAGCTTCTTTTTCTAAAAATGGCTTGAAATCCTCAGAAGTTAAACCTTCTTTTTCATTTTCTATAGCCAGAAATTTCATTTTTTTATAATTAAGTTACATACCAACCAAATGTAACAAAAAATTGTCTTTAGAATGAAATTAGATTATATTTGATTTTATATATTCCCGGACATGAGAAAAAAAATCAAAATACTGGTAAATTTTTTTGTAGTACTGATTTTAATTGTTTGCACATCAGCAGATTCGTTAGTAGTAAATAATGCTGACGCAGATGAAAGCAAACATCTCGTCTACAAATTTGATATTAAGGATAATATAATGAAACCTGCCTGGAGGATTACACAAAAGGCATTTGATGAAGCAAATATCCTTAAAGCCGATTATATAATTATTCACTTAAATACTTACGGAGGGGCATTGAATATTGCTGATTCTATAAGAACGAAAATATTAAACAGTAATATACCGGTATTTGTATTTATTGACAATCAGGCAATATCTGCAGGAGCACTTATATCAATAGCCTGCGACAGTATTTATATGAGAGCCGGAGGCAGTTTAGGTGCAGCTACAGTTGTCAGCCAGTCAGGTGAGGTAGTCCCTGATAAATACCAGTCCTTTATGCGTTCAACGATGCGTGCCACGGCGGAATCACATGGCAGGGATACGGTAATTTCAGGTAATGACACAGTTATAAAATGGCACCGTGATCCTAAAATTGCAGAGGCTATGGTTGATCCGCAGTTAAAGGTTGATGGAATAAGCGATTCCGGGCAGGTGCTGACATTAACAGCTGAAGAAGCGTTAAAAGTGGGTTATTGCGAAGGTCTTGCTGATAATATTAATAGTGTCATCGGATTAGCAGGTATTGAGAATTATGAGTTGAAAACCTATAAGCCTTCAACCACTGAGGCTGTTATTGTATTTTTATTGAATCCAATAGTCAGAGCTATATTGATAATACTGATTATTGGCGGAATATATATTGAAATGCAAACCCCTGGTATTGGTTTTCCCTTGGTTGTTGCCATCGCCGCTGCCCTGGTATTTTTTGCTCCCTCATACCTGCATGGACTGACAGAAAACTGGGAAATACTTATATTTATAGTTGGCATTGTATTAATAGCACTGGAAATATTTGTCATACCGGGTTTTGGAGTGGCAGGTGTCTCGGGGATTATCCTGGTAATTGTTGGCCTTACTATGAGCCTTATTGATAATATCATATTTGAATATGAGGGATTGGGCGCATGGGACAAGGTACTAAAGGCATTCTTTCTTGTAATAATATCACTGTTTATCTCGTTTATATTGTCTATTGTTTTAAGTAAAAAACTTTTTACTTCAAAATCTCTGAGATTGGCTTTAAACACTGTTCAGGATAAAGATGAAGGATATATTGGTATTGACAGACAGCAGAAGGAAATGATTGGCAGGGAAGGACTCGCATTTACTGTGTTAAGACCATCCGGGAGAGTTGAAATTGAAGGAGAGATATATGATGCAAAAGCGGAGATAGGGTATATTGACAAAGGAGAGAAAATAAAAGTTACAAGAGATGAAGCAGGACAGTTGTATGTAATGAAAATTTAAGTTTGACCAGTATAAATTCCTAATATTATTAAATGGGTTCGCATAATCTTATAAAGAGGATATTATATGTCATTCTTATTGTATTTATAATTGCAGGTATTAAAGGAATTGATATATACAGAAAGGCGTTCAAGCCTAATGTCTTTACTAAAAATAAAAAAGCACAATATTTAATTATACCTACAGGATCGACTTATAGTGATGTAGTTGAACTGCTAAATACCAACAACCTCTTAAGAAACAAATCAACATTCGAGTGGGCGGCAGACAGGATGAATTATAAAAAACATGTTTATCCCGGCAGATACAAACTTAAGCACAGGATGACAAACCATAAATTGATATTAATGTTGCGTGCAGGCAGCCAGGAACCCCTTAACCTGACCATTAATAATGCAAGAACCCTGGAAGAAATTGCGGAACTGGTTTCCAGCAAGATTGAAGCCGATTATTCTGCAATTATTAATTTACTGAATAATAAGGAGTATCTGGATGAGATAGGATTCAATGAGTATAACATAATTGGATTGTTTATACCCAATACTTATGAATTTTACTGGAACACATCACCTGAACAATTTTGCAGCAGAATGCTGAATGAGTACAACAGCTTCTGGAACAAGTCAAGAAGGATAAAAGCTGAGAAAATGAATCTTTCACTAAATGAAGTAATAACCCTGGCATCAATTGTTGATGAAGAATCGAGCAAAGAAGAAGAAAATACTATGATTGCAGGCGTATATATTAACAGGTTAAAAAAGGGTATTAAATTGCAGGCCGATCCTACTGTGAAATTTGCTCATGGTGATTTTTCAATGAGAAGAATCCTGACCAGGCATCTTTCTATAAATTCACCTTATAATACTTATAAATACTACGGATTGCCGCCCGGCCCGATCAGGATACCTTCAAGAGCATGTATTGATGCGGTTCTCAATTACAAGAAACATGATTATCTTTATTTTTGTGCCAAAGATGACTTTTCAGGATATCATTATTTTGCCAAAACGCTTGCACAACATAATAAATATGCCCGGTTATACCAGAGAGCACTTAATAAACGTAGAATACTGAACTAACAATATGGAAAAAATAAAATTTGGAACAGATGGCTGGCGTGCTGTTATTGCTAAAGATTTTACAATCACAAATATTATTAAAATAGCATATGCCACATCACAATGGTTAACCAGAAAATATAAAGACCCCTCTGCTGTAATAGGGTATGATTGCAGATTTGCCGGGGAAATGTTTATGGAAGCTGTAGCAAAAATACTTGCCTCTCGAGGAGTACGTGTTTATATACCGGAACATTTTGTTTCTGCCCCCATGGTTTCCCTGGGTATTATAAAGTTAAAAGCACAGTGCGGCATTATCATAACGGCCAGTCATTATCCCCCGGAATATAACGGATTCAGGCTTAAGGGCGAATATGGAGGACCTATGATGGCAAAAGATGTGAAAGATGTAGAAAATCTTATTTCTGATGATTATGATATAGATCTTGAATTATTGAACTGGAATTACCTTCTTGAACAGGGGATGATTAATTATATTAATCTGGAAAATATATACATTAAACAGATTAAAGACAATTTTGACATTGATAAAATTGCCGGCTCAAAAATGAAATTTGCATTTGATGCAATGTATGGAAGCGGTCAGAGTGTTTTTAAGAAACTAATACCGGGGATCAAGTTATTTCATTGTGAGTTAAATCCTACATTTAAGGGCATTCCTCCGGATCCGTTGCATAAAAATCTTCACGAACTGTCCGAGTATATGTGGAAGAGCAAAAAGATAGACTGTGGAATGGCTGTTGACGGTGATGCTGATAGAATAGCTTTATATGATAAACAAGGCAATTATGTTGATGCACATCATATTATACTTCTGCTGATACATTATCTGGCAGGTTATAAAAACCTTAAAGGAAAAGTTGTTACAGGATTTTCCAGTACGAGTAAGATTGAAAAGTTATGCAAAAACTATAAACTTGATGTTGAAAGGGTAAAAGTCGGATTTAAAGATATAGCGCAGATTATGCAGAATGAAGAAGTGCTGTTGTGTGGTGAGGAATCCGGTGATATTGCTATTGGTTCTCATATTCCTGAAAGAGACGGTATATGGGCCGGCCTGTTATTATGGCAGTGGATGATTGAATCCGGAAAATCTTTGAAAAACCTAATTAAT
>CP070654.1:2242213-2251418 GCA_020354785.1 Bacteroidales bacterium
CTTTTCAATATTATAAGTAATTACTTTGATTTTGAAGATATAAATGTCCTTGATCTTTTTGCCGGGACCGGAGGTATCAGTTTTGAATTTGCTTCGCGCGGCTGCAGTGATATTGATCTTGTTGAGGCAGATCGTAGAATATGTATTTTTATCAGCAGGTTTATTGATACCCTGGGTACAAATTCAATAAACCTGGTGCAGGATGATGCTTTTAAATATATCAGAAATTGCCTGAGGGCCTATGATATAGTTTTTGCAGATCCTCCATATGATTTACCTCAGCTGGAGAATTTACCTTCATTGATATTTGAAAATGATCTTCTTAAAGGGGATGGCTGGTTCATTTTTGAACATTCGCGCAGACAGGATTTTTCAGCACTTCCTGAGTGCTTTGATAAAAGGGTATATGGGAGCGTAAACTTTAGTTTTTTTAAGAAAGTTTAAAATAAACCGGCGATTTATATTTTTTACAAATATTAGTTTGGTTCTAATAAAATATGCATTAATTTTGTGGCGCATTTATAATAAGGTCACGTAGTTCAGTTTTGGTTAGAATGCCGGCCTGTCACGCCGGAGGTCGCGGGTTCAAGTCCCGTCGTGACCGCCCTTACATAAATAAACCTCCTGTGGATTAAGTTCTGCAGGAGGTTTTTGGTTTTTATTTAACATTATTTATAAAATAAAAATTGATAAGTAGTATAATAATTTGTACTTTACAGCGTAAATAGAACATACTTATTATTTTAAACAATGAATAAAATAGACCGACGAAAGTTTTTAAAGAATTCTGCTTCCGCAGCAGGGATGTTATTCCTTACACCTTACCTGAGCGGAAGCATGTTATCTTCTTCTAAACTGACACAAACCGGATATTTTGAGAGTGAATTTGGCATTGATGATATGATGTGTCAGATGTTGCTGGAAAAAGCACTATCAAAAGGAGGTGATTTTGCTGATGTTTATTTTGAACACTCCCTTGAAAACTGGTTAAACCTGGAAGATGGAAAAGTCAGCCGTTCATACGGCAATGTGTTACTTGGAGTTGGAATAAGAACAGTAAAAGGCGACCAGGTAGGTTATGGTTTTACACAGGAACTAACTAAAGAATCAATGTTGTCGGCAGCTGCAACTGCAGCTTCCCTGGTTAATGAATCAGCCAGACCTGTTGCTAAAAACCTTAATAGTCTCAAAACAGAAAACTACTATCCTTTTGATCCTTCGATGATTGATCTACCATTACAATCGAAGCTGCCTCTTGTGAAAGCCATAAATGAAAAGTGTTTTGCCTTATCAAATTTAATTGTCAAAGTAAATGCAGGTTTTCATGACAGTATCAAAAGAATTCTGGTTGCTACCAGTGACGGAGTAAAAGCTGAAGACATTCTTCCCCGCAATTACCTTTATGCTTCAACGGTTGGTGAGAAGGAAGATCGCACTGAACAATCGTGGTATAATTTTGGTGGCAGAAGAGATTTTTCATTTTACACCGATGAGCTGGTAACAAAGTTGTCAGAAGAAGTTGTTGGCAGGACAGAGAAGCTTTTTGAAGCCATTCAGCCACCTGCCGGTGAAATGCCTGTAGTACTGGGACCCGGTGTAACCGGCATCCTTTTGCATGAAGCCATTGGTCATGGAATGGAAGCCGATTTCAACCGTAAAAATATATCGACCTATTCAACTATGATTGGTGAAAAAGTAGCTGAACCATTTGTAACCATTATAGATGATGGCACAAATACAAGTCAGATGGGGTCGATTAATGTTGATGATGAGGGAACTCCGGGAAAAAAGACAATACTTGTAGAAAATGGTATTCTGACCAGTTATCTGCATGATAAAATCTCTGCAAAGCACTACAACGTAAAACCAACCGGAAACGGCAGAAGACAGAATTTTGAACACTATCCAATGCCAAGGATGAGAAACACATATATGCTCGGGGGAAATGAAACTCCTGAAGATGTGATTAAGGCTGCTAAAAAAGGAATCTACATTGAAGACGTAAGTAATGGACAGGTGAAAATAGGGGAGGGTGATTTTGCATTTTATGTTTCACAGGGCAGAATGATTGAAGATGGCAAACTGACAGCTCCTATAAAGGATGTGAATATTATGGGTAATGGTCCGAAAATGCTTGAAAATATTATTATGGCCGCCAATGATTTAAAAATGCACGAGGGTGGAGCCGGATCATGCGGTAAAAACGGACAGGGTGTACCTGTATCATTCGGATTACCTACCTGCCTGGTTAAGTCGATGACGGTAGGCGGAACACAACAGAAAGGAGGTGTATCATGAACAAGGAAATGTACAAATTATGCAAATGGGCCATTGATACAGCCCTTAAAAACGGCGCCACCGATTGCAGGGCACGCATGTCCAAAAGAAGATTTGTGGAAATACGATATCGGGATAAAAAACCGGAAATTGTTAAGGAGGCTACCACACGCGGACTTAACCTTAATATTTACATTAACGGTAAATTCTCATCCCAGAATACTCCTGACATTAGACAAACTGCCCTTGAAGATTTCATAAAGAAAGCTGTTGAAAATACACATTTTATTGAAGAAGATCCTTACCGGTCCTTGCCTGATCCAAAGTATTACGAAGGCAGGGCTGATATGGATTTGCAATTATCAGATCCCAAACATGGAGATCTTACAGCCAAGCAGCGGCACGATGTTGTTAAAACCATTGAAGAGGTAAGTCTTGATAAAGCAGGTGAAAAAGTTATTTCTGTTGAAGCAGGAATGAATGACAGTGAATGGGAAGAAGTTATTCTGACCAGTAATGGTTTCGAAGGTACAAAGAAAACTACCGATCACTGGGCAGGAGCTTCTGTCACCATCGCCGATGAAGGAGACCGCAAGCCAAACGGGTACTTTTGGGCTGGAGCCAGATCATTTGAAGATATGCCATCTCTGACAGCAATTGGAGAACAAGCCGCGTTAAGAACACTTGACCTGCTGGGAGGTAAAAAGCTAAAAACCGAATCCTTACCCATAATTATTGAAAACAGGGCTGTAGGAAATGTGCTCTGGGGATTTTTAAGCGGTTTGTATGGTGGTAATATACAGCAAAAAAGATCTTTTCTTGCAGATAAAAAAGGAAAGACTATAGCAAGTAAATTGTTTACAATTAAGGATGATCCTTTCATTAAAAAGGGATTTGGCAGCCGCCTGTATGACGGGGATGGATTTCCTGCTAAAAAGAGAACAATTGTCAATGAAGGAAAACTTGAAGAATTCCTAATCGACTGGTATTACAGCAGGAAGTTAGAATGCGAACCAACTGCCGGTGGAACATCAAACCTGATTATTCCACCAGGAAGTAAGTCTGCTGACATGCTAATGAAAGAACTGAACCGTGGTATTTTAATAACAGGGTTTATTGGTGGAAATTCTAACTCGGCAACAGGTGACTTTTCTATTGGTATAATAGGTAAGTTATTTGAAGATGGTCTTCCTGTACAGTCTGTTGCAGAGATGAATATTGCCGATAATCATTTAAATTTCTGGAATAAACTCTCGGCTATTGGTAATGATCCCTGGAAATACGGCAGTTGGCTTACACCAAGCCTTGTGTTTGATGACATCCTGGTATCAGGAATATAAATTGCAAACTGAAATATGATTTTACACCATTACTTCCCGAAAATCAGAAAGGGAAGTAATGGTTTTTATATTATTTATCCTTAATACAACGGACTGAGAAAGCAGACCATTTATAGCTTGGATCCCTGAAGATATCTGCCCGATCGTAGCATACATCCCTGAAATATGCATTTTGCGAACCACTCTCCGTAGAAGACCAATAGAAACCACAATCCTTCATATAATGGTATGTTCCTTCAAAGTAACGGTATCCGCTTGGAAGAGCCGTAAAACCACTTTCGTTAGTTGCACCTGTATTCGGACTATTCCAATAAGAGGTACCGGTACCTTTTAGTTTACCTCCTTCATCTGTACCCCTCCACAGCTGATTATCAGCATCTGCCTGGCTCATACCTAAAAACATTTCCAGTTCTTTCCACTCATTATCACTGGGAAGGTGCCATCCTGAAGGGCATACACCTTGTATGCCGCTTGGTTTGTTGTTACTGCTCTGAGCACCATTCATCGCTGCTGCCCATGTATATAATCTTCCATATGTTGATACATTACCTCCGTTATCATTATAAGCAAAATAGTATTTTGTCGTATAGTCTCCTGAAATATTACCGGCACCTGAACCATTAATCAGGGCGGCACCATTAGAATAATGTGCAGTTTTAAGGTTTTCAGCCATCCATATCTGTTGTCCTATCTGTACAATACTGTATTCGTTACCATCGTAATCAGTAACAGTTTCAGTTACTTCACTCTGAACGGTTATATAATTGTCTTTGGTTTCAAGATTTGAACCATGACTATTGGATACAGACAGGCTAACAGTATAAACCCCTTCATTGTTGTACTGGTGTGATGGATTTTGACTGGTAGATGTTCCGCCGTCACCAAAATTCCAGGACCAGCTTGTTGGATCATTTACTGATTGATCTGTGAAATTTACATTTTCGCCTTCAGTGATTAATGTTCTGTCAGCACTAAAATTGGCAACTGGTGCTGTCCCACTGGCACTTACAGAAATAAAATTAACCTTTGTTTCATAATCGGAGCTGATCCCGTCACTAACGGTTAAAGTAACCGTATAATTTCCCGGATCATTGTATGTATGCAACGGATTTTCCGCATTTGATGTTCCCAGATCTCCAAAATTCCATGACCAGGAATTTATATCGCCTATTGACCTGTCAGTGAACTGAACGCTTAAAGGTAAATATCCTGACTTTGGATTAGCATCGAATTCGGCATTGATCTGCCCGTATGTAGTAAATCTTAAAGTATCACCGTAAGCTGTTCCTGCATCATTGGTAGCATATGCCCTTACATAATATGCCGTACTTTCGGACAGACCAACCAGCAGGCTTTCGAAATTACCGGTTTCACTTGTTGAACCCAGTGAAGATTTATTGTCATCTTCAATTACCGGTGTAGTTGTTTCGCTCGACCAGCAATGACCATACTGAGTTACTGATGATGAACCCTGACCCAGGCTGGTCAAACTACCTGTGACAGTTGCACCTGATTTAGAAAGGTGTGTGACTTCTCCGGTTGTTACACCAGGCATACTTATTGATGAAGTTGTGAAAGGCAGGATATCAGCTCCGTAAACAACATTTCCATGGTTTTCAGCATAAGCCCTGACATAATACTTTGTCCCGGGTGTTAGCCCTGTTAGAAAGCTACAGTAAACCCCGACAGAATTTACCTGCCCGTTTTCAGTAATGCCATTGTTTGTTAATATTGTAGGTTCCGCCTCAGTGGACCAGCAATGTCCATGCTGCTGAATGCCTTGTCCTATATCAACTATAGTTGCATTTGCTTTTGCACTTGTACTTGTAATATATGAGATACTATCATTTGTTACTTTCATGATTTTTTCTGTCTCTTTCTTGCATGCGGCAGAGATAGAAATGACCACATAGACAGTTATGATGACCTTTAAAATTGAAACCGGACCTTTTATTTTTGATTTCATTCTGATATAGGTATTTATAAACTTAGAGTACGAAAATAGTAATTTGGACAACAATTAGTAAATATAGTTCATACTAACAAATTTATGTAAATATGAGTCCAATATCAAAATATACTGCAGATTAGTTGGTTAGATCTGTTTTTAAGCGTATTCGAATTATTTACATCCTATCATTTGCAATGCTTATTTCTTGAAGTTTATTGTAAAAATCCAGAGATACCTTTTGGCTTGAATATTTAACAACACTTCTTCTTGCATTGTCCTTTAGTTGATTCTTTTTTTCCCGGGGCAGATTATAAAACATATTTAAACGTTCAGAAAGTTTCGCAGAATTATCCGGTTCGAATAAATATCCATTATAATCTTCCTTTATATAATCCTTTACAGCAGCAATATTTGAACCTATTACGGGTACACCGCAAGAAAGCGCCTCTATTGCAACATTGCCCAGACTTTCCTGCTTTCTTAAGGTTGGAAATACGAAAACACTGAATAAATTGTAAAATTGTCCGAGTATTTCCTGGGGCTGTTCTTTATATAGAATGATTTTTTCCGATAGATTATTACTTTTTATATAGTTTATTATATACTTCTTTTCAGGTCCGTCACCTACCATTATTAGTTTATATGGGAATTCTAAATGTTTAATGGCTCTCAAAAGAACACGTGTTCCTTTTGTTTTATCAAACCTTCCAATATATCCTATTTGAAAATCATGGGCATCACTTCGTACAGGATATAAAATTTCATGATTGACTCCTCCGCTTGGATTAATAAATATTTTAGATGATTCTAAATGAATATTGCTCTTATTTAATAAATCAATAAGTATATTTTTAAAATATGTTGATGGTACTACAATTAACCTGGCTCTCTGCACACATTTGAATACAACCTTTTGCATAAACTTTGACAGGGTAGATTTACTTACAGGGATAAGGTCTGTTCCATGTAATCTGACAATTACCTTATTCGTTTCAATTCTTCTGAATAAGCAGGGAATATATGTATGTGAGGGATAGCTTAAATATACGAAATCATAATCCTTAAAATTTATGAATAGTATTTTTAAATACAGAATAACGTATTTGACAAGCTTTAGTAAATAATTCCCTGGCCTGCCATATATAGTAATTAGTTTGACAGAACATCCTTGATTAGTTAGCCCGGAGCAAATATTTTTTATAAAGACACCATAAGCCGGATCTTTCTTTGTTGGATACATATTGGTAATTAACAGAATTTTCATTGTAACAGTAAATCAAATTAACTGTACAGGTTAGTAATTATAAATAAAAAATGCTTCTCTCCGGAATTAAAACTTTAAGATAAACTCATTAATCCTTTACACAACGGACTGAAAGACCTCGATCCTTATAATCGTAATTGCGGAAAACATTTTCGTAATTGAAAAGCAATAGCCGACCCCATACGTTCTGGCTATCAAACTCTGTGCAGGTCCAGAAGAGTGCTCCCACACCTAAACTGCCGAAATTGCCGTCCCAATGGCGGAAACCAGCGGGTAATGCTGAAAAACCGCTTAGATTTGTACCGTTTCCACCCGAGTTCCATCCAACTGTTGTTTTAAGTTCAGTTCCCTCATCTATCCCCCGCCAGTCTGTTGCATCAGCTTCGGCCTGGTTCATGCCCAGAAACATTTCCATTTCTTTCCATTCAGAATCACTCGAAACATGCCATCCTGTGGGACAGATACCCTGTACACCGCTGGGGTTGTTATCACCAGCCGGTTCCCCGTTCATCATGGCAGCCCAGGTGTATAACAGACCATAGGTTTCTTTATTGCCCGGGTTATCATTATAGAAAAACCAGTATTTTGTTGTATAATCGTTTGTAATGTCTCCCACCCCTGTTCCGTCAACCAGAGGTGTGCTATCGGCATAAACTGTTGCTTTCATATTTTCTGCCATCCAGACCTGGTCTCCAATCTGAACGGTTTTATATTTTTGGTTATCCCTCCTGTCTGTCCAGTCATCACCAGGTTCCCAGTCTACATTCGGATCATCTGTTAAGGTTTCAAAGCTAACACTATTCCCATAAGCAGTGCCGGCACTGTTTGTAGCATAGGCCCTGACATAATAAGTTGTCAGGGGTGATAATCCAGTGATATTACTGGTAAATTCTCCCGTACCACTGCCATCATTTGTATGGTTATCAGAGATTGTTGGATTTTCAGAAGTACTCCAGCACACTCCGCGTACAGTTACTGATGCACCTCCGTCAGATGTTACGTTTCCTCCGCCCTGTGCAGAAGAGTATGTTATTGAACTTATATTTGCTGTTGTTACTGTCGGAACTTCAGCTTCAGTAGTAAAGCTAGCTTGATCCCCGTAAGAAGTACCTGCACTATTTGTTGCATAAGCCCTCACATAATAAAGTGTACTTGGCAAAAGCCCTACCAGCTCACTTTCAAAAGCTCCGGTTGTATTCTTCGAACCAAGAGAAGTTTTATTTTCATTGTTATCAATTACAGGTGTTATTGTTTCACTTGACCAGCAATGTCCGTGCTGGCTGACTTCAGTGGCTCCGGGACCCGGATTTTCAAGGTTGCCGCCTATGGTAGCACTGGATTTTGTGATGTTCTTAACTTCACCGGTCGTTACTACTGGAGCTCCTATTGATAAAGTATAAAATGACAGAATTTCTTCGCCATATACAACCGTTGTAGAATTCTGAGTGTATGCCCTGACATAATATCTAGTGCCGGGTAACAGCCCTGACATTATACTGTTATAAGTACCTGATGTACTTGCCGTGCCATTATCTGTTTTATTGTCATTATCATGTATAGTAGGTTCTGTTGATGTAGCCCAGCAATGCCCGTGCTGTTCAATACCTTCTCCCGGATCTATTATTGTTGCATTTGCCCTGGCTGTGGTATATGATATATCTGAAATACTATCATTGCTGACCAGCATTTTCCTTACTTCTTCCTTTTTGCATGAGGTAAACGAAATAACACCTGAAAACAGGATTAAAGAGAGGATTAGACTTATATAATAACTTAATTTGAAATTATTGCAATAGTTTACAGCTATTTTGAGCATAGCACTTATAATTGAGAAACAGGTATATAATAAACAACTACTTATTAATCATAAATATAAGGAAATATTATTCACAAGTCAAGAAACACAATGGTTTAGATTTAACAGAATGTTGCTGCCTATAACCTAAATCCCGGAACCTGACAGCTTTTAAATAAGGGCGCTGTCCGCTTTCATACAATAAAGCCTGTTCGATTTCAAACAAATTATCATTTAATGTGTTATAAACATAATTTAAAACCTTAAAGACAACAACTATGAAAAGTCTGATAATCTATACAGTAACACTACTTTTTAGCGTATATCTTTATGCACAGGATTTTGCTGTTGAACAGCTTAAGAATTCTCCCCGACACCACGAGTGGGCAGAGGTTAAATCAGGTGACAGGATAGTACACTGCTTCGTTGCATATCCTGAGAAGTCTGAAAATGTATTATCTGTTATTGTTATTCATGAGAATCGGGGGTTAACGGACTGGGTGAGAAGTTTTACCGACCAACTGGCCGGTTACGGATATATAGCCATTGCTCCGGATTTGCTTTCTGGATTCAGTCCG
>CP070654.1:2251518-2266781 GCA_020354785.1 Bacteroidales bacterium
GATTTATCGTTTGAGTGTGCAGGCGTAAAACCATCGTTAACAGCATCTATTGTTTCCCACGGAGATACGTAAGATGTAGTAGGTGTTGCAACCAGGGCTATATTTGCCTGCCCATAGGCTTGAATAGCCGGCACTAATAAGATTAAAACTAAAATTTGCAGCTTTAATCTGTAACTGGTCAGGGTAAAATCTCTGCACTCTTTCATGATTCTTTAATTTTTATTTATGACAAGCTCATATCTTTAAACATTACAACACTAAAAATACTAAATTGACGAAATATTAATAGAATCTTGAGCAGAAAATATTTTATGAAGTCCTGTTTTGATGACATCGGAATGTTCTATGAGAATATTGGTGAATCAAATTATATATTTCAATAAACTTGACTTTCATTATTTCTAAGTTTAAATTTGTATATGCATAATGCGATATGGTAAATATAATTTGATAAATAACCGGTATTTACAGGCGAAATTGTTGTCTTTCTTAAAGTATTAAAATCACTATAATCAACATTTATTAATATAAATTAATTGTAACAACTATGGATCATTCAAAGTTAAACCTTGAAGAACTGGAGGCATTGAAACTGTTGCGTGAAAGAATAAAAAGCGCAAAGGTGCCTTCTTCAACACTGGATAAAACAGTTAACATAGCTACGTGGAATATACGCCACTGGGGTCAGAAAAAGCGTATGAGGTGCTCTTTACACTACCTGGCAGAGATTCTGAACCAGTTCGACCTGATTTCTGTAATAGAACTCAGAAGAAATGTTTCAGAATTGAAATATGTGCTTGATTTGCTCGGAAAATACTGGGAGGTTGTATTCTCCGATTATATACAGGACAGAGGAGGAAATAAGGAACGTATTGCTTATATCTATGATACAAGGGCAGTACAATTTACAGGCATGGCTGCGGAAACGGACGGACCCCGGAAGAAAAACAAGACTACAGGAGTGTATGAACCGAAGTTTACATGGTGGAGAAAGCCTTATATGGCAGCCTTTAAAGCAGGCAGTTTCGATTTCGTAGCATTATCGGTACATATACAATGGGGAACCGTTGCAGGCCGGAAAAAAGAGCTGGAAGAGCTGGCTAAATGGACGAAGACATTTCTCAAAGATGAATACAGGGTAGACAGGGATATCATACTTATGGGAGATTTCAATATTGACAGTTTTGATTCAGATCTTTATAAAGCCATCTCACAATTTGGCTTAAAAGCACCGGATGCAATAGTCCAGTCTGAATTTGGAAGTAATCTGGCGGCAAATAAGCGATACGATCAGATCCTGCATCATCCCAATCAAACCGGTTCGGTATTTACTAACTACGGCGGAGTACTGGATTTTTACAAAGGAAACTATAAAGCATTACAGCCTTATAAATCCCTGACAAAAACAAGATTCACCTACGAATTATCAGATCATCTGCCGCTATGGGTACAGTTAAAGATTGATACGGCAGATGAAGTGTTAGATCAACTGATAGCCAAAAGAAAGTCGTGATTTGTAGGTAGAGTGTCAATAATACAACGGATGAAATTTCACTTTATCAATACGGTTAAATTCCACAGCCGGAAAAGGAAACTTAATTAAATTAACAGTACGGAAAATATTTCTTAACCACTTCTTTCCTGAAGGGATTTTCGAAAAATCGATATCCAGCGAGAAGATATATTGGCGATATCTTTCGAAATAAGGAAAAGGCTCGCCCTGGTAATATGTAGGATTTTCGAATTCCTTTATCAGCCCGTTAGCACTGTAACCGAAGGCAATATTTATCCATCCGGGGAAATTCTTAATGCCTGTTAACCGGCTGACGTTACAGGAAAGCCAGTATGTGTGAGCATTATAATCAAAGAAGAAACGTTCTATATGAGTTTCTCCGAGGTTTGAGTGATATTTTGCATATTTACTGGGAGAATATGAAAATTTTACCAGCATTATCTGATCATCAAACAGGGCTTCCTGTGCTGTAAATAATAATGCTCCTGCAGTATTAGCAGCCATATCCGGCCAGGAAAATCCCCACCTTTCATATAATCCGTCAAAAATTTCTATCGGTGTCTGGAAAATCAAACCAATCGGACCACCGAAAATAAGCGCATTTTTCTTATCAATCCCGGCCCAGCGCAACGCGTAATATGCAGCATAACTTTCGCGGTATGCACCATAGACATGTCCGGCTTTGTCAATTTGCAGATACCCCTTTGAGTCATCATAGAAATGAAACGGAACCCGTTTCTGGTCTTTGTACCATATAAAGCTTAAAAATGACATACCTGCCATATAAGTCCCTGTTTCGGATGCTATTACCGTATATAAACGCTTTTTATTAAGAGTGTCGGGATATGACTCAATGAATTCGGGTTGCCCCATACCCTCAATCACAATAAGAGAAATAATCAATATAAAGACTAATCGATTCACAATAGTAACCAGATTTATGTTTTACCTTTTACCATGGGTGCACATACAAAATTGAAATTATTAAATTTGTTAAACAAATGAAAAAGCTGCTTTTAATAGTAATTTTGTTTATACAGTGTTTTATTGGTTATAACCAGAACTATAAAACATATCACGGGGATTTTATGTCACCGGTTGATACGCTGAGGGCATTAAATGTTTTTATCAATATTATCTATGATCAATGTGATACATGTGATCCCCTTTATGGTATAACTACTCCAAACTGGTTGCCGGGGCCAAAAAATTCAATTAATATTAATCCGCCAGCTTATTTACTTGATTATATGGATACTGTCTTTGATCCGGATAATATCCACGGTTCATTTACAAGGAGGTATGCAGAGGCTTCTTTTAATCATCTGATTGTTCTGGGCGACCATATTGTAGTAAACATAGCACAGTCAAGAATAACCACAAACAAGCCCAACGCTTCATTCGGCTTCCAGCAATTAGTTGATTCTACTATTGCACTGATTAATGATAGCGGCGGACTTAAAACCATATATGGACATAATAATATCACTGATTACGACGGTACCTTTATATCAGGCGAGTACAAATTTAAACACAAACCTGAAAATCATTACAATGACCGTATTGATTTAATCCAGTTTTTTATGCGAAATTGCACCAGCCGTCATGGTGGCATGAATAATGGCGGCCGTGCAAGTGTAAAGATCCGTAAAAGCCTTCTTATAAATGGTAGAGGATATAAAAATGATGCTGGAACAATACAGGGAAGGATGGCAAATTATGATTTATCTTACCCTAAGACTCAGACCGCCGATGTGCACGAATTAGCGCATAATATTTTAGGAATGACTAATTCAGCCCATATGGGAGGCGGAGGACCTCTGAATAGCGGGAATCTGATTACACTGGAAGCAAACAGCGGTGGCTGGTCAATTATTGGTAGCAGGCCCAGCAGCCTGCTTACCTGTAACGGATTTGAAAGGTGGTGGTTGAACTGGCTGGGCCCGACAAATAACAATTATCCGATAGCCGCCGGTAATGATAGTTCAGATATTGAAAAAAGCCGGGGTAACAAAAGTTTTTATCTGCGTGACTTTATTACATACGGCGATGTTGTGAGGATTAAACTTCCCTATAAGGATACCGGCGCTTTAAACCAGTATATCTGGCTGGAAAATCACCAGATTCATAATAATGATAAGCTGGAATATCCGGCCTACTGGACCCATAAATGCAAAGAAGACGGTATCCCGGGTATATATGCATACTATCAGGTAGGAAAAGATATTCGTGAAAGTAATGACATAGATGATATGTATGGTGACTCGCTGTCAAAAATAACAGATCATTTAATACCTGTATGTGCGGATGGAAAATGGGATGTTTCATTATCTGCAGACAGTAGTGTTGCATGTATTAACGGGAGCTATCAAAATCATCAGTATTATTACCAGGAGAATCCTTTTTGTGGTTACAATGATCTGGAAAATCATTATTTTAATTCTGTTTCAGGAAATATACTTAACTGGAAAAGCGATCGTATGGAATTCCTGATTAAAGTAAAAAATGGGAATGTTACTAACAGGCTGGCAAATATGGGAGATAATTACGATGCTTTCACTGGTTCTGCTAATATAAACATGTCAACAAATCCGGCCCCGGTTAATATAATAACATACCACCATAGAAGACCCGGAACCGGTAAAATAATTAAATCAACAAGGACAGATAACAGAAAGATCCATTTAAGCGGACTAAGAATTGATATGGCAGTCCAAAAGGATGGCATTTATAAAGTAGATATTCGGTGGGATAATTATGATATTACCGGAAATGTCCGGTGGACAGGAGATATTGTATTGCATGAGGAAGTAAATCTGTTTTCAAATAGTACTATTATGCTTGATCAGAATTATACACCTGACAAACACATCAGAGACACTGTTACAGGTGTATTTGCCGGTCCTACTTATTTTACCTGTCTGGACAGTTCATTGTTTACCATGCAATCATATTCCAATGTAATATTACAAAACTTAAGCTCTTTTATACTTGAATCCGGAAGCCTGCTTGAATTAAATAATGGTTCTGTATTTACTGTTAACAGTGGATGTACATTTTATGTTAAGTCCGGGGCTGATGTGGTTATCAGGGGAAGCGGAAAAATTGATGTAAAACCAGGGGGCTATATTTGTATTGAAAACGGGGCCAATATCACATTACAGGATAAATTAAGCGTAATTAATTTATTTAATGGATATAACAATGGTGTAAATAAAGATGTATTAAGTAATCCGGAATATTGTGTGACAGATATTCCGGATTATTTAAGTGCAGGAAACTATTAAAGTGATTCTAATGCTTTTTTTACTGTTTTACCACCCTATGATAGATATGACCTTCAAGGGTTTTTATATTTACCATATAAATACCGGGAACCTGGTCTGAGATATCTAACTCAAACTTTTCTCCGGCGTACTGTAAATTATACTTCTTATCGTATATTGTATTTCCTAGTGCACCGGTGATTGTAATCCGTTCTATTTTAATATCTCTTTTTAATGTAATATATACTTTGCCATTAGTTGGATTAGGAAATATATCCATATCTATAAGTATATCTTCCAGTCCTGTAATACCAGTAACTGTCTGACTGTTAGAAGTGTTCGTGCATCCGTTTTCGTCTGTTACTACTACCCGGTATTCACCGTTTTCTACTGCTGTATATTCATATTCAGTGTCATCTATAAGTAAAATATCGCCATCCTTGTACCATGTAAAACTATAATTAGCATTTGGTGTAGCTGTCAGTAAAGTCCCGTTCATTGAAAGGCTTATTTCAGGAAGGGGATTTACACTAATGTTAACCATGTTGGATGGCAGGGAATCGGAACTGCAAACATTATATACCCTTACATGATATGTGCCTTCCTCGCTTGCTGTATAGGTGTTAGTTATTTCTCCACCTATTACCGCATCATCTTTATACCAGATGTACTGTAATCCGGCAATAATATCCGTACTTAATTCCAGGTCTTCACCATCACAAAAACTGGCATCACCCGATGGAATTACTTCCGGAACCGGCAGAGCCGCGCTCATAACAGCTAAATTTCCGGTACCGGGAAGACCAACTATTGCCGGATTGGAAGAATTAATACGTATGCGATACTTATTTCCTGAAGAGACACTTCCCGGGATATTTGCTTCAATCGATCCAATTGAATCCGTACTAACTATACTTCCTATTATTACCGGATTAGCAAAATTGCCCATAGAATCCGATAATTCAACTGTAAATTCATTACCGGGAGATACCTCTATTGACTTATAACCAATTGTAACCAGATCATTTGCACACACCTCCAGTTCAGAAATACTGGTAACTTTTACAGTAGGCGCTATTACGATTGGATGCCTGAATAAAGTTAAACCTGTAACCGTATCGTTTGTTACCCTGCATGAAAATACTCCCGTATCCGCTAACACAGGATTCATAACCAGCAGAATAGAATCATTCGCACCTGAATACATAACGTTGTCACTGATATCACCTCCATTGAAAGTCCATTGATAATTGTTGTAAAGCCCGTCAGTTCCTGTAAACAATATCAGGGTATCTTCTACTGCGAAATAAACTGTGTCATGCGTCCCTATAGAATCCTGGGGAATATAAATGTCGAGGACATGAATATTTGGCTCCAGATCGCCAAATGTAAACCTGTTATTCTCAACATAAAATTGCTCTATATTTGTCAGTCCTGAAAAATCAGGCAGATCTTCCAGATTATTATTCCTGATGTGTATATTGCTTAAACTTGTTATTGCAGCAAGTCCCTCAGGGACCGGTCCCGATAGTTCATTATTCTGAATAAAAAAAAGTCTCAGGCTTGTTAAATTTCCCAGTTCCGGTGGAATAATTCCGGTCAGATTATTTTCGCTGATTAAAAAATTCCATAGTTTAGTAAGGTTTCCCAATTCAGGAGGGATAGTGCCAGTCAGATCGTTCCCGTATAATTCAAAGTATCTGAGGTTTGATAAATTACCCAGTTCAGGGGGAATGGTCCCTGTAAAATTATTTGAACTCAGAGACAATTGCTCTAAACTGGATAAATTGCCCAGCTCCGGCGGAATTTCCCCGGATAGCTGGTTAGCATAAAGGTTAAGAGTAACTAAATCGGTCATATCGCTTAATTGTACCGGCAGGCTATCTGTCAGTTCATTGCTGGATAATATGAGAGTACGTAATTCGGACAGGCCGGTTATCTCCAGAGGTATTGGCCCTGTTAGCTGACAACTGGACATATAAATGTGCTGTAAACCGGGAATATTTCCTAATTCCGGAGGTATTGTACCTCCCAGCGGATTTCCTGAAAGCATAAGTGTATTAAGATTCGTTAAATTTTCAAGCGCAGTTGGAATGCCTCCTGATAACTGATTATATGCCAGGGATAGGGTATAAAGATCGGATAAGTTGCTCAATTCCGGAGGGATAGAGCCTGTAAGTTGATTAGAATTCAAATCCAGAAATGCCAGTTTTGATAAATTTCCCAGTGTTGAAGGAATTGTACCGGTAAAAGCATTATTATTTAAAAACATCTCACCTATACTTTCCATATTTCCCAGTTCAGGGGGGATGCTCCCGGTAAGATTACAACTATACAGATACAGTCTTTTCAGTTCTGTTAAGTTTCCCATCTCCGGAGGAAGACTATCTGTCAGACCAGCATTTCCATTAAAATATATTCTCTGAAGGCTATCTATATCGCCAATTGCCGGAGGAATATTTCCGATGAGGTTGTTGCCTTGCAAATAAATATTTACAACTCTTCTATTTTCCATTTCTATTCCATACCAGGAAGAAACAGGACCTGTTTTCCAGCCTGTATTATCTGTCCAGTTATCACCATCCGTACTATCGTATAGAGCAATAAGGGCCAGTGAATCAGACAAAAAATCTCCGGCATGTAAATTTGAATTATTAAACAGAATTAAAGAACTAAGTGATGCGGTTACAAGAAAAGCTTTCAGGGATTTCATAGTATTAATATTTTACTTGTTATTAAAATAATATCCGGGAATGTATTAAACATCTGTTATAACAATTATACGAGTGAATTGTTGAATGTCAAACTGAGTACAAAGAACTAGTACTTTATCAGCTTTTCTGATTGAATGGTCTTTCCGTCAACAATAAGTGTATAAAAAAAGAGGTTGTTACTTTGACTGAATTCCCCGCCTTCAATATTAATTTCATTTTCACCTGCACTGCAGACTTTTGATTTATGCACTATCTTTTCTCCCAGGATATTCCGGATTATTATATCGACTTCAGCATTTCCGGGAAGATTAAAATTCAGGGTGACTTTTTCTTTAAAAGGATTTGGGTATACTAATACCTGATAATCGCTGGTAAAGGCATCACTTAAGTCTTCATTGCCGGTCATAGGTGTAAGAATTGCAATCTGGATATCCAGCCAGGAAAGCCGTTGAGATATCCAGCTTTTCAGATAATCAATTTCATTGTAATAACTTCCGCCAATATAAGCATTGGGCCAAACGTAGTCGCTAAGAATATTAAATTTATCGAAGTTTCTTACCTGGGCTTCAGACAGCACATTTGCACATGAGTCAATGAATCCGAATATATTGGCATTACTGAATTTATTAGCCCTGAGGCTATTCCATCTTTCTTTGATCCTGGCATTAAAAGAAGGATCTTCCATGAGTTTTTCCCACCAGAAAACGCATTCACCACCACCCCAATCACCATTCCCAATACCCTCATCTGTCCAGCCTTCTGTTTCATCGGCATCCATAAAATTGCCGTTGCCAAAACCCAGGTTATAATCCCATAAAGGGCTCGCAACCAGTTTACCCCCATTGCTGTCCTTATCCTTATGGAAATATACACTGCAACGGTATCCGTCAAGGTCACGGCTTATTTCGGTAACAATGAAGTAATCTATAAATGAAACAACATCAATATAAGCCCGGTAACCGGACTCAGGATCTTTAAAGTTATCTCCATCAAGCGCAGTTTCAAATTCAGTTACATAACTTTTTATATATGCCTTTTGCTCATCGGTCAGTTCATCATGTTTTGGGTCCAGATAACTTATAGGTATCTCCCAACTCCCAGTCCTGCCCATAAAAGGCGAAATCCAGCACCCTTCCCTGTGACGGTCAATTCTTAAAATATACCCGCCTGTAAGTTCATCACCGGAAATATCTTCCGGTAATAATGTAGCTATGTCCACCCTGTTCCTGTCTCTCTTAATTTTTTCAGTAAATAAAAATACACCCCGGTATTCATCGTTAATAAAAACTTCGCAGAATCTTGTACGTGGCGACCAGCGGCCCTGTAAATTACCCAGATGATAAGCCAGAGCATTCCTCATCAAGGATTTATCTGAGTATGGTCCGTGCAGTACCCAGTCATTTTCCTCTGGTAATCCCAGCAAGGAAACATTCAGATTTTCTCCTGATTCGGTCCTGGTTTCCATGGTATAACTATATTTATCGAAGAATATCTGGGCAGTATTTCCCCGTTTTTCTATACCTATGTATCCGTCATATTCATATGTTTTGTCGTTGATATTATTGTCCTTATCCGGGTTATTAATAATTTTTAGAGTGGCGGTTATTTTCGGTTCGTCAGGTATGCTTTTTCCCTGGGTGTTTATCAATAAAAGAGGAAGGTTACTTGTTGTAAATACCACAGTATTCTTAAGCCCAGTTGATTCTGACCGGAGTTCTGAATCTGGAATGTCTGTCCCTGGATTATCCTGCGAAAATATTGCCTGTGTAAAGAGCAGGCAAATTGATATTGCTATAGAAGTTCTCATTATAAATGTATTTGTGATAAAAGAATACAAAGATAACACCTAATACAAATTTTAATATAAAAAAATATAAGATATATATATCTTTTGATACTTATTACTCGTATGATTAACTAACTTTGTGCGTTTTTATCAGATATCCTGGAAAAATGAAAAGAACAGGCTTTTTTATCATTATCTGGAGTTTCAGTGTGGCTGTTTTCTGTCAGAGCGGCAAGTTAAAAAGCACGGAATCGGTGAACTTCACATCCTCAAACTTACCCATATTTGTAATTGATACAGATAACAAGGAAATACCAGACGAGCCTAAAATTACAGCTAATCTTGGCATAATTTATAATGGCCCCGGCCAGAGAAATAGTCTGTCAGATGTACATAACCATTATAATGGCTATATAGGAATTGAACGCCGGGGAAATTCTACACAGCATTACCCGAAAAAACCTTATGGATTGGAAACCAGGGATGCACTGGGTGCAAATTTAAATGTATCTCTTTTAGGGATGCCCGAGGAAAACGACTGGGTGTTAAGAGCCAGCTATTTTGATCACACTTTTATAAGGAATCCTTTAGCTGACCATATGTCCAGGTTAGCCGGAAGGTGGGCAAGCAGGTGCCGGCTGGTTGAGGTAGTGCTGAATGGAGAATATCAGGGGATATATATCTTTATGGAAAAGCTGAAAAGGGACAGGAACAGACTTGATATTGCAAGACTCGAAAGTCATGAAATTACAGAACCTGATATTTCAGGAGGTTATATATATGAGATTACAGGCTTTGAGGAAAACCTGGGTGAATCACGCAATTTAAAATATCCTAAATTCCATGAAGCGGCATCTCAGCAAATTGCATATATAAAACAATACGATGATAATTTCAGGAGTGTGATGGAATCAGGCAATTATATGGATAAGGAGCTTGGATATTATGCATGGATTGATGTCGAATCATTTGTTGATGAAATTATAGTACAGGAAGCAATGAGAAATAGCGATGCATATGGATGGAGCGGATACTTCCATAAAGATAGAAACGGGAAGATAAATGCCGGACCGGTCTGGGATTTCGACCAGTCTGCCGGAAATTCTTCTTATCCTGATGACGGAATTATTGATGGCTGGATGCTAACCCATGAACGTACATCAAATACTCCGTTTTTCTGGTCATTGCTTTGGGCAGATCCGTATTTTAGATATAAAGTCAGACACAGGTGGGAAGAACTCAGAGCAGATGCTTTTAAAACAGAAAACCTTATTGCCTATATAGATTCATTAGCCTACCTGTTATTAGAAGCCCAGCAAAGGGAATTTGAAAAATGGCCGGTACTGGGAGATTATATATGGCGCGAGACAGAAGGATATGAGGATAGGGATACTTATGATAAAGAAGTAGCTTATCTTAAATATTTTCTGATTCAAAGGTGGGCCTGGATGGATGCACAACTGGCACAGGTACCAAATCCTAATCCAAATCCTGCAGCTATTAAAACAACAGATTTGTTCAGTGACATTTTAATATATCCTAATCCTGCAATAAACTACATGATATTTGATATTGGCAGCAAAAAGAAAACTGTTGCTGCTATTTATATTTACAATAACCTGGGTGTTCTGGTTCATAAAACACCATCATTTAATTTAAACCAGGGAAATAACAGCTATCTTCTTAAGCTGGATAAGATTAACCAGCCAGGCGTATATTTCTATAAAGCTATTGTTGATAACCAGACAGGCTTCACCGGCAGATTTATTAAAACGGAGTAATTAAATTTGTTGCATATATTTCCTACAGTATAATCAGCTTTTCAATATAGTGTTTCTGTTTTGTGACAACCTTTATTATATAAATTCCTGCAGGGAGTTGTAAATTTAAGTATTGCTCGGGATAGTTTATCCTTCTCATATTATAAACCTCTGTTCCTGAATTGTCATGCACAGATATGCCTGTGATGTCATAACGATTTAATCCTTCCAGGTTGAGAATAAAATATCCATTGTAACCGGGATTGGGATATAACTGAATATCCGGTTGCCGGTGTAGTATTCCTTTTAAATTAACTATTGCCACAGTGTCAACTTTTTCAAACCGCCAGAACTGATTTCGTCCTCCCAGGTATTCCCACTGCACAATATTACCACCCTGCTCAACTGAGAAATTATAGAGATCAAGGCAGCTCAGGTTATTGGATACTTTTGTCAGAATGTGATAATATCCGTTATTGTTATAATAG
Organism: Bacteroidales bacterium; assembly: GCA_020354785.1. Classification (GTDB taxonomy): domain Bacteria; phylum Bacteroidota; class Bacteroidia; order Bacteroidales; family UBA10428. The sequence continues at coordinate 2,263,046 of CP070654.1, forward strand.
ATATTAAATTGTTGCTTATCACCCGGTTCGCTGGTCTTTAACTTGATATCGTTACCATTAAAATCATATCCGTTGAAGACTTCCATAACCCTTCCGGTCTGGCTGCCTAAAGACCTGAGTTTATAATATCCGTTGTTCAGGCTTATTAATCTCCAGAGCTGAGATGATTGTCCGTTATCAACTCCCTGCCTGATTGAGGTAAAATCTTCATCTTTTCCATCCAGTAATTCCATTACCATGTGACTGTATAAACTCCTGATCACGTATGCTGCTCCGGAAATAAGTATGGTATAATTATCGACTGCTTTTTGATTTATTTTTTTACCCCACATGCAAAGTCCGTCAGTATTCATACCTGTATATAATATAGTCTTGCATCTATTTTCCCAGTCCCACCCCCATGAGACTATTACCCTGTCAATGAACTGTCCATTGTTCCAGCTTAAGGTAAGAGTGTCACCATCAAGCGTCCAGGAATTTGTTGTACTGCTGTTAAACGAGCCGTCTGCATGCAGTTCAAGAGATTCTGAGGTGTTATGGAAACTTCCTCCGGTTCTATGTATAAGGAGCAGATGTTCCCATTTGCCCACCAGGGAATCCTCTGTAATTGAACACTGGGGAACACCCGCATAACGTTCCGGGGAAACAACAGGCCAGTCATTAATCCAGAATATTTTCCTCACGTGAAGGACCATCATTGCTGATTCTATACTTGGACGTCCCTGGTTAAACATATAATATGTACCGTTATCATTATAAACTCCGCAATGAGCTGTTCCCTGCCATCCCGGATGATTATTAAATTTATAGGGTGCCTGAATCAGGGGGATATTATCCGTATAATCGGCCATATTAACTCCATTTATATCGTAATAGGGACCATCAGCATTTCTTGACCTTCCTACCCTCACATTATAAATGTCACCTAAAGGATCGTAAGATACAAAAAGATAATACCATCCGTTTCTATATGTTATTTCAGGACCTTCAAGGCCCCCGTTTCTTGCGGCTATCCTTATACCTCTGTCTCCGGGTGTTTTTATACCGCCCGTTGCAGTATCCAGCTCTAATATATATAAACCTGATTCCCATGAGCCGTACGTCATCCATAGCTTCTTGTTTATACTGTCATAAACAACAGCCGGATCAATAGCATTTATGGAATCGTTGGATGAAGTACTGTTAGAAGTAGTAATCATTCCCCTGTCCTCCCAGGGTCCGCCTGCAGAATCACTTGTAGCATATCCGATATATGCAAAATTCACTCCTTCGAGCCCTGGCGCTGAATAGTACAGGTAGAATGTATTTTTATATTTATGCAAAAATGGAGCCCAGATACCGTTATCAGTATAGTCAGGATTCCCGTTATTTTTAAAAAAATCAACAGCCGATTGAGGAACGCCATCAAAAGCAGTTCCAAGAAATTCCCAGTTCACCAAATCTTTTGACCTTCTTTTCAGGGCACCTGTATTATGTATATTTGCCCAGGATGCATCAGTACTATACATATAAAACCACTCACCATCTTTATATACTGTCGGATCATGTGTGTTATAATGCATCCAGTCCGAAGGTTCGCCGGCAACATGATGATAGGTATCATAATATTGCTTCCCTTCCGGAAATAAACTAGTATCACAGTTCTGCGACCAGGAATTTGTTAATATTACCGAAAGGACTATAAATATTGATACATTCTTCATATTTGCCGGTTTTTATTTTGAGATGAAATATCTCTAAAATTAATTTATTATTCTATTTCTTAAGCAGACAAATGTTTAAAAAAGGTGGATTATTGTTTATGGGTTGATTTCCAATAGTTGCCTCTGCTTTCGGCTTTTTATGGAATTTATTAATTTTATACAAATAACTCTAATCATAATAAAAATGAGAATTGTTGTAGCCCTTGGCGGGAATGCCCTGTTAAGAAGGGGCCAGCCCATGACATCTGAAAATCAGCGTGCAAATGTTCGTATTGCCGCCGAAGCCCTGGCTCCCATAGCCCGAAAACACCAGCTTATTATTTCACATGGAAATGGTCCCCAGGTGGGTCTGCTTGCCCTTCAGGCATCCTATTATAATGATGCAGAGACCTATCCACTGGATGTACTTGGGGCACAAACAGAAGGTATGATAGGCTACCTGATAGAGCAGGAATTAGGTAATATATTACCCTTTGAACAACCATTTGCAAGCATTTTAACAATGGTAGAGGTTGATATTAATGATCCGGCTTTTAATAATCCGACTAAACCTATCGGTCCCGTATTTGAAGAGGAAGAAGCAAAAAGACTGGCCAGGGAAAAGAAATGGGTTATGAAAAAAGAAGGTGACAAATGGAGAAGATTTGTGCCTTCACCTGTTCCTCAGAGAATATTTGAGCTGCGTCCTATCAAGTGGTTACTGGAAAAAGGTACAATAGTTATTTGTACAGGCGGCGGTGGAATTCCTACTGTATATGACAATAAAGGAAATCTGGGTGGTGCCGAAGTTGTCATAGATAAAGACTATGCCGGTGCTCTATTAGCCAAAGAACTTGAAGCAGATATGTATATCATGGCCACAGACGCAGATGCTGTGTACACCGGCTGGGGAACACCAGAGGTTAAGGCATTAACAAATGTAACATATGAAGACCTGAAGAATGAAGATTTTGATCCCGGTTCCATAGGACCAAAAGTAATTTCTGCATGCTGGTTTGCAGAAAAGACCGGGAAAAAAGCAGGCATTGGTTCACTTAAAGATCTTGAGAAAATCACTACCGGAGAAAAGGGTACAACAATATCACCTGGTAAGGATAAAGCAGGTGAAGTATTTGGACGGAAAATATGAGGAAAGGATTAAGGCATGAGGATTAATGTATAACCAGGAAATTAGTAGATATAAAATTGCAGGTTATTTATTATTTTGTATATTTATTTTCTGGAAGCAATACCTGATAATTCCAAATGCTTGCTTTACGTAAAATCGTTAGATGAAAAAAATATTAAACATTATTCTACTAATCCTTAATAATACTAAATAAAAGACGGTTTAATAGCTTTGAAATGTAAGTAAACCAGATTGTTAAAATATGTAATTCCAGGGTGCATCTAGCATCATGAATAATGAATAATACTTATTTATTTTATAACCATGAAACCTGTAAAAATGAAAAATGTACTGATTATTATCATTTTTGTCGTTTTTTTCGGCAGTTATCCACAGGCGCAGGATTGTGAATGTATTAACTGGGCAGTTTTTCCTTCCATTCAAGTCAAACTTGAAGATAATCCTGAATTTACAATCTTAACCTGTAATGAAACATTAAGCGATATTCCGGTTGGAACTCATATAACAATTAACGGTTCTCACGGATTATTTCAATGCACAGAAATCCCAGGTTGCGTTGTTGAATATGAATGGGAATTAAACGGTCCGTCAGGACCAATAAGGGCCGGCTTGTTTTCGGAGTTGCCGACCAGTTTTACTGCCGCGGTTGCAGGAACATACAGCCTGATTATAAAACCCGGCTGTGGTGATGAATGCTGTGATATTTGTGCAATATATTTTGAAGTGCCATATGAATGTAGTTGCGGAGCCTGGGATGCGGAAAATCCGCTGCGGGTGAGCTACAGGCTTGGTGCTGATCAACCTGTTGAAGTTTTGAACTGTGGTGACATAGTAAGTAATATTGAACGGGACACAGAAATAATCATCGAGGGTATTTACGGGATGTATAACTGTACGGAAACCA
>CP070654.1:2266881-2269538 GCA_020354785.1 Bacteroidales bacterium
TTGAAAGGTTTACCATCTGCAGGATTCTGAATCCCGGGGAACCAAGTTCTCCTTCTTTTTGAAAGATCTCATCAATAATTCCATTAAAAGGAGCTCTTATATTTGACATTTCAAGTTGTGCCTTAAGAGTTTTCAATCTCGCCTCTGCCTGTTCACAAGTATTTTTAGCCTCCAGGTACTGCATCTCAGAGCCAATTTTTTGCTCCCATAATGATTTTTGTTTGTCATATAACTTTTTTGCAAGCTCAAGGCCTGTTTTCACTTCCTGTATCGTGCTTTCAGTGACATCGGTATTTAATGAAACCAGCAACTGACCCCTTTTCACTCTCTGCCCTTCCTTAACATGTATTTTTTTAATACGGCCTCCCATTTCAGGACTGATAAATGCATCTTCAACAGCTTCAATATTGCCCTGAACTTCTATATAGTGCTTAAAAGGCTCATATTTTACATATTTTGTTTTTACCGGAATTGAAAATTGTTGATTCATGGCTGATGAATCCTCATATAGCTTTTGTTCAAGCTTTTTTATACTCTGGTTGATCCTGGCAACTTGCTCTTTCTTGCTGATTATACTTTTCCTGATCGATTCAGGATTATTAGTAGTGCAGGATACCGATAATATAACTGCTGCAATAATTAAATATGTCTTCATTATTATTAAGTATTATTAAAGATTATTCAATATTTTATCGTAATTAAGTTTTGATGTCAATAATTCAAGAATGGAATTTGTATAATTTGAGTTACTGGCCAGGTATTGATTGTGAGCCTGGGCCAAATCAAGACTTGAAGCCATTCCTTCTCTGTGTTTTATAAGAGTTTTCTGATATATCTTATTTGAAAGTTCAATATTAAACAATTCATTATTATATTTTTCAATAGATTTTTCAAGATCATATGCCGCCTGTTCTACCATTAACATGATATTTTCTTCAGCTACATCTTTAATATTTCTCGTTTTTTCAAGCTCAATCCTTGCCTGTTGAACCTGGGCAATTCTTTGTCCGCTTGAAAAGATAGGAATATTAACATTCAAACCGACAATATGGTTAATAGTAAAATCAAAATCTGCTTTATTTGTTATGTCTGTATATGAATAAAACGCAGAAACCATCGGCAGATATTTTGATCGTTCCCTCTTAAGACTCAACTCCGATATCCTTTCCTGGTTTTCCAGCACTTTATAGTCAATATTATTTGAAATGTCGAAATTGCTGTATGTCGGGGAATTAACAACGTCAACTGAAACAAGAAATTCATCAAAGCCCTGCGTAAGGTTAATGACTGATTCCAGGTCAATACCTAATAATAACTTGAATAATTTATAGGATAATTCTATTTGTTGCTCAAGTGTTCTTGATGCATTTTGTGTATTTCTTAATGTTAATTCTATCTGATCAACTTCAGTGTCTTCAATAAACCCTTTTTCATTCAATATTCTGAATTCCTTTAAGGTTGAATTTAAGTTTGCTATTGAAGTATCAAGTATTGCCTTGTTTTTTTCAAGAGCAAGTATTGAGTAATATGATGATGAGACAGCCTGTTTTGTGTCCAGCTCCTTTTTTTCCTTTGCGTTTTCAGATAAAGAAAGAAATGTTTTAGATGCCTGCAATCCTACGATATATTCACCGCTAAATACTAGTTGTGAAACAGTTAATCCATATGTAGTGGCATTTTTTACTGCTATTGCAGATTCAGATGAAGCCATGTCTTCTCCGAATGATGAAAAAGCACCCGGATGCAGAGAATCCAGAATACTGAACAATGGTAACATTGCCTCTCCAAAACTGAAGGTAGGAATATCTCCGGGTATATGTTGGTAGTATATGGAACCCGAAACCTGGGGCAAACCTATTGCAGTAGTTTCCCATACTTTTTTCCTGGCTTTTTTTATCTCTAACAGCGAATTCTTTGCCTCATAATTATGTTTCAGGGCATATTCCTGTGCTTCCTGCAATGTAAAGGAATAAATACTATCGGACTGGCCATAACAGATATTAACAAGAAAAATAACTCCTAACAGCAGACTTGTCTTAATTTTCATATTGCAATAATTTTGATTTATAATATATTGTTTTACCGGTTACAATTAAAAATGTTTATACTATACAAATATATACACCGATATTTCCCGGATAAAACTATAATCGGTAAACGAACAAAATTTGTCGGTAAATATCTTGTATTGAATCTTTATAAGCCGCGCAAGATTACCGGTTAATTAAACTAATTGATCTTTATCACCATAATAGAATAATAAATATCATTTACAAATCATTGTAATTAAACATAATAATCTATAAATTTGTTTTGATATAGGATAAAAACATTGAATATTAATAAGTTATTTTATTTGAAAAGTTATGTTTACCACCGCGATTAAAGAAACATTACATACACCATCTGTACATGTTTTTAATGATGATAATTTAATAGTAGTAAGCGGAACATCCAGGTTAGAAGATCCTTCAATTTTTTACCAGGAACTGGCTGAGTTGTACGATGAAAGTATACTTACTTTTAAAGACAAGATAACATTGGACTTTAATCTGAATTATATAAATACCAGTTCCTCAAAATGGATATTTCATATAATGAAAAATATACAGGTAAAATTCGCTGACAAAAGAGAGATAGTTATAAACTGGTATTAT
>CP070654.1:2269638-2275218 GCA_020354785.1 Bacteroidales bacterium
TTTCTTTACATTTATTTCTTTAAATAAAAAGGCAATATTCATATTTAATACTTGAATTATTTTAAATGCCAACTTTATGAAAAAGAAAAAAAATTCTAAAAAACAGAAAAAGGAGCACAAAGATACGGAAGAAAAGCCGGGTATTGAAAGTGAAATCAAACATATAGAACCTGAAGAGAAAGACCAGAGGAAGATCAGCAATAAATTTTATAACGGCGAACTTGTTAAATTACAGGTTGAACTTGTAAAGCTACAGGAGTGGATCAAAAATGAAGGGCTGAAAGTTGTGGTTATCTTTGAAGGCAGGGATGCCGCTGGCAAGGGAGGTGTAATTAAGCGTATAAACCAGAGGCTGAATCCAAGGATCTGCAGGGTTGTTGCCCTGGGTACACCTACAGAGAGGGAAAAGACACAGTGGTATTTTCAGCGTTATATTCCGCATCTGCCTGCAAAAGGTGAAATGGTACTGTTCGATCGCAGCTGGTATAACCGTGCCGGAGTAGAACATGTTATGGGTTTCTGTACTGAAGAAGAATACAGGGAATTTCTCCGTACCTGTCCTGAATTTGAGCGTATGCTAATACGCTCCGGTATTATCCTGATTAAGTACTGGTTCTCGGTATCGGATGAGGAACAGGAAAGACGGTTCCAGGCAAGGATTGATGACCAGACAAAAAGATGGAAGCTAAGTCCTATGGATATGGCATCACGGGAAAAATGGGTCGAATATTCCGAGGCAAAAGATGAAATGTTCAAATATACCGATATCAAACAAGCACCCTGGTATGTAGTTCCTGCAGACAATAAAAAGCGCGCCCGGCTTAATTGTATCAGCCACCTCCTGAGCCTTATACCATACAAAGACCTGACTCCCAAACCTATCAAACTACCTCCCCGGCAGGAAAGGGAAGGATATGTAAGGCCTCCGATTTCAGATCAGACTTTTGTGCCGGAGACGTATTAATTTGATTTTAAGTACTATAATTAGTATCTTTAATAAAGTTTACTAATCATTATGGCTCCTGCATCCAAAAAGAAAGGGAAAAATACTAAATCTAAAAAGGTGCCTCCACCCTCCCCCAAGTTAAAATGGATAAGCACCAGATTGCTTGATGATGTATTTACTGATGAAGTCAGTTTATTTAAGCCTCACTTTAAAGTTGATTATGAAGCTTATCTGCAAAGGTTGTGGGATTCAAATCCTGAAATACATAAGATTCTGAAAAATGCTACTACCCTAGAGAAAGCACGGGAAGGATTATTTGACTATCTTGAACGCTCAGAAAGGAAAGTTTTTGCAATTGATAATGATCTTCATATTCTTGAAAAATCTACAGTACGTAATTGTATTCGTGTTTTCAGAAGCATCATTGGCCCGATTAATGAATTTCGCACGGAATTTTCTGCACTGGACAGCCTCTGGAAACTGGCTAAAAATGAAAGAGGCAAACTAAAAGGTAACATTTCAGTAGGTTTTATTCTTGAATTCATAAATCTTTTCCGCGGAGTAACCGGCAAATCAAATATATATCTTGAAAATGTTCAGGTTAAAAAAGGAATTCCTGAATTTTTAAAGATGACAGGCAAAAAAGCCGCTACAGTAAGGATGGAAATGCTGGATGATTTCGGGATTAGTGTTCAGAAATATTTCAAAAAATATCCTTCGGGGCTTGAGCCGGAGGTAGTAAGCTGGCGTGCAGAAAACCGGACAAAAATATTACGGTATTTTAAAGCCACGGAGAATGACTGGAATGATTATAAATGGCATCTTAAAAATGTTATTAAAGATGCCAGGCCGTTATTAGAACTTATTGAACTTTCAAATGATCAAAAGAAAGCAGTGAATAAAGCCGTTAAGAACAAAATAGCTTTTGGCATTACTCCATATTATTTAAGCCTGATAGATACAAGAAGCTCAATCGGATATGATCATGCAGTCAGGGCACAGGTTATTCCTTCAGGAGAATATGTGGATAAAATGGTTGAAGAGCGGGGTAATCGGGCGATTTCATTCGATTTTATGGGTGAGCATGATACTTCACCTGTTGAACTTATTACACGGCGGTATCCGGCAATTGCAATTATCAAACCATTTAATACATGTTCGCAAATCTGCGTGTATTGCCAGCGTAACTGGGAAATCGAAAGAGTACTTGAACCAACAGCCCTGGCCCCAAAGAAAAAATTAGAAGAAGCCCTTGCCTGGTTTGACAAGCATAAAAGCATAGGTGACATCCTGATAACAGGGGGCGACCCTCTGGTAATGAAAGATGCCCAACTCCAGAAAATACTGGAGATTCTTGCATCTAAAAGTCATATTTACAGAATAAGGATTGGTACCAGAACACCGGTAGTACTGCCTATGCGCTTTACAGATGATCTGATAAAATTGCTTGAAAAATATCATCAGCCTCCAAAACTTGAAATTGCATTAGTCACCCACTACGAGCATTCATATGAAATTACTCCCGAGTCAATGAAAGCTGTTCAGAGGTTACGTAAAGCAGGAATAAGCGTTTATAACCAGCAGGTTTTTACAGTTGAAAATTCCAGGAGGTTTGAAACAGCAAAACTTAGAAAAGACTTAAAATCAATTGGTGTTGATCCCTACTATACATTTAATATGAAAGGAAAGGAAGAAACCAGCAAATATATGGTTCCTATAGCAAGAATCCTGCAGGAAAGAAAAGAAGAGGCCCGCCTGTTGCCTGGTCTTGACCGTACAGATGAACCTGTATTTAATGTTCCAAAGCTGGGTAAGAATCATCTTCGTGCAGGCCAGGATCGCAGGTTAGTAATGATCCTGCCCGATGGATCACGGGTATATGAATTTCACCCGTGGGAAAAAAACATAACACCTGTCCCTCCATATAATTATGTTGATGTTCCTATATACGATTATCTTGAAGAGCTTGCTGCACGGGGAGAGAATATAAGAGACTACAGGACCATATGGTTCTATTATTAATATCCGGAAGCTTTAAACCATTTCCTTTCTTATCTGTTTCTCATTAAACAATCATAAATAAAACTACAAATGAAAAAGACCACAGAGGAACAGGTATTTAATTATGATACCATTAATTCGCTGTTGCACAGAAGAAGTGTAAGGGAATACGCCGATAATGAAGTTAAAAAAGATAAGATAAATGTTATTCTGCTTGCGGCGATGCATGCTCCTTCATATGAAAACCGTCAGCCATGGCATTTTATTGTTGTAACTGATGAGTTAGTACTAAAATACCTAAAGGACAGCTTGCAGGATAATATTAAAATAAATTCCAAAGCTGCTATTATTGTATGCGGGGATACAGAAAAAGATAACCAGAAAGGCTGGTGGATACAGGATTGTGCGGCAGCCACTCAAAATATTATGTTAGCTGCTCATGGCCTTGGCCTGGTTTCAACATGGTATGGGTTGCATCCTGTAAAGCATCTTAAAGAATCATTAAAAAAGAATTTACAACTTCCAAAGAATATACAACCATTTTCATTAGTAACACTTGGTTATCCAAAAAAGAATATACCAGACGAATTAATACCATCAAGATTCGCTAAAGAAAAAGTTCACTTTAACGGTTGGTAGTCCCTTTAGTATATTGTTTTCTACGCAACCATTTGCCTAGCTAGTGCATCATAAAATTGACTCATAGTCAATTTTTTTATAACTTGCTTAAATTATGTCATATATCATGAAAACAAAATTCAATATACTGACGATCCTGTTTATTTATTTAATAACCAGTGTCATTTTAACTGCCCAGACTACTTTTAATAAGGAAGTTTATATGCAGTTTCTTGAAGAGAATAAAACTCTGACTACGGATCAGTTGCTTGAAAATAATCCTCCCAGAACGATCTATTACTCAACCCGGAATTACCCGACCGGGCTGGATGAAATACCATGGTATGATTCAATAAATAGTGTATATAATCTTACATCAACTGAACAGGAGTTGCTGTCAAATAACCATTTCATGGTATCTCAGCGCCTGGAAAGCTATAGCTGGTCAGATGCATTTGTAAATATCTATTCAAACGACCTTCCCCTTTTTATAAGTTCGGATTTTGTTCTTTATACATTGCACAATTCGTATGATGCTATCCTGCAAACTCTTGAATGGCAATTCCTGGAGCCAAATCTTATAGAACTGTTGAAAGCTATGTACGATGAATATCCTGTATTGCACGGTAAATATAATGGAGATTCCCGTTTTAATGATGTGCTGGCTGACGTTGATCTGTATGTGGCAGTTGCATATTCTCTACTGCTCGATAAAACTTATGCACCCCGATCCCATCCGCGTGATAAATATGATGAAATTATGCAGGCCATAGAGGCTGAGCAATTGAAGTTTACGACCCTTTTTACTGAATCAAGAGATCGTAAGATTGATTTCAGTCAGTTTAAGCCAAGAGGCCATTATAATAAAACAATTTATACACCACAGGGAGAAAAGAGTCTTGAAAATTATTTCAGGGCTATGATGTGGCTTGGAAGAATTGACTTCTTACTGACCGCACCTCCTGAAAATCCCTGGGAACTGAACTGGACCGTTGATGAATTAAGGAGGATGCAGCTGGGAGCTATCCTGTTGAATGAATTATTACATGCGTGCGGTAAAAAGGATCTGATGGATAAACATGAAAGAATAATTACTTTCCTTGTAGGCCCTGATGATAATATGACACCCGACGAATTAAAGGATTTAACAGATAATATGCTTGGTAAACCTGCAGATCTGTTTACCGGCAGTGTATATGAAGAGTTCAGCAATGCACTGGATGCATCTGATGACTACGGGCAAAAGATTATGTCAAATTTCTTTTATGTGGATCCGCTTTCATCTGATCCCGGAAAGCTGCCTGTATCATTTAAGTTGCTTGGACAGAAATTCCTCATTGACTCTTATATAACAAGCGAAGTAGTGTATGACAGAATAATATATAATGGCAAGAAAATACACCGCGGACTTCCGGATCCTCTGGATGTAATGGCAGTATTTGGGAATGAAGATGCTATGGCCCTGCTAAAAGATGAAATGGAAGAATATAAATATGCCTATAAAATTTCTTCTTTAAAATACCTTATTGATGCCTATGATCCAGATTTCTGGGAGCAGTCATTATATAATACATGGCTTTCTGCCATAAGGGAGCTAAATCCTCCTGCAACATCTGTCAGTCTTCCCTATTTTATGAAGACCACTGCATGGCATCATGAAAAGCTTAATACTCAGTTAACTTCGTGGGCTGAGCTGAGGCATGATAACATTCTCTACGGAAAGCAATCATATACAGGTGGGACTGCCTGCTCCTACCCTTACACTTATATTGAGCCTTACCCTGAATTATATGGGAAACTTCAGCTTTTTGCCCAAAAGGCTTCTGATTTTTTCCAGGAAGTATTCGATGGAACTCAGCTAAGCAGCAATAGTAATATTATTAGTTATTACAACAGGTATTCTGAACTCATGGGTAATTTCAAATCAATAGCCGGGAAGGAGCTGGCAGGGACACCCATTAATGAAGATGAGATTACATTCCTGAAAACTATGATCAATTCTTATATGGCTTCCG
>CP070654.1:2275318-2279203 GCA_020354785.1 Bacteroidales bacterium
TCTTAAATCATCTGTACCTGCTTTAAAGCTCAAACCAAGGAATCCGATATTTTTATCTTTATAATTACTCAGGTATTCAACAGCCCTGTCAATCTGTATTTCATTAGTCTTATCAATACTTTCGATAACAGGAGCCTTAATATAATGATCATGTGCTAATGTCTGGAGTCCTTTTAGATCCTTTGGCAGGCATGAACCCCCATATGAAAATCCCGGTTTAAAATAATAGGGAGAGATATTCAATTGCTTATCTTTGACAAAAATTTCCATTACTTTATGGGAGTCTATTCCCAAAGATTTACATATGTTACCAACCTCATTAGCAAATGATATTTTTAGTGCGTGATAGGTGTTATTGATATATTTCATTATTTCAGCTACTTCAACATCTGTAATAATAATCTCCGCAGGCAGTTCCTGGTATAATGATGATATAATTTCACTTGCTTTATGGTTATCTGAGCCAATTAGTGTCAGGGGAGGATTATAATAATCATCAACAGCAGTACCTTCACGTAAAAATTCAGGGTTATCCACTACCGCAAAATCGTTATTTCTTTTTTTTCTGCTTGCTTCCTCAATTGTTTCAGCCACTTTCGCACAGGTGCCAGGCATGATAGTTGAACGAATTGCAACAATATGAAAATCCTTTTTCTCTCTTAGTGACTCACCAATGTTTTTTGCCACATTAAAAATATACTTTAACTCCAGATGTCCGTGAGCAGTAGAGGGTGTTCCGACCGCAATAATAGTAACATCAGTTTTCAGAACAGCTTCCTTATAATCAGTTGTTGCGCTTATTCTTCCATTTTTATGCTGTTCATCAATTATCACATCAATGTCCTTCTCAATAATAGTTGGTTTACCTGAGTTTATCTGGTTAACTTTAGTAGAGCTTACATCAACTCCGATAACATTATGTCCGTTTTTTGCCAGACATCCCAGGCTGACGCAGCCCACGTATCCTAAACCAAATATGCTAATATTCATGATATATATATTTTAAAATTAAAATTTTAAAGATTGCAAAAAAAAATTGAATAAGAGAAGATTTTAAATTTATTCTTGAAATTTTTCCATGAGATAAAAAAAATATTATTTAAGTATATTCATTCCTTCTGTAAAACATAATATTTGCTATGTATTCATTCATGCCTTTTTGATTATTATATTCAGTTTATTAATCTGTCATTTTTTATTCAGGATATCTGTTTATATTTCAATATTGAATCGTGACACCTGAATATCCTGGTATCCTTCTTCTTTTATCCATTTAATTATTTTCTCAGGATTATCAAGGCAGTTTATTATTGTGCCTTTGGTATTTCTGCAACCAGTATGCTTTATAAATCTGATAAAATCATCTTTATTTTCATATTCCGCAGATTCAACAAAGACAGAGATATAGAAATGATTATTTATTTTATGAATAAAAGGATTTGACTTTAAAATATTGCGTAATGCTGATGAGTCTTTTAAAAACAAAAACCATTCATATTGTTTTATAAAGAATTTTATATCTTCAGCCTGGCCGCCCAAAGAAAGTTTAAATTGTGTGAGCCCGTCTGTAATAAAAGGACTTGTACCCCCAATACTGATTGATTCTATACCTTTTTCGATACAATCACGCACTTCAAAGTAGTAAATTGCTCCTGATACTCCCATTCTCATTATATCGTCACGTCCGTCAAGTACACCCATTCCGGTCAGTCTGTAATTTTTATCTTTAATCTCAGTAAAAGAACCGGCAACCGGATTGCCGTCTTTTATTATAAAGCCGATATGGACGCCGGAGTTTTTAAATCTTCTTTGAAGATACTTGTAATCACTTAGTACTGCTGATTCCCGGTGTCTTCCTTTAATGAAAGGTATGTACATCCTGTGATAAAATAACCTGAAATCATCTATAGTATATCTTTTTTCATAGCTAAGTGAATGCTTTCTTATACGTCTTGCCACGTCACTTTTTTTTAGCTTATTGTTAAACTCGTCAGTATGAATCCTCATCTCGAACCATCTGGGAAGTACAAAACCTTCTCTTTTAGCAGCAAAATTTTCTGTAAAATTATTAGTCTCAACAATGACCAGGTCACAGTCTTCCCTGTTTTTTTTGAAGTGCTTATATACATTCCATACAAGAACCATGTTCTTCTTATGAGTATAATATTTCTCTTTCAGGAACCTTTCTGAAAAGTAGACTGCTATCCTGCTATCCCAGCCCAGATAAGCAATCTTCAGCGGTGCTCCGCCTGCCTTTTCTTCCCCTTCATAAATGTAAAGCGGTAAGATATAGTATCTGAATTTCCTTGCCAGGTCTATTACCAGCATATATATTATCCTTATCTGCGGGGGAATGCTGTGATGGATTTTTTTCAGAGACCTGATCAGTATATCTTTCATTTTTATATTCAGTTAAAACTTACAACATCTATATTTTCACATCCCGGTTCTTTTAACCATTCGCTAATTAAATCCTCACCCCTGAAACAGAATATTTTTGTTCCTTTAATATTAAGGCAATTAGAATAATTCAGGATTCTCATGAATTCCTTTCTGTCAGAGTAATCTTCAGAATCAACAAATACTGCCCGGTAAAAACCATCCTTTAATTTATATATGAAAGGATTGGTCTTCAGCATATTTTTTATTGCTTCAGTATTATTAAATGAGGTGAACCATAATGCCTGGTCGCCAAGATATTTATCATCCGCGGCTACTCCCCCGATCCTGAGTTTGAATTGTGTAAGTCCATCAGTAAGTAAAGGACTTGAACCTCCAATATTAGCGGATTTTATACCTTTCTCAAAGTAATTAATCATTTCAAAATAATATATTGCCCCGGAAATTCCCATTCGCATAATATCTTCACGCCCATCAAGTATGCCTGCTGCACTGATTCTTATTTTACCGCCTTTTATTTCGTCAAGCACTCCGGCTACATATTCATCATCTTTTTTTATAAACAATAACTGCGAACTTTTCCTTCTGAATAAATTCAGATAGTATCTGAAATCAGGGATAATCGCTGAATGTTCATATCTTTTTGTGATGTAAGGCACATACATTCTTTCGTAGAAATACCTGAGATCCCCGACTGAATATTTTTTTTCACAAGTGATTGAATACCTTTTTATAGTTTTAATAATACCCCTCTTTTTCATTTTACTGTGAGCTCTTTCAAAATCAAGCTGCATTTCAAACCACCGTGGTAATACAAAGCCGGTATCCGGTTTGGCGAATCTTGTTGTCAGACTATTCATCTCGATAATTGCAAGGTCATGATCCTCTTTATTTTTGCTCAAATATTTATATGCACTCCAGGCAAATACTTTCTTTTTACTTTGAATCAGTTTTTTTTCATTTATCAGTCTCTCTGTCCAGTAATTATATACTTTCTTATCCCGGCCGAGGCAGGCAATCTTCAAAGGCAGTCCGCCTGATTTCTCCCTGCCTGTGTAAATACTAACAGGTAATATAAAACATCTTAATTTCCTTGCCAGGTTAACCAGGAACATATAGATTATCTGCACCTGAGGTGGCAGGGAGTAATGGATGATTTTTAAAAAACCAGTCAACATTTTATCTGAATTTATTGACAAACAGTTGTCATTTATAATTTTTTAAAGTAATTGTCCGCTGATACTTTTTAAAAAGTCTTATAAATAAGACTAATTTGAGTTTTTTGGAATTTAACTTCTTCCTGTATCTTAATGATGAAGAATTAACATATTCGCTTATACTATAAAAAGTATCTATTCCTCTTTTTTCCAGGATTTTATAACTCTGATACTTTAAATAAGGAGCAATATTTCTGCCCCGGTAAGGCTCCATTGTATGAAGTCTGTAAGAATATGCCTCATTTTTTTTCAGCTTAAATCTAAGTGG
>CP070654.1:2279303-2286645 GCA_020354785.1 Bacteroidales bacterium
GCAAGGTTCATAAGGGCTGCAGCTTATTTCATCCTTTCAGAATACTGGGGAGAAGTACCAATAGTTGAGAATTCCACAGAGCTGGTAACAAGCAACCAGATGATGCTGCCAAAAAATACACGTTCGAGTGTTTACGAGTTTATAAAGAGAGACCTTGAGTTTGCAGCCGCAAACCTTCCGACCACAGATGAGCCAGGCCGTGTAACACAATGGTCGGCAAAAGGTATGCTTGCCAAGCTGTATATTACAATGGCTCAGGACTTAACTGATGCGAATTCAGATTCATACTTTACCTCGGCAAAAAATTATGCAGAAGATGTTATTGTTAATAGCGGATTATCGCTTATGGAGGATTACTCTGACCTTTTCCTTATTGAAAATAATAACAATGAAGAATCATTATTTGCCCTTCAGTGGATGAAAGGAAGGTATGCTGTAGGTAACAGCCGTAACGCAAACTGGGCGCGCAGCAGCCTGATTGCAGACCAGCAGTGGGGTGGCGGTAAAGGTGTTACTTACGATTTTACACAGGATGTTGAATCCGGGGATGAGAGACGAAGTGCTATTTACATGACTCTCGGGGATTACTACCCGGAAATAAATAGTGCAGATGGAGGATATACCTACAATTTTGAAACTGCGAATCCCAGTAATCCCGGCAATCCTCTGGAAGGTGCAAATCAGGTTTTAAATCATCTTAAAAAATTCGTTGTTGGAAGTTCTGATGATACAGGCGGACAGGTTGGCACTGATCAGGATGCAGGTATTAACCAGTATATCCTTCGCCTGGCTGATGTGTATCTTATTTATGCCGAGGCAGTATTGGGATCAGCAGCTTCAACAAGCGATGCAACAGCACTTGGATATTTCAATGCAGTACGTACACGGGCCGGGTTAAGTTCAAAATCAAGTATTACTTTTATGGATATTTTAATTGAACGCAGGGTTGAGTTTTGCCTCGAAAGTATGTTCTGGTTTGATATAAAGCGGTTTTTCTATCGTGATGCTCAGGCTACTATTGACTACCTTAATAACCAGGAAAGAGAGTATACTTATAATGAAATAGCAGGCAGTGATGATCCAAATTCGTGGGATAGTTATGAACTGGACTCAACAGATAATTCATACTCAATCCATGAATCACAGATGTTTTTGCCAATTCCGGCAGCAGAAGTGCTGGTGAATCCAATGTTATCGGAGGACGCTGTTGAATATGAATTTGATTAATTTGTTAAATACTATAAAATATAAAAAAATGAAAGCATCCATAAAATATATGTTTCTTTTAATGATTCCGGTAATCTTTATTGGAATGATATTAATATCATGTGAAAAAAAGGATGGCGGGGGAACACCGGTAATACATTATATAAGAATCACTGATCCTGAAAAGGCAGATTCACTGTTAACTGCTGCCTTTATGGGAGATTTAATTGTCATTGTCGGAGAAAACCTGGGCGGTGCCAGGGAGATATGGTTCAATGACCAGGAAGCATACCTGACACCAACATACATTACTGATGAAACAATTCTCGTGAATGTTCCCAGTAATACTCCAAAAGTGATAACTAACCAGATTAAAATAATCTTTGCGGACGGTTACGAATTGTTACATGATTTTACTATAGATATTCCCGGACCCGAGTTATATTCAATAAAATGTGAATATGTTGCTGACGGGGGAACCGTTGAGCTGACAGGTGATTACTTCTTTGATCCCACAACGGTAATATTTCCCGGCAACCTTGAGGCGGAAATATCTACCAGGACAAAGACAGAACTGGAAGTTATTGTTCCTGACGGTGCAACTACAGGAAAAATAAAAATCAGAACTACATTTGGCGAGGTAGAATCAGATTTTCTGTTCCGCGATAACAGGAACATAATTCTTGATTTTGATACATACTTTCATGAGCTCTGGACGGCTCCTGTTATATATGCTGACTCAGCCCCTGATCCGGCTCCGTGTTCAGGTAATTATGTTAATATTATATCGGATGAAGTTGGTTCGTGGGACTGGGAAAACTATCTGTCTATTCAGTACTGGGCCGAAAACAGTGCAAAGGGAGATGTTCCTTTAGCTACAGGACTAGTAAATGATCTTATCTTTAAATTTGAAGCTAATGTTCCAATAGAATGGCATGATGTGAGAATGGAAATTTATATGACAATATATGGTAACGGTCATGGCCGTGATGCACAACCGCCCCCTTCTCATGCACGATGGATGCCATGGATAGATGAGCCATATATTACCGACGGGTGGATTACCGTTTCTATTCCGTTGTCTGACTTTATGTTTGACAAGAATGATCCGGAGGACAATGAGCAGGGCTCCCGGCCAATTGAAGATTTATCTGTTCTGACAAATCTGACAATGATGGTCTTTGGACCTACCTCCTCATCACCATTTCATCCGGTAAAGATTTGCATTGATAATGTTCGTATAGTACCCAGTACTGTGGATTAAGAAAAGGGGACAGCGCCCTTAATGAAAAGCTGTTAGGTATTAGGATTTAGGATTTACGATTTACGATTTAGGGGCGCTGTACTTCCTTCAGGGAGTTGCCTCCCTCCTGTTCATTTTATTAATAATGTCTTCGTGGTCATGTTCCCTGTTCTATCAATTAACCTCACAATATAAACTCCCGGCTTAATATCACTGACTCGGATTTCCAGAATACCTGATTTATCATTTAATATTTTCCTTATCTCTTTACCGAATATATCATAGATGGATATTTGTTTCAGTTCGTTTGCATCAGAAACATATATATAATCGGATGCAGGTACCGGATAAATTTGAGATTGTGATATTTCAGAACTACTTATTTCATTGATGCCAATACATTTATATAAGGCTCCCAAAGTATCCTGCCCGGCAACAGCAAAAAGCTCTGTCTCATCAAGCTTTTGAGCATTAATTAACGGCTGCCATAAGTAGTGCCCCCCTCCTATTCCGAGCTTGAATCCTTCCAGCTGAATAATACGTGTCCATATATTATCTTCAGCTATCTCATCACCGTTCTTACCATTGTCATATAACTGATATGAATAATTATCAACTATTACATAATTCTCCTCACCCATTCCATCTGAACAGGTACTACTTACTTCAAATATTACCTTAACCTTATCTCCGTAGAGTATTGATGCATTTCCCGATATTTCATCAAAATACCAAATTCCGGTTCCATTATTATATGGTAATACAAGTAAATAATCATAATCTTCAGTAAATGCATCTTCAGGCATCTCAAATGTTAATTCCTGCCACAGGCCCACCTGTGTATATTCTTCCGATACCGGAACACCCAATAAACTATCCGAACTCCTCACAGGAATAATTGAAAAGTGACCGGAAACGGTTGAATAAAACATAATTTTAATAGAGGTTCTATCATACGCATAAAATGTACCTCCGGCGGGTATCATACATCCTTCAAATGTGTTATTGCTTCCTGAATAAAATTTCACAACGCTGTCACTGCTATTGTAAATATCTTTATCAGGATTAGCTGTTATTTCATAACTGTCATCTCCAAGAGCATTAAGCTTTGGTAAAATATCTTCAAAGTTACAGTATGTAATGAATTCACCCGGAGGAATGATACCGGAGCAATCAATGGTATCAGTGCTGAATTCCAGTATTCCGCAATCATCCATATTGTTCCATGATTCATCATTTACAGGTCCTTTGCCATCATTCATCCATACTGTTCTTTTTCTTATTTCCTCGCCCTGATCACGATCGACTACATATACATCAAATCCTATCTGTTTTCCATCAGAAGGATATAGTTGCTGCAAATCCTCATTTATAAGAGTAGTAAATGGAATCGCGTATTCAAAAATATAGTCAGGTTCTTTGACTTTGTATGCATAATGATAATACCAGCCAAGATATGATTCTCCGCTGTAACTATACTTGTCTTCACCTTCAGTAAAGCCGGGCCAGAAAACATAATGCCCTTCCGGAGGAGTAACCGGTCCTCCGGCATCCTTGAGATTATAATTTACATCAAGATAAATTTCTGTCCTGTCAGCCATCCAGTCAATCTGAGGAGGTTCGCACCATGGAGGGCAAAAGTCATCCTCTTCAACACTAACCAGGACAAAAATTGCAGTGTCGTTCCACACCGCCTGCCATGTTGCCAGGTCAAGGGTCGGTTCTTCCTCCTGAAACGACTTTTCAATAATATTCTTCTCAACATTTAACCATAATGCATCAGGTAGACCATCGAGCCTGGGTGCAATTCTCGCAGGCAGTTTTTTAACTATTGCATCAGGAACCGGTTTGGAAGTTGAATCGGGATAGTCAATTTCTTCAGTGCTGAACTCTAATATGCCACAGTCATCCATGTTGTTCCATGATTCCATCTGGGTTGGACCTGTAGCATTATTTACCCAGGCCGCTCTTTCTCTTTCGGATTCTCCGGCATCCCGGTCAAGGATATACACATCAAATCCTATCTGCTCCCCGTCAGCAGGTACCAGCACATCCCAGTCTTCATCTACAAGAGTAGATAGAGGTAAAGCATATTCAAAAATATAATTGGTTGCATCAATATTGTAGGCATAATGGTAATACCATCCAAACCATTCATCGCCGCTGTAACTATAAGTATTCTGACCTTCAATAAACCAGGGAGCAAACTGGTAATGTCCGTTAGGTTGGGCTGCAGGTCCCTGTCCATCGTCCAGAATATCATTAACATCAAAATAAATTTCAGTTTTGTCAGATAACCAGTGCGGCTGAACCGGCTCGCACCAGTCAGGGCAAAAATCATCTTCTTCTACACTAACGATTACGAATATAGCAGTGTCGTTCCATACTGCCTGCCATGTTGCTATGTCAAGGGTCGGATACTCGTCAGGCAAAAACAAGTCAATATCGTTTAATTCAACATTATACCATAATGGATCTTTATAACCATCTATACAGGGAGCCAGTCCGCCAGGTAATTTTTTTAATACTGCATCCTGCGTTAATGCATTCAAACACATTAAAGCCAATAGTGACAAAAGGTGAATTTTCCTCATGGTGAAAGATTTTAAAAGGGTTTGTTGAAAAATAAATTTTAGTTTCAGGTTTAATGGTTAATGTAAAGACTACTTTCTACCGGACAAGGTTGCTTCGTTAAGTATTTTTTTGTCAATATAATAATTTGAAGATTAAAATTGGCCAAAACAAGTGCTTTTTTTGATTAGATATGCTTCTGGTTTGTTTTAAAAAAATCTTATTCTTATTTTCGCGGCAATCTTTTCAATATGGACACAACAAGAAATCCATACATATCAGTTGACTGCGTAATTTTCGGTTTTGACGGAGATAAACTACAGGTATTACTTATAAACAGAGACAGGAAAAGCTCTAACGGTAAAACAGGAAACAGGCTGAAACTTCCAGGTGACTTAATAATCAAAGGAGAACCCCTGGATGAATCGGCACAAAGAATTTTAAAGGAATATACAGGACTGGAAAATATTTATCTTAAGCAGTTTAATGTCTTTGATAATCCTGAAAGGCTGAGTAATGAGGAAAACCTGAACTGGCTCAGAAAAAGTTCAGGTGTAACAGATATTTACAGGGTAGTAACAATTGCTTATTACTCTCTCATCAAACTTGATATGAGCGGGAGAACCGATTTATCAATAGTATATGATGCAAGGTGGTATCCTGTTGAAAAAATACCCGGACTAATATTTGACCATAACGAAATCCTGGAATCAGGCCTTCTGAATTTAAGGAAGGGATTCTTAACTGATCCTTTATGTTTTGAACTCCTGCCAACTAAATTTACTTTAAACCAGCTTCAGAAACTATATGAAGTAATACTCGGATTTGAGCTTGATAACAGGAACTTCAGGAAAAAGATTAACAGGCTGGAATATATTATTCCTTTAAATGAAAGGCAGACAGGAGTAAATCATAAACCTGCCAGATTATATGTATTTGACAGAGAAAAGTACAATGTTTTGAAAAAGGCTCATACGGGATTTATTGTGTGAACTTAAATAATATTATATTAACTAACCCATTAAAATAAGAATGAAAGATGTATTTATTAGGATTTGATGTTGGCAGCTCATCAATAAAAGCTAGCATAATTGAAGCTGATACAGGCAAATGTATCGGTACTTCTTTTCAACCAAAGAAAGAAATGACTATGATGGCTAAACAGCCGGGGTGGGCTGAACAGGATCCACAGGTATGGTGGGAAAACCTGAAGCTGGCTTTAAAGGATGTACTTAATGAATCAGGTGTTAATCCTGATGATATTAAAAGTATAGGTATTTCCTATCAAATGCATGGACTTGTAGTAGTTGATAAAAACATGGATGTACTGAGACCTTCAATTATATGGTGTGACAGCCGTGCCGTGGAAATAGGAGATAAAGCATTTAATGATATTGGAAATCAGAAATGTCTTGAAAATCTTTTAAACTCCCCGGGCAATTTTACTGCTACCAAGCTCAAATGGGTTAAGGACAATGAACCTGAAATATACAGCAAAATATATAAAATTATGCTGCCCGGCGACTATATTGCAGCACGTCTTACAGGTGAGATAAAAACAACATATTCTGGATTATCTGAAGGTATATTCTGGGATTTCAAAAATAACGGGCCAGCAGACTTTTTATTCAATCACTTTGGAATTGACAGGGATCTTATTGCTGATGCCTTGCCAACCTTTTCCGAACAGGGAACAATAACAAAAGATGCAGCGAGTGAACTTGGGCTGTCAACAAAAACAACAGTGAATTACCGTGCAGGAGACCAGCCAAACAATGCATTTTCATTGAATGTTCTTAATCCGGGAGAAATTGCTGCCACGGCAGGTACCTCAGGAGTAGTATACGGTATTAGTGACGAGATCAAATATGAACCTCAATCCAGGGTTAATACTTTTGCACATGTAAACCATTCTGAAGAAAGCACACGCCTTGGAGTGCTATTATGTATAAGCGGTACAGGTATTCTTAATTCATGGCTTAAACATAATGTCATGGAAGGGAAAGATTATGATGAGATGAACCGGCTTGCTGAAAAAATATCTATCGGAAGTGATGATTTATATATTCTCCCGTATGGCAATGGTGCAGAAAGGGTGCTTTTAAACAAAGATATAGGATGTTCATTCAACAACTTGAATTTCAACATACATTCAAAAGCCCATCTGTTGCGAGCCGCCCAGGAAGGAATAGTCTTTTCATTGAAATACGGACTGGAGATAATGGAGAATATTGGCATTAAACCAAGCATTATCAGGGCAGGGCACTCCAATATGTTTCTAAGTGATATTTTCAGGAACACTCTTTCAGGAATTACAGGTGC
>CP070654.1:2286745-2290129 GCA_020354785.1 Bacteroidales bacterium
CTTTTGGCGCATTATATCTGATTGTCAATACAGACAGGTTTGAAGATGTCTCAACAAAAGAATTATATGATTCTGAAATTGTATTTCTCAAGATTACATACCCAATTTCATTCATAAAATAATATAGACTGTAATAAATTCAAATTACTTTGAATAAAATAGCGCTGCTCCTGCATTTGCTTATATGCTTGAATAACATTACTTTTATGTAGCTTAGATGTTAGTTGTAATTTTGTGGCTATGAAAACTATAAGGCAATTCCTTCTTCGTCCATACCTTTATTTAATTATCATTATTATCGGAACTGTACTGAAATTCTACCGCCTGGATCATAAATTATTCTGGTTTGATGAGATTTGTACAGTTCAGCATACTTCTGGAATTCCTGACTATAAATATCCCGGATTAGTTCCACTTAATGAAATAAAAAATATCAGTTTTTATAATGATCTGTACCATTTGAATAAACAAGACTATACTATAGCCTTGCAATTAAAAGGTTTGTTTTCATCAACCCAGCTTACGCCATTGCACTATTCGTTCTTAGTTTTCTGGCACCGAATAGTTGGCGACGATAAAATAGATTACAGGCTGTTTGGAGTATTTATCTTTATACTAACCCTGCCTTTTCTCTTTCTGCTGGCAAGACAACTCTTTAAATCAAACCTGGCCGGATGGGTGGCAGTGAGCTTATATGCCGTATCACCATATATAAATTTGTTTGCACAGGAAGCGCGCTATTATATTTTACTGGCATTTTTTATAGTCATATTACATTATTTGTTTTTACTGTTTGTTCAGCATAAAAAGGTAAAATGGTTAATTGCATATTCAATAATTGCTATAATGGCCATGTATACTTCTTTTATATCAGGAGTTATCATATTCGGGCACTTCATTTATGTATGCCTATTAAAAAAAGACCTCTGCTTAAAGTATAGTATAAGTTTGTTTGCCATCTTTATAGTCTATGCCCCCTGGATATATTCCATGTATATAGACTTTCATGAAATTTCTGTATCCTTATCATGGCATTCACAACCGGAAAGCTTACCGGTCATTATGACTATTATGGGACAAATCACTTTCTTTATAAGCATTTTTGAATTTCTAATAGATTATAGCCTGATTTATATTGACAATATGATTGCATTTTCACCAGTAATCATTTTGGGTTTTGTAACAAATATTCTGATTTTAATATTACTAATCATTGCTTTTATTTATTTTTTCAGGAAATCACGAATGGAAGAAAAACTCTTTGCAATACTCATAATTCTTCCCGGATTCATTCTGTTTTTCGTTTATGATATCGTACGTAGTGCTATAGCTTCCTGGTGGTGGCGATATCATATTTTTAATGTTTTTGGAATAATTTTAGTAGTTACTTATTTACTTTTTAGAAAAATAGAAAAGGGCAAACTTGCATTTTCCGGTATTTTTACCGGACTGGTGATAATTGGTATATTCTCTGTATTGACTATTTCCAATTCCAGGTACTGGTATCACGGTGGTTACTTGCAACAGGTATACATTGAAGATGCCCGCCTTTTCTCAAAGGCTGATAAACCGGTAATAATAACAGATTACTCATTCGGGTTTGGTATGGTGGATTTTATGGTTGTTATAAACGAATGTAATTCGGACAATATAGATATCCTGCGCGCCTCAAATGATATTGAAAATGTTGAAGAAATTCTGATTTATAATAACTATTCGGAAATTTATGTTACTCATGCATCAAATGAATTAACAGAGAATTTGAAATCACAATTCGGAGAAAAAATGGATTCTTTAAAAATTGAAGGCATTTCTCCTATGTGGCAAATAAATCTTGATTAAAATATAAATCATCAAACAAATGAACCATAATAACTTTTTAACCGGAAACCTTATTTTAATTTTCATATTCGTATTAAGTTCATGTCAGCCTGCTTCCAGGGAAACCCAAACATCAGAATCTGATGATTTCAGGTTCCTGGAACAGGATATCGGAAAGATTCAGCAGGGATATGAAAACGGTTCATATACAATTAAAGAGGTGGTTCAGTCTTTTCTGGACAGAATTGAGAAAATTGACAGAAATGGTCCTGCGCTTAACTCAATTATTTGTGTCAATCCTGATGCAGTTCAAATTGCAGAGGAACTGGATCTGGAAATGAGCCGGGGAAAAATCAGGGGACCGCTTCATGGAATACCTGTTGTATTAAAAGATAATATTGACACTCATGATAAGATGCCAAATACTGCAGGTTCAAGGGCATTGAAGAATTCATTCCCATTGAAGGATAGCTACGTTGCCAGGCAACTTAAGGAGGCAGGGGCAGTAATCATTGGAAAAGCAAATTTAAGTGAATGGGCCAATTTCAGGGGCCAGTTATCTACAAGCGGCTGGAGCGGATTGGGAGGCCAAACAAGGAATCCGTATGTTTTAAACCGTAATCCGTGTGGATCAAGTTCGGGTTCTGCTGTAGCTGTGTCTGCTAACCTTGCTGTTCTGGCAATAGGTACTGAAACCAATGGTTCTATTGTATGCCCATCACATAGTAATGGTATTGTAGGAATCAAACCAACAGTCGGACTCGTAAGTCGCACAGGAGTTATTCCCATTTCATTTACACAGGATACACCAGGACCAATGGCACGAACAGTAAAAGACGCAGCCATATGTCTGGGAGTGCTGGTCGGTATAGATTCATCCGATGAAAAAACAACAGCAAGCCAGGGGAAATTTTACAGGGATTATACTCAGTTCCTAAAAGAAGACGGACTAAATGGTAAAAGAATCGGATTGTATAAAGCTCCACTTGGAAGAAATTATAAGATAGATACATTAATGTACCAGGCAGTAGATTTTCTGAAAAGTAATGGAGCGGAAATTATTGAGATTGATGAAATAACAAGTAACAATGTGGGTAATTATTCATTTGAAATCATGTTATTTGAATATAAGGACGGATTAAATAAATATTTTGAGTCCCTTGGACCTGATGCTCCTGTTAAAAGCGTTGAAGATTTAATAGCATTTAATGAGCAGGATTCTGTTGAATTGAAATATTTCAACCAGAGATACCTGATAATGGCACAGGAAAAAGGAGATTTGAATTCTGAAGAATATAAAAAAGCACTTGCAGAAGTTATGAAAGGCAGCAGGGAAAAAGGAATAGACAGGGTAATGCATGAACATGATCTGGATGCTATAATAGCCCCGACAGGAAGCCCTGCCTGGAAAACAGACTGGATTAATGGCGATAGTTTTCAGCTGGGGAGTTCTTCTCCTGCGGCCTGGGCCGGTTATCCAAATATTACGGTGCCTATGGGCTTTGTTGAGGGATTGCCTGTAGGAATATCTTTTTTCGGTAGGGCATGGAGCGAACCGGTTTT
>CP070654.1:2290229-2294408 GCA_020354785.1 Bacteroidales bacterium
AACTACTATAATTTTTTAGTTGAGCTTGACAGCCTGGACAATTACATAAAGAAGTCATTATCAGTACTGGATAGCAGAAAATTTTTTATTTATCATCCCGCACTTACTTATTTTGCCAGGGATTATGAGCTTCAACAGGTACCTGTTGAGCAGGAAGGGAAGCCCCCTTCACCCTTTCATTTAAAACAATTAATTAAATTAGCTAAAAAGGAAAATATAAAGACTATTTTTATCCAGGAGCAATTCGATATTGAAAATGCAGAAGTGCTCGCAAATGAAATTGACGGAAAAATAATTGAAATAAATCCTCTTGACGAGAATTTATTAAACCAGATGAAATATATTACATCACAGTTACAAGTAAATCTGGGTAATACTGATAACTAATGCAGAAATTAGTTGAAATAAAGAACATAACTGCCGGATATAACGGATTAATAGCGCTGGACCATGTTAATTTAACGATAAATAGTGATGATTTTATCGGAGTTATTGGTCCAAATGGAGGAGGTAAGACAACATTATTGAAAGTTATTCTGGGACTGGTAAAACCATTAAAAGGCAGGATTGTATATAATCTGTCTGAGGGAGAAAACAGGATTAATATAGGATACCTTCCGCAGCAGTTTTCAGCAGACAAAAAGTTTCCAATCTCTGTTGAGCAGGTAGTGTTGTCAGGACTGCTAAAAAGGGCAAATATAATCAGAGGTCATTCAGTAAGGGAAAAAGATAAAGTAACCGAAGTAATAACAAAAATGGGTATTGCCGGATTAAGGAGTAAACCTTTCAGTGAACTCTCGGGAGGTGAGACACAAAGAGCATTACTGGCAAGGGCAATAATTTCATCTCCAAAATTATTACTTCTTGACGAGCCGAATACTTATGTTGACCAGGTATTTGAAAGTGAACTCTTCAATATTCTTGAGGAACTAAATCATAAAATGGCAATAGTAGCAGTATCTCATGATGCAGGTATGATTTCATCATATGTAAAAACAATTGCCTGTGTAAATAAGAAATTACATTACCATCCCTCAAATGAAATAAATAATGAGATTTTGAAAGCTTATAACTGCCCGATTGATTTAATAACACACGGAACAGTACCACACAGGGTATTAAAAGATCATAAATAATATAGGATCATGGCAGAGTTGTTTTATAATGAGTTTTTCAGAAATGCACTTCTTGCAGCAGTACTTGCCGGTATATCCTGTGGTATAATTGGCACCTACATCGTATCACGGAGAATAGTATTTATGAGCGGCGGTATAACTCATGCTTCTTTCGGAGGAATAGGAATTGGATATTTTCTGGGGATAAATCCTGTACTCGGAGCTGCTATTTTTGCAGTGATCTCTGCCCTGGGAGTGGAATATTTTACAAAAAAGGCTGAAATAAGAAATGATTCGGTGATTGCTATGTTATGGGCCTTTGGTATGGCAACAGGCATAATATTTATTTACATAACACCCGGGTATGCTCCGAATTTAATGAGTTTCCTGTTTGGCAATATTCTTACTGTTTCCTTGCCGGATATTCTTTTTATGGTAATACTCACCTGTATAATTGTTATAGTCTTTGTTCTATTTGCAAGGATAATCCTGTTTATGTCTTTTGATGAGGAATTTGCACGGATTAAAAATATTCCCGTTCAGTTTTTTAATTATTTACTGATTAGCCTTGTTGCTTTAACCGTTGTTATAAATATAAAGGTTGTTGGGATAATTCTTGTGCTTGCTTTGCTGACTATTCCACAAAATATAGCAAATACTTTAACGATGAGTTATCAAAGAATTATATTGTACTCGGTATTATTCGGATTTATTGGATTAATTGCAGGGTTGATGGGTGCTTTTTATCTTGACATTCCCAGCGGAGCTTCAATCGTTTTCACCCTGGTTATAATGCTTATAATAGTCAAAGTCTTTAAGAGGGTTGTTAAATCATAATGATCTCGTAAAAATTATATTGACAAATGAAACATATTTTTCAGCTGATTTGTGTTGTTTTAATATTTTTTCCTTTGAAAACACAATCCCAGGTCCCTGATATATATATCAACGAATTCCTGGCTTCAAATGCAACGGTCATTGCTGATCCTGATTTTAATGAATATAGCGACTGGATAGAGATATACAATAATGGTGATTCTTCTGTAAACATCAGGGGATATTTTTTATCGGATAATTATAATGATCCGGCAAGGTGGAAAATTTATAAGGATATAATAATAGGAGCAAAGGAATATCTGATAATCTGGTGTGACAGTAAGGATACAATAATCCAGGCTTTGCATACAAATTTTAATCTTAGCAGGAGCGGGGAGGAGATAGGATTTTATGCAGCAGATATGAGTATAGTTGATACTGTATTATTTACTGGTCAAAGTACCAATATCTCGTCGGGCAGAAATCCTGACCATCTGTCATCATGGCAATTATATTATGAACCCACTCCCGGAAGCGTAAACAATGATTCCGCTTATATTGTTGTTGATGCGCCTGTTGCTTCACTGGAAGAAGGTTTTTATGAAAGTGATCAGAAACTGTACATACTCTCGAAAGGTGAGCCTGCAATTGTAAGATATACTCTGGATGGTACAGATCCTACTGAAGAATCTGAGATATTTCCTGATACATTATTTTTAACTGACAGGACCTCTGAACCAAATGTCTATTCAGAAATAAGGACAAACCGGGATCCTTTTGACTGGTTACCTGACTGGGTTCCTCCATCGGGCAATGTTTTCAAGGCCAATGTTGTAAAATTACGTTCCTTTGAGGATGGCAAAACACCAAGTGAGATCATAACCAAAACTTATTTTATTAAAGAAGGTATGAAAACCCGTTACTCTTTGCCGGTTATATCAGTTGTTGCCAATCCGGATGATTTATTTGATTATGAGGATGGTATATACGTTCCGGGGGCAGATCACATAAATGGTAACAGTAATACAGGCAACTATTTCAGGGACTCGGAAAAAAAAGTTCATATAAGCTATTTTGAGCCTGACGGCACGATTGGATTTTCCCAGAATGCAGGGATCCGTATACAGGGAGGAACTTCACCTGCCAGTCCGCAAAAAGCATTTCATGTTATTGCAAGGAGTGTATACGGGAATAACCGGATTGAATATCCAATATTTAAGGAAACTGCAGGACATGCAAAAGATATTTCTGAATATAAGCGATTTATTATAAGGGCATGGGGCAGCACAATATTAAGCGCTATGTTTAATGATGCCTGTGCTCACAGGATAATGGAAAAAAGTGATTTGGATTTGCAATCCTACCAGCCGGCCATACTTTTTATAAATGGTGAATACTGGGGAATTCACGAGTTAAGGGAAGCAAATAAAAGTGACTGGTATTTTGAAGTTCATCACGGAGTAGATAATAACAATACCGGTATTGATCTTTTATATCACTGGGATAACAGGACACAGCATGTTCCCCAGGTAAATGAGGGAGATGCTGTCCACTGGAATAGTTTTACAGGATATATACACAGTAATGATTTGAGTACAAGTGAATGCTATAACTACGTACAAACACAACTGGACATCGATAATTTTATCGATTATATGGTTCACAGTATATACCTGGCTAAATGGGATTGGCCGGGTAACAATGATGCTACCTGGAGACCGAGGACCAGTGATGGTAAATGGAGGTATATTACTTATGATATGGAAACAGGTTTTGGTGTTGCTACAGGGCTGGATAATTCACTGGCTTTTCTGGGACCGCAGTATAATATGTTTAATCATGTACTGACAGGTAAATTTATTCCCCTGTTTACATATTACGGCCCCCATTTAGTTTTTAAGGAACTGGTTAAAAACCATATATTCGTTCAGGCATTTGTCAATAATATGGAGCAAAAAATTCATAATGAGTTTTCATCTGACACAACAACATCAATACTGGACGACATGATGAATCAAATAGAACCCTATATGCAGGAGCACTGGGACAGGTGGCCATATGTGGCAGGGACATTAAATACCGACTGGGCAGGCAGCATTAGTGGTATAAGAGATTTCATGGAAAGGAGACCGGGATATTTGGAAACTCACCTGGAAGAATTCAAAAGTGAATACCTTTCGGGATATAAAGAGATCAACAATCCTGACTCATTTGATGAATTTATACAATTTGTGTCAGATATACCTGA
>CP070654.1:2294508-2303720 GCA_020354785.1 Bacteroidales bacterium
TTATTCCAAATTCATTATAAAGTCCCCTTCCTTTTATATTTACTAATTCAGGATCGGGGGTTTCTTCGGTGCAGAAAGTATATTTGTTGTCAAAGGTTATCTGAGTAATTTTTCCTGTCCAGTCAAAACGTGAATCCCGGTAGTTTTGCCCGGGTTTATCAATTTCAATTCTTAGTATGCTATTTCCAAGAAGAATAGACATCCGGTTTTAATGTCAGTAAACAATTATTTGTCAACATAAAAGGGGATATTGGCAGTACCTGCATTATTATGTCCATCCATAACATATATGAATACCCTGTAAGGTCCTTCTTTTGCCGGGGCCTTTATTGTTGCACCTGAATTGTATTTATCATTCTCGGTTTTGATTATTGTAGGCGGACGTTTTTCATGATCTCCTCCTCCCCTGTAATATTCAGTAATATCAGGCATAATTTCTATTTTCAGTTCCAGAGGATCGTTTTCATAATCTTTTGCATATATGCTTAGCATATAATCTTCTTCAGCCTTAAGATGTATATTATCAAACCTGGTTTTACCATCAAGAAACACTGAGTCAATACGTGGAACTCTGTTCTCAGGCCATTCACCGTTCCACACATAATGCATAACATCTATAGGTTCGGTTTCTTCACCTGTTTCAAGGAAAAAGCCGTACCAGGTTGGTGTTCTTTCCTGTTTCTGGGCCCAGAAAAATACATAGGAGCCAAGACAATGTGTTTTATTTGAATAAATTGCTCTTTCCCATCTTTTAAGTATAACATCAGCTTTCTCCGAGCCGGTTTGTTCAATTGGAATATCCCACTCGGTGCGGGCTACTTCCCAGTGACCTGTTGCTCCCCATTCTGTTACTGCATAAGCTCCATCCCATCCGGCATCTTTAATTCTTTTTTCCAGGTTAATAACATCACCATACATCTGGATGCATATAAAATCAATATCAGGACAATTCTCCTTTATATAGTCTATTTCATCTTTCCCTATGCCTGATAACATAGTTGTTGCAGGATGATTACCGTCTACTTCATGAATCATTTTAGCTATGTCATTTACAGCATCCCACACTTTCTTGTTTTTATACCAGAGATTAAGCTCATTTCCTATACCCCATGCCAGCAAAGCAGGATGGTCTTTATATTTCATTACCTCTCCTTTTATAAATTCAAATTGCTTCCTCACCATTGCCGTATCATTATAATCAAATCCATGCCTTTCACGTCCTACATCCAGTCCCATCATTACTGTCAGTCCGTTCTCATGAGCCAGATCCAGTTCCTTTTGTGCACTGTCAGTTCTCCACGTCCTCATTGAATTGGCCCCATGGGATGCCAGGTTTGCTATGTCTCCGAATTCAATACCTGCACCTTTAATATAATAAGGTTTTCCCGCCCTGTAAAGCTGGTATTTGCCTTCCTCAAATTTTAATTCAACTTTAACAGCAGTATTTTTACCTGAACATGAGCTAAATACCAATACAAAAAATATTGCTGCTATTATCAATTTATATATTCTCATAATTTTATTTTTAATTTGTTTTAACTAATTGTTTCTCGATTTCTTCCAGGGATTTACCCTTGGTTTCAGGAATATATTTTAATACAAAGATTAAACCCAGTGCACATAATCCGCATAATATAATATAGGTTGATCCCGATCCCATAATTTCAAGTGATATAGGAAAAATGGTTATCATCAGTGAACTTACCAGTGCATTTAAAAATCCTGATAATGAAATGGCAAGCCCCCTGATTTTATTGGGAAATATCTCTGACAATAATGCCCATGTTACTGGACCAAGTGAAATTGCAAATGACGCCATAAACAGTAATATTCCCATTAATAATAATATGGCATTCATACTGATGCTGTGTTCAAGAATAGTGTCTTTATGTTCCGTATAGTTATCAGAGCCGATTTTTTCTTCAACAGCATTAAAAAATGCTACTTCGCCTGGAAATTCTTTATCAACAAGGGTAGTCAATCCGTTTTTAATTTCTGTTACTTTATTGGTTTCTATGCCCTGCTCAGATATCTCCGTAACGATGCTGTTCAATTTAGCTGTAGTAATTTTATAATCAGCATTATAAAAAGAAGCCGATGAAATAATGTAAGCAGCAATTATACCTGTTAGTCCGATAACCAGTAAAGGTCTTCTTCCCAGTCTGTCAATAAGATACATAGCTGCTATTGTGAAAACAAGGTTCGTTATGCCAAGGATTACTGCCTGCATAAACGCAGAATCTCTCCCCCCTCCAGCGGTTTCAAATATTATTGTTGAATAATATAATATAGCGTTAATAGCTGATATCTGCTGCAATGCTGCAATACCAAAACCTATAAGCAGTACATACTTTAACTGCTTCTTAAAAATATCCCTGAAATATGTCTTTACCTTACTTTCGGCCTTTTTAACACTTTCATGAATCTCCTTTAAAATAGACTCAGAGTATTCGCTTCCTCCAATTTTTGCCAGTACTTTTTTTGCTTCGTTAGCTCTTCCGTTTTGAACCAGCCAGCGCGGACTCTGGGGTACAATATACAGCAGTAGGAAATATAGGACGGCCGGCACCGCTCCGACTCCAAGCATCCATCTCCAGTTACGGTCGGGATCAGTTACAATATCCTGGATAAAATAATTTGAAAAGAAAGCTATAGATATACCAATAACTATATTTAATTGATTTATTGATACAAGTGTCCCTCTGTATTTTTGCGGGGATACCTCAGCTATGTACATTGGTGCAACAAGGATGGCCATGCCAACACCCAGTCCGCCTATAATTCTTGCAATTATAAAAAATATAAATGTCTGTGCTAAGGCCGTACCCAGTGCACAAAAAGTAAATAATGTTGCTGTAAATATCAGGACAATTTTACGGCCGTATTTATCTGCCAGTACTCCACCCATTAAATTACCTGCTATTGATCCTACTGTTAATGAGGCTACTGAAAAACCAAACCAGAACGAACCCTGGTTAAGATTAAAAAACTCTTTGTAAAAGGGGACAGCGCCCGATATTACTGCACTGTCAAATCCCAGCAGGAAACCTCCCAGGGCAACGATGACAGATAATAGTACAACGTATCCTTTATTAATTTTTACATCCATAATTATATTGTTCTATTGTTATACTGTTATAATGTTATATTGCTAAAATCCATATTCCTCTATTCCCATACTCCTCTATTCCCCTATTCCTTAAACCTTAATCCTTATCCCTTAATCCTCTATTGTTTTATTATTTTACCCTGAGCAAAATCTCCCTTGTAGTCCTCAAGCCTGAGTAAATAGATCCCGCTCTGTAAATCCGATATTTCAATTCTGTTATCGACCAGGGGATTATAATCCATAATCCTGCCCGCGATGTCAATAATACTATAGCTTATGAATTTTTCATTTGTATCAATAATGATTTGGTTATCCGAGGGATTCGGAAATAGCTGGAATTGTTCGCCGTATTCTGAATCTTCCAAATCACTTGGTCCGGAATATACACGTACGTAATCGACCTTCAGTTTCTGGGGAAATATAGTTGTTGCATCTGGTGAACCCGGCCAGTTACCACCAACAGCCAGGTTCAGGATGATAAAAAATTCTCCGTGAAATTCACTTAGTCCGGCCGGAGTTATATCAATTACATTAAATTGTTCTCCATCCAGCTTCCATAATATCTTTTCCGCATTCCATTCAATACTGAATATATGAAAATCGTCTGCAAAAGTACCTGATGATAAGGTTACTGATTTACCATAACTGGCATGTGAACCGTTATTATCCCAGTGTACAGTCCCGTGCACTGTATTTTCCCTGCCATCACCGCCAATCATTTCCATAATATCAATCTCTCCGCATGCAGGCCATCCAACTGACGAGAAGGTCCTGCCAAGCATCCAGAATGCAGGCCATATTCCCTGTCCGTATGGTAACTTTATACGGGCTTCAATCTTCCCGTATCTCCAATAGTGACCGTCATTATATGTAACTATTCTTGCAGATGTGTAATCCCTGCCGCCATAAGATTCTTCCCTGGCTGTTATTACCAGGATACTATCTTTTACCTCGGCATTATCTATTCTGTCAGTATGGTATTGCAATTCGTTATTTCCCCATCCTCCGCCGCCTGTTTCAAAAGTCCATTTGCCAGGGTCAGGAATTCCCGAATAATCAAATTCATCAGACCACACCAGTTCGTAGTTTTGAGCCGGGCTTATAAGATGTAATGCCAGCCAAATGCCTGTAAAAATTAATTTAATTATTATTATTTTCATGTTGCCGGTAATATTAATGATCTTATATCTGCAAAAGTGTGTTTGTATATTTAACACTCTGATATGCTCCCAACAGCTATTTAAAAAATCGAAATATAGTGACTGAAATTATATATTCCTGCTCCCGGTAAATCATCGGGAGCAGGATTGTATAAATAAATTACCTTTCAGACAACCTTAAATGAACTAATCATATCCCGGATTTTGTTCCAGCTGGTTTTCTCCTTCTGATGCAACAATTTCAGGATGAGGTATTGGTAACAAACCATTTGTTTGTACACCTGGTGTTCCAACAGAATAACCCAGCGGGCCTAAAACAGTTGCTGCATCACCCCAGCGAACAAGGTCAAAATACCTGTCACCTTCCAATGCCAATTCAAGGCGGCGCTCTAATTTAATTAATGCAAACAACGCATCCCCTGATGCAGCATCAATATCTGCTGTTGGTAACCCAACACGTTCCCTGATCTGCTTAAGATAAGAACGGGCATTTGCATCATTATTAGTACGGTTATATGCTTCAGCCAGCATCAGGTATGCATCAGCCAGGCGCATTACAATAATATTCTGATTAACTCTTGTTCCATCACTTGTATTAAAAAATCCTTTAATACGTACATGTTTGCGATCCCAATAGCCGTCAAAAGGATTTTGAAAGGTAATAGCAGGATTATATTTTGTTATTGTATCGCTGAATATGATTGTAGACTCCATTCTTACAATATCATTCATTGCCAGGTATGCGTCAACAAGTGACTGACTCGGCTGATTAAATCCCCAGCCCCATTCATAAATAAAATTATCTCCAAGGGCAATTTCACCTGAACGGGGTCCGCATAATGTATAGGATGCGTTTCCGGCAACTCTTTCTCCCCAGTCAATATCTCCCGGAGGAATTCCATCCGAGAAGTTTATTTCAAAAATAGATTCCTTGTTGTATCTGTTGCCTGGCCAGAAAACACCCGATATTGAATCCATCAGTGCGTAATTTGGATTGCTTGCAAGATCTTCAAGCACAGCAATAGCATCATTATATTTTCCCTGATACAGATATGTTTTACCCAGAAGACATTGTGCAGATCCCCTGGTGGCTATTCCGTTACCATTATCATCCAGACTTGTTTTAGCCGGCAGTCGATTAACAGCTTCCGTACAATACCTTTCAATAGCTGCCCAGGTTTCTTCCTGTGTGGCACGTGCGTATCTGCTTACAGGTGAAACATCATCAAT
The DNA here is from genome assembly GCA_020354785.1 of Bacteroidales bacterium. Taxonomy (GTDB): domain Bacteria; phylum Bacteroidota; class Bacteroidia; order Bacteroidales; family UBA10428. The sequence goes on from CP070654.1 coordinate 2,300,008, forward strand.
AATAGGCAGGCCGCCCCACATTCTTGTCATTTCAAAATATGCTAAACCTTTCAGGAAATAGGCATGCCCAATCGCTTCATTACCAGATGGTTTCGATTCATCAGAATACCTGATTATCAGGTTGGCCCTGTAGTTAATTCTAAACCTCGACCTCCACATTTGCAGCATATTGTCATCTCCGGCTTCAACAGGAGTAAGATTGTATACATCAAAAAGCTGGTAGGAGTCCTGATCAGATGGATCTGATCCCCCTGCATATGAATCTTCCGAGCCAATTGAACCCCATAAAAAAGGATTGGCTCCCCATACAACCCACTGAAGCGGATCATAGGCAGCCCATAATGCCTGTTCCAATTGTTCATCGTTCTGGTAAAAACTTGATTCGAGCTCTTGTCCGGCAGGAGTCAGAGTTAAATCATCTTCTGTACACGCAATAATGGTCAGAAGAGGAATAAGCAAAAGATATATTATATTCTTTTTCATGATTTTAATTTTTTAACCTTATTTAATATCAGAAAGTAACATTAACACCCATAGTCAATACCCTTGTTGGAGGATATACTCCTCTGTCTATACCATAAGAGTAATTCTGGTCTGTATCATACATACCAACCTCCGGATCCATTCCAGGATATTTTGTCCATGTAATCAGGTTCGTACCTGTGAAATAAATCCTCAGTTTGCTTATCTGAATTTTATTTGTAAGCATCTCAGGTAATGTGTAGCCCAGGATTAAATATTTCAGCCGCAGATAATCCCCGTCATATAAATTCAAAGAGCTTACACGTAAATTATCGTTTGCATCATTATAAGAAGCACGGGGGTATTTGTACGAAGTGCCTGGGCCATTCCATCTTTCGGTATAGTAAAATTCCGGTCTGTTATAGTCAGCACGGTCCTTGCGGTATCCGGCCCAGTAAATCTGGTTCCCGGTCTGGCCCTGAAATGAAAGCCCTAAATCGAATCCCTTGTAATCCAGGTTTATGTTTATACCAAATACCCAGTCAGGCATAGGTTTTCCCATATATTTGCGGTCATCCTGGGTAATTCTTCCGCTTGGTTCCCCGGTTATAGGATCAGGCTGGTCTATGAATCTTATATCACCTGGTATTGCTCTGGGCAATAATAAACCACTATCTGCGTTCACATAGCCTTCAATTTCTTCCTCTGTCTGGAATATACCATCCGCCTCATATACATAGAAAAACCAGACAGGATATCCGGGTTCATACCTGTTAATTCTGCCAAGCTGCCCAATATCAGCACCTTCCCTGTATACTCCCGAATCACCATAGGCAATAACCTCGTTTTTCAGATATGATGCATTAAATGATAATGAATATTTGAACTCACCTTCCATTTTCCTGTATCTCAGATCAAATTCCACACCTTTGTTTTGAACTTCCCCTTTATTTACATAAGGATTACCCTGAAATCCCATATATTCAGGTAAATCACTTTTTCCTGTAATCTGGTCAATTGTAGATTTTACAAAGTAATCCATCGAAAATGTGAGCGCATTTCCAAACATTGCCATGTCAAGACCTATATCAGTCATCTGACTGGTTTCCCATAACAATGAAGGGTTTCCGGGTCTGCCAGGTACAGCGCCTCTACGGAAGGCACCGCTCCCGTCCTGGTAATATGCAGTTGTTATCATTGTTGATACATAAGGATAATAACCGCTTAAACCCTGGGTTGATCCGTTTCTTCCCCAGCTGCCTCGGAGTTTTAAAGAATTTATCATTGAAAGTGCCCCAATGTCCATGAAAAAGTCTTCCTTGCTGATTATCCACCCTGCAGAGAATGAAGGAAAGAATCCATACTTTTTATCCGGTCCGAATTTCGATGATCCATCCCTGCGGAACTGACTCTGAAACATGTATTTTTCTTTATAGTTATAAACTAAACGTCCGAAGTAAGATGCCTGAGTTTCATGATCACGTGCGTGTCCGTCGATGGTGGTCTCCTCGGTATTATAAACATTGGCAGGATATGCAAAATCAATACTGTTATATGGAATACCTCTGCCTCTAACCCAAAGAAACTGGTACTGGTACTCTCTGAAAAACTGTCCGCCCATCAGTTCAAGAGAGTGGTTCCCAAATTGTCTTGTAATAGTCAGGTAATTGTCAAGTGAGTATGTATACCAGCGCTCAAAATCATTTATCATATTAACATCTGAGTCTTTTCTTAAAGGACTCACCCCGTAAAAATGAAGGCCGTTAAATTCCTCTTGAAGCTGATAAGCATAATCAACATTTAAACTTGATGTAAATTTTATCCATTCAAGTGGTTTAAATTCACCGTATATTTTTCCAACAACCTTATCCTGAGTGTATGTATTCTGTGTATAATCAATCTGGGCGACAGGATTCCATGCTTCACCCATGGACAATATCGACTTGCTGTAATAATTCCCGTCTTCATCCCTTAACATAGCTCTGAAGGCCAGGGAATCTGAAAGGTAATTAGCCGGGATATCGTCAATACTGCTATAAACAACCGGAAGAGAAGGATCATAGGTAAGTGCATTATTTATTATTCCACCGTATTCATTGCTGGCATTTCCCAGATCATTCTTTTTGAAACGGGTATATCCCACATTTGTTCCAATAGTCAGCCATGGTTTTAATTCGCTTTCGGCATTAAACCTGAGAGAATAACGCTTCAGGTTATCTTTTTCTCCCCCGATTACACCATCCTGATCAAGGTATGCAACACTGGCAAACACTGTTGATCTTTCACCTCCGCCGCTAAAACTTAACGAATGTTCAATTTGAGGAGCTTCTACAAATACTTCGTCTGTCCATACCGTGCCCGGGTTATTACCCATCTCTTCCAAAAGAGCAAGTCTGTTATCTAATCTGCTGCCGGTTAATTCTGCATTGGCAGCTTCTGTGAAATAATCAACATATTGCTGGTTATTCATAACTTTCGTAATGTTGGTGGCTTTATGCAGACTGTATTCATATCTGTATTGTACAGAAGCTGCACCTTTAGTCCCTTTTTTTGTTGTGATCAGAATTACCCCGTTTCCTCCTTCAGAACCATAAATTGCAGAAGAAGCTGCATCTTTTAATATTTCAACAGATTCAATATCATCAGGGTTCAGGTATTCCAAACCGTTTCCTCCTGTACCGAGCTTTATTCCATCAACAATTATAAGGGGATCATTATTTGCATAAGAACTATTTCCACGAATTTTAATAAGTAACTTTGATCCTGGTGAACCAGAGTTTTGTGTAATAACAACTCCCGAGGTTTTACCCTGCAAAGCTTGTTCGAAACGGGTTGCATTTGTATTGGAGATTTCTTCCGATTCAATCTTTGCGATAGATCCGGTAACCAGACTTTTTCTCTGTATACCGTAACCAACTACAACAACTTCTTCAAGTGTTTCAAGCGAGGGAATCAGAACTATGTTTATCTCAGACTGCCCGGCCACATCAATGTCTTCACTAATATAACCAACATACGAAAAACTGAGTTTTACACCTTCCTCGTCAGGTACTTCCAGTGAATATTTACCATCTATGTCGGTTGTTGTACCTGTTGTAGTGCCCGAGATTACAACCGTTGCCCCGATAAGGGGTTCATTGTCGGTGCTTCCTGTAACGGTTCCTGTAACGATATTCTGTGCCCATATTACGGAAGCTGGTACAATTAATAAGAAACTAAAAAACATGAACCTTAAAAGATTAGCTAATCTT
>CP070654.1:2303820-2321144 GCA_020354785.1 Bacteroidales bacterium
TCAACACTTACAATTATAAAGATTGAGGTATCATTCCATGCTGCCTGCCAGGTGGCATCAGTTAGTGTGGGTACTTCGTCTTTAAAAGGCTTGTTAATATTGTGTTCTGCAAATGTAGACCATAAACTGTCAATATAGCCATCAATAACAGGAGCAAAACCGTACGATAATCTATTGATTGTAGCATCCTGACTTATAGCTTTTCCTGTAACGAAAATTGTTATAATAAAAATTAATACTTTTTTCATGATTTCATGGCATTTTGTAAGTGTTATTACGGTATTTTTTAAATTACCAATAAAAGTACCCGGAATAAAATTTCTCTAACTTAAAAGTATTTGTTTTTTGAATTAAAGCTCAGTCCTGATATTGCAATCATGAAGACCATAGCTGAACCAAACATCATTGCACATGCAATAGTAATGATTGTTCCTATAAGTGTCTTTTCCTGATCTACACCGTATTTAATAGTATGTATCAAGGGATAAAGCAAAGTGTAGAATCCTACAAAAAGAAACATCAGATGAAAAACTATAAAAACAATTTTTCCGAATAAGGTTGACTTGAAATCTATATCAGTCTTAGCACTGTGATACATTTTCCTTGCCCTGTATTTTGAAGCCCTGTATTTAACATCTTCATATCTGTAATAGCCTCTGTATTTAGGCCTTGTCATTGATCTTTCCCTGTAATAACTATACCTTTTGCGGTATAATGCCTGGCATGTCATGTACCTCTGAATAAACTCAAAGGCCTGTTTTGTTTTAATAAATTCTGTGTGTGCATCCGGGGAAGAATTAATATCGGGATGCAATACCTTGGCCTTTTGCCTGTATGCGCGTTTTACATCATCCAGACTGGAGTTGGGATTAACACCCAGTATTTTACAACAGGCACTATACATAGAATAATATTAAAGATGTCCTATTTTACCTGCCAGAAGCAGCGCTTAGGTGAAAATATTTTCCCCTCGGATTTTAACACATTCATTGCTTTGTCAACATCTTTCTTATCAAGTCCTGATAATTTAGTAATATCTCCTGATCTGAGAGCTTGATCTGCATCTTTAAGTGTTTCTAGAACTTTTTCTTTTGGTTCCATATTCCTGCTTTAGCATTTGAAAATAAAATTACAAAATCTTATTGACATATTCATAGTCATACCCAGGTTGTATAATCAGGAATTGAGTCAAACTCGTTATGTCCGCACAGGAAAATATTACTATTTTCTTTTGAATATAGTTTAATTTGTTATTTTTGTTTTATAAATTCGTGTACGTGCACGATGCAATTTGTATATAATGGATCCTAACCTGTAATTAATTAATATTATCAACCGGAAGTCAAGCAAAATAAGGATTGTAGATATAGCAAAGATGGCAGGCGTTTCTGTTGGAACGGTTGACAGGGTAATCCATAACAGGGGCGAAGTATCGGATATTACAAGGAACAAAGTTATAAGAATAATAAAGGATTCTCATTACGTCCCGGATATAGTGGCACGGACACTTGCATCAAAGAAAATATATCGATTTGCAGTTTTATTTCCCAGAGAAAATCCTGACAGCACATTCTGGAGCAAACCTTTAGCTGGAGTAAACAAAGCCTTAAAGGAAACAGGACATTATGGAATAGTCGGAGAAAAGTATTTGTTTGATCAATTCAACAGAACCTCTTTTAAGAAGCAAATTGACAGAATAATACATAATGAACCGGATGCAGTTTTAATTGCTCCCTTTTATTATGAAGAGACTGTCAGATTAATTGAAAATTGCAGCCAGAGAAAGATACCATATGTCTTTATTAATTCAAATTTTCAGGATAGCAGTAAGCTGAGTTTCGTAGGCCAGGATTCAAAACAAAGCGGATATCTTGCAGCACGGTTGATGAGCTACAGTGTTGAGCAAGGGTCCAGATTATTAATAATAAACATTTCAAAAGTTTTAGATAATCATAAGCATATACTAAACAGGCAAACAGGATTTGAATCATTCTTCAGGGAAAACACAAACCATAAGATTGATATACTAAACCATTATATTAAAGACACTGATAAGAATTCAATTAGCAACTCATTAAATGAGATTTTTTCTAAAAAAAATGAAATTAAGGGAGTATTCGTAACAAACTCAAAAGTATACAAGATAGCCAGGTTCATTGAAGAAAACAGATTAAAGCCCGTAACTTTAATCGGATATGATTTAACTGAAGAAAATCTGCAATACGTTGAAAAGAATATTATTGATTTCTTAATCAGCCAGAGACCTGTTGAGCAGGGATATGGAGGGATTATGACACTGTTTAATCATTTTGTTCTGAATAAACGTGTAAAAAAGGAACAACATCTGCCAATTGACATTATTACCAAAGAGAATTATAAATTTTATATTAAACACTAAAATACTAAACATGGAAAAAAATTCTTTTGATGACTTAAAAAATAAAGTGTGCATTGTTACCGGCGGAGCCGGCATACTTTGTTCTGCTCTGGCAAAGGGTCTGGGTTATGCAGGGGTAAAAACAGCAATTTTGGATATAAATGAGGAAATGGCTAAAAAAGTAGCTGCTGAAATTGAAAAAGAGACCGGTACAACGTCAAGGCCATATGCAGCTAATGTATTGGATGCTAAATCACTGGAAGATGCTAAGGCAGCAATAAACAGTGAATTAGGTAAGATAAATATGCTTATTAACGGGGCAGGAGGGAATTCTCCCAAGGCTACAGCGCCTGTCGAGGAGATTAAGAAAGAAAACATGAGTGAGCTGGAAAAAACCTTTTACGGACTAGAACTGGATGGATTTGAATGGGTATTTGACCTTAATTTCAAAGGGACTTTGCTACCATCAATGATTTTTACAAAAGATATGCTTGAGAGCGGTAAGGGAGTTATAGTAAATATTTCGTCAATGGCTTCCATAAAACCTCTGACAAAAGTTGTTGCATATTCAGCTGCAAAAGCTGCTATTAATAATTTTACTGAATGGCTTGCAGTGCACCTGGCAAAGACCGGAATACGTGTTAATGCAGTCGCTCCCGGGTTTTTCCTGACAAATCAGAATAGATTTTTGTTGCTTGATGAGAAAACAGGAAAGCCTACAGCACGGGGTGAAAAAATTATTGCCAATACACCAATGGGAAGGTATGGAGAAGTTGAGGAAGTAACCGGTGCAGTGTTGTTCCTGCTGTCTGATATATCAAAGTTTGTAACAGGTATTGTTATTCCGGTAGATGGAGGTTTCAGCGCCTTTGGCGGAGTATAAAGATAATTCACAGTAAAAAAAATAAAAAGCTCAGTTTGAATTACAGGAAGAAAATAGAGAAAAATCCGGTGGATAAATTGAGGGAACTTAAACCTATGCATGAGTTTTTTATAGGTATAGATTCGGACGGCTCTGCTTTCGATACAATGGAAATTAAACAAAAGGAATGCTTTTGCCCGAATCTGATAAAGTATTTTGAACTGCAGACTGTATCAAGATATACCAGGGAGACATGGGAATTTGTAAATCTGTATTCCATACACAGAGGTTATAATCGCTTTATTGCCCTTGTTAAATTTTTCGAAATGCTGTCAGAAAGAAAAGATGTAATTGCCAGAAAGCAGAAAATTCCCGATACCAGTGCATTAAAGGAATGGATTAATAAGGAATCAAAACTGGCAAATCCTGTTCTTGAAGAATATGTTAACAAGGTTAATGATCCTGTATTAGGATTAGCCCTCCAGTGGTCGAAGAAGGTAAATTCCGATATCGCTGAAATGGTATATGGTATGCCTCCTTTTCCTTTTGTTAGGGAATCTCTGGATAAAATAGTAACAAAGGCCGATATAATAATCGTGAGCCAGACCCCTGTTGAAGCCCTGACAAGGGAATGGAAAGAGAATAACATTGATAAATATCCAAGGGCTATAGCCGGTCAGGAATATGGAACAAAAGCAGAACACATTAAGTTTGCAGCAAAAGGCAAATATCCGGATAATAAAATATTGATGGTTGGTGATGCTCCAAGAGACCTGGAAGCGGCAAGATCAAACGGAGTATTATTTTATCCGGTTAACCCGGGGCATGAGATTGCTTCATGGGAAAGGTTATACAGGGAATCACTGGAAAAGTTTTTTGAGGGCTCGTATGAAGGTGATTATGAGAAGAAATTAATCAGGGAGTTTGAAGCATATTTACCTGCTGAGCCACCCTGGGAGCAAATATAAATACTTAAGAGATATTTTTTATAGTATTAACAGGTATTCTTTTATAAAAATTAATTAGTTATGTTATATTATTCAAATGGTTCGGAGTCGACTGAGTTAGGTTTCAAGGATCTTAAAGAAGGTCTGAGTAAATCTTTGGATAAACTGGGGCCAAGGAAGAAGGTACTTGCAATTCCACCTGACTTTACAAGATTTCATTCAAAAGCAGGTGAATTAACAAGGTTTGTATGGGAATATTATAAAGACAGTCTTACTGATATACTCCCTGCTCTTGGAACCCACTTGCCTATGACAAATGATGAAATTAAGAATATGTTCGGGAATATTCCGGGAAATTTGTTCAGGGTGCATAACTGGAGAGATGATGTTGTGCAAATCGGTGAGGTGCCGGCAGGTTTTATAAGGGAGGTCTCCGAAAATAAACTTGATTTTTCATGGCCTGCAAGAGTTAATAAACTGCTTGTTAAGGGAAAATTCGATTTAATACTATCAATAGGGCAGGTTGTTCCGCATGAAGTAACAGGAATGGCCAACTACAATAAAAACATACTGGTTGGTACAGGTGGTGCCGAAGGGTTGAACAAGAGTCATTACCTTGGAGCTGTTTATGGAATGGAAAGAATGATGGGAAGGGCGAAAAACCCGGTAAGGCAGGTCCTTAATTATGCATCGGATAATTTTGCCGGGGATCTGCCGATTGTGTATGTTCTTACAGTAATTGCCAGGGGAGAGGATAATAAATTAAAAGTAAGGGGACTATATATTGGAGATGATATTGAATGCTTTCTTAAGGCTGCAGATCTATCGGTTAAGTTAAATATCCAGATACTTGAGAAACCAATAAAAAAGGCTGTTGTATATCTTGATCCAAAGGAATTTAAAAGTACATGGCTGGGAAATAAGAGTATATACCGTACAAGGATGGCTATGGCTGATGACGGGGAATTAATAATTCTGGCCCCGGGATTAAAGGAGTTTGGAGAAGACAAGGAAATTGACAGGCTTATACGCAAATATGGTTATGTGAATACTCCAAGAATACTTGAGCTTGTCCGGCAGAATAAAGATTTGGAAAATAATCTTAGTGCAGCAGCTCATCTCATTCATGGCTCTTCTGAAGATCGCTTTAAAATTACATATTGTACAAGACACCTGTACAAGGAAGAAATAGAGAGTGTTAATTTTCAATATTCCGACTTAGAGGCTATGATGAAGAAATATGATATTAATAAGCTGAGAGACGGTTATAATATTATTAACGGAGAAGAAGTATTCTATATTTCTAATCCGGCATTAGGCTTATGGGCATTCAGAGGAAGATTTTATAAAAACGGTAAGTAAACCTGAAATGAAAGAGATAAACTGGGGATTTATCGGCTGCGGTGAGGTTACTGAATTAAAAAGCGGACCTGCCTTTAATAAGGTTGAAGGTTCAAAAGTCGTTGCTGTAATGAGCAAAACAGCTTCGAAAGCTGAAGATTATGCACACAGGCATAATATACCCAAATGGTATGATAAAGCTGAGAAGCTGATTAGTGATCCCGAAGTTAATGCTGTGTATATTGCAACCCCTCCTAAATTTCATTCCTCGTATGCAATAGATGCAATGAATGAAGGTAAACCTGTATATGTTGAGAAACCAATGGCCGTCAGCTATAAAGAATGCCAGAAAATGAATGATATAGCTTCCAGGAGAAAAGTACCTTTATTTGTAGCATATTACAGGAGATCTCTTCCTTATTTCCTGAAAGTGAAAGAGTTAATTGAAAAAGATGTAATTGGCAGGATTTTTTGTATTGATATAAGATTCTGGAGCACAGCAAGGGAAGAAGATTATAACACACAAAATCCACCCTGGAGAGTAATTCCTGAAATATCAGGGGGTGGGTATTTTTATGATATGGCCTGCCATCAGCTGGATATTCTGGATTACTTTTTCGGTCCGGTTAAAAATGCAAGCGGAAAGTATGCAAACAAGGGAGGATTATATGATGCCGAAGATACTGTTTCAGCCAGTATAGAATTTGAGTCAGGTATCATTGCTACAGGTTCCTGGTGCTTTGTAGCAGAAAAGATATACAAAACCGATACTATTGAAATCCTGGGATCAAAGGGTAAAATAATTTTTTCTGCTTTTGCTTTTAAGCCTATTGTTCTAGTAGTCAAAGATATTATAACAAAATATAATCCTTCAAATCCTGCGAATATTCAGTTTTGTTTGATAAAGGATGTAGTGGAAGAATTACAGGGTGCCGGGAAGTCTCCAAGTGATGGTACAAGCGGTGCCAGAACAAATAAGGTTATGGATATGATACTTAATAAAATAACTAAATAAAAAAGTAATCAAATAAAATAGGTGGACAGAATAAAAATAATAGCAGATAAAGATATTCCTTTTTTAAAGGGTGTTCTTGAACCTTATGCTGAAATCGAATATTATTCGGGGAGCCAGATAACAAATGAGGTGGTTATGGATGCCGATGCTTTGATTACCCGTACCCGTACAAAATGTAACAGTGAATTACTGCATAATTCAAATATAAAATTTATCAGTTCAGCAACAATTGGCTTTGATCATATAGATACGGATTATTGTAAAAAAAATAAAATAGAGTGGACCAATGCGCCAGGCTGTAATTCATCATCAGTACAACAGTATGTGGCAGCAGCATTGATTCATATATCCAGAAAATATAACTTTTCACTGGGTAACAGAACTTTAGGTGTAGTAGGTGTGGGACATGTAGGATCTAAAATCGTTAAACTGGCAGAGTATCTTGGGATGACAGTGCTTTTGAACGATCCGCCAAGAGTCAGAAATGAAGGGCTTTGCGGATTTGTATCTCTTGATGGAATACTGCGTGATTGTGATATTATAACATTCCATGTACCCTTAAACATGTCAGGTGAAGATAAAACATATCATATGATTAATAAAAACCTGCTGGATAAAGTAAATCCGGGGACTTTTATAATTAATACCTCACGTGGCGAAGTAGCTGATACAGGGGACTTAAAGAATAGTTTAAGTTCAGGAAAGATTGCGGGTGCAATTATTGACGTATGGGAGGGTGAACCTGATATTGATGTTGATTTACTTGATTTAGTTGATATTGGTACACCCCATATAGCTGGGTATTCTGCCGATGGCAAGGCCAACGGAACTGCCATGAGTGTCAGGGCTTTAAGCAAATATTTCAATATTGGTATTGATAACTGGAAACCTGTTAATATACCGGTACCTGATAATACGGAAATTAATATAAATAACAGTTCTGAGCCAGGTGAAAATATTATTGCAGAAGCTGTAATTAATACTCATAATATTTCGAAAGATGATATAAGATTAAGGCAGTCGCCGGGGACATTTGAAAAACAGAGAGCTGAGTATCCTTTAAGAAGGGAGTTCGACTCATATACTGTAAGACTGGCCCGCAAAGATCGTAATGTTGTGAGGATTTTACGCAGAATGGGATTTAATGTAGAAATAAATTAGTGTTAACTTAAATATATAAACATGAAACAATTAGCAGATATCGGATTAATAGGTCTGGCTGTAATGGGAGAAAACCTTGTATTAAATATGGAAAGCAAGGGTTATACCGTTGCAGTTTACAACCGGACTGTTCAAAAGGTAGATAATTTTATTAATGGAAGGGCCAAAGGCAAGAACATTATTGGTGCTCATTCAATTGAAGAGCTGGTGAAGTCCATCAAGAGACCCAGGAAAGTGATGTTACTGGTTAAAGCCGGAAGTGCAGTTGATGATTTTATAGAAAAGCTTATTCCATATCTGGAAAAGGGCGATATTATTATCGACGGTGGCAACACACATTTCCCTGACACCAACAGGAGGACGGAATATGTCGAAAGCAAGGATTTGCTTTATATTGGAACAGGTGTCTCCGGAGGAGAAGAAGGTGCTCTCAGGGGACCCTCAATTATGCCCGGGGGCTCAAAAGAAGCCTGGAAAGAGGTTAAACCCATATTCCAGGATATTGCAGCCAAGGTTTCTGATGGCTCTCCTTGCTGTGACTGGGTAGGTGAAAATGGTGCAGGGCATTTTGTTAAAATGGTTCACAATGGCATTGAATATGGAGACATGCAGTTGATTTGTGAAGCATATTATATTATGAAAGAATTGCTGGGTATGACTTCAGAGGAAATGCATGAAGTTTTTAAAGAATGGAATGAAGGCGAACTGGATAGCTATCTTATTGAAATCACACGCGATATTTTAGCATTTAAAGATGATGACGGCAAGCCCCTTGTTGAGAAAATACTGGATACTGCCGGTCAAAAAGGTACGGGAAAATGGACAGGGATAGCAGCTCTTGATCATGGTGTCCCCCTGACATTAATCGGAGAGGCGGTTTTTGCCCGATGCCTTTCTGCACAAAAGGAAGAAAGGGTTAAGGCATCAAAAGAACTTAAAGGAGTAGAGAGAAATTTTGCAGGTGATAAGAATACTTTTATTGAAGATATTAAAAATGCACTTTATGCTTCAAAAATAGTATCTTATGCACAGGGTTACGTTTTAATGAGGACTGCTGCTGAAGAATATGGATGGAATCTTAATTACGGAGGAATAGCTTTGATGTGGAGGGGCGGATGTATTATTCGATCAGTATTCCTGGGAAAAATCAAGGAAGCATTTGATAAAAATCCTGACCTTGATAATCTGCTGATGGATCCTTACTTTAAGAATATTGTGATTTCAGCCCAGAATAGCTGGAGGAAAGTAGTATCAGTAGCTGCACTTAACGGGATACCTGTTCCTGCTTTCTCAACTGCCCTTGCATATTTTGACGGATACCGCTCGGAAAGACTGCCTGCAAATCTGTTACAGGCACAGCGTGATTATTTTGGAGCCCATACATATGAAAGAATTGACAAGCCCAGAGGAGAATTTTTTCATACTAACTGGACGGGCAGAGGAGGAGAAACCTCATCCAGTACTTATAACGTATAATTAATTGAACCAGCCTGAACAATTAATGTCGTTCAGGTTGGGTTTATTTAAATTCCTTCTTCAACTGCTCAACCCATTTAGCTATACGTCCTTTATTTAATTTTCGCTGGTTTTCAAAGTCAAGGGCAAGTCCTGCAAACATATCCCCTCTTTGTGCTCTTGAATTTTCAAATTCATATCCTTCAACTGGGGTATAACCAACAATTTTAGCTTTGCACTTCTCCAGGATATCAGCCATTATACCTATACCATCAACAAAGTTCTCGGGATAACCTTTCTGGTCACCATTACCAAAAATTGCTATTTTTTTATTTTTCAGATCAAGGTCCTCCAGGGCCGGAACAAATTCATCCCAGTAATTGGGTAACTCGCCGTCAAACCATGTAGGAACACCAAGAATCAGAAAATCATACGACAAAAACTTTTTTTCATTAATATCTTCAGCATTCACCAGATCAATATTCTCTTTACCAAAAGCATCTTGTATCAGTTTTGCAGCTATAGATGTTCTGTTTGTATTAAAACTATAAATTAAAGCAGTCTTTTGCATAGGTTATTTAGTTATAAATTCAAAATTCCAGTAATTCAACCGCAGTCTTATAAATCTTTTCTTCATCTGGCAGTATAGCCTTTTCCAGGATTTTATTAAATCCTACAGGTGTGAATGTGGACCCCACCCTTTTTACCGGCCCGTCAAGATATTCAAATCCTGTTTCCATAATTGTTGATGCCAGTTCAGCTCCAAATCCTGAATGTACTTTATCCTCATGCACAACAAGCGCTTTCCCTGTTTTTTTAACTGAATTGAGGATCATTTCTTTATCAAGTGGAATCAATGAGCGCAAGTCAATTACTTCCAGGCTTGCATAATTCTCTTTTGCCAGCCTTTCGGCAACTTTCAGGCACATATGTGTGGTGTTGCCATAGGTTATGACAGACATGTCAGTTCCTTCTCGCCTGATTCTTCCTTTACCAAACGGCACCTCAAAATCATCAGGAATTGGCGTTGCAGCAATTGGAGAATTATATAATGCTTTTGGTTCAAGGAAGAGAGTTGGCCCCTCCGAGCGTATGCTGGTCCTGAGGAGTCCTGCTGCATCATCGGCAAATGAAGGGTAAACAATCCTGATTCCCGGCAGGGTTGTCAGGGCTCCTTCAATGTTTTGCGAATGATATAATCCGCCGCCAATATATCCTCCCGACGCAAGTCTGATAGTAACGTTTGATATCAAATTACCTTTGGAGCGCCAGTAGTCATGTGACATTTCCACAAATTGCTCCATAGCAGGCCAGAAATAATCCGCAAACTCAGCACCTTCTATTACTATACGTATTTTAGAATCAAATCTTGACATACCGTTTGCAGTACCTACTATAAAGTCTTCTGCTATAGGAGCATTAAAAATTCTTTCTTTTCCAAACTCCTTTTGCATTCCTTTAGTAACATTAAACACTCCTCCTTTTTCTTTATACGCAACATCCTGCCCCCAGAGAAATGTGTCCGGATTTCTTCTGAATTCATCCTTTAGTGTCTCGTTTAGCGCCTCAACCAGTTTCTTTTTAGGTCCTTCAAAATCATGAATACCTTCAGGATACTTTTCGGCTTTATATGGTTCTGGATAGAGAAAATCAAATATGGACTCGGGCTTTGGATCAGGAGCTTCGATTCCTTTCTTATGAGCTTCTTTAATTTCCTCCTTTATTTCCTCTTCAATTTTCACAAGCTCTTCTTCCTTAAACCGGTTATAACGAAGCAACATACGCCTGAATTTGGCCAGCGGATCATATTCCCGTACATAATTAAGTTCATAATCGTCCCGGTAAAGTTCATGCTTGTCAGAATTTGAATGTGAGTGAATCCTTACACAATTAGCCTGTACAATAACAGGCTTTGAATTTTTCAATGCCCAGTTCTTAGCTTCAGTCATCGCGTTCATAGAGTCAAATACATCTTTCCCGTTGCAATGAATAATTCTTAAATTTTTTAATCCGCTGAAATTATTAGCTACCTTACGGTTTGCTGTCTGATCCGCTTTAGGAACAGAAATGCCGTATCCGTTATCCTGGATAACAAAGATGACTGGTAATTCTTCTCTTGATGCACCATTTATTGCCTCGTAAACATATCCCTCAGAGCATGAAGACTCTCCCTGTGAGCTTATGGCCACACCTTTATGATTGTATTTTTTCATGGCTCTTGCTACACCTACGGCATGAATGGTTTGATTAGCAACATTCGATGAGACGTTATAAATATTCCATTCGGGTTTTGCAAAGTGATTTGACATATGTCTTCCTCCACCAGAAATATCATCATCTTTAGCTATACCATGATAGATTATTTCTTCAGAATTTATACCTGCAGATACACAGGTAACTAAATCACGATAGTAAGGAAATAAATGATCTGTTTTCCTGTCAAATACCTGTCCGATAGCCAGCTGAATACCCTCATGTCCGCCTGCAGGGGCATGATATGACCAGCCTATAGCCTGTTTTAAGTAATTTGGAGCCCTGTCATCCCATGCTCTTCCTCTAACTATTAATTTATACCATTGTGCAAGTGTTTCTTTTTTTGTTGTTTTAATACTGTATTTTTTTGGTATTTCCATTTTCTAATACATTTTATAAGTAACTGGTTTAAATAACAGTGTTTATATCAAATTGTTCCAGAAGATTTTTAATTTCAAGTATGAACGCACCTGCTATTGCACCGTCAATAATCCGGTGATCGTAAGATATAGATAAAATCATTTTATGGCGAATAGCAATTACATCTCCTGTTGGAGTTTCAAGTACAGCAGGTTTCTTTTCTATAGTTCCAATTCCAAGTATGGCAACCTGGGGCTGGTTTATTATAGGAGTGCCAGTCATATTCTTAAATAGTGCAAAATTTGAAATAGTAAATGTTCCTCCCTGTATATCATCAGGAAGGAGTTTGCTGTTTCTTGCTGCATCGGCAAGCCTTGTAAGATCTACTGTAAGCCCGACCAGATTTTTTTGTTCAGCATTTTTTATAACAGGTACAATTAAGTTGCCTGTCGGAAGAGCTACAGCAACTCCTATATTAATATTCTTTCTTAATATAATTTTATCACCATCTACCGAAGCATTTATTACGGGGAATTTTTTAAGTGCCTTTGCTGTCAAATCAATAAAAATCGGCGTATATGTAAGTTTGTGTTTTTCTTTGGCATAGAAATCATCTTTTACTTTATTTCTCCACATTACCAGGTTTGTTACGTCTGCTTCAATAAAACTGGAAACATGAGGAGAAATCCGTTTTGATAAAACCATATGTTCGGCCGTTAACTTCCTTATCCTGTCCATTTGTATAATTTCATCCCCGGGGCTTGCAGAAACAGAAATGCCCTTTGGTGCTTCTTTAACATCGCGGCTAACGCCAGATGGTGTATGAGCAGCTTTTTTACTTTCAATATATTTCAGAATATCCTGCTTGCTGACTCTTCCGTTTTTCCCGCTTCCGGCTATAGAATCCAGTTCTTCAACTAATATATTTTCTTTCTGTGCTATGCTTTTAACAAGTGGTGAATAAAATCTTTCTGATTTCTTTGCTTCCTTTACGACTGGCTTTTGTTCTGCGACAGGCTTTTCTTCAACAGGCTCGGCAGCTTTTTCAGGAGCTTTCTCTTCCGGTTCAGGTTTACTTTTTGCTTTGCCTTCCATATCAATTACAGCGATTACTTCACCGACAGGAACAACATCATCTACTTTATATAATGTTTTTTCAATGATACCCGCAACAGGTGATGGTATTTCAGTATCTACCTTGTCAGTGGCAATTTCAAGTAATACATCATCTTCCTCAATTCTTTCGCCCTCCTTTTTAAACCATTTTGTTATAGTAGCTTCCTGAACGCTTTCACCCATCTTTGGCATTACTATTTCATATTTAGCCATGTTTTTTAAATTTAATGTTTCTTAAAACTAAGCAATAAATTGAAGGTATTCAATTCAAATTTCTGTATTTCTTATAAATGATAACATAAAGTTAATTAATACTAATATAACATTTATAATAGTAAAATGTTTTATTATCAATTTACAATTGAAATCTGAAAATAATTAAACAGGAATTATCTGACAGGGATTAAACGGCAGAAGTTTTATTCATCTTCGTTATCATTACAGAAAACTGTTTTTAAAATAACCGGTTCCCCGGATACCTTGCCGCCTTTTGGATTATAGTTGTATATTTTTGATGTGATATCCCAGAGTTTGATGTCAGGATACCTTAGTGACAGTAAAAGTGATGTAAGCGCAAACGTTTTAGGCCCGAGAGGAACAATAATTATTCTTGAATTCAGGCGCATCTCAAGGCATAATGAAGTAAGTTTGGAATTAATTTCTTCCGGATTACCGGCAGGATATTTAATAATATTATCGTTGCCGATTCTTTCCAGTAAAGGCTTATTCTTTTTCAGAACTGATTTTGAGTATTCTTCGGCAAATGCAGGTTCAGGTATAAAAGCATATATTCTCTGGGGATTAATATCCTTTGCCAGCTTATTAACTGCATCATAATGATTATCAAGTCCCACCATCAACGTTAGATTCTCATCATTTTGAATTAAGTCTTTTGGTTCAATTATAGGACCTATATAATCTACTATTTTTTTAACGTTGGGAAGAAATTGCTTCGGGCTATATGTAAAGAATAAATTTATTCTTTCCTGGGATAATTCATTCCTGGAAATATAATCCAGGATTGTTGCTATCCATACTTTTGGCATACAGGAATAGTCTACTATTATATTCAGGATCCCGGATGAGTTATTCCTGCATACTTTATCCAGTAATATTTCTATTTCTTTACCGGATTTTGCCTTTTCTGTAAAAGGATGAAATCCGAGTTTTATAAATACTGATTCATTCTCTTTACGCAGATTGGCATAGTCATTATCATCAAATGTAATCAGGTGTTTTCTGCTATGCCCCAGATCTATCTTTTCGGCAAGATAAGTACAGCGTGAATGAAATCCCGACGCTGCAATTATACAGTCAATTTTTTCAGTTTTTAACTCATCCAGATCAATCTGATATGTATGTATAAGTTCCATTAACTTAAATGTACCTGAACAAATGCTTTATACCTTAAGTTTGCTATTAAGGTTATATTAATTTCAAGAATTTTAGCTTTTTTGATGATTTTATTGACGAAAATCCGGATTGACCTGATAAAATGAACCAGTATTTTATAAAATACTGGTATTTGTAAGTTTACAAGTATAACTGGAGGATCAAATCTCATATCCAGACTGGAAAACAAGCAATTATTTAACGGACGATTAATTTTTTCTGGTATTCATTATTACCGATTGTTGTTTTCAGAATGTATATTCCAGCCGAGATGTTTTTTATATCAACTAAATTTGATGTGTCCGGATTATAAATTGTTTCCTTATACATTAACTGTCCTGATATACTTATTATCTCAAAAGTGACTGGTAAGCCTGTATTTATATTTTCAAGATATATATGGAAGCTCCCGTTATTCGGATTGGGGACAATCAGCAGATTATCGGATTCTTTATTGTCATTTTCTAATATTCCTGTATAGCCGCCTTCTCCTTTTGATACATATTCTTCACCAACAAAGTAATCCAGGTTACTTATAAACTCTCCACCGCTCACTGTTACATAATACATCTCATCGTGCGGTAAGCCGGGAATATCGGCAAGAATAGTATACTCGCCGTCATCTATATTATAAAAAGCAAAATCTCCATTTTCGTCTGTTTTTGTAGCTGCGATAACATCATATTCTGATTTAAGTCTTCCA
The DNA here is from genome assembly GCA_020354785.1 of Bacteroidales bacterium. Classification (GTDB taxonomy): domain Bacteria; phylum Bacteroidota; class Bacteroidia; order Bacteroidales; family UBA10428. Next base: position 2,318,803 of record CP070654.1, read on the forward strand.
CCGGCCAGTATAACATCCACCTCTTTGACCGCTTTTTTAAGTATTGATTTTGTGGATTTAAAAACATGGGTTGTGTCAGCCTCATAAATCTCTCCTCCTAGGAATGCATCTCCTTCTCTTAAGCTTGTATTATTAATAAATATATCTCTGCCTGTTAAAGGCTCTGTAGATGTTACAAGTATTGACCCCGCGTCTTCCCATTGTGCTGCGCTCGGATAATAGGTCTGAGCCACACCGGGATAATCATTAGCACTGGGTCTTGCAAATATAATATACCGTCCGTAAGGAATATCCTCAAAAAGATATGAACCATCACCAATAATCGGCACTGAGTCAGTTAACGGGGATCTCTGAAAGCGGGTACATCCGTACAGCTTTACATATCCAGCGGTAACCGGACTTCCTTCCACGTCAAAAACATTTCCTGAAATATCAGCAACATATGCAAATTTTGCCATATACATACCAATATCACCGGCTTCTGTAACAGGTATACCATCAAGATTTGTGCCTGCACCTGCAAAATTACCGGCCAGATATACATTCCCAAAATAATCGACACTGAAGCTATTCCCTGTCATTGAATTATCTGCAGCATTAATTTTTGACCGCGCATACTGGATATCGCCTAATTTGTTAATTTTTATAAAATAAAAACCACCATTATCTATACCCAAAGTATCTGCAATAATAAAGTTTGTTGCGTCAACATCATTATAGACTAGGGGATTAATATTAACATTCCCTGATAAATAAATACTTCCGAATCTGTCAAAAACAGCTGAATTAAACATATTATCACCAGGACTGTTTCCTGCCAGTGCCCACAAAAATTCACCAGTGTTCATGTTTATTTTTGTTATAATAATATCTCGTGTGCCTACCTCTGCATTGTCTCTTTGAGTAAAATTATAAAGTACTGAAGGACCCATAAATTCTGTTATTATACATAAGTTGTTTTCATCATCAATATTAGCTCGTGTGTTGGTCCCCGGAGTATTTCTTATACTGGTAAGCTGTGAATTAATATTTTGTACACTCATTGGATTTCCGGCAGGATCAAGTTTTGTAACAAATACATCAAAAAAAGGCCCTGAATTTGTTGCCAGTTGTCCGTAAAAATCAAGCTGGGGACTGTTATAAACACCAACCAGGTATATATTACCGTCGTTATCAATTTGTAAATTATCCGGCAAGTCAGTGTATTCATCCCCGTAGCCTCTTACCCATTCATAGTTCCCTATTGATGTGTATTTAACAAGGAAGATATTTTCATCAATTTGTACTGGTAAGGTGTCTGATCCGAATATAAAGGATCTGTCTCCGTTATAATTTCCTGCCAGATATATCTCCTCATTATGCATAGCCAGAAATGTTCCGTAAATACTTCCGGTACCTGCATTATCGGCCTGGGCTGTCTTAGCCCAGTCTAACGACCCTAACGGATTATATTTTACAAAAAACAGTCTGGCCCCCATTGTATCTCCAGGTAAATATTGAGGTCCAAACCATATTGTGTCGGCATTAAAATTACCTGTTGCATATACGTTGCCCAGATTATCAATGAGCGCATCGGAACCTGTTGAAGTCATTAATCCTCCGGCAGTTCTGGCAGCTCTTGCCCAGATTAACCGGCCCGTTTTAAAATATTTTGCTATAAACACATTTTCATTGATATTGCCAAAGGTTAAAGTCGCATTACTAACCTGTATATCAGGAGTATTATCCGAAGTAGCCATGATAACTATTGTGCCTCGTTCATTGACATCCAGTTTTATTGGTTTTAGTGTTGTATTGGCATCCGAACCGAATATACTTGTTGCCCATAATACACGTCCTGCAGAATTATACTTTACAAGATACAGGTTGTTTGATTCTCCGCTGGATATACCATTAATTACAAAACTGCCAAATCGTATGCTGGCTGTGGTAAATGAACCAAAAACAACAGTATTGCCAACTGTATCGGTTACTGACTGGAATATTACAGCTTCTCCCGCACTTCTTGCCCAATCCCACTTTGGGGCCTGGGAGTAAATCCGGGATAATTGAATAACTAAAAGTATTAAAACAGGTATTAAAATTCTGGATAGTCGTACTAAATTTTTCATGACAGGAAGTTTTAGATTTACAGACTAATATGTTTAACGAATTTCTTTAAAGCAAGTTACTATTAATTTACATTAATTTTCAACTGTTTATTACCATTAGTTTTAAAATTTATGAACATATATTCTATTGTTCTACTGTTCTATTGTTATATTGCTTTACTGTTCTTTTGTTCCCGAAAAATACCGGGACTAGTTGTTCGACTCTTCTTGTCGCATTGCTAATCGTTTCAC
>CP070654.1:2321244-2326207 GCA_020354785.1 Bacteroidales bacterium
CAAGAATCAGGGATTTCAGGGGATTAAATCCAAAGCTTGACGGAAGAGGCAACTATAATCTGGGTATACCTGAACAGATAATATTTCCTGAAATTGATATCGATAAGATAATTAAAATACTGGGGCTGGAAATAACATTTGTTACTACAGCAAAAAGTGATGAAGAAGGATATTCATTGCTTAGAGAATTTGGGTTACCGTTTAAAACAACAAAAAGAAGTTAATATGGCTAAAGAATCAATGAAAGCTCGGGAAATTAAGCGTAAGAAACTTGTAGATAAATACGCTAAAAAGAGAGCTAAACTTAAAGCTGAAGGAGATTATCAGGGATTAAGCAGGTTGCCAAGAAACTCAAATCCTAACAGATTACACAACAGGTGTATTTTAACAGGAAGGCCAAAGGGTTATATGAGGCAGTTCGGACTTAGCAGGATAACATTCAGAGAGATGGCTTCTGAAGGATTAATACCGGGAGTTAAAAAAGCCAGCTGGTAATTATATTAATAATATGAATCGCAAATAATAAATATAATTTTTATGACAGATCCTATTGCCGATTATTTGACCAGAATTCGTAATGCCATTATGGCTAAACATAAAGTTGTGGAGATCCCTGCTTCGAATCTCAAGAAGGATATTACAAAAATTCTTCATGATCAGGGTTACATACTGAATTATAAATTTATCGACGATAAAATTCAGGGTATAATAAAAATTGCATTAAAATATAATGCTGAGACAAAACTGCCTGCAATAAAGTCTATTAAGAGAATCAGTCGTCCCGGATTAAGAAAATATGCCAGAAAGGATAATATACCGAGAGTATTAAACGGACTGGGAGTTGCGATTTTATCAACCTCAAAAGGGGTAATGACTGATAAGGACGCACGAAAACAAAGTGTTGGCGGTGAAATATTATGTTTTGTACACTAAACAGGAGGATTAATAAATGTCACGAATAGGTATGCTACCGATAGGTATTCCGGAGGGTGTAACAGTAAATATTACACCGGATAATAATGTTAATGTTAAAGGTCCTTTAGGAGAATTATCACAAAAGATTAATCCTGACATTAAGGTGAAAATTTCAGATAATCAGATACTGGTAAAAAGACCGACAAATCAGAAAAGACACAGGGCTCTTCATGGTTTATACCGTACCCTGGTTAATAATATGGTAGTAGGAGTATCCAGGGGATATACAATTCAGCAGGAACTTGTAGGTATAGGGTACAGGGCCGAAGCAAAGGGCCAAAGGCTTGAATTAAATCTGGGATATTCCCATGATATTCATATTGAACTCCCTGCAGAAATCAAAGTTGAAGCCAGGACAGAAAGGAGAAGTAATCCTATTATTACACTTAAAAGTGTTGACAAGCAACTTCTCGGACAGGTTGCGGCAAAAATAAGATCTCTAAAGAAACCTGAACCATACAAAGGTAAAGGTGTAAAATTTGTGGGTGAATACATAAGGAAAAAAGCAGGAAAATCTGCAAGTGTAACATAGAATATTTTTTTTAATTATGGCGATAACAAAACAAGAGCGAAGAACAAGAATAAAAAAAAGAATTAGAAAGGTAATAACCGGCACAAAAGAAAAGCCGAGGTTATCAGTGTTCAGGAGCAACAGGCATATTTATGCACAATTTATCAATGACGATGAAGGAAGAACACTGCTTTCAGTTTCTTCTTTAAATAAAGAAATTGCAGTGAAGAAAAATATAACTAAAACTGAACAGGCGAAGCTTGTTGGAAAACTAACAGCTGAAAAATCAAAAGCTGCCAGGATAACCAGTGTTGTATTTGACAGAAATGGTTATCTCTATCATGGTAGAGTAAAAGCTCTTGCTGATTCCGCAAGAGAAAGTGGATTAAAATTTTAATAAAATGTCAACAACTAGCATTAGAAGAGTCAGAACAACGGACCTGGACTTAAAAGACCGGTTAGTAAGTATACAAAGAGTAACAAAAGTCACTAAAGGGGGGAGGACATTCAGCTTTTCCGCAGTTGTAGTTGTAGGTAATGAAGACGGAATTGTTGGTTTTGGCCTGGGAAAGGCCAATGAAGTGACTACTGCTATAGCTAAGGGGATAGAGGATGCAAAGAAAAGCCTTATTAAAGTACCTGTTTCTAATGGCACCATACCTCATGAACAGTATTCAAAATATGGAGGAGCTAAAATATTTATTAAGCCGGCATCAAGTGGTACAGGAGTAAAAGCAGGAGGAGCAATGCGGGCTGTTCTTGAGAGTGTTGGTATTACTGATGTACTGGCTAAATCAAAAGGATCTTCAAATCCTCATAATCTGGTAAAAGCTACCTTTACGGCGCTTTTACAGCTAAGAGATGCATATACTGTTGCTCAGCAAAGAGGCATCAGTCTGGATAAAGTATTTAACGGATAAAAGCTCAGGTAATATAATTCAAAAATGGCAACAATTAAAATAACTCAGGTAAGAAGCAGGATAGGAAGTTCAAAAAGACAGAAAAGGACACTTGATGCTCTTGGCTTAAGAAAGATAAACAGTACTGTAGAAATGGAGTCTACGCCTCAAATAATTGGTATGGTAAAAAAAGTAAGGCATTTAGTAAACATTGAGGAAACAAAATAATAAAAGATATTTCAAAAGATATGGACTTAAGTAATCTTAAACCGGCAAAAAACTCTGTCAAAAGTAAAAGACGGCTAGGAAAGGGTCAGGGATCAGGAAAAGGCGGAACCTCCACTAAAGGCCATAAAGGAGCAAAATCCCGATCTGGTTATAAGAGAAAGAAAGGTTACGAGGGAGGACAAATGCCTTTACAACGAAGAGTGCCCAAATACGGATTTACTAATATTTCCAGAAAAGAATATAAAAGTATCAATATAGGTACTTTACAAAATCTGGCTGACAGAAAAAAAATAACATCAATTGACGTGCAGACACTTATTGATGCAGGTTTTGCTTCAAAAAAAGATCGGATAAAAATCCTGGGGGATGGTAAATTATCTTCCAAACTAGAGGTTAAAGCACATGCTTTTTCGAAATCTGCATTAAAGGCTATTGAGTCTTTAGAAGGTACTGCGGTAAAAATTTAGATGAATGAAAGCATTTATTAACACAATTAAGAATATTTACAAAATTGAGGATCTCAGATCACGGCTCCTGTATACCCTCGGTATTCTATTGATTTATCGTCTGGGGGCAAAAGTAGTATTACCAGGAGTAGATCCTTCTCAATTACAAATTTTACAGGAAAGAGCCTCTCAAGGGGTGTTAGGTTTACTAGATATGTTTTCAGGCGGTGCTTTTTCGAATGCTTCAATTTTTGCCCTGGGAATCATGCCATATATTTCAGCTTCAATTGTAATTCAGTTGCTGGGTATAGCAGTTCCCTACTTCCAGAGACTACAAAAAGAAGGAGAGAGTGGAAGGAGAAAAATTAACCAGATAACCAGGTACTTAACTGTAGGTATTTTATTAATCCAGGGACCTGCTTATCTGACACAAATTCCTCTTGAAGCACGTGTTATACAAAGACTATTTGTGCCTTTCTCGGTCCTTATACTTACGACAGGAACCATGTTTATTATGTGGCTTGGAGAAAGAATAACAGATAAGGGAATAGGTAATGGTATTTCATTAATCATAATGATTGGTATAATAGCGCGATTTCCTTTTGCACTATCAAGTGAACTCGTGGCAAGATTAGAAAGACAGGGTGGGGGATTAATAGCATTCCTGGTTGAGATCGTATTCTTATTCCTGGTATTTGTTATAAGTATATTACTGGTTCAGGGCACAAGAAGAATTCCTGTGCAGTATGCAAAAAGAATAATAGGAAACAAACAATACGGAGGAGTAAGACAATATATACCACTAAAAGTAAATGCCGCCGGTGTAATGCCGATAATCTTCGCCCAGGCAATAGTAATGCTGCCATTATCATTTGCCAGGTACGGAGGTGATTCCTTAACAGGATTTATATCAGCATTTGCAAATCCTGTTGGATTCTGGTATAATTTAACTAATGCGGTTTTAATAGTACTGTTTACATATTTCTACACTGCTATAACTATCAATCCGGTACAAATGGCTGAAGATATGAAGAAACACGGGGGTTTCATTCCAGGTATAAAACCAGGGAGAAAAACTTCAGAATTCCTTGATTCCATTATGTCAAGAATAACATTACCGGGATCTATATTTCTGGCATTTGTTGCTATTCTACCGGCTTTTGCAATGATGGCAGGGATTACAAGAGGATTTGCTTATTTTTATGGTGGAACCTCATTACTTATCATGGTTGGAGTTGTTTTAGATACTTTGCAGCAAATAGAAAGTCACTTGCTGATGCGTCATTACGACGGATTGATGAAAGGCGGCAGAATAAAAGGAAGAGCAGGAGGAATGGCCTCCTCAATGTAAATAACTTAGCGTTCTTTGATGATATTTTATAAAACAGAAGAAGAGATTGAATTGCTTAGACTAAGTAATCGGCTGGTCGCAAAAACTCTGGCTGAGGTAGGAAAATTAATAAAACCCGGAGTTACTACACTCATGCTGGATCAGCGGGCAGAGGAATTCATAAGAGATAATGGAGGGAAACCCGGATTTTTAGGGTATAAGAACTATCCTAAGACACTCTGCACTTCTGTAAATAGCCAGGTCGTTCACGGTATCCCTTCTTCATATAAACTTAAGGAAGGAGATATTGTTTCGATAGATTGTGGAGTTTTATTAAACGGGTATTTTGGTGACTCTGCCTATACTTTTTCTATAGGTAAAATTGATGATGATGTTAAAAAACTTATGAAAGTTACAAAGGAATCTCTTTTTAAAGGAATTGAAACTGCAAAGGAAGGGCAAAGAGTAGGTGATATTGGTTATGCAATTCAAAGCTATTGTGAAAATGCAGGATTTTCAGTTGTTAGAGAGATGGTAGGACATGGGCTGGGAAAGAATTTACATGAATCGCCTG
>CP070654.1:2326307-2338394 GCA_020354785.1 Bacteroidales bacterium
CTTTTAAAAATGAGATCAATTACCTATATTATATTCTTATTGTTTGCATTAATATATATGTCTTGTGATGACTATAAGATAACTTCAAAGCAAAAAGAATCATTTGTTAAATTTTACGGAGGCCCTTCCCTGGACTATGGTGCAGATGTCAAACAAAACAGCGATGGAAGTTATGCTATTTTAGGTACAATAAGTACACCTGATAAAGGAACTGATATGTGCCTTATTCTAACTGACGAATATGGCAACACCCTGCCAAATTCAACCACCAGATATTATGGTGGAGATTATAACGATAAGGGAGTATGTTTACGTGTTCTTGATAATGACGATTTAGTTCTTATGGGCTCATACCAGGATTCAATAACCGGAGATATGAATATATTTCTTGTTAAAACAAACAGCTCAGGTGAACTGTTATGGACAAAAATAATCGAAGACCCTGAGAAGCCTGGAAATCAGGAAGCATACGATCTGCAGGTTACAGGTTCAGGTGATCTTCTGATTGTGGGTTATTATGAAAATAATAATCAAAAGGATATTTATCAGTTACTGCTAAATTCCGATGGTGATATTAGCTGGGATCCCAAAACTATTGGATTTACTGATAATGATGATATAGGGCACAGTATACAGATTGTTAGTGATGGATATATTATTGTAGGAAATACGAAAAGCCGGCCCGTAGGATCAACAAGGTATCGTTCATTTATAATTAAAACAGATCTTTATGGTTTAATTAACAGTGAATTTAAGACTTTATTTGAAACAGAACTGGATTATATTAACTTTATCAGAGTCCTGCCTGATAATGATTATCTTGTCTCAGGTACTTTAGTAAATAATGATGTCTCAAATATTTATATGGTAAAATTAGATAACCAGACCCGTGAAATTATATGGGAGAAAACATTTACTGACTTGCCGGATTCTTATTGCACCGGACTGCAAATAGATAATAATGAGATTCTTATATTAGGTACCAGGAGAACTACGGGAAGTACCAGTAATATTGTGTTTATTAAGACTGATCTGGATGGTAATATACTTAACTTAAGTGAATATGGTTTATCCGGCCAGATGGAAGGATTAGGATTCGATATTACTGAAGATAATGGATATATATTTACCGGTTCGAGCACAACCGGAGATAATAGTGTAATTACATTAATAAAAACCAGGAATAACGGTGAATTTTAGAATTTAACCATGTCTGCTTAATTGCATTCCTCCTCTGAATTATACAGTTCAAACCCAGTAATGCTCATTTTATCAAATAGTAAGGATTTTTGATTCATTTAACAATATTTTTTAGAAAATTTGTATCCGGAGAAATCCGATCAATTCGTAAATATATAAGCTATGAGAAATAAGTATTTTATCACATTTATCGCCATATGTATCCTGGCCGTTCTTCCAAATTTCCTGTATGGTCAGAATGATCCCCCGGTGCTCTCAAATATTGAATCTTCTACGCTCTCATATACAGAAGGAGACAGTCCTGCAGACATTACTTCCAATATTTCCATTTCAGATGCTGATGATGATAGTCTTCAATCCGCAACTATACAAATAACTTCCAATTACCTTAGTTCAGAAGATGTACTGGATTTCACAAACACTGCCAGTATTACCGGTTCCTGGAATCCCATAACCGGTACTCTCACATTAACCGGAGGTACTACCCTGGTTAATTACCGCACGGCCCTGAGAAATGTCAGTTATGAAAATACAAATACGGATGATCCTTCCACTTCAACAAGAACGGCAACTTTCAGAGTGTATGACGGGGAAGATTACAGTAATACACAATCAAGGAATATAAGCATAACTGCAGTAAACGATGCCCCGGTGCTTTCCGGAATTGAGGGATCAGCACTAAGTTATACTGAAGAGGATCCACCTGTGGATATTACCTCAACAATTGTTATTACAGATGTTGACGACATATACATTGAATCTGCTACAGTTGAAATTACAGGAAATTACGATAACCTGGAAGATGAGTTGAGTTTTACAGATGCGGGTGGTATCTCCGGTTCGTGGGATTCAGGTTCAGGAATTCTTACATTAACAGGCAGTGCAACAGTGGCGACTTACCGGACTGCATTAAGAAATGTCAGTTATGAAAATACAAACACCGAGGATCCTTCCACTGCAACCAGAACAGTTACTTTCCAGGTTTATGACGGTGATAATTATAGTAATACACAATCAAGAAATATAACCATTACACCGGAAAATGATCCTCCGGTGCTTTCCGGAATTGAGGGATCAGCACTAAGTTATACGGAAAACGACGGTCCTGTGGATATTACCTCAACAATTGTTATTACAGATGTTGACGACATAAACATTGAATCTGCGACTATACAAATAACTTCCAATTACCTGAGTTCAGAAGATGTACTTGATTTTACAAATACTGCATTTATTACAGGTTCATGGAATTCATCGCTGGGCAGGCTTACACTGAACGGAAGTACTACTATAGCTAATTACCGGACAGCCCTGAGAAATGTCAGTTATGAAAATACAAATACGGATGATCCATCCACTTCAACAAGAGCTGTAACTTTCAGAGTTTTTGACGGAAATGACGTTAGTAATACTCAGTCAAGGAATATAAACATTACTGCGGAAAATGATCCTCCGGTACTTACTGCAATTGAGGGGTCTACGCTTAGTTATACAGAAGATGCCGGTCCTGTGGATATTACATCAACCATAGTTGTTACAGACGGTGATGATATTAATATTGAAGCTGCTACTATACAAATAACATCGAATTACCTGGAAGGAGAAGATACACTGGTATTTACAAATACTGCCTTTATATCAGCTTCATGGAATTCATCACTGGGCAGGCTTACACTGACCGGAAGCACTACTTTGGCTAATTATCAGACAGCACTGCGAAATGTAGCATATGAAAATACCAGTGACGATCCTTCAACTTCTTTAAGAACAGTAACATTCATAGCCTTTGACGGCGATGATCCCAGCAATACGCAAACAAGAAATATAAGCATTACCCCGGAAAATGATCCACCGGTGCTGTCTGAAATAGAAGTTTTACCCTTAGACTATATTGAAGGTGCAGGAGAAGTAGATATTACAGATTCAATTGTTGTTGAAGATGAAGACGACACAAACATAGAATCTGCAATAATTCAGATAACATCAAATTACCAGCTGAGCGAGGACAGGTTAAGATTCACAAATACTCCTAATATCAGCGGTTCCTGGAATTTCTTCGCAGGCAGGTTAACTCTGTCAGGCTCAGACACAAAAGCAAATTACCAGTCTGCCCTGCGTAATGTAGCATACGAAAATATTGACCTTTTAAATCCGTCAACTGTTACCAGAACAGTATCCTTTACAATTAATGACGGAACTGATAACAGTAATACAGAGACCAGAAATATCAGCTTTACAGAAGAAAATGATCCGCCGGTACTGTCTAATGTCGAACCTGTACCACTGGATTACACGGAAGAAGACGGTCCGATAGATATCACTTCCTCAATTACTATCACAGACGATGATGATGACAGCCTTGAATATGCCACAATACAGATAACCTCCAACTATCTGGATACAGAAGATGTACTGGATTTTACCAATACGCCAAGTATAACAAGTTCATGGAATTCATCTACAGGGACTCTTACATTATCAGGTAGTACCACCTTAGCTAATTATCAGACAGCCTTAAGAAATGTCAGCTATGAAAATACAAACGATGAAGATCCTTCAACTCTCTCAAGAATTGTGACTTTCATTGTCAATGATGGTGATGATCCCAGCAATGCAATTTTACGGACAATAAATATTACCGGGGTAAATGATCCGCCTGAGCTTGTCGATATTGAAGAATCACCGCTTAGTTATACCGAGGATGAAGGTCCGGTTGAGATTACATCTACAATTTCCATTTTTGATGTTGATGATGATAGTCTGGAATATGCTACTATTAGGATAACCACCAATTATATTTTTTCAGAAGATACCTTAAGATTTACCGACACCCCCGGTATAACCAGTTCATGGAATCAGTTCACAGGTACACTAACTTTAACAGGGCCGGATACAAAATTAAATTTTCAGGCTGCCTTAAGAAATATTGCATATGAGAACACTAATACTCTGGATCCTTCAATACTTATAAGAGAAGTAACTTTCAGGGTCAATGACGGTGATGATTTCAGTAATACCCAGGAAAGAAATATTACCATTACACCGGTAAATGATCCACCAGAGCTTTCTGATATTGAGACTACACCTATAAGTTATTCGGAAGGAGATGGTGCGGTTCAGATAACTACCACAATGCTGCTCGAAGATTTTGATGATGTGAACATTGAATCGGCAACGGTACAAATAATGACAAATTATATAAATTCCGAGGATACTTTAAGATTTGAAGATACGCCTGAAATAACCAGTTCATGGAATCAGTTTACAGGAACATTAACATTAACCGGTACTGCTTTAAATTCACAGTATCAGACAGCATTACGGAATGTTAAATATGAAAATCTGGATACTCTAAGCGTTGTTCCTCTTACCAGAACAGTAGTCTTTTTAGTCAACGATGGAGATGACATTAGTAATATACAGTCAAGAAATATCAGTGTTTCTGAAGATAATGATCCTCCCATTGCATATAATGTGCTTATCTCAGCCCCGGGGAATAATTTTGTTGTTAATACGAACTTAACCGGTTTATATGACTATGACGACCCTGAAAATGATCCCGAAGGCACTTCTGCTTATATATGGTACAGGGCTGATAATGCCGAAGGAACAGATTCAGTCGAAATTTCCGGGGCAGATGAAAATAATTACATAACAAGAATTGCTGACGGAGGAAATTACCTGAGCTTTGGAGTTATCCCAAGCGATAACAAGGGAGCAACCTCACCATTTATATTTAACAGCACTTGGAAGTATATTAATGACGGGCCTGTCGCTTTGAATTTAAGTATTGCAGGAGCTAAGGCTATAGATCAGACGGATACTGCATCCTTTGAATATTTTGATACTGAGGATGATCCTGAAAATCCCGTTAACCACTATTACCAGTGGTACAGAGATGATGACGGTACAGGTGACAACCGAGAAGCAATATTTGGAGCTACCAATAAAACATATACTATAACTAACCAGGATAACCATAAATATATAGCCGTTGAGGTTGCACTTGCATCCACAACAGGAACTCTTCTTGGGGATACTGCAATGAGTATATGGTATGGTCCAATCAGCAATCTGCCTTCTGCTACAATTACCGAAACCGATACAATATGCCCGGATGAAGAAACTGAAATTACTATAAGCTATATAGGTGAAAATCCCCCATGGTCTATAACATATACAATTGATGGAGGCGATCCTTTTACTATAAGTGATATTGATGAGAATGAAACATCATTCTTTACATCAGACACAGGACTATATGAGCTGGTAACTATAACTGATGACAGATATAAAGATGTTAAAATCTCAGACTCGATAAGAATAAGTAATTACAAGGTTCCAACCGTGGTCTTGTCCGGCATAGTAACTGATATCTGTGATGACGGAGTAACAGTCGGTGTACTGGAAGCAGATTTCACAGGAGAGTCACCATGGACCCTGACACTGGACAGGCCGGCAGGAAATGATACTATATATACAGATATTACACAGGATCCGTTTACTATGGATGTTCTGGATGAGTATAATTACAGAATAAATACTCTTGCAGATGCAAATTGTATAGGAGATACAACAGGTTCAGGTTCAGTATACGTAAAACACCAGGAATCACCTGAGGCAACGATCTCCGGAACAGACACTATATGTCCTGGTGATACTGCATATCTTACTGTTACTCTTGACGAAGGTATCCTGCCGTGGCAGTTTACATATACGGTAGACGGTCTTGATACTACAACAATAACTAATATTAATGAGGCCTCATATACCCTGGAAGTATTTGACGAAGGTGTCTATGAACTTGAAAGCGTGGAAGATCCGTTATGTACAGGTAAAACTGCAGGAACCGGATTAGTATATTACCGCTCGCTTCCAACAGCAACATTATCAGGAGGAGGTGCAATGTGCCAGGGTACTAATACAAGTATCGTTGTTAATCTAACAGGGATAGCACCCTGGGATTTCAGTTATAAAATAACTACAGATACAACAATATTTCCTGTTAATAACGTTTTAACAAGCCCCCGCCAGGTATATGTAACTGAAGAAGGACAATATATACTTACAGAAGTTACGGATAAATACTGCCCGGGAACTGTATCGGGAACTGTTTACGTGAGTATAATTCCCGTTGATCCTGTTACACTTCAAGGGCTTCAACAAGCTTACAGTTATACAGACGATCCGGTGCCATTATCAGGAGATCCTGAAGGAGGCAGTTTTTCCGGGCCGGGATTAATAGAAAGTAATGACACAACATATTTCCTTCCGGGATGGGCGGGAATAACAGAAGAAGATGATCCCCCGCATAAGATAATATATTCATATCAGTTCCCCAGCGGTTGTTACGGAAGGGATACTGTCAAAGTGCGTGTTCTGAGTACAACAGCTTCAATTATATTTCCGGATAATAAGACATTTTATTGTTATAATGATGAACCTTTTACAGTAGAAGGCTTTAATATCTTCAAAAACCCGGATACAACAATGGTTTTAGGGGAATTCAGTGTTTCCGGGGGATTAGGATTAGTGGATAATGGAGATAATACCGCCACTATAGATCCTCAAATATTACAGGATGGAATTTTCACAATTACATATTCCAAAAGTAATGGAAACAGCTTTGAAGAAACAGAACAATTTGAGGTACAATTTGTTGATCAAATCACTATTATAGGATTTACAGATCACGAATATTGCAGTAATGATGAAGATGTCAGCCTCATCGGGAATGTAACTGAGGGCGTTTTTTACGGGAATCATGTAACTAAAATTGGCACTGAATTTTATTTTGTGCCTTCATTTGAACCTGCAGGTGTTGACACAATATTTTATTCATATACAACTCCACAGGGATGTTCAAGGGTAACTTTTGATACGGCATTTATCTTCGATGCTCCTGAAATAAGCTTCATGGTTGATGATGTATGCATTGCTGTGGGAACAAATGATTCTACTCAATTTATAAATAATACAACTTCCAGTGCTCCGGTTGTGTCATGGGAGTGGGATTTCGGTGATCCCGGAAGTCTCGATTATAATACAAGTACTCTCGAAAATCCAAAACACCTATATTCAGATGCACAAACAAGGCCAGTTTCTCTAATAGCAGAAACAGATGAATGCCGGGCAACAGCAACCGAGTATATTGATTTTGGGGATGTTCCCGTGGCTGATTTCAACTGGGAAAGTGAATGCTATCTTAGTGGTATACCCATCAGGTTTACAAATAACTCAACAAGCGACCAGGGTAGTATTAGCAGCAATGAATGGAAGTTTTATAACAACGGAGCCTATAGCCTGTCATATGATGAAAATCCTGAAATCACATATACAAATCATGGAGATTATAATGTGGAATTAATTGTTGAAACTGATTATCAGTGCGTCGATACAGTTATTAAGACCCTGCATCTGCGCAGAACAATAGTAGCTGAATATGAATATTTTGAAGATTTCGAAGAGGGAGTTTCCGGGTGGTATCCCGACTATATAAGTAATTCGGAATTTAATACAAACAGCTGGACATTTGGAGAACCTGATCCTGAAGGAGGATTCTCAGGTGCTGCTTCAGGAATAAATGCATGGTATACAGATGTAGTAACGACTGGAAGGCCGAGTGAAAAATCATGGGTAACAGGTCCCTGCTTTGATTTCAGGGACACTGAAAGGCCAATGATTAAGCTTAATATCCAGAGGTTATTTGAAGGAACCAGGGATGCAGCTGTATTACAGTATACTGATGACAGCGCTAAAACCTGGAATAATGTAGGTGACTATGAAGATGGAATAAACTGGTTTAACGATTTTAATATTCCTGTTATGCCGGGTGATAACAGTGTTGGCTGGTCAGAAATTGAGGATAATAACTGGACAGAAGCCCGTCATGAGCTGGATAATTTAAAAGGTAAGACAAACGTGCAATTCAGAATTGCTTATGCCTCTGACGGAACTGCGAAAAGTAATCACGGTATTGCGTTTGACAACATCTGGATAGGAGAAAGAAAGAAAAAAGTACTGGTTGAACATTTTACCAATACTCTTGAAAATGACTGCAGGGAAGCTGATTCCCTCTTAAATAATTTAGTAAATTATTCAAACGATGTTATTGATATACAATATCATACCTCATTTCCTGAAGGTGATCCCTTCTTTCTTCACGATCAATCTTCAAGCGGAACAAGAGAAGTATATTACGGCCTGTCAAGCGTACCATATTCGATGATAGATGGTGGAGTTACAAGTGCATATAGATTTGATTATGATCTAAAAGACATTGAAGAAATTGTGATTGATACCCAGGCGCTCAAAGATCCGTTATTTGAATTGCTGCTAAACACTGAAAATACAGGCAACAATATTGATATTAATTGTGCCTTAACTGCCCTGACAGATATCGGGAACAGTTGGATTACCCTGTATATTGCAGTTATTGAGAGAGAAATTACACAGATCACAGGAGAAAGTCAAGAAAAAATCTATGAAAGTGTTGTAAAAAAGATGTTGCCGGTTCCTTCAGGGACAAGTTATAATCGAAGCTGGACTGCAGGAGAGCAGGTCACGGTTAATGAATCATGGAACTATACTAATGTTTTTGATGCTGATGAAATAAGGGTAGTGGCATTTGTTCAGAATCAAAACACAGGAGAGATATATCAGGCTGCCATTGATACGAGTGATGATATTCCAACTATAAATAATGATATTCATGTTAACCAGCCAATAAAATTGCTTGTATATCCAAATCCTTCCAGCGGAATTACTTATATCAGGTTTAACCAGCCTTTGACAGAAGAATGCAGAATGGATCTTTTCAGCAACATGGGTAAATTATTGTATTCATCACTAATACACAAAGGAGAAGAATTAGTACACTTCAATACTGAAAATTATAATAACGGCTTATATATTTTACGAATTGCAAATAAGAAAAGAGTGATTGATGTTAAAAAGTTAATCATCTCAAGGTAAAAAGTGGGGAAGAAAAGGGGATAGAAGAAGGGACAGCGCCCTTTAAAGGGGGCTTACCCCTTTTGTCCCCTTTCTTATGTTAACTGCCCGGCAAACTTCCTTCCAAACTCAATGAGCTCCTCTGACTTCTCATTATTTGGATAAAACCTGCCTGAATAGCCTTCACTAACCACATTCAGCTTTAATGCATTTAACTGGCTTTCTATAATTCTTACAGCTTCTCCGCTCCATCCATATGAACCAAATACAGCTGCTTTCTTCCCCCTGTCTCTAATTGGACTAAGCAGGGAAAACATTTTGTAAACCGGGAGTAAAGTATTCTGGTTTATAGTTGGTGATCCTATTAATATTGAATTACTTTTAACAATAAGTTCTTCAAGCTCCCCCAGTAATATATGTTCTATATCTACTACGTTAATCTTATTGCTGACAACCTGTTTTATTCCTTTTGCAATCAATTCAGCCATTTCTTTAGTATAGCCATATGCTGATACATATGCTATAAGAATATTATTGTCTTCACATAACGCATCAGATATATATTCTTCTGAATACTTACGGGTCAGTTTAATAATTTCCTTCCGGTTTTTTCTTATAATAGGACCGTGTCCGGGACATATCATATTGATATTAAGATCCTCTATCTTATCGATAGCTTTAACCATAAACTTACTAAACGGCTTTAATATAACATCGAAATAATATTTGAAAGAATCCATGTAATCACCGTTATTAGTAATTAAATCATCAAACATTTCATCAGAACAGTAATGTGCACCAAATGAATCGCAGGTAAAAAGCAGGCCATCTTCTTCAAGATAGGTATAAATAGTATCAGGCCAGTGAAGGTTAGGCGCACTTATAAACTTCAGAGTTTTGTTCCCTAAACTTAAAGTATCATTATCCTTTACAATATTATGTTTAAATGGTCTGCCAATTATTTCATTCAGGTAATTTATTGCCTGCCTGCTTCCATATACTGCTGCATTCGGACAAATTTCAAGCAGATATTTAAGGCTGCCTGAATGATCGGGTTCTGTATGACTGATTATAATATATTCAATTTCTTCCGGTATGGCTACCTCCTTTACTTTTTCAATATAAACATCTTTAAAGCTTTCCTTTGCCGTGTCAATAACAACTTTTTTTTCTGCATCTATAAAATATGAATTATAAGTTGTCCCGTGCCGGGTTTCCATAACGATATCAAACGTGACTATATCCGTATCACGGATTCCAATCCAGCTTATATCGTCAGTAAGTTTTAGAATTGTGTTGTTGTTCATAATTTTTGTTTTACTGGTAATGGGGACACTGGTAATGGGGACAGCGCCCTTATTAGTAATAACCCGAAACAGAATAATTTGTTTAAAGAGGGGCGCTGTCCCCAAAACGGGCAATAACAGTTTTTTTCCCTCTTACTTTACTATTTATGGATGTTAAAACCTTTATATCAGCAGGTAAAATAATATCAACCCTGGATCCGAATCTAATAAATCCCAGCTCATCACCCTGTTTGACTTTTTCACCGCTCATGGCATTTGTTACTATTCTCCGTGCAACAGCTCCGGCAATCTGCCTGATTAACAAACTCCTGTTTTCATCACTCCTGATTACTATTGTTGAGCGTTCATTGGAAATTGACGATTTGGGATGCCATGCGACCAGATAATTCCCCTTATGGTATTTAAGATAATCAATTGTACCGCTTACAGGGTAGTAGTTTATATGTACATCCAGCGGAGACATAAAAATTGATATCTGAATTCTTTTATCTTTAAAATACTCTTCTTCAGTAACTTCTTCAATAGCTACTACTTTTCCATCTGCCGGAGCATATATCAGATTTTCATCATACTTGAGTAACCTTCGCGGAGACC
This sequence comes from Bacteroidales bacterium, assembly GCA_020354785.1. Classification (GTDB taxonomy): domain Bacteria; phylum Bacteroidota; class Bacteroidia; order Bacteroidales; family UBA10428. The sequence goes on from CP070654.1 coordinate 2,337,362, forward strand.
TGAAAAACCATACAACCAGTAAAAAAGAAAATATAAAGACTGCCAGAACAGCTATCTGCAAAACAAGGTTATTTATAAAATAGAAAATTAAAAAAAGGATAACAGCATAAACAAGAAATGTGAAAAGTATTATTTTATATCCCTGCCTGTGAATTTTCATATACCATAAATATTTACAGGTTCCTAATTACGAATATTCTATTTATATAATACCAAGTATAGAAAAACCAGAGGAGAAGTTAATAATACAGAATCAATCCTGTCTAAAATACCACCATGTCCGGGCAGCATTTTCCCGGTATCTTTCAAATTCATACTCCTTTTAAACATTGATTCAGACAGATCGCCTGCTACTCCAAATATTGAAATTATACCTCCAAACACTAACATATCCACTCTGTTTAAAGAACTAAATAAACCGGGGATTAAATATGCAACAGCGATTGTAATTATTGTTCCTCCGATAAATCCTTCCCAGGTTTTTTTTGGTGATATCCTCTTAAAAAGCTTATGTTTCCCGACAGTAACCCCAAATATGTATGCTGAAGTATCATTAGTCCATATTAATACCAGGTATCCCAAAAGAACAGAGTATGTATATCCAGATATATTTCCCGGGTAAAATACAAGGTAATTTATAACTGACAGCGGAAATGAAATATATATAATACCAAGAAAGGTAACGGCAATATTAATAAGCGGATCAGGCTTATTCCTGAATATCTCAAAAATAAACACTAACACTGCAAGGGGAATCAGAGCAAGATAGAATTTATTGCTGATAACATTTGAAGATATCAAAAACGAGCTAATAAAAAGAACAGATCCAAGAAAAATTCCTGTATATTTCCCCGGATTTAAATTCCTGACTGAAATGATATTAAAAAACTCAAACAGGGCAATCAGATTTACAGCAAATACCACAAGTCCATATGTATATTTACCCAGCAGTAACGATCCTGTTATTAAGATAATACTAAGTGCGGCAGTAATTAATCTTTTTATAAAATTACTCAATTTCTTCTCTGTTTAA
>CP070654.1:2338494-2341857 GCA_020354785.1 Bacteroidales bacterium
AATGCATCAGATAATATATTATAACTGGTATGTACTTATTATAACATAATTTATTTCACAATAAGTTATTATAACAATTAATTTAAGATATAAAAGGGATTAGCCTGCTTAATCCTCTCCAGTGCTGATTATTCTATCAGTATATTATTTTCCTTTTTATTTTGTTGAATCTAAATAATTTTAAGATTTATGATAGGTATTACTCTTCATGTATTTTTACTATCCAAAAGTCATAGTCTCCGTGATTCCCTGTAACATCACCATCATCAGAATTAGAATATCCTGCTATTATATAACCCCCATCTATGGTTTGCTGAATGGAATATGCTTCATCATCGTCACAACCTCCAAATGTTTTTTGCCATACAATTTCTCCATCTGAAGTTAATTTCACTATCCAATAGTCGCTACCTCCGTGATTCCCTTTAACATCGCCGTCATTAGAGGAAGAAAGTCCAGCTATTATATAACCTCCATCTATGGTTTGCTGAATGGAATATGCTTCATCGTCGTCACTACCTCCAAGTGACTTTTGCCAGTCAAGTTCAAAATTTGAAGTTAATTTTACTATCCAAAAATCATAATCTCTGTAATTCCCTGTAACATCACCATCATCAGAATTAGAATATCCTGCTGTTATATAACCTCCGTCATCGGTTTGCTGAAAAGATCTGGCATAATCATGAACCGATCCCCCAAATAACCTTTCCCATTCAAATTCCCCGGTTGATGTTAACTTCATAATCTGATAATCGACATCTGAGTAAAAAGTATGGTCATCCATAGATAATCCAACAATTATATAACCTTCATCACTGGCTTGATGTACGGAACTACAAAAAAAACAACCAATACATCCAAACGACTTTTCCCATTCAATTTCTAAAATTGAAGTTAATTTTACTATCCAGCAGTTATATTCTTTATCTATCCCATAATAACTAGGGAAATATAGGCTAGAATTACCGGCAATTATGAAACCTCCGTCAGTGGTTTGCTGTATGGAATATGCCCTATCATCGCTCCTTTCTCCAATAGACTTTTGCCAGTCAAGTTCTCCGGTTGATGTTAATTTTACTATCCAATAGTCATAATCTCCATGATTACCTGAAACATCACCGTCCATAGATTCAGAATATCCTGCTATTATATAACCTCCATCTATGGTTTGCTGAATAGAATATGCTTCATCGTCTTTACTACCTCCAAGTGATTTTTGCCATTCAAGTTCGCCGGTTGAAGCCAATTTCACTATCCAATAGTCATAATCTCCATGATTACCTGAAACATCACCGTCCCTGGATTCAGAATATCCTGCTATTATATAACCTCCGTCAGCAGTTTGCATAATATATCTTGCTTTATCCACGGAACTTCCTCCAAGTGATTTTTGCCAGCTTATTATTATGCTTTTAGTATTAAAACTAAATTCATTACCAAAAGCTGTTCCATCACTGTTTGTCGCATATGCTCTTACATAATATTTAGTTTTTGGAGATAATCCAGTAATATAACTAATATAAGATCCGAGGCCATAACTATTAGTTGTATAACTATCTGAAAGCGTAGGATTTTCATAAGTGCTCCAACATACACCGCGGGCAGTTACTGTTGTTCCTCCCTCAGCTATAACTGTACCTCCGCAAACTGCTGTACTATCTGTAATATTTGAAGGTGATGTTGTGGTTACTGTTGGTAAAGATTCCTTTTTGCAACTGAGTATTCCAAGCTTCAAAACTAAAATAACCAAGAGTAATTGCAATAACCTGGTTTTCATATAGTTGCTTATATTATATTAAAATAAATCAATCTTAATGCGCTTCCAGCCAGTTATCACCAGTTCCTATATCAACCACTATAGGAACCTCTAGTTTGACTGCATTCTCCATCTCGTATTTTACTATATTTTTAATCTCGTCTAATTCTGATCTGTGAGTATCAAATATCAATTCGTCATGAACCTGTAATATCATCTTTGTCTTATACTTCTCATCCAGTTTATTATGTATGTTTACCATGGCAAGCTTAATGATATCGGCAGCTGAGCCCTGCAAAGGAGTGTTTATGGCATTTCGTTCAGCCATTCCCCGGATAAAGGCATTAGCTGAATTAATATCTTTAAGATATCGCCTTCTTCTAAAAATTGTCTCCGCATAGCCCTTCTCTTTTACAAGATCAATTGACCTGTCCATGTAATCCTTTACCTTGCTGTAAGTATTGAAATAGCTATCAATTAATTCTTTGGCTTCTGCCCTTGGAATATTAAGCCTCTGTGATAATCCGAATGAGGATATCCCGTATATAATTCCAAAGTTTGCGGTTTTAGCCTTTCTTCTCATATCACTTGTTACATTTTCAGGTCTTACATTGTAAATTTTCACTGCTGTGGCTGAATGAATATCTTCTCCTTTATTAAAAGCCTCAATCATATTCTCATCCCCGCTTAAATGAGCCATTAATCTCAGTTCAATCTGTGAATAATCTGCTGAAAGAAGTATATAATCCTTGCCTGAAGCTACAAATGATTTCCTTATTTCCCTTCCCCTCTCATCTCTTACCGGAATATTCTGCATATTGGGATTTTTAGAGCTCAGCCTGCCGGTTGTTACAAAGGCCTGTTCAAAAGATGTATGTATCTTCCCTGTTTTGCTGTTTATTAACCTTGGAAGTGCATCCACATATGTCGAGAGTAGTTTTTTTAGGGCTCTGTACTCTAAAACTTTGTTAACTATTTCATGTTTATCCTTAAATTTTACAAGCACTTCTTCACTTGTTGAATATTGTTTTGTCTTTGTTTTCCGGACATCACCGGAAATATTAAGTTTTTCAAACAATATTTCTCCAAGCTGTTTTGGAGAAGATATATTAAACTCCAGCCCGGCAAGTTTAAAGATGTCCTTTTCAATATTAATTATCTGGCTGCGTAATAATTCAGCATATATATCCAGATCTTCTGTATTTAATCTGAATCCTGAATTCTCCATATCCGATAAAACCCTGATTAACGGCATTTCAATTCTTTGTGATAATTCTGTCAGACCGTTAGCCTTTAGTTCATTTTCAAGTATTTTATACAGTTGCCATGTTAAATCTGCATCCTCGCATGCATAATCTTTAATAATACTTGTATCCACATTGCGCATACTCTGCTGGGCCTTTCCTTTTTTGCCTATTAGTTCTTCAATAGGTACAGGAGTATAATTCAGGTAATTCTCTGACAGATACTGTAAATTATGTTTAAGATCAGGCTGAATTAAGTAATGAGCAATCATTGTATCAAATAAATCACCCTTAACTTTTATATCATAATTACTTAATACCTGAATATCATATTTAATATTCTGCCCTGCTTTCTTTATTTTA
>CP070654.1:2341957-2348838 GCA_020354785.1 Bacteroidales bacterium
GTTCACAAAGTTCAGAGAACAATACAAAAGTTGATAAAAAGGCTCCGGTAATAACATTTGAAACACTCGAATATGATTATGGCACTATTTACCAGGGAGATGATGGAAAGTGCGAATTTGTGTTTAAGAATACAGGCAAAAATCCGCTTGTTTTAAGTAATGTGCGTCCTTCTTGCGGCTGCACAGTGCCCAAATGGTCAAAAGAGCCTATTAAAGGCGGTGATAATTCAAGTATTGAAGTGAAATATAATACGAAAAGAGTAGGAAGCTTTTCAAAATCTATTACTGTACACTCAAATGCTTCCAATACACCGGTAGTATTAAAAATTAAAGGTAAAGTTGTTGCCAAACCTGAAGTTATAAAGGAAAAGGCAGCAAATTAGTGAATACATTTCATTCAAAATCAGAATAAAGCAAATACTTTTTCCTTATAGTCTTAAAATGTAGAAGATCCTTCTGCCAGGAGCTTCTGATTTGCTCCTCAGTTAATCCTCTGATTATCTGGCTTTTTAAATTATTATTTCCTGCAAGAGTATTAAAATAACTGCTAAAAAATTCCTCACCTTTTCTCATTTTACTGTAAGCGTAGATTAAATATGACAGGCTTATTTTCCTTTCCGATTGAAGCTCCTCAATTTTCCTGTCCCTTAAATTAACACCGTAGCATTTTAAATTTTTATGCCTGGGATTTAATGCACCTGGATTACTTTCAGGAATATAATAAAAATCCCTGTCCGGAAAGTCAGGGTGGCCGTATACCTGGAAAGGAAAATCAGTCCCCCTGCCTTCATTCATTATTGTACCTTCAAAGAAGCACAGCGATGGATACAGATATACTGCTTTCATATTCCGGATGTTTGGAGAAGGATTTACAGGCAGCATATAGTAATCAGAATGTTTATAATTTTCACATGTTACAATTTCCAGCTGGCAGCCTGCACTGTCACTTAACCATTTTTCCCCGTTGATCATTTCTGCATACTCTCCTATAGTCATTCCATGCACAACAGGTACAGGATGCATTCCAACAAATGATTTAAATTCCAAATCCAGCACAGGTCCGTCAACATAATGTCCGTTTGGATTAGGCCGGTCCAGAATTAATAATGGAATATTGTTTTCTGCACAAGCCTCCATTATATAGTGCAATGTTGAAATATAAGTATAGAATCTGGCTCCCACATCCTGTATATCAAACACCAGGATATCAATACCTGCCAGGTCTTCATTGACCGGCTTTATTTTATTTCCGTATAATGAAATGATCTCTATATTGTGCACTAGCAGAATTGAGTCGGAATAAATTTCTCCTGCTTCAGCCTTTCCTTTATATCCGTGTTCGGGGCTAAATATTTTCTTTATATTAACTCCCAGGCTTAACAGGGAATCAACGACAGGAGTGTTGCAAATCAGGGAAGTATGATTAACCACAACAGCTACTTTCTTTCCCTTTATCTTTGGAATGTAAACTTCTGTTCTTTCCGCACCCGGTTTAATTTCAGGCTTTTGTGAAGAGCTGTATTCACAGGTATGGGTGACAAATAAGATTAATGCAATTAGTGAAAACTTAATTAAGTTCATAATTATATATAAGACAAACAGTTTAAATTCATATTATTATATAATATTGATGGCACTAATTTACTACTTTTACATGTTAAATATTAAATCATAAATTGAACACTGAGTTTTTTATAGCAAAAAGAATAACCTTTGATAAGAAAAGCAAGCAGTCTATTTCAAGGCCGATAATCAGAATTTGTATTTTTGGGATATCACTCGGACTGGCAGTAATGATAATTTCTGTAGCCATTGTAGTAGGATTCAGACATGAAATCAGAAAGAAGATTATTGGTTTCGGATCACATATTCAGATTGTCAACTATGATTTAAATGCATCATTTGAAACATCTCCAATATCCAGAAAACAGCATTTTTATCCCTCCCTGGACTCTATAAAAGGAGTAAAGCATATACAGGTGTTCGCTACAAAACCTGGCATTATTAAAACAAAAACTGATATACAGGGCGCGATAGTTAAAGGTGTTGGCAGTGATTTTGACTGGAGTTTCTTTAATGAGAACCTGATAGATGGTAATAGTTTTACAGTTAATGATACGGTAAAAACCAACGAGGTTCTTATTTCAAAATATCTTTCATTATTACTTAAGCTGAAGGTTGGTGATAAGTTTATAATGTATTTTATAGATAAAAGACCCAGACCTCGTTCATTTATTGTTTCAGGTATATATGAAACAAGCCTTGAAGAGTTTGACAGGCAATTTATACTGGCAGATATTGGTCATATAATAAAATTGAACAACTGGGAAGAAGATGAAATAAGTGGTTTTGAGGTGCTTATAGATAATTATGACGATATTGATTACATGACATATGCTGTTAGAAATATAGCAGGGTCAACATTTAATGAAGACGGACAAACCCTGCAGGTAATTAATATAAAACAAAAATATCCGCAGATCTTTGACTGGCTTAATCTTGTTGACAAAAATGTCTGGATAATTCTTGGATTAATGTTAATTGTTGCTGCTTTTAATATGATATCAGGATTACTGATATTAATTCTTGATCGTACAAATATGATTGGTATATTAAAGGCTATAGGAACCAAGAATAGAAGTATTAAAAATATCTTCCTTTATCAGTCAGCTTTTCTTATGATAAAAGCTTTGTTCTGGGGTAATATAATAGGTTTGGGAATTTGCTGGATACAGCATTATTTCAAGGTGTTAAAACTTGACCAGACTTCATACTTTATTGATTATGCCCCGATAAACTTTAATGCCTTCCATATTGTCATTTTAAATGTAGGTACCCTGGTTATTACAATGATTATCCTTCTTCTCCCGTCTATAATCATTTCAAATATTAACCCGGTAAAAACAATAAGGTTTAACTGATAAACATCTTATTTGAATAATACGTCATTCAGAAATATTATAGAGTCCTTAAAGACTGAACTCAGTATGCCCCTTCCTGGTGAAGCAAGTCAGAATAAAATGATACCTGTTACCAGGAGTCCTTTAAACATTGATATAACATTTCAAAGTAGCAGTGTCCTGATTCTACTATATCCTTATAATAATGAAATGAATGTCATATTGATGAAGAGAACTTTGGATGATACCCCTCATAGCGGACAAATAAGCTTTCCCGGAGGCAGATTTGAACCTGGTGATAACTCATTACAGGAAACTGCTTTAAGAGAAGCGGAAGAAGAACTGGGAATCTCAGCATCCGGGATTGAAATATTAGGTCATTTAACACCATTGCAGATTCAGGTAAGTAACATGGAAGTCAAACCTTTTGTCGGAGTTTTATATAAGAAACCTCTTTTTAGGCCAAATCCCGGGGAAGTGGATTATTTAATAGAGGTAAAAGTAAAGGATTTACTTGATCCAGGCATAATTGAAAAAAAGGTTGAATATATCAGGGGCAACAGAATTGAAATGCCATATTATAATATCCGCAATAATCATATCTGGGGAGCAACAGCCATGATATTAAGCGAATTTCTGGATATACTGCGGAATATTGGAATATGGGAATAAACCTAATCAATCAGATTGCGGTAATGCTCGTACCTCTCCATTATATCCCTGACATATGCATATGTTTCTTTTCCCCTGCAGTAGCCGTATTTTACCACAGGATCATTATAAAATTCAGGATCTGACTTGGATAACAGATAGTTATCAACGCTATTGTCCCAGATATCAGGATTGGAGCCGTTCTTCTCTGCAAGGTTCCTTGCATCTATAATATGCCCAAGTCCTACATTATAAGCTGCAAGAGTGAATTTTATTTTCTCATCACGGTCTTCAATATTATCAAATTTTTGCTCAAGCCACATCAAAAATTTTACTCCTGCACGAATCTGCTGCTCATTTGATGAATTAGGACTAATGCCAAATCTGCTGGCTGTTGCCGGCATAAATTGCATAAGGCCGAAAGCCCCTGCCCATGATCTTACATTAGGCTGGAATCTCGATTCCTGGTACATTAATGACGCAATCAGCTTCCAGTCCCACCCGATTTCCTCACTATATTTTTTTATATACTCGTCATATGCGGAAATTCGTCCTGATGCCAAAGCATAGTAATCACTTTCAACAATATTTGCTGACCTGTTGTTTTGAAAATATTTAGCATATATAAGTTTATATTGCCTGGTATTTTTAAATTGTTCCAGCCAGTTATTTATCTCGGTAAGTAACTTACCCGAGTTATTCCTGACAGCCCATGCCAGGTTCTGGTGAAAACTAACAGGTGTTTCAACATCAATATTCTGATAATAGCTCTGGTTAACCTGTGCAACATTTTCATCACTTACTGCATAGTCAATTTCCCCGCTTGCTACAAGTGATATTAATTGTTCTACTTCTTCCTTAGTCTCAATAATATTAATATTTTCGCCTATTTCATCTGACAGGTTCTTTAACCTGAAGGCATGAGATGAATTAGCCTGTACATAAACAGTTTTACCTGCCAGATCAAGCTGATCCCTGATTAGCACAGATTCACGTGATTTTTTATCCAGACTTTCCCAGTTATCAGGCTTACGCTGTACAAGCACCTGTCGCGTTTTACTATGCGGTGTTGTAAAGTCCATAATTTTTTTCCTCTGTTTTGTTATAGTAAGATTTGCAGCTATAAGATCAACTTCCCCGCTTTCCAGTTTATCAAAACTGTTGTTCAAATCATTGCTTACAATAACTTCCAGCCCAAGACCGAAATGATCTGCCAGTTCCTGTAGCAGTTCATACTGATAACCCATAGGTTGTCCGCGATATATAAAATAGCTGGTAGAATTAAAGTCTGTAAGGACTACGATCTTCCCCTTGTCTTTAATTATATCCAGATCATCAATCGTAATTTGCATATCCTGCGTTTTCTCAAAATATATACCGGATGAGAGAAACAGGAATATCAATAATATTATTTTAATAATTGACTCTTTCATAATTTAAATATTTGATAGTTCTCTGAATTATATTTTATTAGTTTTAGTTTTAGTCATAAAAAGTCCAGGAAATTCCGGCTTTAAATACTCCTTCATTCCTTGGATAGTGTAATACTGAAAAATAATTTTTATATATCAGTCCCGAATTTACATGTTCATATTTCAGGAAAAACCTGGTACGTTTAAGTTTTATATTCAGAAACACATCCAGGTATGGATAATTTCCCAGTTTTTTCTCATTTTGCTGATGAAATAAACCTAATGCCGGATTATAGGCATTTGCGTGGTACTTTGTATTATAATATATGTCGAAGCCGAGCATAGTAAGCAATCTTCCATCAGTCCACTTGAAATAGAATTCATGTTCAATATATGTTGAATTATATGCTGCAAATTCAGGTAAACTGAGATAATTAGGTTTATTAACAAACTGACCGGCCAGTTTGTTCAATGATCTGAATTTCCAGAATTCCAGAAATTTTGTAAGATGCAGTGAAATAACAGATAAATTATTTTCATACTGCTGAGGCAGAGCAATTGAGCTAAAATAGATATAATCAGCTATTAATGAATAATTTATGCCTATTTCAAATTTTTTAAGGGGATTTATATAGTTCAGATCTATTACAGCATTCTTTACCGGACTAAAGTCATTTTCCCAGATAAAATAATTGGAATAATAGTTCTGTAATAAATAATCAGGTATTTCATTTTTATACTCCAAAAGCAGGGATATGAATGATTTGCCGGACTTACCCTTAAGAAATGATATAAACTCAGCACTTATATCATAACTGCCGGCTTTATATCCTGCAAGGAAGTAGCTGGTGCGGATATTACTTTTAAAAATATCCCTCTTAGACCAGGACATATTAAATGAACCAGAAAAGTTTGATAATAAACTGGCCCTTTTAAATGTATCAGGGTAGTATTTCTGGCCTGTAAAACGAAATAGCGCGGATGTATCTCCTGCATAATTAATTTGATTATCAGAAGGCGTATAAAAGCTATATTTCAATAACTCGCTTGTCAAATCTATATGAAACCGTATTTCTTCTTTTTCGGTCATCTTTTTTAACTTAAATCTCAGAGTGTTGTAAAATTGCCTGTAATACACTGAATCAAGGGTGTATTCGGGATTGAAAAAGGTGTTATTATACATGCCTTCATTTAGCCCTGCGTCAGGAGTTTTATCCCTGTGTATTCTGCTGCTTCTGTCAAACTGCAGAATATGTGATATTGAGGGGATAAATTTCTTTTCTGTGACGGGTTTTATAGTGTCACTTACGGATTCTATAGTATCACTTACGGATTCTATAGTATCACTAACTGGCTCTATAGCATCACTAACGGGTTCGGGAATAAAATTAAATTCCTGGACAATAACAAAACTAAGATTTTTAACTGTGGTTAAAACATCCGGATCGTGCAGTATCCCCTGTTCAGTACCTCCAAATACCGTTGGGATATCCGCTGTATTCTGGAATGTTGAGTCAGTTACCAGAGAATCATTTGTTATACCTCCGTTTTCATCCGCCTTAATCTTATTAAGGTTAAAGTTTGAATACATATTATATCGACGTCCTTCATAGCTTGTAAATAATTTTAGTGCATTATTTACTACTTTCTGAAATTTATACTGGCCGTTGGCAGATATAAGATTATATTTTAATCCTATGTTAAAAAACTTACTAACATTCTGGGTATGATACGCTTCCAGAGTTTCTTCTCTCGTATCTTCTCCTCCTCCATTTGTATAGGTCAACCTGGTAAATGGCTGGCGTGTATTAACGTATTGTGTATTTGAGAATGTGCTCATATATTGATTAAATGGATCTATTAATAGGAAATTATTGTGTTCTTTTCTCTTTAAATAAATATTACTTATTGAGGAAGA
>CP070654.1:2348938-2354714 GCA_020354785.1 Bacteroidales bacterium
AATAAGCTGAATGTTAATATATATCTTGAAGACTGGTCAAATGGAATGCGAAATTCAAGGGATTATGTAATGTTCTTATTAGACTCACTTAAAGATGAGAAAATAGGAAGGTTTATGTTACCAGATACTCTCGGGATATTAAATCCTGATGAAACATATGAATACTGTAAAATGATTAAAGAGAAATACCCGGAACTGAAATTTGACTTTCATGCACATAACGATTATGACCTGGGGACAGCAAATGTATTCTCTGCAATTAAAGCCGGCATCACAGGTATTCATACAACAGTAAACGGTCTGGGAGAAAGGGCAGGTAATGTTCCTCTGTCAAGCGTTATCGGAGTAATAAAAGACCACCTGAAATGCGACATGAATATCAATGAATCCAAGCTTAGCCTTGTAAGCAAGATGGTTGAGTCTTTTTCAGGTATCCGCATTCCTCCGAATAAACCTCTGATTGGTGATTCTGTATTTACCCAGACATGCGGTGTACATGCAGACGGCGATCAGAAAGACCAGCTTTATTTTAATGATTTATTACCGGAACGCTTCGGAAGAAAAAGGATATATGCCCTGGGAAAAACATCGGGGAAAGCCAATATCAAACAAAACCTTAAAGAACTCGGGATAGACCTGGATGAAAAATCAATGAAAAAAATTACTAAAAGAGTAATTGAACTTGGAGATAAAAAGGAGACTGTCACACAGGAGGATCTGCCATACATAATATCAGATGTTCTCAGGAGCAAATATATTGATGAAAAAATCCAGATTAAGAATTATTCTCTTTCAACATCAAACGGACTTAAACCGGTTGCTACTCTTAAAATAAAAATACGTAATACCGAATATGAGGAAACAGCCAATGGTGACGGACAATACGATGCGTTTGTTAAAGCTTTAAGAAAAATTTATGAAAAACGTAACAAGACCTTTCCCAAGCTGTCAGATTATTCGGTATCAATACCTCCGGGAGGGAAAACCGATGCCCTGGTTCAGACTGTTATTACATGGAATACAGGCAACGGAAAAGAATTCAGGACAAGAGGGCTTGATTCGGACCAGACCGTGGCAGCTATTAAAGCTACGCTGAAGATGCTCAATATTGTTGAGAATAATAAGTTCTAGCTATTAGCTATTCAATAGGGAAATATGGAAATAGGGGGAATAGAGGAATATGGGAAATAGGGGAATAGGGGAAATAAAGGAATAGGGGAATAGAACAATATAGCAACAGAATTCAATTTGGCAATCTGAAAATAAATTTTTATAATTGTCGGCTTTTAGAAAAAAAATAATAACTAAAAATAAATAATAACAGAAAAACAGGTAAAGCATGAGTAACAAGTCGTATAACATAGCTGTATTACCCGGTGACGGAACCGGGCCGGAAGTTGTTGATGAAGGTATAAAGGTACTGAAGGCAGCTTCAGATAAATTTGGTTTTAAACTTAACTTCGAATGGTTTGATTTTGGAGGAGACCGGTATCTGGAAACCGGCGAAATACTTCCTGATTCAGCTGTTGAAGAATTCCGGAAATTTGATTCTATTTTTCTCGGTGCAATAGGTCATCCTGACGTAAAGCCGGGAATACTTGAAAAGGGAATTCTGCTTAAATTACGTTTCGAACTTGACCAGTATATTAACCTCAGGCCTGTAAAACTGTACCCGGGTGTGCCTACTCCACTGAAAGACAAAGGACCTGAAGAAATTGATTATGTTGTTGTCAGGGAAAATGTAGGCGGCCTGTACACGGGAATAGGCGGATTTACTATGAAAGGTACTCCTGATGAAGTAGCAGTTCAAAGCATGGTATATAACAGGAAGCAGGTTGAAAGGTGTTTACGCTATGCTTTTGAGTATACCAGGAAACATGGCAAAAAGAATACACTGGCTCTTTGCGGAAAAACAAATGTATTAACTTATACTTACGATCTCTGGGAAAGAGCATTTCATGAAATCGGAGAAAAAGACTTTCCGGAAATTACACGTGAATATTACCATGTGGATGCTACCTGTATGTGGATGGTTAAAAATCCCGAATGGTTTGACGTTATTGTAACAGGAAATATGTTTGGTGATATTATAACCGACCTTGGAGCAATAACACAGGGAGGTATGGGTATAGCTGCAGGAGGTAATATAAATCCCAACGGAGTAAGTATGTTTGAACCTATTGGAGGATCTGCTCCAAAATACACAGGGAAGAATATAATAAATCCCCTTGCATCTATTTGCTGTGGTATAATGATGCTTGAGCATCTTAATGAAGATGAAGCTGCAAAAGCAATTGACAAATCGGTGATGTACGTTACAGGAAATAAAATTAAGGATATGGGTGCAGGTAAAATGGGGTATTCAACAAGTGAAGTAGGTGATATGATTGCCGATGGCGTATAAAAAACTCCCTAAGACCATATCCACCACGGAACACCGACACTATCTCCATAAACCAGCAGATCAAAAACGGCATGGCCTGCTATAGCCGGGACAATATTATTTGAGTATTCTCTGATAATACCAAAAACAAGCCCCCCCAGCATTGTCCATTTCGCCAGGAACAATATATCAATTTCGTAACCCGACTGGTGTGCCATAAAAAATGAACATTTATATGCCGTATGTGCTACGGTTGCAAAAAGAACAGAGAATATAACACTGATATTACGTGTATGTGACTGGATAAATCCACGGAAAACAAGCTCTTCCGTTGATCCTATAAGCATTGCCGGAATCGCAAACCAGGTAAGCCTGCCCGGTAAAATAAAATTGTTCTGGTGTTCTCTGTATACTACTGCTATCAAAACACCAAAGACTACTGCAACAAAAAGATAAAAATATGTATCAGCTGACAATCTGTTAAAACCGAACAGAGATTTCAGGTCTTTAAGTGTACGGATATTCCTGTTTATTATAATAGCTGCTATCAGTAATCCTGCAAAAGACAAAATAAAGGGTAAAATCTTCCTGTGAGAAAATACTGCAAAGATTATTATCCCGGCAACGCAAATTAAGGACTCAGCCAGTACTGAAAACTTACTTTTTACTAATTTTTCCATAACAATACTAACCAGGAATTCAGCTTTTGTTCCTCCTGGCAACCATTAAAATTAGCTTACCGGCAATTAATGCAGGAATAATAAGGAGCAGCCATCCTGAACCCAGGCAGAATCCTGCATTGGGTACAATAACACAATTGGGATTCTTTTCCTGAATTTGCCCGATATCTATAGTATTCTCATATAAACTGTCCGGTAAGGAAAGATATTCCAGTCCTTTCAGGTCATAGACTGAATTTATATCTACTTCTGTTTCAAAATAAGTAAAACAGGACAATTTTTTAAGTTTCCTGAACGGACTGACATCATTAATATTCTTGCAATATGTTAATTCTACAACCTCAATACCTTTATGATCTTTGATAAAATCATCAAGTTCTTTTTCTGTTATACCAGGATTAAATGATATCCATTTAAGTGAGGTCATATTTTCAAGAACATCAATATCTGTTAAATTATCGCAATTAACCAGGCTCAGGCATTTAAGATTCTCAAATTTGTCAATTGAATTGATACTGGTTAAGGAATCACAATCCAGTAAATAGAGTTCGGTAAGATTAGTAAGATTACTTAAAGATGAAATATCCCTGATCCCGGACTTAATTATGGTAAGTAGTTTAAGATTATTATTAACCAGGGGCTTGTCATTTTCAGGCTGTGGTATTTCTACCAGTATAAGAGATTCCAGCTTCGGGAGTTTTGACAGAATATCCAGATCCCAGCTATCTTCACCAATATAAAGTAATTCAAGGCTCTTTTCATTTGCAATTTTTTTCTTAGTCTCCTCATCAAACTCGCAGCCTCCCGCAGCTATCCATTCAGTATCAAACATGTCTAAAATATCACCCAGATCAGTAATGTCTTCATCAATAAATAATCCTATATCAGGTTTAGTACGGGCTATTTTCTTTAAATATTTTTTGTGTATATCCGGAGAATAGTCTGAAACCGAAATATAACGCAAATCCTGAATATCTTCCGTTTCAATTCCATTTAACCATTCCATAAAGTCTTCATTCTTCGATAACTCAAATGCGACAATATTGCCATTAATATAAAGTACAAAATCCTCGATGTCAAAATCCAGGTAATTACCGTCATTTTCTTTATACCTGTGAAATGGTAATTCGTCAACTCCTGATAATATATATATCAGGTCACCATCATAAAGGGGAAGTGCTGATATGCTGTCAGAATCTGCTCCTGTTATCCATTCAAAATCTGATCTTGAAAAGTTGGTATAAGCATCACCACCCTTTAATTTGACAATTTTATACTTGTCACTACTGTAATTTTTAATTACAAAATACCCTGTACTGAGTATCAGGGCCATCACTGCTATAATTAATATTAACCTCTTCATATTAATTTATTTTTAGTGAATATGTTATAAAAAACGAAATTATTAAAATAAAAGTATATCAGACAAAAAACTAAAATATTATTTCACATTTTCAGGATTTCCTGTAATATCCTAGTTATGAATTTCCGGAAAATTAACATGCCTGATCCTGTCAAATCAGAGTATGATTAACTAACTCTTACACCTCCCAATAATGTCTGAATTATTTTTGTAGATAGAAAAAAAATATGATAAATTTGCACCTGCCTTTAAGCTGGCGGAAATAGCTCAGTTGGTAGAGCACGACCTTGCCAAGGTCGGGGTCGCGGGTTCGAGTCCCGTTTTCCGCTCTTTTTTTTTATATCTGCCCGGGTGGCGGAACTGGTAGACGCGCTGGACTTAAAATCCAGTGGCCATTTATGGCTGTGCGGGTTCAAGTCCCGCTCCGGGTACATAATACAGAAGGGGACAGCGCCCTGTTTGATCTAAGATTAACGATTTTAGATTTCAGGGCGCTGTCCCCTTTTTATTTGCTGAAAAAATCAGTTGACTTAAAGGTTTTTAAATATTAAATTTGTATTAGACAAGATAATTCCTGATAAAGGTGAAAAAACTATTAATTCTTTGTATTTCGGTATTGTTAATTCCAAATGTAATTGCCCAGAACAAAAGACTGGCATTAGTTATTGGCAATAGTAATTACATTCATGGCGGAACATTGGCCAACCCTGAAAATGATGCTGATGCTATAACTGAGAAATTAATTGAGCTTGGATTTAATGTACTGTCCCACAAAAATGTAGATCAGAAATCCATGCAACAGATGATAGATGACTTTGGAATAATGTTAAGACACTACGATGTTGGGCTGTTCTTTTTTGCAGGACATGGAATCCAGGCAAAGGGGACTAATTATTTAATACCTGTTGATGCAGATATAAGAACAGAAAATGATATTGAATATGATTGTGTTAAAGCCGGAAGATTACTAGCCAAAATGGAAGATGCAGGTTCAAAAGTAAATATTATGATTCTGGATGCCTGCCGGGATAATCCTTTTGAAAGGCAATGGACAAGAAGTGCAGCAGGAAAGGGATTAGCATTTATGAATTCACCCGTAGGGACATTGATAGCATATTCCACTGCTCCTGGTACAACGGCATTAGACGGATATGAAAGAAATAGTCCGTATACGGCAGCGCTTATAAATCATATTAGTCAGCCAAATATAACTATTCTTCAAATGTTTCAACAGGTCAGAAAAGATGTAAGAGAAACTACCAATAATATGCAAATTCCATGGGAATCAACATCTCTGGAGGGAAACTTTTACTTCCGTACAACTAAGGACGATAATCTGACTAAACCTCC
>CP070654.1:2354814-2359160 GCA_020354785.1 Bacteroidales bacterium
GCATCTGCAGCATATGCCGATTATATTGTTGAAAATACGGATATCTGTACAAGTGGTACCACAACATTTACTTATTACGGTTCATTCGGGCCCGATAGTTTAAGCTGGAATTTCGGTGAAAATGCCTTTCCGTCAGCTGCAAGGACTGCAGGACCCCATACTGTTAGTTACAGTTCTTTAGGCGGAAAAACTGTAACATTGAAAGTATATAAAGACGGAGAGGAATATACGGAAGTAAAAAAAGACATAGTTAATGTAGTAAGTGAAATTGAATTTGGAGCTTATCCCGAAATAGCATCCGTATGTGACGGAGGTGAGACGTATTTATTTGCTTCAGGTTATCATGATTTTGTATGGGCCCCTGCAGACGGACTGAACACAACAACGGGTAATTTTGTAATTGCAAATCCTGATGCAAATACAACCTATACTGTGACAGCTACCAGCGGTTCCTGTACAGCTGAACAATCAGTTGATGTTTTAGTGGCATCCAATGATGACATTTGTGATGCTTATACTCTTGTTCCGGGGCCAAACGGTTATTTTACCAATGAATGTGCTACAGCACAGAATAATGAGCCGGTACCACCGGAAGGTTCAGATGGTTTGCTGGGATGTGGGGCACAGGATGGATGGTGCAGCGGAGAAACAGTTATTCATAACAGCGTATGGTTTAAGTTTGCTGCTCCTGATTACGATATTGTATCAATTGAAACCAGGGGATTTGACAACCAGATAGCAGTATATGATGCCGGAACCTGTAATGATCTGCTAACAGGCAATTATGAACTTATTGCAGCAAACGACGATTTCCCGGGAAGAGCAGACTATTCAGCAAGCATACAGGAAATGACAGATCTTGTTCCCGGTAATACATACTGGCTTCAGGTTGACGGTTCATACGGTGGTGTATCAGGAATATTTTCAGTTGATATTAATGATTACAGGCTGAGTTCTGTTGAAGAGGCTATTTCAGAAAGCAATAGTCCTTATGTTAATATATATCCCAATCCGAACTATGGGATATTTACCGTTGATTATTTGCTGCAGGAACTGTCAAAAGTAACTGTCCGTATATATAATGTGCAGGGAGACAAGGTATTCGAGAAGCATATAAGACCATCCCGGCTGCAGTCTGAAACAATAATTAAGCCTGATAATATCTCAAAGGGAATATATATATTGCAGTTTATAAATAATAATAGCTATTTTTACAGGAAGTTTATTGTAAAATAATTGATTGGTAGAATATTCTTATAAGGTAATGTGCATTAACAATTTAAAGATAGTGGATTACGGTGCTGTGCACACAGCTGACAATGGCAAAAAGTACAGGAGATTAAAAGTAAAGGATCTTACCAACAATAAAATTGTTGAGCATGTTATATTTGAGAAGACTAATCCTTCTCTTTGGAATGATTTCATTAAATATGAAAAAAACAGGCAGCTGGATTCTTTATATAACGGTAAAATAATTACCCATGAAGGCCTTGATGTTCTTATTTTAGCATCACAATCAACTGAACAAATTACATAGAGTAATGCGGTCCGGTTTAACCGTCTCCCTCAGGTAATAACACCACTTTTACATATTCATCAATATCAATATATTCATTAGCCACTCTCTTTAACTCACCTGAAGATATGGCATTAATTCTTTTATCGTAGTCAGTAAATCTTGAAAAATCTGTGCCGTATAAATAACATTTCCTCAGGCTATTCAGCCAGTACCGGTTTTTCTTTATGTTTTCTTCAATTTCACGCCTTTGTATTTCCTTCGCCTTGTTTAGATCTTCATCTGAAACTCCCTGTTCCTGAATTTTAATAATTTCTTTCAGGGCTGTGTTTGTAAGGCTGTCTATATTTGATGGGGAGCAGGGGAATAATATCTGCAGATATGCATGGCTATAAGGGATCTTATTAATTCCTGAACTGGTACTGATACCATAAATGCCGCTCATCTCCTCACGTAATATCTCAATATATTTTCTGTTTAATATTCGTCCGATTGTCCATAATAAATGTTCATCTCTTTCATTCCACTCTATTTCTTTATCAAAATATACAGCAACATAGC
Organism: Bacteroidales bacterium; assembly: GCA_020354785.1. Taxonomy (GTDB): domain Bacteria; phylum Bacteroidota; class Bacteroidia; order Bacteroidales; family UBA10428. Next base: position 2,356,892 of record CP070654.1, read on the forward strand.
TTTTAGGATCCATACCTTTTTTTACTGTTTTTTCTACTTTTCCTTCAGGAGTCCTTATGTTTAAATCCCTCCACATTTCTTTTCTTTCAATATCAGGCAGGCTGCCCAGGTAAGTTTCAATTAATGGTTTTATACTGTCAGTATTAAAGGCACCTACAAAGAAAAATGTAAAATCACTGGCATCAGCAAACCTGTCTTTATAAATATTAATAGTCCTGTTGAAATCAATTTTTTTATAATCTTCTTCCGATGGTAGTTTTGGTGCCCTCGGATGGTGATTGTTTTTGATCCTCCTGTATTGATCAAAGTAATACTGCATAGGATCAGATAACAGGTTTTTATAAAGACCTTTTTGTTTATTAACAAACGATTGAAATGAAGATGTATCTTCACGTGGCTTAGTGAAGTACAGGTAAATAAGTTTAAACATGGATTCCAGATCTCCGGGAGAACAACTTCCTCCAAATCCTTCAAAGTAATAGCCTATACTTGGTGAAACACCCACAGTTTTGCCCGCAAGTATTTTTGACAGATCCGAAACAGAAAAACTGCTTACTCCACTTTCCTCAATAACTCCGTCAGCATTTATAGCAGACTGGTGATCTTCATCAGGGTACAATGAGTGACCTCCCGGACTAAAGGCAGACATCAAAATCTCGTCGTTTTTAAAATCGGTTGATTTCAACACCACCCTTACCCCGTTTGACAATTTTATTTCAGCAACATCAATTTCTTCAATTTTCTTTTCTTCAATAATACTTCCTTTTTGTGGAACATTCTCCATCAATTCAGTTGCTATCTGCCTGTCTGCATAAGGACTGATATCTGATTGTTCAACCTGGCTTACAAGGGCAAGTAATTCATCTTCGGACGGTACAATTATATTTTCTTTGTCCGGCGCATTAATGACTATTACCCTGTTACCATCTGTTATCAGTTTTTTTGCTGCTGAATTAACTTCCTCCAGCGTAATTCCCGGAATATTACTTAAAGCAAATGCATATTCAAACTCAATACCCGGTACCGGTTCATCCTCAAGGAAGTTACGTATATATTCCGAGGCATAGGAAGATGATTCTGTTTTATCCCTTTCATTATAATGCTTTTCATAAAACCGGAGCATTTCACTTTTGTATCTTTCCAGCTCTCCTTCAGTGAATCCGTGTTTTCTGACACGCAGGTTCTCTTCGAAAAGTGCCTGCAGTCCTTCTTGAATACCATTTTCAGCTACCAGGGCACTTGCCTGGAAAGCATATTTTGTACGTGCCCATAAACTTCCATAATAAGTTTCTGCATTTATGAAAGGAGGCTCAGGCTTTTCCGTAAGTTCACTTAATCTTTGATTAAGCATTCCCGTCAGTAAAGAATTAATTAACATTCTCCTGTAATCACCATATGTCTCATTTTGTTCTGCATCTGATTTATAAAATACCTGTGCCACGTTAAGGGGACATTCTTTATCCACCGCAATTGAAACCAGTGTTTCATCATGATCAGGAACTTCGTACAAGGATCTCGGTCTCGGACTCTCCGGTGGGTTCAAATTACTGAAGTGTTGCTTGATTTTAGCTTCAGTTTCATCCACATCCATGTCACCAACAACTATGAAAGCCATTAAATCAGGCCTGTACCAGTCATGATAAAATCTCTTAAGTGTTTCATAATCCGAATTTTCTATTATTTCCTTTTTGCCTATTGGCAGTCTGTCAGCATATCTTGACTCTTTAAACAGTACAGGCAGATATTCATCACGCATTCTTTGCCATGGACCTCTGCCCAGCCGCCATTCTTCGATTATAACACCCCGTTCTTTATCAATTTCCTCATTTTCAAATGATACGTTGTGAGCCCAGTCTTCCATTACCAGATACCCCTTATTTAATATGTCGGTTGAGTCAGACGGAATAGTGAGCATATACACTGTTTCATCAAAAGATGTATAGGCATTGACATCGGGCCCGAATTTTATTCCTACTGACTGGAGGTAGCTGATAAGTTCATTTTTTTCGAAATTCTTCGTACCGTTAAAGCACATGTGTTCAACAAAATGTGCCAGCCCCAGCTGATCTTCGTCTTCAAGTATAGATCCGGCATCTACAGCCAGTCTCATTTCAATTCTTTTTTCCGGTTTTTTATTATAGCGTATATAATACTTAAGTCCGTTTTCAAGCTTTCCTGTCCTGATTTTTTCATCAAAGGGAAGTATTTTATCAGCATCAGTGGTTTGCGCCCGGGAAGTTAGTATGAGTATAAAACTCAGACAGAATAT
>CP070654.1:2359260-2362169 GCA_020354785.1 Bacteroidales bacterium
AAATTACAATTAAAAATGTTCCGTACTATGGAATAGTCAGTGACAATATAGGTTATATCAGGTTATCAAATTTTACCAACGATGCCGGCAAAGAAGCAAAGGAAGCTTTAGCCGAACTCAAAAAACAAAATGCTGAATCAATTATTCTTGACCTCAGGGGAAATCCGGGAGGATTACTTATTGAATCGGTCAATGTAGCGAATCTATTTGTTGATAAAGAACAGGAAATTGTAAGTACTCACGGTAAAGTCAAACAATGGGATAATGTATATAAGACTAAGCAGTCTGCAGTTGATACCTCAATTCCACTGGTAATTCTGGTAAACAGGGGATCTGCATCAGCTTCAGAAATTGTTGCAGGTTCAATGCAGGATTTGGACAGAGCAGTTATTATCGGGGAAAAAACATTTGGAAAAGGACTGGTGCAGACAACCAGGCCATTAAGTTATAATACTCAATTAAAAGTTACAACAGCAAAATACTATATCCCCAGCGGAAGATGTATCCAGGCAGTTGATTATGCACACAGGAATGAAGATGGAAGTGTAGGTTATATTCCCGATTCTCTTATTAATGAATTCACAACAAGAAATGGAAGAACGGTCTATGACGGAGGAGGAATAACACCGGATCTTACATTGAAAGTTGAATCACCCGGTAATATTACGGTCAGTTTGTTTACCAAATACCTTATATTTGATTATGCTACAATCTTTGCGGCTGAAAATAGCCCGGTTGAAGATCCGGATGAATTTGAATTTACTGACAACAACTATCAGAAATTCCTTAAATTCCTTGAAAATAAATCTATTGATTACACCACCAGGAGTTATAAAGCCCTTGAAGATCTGATTGAAACAGCCAGGAAAGAGAAATATTTTACCGGGGCCGAAGAGGAATTTGAGGCACTTAAAAAGAAGCTGGCACATGATAAAAACAAAGATTTGCTAACATTTAAAGATGAAATAATAAACCTGCTCACCGAAGAAATTGTCAGCAGGTATGATTACCAGGAGGGAAGAATAAAAGCCTCCCTTAAACATGATATCCAGTTTAATAAAGCTCTTGAAATTCTAAGAGATAAGGAGAAATATTTCAGTATATTAACTAATAAAACAAAAGAAACGGCCGGCTTGTAATTTTCAATATCCAGATAATTTCACCGGATTACAGTATAAGAGGATCTAATATTTCAATTATATTTTTCTTTCTTCTGCCAGTATATCTGGCGATTATTTTCTCATAAGACTCAATCACCTGTTTTATCAGTCTGTTATTGACATTATATGATATATTATTAATTTTTCTGACAGGTAATATCTTTGCAGAAGTCCCGCTGATGAATATTGTCTCATATCTTGTTAAATCATTAATTGAGATATCTTTTTCTATAAGTCTAATATTTAATTCATTACAAATATCTAACACATATTTTCTTGTAATCCCCGGAAGTACTTTCTGAATCGGGGGAGTATAGATTGCATCATCCTTTATAAAGAAGACATTTGATTTGCTTCCCTCTGTTATATATCCTTCATTGCTGACAAGTAATGTTTCATAAAATCCTTTAACAATCAATTCTTTCTTTACTGCATTCAGTACTGGTATGTTGACAAACTTGGCATTTGGCATTCTCCTTTCCATGGATAATAACGAAACATCAATCCCTGAATTATATTGTTCAATATCCGGATACTTGTGGCTGATAAAATAAACCAGTATACTGGGTTTTAGAATTGATGTATCATTAAAATTTATAACCAGTTTCACATTACCAAGTTTTACGCTGTTATTTAAGACAAGTTTTAGGAAACTGTCAGTAATAGATCTTAAATCAAGGATATAATCTATGTTGAATAATCTTATCGAATTTGCTATTCTTCCGAGATGATCTTCAAGAAAAAGGAAACAACCATCATTATATCTCAAAACCTCGTAAAAAGATTTTCCTTTATCAAGATAAGAGCTGTCGAATTCTTTCCGTTTCTTTATTTTGTTGTTTAATATAAATATATCATGTAAACATTCATTCATGACTCAATATATTCTAGCTTTGAAGTAACTATTGCGGAATAAACTGGTATGAAATATATCCCTTTTGCCTTGACTCCGCATTGTAATCCGTATTGAACCTGGTACGAAACGCATATTTAATTGCCGTTTCCAAAAGGCATTGTTCACCGGTGTCCGAATCCTTTGATATTGATGTGGCAATAACCTTGCCGGCTGGATTTACTATAATATCTACTACTACTAATCCTCCTCCTTTACATGTATAAACGGGGATTGGAAGATATTTTTTAGATCTGTTTTCAAGAAAATAAGTTACGTTGGTTGGCCCCGAATATTCTTCTTCAGTATCTGATTCTTCTTCATCAGCTTCCTGTTCCTCGCTGTATGAAATAATCTCTTCATCAGGCAAGCTTCTGTCAAGATATTGCTCAAGGTTTTCAATTCCCATTTCTTCCTTAAGTTCCTCAATGTATTTTTCAGTACTTATCCGGGCATTCATCTGCTCTGCAACATTTACAGCTATATTTCTTCTTAACTCTTCTTCAAGGGGTTCAATTTCAGCCTGCATAGTTTCAATCTCCTTAATAATTTCCTCAATATCCATTAATTCTTCCTCAAATTCAATTGGAAAATATTCAATTTGTTTTCTTCTTACATCTCCGACTTTAACCAGCAGGAAAAATAAAACCAGTGCCAGATGAAAAAGTATTGTTCCTAAAATACCGTTAATATTATTACTTTCCAGAATTCTCACCTTTACTCTTTATTAGTCTTTTAAATTGAAAGTATAAGGATGGTAAAATTAATAAATTGCAGATAAATTGTCATTATTAATTTAAAGCTTTTATTAATGATTCCATACTAATTGATTTTCAATATTTTTACTGTTGAATTAT
>CP070654.1:2362269-2367385 GCA_020354785.1 Bacteroidales bacterium
TATTTCACTTGTTTATATGCCCGGAAAAAACAGGGAAGGAATGTCCGATATCCAGGTTGCCGAAAATATAACAAAAAAAAGCATAATCCCGGAAAACGGTTATGAGAAGAATATTGAATCTGCTGAAAAGATGGAACCAGAGACAAAGGCTTCACAACCAGTAAAAGATGCTATAAGTGAAAAAATAACAGTAAAAGCACCTGAGAATAAAAAGGAAGATAATGTAACTGATAAAAGAGAATCTCTCGAATATTTAGCTCCAATTAATCCACAAATCATTGCTAAGGTTGAAAAGACTGATTTTATAATGTATGAAGAGATTAAGAGAACTGGCAATTTTTACAGTAATGAATATATACCGGAGGAGTTGGCCGAACAGGATACAGAAAATGCTAATGATATCAGAGTCTACGGTATTGCACTAAACAAAATAAATATCTGGAGATTAGCTGAAGCAGGGATTAAGAGTTTTAATTATTTAACTGAATCTGAAGTACTGTTAAGTAAGCAAATGAGTGAAGATGGTAAAGTAGTCGCTTTTGCATTAAATTCAGAAACATTTAGTATTTCATCTCCCCTGAAAAAATAAACTTCCTGCTGTAACTATTCCTGTGTTCATCCGTCCCGTTATAAATTAAAGATTATTATTTATAAACTCAAAATCACATAACTATGAAAATAAAAGGATTAATTACATTGTTGATAATAATCAGTCAATGTTTACTCGCACAGGAATTTGACACCCTGGATACAGAACAGGAAGAAGTGCCGGCAGTCATTTTAGATGATAGCGAAGATGAGATCAGTGTCGGCATGAAGGAAATTATTAAGTTTGATGAAAAAGGTGACACTACCAGGATAAAGATTCGAAACAAAGAATTCAGCGTTATTGAAGGCGATACAACCAAGCTAAAGTTTGGTGACAAAGAATTTAGTGTTATTGAAGATGAAGACGGGACCAGCCTGAAAATTACAGAATCAGATGACGATAAATATGAATCGAAAAGAAAGAAAAAGAAATTTAAAGGTCACTGGTCTGGTATTGAATTTGGATTAAACAATTTTGTTGATGACAAATTTTCTATGTCAAGAACCCCAGGTGAGCAGTTCATGGATTTGAATACCGGTAGATCCTGGAACTTTAACTGGAACATAAAGCAATACAGTGTCGGATTTGGTTCTGACAGGGTAGGTCTTGTAACAGGAATTGGCCTCGAATTTAATAATTACCACTTTGACGGTAATAATAATATACAGGAAGTTGATGGAAATATAATCACTAAAGATGACTATCCCAGTGCACTAAGTAAAAGCAAACTGAGAACAACCTTCCTGACAGTTCCCCTTTTATTTGAATTGCAATTGATAGAAGCAAAAAGGTCAAAAAGATTCTTCATTTCAGCAGGTGCAATAGGAGGGCTTAAGCTGGGATCACAATCAAAGGTGATATATAAAGTTGATGGTAACAGGAAAAAAGACAAGACCAAAGACGACTTTAATATAAATCCTCTCAGATATGGATTAACAGCAAGAATTGGATACAGGGCGTTGAAATTTTATGCTAATTATTACCTTACTCCCTTTTTTGAAAAAGATGGCGATCCTCAACTATATCCTGTTTCATTAGGATTATCACTTGCCTTTTGATAGCATTTAAAATAAATACATCAGAAAAGTGCTGTAGAAATATAGCACTTTTTTTATTTTTATAATCCATAATAATATCACAGCAATAGGTGCTCTTTATAATATTACTGATACAATTATGGCAAATGAGGTTTTAAAGATTATAAAACAGGATGAATATGTAATAAGCAGCAAATTACTTTTATTCAATATATTAGACTATTTTATTTCATTTAATAAAACAATAAAAGCTCCTAAGGACCTAAAGACCTGATTTTTATATAACCAGATATTACTGTAATAATAAAATATTTGATTATTTTTCTTATTTAAGTATTTATTATAACCGAAATATCGTTATATTCAAAAATGTTTGAAAATTCTATCATATTATGGATAGATTTTAATTAAATATGATTATTTTCAATCACATAATGCTTTTGCGTTTCACTAATGGTTAATTCACTAAGATACAGACTTCTTGGCTGGTTTCTTATTTTCTCATTGCTAATTGCCTGTGTAATTATACCATCTAATATTATTCTTAATAGCAGAGAAGATAAAATCAATACTGTCGTTAAGAAAATTAATGCTCTTCATATTGATTTCCTTAAAATATTCCGATTGTCTGACAATTTTTTTTATTCCGAGCCTTATAATCCCAGGTTCTTCATTACAGGCGAAAGCGACCTTCTGAATCAGCACCTGGCAATAGCGAACTCTGTTGAAAAGAAAATTAAGCATATACAAAATACAACTGCATGGAAATCATTTGATATAGATCACGAACTATATCAGATTTTTAAGGAATTTAAGGATTACAGTATAGTATTTGATACACTTGTTTACCTCATATACAAAAAAGGTTATAAAAACTATGGTCTTGAAGGCGAAATGATAGATTATATTTATAAACTGGAGAATAATTTAAATATTGATAAGACCAGGTTGTTGCAAATCAGAAGGAATGAAAAGGATTATTTCCTTAGAAATGATAAATTTTATATTGAAAATTTCAACAGGCTATCCCAGAATCTGAAATCTTCGATTATTAGAAATAACTTATTGTCAAAAGATGAAAAATCTTTAATTATTTATACATTAGATAATTACATTAATGTATTTCATCTATTAGTTAAACTTGATAAGCAAATAGGATTAAAAGATAATTCAGGTTTGTGGCTTAACCTGAGGCAAAAATGCAATATAATAGAATCATTATTTGCTCAGCTGGAAGAAGAATCAGTTAAAACCCAGCAAGCATTGTTGAGAAAGACCAGCATATATTATGCAATTTTTGTAGGATTTGTAATACTATTGTCTATAGCTGTAAGCTATATTCTATCAAAATATCTGGTATCACACCTGGAAACATTAACAAGTTATATTTCAAGCCTCACAAAGCATAAATTTAAATACGTTGAAAGAATTAATTTAAGAAATTCTGCAACTGAAATCAGGCAGATATATAAGGAATTTCGAAATATGGTTGCCAAGTTACATGTCTGGGAAAAACAGAGAGATAGTGCATTAAAAACCGCCGAAGATAACGAACTTCGTTATCGTGAGCTGGCTGACATGTTACCTCAAAGCATTTATGAAACTGACGAATTAGGAAATTTTACCTATGTTAATAAAGCCTGGTATAAAACATTCGGTTACACAAATGATGACCTGGATGATGGGCTGAATCTTATCGAGACAATAATTACAAAATCAAAAAATGATTTGCTAGGGCATCACAAAATCGAAAATTCAAATTTTATAGCAATCAGAAAAGACGGTTCAAAATTTCCGGCTTCTGTTTATTCTGATAATATTATAAAAGGTAACAGGTTTTGCGGCCGAAGAGGCATTATTATTGACATTACTGCCAGAAACCAGTATATTAATTCACTTGAAAAGGAAACTGATAAAGCTCAGACTGCTGATAAGCTTAAATCTTCATTTCTGGCAAATATGTCGCATGAGATCAGAACCCCTATGAATTCTATAATAGGCTTTTCAAATCTGCTCTCATCTGAAGATATACCTGAAGATCAGAAAGCTGAGTTTGCAAGTTATATTAAATCAAGTGGCGAGCTATTACTCAAACTTATTGATGATATAATTGACATTGCTAAGATTGAAGCCGGTGAAATAAAAATTGACAAAAAGGAATGCGATCTGTTTAAATTATTCCAGGAGTTGCAGCTCACCTTCAAAGAAGTAATAAATAAATCAAGCAAGAAACATCTGAGAATATTGTTTGACACCAGCTGCCCCAAAGATTTAATTATTAAAACAGATCCATACAGACTAAAACAGATATTAAGCAACCTTATTAATAATGCTATAAAATTTACTGAAGCCGGATCAATAGAGTTTGGATGTAAGATAAAAGACAGCAAAACACTCGAATTATTTGTAAAGGATACAGGTATAGGTCTTAAAAGAGATGAAATACCAATTATTTTCGAAAGATACCGAAGGACCGTGTCATCTGAGGAAAAGAAAATAGTAGGCACCGGACTGGGGCTGGCTATATCAAAAAACCTGGTAGAACTCCTTGGCGGAGAAATGTGGGTTGATTCCCATCCCGGACTGGGAACAACTTTTTACTTTACTCTGCCCTATCTGAAAATAACTAAGATTATCGAACAATTTTCTTACAAGCAAGATATGTTTCAGGATTACAACTGGAGTGACATTAATATACTTATTGTAGAAGATGACCAGAATAGTTACTCATTCCTGAAAGAAACCCTGAAAAAAACCAACGCAAATATCATTCGGGCAAAAAGTGCTGAAACCGCCATTGATATCTGTAAAAGCAATCTTGATATAGATATAGTCCTGATGGACATCCAGTTGCCTGGAATGAATGGTTATGATGCAACACGTGAAATTAAAAAATTTCGAAAATCGCTGCCGGTTATTGCTGAAACTGCCTTAGCGATGGCTGGGGATAAAGAAAAGAGTATTTTAGCCGGATGCGACGATTATATCTCAAAACCAATTAATATTAACCAGTTACTGCCTAAAATGAATCAATTTCTGGTCACGAGTAAAAAGACTAAACAATCAAAGAAAGATACCAGTATTGATGATCCTGCCGTAAAGAATAAAACATCTCAGCAATCATAGCCTGTTTAACAGGCAATACATAATTATTAACACTATTTTTGGAGTTACTTAGATGCTTTTATTATATTTTTACTCAATTTTTTGTAGCTCATATCTATGAAGGCAGCAAAGCGAATAGGGATCATTATTGCCATACTGATTATCATTCTGCTTCCGGCAGGAATATTTATTTCGGTTACCTATGATGAAGCTGTAATCAAATACCTGAAAAAGTATCTTGATAAACATCTTATTACTGAGATAGAGGTAGACGAAATTAACTTCTCTCTTTTAAGGAATTTTCCCAATGCATCCGTTGAACTAAGAAATGTTCTTGCAAGATCAACACTCAATTTTTCAGCACAGGATTTCAATAATATAAATA
>CP070654.1:2367485-2378713 GCA_020354785.1 Bacteroidales bacterium
CCATGTATTAAAAGTAATTGATTCCCTGTTAAGGTCATCTATCAGCTCACTCAATCCATTCCTCCATATACTATTATTCCCGTAAACAGGAGACTCAGGAAATACAATGTGTGCATCATAGCCGGGCGAAATATCCTGGATAAAAGGTATCCCGGTTTTAATCCACTCTGATGAGAACCCGTACTTCCAGTTTAGAAGAGAGTCTTCATCGCTCACACCAGTCCATATTTCCGGGATAAAACACTGAACAGCAAGAACTGATGACTGATTAACAAGCCATGGACCGGTTGAAGCCGCTGAAGGTTTAAAGAATCCTGGTGCATATGTACCTGACGGCGGTAAAGCATCAATCGCAAATCCTATAAGAATACCAGTATCATCAAATACCTTTTGGGCAACATTGTCAAATCCTTCGGCAAAAAGCTGGTGAGTCATGCCACCCTGGTTTGATGCTGCATGGATAATTGATATTAAATATCTTTTCTGACCTTCCTGATCATATATCTGTGCCCATTTCCCGGGCCACGCCTCATTTTCAGGATTAGTAAGATAACGGTTAATAAGGTCTTCAATAAGAACAATAAGTTCAGGTGCCGGATCCTGTGCAGTCCCCGGAAAACAATCCATGAATGAAAATCCCTGTGAACTGTCTGTTGCAGCATAAGATTCAATATATGGTGCAATAAGAATATTTTTATCCAGAGCAATATCAAAAAGTTCATTATGCGAATAAGCAGAGGTTTGCATGGGAGCCCAGTATGCCCAGTTATCTGTGCCCGGAGGACCCCAGTATGACATGTTTATAACATTTACTCCTGCTAGTATTAATGTGTTAACTGCGAATTCCCGGTTTGCAGTACTCTCGGACCATCCCAGGTGCCGGGCATCAGAAGGGTGAATAGTATAAAGCCCAGTATTGTGAATACCGTCAAATTCATAGAACCTGACACCGTTTTTCCAGTTACCTGTAAAAAAGTATGCACTTTTAACAGGCTGATTTTCAAATCCCGGATTCGCAAGCCTTCCCCATACAGGATCTCCTTCAGCCGATAGGTTAAGACAAAGTAAAACTAAAAATATTATAGCTATCAGAGGTCTAATCATAGTAAAAACTTTTAAAGCATTCCTGTCATTGTAATAAATCTATTTCTTTATTTTAACATCAACATCTTCCGTGTTTGTGTAAACTTGTTGTTATCATTATTTATGTCTATCTGATAAAAATAAATCCCGCTTGCCATTCCTGCCCCCTTATCATTAGTACCATTCCAGTGAATATTATATACACCGGCCCTTTGATTTTTATTCAACACTGTTTTTATTTTTGTTCCTTTCAAATCATAAATATTTATGCATACATGAGCATTTTCGGGCAGTATATAATTTATTTGTGTTTCTGAATTAAACGGATTTGGAAAATTCTGAGATAATGAATATTTGGCAGAATACCTGGTTTCTTCTTTCTCCGGTGGAATATATCCTTCCGGATAACCAACAGACTGGGCCAGAATTATATCTTCATCATCTTCAAGCAGCATCGTAATCCCAAGGGCATCTCTATCTATCAAATCACGTACTGTTGTTCCAAGATTGAAAGATGCGCAGAAGAGATAAACGTTCTGGCTGATAAACCCGGCATGAGCAATGGAATAGAATTCAGCTCTATCCCCTGCAGGTGCCATCATCGACATATCAGCAACATAAACAAGATTAACAGAAGCATCTCTGGCATAATCCTGTGTGCCTGTTTCATCCCGGATATCTTCCGCTAATATCAGGTTCAGCTTGTTGGTTGCTGCATCATAAAGATATAATCCGTCGGCTCTTGCCACATAAATCTTCATATTCTGAATATTGTAAGCAGAAGGTACAGTCCTCTTGCTTTCCTGTGGCCTGTTAAAACCATAAGCTGCCCAGAGCAGATCAGACAGTACTTGCTCTGAAATTTCATAGTCACTTAAATCACGGGTACTTTTTCTGTTGTTTAATGCTTCCATCAAAGGCATTCCACCGCTTTTCTGCGGATCGGGAAGATTAATATCCTGGCTGATGGCTGAAAACTGCTCAAAACATAACATTATGACTGAGCAGATAATTAATTTCTTCAAATAGTAGTACATCATGATATTTTTATTAAGCAATTTAACAATTTTAAATCTAAAACTGAAAATCATAAATCTTAAATCGTTAATCGTAAATCTTAAATCGGGAAGGGCTCTGTCCCCCTTGCTAGCCTTTTAGCTGAGGGTTGTTGTGTTTGAACTATGTATAACTCTTTTTATACTTTCAATTAATGTTTCCGGTCTCAGAGGTTTGATTATATAATCGTTAAATGTACTATGCAATATTTCATATTTTTCGCTTTCCAGTGCATATGCAGTTACAGCTATTACTGGTACATGCTGGTCAAGTTTTCTTATTTCATTTAATGCGTCAATCCCATTCATTACAGGCATTTTAATATCCATTATTATCAGCAGGTTGTCCATATTTGGTTGAGATTCAACATATTCAACCGCCTCTTTACCATTTTTGGCCCAAATTACTGAAGTATTATATCTTTGAAGAATACTTTTAATGAGGCTGAAGTTGTCAGGTTCATCTTCTGCAACAAGTATCTTTAAATCCCGTATCAATTCTAACGGTTCTTTTATTACCCTGTTTGTAACGTGTTTTTTCCCTGCTTCGTCCGGAGACTCCAGCGGTAAACTGAAATAGAATGTTGTGCCTTTACCATACTCGGATTCAAGCCAGATTTTCCCTCCCATAAGTTCAACAAGCCTCTTACTTATAGCCAGTCCCAGGCCTGTTCCCCTGTAAACCTTTTTACCATCGGTTTCGATCTTGTGAAAGTGATTAAATACCGTATCATAATCTGATTTCTTTATTCCTATTCCGGAATCAGACACAAAAAATTGTATATTATCTTGTGCCAATTCATATCCGAACTTTATGAAACCTTTATCGGTATATTTTTTTGAATTATCGAGCAGGTTCGATAAAACCTGTTTAAGTCTTACAGGGTCATTATACAATAAAACCTTTTGTTTATCTTTTTTATTTGTATATGTAATACCCACATCTCTGGTCTTTTCCAGGTTATAATAGTTTTCAAGTTCTTCCAGTATTTGATTAACGTTGATAACAGACTTGTTTATTTTAATTTGATTAGCTTCTATTTTTGAAAGATCAAGTATATCGTTAATTAAAATAAGCAGTGAATCACTATTTGTATTTATTTTATTAACATAGTTTTTTATTTCCTTTTTGGTGACATTCTCATTATCAAGTAATGATGAGAATCCGACAATTGCATTCAGAGGGGTCCGGATTTCATGTGACATATTTGCAAGGAATGCTGATTTCAATCTGTCAGATTCTTCGGCTTTTAACCTTGCCTTTTCAAGCTCAGCAGTCCGCTCCAGTACAATATCTTCCAGCTGGTTTCTGTGTTTTTCCAGTTCTTTATTCTGGGCGCTGATTTTATGCTGACGTTTTTCTAAAAGTGAATATGCTTCTGATAACTCGGTTGTACGCTCTTTAACACGGTCCTCCAGGATATGCTGCTGCTTTTTCCACTGGTTGCTTCTGTTAAAATAAAATAAAATAGAAGCGGAGATAACACCAATTAATACTGATATTTTAAATAAGATTGTTTGCCACCATGGAGGCAGAATATTAATTTTCATCAGTGCCTCAGTGTCGTTCCATGTACCGTCAGTATTGGTCGTTCTTACTTTAAAAATATAAGTTCCCGGATCAAGATTGGTATAGGTTGCTTTCCTGTTTCTGCCATCGGTAAATAACCATTCTTTATTAAAATTTTCAAGCATGTAGCTATATTGTCGCCTTTCAGGATGTAAGAAATTAAGGTCTGCAAATTCAATAGTGAAAACATTTTCATTAGAGGTGAGTGTTATTTCATCTGTGTAGGTTATAGATTTTGTCAGTATTTGTTTACCATTTATAATTTCTTTATTTGTAATGCTTTTATTAAATACCTGAAAATCAGTAAATACTACTTCCGAACTAATGTTTATAGCTTTTATGTCATCCGGATTGAATAAATTAAAGCCGTTTGAACCCCCGAATAACAGCTCTCCCTTCCTGGTCTTAAAAACTGCTTTCTCATTAAATTCGTTACCCTGAAGACCATCATTAACATCATAGTTTTTAAACCTGTATTTGTATGCTTTCGACTTTTTGTCTCTGGTTATTATCAGATTAGACAGCCCGTTTGATGTACTCATCCACATGTTATGATTATTGTCTTCGATGATAGTAAGTATATAATTGGACGGTAAGCCGTCTTCCTGTCTGAACACTTTGAAATCTTTAGTATTTTTATCATACATATTTAATCCGTCAGCAGAGCCTGCCCAGATAAAACCCCTGGAATCCTCGTAAACATCGTATACAAAATTCTTACTCAGACTCCTGGGATTATTTTCATCATGTTCAAAGTATTCAAATTTGCCGGTTTTTTTGTTATAAGATCTTAATCCGTAAATTGTAGCAAACCAGATCAGGCTGTCACTATCTTCAATTACAGAAAATACAAGGTCTGACCTGATGGATGAATCACCTTCCCATTTGAAATGCTTTACTACTTTCTTTGTTGCCGGGTCAATAACATTAACTCCTCCAAGAAGTGTAGCAACCCACAGGTAACCTTCATGATCCTGGCATATATCCCAGATTCTGTTATCGGAAATAGTTGCCGGATCATCCGGATCGTTTTTGAGAGTCTGAAATCTGTTATTCTCATATATGCTTAATCCTCCAAAATAGGTGCCTGCCCATAACCGGTCGTCTTTATCCATAAATAATCCGACTATAATATTGGCACATAGACTATTAGGGTCATCGGGATCATGGCTGTACTGTTTAAATGTATTCCTGGCTCTGTCGAAATATATCAGACCACCTCCATTTGTGCCTATCCACAGATTTCCTTTTTTGTCTTCAGCAAAATTGTCAATGTCATTATATCCATATGCTTTAGTCTCTTCAAGTTTTATTTTGTATAAATTGAAATTAAACAGGTTGTCATGGTAATAGCTTACACCTTTTTTAAATGAACCTATCCAGATAAAATCCTGGTAATCCTTGTATATAGATGTAATAGTGTTGTCCACGAGGCTCCGTTCATTAAAAGGATTATTCTGTATATATCTGACAGAAAAATTTGTTTTATTTATAATATTAATTCCTCCATGGTCAGTAGCTACCCATATTAATCCTTTTTCATCCTGGATTACCCCGGTCACAGAATTGTTATTAAGCCTGCATTTTTCAGATTCGGTATTAACATACTTGATTTCTTTTGCTTTAGTTTTGTAACAAATTATACCTGAAGCATTGTTCTTGTCATATATCCATATGTCATTATCCCGGTCTATAAAAAATCTATAAAGATTATGAAGCTTGTCTATCAGCTTTATGCTATCAATAATGTAGAAGTTTTCCCGATTCAGTTTATATAAGTAAGCATTTGTACATCCCACCCATAGATTACCGTTTTTATCGATATCAATGTACGATACAGTCTTTGTTGAATCTATATATGGGAAATTTATCTGAAATACTGAGTCGTTAGAAACAAGATATTTGTATATACCAGTTTCAGAATTGGCGAATATAATATTTCTATTTTGATCATAGGTACAATAGGATCTGCTCCTGACCGGTATCTTAATACGGTTGTTGAACAGAGAAGATTCATGGGAGAAAGTCTCTGTTTCGGGATCAAATATTTCAAAATAGTCGCCGGCTGTTATCCAGATATTACCATTATTATCTTCAAATAATTCATTTTTAATGTTATCCTTAATTGAGGTGTTGTCATTCAGGTCATTTTTAAAGACTTTAAATGAGTATCCGTCAAAACGGCAAAGTCCTTCCCATGTACCTACCCAGATAAAACCTTTGCTGTCACGTAAAAAAGTCTGTATTCGATTATGGGACAGACCATGCGATTTGTTTATGTTAGTGAATAAATAATTTTTATCCTGGCTGAGAAGACTGGTAACCGTGAACAGAATTAGTAATATGGAAACAAATCGTTTCACTTGCAATTAATATTTCTTATGAGATAAATCTGACAGGGTATTATTGTTTTATGAATTCCTGAAACGAATTCAGGTTATGTATTACTAATTTAACAATTATTTTATTCTTAACCTATAAATATATGGATTATAAATATGCCAAAAACTGTTTCAACACTTTACCAGGTTTGTTATTCAAAACTATAGTTGTCAATAATAGAGAGTATCTCATTTTCACCAAGAACCCGGTTATAAATCCTTATATCATCAATTTTCCCGTCAAAATAAGTAGCGTTAGTGAAAGCCTCGCTGCCGGCCCTGCCAAAATAAATAAGATTGTCAATAATATTCAGAGACTGTTTTTCTTCAAGCATTCCTTCATAGTAGCCATCTATATACATTCTGGGATTTATTGTATCACTTCCTGAATCAACATACAAGTGGTGCCAGATCATGTCGTTGCTGTATATCATTTTGGGACTGCGCATTTCAATAATGCTTGTGTCATTAATATAACAATATGTTTTTGTCGCACCCGAGGTCATATCCACTTCACCCCGGAATGCGTTTACTCCATAATCAAAGATCACATAAGCTTTACCGGTTTCATTATTCCTGTGTGCAAACCATAATGATATTGCAATAGGATCATGATTCCCGATATCGGCCGATATAAAATCATCTGAACCATCAAAATGAAGAGCACTGCCTGGATCATCAGTTCTGTCAGCTGTAATTTCAGGATTACCATAGAGAATTCCATTGATACTATTACCGCTGGTGTCCAGGGCATCTCCGTCAAGCATATAATGTGCTATTATTGTGTCATTTTTTAAATGTGGCTGACCATTTTCTTCTTCATCGCTTTTCTTACAACTTAGAACAATTAATAGTGAAAGAATAATAATTATAAGTCTTCTCATAAATAAAGTGTTTAAATCGGCATTTAAGCAGTTAATGAATTATTTAAATAAATCTTCGTCTCTTATAAGCATAAGAATTGCAGAATGAGGAACTATCACATATTTCTCCTTATTAAATTCTATTTCCCATCCGCTTTTCTGCATATATATTGCAAGATCACCTTCTTTAGGCTGGAGGGGAACATATTTTACTTCATCACTTTTGTTTTTCCAGGGTTCATCAATTTCGTTAATTGCAGGTATGGGATATCCCGGCCCAACTTTTAATACAAAACCACTGTATATTTTCTCATTTTCCTGTACCCCGGGTGGCAGATAGAGTCCGGTTTTAGTTCTGTCCTGCGGTGATTTTGGTTTTATCAGTACCCTGTCTCCTACAAGTATAAATTTATCCAGGTTATGTTCTTCAATTTCAAGTGTCATATCATTAAATTTGATGCATGCACAAATATACTAATTGAATAGCAGAATTCATCTCACTGTTCAAAGTTTAAAGTTCAAAGTTCAAAGTTATACAGGGAAGACAGTAGAGCAATTCAATGAGGAAATAGGGGAAATAAGGGAAATATGGGAATTAATTTATAATTTGGCAGATGGAAAATTGAACATTACAGGATTTTGAAAAAGATTGCTATAATAGGTTCAGCAGGCATACCACCGCGATATGGAGGATTTGAAACCCTGGCACAAAATCTTGTTCTTAATTTATATTCAAAATTCAGGTTTATAGTATATTGTTCCAAAAGACTTTACAGTAAAGAAGAGAGGTTAAAACAAAATAGTTATGCTGAGCTGAAATACATCCCTGTTAATCCAAACGGAGCACAAAGCATAATATATGATATAATATCGATAATACATGCTGTCAGGCATGCTGATATTCTTCTAATTCTGGGCATTTCGGGCGGATTATTTCTCCCTGTTATCAGATTATTCTCCAATAAAAAAATCATAACTCATATAGACGGACTTGAATGGAAAAGAAAAAAATGGAATTTCATGGCCCGGTTGGTTCTCAGGCTGTCTGAATTTCTGGCAATAAAAACTTCTGATGATATTATAGCTGATAATCTTGCTATAAAAGATTATATCAAAAAAAAGTATAGTTGCGAGCCCCGTGTAATTGAATATGGGGGTGATCACTCTGCTGTTCTCTCAGATAAAGGCAGCATTAAGACCTGCTTCAAAGACATAACTAAACCCTATGCACTAACCATATCCAGGATTGAACCGGAAAATAATATACATATTATATTATATGCCTTTGCAAGTATTCCTGAAAAGAGTGTTGTTATTGTAGGCAACTGGAATTATAGCAGATATGGCAGAAGGCTCCGTAAGAAATATAACCGGAGCCCTAACATTTTTATGTGCGACCCTGTATATGATCTTAATTTGTTAAACCATATTCGTTTAGGCTGTGAAGTATATATTCACGGGCATAGTGCAGGAGGCACCAATCCTTCTCTTGTTGAAGCTATGTATGCAGGGAGGCCGGTTATAGCATATGATGCAGTCTATAACAGAATAACAACAAAGGACAAAGCAATTTATTTTAAAGATCCGGAAGACCTGGTTAAAATAGTAAGAGAGGTCAGTAAACCTGAGCTGGAAGAGAATAAAACAAATATGGAAAATATCGCCAGGAACAGATATAACTGGAAACAGGTATCAGAAGAATATGCCAGCTTGTTTTTATGAGGATAAATAAAAAACAAGGGCCCCTGTAGATTAGAGGCCCCTGTAAATCACAAGTTAATAACAATATAGAGCTTATTCATATCCTTCATTTTGCTGAACACCTGTCAAATCAACAAAGACTTTTGGTAAGGGCCAGCGCACATGGAAGGGCAATATAACTGGAGCCAGATCCTCATTGTATGTTACTATACGGTCCAGAAGAATCCCTAATCGTTTCAGCATGGGATACCTGCGGCCCTCAAATCCTAATTCACGGGCTTGTTCATCTATTAAATTATCCAGAGTCAACTCAATTGAACCCTGGCCGGCTCTTGCCCTGAGCTGATCCAGAAGCTCCTGTCCTCGTGCGAGGTTTGTGCCTGATTGTAAATAAGCTTCTGCAGCAATGAGAAGGGCTTCGGAATACCTGTAACAGATGACTTGCTCGTAGCCCGGTGCATCATTAATATCTCTGCCCAGACCACCATATTCCCAGTACTTTGTTGTTGTTGGATAAATAGCTGACATTCCCAGCCCGGCAATATCATTGATATTCTCCTCAGTAACGGTATCGCCAAGCTCTGCACCATCGGGTATTGGATCAGCGGGATCCTCTGAATCATAAATCCAGTATCGCTTGTGCCAGGCTTCCAGTCTAAGGTCATCCTCCTCGAACAGCGAGAAGTAGTAATCATTTGGCACATTACGTGACCAGGGCCTGCCGCCCTGTTCAAATGTACGTAATACTCCATTGCACCGGTCGTAAAGGGGAATTAACTGACATGCAGTCCAGTTTTGACCTTCCTCTTCAGTATCGGCGGCGCCAGGTATAAACTGCCATGAGAAAATAATTTCATGGTTATCCTGATCAAATTCACTAAATATCGAGTCAAGTTCTGCAAATTCATAGGCCGCGTCCGCAATTACTTCTTCAGCCATAGCTGCAGCTTCACTCCAGTTACCCAAATCCATATGTGCAAGAGACATCACATGGCGTGCTACCCCTTTTGAGACTTTTCCCCTGCTGGATACGTCACTTGTTTCAGGAAGAAGGCCAATAGCTGTTTCAAGGTCGGAAACAATCAGGGAATAAACATCACTTTTAGATGCTAATACATACTCTTGTGCCGGGTCATTGAATACCTTATCTGCAAGGATGATATTATCCCAGTACTGTATAAGGGACAGGTGCAAATAAGCCCTGAAATAATAGGCTTCACCCAGAACCGTATTCCTTCTTTGTAAATCACTCGGATTATTCTCGTTATACTCGACTTCATCAATTTTTTCGATGATTATATTGGCACGACTCAGTCCGGCATAATACGCATCCCAGATATCCTCGACTCCTTCATTCGTGGCATCAAAATTTTGCAGGTTGCACATTTCATTCCAGATTCTCTGATCCACAATATGCGTTCCGGATTTAAGGATATCTGTATAGAATAGTTTATACAGTGAATGGTCATAATCGGAATAAGGATATCTGGCTTTATGATATACACCAAGAATAGCGCCTTCGAGATTTTCAAGTGTAGAAAGAGCCTTATCCATACTTAGCTGATCCCTTGGTTCTACATCAATAAATTTATCACACCCTGCCAGTACAAGGCAGAGGATGAACACCTGAATTAAATATATTTTGAGTTTTTTCATTTTTCTCATTTTTTTAATTATCTAATCTAAAATGTAATATTAGTACCTAAAGTCCAGTTCTTGGTAACCGGGAATCTCCCCAGATCTGTTTCAGGAGAATAACCCACAAAATCAGTCCAGTACTTCAGGTTATTTCCCCTTATATATACTTGCATGCCAGACATTTTTACCTTTTGTACCAGTTTCTGGGGTAGCGTATAGGTAAGAGAAACATTACGCAGGGCAACAAATGAGGCATCCCGAACCCTTACAGCATCTTCATAATCATAGCCGCTTCTAATATTAGGTTCCGGAAATTCATTCGAAGGATTATCAGGAGTCCAGTAATCCACTTTTACTTGATTATCGCGGGCATTAAGGTTTCCGTAAAAATAATTGATCCTTGTAACTCCCTGCACAGCATCGAAAAGAACCGTTAATTCCAGACCTTTATAACTGAAAGTATTTCTCAATCCGCCATACCAGTCGGGAGTAGGATTGCCAAGAAATGTCCAGTCTTCGAAGGTAATAATTGTATCGCCATCAATATCTCTTATTTTCGGATCGCCGGCCCCGTAATTTCTTTTATCAGGATGAGTGATCCCAGCTATTGAATCTTCGTCGAGCTGCCAGATACCAATAAAATCCCAATCATAAATTTCGTTAATATTCTGACCTATAAACCACTCATTGGCAAGGTCGTCAACTTCATTACCTTCTTCATCAAGCGCACCACTAAGATGAACTATCTGGTTCCTGTCAAAGGCCCAGTTTGCAGTTACTGACCATTTAAAATTGCCATCGAGAACTTTGTAATTCAGTATAACTTCAACTCCATGGTTTTTGGTCTCCCCAATATTACTTACTATTTCAGAGAATCCGGTAACAGAAGGTATTTGCTGATCAAGGATCAAATCAATTGTATTGGTTTTATATACAT
>CP070654.1:2378813-2386078 GCA_020354785.1 Bacteroidales bacterium
CCTGCTTATTTTTAGTCTTTTCATAGCAACAATGTTGAAATGCCTTCGCATAACACTTACCTCCTGGTATGGCTGCAACTTACCATTAAAGACCTGGTTGACTGAAAATCCAAAGTAAAAGTCGTCATTATAGAACCATATACCTGTATTGGCATCAGGCACATATTCGGATTTATCTCCTGTAGAAGGCGTTCCCTGAACCGACATGTTAAGCATCCCCAGGTCCACTCCTCCTGATAAATAATAATCTCTGAATACTTTAAAATGAAAAGCATACATAAGATATGCACGTGTACGAGCAATATATTCTCCTTCCCTGTCGGTATCTGCCTTTAATCCCACAACATTAAAAGGCCTGCCGGTTCCGGGTGATCTCAGTATGGAAAAACTGACACCCGCAAAATAGGTAGATATATTGCTGAAGTTTCCTATATTATTTTTACTTCCCAGGGCGGTTTCCAGCTTTGATCTCGATCCTATGCTGGCAGGATTAATAAACTGATAATGACGCATATACTGGCTGAACTGAACCGGATAATATGAATAATAGGATTGTCCGGAAACTGTTATGAAAAAAAATAATAAAACAAAATGAATTGAAATACGCACAGTGGATATTGTTTAAATTTTTGATAACCTTTATTCCACATATATTCTATACCAAAATAAACATTTTTATATAAAAAGTGATCTCACTTTTTTATATTTGGTTAAAAAGTCTTTTACAGGGGGTTACTTTTTAATTGTATTATTGTAGTTAATGAAAACACCAGAACTCTCAGATGGCCTTAAAGGATAAAGATATAATAAAAAGCCTGAAGGAAGGCAGGAACACAAAAATACTGGAGCATCTCTATGAAAAAGTCCTTCCCAAGATTAGCAGATACATTCGTAAAAATTCAGGTACTGAAGATGATGCATTTGATATTTTCCAGGACGGGGTGATGATATTTTACAAATATATTATCACAGGCCGCTACAGGGAAGAGTTTGAAATAGCAGGATTTCTTTATACAGTATGTAAGAACCTGTGGATAAACAAAGTTAAACATGATAAAATGCTGATACGTATTGAAGATAATCATGAGAGCGCTGACAACGGGAAAAATATTCTGGATTTCATTATTACAAAGGAAAGGGAAGAGGAGGTCAGGCACCTACTTTTAAAGCTTGGGGAAAAATGCAGGGAATTGCTTCAATATGTATTCTTTTATCAACTGAGCACACAGGAAATTTGTGAGAAGATGGGATATTCGAATGTAGATACATTGAAAACAAAAAAATACAAATGCAAAAAAAGATTGCTTGAAATAATAAATAATTCAAGAAACTAACAGAGCGATGGATAATATTGATTTATATGAGCTTATAGAGAGGTATCTTCTTGGTATAACAAGTCCTGAAGAAACAGCTGAGATTGAAAAAAGGATGGAAAGTGATCCTTCATTTGCAAAAGAAGTGCGGTTAAACAGGGATATGCAAGCTCTGGTTACTGATCATTCATTAATAAATATTAAACAGGACCTGAGGAAGATAAGAACATCAAGAATAGCAAAAATAAAATCAAGAAATAAATTTTACCGTAATATTCTTATTGGCGGCTCTGGTGTTATCATAATAACAATGTCCTACTTATTATTTTTCAATAAAGAGAATATTGCAGTTAGGCCTGTTCCGGAAACTTCAGAAGTTTCCGGAACTTTCTCTGATACATCATTGCATTTATCAGAAAAAGAAGAATTAACAAAGGCCGGACAGGTAAAAGAACAAAAAACTGCCGTAATGATGCCGGATGTAAACAAAGCCAGGGATACAATGACTGATAAAAAAGTGCCTGGCGATTACTCCGTTCCTGATTCAACAATTGACCAGGCACCAAAAGCTGTAGAAAAAGCAGGCAGGGATGAAGATAAAAGTATGGCTGAACCTGCGAAACCTCACACTGACGGTACTGAAATTACTGCTAAGGAAAAGCAGGAGATCCCATGCAATCTTACAGCAGAATACCTGACAGAACCAAGCTGTAACAATAAAGCCACGGGATTAATAAAATTTATAGAAAGCTCCGTTTCCGGAGGAACAGCCCCCTATCAATTTGCAGTAAAAGGAATATTCAGCGATTCACTTGTATTCCGTGACCTGCTGCCAGGCTTATACAATATAGCAATCAAAGATGCTTCTGACTGCATTAAGGAGTGGAAGAATGTTGAAATCGAAAAGATTAACTGTTATGGCGAATTTAAATTTGCCCCCTTATATGGTGAAATCTGGGAAATACCTTTTGAAAAAGGTTATCCCGGGGTATTGACAGTAACAAATAAAAACGGAATAATTGTCTATCAATTAGAATTCGACGGACTAAGTGAACTGACATGGAACGGTATGAGTATAAACAACCAGATGTTACCGATGGGAGCTTATCCTTTTGTAATTAAATATCAAAATGGTAAAGTCTTTCGAGGCACTATTACAATTGTTAAATAGAATATTATTATGCAAATATATTCCAACCCCGTAAAGAATACGCTGGTCTTCAGGGGTATCCCTGATAATACAACGTCCCCTCTCCTATCTCTTAATATCCGGGATTTTGTTCGATTACACCTTCCATAAGTAAAATTTCATTCTCCGGAATCGGGAATAATCCTTTTTTGAGTACAAAGTTATTTCCATCTACATCAAGGCTTTCTAAATTAACAGAATTGGAAAAATCTCCTCCATCAGTAGTATCAATATAGGTAAGTATATCAGCCAGCCTGGTGAAATCGCCATTACATGAGCGCAATACATCCCAGTACTGTATACCTTCGCAGGCCAACTCCAGCTTTCGTTCTGCAAATATGCTGTCGATGGTTATACTTGTATAATTAATGGAATCACTCCCAAAAGCCCTTTCGCGTACCCTGTTAATATAGTCAAGAGCTGTGCCTTCATTTCCCGCAATCAGATGCAGCTCAGCGCCCATAAGAAGAACATCTGCAAAACGGATAACTATGTAATCTTCAAAACCATCAGTCTGCCAGTCAGGATTTGCCTCACGCTGTCCATTCACATAAGCAAGCATATATTTTTTAGTATTATATCCTGAATACTGGGCCTGCTGGTTAGCAACATAATCATAGACCAGTCCTTCATCGTCCCATGAAAGGATAGTAGCTGTCCGTCTTGTATCATTTGTATCATATGCATACCACAATGAAGGCAGTACAGGTGTGGCACCCCAGCCTTGTCCGTAAGGTTCAATATTTGTATTACGGGGTCCAATCATACGCAGGTAAATATCCCTGAATGGATTGCCTGAAGGATTATACCTGACCGACCATATAACCTCAGGATTAACTTCACCTGCATACCTTTCAATGCTCGTATCACCACCCAGTTCAGAATAGGTTGGTACCCTCCAGAGGCTGGCAAATTCCGGGACCAGATCGTGCCGGCTATTATTAATAACGTCATCAATATAACCGCGTGCATCTTCTGCGGTAAATCCATTTAAATCCGGGTCATTATAATAACCTCTGTAAAACATATAAACTCTTACTGCCATAGCTTCTGCAGCCCACTTTGTCGCACGGCCCCAGTTTTCAGGTTCCATTGCATCATAATTTGCAGAGAGTCCGTTTTCAGCACAAAAGATAAGATCATCCATTATTAAGCCATACAACTCTTCAGCAGGTGTTCTTCCAGGTATGTCATCCGGAGTAATAGTGTGATCAAGAGCGGGTATTTCGCCAAACATCCTTGTAAGATAAAAATGAAAGTATCCCCTGAGGAACCTTGCTTCGGCCTGATATTGCAGTCTTAATGCTTCATTCTCTGTCCAGTCAATCAGCTCCTCGTTCTCGAGGTAAACATTGGCGCGGTAAATGCCTCCGTAATAGTAGGTCCAGGCTTCCTGGTTAACATCAGGTCCAGGTAGCTGCATGCCCCTGTCAATAGATGTAAAACCACCGCCATCACCCGTACCAGCTCCTCCGGCACAGTTATCTGAAGCAATTTCCGAGTAAATCATAGAACACCACCAGTCATCATGCAGCAGCATATTATATACAGATGTAATTGCCTGAGTTGCATCTTCAGGTGTTCTGTAGAAGTTTTCAACTACTGAAGAAGTTGTTGGTAATCTGTCTACAAAATCTTCACTACAGCTAATTATCAAAAATATAACAATAATTATGAATATTATTTTTCTCATGATTCTTCGTTTTTAGAATGTTACATTTACGCCAATCAGATAAGTACGGGCAACAGGATGGAAACCTATGTCAATACCGGAAGCATATGCATCGTGCAATATCCCTTCACTATCTTCATAGGATCCGTAACCCACTTCAGGATCCAAACCATCATATTTTGTAATGGTCAGCAGGTTAGTTGCCGAGATATATATTCTGAATTGCTGGAAAGGCGCGTTCTTGAGAAGTGTCTTGAAATCATAACCAATGTTAATACTTTTAACCCTCAGGAAGTCAGCATCATGGACAGACAAATCGCCGAATCTGCGCCAATTACGGTTAGATTCACTCCCAAGTGTAACCCGGGGCATTGTAGTGGATGTACCCTCACCTTCGTCAACAATTTCATTTTCGTTCTCATCAATCCATTGCCAGCGATCAAGTATATCAGTCATATAGTTACCGTAAAACCGCTCTTCCATTCTGTAGGCTCTGACTATCTGATGTCCGGCCTGACCCTGCAAGTTCATGGAGAAATCAAAACCTCTCCAGGACAGGGCAACGTTAAAGCCAAAAATGAAATCGGGATTCGGATTCCCTATCATAGTCTTATCATCGTCATTAACAAGGCTGTCTCCATTAAAATCAATTCGTTTTACATCACCGGGTTTTGCAGTACGTTGCATTGGCCGGTCATTCCGACCTGTATAATTATCAATTTCTTCCTGTGTCTGAAAAATACCGTCAGTTATAAATCCCCAGAAATATCCCAGAGGATAACCTTCTTCCACACGGTAAAACTCTTCTGAACCATTATATAAAACACTGCTTGATCCGTGAATAATTTCCCCTGGTACTTCAGTAACCTCGTTCTCATTATAAGCCATATTAGTTCTTATATCAATCATTAACTCACCGAAGTTCCTGACATATCCTAATTCAAGTTCAATACCGGTGTTTATTACATTACCTCCATTGATATATGGATTAGTAGTACTGATGCCGGCAATACCCGAAACACCCGGCACTGTTGTTGGTACAATCCAGTCTTTGCTGTTCTTCCTGTACCAGTCGAAAGTTAACCGGAAATTATTCAGCAACCTGGAATCAAATCCGATGTTCGTCTGGGTTGATGCTTCCCATTTTAAATTCTGATTTGGAAGAATGTCGGGAGATATGCCAGCCTGCCAGCCACTCCCAAAAGAATAGACCCTGTCGAGACTTCCTACTGTTGCCAGGAATCTAAATGGCCGGTTTGGTTCTTTACCATTTTGTCCCCAGCTGGCACGTATTTTCATGTAATTTAACCAGCTAGCCATCTCAAGGAATTTCTCCTCAGAGATAGCCCAACCTACTGATACTGAAGGGAATAATCCAACCCTGTTATTTGGACCGAATCTTGAGGAAGCATCTCTTCGCAGCGATATTGTAGTCATGTACCTTTCCTTGTAATTATAACTAATACGTCCGAAATATGAATAACGGCTGTCACCTTTCCCAAAGTCACCTTTTAATATCGCTGTATCTATTGTGGTAACATTTGTTAGAACCGGTTCTATGTTTGATAAATATCCCTCTATTCTTCCTTCAACTTCAAAAAACCTGTTATCCTGTGCGTTTATTCCTGCCATAGCCAGAATACTGTGATCTCCGAAGTTTTTCTCATAAGTAAGTGTATTATCAATATTATAATAGAATTTACGATCTATATCCTGCTCGTAGATGGGAATAGCATTGTAAGTTTGAGGTGTTAACTGGAAGGTATCCAAAGCGTTAGATAGATGAGAAAAGCTGAGAGAACCTCCAAAATCGGATCTTAACCTCAGGCCCGGTATTATTTCCAGTTCAGCATATATATCTCCGATTATATCATCATACTTATTTATTTCATTAAAATTATAATGCATCGAGGCAATAGGATTAATTTGCTGATCATTAAACGAGGATCTCCCAAATCCATCATAAACATTTGGATCATAAACGTCAATAAGAGGGCTTGCCTCAATAAGAGATCTTAAAAAGTTATTATATTGATTACCAACTCCGAGTCCGTTTGTGCGTCTATGTGTATAAGTCAGGTTTTCCCCTATTTTAAGGTACTTCTTTATTTTATGTTCTGAATTAATCCGCACTCCTATTCGTTGGTACCTGGATTTATCCTCGTAATTAAAAATTCCTTCTTCATTATTGTATGATAATGACATTGAATATGTTGATATTTCAGTACCTCCGGAAATTCCCAGATAATGGCTCTGAACAGGCGCATTTTTGTTGTATGCCTCTTCCTGCCAGTCAGTTCCAGCTCCCAGGCTATCTATATAACCCTGGGTGAAAAAAGGAGAATTTCCCATGTTGGTGCTGGCCTCATTCATTATCATAGCATATTCTTTTGCATTCAGCATATCAACTTTTTTTGATGCGTTTGATATGCCATAATATGCATCATAGGTAATTTGAGGTTCTCCTACTTTCCCTTTCTTTGTTGTAATGAGTATTACACCATTTGCCGCACGCGAACCGTATATTGCCGCAGAAGCAGCATCTTTTAGAATATCTACCGTTTCAATGTCCGAAGGATTCAGGATATTAAGGTTGCCGGGGACACCATCAACCAGAACCAGTGGATTGTTATCATTGGGTGAAGATAATCCACGTATACTGATATTATAATCAGAGCCTGGTTGCCCTGATTGTTTAACAATTACCATACCAGGAGTAAGCCCCTGTAATGATGATTCCAGGCGGTTAACGTTGTTCTTAACCAGGTCTTTGTTCCTGACCTGACTTGTTGCACCCGTAACCAGCTTTTTTTTCTGTACACCATACCCAACCACTACTATTTCTTCCAGATCCTCCGCCAGAAATGTAAGGCCAACATCTATAACTGTTTGATCAGCAACCTGCACCTCCTCTGACTCATAGCCAATGTATGAGAATACAAGTATTACTCCCTGATCATACAAACTAATTTCATACTGTCCGTTAGCATCTGCAACTGTACCTATCATAGTGCCTTTGATAAGAACATTGGCTCCTGCCAAAGGTTCCCCGCTGGCCAGATCTGTAACAGTTCCTGTAATTTTAATTTGC
>CP070654.1:2386178-2397905 GCA_020354785.1 Bacteroidales bacterium
CATTTATAGACCCGGGTGACGGCTCATTTGCCATAAACGATTTACCAATAGGCAACTACGACTTAACAATTAGAGCGGACAATTACCGTATTTACAAAAACTGTAATGTTATGGTTGAAGGTGCAGGAAATACTTATATTGGTGAAGTAGATCTTTCAACTGTACCAGACCTGGTTGCATCACATTATCCCGAGGATAAAGCTGAAATTGCATTTAATAACAGATTTTCCAGCCTTAGTATTTCAATGACTTTCACACAGCCTATGGATCGCGAAAGTGTGGAAGAGGCCTTCTCAACAGATCCGCCAACAGAAGGAGTATTTTATTGGGGACAATATACATCTGCACCCAGCTGGAACTACTTCGCGGAAGACAGAGCTTACGCTTATGGAGGATTTGAGCAGAGTGCAACTATCACTACATACAGTAAAATTACATCTTTCAGTTACAGGGCAGCACAAAAAGACTGCTTTGTAGATACAACCTATACAGTAAAATTATCAACACTTGCAAAGGACACAGCTGGAAATTTCCTGAGGTTTCCTCTGGAATATTCATTTAGTACTGTACAATCATCCAGCACTATTAATGGAATTCAGACAAATCCTTTCCATGGTGATATTTATGTTGATTTAATATCAAACTCAGGAATACAAATTACATTTCCCAGAAATATGGATCAGACTACAACAGAAGATGCAATTACCATTACTCCTGAAACAGATCCGATATTTATCTGGCCGCAAAGCAACGAGCTGATAATATATACAGGCGGGGCTTTCAGGGCCGAAACAACTTATGAGATAACCATTGACTCAACTGCGATGGATTTAGACGGAGTTAAAATGGGGAATATTTTTTCTTTCTCATTTTCTACAACCTCAGTAGGCCTGAGCTATACATATCCAAATAATGGAGAACTGTTCGTGTCAAATTCATCAGAAATCAGACTGACATTCAATACTTACATGTCAAAGTCATCTGTGCAATCGGCATTTAGTATTACTCCAAGTGTGTCAGGTGTTCTGGACTGGCATTATGATTCAAAGACAGTTTTGGAGTTCAATCCTTCCGGACTGTTAAAATCAAATACTAAATATACAGTTACGATAGGTACGGAAGCAAAAGATATTTTTGGTACCCATATTAATGAACCATACGTATTTTCATTTATTACCAGGCCGGAATAAAAAAATCACATTTTCTCCTGCTTACCGGTTTGATTAGAAAACAATATTATACATTAATAAACAATAATATTTTATAATAAATATTAGTAAATAATAATTATTTTTGTATATTTGTAGTCTAATCTAAATTCCAGTAATCATGAATAATTCTAAAAGTATAAAAGAAGTATTCAGGGTATTTCAAAACCGTGAAGAATATTTTGAGAAACTTAGTCAAAAAGACTACTCAGGCAAATTAATTATATACCAGGTAATAGTAATAGTCGGCTTTACTTTCTTATT
Organism: Bacteroidales bacterium; assembly: GCA_020354785.1. Classification (GTDB taxonomy): domain Bacteria; phylum Bacteroidota; class Bacteroidia; order Bacteroidales; family UBA10428. The sequence continues at coordinate 2,387,651 of CP070654.1, forward strand.
ACGGTATTATAATGGGAAGTTATAATAGTTTTTTACATTCACTTGTTAACGGAATCAAAGTACCTTTATTAATTACATTATCCATACTTATATGTTTTCCTGCTTTTTTTGTTATTCAGTATATATTAGGTTCAAAACTCCCCTTTAATCAAATGACCGGTATTATTCTGTCGGGTTTTGTTTTTATTTCTTCAATAATGATTTCATTTTCTCCTATCGTAATCTTCTTCATGATTACAGGAAATAATTATGCGTTTTTAAAACTATTGCATGTAGCAATTTTTATTTTTTCCGGATTATTTGGAATAAAGACAATAATTGAAGCGCTGAAATTCTCTTGTGAGGCAAAGAATGTGTATCCAAGAATTGGCTTGAATATTTTCAAGTTCTGGGTTGTGATTCTGGCATTTGTCGGTATGCAGCTGGCCTGGAATTTAAGACCATTCCTGGGAGATAAATTAAGACCATTTGAGTTATTCAGAGAAAAAGAAGGCAACTTTTATCTGGCAGTGATTCAATCATTTAAGCAACTCTTTATTACAACAGTCAATACGCCGGCAAAACCTGACGAAATTGAAGATACCAGTAACTATAATAATATGGCCCCTGATAGCTCATTGAAACTACTGCTGGATTCCGGATATTTAAATAAGTAACTATATAAAACATGTCTAAGGTAAGTGATATTATGACTTTAGAAGAAGTAGCTGAATATTTAAGATTAAAGCCTCAGACTATTTACACATGGGCACAGGAAAAGAAAATACCTGCAGCAAAGCTGGGCAAAGAATGGCGCTTTAGAAAGTCTTTAATTGACAGATGGTTTAATCAGCACATTGATGATAAGTTTAGCGAATTCCTTAATAATAAATAACAGGGAGATCTGATAAGGTAATAATTGTTTTAAAGTCCCTGAATATCCAGATTTGTCAGGCCAGCCTGTTTTGCCCATGTGACCGCCTCAATATACTCCTTATTAGTCAGTCTTCTTGATATTTCAGGGTATTGGTCTGCTTTATACATCGGCCTGTATTGAGACATAAGATTTAAGTATGTATCCTCAGGTAAGTTTTTGGCGATCCATTCAATTACTTTTTTTGTTCCGCTAATTCCATTTGGCATTACCAGGTGTCGTATCATCAGACCTCTGTACATAATACCATCCTTTCCCGGCTTTGCTACTCCTACCTGTCTGTTCATTTCAATTAGTGCGGCTTTGGTTACCTCAGGATATTGTTCGGCTTCTGAAGAGTACTTTACTGCCATTTCGCTATCAAAGTATTTAAAGTCAGGCAAATAAATATCAACAATCCCATCCAGGTACTCGAGTATCTCCAGACGTTCCCACCCGCACGTATTATATACCAGGGGTAACCTTAAACCATTGCCTGCAGCGATATCTAAAGCCAGGAATATATGCGGCGCATAATGTGTAGGAGTCACAACATTGATATTATGACAACCAATCTTTTGTAAATAAACCATCATCCCGGCCAAATCCTCAATACTCCTTATGCGGCCGGCACCTGCAATACTAATTTCCCAGTTAATACAAAATACGCATCTTAAGCCGCAATTAGTAAAGAATACAGTGCCTGAACCCCCTCTTCCAACAAGAGGTCTTTCCTCACCAAAATGAGGATTAAAAGATGAAATTTCAAGCCTGGACGATGCATTACAAAATCCCTCCCTGCCTTCGAGCCTGTTTTTATTACATATCCTGGGACATAACCTGCAACGCTCCATAACAGCCCACAGTTCTTCTCCCCTCTTTTTCAATTCCCCGCTTCTGTGAAGTTTTAAATATGAAGGCTCAAATTCGTTTTTATTGTCACGTTCTCTTTCAGATATTTTTAACCCGGGATTTCCGGATTTTCCGGTACATACAGGCATAAAAAAGGATATAAATGCTGTGCCTGCAACACGGGCTAAAGATCTTATAAAGTATCTTCTTGATTTCATGATAAAAAGATATAAATAAATTTATCTACTAATATGGTGTTTAACAAACTTTTTAAATAAAAAAACGGTAAAACTGCTCGCGGATTACTGTATAACAAATATTAAATGTTTAATACAGGATGCATACATTACACAGTGTAAATTTGTGAAGCTATTTCCAATTAATTATTTTTACATCTGAATATGTTAATTGTTTTATACTAAAAAATGTATTTATTAGTTCATAAATATACTTTTTAGTTATAATATTGCTATAGTAATCTATTATTGATAATAAATACAGTCATGAGAATCTTAAGCCGTCTTTTTCTTATTATTCTGGTTATTATTGAAATTAATCCTGCATCAGGCCAGTCTAAAAAAGCCATTAAAGCATATGCTACATTTGAAGCAGGTGAGTTCTATGCAGCTATAGACCAGTTCAAGGACGCTTATCAAAAAACTGCAGACAAGAAAGAAAAACTTAACATTGCTTATCATATAGCTGAATCTTACCGTTTAACAAATAATACAAAACAATCTGAACTCTGGTATGGTAAAGTTATAGCAAAAAACTACGAAAATCCTGTTGCCATATTGCGTTATGCTGAAGCTTTAAAAATGAATCAGGAATATGAGGAAGCAAAAATACAGTTTCAGGCTTACAAGGAACTTGTTCCTGACGATCCCAGGGGAGCTGATGGAATATTATCTTGTGATATAGCACAGGAATGGATAGAATTTCCTAATGGATATATTGTAGAAGATGTGAAATTTCTTAACTCAAAAATGAGTGATTACAGCCCCTTTTATTCAAGAGGTGATTATCAACAATTATTCTTCACATCGTCCAGAGAGGAAACAAAAGGGCAAGCTGAACACGGGGGAACGGGACAGGGATTTTCCGATATTTTTGTTTCCACAATGGACAGAAAAGGTAAGTGGAGTACACCTCTGCCCCTTGAGGAACCGATAAATACAGAAGCAGAAGAGGGCACCCCTGCTTTTACAACTGATTATAATACATTATACTTTACAAGGTGCAATGTCAGTAAAAGAAAAGCTTTAGGATGCGAAATATTTTCAGCTGCAAGAAATAATGAAAAATGGGATAAAGTCCAGTCATTAGCGCTGGCATCTGATAGCGTAACAATAGCCCATCCTGCAATTTCAGCAGACGAATTAACATTATATTTTGTATCCGATATGAGGGGTAGTCTGGTAAATTACGAAGGTAAAAACAGCAAAGATATATGGTTTGTTACCAGGACATCACCCACTGATAAGTGGGGGCTACCTGAAAATATGGGACCCGACATCAATACACCCGGGGATGAGTTATTCCCTTTTGCTCATGTTGACGGAACCCTTTACTTCGCATCAGACGGACATATCGGAATGGGAGGATTAGATTTATTTAAAGCTTCGAAGAATAGCGACGGCAGTTGGGATGTTGAAAATATGCAATATCCGATAAATTCACCATCTGATGATTTTGGAATTGTCTTTGAAGCTGAAAAAGAAAGTGGTTTTCTTAGTTCATCAAGAAAGGGGAAAGGAGATGATAATATTTATTCATTCATACTTCCTCCCCTGAAATTCAGCATTACCGGAATTGTTAAGGATGAAAAAACAGATGATCCCATATCTGATGCAACAATTAAATCAATTAGTAGTGATGGTATTACTCTGGAATCAAAATCAGGCAGGGATGGTTCTTTCAAATTTATGCTTAAGGGCGGGGTAGATTATGTGTTTATAGCATCCAAGGAGGATTATCTTAAAGGCAAAGAACGTGAAACAACTAAGGGCCTCACACAGAGCACTGAGTTCGAGACAGAAATTTATTTATCTCCTATTGACAAGCCGATTGAAATCGAAAATATTTTCTTTGAATTAGATAAAGCCGATTTGAGACCTGAATCAATAGTCGCATTAGACCAGCTTGTAGAGACTTTAAATGATAACCCGAATATTACCATAGAACTTGGCTCTCATACAGATGCAAGGGCCAGTGATGCATATAATCTCGATCTTTCAAGAAGAAGAGCCCAGTCTGTAGTTAATTACTTAATAAGTAAAGATATTGCCAGAGACAGATTAGTAGCAAAAGGTTACGGCGAATCGACACCCAAAATAGTTGATAAAAAAGATAATGAAGCATATCCTTTCCTTTCTGACGGAACAACATTAACTGAAGAATATATAAACAGTCTTGAAGATGAAGATTTACAGGAAATGGCACATTTTCTGAATCGCCGGACAGAATTTAAAGTTCTCCGTACAGATTACAGGTAAATATTATGGCCCGGGATTTCATGAAAGTAAATCCAATATATCATGTTTGAGAAAGTCTTCCAATTAGAGAAGAATGGCACAAATGTAAGGAAAGAACTTATTGCAGGACTTACCACCTTTATGACAATGGCCTATATTTTAACTATTCATCCCAAAATACTGAGTGATGCTGGCATGAATGAACAGGCTTTGTTTACAACAACAGCGCTTTCAGCATGTATTGCAACACTAATTATGGCTTTCTGGGCTAAGTTGCCCTTTGCCCTTGCGCCGGGGCTCGGTCTTAATGCTTTTTTTGTTTATACTGTTGTGTTAAAGATGGGATATAGCTGGCAAACCGCATTAACAGCAGTATTCATTGAGGGTATTATATTTATATTGCTCACTACGTTCAACTTAAGAGAAGCAATAATTAAAAGTATACCATTAAGTTTAAAACACGCCATTTCAGCAGGCATTGGCCTGTTTATAGCATTTATCGGATTTACTTATGCTAAACTAATCGTAGCCGATGAATCCACCCTGGTAACACTGGGAAATATGTCTGATCCCTCTGTATGGATTGGTTTAACAGGTATCTTATTAATTAGTGCTTTACTGATTTTCAAGATTAAGGGAGCTATTATTATCGGAATTTTAGTCTCGGCATTAATAGGTATACCCCTTGGAATTACAAATCCACCGGAAAGCATTCCGCTTAGTCTGCCACCTTCAATTAAGCCTGTACTTTTAAAGTTTGAATTTAAACATCTGATATCACTGGATATGCTCATTGTACTGTTTACTTTTCTGTTTATAGATATGTTTGATACTGTAGGTACTCTGGTAGGAGTTAGTTCAAAGGCTAATATGCTTGATAAAAACGGTAATGTACCAAGGGCAAAGCAGGCTCTGTTTTCAGATGCTATTGGAACTACTGTCGGGGCTTGCCTTGGAACAAGCACAGTTACTACATATGTCGAAAGTGCTGCTGGCGTAGCCGTTGGAGGAAAAACAGGATTAACATCATTCTTTGTTGCTATAATGTTTGCTTTTGCACTCCTGTTATCTCCCGTATTTCTTAATATTCCAAGGGAGGCAGCTGCCCCAGCCCTTGTTATGGTCGGATTATTTATGATGAGTCCTGTAAAAAAAATTAATCTGGAGGATTATGCGGAAGCCATCCCGGCATTTCTGACTATCATTATTATGCCTCTGACAATGAGCATATCCGAGGGTATAGTTTTCGGAATGTTAAGTTATGTTATTTTAAAAATTTTAACAGGAAAATGGAGGGAAGTCTCATTGATCATGTATATATTAAGTGTATTCTTTGTCCTGAAGTTTCTTATTTGAAATCTTCAGAACATATACACGGTGTTATCTGTTTATTGATTATCTGTAGTTGTTTATTTTCAAATAATATTATTTATACTTTTAACTAATAAAAACCTTTATAATATGAAATATGATTTACTGGTTATCGGTAGCGGACCAGGCGGGTATGTTGCTGCAATACGCGCTTCTCAGTTAGGGATGAAAGCAGGAATTATTGAAAAAGCTGAACTTGGAGGAATTTGCTTAAACTGGGGCTGTATTCCCACTAAATCCTTACTAAAAAGTGCTCAGGTATATAAATATATTAAACATGCATCGGATTACGGTATTTCACAAACAGGAACAGTAAAACCAGAGTTCTCAAAGATGATAGAAAGAAGCAGAAAGGTGGCTGAGGGTATGAGTAAGGGAGTGCAATTTCTTTTAAAGAAAAATAAGATTGACCATATTTCAGGACATGGAAAATTAATTGATTCCGGGACCATTGAAGTTACTGATAAAGAGGGGAAGAAAAAAAATGTTTCAGCTAACCATATTATCCTGGCAACAGGTACAAGGTCAAAAGAATTACCGAATTTAAAACAGGACGGGAAGAGAATAATTGGATACCGGGAAGCATTATCATTAAAAAAACAGCCTGAATCAATGTTAGTTATAGGCTCAGGAGCAATAGGAAGTGAATTTGCCCACTTCTATAATACAATTGGCACTAAAGTCATACTGGTTGAGCTATTACCAAATGTTGTTCCTCTGGAAGATGAAGAAGTGTCAAAACAACTTGAAAGATCTTTTAAAAAGGCGGGGATAACTGTACTGACAAACTCATCGGTCGAGTCGGTGAATACTTCAGGCAGCAAGTGTAAAGTAAAAATCAAAACAGCCAAAGGCATAGAAGCACATGAAACAGATGTTGTGCTTTCTGCAGTCGGAGTAACTCCAAATTTTGAAAACCTGGGAATTGAATCTTTAGGTATTAAAACAGATAAGGGAAAAATTAAAGTAGATAATTTCTACAGAACTAATATAAAAGGTATATATGCAATTGGAGATATAGTTCATGGGCCTGCTTTAGCTCATGTAGCTTCTTCCGAAGGCATTGTGTGTGTTGAAAAAATATCAGGAAAAGATCCCGAACCTATAAATTACAATAATGTGCCCGCATGTACTTATACAAGTCCTGAGATTGCCTCTGTAGGTTACAATGAAAAGACAGCAAAAGAAGCAGGATATGATATAAAAATTGGCAGGTTTCCCTACTCAGCATCAGGTAAGGCCAATGCTTCCGGGCATAAAGAGGGTTTTATAAAATTAATCTTTGATGCAAAATATGGAGAATTACTTGGCGGGCATATGATAGGTGATAATGTAACAGAAATGATTGCAGAAATTGTCGTGGCAAGAAAACTTGAAACAACTGGAAATGAAATTATAAAAGCGGTTCATCCGCATCCGACTATGTCAGAAGCTATTATGGAAGCAGCAGCAGCAGCTTATAACGAGGTGATACACTTATAGACTATCCATTCTCAGAAAGAACCAAATTTCAGGTTCCAGTTAATAGTCAGATCAGACAGGTCACCAGGTGAAACCCGGTCCATGTCCCCCCTGAATGCTAATCTATATCCAATTCCCAGCCCCATCCTTAAAAAACTTGTGATATCCACTTCCAGGTTAATTCCTGGTTCATATATAATAAAAACCCCTCCTTCGATCAGTCTGTCGTTAGTATTCACACCAGCAGTTTCTTCCGGTCTGAATAACATAACTCCTGAACCACCCAACACCATAGGAAAAGATATCTGAAAAGGTGATCTTGTATGAATAATATAATCAAAATAAAAACCTCCGTATCCCATAATTGTGTTTAACAGAGCCGTTTCACCCGGATCCTCATATGATTCAAATACTGTTTCAGTAACAAAACCTCCTGCCGACAGTCCAAAGGCAATTCTTTCATTAAACAATACAGCCCCCTTGAATCCTGTATATACCTGGTATCCCTCAATCAACCTGGAAATTTTAAGTTCAGGTCCCAGAAAAAGACTTTGCTTTAAATCTGATTTTGAATTAAAAATATAATTACCTCCATCCTGACCAATTGATATCTTTGTACATAAAACAATAATAAAAGCAAGAAATAACTTTTTCATCCGTATAAATATTAATTTTTAAGATAATTTATTTAAGGAAATCTGAGGAAACAAATATAATGAAGATAACAAAAAAAAGAACCATCCCGATTATAAAATGGTTCCTTTTAAGTACAACTAATATCAAAAATTTATGATATATTTCCTTTAATAGGAGAATTGATATTTTTTCTTAAGTTCTTTTTGATAATCAATGATCTTCATTTCTAATTCTTCTATCTCATTTTTTAGTTTAGTAACATCATTGCCTTCAGACTCCAGTTCACGAATGAAGCGCCTGTTAATGATTATCTTTTTTTGACATTCATAAATACTTGATATTAAGTTCTTTATGTTATATTTTACATCAAGCATTGTCATTAGTCAGTAATTATGTGTTTAATGTTAAATCAAAGATATTAAACGAGATTTATCGCGTCAAATTAATACAAATGATCTTAGTTACCACAAATTGGTGATCTAAATCATCATTATTTAATTATTTGTATTTCAAAAAATTATACAGGTGCAAAAACTATGTTTAAAAATTTTTTTTCAACAATTTAATATTATTATGTTTACTACCTGTTAATTATTATCTCCGTTTCCGGAATTGACTATAAATACAAATCATAATATAATTAAATAACAAAAAAAAAGCAGTTTTGTTTTGCTTGCTGTCAAATTTATTTACGGCACCTGAACAAATTACCTATATTTGGGGTGTTATTCTTTTTACCAGGAAATACTAAATAACACCTGATGACAAATTTTAAACCGTTAAAATACATCCTTCTGCCTGTTTTTCTGTTATATCCATATTCGGCCTTGCCGGAGAATAATTATAAATCTGATACCGGTATCATTGATGATCAGCAGAAATTTATTTCTGTAAATGACTCCCTGGAAAATAAAACTGACACATTATCAATAAAAGAAAGCTTTACTAATATTTTATATCAGTTGCAATCCCTGATATCTGAACAGGAATTCATAATAAGAACATACCGAAAAGTAATTGTTGGATTATTGATTGCTATAAGTTTTATAATTATTATCTTAATAATCAATATTAAAAAGCAATTTTATTTCCCGCATTTTCCTTTTCACAGACAAAAAAAAGGTTATCACCCGGGTCTGGTATGTTTACAAATGATTTCCAGGTATTTTGGCAGAAGAATTTCATACAAAAGAATCAAAAAGGCTTCTAAAATATCAGGCACACAAAATGTTCTTTCAGTAAAAGATATTATAGATACCGGGGAAAATATAGGTTTTCAGATTAAGGTCACTAAAACAGATATTAACCAGTTAATATCCGGATTATACCTGCCAGTAATTTTATATCTGCCAAATCATATGGTTATATTATATAAAATAACTAATGAGTTTGTCTTTATTGCCGATCCGTTTTATGGTTTTCTGAAACTAAAAATTTACTACTTCCTGTCCACATGGTATGGTATAAATAAGAATCAAAGCGGGATAGCATTACTGGTTAAGCCTTCCGGTGATTTTAAAGGCAGGAGCAAGCGGATACAAAAAACATTGTCAGTTGACTATTCTGAAATAAAGCCACTTGAAAAAAGACACTGGAAAGAGATTATCTGTGAAATTTGATTAATAATCCGTGCCTCAATAATAACTAATGCATAATTTTACGTTATAAACTGAAGAAATATTCAGAAAGATGAGTGAAACAGTATTTTTAAATGGAGAATTCATTGCCAGGGAGAAAGCATATATATCACCCGAAGACAGGGGATTTTATTTTGCTGACGGTGTATATGAAGTAATCCGTTGTTTTAAGGGAAGTCTTTTTTCTTATGAAGAGCATATACAACGTCTTAAAAGAAGCTTATCTGAAACAAGAATAAAATTCAGGGACATAAAATCATTAGATTCAGTTTGTAAAAAGATTATATCTAAAAACAATCTGGAAGGAAAGTATGCTGATATTTATATTCAAATTACCAGGGGGGTTCATAGACGGATGCACAGGTTTCCTGTTGAGGAAATATCACCTACAGTATATATTTACGCATATGAAAGGCTGCCGTCTGTAAATGAAATGAAAAGAGGTGTTAAAGTAATAACCCGTAATGATATACGCTGGCTGCGTTGTGATATCAAGTCTGTATCGCTGCTGCCAAACACTCTGAAATTCCAGGAAGCTCATGATGAAAACGCCAGGGAATGTATATTCATAAGGGATGGTGTAATAACTGAGGCATCCCATTCAAACGTTTTGGGTATAAAAACAGGTGTTGTATTTACACACCCGGACAGCAATTTAATTTTATCCGGTATAACAAAAAAGGTGGTTTTCAGAATTTGCAACGATTTAGGAATATATGTTAAAGAATCTCCAATCAGAGAAGAGGAAATAAGCGAGTTTGATGAGCTTTTTATTACTGGTACCGGCAATGATATTATGCCTGTTGTTCAATTAAATGACATAGTTATTAATGACGGAGTTCCTGGTACGATAACCCGCCAAATACAGCGGGAATATTTTAGAATTACCTATAAAAAGCTTGGAGGTGAAAAAAAACTCTGGTTTTGATAAT
>CP070654.1:2398005-2425435 GCA_020354785.1 Bacteroidales bacterium
TAATGAAAAGTATAATTATCTCAAGTTTGAAGACAGAATAAATGAACAGACTGTGCTTTATTTTCTTGATGAGGATGATAATTGTACTTATGTAAGGTTTATGTCAGATTATTCCAATTACAATAGTGTTTTAGACTCATTAAACACTAAATATACAAGAAAGAATGAAAATACATGGACGTACACTGATAAGGGTGTAATATATATTGTATGCATGGAAAAAGATGAGTGGTTCTTTACAGTTAATATAAAAAAAAAAGAAAAACAATATTCCAAAACTGGCGTTCTTTGTGGAAGCAACTGAATTATTAAAACGGGTAAGAAAAATTGAGATAAAGACCAGGGGTCTTTCAAAGCATATATTTGCAGGGGAGTATCATTCCGCATTTAAAGGAAAAGGAATGGCTTTCAGCGAGGTAAGGGAATACCAGTACGGCGATGATATCAGAAACATAGACTGGAATGTTACAGCCCGGTTCAATCATCCCTATATCAAGATTTATGAGGAAGAAAGAGAGCTGACCGTAATGCTTATTGTAGATGTTAGCGGATCCCGTGAATTTGGTACACAATCATTGTTGAAAAAGAATATTATAACAGAAATTTCAGCGGTTCTTTCATTTTCTGCTATTCAGAATAATGACAAGGTCGGAGTTATAATGTTTAGTGACAGGGTTGAGAAATTTATACCGCCCAAGAAAGGCAAGCAACATATTTTAAGAATTATCAGGGAGCTGATAAATTTTGAACCTGTAAACAGGGGTACAAATATTACAGAGTCACTTCGGTTTTTTACAAATGCTATTAAGAAACGAAGCACGGCTTTTTTAATATCTGATTTTATGGATGATAATTTTGAAGATGCACTTAAAATAGCCAGTAAAAAGCATGATATTGTGGGTCTGAGAATTTATGATTTAAGAGACACGGAATTGCCTTCAATTGGATTAATCAAGTTATTGGATGCAGAGAGTAGTGAGGATATCTGGGTTGATACATCCAGTAATTACATCCGTGATACATACAGGCATTCATGGAGGAAACGTACTGAAGATCTGAATGAGATGTTATCGAAAATTGGAGTGGATTACGCGCAGATTTCTACAGATGAAGATTATGTTAAACCACTAATGAATCTTTTTAAGAGAAGAGCCGGGTAAAATATCTGACATGTTTTGTAATTAAATTCAAATGTTTGAACAGACATATTAAGGATGGATAAAAAGGTTGTTAAGAAAATAGCGGGTTTATTTACATTATTAACAGTAGCATTAATTTCACAAAATACATTTTCCCAGCTGGTTACAATTAATGTTGAACTTGATACTAACCAGATACTGATAGGTGATCAGGTAAATATGCAAATTGAGGTCATAAAGTCAGGGGATGCTTCTGTAATATTTCCTGCATTTGAGGAAAACCTGACCGATGAAATTGAAATAGTAAATATATCAGGTATTGACTCTGCAGAACTGGAAGATTATAAAACTGCACTGTACCAGAATTTAACCATTACTGCTTTTGACAGCGGGCTGCTGTATATTCCGCCGGTAGATTTTTTATATATATCAAAAGGCTTTACTGACACAATAAGCTCATCTGCCAATTACCTTGAAGTTTTCCCTGTAAAGATTGACACTACCGGTACAATAAGGGATATAAAAGGACTGTACAAAGCTCCTTACAGCCTTGGCGAATTATACCCGTACATCCTGGCACTTATTTTTATTGGATTGCTTGTATGGTTTATTATTTATTATATCGAAAAGAAGAAGAAAGATGAACCAATATTGAGAAAAGTCAGACCTCCTGAGATGCCTCATATAATTGCTTTACGGGAACTGGATAAACTAAAGGCTGAGAAGTTATGGCAGCAGAATAAGGTTAAATTATATTATACCAGGCTGACTGAAATAGTCCGCACGTATATTGAGAGAAGATTTGAGATTATGGCAATGGAGGAAACTACGAGCGAGATTTTAAATGAATTTCAGGAAAGGGAAATCGAGAATGTTAATTACAGTATTCTTGAGCAATTACTGAACCTTGCTGATCTGGTAAAATTTGCCAAAAGTGAACCTTTACCTGATGAAAATATCACTCATATGGATAATGCTTATGCATTTGTGAAGAACACAAAATATCAGCCTGTAGAACAAGAATTAACCGCTTAAGATATGAGCCAATTTGAATTTGCACATCCGAAATATTTTTATCTGTTGCTATTATTAATACCTGTGATTGCCTGGTATATATGGAAGGAGAATAAACTTCATGCAACAATACGGGTATCTACGATCCAGCCGTTATTAGATGCAAGGAAGTCGTTGAAAAACTATTTAAGACACTTATTGTTTGTCATCAGATTAATAATAGTTATTCTTCTTATAATTGTGCTTGCAAGACCACAGTCTACCCGAAGCTGGGAACAAAGTATTACTGAAGGTATAGATATAATAATAGCCCTGGATATTTCAGGAAGTATGCTTGCACGTGATTTTAAGCCCGATCGTCTGGAAGCTTCAAAAGATATTGCAGTAGAATTCATTTCAGGCAGAAGAAATGACAGGATGGGTCTCGTAGTATTCAGCGGAGAAAGTTTTACTCAATGTCCTTTAACTACTGATCATAAAGTATTAATAAATCTTTTCAATGATATTAAAAGCGGAATGATTGAAGACGGAACTGCAATTGGAGTTGGCCTGGGTAATGCTGTAAAAAGACTGAAAGACAGTGATGCCATAAGCAAAGTAATAATATTGTTAACAGACGGAGTTAATAACCAGGGATCTATCGATCCGCTGACAGCAGCAGAAATTGCAAAAACCTTCGGTATAAGGGTTTATACTATTGGAGTGGGAAGTATGGGTACTGCACCATATCCGGTACAGCATCCTTTTACAGGTAATATATTTTACCAGGATGTTCCTGTTGAAATTGATGAAGAGATGTTGCAGGAAATAGCTGATATAACGGCCGGAAAATACTTTCGTGCAACAAATAACGAAAAACTAAGAGAGATTTACGGGATAATTGATAAACTTGAGAAATCAAAGATTGATATTAAGGAATACAGTAAAAAGCAGGAAAAATATTTGTTGTTTGCCACTGCTGCAGCTTTATTGTTACTGGGTGAGATATTGTTGAAGAATACTGTATTGAAGAATATACCGTGATGTTGGGGTAATAAGGGAATATGGGAAATAAGGGGAATAGGGGGAATAAAGGAATAAGGGAATAAGGGGAATAGGGGATAAGGATTAACGATTTATGATTAACGATTTAAGATGGAGGAATAAAAATGTTTAGATTTGCTCATAGTGAATTTTTATACTTACTGGCTGGTATTCCTTTATTAATACTAATATATATTGTTGCTTATCTTATTAAGAAAAAGTCTTTAAAAAAATTTGGCAAGCTGTCTGTTATATCCGGATTAATGCCTGATGTTTCTTATATAAGACCACACCTGAAATTTATTATACTGACTTCCGCTCTGGTTCTGCTGATTTTTGCTATGGCCGGACCACAGTTTGGTTCCAAACTTAAAGAGGTTAAAAGAAAAGGAATTGAAATAATTATTGCACTTGATATTTCAAATAGTATGCTGGCCGAAGATATTAAACCAAACAGACTGGAAAGGGCAAAACAGGCAATATTGCGGCTGCTTGATCAACTGGAAAATGACAGGATAGGGCTTATTATTTTTGCAGGGGATGCATACACCCAGGTGCCTATTACATCTGATTACATTGGGGCAAGAATGTTTTTAAATAATATTAATACAGATATTGTATCCCGCCAGGGTACTGCAATTGGTAAGGCAATCAGACTGGCAGGCAACTCCTTTACACAGGATGCCGAGACAAATAAGGCAATCATCATAATATCTGATGGTGAGAATCATGAAGGAGATGCAATTCAGGAAGCAGAACAGGCTGATGAAAAAGGTATAAAGGTTTACTGTATAGGCATGGGATCAAGAGGTGGTTCGCCAATTCCTTTTAAAGGATCATATAATCAAAAGGAATTCCTTAAAGACAGGCAGGGAAATGTAGTAACCAGCAAGCTGAACACAAAAATGCTAAGCCAGATTGCAATGGCAGGCGGTGGAAAATATTATCATGCAACCAGTACGAATGTGGGCCTGAACAAATTGTTTAATGATCTGAACAAACTTGATAAGGTTGAAATTGAAGCTAAAGTATATTCTGAGTATGAAGAACAATTCCCGGCATTAATCTGGCTGGCACTCGGGTTAATCTTTCTGGATTTTGTAATTCTTGAAAGGAAAAATAAATGGTTGAAGAATATTAAGATTTTTAAATAAAGCGAACAAAATACATACATATATGAAGCCTGTACTAATCTTATTGATTACACTTGTCTCTTTTACTGTATATTCGCAGGGTGAAAGAAAATATATCAGACAGGGGAACAAACGGTATATTACTGAAAAGTATGATGAGGCTGAAGTAATGTATCGTAAAGCCCTTGAAAAAACTCCTGATTCAAAAAAGGCTGACTACAATCTCGCCAATACACTCTATAAACAGGAGAAATTCGAGGCAGCAGGAACAAAATATATAGAATTGTCAGGCAAGGAAAAAGAAAAAAATGAGCTGGCCAGATACTATTATAATTTAGGTAATTCCTTATTTAAGGATAATAATTTTGAAAAGAGTATTGAGGCATATAAAAGCTCATTGAAGAACAGGCCGGATGATATGGACGCCAAGCATAACCTGCAGCTTGCAAAGAGTATGCTGGCGATGCAACAGCAGCAACAGCAGCAACAGCAGCAACAGCAGCAACAGCAACAGCAGCAACAAGAGCAACAAGAGCAACAGCAGCAACAGGAGCAACAGCAGCAGCAACAACAACAACAACAGCCTGCAAAGCAGGAAGAAATTTCCAGGGAAGATGCTGAAAGACTTTTAGATGCGCTGGAAAGAGAGGAGGATGAGGTTATGAAGAAACTACAAAAGCAGGTAAGAAAAGTACCGGTAGATAAGAACTGGTAATTATACTATATTTAAATATGATATAAATTCAGCTATTAATAATGAGGAGTGTTATTATTATCATATTATCAGTTTTAAGCGGACTATCCGGAGTTATTGCCCAGGAAGTGAAGTTCACAGCAACTGCCACTCCCAGAGTTCTAAGGACAGGAGAGCAGTTTCAACTGGTTTATGAAATTAATACCAGCGCTTCAGAATTGGAAGTGCCTGAATTTAAAGACTTTCAACTTCTTGGCGGGCCAAGTACAGGGTCAAGTTCCAGCATCCAGTTTCAAAACGGAAAAACAACCCGTACTGTAAAATATACCTATACATATTATTTACTGGCCATTAAAGAAGGAACTTTTACAATCCCGTCTGCATCAGCAAAAATTAAAAGAGACACCTACAAGTCTAATTCTGTGCAAATAGAGGTAGTAAAAGACAGATCCGGGACGCAAACAACAGCCCCTTCCGGTCAGCCGGCAGAAAAATCCGGAGCCGGTGCTGATACCCCGTCAGGTGAAAATCTGTTTATCAGGTTGCACGTTAATAAAACAAGTGCGTATGTTGGAGAACAGATTATAGCTTGGATAAAAATCTATTCAAAGGTGAATTTGTCGCAGGTGGATCCGAATTTTAAAGGACCTGACTTTAAAGGATTTTACCAGCAGCCTGTTGAGATTCAAGCTTTAAGATCACTGGAAAGGGAAAATGTCAATGGAGAAATATACGGTACCGGAATTCTGAGAAAGGTCGTATTATTCCCTCAAAGAACCGGTGAAGTTGTCATCCAGCCTTTTGATATAGATGTAGCATATCAGAAGCAGGTAAGAAGAAGAACAAAGAGCTTTTTTGATGATTTCTTTGGTCCTTCTGTTCAAAACGTACCGGTTACACTGACAAGTAAAAAAGTCAGAATTAACATTAAGCCTCTGCCTCCGGATAAGCCTGCTTCATTTACCGGTGCAGTCGGAACTTTCAAATTGAATGCTTCAATAAATAAAACTGATGTGACAACTAATGATGCTGTTACTATTAAAGTAAATGTTT
The DNA here is from genome assembly GCA_020354785.1 of Bacteroidales bacterium. GTDB lineage: Bacteria > Bacteroidota > Bacteroidia > Bacteroidales > UBA10428. The sequence continues at coordinate 2,404,062 of CP070654.1, forward strand.
CAGGCAAGGGTAATATAAAATTAATAGACGACCTGAATGTGAATTTTCCTCCATCCCTGGAAACTTTTAAACCTGTTGTCAGGACTGTCCAGGAGAATGCGCTGTCAGGCAGCCAGTCGTTTGAATATACAATTATACCCAGACATGCAGGAGAGTTTAAAATATCCCCGATTAAATTCTCATACTTTGATCCTTCATCAAAATTATATAAAACATTATCTACACGGGAGTTTAATATTTCCGTTACAAAAGGCAAAGAAGATACAACCAGTGTTATAATTACCGGTCTGTCAAAGGAAGATGTAAAACTGCTGGGTAGTGATATACTGTTTATAAAGAACAAACCATTTGAGCTGGTTAAGATGAACCGGTTTATTATCGGGTCTGTAAAATTCTATGCAATCTATTTATTGTCGATTTTATTGTTCGTAATATTTATTATAATAAGAAGGAAGAGTATTAAACGTAATGCTAATGTCAGTCTTGTCAAAAACAGAAGAGCAAATAAATATGCCCGGAAACGGTTAAAAAAAGCTCTGAGTATGTTGAAGAAGAATAATCATGAATCATTTTATGAGGAAGTTTTAAAAGCAATGTGGGGATATCTGAGTGATAAACTTAATATTCCGGTTGCAGACTTATCCAAAGATACTTCCAGAGAAGCACTGATCAAAAATAATATTAATCAGGAGCTGATGAATACATTTTATTATATAATTGATAATTGTGAATACGCAAGATTTTCACCTGAACATGAATCAACAGAGATGCATAAATTATATAATGATGCAATAAAAACAATCATTAAACTTCAGCAAAAATTAAAATAATGAAACGAACATGAAATCAGTATTGATTGTTATATTATTCAGTTTTTTTATGCCCTGTTTATTTGGTTTTCACCCAGATTCACTTGTTAAAACCGGAAATAATTTATATGCGAAGGGGGATTTTTATCATGCGATAGACGTCTATGAGCAGATAGTCGATTCGGGCTATGAAGCATCTGAATTATACTTTAATCTTGGTAACGCATACTACAAAGTAAATAATATTGCCCGTGCAATTTTAAATTATGAAAGAGCAAAAAAACTTAATCCCCGGGATGAAGATATAAAACATAATCTTACTATTGCTAATGCTCATGTAGTTGATAAAATAGATATCATACCGGAGTTTTTTTTAAAAACCTGGATAACAGGTTTCACTAATATTACCAGCTCAGATACCTGGGCAATTATCAGCATCTTATCATTTATTTTATTTCTATTGTTGTTTTTGATTTATTTATTTTCCGGCAGAATTGGAATAAAGAAATTATCATTCTGGCTGGGAGTTTTAATGTTTTTAATTTCTATATCATCATTCTATTCTTCATTTAAAAGGAAGCGGTTTTTAACATTAATGGATTCTGCAATAATTATAACTCCGACAGTGACAGCCAAGAGTTCGCCAGCAGAAACCGGTGTGGATCTATTTGTAATCCATGAAGGTTCAAGGGTAAAAGTTGTTGATAGTATAGATGTGTGGAATGAAATAAAATTAAGTGATGGAAAAAGAGGCTGGGTAAGAAAGACTGATTTAACAAAAATTTAACAGATTCTGGCAGGTATTTTTCATCTTAATTGAATCCTGCATACTTTCTTAAATCTGTTCTCGGATTTAAGCACATTATAGGAATATTAAAATTATTGGATATGAATTTCTGGTCTTTAAGACCAAAAATTATTTTTGCCATTGTTATCTGACGGCTGAGCATTACAACAATCAAATCTGCCCCGATGAAATCTGAAAATTCAAGTGTCTCTTCCACAAAAGATTTTTTGCCTCTTGCATGAACAAGTTCAAAGTTGATATTTCTTCCTTCAAGAAAACGCATAGCAAATTTCAGATTATTTCTAATCCTGTAATCAGTTTTGGCCGGTCTAAAGAGTGATACACTTGGCCTGTAAACCTTTACCAGGAAGTTAATCCATTTTAGTTTTTCCTTGTTTTCAAATCTGAAATCAATAGGGACAATTACATGTTTAATATTATTTCTTTTAGGAGGAGCCTGGATAACAATAAAAGGAATTTGTGAGCCCGACATTACCTTGATTGCCCTGCTGCCTGTAAATTTCTTGATTCCTTTTGGTCCGCTGGTCTTCATTATTACCAGAAGGGCATTTAAATTTGTGGCAACTCTCGTAATGGCTTTTGATACTTTACCTGGCCTTACCATTATTTTAGGAAGAATCTTATAGTCTTTCTGTGTTTCTTTAGCCAGTTTGGTCAGCTTTTCAGTAGCCTCAATTTCATAATCAAGGTTCTCTATTATATTCAGCAATGTAATATCGCAATCCAGCATTTTTGCAAACTGTACTGCATGTTGAAGTGCATGATCAGAAAGTTCGGTAAAATCATACGGAAGGAGTATGGTTCTTTTTATTTCAGTCATAGATAGAATTATTTATCGAAAGACAATAATATAATTTAATTATTATATATGTGTAAATTTAATAGTTAGGAAATTAAAATTCAATAGTTTATAATTATTATTAATGTTAAGTGACTGTAAATGTTCATTGATATTAGAAATAAAGTTAATATTTTTAATTTGCTATTAATAACTAATATCAAAGAAAATTAGATATTAATTGATCAACAGGCTGTTTGTGAGCATCTTAGTTTTGTCGGGATAATTTAATATTATATGAATACTATATTACTGATGGTTTTATCATTTGTGGGCTATATAATAGCCTACAGATTATATGGGAGATATATAGCCAGAAAAATACTTATTACATCGGATAAAAACCTGATGCCTGCTCATGAACTTAAGGATGGAATTGATTATGTGCCAACACGGAAAAGTATTGTCTTCGGACATCATTTTACAACAATCGCAGGTGTAGGCCCAATCGTGGGCCCGGCGATAGGAGTTATATGGGGATGGTTGCCCGCTTTTCTATGGGTATTCCTGGGATCAATTTTTATGGGTGCTGTTCATGATTTTACTACACTGGTAATCTCTGCCAGGAACAAAGGAAAAACAATAGGAGACTTAACGGGAAATATTGTTAATAATTCCACCCGTTTTGCATTTCAGTTCTTAATACAGTTCTTATTATGGATGGTGCTATCCCTTTTTGCAATTATAGTCTCCATTTTATTTGTAAAACATCCGGAGTCTGTCCTGCCTGTCTGGTTGCAGATACCTATAGCCGTATGGCTGGGATGGCAAATAAAAAATGGAAGGAATGAATTAGTCTATTCAATCATAGCAGTCTCACTTATGTATGTTTCAATTATAATTGGAACATATCTCCCTGTAGAGATACCATTTAAAGATCATAAAGAATTAACCTGGAGCCTGGTAATATTTGTTTATATGTTCTTTGCTTCAACAGTACCGGTTCAAAAATTATTGCAGCCGAGGGATTATATAAACTCTCACCAGCTTTTGGTAGCCATGGTTTTATTAGTGCTGGGAATAATAATAGCACGTCCCCCGATAGCTGCTCCTGCAATTAATCCGGCTGTGCATGCACCAGGTTCAGATATTCCTGATCTGATGCCTCTTTTATTTATTACTATTGCATGTGGAGCAATTTCAGGGTTTCATTCGTTAGCAAGCTCGGGCACTACAGTTAAACAGGTAAATAAAGAAAATGATTCATTGCTTATAGGGTATGGAGGGATGATACTTGAAGGATTTCTTGCAGTTCTTGTAATTCTTGCAGTAGTTGGAGGATTGGGACTGGGCCTTGAAAAAGGTAACATTACCCACACAGGAATAAACGCTTTCAATACCCAGTATTCAACATGGAAAGGAATAGCCGCCGGTTTGGATATAAGTCCGAAACTGGAAGCTTTTGTTATTGGAGCTTCAAATTTATTATCCAGGTTAGGAATCCCTGTACAGGTTGGAACTGCTTTAATTGCTGTTTTTGTAGTTAGCTTCGCAAATACAACACTGGATTCAGCTACAAGAATTCAAAGACTTTCATTACAGGAAATATTCAAGACAAAGAAGGGGACTACAATAAAACCCGTAAATAACAGGTATTTTGCTACTTTCATAGTGGTTGTACTCGCAGCCCTGGTAACATTCTATCAATTGAGGATTAAGGGGGCACTGGAACTCTGGCGTATGTTCGGGGCGTTAAATCAGCTGCTTGCTGCATTAGGATTAGGTATAGTGAGCATTTACTTATATCATAAGGGTAGAAATTACCTTGTATCCTTCATACCTATGTTATTTGTTCTTACTGTAACTGTATGGGCAATGATTAAAAATATTCTTAAATACTATGAACTGGGAAATATTGTACTTCTGATAATAGCAATTCTGATACTGATTCTTACCGGCTGGATGCTTACAGGCGGGATAGGATCTTTATTTACAAAAGGTCGCAGATAATTATTCTATAATAAGATATTTAAAATCTGACTTCAAAAGACTCATAGTTTTCCAAACTCGCAGTTGCAACGTTAACATGGTCAATATAGGCAAAATCAGGCCCTTTTCTGCACCATTTAACAAATTCCATGACATTCTTCTCCGGTCCTTCAGCTTCAAGATAAACACTTCCGTCAGGCATATTTCTTACATAGCCTTTAATTCCATAACTTCTTGCAGCGATTCTTGCCGAGTACCTGAAGCCAACACCCTGAACCCTGCCGAATATTTGAATATTTTTATGTATCATAATTCCACAATTTGGCTAATTTTATTATAGAATATAAAACCACCCCGGATTTATGTTGAAGCTGCTTGACATATTTTTTCTGATATTCCACACAATATTAATATTTTTTAATCTTTTTGCCTGGATTTTCAGGAAAACCAGAAAGCTTAATTTCATAATTCTCGCTTTAACAGGTGCTTCGTGGTTTATATTAGGAATATTCTACGGAATAGGTTATTGTCCGCTTACGGACTGGCATTTTAATATCTTAAAAAAAATGGGCCATACAAACTTACCGGACTCCTATATAAAATATATTACAGACAGATTAACCGGTCTTAATCTAAATCCTGAATTAGTTAATAATATTACTCTTATTTCATTCTTTACTGCACTGGTAATTTCAACCTGTTTAAATATAAGGGATTATAGAATAAAAATGAGGCAGTAGCTCCTGACTGAATGCATGTCATAGCCAGATTCAGTCAGCTATTCGCTAAGGTATTTATTTACTGTTTTCAGGAGCTTCTCAATATCGATAGGTTTGGTTATCTGTTCATTACAGCCGGCTTTTAAACATTTTTCCCGTTCACTTGCCAGTACTAAGGCTGTTTGAGCTATGATCGGTATCGTCCCGTTAAATTTCCTGATTTGTTTTGTGGCTTCAAACCCGCTTATATCAGGAAGTTTTAAATCCATTAATATCAAATCAATTTTATTAATTGATTTACACAGTTCAATTGCCTGATTACCTTTATCAGCTCTTATTACCTGGGCATCGGTATTATGGAGAACAGCCTCCAGAAACTTATAATTAACTTCATCATCTTCAACAACCAGTATTAACTTATCCTTCCAGTTATACTGCGAGATAGTGGACAATTCTTCTGATTCTTCAAGAGAATCCAGATGCGGCAGCTCTTCGAAAGGAATCTGAAAAAAGAAGGTTGAACCCGAACCTGGTTCTGATTCCACCCAGATTTTACCATTAAGAAGTTTTACCAGTCCTCTGGAGATTGTAAGATTTAATCCCAGTCCTTCAAATTTCCTGATAATTGTATCCTGTGCCTGTAATAATCTGTCAAACATATATTTTTGCTCTTCCCTGGTAAAACCGGCGCCGGTATCTTTAACATAAAATTCAAGCGTTAATTCGTCATTCTTATAATAGCCAATTTCTATATAACCCCTGTCAGTAAAATACAATGATGTATTTATAAGATTTGATAATATCTGTGTTATTCGTCCCGAATCAGTATAACCTATTATTTCCTCGTTAGCCGGAATATTTATTTTTATTTCAACATTTTCCTTATTAAGCTGCTTTTTTTGCTGGTTAACTCTTATTAATAACTCATTGAGCAGCAAGTTGAAATTACATGGTGATTTGTTTATAGTCAAATCCCCGGCTTCATATTTCGCTAACTCGGAGATATCATCTACCAGCTTCTGCAATTGCTGCCCCTGGTTGATAATTATCTGAAAGTATTCTGCCCTGGTTTTAGCATCGAGATTACCAATGTTCAAAAGCTCTGAAAATCCGATGATGGAGTTTAACGGTGTTCTTATCTCATGAGAGACATTTGCAAGGAAAAGGCTCTTTTGCATATTTGATTCTTCAGCTTTTTCTTTCAGCCTGGTTATTTCTCTTTTGTACTTCTCCTGTTTTGTTATATCACATAACGTTCCGATAATAAACTCCTTTTTGGCTGTTTGATCTTTAATACTGGTAATACTGGTTGATATATATATAGTTTCTCTGGCATCCGAGTTGAATTTTATCATTCTGAATCTGTATTCTGCAATTTCTCTTTTATGAGGCAATTCTTCCAGGTATTGTGCCATTCTGTTTCTGTCTTCCTGGTAGATATTGTTTAAAAAATCATCAGCAGATAATTTTACACTGACATCTTTAATCCCGGTTATCTGAGCTGCAATATCAGAAAACCATATCATATTGCTATCCGGAAATTTAGCCCAGAAACCTGTATTCTCCAGTTCAAGAACTTTAAAAAGATGCTGATTGGACCGGTCTGAGGATTCCTGTAATAACCTGAGGGGAGTTAGATTGTCTTTGTCTGATTTATTCGTCTTATTTGTAGAATCAGTTAGTTTTTTTTTATGTTTCCTTAGTCTCATCTTCCAGTTGCATTATTCTGCCAGCTTGATTTTAAGCACTATCTTAAGATAATTCAACCAATATTCTGAATAAATGCAGTATAGGATATTTCTTCTTCTGTTTTTGCTTTAGCTAAAAATATTATAACATCCTTCTCTTTATTGCTGCTGGTGAGTATCTTAATTTTATTTCTGGCATTAATAATTTTATTATCACCCGGGCCTACCAGGGCTGCAACAAATTCATCTTTATCTATTATTTTATTGGAGAATAGAATACCTATATCGCTGTTTAAGACTTCTTCTCTTTTATAGCCCCATAAATCTTCTGCAGCAGGGTTAAAAAATATTATTTTATTATCACTGCTTATAGTCACAATTGCGTCTAAAGATCCTTCAAGGATTTGCTCGTTCCTGATTTTAATATTCTGTATTATTTCATATTCCTGTGCCATGTCCAACTTGACTTCCCTGATTTTTTTGCTTAACTCTTTCTTTGCATCACGTATTAATCTTTCCTGATTCATGAGAATTTCTGTCTGGTCATTTATACTGGTTTCCATATTCTTTTCTTTTGTAATATCCTGACCAGTAAAAAATATTCTGTCAATATCACCATGCACGTTATATGCCGAACTAAAAGCTCCTCTAATCCATTTTTCAGCATCCTTTTTGGTCCTTACCTTAAACTGGCCCTGGAATCCAATGCCTTTAATCACATTATCCCATTTTTTGCTAAAACCCTCTATTTCCAGTTTATTTACCAGATCAAAGATTGAGAGAGATTTTATTTCATTGCTGGCATATTCAAAAAGTAATAGAAATGCTTCATTGAAATCAACAATATTACCGTTTATATCCAGTTCAACCTTAATTCCTGACCGCTCCACAGAATCTATAATACCTTCCATTTTTAAGCTTTCGTCCTTATGTTCGGATGTGTCAAGAGCAAGAAAAAGGATTTTGTCTACTTCATCGTCTTCATGCCGCACACATGTATAAGTCGCCATTGTCCACAGATTTTTTCCTGTTTTTGTTATATGTTTCATATATCCTTCGAAATGTTTACCTCCTTTAACCAGCTTATCCCATATTTTAGCAAACCATACCCTGTCTTTTTTATCAATAAATTCTGATACGTGTTTTCCGTCTACTTCTTCTGTCAGATTATATTCAAGTTTTTTCAGAAATATTGTATTTGCATAAATCAGCTTGCCTTCTTTGTCAAACTCAGCACGAATCATAGTGTGATTTATAGTGTTTTCAAGTAAAATAAACCTTTCTGCCTGCCTTGTTGCCTCTTCCTGAGTAGACTGAAGCTCTTCCATGTTTTGCCGCATTTCTTCTTCCTGCGATGCCAGGGCTTCTGTCTGGGCTTTAGTCTCTTCGAGCAGTTTTGTTGTCTTGATGTTAATATTGGCCAGCGATAAGGTGGATGCAATATTTTCAGCTACTTTTTCTACAAATTCAAGCTGATGTGGTTCAATAATATTCAAGGATGCAAATTCAATTACACCAAATAACTCTTCTTCTTTAATCAGAGGGACTATTAATAATGATTTTGGATTTGTATATCCTAATCCCGAGGTTACACTTACATAATCATTGGGAACATCTGCAATGTATATGGATTTCTTTTCCAATGCGCACGTTCCGATTAATCCGTCGCCCCATTTAACCTGCTTATCTGCATACTTTTTCCTGTCATAAGCAAAAAAAGCCGTCATGTCGAAATATTTAGCCTTTCCTTCTCCATCTTTAAGGATATAGAAGCCTCCCTGGGTTGCATCTATATACTTGGTAAGTTCTTTAATCACATTAAATGACAGTAACTCTAAATTGTCTATTTCGTTTCTCAGAATGTCTCCAAATTTGGCAAGGCCTTCGGCTGTCCAGTTTCTTTGTTCATCTTCTTTCCTCCGTTTAACTTCAGTCTCTTTGTTGGATTTTAACTTATCCCTCAGGTTAAGTAATGATTTGCCGAGACTATCATCTTCACTGACTTCAAATTCCTGCGAGAAATCTTCCTGAATAAGGGTTTTCGTAAAATCCTGTATTCGTCTTGTTTTATTTCTTTCGGATGACAGTCTTTTTTGATTTGTGTCAATAACATTAGCAAAATATCTGGTAGTTAAATAAGTTGTGACCGGAATTATCAGAATAAGCGATAGAATAATCCAGTGCACAGGATTTTCTGAATATAAACCTGCAAAGTCTTTGAATGTGTATGTAAAATCATCAAGTATCAGTAAATTAATAAATACAGCAGAAATCGGAAAAAGCAAAGAAATTATAGCTGCCAGAATGGTTATTTGAGTTACAAACTCTCTTTTATTTTCCATGAGGACTATTTTAAGCGAATTTTAAAACCAGAAAGACTGTATTTAAAAATAAATAATATTTTTTTAATATAATATTTTTGGCAGGATTTTTATTGTTAAATTCTACTGTTCTATTCCTCTACTCCCTTATTCCCCTATTCCTATATTTCCTTATTGAATTTCTGGTAATGGTACAAAAGATTACGGAAAGTTAACCAGTAAGAATGCGAACGGATCTAGTTCTGGTAGTCAATAACTTTTTTAACTGTGCCTACAAATTCGGTGTGATCTAGTGGCTTTGTGAAAATGGCTTCTATACCAAGTTTTTTAGCCACATAAAGATAATATGGTTTGCCTCCTGATATGGCGATTATTTTAATTCCGGGTTTTATCTTTCTGAGCTGGCTTATAAATTCAAGTCCCTCCATTTCCGGCATGACTATATCAGTAATCACCAGGTCAAAGGAATTCTCTGTGGCTAATTGCAAGCCTTCTAAACCATTCCTGGCCTCTGTTATATCGAGCCTGTCATCACGGAAAACGTTTCTAATTAACCTTCGCATCATCAAGTTATCATCAACTACTAAGATTTTTTTCATGCCTCCTTTTTTACTTTAATCTTATAACGTTTGAGATGATAATAAGTTGTCATAATTGGGGGAATGATTCAAAGGTAATGATTAAATTTAATAAACAAAAGATGAATGTAAATATTGCGAAGGCTATGCTGTATAATTGATTTATAGTAATAAGAAGCGGACTGTAAGAAAGAAATCAGTTATATTTTTCATGAAGGACAGATTCTACTTTATCAACGAGATACTCCAGATCTATAGGCTTCTTTATGAAATCAATAGCTCCCATTCTCATTATCTTATCTACATTCTCCTCATCAGTTGCAGCTGATACCACAATAACAGGCGTTTCTTTTGTATTTCTGTCTTTTCTTAGTTTTTTCAGAAAATCAAATCCATTAACTTGTGGCATTAGTAAATCCAGTAAAATCAAATCAGGAGTCTTTTTATCAATAACTGCAGAAGCTTCCTTTGCATTATAAGCAGTTTCAATTTTATATCCCCGTTCATAGAAAATAGCTTCTAACAGAACAACGTTAGTAGTCGAATCATCTACAACAAGAATACAAAAGTCTTTTTTTGATTTCATTTTTGTACCCTTTTAATATTACTTACCCAACATTACTAACTAATTTATCAAGTTAATGTTAATTTAAATATCCTGTAAATTCTAATGCTAATGTAAATATAATCAATTTAACTTTTAATCCGGCGAATTTTTAATTTTGAATTAGTGAGCTAAATCACGCATAACGGGTGATATATATCACCTTTTTATAGTATTATATTTTATACAATCAACAATTTTTCTTATATTTATTCTAATTAATAGTTATTAGTAATATGGTCATTGATAAAAATATTGCAACTGAATGTATTACTCCTTTTGGCAATTACCTCAAAGAAGATGAAATAGAAGAAATCTTACAGCATAGCAATATTGTTAAGTATGAAAAGAGAGAAGTCATTTTCAGACAGAATACCCGGACATCTCATATAATGTTTGTAAAATCAGGATTAATTAAAATATTTAAAGAGGGCAGGAATAATAAATATATAATCCTGAAGATAGCAGTACCTAACGATTTTCTTGGATTAATATCTATATATGGTAGTGATACGCATCAATACTCAGCCTCAGCTATTGAAACCTCAGAAATATGCTTTATTGATATAGATGTTTTTAATAAAATACTAAAAACTAATGGGGAATTTACTCATAATATTATCAATATAATAAGTAATGATGGTCTGTTTATTTTCAACAGACTTATGAGTCAATCACATAAGCAATTGCCAGGCCGTATAGCAGATGTTATATTATATTTTTCGGAAGTTCTGTTTAAAAGCAATGAATTTGAATTCCCGTTAACCAGAAGAGAACTGGCTGAACTGGCAGGAACAACAAAGGAAAGCTTTATCAGAACGCTGGCAGAATTTAAACATGATAAGATTATTAATCTTGATGGCGCAAAAGTAACTATAAACAGTATGAGTATTATTAAAACTTTAAGTCAGTTAGGGTAATTTATTATTTATGTTAGGGCAATTATTAATTTATTAATATAGAATCTTAAAATGAAAATACTGATTACGGATGACATTTTTACCAACAGATTGTTGTTATCAGAAATTATTGAAGATTTGGGCCATGAATACCTGGAAGCTGAGAATGGAAAAATGGCAGTTGAATCAATAATGTTAAATGATGACATTGATATAGTTCTGATGGATATTGAGATGCCTGTAATGAACGGACTTGAGGCTACAAAACATATCAGACAGAAGCTGCCCCCTCCAAAGAATGATATAATCATTATTGCGCTAACAGCACATAATCCAAAAATATTTTTTGATGATTATAAGGATGTTGGTTTTGACCAGCTAATGACAAAACCATATTCAGTACAGAAAATAATGAATTTACTGGATACTTTCAGCACGAAGAAAAAAGTACTGTAGGCTAATTAACTATCTGATCTTTAGCATTGCTAAAATTTTAGCCAATTCTTTAGCGTCAGTTTTGTCAAAATAATTATATAATTTACTGTCAACATCAAAAGCTCCGATCACTTCATTATTAGTATTTTTTAAAGGGATTACAATCTCAGATTTTGAGTTCTCATTGCATGCAATATGTCCCGGAAATTTATTTACATCCGGCACAATAATTGTCTCCTGCCTGTTTATAGCAGCCCAGCATACTCCTTTATTCTTTTCCAGTTCCTGGCATGCCAGAGGTCCCTGGTAAGGTCCTACAATCAACCTGCCTTTCTTTAACAGGTAAAATCCTACCCAGAAGAAATCCGGCATCTTATGATACAATACTGCATTTATTGTTGCCATCTGCGCTATTGGATCCCCGTTAGCCATAAGCAGGTCTTTTATTTGCTCAATTATTCTTTGATATTTTCTGGTTTTTGTATCCATACAAGTCATTTCTCAAACCTGGGATTAATTATAATACAGGCAAAATTTAAAATTAAATAAAAATAATAAATGATATTAAAATATAAGCGGATAGTATAATTACGGGATACTAAAGAAAAGCTGTTCTAAAGGGTATATTCAGGTTTAAATAGCTCTGCTAAATAAATTAAGCACTTATAAAATCATATACTCTGATTACCTTAAACAGATTACAGGGCAGAGGCTTCAGGATTACTCGTTTATTCCCTTTCTGATATAAAACATAATGGTAATATGTGAAACAATAAAGATTAGTAGGAAATATACCCATACTCTCGAGTTCATCACCTGAAATACACTTGTTTTTCTTAAGTTTTTGTGTTGGGATTTGAACGATTGGCTGCATAATACTGGATTTTAGTTTCAAATACTAAATCTAATATAATTTGAGCCTTATAGTCAAGTATTATCAGATGATATAAATCATCATTTCAAAATGATTTTTATCATTTAATATGAGATAAAATCTGTCCGTAGAACGCTGTCAATAGGGGATAGAAATCATTCTTGTTTTATTGAATTTATCTTTTAACTAACTTCTTTATACCAGCTATTTCTGAATCCAGGGTAATATACATTATGTATACACCGGAGGGCAGGTTGTTTGCTTTATCAATAATTATTTCGTTATACCCCTTTGATATATTCTCTGACAATTCAAGCTGAGACTGTCCTAATAGGTTCAGCAGCTTTATCTCTATATCTCCTGAATATGAGCTTGTAATTGCTATAGATAACTGATCAGTAAAGGGATTTGGATAAGCTTCAAATCCAAAATATTCCGGGATTTTTGAATCTTCAAATTCTGTATATATATTAACAGGATAATAAATATTGTCTATATTATCATCAATCCATTGAACACGGTCGGTAAGCCAGTCTTTAATGTTCTGGATCTCCTCTTCATATGTTTGTGATATATAATTGGGAAAGAATAAGTATTCACTAATAACAGGCCATACCTCGTAATTACGTTCTCTTGGTTCCTGAATATAATTTCCCATTGAGTCTATTAATGCAAATAAGGAATCATTATGCAGCATTCCAAGTCTCAGTTCATGCCATCGATCCTGAAAGAATTCCACAAATTCTACATCCTGTAATATTCGTGTAACAGGCACCCTTGTGTTGACGTCAAATTGCCAGCCCTCTGTCAAATCTGCCTGCTGGAATCTCGAATTTCCAAAAGCAAGATCATAATCCCACAGGGGTCCAAACTTAATTCTGTTATCCCTGTCTGCCCTGTCTTTATAAAAATAGGTGCTGTATAAATAAGCATCTGCATTCTTTGTTAATTCATTGATCACTAAATTATCAACAAGGGAAGTATCACTCATGTATTTTCTGTATCCTATATCCGGATCCGAGAAATCATTACTATATAAAACATTCATAAAAGTATCCAGGAAGGAAAAAATATATTCTGTTTGCCCGGGTTGTATCCTGTCTGACTTTGGATATACTATCTCTACATTATTTGTAACATCCTTGTCAAGCCGCATAATATAGCCTCCGGTGACGTCTATTCCTGTAATTTCCTCTTCACGCAGTCTGGCTATATTAACCCTGTTAGCATTTCTTTTTATGGTTTCAGAAAGCCTGTATAATCCAAGGTACTCACCATTCATAATTAACTCGCAAAAGCGGCTGCGGGTTTGATAACTCCCCAGCCTGCGCCCTAAGTCGTTTATCATCTTGTTACGGAACTGAGCCTTATCATGAAAAGGGCCAAAAAGTATCCAGTCATCATCTGCAGGCATCCCAAGAAGAGCTACATTAGTATCTATTTCTACTGTGTCAACAGTATAAATGGTTTCAAACCTGTAAGATCGCTTAGGAAATTCAGATGAGGATTCTCCTCTGACCTCTATTGATATTTCTCCTGAATAAACGTTAAAAGAATCAGCAGGCAGGTTGTAATTGCCGGGACCGTTATCAATAATACCCATAAATGCTTTTTTCCGTATGTTCTTGTAGGGTATACCATGCTCATCAGTATCTATAATAATCAGTGGAAAATCTGTGGAATCAAGCATATATTGTCTTTTGTACCTGAAGGCCGACGAATACATATTATATTGCATGCCGGTTATATTGTAAATATTTGCCTGGCAATAAAGGTCAGATCCGCCTATGGTATCATTAAGAACATGTAAAGCCAGAACGTTTGTGCTGTCAACCAGGAATGAATCCATCCCGGGAGATTCAAAATAATAGCCCAGAACAGGCCATGGGTAGATTTCCATTTCATGCGATCTAATCGCTATATCATTAAATGCAGGTGTTTTAACAGAGTCGACTACATTTATTCTTAATACTTCCTTCCCATTAAGGTATGCTATATAACCATCATCGAAATTACAGGAGAGATTTATCTTTTCAACCTCTGACTTATCTGAAATATTGAACCGGTATCTGAGGTATAGCGAAACTGTCCCCTCATCAATAGTAACGTTTTGATTAAAATTACCGTAACCTATCGATCCTGTGTCCTGGCTCCACAGAGAATCATCATAATCGGGCATATACCAGTTTGAGTCAGGTTCTTCTGTTGCAGAATAGTACTTTAAAGGAGTTAAAAAATTGACCAGGTATAACTGGCTGCTTACGTTTGAAAAATTAAGAAAAAAAACGAGATAAATTATGGAAATACTAACGTAGTAAAGACCTTTTGTTGGTCTTCCGAATTTTTGGGATAAATTTGAAATCATTTTATTTTCTGGAATTAATTAAATCTCTTATTTCTGCTGTTTATAACCGGTATATGTAAGCCATTCTTTACAAAATCCTAAAGGTAAGTAAAAATATTTACTTCTGGTTTTAAAACCTGAACCAGTCAAAATCAGCATATCCTTTGCTTTCACTTATGTTCGGATTAATACTAAATAACCCGATTTTAGCACCTATCCATACTCCCTGCTTTGCAGTGAATTCTTCACCGAGTGACCGGTAGTTTTTTCCGTCAGGGCTGAATGAAAAATGGCATCCAGCCTGATCAGTTACACTAACTCTAAGGTAACATGTATTATCACTAATGCTGACTGATTCTATATTTTCTGTTTTATCGTAACCTTCAAAATAGGTGCCCCTGAACATTCCCAGTTGCAGACCGGTTTCTGTCTTTTCCATTGCAATATATGCCCATTCCCTGCCCATTATTACCATTCCGGCTTTATCATTTATCTCTCCAGGTTCAAATGTGATTTTCGTGGTAACCGTAAAGGAAGGCGCAGGAAATTTCTGAAGCATCAGATTAGGAACAAACCATAAATTTCCGTTTTGTGAGATGTTTTGCACTGCATACAAACGAATAAAACCCGGATTCTCAGTTAATGAGAACCATTCCTGTTTTATATTTGCATGCCATTGCCATTGCAAACCCGGCTCATTTGAATTAAATTCATCCGATGTCTGCGGCGCAGATACTGGATATGATTGCCCGACATCAGGTTTGCTGTATTCCATAACAGGTTCGCCTATACCATCGTTATTAATGTCAATCCCAATTAAGGGCCAGTTATCTTTCCATTCAACGGGTTGTAAATGAATGATCCGCCCGTACGCTCCTCTGCTCTGAAAATGCACAAACCACCATTCCCCTGATTTCAGATGTAAAATACCCCCCTGGTGCGGGCCATTAATGCTGGTATTTCCTGTATGCAGAACTATTTTATCTTCATATGGCCCGTATATGTCTTTTGACCGGAGAACAGTCTGCCACCCCTTAGAAACGCCCCCTGCAGGAGCCAGGATATAGTAGTAGCCATCTTTTTTCAGAAACTTGGGCCCTTCAATTGTGGGCTGGTCTTTCAGGTTTTGAAATATGACGGTCCCGTTGTCAAGTAGTTTTCTGCCGTCTGTACTCATACGATGCAAATAAAGAACAGCTCCCCGCAGTTTACTTCTTACCAGGTATGCAGTGCCATCGTCATCCCAGATTGGGCAGGGATCTTCCCACATCTCAACATCAACAATATGGTGCAAATCCCAGTTCCCTGCAGGATCTGCTGTGGTTGCCATAAAAAGACCTTCATGGGGAGTACAGAAATATACATAGAACAATCCGTTATTATAACGAATTGAAGGAGCCCACGATCCTTGTCCGTGAGAAGGCTCATCAAATTTATCAAAGGGCAGTTTATCATAAACATGCCCGATTATTTTCCAGTTTACCAGATCCCTGGAATGCAACACCGGCAAGCCAGGCATGCAGTTAAAACTTGATGCTACCATATAAAAGTCATCATCGACTCTAATTACATCGGGATCTGAATAATCCGCAAAGATTACAGGATTTTTATAATTACCGTTTCCCAGGTCAGGAATCCAGTCTTGAGCATGAACATCTGCTACAATAGATAGCAGAACAGAATAAAGAAAAATAAGTAGCCTCAATTAGAAAATAATATTTAGTGATTCTGCTGGGTCTCGAACCCAGGACCCCATCCTTAAAAGGGATGTGCTCTACCAGCTGAGCTACAGAATCAGTGCTGAAAAAAAGCGTTGCAAATATAGTATCTTATTATACTTTATAAAAAGATTTGTTATATAAATTTCAACAAATGGAAGCACTATAATTTTAATTACTGATAATCAATAAATTATTCAGAATGTTTATAACTTTACCGCAATATTTACGTATCAGGAACTGTTATTTCAAAATTAATTTTTGTAATTTGTATATGAAATTAAACAATTCAGATTAGTACTAACCAAATCAATAAATTATGAAAAGAGTAAAATTTTTAAGCAAGAACTTTTTCTTAATTATTTTATTTTCATGCTGTTCAATTTCGTTAACTGCTCAAATTAGTACTCTTGGTGAGTTTTTTGCAGGAGGTGTCTCAGATGCCGGGAAATTATTCGAAGCGTATATTACTCCATGGGCAAACGCCATAGGAACAAGTTTGTCCGGTGGCTGGTATAATACAGCCAAGCCGCATAAATTGGGAGGTTTTGACATAACTCT
This sequence comes from Bacteroidales bacterium, assembly GCA_020354785.1. Lineage (GTDB taxonomy): Bacteria > Bacteroidota > Bacteroidia > Bacteroidales > UBA10428. Next base: position 2,421,187 of record CP070654.1, read on the forward strand.
TACTGCGAATATCGCATTTGTTCCTGAAGATGCCAAATCTTTTGATTTAGCTGATCTCGGACTTTCAACCAATGTCGATTTACCATCAGGAAGCACTATGGCCCCGACGGTGGCTGGTGAAACTACTTCAGGACCTGAGCTGACATACCTTATCGATGGCCAGTATGAAGTAGCCTCTTTAAATACACCGCAGGGAACAGGCGTAGGTCTTATGGCAACTCCAATGGTGCAGCTTGGATTGGGCCTGGTTAAAGGCACTGAGATTAATTTCAGGTTCTTTCCAAATGTTAAACTGGGCAAATATGGTAAACTAGGATTATGGGGAATAGGAGGGAAGCATAGTATTAAACAATGGATACCTGCACTGGACAAGGTTCCTGTTTTAAATCTCTCATTAATGGCAGGATATACCAAGTTCAGTTCAAGCTTCAATTTATCAGTTGCTCCGGAAGATATTGACAGCAGGCCGGCATTTGACAGAACCACAGATGCAATATCCTTTGATGATCAAACTCTTGATTTAACGGTAAAGAGTTTTACAATGAATATCCTGGTTTCAGCAAACTTACCAATAGTATGTTTTTATGGCGGGTTAGGAATTGCAAATACAAAAACCGAACTGGGACTGGCAGGGTATTATCCTATACCGACAATAGTATTGCCATCTACAACACCTGAAGTTAATGATAACAGTGCTACAAAAGATCCTGTAAGTCTTGAGATTGAAAACAATGACGGAAAACCAACTAAACCAAGAATTAATGTAGGAATGCGCCTGAAGTTCGGACCGGTTACTATTCATGGTGACTATACATATGCACACTATTCTAACGTGACAGCCGGTCTTGGTATAAGTTTCAGATAATAAAGCATTTTAATAAAAAACAAACCCGGTAGTAATATACCGGGTTTTTTATTTTGCGTAACAGATCAGAAATTAAATCCAAACCTTATTATCGGATTTGTATGAGGTGAGTATTTATTCTCAGTCACATCCCATAATATTAATAAATTAATCGAAGAATTTTCACCAATTGGCTGCCTTAAACCTCCTCCTATCAGAAAATTATCAATCCATATCCTGCTGCCCGAGGGATATAATCTTAGATTATAAGGATCAATATAAAAAGTTTCCAGGTTAAGCAGTTCATTTTCACAGTGAACAATTATATTACCGAGGCCTATAGGTATATATTCATGCAGATTTCTTATTAAGTCGTAAGTTGCGAATATCCTTCCTCCGTATGTATGGGTTCTTATTGTATAGGGGCTGTAATGACCAACATTGTTAATAACAGTGTCAAGATAATTATACCTGCTCTTTTCAAATATATATATAGGACCCACACCGACTGATAGGTGTTGGGTTATCCTGTAGCCCGCTAAAGGAGATATATTAATATATGCATTAGTTCCAAAGCTTATCCAGAAATCACCACCAAAGAAATATCTTCTGAAATTCGGATTATTCCTGTATTGTCCTTCAACACAAAGACTTATGAGTAGTATATTCAATAAAATGAATAATTTTGGGATATATTTCTTCATTTGGATATATTTTTTTTACATATTGCAAATATATAACGTTGAAAGTATTAAATTTCATGCATTCTGTAAAACTATTTTCTATTTTTAATTTTAAAATACCGGAAGTATGAATATTATAATTACGGGTGCCAGTCAGGGTATCGGATATGAAATAACCAGGCTGTTTGCTGTATTACCTGAAACTACAGTTATTGCTATTGCACGGAATGAAAAAAAACTTAATCAGCTTAAAAATGAATGTTCAATAAAAAGCCCGCACTCAAATGTTGTGTCGGTTTCTTTTGATCTGGAGAAAATTATAGATCAGTCAGCCAGCATTACCAATATTATCCTGCAGCATGTTGATCACATTGACATACTAATAAATAATGCAGGATTATTAATTAATAAGTCTTTTACAGACATTTCCCCTCAGGAAGCAAGAAAAATCTTTGATGTTAATCTTTTTGTTCCGGCTTTGCTTATTAAGGAATTATTTCCATATATGGGCAAGAAAAACGTGACTCATGTTGTTAATATTAGCAGTATGGCAGGCTTCCAGGGGAGTTCAAAATATCCCGGTCTGTCGTATTATAGCTCAAGCAAGGCGGCGCTTGCCAGTATAACTGAATGTCTTGCCAGTGAATATAAAGATTCCAGGGTTTATTTCAACTGTCTGGCTCTCGGATCTGTTCAGACAGATATGTTTGCCAAGGCATTTCCCGGGTACAAAGCTCAGATGAAGCCTGAAGAGATGGCCCGGTTTATTGTGGATTTTGCGTTAAATGGTTATAAACATTTCAGGGGGAAAATTCTTCCGGTTTCGATAGCGAATCCCTGATACTACTGTTCTATTGTTCTATTGCTAATTAGTGAATTCCTAAATCATAAATCGTTAATCGTTAATCTTAAATCGTTAATCCTTATTCCCTTATTCCTTTATTCCCTTACTCCTTTATTTCCCTTATTCCTTTATTCCCTTATTCCTTTATTTCCCTAATGCCTTAATCCTCTATTCCCTTATTCCTCTATTCCTCTATTCCCTTATTCCTTTATTGGATATCAGGTTACTTGCCTATAATAGTAGTCTCATCGTAATCTTTGGCTTCTATTTCACCTTTAAGCACCAGGAGTCCGTTCATAGCCAGTGCATGCATCTCATCCTCCCCGGGATAAATTACTACAGGAGCGATAAAAGATACCATTTTCTTAACATATTCAACAACCATAGGATTGTGAGATATACCGCCGGTAAGAATTATTGCATCAACCTCTCCATGCAAAACTGCACACATCGCTGCAATCTCTTTTCCGATCTGATATGACATGGCATCCTGAATTAACCTGGCTTCCTCATCGCCTTCTTCCGCCATCAGCTCAACTTCATATGCATTGTTTGTATTTAAGTATGCAACATAACCCCCGCTTCCTGTAATCCATCTTTTTATTTCGTCAAGATTATGCTTCCCGTTGAAGCATAATTTTGCCAAAGCACCTGCAGGCAGTGTGCCTGATCTTTCCGGAGAAAAAGGACCTTCACCATCCAGCGCCTGGTTAACGTCTACAACACGCCCGTGCCGGTGGGCTCCAACCGATATTCCTCCACCCATATGTGCAATGACCAGGTTAAGCTCCTCATATCTTTTGTTCATTAACCGCGCATAGGAGCGTGCAGTAGCTTTCTGGTTTAAAGCATGGAAAATTGACATACGCTTAAATTCCGGGTGCCCTGAGATTCTTGCCACATCTTCCAGCTCATCAACAACAACGGGATCGGCAATAAAAGCATGACAGCCTGGTAAGTCCTTTGCAATATCATCGGCTATAAGTCCACCAAGGTTACTGGCATGCTCTCCAAGAGTTGCCTCCTGCAAGTCTTTTTTAAGTTTATCATTAATCCTGTATACCCCTGATTCAATAGGCCTGATCAGTCCACCTCTTCCAACTATAGCATTAATTGTATCAATATTTATATGTGAGTCTTTCAGTTCAGTGATAATTATTTCCTTTCTGAATTTGAACTGATCACTGATTCTCTTAAATTCTTTCAGTTTTTCGACATCATGCCTGATATCTTTAAGAAAAACCGGCTTTGCGTTATTGTAGACAGCTATTTTTGTTGAAGTAGAACCGGGGTTTATAGCCAGAATCCTGTATTCCATAATAATTATTTTTTATAAAGTGAAATTTAATCAATTATTTTATTGCAACAGCAAAAACAATAGACATAAATTTACTTTGATCAGAATCAGCCCTTGAGGTAAGTATAACCGGTACAGATGCACCCAATACCAGTGCAGCTGAAACTGCTCCTCCAAGAAAATTCAGTGATTTATACAGAATGTTACCACTGTTTATATCAGGAGTAACAAGAATATCAACATTACCGGCAATATCACTGTCTATACCTTTATGTCTGGCAGCCAGGCGTGAAACAGCATTGTCCAGTGCCAGGGGGCCATCAATAGTACAATTTCTTAGCTGCCCGGTCTTATTCATTTCTTTCAGCTTTGCAGCATGTACCGTTGCCTTCATTTTCGGGTTTATTTTTTCAATGGCAGCCAGAATTCCTACCATAGGAGAATCAATCCCCAGCCTGTTATAAGCAAAGACAGCATTTTTAATAATCTCAGCTTTTTCTTTTAAGTCAGGGTCAATATTAATTGCAGCATCTGTAATACCTATTATTTTGTGATAATAAGGAGTCTCAAAAATTGCAAGA
>CP070654.1:2425535-2434815 GCA_020354785.1 Bacteroidales bacterium
AAAATGAGCATTTACCGGTACTTTATCAATTATGCCGGTTATTGTGAAGTATGCAGTATCAGTATTCACTTTAATCGCTTTACCAACCGGATCTTCATCACCGAAATATTTCTGTGCTGTTTCCCTGGTGATAACAACTGTATGCGGTTTGTTTAATGCTGTTGCCGGATCACCCTGTAATAAAGGAATAGAGAATATGTTAAAAAAACTGGAATCCGCTATCATAAACCGTTTTTCAATAAAACTTCTGTCTTCAACTTTTACTACAACCTCTCCCCAGTTTTGCATTCTTACGGCATCCTCAACTTCAGGAAAATCCTGGATAAATGTACCAGCGGTCGGAGCAGCCGTCCACGCCCCTGTAATTTCTGAAGTGCCTATTTTGCCACTTAAATATACCCTGTAAATTCTTTTAAAATTTTTATTGAACTTATCATAACTTAATTCCTGCAATACAAAAAGAACAATAAGTATACTGCAGGCAATGCCAATTGAAAGTCCTAAAACATTAATAATAACATAGGATTTGTGTCTTATTATGTTCCGGAGAGCTATCTTGATGAAGTTTTTAAGCATAGTGATTATAATAGGTAAGTTTATTAATTTAAGACGTCCATATTTAAAAATTAGTTACAAAACTATAATACTTAATATATTCATTAAATCAGGTGACCGCTACCTGGTTTCCGCAAAATACACATTTGCCCTCTGTATTAATACCCGATTTCTCTACGAAATATCCTGACCTGCTTATAACGGTGTTGTCACATTTACTGCATCTTGTATCCTGGTAATCCCTAATATGAATATTACCTACAAAAACGTAGTCTAATTTACCGGCGGCGATCTTATACATTTTTTCAAGAATAACTGAACTTGTGGACTCGATACTCATATGATACATAGGATGATACCTGGAAAGATGTAAAACCGTATTAACTCCAAGCTCATCAGATATCCACTTTACCATATCTTCAAATACTTTCTCATCGTCATTCAATCCTGGTATCACCAGGTTTGTAATCTCAAGATGCTTTTTATGCCTGGAAATCGTCTTTAAAGTATTTTTCACGGGTTCCAGCCGGGCTGAGGAAACTTCCTTATAAAACTTATCATTAAATGCTTTTAAGTCTATATTAAATGCATCAATATATTTTAATAATTCCAGTAATGGCTCTTCGTTGATAAATCCATTTGAGACTATTGTATTTTTTAAACCGGCCGATTGAAACAATTTTGCTGTTTCCAGCATGAACTCGTACCACACCGTTGGTTCATTGTACGTGTATGCAACCCCAATATTATTACTTCTCGATTTGGCCAGACGCAGCATATCCTGTGGATTGTACCTGTGCTGCAGAGAAATATCACTGATTGGAGTCTGTGATATTTGCCAGTTCTGACAACATTTGCATTTCATATTACATCCAAAACTACCCAGCGATAGTATCACAGAACCGGGGAAAAAGTGATATAATGGTTTTTTTTCAATCGGATCAAAATTAATAGCTGAAAGTACACCGTAGTTCTCACTCACCAGTTTTCCTTCCGAATGTCTTCTCACATTGCAAACGCCTGTATAGCCTTCCTTAATAAGACAATTGTGAGGACATAAATTGCATTTAAGCTTGCCATCCTGCGTGCTATAGAACATAGCTTCCCTGTTCTTCATAACATAATAACTATTATGGGCTACCTCAAATAATATTGCCGCGCACAGATAAAAATACTAAAATATCAGGTGTAATAACCAAAAAACAGTCTAATAATATACCTGATTCATTTAAATAGATGGAAGAACATCATTTTTATTAAATTTGTTGCAACTTGATAATGCTATTTATAATGACAACACAAATTAAAATGTCAAAAAGACAAATAGAAGAAATCAGGCAAAAGAATGGATTTATTATTGACATGGATGGGGTTCTTTACCATGGTAATTTGCTTCTGCCCGGAGTCAAGGAATTCGTATACTGGCTGACAACTAAAAAAAAGAGGTTTGTTTTTCTTACAAATTCAAGTGAGAGAACACCGAAGGAACTGATGGATAAGCTAATAAGGTTAGGAGTTGAAGTTGATAAGAATGTTTTTTATACAAGTGCCCTGGCTACTGCCATGTTTCTCAATAGCCAGAAACCAAAAGGAAGTGCTTATATTATAGGTGAGGCAGGATTAATAAATGCCTTGTATAATATTGGTTACAGCATGAATAATATAGATCCTGATTATGTTGTCGTTGGTGAAACACGTACTTACAGTTATGAAAAGATTGAACATGCAGTAAACCTGGTTTTAAAAGGGGCAAGACTCATAGGTACTAATCCTGACTTGACCGGCCCGGTTGAAAATGGTATAGCACCTGCTACTAAATCCCTGATTGCTCCCATTGAACTGGCAACAGGCAAGAACGCCTATTTTGTGGGCAAGCCCAATCCTCTTATGATGAGAAATGCCCTGAAAAAAATAAAATGCAGCAGGGAGGAGTCTGTAATTATCGGAGATAGAATGGATACCGATATAATTGCAGGTATTGAATCAGAAATAGATACTATACTTGTATTAAGTGGTATCACATCAGAAGAAACCATTAATGATTTTCCGTATTCTCCAAAATATGTACTTGACGGGGTAGCTGACCTGGTAAATAAATAATTATAAAATTTTAACAAATGAAATCTCCGGAACTCGATCCAAGTAAAAAGGAAGTTGCCTATTTCATGAGGCGATTATATAAAAAGAATCTTACAACTACCTCGGGAGGAAACATAAGTTGCAGATTTGATAGTGATACAGTGATCATTTCTCCTTCGGAACTTGACAAAGCAAGGATTAAGGGTAAACAAACAGGTGTTATCACAATGGAAGGAAAAAGCCTCACACCCGGCATTAAATTTAGTATCGAAACAAATATGCATTTATCAATTTATAAAAAGAGGCCTGATATTAAAGCGATTATTCATGCACATCCCCCTGTCTCAACCAGTTTTACAGCAATGAATAAAAGTATAAACTGCAAGCTGATAGCCGAATCGTATTTTATACTGGGCACACCGCAGGTTGCCGGTTATGCACTCATGGGCACACAGTCTCTTGCAAAAATTGTATCAGAAAAGGCAGCTAATACCAATGTTATATTACTGGAAAATCACGGAATAATTTGTCTTGGTACTTCATTGCTTGAGGCTTTTAACAAGATTGAAATCCTTGAAGCATCGGCCAAAATGACTCTTATAACTGAATTAATGAATGATGTCAGGCAATTAACACCTGAACAAATAAAAGAAATAGATAATTTAACTCATTAAAAAAGTAACTGTGCAATACAAGAAACTGGCAAACAGCGAAATTACTGTATCTGTGATAACTTTCGGAGCCTGGGTGACCGGGGGTTTGTTCTGGGGAGGCGCCGATAAAAACCAGTCAATAAAAGCTATACATAAAGCCATTGATTATGGGGTAACATCTATTGATACTGCTCCTGTTTATGGATTTGGAGAAAGTGAACAAATTGTAGGAGAAGCAATAAAAGGAAACCGTGACAAACTTCAGATTTTAACCAAGTACGGTTTACGCTGGGATCAACAAAAAGGCAGTTATTATTTTGACATAACTGATCATAAAGGAAATAAAAGCTCTATATACAGATATGCCGGAAAAGAGAGCATTGTTTATGAATGTGAGCAAAGTTTAAAAAGGCTGGGAACAGACTATATTGATCTTTACCAGATTCACTGGCATGATGTAACAACACCAATTGAAGAAAGTATGGAAGCAGTGGCTAAATTGATATCAGAGGGAAAAGTAAGGGCTGCAGGTGTATCCAACTATGCAGTAGAGCACCTGGAAAAGGCACGTTCAGTAATAAACATCGTATCTGACCAGGTGCCGTACAGCATGGTGAAGAGAAATATAGAAGATAATCTTATACCTTATTGTATAAAAAACAATATAAGTATCCTTGCATATAGTCCGCTTGAAAGAGGTTTACTTACGGGGAAAATTACCCCGGATTATAAATTTAAACCCGGGGATAACAGGCCTAAGAGTCCGTTTTTTTCAGGTCAGAACCTTATCAAAATCAATAAATGTCTTGATAGTATAAAACCTCTTGCTGAAGAAAGGAATATATCACTCGCCCAGCTTGTGATTAACTGGACTATCCGGCAACCAGGAATTACATCGGTTCTTGTTGGTTCAAGAAATTCCGAACAGGCAGAAGAGAATATTAAAGCAATGGACTTTATGCTGGACAATGAAGAAATTAATTTAATTAACAGGGAACTGGAAAAACTGGAGCTTCAAATTTAAGAGTAGTATAATATATCTTTCGACAGTTATTTAAGCTCATAGGATTTTGCAAAATCCTTTGAAATATAATTATCATAGCTCATACATACATGTGTTGCGAATTCAATTGCTGTATTAATAATTTTCGCCCACTCAGCTTCTTCTAAATTATTAAGTTTCTTGAATGTTATTTCGTTTTTGTACAAGGAGTAAGCAACACCGGCATTAAAGCTATCTCCTGCTCCTATAGTGCTTTTTGCCTCAATTTCCCGAGTTTTATACTGCCCGCTGGTTTTTAAAGTACGCAGGAAAACTCCCTTATGGGCTGTAGTATAGAGTAAATTTGACACTTTATCCTTTATCATATCAAAGGCTTCATCTGCGTTTTTTACCCCGAAAATAAATGAAAAATCCTCATGTGAACCCCTTATGATATTAGCCAGTGCCATATTCTCGATAATCATTGGCTTTAGCTTTGGCAAATCATGAAGATGCTGTTTTCTGAAATTCGGGTCATAAATTACAATAGCTTTTTTCTTATTGGCCTGCTTAATAAACTCAATTAATTTTTCTCTTACTTCAGGAGTAATTGCATATATTGATCCGAAAATTATAATGTCATCCTGCTGAATTTCAGGAAAATTTATATTTAATCGTTTTTCAGGATATATCTTATAAAAATCGTAGCTGGCATCACAATTCTCATTTAAAAATGCAAGTGCCAGTGTTGATTTGCCATCATAGTACCTGTAAACAAAGTCAGTTGAAACATTGTTGTTTTTTAAGAAATTGTCAACAAAATTACCTACTTCATCCAGCCCGTATTCTCCAATAAAATAGGTAGGCAGATTCAGTCTTCCCAGCGTCACTGCACAATTAAGACAAGCACCCCCTGCTTTCGCCGTAAATGGCTGATTATTACTAAACAGTATATCCAGTACAGTCTCTCCAATAGTATAAACCTTTCTCATTACTAAAATATTAACCTTTATATCGATTTCTATTATATGGTAAAATTAATAAAATATACTATACATATAAGCGGTCTGACAAAAAAGTAATCCATAAAACCGGGCTGACAGGTTTTTTCAAACCAAATGGGCTATAAGACCATTGGTTTAAGCTAATTTTAATAACTTTGATCATAATAATCAATAGTAAACATCAGCTCTATCTCCCAAAAACAATAAATAAACTAAATAAAGTTAGGTATATATATAAGTTAGGCACAAGCGGATTGCAAACCGCTAAATATGAAACTTAATGACAAAAATAATAATAAGCCAGCGCGCAAAGCAAGAGTGTTCCAGCCCATCGCACAACCGTCCCTTCGCTTCCACACACTTGCTTTTATTGCACCTTCACAAAATTGCAACAGAATTTCATCAGAACTTCATGATTTATTATAATAGTAAAGATGTTATCACAATATGAAAGAGAATTTCATAATAATTGTAAAAGCGCACTATATTTGAATATTAACTTATCAAAATCTCCTAATTATGTTTTATAGACTTAAAAATCTTGCTAAAATCTCCATTTTTGGTTTCGTACTCTTCTCTGCTGAATCCTCAATGGCCCAAGACGGAACGATATACCCACTTAACACTCCAGCCGAACCAAATGCTATTCTGCTCGGCACAGGTGGTGTCGATGACCAACCCGCCTCAGAGAGTTGGTTCCGTCAGTGGGGCGACCCGATGGCTCGTAACATCACCACTGCAACCCTTACCCCTTTTCTGCCGGAACCAGGCAAGGCAAACGGTGCGGCTGTGATCGTAGCTCCCGGAGGAGGCTTTAGATGGCTTTCGATGGGTAACGAAGGTTGGGAAGTGGCAGAGGCGCTCGCAAAGCATGGAATCACTGCTTTTGTACTCAAGTATCGACTCCATCCAACTCCAGAGTCGCTCGATGACTTCAAGGAATGGATGAACCGTGCATTCACACCTCCAGCTGAATCCTCCGATTCTGTTAATAACGAAGCACCACCACGTCCAATGCAAATCGACCTTGCCAATCAGCTTGAAGACGCTGAGGCCGCCTATGCCATGATTGTTAAACGAGCTGAAGAGTGGGGTGTTGATACGGACAGAATAGGCATGATTGGCTTTTCGGCCGGTGCCGGCCTCACAATGCACTCAACATTGAACTCCCAAACCATGGACCTGGCCTTTATCGGTCCGATCTATGGCGGTATGGGTCCTGTTGAAGTGCCTGAGGACGCTCCGCCTATGTTCAATGTTATTGCCACCGATGATTTTCTCTTCAGGGGTCAGTTTGGCATCATCGATTCCTGGCACAAAGCAGGTATACCTGTTGAGTTTCATCTTTACCAAAATGGTGGTCACGGTTTCGGCCTGGGAAATCCCGATCGAACCAGCAATCGTTGGTTTGATGCCTTTATACACTGGTTAGATGTTAACGGTTTTCTTGCGGCCAAGTCCGGAGAGTGATGAGAGATTATTCTTGACAAGTGTGGTGTGAGGAAATTGATTTTTCGAACAATTAAATCCTTCCTGGGATGAATGTAACTATAACGGATGTGTTTTTTGCAATGCAGACTTAACTTATGTAAAATATGACTTACAATGTAAGGTGGCGCGTTTTATTATTTAACGAAATGAATTTATAATATTTTAAATACATGAAACTATTAAAATTAATATTTGCATTATCGACGAGTTCTGTTTTACTATTATCGTGCAGCAATCAATACAAAAAAACAGAGTATGGATTTAAAACTGAAATAGATTCTACAATAATTGAAGTTCAGTTTTATTCACCTGAAATTGTTCGTATTATCAAATCTAAATTAGGTTTTGATTTTCAGAAAAACAGCTTAGCAGTGACCAAAGAAGCAGAAAAGTTACCTGCCTCTATTAGCACTGACAATAATTTCATTATTGCTTCAACCCATAAAATGATCGTAAAACTTGATGTTACCACTGGTATCATTTCTTATATGACACCCGAAGGAAGAAAATTACTAGATGAGCAGGTTGACGGGGCCAAATTCACATCTAAAGAAGATATGAGTGAAGCTACCTTTGAGGTAAAACAATCGTTTATGCTTGATGAAAATGAATTTATTTATGGTTTGGGTCAGTATCAGACAGGTAAAATGTCACAAAGAAACCAAACCTTAAAAATGATGCAAAACAACAAAGAGACAGTTGTTCCATTTATTTTATCAAATAAAGGATACGGTATTTACTGGGATAACTATTCTATTACAACGTTCACTGATAGTGCCGAAGTGACATCATTTGATTCTGAGATAGGAGACTGTATCGACTACTATATTATGGTGGGAGAAAATGCAGATGGGGTTATTTCTAATATGCGTGCTCTGACTGGACAGGTTCCAATGATGCCCTATTGGACATATGGGTATTGGCAAAGTAAAGAAAGATATAAAAGCCAGGATGAAATAGTAGGGGTAGTTGAAAAATACCGCGACTTAGGAATTTCTATTGACGGAATTATTCAAGATTGGCAATACTGGGGGGACAATTACCAATGGAATGCAATGGAGTTCATAAATCCTGAATTTCCCGAACCTCAAAAAATGATAAATCAAATCCATGATTTAAATGCCCATATTATTATTTCATGTTGGGCATCATTTGGCCCCCAAACAAAGCAGTTCGAAGTACTTCAAAGCAAAGGTATGTTATTGGATTTTTATACCTGGCCAGTTGATATATACGGCGGATGGCCGCCAAAATATGATGAACCTTCAGGAGTAAAGGTTTACGATGCATATAATCCAGAAGCCCGCGACATTTACTGGCATTATCTGAATAAAGGTCTTTTCTCATTAGACATAGATGGCTGGTGGCTTGATTCTTCAGAACCAGACCATATTAACTGGAAAGAGGAAGATTTCAATAATAGAACTTATCTTGGGTCATTCAGAAGGGTACGTAATGCTTTCCCTCTTGTACATGTTGGTGGAGTTGCTTCTCATCAAAGAGAGGTTTCTGAAGATAAAAGGGTTTTTATTCTTACCCGTTCAGCATTCGCCGGACAGCAGCGTTATTCTGCCAACTCATGGTCAGGTGATGTTGTTGCAGAATGGGATGTATTGCGCAAACAGATTTCAGCCGGATTGAATTTTTCACTTACCGGTATTCCCTACTGGAACAGCGATATTGGAGGATTTTTTGTATGGAATTTCCCAAAAGGATATGAAAACAAAGCCTATCATGAAATCTATGTTCGTTGGATGCAATTTGGTGCATTCTGTCCGATGATGCGCTCACATGGAACTGATACCCCCAGGGAATTATGGTACTACGGAAAAAAAGGAAGTTGGACTTATGATGCTCTTAAAAAAATGATAGATCTGCGTTATAGCTTATTACCATATATATATTCAACCTCCTGGGATGTTACATATAATAATTCGAGCATGATGAGAGCGCTGGTAATGGATTTTGCTTACGATAAAAAAGCATTGGATATCGACAATCAATATATGTTTGGAAAAAGCTTATTGGTATGTCCAGTTACAGAACCTATGTATGTTGAGTTTAGAAAAGAGGATGGAAAGTACTATTCAAAAAAAGAAGATTTTACGAAGGTTAAATCTACTGAAGTATATCTTCCGGCAGGTATGAAATGGTTTGATTTCTGGTCTGGTGAAATACATGATGGAGGACAGACAATTGAGCGTAAAGCTCCGATTGATATAATACCTCTATACGTGAAGGCAGGCTCAATAATTCCGTTTGGACCGCAAGTTCAATATGCAAATGAAATAATTGGCCCTTTAACTGTCCGTGTGTATCCCGGAGCGGATGGCTCATTTACTTTTTACGATGATGAAAGAGATAGTTATAATTACGAAAACGGAGATTATAGTATTATAGAAATGAAATGGGATGATGCATCACAGACCTTTTCAATTGAGTCACAAAAGGGTGAATACAAAGGTATGCCCGAAAGTCGAAAAATAACAATAGTAAAAGTAGGTTTTGAAAATGGA
>CP070654.1:2434915-2438608 GCA_020354785.1 Bacteroidales bacterium
GGGCTCCTATTTAAACGCAATTGACGGAGCCGGCCGTGAGGATCTGTTTTTTGGTTACGATGAAGATGATCAGGCAACTCCCAAACCGGAATCGGATTATATGCTGGTATTTCTTGATGTATGTGAGGAAAGTGATGTTGAGGTACTGGTAACTGACTATTGTTTTACCAGGGGGAAAATGGATGAATCCTATACAAAGAATAATGCAAAGGGATATATCTCTTTTGCTGCGCCTGAGAGAGAATTAAATGTTATCCCGGATTATCCGCAGGAACCATACAACGTAAATGCAAATGATGTTAATTCACTTGCAGATGCTGAAAATTTTCTGTATTTGTTGAATACTGAGAATTTTACATCAAAGCAGGAGTTTATTTCCGCCCTGTCAGAAACAAACTATGATGTGCTGTTAATAGACTACTTTTTTAACGAGGAAGAATTCACAACTGCTGACATTGACACATTAAAAACTAAAATAAATGGTGGAAAAAGGCTGGTAATATCTTACATGAGTATAGGCGAGGCAGAAGATTACAGATATTACTGGCAAAATGAATGGAATAGTAATCCGCCGGCATGGCTTGCAGGTGAGAATCCTGACTGGGAAGGTAATTATAAGGTCAGGTACTGGCAAAAGGAATGGCAAAATGTTATATACGGCAGTGAAAGCTCCTACATTTATAAAATTATTAGTAAAGGATTTGACGGGGTGTACCTGGACATTATTGATGCTTTTGAGTATTTTGAATAAGCTTTTCTCTAAGCCAGTCTATAGCATCAATATCTTTTTCGAACGCTTTGGTAGGAATTCCCGGCCTGCTGATATCCAGATATAAATTTACAAGGGCATTATGAAAAATTGATTTCATTAAAATTGCTATGGCAATAACATTGGATTTGGTCTGGTCAGCAAAGAATTGCCTGGCATCCCGGGACATAAAAACCATCTCCCTGATATCAACAATATTACCATGCATAGATGAGCCTGCTATTTCCTCTGCAGCTTCCACTATAGCTTTAGCTGTATCCAGATCTATAGAGGCATTCGGTAATATTTTTATTATTAATATATTTTCCTCCTCAAAATTTATAGTAGCTTTTCCAAGAACATTTCTGGGGAGTTCCATTTTATACTTTTAGATTATTGATCAAAAATAAAATTAATAAAAACTTATGTATTTAAAAATCATTTAATTCAACAATAATCGGATAACATATTTATTTTTTTATATTGCAATAAGATTTTCTTATCATTTAGTGCGTATCATCTTCCTGGTTTCAACAATATCATCATTTACGTATAGCCTGTAAGTATAAATACCGCATGGTAGTTCATGTGAATAAAAATTAACGGAGTGGCTGCCAGGTTGCTGAGATTTATTTACAAGTGTTTTAATTTCTCTTCCATATATATCGTAAATTTTTATAGCTACAAATGCTTCACAGGATAAGGAATATGATATTCTGGTAAACTCTTTAAAAGGATTCGGATAGTTTTGTTTCAGCAGATATTCATGTTTTAAGGGGATTACCTTTTCATCAAGTGTTGGTATGTATTCTCCTTCAACAATTGAAGCTGAATATGAATGTGTTTTAAGCCCCTGCCCGCCTCTCCATATTTCAAAACCGGCTTCCATATTATGAACATACCAGTCTTCCTCCAGGTAGCCCCGTGCCACTGCATCCTGTATAAAGATCCTTAAATCAAGGTTTACACTATCAGCCGGGGTTTTGATTTTATAAGCAATATAGTTGACCCACCATTCCGCAAAATACACATCCCAGTCATAGCCGCCAATCTTTACCGAAGCTTGTCTTGATCCCCCGGGACTGGCGCCACCCCCATAGTCTAGCCAGATCATCAGTTCGCCATCGTAATCTGATCCGGAGTCTGTTGTATTAAACCAGGCTTCAAATGCAGCATTCCATGTCCCGGAAACATCCTCTGTGCTTATAACCCAGCTGAAGGGAGCTTCTGCTATTTCATTTATTTTTTTTGGAAAGGGATTATTAGCAGAAGTACACCACCCCCAGTGGCAACCTTTGAAAATAAAAGGATAGGAACATACTCCCGGGTCATCATGGGTAGATAAAGTTACTTCAAACATAGATGTATCAGGATCTATATCAAGGCACTGCTCACCGCATTCTGAACCGGAGCCCCAGGTATTGTTAGAAATATGGTATTCACCGTCCATTACAGACGTTGATTGAGGGTCGCACATTTCCTGTACCTGTCCATTCAGATACACAGTGAATAAAAATATTCCCAGGAAGACTATACAGGTTTTATTCATAGTTAATCAGTATTTTAAGTTCTGAACAACACTTTGTTGTTAAGTCTGGAAAGATAACATAACCCTTTATGTTAGAAAAGTAAAAGAGACTTTTTTATTAACAGTAAATCATCCAGAGAAATCTTTATTATTTGCACTATCAGAAATCCTAAATAAATTATTCAGCATAAATTAGGATTATATTATCGATTCGGATATCTTTAGCGCCCGATGAAATAACTTAATATAAACAGTAAATTATGAAATTCGGATATTTTAATGACAAAGAAAGGGAATATATCATTACCGATCCCAAAACTCCCTGGCCCTGGATAAACTACCTGGGAAATGAAGATTTTTTTTCACTGGTATCGAATACAGCCGGAGGATATAGTTTTTATAAAGACGCACGGCTAAGAAGGATCACACGTTACAGGTATAATAACGTGCCAATGGACGCAGGAGGCAAATATTTTTATATCAATGAAAACAGCGATGTTTGGTCTCCGGGGTGGAAACCGGTAAAAGCAAAATTGGATAGCTACGAGTGCCGTCATGGCCTGGGATATACTGTCATAAAGAGCGAAAGGAATGAACTTGAAGCCGAAGTATTATATATAGTACCACTGAAATACTGGGGTGAAGTACAGAAGATCAGACTAACCAATAAAAGCAGTAAGACTAAAAAGTTTAAACTGTTCTCATTTATAGAATGGTGTTTGTGGGATGCAAATGATGATACTACAAATTTTCAAAGGAATTTTTCAACCGGCCAGGTTGAAATAACAGGTTCAACACTGTATCATAAAACAGAATACAGGGAGAGGAGGGATCATTATGCGTTTTATACGGTAAACAGGAAAATTTCGGGATTTGATACAGACAGGGAAACATTTATCGGGTTATATAACGGTTTTGATGCTCCTGACGCTGTAATGGAGAGAAGTCCACGTAATTCTGAAGCCCATGGCTGGTCTCCCGTTGCTTCGCATTGTATAGATATAGAGCTAAAAGCAGGTGAAGAGACCGAATTAATATTTATCCTGGGTTATGTGGAAAATCCATGGGAGGAGAAGTTTTCAGCAAACCAGGTTATTAATAAGAAGCCGGCCGAAGAAATGATAGCAAAATACCGGACTGCTGAAGATGTAAATACTGCTTTTAATGAACTAAAGAAATTCTGGGACAGCCTGCTATCTGTATATAACCTTGAACATCCTGACGAAAAGCTGAACCGGATTGTGAATGTCTGGAACCAGTACCAGTGTATGGTTACTTTTAACTTCAGCCGTAGTGCTTCATATTTCGAATCAGGCATAGGACGGGGGATGGGATTTCGTGATTCGAACCAGGACCTGATCGGTTTTGTACACCAGGTACCTGAAAGAGCAAGGGAGAGGATTATAGATATAGCTTC
>CP070654.1:2438708-2446433 GCA_020354785.1 Bacteroidales bacterium
AAAATTACAGTTATGAAAAGTCAGGATTACATGAATCTGGAAGATAAGTATGGAGCTCATAATTACCATCCGCTTCCGGTAGTACTTGAAAAAGGCAAAGGAGTATTTGTATGGGATGTTGAGGGTAAGAAGTATTATGATTTCTTATCAGCATATTCGGCAGTAAATCAGGGGCATAATCACCCCAAAATAGTCAATGCAATGATAAGGCAGGCAAAAAACCTTGCACTTACTTCAAGGGCATTTTATAACAACTGTCTTGGTGAATTCGAGGAATATATAACAAAATATTTTGGTTATGATAAGGTGCTGCCAATGAATACAGGCGCTGAAGGAGTTGAAACAGCATTAAAGCTTTGCAGGAAGTGGGCTTATGAGAAGAAAGGTATCCCTGAAAATGAAGCAAAGATCATCGTCTGTGAGAATAATTTTCATGGCAGGACAATAACTATCATTTCTATTTCAACAGATCCCGATTCTTACAAAGGTTTCGGACCATATACACCGGGATTTAAAATTATTCCCTATAATGATATTGAAGCACTAAAAAAAGAACTTGAAGATCCCAATGTGGCAGGCTTTCTTGTCGAACCAATTCAGGGAGAGGCAGGAGTATATGTGCCGGATGACGGATATGTAAAGAAAACTTACGATTTATGTAAAGAAAAAAACGTCCTGTTTATAGCAGATGAAATTCAGACAGGACTGGCCAGAACAGGAAGGATGCTGGCATGTGATCATGACGGTGTGCATCCGGATATTCTAATCCTGGGTAAAGCCTTGTCAGGTGGTGTTTATCCTATTTCTGCAGTGCTGGCTGATGATGATATTATGTTGTGTATTAAACCGGGAGAACATGGTTCCACATATGGAGGTAATCCTATAGCTGCAAAGGTTGGTATTGTTGCACTGGAAGTAATTAAAAATGAAAAACTTGCTGAAAACGCAGACAAACTGGGGGAAAAATTCAGAGAAGAATTGAAAAAGTTTGAGGCAGAATTTGATATGGTGGAGCTGGTACGTGGTAAGGGATTACTTAATGCAATGGTAATTAAACCGATAGAAGGGAAAAAAGCCTGGGATGTATGCCTTGCATTAAAAGAAAATGGATTAATTGCCAAACCTACACACGATCATATTATCAGATTTGCTCCTCCGCTGGTTATATCGGAAAAACAAATACACGATTGTATTGATATTATTGGCAAAACTCTGAGACAATTTAGTTGATCATCATATAATCTAAACTTATTAACTAGTCCCGGTTAAAGAATTTTAACCGGGACTTTTTTGTTGATAATTTTATTGCAGTATTCTTGAAAGAACATATTAAGAACTATATTTTAGTATTCACGTATAATTTAGTTGATATTAAATTTTTAGTGTTGAATTAATTAAAAATTTATTCTTACATTTAATTAGTGGTTTATTACTAAATTATCATTATAACTTTTATGGGATATAAAGTTCTTGTTGTAGATGGTAATAAGGATAACAGAGAATTAGTCAGGAAGATACTCGTTTCCTCTGATGAAAATTATAAAATTCTAACTGCAGCAAATGGTAAAGAAGGTTATGAAGCTGCTGTTAAGAACCTGCCTGATTTAATTGTGCTGGACAGCGGGACCACTCAGAACGAGGGTCTGAAGACTCTTGAGCTGATCAATTCAGAAGAAGCAACTAAGGATATACCCGTTGTCTTCATTACTCCCATTGATAAGCCTAAGAATCTTGAAAATGCTTACAAACATGGAGCAGCAGATTGTGTAAACAAACCCCCGAAGGAATTTGAGCTGCTTCTCAGGATAAGAAAGATACTGGATTTCAAAGAATCTATGAAGAGCGCAAAAGAATTATTAGACCAGTACCAGGAAGAAAAGGAGGAGCTGGAAAAAAGAGCTTTGATACCCCATAGCATGCAGAATTCTTTTATACTAATCAATACAAATGGCGAACTTGAATGGGCAAATGACGGATTTAGAAATTTGCATGGTTATAAACTTGAGGAATTTAAAGAAAGATTTGGCAGTACAATTTTTAGCCTTTGTGACCAGACAGATATTTTAAATCTGTTTACCAAATGCATAAAGGAGAAAGAACCGATTAATTATGTAAACAAAATTAAAACCAGGACAGGTGAGGACAGATGGTTGCAGACATATATCCAGCCGAGGCTGAACCATAATAATAATATTGATAAGCTGATTGCTATTGAGACCGACATAACTTTAATGAAGAAAAAGGAGGAGGAGCTGAATCTGCAAAATAAAAGAATGACATTAATAAAGGAGAACCTGGAGAAAGCAAATTCATTACTAGAAGAACAAAAAAAAGAAATTAACATACAGAAACAGCTTATTGAAGAAGAGCAGAATAAATCAGAAGATCTATTACTGAATATTTTACCTTTTGAGATCGCAAGGCAACTTAAGAGTAAAGGAAAGGCAGGTACAAGGCATTACAATATGGTAAGTGTTGTATTTGCTGATTTTAAGGGATTTTCAAAAATAAGTAAGGAGCTTGAACCTAAAGATTTGGTAAACATACTGGATACTTATTTTGCAAAATTTGATGAAATAATTGAAAAGCATTACCTGGAAAAAATCAAGACAATTGGTGATGCGTATATGTTTGCAGGAGGATTACCTTTGAGAAACAAAAGTAACCCTTTTGATGCTGTTATTGCAGCACTTGAAATTCAGCATTACATGAATCTTTTAAATGATTCAAAAGTCCTGGATAACCTGTCGGTATGGGAATTAAGACTTGGAATACATACCGGCCCTGTTGTGGCTGGTGTTGTTGGCAAGAAAAAATTTGCCTATGATATCTGGGGTGATACCGTAAACATAGCAAGCAGAATGGAACAGGCAGGCCATGCAGGCATGGTAAATATTTCAGGTTCAACATATAAGTATATAAAAGACTTCTTTGAATGTGATTACAGGGGAAAGATCGAGGCGAAAAATATCGGAAAGGTAGACATGTACTTTGTTAACCGGATAAAAGCAGATTACTCTGAAGATAAGCTGGGTTATATTCCAAATAAAGGATTTATTAACACAATAAATAAACTGTAAGGATCTTTACTTTTTGTGCCTTACTTTCAATACCTCAACAACATCCTCAACCCTGCAGTTCCTGGCTGATAATAATACTAATAAGTGATATACCAGGTCGGCAGCCTCATTTAAAAAAAGGTTATCATTATTGCCCGATGATTCAATAACAAGTTCCACGGCTTCTTCACCGACTTTCTTTGCAATATGATTCATTCCTTTCTGAAATAACCGGGAAGTGTAAGATCCTTCAGGCATTTCAATCTTTCGCGTGTCTATCAGATCCTGTAAATAAATTAAAAAATTCATACTTTCAGGGTTAGCATTAGAGCTCATTTTTATAATTGATTGGTTTGTTAAAAATTATACCCTTACAGGGACATTCTTTTCTATTAAGTATTGTTTTAATTGCGGTATCGAGATTTCGTTAAAGTGAAATATGCTTGCCGCCAGTCCGGCATCAGCTTTGCCACGAGTAAATACTTCGGAGAAATGTTCCATTTCACCGGCACCGCCCGATGCAATTACCGGAATAGACAGGGATTCGGATAATGTTGCCAGCGCTTCACAAGCAAATCCATTCTTTGTCCCGTCATGATTCATCGATGTGAAAAGTATTTCTCCAGCTCCTCTTTCTTCTATTTCTTTTGCCCAGGAGAATAGTTCTTTATCACTTGCTATTCTTCCGCCGTTTATAAAGACAGTCCATTTGTTATCTTTAAGCTGAGCGTCTATTGCCACAACGACAAACTGGCTTCCAAAATTTTCTGCAATCTGATTGATAAGTTCCGGTCCTTTTACAGCAGAAGTATTTATGGATAACTTATCTGCTCCGGCATTTAAAAGTATTTCGGCATCTCTGAGTTCATTAATACCTCCTCCTACGGTAAAAGGTATATTCAGGTACCTCGATATATCCTTAACGAGCCTTGCGAAAAGCTTCCTGTTTTCATGACTCGCAGTAATATCAAGATATACCAGTTCATCAGCTCCATCGTCAGAATATTTTGATCCCATCTCAACTGGATCGCCAACTTCCTGAATATTCAGGAATTTCACACCCTTTACAACTTTCCCATCCCTGATATCAAGACAGGGTATTATTCTCTTTGCAAGCATTGATTCTTAGAAGATTAATGTTCCGGATTTTACTTAATATTATTTCCTGATACAAAAGCGCTTAACTCTTCCAGGCTTATCATACCTTCATAAATAGCTTTTCCAATAATAACGCCATGCAGCTTAAGCCTGTTAAGTTCTTCTATTTCATCAATCTTTGTTATTCCTCCACTTGCAATTATATTCAGGTCGTGGAACTTTTCTTTTAGCTTCTTATAAAGGCTGATGGAAGATCCCATTAACATGCCGTCTTTTGCAATATCTGTACATAGAATATACTTAACACCGGCATTATAGTTGTCCTCTATAAAATCGAACAAATCAACATCAGTCACATTCGTCCATCCGCTGATTGCCAGCTTATAATCTTTTTCATCGGCGCCCATGATAATCCTGTCGCTTCCATACCTGGTAACCCACGACTTGAATAATGAAGGCTCCTTAACAGCCAGGCTTCCAATAGTAGCAAATGAAGCACCACTGGAAAATACTTTCTCCAGGTCATCCTCAGATTTTATACCTCCTCCAAAGTCAATTACCAGGTTTGTTTCCGAAGCTATTTTTTCCAGGATTTTAATGTTTATAACTGTGTTCTCTTTGGCACCTTCGAGATCAACTATATGCAGGCGCTTTAATCCTGCATCCTCAAATATTTTAGCTACTTCGAGGGGATTCTCGTCATAAATTATTTTGGTGGAGTACTCACCTTGTTGCAATCGTACACATTTGCCTTCAATTATGTCAATTGCCGGAATGATTTCTATCATAGCTTAATAAAGTTTTCAATTATTTTTGCTCCAGCTTTACCGCTTTTTTCAGGATGGAACTGCGTAGCATAAAAATTATCCTTAGTTAAAGCAGCGCTGAAAGGCAGAATATAATCACATGTAGCTGCAGTATCCTTTCCCATAGTAACATAATAACTATGAACAAAATATACATATTTGTTTTCCAGTGTTAGGTCAAATATTCCGTTTTTCAAATCATATATATTATTCCATCCCATCTGGGGTACTTTGGTAATATTTTCCTTTCCCGGCTCAGGAACGAATTTTTTTACTTCTTCTTCGAATATACCTATACAATCAGTATCCCTTTCTTCAGAGTGTCTGCACAGCATATGCATGCCCAGGCAAATTCCTAGCAATGGCTGTTTAAGGTCTTTTATAAGCTCATCCAGTTTATTCTTTCTGAGGTATTGCATTGTTGTACCGGCTTCCCCTACTCCCGGAAATATAACCTTGTCGGCTGCCAGTATTTTCCCGTGGTCATTTGTTATTTCAGCACTTACCCCCAGTCTTCGCAGCGCATAATCAACCGATTGTATATTTCCGGCGTTATATTTTATGATAACTACATTCACTTATAATAATCCTTTTGTTGTCGGTATCTCTTTGCTAAAAGCATCCCTTTTTACAGCCGCTTTTATTGCTTTTGCAAATGCCTTAAAAATGGCTTCAATTTTATGATGTTCATTTTTACCTTCGGCCTTTATATTCAGATTGCATTTTGCAGCATCTGAAAACGATTTAAAGAAGTGATAAAACATCTCTGTGGGCATCCCCCCGATTTTTTCCCTTAAAAACTCAACTTCCCACACCAGCCAGCTTCTTCCTGCAAAATCAAGTGTTACCTGTGCCAGTGAATCATCCATAGGAAGGACAAAGCCATATCTTTCGATTCCCCGCTTATCTCCCAGAGACTTATTAACTGCTTCACCCAGTGCAATAGCAGTATCCTCGATAGTGTGATGCTCGTCAACTTCAAGGTCCCCTTTAATCGTTAACTTTAAATCAATATTTGCATGTTTTGGTATCTGGTCAAGAACATGGTCAAAAAACCCCAGTCCGGTTTCTATATCCGACCTACCTGATCCATCGAGGTTAATCTCAGCTAATATATCTGTTTCCCCTGTTTTTCTCCGGACTTTCACAGAACGTTGTCCAAGAGCTACTGTATCGTAGATCTTATCCCAGTCACCGGTAATAAGAGAACAATATTTTTCAAGACCACTCTTTTTTATTTCATCCTTAGTAATTTTATCAGAAAATAATATACCCTTTGATCCAAGGTTTTTTGCCATTTCAATATCAGTAAGCCTGTCACCGATAACATATGAATTTTTTAAATCATATTTACCGCCGGTATATTTTTTCAGTAAACCTGTTTTTGGCTTTCTCGTGCCGGCATTATCATGCGGGAAGGTTTTATCGATAAGCACATCATCGAATACAATACCTTCATTCTCAAATGCCTTTATCATTTTGTTATGCACAAGCCTGAACGTATCTTCAGGAAAAGAGTCAGTGCCCAGTCCGTCCTGGTTGGTTACAATTACCAGTTCATATTCAAGATTTTGACTGATAAGAAACAGGTTCCTGAATACTTTTGGTATAAATTCAAGTTTTTCCAGAGAATCAACCTGTTCATCAGGCGGTTCTACTATTAGTGTTCCGTCTCTGTCAATAAATAGTACTTTTCTCATTATTTTAATAATATCTTTTCATATTCTTTTAAGGCATCCAGGAGTATAGTATTTTCATCTTCAGTACCAACTGTAATCCTAAGACATCCTTCACATAAAATAATATTCGACCTGTCTCTGACTATAATTTTTTTATCAACAAGGTAGTCATATATTTTTTTTGCAGAATCTACTTTAACCAGGAGAAAATTAGCGTCAGAGGGATATACTTTAATTACAAAAGGAAGATCATTTAATTTCCTGGCAAGTTTATCCCTGGATTTCAATATCCTGTTGATCCATATTTTTTTTGATTTACTGTCTGATAACTGCTTGACAGCTGTTTCCAGTGTAAGACTGCTTATATTATAGGGATACTTAATGCTGTTCAGAACATTAATTATTTCACTATCGGCATAACCCATACCTAGTCTTATGCCTGCCAGCCCCCATGCCTTGCTGAATGTTTGCAAAATAACCAGGTTCCTGTAATTATCCAGGATTGACAGCAGGCTTCCTTTTGACGAGAAATCGATATATGCTTCATCAACAGCCACTATCCCGTCAAAATTATTCAATATTGTTACAATGTCCTGAGTCCTGAAACAAACGGCAGTAGGATTATTTGGAGAGCACAGGAAGATAAGTTTTGTATTGTTATCTGTTGCTTTTAATATATCATCTGCGTTTAACTGGAAGTCTCCGGCAAGCAGGACCGTATTAAATTTAACATTATTAATATCCGCCAGTACCTTATACATGCCATAGGAGGGTTCTACTGATACAATATTATCAATACGCGGCTCACAAAAGGCACGTATCAAAAGATCAATTGTTTCATCGCTGCCGTTTCCAAGAAATATCTTATCAGGTTCGATTTTTTTTATTTCGGAAATTCTTTTTTTTACCTCTACCTGTAAAGGATCCGGATACCTGTTATATGAGCTATCATAGGGATTTTCATTTGCATCCAGGAATACAGCTTCTTTCCCTGTATATTCATTCCTTGCTGATGAATAGGGTTTAAGATTCTTTACATTCTCCCTCAATATTTTGTCTAACGAAAACATTCTTTTAGTTCAA
>CP070654.1:2446533-2451972 GCA_020354785.1 Bacteroidales bacterium
GAAGATGCCTGGTAAAATTTTGTTTTATCTGTAAGGCCCAGTAATCTAATAGCCTCAAGGATCCTGAGAGTGCCTACTCCGTCTGCATTTGCTGTATATTCAGGAGTATCAAAGCTAACCCTGACGTGGCTCATTGCTGCAAGATTATATATCTCCTCAGGCTGAACCTCCTGTATTATCCTGATAAGGTTAGTGGAATCAGTTAAATCACCATAATGCAGAATAAAATTCCTGTTTTCAACATGCGGATCCAGGTAAAGGTGATCAATTCTTTCGGTATTAAATAAAGAACTTCTTCTTTTTATTCCATGTACTATGTAACCTTTTTTTAATAAAAACTCAGCAAGGTATGCCCCGTCCTGTCCGGTAATTCCGGTAATAAGTGCTGATTTTTTCTTATTATTCATCTTTATTTTAATTAATTAGATTATCACAGTTTATTTATAAGTTCTTTTACATAGCGGATGATAGTCTCCTTTCAGACCAACTGGTAAAGCGTTACGAATACCGTAAACAGTTTCAATAGCAGGCTTTGCTTCCCTGAGTCCGTATCCGTCACCTTCAAGTATTTTAACATAGCTCCTTGTATGAAGATCATCAAATCCATAACTGAATTCTATCTCTTCCTTATCAATTATTATTGAGCGATATGTACGGTTTCCTGCTGTTTTTGCAGACTGGGGGATATCGTTATAATCCAGGCTTAAAAACCATCTTATTTTTGCTCTTTCAAGCTCAAGATATCCTGATGCCCTGTTTTTCTCAAGCAAATGAATTACGTTCTTTTTAACACCTCCGAAAATCCAGATTAACATATCAAAGAAATGAATACCTATATTGGTTGCTATACCTCCTGATTTCTCAATATCACCTTTCCATGAAATAAAATACCAGTTACCCCTGCTTGTTATATAGGTAAGATCTATCTCATGTAATTTATCTTCAGGGGACTTGTCAATTTTCTCTTTGAGACTAATAATCGACGGATGAAGCCTCAGCTGTAATATATTATAGATATGTTTCCCGAATTCATTTTGAATTTCTTCCAGGCCTTCAACGTTCCACGGATTAAGTACCAGAGGTTTTTCACAAATTGCATGTGCCCCTGAACGAAGGGCAAAACGAATGTGCGAATCATGCAAATAATTAGGAGAGCATATACTTACATAATCAACGTTAGTGCCGGTCCTTCTCAGTCTATCAATGTGGCGGTCAAATCTTTCGAATTCAACAAAAAAATCGCTGTCAGGGAAATACTGATCTATAAGACCTACACTGTCACTTGGATCTAACGACGCTACCAGTTCATTACCGGTTTCTTTTATTGCTCTTAAATGTTTTGCAGCAATATAACCTCCTACTCCAATTATTGCAAATTTTTTTTTTGATTTATCTGTCATTTGTCTTATAAACTCATGTATGTTAATCTGCTTATATTTGTTCTGAATATTCCTTTAACATCCATTAATATCCCGTTATTGCCGGTAATGGTCTCAAAATAATCTTCATCCAGTTTCAGGTACTGTTTATGTGCAACTGCTACAATGACTGCATCGTAGCTTGAATTGACTTCAGGAATTAATTCAAATCCATATTCTTTTTTAAGTTCATCTGAAGAAGCCAGGGGATCAGTAACGTCAACAGTAATACCATATGATTTCAATTCATAGACCACATCAGATACTTTTGAATTTCTGATATCACTGACATCTTCCTTAAATGTGGCTCCCATTACGAGTACTTTAGAATCCAGAATATTCTTGCCCGCCTGAATAATTTTTTTAACAAGCTCAGTTGCCAGGTACTTACCCATTCCGTCATTTACTTCTCTTCCTGAATTAATGACCTGTGCATGATGTCCCAGTTCATTCGCCTTAAATGTAAGATAATAAGGATCTACTCCAATACAATGTCCTCCGACAAGACCCGGGTAAAATTTTAAAAAGTTCCATTTTGTCCCGGCAGCTTCCAGAACTTCGTATGTATTTATTTGCATCTTATTAAAAATCATTGAAAGTTCATTCATCAGTGCAATATTAACATCACGTTGTGTGTTTTCAATGATTTTTGCAGCCTCGGCTACCTTTATTGAAGAAGTCTTAAAAATCCCTGCTTCCACAACCAGTTCATATACAAGCGAAATTTGTTCAAGAGACTCTTCATCACATCCCGAAACAACTTTTGTTATCGTGGCAAGAGTATGGTCCTTATCTCCAGGATTTATTCTTTCAGGTGAGTATCCTACCTTAAAATGTTTTCCGCACTTTAATCCTGAAATATCCTCAAGCAGGGGGACACAATTCTCTTCAGTCACCCCCGGGTATACGGTTGATTCAAAAACAACATAATCTCCCTTTTTCAGGACTTGTGCTACTGTTCTTGTTGCACCGTACAAAGGTGTCATATCAGGCAACTTATTCTTATCAATGGGAGTAGGTACTGCAATTATATGAAAAGAAGCTTCTTTTAAATCCTCTAAATCTGAAGTGAATTGTATATCAGCATCATCAAATGCTTCCGGTCCGAGTTCTTCACTGGGATCTATTTTCTTCTTCATCAGTTCTACCCTCTGTCTATTTATATCAAAACCAATAACAGATATTTTTTTTGCAAAACCAAGTGCAATCGGTAGTCCTACATATCCCAGTCCAATCAATGACAATTTAGCTTTCCTGTCCAGTAAATCCTTATAAATACCCATAATTACTTCAAATTTTTATAAATATTTTCATAACAAAAACACAAAAGTAAAAATTATTAGCTAATAACATTCATCTTTCAGATAAATTGATTTTTGATTTTTTGATAAACAGCCTGATTATATACCTGAAATTTCATAATCCGTGTATTACATTAGTCATCTTTGAAAATATCCAGTATAGTAACAGGATCTTTCATTTGATATGTAATTATTCCCAGCTTTCCGGCAGATTCAATATTTTCAAAATAATCATCAATTAAAAGTGTTTCTTCAGGCTTCAGATTATTATCTTTTAAAACAAACTCATATATCCTGATATCAGGCTTGCGCATGTTCAATTCATATGAAAAGTATGTCTTTTCAAACAAGTGCCTGTATCCGTAAACGCCATAGCTCTCATATAATCTTTGAAAATATCTGTCCACATGAATCTTGTTGGTATTACTTAACAGGAATGTTCTGAAATAATTTTTTACTTTATGCATTAAATCCCATCTTTCTCTTTGTAAATCACATAGCAGTGCCGACCATGCATGATCAAGTTCGCTGTCAGTTATGGGTTCCGGTATAATTTTTCTTAACTCGGTCCTGAAATCCTCAGGAGTAATTTCCCCTATTTCCAGTTTAGTATAAAACTCCTTTTGAAATTCCATATTGTACTGGTCAATGAAACTATTCATCCCGAACCTTTTAAATGCTTCAATGCTTGCATTGAAATCAAGATCAGTTATTACTCCGCCCCAGTCAAATATTATGTTCTTAATTTGTGCTTTTGAATTTAATATTTGATTAGATAATTTCATTAATTTTAGTTTAAATTACAAAGAAAGAATTTTCTATAATATTATTTAAGATTTAGCTATCTAAAAATGAACATAGCCGGTAAAGAATATAATACAATCTGGGTAAAAGAAAATGATAATTCCATTATACAGGTTATTGATCAGAGCTTCCTTCCTTTTGAATTCAGGATTAAAGAGCTGTCATCTGTTGAAGATGTATATACTACGATTAAAGACATGCATATAAGGGGAGCTCCCCTGATAGGTGTAGCTGCTGCATTTGGAATATACCTGGCTTTAGTAAAATATGATCAAAATACTCCGTTAAATGAATATCTTCTTTCTGCGGCTGAGAAACTTAAATCTTCCAGGCCGACTGCAATAAACATAAAACATGCTGTTGACAGCCAACTGGAGGTAATTAATATGTATAATACAGCTGATGAAAAAAGAAATGCAGCTTTCAAAAATGCATTGAAAATATCAGAGACTGAAAAAGAAAATTGCAGGTTGATTGGTGAATTCGGTCTGCCAGTAATCAAAAACATAAGCCATCAAAAAAAAGGCAGCCCGGTAAATATACTTACGCACTGTAATGCCGGGTGGCTGGCATGTATTGACTATGGTACGGCAACTGCGCCTATATATATGGCTCATGACAGTGGTATTAATGTACATGTATGGGTGGATGAAACAAGACCAAGAAACCAGGGCGCCAGGTTAACAGCGTGGGAGCTTGAACAGCACGGGGTACCTTTTACAATTATTACTGATAATGCCGGGGGGCATATAATGCAGCATGGATTAGTAGATATTGTTATAGTTGGCAGTGATCGAACAACAATAACCGGGGATGTGGCAAACAAAATAGGTACCTATTTAAAAGCCCTTGCTGCAAATGATAATAATATTCCCTTCTATGTGGCACTTCCTTCATCATCAATTGACTGGAATATTGAGGATGGAATAAATGAAATTCCCATTGAATTGAGAGATTCGGATGAAATTAAATATATCCAGGGATTAATAAACGGTAAAATCAAAAATGTTATGATAACTGGTGATAACTTCCCTGCCAGAAATTTTGGATTCGATGTGACACCTGCTAAATTTGTTAATGGCTTAATTACTGAAAGAGGTATCTGTAAAGCAAATAAAAGTAGTATAATTAGTTTATTTCCTGAAAAATTTAAAAATTCTGATAAATGAATAAAATTGCAATTATAGGAGGAACCGGATTAGAAAACATTAAATTTTTAGAGAAAGCTAAAGAAACTAAAGTTGAAACTCCGTATGGTAATCCAAGCCCGGGGATAGAAACCGGAAATTATAATGGCCTTGAGATTGTACACCTGTCACGTCATGGCAAGAAGCACTCAATATCATCTACAAATGTAAACTACCGCGCAAACTTATATGCATTGAAGCAACTGGGATGCTCACATATATTATCAACAACTGCATGCGGCAGCCTGCAGGAAGAAATATGCCCGGGGGAACTTGTAGTCCTGGATCAGTTTATAGACCTTACAAAGCATATAGTAACAACAATCAACGAAGAAGCCAAGCCCGGAGAACTAAAATATACTCCCATGGCAAATCCCTTTTCAGGTGAGTTGAGAGATCATTTAATTGAAGCGGCAGTAGTCCTGGGATTAACAATTCATACAAAGGGAACTGTAATTACAATTGAAGGTCACAGGTTCTCGACCAGGGCAGAATCAAATTTATACAGAGCCTGGGGGGCAGATGTGATAAATATGTCTACTGCTCCTGAAGCTATTCTGGCTAATGAACTGGGTATACCTTATGCAGCCATCGCTGTGTGTACAGATTATGATTCATGGAGAACAGATATTAAACCTCCGGCAACGGAAGAAATGCTTGGTATTCTAAACAGCAGTGCGGGAAAAATGATTGAGCTTATCAAGAAAGCACTCACAAGGCTCTAATTTA
>CP070654.1:2452072-2457588 GCA_020354785.1 Bacteroidales bacterium
ATAATACTTTTCTGAGGGATATATTTTCACGCGATGCTCAAAGGGAAATGGAACAGCCTTATGCCCGGGGAAGGTATTATCATTTGTACCTTAATGGTTTGTACTTTGGACTTTTTCAGACCCAGGAAAGAACTGAAGCCCGTTATGCAGAATCGTATTTTGGAGATGACAGGGAAGATTACGATGTTATTAAAGTTACACCGACAACCTGGCCATATATAATGGAAGTGACAGACGGGAATGATATTGCATGGTCAGAAATCTATGATTTGTGTGAAGCGGGATTTGATTCAAATGAGGATTATTTTAAGCTTGAAGGGAAAGACAAAAATGGAAATCCGGTTAAGAACACAAAGGTCCTTGTTGATATTGATAATCTGATTGATTACATGGTTTTAATATTTTACACGGGAAATTTCGATGCCCCGGTTTCTTCCTTTGGAAGCAATGACATGCCTAATAATTTTTATGCTATATACAACAGAAAAGACAAGGGAAAAGGTTTTATTATTTGCGCCCATGATTCGGAACACAGCCTTATGATTGATCCGGTTTATGTAGGTGAAGGTTTATACGAGAATCGTGTTAATATTGCGGACAGAACAGACTGGTTGAAAATGGAAGTCAATGATTACCTGGATTTTCATCCACAGTGGCTACACTATAAATTAAGTGATGTTGAAGAATACAGGGTGAGATTTTCTGACAGGGCTGCCCGGCTGTTAAATGAAGGAGGCGTATTTTCACCTGGCAGGGCTGCGGAATTATTTATAAAAAGGGCGGGAGAAATTGATACAGCCATTATTGCAGAATCAGCAAGATGGGGAGATGCTAAATTGAGTCCTTCCAGGACAAAAGATGATGACTGGCTGCCTGAGGTAAATAATGTTTTAAATGTTTTCTTCCCGCAAAGGTCCGGTATTGTTATCCAGCAACTTAAAGATGCTGATTTATATTCGGATGTTATCCCTCCCCGGATATCAAAATCAAATACAGTGATCACAGACAGGGAATACTATTTTTCAGATGCTTTTGAAATAACAATAGAAAACCAGAATTCATCAGGTGATATCTATTATACACTTGACGGTTCTGATCCAAGAAAAATAGGCGGGTTAGTTTCTGAAAATGCTCTGCATAGTGCAGGTGATTTTACTCTCGATATAACATCGTCAACAATATTAAAATCACGTATTACAATAAATGATGACTGGAGTGCTCTTTGCCATATTAATTTTTACTCTTCAGATGAAGATTACACATATCTGAAAGTAACAGAGCTTCATTACCATCCCCCTGATAAAATTGAGGGTGTTGACACTATCAGTGGCGCTGACTTTGAGTTTATCGAATTTAAAAATACCGGTAATGAGGCTATTGATATTTCAGGTCTTAAGTTAGATTCTGCCGTAAGCTTTACAATACCACAAAATACAATTCTTGCACCTGGCGGATTTTATGTAATTGCTTCAAAACCTGAAGAATTTTATAACAATTATGGAATGGTTCCAAGCGGAAATTACAGCAGACATTTTGCAAACTCATCGGAATTTGTACTGCTTTCTGATAAAGAAGACAATGAAATATTGTCGTTTACATATCATGATGAATCTCCATGGCCGGTTATTGCTGATGGTGGAGGATATTCAATTGTTTCTGCGGATATAAATCCGGATACTGATCCTGACACTCATGAATACTGGCGTGCATCGATGTTTGTTGGCGGATCTCCATTTGCTGATGATACATCAACTATATCTGATATTGAAGACAATGAGATTTTCACGAATAATGAGACTGATAATAACATTTATATATATCCTAATCCGGCCGGAAGTTATCTTAATATAAGATTTTACAGTTACATTGGCATTGAAGACGGATACCTGCAATTATATAGTGATGACGGCAGAATTGTATATAATAGCAGGGGCATTAAAGACTTTATGACAATAGACCTTGACGCCCTGAATATTTCCAGTGGCGTGTACTTTTTAAGAATTGTTACAGATAAGGTATCACAAGTTGAAAGAGTGATATATATAGATAAATAATTGACTGACAGAATCGGCGCATTTAGTCTCCAACCTCTTTTTTTCGTATATTTGCTTGCAGTATCTGGACCCGTAGCTTAATTGGATAGAGCACCTGACTACGGATCAGGAGGTTGGGGGTTCGAGTCCCTTCGGGTTCACAGAGTGAAAAAAGGCCAGCTTTGCATGGCCTTTTTTTATTCTGAGCCCATTGTGGCAGAGACTCATAACCGGGGTCCGGACTTAGCGAGTCCCGACTTAGTCGGGATGAGCGATCTCGTATGTTTGTAATTAAGATGGTCCGGTTTTTATTAATGTTGTATGTTAGTAAATAAATCGGAAAAGGATAGTAGAACAATGAGCGATCAGGTACGCTTTTGCGATATCCATCAGTGAGAAATTGTCACTATCCTTTATTTTCCATTAAGTTTGAACAAAGTACTTTAGGATATGTAACATTACATAATCTTGCATAAGATTTACGAGACAAGACTGTATGGGAGGTTCCGATAAATTTAAAAAACATTTATATGAAAAGACTATTTATTAAACAAAACATCGGGATTGACATCTCAAAAGATGATTGTAAAGGTTCATTATTTGCACTAACAAATGAATATGATATTGTAACACTCGGGACAAAGACTTTTACGAACACATTAAAGGGCTTCTTAGGCTTATTAGAATGGGTTAAAGTAAAAGGAGATAAAAATATCATAGCTACATTTACAATGGAAGCCACAGGTGTTTATTATGAAAACCTTGCTTACTTTTTAGTTGAACAAGGATTCACAGTACATGTTGTTCTACCCAATCAATCAAAAAAATATGCTGAAAGTCTTGGAGCTAAGTCTAAAACAGATAAAATAGATTCTCGAATTTTGGCACAAATGGGAATAGAACGAAAATTGCTCTCATGGCAACCCTTAAGTTCTAATTTTGTTTCACTAAAACAACTTACAAGGGAACGGGATGCAATCATCCAGGAACGTATTAATGTAAGTAATCAATTACATGCATATAAACATCAAAGAGTAATCAACTCGTCCTCCATATCCCGTTCAGAAAAACGAATAGCGGCTTTGAATGTACAAATTAAAGAAATAGAAAGAGAAATAGCAGAAATAGTAAAGTGTGACAAGGTACTGAATAAGCGATTAGATAATTTACAAAGCATACCAGGTGTTGGATTAATTACAGCTGTTACTATTGTTGCAGAAACCAATGGATTTATCAGCATAAACAATATAAAACAGTTAACAAGTTTTGCAGGATTGGATGTACGAATAGCAGAATCTGGAAAATGGAAAGGTAAAAGCAGGATTAGTAAAAAAGGAAATAGTCATATCCGAAAGGCCCTATATTTTCCCACATTTACTAAAATACAATTTGATATTCAAACAAAACAATATTATGAAAGATTAAAAACTAAAAAAGCAAAGCCAATGATTGCAGCCGTGGCAGTACAAAGGAAATTATTAGGTTTAATCTATACTCTTTGGAAAAAGGAAGAACGTTTTTGTCCAAATTATCGAGAGCTATTAGCAGCTTAAATGACATCAGGGAATAATGAGTATAAGGCCTTTCTTTGGTTTTACCTGCAAAGAAAAAGTAGTGGAAACCGAAGTTCCCACTACACAAGATAGACTTCAGTACAACGAATTGCATGAAGTCTTCCTTTGACTTGAGCAAAATTAAAAAAAGTTCTTATAAAATTTGGAATTTAACACAGTACCTCGTGAGCAGGAATAGAGTAGGGAAGTGGGAGCGAGTACTCCCTTTGGGTTCACCGGCTTATTATCGCCGATTTTTTTTTCAAACTTACTAGAAGCTTTGTCTACTGTAAGAAGTATGGATAATACTTTGTTGATTCTGGGTGTTCGATATTTTCCATTCTGAAAAATGATCTTTTCAGGGAAAATCGAACTCAAGATATCAAATTTATGTTGGAGACTTGCAGCTTTATAGGTTTCATGGAGATTAGTAAGTAGATTGATAACATTTAATAAATATTTTTCCAACACAATGAAGAGATAGAAAAGATTAGGTCTTATTAGTTGATAAAATGAGCCTGTATATTGCAAAAAACATACTATTAATTCAAATACTCAAAACTAACAGCTTAGATATAAATGTATTAAGAAGGAGATTTTTAATTTCTTATATGAATAAAAACTTGACTTATATTATTAATTATTATAATTTTATAGATAGTCTCGGATTGTAATAGGTATTCAACGTTAGTAAGAAGACAATCGGATTTTTAGTATCTAATCTGAGTAGTTGCGAATTGAAATATTTAAAACCAGATTTCAATGTTATGAAATCCGGGAAGATGTATATATAATAGACTGGTAATTAATTTATTGCATCAATTTATTAGAAATTCCCTAGATCGAATAAATATTGAGTTCAGTAATTCGAAATTTTAAAAGTAATCCATCATGCAAATATTATTGAAGACACTACCATTTCTAATAATTGTAATATTACTTAACCCCCTGGCAGCTCAAGTACCTATACTGGATAAGGTAGAAAAACCAACTACTATAGATGGGAAACAGGAGAATAAGAAGATATCGAAAAACAATAAAAAGAAAGAAAAAAAGAGAAGGAAAAAAGAATCAGATGAAGAGATACAAAGTAGAAAGGAATTATCAAACCTGGCTACCGTTAGTTCGAAGTCAATTGTTGAAATGGCAGGTGAAGATCCATTTAAAATAAAGTTTGTTGGGAACGGTAATATACAGCCAACAATAGAAAAGAATTTAGATGTATCTGCCAATGCAGGTCTAGGCGTTGTAATGGATAAATATTATGTCGAATACTGCGAGAACGATACAATTGTCGCTGATTGGATGGGATTTTATCGAATTAATTTCGAATCGGTAATCAATGTTGCTACTACTGCTGAAGATCTAGTTGCAATAACCGACGATCAATCAAATATTATTAATCAATCAGTGTTTGGCAGGTCAATTTTAAACCCTATAAGTTCAGGTCAATCGGTAATAATTAAGCTTAAAGGATATAGAACTAAAGTATGTGCAGGTCTAATAAGCGGATATCATATAAATCTTATTGGCTCAAATAGAGATTGGATTATTAATACGGATACAATTAATGCTTCATCCGGATCTTTAAGATTTGGAATCTTTCATGAGCTTGTACCATCCTATTATCGAAGGAACTTTTCAGTTCAACTAAGCCTCTCCTATGCGTTGAATGTATTATCAAATGATATTGCTTTAGAAAGTTACGATGATCTTCGTGAAAAGGTCCTTAATAAGAAAAATACCAATTTCCATGGCATTGAGTTCGGATTAGCATTCGAAT
This sequence comes from Bacteroidales bacterium, assembly GCA_020354785.1. Taxonomy (GTDB): domain Bacteria; phylum Bacteroidota; class Bacteroidia; order Bacteroidales; family UBA10428. Next base: position 2,457,442 of record CP070654.1, read on the forward strand.
TAAAAAATATAAGAGCAGAATTCTCTTTACCAATTATGTTAACCTCTAGTGTACCTGGCATCTCTGGTGCAAGGATTATAAATAACATTGGTTTTGTTGGAGGTTTTGCAATTAAATTAAATGACTAATCATGATAGAATTGATAAA
>CP070654.1:2457688-2463904 GCA_020354785.1 Bacteroidales bacterium
TCAGTAACGATAAAATATTTAACGCTCTTAACAAAGTTGAATTAAATATTCTAAAGCTTGATTCAGGTTTTGATGAAACGAACAGGGCAATAAACTGTCCATTGAACAATTTTAGTCTCAAAAAAATAATAGAAAATCTGAAAAAATTTAATGGTAATCTGATTATTCAAACGCTCTTCTTTAAAGGCATATATAATGGGAAAGAAGTTAATAATGCAACCGAAAAAGAAGTGACAAAATGGTTGCAGGTAATAAATGATATAAGACCTGAAAGCGTGATGATTTATACAATCGCAAGGGATACTCCCAACAAAGGACTTCAGAAAATACCTTTTAATGACCTGGCAGAGATTTCCGAAAAAGTAGAAAAACTTGGAATAAAAACTCATATTTCACCATAGAACATAAATACCCTTGAGCCCGGAGAAAATAAAAAAAATTCTGGTTTGCCCTTTGAACTGGGGTTTGGGCCATGCGAGCCGGATTATTCCAGTTATATATGAGTTAATTCAATATAAGTATGATGTATATATTGGAGCTGATGGAAGTGCCCTGGAGCTTCTGAAGCAAGAGTTTCCGGGATTAAAGCATATAAGATTTCCATCATTTACAATTACATACGGGAAGAAAAAATCAATTGTTCTGCAAATGTTTATACAGGTCCCGAAAATCATTCTGGGAATAATAAGGGAGCATATTGCATTAAAGAAGCTGATAAATTCTTATTCATTAGACTTTATTATATCTGATAACAGATTTGGTCTCTGGAGCAAAAAAGCACTTACTGTATATATTACACATCAAATAAATATAAAACTGCCCTCAACCTTAAGATTTTTTGAGTCTTTAATTAATAAAATAAACAGGTTGATAATATTAAAGTATAATCAATGCTGGATTCCTGATTTTGCGCATCACAAAAATAATCTGACAGGAGAACTGTCACATAATAACAATATACCCAACAATGCTAAATTTATTGGTCCTTTGTCAAGATTTAAGCTGTACTCCGGAGACAATACATATGCTGAAAAATTCAAATATGATATTCTGGTAATAATGTCAGGGCCGGAACCACAACGGACCATGCTGGAAGAGATACTTACCCGTGAAATTAAGAAGTCAGAATATAAAACATTAATTGTTCAGGGCAAACCAGGAGTAAAATTATTCAGCAATATTACAGATAATATAACCAGGATTTCACATTTATCAACAGGCGAATTCCTGCAAACAGTTAACCGTTCCAAATATATTATCTGCCGTTCAGGATATTCTACAATAATGGACCTTATTACTTTGAAAAGAAATGCAATTCTGGTTCCAACACCAGGTCAGACAGAGCAGGAATACCTTGCCGGATATTTATCAGAGTTTTTCTGTAGTATAGAACAAAATAAAATCAAACTGGAAGATATAATTAACAGGTTACAAAGGTATCAGCCTTTGCGGCTTAATTACTCAGGTCCGGAATTAAAGAATTATATACAAAATCTTGGGTTGTTAGAAAAACAGGCAAAAAAAGGTAGTTGTAAAAAATCCCAGTCCAAATCCTGAATAAACCTGTGAGGGATTATGTGAACTCAGCTTTAATCTTGAATACCCTATTATTCCTGCAATAATTATTGCAATTATTAAAATACCCAGCAAATTTGCGGACATTCTTAAAGAAAGACTTATAGTCAATCCGACAAAACCTCCTATTCCAACCATATGGGTACTGATCTTCCAGAAATATGAAATAACCAGAACAATCAATACCGAAATAGCAGCTGCAAACATATATACAGAGAAAAAATAATTAAGCGGCAACTTCTTAATAATAACGTGTGCAGCATAAAAGAACACAAAGGTTAAAAAATAAGGCACTAATCTTTCTCTACTGCTTTTCATTTCAATTTTTCGAATTAGTCTTGTATAGAAATAAAAAGGTGTTATGCTTAAAGGCAGCACAATAGTCAGTAAGAAGACTATCAGTAATGTAATATTCATCAAACGGGGATCGACAACAGATATATATGTGCCTGATTTAAATATAGTAATTATGCCAATAAGGGGCATTAGTAAAGGATGAAATATAAATGATACAGAACTGGCTATTTTATTTTGCATTTATACTTTTTATTATGGCTTTATTATATATCAGGAGCTAATTAATATTACAGCTCTTTCCTCATCCTGGCTACAGGTATATTCAGCTGCTCCCGGTATTTTGCTACTGTACGTCTTGCAACAGGGTATCCTTTATCATTAAGTATTGCAGCAAGTTTCTCATCTGTTAAGGGTTTTCTTTTGTCTTCATTATCTATACAATCCTTCAAAATTTTCTTAATTTCTCTTGTTGATACCTCCTCACCTGATTCTGTTTGCATACCTTCTGAAAAGAAGTATCTAAGCGGAAATATTCCAAAGTTTGTTTGTATATATTTACTATTGGCAACCCTTGATATTGTTGATATATCAAGTCCGGTTGCATCAGCAATATCTTTCAGTATCATAGGTTTCAGCTTCGCCTCGTCTCCTTCTATGAAATACTCAGTCTGAAATTCTATTATTGAATGCATTGTTAGTAATAGTGTGTTCTGTCGCTGCTTAATTGCATCGATAAACCATTTTGCAGAGTCAAGTTTTTGTCTTACAAAACTCATGGCTTCCTTTTGCTTAACTGAGGCTCCCCCCTTATTAGAGTGATATGACTTGAGCATTTCACTATACTCTTTATTAACCCTTAATTCCGGTACATTTCTTGAATTAAGACTTAACTGCAGTTCGCCGTCATTATTTTCAAGTATAAAATCAGGAACAATATGGCTGAATGTTTTATTCTGAGGATCACTATAGGAACTGCCAGGTTTTGGATTGAGCTTTAGTATTTCTTCAAGGGCTTTTTTAAGCTCTTCTTCAGTTATTCCCAGACGATTGATTATCTTATCATAATGCTTTTTAGTAAACTCATTAAAATGATTCTTTAATATTATTTCTGCCAGCTCTATTCCCGGTGTAATATGGTCCTTTCTTTCAATTTGCAGCAACAGGCATTCCTGTAAACTCTCTGCCCCGACTCCGGGAGGATCAAAATCATGGATTATCTCAAGAATTTCTGACAGTTCTTCTTTTGTTGTTGTAATATTCTGAGAAAAAGCTATATCATCTACTATTGATTCAATATTTCTTCTTAAATACCCGTCATCATCTATATTGCCAAGTATATATTTGGCTATAATCTGCTGATGTTCAGTCAGAGATCTTAACCCCAGCTGACTTTCGAGGAAATCATGAAATGTCAGACCCACAGAGAATGGTATTTCTTCCCTGGTATCATCCTTAGAATAATTCCTTGTAATCAGCTTATAAGACGGGATATCTTCTTCATTAAGATAATCTTCAAATGAGAATTCATCCTGCTCAATATCATTTATATTTTCCTGGTCTTCATCATCCCTGGGAAGAGTCTCCTCATCAGCCCCTTCTTCCAAAACCGGATTTTCTTCCAGCTCCTTCTTAATTCTCTGTTCAAGTTGCATAGTTGGAATTTCCAGCAACTTGATCATTTGTATTTGCTGGGGAGATAATTTTTGTAATAATTTCTGTTGTAATCTCTGCTTTAACATTAAAAATCAGCATTTTTTGGTGTTCTCGGGAATGGTATAACATCCCGAATATTACTCATACCTGTAACAAAAAGTAAAACTCTTTCCAGACCCAGTCCAAATCCGCTATGTTGCACTGTTCCAAATTTCCTTGTTTCAAGGTACCACCACAAATCATGTTCAGGCAAATTTAACTCTTTTATTCTTTTATGTAGGCTTTTCATAGTCTTCCTCGCGCTGTGAACCGCCAATTATTTCTCCTATCCTGGGAAATAATACATCCAGTGCCCTGACAGTTTTGCCATCATCGTTCTGCTTCATATAAAAAGCTTTAATATCCTTCGGATAACCAGTCACCATTACCGGTTTTTTATAATATTTCTCAACCAGATAACGCTCATGTTCAGTTTGTAAGTCTACTCCCCACTTTACAGGATATTCAAAATTTTCTCCTGACTTTTCAAGTATTTCTATTGCACTGGTATATGATATACGTTCAAACTTATTCCTGGTAACAGAATTCAACCGATTAATTAATTCTTTATCATACATTTTGTTTAAAAACTCCAAATCATCCCTGCATTCTTTCAATATATACTTTACCAGATACTTCAGGAAGTCTTCAGCCAAATCCATATTATCATTAATATCATAAAATGCGACTTCCGGCTCAACCATCCAGAATTCAGCAAGGTGCCTCGGTGTATTTGAATTCTCGGCGCGAAAAGTCGGGCCAAAAGTATATATTTGTGACAATGCCATTGCACCAATCTCTCCTTCTAATTGTCCTGACACGGTTAAATTTGTCTCCTTACCAAAAAAATCTTCACTATAATCAATTGTCCCGTTCTTATTTAAAGGGGGAGTTTTTGGATCCAGCGTTGTAACCCTGAACATTTCACCGGCACCCTCGCAATCAGAACCAGTGATAATTGGGGTATGTAAATAAAAGAATCCCCTGTCATTAAAATATTTATGAATTGCAAATGAAAGGGCATGCCGTATTCTGAATACCGAACCGAAAGTATTTGTCCTGGGTCTTAAATGGGCTATTTCCCTGAGAAACTCAAGTGTATGCCCCTTTTTTTGTAACGGATAGAGATTAGGATCAGCCGTGCCGTAAATTTCAATATCACCTGCCTGTATTTCTATACTCTGGTCTTTGCCAACAGATTTTACAAGATTCCCTGTAACCCCTATGCATGATCCTGTTGTTATCTGTTTTAACTTTTCATCATTAAAATTTGAGTTGTCTATTACGATCTGAATATTATGTATTATCGAACCATCATTGAGAGCAATAAATGTAATGCCTTTACCTCCTCTTTTTGTCCTTACCCATCCTTTAATATGTACATCCCTGTTAAATTCTTTTGTATTTAATAGATCTTTAATTTTAGTTCTTTGATTTTTAATCATACTTCATTATTTAATAATTCGTTAAAATCTCCCTGCAAAAATAAGATTTTGCATCCAAATAACAGCTCCATTTACCTAAATTAAAACCCGCTAAACAAAAAAGGCCGCCTGGAACCGGGCAGCCTTTTTTGACTATATATTATATTAAATAAAATCTATTCGCATTTCAAAACATATTTAATCTGGTACTCGGCTGCATCCTTATACGCTCCGTAGGTTGCATTTTTATATGCATCACACGCTTTATCATTCTCACCCTTTTCTTTTAATGCATTTGCCAGTTCATAATAAATTCTGGCTTTTTTTTCAGGATCATTATCTTCATATGCCAGTGCATTGTTTGCTGCCTCAATAGCATTATCATAGCTTTTCAGCTGGTTGTCAACAAATGCGCACAAATAATATGCTAACGGATTTTCATTATTAAATTCAATTGCCAGATCAAGATATTTTTTAGCTTCAGAATATTTTTCTGCAGATTTAGCCTCATCTCCCTTCATAAGGAAATATGTGCTCCCTGATTCCTTTGCTTTGTCAAGAACCGCTTCACTATTCCTTTTCCCTGCAATTTCAATAGCTTTCCTTGTTGATTCAATAAATCCCTCTTCATCATCCTGATTTTTACATATCAGGCTTTTCATATAATAGGCTTTATCATACTCAGGATTAAGTTCAATGGCTTTATTATAATCTGCCAGGGCTCCTTCCAAATCATTTTCACCCTTTTTGTTTCCTGCCCTCATATAATATAGCTGCGGTACTACCTTGGAAGCCTTTTGCGCTGTCGACTCATCACCATATTTGTCTGCAACTTCACTTGTCTGCTCAAACTTCACTATTGCTTCATCAAGTTTCTTGGCCTTATATAAATCCATAGCTACCTGATAATGTAAAGTCGGAAGTTTTGACTCTATCTGTATTATCATATCCTCGGCTTCCATTGCATCGTATTCGTCAAGTCCGGAATAAATCTCCATGCATTTGTTAAACTGCAAAATTGCCTCATCCAGACTATTTGACTGTATGGCACTAACTCCATTATTAAATGCTTCTTTGGCCTCATTAAGAGTTTGCCCCGAAGATATGCCTGTGATAAATAAAAGCGATAAACAAGGAATGAATGCTTTTAATATTATATTCTTTACTTTCATCATTTTAAAATTATGGTTAGAAATATAAAATAATCTGCAAAGATAATCAGATCATT
>CP070654.1:2464004-2474173 GCA_020354785.1 Bacteroidales bacterium
TCTTCGAAACCTTCCATTTTATAGGCGTACTGATTCTTCTGCGGTATGGTAAAATCCATAGCGGCAAAACTAAAAGTAATAACTGATTGCCTGTAGGATAATACCAGTTCCTCAGTTTCTGAGATGTGTTTTTTCAGGGGAGAACCTTTGACTCCTATTCCAACAGGTTTATTAAAGATTCGAAAATCTGTGAATACAACATTAGGAAGATCTTTATTTTCAGTAATCTTATTGCAATGAATAACATTAAAACCTTTGGTGCCACCCATTAAAATTATGTTATTCTTTATTCTCAAGGCGCTGTTTCTGTTAAACTCATTACTTTGCAACCCGTCATCCTTAGTTAAATTCTTTACTATACCCTGAACCGGATCAAACCGGCTGATTCCCTTATTAGTACTAATCCAGAGATTGCCGGCTTCATCAAAAGCCAGACCTTTAATAACATTATCTGCCAGCCCGTGTACCTCGTAATAGCATATAAAGGAATCATCCTTTGGATTGAAACGGTTTAATCCGTATTGAGTTCCTATCCAGACAGCAGAGTCATTTTCTGCCAGGATAGTGTTAACATAATTGTTGCTCAGGCTGCGAGAATCGCCGGGATCATGCATATAGGTTATGAACTGGCGGTTGCCAGTATTAAAGATATTAAAACCATTACTGGTCCCTATTAATAGCTGAGAATCAGAATATCTGCTGATGTCCGTTACCGTATTACCGCTTATGCTACTGTTTTCCGTTGAATATTGTTCGAATGTGTTATTTCTTTTATCATAATGTATTAATCCGTTTTGAAAGCTTCCCAGCCAGAGATTACCTTTCTTGCCATTGGCTACACAGAATATATTATTATCCTTGATGCCGCTGTTCATTTCATTAAATGATTTAAATGATTTATTTTCAGGGTTAAACCGGTTTAATCCTCCTGCCCATGTTCCAAGCCATATATTATTTTCGGAATCCTCAGCAATGGATAGAACAGCATCACTGTTCAGATTTGAATTTCCGGAATTATAAGAGACAAACTCACCTGTCCGGATATCAAAAAAATTCAATCCTCCTCCGTCAGTACCAATCCAGATTCTATCGAGATGGTCAACCATAAAGCTTGTTACTGAGTTATGACTAAGGCTGGATGGCAGACCGGGTATTTGTTTGTAACTAAGAATAGCATCAGCATTTTTCCTGGAAAAATTAATACCACCCGCAAATGTGCCAATCCACATATTTCCACTATTATCCTTATATATTGAGTTTATTGATTCATTATTCAGGCAATTAGGATTAAAAGCATTATAATGATAATGATAGAAAATTTCCTTTTCCCTGTCAAACAGGTTTAAGCCATGATTCTCAGTTCCGACCCATAAATTGTCTGCGTTGTCTGAATAGAGATACAGGATACGATTCCCTGAAAGGCTCATACTGTCATCAGGATTGAATCTGTAATGTTTAAATCTGGCATCAGGCATATCATTTAAATTTAGGCTATACAGACCTTCACCATAAGTGCCAAACCAGAGATTACCTTTTTTATCTTCAATAATATCAAAAAAAGAAAAGTGCTGCAGGGCATTGCCGGCTTCCGGATTATATAAAAAACGCCTGAAGGTCTGCGTTTCAGCCTGGAACATGTTCAGCCCGTTCCATGTGCTAATCCATAGTACCCCCCTGCTGTCTATCAGGACATGTTCAACGTTGTTATTACTCAGACTTTCAGGTTTGCCGGGATCAGTTGTATATTGTACAGCATTGTTATTTATCCTGTCAAAATAAATTAAACCTATATCTGTTGCCAGCCATAGATTACCTGTTGAATCTTCTGTTACACATCTTACAGCTGATACCATATCAGCAAGGGGTGAAGTTCCGGCGGACATATAATTGACAAATTTGTCTGTTCCCCTGTCATATAAACACAAGCCTCCGGATGTGCCGATAAAAAGATTATTTTCACGGTCTTCATAGATAAACCATACATTATTATGAGCAAGGCTTGAAGAGTCAGACGAGATATTTTTATATATTATAAAATCATGACCGTCATAGCGGTTTAGACCATCATATGTGCCTATCCACATGAATCCTTTATGATCCTGCAGTATACTTGTTACTGCTGATGAAGAAAGCCCGTCATCAGGCGTTATATGTTTAAAACTGAGATGTACAGGCTTAATGCAAAAACTAAATACAGGGTCTAATAAAACAAGGCAGGAAAAACATAACAATATTTTCAGGTATGATCTGCTCATTTTTAACTGTACTGAATATCATTATTGCTGTTACCGGCTATAGTTATAATGCATGTTAATTGCTGGTAAAAAAACATCATCAATTAATCAGGATTATTACTGCACCATAAATTAAACGTTCAGTTTATTCGTTAATTAAAGTTAACAAATATTTTATTTTATCAGCATTAATAATTAAATAATAAATTAAATAGATATTACTACATTTCCCTTTTTGTGTCCTTTGTCGACATACCTGTGAGCTTCTACCATCTGTTCCAACGGATAGCATCTGTCAATAACCGGCTTCAGTTGTCCTGCTTCAACAAGCTCCCTGAGTAAAATTAAATTTTCTACAGGCGCCTTTGGACTACCGTCATCGACTGAAATGTATTTCCCGCCGGGAGCCAGGATATCCTTGCACTGTAATTTTAATTTCGAACTTTTATTTTTTCCAACTGCATCAAGAATTAAGTCATAAAGCTTTTCTTTATTCGAAATATCCTCTCTGGTATAATCGATTACTGCATCGGCTCCCAGGGATTTTACAAATTCCAGGTTTTTTGTACTGCATACGCCTGTAACTTCAGCACCGTAGTATTTGGCAAGCTGTACTGCAGAAGTACCGATCGAGCCGGAAGCTCCATAGATAAGTACTTTCTGCCTGCTCCCTATATTTCCTTTTTTTAGATAATGTAATGCCATAAGCCCTCCATAGGGGATAGCGGCAGCCTCTTCATAACTCGCATTAGACGGCTTTAATGCAATCGTGCAGTTTTCCGGCAGGCATTTGTACTCGGCATAGGTGCCGAATTGTATTTTTACTGAGGACATTACGGTCCATCCATAAACCCGGTCACCTTTTTTAAATAATTTTACATTTTTGCCTGTAGATTCAACTTCTCCGGCAAATACCATACCGAGTATGGAATTTCTCGGTTTTTTAAAACCCAGCACCAGCCCCATCATAAATCCAACCGGGCTCCACAAAGAGAGTTTAAAACCCCTGACAATACAGTCACTTGCTGTTACTGCTGTTGCGAACATCTTTATGCATAGTTCCTTTTTTCCGGGGACCGGCTTTTCTACCTCTTTAAGCTGAAGAACCTCCGGAGGTCCGTACTTTGTGCATACAATTGCCTTCATAAATATTTATCTCCCACTGGTTATTTTTTTGTGTCTAAGTTAGTATTATTTTCAGAAATATAGGAGAACACTTCTTCCAGCGGCGAGTTGAATACCCGGGCTATACGAAAAGCTAATTCCAGGGTAGGGGAGTATTTACTGTTTTATTAAAATTCAGTTATCCCGAATTCCAGAATTGCTATAGGGTTATCTGACAGATTAATCAAATCAGTATAAATATTATCTAAAATTTCCGAAAACTCCATGTATTCCTCACCGCTTTCAGTAGGCCCGTATACACTTACACCAACCCAGTCAATATAGTTGTCTCCCGGATAATAATATTCAATGTCATTCCAGCTATCCTCGGGAACACTGTATGCATCAACATGAAAAAACCAGGTAATGTTATGGACACCGTTGGCATTGCATATATCAATAATATGCCGGTAGGCATCCCTGAATCTTTCCGGCCCGTCGGGTATGCCGGCATCCCCGTATCCCGTGGTTTCGCTTCCGCCGTTAAATTCCCCGTTCCAGGGAAACCAGTTTCCGTTTACTTCTGTTCCGAATTCTGCCAGTAAAGGAATACCTGTATTGGATGCATGTATTGCCCATTGTGTTAGCGCTGCATCAAAATCGCCATCGATTATTCTTTGCATGGTATAGTTGGGTTCGGGCACTCCCTCTTCAAAACCCGTTCTGGGCATTATCCTGATAAAGGGTATTTTCCCGGTGTTACTGATAGTATTCACCTCTGTTGATGGAAACTGGATATTATCCCTCCAGTTGTTTGAAAAATATGCCCATACAATATCTTTGCTGGCAAGAGATTCAAAATCATTAATTCTTTCTGCTGTTACGATATCTTCTTCTCCTCCAAAATCGGGATAGGCTGCATGATAAATACCGGAAGCCGGCTCTATAAGTTTATTGTCGCTAAATGTTGCAGTACTGACATAGGTTGAAGAACTGACACTGCTTCTATACGCTTCAAGAGTTTCTGCTGAAGAATTTATTTTTAAGTTAGTGCCTTCCCACTCTTCGTGCCACCATGAGATAGCTTTTACTTTCGGGTATTGTCCTGATTCAAAACTTGCAAAGGCATTTTCTATCCACTCTGCTTTGGTGTGGTCTCCGTAATCATACTCCTCATCACCACCGCAGGCAAAAAGCATGACTATTGCAACGAAAAAAAACATAATTTCGATTATTCTGTTCATCATTTTATAGGGTTTTAAATTTAACTTAACGTGCTACTAATATACATAAATAATTGAATATAAAGCATAAATGCCATCCGCCGGTTTTATATATATCACCTGACGTTTTGCTCATATACAAAAGATGAAATAAAGTCTCAGGAGGATAGAAGAGGATATTTTAAAACTAAAAACTATAGTTAAACTTAAATATAAACATATTATAGTCTTTAAGATTTGCAAACATGTTATCTCCTTTTCCCTCGAAAATTCCGGCTGATATTATTATTTCTGCGTTATCAGTTGCTTTGTATGCTATTTCAGGCATATAAACAAGGGCATAATTGTCTTTTATTTCATTCCAGTCAGCAACAATGAAACCTCCACCGATTGGAGCAACTTTAAGCTTTTCATTGAAGAATTTCTTTTCATATCTCAGGAAGAAATAGTCATTCAGGTTTTTATTCCCCCTTTCGTGAATAAAGCCGTGCATGTACTGAATATTTAAATAAGAGCCGTCTGCAAAAAAATAGTCGCCTCCTGCGATAAATTTCAAATACGGTTTTGTCTTGTCCAGGATTAAAGAATCCTGAGTCACAGGGACAGGAGACGCGGGATAAAGAGCTGATAAATCAGTGGTCATCACTATATTTTTTTCAGGAACAAATATCGCTGCTTCAGCCCAGAAGCCGATACCTGCGAGACTTGTTGCCAAATCAAACCCAATGATATGGGCCCGTATAAATGAAAGCTGAGAGTTAATACTGATTCCTCCAATTGTGTCAACCGGGAAGAATGTATTTCTTATATTAAATGGCAACCCGTCTATACCCCAAACATAGCTTAGCGAGAAATCAATACCTTTGGTAAAACCTTTAAATTTCAGAGCTGAAACAGAACTCCGGCCTAAGCTATAGCGCGGCATAAGTATAGTATCAGAATGTTCTTTTAAGACCATTCCCGGTGGTAATTCCATCCCCGGATTTAATGCATTCGAAAATATACCTACAGGCATATTAGCAGTCTGGAAAAATGGAATAAAAACACCTTGCATTGAGAAATTGTAGTTAAAATAATAATTCAAATTGATTGCATCGGACCCGCGGTGGCGGCCAAAATCCAGAATATCTTCAATATCATATGGATTTAGGTTATCTGTAGGGTTAAGCTTGTCAGCAGTACCCCAGGCAATTCGTTGACGCCCGATAGTTACATCCAGGTTTCTGGTTATAAACCCGTATAAATGAACATATGCCTGTCTGATTTCAAGACTGTAAGGATCAACAATCCCCTTGTTATATAAATCTGAAGATGTTGTAATATTTGGCAAACCAATATTTCTGAGCCATACCTCGCTGTAAAACTTTGAAGTGGCTGTAATCTTTTTATCAAGTTTTAAAGTAAGACGATTCTCATTCCATGCCCAATCGTTTTTATCTTTGAGTAAAAATCGTTGATCGGTTATTAATACTCCTGATAATTTTATTTTGTTTTCATCATGATTTTGAGCCCTTAAACCGTCTTTTGCATCGTACATGCCAGGGGTTACAATCAGCAGGCACATTAATAATGAATAATATATTCTTTTCATAATATATTCGGTTTTCAGGTTTTGACATTTTATATAATACATGGTCCTGCAATTCTGTTACAGTTTTAGTTTTCTCACAGTAAACTCATCGTCAGTTAAGCCGGTATCATATTTTACATCCGACATTTGCATTTTTGTTTTGTGGTTTTTCTTTAAGTTGGTCATTTCAATTTCCGCAGCATTCCAGTAATTACCACTTTTTTTAAATGTGTATTCTGCTACTTTAATTTTTTTATTGCCCCTGTCATAGTACTCCATTAATTCGGGGTAATAATTTGTTTTATTGACATTTACAATTATTCTGGAATAATCGGACCGTCCTTTTGGAGTTAACTCCAATACAAATACATTCCCTTCTGATTTGATTAGTTTGGGTGTGTATTTGTCAGAATATGGTATTGATTCCATATCATCATAGGAAAAATCGGTGCCGGCAAAATTCTGGTTTTTAACACTTGCAGAGATTCGGCGTTCTTTACCAAATGCCGGCAAATAAAGGTACATAACATCATCTGGCAGGGATAAAACTGATATGCCGGCTTGCGATGCCGGTGAAGTGAAACGGATGATACGTTTATCAGTACCTTTTTGCTTTATATTTGCTTTGCGGATTTCCTGCTTACCGTTTTTATCTATTAAAGTAATTGTGTGTTTTCCTGTCATATCTTTAGGAGCATACATTACATCATCCATATTCTTTAATATGGTATTCGCATCCTGTGAATTAGCATATAATATGCTTCCTGCAAAAATGAGTGCAGTAAAGACCGCTGATTGAATTTTTGATTTCATAACGATATATTTTATAAGTTAATTAATTATTTCATCGTTATTCTGTTTCTTTTGTTTGCCAGTATTAACATTACAGGTAATAGAGTAAGCGCTCCAAAACCCGAACCGAACATGCTTATTGCAATCAATAATCCAAAATTTTGTATCGGTAATATTTGTGCAAACAACAATACCAGAAATCCTGCGGCAACAGAAGTTACATTTATAATAACAGCCTTACCTGTTGTCATTATTGTTTCTTCAATTGCCTTTTCCGCATTCCCGTTTTCTTTCAAATGAGTATTAAAACCTGAAATCACGTGTATTGAATAATCGATGCCTATACCAAGGGCAATACTTCCTACAAGAACGGTTGCTATATCAAGCGAAATACCGGTGAAGCCCATAAAACCCAGTAGCACAAGGACAGTTGCAATAATGGGTATAGTCGCATACACTCCCTGTGAAAATGAACGCATGATAATTCCTACAATTAGCAGCACCATAATAATTGCTATTATCAAACTGCTATATTGGCTTTTAACGAGGCTGTCATTGAGCTTAACATATGTAGGGGGTATACCTGTAAATTTTATTTTACAGATTTCATTAGAATTTTCTTTACTGAATTTGTCCATTTTATTAGTAAAGCTATTGATATCATCAGTTTCAATTGAAGCAAATTTTGATTGAATGATCCCTTTATCCAGTTCATCTGAAACAAGTTGTGGCATAATATCCTGCCCGTCAAGAAGAAACCATAATTGTTCAATTTTTGCCTTCTCATCAGGTATTTTAATTCCTTCTCCCATGGCATCATTCATCTGCTCAACAAGATCGGCAACTGACTGGGCTGAGTAAATATTCGGATCTTCTTTCATGAAATTTTCGGTTTTAATCATCATTTTTAAAACCTCCGGTTCCTGAATATCTCCTTCAAATTCAACAAAAACAGGTAATGATCCGCCGAATTTTTTCTGCATAACATCTTCTGATATTCTTGTGGGGTTATCTTTTTTAAAATATTCGGTTATATTAACACTGGTCTTAATAAAGAATATTCCGGCTATGCTTAATAGCAAAAGAATACCCCACACCGTTAATATTCGTTTCGGATATTTGAAAAGAATTTTTGTTAACGGATGAAGTATAATATCGGACAATATTTCTTTCTTTTCCGGTTTTTCAGTTTCAACTTTTTTCCCGTATATAGACAGTGCTGAAATGAGTGCAGGGACGAAAAATACAGACAATAACAAAGCTATAATTATTCCTATTGAAGTACAGATGCCGAAGTCCTTTATCATTGTGAGGTATGCCCCAAATACAAATGAAACAAATCCGATGGCAGTCGTAACTGATGCCAGGAATACCGGAATCATGGTATACGCCATAGCTTTAATTAATGCCTGCTTTCTGTCTTTTAATGTATTTAAATTTATACTGTTTAAAACGTGAATTGTATAAGCACTTCCTAAGGCGAGCAGTATAACCGGCATAAAGTTAGTGATAATTGTAATTTCATAGCCTGAAATTGCCATTATACCAAGCGTCCAAACAACGGTAATGCCGGCAGTAAGCAAGGGTAACAGCATACCACGAACAGACCTGAAACTAAATAAAAGTATAAAGGCAATAATTACAAAAACCACAGGTATAAGCCATATCATATCTGACAGGATCAAATCAGTTATATCGCTCAGCATAAATGGTAATCCACCGAAATAAATTATCTCGGGCAGGTCCAGTACTTCAACTTTGGCCTTTATTTCTTCAGCAGCAGCCTGTTTATCTGCATCGGTAAGCAGGGTAAATAAAATAACTGTAGCTGTTCCATCTTCGGAAACTATGGCCCCTTTGTACATATCTTTAGAAAAAACATATTCTTTAAGGCTATCTAATTCTGATTTTTCATCAGGCAAATCATACTCATCCACCAGTTTCCCTATTTCAATTCCCCATTCAGAGCTTCTTATGTCAAGAATATTGGTAAGGCTTGTTACGGTCGATACACCGGCAGTAATTCTCAGGCTGTCAGTAATTTGCTTTATGTGTTGTAATACAGATGTTTTAAAAACATTGTCGGTTTCCAGAACAATCATGCCTATTTCATTTCCACCATACTGGGCACCTATGTTCTTGTACAAAATTGCTGTAGGGTCATCATCAGGTAAGGTGCTCAGTATATCGGAATTTATTGTCAAATGCTTAATTTGATAACCGAAAAAAAACGTAAGGCCTGTTACAATAACAATTATTACCCATTTTAATTTTACTATTCCCTGTGTTAATTTCTCCATGATATTTTAGTAATTATTGACTTATATAGTTTTATAGTCAATACAAAAATATAAACAATATTTGAATTATTTTGTTTTCAGGTCAAATTAAATTTAAAAAAAAGTTAAATTATTTCTTATATGATCTGAGACTATTAATAATCATCGTTACCAATTCGTCAATAGTCTTTTCATATTCATGATATTTATTTTGTAAATACAATGGCAGTTCTATGCTTTTTAGCAACATCATAACCATATTTACTGTGGATTTAACATTTTTAATATCAAGGCGTCCTTCACTATTTCCTTTTCGAAATAGCAATGTGAGCTGGGTGTATTCAAACTCAGCAAATTCATCCCTGACATCTTTAACAAAATGATATTTTTCAAAGAAATCGGCTTTAAGCGTTTCGTGGTAATTAACTGCTGTACTCAGTAGTTTCAAACGTGTAAGAAAATAATTTTTAATAATGGTTAAATAATCCTTGCCGCTATTTATAATTTTGCTCAATTCCGTTTTTACATTACTTAATTCCTGTTTCAACACCTCGTTAAAAAGTTCTTCTTTGCTTTTAAAATAGTAGTAAAGAACACCTTTTGCCTTATGAATATGTTTTGCTATCTCATCCATAGTGGTTTTATGAAAGCCGTATTTTGAAAAAAATTTTGTTGCCGATTCAACAATTAAATTCTTTATATCTGTTTCTGACATAAAATTTGACTTTTATTGCTTACGGGTCAAAATTAGTAATTATTATTGTTTTTATTTGATCTGCTATGGGAATTTCGAATCATTTGCATGGTTGAGAATTCAGGCCGTTACTCAATCCTGAATATCATCCTTTCATTTGGTATGTCAATCGTTAGTTTACCGTTTTTGAAAAGCAGAGAGCCGATTAATCCTTCATAAATCAAATCATTTTTAAATTCTATTTTAGAATTAAATATTTTTAAATTTTCAGCA
>CP070654.1:2474273-2508004 GCA_020354785.1 Bacteroidales bacterium
CAATTATGATGCCCAGTATGCTTATGATAGAAGTAGATATATATAAGACCTTCATAGACTCACGGTCTGAAGATCTCTTTTTGAAATAACGCCCGTAATAATCGGTAAGAAAGACAGTCGCAGAGCTGTTAAAACTTGTAGAAATAGTGCTCATACCTGCTGCAAATATCGAAGCTATGAGTAAACCTGAAATTCCGGCAGGTAACTCATTAACAATAAAGTGAGGAAAAATATGATCGCTCCTGGCAGGATCTGTTAATTCCTGCGGCAATTCGGCAGCACCGGAATTATAGAATGAGAAAAGGGCCGCCCCGATAAAAAGAAAAATAAAAGATACAGGTATATACATCAAGCCACCCAGCAGTGCAGAACGCCTGGCTTCATTCTCACTTCGTGCTGCTAAATAACGCTGTACATAGTTCTGGTCAATCCCGTAATTCTGTAAATTTATAAAAATGCCATATACCAGTACAACCCAGAATGTTGACTCAGAAATACTCAGGCTGAAACTGCCCAGGCTGAATTTATTATTATCTGCGGCAATGGAGAATAACTGGCCTGATCCTTCCGGCATATTAAATAATATATAAACAGCACAAATGAGTGCACCGGCTATTAATATTATGCCCTGTAATGCGTCAGTCCATACAACTGCCTGTAATCCTCCCAGCATCGAGTATAGCATAACAAGTATACCTGTAGATATAATGATGATAATTAAATTCCAGCCAAAGACGGCATTTAATGCAATGGCCAGGAGATACAGGATTGCACCGGTTCTCATTAGTTGTGTAAGCAGGTAACATACAGATACATAAGTACGCGCCCATGGGCCAAATCTTTGTTCAAGGTATGTATATGCAGAAGGACTGTTAATTTTTCTGTACAGCGGTACAAAGAAAAAAACTGCCACCAGTGATGCAACAGGGATGGACAGGCTGAAAACAAAGGCATTCCAGTTAGTTTTATAAGCATTGCCGGGTAAAGCCAGAAAGCTTATACTGCTCAGGTAAGTAGCAAATATAGACATGGCGACTACCCAGCCCGGGATATTCCTGTTTCCTAATGTAAAGGCTGCCGATGTCTTATTCTTCCTGTAAAAAGAACTCCCAAACACTGTAATACCGGCCAGATAGATCAGAAAAACTATTAAATCCGTGATCTTCATATACCTGAATTATGTTTATATTGTCTCACCATTGAAAGCTCTCATTCCTGATTTAATACCTAGCTAAAATATTTTATTTGACTAAATAATAATTATTTAATAAAATAGACTTATAAAAGAATTATATTTATTAAACTTTATTTGCAAATCTATGTGAAGTAAGTTAATATTGCAATAAAAACGTTTACATTTTCAATAAGGTTTAATTTATTGTAACAGTCTTAAACTATGAGATATAACATATGTAAACGATTACAATTACTATTTTATTTATAGCCTGAAACTGAATTATTTATCCAGGTAATATTATGCTATACTGATTACTAACTAATTACCTTATAATATGAAAAAAACACTTATTATTTTGACACTGATCTTTTTTATCAGTAGTCAGTTACTTGCCCAGCTTGAAATTGGAGGGCAGGTAAAGAATGTATCCGGAGAGCCTATACCGGGGGTGAATATCATAATTAAGGGTACCTTGCAGGGAACAGTTACCGATATAGATGGTAATTACTCCCTTTCCGGGGTGCCGGAAGGCGGAATCCTGGTTTTCTCATATGTGGGCATGTTAAGTGAGGAAGTCAATGTCGGAAACCAGACACGGATTGATCTAACAATGGTGGAGGATATTCTTGATATGGAGGGAGTTGTAGTTATTGGATACGGAATGGTGAAAAAAAGGGATTTGACAGGTTCGGTAGCCTCGGTTAAAACAAATGATATAGTGAAGGCCCCTACCCGTAATCCCCTGGAGGCTATCCAGGGAATGGTGCCGGGAGTTGACATTACCAGGAATTCCGGAACTGCAGGTTCTGGTGCTAATATTGTAATTCGTGGTAACAGGTCAATTCACGGCAGTAACAGTCCTTTATTTATTATAGACGGTATTCAGGGAAGTAGTTTCGGGGATCAGGGTGAGACGGTTGAAGATCAGGGAAGTGACCTGATAGATTTGAATTCAAATGACATTGAATCAATAGAAGTTTTAAAAGATGCATCAGCGACGGCCATCTATGGTTCACAGGGAGCAAACGGTGTAGTAATTATTACAACAAAGAAAGGAGCAAGTGGTAAGACAAGGGTTTCTTACAATGGTTATTACGGGATAAACGGGTTAACACAATATCCAAAAGTCCGGCTTGGTGATGATTATATAGAGATGAGAAGAGAAGCTTATCGTGCAGTTGGCCAGTGGAACGATACAGTGGATGATCCGGAAGATTATTCCAGGTTATTTCCAAACGGGGATGAGAGGGCAGCTGTTGATTCAGGACAGTGGATTGACTGGCCTGATTTATTGTTTAGAAACGGAACACAGCAAAATCATCAGTTATCTGTAAGCGGCGGGACAGAAAAAACAAAATCCTATTTTTCAGTTGGTTATTATAAAGAGGAAGGTGTAGTTAGAATGGATGATATGACCCGTTATAATGCCCGTTTAAATGTGGATCATATTGTTAATAAATGGATTGAGACCGGTATGAAAGCACAGCTCACATATTATGATCAGAACAGAAGAAAAGATCCTCTGTCAAAGTCAACCTCAACCACACCTTTGGGTGTTCCTTATGATGAGTATGGTAATATTAATTTATACCCGGTAGCAGGAAGCAGTTCAACCATAAGTCTGATGACAGATGAGCGTCCTGATATTGCAAAAGATAATACCGTATCAACTAATGTGTTGATTAACGGCTATCTTGATCTGACTCCGGTTAAAGGTCTTACATTCAGATCTAACCTTGGTGTAAGTCTGGGTTATAAAAGAAGAGGCATTTACAATGCTGCTACTTCACTGAGCCAGAAAGACCTGAGGTACCCCTCAGCTTCAATGACCAATGATAATACCAGATTTGTCAACTGGGATAATATACTGACATATTCCGGAGAAGCAGGCGATCATTCATTTACTATTACAGCTATTACAAGTTATACGCAAAGTGACTATGATGAAGTTTATGCTTCAGGGAACAACCAGGTACTTTCTTCCCAGCTTTATTATAATTTAGGTGCTACAGACGTTGGTGACAGGTCTATAACCTCCAGATATGTCGGTACCAGGACTATGTCTTATGCAGGAAGGATCAACTACAGTTACAGGGGTAAATATTTATTAACGCTAACGGAACGTTTTGACGGAGCCTCGAGACTAGCCCCCGGTAACCAGTGGGATCATTTTCCTTCAGTAGCAGTTGCCTGGAGAATTAGCGATGAAGGTTTTATGGAGGCTGTTGAATCTGTTAGCAGCCTTAAGTTAAGACTCAGCTATGGAATAGCAGGGAACTCAGGTATCACTCCCTATGGCACACAAAGCAGTATTTCATACAAAGCAATGGGATTTGGAGATGAACCGGCTGCTGCCTATGAAATTAATCTTGAAAGAGATATGGTGGGCAATAGTGCCTTAGGATGGGAAAAATCGGCAACAATAAACACCGGACTTGATTTAGCTATGTTCAGAAACAGGTTAAGTACTACAGTAGATATATACAGTACTAAAACAACAGATATTCTGCTTGAAAGATCACTACCCCAATCCACAGGTGTTCCTAAAGTCTATCAAAATATCGGTAGTACCTTAAACAGGGGGATTGAACTCTCCATTAACTCGGTCAACGTTCATACCAGTAATTTCAAATGGACCTCTACATTTACTTTTGCCAGAAACAAGGAAGAAATTACAGATTTAATTGAAGGCGAGGATATTATTGATGAGATTGGAAATTCCCTGATTATCGGGCAGCCAATACATTCATTTTATACATGGGAAAAGCTGGGAATATGGCAACTTGGTGAAGAAGAAGAGGCCGCCCAGTTAACAGGTCCCATAACCTTTGAACCCGGTGATATAAAACTGGCCAATCTTAATAATGATACTACAATAGATGCCTATGACAGAACATGTATTGGTGCCGCAGTCCCTGACTGGGTAGGCGGTCTGCAGAATACTTTTTCCTATAAATCATTAGAACTGAGTATTTATTTATTTGCTCGCTGGGGCCAGATGATAAATGCGGAATTTTTAGGGAGATATAACCCTAACGGTAGAGGAAATGGTCCTGCAAGTCATGATTACTGGACACCTGATAATCCTACTAATGACTTTCCAAGACCTACCAGAGACGCTGCCAACATAACTTATTATTATGGTTATCAGACTCTGAATTATGTAGACGGATCATATTTTAAGATAAAAAATATAACTCTCAGTTACACATTACCAGGAAGTCTTACTAAAAAAGTGCTGATAGACAAGCTCAGAATATATGCGACTGCATCAAATCTGTTTACATATACCAAAAACCATTTGATAAGAGAGTACGATCCTGAGAGAGGAGGCTCGGAAAAATTTCCTTTGAGCAAACAAATTGTTTTCGGGCTTAATATAGACTTCTAATAATATTAAATAATAAATAAACTCAGAATATTATGAAGAATATAAAATATATAATTCAGTCCTGCATGACAGTTTTGTTTATAGCAAGTATGTCATCATGCGAAATAGAAGAATATAATCCCTCAGGAGTTACAGCAGATGCTATATGGAGTACACCTGAAGGTTTTCAGACTCTTGTTAATATTGCCTATTCGGACCAGCGTACCTGGTATGGAAAAACAGATGGGCTTTTTATGTCTGAAACAGGGACAGATCTGTGGTTTAATAAGGAAAAAGACGGCTGGGCAAAAGAAATATCCAAATACGAGGATTTTACTCCTTCAACAGGCAATCCGAACAAAGCAACATGGCGTGAAATGAATAAAGCACTGAATTTATGCAATGCGGGTATCGGACGTATAGGTGATGTAGATTTTCCGTCTGAAGAAGTACGAAACCAGAAAGAAGGTGAACTGCGTTTTTTAAGAGCATTCTATCTCTGGCATATTGTTGAGACATGGGGAGGTGTAAGTTTAAGAACTGAAGAAACAAAAGAGCCTGTCCTGACTGCTGTCAGGAGTCAGGTTGAAGATTTCTACGAAGTAATAATGGGAGATCTCGAGTTTGCAAAAGACAATTTACCTCTTGACTATGGAGATGAATACAGCCGGGCGACCGTAAAGTCGGCTCTTGGACTCCTTGCAAGGGTATATCTTACAAAGGCTTATCAATTAACAGGTGATCAGGCACTGTCATATTATACAATGGCCAGGGATATGGCCAAAGAAGTAATAGACAGGCAGGAAGAATTTAATGTTTCATTATGGAATAACTATGCTGATTTATGGAATCCGAACAACAACAAGGAAAATAAAGAAGCTTTATATGTAGTTAGTAACTCTACCAATACTGCTATAAATTATGACCTTAATGCAAACCGTTTGCACCTGTGGTTTATTACGGGTTACAGCGGTAAACCGGGTATGCAGCTAAGTATGGAGTACGGTGTGGATGACAGGAGGCGCCTGATGCCAACCTTGCATGTTCTGGATCTGTTTGATGAGAATATGGACTCACGCTATGAGAATTCTTTCCAGGAAGTATGGCTTTGTAATGACAGTGCTGATATACCGGTATGGACAGCTGAAGAAATAGCTGCCGGCGGACTGGATCCGGGTTTAATTGACCAGAATAAATTCGAGTACGGAGATACTGCAATGTATATAACCAGGAAAAGCATTTCTGATGAGAATACACTTGGTTATCTTGTTATTGACAGGGACAGCGTTTATGATACAGCGGGAAATGGAGCCATTCACACGGGAGACGATTATGTGCAGCTTACAAAATACCTGGACCCGGTAACAAGAACGGATGCCACTTCAAGACCCGGATACCAGGATGTTATTGTAATAAGGCTTGCAGAAATGTATCTTATTGCTGCTGAAGCGGAATTCAAGTTAAACAACAGAGCCCAGGCAGCAACTTATATTAATGTTCTCAGGACAAGAGCTGCTAAAAAAACACCTATTGATTACACTCAGGATATGCAGGTTACTGCCGGTGATATTTCTGTTGAGTTTATCCTTGATGAGAGAGGCAGAGAACTTTGCGGTGAGCATATAAGATGGTTTGATATAAAGAGAGTATTCAGCAATGATCCTGCGGGTTTTGTTAGCTATATAAAAACCAGAAATCCGGATATTGTTGAACTTAAGGAACATCATATATTGCGGCCGGTTCCGCAAACCGAGATAGATGCCCTGCTTAATGGTGAAGAATTTGGACAGAATCCGGGTTATTAGTTGGAGGGACGGTATGAGAATATTATTAAGACTGCCGTTATATGTATCATTAATTTTTACACTAATTTCCTGTAAAAAAGAACAGGTTACAGTTATTATATCCGACAGTTCTTCTGTCAGAACATTATACGGAATCGAGAGACTTGCCGGTTCTTTGTCTGAATCAGGTTACAGGGTTCAACAAGTAAATGATGATGAGTTACCTGTCAGGGGAATTTCAATTGTAATAGGCAGGCTTAAGGATACACTAATTCATGATGTCTTTGACAAAACAAAAATCCAGGTTGATACCTTTCCCGGAAAAGAAGGATTTGTAATAAAAAGAAATAAGGACATAATAGTTGTAGCAGGTGCCGATGCCTCAGGGACCTTATACGGTTGTCTTGAATTATCCGGCATTGTAGAAGATCAGGGTAAACTTCCTGATAATGCTGACATTACTGACCAGCCAGAAATGACAATGCGCGGCACCTGTATAGGTTTGCAAAAAACAACATATTTGCCGGGCAGGAGAGTATATGAGTATCCATATACTCCTGAGAATTTTCCATGGTTTTATGACAGGGAATTATGGATTGAATACCTGGATATGCTTGTTGAGAACAGGTTTAATTCTCTATACTTATGGAATGGCCATCCGTTTGCTTCACTGGTAAGATTGGAAGACTATCCTTATGCAGTGGAGGTAGACGAGGAGACTTTTAAAAAGAATGAGGAAATTTTCAGTTTTTTAACGGAAGAGGCTGACAGGCGTGGTATTTATGTCATTCAAATGTTTTATAATATTATCGTCTCAAAACCTTTTGCTGAAAAACACGGACTTAAAACACAGGACAGGAACCGGCCGATTATTCCTGTTATTGCTGATTATACCCGCAAGTCGATTGCTGCATTTGTGAAGAAATATCCTAATGTCGGATTAATGGTTGCCCTGGGTGAAGCAATTGGTACTGACCTGGATGATGTAAAATGGTTTACCGGCACTATTATTCCCGGTGTAAAAGACGGCCTGGCTGCCCTTGGCAGAACCGACGAACCGCCTATTATACTCAGAGGGCACGATACAAAAGCTGAATTGGTCATAAATGAAGCCCTTCCAATATATAAGAATTTATATACAACACACAAATACAACGGGGAATCACTGACGACCTATGAACCCAGAGGTTCATGGGCTCAGATTCACCAGGATATGAGTAAACTGGGCTCAGTGCATATATCCAATGTTCATATTCTGGCAAACCTTGAACCTTTCAGATATGGTTCACCTGATTTTATTCAAAAATCAGTAAAGGCAATGCACGATATTCAGGGAGCGAACGGGCTTCATCTTTATCCGCAGTCTTCTTACTGGGACTGGCCTTACACAGCTGATAAAACCTCCCCCAGGTTGTTACAAGTTGATCGTGACTGGATCTGGTACAGAACATGGGGCAGATATGCATGGAATTGCAGACATAACCGTAATGATGAGATTATGTACTGGACAGATGAATTAGGGAAATATTATGGATGCGGTAAATATGGAAGAGATATCCTGAATGCTTATGAACAGACCGGTGAAATTGCCCCGAAACTATTACGGCGATTCGGTATTTCAGACGGCAACAGGCAGACATTACTGCTGGGAATGTTTATGAGCCAGCTTGTTAATCCTTATAAATGGAGGGTTTACAGCAATTTCTATACTTCCAGCGGCCCTGAGGGTGAAATAATTATTGATTACGCAAAGAAAGAATGGGAGAAAGAACCGCATATTGGTGAAACTCCCGTGCAGATTATTAGAGAGGTGGTTCAGCATGGAAAAACTGCAGTTGAATCAATAGAAAAAGCAGCACCAAATGTAAAAACCAATAAGGAAGAATTCTCCAGATTAAAAAATGACATATACTGCTACCGGGCTCTGGCAAATTTCTTTTCGGAAAAAGTTAATGCAGCTCTGTTAGTGTCGGGGTACAGGTACTCAAAAGATATTTCCGATCTGGATAAAGCTGTTATATTCCTTGAAAAAAGCATTGAGTATTATGAACAGGTGGTAGAACTGACAAGAGAAAGTTATTTATACGCCAACAGTATGCAAACCAGGCAAAGAAGAATCCCTATTGGCGGGGATGAAGGGAAAAACAAAACCTGGGCTGAGCTATTGGATCATTACAGGACAGAACTGGTTAATTTTAAGAGGAATATTCAGCTTCTGAAATCATCAGGTGCCGGCCAGACGGTTTCTACCTACGATGCAGGCCTGGGAGGAGATGAAAATATTGAGACTATCGACTGGTTGTTTTATTAAAAGTAAAGAATAGATAATCAGATAATTATATGAAATACCATTACAATAAATTTCTTGGTAACACTTTATTGCCTGTTGATATTGTGCTGGCACCTGAATGGTGGAATAAAAACGAAAAAATAATATTTGACAGGGATTTCTTCTTTAATCCAGCCAAAAGAGTAGAGGAAGAACAGAAAATGGAGAAAGTACTATATGAACGCTGGGGCAGATACGGACTAGGACAACATAAAGATGAGAAACGGCCTGAGATTGGTGCTGTGCATCTTGCTGCAGGCTTTTTACTTTCTGAAATGCTTGGGTGCAAAGTTGATTATACTGAAGGGCATCCTCCCCAGGTTATTACCGCTAACAGAGAAGATCTCTCGCTGAATGTAGAGTATGTATTTAAATCTCCGGCATTTATTAGTATTACGAACATGTGGGATAGTATGAAGAAAAAGTACGGATATCTGACAGGAGATATTAACTGGGGAGGTGTTCTGAACCTGGCCATGGATCTCAGGGGACAACATATTTTAATGGATATGATGATGAATCCTCATGAAGTGAAATTATACTTTAAAAAAATTGCCGGAATTATTACAAAATTTACTTCAGCCATGATGAACGAAACAGGAACGACATCAATTTCAGTAAACCGCGCAGTAAGACATTTTAAAAAGCCGGTCTTACTTCATTCAGAATGTACATATACAATGATTTCTGCAGAAGACTACGATAACTTTTTGCTTGATATTGATATAGAATGGAGCAGGCAACGTCCTTTTGGGATTCACTATTGCGGCCCTGATCCGCACCGCATGGCTGAGAGTTATGCAAAAATTCCACACCTTGATTTTCTGGATCTTGGATGGGGTGGTGATGTGAAAATATTAAGGGAGTACCTGCCCGATACATTCTTCAATATCAGACTCAGTCCTGCTGAAGTTATAAGTCAGAGTAATGAAGAGATTAGAGAGACGATTGTCCGCCTGGTAAAAGACTCTGATAATCCATTTCTTACAGGAATTTGCTGTATAAATATGGATGATCTTGTTAGCGATGATAAAATAGATACCATTTTCGAAACAGTTGAAAGCTTAAGGTCAGAATATCTGAGAACCGATGAAAAAGTTTGACAGCCGGCTTACTGATGTACAGGCAACAAAAGTTATACCTGTACGGCCTGATGAATTTGATTTTGATGAGTATTCTGAATATGCTGATAAATTAAATGTCAGATGTAAAACATTCTGGACGGCGGATTCCGGTGTCATGGTATACAGGCGTATGCGTGTTGGTGAGTGTTTCTCATACGGATGCCGTAATATGAAGCAATCACTGGAATATCAGTTGGGTGCCCTGAAGATGAGCCTTAATTTCAAGGCTGACATTCCGAATTTTTTGGAACCATGGTATGGTACAGGAACCATTGCAAGTGCTTTTGGAGGAGAATATGTCTGGATCGCAGGGAATGCACCTGCAATGAAACCTGCGTTTGACTCTATAGACGACTTACTGGAATATACGCCAAAGGAGGTAAAACATACTGGCATAGGCCGGCATACTCTTGATATGATAGATTATTTTATGGAAAAGACAGGGGGCAAGCTTCCTGTGTCACTAACTGACTCACAGTCGCCATTGAATATTGCCGGTTATCTTCTTCCGCTGGATAAGTTTTTTACATATATGATAATGGTGCCTGAAAAGGTGATCCGGCTTCTTGAGATTATTGCAAATCTGTCAGTTGACTTCAACAATGAACAGGTCAAACGAATTGGTAATGCTTTGGTGCTTCCCGGACATGGATTTGCATCTTCAACAAAATGGAGTGGATTGGGAATGAGTGATGATAATGCTATCATGATATCACCTGAGCAGTATCTTGAGATCGTTAATCCTTCAGCCGGAAAGATTTGCCGTTTTTTTGGAGGTTATGGTTTTCATTCATGCGGCGACTGGTCAGGATGGATTGATTCTGTGCTAAATATCAAAGATATACGAATGGCTGACGGAGCTTTTTCAAATGAAACTGATCCAGATGCAATAAAAAACCTTGAGGTATACCATCGTTTTTCAGGAACAGGAATTGTACTTAACGCCCGGATTGTCGGCGATATCCACACAATTGAGCAGCAGGTCAGACGACTGTGGGCCCCTGGAATGAAACTTGTAGTTGTCACTTATTGTGCAACCTGTGATGAACAGAACAGGGCCTATGATTTAATTCACCGGATTTGTAGCTGAAAATAATATATTGATGAAGCAAAAGATGCTTAATTCTAAAATAGGAAATTACAGGTGGCGTGTCGTTGCACTGTTGTTTTTTGCTACAACAATTAACTATATTGACAGGCAGGTACTGGGTATCCTGGCTCCTCTTCTGCAGGATTTATTTAAGTGGTCGGAATCTGATTACAGTTTGATAATAATGTCTTTTCAGGCAGCTTATGCTATTGGTTTAATATCTATGGGAGGATTGCTGGATAAAATAGGAACAAAGGCAGGCTATATTATTGCGATTACTATATGGAGTACAGCCGGTATGTTTCATGCAGCAGCAAGGAGTGTCATTTCATTCGTCATTGCCAGGTTTACTTTAGGCATCGGTGAATCGGCTAATTTCCCTGCTGCAGTTAAAACAGTTGCCGAATGGTTTCCCAAACGCGAACGTGCATTAGCTACAGGTATTTTCAACTCTGGTACTAACATAGGGGCAATACTTACACCCCTGATTATTCCCTTTATAGCTTTAAAATGGGGTTGGCAGTGGGCCTTTATCATCACAGGAGCGCTGGGTTTTGTATGGCTGGTATTCTGGTGGATGTTCTATAAAAGGCCGGAAAAAACACCCCGGCTCAGACCTGGTGAGAGAAAATATATCTTGCAGGATGGGGAGGAAATATCAAAAAGAATACCATGGATTAAGATATTTCCCCACAAACAAACACTGGGTATATGCCTTGCACGCTTTGTAACCGATCCTGTATGGTGGTTCTTTTTATACTGGCTTCCCAAATTTTTAAATACTAATCATGATATTGATCTTAGTAATATCGGATTACCTTTAATAATAATATATTTAATATCTGATGGAGGAGCAATAACAGGAGGATGGTTATCCTCATTTTTCATCAGAAGAGGCAAAGATCCCGTAGCTGCACGTAAACTTACAATTCTGTTGCTTGCTCTGCTGGTTGTTCCAATCTTTTTTGCATCTGTAACATCACACATATGGATGGCTGTTGCATTGATATCAATGGCAACTTTTGCACACCAGGGATATGCCTCCAACATTTTTACTATAGTTTCTGATGTTTATCCCAAGGACGCAGTGGGTTCTATGATCGGACTATCAGGTTTTGCAGGTGCAGTAGGCGGAGTAGTATTTTCTTTCCTGGTTGGTTTGATACTTGAACTTACAGGCAGTTACTATATTGTATTTGGAATAGCAAGTATAGCATACCTTCTTTGCTGGATTGCACTGAAACTTTTTGTCCCTGACAATAAAACAATTATTATTGCCTAAAAATATAAAGTATAATATATTAAAGACTAATTTTTTTATAAACCTGTAAATATGAAACGACTATTTGTTATACTATTAAAGGTGGTATTGATTGTTAACATTTCATATACCCGGAACAATAAGGAACTTAAGCTCTGGTACAACCGCCCTGCAAATAACTGGAACGAGGCACTTCCTGTTGGAAACGGCCGTTTAGGGGCTATGGTATTCGGGAATCCCGAAAGGGAGCATTTGCAATTAAACGAGGAAACTGTCTGGGCTGGCGGACCACACACCAATGTAAATCCTGAATCAAAACCATACATTGCTGAAGTGCGATCTCTTTTGTTTAAAGGAGAGTATAAAAAAGCCCAGGAGATAGCAGATGAATATATTAAAAGTCATGTTAACGGAATGCCCTACCAGCCTGCCGGTGATGTATACCTTCTATTTCCCGGTCACAGTAACTTTTCTTATTATTACCGTGGTCTGGATATAGGAAAGGCCGTGGCATCAGTATCATATACAGTAAATAATGTACAATACAAAAGGGAAATTATTTCATCATTTACAGATCAGGTGGTCATTATCCGTTTAACAGCCAGTGAACCCGGAATGATCAGCTGCATTATTTCTGCCGGAAGCTTGCAAAAATATGAGACTGAAATTCACGATGACAAAATAGTAGTTAATGCTATTACAACAGATCATGAGGGAATAAAGGGGCAGGTTAGACTTAACACTATAATAAAGCCAGTAGTTAGTAACGGACTCATTGAAAAAGATGATACCAGCCTGGTTATAAGAAATGCCGATAAGGCTACGATTTATATTTCCATAGGCACAAATTTTATTAATTACAAAGATATTAGTGCCAATTCTGCAGATAAGGCTGAGAATTACCTGACAGGAGCTTTACAAAAGGACTATAATATTGCACTGAAAGATCATATTGCTTTTTACAGGCAGTATTTTGACAGGGTGGATATCGACCTGGGTACAACCGATTCTGTTAATAATCCTACTGATGTCAGGTTGAAACAATATAAGCACGGAAACGATCCCCAGCTTGCAGCGCTTTACTTTCAATTTGGCCGGTACCTCCTGATCAGCAGCTCGCAGCCTGGCGGCCAGCCGGCTAACCTTCAGGGAATATGGAATCCGCTGCTTAGACCTCCATGGGAAAGCAAGTATACACTGAACATTAATTGTGAAATGAATTACTGGCCTGCCGAGGTAACAAACCTGACTGAACTTAACGATCCTTTATTCAGTATGATTAATGATTTATCGATAACCGGCCGGGAAAGCGCAAGCAAACTGTATGACGCACCCGGGTGGGTAGTGCATCATAATACGGATATATGGCGCGTAACAGGTATTTTTGACAGGGCTTATTTCGGATTATGGCAAACGGGCAGTGCATGGCTTAGCCAGCATCTGTGGCAGCATTACCTGTTCACCGGTGATACAGATTTTCTTAAAAATATTTACCAGGTAATGAAGAGTGCTGCTGAATTTTATGTTGATGAACTTGTTGAGGAACCCGAAACCAGGTATTTAGTTATAGGTCCGTCGAATTCCCCGGAAAACAACTACCTGGGTTTGGCATCTGCAAGCGTGGGAACAACTATGGATAACCAGCTGATATTCGATTTGTTTTCAAATGTTATCCGATCAGCAGAAATACTTGAGCTTGATAGTGCCTTTGCAGACAGGTTGCGTGAAAAACGGGCAAGGCTGGCACCAATGCATATAGGCCAATACAGTCAGTTGCAGGAGTGGCTGTATGACTGGGACGATACTACCGATCATCACCGCCATGTTTCGCATCTCTACGGATTGTATCCGAGCAACCAGATATCCCCCGAAAGGTCTCCAGAACTTTTCCAGGCGGCAAAAAACTCTTTACTTTACAGGGGTGATGAGTCAACCGGCTGGTCTATGGGATGGAAGGTAAACCTTTGGGCACGGTTATTAGACGGTAATCATGCCTATAAACTCATTACTGATCAGCTTACACCTTCTGTTCAGCCGGACGGATCTGAAAGAGGAGGTACTTACCTGAACCTGCTTGATGCTCATCCCCCATTTCAAATTGACGGCAATTTTGGCTGTACTGCAGGTATTGCTGAAATGCTCCTGCAGAGCCATGACGGATATATTTTTGTATTACCTGCATTACCTGACAGCTGGCCTCGTGGTGAAGTAAAAGGACTGGTAGCCAGGGGCGGATATGAAATTGATATGAGCTGGGAAAAAGGAAAGGTTAAAACCCTTGCAATTCACTCAAGGCTGGGAGGCAATTGCAGGATAAGATTATTCCAGGAAATTGAATCAACCTGTGATGCAAAACTTAATAAAGCAAATGGCGCCAACACAAATCCCTTATATTCTGTAAATGAAATAAAGAAACCGGTAATATCAGCCAAAGCAAAAATTACTAAACCTGAATTAAAGGAAACACAAGTATATGATTTCATGACCGAATCCGGGAAAACCTATACTTTTGTAATTAAATAGTATTGTATTAATAGCTGAATATATTATATAAATTCCTGAAGATGATAGATTCATGGTTTATATCAAAGGGAATAATTCGATTCACAATTGCTCTGTTATATTTATCAGCTATGGCAGACTGTTATTCCGGGGAAGGTGATCGCACCGATATACCGTTGGATGAAAACTGGCGGACTACAGCAAATGATACAAATAAGTATGCATTCAGGGGATTTGAGCAACCGGATTTTGATGATTCTGGCTGGGAACTGGTAGATATACCTCATAACTGGGACAGGTATGAAGGTTACAGAAGGTTGTTACATGGGAATCGCCACGGTTATGCATGGTACAGAAGGCATTTCACAATAAACCTCCGGGGAAATGACAGGAGATATTTCCTGTGGTTTGAAGGGGCCGGATCATATACCACAATCTGGGTTAACGGCAGGAAAGCAGGTTATCATGCCGGCGGCAGAACATCTTTTACAGTTGATATTACTGATTTTGTTCATGCTGATAACAGGCCAAATCTGTTAGCAGTGCGTACCGACCATCCGTCATCGATAAGAGATCTGCCGTGGGTTTGCGGAGGTTGCTCAGAAGAGTGGGGTTTTTCAGAGGGTTCCCAGCCTATGGGTATTTTCAGACCGGTTCATTTAATTATTACCGGGGAGATTCGTATTGAACCTTATGGAGTACATATATGGAATGATACAACAGTATCCGATACCTCCGCCCTGTTAAATATTGAAATCGAAGTAAAAAATTATAGTAAAATAGAAAGAACTGTTAACCTTATAAATCAATTAATATACCATGATGGTACAGCCATCGCTGAAGTAAGGGCAAGAGCTAAGATACCTGCCGATACTAATATTATTATTAGACATGAACCGATAAAAGTTGTTAATCCGCGTTTATGGTCACCCGAAGATCCTTTTCTCTATGTAGTGGAATCAGAAGTAATTGAAAATAATAAAGTAATTGATTTTACAAGCACCCGTTATGGTATAAGGTGGATTAGGTGGCCCATAGGTGAAGCATCAGGTTCAGGACAGTTTCTTCTTAACGGCAAACCGGTTTTTATAAACGGAACTGCAGAGTACGAACATATGATGGGCCAGAGTCATGCTTTCAGCTATGAGCAGATAAAATCCCGTATAAGCCAGGTGAAGGGAGCAGGCTTTAATGCTTTCAGAGATGCTCATCAACCTCATAATTTGCAATACAGAAGGTTTCTGGATCTTTATGGTCTTCTCTGGTGGCCCCAGTTTGCAGCTCATATTTGGTTCGACAATCCCGAATTCAGGAGCAATTTTAAGAAATTGCTTAGGGACTGGGTGAAAGAACGCCGTAACAGTCCTTCGGTGATACTGTGGGGTCTTGAAAATGAAAGCACCCTTCCTGCTGATTTTGCCCGCGAATGTACTGACATTATCAGGGAGCTTGATCCGACTGCATCTGTACAAAGAAAAGTGACTACATGTAATGGAGGTAAAGGAACAGACTGGAATGTTATTCAAAACTGGTCAGGTACATATGCGGGAGATCCTTATGCCTATGCAGATGATATTCAGCGCGAGTTGCTGAATGGAGAATACGGCGCCTGGAGAAGTATTGATTTTCATACAGAGGGAACTTTTGTACAGGATGCACCGCTCAGCGAAGACCGTATGACCCAGCTAATGGAAATGAAGATCAGGCTGGCTGAATCGGTTAGAGATAAATGTTGCGGCCAGTTTCACTGGCTTTTCAACTCACACGAAAATCCGGGAAGAACACAGAATGGGGAAGGAGTACGGGACTTCGACAGGGTGGGACCTGTCAATTACAAAGGATTGTTTTCATGCTGGGGAGAACCCCTGGATGTATATTATATGTACCGCGCTAATTATGCCCCGAAAGAAAAGGAACCAATGGTATATATAGTATCACATACCTGGCCTGACAGGTGGATATCACCTGGTAAAAAAGACGGTATTATAGTATATTCCAATTGTGAAGAAGTTGAGCTTTTCAATGATGTAAAAACACTTTCTCTAGGCAGACGAACACACCGGGGTATTGGTACACATTTTCAATGGGACGGGGTAGAGGTAAATTATAATATACTCTATGCAGTTGGGTATGTAAATGGTAAAGCAGTGGCAGAGGACTTAATTGTCCTGAATCATCTATCGGAATCACCAGGTTTTTCTGAATTAATTGAAGAAAGTGGAGAACCTGTTATTTCGCCGGTGAAGGACTATAACTACCTGTACCGTGTTAATTGCGGCGGACCGGAATACAAGGATAAATATGGTAATACATGGATGGGCGATTGCCATAAAACAAGTGATACAACATGGGGAAGCAAATCATGGACAGATGAATATCCGGAAATGCCTGCTTTTTATGCAAGCCAGCGCAGGACTTTTGATCCTATACTAAACACTGCTGACCGGAAGCTTTTCCAGACCTTTCGTTATGGTCGTGACAAACTGAGATATGAATTTCCTGTTCCTGATGGTGATTATATAGTTGAATTATATTTTATTGAACCCTGGTATGGTACGGGAGGCAGTATGGATTGCCGGGGCTGGCGGCTTTTTGATGTAGCAGTCAACAACGACATATTCTTAAAAAATCTGGATATATGGAGGGCCGCAGGACACGACCATGTACTTAAGAAGCAAGTCAGGGTGAATATTACAGGCGGGCAACTTTCCATATCATTCCCTTATGTTGCATCAGGGCAGGCAGTAATATCAGCAATAGCTATTGCCATTGCGGACCATAGTATAAAACCGGCTCCAAGGTCAGAATCCCTCATTAATAACTTTGCACTCACCGATAAGGAAGTATCAGGTAAATGGTCTGTCCGGTCATGGATGGACACAGGCGAGAAGCAATATACGGATGATACAGCAGTTTTCAGCTCTCTTCCTTCATACCTTTACGGAGCAGAGTGGATAAGAACAAGTGAGCCTCACGAATATACTGATAATAAAACTGTTGCCAGGTTCAATGTGAGTGCGGAATCAGATGTGTTTGTTGCATTAGATACACAAATATCTGAAATACCGGAATGGCTGGAAAGTTATGCTGATACAAGAACTACGGTTGAAAACAGTCATGACGGAGGCCGGAAATTCAGGGTTTACAGCAGACGTTATCCGGAAAATGCAGAGGTGGTACTTGGAAATAATGGCATCTCTTCAACAGGAAGTACTGAAATGTACACCGTTGCCGTTTGTCCGGTTACCAGATTGAAACAGGCCGCTGATCAAAGACCTGTTATTAGTTACAGTGTAGAAGACGCATATTTAGCAGGTGCAGGTCTGGTAAAGGAAAAAATAAGGAACAGGCAGTGCGTGCGGTTTACAAGAGCAAAGGGTGATACTGTAGAATGGGAAATAAAGGTTGGCGTGGGCGATACTTATTCGCTGAGATTCAAATATATGAATCTGACCGGTAAAGTTATTCCTGTACGGTTAAAGATACTGTCGACCAATGGTATAATTATACGTGATGACCTGATAAAATTTCCTTCGTCTGATGATGGTTGGAAAACATTAAATACATCAACAGAACAAAGTATAAATGCAGGAAAATATAAGATCATGTTAGGTGCTGCCGGAGAAAAAGGACTAATTATCCGGACACTTGATGTTCAGTAAAATCCGTGGAAGAAATAACAGAGAATAAAAAACCCGGTAGTGCTGTCATATGCATTACCGGGCTAATATTTCTTTTTGATCTTGAATTACTACTATACGGATTATCTAAGCAAAACCATCTTTCTGGTAATTACAATATCGTTCATCTGTAGCCTGCAAATATAGACATCACTTTTAAGAGTTGATGCGTCGAAGGGAACTTTATAAGTTCCTTTTTCTTTGGTTTTATTTACCAGGCTGGTGACCTCCTTACCAATAGAATTGTAAACTGTTAACCTGACATCGCTTTCTTCAGGTACCGAATAAGTAATAGTTGTTGTTTCAGTAAAGGGATTAGGGTAATTTTTAAGAAGTTCACATTCACAGATTTTCACTTTTTCGTCTATAACTGATGGAGTTGCTGCTGAATCTATCATACTGATATTGTCGATAACAACATCGTATGGTAATTCCTGCGGAGGGTCAGCTTGTGAGTCAATCCATGCACCAACATTTATAGTAAAGTATACGGTGGCCTCATCACCAAGAGAATCGTGAAGAAAAAATCTTTCTCCGCTGCCTCTGCAGTTATCATCCTGAAAAGTGCCATCTACATTTTTACCGCAATTCAACCAGGTGTTGAATCCAAGTACACACCAGTCACCGTCAGGATAATCTACGCTATCTTCAGGTTCCATAGTACCTATAAGAATCTCACACCAGAACTGGTCAAGTGCACCTCCTGTCAGATCGCTGAATGCACCACTAACTTTATAAACCGTGTTGGCTTTTAAAGTAACCGGCTGCCAGAACAGGATATTAGAAGACGCCAGCCCGTTAGCCCGTACGTTAAGAGTCCCTCCTTCACAGTTAAAACAGGAGTTGTTGCTGTTAAATTCATAGACGGCTTCTTCTTCACTATCAAGATGTGATACATTCCAGGCATCGGGATCATCCATGCTGCCGCCTACAAGCATCTCCACCTGTCCCGAAGCAAATTTTGATAATGAGAATACAAGAAGCAGGCATAAAAAAGTGATAAATTGCTTCTTAACCAGAGCAAATAAGAGTAAATCTTTTTTCATAGTATTTATTTTTAGGTTAAATAAAAAGATCATTTCTGGTAACTAAGAATAATATTAATCTTAAGCTCTTCTATACTATACTGTTAACAAATTTAACCAATATTTTCTTACAGGCAACCGTGAAAAGTAATTAATTCCCGGAAATAACAGTTAATAAGCCTGCTTTTGCTTGTAATACCAGTACAGCTTTTCATAATTGAAATGCCTGATTTAATTATCATATAATAGATAGCTATATGTAATTTCAACATAACCAGCATGCAACCGGCATTTTACTTTTTATTTTTATTTTCTATATTTATCAAATAATGGAGTTATTAATATAAAGTGCTTTCAATTACTTAATAAAAATTTAAAACCAGTATAAAATGAACAGCAAAAAAAATCTTAAAGATAACAGGAGGAATTTCCTTAAAAAGGGCATGGTCGGAGCTGCAGGTTTATCTGTTGTACCTTCTCTTAGCACCCTGAATTTCAAGGGAGGAAAACAACACAAAATGCAGGAAAAGGAAGAAACAAAAGTTATTTACCGTACATTAGGCAGAACCGGCATAAAAGTACCTGTAATTAGTATGGGAACTTCATCAAATGAGTATTTAATAAAAGCAGCCCTTAAGACAGGAATTGTTCATTATGATACTGCAAACGGGTATGGTAACGGGCTTCATGAAACAACTTTCGGGCGGATATTAAAAGACTACCCCCGGGAATCATTTGTAATTGCGACAAAAATATATGGTATGCGCGATGACAACGGGATGCCCCGGGCAAATGTCACTTCCGCTGAATTCATAGATGATTTCAGGCAAAGTATGGAAACAAGTCTGAAAAGACTTCAAATGGATTATGTTGATATTTTTTACTTGCACGCTGCCGATAACTCAGATGTTGTAAAGCTTAATATGGTTAAAGATATTATGCAGGAGTTTAAAAGCGAAGGAAAAACAAAATTCCTGGGAATTTCAACTCATAGTACTGAGGTTATATATACAATAGTGGAAGAAGGTATTTATGATGTTATCCTTACCGGGTATAATTTTCGAGATCTGGAGACAGGGACAGTCAAGAAAGCAATCAATCACGCTGCCAAAGCAGGATGCGGCATAGTTGGCATGAAAGGTCTGGCAGGTGTATACTGGGATGAGGAAAGAAAACAACCAATAAATCCCAAAGCAGCAACAAAATGGATGCTGCAGAATGAAGATATTCATACTGTGATCCTTTCAATGAATACATTTGAACAACTTGAGATGTACTGGTCTCTAATGAATGACTTAACTCTTACACCTGAAGAAAAGAGTGATCTCCGGCTGGGCGGGGAGATAAGTTCTACAGGTATGTATTGCACACAATGCAGGCAATGCCTGCCGCAATGCCCTCATGGAGTAAATATTCCAAGGCTTATGAGAAGCTATATGTATGCATACGGCTACCGGAAACCTTCAAAAGCTAAAGAAACACTGCGGCTGGTTGATACAGGTAAGATAAAATGTAATGAATGTTCTTCATGTGATATTGAATGTAGTATGGGCTTTAATATCCGTAAAAAAATAATAGACATAACCCGCATTAGAGATATTCCGGATGAATTCTTAGTTTAATACGAATAAACCGTTAAGCAAATGAAAACAAGAAAAACTCAGTTCATAATTATATCGGCTTTTTTATGTATGTTAATACAGGTATTTAATGTCCGGGCAGACTCGGATATTAAGAAATACTTTCCCGATATTAGCGGTTTTTCAAAAACTGATGAAATAAAAACTTACCAGCCCGGTAATCTTTATGAAATTATTAATGGAGCAGCCGATATGTACCTGAATTACGAGTTCAGGGAACTGGCCGTTCAGACATATAAAGGGCCGGCTGGACAATCAATTACGGTAGAGATATACCGGCATGAAAATCCGGATTATGGATTTGGTATTTACAGCCAGGAAAGATATGGTGATATAGGGAATTTTATAAATATTGGTACTGAAGGCTATTATGAAACCGGTATACTGAATTTTTACAAGGACTGTTTTTATGTGAAAATAAGTGCGTATAACCTTGATAATGAAGAATCTGTTTTATCAGATATTGCCGGGCAGATTGCCGGCTTACTACCGGGAGAAAATAAATTTCCGGATTTGTTTAAAATTTTTCCTGAAATAAACAGGCAGGTTAACAGGGATAAATTCATTCCGAAAGACTTCCTGGGATATCCGTTTTTCAAAATGGCCTACACTGCAGATTATTATTTTTCGAATGTGGGTCTGTTTACATTTTTTATTCTAAAGGGTAACTCAAGGGATGAAAGCAAAGAAATGCTCCAGGCATATTTGGAATTTCTGGAAAAAGACGAACAGGAAATTACAGAAGGCCGGATCACTATAGCTGATCCATACTATGGGATTATTGACATGATTTGGGAAGACAATTACATTAAAGGGACTTTCGGACTTGAAGACAGTGCTTTAAGGACAAGATACCTGGAGTTTGATTATGATAAATTCGAAATGGAAATTGACAAATCAAATATAGCACTTAATAAAGCTGTAAAAGCCTCATCTACTGAAAACCTTAGCTTTAAACCGGAAAATGCTGTTGACGGACACCTGATAAGCAGGTGGTCAAGTGATTTTTCCGATCCCCAATGGATACGTATAGATCTTGGTAATAATTTCATGATTAACAGGGTGAAACTTTTCTGGGAAAGAGCATTCGCAAGGTCATACAAGATTCAGGTTTCAAATGATGGAAATGAATGGACACAGGTATATTCAACAGAAGAAGGAGACGGAGAAGAGGATGAGATTGAATTCAAAGCGGTTAAGGCAAGATATATACGTATGTATGGCCTGCAGAGGATTACCGACTGGGGCTATTCCTTATATGAATTTCAGGTATTCGGGGTGAACTCAAATTAAATCTAAAATCGTTAATCGTTAATCTGAAATCGTTTATCTGAACGCTTACCCTACAACTAATTTTTCGGTACTGGAAATGCCTGCTGTAATGAACCAGCAAAAATAAATACCACTTTTTACAGGAATTCCCTGCGTATCTTTACAATCCCAGGTAACTGAATAATTCCCCGGCATATGAATCTGGCTTACAAGGGTTGCTATTTTTCTCCCTGAAATGTTAAATACAGATATTTCAGTATGGCCTGCATTCTGAACGGTATAATAAATATTTGTACTTATATTAAAAGGATTCGGGTAAACACTTAGCGAAGCATCACTGAATACAACAGGTCCGGAAATATTGTTTATTGCTGCGGTATCTCTTACAATAGCAGTATCTAAATTAGTTATATGAATATTGTCAAACCAGAAGTATATACCCTTCATATCATGATGCTCCGCAACAATTTCAAACCTGTCAACAGCTGCCCAGTCATAATCACCAACCGGGTTGTACCATGCATCATTATACCATGATCCGTGTTCTGTAAAATCGCTTAAAGGAATATGAACATGATACCATCTTCCGTCCCAATTAGCCAGATTTTCATCTACGGTATATCTTATACGCCAGGGAAGATCATCAGGATCATCTGTTTTATTATCAATAAAACGAATATCAAATGCTGAACCCGGGTGAGTACCACGTACTATAAAATCAAAGGCATAATCATTTTCAACAAGTTCAGTAAGGTCTTTAATGGGCCGGAAATCAAATCCAATGTTGTTGTACTGGTTTGCTTTTGTCCAGCTAATGCAATAACTGTCGTTGTTAGGATTATCTTCAGAACAGAAGTCTATTATTCCGTCTCCGGCATGGCTCGATTCAAAAACTTTATGACATATGTAATCCGTATATATTGGAAAACCGACTGAATCAGGTAACAGTACAAACTCTTTCTGTTCCGGTACATTTAATCCTAACGCCCTGACAATAGCAGTATCAATATCGTATTCAAACATATCATTTCCTCCTTCTTCAAAAATTCCAAAACCTCCGGTATAATCCCATATTGTCCAGGCTATTTCATTTTCTTCCAGGTATGTACGTACAGTGTCGTACCAGTTAATCCTGTCCTGCCTGGGGCTGTTAGGGATATAAACACCGAATTCCCCGCAGAAAATCGGAACGTTACGGTTGTTCTTAAATTCCACAGCAATGTCAATCAGCTCTTTTACATGTTCGACCGTACCATCCTGACTGTAGCCGTTAAGTGCACTATGTATCCATGTTCCAATTAGCTCGGAAGGACAATCAGGCATGCTGTCAGCATAATAGGGGAATGGTACGCCGGCAAGTGGTGCCATGGATGGGTCTGTCCAGCTGGCTCCCTGGTGTGTAAACAGGAATGGATCATAAAAATGAAATGTATAAATAAGTTTATCATCTTCATAAACCGGCATGTCATCTAAATTATTATAGCTGTTCCAGCCTGCCGGTCCGACAATGATGGTATGTGTTGTGTCCACCTCGCGGATTGCATCAATTACATTCTGCTGAATCTCATTCCAAATTGCATCTGAAATACCGTGAGGTTCATTAAGAACTTCATAATATAAATAGTCTGACCTGTTTTTATAATGTTCCGCCATCTGTGTCCATACCTTTAGTAATATTGATTCGACCTCCGGATCCGTATCTTCAGAAGGGCTAAAAGTATGATTATCAAGCAAAAGATGGATCTGTAAATCCTCTGCCCAGGTGACTACAGAATCCAGAAATCCGAGAAATAATGGTTCCAGAATATAATCAGGCTCACCGTCAGTCATATAGTGCAGATTTATCGGCAACCGTATAACATCGCAACCAAGGCTTTTGATGTTTATAAAATCCTGCCTGGTGAATTTTGTAAACTGAATTTGTCCGGCACTGCCGGCCTGAAACCAGTTTGTGAGATTTACACCCCGGCTGAAGGGAGCCTGGGATATAGTGAATTGTATACATATACTTAAAATAATACTACCAAACACAAATCTTTTCATCTTTTATTATTTATAATTATTGCTGTAATTGAAATAAGTTAATATATAATTTACAAAGAATATTTAAAAACTCCAACAGAAGATCTGTCCTTCGCGTTCCGGTTTATTGCAAATATAATTATTATGCATGGAATAAAATATTTTGTATCATTTTGTAATTTTACCGTCTATAATATAAAAAATCTTCTAAAAAGAGTTGAAATATGACAGATAATATTGAATTAATATGGAAGGATTATCATGATAGATTACTGGCCTTCATACAAAAGAGGGTAAATAACAATAATATTTCTGAAGATATCCTGCAGGATGTATTTGTTAAAATTCTTACACGGATTAATACTTTAAGAGATACTTCAAAACTTCAGAGCTGGTTGTACCAGGTTACAAGAAACGCTATCTCGGATTATTACCGTGATAAAGAGAAAGCAGAAAAGATTCCGGCTGGCGTGCTCAAACTGGAATCTGAAGATGAAGATAATATGATGAAGGAAGCGGAAAGCTGGATAGGATGTCTTGTTAAAGGTTTACCGGATATTTATCGCGAAG
The DNA here is from genome assembly GCA_020354785.1 of Bacteroidales bacterium. GTDB lineage: Bacteria > Bacteroidota > Bacteroidia > Bacteroidales > UBA10428. The sequence goes on from CP070654.1 coordinate 2,499,120, forward strand.
CAATAGAACTTTCAGAATTAAAAGGAGTTCCTCAGAAAGATATAGCCAGAAAATTAAATATTTCCTATGTTAATGCCAGGTCAAGGGTTCAGAGGGGCAGGAATATGATGAAGGATAAACTTACAGAATGTTGTTTGTTCAATGTTGATGTTTATGGAAATATTCTGGATTATAAAGGGAAAGGTAACAAACGAGGGCTTTGTTAAAATTGAATTATCAGTTTTGCATCATTTATTCCCCTTCCCGTCTATAATATAAAAGGTACTTAATAATAAAAAAACAATATAAATGAAAAAAAGTAATAATGAAATCAGAGATGCTGTAAGGAAGAGCTATAGAAAAGTAGCGGAAAATGCTTTATCAGATAATTATTGTGGGTGCAGTCCCGGTGAAGATACCGGATGTTGTTCACCGGAAGAGACAAATTTGTATGAAGCATCATCCAGAATAGGTTATTCAGATAAAGAATTAAAAGAAGTCCCTGAAGGCTCAAACCTTGGACTTGGATGTGGAAACCCGCAGGCAATAGCTGCATTGAAAGAGGGAGAAACAGTATTGGACCTGGGCAGTGGTGCAGGATTTGACGTGTTTCTTGCTGCACGCCAGGTAGGAGATAAGGGTAAAGTTATTGGTGTGGATATGACTCAGGAAATGATATCAAAAGCGCGTAAAAATGCTGCTATGGGCAACTTTAACAATGTTGAATTCAGGCTTGGAGAAATTGAAAATATACCTGTAGCTGATAATACAGCAGATGTTATTATTTCAAATTGCGTCATAAATCTGTCACCTGAAAAGCAGAAAGTATTTAATGAATCGCTCAGAGTGCTTAAACCAGGAGGCAGGCTGGCAATAACAGATAATATTACTACAGCAGAGTTGCCTGAGGAGATTAAAAACAACCTTGAACATTATTCGGCTTGCATTTCAGGAGCAGCACTTGTTGGTGAATTAGAAAATATGCTTAAGAATGCAGGTTTTATTAATATTAAGATTGAGCCTATTGATAAAAGCAGGAAGCTAACAAGCAAATGGATCCCCGGTGGCAATATTAATGATTATATTGTTCCGGTAACTGTTGAGGCGGCTAAACCTGAAGGAATAAGGTAACCCAACTCTCACAAAATACTTATCCCTTTTTAAATTTTGATAATTCTGATTTCAGCCTGCTAATCTCTTTTTTATAGTCTTTCTCTTTTGTTTTAAAATCATCAGACGTTTTTTTGAAATCCTTTTCCCTCCTGCTCATTTCTTCCTGTGTAGCTTCCATTTCCTCGAGGTTTTGCCTGAGCTCCTCCTCCTGTGAGGTCAGTTCTTCTGTTTTCTGTTTGACCTGATCATACATTTTCTTCATATTCTCGTTAGCCCTTATTGTTGATAATGTTGCAGAAACCATTTCCCCCATTTTTTCGACAAATTCTATTTTGTAAGGTTCAAGTTTTTCAAGTGATGTAATCTCCACAACACCCATAACTATTTCGTCAAGTTTTAATGGTACTAGAGCTAAATGTTTACACAGGGTTTCTCCTAATCCGGAAGTAAGTTTAGCATAATTTTCAGGAAGGTCATCTACCTGGATAACTTCCTTTTCCTTAAAGCATGTTCCTACCTGTCCTTCACCAACATAAAACTTATTTACTTCTGATTTTTTCTTTTCATACCCGTAACTTCCTCTCATTTCAAGATATTGCTTTTTTTCATTATCTGAAATAATAAATATTCCTCCCTGGTTTGCCTCCAGATATTCCACAAGATTTGAAATCAGAACCTGTGCCAGGGTATTTAGGTCATCTTTATTTTTACTCGTTAAATCACTAAACCTGGCAATTCCTGCATTATACCATTTCTGTACTCTTTCTTCTTCTTCTTTTTGCTTCAGTGCATTACCCTGCTTCTCAATTTCTTTTTTCTGCTTTTCCAGTTCTTTTTGCCCTTCTCTTATATTCTTTTCCAGAACCGCTTTATCTTTTTTTACCTGCTGTTCCCTGCGCTTTACAATATAGTAGACAATATATATTATAACAGCTCCTGTTATAATATAAAACAGCCACGTCCTCCAGAAAGGAGGAATTATTGTTATCTGAAGGGCAGCTCCTTCCTCATTCCATACACCGTCATTATTTGATGCTTTAACCCTGAATATATAATCCCCGGGATCAAGATTTGTGAAAGATACCTTACGTTCATTTTTAGCATCAATCCATTCATCATTAAATCCTTCCATCATATACATATATCTGTTTTTTTGCGATTGCCTGTAATTCAGAGCAATATACTCGAAGGAAAAGATATTTTGATTATATTTTAATTCTATATGTTTTGCTACCAGAATATTCGTTTTCAATATAGATTCTTCACCTATTTCAACATCCTCATTGAATAGCCTGAATCCGGTAATATAGACAGGCGGTTTATACGGATTATCCTGTACTTTCTCGGGATCGAACAGGTTAAAACCATTTACACCTCCAAACAGGAGTTCTCCTGTAGAAAGCTTGCTGAATGCCCATCTTCCAAACTGGTTACTTTGCAGTCCGTCGCTGGCATTATAGTTTTTAAACGTAAGACTGTCAGGATTAAATTTGCATAATCCTTCATTTGTACTTAGCCATAAATTTCCCTGGTCATCTTCGAGTATACCCAGGATAACATCATTAGGTAAACCGTCCCTCATCCTGTATATTTTGAATGTATTATTTTCCCTGTTAAAAAGATTTAATCCCCCTCCATTGGTGCCAATCCACAGTCTCTTTTTTGAATCTTCATATAAAGAATATACTGAAGTATTACCAATCCCTCTTGTTTCATTTTCGGTTTCATTTACCTCTCCATAATTAACGAATATGTCTTTGTCCCTGTCATACATAAAAAGACCTGCTCCTTCTGAAGCTATCCATATATTACCCAGGTAATCTTCAATCATCATAACAGCAGCAGAGGCAGCAAATGAATTTGTATCATTTTCATCGCTTACATACCTGGTGAAGTTATCTTCCAGCCTGTTATATTTGCTAATTCCGTTTCCCCATGTACAAATCCAGATATCATTTCGGCTATCTTCATATATATGAAAAATATTATTGTCGCTTAAGGATGATTCATCTTCAGGGTCATAAACATAATGTTTAAACCTGTCGTTATCCGGATTATAAACATTAACTCCGCCACCCCACATCCCAATCCATATTAAACCGTTACTTGCCAGGTGTAAAGCAAGGATTTTATTATTTGTAAGTCCTTCCGGATTATCCGGATCAAACATTATATGTGAAAACCTGTTTGTCCCCCGGTCAAGGAAGTTAAGACCCCCTCCGTCTGTTCCTATCCATATATTCCCGTATTCATCTTCTGCAAAGCTGGTAACGTTATTGTTACTCAGGCTGTTTTCATCATACTTTATCTTCTTATAATGCACAAACTTATATTTCCCCTTATCAAATACACATAGTCCGCCAAACCTTGTACTTATCCACATACGATTGTTGATATCAAAATAGAGATGTGCAATATCGCTGCTGCTTAAGCTTCCTTCTTCATCCTCTTCCTGGTAGAATACTTTAAAATTATCCTCAACTTCATCATATAAACATAAACCCCCTGATGTGCCAATCCAGATCTGGCCGGATGCACTTTCAGCAATACAATTAATCAGATTATTCGGAATGCTGTTCTTATTCGCAGGATTATAAACATAGCGCTTGAATGTACCGTTATCAATATCCATAAGATTAAGTCCCCTGTCAAATGTGCCAACCCATAATCTTCCTGTGGAGTCTTTATATAATCGTTGCACCTTATTACCGCTCAGGCTGTGAGGATCACCGGGATCATGCGTGAAATTTGTAAATTTTTCTTCCCTTTCATTGTACAATGACAGCCCGCCATATGTAGCTATCCAGAACTGATCCTGGCTGTCTTCTATTACATATCTGATAAAATTGCTGGGAAGTGAGTTAGTGCTGGAAGGATCATTTACAATTAATCTGAATGTCTTGCTTTTTATATCATAAACATTAATACCCTGTTCTGTGGAAATCCATATCCTGTTTTTTGAATCGATAAATAATTCCTGAACTCCATCGGCAACAAGACTGTTGGGATTCCCGGGATCATGAACCATACGGATGAAGTTATCCATATCCCTGTTATAGAAATTAAGACCTATCGATGTTCCAATCCAAAGATTCCCGTCTTTATCTTCAGCTATCGCCCTGACAAAATTGCTGCTTATACTTGTTGAGTCCCGCGGATCATTTCTGTATATCCTGAACTGGTAACCATCATACAGGTTCAGCCCGTCTTCAGTTCCAATCCATATAAATCCCTTACTGTCCTGTATTGTAAAAAGGGCATTACCCTGTGAAAGTCCTTGCTCGACTGACAGATGATCGAATTTTATATCATTTATTTGTCCGGCAGCACTAATATAATATACAAACAAAATTACCAGCGGAAGGTGTACACCAAGCTTGCCAGGTTTTATCATACCTGTGAGGATCTTTAATTGTTAGGTATAAAAACTGTTTAGATTTCAGAGAAAATTAACAAAAAAAAATTCTATTTCCAAAGTTAATATGTTCAGTTTTTCACAAAAACCGGATGCCGGTATACTATATCAAAAATTACCGGTAGCTATAAAAAAAGGGGAGCTGGTTTTTTAAAAACCAGCTCCCCTTAGCAAACTAATTATTATTAACCTGTGAAAAAAATCAATATCCCGGATTCTGTGAAAGATTCGGGTTAGCATTTATCTGATCCTGGGGAATCGGGAAAAGATTATAATGATCATCAGCTGCTACCGGCCTGAAATCAACAGGATCATTATATTTCCCAAATCTCACCAGGTCGTTTCTTCTCCATCCTTCTCCTGACAACTCCCATCCCCTTTCTGCAAGTATTGCATCCAGGGTGAGTGTTGATGTAGTATATAATTTACTGTCATCACCGGGGAAGGCACGCGAGCGCAATTGATTTACAAGATCAACAGCTTCTGCAGTTGCTACCCCTCCGTTTTTTCTCATCAGTGCTTCGGCTTTCATGAGCAGAACATCTGCATAGCGAAATACGACAAAATCATTTTTCAGTTGATAATTCTGGGCATCAGTATATTCATATTTTACCCAGCGTGCTCCTTCATCCTCAAATGATGTTTCTAATGTAGTTATATCAACCGTAAATATCAAGGGTTCGCCTCTTTTTTCCTGGTTGCAATATAAAGTATCGCCTGATGTAGATAATTGTAAACCCGTAATCCACGCGTTTCTTCTGATATCTGTCGAATCATAGGATTTATAAAATGAAGGAACCGCACACATACCGTTCCAGCCTCCCTGTGTAATATCATATGTCTGGTTACTTACAAAGTGAAGTGTCCACAGATGAAGCTGGAACATTCCGGGGCCGCTCCAGTCTTCTGCCTCAACATTATCATAAGGCACTACAAAAATATTTTCCGGAGATCCTTCGTTTTCAGCCAGGAAGTTTTCAAAATAATCTTCAGCCAGTGCGAATTTTCCCGAGTTAATTACAGAGTCACATGCTTCAATACATTCATCCCACATAGCCTGTCCCCTGAATACTTCCGCATTAAGGTAGAGTTTGGCCAGTAATGTAAAGGCTGCATAACGATGAAAACGTCCGTATGTAGTATTATCAACTGCATTGTTTAACACCGCCGTACTGCTACTTATCTCTTCCTCTACAAAATCAAAAACTTCCTGCCTGGTATTGTTAAACGGAGCAAATTCTTCAGGGACATCATAACGGTCAACCAGGGGAACATTACCGAACAGGTCGAGTGCAACAAAATAGTAAAATGATCTTAATGCCTTTAATTCATTGCTTACAGTAATTAAGGCGGGAGTTATTTCGTCAACCTGGTCATATATATAAATAGGCCGGTTGCAATTTGACACTCCGGTATAGATAAAATCCCATGCAGCATTTATATCACCTTCCTCTGTATTCCATTCATGTTTATGAAAACGCTGGTAAATACCGGCGTTATACCAGTGCGAGCCCCGGGTCGGAATAAGCATCTCATCTGTAGTTAGCTCATTTAATCCCCATACTCCTTCGGGTTTGACAATTCCTTTCAGGCTGGTATATGCCGGCCCTGCTGCGGATAAAACCTGCCTTTCGGTTTTAAAGAAAGTCTCACTAACAATATCATGATAAACGTCAACATCCAGATCTGTGCATGAAAATAAAGCTGCCAGTATTATTGATAAGAATAATAACTTTTTCATATTTATTTAATTTAAAATTTTACATTAAAACCAACCATAAAGTTACGTGTACTCGGGTAATCAAAACGGTTATCATTGCCAGGCTCAAGCCCGCGTATAGATACTTCCGGATCAACACCTTTATAGCCGGTAATAACAAGCAGGTTTGTCCCGCTTAAAAAAATCCGCCCGGATGTAATCCACTCTATGTTTTTAAGCGGTATTCTGTATCCTATCGTTATATTATCTACTTTGATGAAATCTGCATCTTCAACATAATAACTTGAAAAATCAGGTTCATCCCATACATCCTCATCAAGCGCTGATTTCATTACATTATCTGGCAGAAATGACGGGTTGTCGTACCAAATACGTTTTGCATTGATAATCTGTTGTCCGAACATACCTCTGCACATTATTGTTAAATCCCAGTTTCCGTAAAGTAAAGTAGTGGACAAGCCCATATATAAGTCGGGGATGCCGTTTCCTATAACATCCCTGTCGGAAACATTAATTCGGCCGTCAGATGTATCATTAACAGGATCATAATCCCTGAATATCCATCCGCCTGTTGAATCCAGGCCCTCAAAAACATATCCGTGTATGTTTCCCAGAGGTTTACCAACCTCGTAGCGGTGAGTCCATGCCTCAACACCCGGAGGACCTATATCACCCTTATTTCTTCCTTCCAGTGTAAAATAATCATTAGAAAGTGAAAGCAGTTTGTTCTTCCTGTAGTCAATATTAAAATCAAGCCTCCAGATAAGTTTTTCCCTATTAACCGGTTCTGCATTTATGCTTAATTCAATACCTGAATTCCTCAGTGAACCTACATTCTGATATGTCTCATCATCCAGATTCGGTGGTTGTGGAACACCATAAAGTTCCAGAAGATCCTTTGTATCACGTATATAATAATCAATTGTACCACCCAGGCGCGAATTAAATACTAACCAGTCTATCCCAATATTATATTCATGCTTGGTTTCCCATTTAAGGTCGGGATTGGGATTGCTTTTTGGGCCAAATCCCTGAATATAATTACCTTCATAATAAAACCTTCCTTCGTAACCATATCTTATAAGGGGGATATAGGGATCTTCAAGCCCCTCATTGCCGGTTACACCATATCCTCCGCGGAGTTTAAGCATTTGAATATCAAATCCGCTCATAAATTCTTCACTGGAAATGTCCCATGCAACGGATACAGCAGGGAACATACCCCATTTATTGTTTGCTCCGAATTTTGATGAACCTTCACGTCTTATACTTGCCGAAATAAAATACCTGCCGCGAAAGTTATATGCACCACGTGCAAAAAATGCTATCAGCCGGCTTTGTTTCTTTTCAGAATTCATAGTAGCACTTCCTTCAGTAAGGTGCGTTCCCAAACCTAAATTATTATACTCTATTTCATCAGTCATAAAATTTGTATTAGACGCTTCAAATCCTTCATAAATAAAATCCTGGTATGAATATCCTCCTATGATATTGATATTATGTTTTGACAGTTGTTTTTTCCATTCAATAACTGATTCAAATGTAGTAACTGATTTAGCATACATTTCCCGTTCAGCCCTGCCAAATGTTCCTGCGGTTTCCTGGGGAAAGGAATAACTGGGCTGATAATACCCACCAAGTGAATCAACAATATGCAGACCTGTAAGAATTCCAACCTTCAGTTCCCTGGTAATATTTAAATCGGCGCCCAGATTCACAAAATATCTTGAAATTTTTTTATCGTCTGTGCGCTCTGTCAGTATTCCGACCGGATTGTCATTTTGCCAGCCAGGGACTTCATGTATACCGCCATCTGTATTATAGACAGGCTGTGTAGGGTTTCGCTTAATAGCTTGTCTGACAGCATTATAATCTACCGGATGGTAGTTACTGTTAGTCATACCCAGCTGGGTATTGAACATGAGCCTGTCTTTTAAGGCTAACTGCTGCATATTTAAACTTACTTTATACTCTTTTCTTGAATTATTCAATAGTATTCCTTCGTGACTCAAATAATCAAATGACAGGCGGTAACTGGTATTTTCAGAGCCGCCGCTTAAAGAAAGATGATGATTATGACTGAATGGTTCTCTTGTAATTTCATCAAACCAGTCGGTACTTTGCCCCCAATCTTCCATACTCTCAGATTTATTAGATTTTCTTACATCATCCGACTGAGACCATTCTTCTTTTATTGCACGGTATTCATCTGCACTTAGAACTTCGATTTTATTTAGAATACGTTCTGTAAAGAATCTGCTTGATAGCTCAACCTGCAATTTACCTTTCTGACCTTTTTTTGTTGTAACCAGTAAAACACCGTTAGTCCCCCGGGTACCATAAATAGCAGCTGCTGATCCGTCCTTCAGAATATCTATAGATTCAATATCTTCCGGGGCAATGGATTCAAGGCTCCCTCCGGGGATGCCGTCAACTACTACAAGAGGTTGAAGACTACCCAATACACTTGAAGATCCTCTTAACAGAACTTCAAAGCCTGAATTGGGATCACCACCGTTTGGTCTGACAATAGACAAGCCAGCTACTTTACCCTGTATTAACTGAATTGGATCAGAAAATACACCCTGGTTAAAATCATCCTCTTTCATAGAAGCAACTGAGCCTGTAAGCTCTCTTCTCTTAATAGAGCCGTATCCA
>CP070654.1:2508104-2516319 GCA_020354785.1 Bacteroidales bacterium
TGAACATTACAAATCAATTAGCAGGGGAGTGTTATATCTGCGTGATATGGTTTACTTTATTTCAATAATATCAATATTCCTGTTATTTACCAGGCTGATATTAATTAAAAGGCACTGGTAACTTTTTTATTATTATAAAGCAATGAAATGACAATTAAATCAAAGAAAAGGAAGAAAAAAGATATTTTGCATCTTGCATTACTACTGGCAATAATATTATTAATTAATATCATTTCAGGCTTTGTAAACATCAGAATAGACTTAACAAAAGAGAATAAGTACTCTTTATCTGCTGTATCCAAAGAGATACTTAAAAACCTGGATGATATGGTTTATATAACAATATACCTAGACGGGAAATTAAGTATTCCATATGCAAAGTTCAAAAGAAATATTAAAGATAAACTCGAAGAATTTAAAATATACGGAAGAAGAAACCTGGAATTTCGATTTATCGATCCTTTAAAAGATAAGGAATCTGAAATACAAAACAAAGTATTATACGAATTAAAGCAGAAAGGGCTTGATCTTATTAATTATACATATAAGAACAATGAAGGAGATCTTACAATTGCCACTATTGTACCCGGTGCACTGATATCGTATAAAGGTAAAGAAGTACCGGTTAATTTACTTAAAGATGATCCCGGCCTGTCAGATGAAGAAAAGTTAAATAATTCTTTCGAATCACTTGAATATGAATTCATTAATATGATTCGTAAAATTTCAGATGACAATCCTGAAAAAATAGCCTTTGTTATCGGTCATGGAGAATTATATGGTTATGAGCTGGAGGATATTCTGCAGGAACTTGAAAATGGTTATCAGATTGATTTCCTTAAAATAAGCGGGCAAACCGGAATTCTTGATAATTACAGCTCAATAATTATTGCCAAACCAAAATACAAATTTTCTGAAGCCGATAAGTTTGTGATTGATCAGTATATAATGAACGGGGGAAAAGTATTATGGTTAATTGACGGTGTTTCTGTCAGTATGGACAGCCTGATTCGAGGCTCAACCTTTGCATTTATTAACCGGCTGAATATTGAAGATCAGTTATTCCGTTACGGATTAAGAATTAATCCTGTTCTTGTCAGAGACAAACTTTGCAGTATTCTGCCGATAAATATTGCGCCTCAGGATCAGCCACCCGTCTGGGAGCCGGTTGACTGGCTCTATTTTCCTTTATTAAGTCCTTCACCTGCACATCCGGTCACAAAAAATTCAAGTTATATCAGGTCCCAGTTTATTAACACAATTGACACATTAGGTGCACGTAAATCAGTAAAAAAAACTGTATTGTTAAAGACTTCAAAAAGAAACAAGGTAGTCAAAGTACCGGCTATTATCAATCTGAGTGAAATTAATTACAGTACTTCTGACATTGAATTTGATACGGTTGCCAGACCTGTTGCAGTATTACTCGAGGGAATTTTTGAAAGCAATTTTAAAAACAGACCTGTTCCGGATAACCTTGAATCCGGAGAGAAAGATATTAAGTTTAAGGATAAAAGCACTGATACTAAAATGATTATTATTGCTGATGGCGATATTATCAGGAATGATTATCAAATATGGCCGGACGAAAGAGTCCAGATATTACCTCTGAAAACAGATAAGTATATAGAATTTATAAATAACTATTATAAGAAAGAAGTATTGCCTGCTTTTTTTGATAATAAAGAATTTATTGTCGATGCCATTAATTACCTGACCAATAAACAGGGGATTTCCGACTTGCGGAACCGGGAGTACAAGTTAAGGTTGCTTGACAGGGAAAAAACCGGTAACAGGAAAAATCGCTTAAAGTGGCAACTGATAAATACTCTGCTTCCTGTATTTTTAATAGTCATATTAGGCGTATTTTATAACTATTCAAGGAAAACAAAATATGCCACAACAATGAAATCCTGAATCCTTCCTTCTGCTGAAGGGTGTTGACTATTTTCTGAAAAAATAATTATCCTGAGGTTTAGAAATAATATTTTTTTTGTAATATTGATACACTAATATAAAGGACATAGTAAATCCAATATTTGTGATATAATACTTAAACTTAAAATAAATGAAATTTGTAGTATCAAGTGTTGATCTTTTAAATCATCTGCAATCAGTAAACAGAGTTATAAATCCCAAAAACACATTGCCTATACTTGATAATTTTCTTTTTGATCTTGAGGATAAAGAGTTAAAGATAACAGCCTCTGATTTGGAAACCACAATGATAACAGCAATGACTCTGGAAAATGCCGACGAATCAGGTAGTGTTGCCATACCTGCCCGCTTGCTGATTGACTCACTCAAAGAGTTTCCGGAGCAACCTCTTACATTTGATATCAACCTTGAAACTCTTTCTATTGTTATAAATACTGAAAACGGTCAGTTTACCAGCGTTGGCCAGAAAGGATCTGATTTTCCGCAGATCCCGCCAATAAAAGAGGATAAAAAATCGAATTTTCAGATTAATTATGAAATGCTTGCAAACGGATTGAATAACACTTTTTTTGCAACTGCTGACGATGAATTACGTCCTGTGATGAACGGTATTTTCTTTGAACTGGCACCTGACAATTTAACTTTCGTGGCTTCAGATGCTCATAAACTGGTACGCTATAAGAGAGAAGATGCTAAAACTGAAATTAACTCTTCATTTATACTTCCAAAAAAACCTGCCAGCCTGTTAAAGAATATTATTTCAAAAGACAAGGATAAACAGGTAACTATAGAGTTTGATGATAAAAATGCTTTCTTTTCACTGGAAAAATATAAACTTGTATGCAGGCTTGTAGAAGGAAACTACCCAAGTTATAATTCAGTAATTCCAACAGATAATACAAATAAATTAATAATAGACAGAACTAATTTTTTAAATACACTTAAACGTGTATCAGTATTCTCAAATCAGGCAAGTAATTTAGTTAAGCTGAAATTAAGTGGAAATCAAATAACTGTTTCAGCCCAAGATATTGACTTTTCTATTTCAGCTTATGAAAGATTATCCTGCCAGTATGAAGGTGATGATATGGAAATTGGTTTCAAGTCAGTATTCCTGATAGAAATATTATCAAATCTTAAATCCTCTGATATTGTGATGGAACTTTCTGATCCGTCAAGAGCCGGATTGTTCCTTCCGCTGCAAAAAGAAAATGATGATGAAGATGTACTGATGTTACTTATGCCAATGATGATAAATGCTTAATAGTCAGTCTTTGACAGGGACTTCTTACGAGTTACACAATTTTTTCCTTTTAATATTATTATATGGAACTTAAATTAAGAAATCCTTTAATATTCTTTGATTTAGAAACTACCGGAATAAATATTTCAAGTGACAGGATTGTCGAGATCTCATACCTGAAAATATATCCAAATGGTGATGAAGAATCAAAAACAACAAAAATTAACCCTACAATACCTATACCTGAAAAAGCAACTCAAGTTCACGGGATAACGGATGAAGATGTAAAGGATGCTCCTCCGTTCTCAGATGTAGCCAGAACACTTGCAAAAACCATGGAGGGATGCGATTTGGCAGGATATAATTCCAATAAATTTGATATTCCTCTTTTGGCAGAAGAGTTTATACGCACAGGTATTGATATGGATCTCAAGAAAAGAAAATTTGTTGATGTACAGGTAATTTTTCACAAAAAAGAACAAAGGACATTAAGTGCAGCATATAAATTTTATTGCAATAAGGAACTGGATGAAGCACACAGTGCAGAAGCTGATACCAGAGCTACTTACGAAATTCTGAAAGCTCAGCTTGAAATGTATGATGATTTGCCAAATGACATTGATAAACTCTCAGCATATTCAAGCCATAACAAGAATGTTGATTTTGCAGGAAGAATAGTCTATAATGAGAAGGGAGAAGAAACATTTAATTTCGGGAAATATAAAGGACAAAAAGTCGAGGACGTATTTAAAAAAGATCCTGCTTATTATGGATGGATGATTAATAATGACTTCCCTCTGTATACAAAGAATGTTCTTACATCTATTAAACTTAGGGGGGCGTTTAAATGAAAATAATTTGTATTGGAAGAAACTATTTAGACCACGCTAAGGAGCTGGATCATCCTGTTCCGGAGGAACCAATATTTTTTATGAAACCCGATTCGGCAATAATTAAAAACAATAAACCTTTCTTTCTACCTGATTTTTCCGAAGAAATACATCATGAGGTAGAGATTGTTCTGAAAATATGCAGGGTGGGCAAGAACATTAATGAGAAGTTTGCCAATCGTTATTACAACGAAATAGGTATAGGAATTGATTTTACTGCAAGGGACTTACAGCGGAATTCTATTCAGCAAGGTAAACCGTGGGAGATATCAAAAGCATTTGATGGTTCTGCTCCCCTTGGAAAATTTCTTAAGAAAAGCAAATTACCTGATGTTAATTCAATAAATTTTCAATTAGATATTAATAATAAAACTGTTCAGAAGGGAAACACAAAAGATTTGATTTACTCTTTTGATAAATTAATTGCCTATGTATCCCGGTTTGTTACTTTAAAAACCGGAGATCTTATTTTCACAGGTACACCGTCCGGAGTGGGATCAGTTAAGATAGGAGATCACCTTACTGCATCTGTTGAGGGTTTATTATTACTTGATTTCTTTGTAAGATAGCTGTCTGACTTAACAATGTCAATAAAGGATATTCTAAATATACTTGTTAACAGTTGACAGAAATTCCAGCCTTTTTATAGGCTTGGTAATAAAATCTTCACAGCCTGCTTTCTCAGCTCTTATCTTATCTTCAGGGAGGGCATTAGCGGTCTGTGCAATTACCGGAAGTTCAGGATTTAATTTTTTTATTTCAGATGTTGCAGTATACCCGTCCATCTTTGGAATTCGTAAATCCATTAGAACCAGATTTATATTTTTATTGCTTTTAACCTTATTAATAGCTTCCAGTCCATTCTCCACTAACAGTATCTTAACATTTGTCGGTTCCATTATCTCTTTTAGATACTCACAACCCATTAAGTCATCCTCAACAATAAGAATTGTTTTATTACTCCAGTCATATTCCTCATCAGAATCAACTATTGAAACTTCTTTACTAACCTGATCTGATCGCTTATAAGGCATTGTAAAATAAAATAAAGAACCTTTGCTTTTATCTGATTCAACCCCTATCTCGCCTCCCATAAGTTCTATAAGTCCTTTGGATATGGCCAGCCCCAGCCCGGTACCTCCATATTGTCTTGTGAAAGACTCATCTTCCTGCCTGAATTTCTCAAATACAATTTTTTGTTTACTCTTTGTTATGCCAATTCCTGTATCTTTTACAAAAATCTTTACTGTGTCATGATTTACTAATTCACATCCAAACTCAACTTTGCCCTCATGTGTGAATTTAATTGCATTATTCAGAAGATTAGACAGAACCTGTTTGATTCTTACTACATCACCTTTAATATGACAATCAGAGTCATCAAGCCTTTTAGAAAAGCTTAGTTCCAGGTTATTTTTTCCCTGTGCAATCCGCTCAGACTCAAACTGGGCATATAAATCATCTATAAGATTATTTAAATTAAACTCATTCATATTTATTCCCAGTTGGCCAGCCTCAATTTTTGAAAAATCTATAATATCATTAATAATTGACAGTAACTGATTTACACTGGAATTTACATAATTAATATATTGCTTTCTTTTTTCAACCAGAAGATTTTCTTCAAGCATTTTTGAAAAGCCAAGAATACCATTCATAGGAGTTCTTATTTCATGACTCATATTTGCCAGAAATGCCGATTTTAACCTGTCACTTTCTTCAGCTTTTTCTTTAGCCTTTATTAATTCAGTTTCATAGAATTTTTTAGAGGTGATATCTCTTGCGATAGAAAATGCTATGCCTTTGTCATAGAGAAGCTGTGTAATCCAGGAAAACCATTTATAAGAACCATCTTTACATAAATAACGGTTTTCGACTCTTATAGTTGATTCATTATTTTCAAATTTCTCTGTTGCAATATTTACACATCTATCTATATCATCAGGATGTATAAAATCGTAGATATCTCTACCTATGAATTCCTCTTGTTTATAATCCAGCACTCTTTCAAATGCAGGATTAACTTTTAAAATTTTGCCTTCAAATGTTACTATACAAATCAAATCTTCTGACAAAGCAAATATCTTATTTAATTCTTCTTCAGCTTTTTTCCGATCAGTAATGTCTGTAGAGATGCAACATATTGCATAAATATTATTTTCATCCCCGAAAATCGGAAACTTGCTTGACAGGAAAGTATATATATCACCGCCAGCCGGAACGATTTCTTCAACAATTATTGTCTTTCGTCTGCTAATAACCTCCTTATCATTTTTCACAATTTCTTTTGCATACTCCTCCGGGAAAATATCATAATCAGATTTTCCAATAATCTCCATATTACTTAATTGCAGAATTTCTTCAAGTTTTTCATTTATCAATAAATATCTCCCTGAAAGATCCTTTATATAAATAACTGCATTAGAATTATTTAGTATAGATCTAAACCGTATATCACTTTCTTTTAATGCTTTCTGAAGTCTCCTGGTTTTTGTTATATTCTCAAATGATACTCCAACATGATTCCCGGAAAAAGGAAATGCCCTGATAGAAATGATCGCTGGTTCAGTACTTTTAGGGTTGTAAGAAATTTCTTTTATTTTTCTTGATTTATTTGAGCTTACAACTTCGGATAGAAGCTGGCTTATTTCCTTCTGCTTAAATTCAGGAGAAATATCATCAATTTTTTTGCCTTTTAAATCATTTATATTTAAGCCTAATAGTCTCTCGGATTCCTTATTTCCGTATACTATACGTAAGGTTCGGTAATCATCAGGTTTCTCTAAATGAAGTATAATAATACCTGAATAGAATTCATCAAATATTGTGAAGTTCTCTTTATCAATGTCTGTTATACCTTTTTTTCCTTTACCCGCGAGTTTATTCTCACTTAATAATTTATTCTCATATTCTGACAGTTCTTTATTCTTCTTTCGCAGTTCGTAAAGCTCATTTGTTAACCGGGTATATGATAAATTATTCTGTGGATTTCTTATTTCATCAAGCTCCTTCTCAAGCTTTAAAACTCTTTCTTTTAGTTTATTATATGATTGTTTATTTGAGTTAGCCATTAATAACTTAAGGATATAAACTTTCTAATTAAGTTACAAAATAATATCAATATATCGCTGCTTTTTTATAATTTTTATTTATTTGATAATTCCGATTTTAAAGGATAGAATAGTATTACAATACCAACACCTTCGCTCCCTTTATATTCCGTTGCTTAATTTCCATAAGGGCTGTATTGGCCTGTTCAAGGGTATATTCCTGAGTCTCCGGTTTTATAGGTATCTCAGAAGCAATCTTTAAAAATTCCTTTACATCATTGCGTTCAACATTTGCTACACTTTTAATTTCTTTTTCCATCCATAAATGTTCAGAATAGTTAATCTTCTGAACATAATCTTTATCTGTATTTTCTTTTCTTATAGCATTTATTACCAGTCTCCCCCCCGGCGCCAGATTATTTAAGGCCTTGACCACGGGTTTCCATACGGGAGTTGTATCTATTACAGAATCCAGTTTAACAGGTGATGTATCTGTTGTATCACCAGCCCATGCAGCACCAAGCTGAATGGCAAATTCTCTTTCTTTTTCACTCCTTGCGAAAACAAATACTTCTGTATCAGGATACTTGTGCTTAACCATTTTCAGAACCAGATGAGCTGATGCTCCAAAACCTGTCAGGCCTAATGATAATCCGTTCTTTAATTCTGCAAGTTTTAATGAACGGTATCCGATTGCACCTGCACATAACAAAGGTGCTGCCTGTGTGTCTGAAAATACTTCGGGAATCTTATATATAAAGTCGGCTTTTGCCAGCATATATTCCGCATAACCGCCATGTACATCCCTGCCTGTAGCCATAAAATCAGGACAAAGATTCTCTTTTCCGGATAAGCAAAATTTGCACTTCCCGCAGGCGGAAAAAATCCATGCCACTCCTACCCTGTCACCAATATTGATATCTTCGCTATGTTCATGCATATCCTTAATAATACCGACAACCTGATGTCCCAAAATTACAGGAAATTTTGCTGGTGGTGTTCTGCCTTCTATTTCATCTATTTCGGTATGGCAGACTCCACAAGCATTTACCTTAATTAAAACATCGTTTCTGTCAGGTTTCGGTTCTGGAATA
>CP070654.1:2516419-2527185 GCA_020354785.1 Bacteroidales bacterium
TGGAAATATTTAAACCAAGCATGTTAGAGAATAACGAGGCCGAGAACAATACAAGCCAGTAGGGAATCAACATATTCCTGATACCTAAAATCCAGTTACCTATCAAAACAAAAGAAAGTGTTTGTACACCTGACAAAACAAACAGTAATATTACTTTGGAATTATAGTAGCTGAATTTACTTAAGTTTAAAAACGATTCTCTTTGTATTATTTTCCGGTCTCTTATTATTTCCTCCGCACTAACCATTAATCCCAGAAACAGAGCGACAATTACAGCCATAAATATGAATACCGGCAGGTTCAGATTCTCACTGAATATATAGGCATTGGGATCATCAGCCGTTCCAATATTATATTTAGTGAAAATACCAAGTATAAATGCCAGTACAGGGGCTTCCAGAAGATTTATCGCCAGGTATTGTTTGTCTGTAATCTTTGTATATATATTTCTGAGGGTAAATATTATAAATTGTTTAAATTTTCCTGGTATTCTGAAAATACTTTTGGGTACATTGAGCTTTATGGTTACAATATCCTTGTATTTAGGCTCAATTTTCTTTTTGTACAATAGATGCCATTCATCTGCCGTTACTGCTCTTTCTTTTGAGAATTTTCCGGATGCACTGATTTTTTTTGCTTCTACTATTTGTAAAACCTGTTCGGGATTTACATTACCGCAAATTAAGCATTCACTATCCCCTGCATTTAATAACTGGCTTGAAGTTTTAAAGTATACCACCGAATCAAGAGGATCTCCGTAATATATCACTCTTCCTCCTTTATCCAGTACCATGAGTTTATCGAATAACTTAAAAATGTCAGAAGATGGCTGATGAATATTAACAATAAGTAGTTTGCCTTTTTGTGTTTGCTTTTTTAGCAAGTCCATAACCATATCAGAATCTGTTGATGATAATCCTGATGTCGGTTCATCAATAAATAAAATATAAGGCTCTCTTATAAGTTCAAGACCAATATTTAATCTCTTTCTCTGGCCCCCGCTGATGAATTTCTTAAGCGGATTGCCCACTTTCAAATCTTTTACATCAAATAAATCCAAATCCATAAGAACCTTATTTACAAGATCTGTGATTTGCTTTTTTGAAAAATCTTTAAAACATAATCTTGCATTAAAATAGAGATTCTGGAATACAGTTAATTCTTCAACAAGTAAATCATCCTGAGGAATATAACCAATAATCCCTTCAAGAATTTCTTTGTCCTTGTGTATATCATATCCATTTATAAGGACTTTTCCGTTTAATGGTTTAAGACTTCCGTTTAAAACATTGAGAAAGGTTGTTTTTCCTACTCCGCTACCTCCCATGATGCCTATTAACTGGCCTGATTCTTCAGAAAAACTAAAAGGATGGATACCTTCATTACTGTTTTTAAATTTAAACTCGATATCTATTGCAGAGAAATTCAGCTTAAAACCTGCTTTGGCCTTCAGGAAAAAGTTTGCAATCTCACTATAATAAATCGATCCCAGAATCGGACTTCTTATTGAGGCACCTTTATCCAGAATATAAGTTCTGTCCGGGATTATTTTTCTTCCGTTAAGATATAACTGATCATCAGCTTTAACATGCCGGAATACATAAATGTCAGTTAAAGGCATATAAAGAAAAATAATCCTCCCCTTTATGTAATCCTTTTGTATATGATTGATACTCTTATATTCAGGATTCTTTTTACTATCAATAATCAGAACATTTTCTTTGTCAGGTATTTCGTTTATTGAATCAAAAATGAATGCCTTGCTGTTATTGTATTCAGTCTCAGCGAAATTTAATATTATAGAAAGTGTTTTCAGAAAGTCAGTTTCATTCTTGTCAAGATCTTCTTTGAGATAGAGAATATCTAAAATCTGCAACAGAACTAATGCCTTTTGTTTCTGTTCTAATTTCTTATTAATGTTTTCGCAAATAATAAGGGCTTTAACTGAAAAAAGTGAAATTCTTTTTTTTTCTTCTAATTTCACTTTTTCTTTCAATCCCTTGTAATAAAAATCAAACATCATCAGGTACTGGTTGATTTTATCGGGATTTACCAATTGTCTTAAGTAGGACTCGACAATTCCTTTGACTGCCTTTAACTTTTTTTCACTAATTGATTGAGCAACAACTGCAAATAATCTCAATATAGATTTTAAAATAGTTTCTGTCATCCTGGTTACTTTCTTATAAACTGTATTTTGCTAAGACAATCAAATCAAAGTTCTAAAGAAGCTTATATGCATAAAGTTACTCATGATCAAATGTATTATATATCTGAATTTATTACAAGTTAATTTTTTTTATTTTCTTAACAGTAGATGTTGTTTGTTCTGCTTTATAAAAAAAAATATTATATTTTTACTAGGGATTTATGAATCGGGCAATTTATTTTATTACCGGTCGTATTTCACATGGTTTTAAAAAATAGAAATCCTATTATAACCTGATGGGTAAAAACAGTAAGATATTAATAGTAGATGATGAAGCTGTAGGCAGGCAGTTGCTTGAGGCAATTCTGTTTCCGGAAAATTTCGAGTTATATTTTGCAGAAAGCGGACATGAAGCCTTCGAAAAAGCACTGGATTTAATTCCTGATCTTGTTCTGCTGGATGTTATGATGCCTGACATAAATGGTTTTGAAGTATGTAAGAAACTCAGATCAAATAAAATGCTGGCAAGTGTCCCGATCATTATTATTACTGCACTGGATGATAAGGATTCCATGAAAAAAGGATTTATTGCAGGGGCTAATGATTATATTTCGAAACCATATGACAGGATTGAAGTGTTAAATAAAGTGAAGAATGTTATCTGATGTGAAATTCATAAAAAAATTAAGATACTTCATTATATAAATATCAGTTGCAGGATTTCATGTTTTCTGGCACTGCTTGTATTGTATAATAAAGCCAGTGGTCAGCCGGTATCATATTATTTGTCTGATTCCCATAGTAATAATGAGGCTGCTTATACAAGTTTAATCGGACTATCAGACACTATTGACCCTGGCAAAAAAAACAAGAAGCCTCTCACAAGAGAATTACAAGACTTGTTAATAAGTTCCTCTGATAAGAAGAAAAAGGAAGATAAGAATGTGCAATCAGGAGAATCCACCTTTCTGGTATATAATAACAGCATCATTAAATCCATAAGGTTTAAACAGGTAGATGTATTTGGTCAATCGGTAACAGATACATTAAGTAAAGCATCTACCTGGCTTGAAAGAACAGGCAATAAGTTACACTTTAAAACTAATAGAAGAATACTGGAGAATAACCTGTTAATAAAAACCGGTGATCCTCTGGATCCGATAATACTTGCAGATAATGAACGAGTTATCAGGGAATTGCCATTTATTGAGGACGTAAGAATTCATGTTATTCCCGATACTCCAAATGCCGATACTGTTGATCTTGTCATAATTGTAAAAGACCTTTGGTCTGTTGGATTTGGTGCAAATATCAGTGGCATAGACAAAGGTGACGCTGGATTATGGTATAAAAATATATTTGGAATTGGTCACGAGAACCAGCATAATATATTCTGGGATGCAAACGGGCCAAGATTATTAGGTTATCAAGGTATCTACAGAATAAGCAATATTGCCGGTAGTTTTGTATCGGGTGAACTCGGATACTTAAGTAAGGGATATACTGAATCATATAAATTGAGTTTGCAAAGAAGGTTCTTTACACCAAACATAAAATATGCAGGCGGGGCTTTAATAGAAAATACGGAAACAAGAAGAAATATTGAACTCCTGGATACTATACTCGAAGACGAGTCAGTCCATTATAGCTGTTATGACGGCTGGTTTGGCAGATCCTTTCTGTTAACGGATTCAAAAAATATGCTGTCAAACAGCCGGACAAATTTTATGCTGGCAGGAAGGTTTATGAGAAAAGCATTTTATGCCGGTCCTGCCTATACCGCCAGCAGCTTTTATGAATTTCAGGACAGGATCCTTGTCCTGGGAAGTGTGGCGATATCTAAACAAGGTTATTTTAAAAGTAATTTAATTTATGGTTTTGGCCGTACAGAAGATATTCCTTTTGGTATGTTGCTGCAAATAATTGCAGGTATGGAATTCGGAGACTTTAACGACAGGCCGTACCTTGGTGCCAGCTTTTCTCACGGAACGTATATATGGAGGATAGGATACCTTTATAACCGGGTAGAAATAGGAGGATTTTATTATAATAACGCTTTTGAACAGAGTATATTTAGTTTAACCAGCAAGTACTTTACACACCTGATTAACAGGGGCAGATTTAAGTACAGAATTTTTACAGATATTAATTATAAGATAGGAATTAGAAGGTTTGAAGATGAATTCATTAGCATTGAAAATGATGAAGGAATAAATGGATTAGAAAGTGACCGGCTGAAAGGGACACAAAAACTCACAACTGATTTGGAGGTAGTAGCTTTCACTCCTTACTATATTTTAGGCTTCAGATTTGTAGTATTTGGCAGTGTTAATCTTGGTTTTATCGGAACCAGTAATGATCCTATATTTTCCAACAGGCTTTACTCCGGAATAGGCGCAGGGATAAGGATAAGGAACCCGAGACTGGTTTTTAATACATTTCAGATTAAATTCACTTTTTACCCGGCAGCCCCGGCTGAATCTGAAAAGGAATATATTAGTGTTTCGGGCGAAAAAAAGCTTAAACCTGATTATTTTTTCACTTCAGCTCCGGAAATTGTTGATTTTTAAGATGTAACAATATCATTAAAAACCATTTCTTCCGGGGTGTTTTTTTTATTTTTGTATTATGCGGGATATTGTTAAATATGAATTAGATGATCCTGAAAGCTTCAGGCAGAAACTTCTTATATGGAGTAACAAGTATCCTGTATTCTGCTATCTGGAAAGCAATAATTATTATAAGACATGTAAATCAGGACTATTTTATCATACTTATGATACTATAGCAGGTGTAGACTTTATTGAATTGCTGGAACCGGAACAGAATAAAGCATTCCTTTCATTAAAGGAATTTGTCAGGGCGAGACCTGACTGGTTATTCGGACATTTTAGTTATGATCTGAAAAATGAAATTGAAAATTTAACTTCAGATAATTTTGATGGAATAGGTTTTCCTGCAATGCATTTCTTTCAGCCGAGGCTGGTCTTTACAATTGAAGAAAGACTTTTAACAATACATTACCCCGGGGAGTACTATACAAAAGATGAGATAATATTATTATTTGATTCTGTAAATAAAATTAAAATAAAGGATCAGAAAAATTACAAAGATCCGGATATAAGAACAAGGACGCCAAAGCAGGAATATATTGATACTGTAAATAAAATTAAAGCTAATATTTTCAGAGGTGATATATATGAAATTAATTACTGCCATGAATATTACTGCGAAAATCAATTAATTGACCCCCTTCTGGTTTTTAATACGCTTAGAACCATCTCGCCAACACCTTTTTCATGCTTATACAAATTATCTGATAAATTTCTGATTTCAGCAAGCCCTGAAAGATTTCTTAAAAAAACCGGGGATAAGATCATCTCACAGCCGATGAAAGGAACAATAAAAAGAAGTATCTATTCAGGTTTAGATGAACAACTGAGGAATAAATTAAGATATGATCCTAAAGAAATTGCTGAAAACGTTATGATTGTTGATCTTGTAAGGAATGATCTTTCCAAAACTGCAGCAGCGGATAGTGTGAAGGTAGAGGAGCTTTGCGGTATTTATTCATTTAAACAGGTTCATCAGATGGTTTCAACTGTCAGCGCGGTATTGAGGACTGCAGATGATATGATCGATGCAATAAAAAATGCCTTTCCCATGGGATCAATGACAGGAGCTCCCAAGATCCGCGCTATGGAATTAATAGAAGAATATGAAAATACAGGAAGAGGGCTATTCTCAGGTGCAGTTGGGTATTTTTCTCCTGACAGGAATTTTGATTTTAATGTAGTTATCAGAAGTATTTTATATAACAAAACAAGACAGTATTTGTCATATCTTGTTGGCAGTGCAATAACTGCCCGGTCTGTACCGGAAAAAGAGTATGAAGAATGTCTTGTAAAAGCCAGGGCTATTAACCAGGTTTTTAATTTTGCTGAGAAGGAGATATCTGATGCTTGACCAGTTTGAAAATTATATTAAAGAGAATAAAATGTGCTCTCCCAGGGATAAAATTTTACTGGGAGTAAGTGGCGGTGTTGATTCTATGGTAATGATGGACCTGTTTCTTCAGAAAAACTATAGAATTGGAATAGTACATTGTAATTTCCGGTTAAGAGGCAGTGAATCTGAAGATGATAAGAAATTTGTTGAAAGTGTTGCAAAAGAGAAAAAAATACCATTTTACACTAAAGAATTTGATACAGAAAATTACGCAAGGGAGAATAGTATGTCTGTACAAATGGCCGCAAGGGAGTTGCGTTACAGCTGGTTCAATGAAATTAAGCAAAAGAATGCTTACCAGTATTTAGCAATCGGGCATAATTTAGATGATGTGGTTGAGACTTTTTTTATTAATCTTAACAGGGGAACAGGTATCAGAGGATTAACCGGGATTAAGCCTGTTTATGGTGACATTATAAGGCCGATATTATTTGCCTCAAGAAAGGAAATATTAAAATATGCAAAGTCCGAAAATTTGAAGTACAGGGAAGATTCTTCAAATATCGAAACCAAATATATAAGGAATAAAATTCGTCATGATATTATACCGGAGTTTGACCAGCTTAATCCTGATTTCAGCAAAATAATTATTGAGACCATAGAAAGACTCAGAGATGCTGAGATATTCCTTGATAATTCAATTGAAAAAATAAAATCTGATCTGATAATTGAACAGTCATCTAACAGAATTCTGATTGATATTGATAAGCTAAAGATACTTAAGCCTGTAAACACTGTTCTTTATGAAATTATCAGAGATTACGGATTTAATTATGAAACCGTAAAAAATATTATATCAACCTTTGCTGATACACCGGGCAAGAAATTTTATTCCAAAACACACAGAATTATTAAGGATCGATCTTTTCTGATTATTACGGATATTGAAAAGGTCGATGATACTGCAACTAAAATTAAAGCAGATATTGCAGAGATTGCTACTCCGGTTTCCCTGAGTTTTAATAAATTTAAGCGTCCGGAAAATTATAATATACCAAAGGAAGCAAAATATGCAGTTTTGGATTTTAATAAGATCAGATACCCGCTTGAATTGAGAAAATGGAGACAGGGAGACAGATTCATACCTCTGGGAATGAACAATTTTAAGAAACTGAGTAATTTTTTCATTGATTATAAGCTGTCAATTCCGGATAAGGAAGCCGTCTGGATTATAACTTCAGGTGCGGATATTATATGGATTGTAAACCACAGAATTGATGACCGGTTTAAGGTTGACATCGATACAAGAGAAATTCTTGTTATTGAGTATAAAGAAAATGATTGAGAATATTCAGATGAATCACATAATGTATTTGAAAAATGATTAATGATAAGAATGCGGAGAATAGAAAAAATGCTGAATTAAGAAATAAGTTATATTCAGATAATCATTTTGTGATTATTGAAGCATTGAAGGAGATCAAAGAAAATGGCACAATAAATATTATACCCTGTTTATTTGATTTAATTAATGAGAAAACTTCCGATATAATAAAAAAGGATATTTTAAGGCTTATATGTGATATTAAAGAACAAAGTGCAGCCCCCGTTCTGATTGATGCCATATCAACAAGGAATTTTGGCGAAGATACAGCCTGTGTAATAGCTACATTCTGGCAGTCAAGATTAGATTTCAGCAGTTATTTGCCAACCTTTATAAAGATTTTTATAAAGGAGGATTATCAGACAGCTATTGAAGCATTTACTGTTATAGAAGAATCCGTTTCCAAAATAAGTAACAAGATGCAACAGGAGTGTATTAGCATTTTAAATTCTGCTGCTGATTCAATAACACAGGAAAAGAAGCCTTTATATAGAGAGCTGGTTAAAGTAATTGCAGGTCCGGGTTTTTAGATCAACAGGATAATACCTGAGCATCCCTACCTTGCCCCAAAAAGTATACTCCCTATCCTGATCATTGTAGTTCCTGCCTTTACTGCCAGATGATAATCATTTGACATACCCATAGATAATTCCTTAAAATAATCAGCAGAATTATAAAATGATAGTTTCAGTTGCTGAAAGCATTTTGCCAGATAATTAAATTCAGAGCTAATCATATTTTCATCACCGGTAAAAGTCGCCATTCCCATTAATCCGGTTATCCTTACATTTTTCATTTCCTCCAGCTCCTTTGAACTTAGTATGTTCCTGATTTCTTCATATGTTAATCCGAACTTTGTTTCTTCTTTTGCTATCCTTAGCTGCAAAAGGCAGTCGATAATACGGTTGCACTTTGCTGCTTCCTTATTAATTGTGTCAAGAAGTTTGATGCTGTCAACAGAATGAATTAAGCTGACAAATCCGGCAATATATTTTACTTTATTTGTTTGTAAATGACCAACCATATGCCATTCAATGTCTCCGGGCAGGTTTTCATATTTTCTCACCAGTTCCTGTACTCTGTTTTCACCAAAAATTTTATGTCCGGTATTGTAAGCTTCCAGGATAGTCTCTTCAGATTTTGTTTTCGAAACAGCGACAATTTTAACCTTATCAGGGACCTCTTTATGAAGTTTTTGCAGATTTTCCGAAAAGCTCATTGCAATAATTTGATATTTATTTAATGCATCACAGTCAAACAAAAATAACAAAAAATATGCTTTTAAAAACCAAAGGCACGCCTTCCAGCGTGCCTTTGATACAGCTCTTCAATAAAATTACTAGTTCATTTTAACAATTTCTCTCTCAGTTACTTTCTCTCTGTATTCTTTTGCAAATTTAACCACATTCTGAACGATTTCTTCTCTTACATCTCTTTTAAGACTGTCAAGATATTCATATAAAATATCATAATCGTCATCTTCAGTATCGTACAATGGTTCTAAAGTAAATACTTCAGAGTTGTCTTTGTTTGAGAGAGTTTTAATAAAATAAAGAAAAGTAGAAGTTCTATTCATAGGCAAATATTATTATTTAATAAACAAGAATTTTAAGATTTAACGTCCCGTTTAAAAAATTATTGTTATCAGAGTAAATTTTTTTTATTTCAGTGTCAAACTTAAATTTTTTTCTTTTATTAGCTTTCTAAGATTAATCAGTGCATATCTCATTCTCCCCAGGGCTGTATTAATACTGACATTTGTATGTTCTGCGATTTCTTTGAAGCTTAGCCCGCAATAATGCCTTAAAAGGATGACTTCTTTTTGATCCTGAGGTAATTCATCAACAAGATTTTTAACATCTTCAGTAATTTGATCACTTATTAAGCGATCTTCAACACTTACTCCTGAAAATCTTCTTGAATTAAATATATCAACCTGAAAATCCTCCCTGGATATGGCATTTAGCTGCCTGGATTTTCTATAATAATCGATTATAAGGTTATGCGCAATTCTAATGACCCATGAAAGAAACTTCCCATTTTCCTTATATTTCCCTTCTAATAATGATTTTATTACTTTAATAAAAGTATCCTGAAATAAATCTTCAGCTAAATGTTGATTTTTTACAATTAATAAAATATAAGTATAAACCTTAGTTCTATACCTATTTATTAGTTGTTCAATGCAGGAATTATTGCCATTTACGAACTGTTTAACGAGCTCATAATCGGAGCGATTATGGGTTTTCAAAACTACCTCCTTTTTAAATTACACTTTTCTGGTAGTAGATATTACTCGATAAACGGTCCTCCTATTTTTGGTAGTTAAAAAATATAATTACTTTGCAAGTAAAATATTTTTTCGTATAAATCCAATAGTTTTACGCTTTAAAAATAGTTAAATTTTGTTAAAAATCAAACTATAGAAGATTTACAAGCTGATATGCCACTAAAATCTGAAGATAATAGGAATTCAATAATAATATCGGGAGCACGGGTTAATAACCTGAAAAACATTGACTTAGTAATTCCCAGAAACAGACTGATAGTGATAACCGGGCTCTCCGGTTCAGGCAAATCTTCACTGGCATTTGACACAATTTATGCAGAAGGACAACGCAGATATGTCGAAAGTTTGTCAGCTTATGCCCGTCAGTTTCTGGGAAGGATGAATAAACCGGAAGTAGATTTCATTAAAGGCATCCCCCCGGCAATTGCAATTGAGCAGAAGGTAAACATAAGAAATCCGCGTTCTACCGTAGGTACATCAACAGAAATATATGATTATTTAAAACTTCTTTATGCCAGAATTGGGAAAACATATTCCCCTGTTTCAAACAAGGAAGTAAAGAAAGATTCGGTATCGGATGTTGTTGATTATATAACCTCTTTTAAAGATGGGCAAAGGATACTTATATTGTCGCCCCTGAAGACCAACAGTAATTTAAGTATTGCCCAGCAGTTGAAAGATTTGAATTACCAGGGAATAGTTCGTCTTGAAATAGATGGTACAATATTAAAAATTGCAGATATTCCTGAAGACGGGATTAATGAACAATCGAAAATAAATATAGTAATTGACCGTGTTACAGTGAATCATGATGATGATTCAGTAAGCCGTTATGCTGACTCAGTGCAGATGGCATATAAACTCAGTGAGGGAATTTGTATTATTAAAATCCTTGATGAAAAATCGATTACAGAGCGGAGTTTTTCAAATATATTTGAATTAGATGGAATAAAATTCAATGAACCGTCTGTTCATATGTTTAGTTTTAATAATCC
>CP070654.1:2527285-2534553 GCA_020354785.1 Bacteroidales bacterium
GATCCTTGTTTGGCCACCATGAACTTGCCCCTAGATGCTCACATGCTACACCTGCCCACCTGTTAAACCTTTTATCCCGCTTCCATACGAAACCTCCATCCCACGGAGGATTTTTAGCTACGCCCGGTTTTCCGGAATACTCTACCGATATAATATGTCTTTCCTGCGGATTTAACAACTCAGGAAAATTCACAAAAACAGCGTTGAATTCTCTATTAAAATTCAATTCCCGGTCATTCCATTTAATTCTTTTTATAGTGTAATTTTCAAACAAATCTATCTGAACAGACTTAGTTGATTCCAGAACTGTAAAATAAATATTATTGCAGCCTGTTATTCTTTTGCCGTGCGGGATTATTCTGACTGTCAGATCATAATAGTACACATTATAACAATTTCTCTCCTGTCTTAGCGCTCCCCTTAAGCTGTCAGCCCTTGTGTATTCCGGACGGTAGCCTTTTTCATACAATAATTCTTCATTTTTATAGAAATGCTTCTTTAAAAGCTTCACTATATAAGACGGGTTACAATAGAAGTTAACAAATCTTGCCTTTCTTCTAAATCCTGCATTCTTTGCTGTAAGAAAATCAAGGCAGGCTTTATCGATATCACCGAGTTTAATTCTTGCCAGCCCTCTGTTATAGACTGCAGAAGAATTACCAGGCTTAATTTCAAGATACTCATTCATATTGCTAATAGCACCATGATAGTTTTCTTTCCTGAAATTGCTGACACCTTCATTCCATATGGAATCAGGTTCAACAGCCCTTGATGGCTCGTTAAGTATCAAAAATGAAATTGCAATTATAAAATTCCTCATCCCGAATTATATTGGTTCTTCTGCTAGGACTTATTTTTAAAGTACTTGCCAAGTATTAATTTTGCAGCATTAAATGAACTCATCTTGCCATCCATAACTTTTTTTTCATATTCATCAATAAGGTCTTTTATATTTATATTGTTATAAAATTTATCCTTGATATTCTGATTTATTGTCTCATATAACCAGTAGCGATCCTGTTCTCTTCTTTGTCGCTTAAAATAACTGTTATCAGTAGTAAATTGCTTATAATCAAGGATAGTACCCCATATTATATCAAGACCTTCATTCTTAATTGAAGAACATGACATAACTTTCGGTAACCAGCCCGACGGCAGTGGAGGGTAAAGGTGCAAAGCATTCTCATAATCCTTTTTTGCTCTTTCAGCATTTCTAATGTTATTTCCGTCTGCTTTGGTAATTACAACCATATGAGCCATTTCCATTATTCCCCTTTTAATACCCTGCAATTCATCGCCGGCACCTGCCAGCATAAGTAAAAGAAAAAAATCAACCATAGAATTTACAGTCGTCTCTGATTGTCCGACACCAACCGTCTCAATAAATATAGTATCATATCCGGCAGCCTCGCAAAGGACTATTGCTTCCCTTGTCTTGCGGGCTACACCTCCAAGTGTTCCTGCCGAAGGTGAAGGTCTTATAAATGTGTTCGGATTACCGGAGAGTGATTCCATACGGGTTTTATCTCCTAAAATACTTCCCTTGGTACGTTCACTGCTGGGATCAATTGCCAGTATAGCTAGTTTGTGGTTGCTCTTAACAAGTAATAAACCCAAAGCTTCAATAAATGTGCTTTTTCCTGCTCCGGGAACACCGGTGATTCCAACCCTTATAGAATTACCCGAATGTGGAATACATTTTTCAATAATCTCCTGGGCTATTATGTAGTGTTCCGGTAGTTTACTCTCAATCAGAGTAATAGCCTGGCTTAATATGGTGCGGTTTCCGTCCAGTACTCCGCTAACTAACTCATCAACTGTAAATATCTTCTTCTTTTTTTTTCTCAGTCTCTTTACTGCATCTTTATTTATTGAAGGCGGCTGAGGTATACCATCATTAATAGTAAGAGTGCTTTTATGTTGTCCCTTTTTTTTCATATAAGCCCGGAAGAATATCCGGAATGTAACAGCTTCTTTATTGACTATGAAGTAACTATATTTCTACAATTCCTTCGAGCCATAAAGTAATCCTTGGATTATCAGGATCATTTGTTATTACTTTTATCATTTTTTTCTGGTTACCTTTCCTCCCGGTTGAATTAAAAACTGTCTTTATATGAGTACTGCCGCCAGGCTTAATTATTGTTTTTTTTGGTGCAACCGCTGTACAACCGCATGTAGCCCAGACTCTCCTGATAATAAGATTGCTTTTCCCTTCATTTTTCAGCACAAAATTATGTTCAATTCTTTTACCCTGTTTGATTTTTCCAAAGTTGTATGTCCGTGATTCAATATATGTTTTCGGAGCTTGTTCTTTTTCGTCAGCAGAAAGTTCAGAGAAATCTTCTATTATGGTAGCTGTAACAGTTATCATATTGTTTTTCGGTATTTCATCATTGACTTTAAGATATAACCTGTCAATAACCCTGTCCCAGTCATCCTTTAAAGCTGAGTGATAAATGACTTCAATTACTCCTTCTTCTGCCGGTTGTAAAATTTCAGGCTTGAAATTAATAGTAAGAAATTCAGGTACATCCTGAAAACTCATTTTAACAGGATTATCCATTGAAGCGTTTGCTACTTTAACCAGTTTACTTTTAGTGTTTCCTTTTACCATCTCATTAAAAGCTACATGAGAATTCTTTAAACGAATATCTCCGATGGCAAACTTATACTCCCTCTTGATTCTTGCGACCAAACCTTCTATTGTAGTGTCTCCCCCGTCTGTCTTAACTGTTCCTGTAATTTTCAGCACGATTTTTTGTCTTTCGGCATTACTGCTAATTGTAATTGATTTTGAAAAAGGACCTGGCCGTCCCTTTGGATTAAAACTGACTTTTATTGAACCGGTCTGACCCGGAATAACAGGCTCTTTTGTCCATTCAGGTGTCGTACAACCGCAAGTCGCTTTTACATTATTTATAATAATAGGCATATTACCGGTATTGACAAATGTAAATTCGTGAATTACATCACCCCCATTGATATTTATTTCACCAAAATCATGAATTTCCTTGTCAAACTTAATTGTAGATTTATTAATCTGTGTTGAAGCCTGCGAAGCTGTGAGTAATAAAATCAGAATAAAGGAAAACAGTTTTGAATTATTCATAGGTTTATAATTTTTAATCATGCCATTTTTAAAAATATAACCATAAACTTTTATGGCTGTTTTATTTTAATAGAATAATAAAATAAAATATAATTTAATAAGTTAGAAAACTGGGAAAAGCAAAATTAGAAAAAAATAAAATAATAAATTAATTTTATAATGTCTTTCAATGATAAGTTATCAATGTTGCCGGAATAATGATTAAACTTAAAATATTTATATTTTTTTATGCCTTGTTTTTGATTTTTTCAAATTCATCCGGTCAGTTTTATAACGGGCATAAAATGAAATTCGGGAAAAACCGCGTACAGTACAGTGATTTTTACTGGGAATTTTATCGTTATAAGAAATTCGATACATACTTTAACCAGTTTGGCAGAGAACTTGCAGAGTTTACAGCTGACTTCGCATTAGAAGAAATACCAAGACTGGAAAGATTCTTTAATTATAATCTTGATAAGCGTATCATCTTTGTGGTTTTCAATAAGCTATCAGATTTTCGGCAAAGCAATATTGGTTTAATTACAGGGCAGGATGAATATAATATTGGTGGAGTAACAACAATCAGCAGAAATAAGGTATTCATTTATTATGAAGGCAGCTATAAGAAATTCAGGGAACAAATTACTGCCGCTATTGCTAAAGTCCTGATTAACGAAATACTATATGGTTTTGAATTAAAAGATAATGTAACTAATTCAACTTTAATCAATTTACCTGAATGGTATTTTGAAGGATTAATTTCTTTTGTGTCAAGGGGCTGGGATTTTGAAATAGAGAATAAAGTCAAGGACGGGATTTATAGCAAAAGATATAAAAAGTTTAATCGTTTAATAGGAGAAGATGCCGTATATGCAGGACATTCTTTCTGGAAGTTTATTGCCGACAACTATGGGGAATCAGTAATACCAAGTATTATATATCTTACAAGGATAAACAAAAACTCCAATTCATGCTTTCTTTATGCATTGGGATTTTCATTAAAGGAACTGTCGTATGAATGGAACGCTTATTATCAGGATCTTTTTAAAGACTATGAAACTCTTAAAAGTGCGCCTGAAACAGGAAAAATTCTGAAACGTCCGCGGCGAAAACGTGTTTATCAGCAAGTAAAAGTCGATCTCAGCGGGAAATATATTTCATATGTGACAAATGAAATGGGAAAGTATAAAATATGGCTATATAATAGTGAAACAGGAAAGCATAAAAAGATTCTGAGAAGAGAACATAAACTTGAGCAAATTACTGATTATTCTTATCCGGTAACGACATGGCATCCTTCCGGAAGAATTTTGACATTTATTACTGAAGAAGAGGGAGGAATAAGACTGTACTATTATACCCTGGCAACCAAGACATTAGAGGTTAGAAATTTATATTATTTTGAAAAAATCCTTGATTTCTCATTTTCTGATGATGGTTCACTGTTTGTTTTCTCAGGAGTCAAAAACGGAAAGACAGATATTTTCGTTCATACTATTGCATCAGGTACATACCAGCAAATAACTGATGATTATGCTGATGATTTTAATCCAAGATTTATTAATAATTCTGAACAGATTATCTTTTCCTCTAACAGGTCTGCGGATACTATAGGAAGTGAAATAACAAACGGTAAAAAGAACTTGTACAATGATTTATTTATTTTCGATTATAAAAATTTGAATAATGAGCTGATACGTCTGACTGATAAAGAGTATGTTAATAAGATTCAACCCTATGAGTTCGGAAAAAATAAATTTCTTGTACTGAAGGATGAAAGCGGAATAATAAACAGATATATATCAGAATTTGACAGCACAATAAGTTTTATTGACACAACTATACATTACCGTTATTATTCCAACTCTTATCCTGTTTCCAATTATTCCAGGAATATAATTGAACATAATTATAATGATAAGGCCGGACAGCTTGGAGAAATAATTTTTAATGACGGGCGATACTACATGTATAATAATGAGGTTGTTGAGAAAATAATTCCTGAAGACAAACCTGAAGAGACAGAATTCAGAAAAACATTATCAAAAAAATTAGCTGAAAGAGACAGTACTGAAAATATCAGCAGAAAAGGAATAAGTATTCAATCGATTAAAGATAATACAGTTATAACAAGTGAACAGGATACCTTTATTTTTGATGAATACGAAATAGATATTAACAATTATATATTTGAGAAGGAAAAGATAAACTATTATAATTCAAAACTTAAGGAAAAGAATTTAATCCTGTCTTTGGATACAGGAAAATTTCAAAGGCCTAAAATACGAATTTACCAGCCTGCCTTCTACCAGAATTATATGGTTAACCAGGTTGATTTCAGTTTTCTGAATGAATCTTACCAGGCATTTACAGGAGGTGCAGTGTATTTTAATCCGGGTATGAATATGCTTTTTAAGATTGGCACAAATGATTTATTTGACAATTATAAAATTACAGGAGGATTAAGACTTTCACCTGATTTTAACAGTAATGAATATCTGATTAGCGTTGAGAATCTTAAAAAACGCCTTGACAAACAATTAATCTTTCACAGGCAGACATTTAAAAATGAAGGTCAGGAAGAGGGCACTTCATTTACTGTCAAAACATACACCCATGAATTATCACTTATTTTCAGATATCCTTTTGATCAGGTGAGATCATGGATTAGATCCATTACATTCAGAAGCGATAGAACCGTATTTCTTGCTACTGATGTTAATTATCTTAACAGGAAGAATATATATAAAACATGGGTGGGCTTAAAGGCTGAATATATATTTGACAATACAAGATCTTTGGGACTTAATCTGCCAAGCGGAACAAGGTATAAACTGTTTGCAGAATTATACCAGCAGGTAAATGACAGATTTGACGATTTGGTCGTTCTGGGAGCTGATTTCAGGCATTATGTAAGGATACACAGAAATCTTATATGGGCTAACCGGTTTGCAGCAAGTACATCACAAGGTTCAAGCAGGCTTATTTATTATTTAGGCGGAGTCGATAACTGGACAAATTTAACGCCTTTTAAAGTGCCAACTTTTATTCCTTTAAGTGAAATACCGATTAATACTGAAGCAAACTATGTATACCAGACTGTAGCCACAAATTTAAGAGGCTTTTCTCAGAACATCAGAAATGGTAATAGTTTTGCATTAATTAATAGTGAAATTCGCTGGCCGGTATTTAAATATATTGCCAATTATCCTATTAGTAACAGCTTCCTTGAGAATTTTCAAATTGTAGGTTTTTTTGATATTGGCACAGCGTGGTCAGGAATAACTCCCTGGGCAAAGGAGAATGCTTATGACAAGCAGGTAATTCCCGAGGATGGAAACGGGAATCCTATCACTATTATAATAGATACTGACAGGGAGCCGATTGTTGCCGGCTACGGATTCGGTTTTCGTTCACAATTATTAGGATATTTTATCAGGCTTGACTGGGCCTGGGGTATTGAGGATAATAAAATACTCGACAGGATATTCTATTTTTCTCTTAGTTTAGATTTCTAATCATAATTTAAATTTTATAATAATAATAATTTTAACAGGAAATATCTTTTTAGAATAAATTTTAAGTATAAATTTGTCTTTTTATTAATTAAAATCATTTGATATGGCTTATACAATAAATGATGAATGCACTGCTTGTGGAATATGTTTACCAGAATGTCCTAACAGTGCTATTAGTGAAGGCGATCCGTATGTGATTGATCCTGAGAAATGTAATGAATGCGAGGGATTTCATGATGTTCCCCAATGTGTAGATGTATGCCCGGTTGAGTGCGTAGATCATATAGATTAAACAGTACCCCGATAAAAACAATAAGGTCTGCCCGAAAGCAGACCTTATTGTTTTTTTTTAATGAGTATTTCAACTCATGGTATATATATAGATCTAAAATGATTACACCTTGCTTAAATAATTTCTTAAATGTATACTTGTTAAAAGGCAGCGCTGGTAATTGGTTTTTCTTTGGCAGATACTGTCCAGTTATCTGCATCCAGCATCCAGTCTTCAATTTTCATTTCTTCTTCTATAATATCCTCCTCAGGTAATGTATTTTTTACGGACGGCTTAGTATCAAATTCATTAAGCATCCAGTCTTCTATACCCATTTCCTCATCATTTTCTTCTTCCCAGATATTACTGTTTTCCAAATTTATAC
>CP070654.1:2534653-2567874 GCA_020354785.1 Bacteroidales bacterium
TCAGATAGTTAACTGGTTTCTTAAAAGTTTTAAATTGAAAAAATATTTTTTAATAGTCTCAGCATTCATCGATAAAAGAATTTAGAAGCTTTATTCAGGTATTCTATTCATGTTTAATAATACTTGAAATTTTATGCATTACTCCACCGTCAATTAATTTATTGGCATTATCATGGTTAACATTAATAACCTGTCCGGACTGATCAGTTATTTGTAAATTACCCGGGGAATTCAGTATATCAAGTTCCCCGTAAACTATTCCCTGATCCGTAACTGTATCAATAAAATTTGTATAGAAAATACCTGACTTTTCTCCATTATCAAAAATTACATCTCCTTTCACAAAATGATAAAATATAAAATCTTTTAGAAGATCCGGATCATCCGGAATATCACCATCATTCCGAGCCTGTATTACTGCCGAATTATCCGGTAAAAACATAGTCCAGTAATCCGTTTCAGCCAGGAAGTTAAGAACCGGCAGTGTGTCAAATGACATAGGGTCTACCCAGGTAGTCAATAGATTTGAACTGTCAAGTAAAGTATAGAATTCTGATAATTCAGGATCATTTCCGATAAGTTCAGCAGCAGTATAATCAGGCACTTTAATAACATTATTAAGATAATACAATGCACCGTTTATTTCATTATCTTGCATATCTGTAAATCCTGTGTTATCACCATCTTCATAGTTGCCTGCTCCGTAGAGCACATTGTTATTATAATATACATAGTGCCTTGAACTCATTTCAACATAACCTTCTCCGCTAAAGTCTGTTATTTTTGCTTTTATGATATGATTTTCAACAAATTCTTCTAAATCTTCCAACCTGAAATTAGTCCACAAACCGCTCCGGCTTAAAAACTGCATTATATTATCCTGAGCATTATAACGAATACCATTATTTGTCAGCTGTTCGTTATCCGGGGCAAAAACAGTTACCTTAAATTCAGGGGTTGAAATTGAATTTATCATATCTGCTCTTAATAAAGCATTCAGGAATATAGAATAGTTACTGTTAAAAAACAGTGGTCCCGGGACTGTTGTGAATACATAAGGTTCAACCACTTTGTTCATTTCATATAATGCCCCGTTGCTGCACATGAATGCATCTGAAATGTCATTATCCGGATCAATGTATACAATATCTCCAAATACATTATAAATACCTTTTTCGATCTTTGATTTAAGTCCAAGTTTATCAGTAATATGGGATTGAATAATATAATTCAGGGTAACCGACGGCATGCTGTCAATAGAGCTGTAATACGGATACACATTTTCATCCAGGTATGCCTGCAAAACATCATTTCTTGGTATATATGCAGTAAACAAGTCCTGCCTTATAAGCTCATCCCCTGCGGACGGACCCGCTTCATCGGCAATATCGAGCATTGGATTTGTATAATACTTAACATAGACCTGCTGATCCTGATCGTTGGTACCATTAGTTCTATATCTTGCAAAGCGCTGAATCAGCTCATAATATAATCCGTACTTATCCTGGTTATCTTTCAAATATTCCTCAAGGGTGGGCATAGGTTCTACAACCCGATCGAGGTAGTAAATAAATCCGGTTCTGGTTCTTACTTCGGCTTCGGTTACCATGGCACTGTGCCATTGCATCCCTCCCCATTCACTGTCCCTGTATAAAAATTCATAATCGGAACCGTCAGGCGATGCGAAATAATCTTCCATAAAATCTACTGTAAACAGAGGCACCCATTTATTTCGCCTGGTATGAATGATTAAATTTTCGCCTATATAATTGGGATCATAAAGCACTGTCTCTCTGTAAGGCAAAGAAATACTTCTGGTCTGTTTTCTGAAAAACAAAGCTGCATATTCTCCCGTAGGTCCCTGTAATTCACCCCATACCCACTCATATATTAACTGAAATCTGGATCTTGGATTTCTCAGTACATGCAATGTGAAAAGCGAGCGTGCCTGGTCTTCGGTTAATTCATCCACCGATTCAATACCAATTTTATTGAAATACGCCCGAAAAGCGCTATCGCGTGGCACAAATAATGTAAAGAGTTGTTTTGTTATGGGTTCGGTATATTCAGCTATTTCCATTAAGGATAAGTATATATTGCAATCTCCCTCTTCAGTTAGAGTTTCAATACTTGTTCCTCCCAGCCATTCCGGGGTTTCATATATTTCCTTTGTTTGCTTTTCACAACCTGATAAAAGCCAAAATATACCGACAAAAAAAACAAATGTTCTTAAAAACAAATATCGCCTTGCCATAGTTATTATTATATTAGTTAATATTCTATTAGTCTTTTATTAAGTCCCTTATTCCTCAATCGCAAATCTTAAATCGTTAATCTTAAATCGTTAATCTTAAATCGTTAATCTTTATTCCCTTATTCCCTTACTCCTTTATTTCCCTTATTCCTCTTATCAATAAATCTCTGAATTTATAAAAAATGTCTTATAATGAATAAATATTTAACACTTTAAATATAATAATTATTTAAAATAACATACTTGCTTCATTAAATTTTTGCATTTCTGGATTTTATTCCCAGGTATCCTCCATGATGCCTCTTTGCATATTCTTCAGGCGAAAAGTTGATTTTATTCATCATAAGGACTACCAGTATATCTCCTATGACCGTCATTGTGGTGGTAGATGTAGTAGGAGTTAAGCCAATCGGACATACTTCATCTGGGTGGCCGGTATGGATTATAATATCTGCAATATTTCCAAGCTGACTATCCTGATTTCCAGTTATTACAACTATGGGTATGTTCTTAACCAGCTTTCTTGCCAGCTCAACAAGTTCAATAATTTCCCTTGTCTTTCCTGAGTTTGAGATAAGCAGAAGAACATCATTTTTCTGTATTACACCGAGGTCACCATGCTGTGCATCACTAGGATGTAGAAACAATGCCGGAGTACCCGTGGAACTAAATGTTGTTGCAATATTTGTTGCTATCTGTCCAGCCTTACCCATACCACTCGCAATTATCTTACCTCCCTTATTATGCACATATTGAAAAATTAATTCTATGGTTTTATCAATATCTTCAGTTACAGGTATATTTAATATTGCATCTGCTTCTGCTCTTAACAGCCTCTCTATATCTTTCTTCATTTAATATTCATATAAAGTATTTAACTCAGACAAAGATATAAGAAATTCACAGCAGAGACAGGCTGGACAAAATTATTTTAAAGAAATAACGGAATATTCAGGCACCTGATCTGCTAATTCAAAAAAATCCCGTACCTTACCTATAAAAGGGTTATATATTTATATTTATACATTTTTTATTTTTTTACTATTTATTTAATATGGTTTATTTATACTTTTTATTTTATTTTATAATTTATACCCTTCTGTTTTGGGGGTTATATTTATTTTTTTATATTTACAACTTAAATTCATTTGCAACTTAAAACTTTTAGCTATGAAAAATTTCTATCTGCCTGTCTTTTTCGCAATTGCATTATTATTGATTCCGGTAGATAATCTTAAAGCCCAGGAAGAAGAGGAGTCTTCACCGGTATCTGTAGGAGCAGATTTAGTAAGCCGGTATATTTGGCGTGGTACAGATTTCGGAAGTTCACCCAGTATACAGCCCTGTATCGAAGCCAATATTTACGGGATAACATTAGGTGCATGGGGGGCATATACACATAATGCTCCGGGAGCTCAGGAAGCCGATCTTTATATTTCCTACACATTCGCCGACATGGTATCTGTCGGATTTACAGATTATTTCTTCCCTGACGACCAGGCGGGTTTAATGGACTACTTTTCTGATTCAAATCACGTTATTGAGTTTAATGCCGGATTTTCAGCAGGAGATTTTAGTTTTTCAGCAAATATTAATTTAATGAACGACAATGACAATTCCCTGTATTTTGAAGCCGGATACAGTTTTGGCTTTATAGACGTGTTTGTTGGTGCCGGAAATGGCATTTATACTGTTGAAACAGCAGTACCTGATTATGATCCTGTGGTTGATCCTGACCCGGGCGACGAATTCATGATAGTAAACTTTGGTATTTCGGCATCAAAAGATATTAAGGTAACGGACAGCTATTCTATACCAGTTTCAGGTTCATTTATTATTAATCCTTACACCAGAACCCCATTCCTGGTGTTTGGTATTTCATTTTAGCATAAAAAAAGGCTGCCTTATAAAGACAGCCATTTTTTATCAAAGTTTGTTAATTCTATATTTACGGTTTAGGATAGTGCTTGATTAACTCAAGATTCTTATCGATTTCTTCCTGAGGTAAATCATAATCTGTTAACTGGCCGGTAAGGAATTTGTCATAGCCTGTAAGATCCATCAATCCATGGCCACTGAAATTAAACAATATGACCTTTTCTTTTCCTTCCTCTTTTGCTTTTTTAGCTTCGCGAATTGCAGCAGCAATAGCATGAGTTGTTTCAGGAGCGGGAATTATACCTTCAGTTTTGGCAAATAATACTCCTGCTTCATAACTTTCAATCTGATGCAGCGCCAGGGGTGTTAAAAGACCCTCTTCAACAGCTTTACTTACCAGTGGTGCCATACCATGATAGCGTAATCCACCTGCATGAATCGGAGGAGGAACAAAGGTATGTCCCAGAGAATGCATAGCTACAAGGGGAACCATCATAGCAGTATCACCATTATCATAAACATAGGGACCCCTTGTCATAGTCGGGCATGATGCAGGTTCTACCGGTATAATTTCAATGTCCGCACCGTTAATCTTATCATAAAGAAAAGGAAATGATAATCCTGCAAAATTACTTCCTCCGCCTGCACAACCGATAATAACATCAACTTTCTTTTCCCCGAACTTTTCCAGCTGTTTTTTAGTTTCAAGTCCGATTACAGTTTGATGCATGCAAACAAAATTTGTAACACTACCCAGCGAATATCTTGTTTTTCCGCTTTTATCTGTTACTGCCGCTTCAATTGCTTCACTAATAGCAATTCCCAGGCTTCCCGGAGTATCAGGGTCTTTCTCCAGTATTGTCTGCCCTGCCTTTGTTTCAGTACTCGGACTCGCAACGCAGTTGGCTCCCCAGGTTGCCATCATAAGCTTCCTGTAAGGTTTCTGTTCAAAACTTATACGTACCATAAAGACTTTACATTCCAGCCCTACCAGGGCACAGGCAAAAGCAAGTGCACTGCCCCATTGTCCTGCTCCGGTTTCAGTAGTTAACCGCTCAATACCAAACTCTTTGTTGTACCATGCCTATGTTGCGGCAGTATTTGGTTTATGGCTTCCGGCCGGCGACAGGCTTTCATTTTTATAGTATATTTTAGCCGGAGTTTGTAAGGCTTCTTCCAGTTCGTAAGCCCTGTGCAAGGGTGAAGGTCTCCATCTGGATAACAGGTCAAGAACACCCTCAGGTATATCTATCCATCGTTCAGTGCTGTATTCCTGTTCAACTAAATTCATCGGAAAAACAGGAGCCCATGCTTCGGGTGGCACAGCACCGTCAGGACTCATATAAGGAGGCACTTTGATATCAGCCGCCAGATTGTACCATTGCCTCGGTATTTCCTTTTCATCAAGGTAAACTTTTCGTATTCTACTCATAGGAATTAAATTTAGGGTTAATACTTTCCTGCTCCCTGAAACATGTTGTTTTAATGAATTTCAACATCTTTCACTGCAGGAGAAGATATAAAATATAAGTTCTAGATAAAGACATGTTAGTCTTGTTTCCTGCAAAAATAAATATTCTGCTTAATATTCCTAATTTATTTTCTTATTTCTGTTCCTTTTCCGGTTTATCAATAATATCTCTTAAGAATGCCTTAAAAGGTTTGGCAAATTCTTTTCTTTTTAACGCAAATTCAACGGTTGTTTTCAGAAAATCCATTTTATTACCTATATCATAACGCTTGCCTTCGATAGTAAGTGCCATTATATTATCGTGCTTCAGCAATAATTTCATGGCATCTGTCAGCTGGATTTCGTTGCCTTTACCTCTTGGTGTCTTTTCCAGAGCATCAAATATTTCCGGGGTAAGGATATATCTCCCTGCTATAGCCAGATTTGAAGGAGCCTTATTAATTTCAGGCTTTTCAATAAGTTCATCTACCTGCATTAATTTGTCACTTATCTGTTTTCCTCCTGTAATTCCATATCTTGTAACTTTGTCTCTGGGAACTATTTCGACCGCAATTATTGTTTGCTTATATTGCTCATAAGTATCTATAAGTTGTTGTGTTACCGGGATAACCGAATCAATTATTGTATCACCCAGCAATACTACAAATGGTTCATTTCCACAATGACAGCGTGCATGAAATACAGCATCACCCAGGCCATTAAGCTCTTTCTGGCGAATAAAATGAATATTTGCCATATCTTCAATATGTCTGAGTTGCGTATATAATACCTCATCTTCCTTTTCCTGAATTTTAGTTTCTAACTCCAGATTCCTGTCAAAATGATCTTCAATTGATCTTTTACCCTTGCCTGAAATAATTAATATGTCCTCAATACCGGAGTCAACACACTCCTGTACGACATATTGAATTACCGGCGTGTCAATGACAGGCAACATCTCTTTGGGTTGAGCTTTTGTTGCAGGAAGAAATCTTATGCCTAAACCTGCAGCAGGAATAACAGCTTTACTGATCATATTATTAAATTATAAAGGGTTTAATTACTCTTGCATTGATTTTTTTCAGACTTAAGACTAGTTTTCTAAGCATCTCATCGTCTTTATAGGAGCCGATTATTGCCCCGCCTGAACCGCTGAACTTAGCTGAAGCACCACATTTTCGTGCAGCCTTTACCATCTCCAGGTTACTTTCAGAAATATTCATAATCTTACATCTTAAATCAAAATTTGTGTTGATTAAGTCATATAATTCATCATGATCACGCCTGGCGATCGCGTCTTTACCCTTGTCAGCCATTGATGCAATCTCTTTAAGTGTTTTATGGACGAAATCGTCTCCATTCTCAAACCTTTGTTTTACAGTATTAAATACCTTGCCTGATTCTTTCCCCAGCTGAGTTTTATATGCCAGGTAAAGTTTTGGTAAATTCTCAGGATTTAAATGTTCATATTTGCCATGGTTGTTCTTTTCCAGATATGATTTATTAAAATCCATATATACACATCCCTCGTATACCTGTATAACCCTGTCCTGCAAACCTGCATTTATACCTAATTCATCTACTTCGGCCGATAATATCAATGACGGTAATACAGGCAATGGAATATTAACATCATAAAATTTCATTAAGCCTTTTATTGTTGCAGTAATAATTGCACTTGAACCTGCTAACCCAACCTGTCTGGGAATAGAGGACTGGTACTGCAGGGTAAAATTCTTATTAGATAATTTGATTTTATTATCGTCACAATACTCACAAAATTTCTTTATAGCTGCTTTTATTAACCTTGTTCCTCCATAGTAACCTGTTAAATTTACCGAGTCAACCAGATGATATACATTACGAAATCTGTTACTGTCAACCGCCTGTTCTTCAATTACTAAATCCGGCGATTCATAAATTGAAATAATAGCTCCGAAATTTCTGATAATAATAGAAATTGTCTTTCCAAAATATCCGTCAGAAGGATTACCCAGGAGTCCGGCCCTGGCATAAGCTCTTGATTCAATTATCATGTTCTGTATTTCTAATTATATTTTCCCTATAATCCTAAAACGCTCATACCCTGCTCAAATACTATATCAACAGGAATGTCTTTTTCTTCTATTTTCTTCAGTGCTTTTTCAAGATCAGCATCAATAACTCCATATTTGTCAATAATTTCATTTGCCCTGTCATAATCTCCGTTGCCCTGAATAGTCAGAATAAGTTCTGATAAAGAGTTGACAGCTTTCTGAAACTCCTCATAACTGACGTTATATTTCCCGTTTACATCAATATAAAAGGCTCCCTTTTCCTTGAAATAGTTAAACCTTATCAGGTTTGCCTTTCCATGTGCGCTGGCGGCACCAAAACGTATGGAGCGGAATATACCTGCCATAAAAGTCGAGTAATTATCCATTAAATCGTTGTCAATTTCTCCCATCTCTTTTAGCTTCATTACAAGAAACAATCCCAGTATGTCTGCCTTTCCTTCTTCAATAGTTGTATAGTTGTCTTTTAACGCTTCCCTTACTGTTCCCCTGTTATTTATTGTATTTTTTATTCCTAATCCGTGAGCTACCTCATGATACATTGTATTAGCAAAGAATGCATCAAATGTTATATGTTGCTGCTGATCCTCAGCCATTAATTCTTTTGCTATCGGAACCAGAATTTTGTCAAATTTGGCTTTCATTGAATTTTTCAGCTGAAGGTTCCGGCTGCCTTTCTCCAGCTGCACTTTCTCGTCATTAGGCAGGTTTATAGCAATAGATTTGGCTCCTGCATTGCAATCCCCCGCATAGTATATTGCATCATAAGCGCCAAGATCGGAATCGCTGCCAGGTATCTCGGATTTATATATCTCATTAACCGGTAAGGCCTTCTGTAATTGAGGTAAAATAGAAGAATACTTATCAAGCTTTTTGCTCCATTCAAGATCCTTAATCAGAATAAACGCTTCAAATGATGCTTTGTATCCGTATAATTGATCTTCATATGTTTCAATCGGTCCAACAATGAAATCAATTTTATTTGTCTTCATATCCATCCATGCAATATCGCTTGCAAAATAATCGTCTGTTAAAAGGGCCGCTGCTCTCAACTTCAGATATTCTTTAAATCCCTGGTCTTCTGCAAGTTCTGCCG
The DNA here is from genome assembly GCA_020354785.1 of Bacteroidales bacterium. GTDB lineage: Bacteria > Bacteroidota > Bacteroidia > Bacteroidales > UBA10428. The sequence continues at coordinate 2,543,386 of CP070654.1, forward strand.
CTTTTAGTAATAAGCCGGATGCTTTTGCTGACTGTTCTTTAAAACATAAATGATAAGGTACAGATTCCAGGCTTCCGTCCTCTTTCCTTTTTATTAGTGTATACAGACTTGCTTTATCATCTGAATTGAATGAAGTGAATTCTTCTTTAGTCATATCTTCAGGATAAAAGTTTGCACCGGCAGGTTTTTCTCCTGCCCCCTCTATAAAGGGCTTGTTATTATTAAGTCTTTCCCAGGGACCATAATTTATCAATACTAATTTTTTCCCGGCTTCAGAATCAATATTGCTTAATAATTCTTCTTTGTCTCCATATGCCTGGTACCAGAAAAGTTCATCCATTATCTCAGCAGCTTCAATCAATATCGGGATCATCTTTTTCTGGTTATCACTCAAGTCATCTAAACTGGTTGTCAACTTTACTATAGCAAAGTCATTGATTTTTTCCATAAGTTCATTATTTGTTTCATCCTGGCTGTTATAAGAGCTTCTTTTACAGGAACCAATTATTATCAGGAAAATTAGAAGTATGCCAACTGTTTTATTTATCATGATTTTAATATTATTATAATTATTATCGAGGAACAAATTTAAGATTAAATTCCTCAATAAATAATCTAATAGACTATTTTTGCAGCTTTATCAAGCGTGCATCCCAATGGATAAATTGTATAATTTAAAATCAAACAGGATTAAATTTATAGTTCATGGATTCTTCATTTCTTCGGGGATGCACGTTGCTGAACCTTCCACTATCTTACCTTTGATTGTCTCATATTTCAGCCAGAGCAACATTTTGCTGGGATTCTTTTCGTCTTTGATAAGAGGAGGGGCAGTTATTATGCAGCTTTATACGGCATTTTTTGCCCAGGCATACAGCAGAGTTATGAAGCCCCTGAGAATTATCTTTTTTTTCCGGTTTATATCATGGTTTGGAATTGGAATATCAATCTTTTATTTCGGCGAGTTAAGCAGTACACTTGCCTTATGGTTTATAGGACTGGGATTGTTTGCCTTCTCATTTTGTGCAGGTTTAGGGACAATATACTTTCATGAATTACTAGGTAAAATATTTTCTAATGACTACAGAGGCGTAACCTGGGCTTATCGCCAGATTTTTATGGGGCTGGGTGGAGTTGTAAGCGGTGTATTTGCTGCATGGCTTCTAAACAGGTTTGAAGAGCCAAGAAGTTTTGCACTGGTTTTTATGATTAGTTCAGGTTTTATGGTAATAGGTTATTTGTTTCTGGGCACTGTGAAGGAATTCCCAAAGAAAAAAATTCAAAAGAAGGAAGATAAGTTTTCGACTTTTCTTGTAAATACATTCCGAACATTAAAGCATGAAAAAGATCTCAAATCACAGATTACAGTTCGCTTAATATCATATTCATATTTGTTTGTACTGCCATTTATAGTAAAATATGCTGATATAGACATTAATCTTGGAGGGCTGGCGTTGGGTTCAGCAGTACCACTGCTTGGAGGTTCAATGCTGGGGAATATACTATGGGCAAAATATGCTTCGATTGGTTCAAATAGAAAAATCATATCAGCTTCCTTTATAATGATTATCATAAGCCTGTTTATAGCTTTCTTTGCCAGTAATATTTATTTATTCATTCTGATATTCTTACTGGCAGGAAGTGCTTCAGACGGTTTTAAGCTTGCCTTTAACAACCTTGTTTTAAGTATAGCCCCTGAAGAAAAAAGACCGGTTTATTTTGCCATACAGAATAACCTGACTTCTCTTGGCCTGTTTTTTTCTATTCCCGGGGGTATAATTCTGAACTTAATAGGTTATAAAGCATTAATTGCTATGACATTGCTAATCTTAATATTCGGATTATACTTGGGCTTTAAACTGAAGGACGCCAAGTGATTTAAGATTAACGATGTACGATTAACGATTTAAGATTTGGGAAAGGGTAATACAGGAATATGGGAAATACAGGAATATGGGTAATACAGGAATATGGGAAATACAGGAATATGGGAAATACAGGAATATGGGAGTAGGGGAAATATTGGGAATATGGGAAATACAGGAATATGGGAAATAAGGATTTAAGATTAACGATTTATGATTAACGATTTTTGATGGAAGGATTAAGCCGAAAGATATTAGGTTTTGGAGGGGCAGGTTCTTTTGTCCGGGTAATTGGCCTTAAAAAAATTTGGGTAACAAATCTTTGTGAAGGCTCGTCGCGAAGGACCTTAAGCATTGCGCAAGTGAAACGATTAGCAATGCGGCAAGAAGAGCCGAACAACTAGTCCCGATTATAGATTTTGTTGGATTTGTTTTACAAATCCTTACAAATCTTATATCGGGGTTTTTGTAAGCCTTGATTTTTTGGTTCTTTTGTATCAAGACAAAAGAACAACAGAACAGTAAAATCAATATGCTTTTGCAAACAATACTCTCTGCTTTGAAGGTTTACCTGTAAGAATACATTTTCCTTCCTCCTGTTCACTGTCTAATAGTATGCATCTTATTGTTGCCATTGTTTCGTCTTTAATCCTTAATTCGGTCTTTTCCGTCCCATCCCAGTGTGCCAGTATAAAACCTCCTTTATCTTCCATTATGTGCTTAAACTCTTCATAGTCGTCAGTTCTGTATGTATTTTTTTCTCTAAAGTCTAATGCCTTCTTGAAAATATTAGCCTGCATCTCATCCAGGAGTTTAGCAACTACTTTCTCTATGCCTTCCTGCGGATAAGTTTGCTTTTGCAGAGTATCTCTTCTTGCAAGTTCAACTGTATTATTATCTATATCATTTGGCCCTATTGCCAATCTAACCGGAATTCCTTTTAACTCATACTCTGCAAACTTCCAGCCGGGTTTATGTGTGTCGCGGTTATCGTATTTTACAGTAAGACCTTTATCTGATAACAATTTCTTAATCTTCTCAGCTTTTTCAGAAATTACTGATAATTGATCATTATTCTTATAAATAGGAATAATAACAACATGTACCGGTGCAAGTTCAGGAGGCAATACCAGTCCGTGCTCATCCGAATGTGCCATAACCAGTGCACCTATCAGACGGGTAGATACACCCCAGGATGTGGCCCATACATGCTCCAGTTTGCCATTTTTATCAGTAAAAGTAACATCAAATGCTTTGGCAAAATTCTGTCCGAGGAAATGTGAGGTTCCTGATTGCAGGGCCTTGCCATCCTGCATTAATGCTTCAATAGCATAGGTATCAACTGCTCCAGCAAACCGTTCATTTTCAGTTTTAACACCTTTCATTACAGGCATAGCCATATAATTCTGTGCAAAATCAGCATATACATCAAGTATCTTAAATGTTTCTTCAATAGCTTCATCTCTGGTTGCATGGGCAGTATGACCTTCCTGCCATAAAAATTCCGTGGTCCTTAAAAACAGGCGTGTACGCATCTCCCATCTTACAATGTTGGCCCATTGATTTATCAGGATAGGTAAATCCCTGTATGATTGAATCCAGTTCCTGTATGTATTCCAGATTATTGTTTCTGATGTTGGTCTGATAATAAGTTCTTCCTCAAGTTCAGCATCTTTATCAATAACTACACCTGAACCATCTTCAGCATTTTTTAACCGGTAATGAGTTACAACTGCACACTCCTTTGCAAATCCTTCAACATGTTTTGCTTCCTTGCTAAAAAATGATTTTGGAATAAACAGGGGAAAATATGCATTAGTATGCCCTGTATCCTTAAACATCTTATCGAGAGCGGCCTGCATCTTTTCCCATATTGAATATCCGTAAGGTTTAATTACCATGCATCCTCTAACAGACGAAGGTTCCGCCAGGTCGGCCTTAACAACCAGATCGTTGTACCATTGTGAATAATTCTCTTCCTTATTCGTAACTTCTTTAGCCATAATTATGTTTTGGTATGATATTTGATACTTGTTTTAAAAATTAATTCTGATGCAAAATAAAAAAATAAAATCATATATTCACACAATAAAAATTAGAAGGAGGAGAACCATGAAAACAATTATACACATATTCGGAATTTTCGGACTTGTTTTAGGTTCCTGCACAGTTAGTTTTCAGGCAGCAGCACAGTATGATGACATTTATTATAATCCCAAGGATGATCCGGCTGTGACAAAGAAAAAAGAAGTTGTTAAAGAAAAAGAAAATGAAAGAGAGATGAGCGATTATGAAAAATATATTGCAACATTGGAGAAACAACAGGAAGATTCTTTAAAATATGCTTATGACAGCCTTGAATATGAAGAAGATCAGGATTATATTGATCAGGAATACTATGAGGAAGACGGAGATACTTATATAAGTAATAATTATTATTATGATGATGATTACTATTATACTTCAAGAATAAGAAGGTTTCACAGGCCATTTTATTATTTTAATTATTATGATCCCTGGTACTACGATCCTTACGGCTATGGCTACTACTACGACCCATATGGATGGGACTGGGGTTTAGGATTTTCATATGGCTATCCCGGATGGGGCCTTAGCTTTTCATACGGTTATCCGCATTATTATTCATCATGGTACTCTCCGTGGTATCATCATTCATATTGGAGAAGGCCATGGCACAGACATCATTATGGATATTACGGCGGATATTACAGCCATTACTACGGAGATCATTACGGATATTATTATAATGACTATTACAGACCGCACAGAAGGACATATTTTGGAAGAAGTCATTCAGTATCAGGAAATAACAGGTCAAGAGGGTCTGTATCAAATCCAAGGGTTGCTACACAGCAGGGAATCTCACGTAACATAAAATCAACAAAATCCGGTTCTGTCAATGGAAGGAGAGTTGACTATCAGTCAACAAGAACCGGTGTTACTCGTTCTGATTATTCAAGAGGAACAGGCAGGGCAACTGATAAGAGTACAGGAGGAACATCTGTTACAACAAGACCTGCAACTGATCGCAGAAGCTCAGCAACCAGGTCAACTACACCATCGACACGTCCTACAGGTAGAAGCAACTATTCTTCAAGTTATACACGGCCGTCAACAGTAACAAAGCCTACCTATAACAGTAGACCAGCTTCTTCAAGATACACAAGACCCGGAAGCACGTCCGGTTCAAGGAGTGGATCAAGTTACTCCAGACCCGGTACTCCTTCGCGCAGTAGCTCAAGCTATTCAAGGCCAAGTTCCAGCTCAAAGAGCAGCTCAAGTTATTCAAGGCCAAGTTCCAGCTCAAAGAGCAGCTCAAGTTATTCAAGGCCAAGTTCAGGCTCAAGAAGCCGCCCGAGTTATTCGCGGCCAAGTTCCGGATCAAGAAGCAGCTCAAGTTATTCAAGGCCAAGTTCAGGTTCAAGGAGCAGCTCAAGTTACTCACGGCCAAGTTCAGGCTCAAGAAGCAGCTCAAGTTATTCAAGGCCAAGTTCAGGCTCAAGGAGCAGCTCAAGTTACTCAAGATCAAGTTCTCCTTCCCGTAGCAGTTCATCATCAGGAAGGTCAAGCAGCCCCAGCAGATCATCCAGCGGAAGCTCAAGATCCAGCAGCGGCAGGAGATAAGAAAAATCTTACATACTTTCATTTATTGAAACATTTGTCAAACACTTAAAAAAAGGCACAATGAAAAGGATTACTTTAATATATATGATAATACTTTCCTCGGCAATCATTAAAGGACAGGGATTTGAAGAGGCACTTAAGTTCTCACAGAATTTTGCAGGAGGAACAGCCAGGTTTACATCAATGGGAGGCGCTTTTGGTGCACTTGGCGGAGACATTTCAGTTTTAAGTACAAACCCGGCTGGAATAGCAGTATATCAAAAGGGAGCTTTTACTTTCACACCGGCTTATAATAAAAATCTTGCTAAAACAAGATATTTTGGAACAGACCGGGATGAGTTTAATTTAAACTTAAGTATAGATAATATAGGCCTGGTAACAACAATAAAATCAAAAAACAAACAACTGGTAAATATAAACTTCGGTTTCGGCTATAACAGGCTGGCAGATTTCAATTCGAACCAGATTTTTGAAGGAATAAATTCCGGGGAAGGCACAAATCCTGCAAGTTCACTGGTTGATTATTTCCTGCATCAGGCATGGGGAAATCATCCTGATGATTTAGACCCCTATGTGGAAGGACTGGCATATGATGGATATGTAATAGACTTGGATACCAATGCGTTACCAGAATTCGAATATTATACGGATATGCCACCTCCCGGTCAAACTTACCAGAAAAGGATTATTGAAACCAGTGGGAGGATTAACGAATGGGCCTTTGCATTAGGTGCAAATTATGCACATAAATTATACTTTGGAGCAACACTGGGAATCCAGTCTTTGCACTATGAAAAGATTTCTAATCATAGGGAATCAGACAATGCTAATGATGAACTTTTGTTTGATTACTACAGATTTAATGCTTACAGAGGGACAGGTTACAATTTAAAGCTGGGATTTATATACAAACCAATACAATTAATAAGGATCGGAGGAGCAATTCATACTCCTACTATACTTCGTTTTGAACATGAATATGATGCTAAAATATACTCGATTTTTTCCAATCCTTCTAATCTCTATCCGTCAGATGAGAGCGGAAACTATTATGATATAGGATTTTATGATTATAAAATGGTTACTCCGCTCAAAGCTATTGCAAGTATTGGCCTTCAGTTTAAAAAACTACTATTATTAAGTTTTGATTATGAATACATTGATTATTCACAGATTCGTTACCGTGAAGATGCTGATCTTAATGAAATGGATGAGGTTAATACCGCACTTTCAGATTATTTAAAACCGGCAGGCAACATTAAAACAGGGGCCGAACTCAGATTAGGCGACTTTTCAATAAGAGGAGGATTTATACATTACGGCACTCCTTACGGCAAAAATGATTTTAATAAGGATGCTAAATACTATTCTATCTCATCCGGAGTTGGATTACGTGTAAATTCTTTCTTCTTTGATGTATCATACATATATTCTGTAAGAGAAGAACTAATCAGAGCATATGATCATTTCTACAGTCCTGTGGATGCAGATTACAGAATTTCAAAAATAGCGGCCACAATTGGTTTCAGGTTCTAATGCTTATAAGATAACAATGATTCCAGGGCAGTTATTTTTAACTGCCCTTTTTTATTTTACACATCTTCTCAAAATTTCTCTGGCATACGGTCCTTCATTAAAAAGTAAATCGATGATACTTAAATTAGGCAGAAAGCCATACTTTTCAATAAATACCTGGTTGTATTTACAGGGTACAAACCTGTTGTCTTTTTCTGCCAGTCTTTTCTTCGGATTAATGCCCTGTCTTAAATCCATAGCATGTTCGTATTTCTTGTGAAATGTATCTGTAAGGTTTATTTCAACATCAATCTCAAGAAAACCAAGTATTATTAACAGTATTTTCTGATTGAAATCCAGAAGTGTTTTTTCCTTATTACTGTAGAAGCTGCGCAAATCATCCTCATAAAAGTCAAAGAAAGGTGATGACCTGTAGGCTGACACTATTGAGTTCCAGTGAATTCTCTGCCAGTCAGTATCATAATCAATTAATATATCTTGTGTTTTTGTATTGTTACTATTTACCTTCTTTACAGGGATAACCATAGACATCCTGCCGTTTGTTCCGTATATATAACAACGGTTTCTGTATGATTGCTTTAAATAAGTTTCGTGCTGTTCAATAAGTATTCCTGAATAAAGAATAAACTTTGTAAAATATTGTACCGGCCCAAGGTAGGCAGTTGAAAGAATAGCATTATCATATCCGTATTCATATGTTTTAATGCCCATTTATAACATTTTTTTAATATAATCTAACCATTATACAACCTCCCCTGCCATGTATTCCTTTCTTCGAGCTTTTTTTCAAATTTTTCTAAAACCTGGTCATAGCGCAATCCCCATTTAATTCCCATGTTATACTCCGGAGGTACTTCACCTGCAATTCTTTCTACAATAAATGCCGGATTCAGCAATTCAACATAACCGACCATGAAATCAAGATATTCATTAATATCAAAGATATTAAACTCACCAGGATTCCTTTTATATTCTTCAGCAATTGCTGTATCCTTAACTATTTGTAACTGGTGAAACTTGATATTGCTCAGCGGTAACTTCGAGATTATCTTTGCCGAATTCAGCATTTCCTCTCTTGACTCACCCGGCAGTCCGAAAATCATATGAGCTCCGGTACGTATACCCATGGCTACTGTGTCATTTATGGCCTTAACCGTCTCTTCAAATGTGTGCCCCCGGTTTATTCTTTTCAGGGTATTGTTATTACATGATTCAATACCATATTCAACTACTATATAGAAATTCTCAGACAGCACTTTGAAGTATTTAAGCTTCTCATTATCAACACAATCAGGTCTTGTGCCAATTACCAGTCCTACTACTCTGTCATTATTCAGGGCCTGGTTATAAATTTCTTTTAATTGCCTCAGCGGTTTATATGTATTTGAATAAGCCTGGAAATACGCCAGGTACTTATTTGCGGTTTTATACCTTGTTTCATGAAATTGTATGCCTTCAAGTATCTGTTGCCTGATCGATTTTTCAGCTTTGCAGTATGAAGGATTAAAAGCATCATTATTACAGAAGGTACATCCTCCGGTTCCTTTTGTGCCGTCCCGGTTTGGACAGGTAAATCCTGCATCTATAGAAACCTTTTGTACACGACATCCGAATTGCTTTCTTAGGTAATTCGTATAAGCATTAAATCTGCGGTTATGCCCCCATGGAAATATCATATTACTTCTTTTTGCTATGCCCGGACTATTTTACCAGTACTTATGTACCAGACATAGGATTCTATGCTATCATATCCCATTTCCTTTAACAGAGTTTCGTATTCCCTTACCTGATCCATATACTCCCGGCGTTCAACAGCTCCAAACTTATAATCAACAATTGCTGCACTATTACCTTTTACTAAAACCCTGTCAGGCCGCCTTACTGAGCCGTCAGGTAAAATAATATCCTTTTCATTAAATACCTTCCAGTCTTTTGAGAACCATCCTCTGATTTGATTATTATTAATTATTTGCTCTATATCCCTGAGTATTGATTCTTTTTCAGCAAGCCCTATCTTACCATCATTATAAACCTTTTCAACAGCCCTTTCCAAATCATCAATTGTAACTATGCCGGCAAATATTTCATGCATAATTTTGCCATAATTCAATGGCCTGGTTTTAATTTCTGTGTCCCTTACAAAAAAATCACTGACCTGGTATGCTATTCTTAGTTTCTTCCTGCTATCCACTGCCGTGTATTCATCTATCTTATTGACTGTATATTTATCATAATCTTCCTCCGGTTTAATATTTTCAAGATCTCCATATTCAAAAACCTGATGGGTTTTACTGTAGTAATCATCAAATGACAACAAATTAACATCATCTTTACTTAATTCTTTACTCTTATAGTCATTTGATAGAATATTAAATAATAGGTCCGATACTGTTGATATCCTGCCGCCAGCTTTGCTCCCGGCATCACAAATACAGTACAGAGCATGGCCGGCTCTTGTAAATGCCACATATAACAGATTTAAATTAACAACATAAGATTTAATTTTCTCAGTATAATATTCACCTGCAAAAACGGTTTCTTTCAGGTTTTGTGAATAGTTAACAGGAACGATATCCAGTTTATCAAATGGTTTCCCTGAGGGTTTGCACCATAATATTTGTTTGTTTGCATGATGATCAATACGCCAGTTACAATATGGTATTATTATTGCTTTGAATTCCAGCCCCTTTGATTTGTGAATTGTCATTATCCTGATAGCATCCTGAGCTTCAGATATTGATATGCTCTTTTTATATCCGATATCTTCCCAGTATTCCAGAAATGTATAAATATTTGATGAATTTCTATTTGAGTAGTCAAGTATCATATCCTGAAAAGCCTGAATAAATGGTAATTCGCCCATAATATTGTTTAATGAAAACATTTCAATTAAACGTTCAACCATCTCATAAAGAGACAGGCTTTTTAAATAATCAGCAGTCTCAATAAAAGACTCCTGAAACACTTCCTTAAAAAGAGTTCTGTAATCAGCAGTAATATACTCCCCGAGTATTATTTCATTATCTCCGGTATTGGCTTTTATATAATTAAGATATTCAGATATAATATAGTAGATGTTTATAGCATCATTTTCATTAATAAAGAACTTCAAAAGGGAAATAAGAAACTTTACAGCTGAGGAACTACTTAAGTAAAGAGATTCATCAGATACTACATCATACCTGTATTTTCCTTCTGTTTTATTATTCTTTTTATATTCAATTAAAAAGTCTGCAATATCTTTACCCTCCTCTTTTTTCCTTGTAAGAACAGCAATATCTTTTAATTTGTAGCCTTTATCCTGTAATTCATTCAGTATGCTTACCAGATTATCCTTTAAAAAGTTATCCTCTTTATTATCTGTAAACTGAATTTTAATATAACCTTTATCTTTATTTTCACTTGTTGCACACTGCTGGCGAATATCGCTGTAAATATTAACTATATCGTTTTTTAGTTTTTCTGCATCAGGATGAACATTAAATTCGGATAATTCACTATTAAAGTAATTTTGCAAAACCCTGGCGGCCCTTACAAAAACGGAATTATTAAAGTCAATTATATTCTTATAACTTCTCCAGTTTTTCTCAAGTGGGTATTTTTTAACACTACCGGGATAAAAATCATTAAATACTTTCTCGGTTAATATTTCCCAGTTAGTACTTCTCCACCTGTAAATCGACTGTTTTGCGTCTCCCACTACCAGGTTGTCGTAATTCTGAGATATACTGTTATCAATCAGCGGCTTAAAATTATTCCACTGAAATCCTGAGGTGTCCTGAAATTCATCAATCATAAAATGATGATAGTAGTTGCCTGTTTTTTCGTATATAAAGGGGGCATCGTTATTTTCTATTATTTTATTCAGAAATGCTGAAGCATCACTTAACAGGAATATATTTTTTTCGCTTATATATTGAAAGATCTCCCTTGTTATATCAGATAATATACCGAGTGTATAAATGTTTGATAAAATTGTTAAGGACGTCCTGTAATATTTATAATTCATATTAAAGAAATCAAGAATACTGACCAGCAAATTATTCAATCCCTTTTCCAATATTTCCACAATCCTGTTTTTCATTTCAGATGACTGGCTGTACCATTTTTCAGGGGAATTTGCAGCCTCCAGGATCCTGGACCCTGGTTTCTGGAAATTCCGGTTAGCAAGTTTCAGGAAATATCCTGCCGGGCCGGTTTCCTTATAGCTAAAATCATTAACAGATAGAGAGTGTGAAGATATTAATTCCAGTCCTTCAATCCCCTTTTGTTCCACGGTATTTTCAAAATGTGCTTTGATTTTATATAAATTAGAAAGATAACTGTCAAGGAATTTCTTGTTTTTAAGCTTCTCGGAAATAATATCATCAAATTCCCTGAATTCTTCTTTGAAAATTTGTTTGCCTAATTCCAGAATTTCCTTTTTAAAATTCCAGCTTCTCCCCTCTTCGGTCCTGTCAACAGCAAATTTAATCAGCCATTCTCTTAGTGATAAATTGCTGTCGGTGTCAAGAAAAAGCCTGTCAATAGCTTCCTCAAGAACATTATCTGTATCCAGTTCAATTGTAAATCCACTTTGTATACCTATTTCACGGGTAAATGACCTGATAATCCTTTGAAAGAAACTGTCTATTGTGCTGACTGAAAACCTCGAATAATCATGCAATATCTTTTTCAGAATTGTGTCAGATTTATTCCTTATTGTTTTTTCCTGAAATCCGGTATGGGTTATAAGAAATTCCAGATATTTTGATTTCTGTTTTGAAGCCAGTTTGTATAACTCTCCAATTATCCTGCTTTTCATCTCCTCAGTAGCCTTATTAGTAAAGGTTACTGCGAGTATATGCCTGAAATTATCAGTTTCCCCGAATAATAATTTCAGGTATTCCTGTGTAATCCTGGTAGTTTTTCCAGAACCAGCTGATGCACAGACTATTGAAAGTTCCGACATTAAAAAACAATAAATTTATTAATTGCTGAAATCAAAGAACTAATATCAAGAAAAACTTTCAATTTTTAAAGTTTTACAGGTCAACTTTTGTTCAAGCAATAAAAAAGGGGCTGTTTTGCATTTCAAGACAGCCCCGGACATTTAACGGCATATCATCTGCCGTGTGATATATTATGTCTTACGCTATTATTTATTATTTCAGATATTCATAATAAAAGGTGTCATATACTTCCGTATTGAACCAGTTTCTTATTTCCTTTACCGGATATCCGTCTGAATTATATTCATACTGGTATTCATAATCTGGAGGCATCATGCATGAAAGTGCGTTCTGGTGGATATATCGTAAAGGATTATTATATTGAATAATATCAGTGGGCAGTTTCCAGTTATACCTGGGATTATTCTTATTATCATATTCATATTCACTCGTTACTAATGTAAATTGAGATTCTTCGTCCTCGCCTTCTATCCTGGTAAGAACATTGCCTCTTGAATCATATGTATAAGTAATATCCCGTATGTCCATATCACGGTAATTTACTACTCCCGTTTCAATTTGTCCTACTGAGTTATAAGTGTATTCATTAATCTGATAAACCTGGCTGTCGCTACCATGTATATTTAATCTTATATATCTTCCATATTCATCATATTCATAGGTCTCATAATAATCATCCGAATATTTTTTCATAACAGCTTTGCCTTCGCTATTATAATTATATGCCTCAAAGTGATAAACAGAATCATCATAATAGTGATTTACTCTTATTAATTTCTTATTATCATTATAAATATATTCCTGATATATTTTACCATCTTTTAAAATTCTGCTCAGTAAAAATTCTTTATTAACCAGTTTGACATCTGATGGAGCCTTTTCGCATGCCGGGAAAAGAATTACATAAACAGCAAACAAGGATAATATTGAAATTCCGGAAGGTCTCATTTTGATTTATTTTAATGAAATGAATTGTATTATACTATTGATGAAATTTACCGCTAAAGGTTGCGTTGGGGAGAAGCAGGTTCAGCAGGGGTAAGAACTAAAACGGAAATTCTTCCTGGTCCTCAACTTCAAGCTTTTCGAAATATGGCTTTTCCGCCGGCTGGTGTATACTATTACCCTCAACATAAATTGCCTTGTGTGGTTCAACCGGGCAGGCATATTCACAGGCTCCGCATCCGACACATGTCGGCGGGTTTATAAAAGGTATTGTTAAATCTTCAATATATGGTACCATACTCACTGCCTGGGTCGGGCAATGTTCGGAACATGACCCGCATGCAGTTCTGTCGGTATATACTATGCAATTCTTCATAATAAAATGTACCCGTCCTATCTGTGTCAGTTTTTTTTCTTCCACGGTTAGCGGTAATATAGCTCCTGTAGGACACACATCTCCGCAAATAGTACATTCGAAATTGCAGTAATTTGTCTTATAGTCCATAAAAGGCTGCATCATACCTGTAAAACCAAATTCAAGAAATGATGGCTGCAACACTTTTGTCGGACATGCGGTAACACACAGATGACATGCTGTACAGTTATTATTGTAATGTCTGAGACTCCCTGATCCAGGCGGTGAAACAGGATTTTCCTTTTCAACAGGTATCAGCTTCTTTTCATTATTAGCCGGTTGAGACTTTGCCAGTTTTGTCAATCCGAATAGTCCAAGTGCATATATCACAGATTTGGCAACAAATTCTCTCTTGTCCGTATCTATGGTTTCTTCCCTGGTTTTTGTCTTCTTTCGCATATCTAATTGATACTTAATAGCATCCTCGGGACAGGGTTTTATGCAATTATAGCAGGCAATGCAACGTGAAAAATCGACATCTAATTTTTTTATATTTATACAATTTGCCTTACATACTGCAATACACTTTCCACACTTTGTACAGGTAGAGGGATTTATCCTGATTTTTAATATCGAAATCCTGGAAAGTAAGCCCAATAAGGTACCGACAGGACATACGGTATTACAAAATAATCTCCCGTGGTAAAAAGAAATCCATATTATAAATCCTGTAAATGCTATCGGGAACAGTGTGGTTGTCAGTTTGAAATGCTGATAATCTACCTGGTGTACAGAGTAAATATTGAGTTTTTCCAGTAAAATGGAGACTAGGTTATTAATTCCTATTGCCGAAGGTCTTAACAGGTCCGAAGATATTCTTCCGAAGTTACTGTAAGGATCTAAAAGATTTATCAGAAAAATACTGCCAAAAATCAGGGGAATTAAAGGCAGTATAAGAAATACATACCTCAGCACATTATGAGCCCTGGCAAACTTGTATTTCTTTTTCTTTCTTATTCTTTTTGCCATGAATGATATTACATCCTGTAAAACTCCTAACGGACATACTGTTGAGCAATATACCCGGCCAAACAATAAATTCAGAATAATAATTATTAAGAATCCGATGGCAGCAAAGCCTAAAATATTTATAAACTTAATTATTGACGGAATAAACTGTAAATAAATTATAATATCGGAAACTGAAGCAGGTATTATTCCCCTGAAGTCAATAAATAGTAAAGAAATTGAAACAACAAAAACTAAAGAAACAAATATTCTAAAAAGCTTAAGATATTTCTGAAACATATATTTAAATGGTGATTCTATTGATCTTCAGTTTATCCAGGTTTTTTGTCCCTGAGCCTAACTCATGAGCCAAAGTAATATGCCTTACTTCTTCCGGTCTTAAGCCAAATATCTTTGTTGATGCGGCATCGGCTGCTACCATATCAGTACCTAAAACCTGGTATTTCATTGTAACAACATCATTTACAGAAACACCTCTTGGTCCGTTTCGCTTTAGCACGCGGTAAGCATCAACAACATTAAGATCGGGCTTAATATATGTTGAAAAATCTGCAATACATTGCTGCAGGTCATTAGCATGCCACCAGCTTCTGTTCCAGACTATGCCCATCAGGTTCTTCATGCAGATTGACAGTCTTGCACCCCCGTGGCTCTTTAATGTAGGGACATTAATAAACACATCTGATTCAAGAATGAGCTCATGTACCCTGGCATTCTTTAAAACTTTACCCCCTTTAATCTCAACAGGGTGATAATTACCCGAACTGTTACCGGCAACTATTTTACCTCCCGCCTTTTTAACCGCATCTTCAATTCCACTGTTCCTGTAACATCTTGTCCATTCGTTGCAAGTATGATCAACTACATACACATCCTTTGCGCCTGCCATGATGCAATGTTCAACAATTCTTCCAACAAGATTTGGATTTGTATTTGCAGCTCTTTCCGGTGTTGAATCCCATCCTATATTTGGTTTTACTACAACTGTCTGATTTTTCCTGACAAACTTAGACATTCCTCCAAGGGATGCAATAGCTTTGTCAAACATAGCTTCAGGGCCTCCTCCTTTTATTGCTACAAGATCATATGGCAGGTCATCAGATTTATATTTATTAATTGCAAATAAACTCTCATTATTTAACACAGAAATGGCTGTCCCGGCAACAACTCCTGCTCCTACTGATTTTTTTATAAACTCTCTTCTTTTCATTCGTCCTGTTATTTTAATTTTCTGATAATAAAATCCTTTTATGGATATTTAAAACATTCTATCTTCCTGTTTGAACCGGAAAGTTAGTTAATTTTGTAAAAACTTACTTTTAAGATCGAAATTTAGAAAGAATTTAGAACGAATTTATAAAGAATTAAGATAAAAAAGGAATACTGAACAATAAACATTATTTTTATTTAATAAGAAATTTTAAATAATTCCTATTTTTAGCAGGATACTGAATTATTCTCTAATAATTATCATACTTTTAGAATATGAAAATAATTTACTACGAATGTTTTGCAGGTATAAGCGGCGACATGAACCTTGGTGCAATGATTGATATTGGAGTAAAACCTGAATACCTGGTAAATGAGTTAAAGAAACTGAACGTAAAAGAATATGAACTGAAAATATCCAAAGATAAAAGAAAAGGTATATCCGGGACTAAGGTTGATGTAGTAATAAAAGGACAGAAGAAAGACACACAGCAAAGTGATAATAAACATAAACACAGGAATTTAAATGATATCCGGCTAATAATAAATAAAAGTGATTTAAAAGACAGTGTTAAAAAACTCAGTCTGAAAATATTCGAAAAAGTAGCTAAGGCAGAAGCTATTGTGCATGATAAAGATATGAATGAAATATACTTTCATGAAGTAGGAGCGATAGACTCAATAGTCGATATTGTTGGTGCAGCAATTTGTATTGATCATTTAAAACCTGATAAAATATATAGTTCAACAGTTGAACTGGGCGGTGGATTTATAAATTGTGCTCATGGTACTTTGCCTGTTCCTGCACCTGCATCAGTTGAAATACTAAAAGGAAAACCAGTGAAAAAGGGCACTGTTCAATATGAAGCAACAACTCCTACAGGGGCAGCAATTCTTGCAACATGCGTCGATGAATTCACAGATAAGATAAATTTTGTTATTGAGAAAACAGGGTACGGCATTGGGAATAAAGATGAGAATATTCCTAATGTATTAAGAGTGTATCTGGGAAGTGATATAAGCACAGAATCAACAGAAAAAATCTCATCATCAATTGTTGAATGCAATATAGATGATATGAATCCCGAATATTATGATTATATAATTAATTCTTTGTTCAATGCAGGGGCAAAAGATGTTTTTATTACACCCATTATTATGAAAAAGTCAAGGCCGGCTGCTAAGCTGAGTATACTCTGCGATATAGGAGCGGAAAAGAATATAGAAGAGATATTATTTAAGGAAACTTCCTCACTGGGATTAAGAAAATATACGGTTGAAAAGATTATGCTTGACCGTAAGATAGAATATATCAAAACAAAATATGGAGAAGTAAAAATTAAATCAGCTTTTTACAGGAATAAACTTATTAAATCCAAGCCAGAGTATGAAGATTGTATAAGAATTGCAAAAGAGCAAAATATACCTATTAATGAAGTGTACAGACTGGTTGAGAAGTTAATGAATGAAAAAGATGGAAGAATTAAAGAATAATGATAAATATAATAACCTGATTGAATATCTGAAAAAGCTTGAAAGTGTTGCTGTAGCATTTTCTGGAGGCGTAGACAGCACTTTCTTACTGGCATCTGCCAAAGAAGCATTATCTGATAATGTTGTTGCATTTACTGTCAGATCACCGTATATCCCCGACTGGGAAATTAAGGAGGCGAAAAATATTGCAAATAAGCTAAATGCACGGCATATAATCATTGACACAGAACTTAGTGATACAATTCTACATAATCCGGAAAACAGGTGCTATTTGTGTAAAAAATTAATTTTCACAAAGTTGAAAATTGAGGCAGGGAAGCTCTCTGTTAAATACGTTATTGAAGGAACAAATTCTGATGACACCAAAGATTTCAGGCCAGGGATAAAAGCTTTAAAGGAATTAAATATAGTAAGCCCGCTTCTGGAAAATAAGATAACAAAAGAAGATATAAGATATTTTTCCAGATTACTTAATCTGAAGACCTGGGATAAACCGGCTTATGCATGTTTACTGACACGAATACCCTATAACACCCGGATTAGTGAGGAAGAACTCAGACGGATTGAAATGGCTGAAGTATTTTTAATGTCGCTCGGATTCAAAGGTGTGAGGGTAAGAAGCCATAATAATCTGGCAAGGATAGAATTAGATAAAACCCGGATTATCGAGGTTTTTCAGAACAAACTGGAAGACAAAATTGTTAACAAGCTCAAAGATATAGGTTATACTTATGTTACAATAGATATTGAAGGATACCGGACAGGAAGCATGAATTCAAAGAAAGTTTAAGAATGTTTTATTATTCTGTTTTAATAATTTTGTTTAATAAAGTATATAGCAACCAAATTTAATAATCAAGATGAATCCGGAAGATTTAAAAAAGCTGTTACAAGAAGTTAAAGACGGAGAGTTAGATATTGACAAGGCACTTAACCAGCTGAGAGATTTCTCATATAAAGACCTGGGGCATACAAAAATAGATAATCACCGTGAATTGCGAACCGGTTATCCGGAAGTTATCTTCTGTTCAGGTAAAACAGTAGAACAGGTACAGGACATCATAAGCCACATGCTTAAAAAGAAAAATAATATTCTTGCAACCAGGGCTACCAAAGAAATGTTTGATGCTGTTCAGCAAATTTGCGGTGACGCAAGATTTAACACTGCAGCAAAGACAATTACTATTAAAAGAAAAGACTTAAAAATACCTGATACTACTATTTCTGTTGTATCTGCCGGAACTTCTGATATGCCGGTTGCA
Source organism: Bacteroidales bacterium (assembly GCA_020354785.1). Taxonomy (GTDB): domain Bacteria; phylum Bacteroidota; class Bacteroidia; order Bacteroidales; family UBA10428. The sequence goes on from CP070654.1 coordinate 2,561,678, forward strand.
GAAGAAGCAGCTGTCACTGCAGAGTTCTTCGGGAATAAAGTACATCGTGTTTTTGATGCAGGTGTTGCAGGCATTCACCGCTTGTATGATAAATTTAAAGAGATCCGTAAATCCAGGGTAATAATTGTTGTTGCCGGAATGGAAGGCGCCCTTCCCAGTATAGTAAAGGGACTGGTTGACAAACCCGTTATTGCTGTTCCGACAAGCATAGGATACGGGGCAAATTTTAACGGCTTATCTGCCTTGCTTGGGATGCTTACAAGTTGTGCCAGCGGGGTTACAGTAGTTAATATCGACAATGGATTCGGCGCAGGATTCACTGCAAGTATGATTAATAAGTTATAAATGCCCTGCTTTTTACAGGATATTGCCGCACAAGTATTCTCAACATATAAAGATGATCTGTCGGATATTTGCATTGTTTTTCCCAATAAAAGGGCAAGGCTTTACTTTAATAAGTATCTTTCGGGACTCACAGACAAACCTTTATGGGCTCCTGCATACTTTACAATCAATGAATTAATGGAGCATCTATCAGGATTACAGGTTGCTGATCCTGTGACCAGGCTCTTCGAATTATATTCATCATTTAAAAAGGTTACTCAGTCGCCTGAAAGTTTTGACAGTTTTTATTTTTATCTGGAAATTCTACTGGCAGATTTTGATGATATTGATAAAAACCTGGTTGCACCTGAAGATATTTTTCAGAACCTGGCAAAGATTAAGAATATTGAAAATTATTACGACTACCTTACTGATGATCAAATAGAAATAATAACCAGGTTCTGGAAAACTTTTGTGCCGGCAAGTATTTCTGAAGATCAGAAGGACTTCCTGTCTTTGTGGGAATCAATGTACAATATATATGCAGCATTTAACGAAGCCCTCAGAAAAAAGAACCTCGCATATGAAGGCATGGCATACAGAGAAGTAATAAACAGGATCAATTCAAACAAATTAAACAATCATAATGCAGAAAAGTATATAATTATTGGATTCAACGCTTTAAATAAGTGTGAAAAGCAATTATTCCGTTACCTCAGAAATAAAGGAAAAGCAGAATTTTACTGGGATTATGATGATTACTATGTGAATAACACTATACACGAGGCCGGGTATTTCCTGAGAGATAATATTAAAGAATTTCCTGCCCCTTTAAGTTCGCTGAGGCATAATAATATCTCAAAAAAGGAAATGGAAATATCATTTATATCAGTACCATCAAATATCGGACAGGCCAAAATAATTTCCCGGTGTTTAAAGAAAATTGGAAAATTGCAGGATATAGACATAGACAAAACAGCAATTATTCTGGCCGATGAAAATTTATTATTGCCTGTATTAAATTCAATTCCTGAAGAAATTAATGATATTAATGTCTCAATGGGTTATCCCTTCAAAGAGACTCCTGTTTTTAGTTTTATTGCAAAATTAGTGGATATACACCGTAACAGCAGAACAGCCAGTAACGGTAAGATACAGGTGTATTATAAAGATGTTATATCATTATTAAAACTTCCTGTTTTAATTGATATAATTCCTGAAGAGATCAGTGAACTGACTCAAAAAATAACAAGCCGGAACAAAGTATTTATAAATATTGATGATTTAAAAAGCAATGATAAACTGGCGAATGTATTTCTTGAGATAAAGGATCCTAAAAATATACCGGCTTATATTCTAAGGATACTTGAAGTAGTAATGGATAGCTATAAACTAAAAAAGGCTGACAGCGGTTCAGAGATAAAGGTTGAACTGGATTTTATTTATCATGCATATACTTATATACAGAGACTAAAAGAAATGTTGGAAGAGACCGGAATTGAATTTTCGGCAAATACTATATTTAAACTCCTGATCAACATTTTAAAAAAACTAAGCATCCCTTTCAGTGGAGAACCTTTAGCAGGATTACAGGTTATGGGTATTCTTGAAACCCGCACACTGGATTTTGATAATGTAATTATTTTGTCTCTGAATGAAGGCATTTTCCCGAAATCTCATAATATACCTTCTTTTATCCCTGTTAGCCTGAGGTATGGTTTCGAATTGCCTGTACCTGAACATCAGGATGCCATATATGCTTATTATTTCTACAGGTTAATGCAGCGCAGCAAGAATATTTTTCTTGTTTATAATTCCAGGACTGACGGACTCTTCACAGGTGAACGAAGCAGGTTCCTGCACCAGATATTTTATGAATCGGTATTTAATGTTACAGAGGAAAGCTTTTCTTATGATATTTCACCGGCAGCAAAAAAAACTATTACTGCAAAGAAGAATATCAATGAATCACATAATTTAAAAGAATATATTAAACAGGATTCAAAGATATGCCTTACACCTAGTGCTGTAAATACGTTTCTGAATTGTTCTTTAAGATTTTATTTCAGGTATATTGCAGAATTAAGAGAACCTGAAGAAGTAATCGAAGACATTGATCCTGCAATCTTCGGTTCAATATTACATAAATCTATTAATATAATCTATAAACCTCATATTAACGACCTGATCAATAAAGATATACTGAATAAGATTGCTGAAAATAAAAGCATTTACGAATCAGCCATAAATGATGCATTTCTTTTTGAATATTATAAAGAAAAAGACAGGAAAAATAATCCGGATATAACAGGAAGAAATCTTATTATAAAAGAAGTCATTAGCAAATATGTGAAACAGATCCTTGATATTGATATGCTTTACTCACCATTCAGGATCATCAGCCTTGAAAAGTACTACACAGCATATTTACCGGTAGAAATTAATAATAATCCTGAAAAGGTAAGGATTGGAGGTATAATTGACAGGATAGATGAAAAGGATGGAAAAATTAGAATAGTAGATTATAAAACAGGTCAGGCAGAAAATTCTTTTAAAAGTATAGATTCCCTTTTTGATGAGAAAGGTTCAGAGAGAAACAGTGCTGTTTTTCAGACTTTAATGTATTCATTAATTTACTCATATAATAACAGGGAATCAGAAATTATTCCTACCCTGTATGTCATCAGAGAAGCGTTTGCTAAAGATTTTGATTTTCGGATTATCTTACACAAGGGAAGGAAGGACAGCCAACCGGTAAACAGTTACAGAGTATTATCCGAAGAATTCAGTCACAGGCTAAAACAAACACTTGAGGACTTATATAATGATAAGATGATATTCACTCAAACCGATGATCCAAAGGTATGCACATTTTGCCCTTATGCCGGTATTTGTCACAAAGAGGAAGTATAAAAAACTAATCATCAAGCAGATCAGGTCTGAGCTTTTTAGTTTTTTCCATTGATTGCTCCATTCTCCATTTCTCAATTTCTTCTGTGTTGCCTGACAATAGTATTTCAGGGACCTTCCAGCCTTTGTAATTAGCCGGCCTTGTATATACAGGCGGTGCCAGCAGGTTATCCTGAAATGAATCAGTAAGTGCTGACGTTTCATCTGAAATCACACCCGGCATAAGACGGCACACACTGTCAGTAATTATAGCAGCAGCGAGCTCCCCTCCTGTTAAAACATATTCTCCTATAGAAATCTCACGTGTAATCAAATGATCCCTTATCCTTTGATCAATTCCTTTATAATGGCCGCACAGAATTATAAGATTCTTAAGAGTTGAAAGATAATTAGCTGTCTTCTGTGTAAGTCTTTCACCATCGGGTGTTGTATATATTATCTCGTCATATTCCCGCTCGCTTTTCAATTTGCTAATTAAAATGTCAACCGGCTCGATGCACATAACCATTCCTGCTCCGCCCCCAAAAACATAATCATCTACCTGCTTATGTTTATTCTGTGAATAATCCCTGATATTATACACATTAACCTCAACCAGACCCTTTTCCCTGGCACGTTTAAGTATTGAATGATCCAGGGGACTTTCAAGAAGTCCGGGTAAAATTGTTAAAATATCTATTCTCATAATACTCTTTTCTCCTGGAATTATTATTAAAATCTGTCTCAGACATATAATTACTAGTAAAAAACTTTGACTATTAGCTGTTAATGTATATTTTCGTAGTCTAATATTAAAAATCAATCATTTGAAAGACTAATAGCAGAGCGCTACGGTCGATAATGAACCATTAATCTCTGTTCTTAAAGAACAATTCAGCGAAATTAATTAAAATGCTGAAAATATGAAGAAGTCTGAAACGTTAAATAAGAAATCTGCTGTTCTAGTTAAGGATAGTAAGAATATGAAGGAAGAAGAAACAGATAATCCAAAAAAGAAAGATGTTAAGGATTCCAGGTCCTTAAAAGAGAAAGAGTCTAAGCCAGCTTCCAAAGCTAAGACTAAGAGCAAGTCAGCCTCCGGTTCAAAGACTGCCTCCACAGACAAAAAGTCAAAATCAAAAAAACCTGCCGAAACAAAAGCTAAAACTACAAAGAGTACAGCAGTAAAAAAACAGGATAAAACCAGTAAGAAGGCTGTCAAAGAAAGTGTGGAAGAACAAAAGGAATCAAAAGACATAGAACAGGTATTACCTGAAGACAGGAAAGTAAAAGAAGATAAAAAGACACAAGTACCTGAGGATAAAAAGCAGGAAGATGAGCAGAGAGAGGAAATTATAGACTATTCATCCTTAAGTAAGAAAGATCTGGTTGATACGCTTAAGGATATTATCGATAACAAATCTGTGTTGCATATAAAGAATGACGTAGAATTAATAAAAACAAATTACTATAAAAAACATAAAGCCGATGTTGAGAAAAAGAGGAAGAATTTTTTAAAGGAAGGAGGTGACATTGAAGATTTCAAGGTGGAAGAGGATCCTCTGGAAAAATTACTCAAAGAATATTTAAAAAAATACAAGGAGATAAAGGCTGAATATAATAAGAAACTGGAAGATGAGAAGCAGGACAACCTGGATAAAAAATACCAGATAATTGAAGAAATTAAAGATCTTGTAAATAGGAAGGAATCAATAAATAAGACTTTTCACGAATTCAGGGAATTACAGAAACAATGGAGATCAATCGGGCTGGTCCCTCAACAAAATGTTAAAGATTTATGGGAGACCTATCATCACCATGTTGAAGCCTTCTATGATTACATAAAAATCAATAAGGAATTACGAGACCTGGATCTTAAGAAGAATCTTGAGTTAAAAATTGAGTTGTGTGAGAATGCCGAAGAGTTATTATTAGAGCCAAATATTATTTCAGCATTTAATGAACTGCAGAAATTGCACGAACAGTGGCGTGAGATTGGCCCTGTGCCTGCCGATATGAGAATTGAGATCTGGGAAAGATTCAAAGAAACGACTTCAAAAATAAATAAGAAACACCAGGAATACTTTCTTAACTTAAAAAAAGAACAGAAGAAAAATCTGGAGGCTAAAAGCGTATTATGTGAAAAGGTTGAGGAGATAAATAGCCTCATAATTTCAAGTCATAAGGAATGGGAAAACAAATCGAATGAAATAATAGAGCTTCAGAAGGTATGGAAAACAATAGGATTTGCCCCTAAAAAAGACAATAATAAAATCTATAACAGGTTTCGTGCAGCATGCGATAACTTTTTTAATAAAAAACGTGAGTTCTATTCACAAAACAGAGAACAACAAAATGACAATCTGCAGTTAAAAACAGATCTGTGTGTCCAGGCTGAGGCATTCAAGGACAGTGATGAATGGAAAAAAACTACAGAAGAACTTATCGCTCTGCAAAAAAGATGGAAGGAAATCGGACCAGTACCATATAAACATTCTGATAGAATATGGAGAAGATTCAGACAAGCCTGCGATAAATTCTTTGAAAGAAAAGAGACTTATTTCTCCCAGATTGATAATTCTTACGAGCAAAACTTAAAGAAGAAGGAAGAATTGATAAAAAAAATTGAAAAATTAGCTCTAACTGATAAGGTGGAAGAATGTTTAAAAAAATTAAAAGAATTCCAGAGAGAATGGGCCGAAATAGGTTTTGTCCCATATAAAAACAAAGATGAAATCCAGGATAAATACAGGAATGCAATCAATAAGAAGTTCGATGAATTAAATGTAGATGAAAACCGGAAGAATATCCTCAAATTCAAAACAAAACTGGACAACCTTAAAGGTAAGCCAAATGGTATCCAGAGAATAAGACAGGAGCGGGATAAATATGCCAGCAAACTTAAACAACTTGAGAATGATATTGTGTTATGGGAGAATAATATAGGTTTATTTACAAAAAGTAAAAATGCAGAATCAATGATT
>CP070654.1:2567974-2572318 GCA_020354785.1 Bacteroidales bacterium
TAGAACTCCTGTGCCATAAAAGCTATCCTGAATATGCCTTTTTTCAGGGACCTCAACCGTCTCTTATCGCCATGTGTTCCCTCGGGGAATAAACTTAGAGGATTAAGTTTGTTCTTTAATACTGCCAGAGTCTTTTCAAAAATTTCCTCATTTTTCTTAAGACTTGAAGCACCGTCTCTCATCCTGTATATAGGCATGATATTCAGGAAATTCAGAAAATGAATAAGTACCCGGCCTTTAAATATATCTGCCCTGGCCAGAAATACAGGCTGGCATTTAGCCGAATAGACAAATCCCAGTGCATCTATTAATGCATTCTGATGATTTGGTGCAAGAATGACAGGCTGGTTTCTGGGTAAATTTTCCAGGTTATGAACATATATTTTTTTAAAATATGACCAGTAATTCAGGTTAACATATTGCTGTACTAACCAGTAATCCCAAGTCCATTGATCTATTGTCCTGCTCATACAGTATCAGAAATTCAATTAATATTATATAATAACATTATTCAGGTTTTGAATCACGGCTTTTATTATTATTTCCGGAAACCGGTTTAAGCGACCATAGTGACGCGATACCCAGTCCTGATAATATATGCCATATTCCCCACCAGGCAGCGATAAATGCCATTCCTCCAATGCCCTCTTCAGGGAAAATGCCGGTTACCAGTAACAGCACAAGGGCGAGTGCCGAATTCTGAATTCCCGTTTCTATTGTAATTGACCTCCTGTCATAACGTGATACCCTGAAAAGCGAGGCAAAGCTAAAACCTGTTGCTAATGCCAGACCATTGTGAATTAATACTATAATAAATATATATTTTATATAGTTAATAAAATATTCATAATTACTTAAAAAAGCAGAAATGACCATCCCCCCAAAAATTATTATTGATAATGTTTTTATCGGCTTAACTATTTTTTCAGTGGTCCTGGGAAATTTATTGTTAACCCACATCCCCGCAAGCAACGGTATCCCGAGGATAATAAAAACAGTCACAAACATGCTCACAGGATCTATTGTTAGTTTTGGAAAGATGTCAGGATTTATTTTACTCATGTAATATAAGAATATTTCTCCCCAGATTTTAAAATTTACAGGCGTCATTATTATTGCCGCCAAAGTAGCTATTGCAGTTAAACTTACAGATAATGCCAGGTTTCCCTTTGCCAGGGATGAAATAAAATTAGAAATATTACCTCCCGGGCATGACGCCACGAGTATCATTCCCAGTCCGATTGTAGGAGTTATATAGTTTCTCAGCAAAATGGCAATAGCACATGTTACTGCGGGCAGTAGCACAAACTGGGAGATAATACCTATAATAGTTGATTTCGGATTCCGGATAAGCCTTTTAAAGTGTTCAGTTTTAATTTGTAATGCTACCCCAAACATAATAAATGCTATTGTAATGTTGAGTATAAAAAGCGATTCCGGAGAAAAGTTTAACCTTAGCTTATCCAATACTTTTAGTGATTCGTACATCAGTATTTATATTATTTGCCGCTGAATTATTTAAAACATTAAAAGAGTAATAAGATTAATATTTCTAAAAATATTAATTATTTTGCTCAATATAATAAAAAATTACTAAGTCATTTAGAAATTGGAGCTTAATTAATTCTATATTTAATTCGGGTTTAAAGCAATAAATTAAACATCATGGATCAAATTGATAACAGTTATAAAAAAGTAGAAGTTGAATCATTAAATGAAAATGTGTTTAAAATTATCGGGGATGACTGGATGCTTATTACTGCCGGTAAAAATGATAATTTTAATATGATGACAGCAAGCTGGGGTACTATGGGAATACTATGGCATAAACCAATAGCTATATGTTTCATCAGACCACAGCGATATACCTACAAATTTGCCGAAGAATATGATTACTTTACATTAAGTTTCTTTGAAGAAAAATACAGGAATATACTTCAGATATGCGGCTCCAGATCAGGCAGGAATATAAATAAGGTTGAAGCTACAGGCTTAATACCAATGGAAACAGAATTGGGTAACATATGCTATAAACAATCAAGACTTTTTTTTGAATGCCGGAAACTCTACTATGCAGATTTAGATCCCGGAAATTTTATTATTCCTGAAATAGCACAACATAACTATCCGACAAAAGATTTTCACCGGTATTATATAGGTGAAATAATTAATTGCTATAAAAGGAAATAAACTACCTGCTATCATCTTCCCGTTCCTTAAATCTTAAGGACAGAAAGGCTAATAAATCACTAAATGTCATCATTGCCTTTTTTGTCTCACTATTTACAGTTCTTTTTTGCAGTCTTAATAGCAGCAGTGCATATAGTCCGCTAAAACAGATCTCTATTTCATTAAGGCCAGGATCCTGCAATTTCTGTTTAAATTCCTGGATATTATCTACAGCCCATCTGTAAAGTTCCAAATATTTCTTGTCCTTCTTCCTGGTTAGCAGCTGTATATGTAAATCATATAAATCATTAATTATATTCTTTACAAACCTGAGATGTCCTTTCTCTTTAATATATTCCTCATGCATCATTAGTATCAGGTTTGCATACCAGTTTTTTATCTCTTTTTTTATACTGTCCGGTTTATCATACTGTGAGACTATATTTTTATCAATTAAATCAATATCAAATTTATATGCTCTTATTACATCTTCAACCTGCCACATATACAGCACGTATTCCGCGATATTTGTCCTTCTTTTTTCCTGCGCAATAAGCATATTTCTATCAATTTGTTAAAATATATTACAAAAGTAACCTAAATATGTAAATCTGGTAATTTAATCTCCTCTCAGTTTGTCCAGTATTCTTCTTTCCTTTTTTGTTGGCCTGCCAGAGCCTTTTTCCCTGCTGAAAAACAGTTTCTCTTTTATTTGTAGTTTATTTAATTCTTCAACAGAAGTAAGATCATCATAATATTCCCGGGCTATTTTGGCAGATTGTCGTCTCTGCAGGAGGCCTTTAACCTTGTATGTATAAACAACAGGCGGTTTCCTGATTAAAATGACTTCGCCTGTTTTTACAACTCTTGAAGATTTTACCTGAATACCACCTATAATGACCCTGCCTTTTTTGCATGCCTCACTTGCCTGGTTGCGTGTTTTAAAAATCCTTACAGCCCAAAGCCATTTATCTATCCTTAAATTTTCTTCGGTCATGTGAATAAATTTCTTAAAAATATTAAAAATGAATCAGATAGCAAATTGGATTATTAGATTGAATATTATAATTTTAATATAAATTAATTTTAATTATAAAGATCATGAAAACAAATAAGCCTTTTAAATTAATCAGAAAAGTGCCGTTTGTGTTCTTAACCGGACTTTTTTTAGTGGCGTTTATAGTTTTTAATTGTAAAGATGATACAGAAGGGGATGATCCTCCACAACTGCCTCCGGAAGAATCTTTTATTATTGACTTTTCAGATTTTGATGACAGTTCTGACACCTTGTCAAAATCCACTCTTACACATAAAAACTGGGGACATGCATATTTCAAAGCAAGTGTTTGGAATTTAATAATTACGATTTCCGGAGCAGTACCTGTTGCTGCATTTCTGGAATCATTCAACCATGAACCCGTATATGAAGGCGAAAGTACATGGGGATGGACATACGATTATACAATAGGCTCGGCTACTTACACAGCTAAGTTAAAAGGAAAAATAATTTCATCTGAAGAAGTGAAATGGGAGATGTATATATCAAAAGCTGCATTAATTGATCCGTATACGGATTTCAAGTGGTACGAGGGAGTGGCAAGATTTGACAGAACCAACGGACACTGGATTGTATACCAAAGTCCGACAGAAAATCATGAATTAATAAGAATTGACTGGACCAAAGACTGGAATAACAATACCGGTGATATAAAATATACAAATATTGTTCCGGGAGGTCCTGAAAATGGAGGTTATATATCATATGGTATTGTTGACGATCCTGTTTTTGATGCTTTTTACAAAATCTATAATAAGGGAGCCAATAATCTTACCGATATCGAATGGAACAGAACAACAAAAGAAGGAAGAATTAAAGATCCGGGAACCTTCGGGGATGAACTCTGGCATTGCTGGAACAATCTGCTTTTGGACATTGATTGCCCCTGAGAATAACATATTCTGAAATATTTATGATCTATAAAGGTTGTCTCATTTGACTATCGAGCCAATCTTTTTTCATTCATTCTGACATTGTTTTATATTCTTATAATACAAATTCCAACATGCTAATTGCTCCCTCTAATTTATAAATCATGGGGGATAAAATAATATTTATAACATACTTTAAAACAATAAATTATAAATATTAGCGTTACTATTCTATATTAATAAAAT
>CP070654.1:2572418-2575839 GCA_020354785.1 Bacteroidales bacterium
AACGTGTTTTTTAATGACGTAAAGGATATATTGAGCAGTGCCGGATTTTCAGGACAGGAATTTCACGGAATTCCAGTTGCATATGTTGAAAGGCCTGTAAATAAAGGAACTGCAAAATCCTATGGGGGCACTGTTAGATTGGATGCAAAATTTGGACTGTCCAAACTTGATTTAAATTCTTATCTGGCTTACACCTTTATCGATGGAGAAATTGATGGTGGACACATCCCGTTTAGTGCAAAGAATACTATAAAAGGGGGCGTTGATTTTAGTTTAAATCGCTTAAGCCTGTCACCCAGGTTTATTTACCGGAGTGAAAGCTATCATCGTTCATTAAGAGATGAAAATGATAATATTGTTACAAATGATCCTTTTACACTGGTGAATTTAAATGTAAGATATTTGATTTCTAACTCTGATATCCTGAAATCAGCAGTATATATAAAGATAATCAATTTGTTAAACAGTAAATATTACAACCTGCCTATAGGGGGCCGTGAGTGTTTTCCAAATGCTCCACAAGATCCTATCAGAGTTAATTTCGGATTAAGTTTTAAATTCTTATAGTGGATCAGGTGAATCTTTCACTAGTCTGACAGACCGGCCATAGTTTTTGTGTAAACTGCTCATTGCAGCTTTCTTTTCATCCTTATCCAGGAAACAACCCCATGCAGTTTCATTCAGATCTTCAGTAGAGCTCCAGAATCCACTGCTAGAACCCAGGCCATAGTAATCCCCGTTGAGGGTTCGTATTCCACTAAATAAGACGTTAAATCCGGAAAAATCTTTGTCTGACATATTATTAAAAGCCTGTTTTCCTACTCCTCCAAAGAAATCAAGTAAAGCCTCCCACTCATTTTTACTAGGAAGATGCCAGCCTTTTGGGGCAATACTGTTTGCTGATTCCCAATTATAAAGTCTCCCGAATATTTTTGCATTCTCAGGATTATCATCATAGCACCAGGAACTGTATTGATTATTATAGTTAAAATTTTGAGCAAACCAAATCCGGTTACTAATTTTTACAGTTTTGTATGTAATCCCGTTACGGGGATCCGTGAATACTCCTGAATCATCCATAATTAAGAAATTTATTAATCCTATGAATACTAATTATTGATCCTGCAAAAAATATAATAAAAATAATAAAATTCAATTTTAATAACATCTGAAATCATATCGCAGACCTTAGTTAAAAATTTTATAATTGTATTGACATAAATATTTCTATTAATTAAATCCTTAAAACTTATATGAAAGAGAAAGACCGGTAAAAGAACCAGTAACAGGAATAACAGCGGGATTATAGTTTTTATTTTTGTGGAGATGTGGAGTAAGTATTCCAATACTTGCGCCTACAGCTAAACCTGTTATAATATCTGTGGGAAAATGCTTACCTGATTTATATCTGCACGCTCCAACAAATATAGGGGGAATTAAAGCAGCTGAGTAAATAATATATTTCTTTCTGCCTAGCTCGGGATGATAATCAGAATACACTTTTGCCGTAAAAAAGCTGGCTGTTGCTACAGTAGATACATGCCCACTAAAAAAAGAATTTCTGTTTCTACTCTCAAGTCTTTTATTTAAAGGAAAATCCGAATTATAGACCAGGGGCCTCATTCTATCAATGTGTACCGCAGCCAGCCATGAATATGCATTTCCATTTATTGCTTCTGCCTCAAGAAAAAGGATCAGTATTTTATACCAGTCTTTTCTGATTTCTTCATCTGCAAATAATAATAGCGGTAAAAACATGCTTATACTCGCTCCATAATCAGAAATATCTATTGCCGTGGAATAGGAATCAACATTTTGTCGGGCAGCCCCCCTGTCAAACCAGTTTATTTCTGAGGGATCTAGCTGAACAACTTTCAGTGAATCCAGAGGCGGTTTATTTTTAACTACCCTTAATCCTATATCATTGGTTATAAATCCCGCAATTGTTACGGGTATATCTAACCATAAGTTTATCTTGTAAATACTATTATTTATTCTATCTTGCTTTTGAGCATATAATTGAGAAATAGTTATCAATAAAGGAAGTATAAAAAGGATCTTTTTCATAAAGTTTAAATTCAATATTTAATTCAAGCTATCGTTAATATCCGATAAATTAATAAGTATATAAGTTTTTATATTAAAATAAATAATAATTTTTGTCAGCACAAAATTTCAAACATTAGAACAAAAAATTGAATTTTACTGAAAGCATGTCATCTTCTTGTGAAAAATCATAAGTAGCACAAACTACTGCCATATTGAAAGGTGATATCCACAGACCACCACCATACCCATGATGCCATTTTTTTGAATTCTCTCCTTTAAGCCATACCCTGCCAATGTCATTAAATCCAATTATACCTACTTGTCCTTTTGAAATATAATTTGAAAAATTGAATAACTTAAACCTTAATTCCGAATTTTGATATAAACAAGCATCACCGGAAAATCTTGTTGCCCTGTATCCACGGAGATTATACTTGCCACCAAGACTACAGGCCTGAAAAAACTCATAATCTCCTGAATTAATTGAGCCGCCGAGCCTGAATGCAAAGATAGTTCTATATGGTTTTCTGAAACTCATATAAAGGCTTAATTCAGATTTGAGTTGACTATAGGCACGAGCGGAATCGCTTATTCCATAATACGATTTTACTTCTGTATTCCATAAAATTCCTCTTGATGGTATAACTTTATTATTCCTAACATCCAATACATAACTTGCCTTAAGCCCAAAATAGTTCAGCCTTTTAAAAATATAAGAATTTATTTCGGATAGATTTACTTCAGAAATGAATCTTCCGGGTGTTTTCTCCAAATCAAAACTTTGATACAAAATTCCTATTGCTAAAGTATTGTAATTTTTGAACGATTTACTTAATTCCGGATTGATATTGATTAGACCAATTCTAACCCGGTGGTAATCCCAATCTGTATTTGTCAATTTCGAGTTGTTGCCTAATCCGAAATAGTTTTGTGTATATGTCGGAGACCTGTATTCAAGATGCAAATTCAAATCTAAACCAAAAAAAGCTGAAGTAAAAATACCATCATATTTAAAATTATAAGCATTTGTTGCAAATGCATAGTTAGCATTTAATTTATGACTGGCGGCAAAAGGGAACTTTTTGAAGCGGTGCATTTTTATTAAACATCCTAAACCTGTAAATATTCCGTCATCTGTGTTATAACCAAAACTTGCCAGTGGCATGTACAAATTATGCATAAAAGCCTTGTAATCATATTCATTGTAATATGGATTATTACTGGTTAAATCCTTTCCTTCACTTCCAAGCCTCAACTTATTATTAGCTTTTGTATCATATACAAATGTTTTTTTTGTCCAGCCTCTAATTCTTGATTCATCAATAATTTCATCTCGTCCTTTACCCCCTATAATTCTTACTTTTATTCCCTT
>CP070654.1:2575939-2588462 GCA_020354785.1 Bacteroidales bacterium
CAGGCTGAAAATGATCCTTCGGTTCTTGAAGTCGAACCATCAAATCATGAAGAAGGAGTAATTCTTAATCAGTTGAAAAGTACATTAAAGGCAGATCCGGACAAGTGGCATAGAATAGCTCAGGACTGGAAGGGGGTTTCTGAAGAGACTACAACCGGAGTACACAGGTTATATCAGATGCAGGAAAAGGGAGAACTGTTAACCCCGGCAATAAATGTTAACGATTCAGTCACCAAATCCAAATTTGATAATTTATATGGTTGCAGGGAATCACTTGCAGACGGTATAAAGAGAGCTACTGATGTGATGATAGCTGGTAAAGCTGTTGTTGTTCTGGGATATGGTGATGTTGGCAAGGGCTGTGCAAGGTCTATGAGAGCATACGGTGCAAGAGTAATTATTACGGAAATAGATCCTATATGTGCATTACAGGCTGCCATGGAAGGATTTAAAGTAACAACTATGGAAGAGGCATTAAAGGAAGGAAATATCTTTGTTACAGCCACAGGTAATAAGGATGTAATTACCCTTGACCATATGATACGGATGAAAGACCAGTCAATTATTTGCAATATAGGACATTTTGATAATGAGATACAAGTAGATAATCTAAATGCATACTCAGGAGTTAAGAAACTAAACATAAAACCACAGGTAGATAAATATACATTTGCAGACGGCCATGCTATATTTCTTCTTGCTGAAGGCAGATTAGTAAACCTGGGATGTGCTACAGGACATCCTTCTTTTGTAATGAGTAATTCATTTACTAACCAGGTTCTGGCCCAGATAGATCTATGGCAAAACGATTACGCTGTTGGAGTATACCGGTTGCCTAAGAAACTGGATGAAGAAGTGGCAAAATTACATCTTGAACAGCTTGGTGTTAAATTAACCAGGTTAACAAAGGAGCAGGCTGACTATATTGGAGTACCTGTTGAAGGGCCATATAAATCAGACCATTACAGATATTGATCCGACGTACTAGTTATAAATATATAATATTTTAGTATTTGGATTATAGGTTGTCCTGAATTGTTTAAGAGGGCACTGAGATACACTTTTTTCAGTGGGAAATCCTGAATACCATAATTGATAAATCGAACCACACTCCGGGCATTCGGCATACATAAAATTATCAACATTTTCAACAGGAATACTTTCATCTAGGTGATAGGGGCATGTTCTGTCATATGCAAAGTATTCGTCTTCACTGTTGCAGTAAATTATTATTCCGTTATTATCATAACCTAAAGAAGCAACGCCGGCCATGTTATTAGTTAAAGTTAAGGATTGTATCGGGGCAAGGTTGAAAATTATCATGTTTAAGGATAAATTTATGTAAGTATCCGGTATCACATCACAGCTTTCCTTTTCACAATTAAGTGGTAATAACTGTAAGAGGATTATTAGAAAAAAAAACTTTAACTTTGAATGTAAATTCTTAAATTTCAATATTTCCCGGATTTTTGTAAAAGTATTGAATTTGAACGTAAAATACATTATATTATTACTGCTGGTAGCAAAATTAACAATTCCCGGAATTCAGGCACAAACAAGAAAGGTTATACTGGCAAAAAAAGATGCAGAAAAAGCTAAGCGACTTGAAAGAAAATACTATCAGAAAGCCAGAAAATTTATAGTAAAAGAGAGGATAAAAATGCAGGATGAAAATACACAAAAGAAAATGGCAGAGGCAAGAAAGCGGGCGCATAAATTTAATAGAAGACGTAATAATATATTTTTTATTAAATTTATTAAAAAAAGGAAGGCAAGACGATAAATCATGGAAGATCTAACAGGATTAATCATTTATGTTATATTGGCTATTATTGGTGTGCTGGCAAGCATATACAGAAATAAAAATAAGAAGAAGCCGGTCATCACCCCGCCTATAGATTCAGAAACAGTTGAAGCAGAACCGGCAGAAACCCCTGAAAGCACTTTTGATCCGTTTGCAGGACTGTTTGAAGAACAGGTTGAAGAGGAAGATATGGCAGTTGAAATAGAAGAAACAGCTACCGGGCAGGATATTGAAAAAGAAGAAAGCTATAAAAATGAATATCAGGAAGGAGCAGCAGTATCTGCAGAAACAAATGAGATTTTGATTTCAGATAATGAATCAGGAATAATTTCAGATGAGATTTCAGATAATGAGTATTCAAACAGTATAACTGAAACAGAAAAATATGAGTCCGTAATTGGTGAAGAGGAGGAATACACAGAAAAAAAAGAAGAATTTGACTTAAGAAAAGCGGTTATATACTCGGAGATACTCAAAAGAAGGGAATATTAGCATATTTTTTTTAGTCAATTATTTTCATTAATTTTGTGTCAGTTAAAGAGTTCTGAGTTTTCAGGATTCTTTTTTGTTTTTTAATATTTTCATTTAACCCGAGATAGTGCTATGACAAATTTCTCATATGTTACCGAAGAAGGTTTTAAGAAATTGAAAGATGAGCTGGAACATTTATTAAATGTTGAGCGACCTGCAATTTCCAAATTAATAGCTGATGCCCGGGATAAAGGTGATTTATCAGAAAATGCAGAATATATGGCTGCCAAAGAAGCCCAGGGTATGCTTGAAATGAAGATATCAAAACTTCAGGATATGCTGCTCAATTCAAGAGTTATTGATGAATCAAAGATTGATACTTCAAAAATTCAGATACTGAATAAAGTAAAGATCAAAAATAAACTGAATGACAAAATAATGGAATATACCATAGTGTCTGAAAGTGAAGCTAATTTAAAAAAGGGTAAAATATCAGTTAGCACACCCATAGCCAAGGGTTTGATAGGTAAAAAAGCAGGTGATATTGTTGAGATTAGTGTTCCCTCCGGGGTTATACCATTTGAGATTATTGAAATATCAAGATAATTTTTAATTTTATATATGGCCAGTATCTTCACTAAAATAGTAAAAGGGGAGATTCCATGTTATAAAATTGCTGAGGATGATAATTTTCTTGCCTTTTTAGATATAAATCCGCTGGCTAAAGGACATACACTTGTCATTCCAAAGCAGGAAACAGATTATCTCTTTGATTTGGACGATGATTTACTGGCAGGACTAAACATTTTCGCTAAAAAAGTCGCAAAGGCTATCGATAAAGTTATGGATTGCAAAAGAGTTGGGATAGCAGTTCTCGGACTTGAAATACCACATGCACATATTCATCTTATACCAATAAACGGATTATATGATATCGATTTTGCAAAACCAAAGCTTAAGTTAACAGATGCAGAATTTAAAGAGATTGCTGAGTTAATAATAGCTGCACTTTAAGATAAAAGTCATTTTAGATTTTAACTATTATTTAATTCTTCCCGGATTCTTCCTGATAAACTCATTCCAGCTTTTATAGCTATTAGAGCTTTGTGACAGGTTTTTCTGATAGAAATGACATAGTGCAACTGCCAGTCCGTCAGTTGCATCAAGATTTTTTGGTATACTGTCAATTTTAAATATGCTTTGCAGTAATGCTGCAACCTGTTCTTTTGAAGCATTACCATGACCAGTAATTGCAAGTTTTATTTTTCTCGGGGCATACTCAAATATAGGAATTGAACGATTTAATCCTGCAGAAATTGCTACGCCCTGGGCTCTTCCAAGAAGCAGCATCGACTGGACATTTCTTCCATAAAAAGGTGCTTCGATTGCAAGTTCATCAGGATGATACTGGTCAATAAGCTGTATTGTCCTGTCAAACAATTTCTTTAATTTAATATAATGATCGTTGTATTTTTTTAATTCAATTATACCCAGACAAACCAGTGAAGGCAGGGACCCAGTTACCTTTATTATTCCATAACCCATTATGTTGGTTCCCGGATCAATTCCTAATATAATTCTTTCTTTGCTCAATTAAGTAATTACTAAATTAATATGCTTTTAAAAATTTATTCAGCTGCATTTCTGGCTCTAATATATATACCCTCCCGGTAGATTTTTTGCGGGATATATAAGGTACACCGGTTTCCATCAAATTCAAAGCCTCCTCCAGGCAGTCTTCATCAGGATCGCCAAAATCTTTTGTAATATCATCTGCCGAATATGAATCAGGAACAAGTCCATCGTAAAAATCACCTTCATCATCACTATTGGTAAACTTAAAGCATACCGGCAGTACTACATAATTATAATTTGTGAACGGCATTGCGTACATTCCTGCCGGCTTCCCATGGGTGTTATCACCTATCAGGATAACATCCATGAATGGTTCCAGTCCGTTAATTAGCAATTCACTGGCAGAGGCGGTAGAGTTTGTTGTAATAAAAAATATCCTTTCCAGATCTAACCCGTTTTCTTTGTAAGGGACATTAATTATTGTATCCAGATCAGTATGCTTATTGTTGTGAATCAATTTTATAAAAGCCCGGTCTGAATATTTATATCCGGCTATCCAGCCTGAAATATATTCGGCAACAAACAGACTGCCTCCGGCATTATATCTGAGGTCAATAATTATTTCATCTATATCATTACTGGTAAATTCTGTAAAAACATTTTCGAGTTCTGATATTGCAGCATCTATAAAGTCCTGAAAAACCACGTATCCAATAAGCTTATCATTACTTGTTATTATCTCATAATGTAAAACAGGAGTAATTTCCAGGGATTCTTTAATGAGATACAGGCTTACAGGTTCACCCCCGGTATTTATAAAATCAAACTTATTCCTTATACCAATTTCAGAAGGACCTATAAGGTCACTTAAGTTATCCTGTGTAACAACAACGTCATTTATTTTGTCGACTATCCAGCTCCTCCTTACTCCCTGTTCAAATGCATCAGCAGATGTGTAGACAAACGATACTCTTACTCTGCCTGTGCTGTCTGTACCCAACAGTAAACCATGGCCGATCATTTCTCCTTCTTCGAAGTATAACAGATATTTATCTTTGGGCATTACAAAGCTCCATTTGTCTAATGGCTTATACTTTAAATAATCCATCAGTTCATAGGGTGATTCAAAAGTGTTTACATCAACTTCCGGCACATGTTCATACCACAGATAAATATCCTGCATTATTTTATAAATCTCGTTGTTTACTATTAAATTATCGTTGATCTCTACTTTAGAGCAAGAGTGGAAGATAATAAACAAGACAGCGGGCAATAAAAATGATCTAAAAAATTGTACAGGTATTCTATGCAAAATCATTGATGACGTATTCGTTGAATTATTATACCCAAAACTATTAAAATTAATCCAATAATGGATGTAAAAAATATGTCTTCCTTAAGAACATAATGTATTAGTATTAAAGATAAAAATGGAGCAATGTAGACTAAATTTGTTACCCTGTCAGTCGTTTTTGATAATTGTAATGCCTTAAGCCATAATATAAAAGTTATACCCATTTCAAAAATGCCTGAATAAATTGCAGCATAAAAGCTTACTGTCAGGCTAAAATTGAAATCCGAAAAAATTATACAGGTTATGACTATATATATTCCGGAGAATAAAAAGTTGAAAAAAAGTTTAATTTCATCATCCCGCTTATCTTTCATATTGAGAATCCAGAACAGCGACCATATAACTGAGGATATTAAGGCCAGAAAGATACCAAGAGGTTCAATAATTTTATAATTAATTAAATTACCCTGGGCTGAGATAAAAAATACGCCGGTAAAGCTCACAAGTAATGCCAGAATGTTTTTAGCAGATATTTTCTGTCTTAATAAAGGAATTGACAATAAGGTTAATATTACAGGCCAAGTAAAGTTAAGTGGTTGTGCAATTTGTGCAGGCAGTAGTGAGTATGCTTTGAATAATATAATATAATATAGAAAAGGATTTAGAAATCCCAGCAGAACTGACCTGGAATGATATCTTATATTGTAATTAAATATTTTATTAAACTTGCCATTTATAACCAGGATGAGGAATGTAGCCAAAATTGCAGTAAGATTGGAGATTAATAAAAGATGCATGAAATTAAGTTCCTTTAAGGCAATTTTAAAAGCTGAAGCTACTGTTGACCAGCAAATAATCGCCATTAATGCAAAAGCATATGCTTTCCCCGGATTTTTTCTTTTATCCATTAATAAATTAATTAATAATAGTAATGAATTGATATCATTTTAACTTAATTTTATAGCGAAATTCGAAGATATATAGAAAATTATGAATATCTTAAGTTATTGTGTTTATTAATAACTAAACTTCTAACACATATGTTACTGAAGAGAATTAATCAAAATAATATGAATAAAAGGATTTTTATGCTTCTTAGTGTGGTTTTCGTACTTATTGTCACAATTTCTGCACAGGAACAAATAAAACATGAGAAAAAGGTTTTTATATCACCCAAAGGCAGAATTTATATTCAGAAAGCTTTACCGGTTTATTTAAAAATATCTACTTCTCCCGAAGATAATGCCAGAAGTTATTTATTAAAGAGTGAGGTAACAACCAGATATTCCAATCCTATGTATTTTGATACTGAGGGTTACAACACTATACGTTCTCCATGGCGTGTTGACACTACTACAAAAAAACCAATATATCCACAGCAGGATATTATATTTGAAGTATATGCTGACGGATATCCTCCCAAGTCAAAAACAAAATATACAGGTACAAGTAAATATATCAAAGACGGTATAAATTATTATAGTGGAGCTATAGAGATAGCTATTACTGCTGTTGATGGATTATCCGGTGTTGATAAGATATATTATTCAATAAATAATGAAGATTTTAAAGCCTATTCTGAAAGCATACCCTTTAGTGATGAAGGAAAATATACTTTAAAATATTATTCAGTTGACAATGTAGGTAATGTTGAGGAAGTGAAAACGGAATCATTTATAATAGATTTGACTTATCCTCAGACAGTATACGAAATTGATGGCCTGTTGAATGAAAATTATATATCACCTGATGCCAGGATAGTTTTAAAGAGTACAGATAGCCTGTCAGGGGTAAATGCTATTTACTATCAGATAAACAATGGCAAAGTTTTAAAGTACATATCTCCTATACCTGTTAGCGTACTGGGCTCTGAATCAGGAAATATTGCTTTTTATGGAATTGATAACACGGGGAATAAGGAAAATATTAAGGTAATAGGAAGTTTCCCTTCAAAAAACAGTTCAGACGAAAGAGCGGGAGATCATGAAATAGTATTCGAATTTTATATTGATAACAAACCTCCTGAAGTTTTATTAGATTTTAAAGGTAATAAGCACAAGGGGAAATATCTTTATATATCACCGGATACAAAAGTCAGTTTAACTGCTAAAGATGATAAGTCTGGCGTTGATAAGATTAAATACGGTATTAACTCTTCTTTGGTGTTAAATGAATATAATGAGCCATTTAATATTAATAATTCCGGTTTGCAATCTGTCTTTTATACCGCGATTGATTTTGTAGGTAACTGGACATCGCTTAAAAAAGAAAAGGTATTTGTCGATTTGAATCCGCCAAATACAAGTTTTAACCTTACAGGATTGAATTTCTTTAACAGGGATACATTATACATAACAAAGGATACAAAAATATTGATAGATGTCATTGACGATGAATCAGGGATTAATAAAATTTATTATAAGATTGATAATGAAGAATATATAGAATATACATCGCCTGTTTTAATTGAAAAGGAAGGATTTCATAAAATCACTTATTATGGAGTAGACAACGTAAACAATGAAGAAGAACACAAGATAAAAGGGGTTTTTGTTGATATTACACCCCCGGATATTCATTATCAGTTTAATGTAGCTCCTATTGGCTCCAAAATAATAAGGGATGAGGAATTCGTTGTATATCCTACAAATGCAGTAATATACCTCGGATCAACTGATTATGCTTCAGGGGGAAAGAGAATTGAGTACATAATTAATAACAGCCATGTTAAAACGGAATTACCGATAACCAATTTTAAACCGGGTAATTACCTTATTGATATTTTTGCTTACGACGAATTAAATAACAAGCAGGTTAGTAAACTTAAATTTTCAATTGAAAATTAATCTGAATGAATAAAAAGATCCTCTTCTGGGTATTACTACTTTTAATTTTTCAGATTAATTATGTAAAAGCTCAGGAAGAGAAATATATTAGCCTATTCCTGTATAATTTCACGAAGCACTTTGACTGGCCCGATGAATATAAATCCGGTGATTTTATTATTGATATTATAGGCCATGAGTCGGTATTTATAAAATTAAAAGAACTAACTGCCACAAAGAAGGTTGGAAGTCAGAATATTGTGATCAGAAACTACTCTGATATAACAGTAATAGGAAAATGTCATATATTATTTGTCGGGCACTGGCAGAGCAGATTTATGCCACAAATAATAGAAAAAGTAGGCAATAGGGCAACTCTTGTTGTAACCGAGAAAGAAGGTCTTATAAACCAGGGTTCTGCTATAAATTTTATTATAAAGGACGGGATTATAAAGTTTGAATTTAAAAAGAGCAATGCAATAAAATACGGGCTGAAATATGATCCCAGGATAATTGAAATGGCAGAAGTAGTTTATGATTGATTTATGAAATACAGTCGAATCCTGCGTATTTAATTAATATATCCGGAATTTTTATCCCTTTTTCAGACTGGTTATTTTCCAGCAATGCAGCAACAATTCTGGGAAGTGCTAATGCACTGCCATTAAGAGTATGGGCAGGAATGATTTTTTTTGTATCCTGTTCCCGGACTCGTAATTTCATCCGGTTAGCCTGATAAGATTCAAAGTTTGATACAGAGCTTACTTCAAGCCATTTTTCCTGGGCAGCAGCAAAGACCTCGAAGTCGTAAGTAAGGGCAGAAGTAAAACCCATATCACCACCACATAATCTTACTATCCGGTAGGGAAGTCCAAGCATATTAACTAAATTCTCCACATGACTCACCATTTCTTCTAATGTCTCATATGATTTTTCAGGATGCTGTATCTGGACTATTTCAACTTTATCAAACTGGTGGACGCGGTTTAACCCGCGGACATCCTTTCCATATGATCCTGCTTCACGCCTGAAGCAAGGCGTATAAGACGTATTCCTGACAGGTAGATCATTAGAATTAAGGATTACATCACGATATATGTTAGTAACAGGAACTTCAGCAGTCGGTATAAGATAAAAATTATCAGAAGGCACGGTATACATTAATCCTTCCTTATCGGGCAATTGTCCTGTCCCGTGTGCCGATTCCTCATTAACCATAAGTGGAGGCAGGTATTCAATATATCCGGCTTTTTCGTTTTCGTCCAGGAAAAAATTTATTAGTGCTCTTTGTAGCCTGGCTCCTTTTCCTTTAAATACCGGAAAGCCTGCTCCGGTAATTTTATTTCCTAATTCAAAATCAATTATATTATATTTTTTTGCCAGATCCCAATGTGGTAATGCTTTGTGTTCAAATTCAGGAATATTGCCACCGGAACGGATTAATTGATTGCTTTCTGCTCCTATCCCCGGGGGAACTGTCTTATGCGGAATATTTGGAATTTGTACTAAAAGTTCGTTTAATTCAGCCTGAATTTGAGAAGATTTTATATTAAGCTCTTTAATTTCTTCTTTAAGTCTTACAGTTTTTTCACGTATAGTTTGTGCTTGTTTCTCATCCTTGTTTTTCAGCAATATCCCTATTTCCTTTGAAAGCGAATTAAGCTCTGCCTGCCTTGAATCCTGTGTCTTCTGGGTGTTTCTTCTGTGCTGGTCAACTTCAAGTACTTTATCAATAATTTTACCGGCATTAAAATTTTTAATCTTTAATCTTTCAATAGCTTCTTCCCTGTTTTCCCGGATAAAATTGATTGTCAGCATTTTTATGATTGAAGAAAAATATTGTTGTTAATATTAAATAAAAAATCTCCTGTGAAAATTGCTAATATAAAAGAAATAAACAGGAGATTTGAATTATTTCAGATAATATTTAATTAGATTCAGGAACCACTGAAACGAAAGATCTGTTGTCTTTCTTTTTATTGAATTTTACAGTACCGTCAACAAGAGCGAATAAAGTGTGATCTTTTCCTATTCCAACATTAATACCCGGATGATGTTTTGTTCCTCTCTGGCGAACAATAATATTTCCTGCCTTGGCAAACTGGCCTCCAAATAGCTTTATGCCCAGACGTTTACTTTCTGATTCCCGGCCGTTTCGTGAGCTGCCTGCACCTTTTTTATGTGCCATTTTTCAAATTTTTTTAAGTTATAACTAATCAGTCTTTTTTTGTTTCCTGTTCTTTTGATGTCTTATCAGCTACTGATTTACCTTTTTTATCTGTTTTCTTTTTAGCAGGGCTCCCTTTTTTTGCTGCTGTTTTGCCAGTTGCAGACTGCTTTGCCGCGGTTTCTTTCTTTACAGGTGTTGATTTCTTTGCTGCTGTTGATTTTTTACCTTCCGGCTTAGCTATTGTTTTTTTACCATCTGTGACTTTTGCAGCGGGCTTGCTACCTGTAGTTTTTTTTGCAGCCTCTTTACCAGGAGTCCTGGCTTCAGGAACTTCCTTTTTTACCGGTTTTTTCACGGCAGTTTCTTTTTCCAGGGTTTTTTCTCCCGGTTTTTTCTTTTCAGAAATATCTTCGATTAGAAGCTCTGTTAAAAACTGTCTGTGACCGTTTAATACTCTATATCCCTTTCTTCTTTTCTTTTTAAATACTTTAACTTTCTTGTCTTTAAGATGGGCTAAAATCTTGCCTGTAACACTGGCGTCTTTTAAATAGGGCGAACCAATCTTAACTTCTTTTTCATTATCAATAAACAATACTTTTGTAAGATCAACTTTAGAGCCTACCTCTCCATTGATTCTGTTTACAAAGACTTTTTTATCCTTCTCAACTTTAAATTGCTGTCCAGCTATATCAACTATTGCGTACATTAATTTTAAGATAAAAACAGGTTTTAAAACTTGGGTTTGCAAAAATATAAAAGTTTGAGTGAACTACAAATAAATACCATCAATAATTTTATAAATGCCTGATAATTTTAAGATTGTACTTGAGAATACCCTGATTTATACAATAATTAAGCGTATTTAATATAATTCCTAATCTGCAATTGAATAAGTATTTAATTATATTTGTATATAATTTAGGTTAATTTTCAACAATATTTGATTTGCGCTAACGAATGAGTAAGATTAAACTAAACGTACTTGGAATATCATATAGTCAAACTCAAACTGGAGCTTATGCACTGGTATTAGCCGAGGAAAACGGTAAACGGAGGATTCCGATTATAGTCGGCGGATTTGAAGCACAGGCTATTGCCATTCAATTAGAGGGTTTAAAACCCCCGAGACCTTTAACACATGATCTGTTTCTTAACTTTGCAAGAACATTTAAAATTAACTTACTGGAGGTTACAGTTTATAAGCTTGAAGAAGGTGTATTTTATTCAAAGCTTACTTGCGATAATGGCAGGCAAATAATCGAAATTGATGCCAGAACATCAGATGCAATTGCACTGGCATTACGTTTTAAATGTCCTATTTATACAACTGAAGAAATAATGCGCAAGTCAGGTATAATTCTGGATTTTGAAAAAGAAACTCAATCAAAGTCAAAATCAAAGTCAGATCCGGTTACCAGGAAATTACATGTAAAGGAAGACAAACCCAGTGAAGAGCTCAGTAATATAAGTTCACAAGAATTAAAAACACTTTTAGACGAAGCAATTAAAGAAGAGAACTATGAAAGAGCTTCTATAATAAGGGATGAAATAAACCGGAGGAAAGACAAATAAAGCTGCACAGCTAAAGACTCGTATTTAGCAATTGTTTTTATCACTCATTATTCTTGCATAAGTTAGAAACTCAAAAGAAACTTTTTAGTTATTTATACGTTTATATAAATCGCTATAATATAGTTAGTTAATAAGAAAGGGATTGAATTAATGAGATAATAAGCATATCAATTCTTTTAAGAAATAAGTATATTTACTAGTAATTTCAATAGTATTAATAGAATATAATGGCGGTTAAAAGAACATACAGGGAACTTGAAAGGGAAATAAACAGACTTGAAAAGGAGAAAGCCTTATATTTGATTGATATTGAGAAATACCAGTCCCTCTTTAATAACGCTCCTTTAGGGGTGTTTCAGGCTACAATTGAGGGGAAGTATACAGAAATCAATATTGCCTTTGCCAGGTTACTCGGCTATAAAAGTACTGATGAGGCCATAAATTCAATAAAGGATATATCAAAGCAGATATATGCTGATCCTTCAGAGAGGAAACGCCTGGTAAAAGAAATCATACAGGGGAAAAATGTTATTCATCATGAAACCCGTTTCAGAAGAAAAGACAATTCGATTTTTCCTGTAAATTTAAGTATGAACCTTATCCGTAACAAACAGGGGGAGTCTTTATATATTGCAGGAACAGTTGAAGATATTTCAGAAAGAAAAAAAACAGAAGAATTCTTATTACAGGACAGGAATCAGTTAAGAATATTAATAGATAATATACCTGATTATATATATCTGAAGGATAAGTATGGCAAATTTATTATTGCAAATAAAGCTTTTGCCGGGCTGGTTAAGGCGGAATCCCCG
>CP070654.1:2588562-2593920 GCA_020354785.1 Bacteroidales bacterium
CGGAATATTGAATAAAATTGTACATCTATTCACTCTCTTTAGACTTTTATATTTTAACTTTCTGCTTTTCATTCTTTGCATTATAAAATGTTGTTTGGTAACTTTTTTCTAAGTTAAATATTATATGCTTTTTTAAAGCAGCGATTTATTAACATTCACTCCTGTATTAAATTGTAATCTATTTCTGGCAATTTTATCCAATATCTATTATGTTTGTAACTACTTACTTAATCATCATCGCATTTGACCCGGTTACTTAATTTTGTTTCTTTAAATTATTTATGAATGATAAAATCCTGTTATTCCAATAAACTTAAAAGTTATTATAAGGAAAATACCATTGAAGCAGGATGTGATGAAGTAGGAAGAGGATGCATAGCAGGACCGGTATTCGCTGCAGCTGTGATTCTTCCGCAAAACTTCAGTCATTCACTGCTTAATGATTCTAAAATGCTAAACGAGGATCAAAGAAAAGTTTTAAGAGAAGAGATAAAAAAACTGGCTGTTTCATGGGCAGTGGAATATATTGATAACAGTACTATTGATAAGTTAAATATTTTAAGGGCCTCCATAATGGCTATGCATAAAGCTATAGATAATCTGGGAATAAATCCCCGGTTTTTAATAGTTGACGGAAACTGGTTCATTAAATATAAAACAGTTGAACATAAATGCATTGTGAAAGGAGACTCAAAATACTTTTCAATAGCTGCAGCTTCGATCCTGGCAAAAACATACAGAGATGACTATATGAAGAAGATTCATGAAGAATATGATAAATACGGCTGGGATAACAATAAAGGCTATGCAACCAGACAACATAGAGAAGCAATCAACCGGTTTGGATTAACGCCTTATCATAGAAAATCTTTCCGAATATTAAATAATCAACTAAATTTAAAATTATAGATTAAACTTGTTTATATAAAAATAAATGGTTTTATTGCCTTTAAAATCTTTAACCATGAAAAGATATATATTACCAGGCCTTACTTTTCTTTTTCTGTACTTTAATAATCTTGCAGCTAACGAGGGAATGTGGTTATTACCTCTTATGGGAAAAATCAACATAGCAGTAATGAATGAAATGGGATTGAAATTAACTGCAGAAGATATTTACAGTATAAAAAACAGCAGCATGAAAGACGCTATTGTATTTTTTGGTGAAGGTTGTACAGGTGAGATAATTTCAGATAGAGGTTTAATTCTTACCAATCATCATTGTGGCATGAGTCAAATACAGGAACACAGCACTGTTGATAATGATTTATTAAAAGATGGCTTCTGGGCATTTAATGAAAGTGAAGAATTGCCAAATCCTGATTTAACGGTCAAGTTTCTAATAAGCATAGAAGATGTAAGTGAGAGAATAAACAGTGAACTATCCGATACAATGACAGAATTTAAAAGGAAAGAGATAATATCTATAATTAGCGAAGAGATAGAAGAAGAGGCAACAGAAGATACTTATTACCAGGCTCAGGTAAAATCCTTATTTGAAGGAAACAATTTTTATCTTTTTATCTATGAAGTATTTAAAGATGTTCGTCTTGTTGGTGCTCCTCCTTCTTCAATTGGCAAATTCGGGCACGACACTGATAACTGGATGTGGCCCCGTCATACAGGTGATTTTTGCCTTTTTAGAGTCTATACTGATCCTGATGGTAATCCTGCAGAATATTCAGAAGATAACATTCCTTATAAACCTAAGTATTATCTTCCTATTTCAATTAAAGGTATAAGCTCCGGAGACTTTGCCATGATACTTGGCTATCCCGGAAGGACATACAGATATATTACTTCATATGAAATTAAGGAATTGCTCGAAATTACACATCCAAACAGAATAAAAATCAGAAATATTCGTCAGCAAATATTGCTGGAGGATATGATGGAAAGTGAGAAAGTAAATATTCAATATAATGCAAAATACTTCAAGTCAAGTAATTACTGGAAGTTCTCTATCGGCCAGAGCCAGGGTTTAAAAAGGTTAAAAATCTACGATAAGAAAAAGGAGCTTGAGAAAAGATTTACAGAATGGGTATCACAGGATAATGAAAGGCAGAAAAAGTATGGTAATACCCTTGAACTAATTAAAAATGCTATAAACGAAAGAAAAACACTTCAGCATACCAATCAATATATACTCGAAGCATTTTTCAGATCTTCTGAAATATTAAGTTTCGCTAACAAAACGAACTGGCTGTATTCTGCAATACCGAAAAATAATTACAATAAAGAAATCATAAATACGCTGACACAAGACCTGAAGGAAGACGGTGATGATCATTTTATTAATTATAACCCTCCGACTGATAAAGATGTTACATTAGCTATGATAAAGCTCTATAAGAATAATGTGCCTGAAGAACAGGCTCCCGAGTTTTATGAGACTATAGAAAGTAATTATAATGGCAATTATGAGAAATTCGTAAGATTAATGTTTCGCAAATCTATTTTTGCTGATCAAGACAGGTATAACGAATTTATACAAAATCCCAGTATTAAAGTACTGAAAAAAGATCCTGCATTTGCTACAGTAAAATCAATATATTCAAAATACCTGGAGAACAGAAACAAGTTAAGGGAAATTAATATTAATTTGAATAGGGGTCGAAGATTATATATGGCGGGTCTTATGGAAATGCAAAAGGATAAAATATTTTATCCTGATGCGAACTCCACAATGAGAATTACATACGGAACTGTTGGAGATTATTCACCAAGAGATGCAGTTCACTATGACTACTATACATCACTGGAGGGCGTTATGGAAAAAGAAGATCCTGATAACTGGGAGTTTGCCGTACCGTCAAAACTAAAGGAGCTATATGAGAAAAAAGACTACAGTAATTACGGAGTAGATGGAAAAATGAATGTCTGTTTCATTACTGATAATGATATAACAGGAGGAAATTCAGGCAGTCCGGTCATTAATGACAAGGGACAGATAATCGGGCTTGCATTTGACGGTAACTGGGAAGCGATGAGTGGAGATATTATATATGAACCTGAGTTGCAAAAATGTATTTGTGTTGATATCAGGTATGTATTATTTATTATAGATAAATATGCCGGAGCAACCAATATAATAAATGAACTGAAAATATTGAATTGATATTGTTAAACTAAAAGTGTAAAATGTCTTACAAAATATCTATTTATACTGACGGTGCAGCAAGCGGTAATCCTGGACCCGGAGGCTATGGAGTAGTAATGATCTCACCTGAAACAAAATTAAGAAAAGAATTTTCACAGGGATTTAAATGCACGACAAACAACAGAATGGAACTATTAGCTGCAATTGTTGCACTGGAAGCTTTAAAATATGATAATTGTGATGTTACACTTTATACTGATTCAAAATATGTTGCTGACGCTGTTGAGAAAGGCTGGATCTTTGAATGGGAAAAAAAACGGTTTAAGAAGAAAAAAAATCCGGATTTATGGAACCGTTTTTTAAAAGTATACCGTAAACATAACGTAACTATTGTCTGGATAAAGGGGCATGCTGAAAATAAAGAAAATATAAGATGTGATAAACTTGCAACAGAAGCATTAAAGAAAAAATATTTACTAACTGATGAAGGATATGATAAAGAAAATACTATTTTTATAAATGGATTGAATTCAGTAGTATAATTAAAAAAAAAATTAGTAATTTAATTTTTTTTTAATATTTTGATAAATTTCTTGATAATCACATGATCTCCAAAACAAAGAAGGAATTAATATTGAGTTATAGTGGGTCTCTTAAGTATGATACTATCGGAGAATTAATCAATAATCTTAAGAAAGCAGTTACAAGTTTTAAAATTAAGCTTGCTATATATAAGAAAATATTGCTAGTGATGATTGAATCGCTGGAGAATATTTTAAAATATAATGAGAATTTTGATAAAAACAGCTACATCAGAACTAACTTTTCTCCGGAGTTTAAGATAGAAAAGAATGATGAGAAATATTTTCTTACTTCTGTAAATGTAATTTTCAATAAAGATGTTCCTGTATTAAAGAAAAAAATAAATCATGTAAATGATCTGGACAGCGAAGGATTAAAGAAATTATATAAATCTACAATTACAGATGGCCGGTTTACACATAAAGGTGGAGCAGGCTTAGGTTTTATAGAGATGGCAAAAATATCTACTGAAAAAATACAATATAATTTTACCCGCATTAATGATAAATATTCATATTATGAACTCTGCATTATAATTGACGGTGAGTTTTACAATAATAATGATAATAAGTAGTGCATGAAATCTCTGAGCCTGGAATCCACTGATTTCACACCTGAAGTATTATTTAATCCAGAAAACCATATTTTCGAGATTGCCGGCGTTTCAATGCCGGAGAATGCGTCGGGCTTCTACCTGCAGATATTGGACTGGCTTGGTGAATATGAGGAGAAAATTGTTGATAAAAAAACGGGAAATGATAAAATATCAATTAAGTTAAATTTCAAACTTACTTACTGCAACTCAGCCTCTGCAAAATTTCTGCTTACTATTATGGAAAAATTAAAAACCTATACGGATTCGGGTTTTAATGTTGAGATCAACTGGTATTATGATCCGGGAGACCAGCTGATGCTTGATGATGGAAAAGATTTGGAAGACTCTGTAAGCATGCCTTTTAACTATCATGCTTTCATTAAATGATATTACCGTAAAATCAATTTGTATAATATCTACCGGCCAGCAATATTTTTTTCGATATCCCTGATAATTTTTTCTGCCAGATCGTCAGCAGACTCCATAGTCCTGCTTTCCGCGTAAATTCTTATTATTGGCTCGGTATTAGATATTCTGACATGAACCCATTCCGTATCAAATTCGATCTTTAATCCGTCAATATCATATATTTGATAATCAGTATATTCATTCTTTAATGATTCAAATATTACATCAATTTCTTTCCTGCTAACCAGGTTAATTTTCTTTTTAGATATAAAATATCCCGGGTATTCTGCTCTAAGTTCAGAACATTTTTTGCCTGATATTGCCAGATTTGACAGAAACAAAGCAATGCCTGCCAGTGCATCCCTACCGTAGTGCAATTCAGGATATATTACTCCTCCATTGCCTTCACCTCCTATTACAGCATTTCTTTTTTTCATCTCTTCAATTACATTTACTTCACCTACTGCAGATGCGTAATATGCTCCTCCATTTTTTTCCGTAATTTCTCTTAATGCCCTTGTTGAAGACAAATTCGAAACACTGTTTCCTTTCCGGTTTTTTAAGACATAATCTGCCACTGATACCAGGGTATATTCCTCACCAAACATTGAGCCGTCTTCACTAATAATGGCAAGGCGATCAACATCAGGATCCACAACAAAACCAACATCGG
>CP070654.1:2594020-2604325 GCA_020354785.1 Bacteroidales bacterium
CCTGATAAATTAGAGTTATCAATATTTCCCTCGACAAATTTTATGAATTTTTCCAACAAACCCTGATCGATTTGGCTAATGTTCAAACCAGCGGGTAAAGAATTCAAATCGGATGAGAATTTATTAGCCAGTTGTTCCCTGCTTTTCAGAATGTTTTTGATCCGAATTTTAAGCACTTCCAAACTAAACGGTTTGGTGATATAATCATCAGCTCCTGTCTCTAATCCGGATATCTGATATTCCTCTTCAGACTTTGCGGTAAGCAGGAATACCGGTATATGACTGGTGGAAACATCGCACTTTATTAATTTGCACAATTCAATACCATCCATTTCAGGCATCATAACATCACATATTACTAAATCGGGCAGTTGCTCTTTTACAAGATTTAATCCCTCTTTACCATTAGAGGCAATAATAACCTGGTAATGTTGATTAAGTTCCTTTAATAAATATTGCTGCAAATCCAGGTTATCCTCAACAATCAATACTTTCATCAGATCACTTATGCTTTCAGTAATTCCTAATCCAATTTCGCTCTGGAATTCAGGTGAAGTAAGCATGGATTTCGAGAACTCGAACGAATAGGTGGATTCTTGTTCTTTGTCAGAAAGAATCTCCTCTTTTTTAAGGTGCGATGATGTTGCAGGCAGAAAAACTTTAAATGTTGTTCCTTTACTTTCCTCACTTTGTACTTTTATTTCACCGTAATGAGCCTTCACCAGGTCTTTTACCAGGGACAAGCCAATACCTGAACTGATTTTACCAGATGCTTTCCTTCCGGTAATTTGAAAAAAACGATCAAAAATATAAGGTATATATTTTGGGGGTATACCTGGTCCGTCGTCACTAACACTTATGCATAGTATTTTATTTCCTTTGCGTTGTAACTCTTCAGAAATTGAAACTTCGACTTTTCCGCCTTCCGGTGTATGTTTTATTGCATTAGAAATTAGATTATAAAATATTTTTTCAATTTTATCGCTGTCAAAAAACAGGTTCAGGTTTTCTTTATCACTCAAAAACCTGTAATCAATATCTTTCTTATCAGCATAGGAAATAAACAACTGAAATATCTCGTACATAAATGTAATAATATCATCCTCCTGTGTCTCTAACCGCAGATTCCCAGTCTCTACCCTGCGAATTTCGAGAAGTTGATTGATCAGTCTAAACAGTCTCTTCCCATTCCTATATATCAGATTCAGATCTTCCTTTACCCGAGTGGTTTCTAAATAGTTATTTTTACTAAGGAGTTTCTCTAAAGGGCTCATTATTAATGTCAGCGGTGTTCTGAATTCATGAGATATGTTTGTAAAAAAGCGCAATTTCATTTGATCCGATTCGTGCAATTTATTAGCCATGTCCAGGATTTCAACTTTTTGTTTCTCAAGTGTTTCATTGGCTTGTTTCAGGTCTTTGGTGTGTTGCTGAACCTGCAATCGAAGAATATCTTTCTGATGTTTTAATACCTGTGTACGAATGCGTATAACTCCCCCAATTAATAATAGTATAGACAATATTATACTCAGTTTAAACCAAACCTGCTCCCAAAAGGGTGGCAACATATGAATGTCAAGTTCAAGTGGTTTATCAGACCAGATACCATCACTATTGGTGCTAAGAATCTTGAGCTTATATTCTCCGCTGGGTATATTTGTGTAGTTTGCAAACCGTTGTTTGGAAGTAACTTCATTCCACTCCTCTTCAAAACCTTCCAGTTTATATCTGTACTTAACTTTTTTCGGAGCTACCATATGTGTAGAGGCAAATTCAAACGACAGGATTTTATCCCTGTGATTTAAAATTATTTTGGAAGTGTACGAGATTGATGTGTTAAGGATAACGCGCCCATCAACGGTATCATTAGCAGATACCGGATTCTGGTTAATTTTAAAGGCTGTCAAAACAGCCTCCCCTTTATAAGGATTATCATCAATTTCATCAGGTTTGAAATAAGTTATACCATTCACTCCGCCAAAATACAGTACGCCTGATTTACTCTTAAAATAAGCGCCTTCATTAAATTCATTGCTCTGCAAACCATCTTCATAGGTATAAAGCTTGAATTGCTCTGTTATTGGATCGAAATGTACTAATCCTTTATTGGTACTTATCCATAACCTGCCGGTATTATCCTCCAATATACCTAATATCGTATTATTTGGAAATCCTATTTCAATGGTATACGATTTAAACACACCTGTCTTCTTGTCGAATTTGTTTAAGCCTCCATTTGTCCCAATCCAGAGAATATCTTCTCCAATTATCTCCGGTTCAAGAATACACCGCACATAATCATTTGAAATGGTATTGCTATCTGCTGGAATATTAATAAAGTAAGAGAATTTACCTGTTACCGGATCAAAACGGTTTAAACCCCCTGTGAGGGTGCCTATCCATATAATATGATCTGAATCTTCTATAATGATATTAATCCAGCTGTCGTTGGTTCCATCATATCCTCTCTCTGAAACAGGATAATATAAAAAAGACTTACCGTCATTATTCAATTTACATAATCCGTTTTCAGTACCTCCAAAGTACACATCTCCTGAACTTGTTTCACAAATCGATCTCATGGACCAAATATGAAAAGCACTACTATCATTTTCATTCTGGTGAAAGTTCAAAAATCGGTTTTTTGATGGATCATAAAGACTTATTTTGTAATCAAATGAGCCCATCCACAATTTATTATCTTTGGTCTCTTTTATAACGCCAATAAGCTTTGCTGATAAATTTTCTGAATATTCCCAGGTAATGCCTGTTTTTAATATCCGGTTGTTATTAAATCCCTTCATATTGCCATTTACCAGGCTTATCTTATTAAGTTCCAGCGCTGTACCTACCCATAAATTGTTTTTTGAATCTTCGTAAATGGAATATACCTGATTATTAGTCAGGTGGGATTTGTTCCTTGGGTTATCGTTTAAATTCCTAAACTTCTTTGCATAGAGATCAACTTTATACACACCACCTTTTTCTGTTCCTATCCAAAGCAACCCATTTTTACCTTTACAGAAAAATTGAACATTCTCACCACCAAAACTATATATACTATTTTTATCTTTTTCAAAAACCTGAATATCAGTCATATTGGGATGCATTCTAAATATTTTACGAAGATTACGGCCACCACTTCCTATCCATATATAGCCGTTATCATCTTCGATGATTTGTGATACCTGTACATTTGTTATTTCTTGTATCCGCTTCAGCTGAATACCTTCATTGTCCTCCAATCTATGATAGAGCCCTTGTTCGGTACCAATAAGTAAATTTCCTGAAGTGGTATTATAAATTTGGTAAACAGTGGGTTCGTAATTTGGGTTTAACGGCTCTTTAATGAGCTGCGTATACTTAACCTTTTCTTCAGTGTATGCATTGTTTATAATATATAGTCCATCATGAACCGTTCCTATCCAGACAGTGCTGTCTGGTTCAAAATGAATACACGAAATAACATTTAAATGCTCATCCTCTAGTTTATTGTCCGAAGAAAAGTAGCATTTTATTTGACCGGTCTTTTTATTTAACCTGTTTAAACCATTGTGTGTACCTATCCACAGGTATCCGAATTTATCTTCGGCAATAGTCGAAATGCTATCGCAACTCAGGCTATTACTACTCCATGGTTTATTCCTTAAGGATTCAAAGCTGTCTGTTTCACGTATATATTTATTCAGTCCTTTATCCGTTGCTATCCATAGTGTGCTATCCCGGTCTTCAAAAAAACGCACATAATTTACTTCAACAGAAGAAAAGAAAGAATTACTGGAAATACTCTCAGGATTTAATGAATCGGGGTAGTAGCTATAGAAAGTTTCTTTTTGAGGATCAAACCGGTCGAGTCCTTTATCCTGGTAGAAAATCCATATTTGGCCATACTTATCTTTGTATAAGTCTATAATCCAGCTTTTTGATGGTGTTTTGTTACTTTTACCGGCATAATAAACTTTGAATTCATATCCGTCGTAACGGTTTAGGCCATCCTGAGTGCCAAACCATAAAAATCCTAAATCATCTTCAACCATATCCAGGACGAGCGAATGTGAAAGACCTTGTTCCAGACTTAGCTGATAGAACCTCATATTAGTAAACTGCCCTTTGGTATACACACTGAATAATAAACAAGTACTAACTAAAAGGCATTTTGCAACCGCGCTAACAATATATCTATTGCATCTTATAAACATATTGTTAAAATTATAAATAAATATTTGATCTGGGAGTTATTGACGTTTTACAGTGAATAAATTATATAAGCTTTGGAGGATAAACGCTTGTGAAAAATGGGAAGGGGCCAGACAGTTACCAGAAATCGCAAAAAACTGTTATTCGATTAAGATCTTTAATGATTTAATTTTTCCGGCCTGAATGATAGAAATAGTAA
This sequence comes from Bacteroidales bacterium, assembly GCA_020354785.1. Classification (GTDB taxonomy): domain Bacteria; phylum Bacteroidota; class Bacteroidia; order Bacteroidales; family UBA10428. Next base: position 2,598,417 of record CP070654.1, read on the forward strand.
AAATTCCTTCACCCCAGCCAACAGTTTCTATTTCTTTATTGTCGGTTTGCATTTCTTCCTGAAAAACCTTTTTCCCGGTCATGTCTGTTACAGTTACCAGAGCATCAGGTTGACTATGAGCATAGGATAGATTTAAAGTCCCATCATTAACCGGATTCGGGCAAACCTTCCACCCGGAATTAATTTGTCCGGTTAAACCAGTGGCGTCGCAATCACTCCCCTGGTTGGAAATATTAATACTTACTTCATCATTGATCTCCAGGTTATCTTTTAAGGAAGCTTTTAGTGTTATTGTGCCATTTCCTTCACACTTGCCCGTACTACTGATTTTAATTTCATTACCATTTATTGTAAACTTAACATCTACGTCATTACTAATAACATCCCATTTGGCAACTTTAATGAATGCATCAGCAGGCTCAAATTCAGCAATAAATTTTTTAGAGCCCCGGAGTGTTGAAATATCGAATCCATCGTCTTCTTTTGGCCTGATGTTAATATTTGTTGCCCTGGTATAATCAAAGTACCCTAAAGGCAAGGCTTCAAATTGCAGATTTTCACCATTAAATGATATCACTACCATGCTGTATTTTGGTATAACCACTATCATGCTATCAGAAATTATAACGTCCGACGAATCAATAGTTGTTTCAGTAGAACTATAATGTTCTCCGGATATAACATACTTTTTAGCTGCTCCTGTAAACTGAAAATCATCCGGCAGATTTACCTGAAGCGTATAATCACGTGTAAAGTCACGACTTATCAATAACAAGCCGAACCTTTCGTTTTTAGTATACGCATGACAACCAACAGGTTCAAAATCAATTGTATTGCCATCGGCATCAGTTATAACCCCTTCTGTTTCCACATTGGTTTTAAGTATATTGCCTGTACAATGGTAATTAAAGAGTTTTGCTGCTTCATACAGAGCCAGCTTTTTGTAATCCTGTGCCGGAACAATAATTTTCCATTGTCCGCCAGTAAAATGAAATATAGTTGGCAAAGCTCCGCCATGTTCAATTGCTTCAGCATAATAATCTGTCTGAATAACAGCCTGGCCAAGTCTGCCAAAAAAGGTATTAGTTGTCATATTTGCCTCATAAAAGAAACTGGGCTTTAGCTGACCTGTTAAATCAACCATATCTTCCATAGTAAGAAGCAATCCTTCAACTTCGTGATGTAATCTGGCTATTCCGTTTTTAAAATACCCCAATTCACTATCTCCGGTTTCGATTTCGGGCGAAAAATTACCTCCCAGATATCCGGAGAGTGCCAACCATTCAATCTCTCCATCATCCCCGTCAAGAACGGTCCGGTTCAGCCCATAACTTTCGTCAGGGCGCGGATTTCTTCCGCTATATACAAGTGAGATCTTATCATTGTTATAGTATGGTGAATTTTTCATTAATAGAGCCATTTCACGCGCCCACTCCCTGTATGTAACATAGCTAGAGCCTATCTGAGCATCATGAGCCTCGGCACCCCATACCTCATTGCCGAATTCAAATATCAATCCTTTACTATTTTCAAGAAGTGATTCCGGATAGCCTTCTGCTTCCCTTATTGCACCATATTCTGTCGAGGAAGGACCTGCTATGTATTCAAGGAAATTAGTGAATGTTTCCGGTTGATTCATCCAGTCCGTGCTGTTTTCAACCCCACAGGTAATAACCGTATATGCATCCAGTTCATTTGCGATATCCATAAATTCAGCCAGTGTAATGTTATTTGAATTGCCTGTACCAATATAGTCGGAAAAATTTAAGGAGTTTGCCGTAATTGCACCCCACCGAATTGCTGCAGGTTTTAATTCTTTCAAACGGTCTATCTGGTTCACATCATTATTGAACTCTCCATGTGAATATTCTAAATTAATTCCTAAACCAGCACTGGTACCAATATTTCTAAATTCGACATTCATTCTTGCTTTGTTATCGCCAAACCGTGTATCGGCAGGATCAAAGACGGCAGTATTAAAAACAAACACTTCACTTTTAACCGATACATTATTAGCAGCATCTACTGCTTCAATTTCGACATTATAAGCCGTTAATGGCAATAAATTATAAACAGATATTGTTTCGTTATATATAAGATCCTCTTTGTTATAAAGCTCATCATTTAAATACACTTTATATCCGCGAATTTCGGTTTCATTATCGACAGCCCCACTCCACGATAGACTGGCCGCAATATCAGAAATAAGGGGAGCAGTAATTGCGGTTGGTGGTAAAGGTGGTGTATTATCCACTCCATATGTTGTCGTGGATATTACGTCAGATAATGCCGATTCGTTTCCTGCCCAGTCAATAGCTGATACGGCCACAGAATACCTGCTATTGTTGAGCAAGCCAGTAACCAGATAGGATGTATCTAAAATATTCTCATCATTAACTTTATGCCCGTTAACATATATGCAATAGCTTTCCAGCTTCTGATCGTCTGCTGACTCATTCCACCGTATCAGTATATCTTCGAGACCTGTTGTTACAAGGTTAAATCCGGCAGGCTTTGCCGGTTTTGTATTATCATAAACATATGTCAAATACTGGCCGTCTATATAGTCTTTTACAATTCCGGGGCCTTCCCATAACATGCCGCCGGTCAGATAATGAATATTCCATTTCGTGCAATATACAGCATAAATGCTCCCGGCCTGCAACATGATTTCTTCTGATACATGTTCATTATATGCTGCACCTGTTGGAGTTCCTATTCCATCAGAAGTATGAATAATTTCCACTGCATTTTCAAAGTTTACATCAGTACTTATTCCAAGGTTTGCCTGATCACCACTTCTTGTATAAAACTTATAAGTACCGGTAACCGGGGGTAATAAATAACCTCTGAAAAATGAAGTAAAAAAGTCAGTTCCTGTACAGGGAGGGCTTTCATTACAATCAGAATATACCGACAAATTCAATGAATCCAGATCGATACTATCGTAAGGAGCTCTTCCGCTGGGGGCTATCATTGAATAGGCAGGAGTCGAATTAAGGGGTACATTTTCCTGCCAGAAAACCAAATCGTGAATTTCAAAATTGATTCCCGGAAAATTGTACCCTGTCACACTAACCTGAAATGAAGTGGATGCCGTACCATCTCCATCATTTGCTTCAATACTAACTGTAGCATTACCTTCTTTTCCTTTTTCAGTTACATAAATCACGGCAACCCTGTTTCCGGCGGTAAATTCCGTACTTACTATTTCCAAAACCGTTTCATCAGAAGATGTAACATTAAAATTAATTTCCTGGTCCATGCCTTCATCATTATCATTTACTTCAGGGATCAGAAGAAAATCAGAACCTGAATTTACATATAGCGTATCGTTCTCAGGAGTTCCTATTGTTGGTGGATTTTGGCTGTAACCCATAATAAACAGGAAAGCGAAAACAGCCATTAAATTTATTTTAAATCTGAAGGTGTTATTTTTCAACCATGAATAGTCCATCATTACTAACTAAAATTATTCACATGAAACTGTTGTAACAATTACAGGGTAGTCTTTAGTGCTGCCATCAAAAGCAGTAATAGTATATGATACAGGTTGTGTAAAATCATTGCGGGTTACCCGGCTCACCTGTGGTACCCCGTCTACTGTCACGCTTGAGTAGATTGAACTTAGTGAAAACCTGGCTCTTACACTTGTCAGATCCTCCGTATCACAAATAGTTATAAAAATTGAATCATTTACAATTTCGCCATCAGCTTTTGGTTTAAAGAAAGAAAATGACTTAAATGATTTTATACTGTCTGAAACTGTTATATCAAGTTGTGTTATATCCTGATTAAAATCCTGGCCAAAATCTCCCGTACTTGAGGCAACACAAGTTACCGTATACGAAGTAGGTGCACGATATATGTAGGTGAACGTTTTTCTTCCTTCTGTTGATATTCCGGTGTTGGAATGATCCACCTGTTCGGCCCAGACGTGGGTTTCATCACCCGGCCAGATGACAAACTTTTGTCCTTCTCCTGTAATGGTCATTTCCACTGAGGTTTGAATATACAAATTATCTATATTATTAATTTCAAAAGCTGCATTTACCGGACTGATTTCATCTTCTTTTTCACAGCCTAAAAGTAAAACCGTTAAAAAAACGCTGAATATTAATTTTATTTTCATTTCTCAAAATTTTTAGTTAGTTCCGTTAATTCCAGTTTGGATTTTGAACCAAATTTCCTTCGCTAATATCTATTTCATATTGAGGTATAGGAAAATATTCGTGTTTACCAGCTACAAAAAACTGGTTATAATCACTTACTCTCACCCAATTAATCGTAGGAGAGCTCCACCGAATAAGGTCTCTTGTCCGATGTATCTCTAAACCAAGTTCAACTCTTCGTTCATGAATAAGGGCATCTTTGAGATCTGAAATACTGGAACTACTGCTAATAAGATCCTCGACCCACGGAATGGTTACAGGAGCACCTACCCTTTGCCGCACTCTATTTATAAACTGTGCAGCGCCAGGTTCGTCTCCAAGATTGATCAGAGCCTCTGCTTTCATAAGCAATACATCGGCATACCTTATAAGAGGGAAATTAATTGGAGCAGCATTAGCCAGGTACCAGATTGGATAAATGGTTTTTTTCATTATCCATTGTGAATAGCTGCCAGAAGTAGCATAATCAAACGGGACCATGTAGAATTGTGTTTCAGGCCGGTAATCCATTATATCTCCATTGGAAAAAACAGAGGCTTTTTTGCGGGGATCGCCTGCCTCAAATTCATTCACAAAGCTTTCTGAAGGACATAAGTTACGATACGCTCCCCAGTTGGTAGCTCCAAAATACAAATTTCTGAATGTGCCGGCGTTTCCCCAGCCCAACCACATGCCACCATCCGGAAATGCTAAATAATCGTTGTATTGTACTTCAAACACTGATTCTTTACTGTTTTCACCACCAATGGCCGGTCTTCCATCTTCTAAATTCTCTCCGGCAAAAGGATTTTCAAGAAAAACCGATAGATAGGCATCGTGAAAACCTGCACTATCCTGATATTGAGGATCATCGTATTGAACAAGCCCGTACCCTCCAATTCCGTCACCTCCCAAATCTTTTTCAATAATCCTGTCAAACATATCCGAAGCTTCCTGCCACCTTTCCTGGTATAAGTAAGATTTTGCCAGCAATGCAATAGCTGCCCCTTTTGAAGCTCTGCCAACATTTGACGGGTCATGGGTTTCAGGCAATAAATCAATGGCCCCCGTCACCTCTCCGGTTCCCAGTAAGTCTGTTTCAATCTGATTCCAGATTTCGCCAGTGGTATTTTTACTCTGTTGAGTTTGTTCCTCCAGCGTTAAAACTTCTGTAATTAATGGAGCCTCTCCCCATAAAGTAACCAGATGCCAGTTGTAAAAAGCCCTTAAAAATTTGGCTTCGCCGAGAATCCTGTTTTTCAACTCTTCATCCATTTCAATTGCAGGAACTTTTTCCAGTACCATGTTGGATCTCATGATACCCATATATATAATCATATACATTTCAGCAATGGTACCTTCATCAGTATTGTAAGTAAGTTCCTTAAACCTGGAATTTTCCGGGATACAGTCGTCACCGGCCCCCTCAAGTAAAAGTGCATAAAATACCCCATAAAATTCCATCCAGGTCATCACATCGTAAGCAGAAGTTATTGCTGCTAACGTATGGTCCTGATTTTTATAATAGTTCCCATCGGACAAGTTATTTTTAGGTGTTATATCCAAAAAATCTTCTGTGCAGGCAGTAAATAAAAATATGATGGGTAGAATGATCGTTATTTTTTTCATCAGTAAAAATTTTATTTTAGAAGTCAAAATTAACACCAAGTGTAATAATACCCGGGGGTGGATATGAACCCGCCCAGGCATCCGGACCCTCATCAACAGCCAGGCCTTCAGGATCTAAGCCTGAATAGT
>CP070654.1:2604425-2611911 GCA_020354785.1 Bacteroidales bacterium
TAAATTCTCTTTCATCATTGTTGGGTATAAGAACTTCAATTCCCTGGCCGGTAAGTTTTGATTTGTAAAAATCCTGCTCCATTGTTTGTTTTGTTCCCAGTAATCCTACAGTTGTTATTTGTTTGTCATTAATATGTTTTGCAGTTGCCGCGGCAATATGTATTAACGGGACTGAAATGTTTTTCTCAAGCTCATCGGCAAAATAATGCATTGTATTTGCACATAATAAAATGCACTCGGCACCGGCATCAATAACATTCTTTGCTGCTTTCAATATAAGTCCGTATACCTTTTGCATATCTTCGTTTTTGTTAAGGGCGTCAATTTCTCCGTAGTTAAAAGAATACAAGATACATTTGGCAAAATTGAGTCCGCCTAATTTAGTGTTTATAGTTTCATTAATAATTCTATAATATTCTATAGTGGACATATATCCTGTACCTCCTAATAAACCAATTGTTTTCATCCGTTTAAAATTTTTAACTAATTAATTCTTAATTCCCTTTATAAATATGCTGAAAGGATTTACTGAGACCTTATATTCCTTTAAATCTGATATTGCTAATAAATCTTCTGCTTCCTTCCTGGTATAAGAAGCACTAATAGACGATATAAGTCCTGAAACAAGCTGTTTGTTTTTAGTACTTTTCTTCATCAGAAACCTGATTACAGGATTCATATCCCTCCTGAGATCACTTAAATAGTATTTTCCCCCGGGCTTGAGAACCCGGTTAATTTCATTAAGTAATTTAACCGGAGCTCTAAGTTCATGTATTGTAGCATTAGAGAAGACATTATCAAAGCTCTCATTATCGAAAGGTAATTCATGAGCATCACATTTAATGTATTTCACTCTCTTAGTTAAAAATCCGTATTCTTCAGCATTTTTTTCTGCAATTCTAACCATGCAATCACTTATATCTATACCGGTTAAATTCGTGTTTTGTGTCTTTGCAAGCCATTCCAGCCCAAGGTATCCCGGTCCCTGTCCGATTTCAAGGACTGAACCCCCATTAATACCGTATTTTATAATATCATTAGCATACAAAATACCATTATCCCTGTCTTTTCTCATCATTCTATCATATTCAACCGCAATCCCCTCATCCTGTATACCATTATCTGTTTCTACTATCCTGGGTTTTATCATGATGATAAATTTTAAAAGTACTACATATAGTCCTGAAATTAAAATTATATTACCGTTTCATTAAGTTTAACAAGGCATTCTTTTTCTTTTAAATAAATATCCTGAAGTTCGTTACTTATTTCCTTTAATAAATTTCTGTCAGTTTTATTAAAGACATCCAGGAACATATATCCAACATCATCCCAGTTCTGACTGAGCTCAATAAACATTTTTCCCAGGGGGATTAAAGCGCTGACTTCGGCTTTTTCAGCACTCTGCTGCAGAAAATTACCATACATTCTGCGAAATATTCCGCCTCCGTTACCGCCAATCTTATTGATCATAATATAGCTGTTTATGGCACTCCATTTAAGTTTATCGTCATCAAATTTATCCCATGTAAGAACCTTTTCCGAGAAAAGCTTAACTCCTTTAATTCCAAGATTTTTTATCGGGGGATTCAGTATCTGGATCATATTGGTTCTTATAGCGTTAAATATTAAATCCTTATTGATCTTTCTTATACCTGAAAAATCAAATATTACCCACTTATTTTCAGGTGGATATGGTTTGTAACTGGATCCCCTGGCATCCTCGAGTTCTTTAATGGAAACACAATGAAAGTCAGATGGAGGTTCAGCAGTTTCCGAGTCGGTTATTTTAAAATCCCCGGCATCCCGGTCAGATATGTAAGCTATTTGTTTTTCCTCGTCTATTCCAAAAACAACAATTGTATGTCCACCAAAATGAGCTTCTCCAGGTAATCCAAGATATTTTAAATAAGCCATATCAACGTAGATAACAACAGGAATATTCTGATGAATAAGATTTTTCAGTTCATCATATGCTTTTTTACTGCTGGCTGTCTTCCTGATATCTATCCCCACTCCCAGGTTATTGCTTAATGTTTCCTCAAAATCACCGATTTTTGTACGGCCGCCAATAAGAGGAAAAGGCACGTTCTTAAATTCAAAATATACAAATCCCAGTCCGGATGCCAGTCCGAACAACATTTCTTCTGAAATATCATGTCCATAGTAGTGAAATACCTGTTTATATGCAGTGGTTATGCAGTGCCATCCGCCTTCAGGTTTGAAATTTTTAATAATATAGTTCATAATTTATCAGTTTCAGGATTACTAAATCAATCGTTTATCTTTTCAGACTAACTCTTTTATTTTTTGCCATTTCTTCTGCGAATTTTTCATAACCTGATTCTTTTATAAGTTGTATGCAGGCTGTTCTGTCGGAATTGAAAATAAATCCAAATAACCTTGCCATAAATGTATTATACATCTTACAATCGGATGGATTTTCAAATTCTTCGCAATCGGCGCAGCTTGCATAATTATTTTCAATGCAACAACTGCGCACTTTACACCACGAGGCTTTTTCATTTTTGTCACAACCCTGGCATTTTTCTTTCAGAAATCTTGTGCATGCAGCGCAATAAAGGCCGCATTTTGCAATTAACGATTTGTCAGTTATTATTTCTTGCATGATTAGTTTTTTTTATAATTGATTATTAGTTAAGATTTTTCTTAATATATGTTTCAATTCTGTTATCTACATTCCTTATTTTTCGAAGCTCGTTTCTGGCAGCTATATCAGTTAGCGACTCTTTAAGGTTCTGTATATTCATACCTGCCCAGTAAATATTTGAGGATTTTTGCCCGGTCATCTGAAGATAGTATGCATGATTTAACAGCCTTTCCGATATTATATAATTTAACCTTCTGAAATCACCAGGTATAAAGCGTTTTATCCTGTATGGAAGATCATATTTTTTACAGAAATCAAATAACTTACTGTTAACTATTTTATTGTAACTTTCATCTGCTCCGTAAATACCATTATATTGTTCAGGGTCATGCTTAAACCTGTATAGTTCTTCATATTTCCTTATTAATTCGGGATATTTCTGTTTCAGGTGCTTAAGATACCATAATGCCTGGTTATCCCTCATTGTCATGGCACCTCCGAAAAGAATATAGTCACAAAGTGATTTTTTTGAGGTTCTTACCATATCTTCCAGATCTTCATTTGAATCACACAAATAAGGTACAACCGGTATGAGAAATACACCGGCTTGTATATGCATGGATTTATCCTTTATTGTCTTAATAATATTGAATCTTTCAGCCGGAACAGGTACCCTGGGCTCGAGAAATCCTGCCTTCTCCGGATTTGTGGTGGTAATAGTTACTGAAACGCAGCACCAGGTATTTTTACCAATCCTGTCCAGTATTTCAAGGTCCCGCAGAACCAGTTTTGACTTTGTAATAATATGCACAGGATACTTATGTTTTTCAAGTACTTCCAGGCATTGCAGAGTATTTTTGAATTTAGCTTCTGCAGGATGATAGGGATCAGATGCTCCTGACATTGCAACTATATCAGGCAATAATGTACGGGCACCGGAGATACGTTTATCAAGCATCTCCCTTACATTCTTCTTTACAATTATATCGTGCCCGAAGTCTGCCGGCAGATAATATTTAGCGCTGCGCGAATCACAGTAAATACAGCTATGCTCGCAACCGTTGTAACCATTTATTCCATACCTTTCCCAGAACCAGCTATCAATAAATTTTCTTTTGATCAATATCGATTTAAATTCTTTATGAGTATATGTGACCATATCAATGGTTTTTATCAGACATATTAACTCAATTTTAAAAGTTTATATTGAAGCCATAACTGATCATTTTCAAGTGTTTCACTTTTAAGCAGCCGGAGTTTATGCATGCTTTTTTTTACCTGTAAACTTCTGAAAAGGGCAGGGTTTTTTGCCCCTGTTAATATTGGAGATATCAGCAGGCTGATTTTACTAACAAGCCCCTTTTCAATTAAAATATTATTAAGGGTACCTCCGCTATCTGTTACAATAGTCCTTGAATGATACATATCATACAGTATTTCAAGTGCCTTTTTATAATCTACATGATCATCTCCGGCTGAAACCAAATCATATTGCCTTTCATTCAGATAATTGATATATGACCGGGGAGTCTTTTTGGAAATCAGTATAACAATATCTTTTATATATTCCATGCTTCTGTAAAAATGCAAAATGCCTTTAAGTTTTCCCCTGCTATCAGGTATTACCCAGAGAGGCCTGTTATCATTAGCTGCTATTTCCGGTTTTTCAAAGTCGGATTCCTTTTCAGGAGGTATTTCATCCGGAGCAGATGTTATAGTGTCAGAACCAACAAGCAGTATATCGGGCGTAAAGCCTAATGCCAGTTGATAATAGGTGCCTATATCCGGTTCAAATCCTGTTACTGAACCATCAAGACTTATTGCATTATGTATTATTACTTCCGGTATCATTTGTATTGTTATTAAAGATTATTTAATTATTTATTACTGCTTTAAATATAAAGGTAATAAGCCAATGTGTCAACCCTATGTCAGGAGGAAATAGAACAGTTACAAATAATGTCTATTCAATTCTTTTACAAGTTCCTTCATTATAGTCTTCAGGCTGGCAGGTTTGATTATTTCTGCCTTTTTGCCGTGCATCAGCAGCCACCTCCCTATGTATGACAAGGAATCAATCAGAAAATACATTTCAACCTGGGCGCCGGCATCTTTTTCATCAACAAATCCGTAATAATATTTTGGACGCTCTAGATAGCTTTTTATTGATTTATCGAATCTTACTATCACAGGTTCAAGCTCTGTTGTCCTTGATAGTTCTTCCCAGTAATCCTTAAGAGTTTTCTTGTTCTTTATATCATATTTTTCATCTGTCACAGTAAGTTTCATTATCCTGTCCATCCTGAAATCCCTGTAATCATTTCTTAATTTGCAGAAACCTATTAAATGCCAGGCAAAGCCATAATAACACAGTCCAATAGGCTCTATTGTCCTGTTTTTTGTAATCTTGTCATTATATAATGCCAGATAATCAATAACCAAAGTTAGTTTTTGGGCAAGCGCCCTTTGAATATCAGTCAGAAAATTATTAGGAAAGTCTTCCCTGGGAGTTGGTTCAGCATATAAAATCTTTATATGAGATTCAAGATTTTCTAAAAAGTCTCTTTCCTTTCCTGAAAGAACAGATTTTATCTTATCAAGTGCTGATTTATAATATCTTTTTACAGATGTATCAGTAAATTTCTCGACTAACTTTTCAGCGGTAAGTAATGAACTGGCTTCTTCCCCGGTAAACATTACAGGAGGAAGATGATAGCCTTCACAAAGGAAATACCCGGTTCCGGCTTCTGAACCAACAGGAATCCCCGCTCCCTCAAGAGCCCTGATATCCCGGTATACAGTTCTTATACTTATATTAAATCTGTCAGCAATTTCATAGGATTTGATGATCTTTTTGGTTTGCAGCAGAATTAAAATTGCAGATATCCTGTCTATTCGGTTCATGTTAATCTTATTATTAGTTCGTTAGGTATAGAGTAAAAACACTAAATTTCAAAACAACATTAAGATCTATAATTACCCAGTAAGTTAAAAAATTTCTCTGATAGGGTGTAGTTAAGGTTAATTATCTTAGTAACAAATATAAAAACACCTTAAAATGGAAAGAAAAGATTTTTTTAAAAGTATATGCAAATACGGACTTTGTTCCTGTGCAGCATTTACGGTTTTTAGTCATAATGAAACTTATGCAGGTTTAGATGATGATGAGGATCAGAATCTTAAAAATCTTGAATGGAAACTGGGATTTATTCAAAAGCGGTTTGCCAGGCTAATGGGTATCTTTGATACTTCTCTTGAAGACAGCAAAAAAAGAGAATTACTGGAGAAGTTAGGACGTGAATGTGCTAAAGATTTTAAAGAGGAAGCGGCTAATTTCGAAGGTAATATCGAAGGTTTTTTAGATGATATTATGAAGAAATGGGTTGAAAAGGCAGAATATGACAAAGAAAAGGGGATAATCAGGGTTTTTGACAAGAAAAGAGAAACATGCTTTTGTCCCTTTGTAAATATGTCATTGTTAACATCTGATACCATGTGCTATTGTTCCAGAGGGTGGCTGAAAGAAATATATGAAACCGTTTCAGGAAAGCCCGTAGATGTAAAAGTAACCAGTTCAATTTTAAGGGGGGGAGAAAGATGCAGTTCTGAAATAACTATTTTATAGTAAAAATTGCCAATCCCCGGATTTATAAAATATAAATCATTTTTATAGTAATCTTTTTGTCAGAATCAAGTTCAAAAAGCAATTCTTCAATATCAGGTGATTTAAAAGTGTTTTTCGGGTTGCCTGAAAACCCATATCCTTCTTTTGGTATTTTTATCCAGTTGAAGTCCATCTTTCCGTTCTTGTTTTCATCATGAAAAATCCTTATTGCGTATTTACCCTGGGGTATATTATGGAATACTGCTGAGGCATTCTCACCATTAATGTATATATGCTTACCTTCAATTTGCAGTTCTTCTTCGTTAAGCAGCTGTGCTGCCAGTCTTCCTTTATCATTCCTGATATTTCTAACAACAAGAGTAAGATCATGTTTATCATCCTGTCCGGACGTAGTATTTAAAAGCAAAGTGGATAAGATAGATAGTATAAATAATGTTTTCATAATAACTCATTCATATCTTAGTGCTACCACCGGGTTGCTGTTAGCAGCCCTCCAGGTCTGCCAGCTCACGGTTATAATTAATATTAGTGATCCTGCCATACCGCCGAAAAGATAAAAGAAAAATCCCGGTTCAAAATGAACTGGAAAAACAGAAAGATACCCTTTTGTAAAAAAGAATGAAAGGGGCGTGGCAATTGCTAATACGATTAATATCTGGATCAACAATCCCTTTGTCAGCTTAAAAATAATTTTAATGGCAGAGGCTCCGCAGGCTTTTCTTATACCCACTTCTTTACGGTGCCTTTCAGCGATAAATACTGACAATCCGAACAGCCCAATTAAAGAAGTAACAATTGTAAGAATAAAAAATAAAGTCATAAGTTTCCTGGCTGAAATATATGATTTGAATTCTTTTGTTTCAGATAAAATATCAGTATGATATTTAACTTCAACAGGGTGATCAGGATTAAATTTATTCAGGGTGCTAACTATATATTCATGTGTGGTTTCTCGATCTTCGGGATTAATACGCATAACAAGATAATTATTATGATCCTCGCTTTGGGTAATTAATAAAGGCATATTATTGAAAATAGGGGGGATAGCCATATAACTATCTATGATACCTATAATTTTATATTGTCTGCCATAAGCATTCATCATTCTATTTAAAGGATCAGATAATCCCAGTTCATCAGCAGTTATCTGGTTGATTATTATACTGTTATTCCTGTCAGCAATATATTCGTCGGAAAAGTATCGTCCGCTTGCCATTTTAATCCTGTATACTTCAGGATAGTCTAATCCC
>CP070654.1:2612011-2613344 GCA_020354785.1 Bacteroidales bacterium
AACTATGGAATTTTTTAATCAGCGAAAATAATCTGACCGGAAATATTCCGCCAGAGCTGGGAAATTTAACAAGCCTGAGACTTTTTTTTATTCAGAATAATGAACTGTCGGGGCCGGTTCCTGAGGGACTTGCCAGTATAACAAGTTTAAGCAACATACATATCAGAAATAACAATCTGGAAGATCTGCCTGATTTTTCAGGGCTGACAAATATAGAGCAATTTTATGTTGAAAATAACAGGTTTACATTTGGAGATCTGGAACCAAACATTCATGTCCTCGATGTTTATATTCCCCAGGATTCTATTGGAACACCCGACACAGTCTATTTCGCAGTAGAAGATACCCTGATATTATTTCCTGGGACTGACGGGCTTTACAACAATTATCAATGGACATACAACGGGGGAGATATAAGTGATAACAGCTTGTATTCAGGGGCAAATGATTCAATTCTGAAAATAATGAATCCTGCCTCAGCTGATGCAGGATTGTATTCATGCCGGGTAACAAATGATACTGTTACCGGTTTAACCTTATACAGATATCCCGTCCTGACAGCTCCCGGTGTAAAAGTTACAGGTCTTCCTGAAGATCTTATTTGTGCCGGTGATTTGATTGAGATTAGCTATAAATCTGCAGAAGTTTTACTGGGCAATATTTTTACTGTTGAATTATCCGATTCGACCGGTAGTTTCAGTAATCCTGTTGATATAGGCAATCTAAGTACCACAGATTCCATTGGTACCATTGAGGCACTTATACCGGCAAATGCCTCGTGGGGAGACCAGTACAGGATACGTATCAATGCATCCAGTCCGACCATGACAGGTGTCCCGGGTGAAAACCAGCTGCGGGTTATGAGCAGCACTTTACCGGTTCCTGAATTGATACCAATGGGAGATACAAGCATATGTGCAAATGAAGCAATTATGTTGAGTACAGATTCTGTTGAAGGATTGAATTTCATTTGGTACAGGGATGGTGTTGCGATTGAAGGAGCCACTATGTCGCATTATGAAGCCCGTGAAGCAGGAACCTATCATGTGGGAATACATAATATTTGCAGTGTTGATACTGTACCATCCAACATGGTAAATATCACCCTGGATCCACTTCCGGATGTTAATATTGATTTAGACGGAACCCTGCTTACAGCAACATACGATCCGGATTATGAATATTACTGGTACAGGGATGAAGTCAGTTTACCCGGTGACAATTCACAGAACGAGTATAACGCTGATGAAAACGGTGAATACTGGGTCCTTGTGGTCGATGAAAACGGGTGTACGAATATATCAAATGCCCTGACAGTAACTGGAATTACAGG
>CP070654.1:2613444-2620131 GCA_020354785.1 Bacteroidales bacterium
AAAGTTCTATAACAAAATTACTGATTTCTTAATAACAAATTTCTTACCATTTCATTTTTTTTATCTTATTTGCCATTATGACAGAAATCATAATTCTTCCTCAACATTCCGGGCATTTTTATGTGAGATAAAAATAGTTTCTTAAATTTGCCGAATTATTAATCTACAAACTAAATCAACATGCAGACAATTGATAATTATAACTTTTCGGGGAAAAAAGTAATAGTGAGAGTCGATTTTAATGTTCCTTTAGACAAAACAACTTTTGAAGTAACTGACGACACCAGAATAAGGGGGGCATTGCCAACAATAAAGAAAATCCTGAGCGACGGGGGTTCGGCTATTTTGATGTCACATCTGGGAAGACCAAAGGAGGGCCCGGAAGAAAGATTTTCTTTAAAACATGTTATCCCAAAACTTAAGGAACATTTGCCAGGCACAGAGGTTAAATTTGCCGATGAATGTGTAGGGGACAAAACCCTGGAATTAAAAAGGGGATTACAGCAGGGAGAAATTCTTTTACTCGAAAATCTGCGTTTTTTGAAAGGAGAAACAAAAGGCGATGAGGAATTTTCATCACAACTTGCTGAAGGCATGGATGTATATGTAAATGATGCATTCGGGACTGCCCACCGGGCACATGCCTCAACAACCATAATAGCCAACTACTTTCCGGAAGAGAACAAAATGTTTGGTTACCTTATTAACAGTGAATTGAAAAGCATGGATAAGGTTATAAATGAAGCGGAAAAACCATTTACAGCTATAATGGGCGGAGCAAAAGTATCGGATAAAATACTGGTTATAGAACAACTTTTGCCAAAAATAGACACCCTGCTTGTTGGAGGAGGAATGACCTATACTTTCATAAAAGCACAGGGAGGAAAAATCGGAAAATCACTTTGCGAGGAAGACAAGCTTGATTTGGCATTAAGTGTACTTGAAAAAGCAAAAGCTAATAACGTTAAGGTTTATTTGCCTGTTGATGCCGTTAACGCCGATAAATTTGAAGCTGATGCAAATACATCCTTATCTAAAGTAAATGAAACTCCCGAAGGCTGGATGGGCCTGGATATAGGGCAGGAGACGATCAATTTATATACAGAGTTGATTCAAAACTCCAGAACTATTTTGTGGAACGGACCTATGGGAGTATTTGAAATGGAAAAGTTCGCAAAAGGTACATCTGCTATAGCAAATGCAATTGCAGAAGCTACCTCTAAAGGGGCTTATAGCTTAATTGGCGGGGGAGATTCAGTAGCGGCTATCAATAAAAATAAACTGGGTGACAAGGTTAGCTATGTTTCTACCGGTGGAGGAGCAATGCTTGAATATATGGAAGGTAAAGAACTACCGGGAATTAAAGCTATACGAGGATAATATTTTAAATGTTAAATGTTAAATTTTAAATTTTAAATGTCAAATTTTGAATTTTAAATAAAATACCTAAGCATGAAATTCAAGAAAATAGCAATTATTGGAGGTGGAAATCTGGGCGCTTCATTAACTAAAGGTTTATTGAAAATCGGGGATTATAATAATGAAAATATAATTATATCGGAAATCAGGGAAAGGAGAAGGCAACACCTTAAGGAAATGGGTTTTCAGGTTACTGATAATAACAAAACGGCAGTTAATGAAGCTGAACTCATTATCATTGCTGTTAAGCCACAGCAGGCAAAAACTCTTTTGAACGAGCTCAAGGGACTGGTTAAAAAGAGTAAACATATAATTGCATACACCGTGTCGGGATTGCCTATTAGTGATGTTGAAAAAAAGCTGGGAGTATTGCCAATATTCAGGCTGATGCCAAACACAGCAATTGAGATCAGGGAATCAATGACATGTATATCGCATAAAAACGCCGATAAGAAAGTAATTGAATCAATGATATCCCTGTTTGAAAAGCTTGGTAAAACAATAGTAATTATTGAAGATTTAATGGCTGCTGCTACCGTGTTGGGAGCATGCGGCATAGCATATGCTTTAAGATATATGAGAGCGGCAAGCCAGGGAGGTATAGAAATTGGCTTCAGCGCCGAAGTGTCACAGCTGATAACTGCCCAGACACTAAAGGGAGCTGCAAAACTTATTATTGACAGTGGTAATCACCCTGAAAGAGAGATTGATAAGGTAACAACTCCACAGGGTATTACAATTTCAGGCTTAAATGAAATGGAACACCAGGGATTTAGTTCTGCCTTGATTAAAGGTTTAATTACATCCTATAATAAACTTGAAAAACTTGAGACTAATAATAATGGATGATTTAATACAAATTTAAAAATCATGGTTACTCTTGATAAATTTCCTGACTATCTGTTTAACCAGTATAAGAACTTCCGGAAAGAAGTGCCTTCAATTTCAAAAGCTCATACTTTTGCCGACAGTATCATTGATTTCCTTTTCCCTATTAAAAGGGAGAGAAAATGCACTCTCCCTCAAATTGATCTTAACCTCACTCAACTGCAGATAGATTTTAAAGATCTGCTAGATCCGATGGAAAAAATTCTTGGCGAACCAATAAATGATATTGCTGAAAAATTTTTTAAAAAACTACCGGATATTTATGATAAACTTTTAAAAGACGCTAATACCTTTCTTGATTCAGATCCTGCTGCACGGTCAATTGAAAGTGTAATAATATATTACCCGGGATTTTACAGTATTTCTGTGTACCGGCTTTCTCATGTTCTGTATAAACTGAAAATACCTTTCCTGCCCAGGATATTATCTGAATATGCACACAGCAAAACAGGTATTGACATTCATCCGGGTGCAGAAATAGGGCTGAACTTTTTTATTGATCATGGAACCGGGGTTGTAATCGGAGAAACTACCACTATCGGTAATAATGTTAAAATATATCAGGGGGTAACCTTAGGAGCAATGTATGTAAAGAAAAGTATGAAGGGCAAGAAAAGACATCCGACTATAGAAGATAATGTTATTATTTATTCAGGCAGTACAATACTGGGAGGTGATACGGTAATAGGTCATGATACAATAATCGGCGGTAATGTATGGCTTACTCATAGCGTTCCATCATATTCAGTTGTTTATCATGAAAGTAAAACTGTTGTGAGGGATAGTAAAAAACTCCCGGATCCTATTAATTTTGTTATCTGAAATAATAAATGATATGTATTTTATCTGCAAGATAGTATGTCCGATATTAATCTGTCCCTCCCCGGAGGGATTCAGCTCATAAAATTTATATTTCCATTCGTAGTTTTTATACTATAAATCTTTTTATTTAATAAAACAATTTAATTATCAGACTGTTATAATAATATATTTAATATTCTTTTATTATGAAAGCTAAAAATATACTAAATACAATAGGTAACACTCCCCACTTAAGGATCAACAATCTTTATCCAGGCAATTATGAAATCTGGGTAAAGCTGGAACGTACAAATCCCGGAGGTAGCATTAAAGACCGCATAGCACTTGCCATGGTTGAAGATGCAGAGAAGAAGGGCATGCTGAAAAAAGATTCCATTATAGTAGAACCGACATCAGGAAATACAGGAATCGGACTTGCTATGGTGGCTGCTGTGAAAAAGTACAGATTAATTCTGGCTATGCCGGAATCAATGTCAATCGAAAGAAGAAAAATAATGACTGCATTTGGAGCAGAAATAGAACTTACACCCAGGGAGAAAGGGATGAAAGGAGCTATTGAAAAAGCACAGCAGATTGCATCTGAGAATGCCGGTGTATGGATCCCGTCACAATTTGAGAATAAAGCTAACATTGAGATTCACAAGACAGCTACTGCACGCGAGATATTAGATGATTTCCCTGAAGGAATTGACTATCTTATTACCGGCGTGGGCACTGGAGGCCATATTACAGGAGTTGCGGAAATACTGAAAAAATCTTTCCCGGAAATGAAAGCATTTGCAGTAGAACCTGATATGTCACCTGTAATAAGCGGCGGCGATCCCGGCCCTCACCCTATACAGGGAATAGGAGCAGGATTTATCCCTGAAAACCTTCACAAAGAAGTACTCGATGGTGTTATCCAGGTGTCAAAAGAGGAAGCATTTGAATTTGCACAAAGAGCCGCAAAAGAAGAAGGATTGTTTGCCGGGATTTCGTCAGGTGCGACACTTGCAGCCATTGCAAAAAAACTTCCGAATATACCTGAAAATTCAGTCATCCTGGGATTTAATTATGATTCAGGGGAAAGATATCTTTCAGTTGAGGGATTGTTTTAATATTTGCTCCTTTCTAATATTAAATCATCTACCTGCTTTTAAACTGTAGTAACGCCTCCTGAAACAATAAATTTCATTGCTTCGGCAGCCGGTATATCCAGCTTTGTTACATGTTTACTGGGGACTATAAACATTTCCCCGGAAAAGTTATAGGAATGCGGAAAATATACCGTTACCTTGTCTTTGATTCCAAGCTCAGACAGATCCGTCTGTGTAAGAAATCCCATTTTTTCAAGATCAGAGATTAAATTTACCTTTACTAAAACCGGTTGATTGAATTTTTTCTCTTTTCCTACAAAAGCTGACAACAAATCTTTTAAGGATGAATATATGACTTTCACCAAGGGTGCATTTTTCATTATTCTGTCTATCAGCATACGTATCGGCCTGAACAGAATAGTCTGCCCAACGAATCCAAGCAGAGTTATAGCCACAAGGATAACTAATATTCCTGTACCGGGAATATCAATATCAAGAATGTCTACAATATATAGCCTTATTGGTCCGTCAATAAACCTGAAAACCAGGTAAACAATATATATTGTTATGGCTGTTGGAGCAAGGTATAGTAATCCCTGCAAAAAATATCTGACTAACCTTTTCATAAGTTTATAGTTTTAATTTCCGAGTATTAAATTTGATAAAAAATTTGTTAAATAATTACCTGTAAAATTAACGTCTTTGATATAAAACAAATAATATTTTACAATGATTTCAGTTCTTCCAACTTTGTTTTAGGAAGTTTTTGGACGACCAGATTATAGGAATGATCAATCCAGCTATAAATAAGTTTATCCCTTATTGTCCCGTCAATTACAACAGTATTCCAGTGCTTCTTGTTGAAGTGATATGCAGGAGTTACTTCAGGATGATGTTCCCGTAATTCAATAGCCATTTCCGGGTCACATTTTAAACTTATACCCCTGCTCTCTTCTGATAAATCCAACAGGGCAAACATTTTATCCATGACTTTAAAAACAAGAGCCGTATCATTAAATGGCAAACTCTCAGTAACGGCTGGCTTAGACAGGCAATATTCGCGGATTTCTTCGTTGTTCATATGCTCTACTTTATGCAAAAATGAATTACAACTTCAAAAATGCATGGATTTTCTTTCTACTACAAATTCCAATTAAAACGTATTGCAAAAATGTAATCTGCCTGGACACCTAAAATTAGGTAATTTTTTGTTTTTTATCTATTGAGGATCCTGGGGAAATTATTCCTTGCACAAATTATTTTTTTTAAATCCCGGAAATTCTTATACGTGTATTTCCCATCTCGACTGTAATATGTTCAGTTATTGTCAATTTTTATCCGGATAAGACAACTGGCATAAAGAATTACTAAACTCTTAAAAATTAAAAACTTGAAACACAATTACATTATCCTTAAATTATTTACCGCTTTGCTGTTTTTGGTATTTACTGGTTTAAATTTTATTGCAATTTCACAGGAACATGGTTGGGAACAGATGACACCGATGAAAGTAGCAACAGGAGCTTCTATATCATGCGTTATGGACAGTTTGATCTATATTATTGGTGGTCAGGATGCTGTTCCTATGTCTTTAAATACCACTGTAGTCTACAACACAAAAACTGATAAGTGGTCTGTTCTTGCTCCTGCACCTGATCACTGCACAGGACAATCAGCCGGAGTAATCAATGAAAAGATATACTTTAAGACCGAATGGAAAAAGGGAAATTCAAGATGGGTGCCCAGTGATTCAACCTTTGCTTATGATCCTGCGGTGGACAGCTGGGAATCAAAAGAAAGATGTCCAAAAAAGGGCGGCGGTCATGCTTCATGCGCTTTGAATAATAAGCTTTATCTATTGGGTGGTAGCAAAGATGTGCTGACAGGTGACATTTCCGGACAAAATGAAGCATTGGTTTACGATCCTGAAACCGATACCTGGGATTCAATACCAGATATGCTATATGAACGATGTTCACATAATGCAATTGTCTATGAAAACCAGATATATGTTTTTGGCGGACAAGTCCATTATTTTAACACTCAAAGTAAATTAGTTCAGCGGGTAATAGAAAAAGCTGAAAAATATGATCCAATAGATAACACCTGGACAGAATTGGCAGATTTACCGGTACCTGTAGTTCATTCTATTACTGTGGAATACGATGACAAACTATATGTATTCGGAGGAGCGAGTTCGCATTCAATTGATTATGCACCCTGTACAAATTTTATTCAGGAATATAACCCTTCGACAAATGAATGGAGGTTAATGCATCCTATGCCTTTCAATCGGGGTGCGATGGTGGGCCAGAAAGTGGACAAATTTGTTTATCTCATTGGAGGATATCAGGGGAATGCCAGGGAATTTAGTTTAGTTCTGGATGAAGTCTGGAGATTTAACCTTGATTCCCTGAAACCATTTACATACGTAACAGATGTCAGCCTTGATAAGGAATCGCTTGAACTAACAGTTGGTGAA
>CP070654.1:2620231-2627869 GCA_020354785.1 Bacteroidales bacterium
AATCTTATAATCCAGGTGCGTTCCCATAAGGGTTTTTGTCTGCAGATTAAACAGCATGTTACTCTCCAGTGATACCCTGAGAGGCGTCCCCGATTCCAGGTATCCCTGGTTCAGTATTTTTACCCTTCCCAGAACATAATCAACGGTGTAGTCAATACCTTCCTGCAGCTGTATTCCTCCTGCTGTTACTTTGACGGACCCGCGCGGTATATTCATTGCATTTAGCTGGATCTCGGAACTTGAAGATGACTGGTAAGTCCCGGCCAGGAAGAATTTGTTTTTTTCAGCTATCTGTTTTGCTTTGGTCTGTGTGGAATCATATAGTTCTTCAAATATGTAATCACTGGCTACCTGGCTGTTGTTTATAATTTTTCTAAGGTCCGCACCAAATGGTTCCAGAACAGGAAATATCACTCTTCCGTTTGACGAATGAATGGTTACTCCTTCAAGAAAGTCAAACAGCCCGTCAGGATTTGGCTCCCTCCTGGTATCCAGGTTGTCAAGGTTCAGTACACGCAGAAGAATTCTGTTATAAAAGTCTTTATTATCTGCCACCCTGGGATCGCTGATATAGTTTACAGGTACTCCTGTTTCATCATTGCGGTATAAAATATCCAGTCTGAAATCCTGTGAGTTAACCTGATACGCCCCTATAGCATAGACATTTTTCATCATCAGGTCCCAGGTTCCCAGCTTGGGTGTAAGGCTCGTTCCCTTGATCAGTTTTACTATCAGTGTCCTGGGGGCACTGATACCGTCGGTTGATAGTTCGCCGACCCTGTAAGTTTTTCCTTTATAAGTGTAAACATAGGCAACAGCCAGCACCTCGTCACTGCGCAGGGCGGAATTCAGTGATATATAACCCAGTTCCCTGTTAACAGTATATTCCCTCTGGGTAAGCTTTCTGGCATTCTCAATCTTCTCATAATCCTGTCCGCTGGCAAAATCGTAACTGCTGATCAGTGGCTCCAGCACATTTGTAATACTTCTGATATCCCGTATCCCGCTGTAACTGTTAATCAATTTACTATACAGACTGTTTGCGTCATTTGACACGGCCTGGTTAATCTGGTTGCCGGGCTGGATAAAACTCTGATCACCAAAGAAATTGGCTTGCATATCCGGTCCGTAACTTTCACCCAGGTCCATAAAAGCAACAATATTCCTGTTGTCTTTATCAAATTCGCTTGTCTTGTTGGTGATCCAGACTTCAATTTGTTCTATACGGACTCCTGATGTTATATATGGAAGGGATCCCAGCCATGAGTTATAATTATCCCTGAAGAAGTGGGACAGGAAAAAATGCCTGTTAGCATCATATTCGTCTATATTTACTTCAAATTCACTTACCTGGGCTCCTCCTCTTACTTCAATTGAAGATGATTCCCCCCTCTGATGACTGAATACATTGGTAACTGTCAGCTTCCCGAACTGCAGTTCTGTCTTTAAACCAAACAGGCTCTGGCTGCCGGAGATAAGAGAACCGGTCAGAGGGAAGGAAATATTACCTGCTTCAATCTTCTTTATTATTTCATCTTCATGACCGGCGTATTCAAGCTTGGTTTTATTTTCAAAATCAAATGTAGCTTCAGTGTTGTAATTGATGCCAAGTTCCATCTTATCACCTATGGAACCGGTGACATTCATCTGTATTTTCTCTTTAAATGTAAAAGAACCGTTTCTCCTGTTCCTTTCAGACAGTGCCGGGTTATCTATTCTTGACCTGTTATATCCGAAAATTAATTCGGCTGATCCCTGGGGTACAATGTTTATTGCGTCGGTACCAAATACCTTGTCAAAGGTTTCACCCATTCTTATCTTACCCATAAATGAAGGTGCCAGGGCAGTTATTTCTTCACGTGATTTTTGTCTCCAGTAATCTTTTATTGCAGTTGATGACTCATATTCACGGTATTCGTCCAGGGTCATTGAGCTTTGAGGGCGTATATTGAACTCTCCGATTTTCTCTGAAAAAATATATTGATTTGTTTCGGGATCATATACTATTTCTGCATCTATATTGGCAGGATTTCCCATTATAAGCGGAGACGTTATACCCGAATGGGAAAACGGGTAGCGGTGCTCATCTTTAAAAGGATACCTTAGTTCAGTTGTATCGCCGGATGCCGGGCCGGCAGGCTGGAAGGCATTATTCTGGGGGGCTGCATCATATATATAAACAAATAATAAGGTAAAAATCCATATTACAGAAATCCTGGTTTTTTGTAAATATTTACCCCCTTTCAACAAGTCTACTGTCTTAAAGTTAGTTCTATAATCTTTTTAATGCTTTTTTTATTAAATCTTCAACTGCCAGATCGTCTTCTTCAGCGAGTATCTTATTTAATATTTTATCAACGGCGTTTTTGCTAAAACCCAACACTGTCAATGCTGATAACGCTTCATCCTTAATAGTATTGTCTTTCATTTCAAATATTTCTGCTTCTCCTTTTCCCATTTTATCCCTTAAATCAACAATTATGCGCTGGGCTGATTTTGCCCCTATACCTTTAATGCTCTTCAGGCTATCTACTTTTCCTCCTACTATGGCATCCTGGATTTCAACAGGAGACATCGATGATAACATCACCCTGGCAGTGTTAGCTCCTATGCCTGATACTGAGATTAACATTCTGAAAATTTCTCTTTCAAGTTTGGTATAAAATCCATACAAAACATGTGAATCCTCGCGGATAATATGGTGTATATATAATCGTCCGCTGTTAAGGTTCTGAATTTGTCCATAGGTTGTCAGTGAGATGTTCACAAAGTAACTGATCCCTGAAATATATATTGTAGCATATGCAGGATTTTTCTCACTGATTTCTCCTTCTATAAATTCAAACATAAGTATTCAGCTGATTTTATGTTTCAGACAAGTCATTTGATTTTAAAGGATTACTTGTCATTTCTTTATAGCTCTGTCTGTTGCGATATATATCACAGGCAAGATATATGGCTTTTCTGAAAGAATGCGGATGTGCCTCATCCTTGCCTGCCAGCTCGTATGCTGTTCCATGTGCAGGTGCTGTTCTTATTACCGGCAGCCCTGCTGTGAAATTCACTCCTCCTTCATACATCATAGCTTTAAACGGGATTAAACCCTGATCGTGGTACATTGCAATAGCTGCATCAAATTTTCTGAATGTCTCGGATCCGAAGAAACCGTCGGCAGGGAAGGGGCCAAAAACATTAATGTTATCATCACGTGCAGCTTTAATAGCCGGTATTATCTCTTTTTTTTCTTCATCACCAATTACTCCGTTGTCTCCTGCATGAGGATTAAGACCCAGAACAGCTATCCGGGGTTTACGTATAAGAAAGTCAGCTATTAACGAGTTGTTTAATATGTGAATCTTTTTCAGGATGCTCTCTTGAGTTACAAATTCCGGAACCTTTGCCAGGGGTACATGACCTGTTACAACACCCACCATAAAGAGCTCATTTACCATAAGCATAAGCGCTCCTTCGGATTTAAACCGCGATTCAAAATATTCGGTATGCCCTGCAAAACTGAATTTATCTGACTGTATATTATACTTATTTATCGGCCCGGTTACTATGGCATCTATCTTATTATTTTCAAGATCATTTACAGCAGTTTCCAGTGCTTTATAAGAAGCTTCTCCGGCCATAGATGTTGATTTTCCAAGCTCCACTCTTACAGAATCACTGATACAATTTATAATATTGGCTCTTTTAGGATTAGCTTCTTCCAGGTTTTTAACAGTATTAAAACTGAAATTATCAATATTCAATGCTTTGCGGTGGTAAGCAGCAACTTTTGGAGATCCGTAAACTACAGGAGTGCACATATCAAATATCCTGTTGTCAAGAAGTGCTTTTATAATTACTTCATAACTGATCCCGTTTATATCTCCCTGTGTAATACCAACTATGATCTTGTTGTTTCTCATTATATAATTGTCTGTTCCTGAAAAAAAATGAATATTATATTAATATGATAAATTTATATATTATGACAGAAAAAACATATTTCTTAAAGTTAATAATTAAAGTCAAACGAATATACAATAGCTTCTATCTGACGCATGAAGTTTCTTTTTTTATGCCCGGCGGCAAATACAAATCCTTCAACCGTAACTACCCTGTTTCTTTTCTCATCCAAAGTCGTAATATTTACAAAGGGCCCTCCCATTAATATTCCTTCTTCCATCCTCCATAATCCCCTCAGTTCTGCTACATATCTTTCTCCTCTTAATGAATATTCTGAAAATATGGGTTTGAATTCCTTTTCTGTAGTCAGGTATGATCCCTGTATTGTACCGCTTACATATTTTTTTAGAAATTCATCGCGTTTAGCAATCAGGTAATCACTGGTAAACGTACTATCGTCAGTATAATCATAATGATAAATAAGTATGTTCTGAGTAATCTCTCCTTCTTCCACACTGATCCACGCAAAATCAGCAGAGTCTACATCCAGCTTATAACCTTTTGGTATAATAACCGATACATTATGTTTTTTTCTTATTTTTTGTACAATATACTGGTCCTGGTTTCTTCTGTAAACGTCCATCAACCTTTTTCTTTCCATCTCATCCAGTAAAGTGATGATTTTTTTATCATTTCCTTTCAGTAAAGAAACAAGTGCGTCATCATTGCCGGCATAAATATCTATTACTATTTGGGGTTTTGCCCATACGTCCCTGCGGACTTTTATCCCGGGCTTCTTATTCGAAGGTGAAATTTCAGTAATAACAATATTTCTCTGTGATTTAAAGACATTGCCGAATGCGCTGTGTGTTACATTAATTACATCAAAAACAGGTTCATACTGGGGCAGCATTTCATAGCTGCTGTCAAATATCCTTCTGAACTCTTCACCCACTTCAGTATTCCATTCAGCCTTATTTATTACAATAGTTACATCTCCGGCTTTTCCTGAAATTGACGGGAGCAGAGGCTGCTTATCACCGGTACAGCAGAAAATACCAGGAAAAACAAGCATACATACAAGAGTGGTTACTTTATTCATAATTTGTAAGTTATTTATATTCAACCCATATTATTAGTTCCTGGCCGGGATAAAGAAAATTATCCGTAAGGTTATTCCAGGCTTTAATATTTTCAAGTGTACAACTATATTTCAGAGCAATTTTATGAAAGAACTCACCTTTCTGAACAACATGAATAATTCTGGTTTTATTTTCAGTAGAACCGGCATTACTCACAAGGGAATTATAATCGTCAATATTTTCTTCCTTTCCTATAATCCTTGATTCATTTTTGATATAAAGCTCTATTTTATCTTTTGGTAATGTTAACAGTGCAGGTCTCTCAAGATCCGGAATAAATTCGCGCCTGTAAACCGGATTCAGAAATTTTAATTCATCTGTTGTTATACCTGTTATATCACTTATCTGGTTAAATGATACAGGATAATTTATATACAGGGTATCTATATTATTAAAACTGAACCTGGGAGGTACAGGCTTAATATTATGTTCTTTGTAATGGTTCATCAGGTATAATGCAGCAATAAATGCAGGCACATAGTTTTGAGCCTGTTCTGAAAGATAAGGTCTTATTTCCCAGTAATTGGTTTTACCGTTGCTCCTTTCAATAGCTTTTCTTATATCTCCGGGCCCGCTGTTATAAGATGATAGTGCTAATTGCCATTCGTTATATGTTGAATATAAATATTTGAGATACCTGCAGGCAGCATCGGTTGATTTATAGGGATCCCTTCTTTCATCTATATATGAATTAACTTCCAGGTCAAATAGTTTACAGGTATTTAACAAAAACTGCCATAGACCGACAGCCCCTGATTTAGATCTTGCATTGGTATTAAGGCTTGATTCAACAATGGTAAGGTATTTCAGCTCAAGGGGCAGGTCATATTTATCAAGCATATTATCAAATATGGGAAAATACAGATCTGCCAGGCCTATAATCTTTGCGAATTCCTTCCTTCTCTTTATAGTATAATTTTCGATATATTTTTTAACTACCTCGTTATAGTCAAGCTCAACAGGAGTCAGCTTATTTAATTCAGCGATCCGGTATTCATAGAAAATATCGGGATAGCGTGGTATTGAATCAGTATAATAGTTATCTGAATAATCATCTGTTGTCCCGGTGGTATTTATATCAGTAATCTGAAGGTTAGTATTCCCGCCGCTTATCATTAAAAAAGAAACACCAAGTATCCAGGTAATTATTTTTCTGCTATTCATATTTTGGATAAAAAAATACCTGTCAGTTAATTTTAGGTAAATTAAAAGACAGGTCTAAGATATTGTGATCAAACTTATTTATTCCCTTCTTCTATAGGTTCTTTATTTTCCTTTTCCTCGTCTCCCTTTGCTGCCTTTTTAAATTCTTTCATTCCTTGTCCCAAACCTTTCATAAGTTCGGGTATTTTCCTTCCGCCAAACAATAAAAGTATAATCAATACTATGATTATGATCTCAACCGGACCGGGAGTGCCTATTAAAAAAATACTTAAGTCCATAATATATTGTATTTGTTATTTATTACAAATTTAGGAATATTTCGCAATATAGATTATTTATAGCAATATTTGTAATATGCTTTTTATTTTCCGACCAGTTTTTCTATCCATCTTACTATATCATTGCCATTTGCATATAATAGCAGCGACAGAAGAAGTATCATACCGATAATTTGTGCATATTCAAGGAATTTATCCCCTGGTTTGCGGCCGGTTATTATTTCATACAGCAGGAACATAACATGACCGCCGTCAAGTGCAGGAATAGGCAGGATATTCATAAATGCGAGTATCAGTGAAAGAAATGCGGTTATTTCCCAGAATGCCTGCCATTCCCACCTGGGGGGAAACAGCCCGCCGATAGCTCCGAAACCTCCCAGCCCTTTATATGCTCCGGTTTTAAAGTCGAAAATCAGTTTAAATTGTCTTATGTAGAAGCCCAGTTTTTCTTTTGCCTTGATGAGCCCGGCCGGTACAGCCTCTATAAAATTGTATCTTTCCGTATTAAATTCATATATATCCAGCTTTTCCATTTCACTCATACTTAAAATAGCCGCAATAATTTCAAACTCCCCCTTTTCTGAGAATCTTACCTTTATTGATTTTTCCCCATCCTCCCTGAGAACATCGATTGTAATTTCTTTACCTTTCAGAGTATCCGTTATTGGCTTATATTCATCATAATATTTGATAGGTATATTTTCTATGCCTATTACCCTGTCTTTTGGACGGAGTTCGGAATCAGCATTGATGGATGTGTCGGGAATTTCAAGGACAATAAAAGGAACTCTCGGATATAGCAGCATCCCTTTTCTTTTTTCAACCATTTTACCTACGAAATCTTCAGGTATATTAATAATTGTTTCTTTGCCATCCCTTAATACAGTAACTTTCCTTCCAAATATCAGTTCTTCTAAAATATCGGAATACCTCTCGGGATACTTGTCATCTATTGACAATATTTTATCACCGTCTCTCAGTCCTATTTCCATGGCAAGTGAATCGATACACCAGATACCATCATTCAGGTTCTCATTGGGCAGGTATTTTTCGCCCCATGTTAGGAGAACAAATGAATAAATAATAATACCAAGAATCAGATTTACAAATACTCCCCCGAGCATAATTATTAATCTCTGCCATGATGGTTTGGAACG
>CP070654.1:2627969-2630179 GCA_020354785.1 Bacteroidales bacterium
CGGGAGTTTCCGGATCATCCCATGATAGTATATCATACCAGTCTTTGTATTCTGAATTTTGCTGGTTTTTTACGATATCAGCAAATGCCCAGAAATCCTGGCCTGTATGGTTAAAAACACCATCAATAACAACCCTGATATTTCTTTTATGCGCCTGCTGAACAAGTATTAAAAAAAGGGAATCGGCAGATGTAAATTTCCATGTACCAGGATCAGCGGGATTTTCTTTAACAAAAATTTTCTGGTCACCTTCCGGATCAGGGCCGAAGAAACGATCAATATGATGATAATAAGAAGCATCGTATTTATGCAATGTTTTTGCATCAAATACCGGGTTAAAATATATGGCATTGATACCTAATTCTTTCAGGTAATCAAGTTTATCAATTACTCCCTGCAGATCACCGCCATATCGGCGTGTATATACGGTTCTTCTGAATGAAACACTTACTTGTTTTTCCCAACCGGCACGTGCATACCAGTCGCTACCCCACTTGGTTATTTCCCAGTTATCGGGCGCTCCAATACGTTCGGCTGTCGGGTCATTTGCAGGATCGCCGTTGTTAAACCGTTCCGGAAATATCTGGTACCAGATTGCACCTTTTGCCCATTCAGGAGCATTTCCAATATCAGTATTTTTCGATTTTTGGTCTTGTTTATTATTACAGGATTGAGAAAAAACAGAAACAAATAATAATAAAAGTATAAATATTGATCGCACAAAATTATTCATTTGACTTCTTAATATTTTTCGTTCCGAATCAGGTTATGATTAGCATTAATTTCAAGACCTGGAATTTTATATTTATACAGGTGTAATCGAATAAGTTAACCCATCAATATCAATATCTATTCTATAGGTTCCATCTCCGGGTGAAGGAAGTACCGGTGGATCAGTAGTAGCTTCGTCCGGTCTATAGCTAAGTACACCAGTATTTGTTCCATCATCGCCCCATTGTGGAGCCCATTGTCCGGATACTTCAAGAATTTTCATTCCACCCCCGGCAGTTAAAGTAGTTGTTATTGTATAAACAGATCTTTCATCATCCCACAATATCGGCAGTCCGTTTGCATTATCCCATCCTGCAGTTGTTGCATCTCCTACCAGGTAAAGAGGATCACGAGTTTCAGGAACAGTAATAGTATAAATCGTAATTGAGTATACAACAGGATCGGAAACTACATCTCGCAATCCACTTGTACTTGCAGCCACTCTTATTTCTACAGATGGTGTAGAACCTTCTTCAAAACCCCAATCAAGTAGATTATCATTCATATCATACATTGTTGCACTCCAACTGGTGTCTTCTCCGGAATACAATCTTTGAGCGTCGGCAAAATTATTTCCGACAGTATCAAGTTGAAGAGTATATCTTGTTGTATATGATCCACCAAAGTCCACAGCATCCCAGGTAAATACTTCAAATGGAATATTTTCCAGCGTATCGATTTCTAATGTATATGAACCAGCTTCAGGAGTATGTATACTTGGCAGGCTATAACCAAAAGTAGTAATAGAAAAGTTTACAGTTTCTGACATTAGATCATCAACTAGCTCATGAGGAACATATGTGTTAACTCGTAGCTCGAGATTAGTGGCCACTCCTGGTTCTAAGCCCATGTCGTAGAGTAATAAATTAAGCTCTCCAACAGTAATATCCGAAGATAATTCGGCTGTTGATTCAAGCTCTAACGGATCAGCAAAATCTGTTCCGGCCAAAGCTATTTGAACTGTGTAGTTTCTGGATAATTCAGCGCCATAATCTGCAGCTGTCCAACTTATTGATTCAAATCTGTTAGTATCATCTACAGCTGATAATACATATGAGCCTCCACTAGCTGGTGTAAGTATTGCAGGTGCTACTGCCTGGTCAGGTGTGAAAACCGGATTTTCCTTGTCATCCTCACAGGCATTTATCATAAATACCAATGCAGGAATAAGTATGTAAAATATTTTTTTCATCTTTTTTTATTTAGTTTATTTATATCCTGGGTTTTGTTCCAAATTAGGATTTGCAGATATTTCATCGCCTGGAATTGGAAATAAATTTCTATGCGGACTTGTATTCATACCATTCTTAACTCCACCTTTCCATTGCCAGTTGTAATCTCCATTAGTATACTTTCCAAAACGTATTAAGTCTGTACGTCTATGTGCTTCGTAATAAAATTCACGTCCACGTTCATCAAGAATGAAATCGTCTGTGACT
>CP070654.1:2630279-2640636 GCA_020354785.1 Bacteroidales bacterium
TTTACCGGTTGTTATTAGAAATTCCTTATGGTTTATTACAATTGGTACTTTTACCTGGTTATCAAATAAAGCGGTAAAGACATGGTTTCCGCAACAACTTAAGATAGTTCCGCTGGTAGTATGGATAATATCATTCAATTGTATCTATTTGATAATGCTGGTCTTTAATCTTTACGTATTCAGGTTCTATACCCTTAGCGAGGATGCTACATTTATTTACCATCTGAAACTGGCGTTGAGATATGGAACTACTATTGGTGTTAGTATAGGACTTGGATATTTACTGGCTGATATTATTATTAGAAACATGAAAATTTTAAACCGATGAAAGCAATAATTCTGTTCTTTTTTCTCTTACTTTCCCTTTGTATTTATGCTCAGGAGGAAGATGCCGGAAAAACGGACATAACAACTTCCGGATTCGAAAGGATTGAAATTATTAAAATACCATCAGGAATGGATATGCTGGAAGGCCTTAACAGCGCTGTAGATGAGAAGAAAATAAAGAATGCTGTAATACTGGCCGGTATAGGATCTGTAACTGATTATCATTTTCATGTAGTTAGTGATAAAAACCTGCCGCCTGCACATGAGTATCCCAGTGCTTCACGAGCAATGGATCTTATTGCAGTTCAGGGATATATTTTAAATGGAAGAGTACATGCACACATCACACTGTCTGATGAGAACAGTTCCCTCGGAGGCCATCTTGAACCAGGAACAAAGGCACTTACTTTTATTATTATAACACTGGGAATTCTTTCTGATAATCTGAATATTGAACATTTAGACAGTTATATGAAGCAGGATTAATTTAATTAATGTTAAATTAGCCCATCACAAAACCTGAATATATGAAAATAACACTGCCATTTTTCAAAACCTGTGCAATGGCAGGTAGAATAACGGGAATAAGAAAGCCAAGAGGATTATTTAAAATATTTTTTTTTGTAACAGGCATAATCTCGTTAATCTGGTTTCTTATAAGGGTAATTCCCAGGCCCAGCAGAGCCAGGTATCCCTGTATGAAAGCTACTATACCAATTGCCTGGTCATTTATTGCCTATATTCTGTCTTTGTCAGGATCAGTAGTATTTTTCCGCAAGGCTGTCAGTACTTTCAGGGCAAGGCAATTCAGATACGGAATTTTTATTATGATAGTCGCAGCACTTTTCGGTACATGGGCATTGATAAACAATAGTGTTACTGCAAGAGCAGACTTGTCTACAGAATCGGAATTTTCAGATCCCCTGGGGGTTAATTCTCCAATTGGTGATGCAAAAGGAATTTTTCCGGGCCGTGTAGTATGGATTCACGATCCTTCTTCCACAAGAGAAGATTGTGATCCTGACAGATACGGTGACGGCTATTTTCTTGATAAAAACTGTGATCAGGAAGTAGTAAACAATATGGTCTCAGAAGCTCTCAGACTTCTGACCGGAGCTGATACAGACGATGCTGCATGGGATTCTGTTTTTATTCACTTTAACAGAAATCATGAAAAAGGAGCTATAGACTACTCTGAGGGAGAGAAGATATTTATTAAGATTAACTCGGTACACGCGTGGACAACAGATAATGATGGTAATATAGAAAACAACGGCAGCTATGGAGCTGTTGATGCTTCACCGCATGTGGTACATGCAATGCTGGATCAACTGATTAATAAAGCAGGTGTTCCCCAGGATAATATTTCAGTAGGAGATCCTTACACCAAAATGTTTAACCATTGTTACGACAAATGGTCTGCTGATTTTCCGGATGTACATTATATAGTATCTTCATCCGATGGTATGGATGGACGGGAAGTGGTGACCAGGGATGCAATGCAAACCATTTATTATTCAGACAGGGGAGAAGTGCTGGGTGAAGAAACAGATGACCTGGTCGACTGTATAAGTAATGCGGATTATATACTTAATATTCCTGCTTATAAAGCACATCGCTGGGGCGGGGTAACATTTTTTGCCAAAAATCATTTTGGCTCCAATAGCAGGGGAGGTGCCAGTCATTTACATCCGGGACTGCACAGGGAAGATTACGGAGACAGCTTACGTGATGAATATAATATGTACAGGGTATTTGTTGATCTTATGGGCAGTAAATACCTGGGAGGAAACACTCTGGTATTTCTTATGGATGCTCTGTGGGGTACTTCGGAGGAACATCTTCCACCTGCAAAGTTCCAGACAGCACCTTTTAATAATGACTGGTCGTCCTCTATTATTGCGTCATTCGATCCCGTAGCAATTGAATCCGTATGCCTGGATATCATGCAAAAAGAGTTTCAGACCGAAAATCAGTCAGCCGATCCTCCACGCTATACATTTGTACAATGGGGTGCTGTTGATGATTACCTTCACCAGGCTGCAAGCTCTGAATGGTGGCCTGAGGGTATAACTTATGATCCTGATAATACAGGCTCTCCTTTAGGAAGCCTGGGAGTTCATGAGCACTGGAATAACACAAGTGACATGGAATATTCCCATAACCTGGGAACAGGCAATGGTATTGAACTGATTAAGTCTTTTCACGGGGCGGTTTCTGTGAGAACGAATATAATCACTAAAGGGATTAAGCTTTATCCTAATCCATCAGAGGGGTTAACAAAGGTATGCTTTGAACTTGATGACATTGCTGATGTATCGGTAGAAGTATATACATCATCCGGAAACAGGCTGATAGTAAAATATCTGGACAGGCTGACTGCAGGAAAGCAGGAAATTCCGGTTGATACAGAGAACTTTAATCCCGGTGTTTACTTCTGTAAAATTAGTATAGAGAGTAATTCTGTAATTAATACGGTTACAAAGAAATTTGTGGTAAAATAATTGCTTGGGTGGAAGATGGGATTCGAACCCACGACCCCTGGAACCACAATCCAGTGCTCTAACCTGCTGAGCTACATCCACCATATATTTGGCCTGTTATACGGCACATAAGGTATTTCCGGGGATGCAAATTTAAGTATCTTTTCAGATATTATAAAATTAAATGTGATAATTTATTAGAGATAAAAATCTTATATTTATAGCCCCGAAAGTAATGCGAATTAATTGCAAAGTACAAATGTTAATACAGGAAGTATCAGATAAAAAAACAATTAAAGAGTTTTTAAAGGTCCCCAGAATAATCTATAAGAATGATGAGAATTGGATTTGCCCTTTGGATATGGAAATTGAAAAAATATTCAATCCACAGAAAAATACATCCTTTAAACAAGGGGACGCTGTCAGATGGATATTAAAAGATGAATCGGGAAAATTAATTGGCAGAATTGCTGCTTTTTACGATAAGAGGAAATCATTTAATAATTCTCAACCTACCGGTGGAATTGGATTTTTTGAATGCATTAATGACAAAGAAGCAGCAAATGAACTTTTTAACAAAGCCAGGCAGTGGTTAAAAGAGAAAGGCATGGAAGCCATGGACGGACCTATAAATTTTGGTGAGAATTTTTTTTACTGGGGATTACTTGTTGAAGGCTTTACTCCGCCGGTATATGGTATGCCTTATAACTTACCGTATTATAAAGATTTATTTGAGAGTTACGGATTTAAAAATTATTATGAAGAGTATAGCTATTTACGTCCCACAGATAAACCATATCCTGAAAGGATGATAAAATGGGCGGAATTTGTCGCAAATAAACCTGATTATTCATACCAGTCTTTTAAGTTTAAGAAAAAGGAAAAATATATAAATGATATTGTAACACTATATAATATAATCTGGTCAGAGTTTCTTAAAACTTATACTCCATTAAAATATGATGATGTAGAATTAATAATAAATGATGCAAAAGATATTATAGATGAAGATTTTATATGGCTTGCCTACCATAAAGATAATCCGATTGCATTTTTAATGGCTATACCGGATGCTAACCAGATTCTGAAATATGTGAACGGCCACTTAAATTTATGTAGTGTAATTAAATTACTATACTTAAAAAACAGAAAAATAATAACCAACTCCAGAGTCGCTATTTTTGGAGTAGTGGAAGCCTATCAAAGATCAGGTGTGCTTGCTGCCTTATTTTTACAATATCAAAAAGCCATATTAAGAAAACCAAATTATAAAACTTTTGAATTAGCATGGGTTGGGGACTATAATCCAAAAATGCTGAAAGTATACCAGCAAATTCAGGCAGAAAAACATAAAACACATATTACCTACAGATATCTTTTTGACAGGAATGCCAAATTTGAAAGATTCTCAAACAAGGAAAGCTGAAACTTGCTAAAATGAAACTAATGAAATAAAAACAGGTTTTGTTTTGCGTTTTATTACCGATGTAGTATCTTTGCACGCTCCTGATTAAGAATGGTTAAATTATTTTAAATTACGATGAAAAAGGACTTACATCCAAAAAATTACAGGCTTGTAGCATTCAGGGATATGTCAAATGGATTTACATTTGTCACCCGTTCAACTGCTCCGTCAAAGGAGAAAGTAAAACTGGAAGATGGTAAGGAATACCCGCTAATAAAGCTTGAAATATCAAACACCTCGCACCCGTTTTATACAGGCAAAATGAAATTTGTTGATTCTGCAGGGCGGGTTGATAAATATTATAGCAAGTATAAGGATCATATTGAAAAGAAAAAGAAACAATAAAATAAATCAAATAAAAATATTATAAGCTCCGTTTTTTTTATAAATTGAAAATTCGGAGCTTTTTTTATTTAATTTTGGTAAGATTAATCATTTACGGGAAATATTTAAACATAAAAAAATATTTAATAATAATTACTCTTAGCCTTAAACAGAAATTATAATTGAAATGGCAACTAATGTATTTGTCCCAAAATTCCACACGGAAGAGATTCTTAAAGAAATAAGAGATTGTCTTGATAAAGGATGGACAGGTCTTGGTTATAAAACGCTGGAATTTGAAAATAAATGGAAAGAATACAGCGGAGTCAGGAATGCTCATTTTCTTAACTCAAATACAGCCGGGCTACATCTTGCATTGAATATATTTAAGAAAGTAAATTCCTGGAAAGATGAAGATGAGATAATTACCACACCTCTTACTTTTGTTTCTACAAATCATGTTATTTTATATGAAAGGCTAAAACCTGTTTTTGCCGATGTTGATGAATACCTTTGCCTGGATCCTGAATCAGTAAAGAAAAAAATATCGAAGAAAACCAGAGCTGTAATGTATGTTGGTATGGGCGGTAACACAGGTCAATACCAGAAAATCATTGATTTATGCAAAGAGAACAATCTAAAGTTAATACTTGATGCAGCACATATGTCTGGCACAAAATGGAAAGGTAAGCATGTAGGATCAGAGGCGGATGTTTCTGTCTTTAGTTACCAGGCGGTTAAAAATCTCCCAACAGGTGATTCGGGTATGATATGTTTTAGAGAAGAAGAATATGATAGCTTAGCCAGACAGCTTAGCTGGCTGGGAATATCCAAAGATACTTATCAACGATTCGGGAAAGGCAGCTATAAATGGAAATATGATATACCGAATGTCGGCTTTAAATATCATGGCAATTCGGTTATGGCAGCTATTGGACTGGTTCAGCTAAAATATCTTGATGAAGATAACAGGAAAAGAAATGAAATGGCCGGGTTGTATAGCCAGTTATTAAAAGACAACACTAAAGTTAAAATAATCCCTGTTGCCAAGGATTGTTATTCCGCGAGACATTTATATCAAATTTTAGTTGATAATAGAGACGATATAATACAGTTCTTTTATGACAATGAAATATATCCAGGCGTACATTATATGGATAATACTGAGTACTCAATGTATAGTTATGCAAAAGATTCCTGTAAAAATGCTAAACTTTACTCACAGGAATTATTAACTCTTCCTGTACATTTAAATTTAACTTCTGAAGATATAATACTAATAGCTAAAGTCCTTAATGAAGCAACAGAAAAGCTCGCTAAATAAAACCATATAAATGTGTCAGTAACTAACTTCATTTTATTTGATGACAGCAGCTGGGACCGACTGCTCCCTTTAACTTTCTCAAAACCCGTAGCTGAAATTAGATTTGGAATATTTACTATCAGGGAGAAATGGGAAAATATACTGAAATCAGAGTGTTCCTTTCTAACAAGGCCGTATCTGAGTAAAAAGTATAAAGCTTCCTTTAAAAAGGAGAATATTCTTATCAACAGCTCTGTCATACCCAATACAGATTTATTATATAAAATACAAAATCTTAAAAATAATGAAGCACTGGTAAAGGGCGATGTAATTATTGCAGTAAATACAAGTAATACAGGCCTGAAAGAGATTAATCCCGATATCTGTAAAAATTACCGGCCGGTTCAATGTGAATGTAATTTTCTTAAGATTAATCATTTATGGGAATTATTTAAACATAATGGAGAAGCTGTTGTTAATGATTATAAAATAATAACAAAAGGAAAAAAATCATTAGATATATCTAAAGACAATAATCTCCTTAATCCTGAGAATATTTTTATAGAAAAAAGCGCCAGGGTAAAATTTGTCACTGTTAATGCATCTGCAGGGCCTGTTTATATTGGTAAGGATGTTGAGATAATGGAAGGTTCGGTAATAAGAGGGCCGGTTACCATAGGTGAACAGTCAGTTTTGAAAATAGGAGCAAAAATTTATGGCCCTACTACAATAGGCCCTTTCTCAAGAATTGGAGGAGAAGTTAATAATTGTATTATTACAGGATATTCAAATAAAGGGCACGATGGATTTCTGGGTCAGTCAGTTTTAGGAGAATGGTGCAATATAGGTGCAGACACAAATGCGTCTAACCTTAAAAACAATTATGATTACGTTAAGCTGTGGAACTACGATACAGAAAAATTTGAAAAGACGGATCAGCAATTTTGCGGGCTAATTATGGGAGATCATTCAAAATGCGGAATTAACACGATGTTTAATACAGGCACAGTTGTAGGATTTAATGCTAATATTTTCGGGTCGGGATATCCGAGAAACTTTATTCCTTCTTTTTCATGGGGAGGACCTGGCGGATTTACTACTTATCTGTTGCCCAAAGCTCTGGAGGTAGCCGAGACAGTAATGGCCCGAAGAGATATTGAATTAACGGAACAGGATAAACAGATTTTTGAAAAAATATTTGAGATAACATCAAAATACAGAAAGTTTTAACGGTTATTTTAACATTTTTTTAAGCAATTTGGCATGTTCATTGTTACGTATAGATACCTGGTTGAAGAATAATTTTAACTGACAAAATGTCTAAGGAACACAAAGAAGGGCAAATACATTATGAGCAAACTCTCGGTAAATGATCTAAACAAAATATATTTGAACGCTGCGATAAATGAGGATGCGGATTTCATTCCGCTAATTTCAGATGAGGATGAGGAGATAATAACAAAGACAAATATTCCTAAGGCACTTCCTATATTACCGCTCAGAAATGCTGTACTGTTTCCGGGGGTGTTAATTCCCATATCAGTTGGGCGAAATAAATCAATGAAACTAATAAGGGAGATCTATAAAAAAAATAAAATATTAGGTACTATAGCACAAAAGGATGCAAGCACAGATGAACCTAAATATGACGAACTTTATAAGGTAGGTACTGTAGCACAGATTATACGTATTCTTGAAATGCCTGATGGATCAACATCAGTGATTATACAGGGTAAAAAACGATTTCAAACAAAGGAACTGATAAAAAGTGAGCCTTATTTTATAGCAAATGTCGAATCATTACAGGAGATGAAACCCGAAAAGAAAGATCCTGAGTTTGAGGCAATTGTAGGATCCCTGAAAGATTTGTCGCTTAGAATTATTAAACTTTCTTCTAATATTCCTCCCGAAGCTTCATTTGCAGTTAAGAACATAGAAAGCTCTGCATTTCTGATAAATTTCATTTGTTCAAACAGTGATATTAAAATTGAAGAAAAACAACGTCTGCTTGAAATAAATATACTTAAGAAGAGAGGAATTCTTTTACTTGAGTATCTTACACGAGAGGTTCAAATGCTTGAACTTAAGAACGATATACAAACCAAAGTAAAGCTGGATCTTGATCA
This sequence comes from Bacteroidales bacterium, assembly GCA_020354785.1. Taxonomy (GTDB): domain Bacteria; phylum Bacteroidota; class Bacteroidia; order Bacteroidales; family UBA10428. Next base: position 2,638,308 of record CP070654.1, read on the forward strand.
GCAACAAAGGGAGTATTTATTACACCAGCAGATGAAAACCATCCAGGATGAGCTTGGAGGAAGTCCCCTGGAGCAGGAGATAGAGGAACTTAAGAAAAAGGGTAAAATGAAGAAATGGGATGATAGTGTAATGAAAGTCTTTGACAAGGAAGTTGATAAACTGCAAAGGATGAATCCGGCAGCCGGAGAATATTCGGTTCATATGAATTATTTGCAGACCCTTCTTGACTTACCCTGGAATGAATACAGCAAAGACAATTTCGATCTTAAACGTGCACAAAAGATTCTGGATAAAGATCATTTCGGACTCGACAAAGTTAAGGACAGGATATTGGAACACCTGGCAGTATTAAAATTAAAGGGAGATTTGAAGTCTCCGATACTGTGTTTGTATGGTCCCCCGGGTGTAGGAAAAACATCATTAGGAAAGTCCATCGCAAAAGCCTTAAAAAGAAAATATGTACGTATGTCTCTGGGAGGTCTTCGTGATGAGGCTGAAATCAGGGGTCACCGCAAGACTTATATAGGAGCAATGCCGGGACGTATTGTACAGAGTATTAAAAAAGCCAAATCTTCAAATCCGGTATTTGTACTTGATGAAATAGACAAGGTGGGAAATGATTTTCGCGGGGATCCGTCTTCTGCTCTGCTTGAAGTGTTAGATCCTGAGCAAAACAATACGTTTTATGACAACTACCTTGAAATGGAATATGACCTTTCAAAAGTTATGTTTATTGCTACGGCTAATACAACCGGCCCCATAAGTCCTGCACTTTGTGACAGGATGGAATTAATTAATGTAAGCGGTTATTTACTTGAAGAAAAAATAGAGATTGCTAAAAGGCATTTGGTGCCAAAGGAAATGCAAAATCATGGGGTTGACAGATCAAAAGTTAAATTTTCAAAGAAGACTATTGAATATATAATAGATAATTACACAAGGGAATCAGGGGTAAGGGAATTAGATAAAAATATAGCAAAGATTATCCGGATTATTGCAAAGAAGGTTGCATTGGAGGAGGATTATAATAAAGATTTGTCAGTTAAAGATATAGAAGAAATTCTGGGCTCTCCCAGATATATGAAAGACAAGTATCAGGGCAACGAATTCGCCGGTGTAGTAACCGGACTTGCATGGACGGCTGTTGGAGGAGAAATATTATTTGTTGAGACGAGCTTAAGTAAAGGGAAAGGTAAATTGACCATTACGGGCAATTTGGGTGAAGTGATGAAGGAATCTGCAATACTGGCTTTAGAATATTTAAAATCTCATTCTGATCTTTTCAAACTGGCTCCTGAAGTATTTGACAAATGGAATGTTCATGTTCATATCCCTGAAGGGGCAATACCGAAGGATGGTCCGTCTGCAGGAATAACAATGATCACTTCAATGGTTTCGGCCTTTACTCAAAGAAAAGTTAAAAGAAGCCTGGCCATGACAGGAGAAATTACCCTCAGAGGCAGAGTGCTTCCTGTGGGAGGGATTAAGGAGAAAATACTGGCTGCAAAGAGAGCATCGATAAAGGAAATAATTCTTTCGGAGGAAAATAAAAAAGATATTAATGAGATTAATGAGATTTATTTAAGAGGCCTGAAATTTCACTTCGTTAATAATATTATGGAGGTGCTGGATATTTCTATTTTAAGGCAAAAGGTTGGTAAGCCTTTAAAAATTGCATGACCTGCTGTATAGCCGTCCGAAATCAACTAATAAAGTCTCATATACTTGTTCAAGTGATACAAAAACATTATTATTGTTAAATTAAATAATTTTGTATTCCAAGCTATAATAACTTTGACAAATAACTATGAAAATGGCTCCTGGTGTATTTTGGGGAATATTGTTAGTAATCATTGGATTAAGCATAATATTCCGTATAGTTTTTGATATTAATATCTTTAGAGTTTTAGTTGCTGTATTCCTGATTCTGATCGGGATAAAGATCCTGGTTGGTAACAAAGGAATTTTTGATTTCAGAACGGCAAAAAACGATATAATTTTTGGAGAAAAAAGTTACTCGGGCACACCAGATAATAAAACCGAATATAACGTAATATTTGGTAAATCAGTATTTGATTTCAGAGATATAGAATTTAAGGATGAAAAACCTATAAGAATAAAAATCAACACGATATTTGGAGCAGCCGAAATTAAAATTAGTGAAAATTCACCTGTAAAAATAAAAGTTGATGCTGCTTTTGCAGGGGCAAGAATGCCTGATGGGAATACAGTAGCATTTGGCTCATCCCAGTTTGTTAGTGATACCTTTGATCTAGGCAGGAATTATCTGTTTGTTGATGCCAATGTGGTATTTGGAGGAGTGGAAGT
>CP070654.1:2640736-2656448 GCA_020354785.1 Bacteroidales bacterium
AACAGAAAGATTAAGCACTCCTGATATTACGATGGGTGTATATTCTAAAGATGAAGATATATTTAATGCGGTGTTATTTCCAAATCCGGCCGGAAATTTCTTTTATGTTAGCTGTGAAAGTAATGATAATAGCGTCGAACTTGTGATACTTGACATGGCAGGCAGGATAGTACTGAACAAAAAGATAAATAATAATGAAATTATCAATATTGGAACTCTAAATGCAGGGATATATATAATTAATATTAAATCAAAGAACAGAGTATATACTAAAAAACTGGTAGTTAATTAATGACATTACTCTAAAATAAAAAAGGCTGCACCTTCAAGTGCAGCCTTTCATCCAAATATATCTTATTATTTATTACCTGACTAACAGCTTAATAAATTCACTATGCTCATCAGCCTGTAACTTAACAAAATAAATGCCTTCAGGATAATTGGTGACATCAAAGTAAATTACTCTATAGCCTTTCTGAACATTTACATCAAGAATAATATCAAGTTGCTGTCCGGTAACATCGAAAACAGTTACTTTCGCATTTCCGGCAACGGGAGCCTTAAACCGTATTGTTACAGTCTCAGAAGCCGGATTTGGATATGCAACCAGTCCGTAATCCTCAGCTATTTTGTCTTCTATACCTGAGGGGCCGGGAATAGCATCATATGTATATTCAGCTCCTTTGCGGATGAGTTTAAAGAATTCCGGTGTTCCCTGCTGAAGCTGTATTAGAGAATTAGTCATTCCAAAGTAGAACATCTTTCTTGGAAAGTTAAAGTCTTCCATCATACCCATAGTCATAAGATTATCAGGAGCTGGAGTTACGTTAAAGTTAGTGATCACGGGTTCTGCAAGTACCTGATAATCATATAATAATGTATGCACATATGGTATCAGAGCTAATTCGGTAGCAGTTGAAAATGTTATTATGTCGCCTACATTTAAATGGTCGGTTATGTAATGAGTATTGTCAGTAATTCTCATCTGCAGATCTAATCCGCTTGGTTCCGGTACTTCACCTTCATGTACAACAATACCGCCACCTTCATCAAATAAAGCCCAGCGGCTGTTTGTTCCGCTTAATGCGCCTGCTTCAAGCGTAATCCAGTTAACAGGAAAATTATCCTGCCTTGTATCTTCCCCGTCAGGATTGGGGCCAAACCTGGAAACAGAAGTAGAACCTACTGATTCACCAAAAAATGCTCCATCTATACCGTTATAAGGGTTGTCAGTATCATTATATTCATCCTGCCCCATAAATGTAACGTCAAATCCCCAGGATAAAAGGCTGTCAACCATATCACCGTCAGATGTATTTGTTGCGGCTTCGACTTCTCTGCCAACGTAGAGAATATGCTTCTGTCCGTAGATGAATAATGACAACAGCAGCAATGACAGAGTAAATAGAAATTTAACAGAGTAAATCTTTTTCATATTATAAATTTTTTAGTTAATAATTAATAAATTACATAGCCAATTAAATACTAAAGTACTAAATTATTTAATTTATGGGGTTGCGTATCTGTAAAATTGTACATGTTTGGCATGACTAACTGGTTTTTTATATATCATTTTACCTTGCTCTAATGATTTTGGCTAATTTTTATGTTTATTGCAACTACAATGAATAAAACAGAAGAAAAGTTTATCGAAATAAGGAAATTCTGCAAACAAAACGCAGATGAAGTACTGGTTAAGAAGTACGGCCGTTATTTTGCCGAAGGGTATGATGCGTATGGAGTTGACAGTGATTTAATTGAAAAACAGCGTGATAATTGGCTGGAATCATGGAAGAATGAAATGACCATTAATGATTATATATTACTAGGAAACAAATTAATATCTACGGGCAAATATGAAGAAGCAAGCTTTGCTATAATCTTTTTAATTGCTAATAAAGACCAGTTAAGAGAAGATCATTTCGAGAGGATTGGGAGCTGGCTGGATAATGGCATTGTGAACTGGGCCCATACAGATGTACTTTGCGGACATATTCTTTCTCATTTTATAATAAGTAAAATAGTTAATATAGATACTCTAAGGAAATGGACTACAGCATCCTCAAAATGGAAAAGGCGCGCTGTCCCGGTTATTTTAATTGACCCTTTAAAAGCTGATATGAATTTTAAGGTGATGTTTTCAATTATTGATCCCCTGATGCCCGATCCGGACAAGTTTGTACAGAAAGGACTGGGATGGTTCCTGAGGGAAGCGTGGAAGAAATACCCGGAAGAAACGGAGAATTATCTTCTCAGATGGAAAGACACCTGTGGAAGGACAATTATCCAGTATGCTACCGAGAAGATGGATAAGGAGTACAGGACTAAGTTTAGAAGAGTTAAATAGGGAAATAAAGGAATAAGGGAAATAAAGGAATAAGGGGAATAAAGGAAATATGGGAAATAAGGGGAATAAAGGAAATATGGGAAATAAGGGGAATAAAGCAATAAAACAAAAGAACAATAGAACAGTTGAACAATAAATTAATTAATTATGAAAAAACTGACGGTAGTAACGGGTTTATGTATTTTAATGTTTCTGGCTGTAAATACAGTATATGCTCAGAAGCTAAGCGAAAAACAAAGAATTAAGATTGAAAATGAACTGGAATCCGTATTTGAGGAGGCCCTGAAGACAGGGGAAAGCCTTGACGCTGATAAACTCATGGTTAGTGTTGATGATAAATATAAAGCCGGCCATCTTGTTAACGGGATATATTACAGTTCATTTGACACGGTTATGACTATTTTTAAATCAGGAATTAAAAATCTGGAAAGACAGGAATATGACATACATAAAAAGAAAATTACAGTTCTTACGAAAAACCTGGCCATAATTTCTGCTTCCGGGATTGCAAAAATATATACTTATACAGGAGGATCTTTTAATTCCACCTTTGCCTGGACCTTTGTATATGAAAAAACAGGTGAGGGGTGGAAGGTAATACATTCTCACAGGTCCAATCCGCGATGAACAATAAAGTAAGTTATTATATTTTCAGGCTATATGGCCCTATTTAATAAACATTAACTTTCCTGTTTCCCTTAACTGGTTACTGCTGATTATATAAAAATATACTCCGCTTTCAAGTTCTGAAGGTCTCCAGACAATGGAATAACTGCCTGCCTGGTGATAACCGGAGAACAACGTAGTAATAAGTCTTCCGTCAACAGAGAAGATTGATATTTCGATATTTCCTGCTTCCTGCAGGTTGTAAAATATTGTGGTGAAATCACTGAAAGGATTGGGAAAGCATCTTGAAATCTCTTTCTTATCCTTTAGCTTGGCCTGTTCTATCCCCATGATGTAATCTATAGTAAAATCTGCGGCAGTCAGTGCTGACCATGAAGAGCCGTTACGTGTGCGGGCTTTAACAGTAATATCATTATTTATTATAACAGGCGCCGCATTATATGCAATAGCGTCTGTTGAGATGTCACCTCCGGTAATGCGGGGATCAGTATTGTTCAGAGTATAATAAATTTTTCCTGAGGTACAGCTCATTTCAAGGTTAAACCCCGGGTATATTTCACCTCCGTGTTTATTAAAAACAGGTGCTTCAATTTCAGGATAAAGTCCGTTATTTTTGAACTGATTTAATACTACCTGTGTTCGTTCCGGAAAGTATTCATTAATTAACCTTTCCTGTTCGATAAGCCAGAAATCGTTTTTAGTATATAAGTAGTAAGGCTTGCTCCTGTATTGATGCACATCACGCCTGTAATCACCCCACCTAGCCGATTCACATATTACAGCAAGATCAATTTCCTCAGCACGCTTCATCCAGCGTTCAGCAGCAGCTTCAGGAGTTAATACCCCGCCATTAAAAAAATGCAGGTTTACATGATCGGCGAAAAGTAACCTGAACTCGTCATTTTCACGGAGTTTCTGAAACAGCCTGCTCGGACAGTTATCATTGTTCATACTGGTGACATTTGTAGAAAGGTCTTCTAAAATATGTTCGGCATCCCAGCTGAAAAACCGGAAACCCTTACCCGGTTCAATCCTGTTTCTTGCAGCGGCCCAGTTATGATGATCCCAGTCAGTGTTCCCTCCGTAAAAGTTAACTATTATATAATCGATCAGGTTTTCAACATCAAGCAGATTCTCGTATTCAGCATTAGGTGTACCATCAGCACTATTCCCCTGTATGCGCTGATAGGATTCATCATCTGACAATCCTGAATTTGCCAGTGACATCATCGTATTCCAGGCATCCAGGTTCCCATCCACTACTTCGGTATAATCTTTAATCACATCATAATCATCTTCATCACCACCTAAATAAGATTCCATAAATTCCCTGTCAAGCCTTTCCGAAGGATTATATAATCCCCAGTATAGTCCGTTAAGGTACAAGTGGGCAAAGTTGTTATGTGCAGATATTCTATTCATATCATGCTGTGTATCTTTTGCCCAGGAGTCACGTATATATTGCGCCAGCACCCGCTGATACGAAGACCAGTGGTGCCAGGAATTACAGAATCCTCCCCGGAAAGTGATTGTATTAAATTTGTCTGTTGCGCCTTCCTCGCTAAAAAGAGGGTAATTAAGTTTAGAAGGACCGTATTCACTGGTAAAGACCAGTCTGAAAGAATGCTTTGGTGATTTTTCCGGAAGGCGGCTATGTCCTCCCTGCAGCCTCAGGGCACAATTGACATGGAATCCTTCTGTTTCGTCCGGAAGTATGTATTCTGCAGAAGCAGGACGTTCCCATCCCAGACCAAGACCTCCTGTAGGAGGCCCGGTATATATATAAATACCTCCTTTATCTGCAGCAGTATCTTTAGAAAACAGGTTATCAATATCAGTAACAATTGAAATAGTAGGAATAGATAAAAAGGCCGGGATCATTAACCCGGAATAATCAGGATGTTTACAAATTTCAGGATCCATCTCATAATCAGCTATTGCAGTGTCATCTATTTGTGCATATGGACCCCACGTGGATGGATAGCCCGGTGGATTGTTTGGCTGGTTAAGCACACTGTCTAAAAAGATATAGGTATGTGTTACTATGTTGCTTGTATCATATCCTGCCTTAAGAGCAACTGCCCTGAGTGGAGTTGTAGTTTTAATATTAACAGGACCTGTATATATTTCACCGTTTTCCTGGTCAGGAGTACTTCCATTTGTTGTATACAGGATAGTTGCATCCTGTAATGATGATGTTATGTCAACATTAAACGGTTCATTGTATAATCCCCGGGTCACACTAAAAACCGGTGGAGTTAAAAAAGTACTTGAGACATTTACAGCTCCCGGTGTGGGATTATTAAAATACACAAACTCATCATCAAATACCCCGTATGAAATATTAGTATACTGGGCAGGAAAGTTTTCCCCGTATGAAGATACAACAGTAATCCCGTCAGGTTTAACCAGTGCAAGATATTCTCCTGATCCGCTAAGCTTAAAATTTGTATGCAGAATCTTTGATGAATCGGCACGATCCTTGCCCGATGCAAATATTACTAAAAAAGAGTCCGGAGCCAGTATTACTCCGGGAATTTCCCACTTATCCCTGTTGTCTGAATTATCTGTCAGAAACCATCCCTTCAGGTTGACCGGTTCGGAAGCTGGATTATAAATCTCAATCCAGTCAGAATAATCCATATCATCATCTGCCAGTACTGATGTGTTAAGTGCCATAAATTCAGTAATTTGAGGATTATTAGTATCTAACTCAACAGCAGATGCTCTCATTCCGTGCAATTCGTTTATAACAAAATAATTGCAGATAATGACCAGTAGAGATAGTCTGAAAACAGATTTACTAAAAAACTTATTCATAATTTACTTCTCCAATGCAAAATACTTAATCAACAGTAAAAATACTTCTTTTTCTATTCAATAATAAACCTGCCTGTAATCACCTCCTTTGTATTCGTTTTTGCCCTGGCAACATAAATGCCGGGATTAAGATCCTGAACAGGAATTTTTACGGAATATTTATTATTAACTATTATGTTTTTTACAAGGCTTCCGGTACTATTATATACCTCAATTTGCCGTATTTGTTTACTAGCTTCACAATACAGTATATCTTTTACCGGATTCGGGAATAACCTGTAAGTTATATTTTGTACAGGTTTATCAATATCAGTATGAATAAACTCGCCCGGCATATTATTATCAAGCCAGCTAAGTCTCAGAGATATCCATGCTTTGAATTTGTCAACCTCCCCCTGGTATGTATCGGGCTGGTAATCTACTTCAGGCGCTCCTACGTTTATTCCCAGTATGGGCCACTTGTCATAATGCCGTTCCTGGGCTTCATCCAGCAGACTATGTATGGAGTCTATATAATTAAAAATATAGTTTTCGCTTAATAAGGTTTCCCTTAATGTGAAATACCTGGTGTGCAATCTGTCGGCATAGTAATCGTCCTCTAATAATCTCACCATCCACGCGGGAGGGGCAGGCCGGGGATTGCAGTCATTTATTCTATAAGCCCATCCTGAACCGTCAGTCTGATCAACAAGGCATTCGGCAATATTTTTCCATGCCCAGTCATAATCCCAGACAGGGCCTGAAGTCAGTAGCCCCCCTCTGTCATCCCTGTCCTTATAAAGGTACCTGCTTTTTTTATAAGCATCTACATCGCGGGATATTTCACCAATAATAAAGTAATCGATAAAGGAATTGACATCGATAAATGTCCTGTATCCTTCTGCAGGATCCTTAAAATTATTTCCGTGCAATACTGTCTCAAAAGTATAAACAAAATTTTGTATATAATCTTTTTGCTGAATTGTGATTTCATCCGGTTCAGGATCATGATATACGAAATATACTTCTGCTTCCGGCCGGTCAAAAGGAGGATAACTGCTTTTCCAGCTGTCGGTTTCATCAAAGTAGTCTGTTTTAAATATATAACCCCCGGTAAGGCTGTCTCCCGCATTATCGTCGGAATCAAGCCTGGCAATAGCCACCCTGTTTCTGTCTCTTTTTATCCTTTCTATAAGAACATATATTCCCTGGTATTCATTATTCACAAATACTTCACAGAAGTTTGCCCCCGAAGAATAATGCCCCATTTTGCGGAAAAGATGAAATGCAAGTGTATTACGCATAAAGACCTTATCATTATAGTTAGCCAGCAATATCCAGTCGTTTTCCTCAGGCAGGGACAGCAGAGAAACATTCAGATTATTACCCTCAGAATCCCTTGTTTCAACTCCATAAGGTTTCTGTGGAAGTCTGGCTGAATAGGAACCTCTTATTTCTATACCTATATATCCGTTGTAAATGTTGGCCTGATCAGTAAGGTAATTGCGTGCTGAGGGTCCGTTATGAATTATTTTCATATTGGCCGTTATCTTGGGTTCATCAGGTATGTCTACACCGTTCTCTGTAGTAATAATAACAATTGGCAGGTTTGATGATGTAAATACCTTTGGTGGCTCGAACCAGTCCGGAGTATCCCTGTAAGCATGAGATGTATCACTTATGCCCAGTGTCAGGTACGTTGCAGAGGACATATCAGATGATGTGGCACTACGGTTATGAACCTGAACTGCCATAATATTATCCCCGGGCTTTAGGCAGCCTTTGTCTATTATAAAATCGTCAGGAAGTCCTCCCTGGTACATGCTGGCTTCATGCTGAGAATCTGCTTCCTGATCATGGGCAGGATGTTCTCCGGAGATATTAGCACGTGCAATCTCAATATCATTAATATAAGCTACAAAGGCATCATCATAATCGATGTGGAAAATAACAGTTTTAATATTGGCGGTATCAATAATTGTAAATTTTTTCCTTAAATAGAGTGAAATACAGGGTTCAATTTCAGGCTGGCTGTCATCACCGTCACCATATCCAATTGCACCTGTTTGTTCAGTCCACAGACTATCATTAAAGGACAGATCTCTCCAGTTTGTATCCGGCTCAGTATCACCTATGGAAAATCTCCATAAATCACTGGCATGGATTACTGTTTCATAATGATCAATTTGTTCTGTCTGAGCAATGCCTGCTGAACCAATAATTAATAGTATAACCGATGATAATAGCAATCCTCTCATACTCCATTTAAAATTAATAATCCTGATGTAGTATACATGAATGTCTACGTATATCAGAAAAAACAGTTTAACCGGTAATACCCGTTATCATTAGCAGATCTAAGTACCTCAAAAAGTATATACGGGTATTTAATTAGTAAAATAGTGTGTTAATCCTGTGATAAATTCCTTTTGAGTTTTATAACTTCAATTCCCGCTTCTATCACGGCACCAAGTCCGTGTGTTTCATTCAGTCTTGCAGGACGGTTATAATAAAATACCATGTTATCTTCAATTCCGGTTCCCACGCATATATCTTTTACCTGTCCGTCAGGAGTTATTTTATGATCCTTCAGCCCATTCCAGCCTCTTATTGCAATGGTCCCGTAACGTTCATCTATCCATCCCTGGTTAACAGCCCTGGCAATGCAGTATGTGAACATCGCGCTACATGATGATTCCAGGTATGAATCAGTTCTGTCAAGCAACTGGTGCCACAATCCGTCACCATTCTGGTATTTGGCAATACCTAGAATCTGTCTTTCGAGAATCTTTATAAGATCGTCTCTTTCAGGATGATCAGCAGGCAGATGGTTTAAGAGGTGTACCTGTGCCATCATAACCCATCCGTTACATCTTCCCCAGTGAGCTACACCGTTTCTTTCCAGGTCGCTGTAATAACAATGATAGTATAATTCCTTATCCTTGTTCCAGAGATATTTTGTAAAATTAAACACCTGGCTGACAGCATCATCAAAGTACTTTCCATCACCGGAAAACTTACCCATTCTTGCAAGGAATGGTACGCTCATGTATAAATCATCAGCCCATAAGGTCATAGCATGTGGAAAAGTCCTTACCAGTGTGCCGTCATCCAGACGTTCCTGCACTTCAGTAATATGCCTGGCTGCATTTTCAATATATTCTTTATACTCTTTTTTCCTGACTTTCTGGTAAACATCTATCATACTTGCGCCCATAGCACCGCAATCATCCAGTTCACTCATTGTCCATAATTGCCCGAACGGATAATAATAATGAGGGCGGTCTTTCTTAAAACGTTTCTGGAAGAACTTATAGTTATCCATACCAAATGCTATATGTTTTGCTGCAAAATCAAAATATTTTTCTTCACCTGAAAAGTCTGAAAGGTTGATCATAGCCATATTTAAAACACCATTCGTGTAATGCCACCCGGCGAGATGACTTTTAAACCTGATCTCCACATCTTCAGGTATATCTTTTGTTGAAGTATAGGTTTGCCTGTTTTGAACTCCAACAAAACTAAAATCTGCATGATTTATATTATAATCAGCAACTTTGTATAAAACATTTATATCAGTCTTATCCGTTTGTGAACAACCTGATAATATCAGAATAAATAAAAAACAAACCGTAAATACTGATTTCATAATATCTCCTGTATTTTTCATATGTTTAAAGTTTTAAGTTTAGTCAATCATTATCAACCGGGTGACAGCAAGTATCAGCTACCATCCGGTTTGGTTATATTTATTGCCGGGCTTACCGGTAAAGTCCATTCTTCGGCCGGATCCGGATACGCCGGATCGTAAGGCTGTATATCGTTAACAAGATATTTAGCGATATCAAGCTTATTTGCCTTTATTCCTTCAACAACACATCTGGCTAACTGATAGGCCCCGTAGTTATTAAAATGAGAATTATCTTTATATTCTTCATTTTGCCCCGGAAATGTTCCTGCAGGGTAATGAACAAAAGCTTTCTTTGAATCCTCGGGGCCCAGCGCTTCATAAAAAATTCTGCTCATTTCATGAAGGTCAATAAGAGGGACATTCTCTTCCCTTGCAGCCTGGCGCATAGCTTCAGGATAGTCGCCATGAGTATTAATGATCTTTCCGGTATCATCGAATTTCCGGCGATGCATTGATGTTACCAGTACGGGTATTGCATCATGTTTGCGCAGTTCACCTATGAAGAGTTTTAAATATTCTTTATATCCTGTAAACGGCTTAACATAAGTGGAATTTTGTGGCTTCTGGTCATTATGTCCAAACTGTATAAGCATATAATCTCCGGGTTTTATTTCAGACAGGATTTTTTTCAGCCTGTTTTCAGCAATAAAACTTTTAAGTGACTCTCCTGATTCTGCATGATTTGCGACAGAGATCTTCCCTGGTTTAAAAAAACGCGGCAACATCTGGCCCCATGCGGCCCAGGGTTCATATTGCTGGTCAGTAACTGTAGAGTTACCGGTAAGATAAACTGTAATTGCATCTTCCACCCTGGTTATTTCCAGTGCACAAATACAGGGACGCACATTATTGAACTCTATAGTTAATTTTTTATCCCAGTTCGGGTGGCCCCCTGTTTCACGGGATGTTAATTTTACCTCTTCGTTGTTATTTATTGTGCTATACCTTATGTTAGTGGTGAATACTCTTGTTACAAATTCTCCTTCTGCCGTATGCACATTCTCCAGCATTAATCTCCGTGATTCAGCTTTTATTGTGGTTACTGATTCGCCTTCCTTATCACCCAGGTAGACTGTTACATTATAATCACCTTCAGGCACATCAACAGCGAAAAAGAAAGGTTTAATGCCTGTAATAAAGTCAGAACATAAGGCATCATCACTACCACGATCTATTGATGAAATAACTGAATCATCATTAAGAAAACCAAAGCCACGTTCCTTACTGTAGTTCATCTCCGGCACTACCTGGATATAGCCTGGTTCGACCTTTCCCTGTCCAAAGTCAAACTTATAACATGTCTTTTGTATATCTTTATTTTCAGGTTGCAGGGAATACATGGCATTAACGTTTGATGCCTGCAGGAAAGCAGTCAGAATGGTATGAAAAACAATTAAAGATATCATTCTATTTTCAGTAATTATCATCAAAATACTTTCAATTAAAATTCCAGTATTTTAACTGGCGTAATTGTTACCGGTCCTATTAAACCTGATATCTGCGGAGGCCAGTTTGATGCGTTGAAAAGCCCGTCGCTTCCTGTATTTTCCCTTTTCCTTGCCGGGAAATTAATATTGTAAAATTTCTTCCATTCGTAGCCTTCCCTTTCAAGGTATGCTATGCGGTTAGCCATAAGGTTTGATACTTTGACCTCAAGGATATTATTTGTTTTCAATATTTCATAAGGAATAATAATCCTGTAGGGAGCAGTAAACAGAGTTGCCAGTTTTTCTCCGTTAAGTATTAATACCGCGCTTTCGTGAACACTTCCCATATCAAGTAACCAGTAACTTGCAGTATCATCCGGCCTGGTAAAGCTGATCATATATTTTGCTGTTCCCGAGAATGATTTTAGATCGTCGCCTGTGAAGGTGGTCCAGGAATCAAGTTTTTTAGTTTTTATTTCTTCGTGCAGTACAGGTCCGCCTTCAATAAAATTAATAGTCCACTCACCATTTATAACCTGTGGTTCCCCCTGTATCTTCACATACTTGTACCGGGGTGCTTCAATGGATTCTGTTAAGGTTTTCAATATACATGATTCACCAGGTTCTAATTGTAAGTAGATCTCATTTTCACCGTTCTTAAAAGTTCTGGTGGCTGCAATACCTTTTTTTCTGTTCACCGGATTATAAAAAGCAATTGATTCTGTTCCTTTTTGTAAAGGTATCCATTCATCGATGGTTGTCTCTCCCCGGTTGACAATAAAATATATTCTACTTTGTCCCAGTTTTCTCCGTATAACCTGTAAACCTTTATCTGCAATGGATTCCCTCTCTATTCCCGCGTATGACAATAGTATGTCAAGATTATCACCGGTTAGAAATGTTCCTTTACCGGCCGTAGCTTTTAAGATTTCTGATTCTTCAACCCGGGTGAAATTAATACTGTTCACAAGTTCCGTAAATTCCTTCCGCCTTTTCTCAAGTTTTCCAAATCCCGGAACATCAGCAGGTAAGTTTTTATGTAGAATAACCGTTGCTCCATCCTTTGCCAGCATATACAATTTGATAAATGTTTCAACAGGAATATAATTACATTTTGGGAGAACTATTGCTTTATAGCTTGTCTTATTCGAGTGAATTGAATCATTTTTAAAATTCAGATTCATAATCTGTGAATCTGAGATATAATCCAGAGAGTACCCTTTTTCAACTAATTCTTTTGCAGTTAAGGCAAACTCGGAATTATTAAAACCGGGCCCTCTGGCGTTAAAATGTTCCAGCATACCTCTTCCGGGCTGTGATATCCTGTCGTGGAAGGGGTAATATAACAGTATGTCATTATCTGGCTTTCCGTTTTGAAGGAAGCTCTGACAGCATGCAACATACTCATTTAATGCTGCAAAATCATTCCAGAAGGTATTGGTGGGCCCAAAATGTACTGATGCATAGAACATCCAGCCCGGCCATATTTCGTTCTGAGGTGAATATGTAGTTCCGTGATAAATTATATGATTTACACCGCCCAGTAAATACAGATCAACCGCCTTCTTTACTGCACCCAGTGATGCCATAAAATGCTCATCCAGCCATGTCGCCGATTCGGCTGATATAAGCTGTTTCCCTGAAACATTAGCAGCTGAAGAGGCAAATTTAATTCCCAGTATATTAGTGCCTTCTGTTTCAGGAATATCTGATGCTGCATATAAATCAAGAATATTTGCCGGTGATCCGTGCGCCTGATTCCTGGTAATAGCTTTTTTTCTATTTACCCATTCTGTCCATGGGATAGTAAATTCCTCTAGTAGCAGTTCTGAGATTGTCTCCCTGTAATCGCACAGTATGCGCATATTTTTTTCAGTCGGATCATTTGCAAAAAGTGCAGGTAAATGATTCCGGAGGTCATATCCTCTGCGTCCTTTAAATTCATTGAAATAATCAGGAGTCCAGTCAGATTGCCCGTATGCATCATCTACCTCATAAGAATCATTAAAGAAGGCCCTTAATGATTTTATATCTCTGTTTTCGAATGCATTATCAAACTTTTGCAAATAATTGCTGAGCGCATTTTCTGAAAAATGATCAATCACATTGGTTTCACCGCCCGGTGCAGCCCTTTCTACCATTTTACCGTGCCACCCCTGAAATACAGCATATAATTTCCAGCTTCCTGCGGGTGCTTTCCAGTTTAGCTTCCTTGAACTATTAACTTTCTCTGTAAGTTCGAGGATTTCTCCTTTATCTGAATAAGCCATTAATACAACCAACGGCAGTGGTTTTTCAAATCTTACCTGGTCCAGGGCAAGCTCCTGTAATTTTTTATTGCCGGATACAGGTTCTGCCAGTTCTGAGATATCCACTGATGATCTTACTGACCTGACTAAAGGAGCTTGTATATATCTGACAGGTTCTTTTAATTCTTCACCTTCTTTCAGAATATAAGTATTACAGGCAACATTTTTACATGCATTGTCTTCACTTACCCACGGACCGCCAAAAGGCCAGCCTGTTCCTGTGGCCATATCCACTCCCAGATCCAGCCTTTTACTCTCCTCAAGTGTATGTATCAGCATATCTACCCATTCCTGTGACAGATAATTTATAAACTTGTCTTCATAACCTTTTACCCCGTATATTGGAGTTATTTCAATCCCTCCCAGTCCGGCTTTTTTATATTCTTCCAGTACGGCTGTTAATTCATTTTTATTAACAGCATTACCCATCCACCACCATCTTGTCCATGGTTTAGTTTGTTGATCTATCCGGGGCCAATCCAGTTCAGATGAGTACTGTCCGCATGAGACAAACAGAACAAGCAGTAACAGTATAAATGATAAGTTTTTCATCTCCATCCTTCAATTTTTTCCAGCTCGGCAATATCAGGCTCTTCTAAAGCAATTTTCAGTGATTCATTATATAATTCATTCAGGTTACCCAGGTCAATATCGGATCCTTTGCGAATAAAAACAGGTATTTTGTGCAAAGGAGTATTAACCTCAATATATTCGCCGCCCGTATAAATCTTATCCCTATCCCAGGCATCAATCCATTCATTTCCTGAAGGAAGGTATAATTTATGCTTCTCCTTTCCGGTTTTCCATATTGCTGAAACAAGGATATCTGGCCCGAGCATATATGTCTGCCAGTCGTCCCACGCTTCTTCCTGTTCCGGATATATAAGAAACAGCGGGCGTGCTACAGGTATTCCGGTTTCAGAAGCCTCTTCTGACAGGGACTGGATATAGGGAACCAGCTTCATCCTGACTTTTGAATATAACCTCCATATAGCAATAAGTTCAGCATCATAATAGGGTTTCTGTGGATTACTCCAGAAACCCCTGTTATTTGTAGGTCCGGTTTCCATGAGAGGAGAGAAACATCCAAAGGCTATCCAGCGCATACAGGTTTCATGTGAAAACTTCCCCCAGTATCCCCCTATGTCGGAACCCCATATCGGGTAACCCATTATGGCGCATCGTAACATAGCAATAATTGCTGAGCGTAAACCCTCGGATCTTCCGTCAGTATCGCCGGCCCACATTCCTCCATATTTTGCACTTCCCGAGTATTGTGCACGGGGAAAAAGAATAAAATCATTTCCCAGTACCGGCTTGACTGCATCATAAGCAGCTTTAACATACTGACGCGGATAATCATTGTAGTTTTCCCGGTAACTCGTACCTTTGTTTGTTTTCAGATGAATTGAATCAACCAGTTTTTCTCCGTCTGCCCTGTCAAGTTTAAATCCCTTAATACCCATAGCGGCAAGCTTGCCAGGTCCGTTTTCAGCCCACCATTTGCAAGCTTCGGTGTTAGTGAAATCCATTAACACCTGCCTCGATCCACGCCAGGGATTACTTACCAGGTGGTAATTTTTTTCTTCTGCATAGTCTGCCATATTACCCATTACAAATGGTCCAATCCATATCATTAGTTCAATACCTTTATCATTGAGCCATTTTATCATTTTCCCGGGCTCAGGAAATCTAATTGTATCAAAAATATAATCATCGAAACCCCTTGGTCCCGGTCCCCAGGGGCGGTCAATCCAGTAAGCGGAAAACGGGATGTCATATGCCTCCATCATCAGCACATCTTCCACAAGATCGGTATTAAAGGGAGCTCTGACTTCCGTACTGTCATAGTATATCTTTTTATTAAAATGCTCGTCACGCCATCTCCATGGTCCGTAAGCCCATGCAGGGGGCACAAATGAAGGTCCGGTCTCAAGTGCATGTTTCCGCACTATTTCTTTAACTGAAGAGCCAAGATACAGTTTGAAGTCCAAATCAGGTCCTTCAAACGCTACCTGTACTATATCCGGAAATTCTTTGCATATGTCAAATTCGCCCGGCCATGTTCCATATACAAAAAAACCGTAATTGTCTGATGAAATGTAAAAAGGAGCATATGCAGAAACCGTCGGCTTAACTTTCATTCCAATATTCTCACCCCTTAAATTCATTGCAGTTTCTATACCTTCCTGCCATGAAAGTCTCTGGTTGCCGTCAACTACTCTTTCCATAAGCCCTGTAAAGTATTCATTCTCAGTTGCTTTCAGATTAACAAGCCATTTGTCTGCCGTTTGGTTATTGTTAGATATCAATGACAGCTGAAGGAGCAAATCGTCATTATCTTTATTAGCGCTGAGTTCCACCTTTATGTCATCATTAATTTCCCATAAATAGATCTCCCCGTTATTATTATTGCTTTTAGATGGCATACCTTTCAACCAGGTTATCGATCCGTCTTTCTGAAATCCTATACTTCCTGTTGATGAAGAAGCAGGATGTATTAATATTTCCT
>CP070654.1:2656548-2670300 GCA_020354785.1 Bacteroidales bacterium
CTGCAAGAGCGAACGGACTGTTGTCTTTCAGGGTAATAAAGTAAGGTGTTTTTTCTTTTCCTTCAGTATGCCATTCATAAAAGCCATCAGCTAAAACAAGGCATCTTTTGGATCTGAATGAATTCTTATAGGAAGGTTTTTCAGCAATAGTCTCAGCTCTTGCATTAAAAGTCTTTGTTCTTATTGATTTAGCATCTTCTTCATTCTTTACCCAGAATGGTATTAATCCCCATGTAAATAATCTGACTTCATCAGTTGAGTTTGAACAAATTACAGGAAGATCAGGAAGTGTAAAGGCTGAAACTCTTTTCTTTGGTTCGAAATCAGGATCATTAATAAAATTTGCCTTAAATCTTTTTTCGATCTGTTCTCTTGTCAGGTTTATTTCTATTGTATAACACATAATTAAAAAAACACTCCCAAACTCAAAATCAACTGGTTTGTTCTTGGGTCAAAACTAAAAGTATTATCCCCAATCTCTATTCCATCTCCGAATTTACTGAGGCTGCCTTCATATTTGAGATCAAAAGTCAGTTTAGATATCTCTATACCTATGCCTGCCTGGTAACCTATGGTTGCTTTTTTAAATTTTTGCCTGTATCCTGTTTCATCAAATAAATCCGATTTATCTTTTAATAACACACTACCAACTGGTCCTAATTCAATTTTAAAGGATTTTATCTTTATTAATGCCAGTACGGGCATATCCAGCCTGTTAAATTCCTGATTTATTACATGAATCTCACCATCTCCAACTTCTTCATATTCAATGTTATTGTTAATAGAAGTGAATATAAGTTCCGGCTGAATTAAAATTTTAAATAATTTAACCTGCGAAACCAATCCGAAATGGAATCCCGTTCTCAGGGTATTCTGAATTGCAAGTCTGTATTCATACCCGGGTTGTGAGAAACTATATGTCCCGGGCCAGTTAAAATTCACACCTCCTCTAATTCCAAAATCTATTTGCGAACTAGCTGATGTACAATATATTACAGCAATTATTAGAAATACTGCCAGCTTTTTTATCATTTCAATTATTTATTTATGTGATGTATATATTAAACGTATATTTATAACATTTAGTTCACATTTAAAGAAGAAAATTACTTAATAATTTACTAATAAAAAAAATCTATATTCTTGATAATAGAATATCTGACAAATCTTCCCTGGAAAGCAATACCGGATTGTTTTTCAGACCGGTCTTATCGACGATTTTATCAACCTGGTCAGCTCTTACTCCAAAATTTCCCAATCCGGGAATTTTTAAAATTTTTACAAGTTTTTCAATATGGTAGATAAATGCCCTTGCATAATATTCGTCACTTTTACCGGTATCGTTGATAAACAATTTACCAACAGTTGCATACTTTTTCAGGGCATTATTTCTATTATCTTTTTTGCATAAAATTTCAACATTCTTTCGGTTTGCAATTCCCATTAAAGTTCCGCATGCAATACCGTGCGGTATTTGTGTATATCCTCCCAGTGAAGAAGCAAAGCCGTGTATTACGCCCAATCCGGCATTAGACAGGGTTATTCCCGACACCATGGCAGCATATGCCATCCCTGTTCTTGCTTCAATGTCATTTCCGTCTTCATATGCTCTTAGCAAATACATGCTTATACATCTTAATCCTTCAATTGCCAGTGAGTCTGTAAATATGCTGGCTTTATCAGACAGGTAAGATTCCAGCAATTGTGAGAAGGCATCCATTCCGCTTGCTGCCGTAATAGCGGCATTACATTTAAGAGTCAGCTCCGGATCAACTATTGCATAGTCAGGTACGAAATTAGCATGGCGTAAGGACTTTTTAAAGCCTTTCTGTCCCACTTCTGATATTACGGCATTATTTGTTGTTTCACTTCCGGTGCCGGAAGTAGTAGGAATTGCTACAAAAGGCAGTTTAATGCCCGAATGTATTTTATTGCCAACGCCTTCGAGATAATCTTTAACTTTTTCACCTGATAAAATCATAGCGGATACAGCTTTACCTGTATCCAGAACACTACCCCCTCCTATTGCAACTACAATACTTATATTCTTATTAAAGTATTTATCAGTGATCTTATCTACATCGGCCGGAGAAGGCTCCTTTAGTACCCGTGCCCTGTATACTGCCAGATTTTCACTTTCAAGTTCCGCCAGAAGACTTTTTCCCTTACTGCTGTCTTCAAAAGATTTAGCACCTGTAATAACCAGTACTGACCTGCCTGCTTTCTTAATAATTGAAGGCAACTCAGCGATTGTTCCCTTCCCGAATATTATCTGAGGTACTTTACCGGATTTAAAAGATTCTACCATTTTGATTTATCTGCCGGACATAGTATTAGATGTTTTATTCCTTCCCTGGGTTGCGCCATCCAGTCAGCTACAGTCTCTCTCCATTTTAAGTAATGTGGTGTAGTTTTATGAGCAGCAGCAGCTTCTTCTGATTCATACGCCTCGTACAATACAAATTTTGCAGGATTACTGGCATCCTGTAAAAAATCAAACCTCAAATTTCCCGGCTCCCTGACTGACTCATTGTGGTTACTGACTGAGGCTTTAATAAAAGCCTCAATATATTCTTCTTTAACCCATACATGAACAAAAGTGACTATCATAGATCTTTTTTTTAATAATAAATTAATTCCTGAAGTTATACTCTGCAATATATATTAAAAATGCTTTAGCAGATACTATTCTTTTAATTTTAAAGTTAACGATTTACAAATCTTTAAATGGATTTGGCCCCGCCTTTTTTATTATCTTAACATAATTATTTATAATTTCCGGTATTTTATAATAATCATCAATTTCAACAAATTCTGTCCTGACCCTCTCCGGTTCAAGCATCATTTTTGATAATGTTTCCCGGAGGTTTTTAGCTCTGTTTTCTGTTAGTTCACTTCCCGTCATAAAGTGACACTGATAATTATCACCCGGCTTACAGCCTATCTGAAGGATACCATCAAATCCCCTGGCAAGGGCATCGTATATCCATACAGTATTAATAGAGCCCATGCATCTGACCGGTATTATCCGGACAAAAGCACTGAATCTCATCCGGTGTAGTCCTGCCATATCAATTGCCGGATAAGCATCATTCTCACAGACAAATGTTAAGATGCGTGGTTTATCTTCAGGTTGTACAGGTATATATACCGATTTAATAATTTCTGATATAATATTAATAGAATAGTCACTGAAGTTAATGACTCTTTCAGGACATGAGCCCAAACATATGGCACACCTCCTGCACCGGTTAATATTAAGCAATGGTGTGCCTTTTTCATTTTCATCATAAGCTCCGAACGGACATTCCTCAGTACAACGTTTGCAATCTGTGCATCGATCTAAATATAAATCCGGATAAGACCGGTCGCCTGACCTGGGATGAACTGCTTCACCACGTTTAGCTGACTCAAGGCATTGTATAGCTTTTAGAGTTGCACCTGTTGCATCCTCTGTGCATCCGGTTATATCCATAGGCACCCTGAACGAACCCGCAGCATATATACCTGTTCGTCTTGTTTCATAAGGAAAACAAATAAAATGAGAATCAGGGAATTTATACTTTATTTCCGGCAATCCCTTGCCCTGACGGTATTTTAGATTTAATTCCTCACTATCCGCAGGGATCATTCCGGTTGCCAATACTATTAAATCAACCGGAATATTTACTTTTTCTCCAATTATTGTATTATCTACCAGTACATTTAATTTGCCGTTTTTTTTACTGACATTTTTAACTTCTCCCTTAGTCATAAATACATGTTCATCTTTCTGGATTTCCCTGTAAAAATTCTCATAATGGCCAGGGGTTCTTATATCTTTATATATAATAAATACAGATGCATTCCTGTTGGAATTCCTTATGTATTCAGCCTGTTTTAACGAGGTGCCGCAACAATAAGATGAGCAATAAGGAAGATGTTCATTACTCCTTGAACCGGCGCACTGAATAAAAAGAATACTATCTGCGATTTTTTTATCTGAAGGTTTAAATATGCTTCCGGATCCTGCCATTTCTTCAAGTTCGACATTTGTAATAACATCCTTATACTTACTATAACCATATTCTGTTAATTTATTCGCATTGTATGGATGCCATCCTAATGCTGCAATAATGGAAGCAACATAGAAATGATAATCATTTTTTCCATTATTTATTTTTACTTCAAAACCGCCTGGTTGTCCTGATATTTCTTTAATTTTTGAAGAAGTCATTACTCTGATGCCGGAAAAGTCTTTCAGCTCATTTATTTTTTTTGTAATAACAGGATCCTCAGAGTTTCTGTAGGGATACCTGGCCGGTAATTGTTTATAGAGTTTTTTTGACCATCCGCCCAGATCTTTCTCTTTCTCGACTAGCAGAATATCATAACCTGCTTTTGCTCCGTCTATGGCGGCTGTAATTCCTGTAATCCCTCCGCCAATAACCAGTATCCCGGCAGTTACCTTATCAATAATATAAGGTTGCTGCATGTTTGTATTCAGAATTTTCACAATACCCATCCGGATATAATCCTCGGCCAGCATCCGGGTGTCTTCATTATTGGGCACGCTGCACCACACAACCTGTTCTCTCAGATTTATCCTGGCGGTTATAACTTTTTTGGGGAAGCTAAATTTTCTTACGAAATGCCTTGGTGAACATGCGGCGATAATAACTCCCTCAAGCTTCTCTTTTTCAATATCTTTATTTATTAGGTCAAGGCCTGACTCTGAACAGAATGCCGGATGTTTTTTACAGATCCCTATACTATACTCATTTTTTGCAATGTCAGCCAGAGCTTCTATATCAAGGCACTCTTTGATTTGACACCCGGCACATATATAAAGTCCTAATTTAATATTCAATTTCATTAATATTATACGATTCACTGAATAGCCTTCAGAGCCATACCTGTAGCATCTTTCAATGATGAGGTTACGTCCATTGGCCTTTTTGAACATCCTGTTGCATAAATACCCTCGGGCAAAGATTCCGGTAATATAAACCCGGTATTATCTTTCAGGTTGTTTTGTACCGGAGTTCCTGACGGCCTGATACCTCCGGCAAGTACAACCAGATCAAATTCCTTCTTTACTTTTCTGCAGGACAGAATATCTTCTGCTTCGAGTATCAGATTCTTTGAATTTCCTGCTTCTTCTATTTTTGCAACTTTCCCTTTTATTAGTTTAATATTCTCATATTCTTCGACTCTGGACAGAAAATCTTCATTTCTTCCGCTCACCCTTATATCTATATAAAAGATATTTATTTTAATATCAGGATATTTTTCAGAAATTGTTAATGCATGCTTCAATGATGCAGAGCAACATACCGCTGAACAGTATTGCAAATGATTCTCATCCCGGGAACCGGCGCATTGTGCAAATGCTATTGATTTCGGACTTTCATTGTCTGACGGTCTTAATAATTTTCCTTTATCCGGCCCGTTTTCTGCCAGTAACCTTTCCAGTTCGACATTGGTAATTATATTCTCATATTCACTATAATGCAAGTCTTTTATTAATCCTGCCTGATAAGGTTCCCATCCTGCAGCTATAATAATTGAGGAAGCCATCAGTTTAAACTTTTTTTCCCCGGCTGTCAGATCAATAGCATTATATTTACATATATCCACACATCGGTTACACTTTTGTTTAATGCAAAACATATCATCAATATTATACTTAAATGGGAATGCAAATTCATGAGATATGTATATTGCCTTTGTTTTGTCAAAAAAATAATTGAATTCGTTTGGTCTTTCCTCCGGGCAAACCTCTGTGCATTCTCCACAACCGGTACAATTAGAGTTTATGTATTCTGCCTTACTTTTAGCCTGTATAATAAAATTCCCCTTTGTTCCTGAAATGCTTTCAACAACAGTAGATGTATAGACAGTAATATTATTATTTTGTTTGATTCTCCTGAAGTTTATCTCAAGTCCGCAACCCGGAGGGCATAATTTTGGAAAGTAATTATTCATCTTCACTACATTACCACCGAGGTAAGGCATCCTTTCAATAAGTACAACCCTCCTTCCGACTTCTGCAATCTCAACAGCAGCCGTTATACCGCTTATACCTCCTCCTATTACCAGTATTGGATAATCAGACATAAGTTTTAATCTTTGCAATCTCTCCTCATACTAAAAGTTAGGTTCAGGTTAACTCAATTATTTCTTTTTTCATCATTTCCCACTTACCTGTTTCATTATTCCATCTGCAATTGGCAAAGCATTTCCAGTCCTTTTTTATTTCCGGAAAATCAGTCCGGAAGTAGTATCCCGGCCATCTCGTCTCCTCCCTGAATAGCACAGACCTTATATGCGCTTCAGCCTGCCATAATCTGTGTACGTTTTCCCAGCACCTCATCAGTTCATGTAAATCAGAAGCAGCAAGTTTTGCCGAATCCTCATGCATAAATTGCAAAAATTCCAGGGCTTTCTCCAATAATGCTTCTGATGTTTTAAAACCGGTTCCTGTTCCGCCGGCATATTCATCCATAATTTTCTGAAGGCGGAACATAAACATTTTGGGTTTGATAAAATGCGGATTTACATCCTTATCATTTGTATAATCTTTGTACCTGGAAAAAATATCTATTGGTTGTAATATTGATTTTTTCAACTCCAGGATCTTATCTTTATCAACATTCCCTGAAGAAGTGTTATTAATACAAAATGCTATTGCAGATTTAGCAGCTATTCTTCCCTCTGTAAATGAACCGGAAGAAAACTTATGGCTTGATGCACCTGAAGCATCACCTGCTGCAAAAAGGCCTTTAACTGTAGTCATATTTTCATTCCCCCAGTGATATTCATCGGGGGATAAATCTTCAGGACCGCTTACCCAGGCACCTGAAGCACCCGAATGAGAACTGATAAAATAAGGCTCGCAAGCTGCAATTTCCGATTGTTGCTTTTCGGGTTCAATGTTATTGGATGCCCATAGTAATGCCTGGCTTACAGTCATATCCAAAAAATCTCCCCAGGCTTCTGATTCAAGTTCTTTCATTTTTTTCTCAGCTTCCTTAATATCAGTAATTTTACCAACAAGATCTTTTATTGCCTCATTTGTTTTCATATAAATAGGACCGTTTCCCTTCTCAAGTTCCATCATCATCAGGTAATTTCTCAGGTTAGCCGGTACAGGATTTGATGTTCCGTATGGAGCCCATTTCTTCAATTCAGAAGCATTCTTTTTCATATAATCTTCACCCAGTGCATTTGTTGCTTTGGATTTGAATAACAGGAACCATGCACCGACCGGACCATAAGCATCCTTAAACCTCACAGGGACAAACCTGACTTCCTGGCAAGTCATTTCAGCTCCTGCTTTAATAGCAAAGTAAGCGCTTGATCCTGAATTAAAAGGAGGGTACCATGAACGTCCCAGACCCTCTCCAACTGACCGGGGTCTGAAAACATGTACAGCTCCTCCCATAGCATCCAGTACGGCTTTTGCTTTAAAAATATAGACCTTTTTCTCACGGATACTGAATCCCGCAGCTCCTATACACTTATTATCTACTACAATCGGCTCTGTAATGAAAACTCTTTCCAGATATTCACCATTATTACCCAGTTCTTTTAAAGCTTTTTTTGCTGCTTCAGCTACAATATTTTTATAGGATTCACCATGAATCATGATTTGCCATCGCCCCTCATTTATATAGTTACCCTTATTGTCTTTCCATATCGGCAGGCCCCACTTTTCAAATAAATGAACCGATGAATCCACATGGCGGGCAATATTAGCAACCAAATCATCCCTGGTAATACCCATCAGATCATTTTTTACATAATTTACATAATCCCTGACAGTATTTTTCCTGTTCCTGAGTCCAAGATAAAGGTTAATAGCAGACAAACCCATGGCTACTGCTCCGCTCCTTTCCATAGCTGCCTTATCAACAACGGTTACTTTCATATTCTTCTTCTTAGCCCAGAAAGCGGCTTCATAGGCTGCACCGCATGCTGCCATGCCACCGCCCAGAATTAGCAAATCAGTATTAATCTCAATGGTCTTAAAATCACCGGAATTCATATCTGTTCTCTATAGTTGAATATTAGTCTAATTGAATAATGTCATCAATATCAGGCAGCTTTGATAATCCCAGGGAACCCGGTTCTGTTCTTAACAGCGGATTATCAATATCGTCAGGTTCAGTTGTAAAACCCGCGTCAGTATCCAGTGTTCCTTCAGGAATGGTTCTGACCGGAAACTTAAATCTTTTGATTTTATTATTTCTGAATTTGACTGACCATAGAATAGAATCAGTGCCCCGCATTGGCTGGACAGCAGCACCCAGAGGCATAAAATCAGCATATCCCCTGACCTCGATTGCCTGGTTAGAACAAATTTTCACACAGCTGTAACACTCCCAGCACATTTCTACAGCCCTGTTGTATGCTTTATTCTTTTCCCTGTCAAGCACCATAAGATCATTGGGGCAGATATACTGGCAGGCAGTTTTATCCAGGGACTTGCAGCCATCACATTTTTCGTTAATAACAAAACTAGGCATTTCAATTTGTTTACGTAAGAACAAAGGTTAGTTACAAACATAAAAAAATTATTGCCAATTTCAATTGTAAACAGGAGATACTTTAAATGGGGAAAAAAAAACCACCCCGAAAGGTGGTTTATTATTGATAGTTGGTGGAGCCAGTAGCTATAATATATAATATACAATATATATTTCAGGATAATATATCCTGAGGGGAAAACTATAAAAATTAAAAAGCAGGAACTAAATCCTGCTTAATGTACTTTAAATTTCTTTTAAGTAGGTTTATTCCATAGCTTCTTCTTCAGCTTCAGCTTCTTCCATTAAAGTGTCTGCTTCAGCAGCTTCTTCCACAACTTCTTCTTCTACAACTTCTTCAGTAGCTTCTTCGCCTTCAGCTTCTGCAGCCTGTTGTTTACAAGAATTTAAAGATATGAAACAAAATAATGCAAGGGCAACTAATAAAAAACTTAACTTTTTCATGTTCTTAAATTTTTAATGAATTAAATTAGTTTTACGATTTATGGCAAAAATAATAAATTATTTAATAAATCAAATTTTTTTGTTCTATTATTTAAAACACAGAGTATTTGATGTTTCTAAATAATCGCCGGTTTAAATTTCAATGAGGTACTTTCCAATTGAAGTAAATTTTATTTTTTACAATTACTGTCTGTGGCTTTAGATGATATACAGTTAAATACTATTAATCAAGCATTTATATATAATTTCTTGATAATTTTCATTGCATTCCTGTCTGCCTTTTCACATGCCTGAAATATATAACAATTCAACAGGCGTTTTATTTAAGAAAATAAAAATTATGACTGCAAATAAGTTACGTGAAATTAATTGTTATATTCGTGAGCTGATTACAGAGGATTATTGCAATGAATTTTGAAGACATATATATTAGAGAAATGAAAAGTTATATATGTTTTAAACATTGGCTAAGAAAGAAATATTCGTTATTAGACAGAAATAAAAGAATAGCAAAAGCCTTTGTATTAACTGCAACTTATATAATTCTGATGCAATCAGGGATTACACGGGCGCAAACAGATACTGTCAGGATTAATAAAAAGATTGATCTGGATGAAATAGAAGTAATCGGACAAAGAAGCCCTGCTCTTTATTCTGAAATTTCAAGGATTGTAACAGTAATTACCAGGGACCAGATTGAAAGTGCTCCGGTACATAGCATTCAGGAATTACTTGAATACATCACAGGGGTAGATGTAAGGCAGAGAGGAATGTTTGGGATTCAGGCAGATATTAATATAAGGGCAAGTTCCTTCGACCAGGTATTGATACTCCTAAATGGTATAAATATTTCAGATCCGCATACCGGGCATTTTAGTATGAATCTGCCGCTTGATGCCGAGAGTGTTGAACGAATAGAGATACTAAGCGGACCAGCGGCAAGGGTGCTTGGCGCTAATGCGTTTGCCGGTGCAATAAATATAGTAACATCTGCAAAAGAAACTGATAACATTAGCTTAAGTGCAAGTTCCGGACAATATGGATTTTCAAAACTTAATGCCACCGGGACAATGGTAACTGAAAAAAGCAATAATTTTTTATCATTATCAAAATCAATGTCAAATGGTTATACTGACTTTACTGACTTTGACAGATATAATTTATTCTATCACGGAGAGCTACAAAGTGACGACGCAAATTTTAACTACCAGGTTGGTTATGACTATAAAGATTTCGGAGCAAACAGCTTTTATTCAAGCAAATACCGCGAACAGTATGAGACTACTAAAACTACCTTTGCTGCCATTAAAGCAAATACAGGAAACAAAGTAAAAATTACACCATCGGTTTACTGGCGCAGGTTAAATGATCATTACTCAATGGTAATAGATACCTCTTACACATTTCATGCATACAACCTTACCGATATATTCGGGGCAAATTTAAATTTCACTATTAAAACCCCGATTGGGAAAACAGCCCTGGGATTTGATTACAGGACAGAAAATATTTACAGTAATAACAGAGGTTTTGAGATATCAGATTCTATCAGAATGCCGGGATACAAAGATATTTACCTGAAAAGGGGTTATGTAAGATCAAACCTGGAATATTTTATAGAGCATAATATCTATTTGAAGAAGTTCTGTTTTTCTGCAGGGGCTATGCTAAACTGGAGCTCAACTTTTAAGAATAAAATAAAATTATATCCAGGGATAGACCTGAGCTACAATCTTTTTGAATTTCTTAAAATTTACGGTTCAATTAACAATACACTTCGTATACCGACATTCACCGATATGTTTTATGAGGCGCCCGACACATATGGAAATATTGACCTGAAACCTGAGAAAGCAACAACTATCGAAAGCGGGTTAAAAGCAACCTTGCCCGAACTCAGAGCACAGTTGTCATTTTATCACAGGATAGGAACCGATATTATAGACTGGGTATGGGAACAGGATACATCCCCCCGGCGCTGGCACGCAGAAAATATTGCTGATTTATCAGTGAGTGGTATGGAACTGTCAGTCTTCTTTAATTTGAATGAAATTATAAGCCCTGATTTTTTTATAAAACATCTGCATTTCAATTATTCTTATTCAAACATAACAAAATCAATAGGTGATTATGAATCAAAATATGCATTAGATAATCTAAAACATAAGCTGACTAATATTACATTAATAAGAATATACAGAAGATTAGAAGCAAGTATTTATATTATTTATCAATACCGTGAAGGTAAATATGATGTATATAATCCCTCTACCTTTGAATATACTTTAAAGCCGTATAAGTCGTTCTGGTTAGTAAATGCAAAGCTTCACTGGCGCAGGAAAAGACTTACTTTTTTTGCTGAAGCAAGTAATATTTTCAATGTAACCTATCGTGATATTAGCAATGTAATTCAGCCTGGAAGGTGGATTACAGG
The DNA here is from genome assembly GCA_020354785.1 of Bacteroidales bacterium. Lineage (GTDB taxonomy): Bacteria > Bacteroidota > Bacteroidia > Bacteroidales > UBA10428. The sequence continues at coordinate 2,667,958 of CP070654.1, forward strand.
CGGTGTCAGGGTATATATTGATTTTCCTTTAAAGACTAAAATCCAGGATTAACATTTAGTTATATTTTTCTTTCCATAAATGCATCGTATTTAAATTTAATTCGTCTTTTACATAATTCATGAAGGAAAAGGCCGGAAAATACGACAATATTCACCAGGAGCTAATTGAAAAGTGTAAAATTGATGACAGGAATGCTCAATTTGAAATTTACAGAATCTATTATAAATCGATGTATAACACAAGCTTAAGAATCGTCAATGATGTGACGGAAGCAGAGGACCTGATGCAGGAGTCTTTTCTTTCAGCATTCAGTAAAATAAATACATACCAGGGAAATGTGAGCTTTGGGGCGTGGTTAAAGAGAATTGTCATAAATAAATCAATTGATTCTTTAAGAAGAAAAAAGATAACCTTTGAAGAAATAGACGAAAATCACTTTAATGTTAAAGAAAAAGAAAATTCAGATGACATTGAATATAACGACAACCTGGTAAAAGAAATAAAGGAAGCTATTAAAATGCTGCCTGATGGATACAGGATTGTGCTTTCATTAAACATGATCGAAGGTTATAATCACAGGGAAGTAGGTGAAATTCTTAATATTAGTGAATCAACATCGAGATCACAACTTGCAAGAGCAAGGAAAAGATTGCTAGATATCCTAAAACAATAATATGATGAAGCTTGAGGAAGTCATAAAAAATAATATTGATACTTTTAATTCGGATGAGCCATCTGATAATCATTTTGATAAATTCAGGCAAAAGCTGCGAAAGTCAAGTAATGCCAGGGAGTTATATTCCCTGGTTTACAGGGTAGCAGTAGTATTCATCCTGATTATTATGATAACCGGTGTGTTTTATTTAGTATCTCCTAAAGAACATTGCCGTTCTGTAAAGACGATTAGTCATATTTCTGAGGAACTCCAAGAAGTTGAAACATATTATCAGAGTCAGATTAATTTCAGTTGTAAAAAGATTAGAAATATGAATTTTGATGATAAAACGGAAAAAAAGTTCGTATTATCAGAATTAAAAGAACTGGATGCCGAATTAAGAGAATTACGGGATGATTTAAAAGAATATCCTTATGATGACAGGGTAATCAATGCCATAATTAATTATTATCAGCTGAAACTTGAATTTACGAATAACATACTAAATAAGAATGTCACAAATAATATTTAATAATTATAAAATTTTAAACGAATGAAACGAGTAATTCTAAAAAGCTTAACTGCTCAGGTTGCATTGCTGCTATTATTAATATTATCAGTGAATGCCAGGGATAATAACTTTATTAAAAATTACAATAAAGTTTATGATGTTAAAGATGATACTGAGCTTGAAATATTAAACAAGTTTGGTAATGTTGATGTCAGAGACTGGAATAAAAACACAATCTCAATTGATGTGGAAGTTATTGCAAACACATCAAATAATAATAGAGCTGAAAATATTTTAGAAAATATTGATGTTGTATTTTCTGAAATTGGCAATAGAATCAAGGTTGAAACATCAATAGGCAAAATGAAGAGAACATTTAATTTATGGGGTGGTGACAAGAAAAGATATGAGATTAATTATATTGTAAATATGCCAAAAAATATCCCTCTGAATCTGTTAAATAAATATGGCGATGTATTTATAAGTGAACTCACTTCCACTTCAAATATTGAAGTAAAATATGGCAACCTTAAAGCCAACAGCATAATTCATAATGAGGAAAAGCCCCTTACAAAAATCATACTGGCTTATTCAAACGGGACTATTGAGGAATGTAAATGGATCAAGCTCAATATTAAATATTCAAAAATAGAGATAAATAAAAGTAAAGCTCTTGTTGTGGTAAGTAAATACTCAAAGGTATATGTAGATGAAGGAACTTCAGTTGTTTCAGAGTCAAAATACGATAATTTCAGAATTGGTAATATACAGAATTTTCATACTACCACAGCATATTCAAACTTAAAGTTCGATAAAATTAGCAATAAATTGCAGGCTGAATCAAAATATTCAGATTTCAAGATTGAGAATATGCCGCCAGATTTTAGTAAAATAAGTATAGATAACAAATATGGCAGCTATAAAATAGGTGTGGACAGCAAGGCTTCTTATTTAATTGACGCTCATGGTAAGTACGCAAAAATTCATTATCCTGAAAGTGCAAAAGTATCCATTACAAAGGATGATAATGAAACCAGTATAAATGGTCTGGTTGGTGATAACCAAAATACTGAATCTACAGTGAATATTAATACCAAATACGGAAATGTGAAGCTGATTAAAGAATAATATTCTATTGTTCTATTGCTCTATTGTTCTTTTGTCTTGATACAAAAG
>CP070654.1:2670400-2673788 GCA_020354785.1 Bacteroidales bacterium
CAAATAGGTGATCATCTCTATATTAAAGTGTATAGCGTTGATCCGAAAACAAGTAAGTTTTTCCAGACTGATTTTCCGAATTTAATGAATCCGACTTATTTATATCTGAACAGTTACGTGGTAGATGAATTTGGATTTATCAGTTTTTCCTTTGTTGATAAGATGTATGTCAAAGGATTAACTATTATTGAAATCAAGGATCTGGTTCAAAAAACTCTTAATGAATATTTTAAGGAATGTACTGTTATTGTCAAACTGGTGAACTTCCAGGTTGCGGTACTGGGTGAAGTACATAATCCCGGCGATTTTACAGTATTACGCGATCATATAAATGTGTTACAGGCAATTGGACTGGCAGGAGGTATAAAAGACTTCGGGAACAGGAAAAACGTAAAGCTGATCAGACAGTCTCAAAACGGATCAAATATGTATTTTCTGGACTTAACAGATAACAGGGTACTTGAATCACCTTATTTTTATCTTATGCCAAATGATGTTGTTTATGTTGAGCCAATGGGCGCCAAATCATCAGCCTATACTACTTTTCCGTATCAAACGCTTTTTTATGCACTTAGTACTCTACTACTGGGCGCAAATATATATTTGATAAACTTTTATGAATAGCATAAAAATTAGTAAATTTAAAGTAATATAAAAAGAAAATTAAAAGGCAAACAAGTATGTGATGGATGAAAAATATCAATATCTTGAACAGGAGGATACAATAGATATAAAATCCTTTATTATCAAGAATCTGAGATACTGGTATTTGTTTGTCTTTTTCCTAATAATCGCGTTTCTCATAGCCATATTAGTTAATAAGTACTCTACTCCTGTTTATAAAGTCAGTACCTGGATTTTGATTAATGAGAAAGAGGATCCTCTTGATCTTGAGACAACAATCAGGCCGTCATTATATGGGAATCCCTATAAGCTGGAAAATGAAATAGGTATTCTAAAATCAAAAAATCTTACCAGAAGGGTAGTCGAGAATTTAAATTTTATCATATCTTACTTTAATGAAGACAAATTAAGGGCAATAGAATTATATAATGACTGTCCTTTTGTTGTAGATTATGATACTATTTACGACCAGCCACTGGGAATTAAATTCCAGACTACTTTCATATCTGACAGCCTACTAATGATAGAAGCTGAAGGTGAACAAGTAGTTTTACATAATTATAAATTAAAAAGCAATACAAAAGTCCTTCCTTATTTTGTGTTCAGGGATACTGTTGCATTTGGTGATTTAACAGGCAACCAGTTCTGCCGGTTCAGACTTCTGCCAAATTTCCTGGTCCCTTACAACAAGCTAAAACAAAAAAAATATTCCTTTAATTTTAATAGTATAAGTCAGCTAATTAAAAAATACAGGGGTTTTGACATTGAATCGTCAAAAAGCTCCTCCATACTTCAACTTTCCATTAAATGTACAAATGTTGAGAAAGGCGTGAACTTTTTAAACAAGCTGGCAGAAATATACCTGCTAAAAGGTATTGAAAGGGATGACAGAATAGCATCAAGTACAATAAATTTTATTGACAGCCAGTTACAGGAGATATCAGATTCACTAAGATATTCAGAAGACCGTCTTCAGAATTTCAGGACATCCAAAAAAATCATGAATTTTGATTTTCAGGCTCAGCAGGCTTATGCCAAAATGGAAGATTTACAGAATAAAAAAGCCGAATTAATAGTAAAATCGAAATATTATGATTATTTAAAAGGTTACCTGGAAAGGCATAATGATGTGAATGATTTAATAGCCCCGTCATCAATGGATATAAATGATCCTCTTCTGAATAGCCTTATAATTGAACTTACAAATATTTATGCTGAAAGAACGGAATTATCTTTCAACTCAATACAGAATAATCCTTACCTGAGTTCTCTTGAATTGAAAATAAAGGATACAAAGGCAAAACTCATTGAAAACATCGATAATATAATTGAAGCATCAAATATTTCATTAGAACAAATAGAATCAAGAATTAATGAAATTGAAGGCAGAATAGATAAACTGCCAAAAAGCCAGAGAGAATTGCTGGGTATTGAAAGAAAATTTAAATTAAATGATGCTATGTTTACATTCCTGTTAACCAAGCGTTCTGAAGTTCAAATTACAAAAGCATCAAACCTGCCTACTAATGAAGTTCTTGATAAGGCATCAAATGAGGACTATTCGCTGGTAAATCCAAATAAGAAATTAAATCTGATTATAGCATTCTTACTTGGAATTTTTATTCCTGCAGGTATAATTTACCTGAAAGATATGTTCAGTAATAAGATTGTTGATAAAAATGACGTTCAGAAGATAACAGACTATTCCGTTATCGGCCAGATCATTCACGACAACCATAAATCTAATACTGTAGTGAACGAATTTCCTAATTCTTTAGTTGCCGAATCATTTCGCTCACTAAGAACAAATTTCCAGTTTATCTCAAATCAGGAAAAGAAAAACGTTATTTTAGTAACATCAATAATTACCGGTGAGGGGAAAAGCTATACATCCTTAAATCTTGCTACTGTTTTTGCACAGAATCAGAAGAAGGTAATGCTTGTAGATTTTGATCTCAGAAAATCAAAATTAAAGGATTATCTTAATATAAAGACCGATAACGGTTTAAGTAAATATTTAAGTAATAATTCCAGCATAGATGATATTATACAAAAATCTGAAATAGAAAATGTGGATATTATAACCGCCGGTATAATTCCTCCAAATCCCACAGAACTGATCTCTTCTTCCAAAACAGCTGATCTGTTTGCCAGGCTAAGAACAGAATATGATTACATATTGATTGATTCGCCTCCTGTTGGTGTTGTATCAGATGCACTTCTGCTATTTAAGTATTCGGATCTCAATTTATTCATCCTGAGGTATAATTTTACTCCCAAAAACTTGCTGGCATCAATAATGGATGATTTGAACAAAAGAGAAGTCGGTAATATTAACCTGCTTCTAAACGATATGAAAGTATCTAAAAGCGGTTACGGATACGGGTACGGATATGGTTACGGTTACGGTTACGGCTACGGGCATACAGATGACAAAGAATCATTTGGAAAGAAAGTCTTTAATACATTGTTTAAAAACTGACACCTACCTTTTATAGTTTACTGTATTCCGGGATCTCCTCAACAAAAGAATAGCTCCTGTTTTTTTTATCGAACTTGCAGCAATAATGCTTTAATCCGTTTGTTACTATTAAATAATATGCAAGCAAATGCCGGTTATAATCAGATATCTGATCAAATGTATTCTGATCAATTTTTACAGAGGAAGATTTACATTCTACTATAAGGTTTGGACTTCCTGACTTATTAAAAACCACAAAATCGCATCTCCTGGTTAGCTTTCTGATTTTAAATTCCATTTCAA
>CP070654.1:2673888-2682675 GCA_020354785.1 Bacteroidales bacterium
AATCCGGAGTATTAAAGTAAGCTATAAAAAAAAACAACAATAATTTCCCGAACAGTTTTAAGCTTCCAATCATTTTAAATAATATTATTACAACCAGAGATCCCCGGATAACTATATCCAGTCAGTTTACTTATATTTGTTAAACAGAAAAATATAAAAGTAATTATTGAATAAATATAACAGATAAATTGCATAGTAATATAATTCATTTAAAAAATATGATTGGCAGCAATATGTATTTTCAAAAAAATACATTTAACATTGAACCAAATAGTTAGTTATTTTGTTTAGATGATATAAATAGTAGAAAGTTGATTAGAAAAATCAGTCATATTATACTGTCTTTTGTCCTTTTGTTAACAACAACAGGACTGGCAATTACTGAAAATTATTGCGGCGACAGGCTGGTTTCAGTTAATGTCCTTTCTGAACCTGATAAATGCTGTGATAACAGTGATTGTTGTCATAATGAGACTATAATTATAAAGTTAGACACAGATATTATAAATATATCACCAGATAAACTGTCTGAGTTAATATATTTACCTGCATCACTAATTCCGATAAAAGTTTATAATGATAATTCTTTATTATCAAAATACCTGACCTCAAATTCATTCAGATATTCAGATCTGCCGCCTCCCGGGATTAACTCATTTCTTTCGAACCTGGGTACATTCCTTTTATAATAATCAATTAACAAGTTAAATAAGGCATGCAATTGCATTAAATCAATTTTGCCTGAGAATTTATCTATTGTTTTCGTGATTTATTTATTGATCTTTTAATAAGGTGAATTAACGTTTACCGCTTACTAAAAAAATATTCTGTTATGTTAAATAAAATTATAAAATTTTTCCTGGAGAATAAGCTTGTTACAATCATTGTTCTAATAACCTTAATTGCCTGGGGAATAATAACAGCACCTTTTAACTGGGATTTAGGAATAATTCCTCGTAATCCTGTGCCTGTGGATGCTATTCCCGATATAGGTGAAAACCAGCAAATTGTATATACAGAGTGGCCGGGAAGATCTCCGCAGGACATTGAAGACCAGATTTCATACCCTTTAACAACATCGCTGCTGGGTATACCTGGTGTGAAAACTATTCGAAGTAATTCTATTTTCGGATTATCCAGTATCTATATTATTTTCGAAGAGGGTATAGAATTTTACTGGAGCCGTACCCGGATTCTCGAAAAATTAAACTCTCTGCCTGCCGGAACATTACCGGAAAATGTTACCCCTGCTTTAGGGCCGGATGCCACTGCGCTTGGCCAAATATACTGGTATACCCTGGAAGGCAGGGATAAAAACGGTAATCCTGCCCGAGGATGGGATCCTCATGAACTAAGAACAATTCAGGATTTTTATGTACGCTATTCGCTAACATCAGCAAAGGGAGTTGCTGAGGTTGCATCCATAGGTGGGTTTGTAAAAGAATATCAGGTAGATATAGACCCGAATGCGATGAGGGCACATAATGTAGATGTTTTCCAGATAATGCAGGCTGTTAAGAAAAGCAATCTGGACATAGGAGCACGCACCATAGAATTTAACCGGGCTGAATATCTGGTAAGAGGTCTTGGTTATATAAAAAGTCTGGAAGATCTTGCGGAAAGTGTTGTAGCTGTTCGGAATAATGTGCCTGTTCGTATTAAGGATGTTGCAAAGGTAAACTTTGGTCCGGCCACCCGAAGAGGTGGGCTGGATAAAGGCGGTGCAGAAGCAGTTGGAGGAGTTGTGGTGGCCCGTTATGGTGCTAATCCTCTCGAAGTTATAGGCAATGTAAAAGATAAAATAGCTGAAATATCCCCGGGATTACCGACAAAAATACTCGATGACGGAACAGTCTCAAAAGTAACCATTGTTCCTTTTTATGATCGAACAGGATTGATAAAAGAAACTCTCGGCACCCTGGAATCGGCATTATCTGATGAAATTATAATAAGTATTATTGTAGTTATTATCCTGGTATTAAATCTTCGGGCATCACTGCTTATTTCAAGTCTCCTGCCAATAGGTGTACTAATGACCTTTATTATTATGCGCAGGTTTGGAGTAGATGCAAACATAGTGGCACTATCCGGTATTGCCATTGCAATTGGTGTAATGGTCGACGTAGGTGTGGTATTTACAGAAAATATAGTCCGGCACATAGATTTACCCGAGAATAAAGGAGTAAAAAGAAAGGACCTGCTTACTGTCATTTATAATGCAACAGTCGAAGTAGCCCCTGCAGTAATTACTGCTTTACTCACAACTGTTGTCAGTTTCCTCCCGGTGTTTGCCATGCAGGCTGCAGAAGGCAAGCTTTTCAGACCACTGGCGTTTACCAAGACATTTGCCATGATATCTGCACTTATCATAGGTCTGGCAATAATTCCAGCCCTTGCGCATGTCATGTTTTCCATTCGATTTGATAAAAGAAAAATAGTAAGAATCTGGAGTTTAATTTTAGTTGCCGCAGGAGTTTTATTTATAGTTTTTTCCGGGTTATGGCCTGCTTTAATACTGGTTTTCCTGGGGCTGAATAACTTGTATGGACATAAATGGCCTGAAAGTAAAAAACAATATGTGAATTATATCAATATTGGTCTGGCACTAATAATTGTAACTTATTATTTGACTGTTGGCTGGATGCCGCTGGGAGCTCAGAACAGTACTCTGACTAACCTGTTATTTGTGGCAACTATAATTGCCGTTGTTCTGGGTATCCTAATTCTGGTAGTCCGATACTATTCTCTTTTTTTAAAATGGTGCCTGGAAAACAAGTGGAAATTTCTCAGTATACCTATAACAGTTGTAATATTAGGCCTCGTTATATGGCAGGGCTTTGATAAGACCTTCGGATTCCTACCTTCCCTTGTCAATAAGGCTGGATTAAACGTAAGGACGACCAAGGTATGGTCAGCCTTAAACCATGCTTTCCCCGGAACAGGCAAGGAATTTATGCCGTCTCTTGATGAGGGCTCGTTCCTTCTTATGCCGACAACAATGCCTCACTCGGGAATTGAAGAAAACATTGAAGTAATCCGGCTTTTAGATATGAAAGTAAACGCAATTCCGGAAGTAGAATATGTTGTGGGAAAATGGGGCCGGGTTAATTCGGCACTTGATCCGGCACCAATATCCATGTATGAGAATGTGATAAATTACAAATCCGAATATATATTGGATGAAAACGGGAGAAGAATAAGATTCAAGGTTAACAAAGAAGGAGCATTTATTTTGAACGATGGAACGGTTTATAATACTAAAACCGGGAATTTCCGGATAATTGAAAAAGAACAACTTATTCAGGATAAAAATGGTGAGTATTTCCGGCAATGGCGTGATCATATTAATTCACCCGATGACATTTGGGATGAGATTGTAAAAGTCTCAAAGATACCGGGATTAACTTCGGCACCTAAGTTGCAGCCTATTCAAACACGACTGGTAATGCTGCAAACCGGTATGAGGGCGCCAATGGGAATCAAGGTATTTGGGCCCGATCTGGAATCTATTGAAAAAACTGGTTTTGAGCTGGAAAATTATTTGAAGGAAGTGCCTGGAGTGGAGCCTGTTTCCGTATTTGCCGATCGTGTTGTAGGAAAACCTTATCTTGAAATTAAAATAGACAGAAAAGCAGTTTCCCGCTACGGGCTTACTATTCAGGATATGCAGATGCAAATTAGTACGGCAATTGGAGGTATGCAGCTCAGTACGACTGTAGAAGGCCGTGAGAGGTTTCCTGTAAGGGCAAGATATGCACGTGAGTTCAGAGATAATCCCAACGATTTGAAAAATGTACTTATTCCTACACCATCAGGAATACAGGTACCTTTGGAAGAATTAGCCGAAATAACTTACGTCCGTGGCCCTCAATTAATAAAAAGTGAGGATACCTTTCTTGTTGGATATGTTATATTTGATAAGCAGGATGGATATGCTGAGGTAAATGTGGTTGAAAATGCACAGGATTACCTGAATGAGAAGCTTGAAGCAGGAGAATTTGTACTTCCTGCAGGAGTGAATTATATATTCACCGGAAATTATGAAAACCAGATAAGGGCTACAAAAAGGTTAATGATTGTTGTGCCTGTATCATTAATAATTATTTTTCTAATACTTTATTTCCAGTTCAGGTCGGTTACAATATCATCTATGATATTTACAGGTGTTGTGGTTGCATTTTCCGGTGGCTTTCTCATGCTATGGCTTTACGGGCAGGAATGGTTTATGAATTTTTCTGTTGCCGGGATTGAAGTAAGGGATATGTTTCAAATGAATACTATTAACCTTAGTGTAGCCGTATGGGTAGGATTTATTGCCTTATTTGGAATTGCTACTGATAACGGGGTAATTATCGGAACTTACATGAAGCAGATTTTTAATAAAAACAAACCTTCCAATATTCAGGAAGTAAGAAAATCTGTCCTGGAAGCAGGAAATATAAGGGTACGCCCTGCTATGATGACAACAGCAACAACTATAATCGCTTTAATTCCTGTTCTGACATCAGCCGGTAAAGGTTCTGACATTATGGTACCTATGGCAATCCCATTATTTGGTGGAATGATAATACAGGTAATGACCATGTTTGTTGTACCGGTGCTATATAGCATGTGGCAGGAAAGAAAATTTAAAAAAAATCAAATCATAAATCAATAATAATTAAAGAAATGAGAATAATTCGATATATATTGCTGTATTGCCTTTTTCTTTCCGGGATTTATTTAAATGCCCAGGAAATTCTTGACAGATACCTGGTTGAGGCAGCAGAAAACAATCCCGGATTAAAAGAGAAATTCATGGAATATATGGCGGCCATGGAAAAGGTATCACAGGCTGGTGCGTTACCTGACCCTCAGATAGTGTTCGGTTATTTTATTCAACCGGTTGAAACCAGGGTTGGCCCGCAACAGGCAAGGTTTTCAGCAGCACAGATGTTCCCGTGGTTTGGTACGTTAAATGCCAGAGAAAATGTGGCCACGGAAATAGCTAAAGCTAAATATGAAGTGTTTGAAGAAGCCAAGTCCAGACTATTTTATAATGTAAAATCAACCTGGTACAATCTCTATTTTACAAACAGGGCTATTGATATTACAAGGGAAAACATAAATATTCTAAATACATTTCAGAATCTTGCCTTAATAAAGATTGAAGCTGGCATTGCCTCTGTGGTTGATGAGCTAAGGGTTGAAATGGATATTCTAGACCTTGAAAACCAGTTAGCTTTGTTGCTGGATAAATTAGAAACTCAGAAAGTCGCGTTTAATAATCTGTTAAACGTTGATGAATCTGCTGAAGTAAGTATTCCTGATTTGCTCCTTACAGATGATATCGGGCTTGACAGACAGACTATCCTGGATAGTATTCGGACTAATAATCACCAGATTTTACAGCTGGAGTTCCAGGAAGCTTCATTTGAATACCAGCAAATAGTTTCAAAGAAAATGGGGAAACCGAATTTCTCGGTCGGGATGGATTACATTCTCGTAAATGAAAGCTCAAATGATATGATAGCTGCCGGAGAATCAGGCAAGGATGCAATTGTGCTGCCTAAAATTGGAATAACCATTCCTTTGTACAGAAAGAAGTACACATCAAAAGTTAAAGAAGCAGTTTTCATGCAGGAGGCAACACAAAACAAGAAGTCAGAAAAAGTAAATATCCTTGAAACAGTATATGAAAAAGCCAATACAGACTATTCTGATGCCAAAAGAAGAATTGAGCTTCATAACAAACAATTAAACCTTGCACGAAAAGCCTTGAAAATACTGGAAGCTGAATATGCCACAGATGGCAAAAATTTCGAGGAAATTCTGCGAATGGAAAGACAGGTACTGATGCATAGTCTTGAACTTGAAAAATCACGAACTGACTTAAACGCATCAGTAGCTTTTATCAATTATTTAATGGGTAAATAAAATTTTTAAATTAAAATAAATGAAAACCATATTATCTATCAGCAAACATGATGTTAAAATCATTGGAATAACCCTCGTTATCGGGTTGTTCCTGGGATGGTTGTTTTTCCATAGTTCAAATGAAAGGAAAAAAACTACCCAAATAACCCGGGAACATGTACATGAAGAAGCAACAACCTGGACTTGTTCAATGCATCCTCAAATAAAAATGGACAAGCCGGGTAAGTGTCCGATTTGTGCCATGGATTTAATCCCGCTTGAAGACTATTCAGGAAGTGAGGGAACAATTTCACCGGATGAAATTCAAATGACAGACGCGGCTATGAAATTAGCAGATGTTAAGACAATGAAGGTAAAACGAGATTATTCATACAAAGAGGTATACCTTTTAGGTAAGGTAAAGCCGGATGAAAGAAATATTGCAGAGCTTACTGCACGGTTCGGCGGCAGGATTGAAAAACTGTTTGTTAATTTCACCGGACAAAATATGAAAAAGGGAGGAAAATTAGCAACAGTATATTCACCTGATCTGGTTACAGCTCAAAAAGAATTGCTTGAAGCTGTCGAATACAAGCAATCTAATCCCTCATTCTATAAAGCTGCACGAAGCAAGCTTAAATTGTGGGATTTGACAGATGAGCAGATTAATGGCATTGAAGAAAAAGGCGAACCCAGAAATTATTTTGATATACTGTCACATATCTCAGGAACAGTTACCATGCGTCATGTGGCCCTGGGGGATTATGTAAAGGAGGGAAGCGCTTTGTTCCAGGTAATTGATTTAAGAAAGGTCTGGGTAATGTTCGAAGCATATGAAAGCGACTTGCCATGGCTGCATGTTGGTGACAATGTTGAGTTTACTATTCAGTCATTGCCAGGTAAAAATTTTGCTGGCAGGGTAACCTATATTGATCCTTTTTTAAATCCCAAAACAAGGATAGCCAATGTAAGGATTGAAGTGAATAATCCCGGGCTTGAGTTGAAACCGGAAATGTTTGCCAATGGAATCGTGAAACCTAAATTATCAGGAAGTCGAAAAGACATTTTAATCCCGAAAACAGCAATATTATGGACCGGTAAACGTTCTATAGTTTATGTTAAATTAGCAAACAAAGAACAGCCTTCATTTGTTTACAGGGAAATACAATTAGGCCCGGAAGCAGGAGAATTCTATGTAGTAGAAGCAGGATTGGATGAAGGAGAAGAAATAGTCGTTAATGGGGTTTTTAAAATAGACGCTGCAGCCCAGCTTGCCGGTAAACAAAGTATGATGAATCCGGGAAGAGGAAAAATTTCAACCGGGCATGATCATGATGGCAAGGATATGAATGGAAAAACTGAGCAAATAAAGAAAGCCAGTATAGAACATGTAAATTTTAAAGTGGCCGGAAATTGTGAAATGTGCAAGGATAGAATTGAAGAAGCAGCGACTAAAATTGATGGTGTTAATAATGCTGACTGGAATATTGAGACAAAAACAATACATGTATCATTTAATATAAGTAAAGTCAAACTTAATGATATTCATAAAGCCTTAGCAAATGCCGGACATGACACTGAAGAGGAGTCAGCACCTGACGAAATTTATAATAAATTACCTGAATGTTGCCAGTATAATAGAAATAATTAAAATAAATATTTTATTTTTACTAAAATCAATTCTAATATTAACTAAATTTTTTAAAAATGAAAAAAACTCTTATTTATTCGATTATCCTAGTTGCAGGTTTGGCTTTTGCTGCTGCATCAGTATATGCACAGGAACCAGAAGCAGATAAACCGGCTACAGAAAAGAAAGAAGTGAAGTATACATGTTCTATGCATCCCGAGGTTGTGCAAAGCGAACCTGGTAAATGTCCCAAATGTGGCATGGATCTGGTAGAGAAAAAATGCGAGAAGAAAAAAGAAGAAAAGAAGCATGATAAAGAAGATTGCAAAAAGAAAAAAGAGGAATAGAAGAAAAATTCTGCTTCACTGAAATAAGGTTATTGGACATATTTGATACAATATTAGCCCCCGGGATTATAAAATTCTCGTGGGGCTTATTTATTGTTTGCAAATTTTGTAATCCAGTAACCAAAAAGATGGAATACTATATTAATAAAATAATAAAATCAAGTTTTGACGATGCTGTCAAACTTGTCAAAGAATCTTTGAATAATGAAGGATTTGGAGTGCTGACAGAGATAGATATTCATGAAAAACTGAAAGAAAAACTATATCTTGATTTCAGAAAGTATAAAATACTGGGGGCATGTAATCCGGCCTTTGCATACCAAGCACTACAGCAAGAAAATAAAATAGGAACAATGCTCCCTTGTAATGTAATTATCCAGGAACTGGGCAGCAATGAGATTGAAATTGCAGCTGTTGATCCTGTTGCTTCCATGCAAGCAGTTAAAAACCAAGAATTAGAAGGTATAGCTAATGAAGTTAAAGAAAAACTAAGCAGGGTAATTAATTCGATATAAATGAAAAACCGGTTAAATAAAAAAACCAGGTCAGATCAGACCTGGTTTTTTCTTAAATGAAGTGTACTTACTCATTTGATCTTTTGAGGTTTATTAGTGCCTGACATTTTTCGTAGGCTTCAATGTCCTGATAATGCTTCAATAGTCTTTTAAAGAAAGATTCGCTATTAAATTTCGGATGCTTTCTGTCAAACGCAATCTCCCCTTTAATTGTAAGTTTAAACAGTTCCTTTTCATCCTTAACAGTTTCGATTTCTATAACAGGAGGATCTTCTTTTAAGATCCTTGAATTCTTATACTTTTCAAGGAAATTTATCAGTGTAAGCTGAATATTAATAAAATCATTGTTTTCTGCGAGCAGGCATTTGTTCGTTTCATAATGTTCTTCAAAGCTTGATGT
>CP070654.1:2682775-2702642 GCA_020354785.1 Bacteroidales bacterium
CCATAAATAGCTGTTGCTGAAGCATCTTTAAGTATTTCTATGGATTCAATGTCAAGAGGATTTACCCAGTCAATTCCATCCACAACCGGAATACCATCCACAATATACAATGGATCATTATCAGCTGTTATGGACCGGTTACCGCGGATGCGGATTTTTGGTGCTTCTCCGGGCCTGAAATTGTTGCTAAATACATCAACTCCTGCTGCCCTCCCCTGAAGTGCCTGGTTCATATTCTGTACTGGCAACTCCCTGATCTGTTCTGAAGATACAGAGGACAAGGCTCCTGTAATATCACTTTTTCTGACCGTACCGTAGCCAACAACTACTACTTCCTCGATTCCTATCAGGTCTTCAACCATAGCAAGGTCAATGACTGTTTTAGATCCAACATCGGCTTCTTCTGTCAGATAACCTACAAATGAAAAGACTAAAACATCTTCTTCCCCGGCTTCGATTGAGTACTTACCATCTGTGTCAGTTATTGTACCCTGGGAAGTTCCTTTAATGATTACGGTAACTCCCGGCAGGGGTTCCTTTTCACTACCAACTACCGTACCGGTAATTGTTTTTTGTTGTGCAAAACATACTCCTTCCAGGAAAAGAAGAAGCAGAAATGCATTCAACAAATGTTTCAGGTAAAGCATTTTTTTCATAGATAATTTGGTTTAGTTATATTTTAATTAGATAGAATGCGCAAATTAAAAAGTTAAAGTACGCAAATTTTAATTGGTTAAATCTGGAAAAATGTTCGGCTTATACACGATAAACTGTTTTTTTTACAAATTTATACATATAATTTTTTAATGATATGGTCTGATATTACATATATTTTATATATACAGTAATACTGTGTAATATAATAAAAAGTCCTGAATTAATACACGACCATATATTAGTTTTGCATTTTTCTTTATAAAAAGTATAAATTTGTACAAATGACAAGAGCTTTACTTCTTATATCAATTTTTCTGACTCTCAAAGGTTTTGCAAATGCACAACTTCAGTTCGAGCATTTTACAATTGAAAATGGATTATCCAATAACTCTGTAAGAAAGATTATCCAGGATAAAAAAGGATTCCTGTGGTTTGCTACCTTAAACGGACTGAACAGGTATGACGGTAAGAATATCAGAGTATTTACATCAGTCCCGGGAAATCTGAAAAGTCTGTCAAATAGTCGTGTTCATTCACTGGTAGAGGATTCATATGAGTATTTATGGCTTTTAACCTTTGACGACGAGATTCACCGCTTTGATCCGAAAACAGAAGAATTCCTTAATATAAACAGAATAATTGAAAAACAGTTTAATAAAAGTGCTGTAGGGAATGCTTTTGTGGAGAGTTCTCCGGGTGTAATGTGGATAATACTCACACAGGGCGGATTAATAAGATTTATTGGATCTGAGAATCCAAATGAATATGAAATCGATTATTTTGATACATCCAGCCTTTTACCGGGAAATATTGTAAATTTTATTCATAATGATAAAACCGGACTGATCTGGTTAGGGACCAACAGGGGTTTAATTACTATGGTTTCTGACACTTTTGACTCAGGTTCACTTGTTTACAAAACATATTTTGATAAAAGCAATGTTTACAATTTCACAACTATTTGTGAAAACAATGATGTTATCTGGTTTGGTACAGAAAATAACGGATTGCTGTTTTATTCGTTTTTAACTAATACTTTAGAAAGATGGGGGAAAGGACATACTGTTACATTTCCTGTAACAGATATATGTAAAGGGATTAACGATGATATACTTGTTACTACAAGAGAAAACGGTATTTATTATCTTCTTGATAACGGGAAAAATTTTCAGCATTATCAGAGAGGACTGGATTCGGGTGGAGGACTCAAAGATGATTCATACTTTGAAATATATGCGGATAACACCGGGAAATTCTGGTTAACAAGTGCCAGAAGAGGAATAACATTATTTGATCCCAAAGATCAAATATTTACTTTTTATGATTTACATTCCAAGTGGCGTGAATCATTAGGTGATTCGGAGAAACACATATTTTTTGAAGATAGCAATGGCGAATTCTGGCTGGGATTATACGGAGGGGGTATATGCCGTTTTAACAGGAGTACCAGGCAGTTTGAACAGTATTTTCATATCCCTTCCAATCCAAACAGCATATCTTCCAACCTGGTTTTATCAATTTTTGAGGATAACTCTAAAGATTTATGGATAGGAACTTTCCAGGGAGGATTAAATAAACTGGAACTTCTTCATTATAATTTCAGATTTATCCAGCCTGTTCAAAATGCTTCTTTCAAAATTGAGAATGAAGTAAGAAGGATTATAGAAGACCGGTTTGGGCGATTATGGGTAGGTACCAAGGAAGGACATGTTTATTGCTATAATCAAAATAAGGAAATTGTGTTTAAAATTCCCGAAGATTTAAATGATGGGAATAGCTACATCAAGAGCAGTGTACATGCATTGCTTGAAGACAGATTGGGTAATTTATGGATAGGGACAAAGGGAGAAGGATTATATCGCATAAATGGATTATTTAATACAAAACAGCTGAAAAACAGGTCATTTGAAATTGATCATTATCTTGCAAATCCGCTTACAGGGAACTCTGAGAATATCAGTAATAATGCAGTTTTTGATCTTTTTGAGGATCACAGCGGACAAATATGGGTGGGTACTTATAATGGAGGACTTAACCTGATTGAAAATCCTGAAGATGGTGTCAACTTCAAATATTTAAGAAATGAACCCGGAAATGATGGTAGCATATGTGATGATCGTATCAGATGTTTTCTTCAGGATTCGAAAAAGAACATATGGATTGGAACATCCAACGGATTGAGCTTACTGAGATATGAATATTTAAAATCAGCTGAAAAAAAATTTATTAATATCACCCGTGATCCTTCGGATGAATCTTCTTTGTCAAATAATGATATTTTATGTCTGCATGAAGATAAGAAAGGTAATATCTGGGTGGCAACTTATGGGGGAGGCTTGAATTTATTGCATTCAAGCAGTGAAACCGAGAAATACTGGTTTGAACATTATTTCAGGAAACATGGCTTGCCAAGTGATGTTATATTCAGTATTCTTGAAGACAGAAATAATAATTTATGGCTGGGAACAGATAATGGATTATGCAAGTTCTCATCTTCAGGAATACAAATAGAAAAATTTATTGACAAGGAGGGTCTGGGTGAGAATTTTTTCTCGGAGGGAGTATGTACCATGACTGAAACCGGGGAATTTATTTTCGGGCAGAAGAGCGGATTTATTTGTTTTTTCCCGGATAGTATTAAGAAAGACAGAAGATCATATCCTATTGTTTTAACAGGATTTAATATTTTTGATGAACCTGTTGTGCCTGGTAGTGAACACTCACCTTTAAAAACCTCCATTGAGACAACAGAAAAGATTGAACTCAAGTATAATCAGAATTTTATAGGTATTGAATTCGCAGTTCTTGACTTTAAGAATCCTGAAAAGATACAGTACGCTTTTAAGCTTGAAAATTTTGAAGAAAAATGGAATTATGTTATCAACCAGAATAAAGCTGTTTACAGGGGATTAGGACCAGGTGAGTACACTTTTAAGGTCAGAGGTACAAACAGCGATGGATTATGGATGACAGAACCGGCTGTTTTGGAGATAAAGATTCTTCCTCCGGTATGGAAAACAAAGGCAGCATTTATAACTTATTTTATTATGATTATATGCCTGATCTGGCTGATAAGATACACAGTACTGCGGCAAATTAAAATGAAACATGAAATAATACTTGAAAAAAGACTAACTGAAGATAAACTGACTTTTTTTACAAATATATCACACGAATTTAAAACACCTCTCACTCTTATTAACGGCGTAACAGAAGACCTGCTGGCTAATACTGAATACACGGCGGACTTGCAGAATGAAATTAGCCTGATTAAAAGGAATTCCACAAAACTGCTGATGCTAATTGAACAATTACTTGATTTTAGGAGGTTGCAGAAAGGCAAGATGGATCTGAAAACTGAGCCTGTTGAACTTGTTTCTTTCTTTAAAGATATATATCTCACTTTTTTATCTATGACAGAGAAAAAGCATATTGAATTTGTTTTTAAATCTAATTTCAGGAAATATACTGGCTGGATTGATCCCAAACATATGGAAAAAGTTGTTATTAATTTAATTTCCAATGCGATAAAGCATACTCCTGAGAGAAAGAAAGTAGTTGTTGATCTTCATATTTTTCATGATAATAAAGAAATTGTATTGAAAGTTATTGATCAGGGTGAGGGGATAAGCAATGAGAACCTTGCCAGGATTTTTGACCGGTTTGCATTTATAAAAAATGATGTATATGGTAAATACAGTGGTTCCGGTATAGGATTATCACTGTCTCGCGATCTGGTAAAACTGCATAAAGGAGTAATTTCTGTTGAGAGTGTTATAAATAAAGGGAGTACTTTTTCCGTAAGACTCCCGGTTGGTGAGTTTGTTTATTCTGATGAAGAGAAAGTAATATCGGATCATGTCCCGGAGGTTGCAGAAGTAATTCTGGATGCAGAAGAGGATATTGAATTAAGCGAAGCGGATAATAGCAGGAAACATATTTCTTCAGCAGTTAAAAGTCAGATTTTAGTGATTGAGGATAATGATGACCTTAGAAGTTACCTGGCAGAAAGGTTAAAGAAATATTTTGTTGTTGCTGTTGCAGAAGATGGAGAGAAAGGTCTGGAAATAGCAAATAGAATTATGCCTGACCTGATTATTTGTGATATTATAATGCCGAAGATGGACGGACTTGAAGTAACGAGGTATTTAAAGAATAATTTTAACACATCGCATATTCCCATAATCATTTTAACGGCAAAATCTACAATGGAACAGAAGATAGACGGGATTGAAACAGGAGCGGATGATTATATAACCAAGCCATTTAGCATGAGGTATCTGCTTAAAAGGATAAATAATATTATTAGCCAGAGGAAAAAACTTAAAGAGAAATTCAGCCAGGATCCGGGTGTTAAGCCTGAAAAATTAAGCAGTTCATCTGCTGATCAGAAGTTCCTTAATAATGTAATCAGCCTGGTTGAAAATAACCTGCGCAACCCCGATTTTTCAATTGACAATATGGTAGTGGAATTAGGTCACAGCCGGACGGTTTTTTATAAAAAGATGAAAGGAATAACAGGTTATGCTCCCAAAGAATTTACAAGGTTAATCAAAATGAAGAAAGCCGCATCTCTTCTCCGCGAAACTGACATTACAGCAACCCAGGTAAGTTATGAGATTGGTTATAATGATCCTGATTATTTCAGTAAGAGTTTTAAGAATTTCTTTGGAGAACCTCCATCTGAATACCAGAAGAAATTTAAAAGATATACTGTTAATTAAAAATTCGCCAATACTTGACAGACAATAAAAAAAGCGCTCCTCAGGAGCGCTTTTTATTTCGTGGTAAATTTTAAAATAACATATTATATATATTCTTTTAGCTTTAATTAATAATCTTTAATATAAAGCATCTTTTTCAGCATATATGAATTTGTATTTGTATGGATCCTGTATAAATATACACCGCCTGGCACCCTTTCGCCGTTGTTATCACAGGCATTCCAGTTTACTTCATGTATGCCCGGTTCATATAGTACATTATTTAACAAGGTCCTTACCGGTTGTCCTAAAATGTTATAAATAGTAAGAGAAGCTTTACACTGTTCTTTTACATTAAATATAATCCGTGTTGTACCGGAAAACGGGTTGGGAATATTCTGGAATAATTCTATTTCTCCCTGTATTGGTCTGAAATAGTTTTCCGGGAGGTCAGTATAAGGTACAAACTTAATTGTTATCTCATCCAGATTACCAAAGTCGGAACCAGTGGATTCAAAGCGAACAGTATTTTCAAATCCGTCATTCAGGACAATTATTGTACTATCTGTTGTATAATTTGTCCACTCACCCGTACTCTCCATTGTGAGACTATGAGTTACATCATTAACTATTAATGCGCCTGTACGGTCAACGTTACCAAGAGCATATCTGAAAACCATTGTTTTTAGTCCGCCTCCAAGGCCTGCAAGATTAGTAAATTCTACTGAAGTTCCGCTTGTCGCGAAATTAATGTACGCTGTGCCATGAAAGCCAATATGTTCTGTCTCCATGTAATATGTTCCTCCAAGAACAGCATCCTCTGCCTGTAAAGTATAGTTCAGGCCGGGAGTTGCAACAATTTCTTCAGAATAGAATGATTCTATTGAATTATCGTCAACAGATGTTACAACATAATAATATGTTGGCCTTCCGAATAAAGGTGAATCAAGATAACTTGTATCAGTCAACAATTCTGCATTCAACTTTGAATATCCACTGCCTGATGTTTTTGTGCTGTAAATATTATAACCTGCTATGTTATCGGCACTTACAGCATTCCAGAAAAGCTTGGTTGAATATATATCTGTCTGGGCAAATAACCCTTCAGGCACAGGCGGGCGGATTGTCGGTATTGCCTTAACAATAGCTAAGGATGATTCATTATCAAAAGAATCCACAGCAGCAATTCCATAGTAATATGTAGTATCGTTTATTACATCAGTGTCAACATAGTAAGTATCCAATATAATGTCAGTGGTCAATGTATCAAAGGGCCCACTCATGAATTTTGAACGGTAAACTTTATATCCGGCAAAGTCCGTGTCGTAACTTTGATCCCAGTGTAATTCCACAGTATCACTCCATGCTATTGCAAAAACATTCATCGGTGATGCCGGAGGCCTGAGGCTGTCATGTATAAACATGCCGTCACCAAGATAAAAACCTGTATGCGGTGGCTGGTTATAGGCTACATTTTGCCAGGCAATACCTAGTCTGTAAACATGGTCGTGCATAAGTGTTGTTATCCGGTAATCTGTTAATGCGTTGGTTGTATAAATCCTCAATGATGTGTTATCAGAGGTACGCCAGATAACTTCCTCTCTCCAGTCACCCAGAATATCGGCCTGCAGGCAGGGATTTGATTTTGTGCCGTTATTTGAGGAACAACCGGTTGCCTGTAACTGTATTCCGCTACCATATTTATCTATATAGTTGCTGTTCAGGAGTTCTCTTGTCAGGTCTCCGTCCCACCATACAACATGGTTTGTTGATCCGGGAGTATTGCCGACTCTTATATTTTTACAACTGCGTAAACCGTCCGTACCACCCCAGCATTCCATTCCAAAGTGTGAAGCTACGAGATCTCCTGCAGTTCCCCTGCCAATATCTCCGGGGGGTGTTTGCCAGATAATTGTCCCTGTTCTTGCATCAATTAAATTTGAACCTGAGGTATTGTCCGGTTCGGTAATACCCCACCTCTCCAGACCCGGCCTGTCAGGATCTATGTCGGCCAGATGCATTGCATCCCCGTGACCCAGTCCGGTTGTCCATAATCCGCTACCATCATCATCAATAGCGCATTGTCCGTATACAATTTCATCTTTGCCATCGAAGTCAACATCACCTACACTGAGGTTATGGTTACCCTGTCCGGCATAACTTGAATAACCCTCATTACTGTCGAATGTCCACCTGTGAGTTAATGTACCTTCCCGCCAGTCCCATGCTGCAAGAACTGTTCTTGTATAATAACCGCGGCACATTACAACGCTTGGTCTCTCCCCGTCAAGATAGGCAACACATGCAAGGAACCGGTCGACGCGGTTTCCGTAAGAATCGCCCCATGAACTTACACTACCGCGTGGTACGATATAATCAGCAGTGGCAAGTTCATTACCGGTTTCACCATCAAATATTGTAAAGTATTCAGGGCCGGATAGAATATAGCCTGACGAGTTCCGGTAATCTGCCTCATGATCAGCTCCTGCAGCCGGCCCGAGTGATAAATAGCTGCCTGAACCATCCTTTGTGCCGGGAGCTGTTTTACATGCAAGCTCAGCTACACCATCTCCATCCAGATCATAAACCATGAACTGGGTATAATGAGCACCGGCACGAATATTTATTCCCAGGTCTATTCTCCACAAATGAGTGCCGTCTATTTCATAAGCATCAAGAATAACATTACCGGTATAACCACTATGTGCATTGTCATGTGAATTTGAGGGATCCCACTTGAGTACAATCTCATACTCGCCATCACCATCGAGATCTCCTGTACTGGCATCATTCGGACTGTAAGAGTATGAAACAGCGTCAGGTGTTGTACCTCCTGCAGGTCTCTGCAGTGGAACAGTAGTATATCTTGCGCTCCATGTGGGTACAGTATCCGATGATTCCTGTTCTACCTCTCCAAGTACAGGTTTAACATGATAAAAATCGCCTGTACTTCCTCCGTTATCAATGAAATTTGTCGAATTTGTAATAAGAGAGTCATTTACTTTGGTAGTTCCACGGTATACATTAAACGATATAGTATCCGGGTCAGTAGCTAATAAACGCCAGCTAACAAATACACTGGTATCAGTTTTACGTACCGCTACAACTCCCCGGTTAAGATCCTCAATCTGGTACTGTCCAATTGCATCACCAGCAATAAACAATAATAACATTACAGGAATTATTAGAGATAGTCTTCTCCTTTTATCTTTCTGAAAAAAACCAAACTTGCCTGGCATCTTATTAACAACTGTTTTCATTCGCTTAAAATTTTATTATTAATTGTTATACGGATTATTTTATAAAGTTAGTCAATTGTGAAAATATTTCAATACAGTCAAATACAGGAGGGTTTATTACCGGGTAAAAAAAAGCAGGCGAATAAAGATATTCGCCTGCAATTAAACAAAGTTTTAATATATATTATTCCTTGCTGAATTTGCCTATAACAACATTTTCAGCATCTTCCATCCTGATCAGATAAATTCCTGCATCAAGATTACTAACATCAAGCTGAATCAGATTATTATCAGCCTTGTGTTCCATTACAACTTTTCCGATTGTGTTGTAAACTGTAATCCTGACATTCGGATTTTCTGATACAATACTCAGAATATCGTTTACAGGATTCGGGAATAACTTGATATCAGAACTGGTAACATCTTCTATTGCTTCAGGAGCAATATATGGTTCAACAGTTACTGTGTACCTCATCCTGCCTCCGTTTTCTGCCCAGACGGTGAGCATAACATTTTCAGCCTCTTCATCAGAAACATCTATTAATCCTCCACCATCTACTGTTGCCATAGCATCGTTGGCAACTCCTGTTATTGTAACAGTATTAGGCTCTTCAGTCAGTGTTAACGTATACTCAGTTACGCCGGCATCAAAAGCTGGATCCAGTACAGCTGATGCAACATCATATTCAATAGCAGAAAGAGTAGCATCTAATGAAACAGTTTGAGCGTCTACCAAATCTATACCCAGCATATTGCAAACTTCATTCAGGTATACCTGCTGTGCGTCATAGGTTAATGGGAAGAAGTTCGGATATCCTACATTATCGTTACCCATACCAAAGTAAGACCTTGGTCCTTCCGCAGAATCAGGAGTTTCATCATAGAACCTGACCTGAGGTGCAAACCTGGCAACCAGAATTGAACTATCATTATAAGTAGCTACTAATTCTGCATTGGTTGTTACCGCTGTCGGACTGATTCTTATATAGTCATGTGGTGGTAAGCACCATTCCATCATATCTTCAGCGTCCAGTGAAACATTACTGAATATTGCATCATCTGGCAATTCAGCCTTAGCTATAGCAACAGCCGGTTCTGTATCTTCGTGATAAGCATCTGTGCTGTTAAAATACCTCAGCCTGCTGCTTCTGGATTTCCATGGACAGATTAACATTGTCGGAGCAGTAAGTCCGTTCCATACAACACGTTCTTCATCCTGCTGGAAGCTGCTGCTCGGTCCGCTTCTTCCAATTATAAGCAGGTCAGCTGCATTCAACAGATCAATAGTATCCTGTCCTACAAGATTTATATCCTTTTCCTGCCAGAATGGATTTACTTTAAATCCGTTCTTTTCAAGGAAGCTCATATTTGGAACCTCTCTCTCATCAGGAGTTATAAAGGTAATTTCCATATCAGAGGGACCCCACTTAATCTCCGGTGCCTCAATGCCCAGCATTCTGCATATTTCAGCCAGATATACTTTTTTAGCATTTTTAGTCAGCGGGAAGAAGTTCGCCCAGCCGGTATTATCATTACCCATACCAAAATAGGTTCTTGGTCCGGCAGCAGAATCCGGAGTTTCATCATAGAACCTTACATTTGCATCCCATCTGGCAACCAGAATAGAGCTATCATTATAGGTAGCTACAATTTCTGCATTGGTTGTAGTTGTTGCCGGAAAAGTCTGAATAAAGTCATGTGGTGGTAAACACCAGTCTAATGTAGAGTCTGCCATTACATCTGCATCTGCAAATATAGGATCCGTTGGATCTGCAACCTTGGCATAAGCAATAGGTGGTGCAGCATCTTCATGATACGCACTTCCGCTATTAAAGAACCTCAGCCTGGTGTTCCTTGACTTCCATGGACAAATCAGCATAGTTGGAGGTGTAAGAGCATTCCATACAACGCGTTCTTCATCCTGCTGGAAGCTGCTGCTTGGCCCGCTACGTCCAATAATGAGCAGGTCAGCGGAATTCAGCAGATCAATAGTGTCCTGTCCAACAAGATTAATGTCTTTATCCTGCCAGAATTGAGTAACATTAAACCCTTGTCTTTTAAGGAAAGCAATGTTTTCTGCTTCTCTGTCATCTGGTGAGATGAAGATAATTTCATTATCTACCGGTGCAAAAACAGGCTCCTTGATTGCGATTCCCAGCATCCTGCATATTTCTGCCAGATAGATAGCTTTTCCATTCTTGGTCAGCGGGAAGAAGTTCGGCCAGCCAAGATTGTCATTACCCATACCAAAATAGGTTCTTGGTCCGGCAGCAGAATCCGGTGTTTCATCATAGAACCTTACATTGGCATCCCATCTGGCAATCAGAATAGAGCTATCATTATAGGTAGCTACAATTTCTGCATTAGTTGTAGTTGTTGCCGGAAAAGTTTGAATAAAGTCATGTGGTGGCGGAGAAAACCAATCCACTGTTGAATCTGCCATCACATCAGCATTTGCAAATATAGGATCCGTTGGATCTGCAAGCTTGGCATATACAACATCTGGCTCATTATCCTCATGATAAGCACTTCCGCTATTAAAGAATCTCAGCCTGGTGCTTCTTGATTTCCACGGACAAATCAGCATTGTCGGAGGCGTAAGAGCATTCCATACTACGCGTTCTTCATCCTGCTGGAAACTACTGCTGGGCCCGCTACGTCCAATAATGAGCAGGTCAGCGGAATTCAGCAGATCGATAGTGTCCTGCCCGACAAGATTAATGTCCTTTTCCTGCCAGAATTGTGTGACATTAAATCCTTGCCTTTTAAGGAACGCAATGTTTTCTGCTTCTCTATCATCTGGTGAAATGAAGATGATATTCTGAGCAATCGCTTGCGTTGCCGCAAACGCAAAACATAGCAAAATTGAGATTAAGAAATTAGCAGTTTTGATTTTCATTAGCTTTTTGATTTGGTTAATAATAAAATTTGCGATTAAAATTAGGTAATAAATATACTAAAATATTTGAATTGCATCACACCATATTCTTAAAAATGCTCTTCTTTTCCATACTAAACTATGTTTTAGAAAATCTTGCTTCATGAAACAGCTTTATATTATTTTAATTCTCTTAAAGAAAGAAGCAAAAGAAATTGTAGTAGAATAATACAATTATGATTAAATTTAATAATAATAAATTATCATCAAATGAATTTAAAATTGAGAGGACTAACAATGGTTAAGCGATTATTTCTTTCATTCTTTATTTTTTATTCAGCATTATCTGCTTATTGTGAAGTGAGTTTTACAGGTAAATCCGGACCTCCTGATGCAAAAATGGTTTTGTGGTACAGGCAACCCGCAACTGACTGGGAGACTGAGGCTCTGCCAATAGGTAACGGAAGGCTTGGGGCTATGTGCTTTGGGGGTGTTAAGCAGGAGCGTCTTCAGTTTAATGATATTACATTGTGGACAGGTAATAAAACCTCACGGGGCTCGTACCAGAATTTTGGTGACATATATTTTAATTTTAAAGGGCTTACAGCGGTATCTGATTATCGGAGGGAATTAGATATTGAGGAAGCTATTGCCCGTGTAAGGTATAATGCCGGGGATGTTGAGTACTACCGTGAGTACTTCTGCAGTTATCCGGACAATGTTCTGGTAATGTACTTTAACAGTAACAGGGACGGCATGTTAAGCTTTGATATCAGGCTTGATGATGCACATTCGGAAACGGTATCCGTTTCAGGCAACCGTATTACGATGTCAGGAAAATTAACCCTTTTATCCTATGAAGCCCAGCTGATAGTCTTAAATAAGGGTGGCACCTTAACTTCTTCTTCAGACAGAATAAGTATTAATAGTGCTAACGAGGTAACTGTAATTCTGGCAGGAGGTACAGATTATGATCCTGCTGCTTTGGATTACCTCCGTGATGATAACCTGCATGGCAGGATAACCGGACAGGTCGATAATGCCTCAACAAAAACCTACAGCCAGATTAAAACCGACCATGTAAATGATTACCGGTCTCTTTTTAACCGGGTAACATTAAACCTGCATGAAGAAAAACCCGAATTACCAACTGACCGGTTATTAGCAAATTATAAAAACGGGTCATATGATCCGGCCCTGGAAGTACTTTACTTCCAGTATGGCCGGTACCTTATGCTTGGTTGTTCACGTGAGGGTGTGGCCCTGCCCTCAAACCTTCAGGGTTTGTGGAATAACAGCAACTCTCCTCCCTGGCAGAGCGATATTCATTCCAATATAAATGTGCAGATGAACTATTGGCCTGCTGAGATTACTAATCTTTCAGAATGCCACCTTCCTTATACAGATTATATCTATAACGAGGCTGTTATTCATACGTCATGGAGAAATATGGCATCTTCAATGGGTTGCAGGGGCTGGACTATGAGAACACAGAATAATATTTTTGCTTATTCAGACTGGAACTGGAACAGGCCGGCAAATGCATGGTACTGTATGCATCTCTGGCAGCATTATACCTATACCCTTGACAGTGTATATCTGTTAAATAAAGCATATCCTGCAATGAAGAGTGCATGCGAATTCTGGATCGACAGATTGATTACTGATACGGATGATAAGCTGGTAGCTCCTGATGAATGGTCTCCTGAACATGGCCTATGGGAAAATGGTGTTTCCTATGCTCAACAGCTTATCTGGGATTTATTCACCAGTACTGTTAAAACCTGTGATATACTTAGTGTTAATATTAACTTCAGAGATACTCTGCAAAATTTACTGAATCAGCTGGATGACGGATTGAGGACTGGAAGCTGGGGACAGTTACGGGAATGGAAATATACGAATGATGATCCGAACAACACACACAGACATATTTCTCATCTTATGGGATTATACCCTGGAATACAGATATCTCCTTTTATTGATAAAACTTATTCAGATGCTGCAATAATATCATTAAATGCACGTGGTGATGAATCCACGGGATGGGCGACTGCTCACAGGATAAATTGCTGGGCCAGACTCCTGGATGGAAACAGGGCACTTTCAATTTTCAGAAAATACCTGCTGGGAGGAATGACTTTAACTAACCTGTTTGATACTCATCCTCCGTTTCAAATTGACGGTAATTTCGGAGGGACGGCAGGTATTGCAGAGATGCTATTACAGAGCCATCTCGGATTTATTCATATTCTGCCTGCACTTCCATCTGACTGGTCAAATGGAAAAGTTAAAGGACTAAGAGCCACGGGTAATTTTGTTGTTGACATTGAATGGTTTAATGGCAAGGCTGCCAGCATTAAAATAGTATCCGGTTCAGGTGGATTATGCAAGCTTTATTATACTCTTGTTAAGGATGCCACAGTGAAAGATGATAAAGGTAAAACGGTATCATTCGAGGTAATTGGCAATAATGAGATTCAGTTTAATACTAAGGAAAAAGTTACTTATACTATTTCCTTGAATTGAGACTCCTGTTATTTGTGCCAGTTATAATATAAAAAGGCCTTTGCAGTGCTCTAATCCGCAAAGGCCTCAAGTAAATCAAAACTTAGAGAAATGAGTATTCTACTCTAAACCAGCCTATTGATTAACCAGTTTAGAGGCAGAGTCTCCGATCCCTCTATCAGAGAATAAATTTAAAATAATATGTAGTATAATGGCTGGAAAATTGTTCTTTATTGACATGACAGATTGTTTTTTTTGAAATCGTATTTTATATAGGATTTTATTGCACTTTTTCTTCCAGTTCTCTTACTGAACCAAAATAAAAGTATAAGGTTCTTTCAAAGGTATCATTCACCTCGTTTATCTGGCTTTCCGGACCCAGTGATTTTGGCGCATTAATTCTTGTGCCCATTTTAGATCCGGTTGGAGGAATTCTGTCAAGAAAAGAAATATCCCCTGGCGGTAAATTTGGATGAGGCTCAATACCAGGTAAACTGTAAAATTCAAACAACCTTACAAAGAGGTCATTTTCTTTTGATGCAACCAGGAACTTACCCTCAACAGTATTGAATTCCATCCAGGCAATATCAGAAAAATAACCCTTAAATTCAGGATATATCCATGGTGAATAGCCTGCAGTTGTGTTATTGTAAGCATTTTCCCAGACATCATATGATACGCCTTTCATACGGTTTTTCCACACCCTGTAAGGCCCGTTTCCAAGCCATTTGGCACTTAGCATATGAATTTCAGGAAAACTAAAACTAATACCTGTATATTCATAATTGCCCTTAAGTTCATACTTATATGTAAGTTCCAGTAATCCGCTGCTATGTAACCTCCAGTGAGCATATTTCAAATTGCCGTCATATTTGAATTCAATAACATATGTGTTTTCATCTTTAAAGTGTGCAAATCCGGAACTTTTTGCTTCTCCGCTGCATAATACAGGTCCGCCACCAAAATTCAGCCGGCCTGATTTTAAATTCCTTAGCTTACTAATCTGCCCGTTCTTTGTATCGAATACAACAGATATATTTTTGGCTGTTATAGTGAGGGTGCTATCTTTTTCTCTAATCCTGACAGAATCATTTGTTTCAGAAAGTAGCCATTTTTCAATCAGGGCTTCGTTACTTTTGATCTTCCAGGTACGCCTGCATACCTGATTTTTATAAGGATCAAATACATTGAGCTGTAGAGCATCTGATTTATTCCAGTCTGCGGGTAAATCCAGCTTTATGAGGCCTTTTTCTCCCGGTTTTATATTACTGCCCGGAATTGTACCCTGAACTTTTATTTTATAACCCGGCATTTTATCCAGGGGAGTCATAAAATCAATTAGTTTCCATTCAAATGTGCATTGACCGGTATTAGTAAAATCAAACCTGTTTTCTATTTCTATTTCACCATTAAATGAATCTGTCACTTTTTGCGTGGAAATATAAACCGGCGTAAAAATTTCTTTTATGGTATAAAAGCTTCCTTCTTTTTCCCTGTGAGGCCCCAGTATTCCGTCAGGAGCATTAACACCGTTAACATCAATTATTCCTCTAAGGTCTGTTCTTACAATACCTTCGTCAATAAGTGCCCACAGGTAACCTCCTCCTGATTTTGGAGCAGTTCTCATAAGTTCCCAGTAATCTGCCAGTCCGGCACCTCCTCCACCGTCGTTCATGCAATGAAGGAATTCTGTTGTCATGTAAATCAGTGATCCCTGCAGGATCTTTTTTGTGCTTTCATAACTTTCATAATGGTTTGTTTCAATGCCGTTAAATGCATTTCCCGGTCTGTGATGTGCATGGATAACGGTACGTTTTGAAGGATCATATTTCAGGTAATCATCATCAAGTTCCCTGTTTGTTCCTCCTTCATTACCATTACTCCAGAAAATTATTGAAGGATGGTTAACATCGCGGATTACCATCTCTCTTACGAGCTTTTCACCAACTTCAGTATCATATGCATTATGCCATCCGGCAAGTTCATCAATCACATATAGCCCCAGAGAATCACAGATTTCAAGAAAGCTTTTATCAGGAGGATAATGTGAGCATCTGACGGAATTCATATTCATCTCTTTCATCAGTCTTACATCCATTAAATCAATTTGTCTGTTTAATGAACGCCCCGTTTCCGGCCAGAATGCATGACGGTTAATTCCTTTCATTCTTATCTTTTTACCATTTATATATATACCGTCACCATGTCTGATTTCAACTGTACGGAAACCAAATTGTTCAGTTGCTTTATATAATATTTTCTCATCATCTCTCAGTGATACAATTATTTTATAAATTGCCGGAGTTTCTGAAGACCATAAAGAAGGATTGCTTACTTTATATTTTAATGTAACAAGTGAATCAGTTTTACCGGCATTACCAGAAAATGAGCCGGCGATCTTACCATCAGTATCAAATATTTCAGCATATATCTGTCTTTTTGATTTAAGATTTTCAGGAAAGATATCCATGGAAATTGTGCCGTCTGCCTTTGCAACGATAGCCGTTCGTTCAATAAATTCTTCAGGATAAGCTTCAAGATAAACAGGGCGGAATATTCCGCCGAATATCCAGTAGTCTGCATAGCGCTCTGCCAGATTCACCGATTTATTTGATGACATTTTACTTACTGCTACTTCAAGCAGGTTTTTCTCTCCGGATTTTAACTTATCAGTGATGTTATACTTAAACCTGTAGAATGAACCCTGGTGAATTTCACCGGCTGGCATACCGTTAATTTTAACCTCGGTATCTGTCATCGAACCCTCAAAAACCAGGTATACTACTTTTTTATTCCATGATTCAGGAACTAAAAATTCATGCCTGTATAAGCCTTTTTCATCTGCATATTTATAATGCCTGCCATATGTATGATAATCACGCCCGTAGTTATATGTTCCAAAACCCTTCTGTTCCCAGCAGGAAGGGACTTCAATCTTTGTCCATATTTCACTGTTGCGTCCACTGGTGCAAAAGAAATCCCAGGTCTTTGTATGTATATTATCTGTGCCTGAAAGGTATTGAACCTGTTTAATGTTATCCTGTGAATACTGTCTTAAGGAAATTTTTATAAGCAAGATGAGGAATAAACAAATCAGTAATTCTTTAGGTGGTTTCATTTTTTAATTAAATTCTTTTACGGCATTAAACATAGCCACTATGTTTTCAACAGGTGTATTTGCCTGTATGTTGTGTATAGAGCTGAATACAAATCCGCCATGCTGACTAAAAATCTCACAGCGCTCCAGAACTTCTTTACGTACATCATCCGGCCTTCCGAAAGGTAGAGTTTTTTGGGTGTCTGCTCCACCACCCCAGAAAACTATCTTCTCTCCGAATTCACTTTTAAGCTCTTTGGCATCCATATTTGCTGCTGAGATTTGTACAGGATTAAGAATATCAAATCCCGAATCTATAAAAGACGGTATAAAAGATTTTATTGAACCGCAGCAGTGTTTAAATGTTTTCCAGCTTGTATTTTTGTGTATCCAGTCATTTATTCTCTTATAATAAGGCATCCATAAATCACGGTATGTTTCAACAGAACAGAAAGTTGATGACTGGGTTCCAAAATCTGTTCCGCAGATAAATACAACATCAATTGTATTTCCGATAACGGGAAGCAGCTTTTCAAGATTCCTGACAGCAATATCACTTTGTATATCAAATACTCTGTGTACGTATTCCTGTCTGGTTATAGTTGACATATACCACTCTTCTATGCTGCGGATACCTCTGGGATGTTTAAGATTCACTGCCGGAACAAGTGCAATATCGCCCAGGGCTGTTCCCCCGGTATTAGCTACAAGTGCTTTCTCACTATTACTATTTTTTCTTATTTCTTTTTTCCAGAGTGATATATCATTATCCGAAATCAAACCGAATTCTTCGGTATTATATTCAGGATTCAACTTTTCTTCAATTATTTCTGCCTGCCTTATAATTGCATCAAAAAAGTAACTTGATTTTGGCATTTTTCCACTTGGAGGAACGGTCATGTCACCCTGTGGAAAAATCAGAAAATCTCCGTTCTCATCAATTATTGTATTGAAATCTCCTGCAACCAGAACAACCTGTCCCCAGGGAGCTTTCCATTCTTTCCAGTTTTCGTTTCTAAAGCCGAACATAGTATAACCAATGTCTGTTGCGAGTGTGTCAATGCCGATACATTCTTTAAGATCATCTTCAATAAGACCGAGCATCTGGTACGGCTCAATGGCCCTGACAGGTCTTTTCTCAAGCCCGTAATAATCCCTGAGAGCTTCCACGCAGCTTATATGTATACCTGTCTGCCCCGTACCGCCAAAATCAACGGGTATTTTATCGGGGATTTTATGATTTAAAGCCTGAATAACACGTTCCTTTGATTTCATTTAGTGAGTCTTAACTATTTAAATCAGGTTAATCCGGCAATAAGACATTAAATAGTATTATTCGTTGCTATTGAATAATGTGACAATAACATTTCGTATGTTTCTGGGGCCGTCAAACTCACAGACAAAAATATTCTGCCAGGTCGATAATCCCAGTTTTCCGTCAATTATAGGGATGGTTTCACTTGGCCCTACAATTCCTGCTTTCAAATGAGCATCTCCATTGTTGTCCTGGTGATCATGCAGCCATATTCCCGGGGGTATCAGCTTTTTTAGCAAGTTTAGAACATCAGTCTGCACTGACTGATCCCAGTTCTCCTGGATCATTATCGCTGCTGTAGCGCCCTGAACATACACATTTGCAAATCCCGATGTTATTTTACTTTTATTTACAATTTTCTCTACCTGGTTTGTGATATCAAACAAACCATCTGGTTTATCAGTGCTAATTTGTATAACTTCCTGCATTTTTATAATTTTAAATCCTGTTAATATTTTGATTCGTTAAATTATATAAGGATCATCATTTTATCAAAAATCAGTTTCAAAATTAATCTTATTGACTAAGAAAAAGGAATTCATTTTAAATTAAATTGTTTTATTATTGATAAACATAGATACAGCCAAAGATGAAGCACAACGAGTACCAATGGAAATCTTATGACGGACTGGAATTATTCGGACAGGCATGGACCGGCGGGGGAAAACCAAAGGCAGTAATAATCCTGGTACATAGTCAAGGAGAACACAGTGGGATTTATAAGGATTTCGCAGAAGAACTTACAAATAATAATTATTACGTTGTCAGCATGGATTTAAGAGGCCACGGCAGATCAGAGGGCAGAAGGGGTTATGCTTCTTCATACAGAAAACTAATAAAAGACCTGCATACATTAATTGACAACACTGAAAGTCTGTTCCCGGGCTATCCAAAGATATTAATGGGCCATGGTCTTGGGGGTAACATTGCTATATATTATTTATCTACTCATATTGCCAATATTTCAAGTCTTATAGTTACTTCTCCCTGGCTGGTTTTGGAACACCGGTTTTCAAAAGGCAAAATGTTTTTCGGAAATATTCTCAGGCATATTATCCCGACATATATGTTGGAGACCAGGTTTACTGCTGAAGATAAAAGGAGAAACCAGGATGCAATTAAAAAATACAGCGATGATCCTTTAATGCATCATAAAGTGTCGATAAGATTGTTTTATGAGATAATTTTTGCCGGACAGCGTTCATCAAGAAGTATTTACAAAATTAATATGCCGGTTCTTGTTATGCATGGTAATAAAGATAAAATAGCCTCGTGTAAAGCAAGCAGAAATTTTGTGCTGAATGCAAGCAAAAAGACCATTTTTAAAGAATGGCCTGATCATTATCATGACCTGCTTGTTGATGAGGGTTCAGGCGAGGTCTTCAAATTTGTAACTGACTGGCTTAACAGTGAGCCCTGGCGGTCTTAACCACGTATATAATGAGTCCTTTCAGAACTAAAATTGAGATA
>CP070654.1:2702742-2706097 GCA_020354785.1 Bacteroidales bacterium
GGTCTGAGTGTTGATAAACTTGATGCAATAGTATTTTACGATAAGCCCCTTTTAAAATTTGAACGTTTACTGGAAACTTATTATGCTTTTTCACCCAAAGGAATAAAATCATTTATCACGGCCATACCGGTATGGTTAAAGGAAAAAATGTTCCTTAAAAAACTTATATATAAAGAGCTTGCTAATATTGACAGCTATAATAAAAGTAAACTGAATCTGCTCTTTGCTGAGCACCACTTATCGCATGCAGCAAGCGCTTTTTTTTCAACAAATTATAAAGAATCTGCAATCCTGACCATTGATGGAGTAGGTGAATGGGCAACAGCCTCAATCTGCCACGGAACGGGTAACGACATTAAGATACTTAAGGAATTAAAGTTTCCGCATTCACTCGGATTACTGTATTCTGCCTTTACATACTACCTGGGATTCAGAGTGAATTCAGGTGAATATAAATTAATGGGACTTGCACCATATGGGAATCCCGACTCAGAGAGAGTAAATAAATACGTGGATATAATTAAAAAGAATTTATTAAACGTCAATGATGACGGTTCTGTATGGTTAAACCAGAAATATTTTAGTTATGCCACAGGCTTACGCATGGTAAGTGATAAGAAGTGGGCAAAACTTTTCGGTTTTCCAAAAAGGGATCCTGAAGCAGATTTGCTTCAGCACCATTGTGATTTGGGCCTGGCAATTCAGAAAATCACTGAAGAGGCTGTGATAAAAATGGCCGAAGAGGCAAAAAGACTGACGAATTCCGATAATTTATGCATGGCAGGAGGTGTAGCACTTAATTGTGTCGCAAATGGTAAAATTCAGAATACAGGATTATTTAAAAACATATTTATTCAACCTGCTGCAGGTGATGCAGGGGGAGCTTTAGGAGCAGCACAGGCAGTATACCATATATTCTATGGAAAAGACAGGATATACAATGGTAATGAGGACAATATGAAAGGTGCTTATCTGGGACCGGAATACTATGGCCATGATGTCGAAATAATGGCTAAGAAATACAATGCAAAATATACTTATTTCGAAAATTTTGATGAGCTGGCCAATAAAGTTGCCGGCCTGCTTAATGACGGATTAGTTGTCGGATGGATGCAGGGAAGAATGGAATTTGGTCCAAGAGCCCTGGGTGCCAGAAGTATCCTGGGAGATGCCAGAAGCCCGGAAATGCAGAAAAAACTAAACCTGAAAATTAAGTACAGGGAATCATTTCGTCCTTTCGCTCCTTCTGTTTTGATTGAAAACGCAAAAGACTACTTCAAACTCGAAAGTGATTCTCCTTATATGCTTCTCGTGCAACCGGTGATAAAAGAAAGATGGAAAAAATTACCGGAAAATTACTATGACCTGCCTGTAAGAGAGAAGCTTTACCATTTAAGATCGGATCTTCCTGCAATAACACATATAGATTTCTCGGCAAGGATACAGACAGTACATAAGGATACTAATCCAAAATACTGGCAACTGATAGATACATTTAAAAAAATCACAGGCTACGGTGTCATAGTTAATACGAGCTTTAATGTAAGGGGTGAGCCTATAGTGTGTACCCCGGATGATGCATACCGATGTTTTATGCGGACTGAAATGGATTACCTTGTTATTTGCAATCATTTCTTCGCCAAAACCGAACAGCCCGAATGGGAAGAAAAGAAAAACTGGAAGGAAGAATTTACTTTAGACTAAAAGTTTTGTTATGAAAAATAAAATAAAAAAATACTGGTTTGTTATAATCCCCGTTCTCCTGGTGATTCTTTCCGAGTTTATGGAGTTCCTTATTGATTATCTTTTTGGAGACAGGGATGGATATATAGCACGCTATAATATTGGCAGACACCTGACCAAGCTACAAATTTTATTATTAATTTTTGTTTTCATAGCATACTCTTTCAAGTCAAAAAAGACTATTCTGATTAACATTTCAATCTTTATTATTATCTGGATAATACTGGAAATCGGCTTTGGGGCTGGTCATTTTAAAAAGTGCCAGAAATATATCGTATTTTGGTGATTATGCAAAAGGATATTTTATCAGCGATACAAATCG
Source organism: Bacteroidales bacterium (assembly GCA_020354785.1). GTDB lineage: Bacteria > Bacteroidota > Bacteroidia > Bacteroidales > UBA10428. The sequence goes on from CP070654.1 coordinate 2,704,808, forward strand.
CGGTTATATAGCAAAACCATCTTCAGTTGTCAGCTCTGTAAAAACAGCTGATTTAGATACTATTTATAATGTTCTTTATACAACTGATGAACTTTCACGCAGGGTTAGCACTCCTGTGAATGAAGACTCCCTGAAATACTATGCTATATTTTTCGGCGGTTCAATAACTTTCGGAGAAGGTGTGAACGACGATGAGACATTTGCCAGCAGGTTTAATCAATTTCATCCTGATTATCAACCTTATAACTATGCTTTTTGCGGTTACGGACCTAACCAGATGCTGGCAAAACTGCAGGAAGATGATATTAAAGAGGAAATTAAGTACGATTCCGGTATCTGCCTTTACGTATATATTGATGAACATGTTAAGAGAGCCTCAGGCGCATTAAGTGTAGTAAGAGACTGGGCAAAGAACACACCACACTATACATATGACAAATCAGGCAAACTGGTTAGAAAGGGTAGTTTCCAGAATGGCAGGAAAATGAAAACATCCTTGCTGAGAATTATTGGATCCAGCAATATAATGAAGTATTTTAATGTGGATTTCCCCGGGAAACTTAAACCAAAACACTACCAGTTAACAGCCGATATATTCAAGTATTCATTTGCTGCTTACAAGGAAAAATTTTCAAATGATGAGTTCTATGTTGTGATATTTCCTGGAAGCGAAAATGAAATTATTAACTACTTAAAAGATACCGGTATTAAGGTAATTGATTTATCGGACTTGTACACAAAATTCGAAAACCGGTTACATAAATTTGATTTGCATCCAAGTGCAAAAGGACATGAAATTTTTGCTGAAGAATTACAAAAAATAATAATGATAAACTAAAACTTTTTAAAATGGAATTTGTAAAAGACTTATTTATGTTTATAGGGGCAAGAAAAAAGTTCTTTCTGCTTCCCCTGATAATAATCCTGTTACTGCTGGGTTTATTAATAGTTATTGGAGGCGGTTCGGCAATTGCACCCTTTATTTATACTCTGTTTTAAAAGATATTTCATATGAGCAAAGGTGACAGATTAAAGGCTTTACTGACTATCACTGCAGGTTTTCTTGTACTACACCTTTTATTTAAAAAAGATGTTTTTTTGTATATAGCGACAGGAGTTGCAGTTGTAGCACTGGTATTTCCTTTTGCAGGTAAGGGAATTGTCTGGTTATGGTATAAAGTGGCCGAGATATTAGGATGGATAAACTCCAGGATTCTGCTTACAGTAGTATTCTTTATATTCTTATTGCCAATATCCCTGGCCTATAAACTGGCTGCCAGAAATCCATTA
>CP070654.1:2706197-2738916 GCA_020354785.1 Bacteroidales bacterium
GAACATATCCGCAAGCGTCCGGGAATGTATATAGGAAAACTGGGTGACGGCTCTTCACAGGATGACGGGATATATGTGCTGATTAAGGAAGTTCTCGATAATTCCGTTGATGAATATATGATGGGTTTTGGAAAGATTATAGATATTGTCATAAACGAAAGTGTTGTTAAAATACGGGATTATGGAAGAGGAATACCTCTTGGCAAGGTTAAGGATGTAGCTTCCAAAATGAATACAGGGGCAAAATACGATTCAAAGGTTTTTAAGAAATCTGTCGGGCTAAATGGAGTAGGTATTAAGGCAGTAAATGCACTTTCTTCAAAATTTATTATCAAGTCTTTTCGAGAGGGAGTAGTTAAGGCTGTTGGTTTTGAGGAAGGAAACCTGGCAAATGATGAAAAGGAGCACAAAACCGAGTCAAAAAACGGAACCCTTGTTTCATTTGTGCCGGATATTAAGATGTTTGGAACATTCAGATTCATAGATGATTATGTAGAGTCTTTGATTAAGAATTATGTCTATCTCAATAGCGGATTAACAATAAAACTAAACGGGGTATCATATTGTTCCAAAAACGGACTGGTTGACCTTCTGAATGAAAATATAAACTCTGAAATATTATATCCTTTAATTCATATTAAGGATACAGATATTGAGATTGCTATCACTCACGGTAACCAGTACGGAGAGACATACTATACGTTCGTAAACGGCCAGAACACAACTCAGGGGGGAACACATCTTCATGCTTTCAGGGAAGCTCTTGTAAGGACGATTCGCGACTTTTATAAAAAAGATTTCGATCCTTCGGATATCAGGGCTTCAATAGTCGCCGCTATCAGTATTAAGGTTGAGGAACCGGTCTTTGAATCACAAACAAAAACAAAGCTGGGATCCAAGGATATGGAGCCCGACGGACCTTCGATCCGTAATTTTATAGGAGACTTTCTTAAGACCAAGCTTGATAATTATCTTCATAAGAATCCTGAAATTGCTGATATACTTTTAAAAAAAATTATTGAGTCAGAAAAGGAACGCAAGGCTATATCAAGCATTAAAAAGATTGCCCGTGAGAGAGCCAAGAAGGCTAATCTTCATAACAGAAAACTGAGGGATTGTAAAATTCATTACAACTCCAACGATGAAAGACGGCTTGAAACAACCATATTTATTACCGAAGGTGATTCGGCAAGCGGGTCTATTACAAAATCAAGGGATGTGAACACACAAGCTGTTTTCAGTCTTAAAGGCAAACCATTAAACACTTATGGGCTGACTAAAAAAATCGTTTACGAAAATGAAGAGTTTAATTTATTACAGGCAGCATTAGATATTGAGGATGATCTGGAGAACCTGAGATATCATAATGTTGTAATTGCTACAGACGCAGATGTTGATGGAATGCATATACGGCTTCTTCTGATAACCTTCTTTATACAGTTTTTTCCGGATCTTGTGAGAAAAGGACATCTGTATATTCTTCAGACACCTTTGTTCAGGGTAAGAAACAAGAAGGAAACAATATACTGTTATTCGCAGGATGAAAAGGATATTGCTGTGGAGAAGCTGGGTATAAATCCTGAAATTACAAGATTTAAAGGACTGGGTGAAATATCACCTGACGAGTTCAAACATTTTATTGGAAAGGATATGAAGTTAGAACCTGTAAGGCTGAAAAAAGATGACACTGTCTCAAAAATTTTACCTTTTTATATGGGTAAAAATACACCTGAAAGACAGGAGTTTATTATAGAAAATCTGCGTATCGAAGATGATTTGGTTGAAACATAAATATTATTTTTTGACTGACTGACATAGATTAACTTTATTATGAACCAGGAAAATCAGGAAAACAATAAGGAATACCAGAATCTCGATGATGAGATATTGGAGCTGGAAGAAAGTTCCGGGAAATATGCTACCGGTCATACCAATGTCGCCAGGTTATCGGGAATGTACCAGGACTGGTTTCTTGATTATGCATCTTATGTAATTCTTGAGCGTGCAGTACCGCATCTGGATGACGGGTTAAAACCGGTGCAGAGGAGGATACTGCATTCTATGAGAAGGCTCGATGACGGGAGATACAATAAAGTCGCCAACATTATCGGGCATACAATGCAGTTTCATCCCCACGGAGATGCATCTATAGGTGATGCACTGGTTCAGCTTGGGCAAAAAGATTTACTAATAGATACACAGGGCAACTGGGGTAATGTACTTACCGGCGATGGTGCTGCTGCTCCGCGGTATATTGAAGCTCGATTATCAAAATTTGCCCTGGAAGTTGTATTTAATCCGAAAACAACTGCATGGAAAGCCTCATACGACGGAAGAAATAAAGAACCGGTTACCATGCCGGTAAAATTTCCTTTATTGCTGGCGCTGGGAGTGGAAGGAATAGCAGTTGGTCTGGCATCAAAAATTTTACCACACAATTTTAACGAACTTATTGATGCTTCCATTGCGTACCTACAGGGTAAAGAATTTGAATTATATCCTGATTTTCCAACCGGAGGCCTTGCAGATTTTTCAAGATATAATGACGGACTGCGGGGAGGCCAGATAAAGATTAGAGCAAAGATCACGAAACTGGATAAGAAGGCATTATTAATAACTGAAGTGCCATATGGAAGAACTACATCCTCGTTAATTGAGTCAATAATTAAGGCCAATGAAAAGGGAAAAATAAAAATCAAAAAAATTGATGATAATACAGCAGAAAATGTTGAAATACTAATAAGCCTGACCCCGGGAATATCTCCGGATAAAACTATTGATGCACTATATGCTTTCACGGATTGTGAAATTCCTGTTTCACCAAATTCCTGTATTATTAAAGATGACAAGCCCATATTTATTGGTGTTTCCGAGATATTAAAAATATCTGCCCGGAAAACAGTTGATCTGCTTGAAATGGAATTGCAAATCAGACTGGAGGAACTGGAGAATGCATGGCACATTTCAAGCCTGGAGAAAATATTTATCGAGAATGAACTTTACGAGGATATCAAGAAGTGTAAAACCGAGGAATCAATACTGGAAACTATCGATAAGGGACTTGAACCTTTTAAGAAGAAATTGTTAAGAGAGGTGACAAGGGAAGATTTAATACGGCTATCCAATATACCTATTAAACGTATATCAAAATACAGTTCATTAAAGGCTGATGAATATATCAAAGAAATTGAAACTGATATTGACGAAGTAAAGAATCATCTTGAAAATATAATTCCTTATACAATAAACTATTACAGGCAGATAAAGAATAAATACGGAAAAGAAAGGATTAGAAGGACAGAGATTAAAAATTTTGACACAATAATAGCTTCTAAAGTAGTAGTTGCGAACCAGAAATTATATATGAACAAGGAAGAGGGTTTTATTGGCACATCACTTAAAAAAGATGAGTTTGTTTGCGAGTGTTCGGATATTGACGATATCCTGGTAATTCGAAGGAATGGAAAATACCTTATCACTAAAGTCTCTGAGAAGACTTTTACAGGAAAAGATATTTTTTATGCAGGTGTATTCAAGAAGAATGATACGAGGACAATTTTCAACATAATTTACCGGGACGGGAAAAACGGCAAGGTGTTAATGAAGAGATGTGCCATAACAGGATTAATAAGAGATAATGAGTATGATTTAACAAAGGGAAAAGACGGTTCAAGAATATTGTATTTAAGTGCTAATCCTAATGGTGAGGCTGAAACGTTAAAAGTCTATTTAAAACCCAGGCCAAGACTGAGAAATCTGATGTTTGAAACTGACTTTGGAGAATTAGCCATTAAAGGCAGGGGTTCAATGGGAAATATTCTTACCAAATATACAGTCAGTAAAATTGTATTGAAAGAGAAAGGTGTATCAACACTCGGGGGGAGAAAGGTATGGTTTGATGCTGACGTGAACCGGCTTAATGCTGACGGAAGAGGGAACCTGCTTGGAGAATTTAAGGGTGATGACAGGCTGCTGGTTATGACAAAGTCCGGTAAATTCAGATTATCATCATTTGATTTATCAAACCATTTTGAAGATGACCTGTTAATAATTGAGAAGTATAATCCCGATAAAATATTCTCCGCTGTTTATTTTGATGCAAATCTTAGTTATTATTATATAAAGCGCTTTAAAATAGAACCTACAGAAAAAGCAGTAAGCTTTATCGGAGAGAATTCCGAATCAAAACTAATAAGAATAACTGAGGTTGAATACCCGAGATTTGAATTGAAGTTTGGCGGGGACCATAGTCACAGAAATAATGAAATAATAGAAGTAGCTGAATTCATAAGCGTTAAAAGTTACAAGGCAAAGGGTAAACGCTTATCAAACTATGAAGTAGCTGTGGTAAAAGAACTCGAACCTATTATGACAAAGGCTGAGCAGGAAGAGGAAAAGATAAAAGAGGAAGCAGAAGACATAAAGAACATTGAAGATAAAGATGCTAATGGCAGGCAGATGACACTGGAATGGTAAAACATTTTACTCTAAAATTCTGGAACACTAAGTTCAAAAAATGGCCGTTGAAATAATCGAGGTTAAGAGCAGGAAACAATTAAGGCGGTTCATCTATCTTCCTGCGAAAATCCATAAAAATCATAAAAACTGGGTTCCCCCGATATATATTGATGAATGGCAATATTTCAACTCGCGGAAAAACCACTCCTTTAATTTTTGTGATACAATTCTCTTATTAGCGATGAGGGATAACAAACCTGTTGGCCGGATAATGGGAATTATTAATCATAAATATAATGAAGCCCGTAATGAAAGCGACGCAAGGTTCTGTTTAATTGAAACGTACAACGAACAGGATGTAGCAAATGCCCTTTTAAATGCCATTGAAGACTGGGCTCGCTCAAAAAAAATGAAAAGACTTGTCGGACCTCTTGGTTTTTCCGATAAAGATCCGCAAGGGATGCTTATTGAAGGATTTGAACAGCCTTTAGTAATTGCTACCAACTGCAACTACCCGTATCAGGTAAGACTTATTGAAAGGGCCGGTTTTACAGAACATGTGGATCTTGTGGTTTACAAAATTGATATACCTGATGGAATACCTGATTTTTATAAAAAAATTTACGAAAGAGGATTAAAAAATAACAAAATATATGTACACGAATTTACAAGACAAAGACAATTAAAGCCTTTTATCAGACCGGTACTGAACCTGCTTAACCTTATATACAAGGATATATACGCCTTTTCCCCACTGGATGAGCTTGAAATGGATGACTTAGTACGCCGTTATTTTTCAATATTAGATCCGAGATTTATTAAGGTAGTAGTAAATAAGGAAGGTGAGGTTATAGCCTTTATCATTGGAATGCCTGATATAAGCAAGGGTATTAAAAGCTGTAAAGGCCATATTTTTCCATTCGGATTACTCAAAATAATATATCATCAGAAAAGGACCAGGCAGCTCAACCTGTTACTAGGTGGTATACGCAGAGATTTTCAGAATTTAGGTATTGATGCGGTTATGGGTGTTAAAATGCTAGAGGAAGCCTGCAAAGCCGGCCTGAAATATATAGACAGCCATCTTGTGCTGAAAACCAATGTTAAAATGAGGGCAGAAGTGGAACGTATGGGTGGTAAAGTATATAAAAGGTATAGAATATTTCAAAAGGATGTTATTTGAAAAATGTTTAAATTGGTGTAAATTTTTAATAATCGTAATCATCATGAATAAATTTGAATTAATTGGCAGGGAATTATTATCACTCGTTGAGGAGTGGGAACAAAAATTGCTGGCTCTGTCAAGTGATGTAATTAGTGAGCGACGAAACAGCCAGAACAGAAATATAAAGCAAATCGTCGGGCACATGGTAGATTCTGCTTCTAATAACATACACCGGATAGTACATTTACAATATGGGAACATCCCGCTGGTTTTTCCAAATTATGCAACCCATGGGAATAATGACAGGTGGATTGCCATTCAGAACTACGAGGAAGAAGACTGGAATAACCTTGTTCAGTTGTGGAAATTTACCAATATCCACATAGTACATGTAATTCAGAACATTAATTCTGAAAAAACGGAAAATAAATGGATGTCAGGGGAAAATGAGGAAATTTCACTGGAAGATATGGTAGTTGATTTTCCACGGCATTTCAAACTGCATCTTGATGAAATAAGTGAATTAATAAATAAATAAGACTATGATAATTGACAGAATTGAAAACTCGGGGCTTTATTTAAACCTCGGCAATCGAATTGCCAGGGCTTTTAATTACATTAATTCAACAGACTTTTCAAAAACTGAACCAGGCAAATATGAAATTGACAGTGATAATATTTTCGCTGTAGTTAATGAATACGAAACAAAAGATATAAAAGATTGTGCTCTTGAAGCTCATCGAAAGTATATTGATATCCAGTATATGTATTCAGGTGCTGAGCTAATAGGTGTGGCTCCTTTGGTAAATCAGACCCCTGTTAAGGAATATAGTGAAGAAAAGGATTGTGTCTTTTTCAATGAAGAAACATCACTGGTTAAAATGACTGGGGGCATGTTTGCAATTTTTTTCCCTGGTGACCTTCATATGCCGGGAGTGAAAGCAGATGGGCCATCAAAGGTTAAAAAAATTGTAGTAAAAGTACGAATCTGATGACCGTAAAATATAAAATATAATAAAATGGATACTAAAGATTTAGGTGATATTTATCCTGAAATAATTAGAAATTTACCGGAAGCAGATATTCCGTTTAAAGGTGTTCACGGATGGATATCACAGAGTAAGGACCATCAGATTGTATTTTTCGATATTGAACCAATTGGTGAAGTAGCTGAGCATTCTCATGGTCCTCAATGGGGAATAGTAATTGAAGGTGAAATGGAACTTACAATTGGCGGAAAAACTGATACTTATAAAAAAGGTGATTATTACTATATTCCTGACGGAGTAGTACATTCAGCAGCATTCAAATGCAGAACCCGCCTGCTGGATTTCTTTGCTGATGCTGAAAGATATAAGCCTAAAAGTTGATATTAAGTTTATAACTGCCCCGGAAAGGATTTTACATTGATTCTATTCTAATGTTTCCGTTGCCTGTAACCAGCACTATCATCCCTGCACCGTTCCCTATATCTCCGGTAATTCTTTTATCTGAAGACACCTGGTTTTGAATACTTAAACCTGAATTTGTTACAGTACCGTTGCCAACAGAGGCATCCAGGTGAGCATTTGTCTCCGATGGAATAGTAAAGTCTATATTACCGTTACCAGTATAAAAGTCTACCTCACAGGTATCTAACAATATTAAATCGGCTGCGGTATTGCCATTACCCAGATAAATAGTTACAAATCTGGATTTGGCCTCCATGTCAATATTCCCGTTTCCGAGAGTTATTTCATAATCGAATATAAGGGGTAATGTAATCGAGAAGTTGACTATGTAATCTAAATCATTGTCTGTGGGATGGTCTGCGATCACCTCAATCTCATCAGTATTTTCTTCTATTGAAACAGAAATATCAGACATATGTGATTCAGCATGACTGACACTAACACGGCTCTTAACTATTTTGGTAATATCAAAAGACATGTCATCTTTTGCATCAGTCCCTGTAATTGTTATGTCTCCATTACGGCTTTGTATGACAAGCATTTTCTGACCAGATATGCTAATGGTCTCTGATTCTTTTTCTTCATATTCTTGATCCCGGTCGGAATTAGTTTTGTCACAGGCACAAAATATGCACACTATTACGAATAAACTTAGAATAGTTTTCATGATCTTGTTTTTACATGTTTTATACAATATTATGATAATAAGCTTATAAAAACAAACCGGGACAGTAGAAATCTTTGACTAATAATTTATAATTTTAAGACTCTATTAAGAGTTAAAATAGAATGTTATTACAATGAACCAGTCTGACAAAAGTAGTGACCGGACATATCCGGGTTATATTTTCATAATAATACACAATATACATTATAATGATAAAGAAGCAGGAAGCGGTAAAAGTACTTGTATCACGAATCTACCCTGAAATCGGAATAGAATTACTGCGAAAAGAGGGATTTAAGTTAACAACCTGGCAGGAGGACAGGCCAATGACTCAGCCGGAATTAATTAAGGCAGCCAGGGAGAATAATGCCCTGCTATGCACTATGACAGAAAATATAGACAAGCACTTCCTGAATGAGTGTAAGCATCTGGATATTATATCACAATTTGCGGTAGGATTTGATAATATTGATATTTCCGAAGCTACCAGGCTGGGTATTCCTGTTGGTTTTACACCAGATGTGTTGAGTGAAGCAACTGCTGATGTAGCATTTGGATTAATGATCGCTACCTCGCGAAAAATGTTTCATTTGCACAAGACTATATCCAGGGGTGAATGGAGCTACTTTCGTCCGACAGCAAATCTTGGAATAGATTTAAAAGATAAGACTTTAGGAATTTTTGGACTGGGGAGAATAGGAATTGAAATGGCTAAACGATGCAAAGGGGCTTACAATATGAAAATAATATATTGTAACCGTACTCCAAATAAGAAAGCTGAGGAATTATTTGATGCAAGGCTTGTGAATTTTAATGATTTGTTAAAACAAAGTGATGTTATATCTGTGCATTGCACTTTGACTGATCAGACAAAGGGATTGTTTGATAGGACCGCTTTTGATAGAATGAAGCCCACAGCGATATTTATTAATACTGCCAGAGGACCGGTTCACAATGAACAGGCCCTTACAGAAGCACTCAGGAACGGAAGTATCTGGGGTGCCGGACTTGATGTGACAAATCCCGAACCAATGCATCCTGGTAATCCTTTATTATCAATGGAAAATGTTTCTGTTTTGCCTCATATTGGTTCTGCTACTGTTGAAACACGTAATAAAATGTCAAGATTAGCTGCTGAGAATATAATCGGATTTTATAAGAATATGAGAGTACCAAATATTGTAAATCCTGAAACTTTAACGAATAAATAAAAGTTACATTAAGATTCTCAGGGATAATGTAAATGATTTTTTTGATTGTATAACTAAATATAATTATATTGTCCCTCTTTCTTTTTAATATAAATAATAGTGATGAATAAAAGCTACGATGTAATTATTATTGGTGCAGGAATAGGAGGTATCACTGCAGGAATATTTCTTTCCAGGCAGGGATATAATGTGACAATATTTGAAAAGAATGCAACCCCCGGAGGAAGATGCGGAAATATTGTTAAGGACGGTCACCGGTTTGATATCGGAGCTACATTATTAATGATGCCGGGAGTATTTGAAAAGATATATTCAGCTTTTGGCAGAAGCTATACGGAGGAATTGAAATTATATCGCATGGATCCGGTATATAAAGTCAACTTTAATAACGGAGAACAATTATATTTTTCATCGGATCTTGCAGAAATGCAAAAGCAGTTTGAGTCCCTTGAACCGGGAAGTTATGAAAAGTTCCTGAAGTTAATTTATAAGGGGTACGGAACATACAAGCAATCTATGAAACACATGATTGACCATAACTATAGCAGTATATTCGATCCTGCTATAATAAACAACGTCTTTCTTCTTATCAAGTCAAAAGCATTCACAGACCATTATAAATTAATCAGCAGACATTTCAAAAATGAATTATTGCGTGCAATTCTGTCATTTCAAAATATGTATCTGGGGCAGGATCCGTTTAGTGCATCAGCAATATTTACTCTTATTCCATCTATGGAACTTACTGAAGGAGTATGGTTCCCGGAAGGAGGCATGAATGGAATAACTGAAAATCTATCCTCCATTGCAGAAGAAAATAATGTGAGATTTATTTTTAACTCACCCGTAAAAAGAATAAAGGTCAGCGGTAACACGTCAGAAGGAATTATCCTGGCAGATGATTCTTTTCACAAAGCCGATATAATAATTTCAAACGCAGACTTACCTTATTCATACAACAATCTTTTGCCGGATTCAGGGAAAGCAAGAAGAATTAATAGATTAAACTATACATGTTCAGCCTTTGTTTTTCACTGGGCTATTGATACAATTTACCCGCAACTTAAACAACATACTGTTTTCGTGCCGGAAAGCTATAAAGATAGCTTTCACTCAATATTTAAGGATAAATCACTTCCCGGGGAACCTATATTTTATATACATTCACCTGTTAAATCAGACATATCAGCTGCTCCGGAGAACCAGGATTCTATAAGCGCAATAGTTCCGGTTGGGCATATTGATAACAAAAATGAACAGGATTGGGGAACACTAAAAACACAAGCCCGTGAGGCGATGTTTAAAAGACTGTCTGAAGAAGGCATGAATGATTTTGAGAAACATATAAAATTTGAAATATGTTATACACCACAAACATGGAAATCTGCATTTAATCTTTCAGCCGGAGCTACTTTTGGAAGTTTAAGCCATAATATTATGCAGATGGGCTATTTCAGACCACATAACAGGCATAAAATATATAAAAATTTGTATTTTGCAGGCGGAGGTACACATCCGGGAAATGGTGTACCTTTAGCATTGATGTCGGGAAAACTGACTTCGGAAAGAATATTAAAAGAGTTCAATTAATATAGTATACAGATGTCTCAGACTAAATTTAAACCTGGAGATATAATAAATATCATTGATTTTGCAAAGATATATGATCATCCAAATATACTGATTGCAGCAAGATTTTGGGAGGACGAAAGATATAATGCGGCAAAAATATGCTATAAATTCATGCGCAGTATTGATGATATGATTGATGATTATAAAGCCGGCAATGGCAGTTTAACATCAGCAAAGAAGAAGTTATTTACAGCAAAAGTAAATGACTGGATATCCAGCCTTGAGAAATCATCTTCAGATGATCCGTTTATAAAAGAAGTAATTGAAACTGTTACAAACTTTAAAATTCCGTTAAAGCTGTTTCATAATTTCGCAAAATCGATGATATATGATATTAATAACGATGGATTTGTTAAATATAATGATTTTCTGTTATATGCTGAAGGAGCATCAGTTGCCCCGGCATCACTGTTTGTACATTTATGTTGTCTGAAAAAAGAAAATGGTGAATATATCTCTCCTTCATTTGATATCATTGAAGTTGCAAGACCATGCGCATTGTTTAGTTACCTGGTTCATATTATCCGTGATTTTCAAAAGGATCAGCTTGATAATCTTAACTATTTTGCAATTGATATTTTAAAGAAAAACAAACTCATCCCCTCTGATCTAAAAAGAATGGCAAACGGCGAGCCTGTAACAGGTAATTTTAGAAATGTGATTAAAGAATATTATGAAAGAGCGGAAGATTACAGGCTAAAAACACAGGAAGAAATAAAAAAACTTACATCCAGTATAGAAACCAGATATCTGTTAAGCCTGCATATTATTTATAATCTTTATTTGCAGGTATTTGAACGCATTGATATTTCCGACGGCAATTTTACTACAGAAGAGTTAAATCCGTCTCCTCTTGAAATAAAAAACAGGGTGATTGAAGTGATCGACAATATTAAAATACACTGATATGAAGCAAATACTTACATTTTCTATTATCCTTTTATTAATGACAGGCTGTTCGTTAATGAAGAATATGATGATGAAAAGGATGGAAAATATGTCTGATGAAGAGAGGATGGAAATGATGTCGGAAATGATGAGAAGAGGAGACAGCAGTTCATGTAGTGAGATGATGGAAAACATGTCGGGGAAATCTTGGAATGATACCCTGTCAAAGGCAGCTATGGCATGTAAAATGATGCCATTATGTGTTGAAAATATTATGCTAACACTTGATGATAGTTTAAAGGCACAATTTCTTGTTGATATCACAAGAAATATAATTGTAAACGGTTATGATACCATACCGGTAAAGAACAGGCCATACTTTAAAGCTGAAATGATCAGGGCTGTTCAAGAGCTCGAGTAATAAAAACTACTGTTTCACGATCCTTTCCTGTATAAACTCTTCCGGGTACTTTTTGAAACGATAATAGAAAGCACCTTTCTTTGAGTCGGTAGTATTTTTATCATCCAGCTTTTCTATAACTTTTAGTGATAGAATTTTTTTTCTGAAATTTCCGGGATCGAACTGGCGCTGAAATATGGCTTCGTATAAAGTTCTAAGCTGCAGGATGGTGAACCTTTCAGGCAGTAATTTTTCTCCTATTAATGAATAACTTGCTCTGAGCTTGAGTTTTTCATGTGCATATTTTACCATGAGTTCATGGTCGAAGATTAAGTCAGGTTTTTCTGAAAATGTCCACCATACTGCTCCATGTTCTTTAACCAGATCTTTATCATGTTTATCAATCCTGATCATTGCATAAAAGACAACACTGATCACTCTTCCTCCGGGATCCCTGTCAGGATTGGAAAATACATGTACCTGCTCAAGATATATATCTTTCAGTCCGGTTATTTGATATAATACCCGTTCAGCGGCCTTTTCAACTGTCTCATCATCCTGCACCCAGCCCCCCATTAGTGACCATTCACCCAGTGCCGGCTGAAACCTTCTTTGTGACAGCAACAGTTTAAGATCATCATCTTCATAGCCAAAGATTATACAATCAACAGCTACATGATGTTTTGGGTGTTTATATAAGGAAGCTGACATCAGGGCTTATTATTTTTCACCATATACTCCCGTGCCGGGTTCTATTCCATAACGCTGAATTTTAATATACTCAGCTGCCTGTATTTTTCTCCGGGCCTTAGCACAGTTGACGGGAAATCAGGATGATTAGGGGAATCAGGGTAATGCTGGGGTTCAATGGCCACAGCAGCCCTGTATTTATAAGGTTTACCTGATTTTCCGGTTACAGTACCATCCATAAAATTTCCGCAATAAAACTGAAAAGCCGGTTCAGTTGTATAAACTTCTATAACCCTTCCAGTGCTTTCCTCCCACAGTTTTACTGCCAGAGTAAGTGTATTTGCCGAGTCTTTTTTAATTACCCAGTTGTGATCATAACCAAGTCCGAATTCTAACTGTTCATTTTCTATCCCTATATCCCTGCCTATTTGCTTGCCTTTTGTAAAATCAAAAGGAGTATCAGCTACAGGCCTTATTTCTCCTGTGGGTATAAGGGTATTGTCGACAGGTGTAAAATAATCAGCATTACCCATAAAGTAATGGTCAAGAATAGTTGTATCACCCTCGCCTTTCAGATTGAAATAGCTGTGATGTGATAAATTCACTATAGTAGATTTATCAGTTTCGGCTTCGTATTCCATTTTTAATTCATTTTCATCTGTCAGGGTGTATATTTTCTTAATTTCCAGATTTCCCGGATAGCCTTCTTCACCATCGGTTGACAGGTATGAAAAGGTGAGTGTATTTCCTTCCTGTTTGGTGTCCCAGACCCTCTTATCAAATCCTTTTTCACCTCCATGAAGTGTGTTTGCCCCATCATTTAAAGCCAGATTGTATTCTTCTCCATCAAGTGTAAATTTCCCTTCTTTTATCCTGTTGGCATAGCGTCCGACAATGCATCCAAGGTACATCTTATCTTTAAGGTAACTTTCAATATTATCAAATCCCAGGGCAATATCGGCACATTCCCCGTTCCTGTCTGGCGTCAGCAATGATACAACTCGTGCCCCATAGTTTGTAAAATAGACTTTTATACCATTAGTATTTTCAAGCAAATACAATCCTGTTTTCTTCCCGTCAATTTCCTTCTCAAAGGCTTCCTTTTCAAGGAGGTATTGTTTGCATGAGTCTTTAACACTTACTTTAGTTGTGCATGCAACTAAAGTAACAATACATAAGAATAATAATGTTCGTTTCATAGTTTATTTATTTTATAAGTTCATTTTCAACGAATTTTCCCAGCATGATATATTTATTATAAATCTTCTGATATTTTTCAGCATTAGCAGGATCCGGACTATATTCTTTCTCAAATCCGTTTCCCATCTTTTCTTTTGCCTGATCAAATGTTGAATAAATACCTCCGGCTACAGATGCTGCCATTGCAGATCCAAGAGCACAGGCTTGCTCTGAAGTGGCAACCAGCAGGGGTTTATTTAAAACATCGGCTAATACCTGCATAACAAAATCTGATTTTTTTGCTACACCTCCCAGTGCTATAATACCGTCAATCCGTACACCTTGCTGTATAAACCTTTCAACGATAGCTTTTGAACCGAAAGCTGTAGCTTCAACCAGTGCTCTGAATACCCTTGGGGCATCTGAACCTAATGATAAGCCGGTAATAGCTCCTTTAAGATTTTGATTTGCATCCGGTGTTCTTCGCCCGTTCAGCCAGTCCAGTGCCAGGACACCTGATTCCTCAACAGGTACTTTTTTTGCTTCCTCTGATAGTTTAGGTATCAGCTCGTCGGTAATATTTTTTACAAGGGCACTTTTAATTTTGTTATCAAGTTTGTCGTCTTTTTGTAAGAAATACTCCACTGGCCACAGCAATAGCTCTTTAAACCATGCATATACATCTCCAAAGGCTGACTGTCCTGCTTCAAGACCTATCAGTCCTGGAAGAACGGAACCGTCAACCTGTCCGCAAATACCCTCGATAAGGTTGTCTCCCACAGATTCTTTTGGAGCGGCCAGTATATCGCAGGTTGAAGTACCGACTATTTTGCACATATAGTAAGGTTTTACCTCACCGCCTACCGCCCCCAGATGGGCATCGAAAGCACCGACGCCAATTATTACATCCTTCGGGAGTCCGAGTTTTTCTGCCCATTCAACTGTGATTTTTCCTGCCTGTTCATCAACGGTATAAGTATCGGTGTACAGTTTTTCCCTGAGTCCTGATAATAGCGGGTCAACAGATGACAGGAATTCTTCGGACGGCAGTCCGTTCCATTTCTCATGCCACATTGCTTTATGACCTGCTGCGCACCTGCTTCTTTTTATTTTCTGAATATTACCGGTGCCTGTAAGTAAGGCAGGGATCCAGTCACAATGTTCAACCCATGAGTATGCTGCTTTCCTGACTTTTTCATCTTTGCGAAGTACATGTAAGATTTTTGCCCAGAACCATTCCGATGAATAAACTCCTCCTTCGTACATTGTATAATCTATTCCACCCCAGCTTTTAGCTTTGTCATTAATTTCTTCCGCTTCTTTAACTGAAGTGTGATCTTTCCAAAGCACGAACATTGCATTCGGATTTTCTTCAAATCCTGATGTCATTGATAATGGCACACCCTGCTCATTCACGGCTACAGGGGTAGAACCTGTAGTATCTACTGATATGGCTGTAATATTGTTTACTACATCGGGATTACTTTTTTCTACCAGCTCTTTAATTGTATATTCCAGACCCTCAATGTAATCCAGGGGATGCTGCCTGAACTGATTATCTGCAGGGGAACAATATTTCCCCTGCTTCCAGCGGGGATAGTAGAAGACCGAATCTGCAATTTCTTTTCCATTTGCAGTGTCAACGAGAATTGACCTTACTGAGTCAGTACCATAGTCGATTCCAATAACATATTTTGAATTACTCATTTTATGTACTTTTTATACTATTAAAATATATAAATGTTCATAGATTAATATTATGCTTCATAGTATGTTACATGGGGAGGGTTCATTTTTTCTTTTGCCCGTAATATGCATTTTTCCCATGCTTACGCAAGTAATGTTTATCCAGAAGATACCTGTCAACCGGATTAGTATTCCCCAGCGCCTCAGTTCTCAATGCCATCTTAGCTACCTCTTCCAGTACTACGGCATTATGAACAGCTTCATCAGGATCATTCCCCCAGGTAAAAGGAGCATGACCATTAACCAAGACACCTGGCATGGCTTTATAATCCAATTCTTTAAACCTTTCGTTAATTACCTTGCCTGTATTTAGCTCATAATCTTTATCAATTTCCTTTTTAGTTAATTTTCGCGTACACGGTATTTCACCATAAAAATAATCGGCGTGTGTAGTGCCGTAAGCAGGGATTGGTCTGCCAGCCTGCGCCCAGCTTGTTGCCCATTCACTGTGCGTGTGTACAATACCCCCTATTTCTTTGAAATTCTTATATAAGATAAGATGAGTAGGGGTGTCGGACGAGGGTTTTAAATCACCCTCAACAACATTTCCGTCAAGGTTAACAAGAACCATATCATCGACCTTCATATCATCGTAGGAAATCCCGCTGGGTTTTATAACGACTATTCCTTTCTCACGGTCAATACCACTTACATTTCCCCATGTAAAGATTACCAGTTCATGTTTTACCAGGCTTAAATTTGCGTGTAATACTTTATCTTTTAATTCTTTAAGCACAATTATGGAGTTTAGTTTATCTTATACCTTTGGAGATATAATAGTACACTTCATTTAGTTTTATTTCCTTTTTGAAATCATCAAGGTTTGTATTTTCATCGATAACCAGGCATTCAATTCCAGTCATTTCAGCCAGGTCAAGAATATGATCAATTGATAGTGATTGAGTAAATGCTGTATGATGAGCACCTCCGGCAAGTATCCAGGCTCCGGCTGCAATTTTCAAATCAGGTTTCGGGGCCCATAAAACCCTTGCAACAGGAAGTTTTGGTAAGTCAGGAGTATCAACCACTTCAACTTTATTAACCAGCAAACGGTAGCGGTTGCCCAGATCCATCAGGGATACATTCAGAGCTTCACCGGTTGCTGCCTTAAATACAAGGCGTGCAGGATCAGCCTTTCCTCCGATTGACAAAGGATGAACTTCTAAAGAAGGCCTACCTGAAGCAATTGAGGAACATACTTCAAGCATGTGTGCTCCAAGCACTTTCATTCCTTTAGGATCGAGATGGTATGTGTAGTCTTCCATAAATGAGGCTCCCCCTTTAAGATCTGCGGCCATTGCTTTTACAACCCTGACCAGTGCAGCAGTTTTCCAGTCACCCTCTGCACCAAATCCATAACCCTGATACATCAACCTCTGTACCGCAAGTCCCGGTAACTGAATCAATCCGTGGAGGTCCTCAAATGTTGTTGTAAAAGCTTTAAATCCCCCATCGTCCAGAAAAGATTTCATGCCTGATTCCAGTTTTGCCTGATCCTTTATTGCAGAGATATACTGCGGATCATCAAGTACAGACTTATTTATTGTATATTGCTCTTTATATTCATTAAACAATGAGTTAACAGAACTTTCAGATACATTATTTAAATAATCAACCAGGTCTCCAACACCATATCCATGAACTGATAATCCGAACTGGATCTCGGCTGACACCTTATTACCCTCCGTAACAGCAACACTTCTCATATTGTCACCGAAACGTGCAACCTTTAAAGTTGAAAGTTCATGCCTGCCAATAGCAGCTCTTAGCCATATATCCAGTTCTTTTACTACTTCTGGATCTTTCCAGTGCCCGACAACTACTTTCCTTTCAATTCCCATCCTGGCATTAATAAAACCAAACTCTCTTCCTCCATGAGCTGACTGATTCAGGTTCATGAAATCCATATCTATATCATTCCAGGGAATATCCCTGTTATATTGAGTATGCAAATGTACATAGGGCTTTACAAGATGCTTTAAGCCCGTAATCCACATTTTGGCAGGAGAAAAAGTATGCATCCAGGCAATTAAACCTATACAATCTTCTGAACTGTTTGCATCATAACAAACCTTTGTAATTGCTTCCGGTGTTGTTAAAACAGATTTAAAAATGATTTTAACAGGTGCTTTAACAGCCCCTGAGATACCTGCAACCACAGCTTTAGAATTTATTTCAACCTGCTTAAGGGTTTCTTCTCCATATAGATGCTGGCTGCCTGTGACAAACCAGACTTCATACTTGTTAGTATTTTTCATCATTTCTTTTTTAAAAGTATATTTTACTTTTAAAAATAAGCATATATTTTTAAATAAAAAAGATTTATGAACAAATTTAGATTGTTTTACTATGTATTTATCTATTTTTATACGCAATATTATTCGAGAGAAATACTTGTATTTTAAAATTAATTTAGCCTGGTTATTATGACACTGGAAGATTTAGGATATAACAGCAGTCTGGAAAAATCCAGAATTCAACAAAACCTGGAAACTTTGGATATAGGAAGGATTATATCGGAACATAAAGAAAGATATGTGGTAAAAACAGCAAACTATGAATTTGAAGCTGAAATTACCGGGAATTTACGATTCACTGCTTCTATTCGTTCTGACTTTCCTGCTGTGGGTGACTGGGTTGCCGTTTCAGTTTTTGATAATAACCTGGCAATAATACATAAAATTCTCCCAAGAAAAAATTTGCTTGAAAGACAATCTGTTGGAAAATTCGGAGAAAAACAACCAATTGCAGCAAATATAGATTTTGCTTTTATTATGCAGTCTGCAGACAGAGATTTTAATATAAACCGGCTGGAACGATATTTAACAATATGTTATTCTGCAAGAGTGGTGCCCATAATTGTATTAAGTAAGACAGATCTGATAAGCGAAACCGAATCAGGTATTTTATTAAAAAAGCTGGGATCAAGAATAGGAAACATCAGGGTTTTCGCTATAAGTAACCAGACTAAAGCCGGTTACGACAGGCTGCTGAAGGTCCTGAAAAAAGGTAAAACATACTGTATTCTGGGCTCATCAGGTGTAGGAAAATCAACATTAATTAATAACCTGGCGGGAAAGGATGTTATGAGAACACGTTCAATTAGTATTAGTACAAAGAAGGGAAGGCATACAACAAGTCATCGCGAATTGATAGTGCTTGAAGGCGGGGGAATCTTTATCGATAATCCGGGCATGAGGGAGGTTGGAATAGCAGATACAGCAGATGGACTGGAAACAGCATTTGATACTATTTTCAATTTATCCGGTGATTGCAAATTCAAGGATTGTACCCATACTCATGAAAAGGGATGTGCTGTCTTAGCTGCAGTAGAAAAGGGCATTCTTGATAAAGCAACTTATAATAATTACCTGAAAATTGAAAAAGAAAATTTACGGTTTAAGACAAGTATTTTTGAAAAGAGAAAAAAGGACAGGGCATTTGGAAAAATTTGCAAGGAAGGTGTGAAGAAGAGAAAACAGGATAAATATTAAGCGGATGAAAAAAGAACTGTTATCGATTTTATGCGTTATTTTTTCTGTCACTATTAAAGGACAACAGGTTGATTCAATTCCACTGATTGATTTGCATATACATTTAAAAGGTGATTTGACTTTGGAAGAAGCAGTTTTAAAGTCAGAACATGACGGGGTACAATATGGGATTGCTGCAAATTGCGGACTGGGATTTCCGGTACAGAATGATGCACAGATTGACTCATTCATAAATATATTAAGCAAATACCCGCAATTTTATAAAGGAATGCAGGCAGAAGGAAGAGAATGGATTAAGTTATTCTCTGAAAAATCCATTAAAAAATTTGACTATGTATTTACAGATGCCATGACATTTGTTGATGAAAAGGGAAGAAGGAACAGGATATGGATTGAAGAAGAAACCTGGATAGAAAATGAAGAGGATTTTATGGATTATTATGTTAAGGTAATAGTGGGAATATTAAATAATGAACCTGTGGATATCTATGTAAATCCTACATATTTACCTGCTCAATTATATGACAGATATGACTATTTCTGGAGTGAGGGGAGAATGGATAAAGTAATAAGTGCTGCAAAAAACAATAATATTGCAATTGAAATAAACAACCGGTTTAAAATACCATCAGCCAGATTTATAAGAAAAGCAAAAAAGGCAGGAGTAAGATTTACTATTGGAACGAATAATATTGATAAAAACTTTTCCAGACCTGAATACGCGCTGGAAATAATCAGAAAGTGCGGACTGACCAGGAATGATTTTTTTATACCTGATAAGAGGGAGTAAACATCGACTCAAGAAAAACAGTATCACTAATATCTTTCCCTTGCAATGTGGATTCAATATATGCGATTCTTTTCTTTTCAGCTTTGGCGAGTTTCATGTAACCAAGATTAGCAGCCAGGTAAATGAAAGGATTATATAAATTTCCTCTGAATCTTTTAATTATTGAGCGACGGCTGTAAAATTTTTCCTTGGCATTAATTTTTCCTAATTGAAGCTCAAGAGGAGTCATCTTTGCGGGCCTGAATACAACAGTATGATGATCATAATATTCCCATCTGTCATTGATAATACGGCCATTTTTTTTGAATTCATCGTATATTCTGGTCCCCGGGTATGGTGTTAAAATATTAAACGATGCTGAACATATATGATTTTTTATAAGAAATTTAAGAGTATCCCTAAAGGTCTGGGAGGTATCATGATCAAAACCAAATATAACCGAAGCCTGAATAACAATACCCATTTTTCTTATTTTTTTTAATGCCTGCCTCACATTTTCGATTTTTCCATCTAATTTTTTCATATTTTTTAACTGACTTTCAACAACTGTTTCCAGTCCGATAAAAAGACCTTTACAACCGCTATCTTTTGCAAGCTGCATCAATTCAGTATTTTTAGCAAAAGATATTGAAGCTTGTGCAAGCCAGCCGATTTTAAGAGGTTTAATTGCCGTAAAAAGCTTTCTGGCATAATGTTGATTACCTATGATGTTATCGTCTAAAAAAATAAATCTTTTTGCCTTTGATTCAATAATATCTCTAACAACATTCTCAACAGGTATGTGTTTTACCTTTTTTCCAAATATTTTTGAGACACAACAAAAGTCACAGTCATAGGGGCATCCCCTGGTAGTCATAACAGGGAATAAATTAAACACCCTCTTGGATTTAAAGGCTGAGAAGTTCTTTGGAATATATCTGCTTAAATCGGGATCAGGATCATGGTACCTGCGCTTCAGTTTATTATTCCTGATATCCTGTAATACCTGTTCCCATACACCTTCGGCTTCACCAATAACTACAGCATCAGCATATTGAAGTGCTTCATCGGGAAGTATAGTAGGATGAATACCTCCCATAATGATCGTTTTGCCTCTCCTTTTAAATTTTTTTGAAATATCATATGCTCTCTTTGCATTTGAAGTCATAAAACTAATACCAACAATATCACAGTCTTCCTCAAAATCAATTGTCATATGCTCTTCTTCAACAATTTTAACCTGGTGTTCTTTTGGTGTAAGACCTTCAAGAATAAATAAGGCCAGCTGGGGAATTATAATACCTTTATTGGTGTAAGCATGTTTATCTCTTGCCGGGGAAATTAATAATATTTTCATCATCCGGATTAATTTATTTTCAAATATGAGCTTTTATTTTGTTAACTTAACATCAAATGCCACTAGTCCTTTTTCTCCGCTTTTAGTCTGGAATTCAACTTTTTGACCTTGTTCAAGCCCCAGATATGAAACTGATAATCCTGAACGATGAACAAATACGTCCTGGCCTTCTTCGGTTTCAATAAATCCGTATCCTTTGGATTCGTTATACCATTTTACTTTTCCTGTTGCCATAATTTTTCTGTTAATTTTAATATTAGTAACGATTATGATTTGTACGTTTCGGTTTTGCTTCATTAATGATAACCTTCCTGCTTTCTAATTCTCCCCCATTAAGTTCTTTTATTGCTTTTCTTGCCTCATCATTGTTGGTCATTTCAACAAATGCAAAACCTTTACTTCTTCCGCTGTACTTATCTTTGATGATTTTTACCGAAGTAACCTCTCCGTATTCCTCAAAAATACCTTTTAGATCATTTTCATCTACCTTGTAACTTAAGTTACCTATATAAATGTTCATTTTTTAAATTTATTTGGTTTATAATATCAGGCTAAGTGCCAGAATCGAAATTAATCTTTGATTCTGGCGTTTTGCCAGCTTTTGCTTTTTTATTAAAGTAATCTGATTGTTTTTAATTATTACTAAAAGATTTAAGAAGGAGGACTATAATTGACCTAAATAATAAAAGAAAATCAGTTAAATCAAGAAGCCAGTTTCTAAATCAGGCACAAATGTACACTTATTTTGTTGACTTTTACATAATTTCATTTTTTTTTGATAAGAATTTTAAATAAAACAAGAGTATTGGTTAAAATTCATATAATACTATATTTGAATATGGTTATAAACAAGTTATACTTATTAGCTAAAAAATGAAAAATAATAGTAGAATAGGGATATTATCCGGAATATATCTCTTATCAGCTTTATTTACAATTATTTCCTGTAAATATTCATCGCAGGTTAAGATGGAAAATGATGAACCATCACTTTCATCTGAAAATTCCTTTACTATTACCGGAGAAAGACATTTTGTTTCGGAATACGAACCTCTTTATTCAGACGGTGATATTAATGTTGTAGTGGAAATTCCAACAGGAACATCAGAGAAATGGGAGGTAAATAAAATTAGTGGTAATATTGAATGGGAATTTAAATATGGAGAGCCAAGAATAGTAAGGTATCTTGGATATCCTGCGAATTACGGAATGATTCCCGGAACCCTGGCATCTTTAGAATCAGAGGGAGATGGCGACCCCTTGGATGCTATTATCCTTGGTCCTCCGGTTAAAAGAGGTGATATAGTAAGATGCAGACTTATAGGTGTCCTTGAATTGCTGGATAAGGGTGTCTGTGATGATAAACTGATAACTGTCCGTGCAGGCACGCACTTTTATGAAATCAACAGTATCAGGGAACTCGACAAAGACTTTGAAGGTGTTACAGATATTCTGCGTTTATGGTTCGCAAATTATAAAGGCCCCGGTATTATAGAAATAACAGGCTTTGGAGACAGGGAAAGAGCTTTTCAGATACTTGAGTCAGCAATTGAAGCTTACCGGCAGTATGGAACAGAAGATAATTAATAAAATTGATATGGCAATTATTAAATATTATTTATAGTTTTAGATTTTATAATATATAATCAAAAAAATTTTACACATGAATCTAAAAACCAGTTATTTGGGATTGGAGTTAGAATCACCAATTGTTGTTGGAAGTTCGGGACTGACACTCTCACTAAACAATATTAAAAAATTCGCAGGTTATGGTGCAGGTGCAATAGTCCTGAAATCATTATTTGAAGAACAAATCATGTTTGAGACCAAAAACAGTCTAGAGAGTTATGATACTTACCAGCATCCTGAAGCCCTTGATTACTTAAAGAGCATTGCCCGGGATCAGAGTATTATGAATTACCTCGATCTTATACAGGAAGCAAAAAAAGCCGTTAGTGTTCCTATAATAGCAAGTATAAACTGCGTGAGTGATAATAAATGGACTGAATTTGCAGGGGACCTGGAGAATGCGGGAGCCGACGCGCTGGAATTAAACATTTTTATAACGGACTTTCAGAAATTAAACAGCTCTCAAATTGAGGATTTATATATAAAAATCATCGAGGATGTTAAAGGTAATACGGGACTTCCGATTGCTATAAAAGTCAGCTACTTTTTCACAAATCTTCCCCGGGTGTTGTTGAAGCTAGGCTATACAGGTGTTAACGGGCTTGTGTTATTTAACCGCTATTACAGCCCCGATATTGACATAGAGAA
The DNA here is from genome assembly GCA_020354785.1 of Bacteroidales bacterium. Taxonomy (GTDB): domain Bacteria; phylum Bacteroidota; class Bacteroidia; order Bacteroidales; family UBA10428. The sequence goes on from CP070654.1 coordinate 2,729,582, forward strand.
TCTGAAAGTTACTTCAGGTTCGTACTTTAGCTCGCCTGATGAAGTTATTGTACCTCTCAGATGGATAGGAATGATCGCCGATAGTGTTTCATGCGACATTTCCGCAACAACCGGCGTGCATACTGCCGTTGAAGCTATAAAGTTATTCATGGTAGGTGCCACAACGGTACAGATTTGTTCCACCCTGTACAAAAATGGTATTGACTACTTAAAGAACATAGTGCAGGACCTTGCAAACTGGATGAAAGATCACAACTATAACAGCATTGATCAGATAAGAGGTATTTTAAAATCAAAAAGCACGGAAGAACAAAAACTGTTCAGCAGAACCCAATATATGAGGCACTACTCTAAGCAGGAATAATATAATACGGGAATGAACAGGGAACGGTTTATAAAAGACTTACCAAAAGTTGAGCTACATATTCACCTTGAGGGTGCTATACCCGTTATAGCTCTCTGGAATTTAATAGTAAAATATAAAGGAAATAAAAATATAGGTAATGCTGAAGAGCTTGCTGAAAGATTTAAATATAAGGATTTCCCGCAGTTCATTGAAACCTGGGGCTGGAAGAATCAATTTTTAAGAGAATACGAAGATTTTAAATATATCGCAAAAGAAGTGGCATGTGATTTAAAAGATCAAAATATCAGGTATGTTGAAATGTTTTATACTCCTGCTGACCATTTTCATAAAAACATTGAACTTCAGAAACTCACTGAAGCAGTAAGGGAAGGATTTAATTATTACGCAAATGAGATCGATATACTGTTAATTGCAGATTTATGCAGAGATGCCGGTCCTGATTCCGGAATGCCGGTTGTGAATCAACTAAGTGAATTGAAAGACACAGGAGTTATAGGTATAGGTATTGGAGGTTCAGAACATAAATATCCTCCTGCTCCTTTTAAGCAGGTATATGAAAGAGCCAGGAAATATGGCTTTAAAACAACAGCTCATGCAGGTGAGGCTGCAGGTGCAGATAGTATCTGGGGTGCAATTAATGAACTCAAAGCTGACAGAATAGGGCACGCGACAAGGGCATTCGAGGATGACAGGCTGGTTGAATATCTTGGAAATAAACAGATACCCCTGGAAATGTGTCCCATTTCAAACCTGAGAACAGGTGTTATAAAGGATATCAAAGAGCATCCTGTTAAGGCCTACTATAAAAAAGGATTAAATGTATTTGTTAATACAGATGATCCGAAGATGTTTAATAATTGCCTGGATGATGAATATCTGATATTAATGAAAGAGTGCGGATTTGAATTAACTGATATAAAAAAGTTATTGGAAAATTCAATTAATTCTGCATGGTGTGAAACAGGTAAAAAGCAAAAGCTGATAAACGAGATAAACACATATTTTGAGAGTGTCCTGCGGTAAAAAGTAAGAACTCTGTTTAACTTTATTCTAAAGATTAACTAATTTTAACCTGCAGAACAAACAGAGTACCCGGAGAAAAAAATGAAAAAGAGAGCAGCATTTACTATATCCTTTATTGTTGGTTTGATAATTGCCTTAATTGTAATATTTATCAGGGAAAAAAGGCAGAATCAATTTTCGAATAAAGAATTCCATATTATATATCCTTTTCATAATGCATTATTTCCTCCTGAGTTTCCTCCTCCTACTATCAAGTGGAGAGACAATGACAATAGCATTAAAAACTGGGAAGTTACACTTTATACCAGTGATAAAAAGTATATAATAGAGGAAAGCATTAGTGAAAAAGAGTGGAGACCCACGGGTGCTCAGTGGGATAGTCTGAAGAGCCTCTCTGATCACAGGAATATAACCCTTAGAATATGCAGGGGTGACAGGAATTCAAGAAAAGGTATTGCCAGGATAAATTTAAGGATTGGTACGGTTGAAGTTGGTGCACCTATACTTTACAGGGAAATGCCTTTACCTTTTGTATATGCTGAAGAGCATCTTGACTCTATGAATTTCAGGCTGGTAAACGTTGGTAGTGCGGAGCCTGCTCATTATGTAATGGAAAAATTTATGGTTTGCGGTAATTGCCATTCATTCAGTGCAGACGGAAAAACTATCGGCCTGGATTTTGATGCTGCACGAAGGGACAAAGGCGGGTACTTTCTTGAAGATATAAAAGACACGATGGTATTTGATACTACTAACTTCCTCTCATATACACAACTTCAAAAAAGAAGAACTTTCGGCGCCTTTTCAAAATTATCACCTGACGGAAGATATGTTGCCACAACGATAAAAGACAGGGCCGTGCTTAAAAATTTCGGATATGAATATGAAGAGCTTTTCCACACCCAGCTATTTTTTATGGTAAACGGTGTACTGGCAATTTATGACAGGGAAACCGGGAAATTATGGGAATTGCCGGGTGCAGATTCTGAAGAATATGTACATACTAATGCTTTCTGGACACCTGACGGCAAGAATATCATTTTTGCACGGGCAAATGCCCTGCCAAGGCCGTTATATGACGATGAACTTACAGTCAGGGATGAAAACTTAATTGACAAATTTGTTAAGAGGGAGAGGGAGCTCAAATACGATCTTTATATTATACCCTTTAATGAGGGTAAGGGTGGTACAGCCAGGCCCATAAAAGGTGCTTCCCATAATGGCAAAAGCAACTATTTCCCTGCAGTATCACCAGATGGCAAATGGCTCGTATTTTGCAAGGCAGAAAATTTTATGCTCCTAATGCCTGACAGCAGACTGTATATTAAGCCGATGAAAGGAGGAAAGCCAAAAAAGTTAAAATGCAACTTTTACCAGCTAAATTCCTGGCATGCCTGGTCACCAAACAGTAAATGGATGGTGTTTGTTTCAAAGGTATTCGGACCCTATACAGATATGTTCCTGACACATATAGATGAAAATGGCAACGCTTCAATTCCGGTACTTATTGAAAATGCGAAAGGGCCGAAACGTGTAGCCAATTACCCTGAATTCATTAACTGCAAAGCAGATTATACTTTCAATATGGTATATGATTATATAAACATCAGTCATATACAAAGAGCCCTTAAAGCAGGCGATATTGATAAAGCCAATGAATATGCCGATAAATATATATCACAGGGAAATATCTGCATGCCTTCAGAATATTTTCAGCTTTATAAAATATTCAGGAGCCTTGAAAGATATGAAGAAGCAAATAAATATCTGAACCTTGTAATGAGATCAGACTCAGCCTATAATGCAAGGAAAGAGTACACTAAAAGTGATAACCCGGAAGAATAAATCCTATAGATATGACAAAATATTTTAATCTGTTTTCAGGAATATGCCTTACCCTGGTTTTTACGCAAGCTTGTAAAGATGCAGGTGATACATCATGGATATCAACAGAAAAAGAAGTGAATAGTTTTACTCTTTCTGCCAGGGGACAGCCTGCGCCATTATTTGTAAGTGACAGAGATTATCAGGGAGTTATACTGGCAACAAAAAACCTGAAGGCAGATATTGGAATGGTAACAAACAAAGAGCCTCAACTCTTTACAGGTGAAGTACCTGGTCAGGAAGAGATTATCATTGTGGGAACAATTGGTAAAAGCCCGGTTATAGATAAGATTATAGAGAACAGAAAGCTTAATGTTAAAAAAATTAGAGACAAGTGGGAGACATTTGTTATCGAGGTACTGGAAAAACCGTTACCCGGTATTGAACGCGCGCTGGTAATCGCCGGCAGCGATAAACGGGGTACAATATATGGCATTTATGAACTGTCAGCAAAAATAGGAGTATCGCCATGGTACTGGTGGGCTGATGTGCCGGTTATGCACAAACCAGACCTGTATGTAATGCCGGGACGTTATTCGCAGGGGGAGCCCGGGGTGAAGTACAGGGGTATTTTTATCAATGATGAGGCACCGGCTCTATCAGGATGGGCTTATGAGAAATTCGGAGGTTTTAATCATAAGTTTTATGAGAAGGTTTTTGAACTGATTTTACGTCTTAAAGGTAATTATCTGTGGCCTGCTATGTGGGGCAGGGCGTTTTATGCAGATGATACACTTAATCCGAAGCTGGCTGATGAATATGGAGTTGTAATAGGAACATCGCATCACGAACCTCTGATGAGGGCTCATGCCGAATGGCGGCGTTTTGGATCGGGAAGATGGAATTATGAGCTTAATGAGGATAATCTGAAGGAATTCTGGAGGGAAGGTATAAGAAGAATGGGATCATATGAGAGTATAGTTACTATTGGTATGAGGGGAGACGGTGATGAACCTATGACAGAAGGGACTGCAATTGCACTGCTTGAGAGAATTGTTAAAAACCAGAGGGAAATTATTGAAGAAGTAACGGGAAAGCCTAAATCCGAAGTTCCGCAAAAGTGGGCTTTATATAAAGAGGTCCAGGATTATTATGATAAAGGTATGCGAGTGCCTGACGATGTAACATTGTTGCTATGCGATGATAACTGGGGTAATATAAGAAAACTGCCAAGACCTGAGGATGCACCAAGGTCTGGCGGATATGGAATATATTATCATTTTGACTATGTTGGGGGGCCGAGAAATTATAAGTGGCTGAATACAAATCCGATTGCAAGGGTATGGGAGCAGATGCACCTGGCATATCACTACAGGGCAAGGCAAATATGGATAGTAAATGTAGGAGATATTAAACCTATGGAATTTCCTGTACAGTTCTTTCTTGACTATGCATGGGATCCTGAAAAGTGGCCTGCATATCGTTTACCGGAATACACAAGGTTATGGGCAAAGCAGCAGTTTGGTGACAGGCACTCAGAAGCTATTGCAGATATACTCACAGAATACACTAAATATAATGGACGAAGAAAGCCTGAATTGCTTGATTCCTCTGTTTATAGTCTGACTGACTTCAGGGAAGCGGAAACTATTGTAGCTGACTATAATAAGCTGGCCAGTCAGGCTGAACAAATCTACGATGAACTGCCTTCAGAGTTTAAAGATGCATATTACCAGCTTGTACTTTTCCCTGTAAAAGCGTGTGCTAATCTGAATGACCTGCATGTATCGGCTGGTAGAAACCATTTATATGCTAAGCAAAGAAGGGCTGCGACAAATATTCTTGCGCAGAGGGTAAGAGACTTATTTGTAAAAGACGCTGAACTTACAGATTACTTTCATACTAAGATAGCTGATGGCAAATGGAACCATATAATGTCACAAACTCATATAGGTTACACATACTGGCAGCAGCCTGAACAAAATAATATGCCTGAGGTTAAAGAGATCATCCTGCCCGATGTAGCAGAAATGGGCGTGGCAATTGAAGGCTCAGAAAGCTGGTGGCCGATGGAAAAAAGTGATGCTGTATTACCCGGATTCGATCCCTTTAATCAGCAGAAATATTATATAGAAGTATTTAATCGCGGACAGACTCCATTTGACTATGTTATTGAAACTGAAAAGCCATGGTTATTTGTTACTCCCGGCAAAGGAAAAGTTGATATGGAAAAGCGTGTGTGGGTAGATGTTGACTGGGAACAGGTCCCGAAAGGAATACATAATATCCCGATAAAAATTAATGGCCCGGATGGAATGATTGTAATTGTCAGGGCTGAGATTAATAATGAGTTTCCTGAAAAAGATCTGATAAAAGGTTTTGTTGAAAGTAACGGTTATGTTTCTATGGAAGCTGAACACTACACCAGGGCAGTTAATACAGGTCCTGTCAGCTGGTTATGTATCCCGGATCTGGGCCGTACGCTTTCAGGAATGACACCTGTTCCTGTAACAGCTGAAAATCAGATTCCCGGAGGCAACAGTCCACGCCTGGAATATCAGATCCAACTCATTAAAAGCGGTGAAGTAAAGGTTAAGGCATATCTATCACCTACTTTGAATTTTCATAATGATGAAGGATTGTGTTATGCTGTTTCTATTGATGATGAGCAGCCGCAGATTATTAATATACATAAAGACAGGACTTTCCAGGACTGGGAAGAATCCGTAAGAAACAATATTACTATAGGTGTCTCCAGCCACAATATTACGGAACCCGGTAAGCATGTCCTGAAGTACTGGATGGTTGATCCGGGTATTGTGTTGCAGAAGCTTGTTGTAGAAACAGACCAGGTCAGGCCAAGTTACCTGGGGCCGCCGGAAAGTTACTACAGTCCATGATCTTATGCCACAGCATTTGGCATGAGCACATTAGTCTCCTCCGGTGAAAAGCAGGAGGGTAGTAACAGAACTTTTTGGCATTTTGAGCAATCCTTTTCCATTATAGTTGCCAGCTAAAACACAGTTTTCTTTCTGACTCGACCTGTATATTTCTCCTTTGGTTATATAGATACCCTTAATGGAGAGATCAACAGATATCTCAACATCATCACTGGTATTGATTATAACTGCAGTTATTTTTCTGTTATCAGGACTGATATAAGCTGAAATCCTGAGGCTTGTATTGTCAGTTGAAGCATCAACACGCTGCCAGTCAGAATCTATAAAAGCAGAATATTGTTTAAAAGTATAATAGGAGGAATTTATTGTGTAGGAAACCGGATCATTAATGCTTATCAGGCCGGAATCCGGATTCCAGTACAAATCCCAGTAAAGATAGGCAGCTACCTCCTCGACAGTCATAGAGTTATGTATTAAAAGTGCCGTACTCATTGCGCCGGTCCAGGTGACAGGTTCTACTTCGAATTCTGTCTGAAACTTGGGCTTGCTGCCGTATTGAGAAACAAGTTCGTTAAAAAGGTTCATGCTAGGAATGAATCTGTCAGGAAACTCGCCACAGAAACTGCAATTGTAGAGATGGTGTGCATAACCATAAACATGGGACAGACTATCCAGATTTTTTATATATCTTTCGGAATGGCCCAAACTTGATGTTTCAGGAGCAAGCATCTTTGGCATATCCGTCCCCATTTCGGTATTTAACTTTTGCCATACAGTTTCGAAAGCTTTATCATATCCGGCCAGGGTTTGATCTGCGGTTTCTGTAGCTTCGAACACACATGAATTCCACGGAGCCGGGTAGTCAGTTTCATTTTGTATGTTTAAATATTCCACATTAATCCCTTCTTTTTTAAGGGCAACCAGGCTTTTATGCCACCACTGTGCAAACTCATCATATGCAAATTTTCCATTGTTTTTTTTAAGAGTTCCTCCGCTTATTTTTGAATTACTTTTTAAGTAAACCGGTGGAGACCATGATGAAATCATAATCTTCATATCCCGGCCGAGGGCTGCCTGCCCGCTTTTAATTATCTCAACTGTTTCATCGAAGTTTTGAGGATTAATGTCGTAATAGTTATGGATACGCAATATGTCAAGCCCAAGATCTTTAAAGAGAAGATTATATAGTTCATTTTTTTTCTCATGGTTGACCAGGTCAGGAGTATAAAAGGCAGTGGAAGCACCCAGACCTTCTATTTTCTGATGACGAGTCTTAACATCGATCTGCCCTGCTGCTTCCGGTCTGCCAGGAATACTTTCCGCGGTTTCAACCTCGGGTCCATATACCTGCACATCATCAATATAAAAAATTACCCCTGGTTTCGGGCCTTCAAAGTAAATATCCAGCACTGTTAATACGCCGGTTACATCCAGTGTAAATTCTCCTGAAAGTTGAGTCCACCCGGTGTCTGTTGCAGTTGTCCCTGCTAAATTTATATAATTTATACCGCTATCGTCCTGCTTTTCAACAGATATTGCAACGAAATCATTGCTGGCATTATCAAGCTTTACCCAGGCCGATACTTTATAAGGCTTCCCTTCCACAAGCTTATCAAATAGAGATTGTTTGGCTCCCTGCCATGTCTGCTTTCTTTCAAAAACTTTCAGGCTTCCATTACCACTGTGAACTGGTGACGAAACAACCCTGACAGCACAGGTCCGGCTAAACCATCCCTCTCTTCCTTTTTCGAAACCAGGATTTTCCAGGATATTTGAATCACCATAAGCATACACAAATGACATAAAGCAAAGAATGAAAACCGTGCTGTAAAAACTCTTGTAAGACATATTAACCCTCCTTACCTCATTAATTCGGTTATATAAGATTTTAGTTTTCCTGTATCAATTATGGTAGCTTTCGTTTGATTTTGAAGCTCCTTAATATGTTGCATCACTATATGAGTCATTACTGCTCCAGGCCGGGGATAAGCAGCTACTATATAGTGGGGTCCCTCAGTGGTTTCACCCTCTTCTTTTTCAAATTCAGCCCTGAGGTTATCCGGTGTTATCAATGAATTACCATACTGGAATACTACCTTGTCCATCGCCTTGTATACCTCTTTACTCTCTTTGACCATGCCATAATAATCAAGCAGCTGGGCAAAAACATAATTTGATGTTGTATAAACATCCTGTCCCTGCTCCGATTCCACTTCTTCCCCGTCCTCTGTGCGGCACATTGCCCAGCCCATTGTAGTACGGTTATTCTCATAAATAGTCCTCAGGATTTTTTTTGCTTTATCCTCAGAGATAAAAGGTTCTTCACCTATAGATATTAAATACCATAAAGAATCCAGCTGGTTGGTCCATGTATCCGTATTTGTTTCTCCTGTTTCAGGATCATAACATGTGATATAATACTGCAATGTGCGGCCTTTTTTATTTTTCACCTCTCTCCAGAGTTTTTCAAAACTTAGCATAGCTTTTTCAAACATTTGCCGGTACTGCTTTTTAGCAGGGCCATCTTTCATCATGTCTGCCATTTTAGTCATTGCCTGTACACCGGCCAGGAAAGTAGTGACATCATAAGCATCTACACCAAATAAGGTTAAATTATCAAAAGTATTTTTTACCTCATTCGGATTACCTTCAGGAATACCGTCTTTATCAATATCGAGAGTCATTAAAAATTCCAGGCCAAATTTAAGCGTATCCCAGTTTTTCTTTAAGAATTCCATATCCCCCAGGAATTTGACATTGCGCAGGACTCTTAATGCAAGTTTCGGGAAAAGATCAATCCAGTAGTTATTGTTGTACCATGCATAATCACTGACGTTTCGTAAGGGATGACCTTTGGGCATTGCTCCTACATCATGGGCTACACTGCCCTTAATCTTGAAAGCATCACGTATCTGGGTCATCACCTCGTCTTCGTATTCATCCGTATAGTCATAATAGTGTTTTCTGGCTTCTATAAATGAAGAGTGATAATGGTAAAAGCGTGGTGAAGGATCTTCAGCCAGAATTGAGTCGATAAACCTCTGGCAAAGTTCCTGTTCAATGTCCGGAAAGAGAATAAGCAATACCATTGAATACCAGTCAACATCAGAAGGATTGATATAAGCATAGTCAAAACATTCCAGGAATCTTGCTACATCATTACCGTCCTTGTCTTCAGTCCATACACAAGCATTTGACAAAGGAAAACTGAATTCGTTAAA
>CP070654.1:2739016-2747801 GCA_020354785.1 Bacteroidales bacterium
ATGATCCTGATTATGTTTATGAGTATGCATTTAATATCAGTGATCTTCAGGATAAGTATGGCAGGACTTTAGATCCGGCAACAGAACCTCTTGTTGGATTTGAAGTATGCATCATTGACCGTGATGTGGGTGATGCCGGAAGAAGATTTGCCGTGTGGAAAAACACCGGAGAAAACGGGTATTCATGGGATAATATGGATGACTGTGGCGAAGTAGCATTTAGTAATGAAGAGATAAGCAGCACCAGTACTTCCGTTTATAAATTACAGGATGGTTGTGCGCCTGTTATTGACGGAACAAAAGATGCTATCTGGGAATTTGCAGATGTAAACTATATTAACCGGCATTTCCGGTATGAAAATCCGTCGCTTAACAAGGCAACATGGCAGGCAGTATGGAATGATACATCCATTTTCCTAATTGTCTCTGTTGAAGATAATAATTTCTCTCCTTCGTGGATATCGGGTGATGTTGACTGGATGTCAGATAAGTTAGAAATTTATTTTGATGTTAATAATAATTTAAAAGATGGAGGCGGCCCTGCATCCACGGCCGGGCATTACCAGATTGCCCCCAATTTTTCTGACAATACATACCAGGATAATGCCAGTTTTCCTATGTACAGTGGTCAGCATGGCCAATTAGTAGCTGTAGCCTATGCTTATAAGGTTAATGCGCCCAATTATATTTTTGAATATGCAGTAAATATAGCGGATCTTCTTGGTACGGACGGGATTTCTCTTGATCCTCACAATATTGATATGATTGGCTTTGATATATGTATTGTTGACCGTGACGCAGGAGAAAATATAAGGAAAAGGGCTATATGGAGAAATACAGGAGCTCGTGATGAATGCTGGTATAATATGGATGACTGTGGCAGAATAAAATTCAGTACCAATACAGTGGTTGAATTTCCCAGGCCGGAGATAAGACTCAAAGGTGAAAATATTTTAATCTGCCTGGATTCAGGCAGGAATTCTTATAACTGGTATTATGAAAACCAGTTGCTGACAGAGGAATTAAAGCAGTTTTACTGGATTACTTCAGGTTTTTCAGGCAACTATTATGTTGCTACGGAAAATCAGTATGGCTGCAAAATGAAATCGAATCCCTTTAGTTTTACTGCAAAGTCAGGTACTCTGAAGAGCAGTGAACCATATATTGGAATATACCCTGTTCCTGCAAAAGGAGACTTTATGTTTGAAATGGCAGATGAGAATTCAGGCAGGATAATTCTTAATATAAGGGATTTTTCAGGACAAATTATTAAGAGTCTCCTTCTGGAAAAAGATGCGGAATACATATCCGGGAAGATTGATGTTCACAATATCTCTAAAGGGGTATATATAATAGAGATTGTATATAATAACAAGGCATATTTCAAAAGAGTGTTAATTAATTGATATTATATAAGACTGTTAATGAACAGATTATATAACATATTGGCTTGTTTTTGTTTTATTTTTATTATTAGCGGGATAGTTCCAGCCCAGGACGGTGTATTGGAAAAATTACCTGATGGATGCGTGCCTGTTATAGATGGCACAATTGATCCTGTCTGGGCACAAGTAAAAAAATATCACGTTAACCGAAATTTCCGGGATGAAGTACCGTCACTTAACCTTGCAACATGGCAGGCAACATGGAATGATACATCCATTTTCATTATTGTTAATGTTAAAGATGATGATTTTTATCCTCTATGGGAATCAGGCGATTACCAATGGATGTCAGATAAGGTTGAACTTTATTTTGATGTAAACGCTGAATTGAAAGATGGTGGAGGACCTATGGACTCTGATGGACATTACCAGATAGCTCCATGGTTTTATGATGGTTTATATGAGTATTTTATGAGCGGTTACTGGTGGAGTGGTCAGGCCTCAGATGTTTATGCAACGGTTGCTTACAGAGTCAATGATCCTGATTATGTTTATGAGTATGCTTTAAATATTCAGGATCTCAGAAATGAATGGGGCGCTCCTCTTAATCCCTATGATGTGGATATGATAGGTTTTGGTGTAACAGTAGTTGACCGCGATGCCGATGGTGCAGACAGAAAAAGGGCTGTTTGGCGTAATACAGGAGAAATAGATGAGAGCTGGGCAAACATGGATCAATGCGGCACCGTATCATTTAGCACTGAAAAAATAATAACAGTCAAAAAACCCGGAATCAGGCTCAAAGGTGAAGATATTTTAATATGCATTGATTCAGGAAGTTTATCTTATAACTGGTATTATGAAAATCAACTGCTAAGAGATGAAATAAAGCAGTTTTGCAGAATCAGCTCTGCTTTTACGGGCAATTATTATGTTACTATAGATAATGAATACGGATGTAAAACAAAATCAAACCCCTTTTACTTTTCGGCAAAATCAGGAACATTAAAAAACACGCAGCCTGTTATTGAATTATATCCTGTTCCCAATAGAGGAAATTTTACACTTAAGATGTCAGGGGATCAGGCAGGGAGAATTCTAATCAATATCAGGGATTTCTCAGGAAAAATATTTAAAAGCCTTGTTTTTGACAAAAATGCCGAACCTGTATCTGAAGAAATCAATCTTTTAGATGTTCCTGAAGGTGTTTATATGCTGGATATTTTATTTAATAATGAAGTTTATTTAAAAAGAGTATTGATTAATTAGTATTATAAAAGTATAATTTATAAATCAATAGACTGAGACATAATCTATATCAATAATGTTTAATGAATTACATAAAAAGATGCGATTAAAAATTATCTGTTTTGCTGTTATAAAGCTGTTATTAACAACCTCTGTCTTAGCCCAGGATTTTACAGTAACTCAAAAGAGACTGATAGCTTCGAAAATCGATGAACTGCTTGAGAACTACCGGAAATACAGTGGATTAAGTGAGGATGGGGCAGAAATATCTGCTTTATATACTAAAAAATTTAATGAATTGTTTACAGGCACAAAGGATGTTTATGTATATAACGATATCGATCCGGAGAAATTGCTGGATGAAAAAATTACAGTTGCCGAGTATGTTACCAAAGTTAAATCGTGGTATAAAGCGGGATTAGCGATGAGATTGTCCTGGGATGCGATGTTTATGAGCGATGCTGTACAGCTTCCTGATTCAAAAAAGGATTACTCAGTAAGCTTATTACTTGAAAAACAGGTTATGGGGATTTACAAGTCGGAAATAATCATTAATAATACTAACGATTTATACTTTATTATTGAATTTGAGCGGTCAGGAAAAGCATTCTCGAATTTTAAAATTGCAGGTATCCAGAAAGAAAAACCGGTGCTTGAAATTCCTGAAGAACCTGAGGTAGAAATAGTGGAAAAGAAAAAAGAACAGGAAAAACAAAAGGAACCGGAGAAAGAGCCGAAAGAGGAACCGGAGAAAGAACCGAAGAAGGAGCCGAAACAAGTAACCAGAAAGGAAATGGAAAATAGCATTAGCTTATATTTTAATCCCTTATATACACAGATATATAACAATGATGTTTACAGTGATGATAACTGGAAGGCAGAGGGGACATTTGGATACAGCGGCGGAATAGGGTACACATACTACCTGAGCAGATCTGTAGGTGTTTTTGGAGGATTGTCTCTTACTAATTATAAAACAAATCTTAAGCTGGAAAATTTCAATATTGAAACTAATACTTTGCAGTTGATTGATAAAGATAATGATGTTTATTATAGATATATTCAGGCTGATGTTGAAGAACAGAATTCACTTACTTACCTGGATGTGTCGCTGGGTGCAAATCTGAATAAATACATAAAGGAAAATGCCTTTGGGATTTACCTTAGTGCAGGTGGCCAGTTTTCATACCTTTTCATGAGTAAATATAAAATAACCGGTTCTTCAACCCACACCGGATATTATCCGGAATACCACGTAGTATTATATGATCTGCCGGATTATGACTTCACATCGGAAAATCTGGATGATGAAAATGACTGGGAATTAAATTCCTTTAATATATCTGCATATTTATCTTTTGGAGTGTTTGCAAGGGTGCACAGATTAATTTATTTAAGTGCCGGACCATATATTGTTTATGGGGTTGCTGATTTGAAATATGACACTGCAAAACACCGCGACGACTATATCAGCACAATAGGTGTCCCCGGAAGGACAAATACACAGGCAGCGGGATTAAATATTTCACTTATATTTGTATTATAAAAATATTTTAGTCATGAAAAAACTCAATTACTTCATGGTTAGGCTGTTAATTTTAATCTGTATACAGTCTTTTTGCTTTATTATTTCAGCACAGGAACAAAAGCAGATTGTTGGTACTTCCGATGGCAAATATGGAATAATTACTATTAATAAAGGTTTACAACAGCAAGATACTGTTAATTTACATCTTTCGGTACAATGGATTGATGAGAATCTGAAGCCGGTAGAAGATAACTCATCAGTAGTTATTCTTGATAAAAACAATATAAAAATAAGCCAACAGGAGTATATAGAATGGGACAATTTTACAGCTAAAGATTTTGTTTATTTCAATAAATCTGTAGATCTTAAATTTAAAATTGACGATGAAATTGAAAGGGATGAGATAGACGTTTCGCTGGATTTTGGTTTCCTGGATATGAGCAGGCTGTCAGATTATAATGAAAAAGATGCATTTCTGTTAAAACAACCTCAAAATATTACTGTTAACTATGAAATAAACCGTGACTTGTTCGTCAAGGTAATACCTACACCTCCTACGATAAAGATTATCTCACCTGTACTGGACGATGAAAATAAGGCATATACTCCAAAAAGTGATATTGAAATCAGCATAAACGCATCGGATGAAAACGGGATTAACCTGGTAACTGTTAATTCAAAAGATGCAGTTGCCTTACCGGGAGGAATTTATAAATCAAAATTAAGGTTATCACCAGGTATAAATAAAGTCTATGTAATGGCAGTAGATAATGACGGTAGCCTGACAGAAGAAGAAATTACAATACACTGCAGTGATTATTCAATAGCTGCTGATATGCTTTTGAAAGGTGGAAAATACTATGGTCTGTTTATTGCTATTGAGAACTATCAGGATAATAAAATCAATGATCTGGACAATGCAGTCGACGATGCAAAAGAATTGTACGAGACTCTTTTAGCGAATTACACATTTGAAGAAAAGAATATGAAAATGCTTGTCGATCCTAAAAGGGAAGACATTGTAATAGCACTGGACGAGCTTTCAAATACAGTAACTGATAAAGATAATTTATTAATATTTTATGCAGGACACGGGCACTGGGAGGAAAAAACCAGTATTGGCTACTGGCTGCCAACTGATGCAAAACGGTCAAATACAGCCAACTGGTTCAGAAATAGCACATTACGGGACTATATTAGCAGCATAAATTCCAATCATACTCTACTTATAGCTGATGCATGCTTTACCGGTTCTATTTTCAAGACAAGAAGAGCTTTTGCTAACTCCTCAATAGCAATAGAAAAACTATATAATCTGCCAAGCCGTAAAGCAATGACCAGCGGAACACTCGAGGAAGTCCCTGACAGGAGCGTCTTTGTTGAATACCTGATAAAGAGGCTTAAAGATAATCCTGAGATTTATTTATCTTCCGAAACCTTATTTACAAGTTTTAGAACTGCTGTTATGAACAACAGCCCTAATTTGCCGCAGTATGGAGAGATTAATAACACCGGTGATGAGGGAGGTGATTTTATTTTTATAAGAAAAAAGGCAGCTGAAGAGAACTGACCGGTATTTACAGTTAAATGGCTGTTCCGGTTGCTATCTGATTTTTAAATTTATACTAAATATTATACCAGTTATCTCTAAAATCCCGTTTCAGGAGTTGTTGCTATAAATATTTATTTCCTGGAAAAGGCTTAAAGCCTCTGATAATCAATATTAATATTTAATATTATTAAAATAAATCTAAAAAGTTTGGATGTTATAAATAAAAAAAATATATTTGAATCCTATTAATATTATAGGATATATAGTATTATATAAAAAATAAAATAAATTTTATAACATGAAATTCAATACAAAGACCCGGTATGGTTTACGTACGATGATTGAACTGGCAATGCTGGAAGGAGACAAAGGTATTCTTCAGAAAGATATTTCAAAAAACCAGGACATCTCCATGAAATATCTTGACCATATAGTGGCACAGTTAAAAGCCGCAGGATTAATTAACAACGTAGCAGGGAAAAAAAGCGGTTACAGATTAACCAGAAGTGCTGATAAGATTTCTATATATGACATATACAGGGCATTTGACCATGACTTATCAATTATTGACTGTTTGTCAGAAGAAGGATTATGCAGGAGAGATAAAATGTGTGCTGCGCGAAACTTCTGGGACGAATTAAATAATAATATTATTAATTATATGGCATCGGTCAAGTTGTCTGATTTATCCGAAAAGCAGCTTCAACTGGGTCTAATTGATGAAGAATGTATGTATTATATCTGAAATATTATTAAAATAAACATTAAATATTATGAGTAAAAAATTAAAATTTGAAACGCTGCAATTACATGCGGGTCAGAATATAGAAGAAACTACCATGGCAAGAGCAGTGCCTGTTTACCAGACTACATCATACTTATTCAGGAATTCTGAACATGCTGCAAACCTGTTTGGATTAAAGGAATTCGGAAATATATATACCAGGATTATGAATCCGACAACGGACGTTTTTGAACGGCGTATAGCAGCATTGGAGGGAGGTGTAGCAGCCCTGGCAACATCATCAGGACAGGCAGCACAGTTTATAGCTTTGTCAAATATTCTTCAGACAGGTGATAATTTTATTTCTACATCCTACCTTTATGGAGGAACATATAACCAGTTTAAAGTGCAGTTTAAGAGACTGGGCATTAATGTAAAATTTGTTGAGGGCGATGCTCCGAAAGAATTTGAGAAACTAATAGACGAGAGAACAAAAGCGATATATATTGAGTCAATAGGAAATCCAAAATTTAACATACCTGATTTTAATGCTATTGCTTCCATTGCAAAGAAACATGATATTCCATTAATAGTAGATAATACTTTCGGTTGTGCAGGATATTTATGCCGGCCGATAGATTTTGGCGCAAATATAATTGTTCAGTCAGCTACAAAGTGGATTGGGGGACATGGGACCTCAATTGGAGGTGTTATAGTAGATGCTGGAAATTTCAACTGGGCGAATGGGAAATTCCCACAGTTTACAGAACCTTCTGAAGGATATCATGGATTAGTATTCTGGGATGCTTTTGGTGAGGGAAGCCAATTTGATAATATAGCATTTATTATCCGGGCAAGGGTTGAGGGATTACGTGATTATGGCCCTTCTATGAGTCCATTTAATGCTTTTTTGTTTATCCAGGGTCTGGAGACACTTTCCATGCGCGCACAAAGACATTCTGACAATGCATTGGCACTGGCGAAATGGCTTGAGCAACATAACCAGATTATTAGTGTTGATTATCCCGGACTGCCAGATCATCCATATCATAATTTAGCAAGAAAATACCTGAGACATGGCTTTGGAGGGGTTCTGACTTTCAAAATTAAGGGAGGTAAGCAGGCAGCTGATAAACTAATTGACAATGTGCAGTTAATTAGTCACCTGGCAAATGTAGGTGACTCAAAGACACTTATAATTCATCCCAGTTCGACCACTCATGAGCAATTATCTATTGAAGAACAAATTTCAACCGGAGTCGAACCGGGACAAATCAGAATATCTGTGGGGACTGAACACATTGATGATATTATAGAGGATCTTGAGCAGGCATTCAAATTGATTTAAGATTAAGAGAAAAGACAAAAGATAATTAAATATTGGAATAGCTGCCATGCCTATAAATGTACCTGATAGTCTACCAGCGATTGAAATTCTGAAGGAAGAAAGAATATTCATTATTCAGGAATCTAAGGCACTGCACCAGGATATTAGGGCAATGAGAATTGCACTCTTAAACATCATGCCTGTGAAACAAACAACAGAAACACATATTCTCAGGTTATTGTCAAATACTCCTTTGCAAATTGAAATGGATTTGATATATCCTAAGACACATAAACCTAAAAATACTCCTGTTGAGTATCTCCAGACATTTTATAAAACCTTTGATGAGATTATTTATGATAAATATGACGGTATGATAATTACTGGTGCACCGGTCGAGCTTCTGGACTTTGAAGAAGTAGATTATTGGTATGAACTGAAGGAAATAATGGATTGGACCTTTCACAATGTAACTTCTTCACTTTTTATTTGCTGGGCTGCACAAGCAGGTTTGTACCATTTCTTTGATATTCCTAAATATTCTCTTAATAAGAAAATGTTTGGCGTATTTAAACATAAAGTGAATAACAGAAAACTGCCCCTGGTAAGAGGTTTCGATGATACATTCCTTGCCCCCCATTCAAGGCATACTGAAATCAGGGCTGCTGATATTAACAAGATAAAAGAACTTGAAATAGTATCAGAATCAGATGAAGCAGGTGTTTATATAGTTGCAGCAAAGGATGGAAAACAGATTTTTATAACAGGGCATTCAGAGTATGATCCATATACTTTAAAGGAAGAGTATGAAAGAGATATTAAAAAGGGAATAAACATACAAATGCCTGAGAATTATTTTATGAACGACGATATTAATAGTATTCCTGTTGTAAGATGGAGGAGTCATGCTAATTTACTTTTTACTAATTGGCTTAATTATTATGTATATCAAAAAACACCTTACAACCTGAATGACATCAAATAAATGTTAAAATAATATCAATATGAGAATCGCGAATAA
>CP070654.1:2747901-2758832 GCA_020354785.1 Bacteroidales bacterium
ATTGCGAATTTCCTGTTTTTTACCGCAAGATAAAATAGTACTCCGTTCCTCAGTTCTGTCTTATGCATGTCCAGTTTTTCAAAAACATAAGCAGCACGATCCAGAACATCATTAGCACACACTCCTTCTATATGCACTCTGATTTCCCCTGAGGTATTTAGCTCTGCCTCAGCAATAGATTTCTTAATTGACTCTTTTTCCTCTTGCGTAAAAAAATTTACAGGTTTCATCATAATATTGATTTAAAATTCAACCACTGGTGCCTCAGATGCTTCTTCATCTGCCGTAAAGTATGCCTTTTCCTCAAAATTGAATATGCTGGCATAAATATTTTTTGGGAACATTTTAATATATGTATTGTAAGCTTGTGCTGTTTCATTGAATTTTCTTCTTTCTACTGAAATCCTGTTTTCAGCACCTTCTAACTGGGCCTGAAGTTCAAGAAAGTTCTGGTTTGCCTTCAATTCCGGATACCGTTCAACTACAACCAGTAATCTGGAAAGAGCTGAACTTAAAGCTCCCTGCATAGCCTGAAACTGTTGCAGATTTTCTGCAGTCAGATTATTTGGATCAATAGTTGTCGAGGTAGCTTTTGAGCGAGCTTCAATAACTTGTGTAAGGGTTTCCTTTTCAAAATCAGCATAGCCTTTTACTGTGCTTACTAAATTTGGTATTAAATCCAGTCTTCTTTGATAGACATTTTCAACATTAGCCCATTGCTTTGTAACATTTTCGCTTAATAACACCATCCTATTATATGTCCGCTTAACAGAAGAATAAATTATTAATGCCAATAATAAAACAACGATTAGAATAATCCATGATTTTTTCATAGTCAGTATATTTTTTAATTATTAGAGTTATTTTATTCAAGGTGCAAAAATATCTAATTTGATTATGAAAAAACAGTTTACTATAAATTATTTTTCAGTATAGCTTTGATCCACTAAAAGGCATTTGCTTCCCAGATAAACCAGGAATAAATTGCAAATCTCGCAAATCTGAATAAAGAGTATAGTATATATTTTTTAAGAGGGTATTTTACTGAACCAACTAACATGCTTACGCCCGAAAAGGGTAATGGAGTCAGTGCTGCTACAATTATTATATAAAGACCATATAAATTCAGCATTCTTTCCATCTTTTTTAAAAACTTCCTTCGTATAAATCTGTATAGCAAGGTTGTATTCAAATACCGTCCGAAGAAATAGCCAATTAACCCAGCCAAATAGGATAATACCGCTAACATTAATATTAACATAGCATATGTAACAACACTGCCATTCTGTAAAGCCCAAATCATAAATACTTCAGGCGGTATAATACCAATTAATATTTCAGATATTGTATATATAAGGATGACGATAGCTGAGTTGGTGTATACAGGTTCAAGCCAGGCCAAATAATTTACATCAACTTTATTTTTGAGAAACCAGAAAACCACAATTATAACCACAAGCCATATAAGACCTCTTAAAAGATTTCTGAAAAAAAATGTTGATTTTTTATCTTTAACAGTCAATTACCTGAATATTTATCTTCAAAATTTCTCAAAGATAGTCAAACTATCAGGATTAAAAATAGTTTAAATACGGGTTAAACAAATAACTATAATATATTTTCCCGGATTTTATTATTATTTGTTTTATATATGAATTGAGAAAATTACCAGCTTTATATATTAAATTCTAAATTTGCAGTTATAAAAGAGTATTTTGTAAAAATCGGGGTCTTAGCTCAGCAGGTTTAGAGCGCTACCTTGACAGGGTAGAGGTCGTGGGTTCGAATCCCACAGATCCCACTGATTCTATTGTTCTATTGCTATATTGCTGGATGCACAAATAACAATAGAGCAATAGACTATGCATACATAGTTATGATAAAATCAGTGCCTTCTCGTGGCTGTGTCCTATAAGTTATATCAAAACCATGTGCATCCAGAATTTTTTTACATATACCTAATCCCAACCCGGTTCCTTTTTCTCCCCTGGTTCCCCGGGCAGGAGTATTAATAAACCTTCCAAACATAACTTCAGGCTTAATATCCGGAATTCCCAATCCTGTATCGGATATTATCAGCTTGGTATTTTTTCTGTCCTTATCTGATGAAATCTTTATTTCACCTTTATCAGGTGTAAATTTAACCGCGTTACTTATAAGGTTATTAATAACCTGCCTGAAATAGGTTTTATCTACCTTAACAGTTAAATCTTCATCAACTTCATTAACCAGCTTTATTTTCTTTTCTTTAATTATAGTCTGATATACAACCACTGAACTGTTAATAAGCTTAAGAAGACTAACATCAGCCAGACGTAGTTTTATTTCTTTACCCTCAAGGTTTGTCCAGTTTAATAATTTATTGAAATAGTCTACAATGTTATGTGAAGAACTAATAATATTCTTAAGGAAATTTTTATGGTATGAATTCAGGTTATTCACCAGTTCTTTATCATAATATAACATCTCTGCAAAACCTGATATAGACGAAAAGGGCTCTCTGAGATCCTGTGAAATAATTTTTATAAAGTCTTTTTTGGACTGCAGCATTTCTCTCAAAGTATCCTCGTTTTTTTTAATTCTTAAGGTTGTTCTGAGCCGGGCAAGTAATTCAACCTCATCTATAGGCTTTTTAATATATTCTACAGCTCCTTTATCAAGGGCTTCTTCTACATCAGTAGATTCAGTTTTAGCAGTGACCATTATAACAGGAATATTCCTGGTATTCTCATTCTTCTGAATCTTGTCAAGGACTTCAATACCTGTAATAACCGGCATCATTATATCCAGCAGAATCACATCCGGACGAGTATCTTTTAATATATCAAGGCATTCCATACCATTTGAAGCGGTAATTACTCTATATCCCTCTCCTTCAAGTATACCTTTGAGAAAAAAGATATTGGCCGGTTCATCATCAACGATTAAAATCCTGGAATTCAAGAATTTTTCCATATAAAATATTTTTTATAACGCACCGTAAACCACTAATATAATGAACATTGAATAATTATCTTCTTATATGTTTTTTTATTTTCTCAACCAGTTCATCATCATCTACCGGTTTGGATATATAATCATCAAAGCCATGAGCCAGAATTCTCTTTTTTTCACTCATCATAGCATGTGCTGTAACGGCAATTATTTTTACATCGTTGGATTTTCTCCTTCTGCATATTTCATCAAATGCTTCATAACCGTTAACCTCCGGCATTATAATATCCATCAGTACAATATCCGGGTTTTCTTCAAAATATTTATCTACTGCCTCTCTCCCGTTTTTGGCAAATATTATATTATATTTATGTTTCAGCATTACTTTAAAAGTGTATATGCCAAGCTCATCATCCTCAGCAATTAAAACCTTGGGAACCGATTTCGTATCGGACTTATAACCTGATTCTTCCATTAATTTAATTTTCTGTCTGTATTTAGAAGTGTGCAAATAAAAGGAAACGCATCTATTGTGTACTATGTAAATAATCTGACAAATCTACAGGTAGTATCACTGTAAATATTGTTCCTTCGTTCAGTTTGCTTTTTACATCAATTTCGCCATTTAACTGTTTTGTGAGTTTGCTGGCTAAAGCCAGTCCCAGTCCTGCACCCCCAAACTTTCTTGAAGTAGTGCCGTCAACCTGAATGAATTTCTTAAAAATATTCTTTATTTGTTCTTCTTCAATTCCTATTCCGGTATCCTTAATCTCAAAACATATTCTATCATCCAGATTCGAATATTTTATATTGATACTTCCTTTTTCCGTAAATTTTAAAGCATTCTCAATAATACTAGTTAAAATCTGATAAATCTTAATTCTGTCACTATTAAGTACTTTTGGTAAAGGTTCTACTTTCTCAAACTGCACCTTTACAGGCTTATCATTAAGTGAATTATTAACAAAAGTCTCAATATCATTAATAAAATCATCAAGTAAAAACTCTGCTATTTTTATTTCCTGCTTTCTTCGGAATTCAAACAATCTTTCAATTAAAGTATTTAAACGTTTTCCACTTTCATGAATGTGCTCCAGGGCTTCTATGTGTTTTTCGCAAAGTCCCTTATTCTCATATTTTATCATGCTTTTAGAAATCCCTATTATGGCGTTTAAAGGAGTACGCAATTCGTGATTTAAATTATCAATGAATTCGCTCATTACTTTGTTTGCCTCCTTTGCTTCTTTAGCCCTAAGCAGTTCCTTCTCTATTCTTTGTCTTCTTGTTATATCTCTAATGACAGATACTGCATGCCAGTTATTCTCGATCTGAAATGATGAAATAGTAAGCTCTATTGGAAATTCCAGTTTATTCTTCTTGATAGCAGTTAATTCAATTGTCCTGTCAATTATATTAACCCTGTCAGATTCAATGAATTTTTTAAGGTTCTCCGGTAGCCCGTTTTTATATTTTTTTGGAGGAAATAGCGACTGAAATGTTATATATCTTGTTTCATGTTTTGTATATCCAAATATTTTTTCTGCCGAAGGATTCCAGTATGTTATCTTGCCGTCTTTATTTATAACTATTATTGCATCAACAGCAACCATAGAAATCTTCTTGAACCTGTTTTCACTTTCCTCCAGCTTTTTATTTGTCTGTTTCAATTTCCCTATAAGCTCATAAAGATCTTTTCTCTGGCGGTAAAGTTCAACATAGACCCTGGCTTTAGCTAAAAGAATGGATTTATTAACCGGTTTTGTCATGAAATCAACCGCCCCGGATTCCAGACCTTTAACCACATAAGTTTCATCTGTGTAAACACCGGATATGAATATAACCGGTATCTGTTCATTATCCCTGGTTTTCCGGATCTTTTCCAGTGTTTCAAAACCATCTATTCCCGGCATTTGAACATCAAGAATAACCAGTGCAAATTCATTTTCCTGAACCAACTCTATTGCTTTCGTTCCCGAAGTTGCGGTTACAACCTCAATATCTAATTCTTCAAGAATACCCTCAACATATAAAAGATTTTTCTCTATATCATCTACTACTAATATCTTGGTTTTTTGAATCCCCATATTGTGATTATGAGATATAAAATAAAGTTACAAATTATTTTAAAGGAATTAAAATAATCGGTTCGTATTACAAAGAATATCCTGCACGTTTAATATAGGGTAAGGTATATTTTCGCAGTATTAACAATGAAAAGAAATACCATATAAATTTATTATATTTGGTAATCCAAAAACATAGCTGAATGGAAATCACCAGGACATTCGATATTCTGGATAATTATAAAACAGCCTATTCCGGGAAAGAAGACGCTTTAGTTGCGAAAGAGAAAGGATTATGGAATAAATACTCCGCTGATGATTATATTAATAATGCATATAATATAAGCTACGGACTGCTTTCACTTGGATTAATAAAAGGAGACAGAATTGCAACCATCTCAAATAACAGGCCTGAATGGAATTTTATGGATATGGGTCTCAGCCAGGCAGGTATACTACATGTGCCAATATATCCTACAATCAGTAATGATGACTACGACTATATTCTCAGGGATTGCGATCCGAAGTTAATTATTGTATCTGACAATTTATTATATCAAAGAATAAAACCAATAGCCGGTAATATCCCGGGAATAAAAGATATTTATAGCTTCAATGAAATTAAGGGTGTAAAGAACTGGAAGGAAATTATAGAACTGGGAAAGAAAAACAGGAATAAGTACATCAGCGATTTGAAAAGCATAAAAGAAAGTATAAAACCTGATGAAACAGTAACCCTGTTATATACCTCAGGGACGACCGGTAACCCAAAAGGAGTGTTATTATCTCATAATAATATAATCAGTAATATTAAATCTGTAAGTAAAGTATTTCATTTCAATGAAAAACACAGAACATTAAGTTTTCTTCCAATAAATCATATTTTCGAAAGAACTGTTAATTACTATTTTCAAACCAGGGGCATTAGCATATATTATGCAGAAAACCTTGGTACTATTGCAGATAATATCCGGGAGGTTAAACCAAATCTGTTTGTAACTGTTCCCCGGCTCCTGGAAAAAGTTTATGACAAGATTATAGCAAAAGGCAAAGAACTTAAAGGTATAAAAAAACAGATATTCTTCTGGGCTGTCAGGCTAGGGCTAAGATATAAGTTAAATAAAGAAAACGGATGGTTTTATCATTTAAAATTAGGAATAGCCGATAAACTTGTATTTAGAAAGTGGAGAGAAGCTCTTGGCGGTAATATTGATTTGATAGTGTCAGGAGGAGCTGCATTGCAACCTAGATTAGCCAGAGTATTTAATGCTGCAGGAATAACCTTAATTGAAGGATACGGTTTAACAGAGACATCACCTGTTATAGCAGTTAATAATATCACAACAAATGAAATAAAAATAGGTACGGTAGGACCTGCACTGAATGGAGTAGAAATTAAAATTTCAGATGACGGGGAAATATTATGCAGAGGGCCTAATGTTATGCAGGGATATTATAAAAATACTGAATTAACAAAACAGGTTATTGATGATGAAGGGTGGTTTCATACAGGTGATATTGGTATTCTGGAAGAAGATAAATATTTAAAGATTACTGACAGAAAAAAGGAAATCTTCAAGTTATCAAGCGGGAAATATGTTTCTCCCCAGGTTATCGAAAACAGGTTTAAAGAATCGGTTTTCATTGAACAAATCATGGTGGTCGGAGAAAATCAAAAATTTGCAAGCGCACTGATTTCACCGAACTTCCTGTTCCTCCATAACTGGTGCTCCTCAAACGGGATTAGTTACAGGGATAATAAAGAACTAATTCAAAATGAAAAGGTTTTAGAAATATACCAGAATGAAATAAATAATCTTAATAAAAAACTTGGGCAGGCGGAACAAATAAAAAGATTCAGGCTTGTTCAGGATGAATGGAGTCCTTTGACAGGAGAATTATCACCCACACTTAAATTAAAAAGAAAATTCCTTATTGAGAAATACAGTGATATTTTAAAAGAAATATTTTCAGCTTCTGTTTCTGCCTAGTCGCCTTACTAAGAATAATAATCCAATAAATGTTAATAATCCGTTTAACATTAATAACTCAAATCCAAATTCATAACCGCCAAACCATTGTTTTGACTTAAGGCTTAAAATACCGCAAAGTACCGGAGAGAAGAAAGCAACCAGAGGAACCCAGTTATCCTTAATACTCAGTTTAGTGAATAGTCCGAAGCTGTATAATCCCAGCAATGGCCCGTAAGTATATCCTGCAAGTTTAAACAGGGAATTTATTACACTTTCATTATTCAATATCCTGAATATAATAATAGTAAGAAACAACAACAGTGAAAACCCGACATGGACAACATACCTGGTTTTAATCCTTCTGGAATCCTCTTTAAATCCTAAAAAATCAACACAAAATGAGGTAGTTAAAGCCGTTAGTGCCGAGTCAGCACTTGAATAAGCAGCAGCTATCAGCCCCAGTATGAACACTAATCCTGCAACAGGTGTCAGATGCCTGAGGGATAAAAAGGGAAAAAGCTGATCAGTTGTTTCACATTCGAATACATTTGTTCCGCTGTTTAATAATTCTATCGGGCAGTCTTTAATTAACTCAGGATCCGAAAAATTTTCAATTATTACACCCTTAGAGCCGGCATAAATATAAAGCAGGGCTCCCAGCAATAAAAACAGCATATTTACAATAATAAGAGAAGAACTCATCCAGTACATATTTTTCTTTGCTTCTCTTATATTTCTGCAACTTAAATTTTTTTGCATCATATCCTGATCCAGGCCTGTCATTGCAATGCTAATAAAAGCACCGCTGAAGAAATACTTAAAAAAATTATTTTTCGGCTCCCAGTCCCAGATAAATATTTTAGAATACTGGCTTTCACCAACCTTTTCAAATAAATCAGGAAAAGTAATATCCAGCTGCCTGTAAATAAAATATATTGAAAATCCAACAGCGAGTAACATAAAAAAGGTCTGTAATGTATCGGTCCATATTATTGTTTTTATTCCTGCCCTGAATGAATAAACCCATATAAGGATTATAGTTACTGCAACAGAAAACCAGAAAGGGATACCCCATGCTGACAAAACAAACCTGTCAAGTACAATGGCAACGAGATACAACCGGAATGATGCACCTATAACACGTGATATTAAAAAAAATATCGAGCCTGTTTTGTATGAAACAATACCAAATCTTTTATCAAGATAAACATATATTGAAGTCAGGTTTAATCTGTAATACAGGGGCATCAAAATATTGGCAATAATAATGTATCCAAGAAGATATCCCAGGACAATCTGCATATATGAGAACATGCTTGCCCCTACCTCTCCCGGGACAGAAATAAAAGTGACTCCTGATAAGGAAGCTCCAATCATGCCAAAAGCTACAATATACCAGGGTGACTTTCTGTTACCCAGGAAAAAAGTCCTGTTACTTGCTGTTTTACCTGTTAATGCAGAAATAATAAGAAGTGCAGCAAAATATATTGAAATAATGACTAACAACTGAACTGGTGACATAGATAAAATTATATTTTATACTGTATATTTTTAAATATAAAAATAAATTAAATTATTAATCATTCTATTTTTGTATAGTGAAAATAAATCACAAAATTCAATGAACATAATATGAATATTAACTACCCTTCAAAACTACTGGAAACTGCTGTCAATGAATTCTCAAGGTTTCCAGGTATTGGAGAGAAAACTGCTCTCCGGCTTGTATTATACTTATTGAGACAAGATAAAGAAGAGATAATTAATTTCGGAAAATCTATTATACAGCTTAGCGAAGAGATTAAATATTGCAGGACCTGTCAGAATATATCAGATACTGAAATATGCAATATTTGTAACGATTCTTCAAGGGATCATTCAACAGTGTGCATAGTTGAGAATATAAAAGATGTTATATCTATTGAGAATACACAACAATATAAGGGCGTGTATCATGTTCTGGGTGGTATAATTTCACCTATTGACGGTATCGGCCCAAATGATTTAACAATAGAAAGTCTTAATAAAAAAATAAGTGAAGGAAATATTAAAGAATTAATACTTGCATTAAGCACTACGCTGGAAGGCGATACTACTAATTTTTATCTATATAAGAAATTCAAGCAACATAAAATAAGAATAACTACTCTTGCCCGTGGTGTTTCAGTAGGAGATGAACTGGAATATACTGATGAGATAACCCTCGGCAGGTCAATTTTAAACCGGACATTATTTGAGGTTACACTGTCTGATAACAAGTAGTTTCCGGTAATAACCAGCCTTTTTATTATTGCCGGTCTACCCGGCATCTAAAGAAACATTATTGTCTATAACCCTGCATTAAATAATCTTTATTTACTTTTGCGGCCAGGGCAGCACCAATAAGTCCGGCTTCATTTTGCAGTTTTGCGGGTACAACTTTTGCCTTTACTGTAAGATATTCAGAAAACTTCTGAATTTTTTTGCTTACTCCGCCTCCTATAATAATTAATTCCGGCCAGAGGAGTCTTTCTACTTCAAGAAGATATTCATCAAACCGTTTTGCCCATTCATCCCAGCCCAGGCCTTCATTTTTTCTAACTGCGTCAGATGCGAAAAGTTCAGCATCCTGTCCGCTATTCAGGTAAATATGTCCAAATTCCGTGTTAGGAAGCAACCTTCCTTTTATAAACACCACTGAGCCAATACCTGTTCCAACTGTAACTAAAAGAATTGTCCCTTTGAATTTCTTTCCTGCTCCAAATTTTACTTCTGCCATGCCTGCCGAGTCCGCATCATTAATAACAAGCGTCGGCAGTCCTGTGGTTTTTGTAAATAATTCCTGGGCATTACAACCAATCCAGGATTTATCAATATTTGCAGCAGTCTTAACAATTCCATTCTGGACTACTGCAGGAAATCCGCAGCCAACAGGTCCGTTCCAGTTAAAGTGATCAACAAGATTTTTTATAACAACCGCAACAGATTCAGGTGTTGCAGGAACGGGTGTAGGGATCCTGTGTCGTGCTTCAACCAGTTCCCCGCTTTTTATGTCAACAGGAGAGCCTTTAATGCCTGAGCCTCCAATATCAATTCCTAATATTCTTTTAAATTTCATTTGTATAGTGTAATTTTAATCGATCTTTTCAACAAAATTAAAAATTAGTAATATTATCACAATTAAGTGAGGTAAAATAAGTTATTTAATTTAGATCTTATCTATTAATATAAAGATTTTAAGTTTAATTTGTAACAAGTCTAAATAAAATATCAATTGTTAATTAATACAGAAACAGATATTTTATTTTTTATAAAATTTGTAGTACTTTCATCTATAATGAATTTATTCTATTTTAAGGCTGATTTTTTAACCTTATTACATACTTAGAATTATTATATAAGTACGGAAATAACTCATTTATATAAATGAAGGTTCGTTATTCTAATAAAATTGAAATCTTTAAATAATTTAATCTTAGTCAAATGGACAAATATATAATTGAATTGTTAGAGACAAATACAAGGGTAATAATCCCTGATTTTGGGGCATTTATTATCAAACAGAAAGAACCCAGGATTATTGTTTTTAATGAGTTTTTAAGATATAACGACGGTTTGTTGATTGAATACGTTGCAATAACTGAAAAAATTGATAAAGAGGCTGCTAAAAAGAAAGTTATCGAATATGTTGATAAAGCAAGTAAAGATTTAAAAGATAATAATGAACACCAGATTGCCGGTTTAGGTGACCTTATAAAAGAAAGTACCGGTAAAATAACCTTTGAAGAAAAATCCGAAGCACAAAAAAAAGACAGTAAGAAAAAAGAGCCTAAGAAAGTTGCCGAAACTAAAGAGGAAAAGAAAGTAAAGGCAGATGAAATAAAGAAAGAACCCCCTAAAAAAGAAGATGAATCAAAAGAAGTAAGCAAGCCTGAACCTGTAAAACCGCAGGCAGAAAAGGATGTGAAGAAAGTACCTCCGG
>CP070654.1:2758932-2771832 GCA_020354785.1 Bacteroidales bacterium
TGTGGTGCCTGTGCAACTATTTGTCCGACATGCACTTGTTTCCTGTTAATTGACAGACCTGATTTTGAAAAAGTAAGGCAGGTCGATGCATGTCAGTACCCCGGATTCGAAAGGATTGCAGCAGGAGAAGATCCTCTTGGAAGAAAATTTGTGAGATTCAGAAACAGGTACATGTGTAAATATGTATGGAAACCTGAAACATTTGAATCTATTGCATGTACCGGTTGCGGCAGATGTATTGAATCATGTATAGGCAATATAAATAAAAATGAATTATTCACCGAATTAGTGAACAAAAAATAAAATACCCAGGAAGTGTCAAATAAAGGAAGTATATACAAACCTCTTAAAGCGAAAGTAGAAAAAGTCATTACCGAATCACCTACTATTAAGACACTGGTTCTGATTCCTGAATCTGAATTTTCTTTTAAAACAGGGGAATTTATTGAACTTACACTTAATGGTTACGGTGAGGCTCCTTTTACCCCTTCTTCTTCCCCACTTGAAACAAAAAGGCTTGAAGTCACCATTATGAAAGCAGGATATGTAACCGATAAGATACATGCACTTAAACCCGGAGAAGTTGTTGGAATAAGAGGACCATTTGGGCGAGGTTATCCTGTAGAGAAATTCTATGGTAAGGAAATAGTAATTGTTGGTGGAGGATGTGGTTTTGCACCTATAAGATCACTGCTCTATAACTTAATGGCCGAAAAGGAAAAATTTAAAAAAGTAACAGTCTGTTACGGAGCGAAAACACCTGAAGAATGCATTTACAAACCCTTTGTTGAAAAGTTGAGAAAGACAGAAAGATTTGAGGTATACAGGAGTGTTGATAAGGCTGATGAAAAATGGGATGAAACAGAAGGCGTCGTTACCGTTTTACTTGAAGACATAAAAGTGGATATTAAAAATTCAGCAGCAATTGTTTGTGGCCCGCCAGTTATGATGAAGTTTGGCACATTGAAATTACTGGAGATGGGATATCCTGAAAGTGATATTTATTTATCAATGGAAAAGAATATGTCATGCGGTCTAGGTAAATGCGGGCACTGTATGATGGGAAAATATTATGTATGTAAAGATGGACCTGTTTTTACATATGATGAAATTAAAAATGAACCGGATATTTGGTTATAATTAATATGTATTATGAGCAAAAAGGTATTAATTGATCTGTACAAGTTAAGGAACCTGGATGAATGCAAAGCTGAGGCTATTTACAGGACCAGCCCGGATGATAAATCATTTAAGACCATAAGGGAACTTGCAACATTTCAATTTACATGCCGCAAATGTGATAACGCTCCATGCATAAATGCATGTCCGGCAGATGCACTTGAAAAAGATAAAGATGGGATCATTACCAGGGCAGTTAATCTTTGTATCAGATGTAAATCATGTATTACAATTTGTCCTTTTGGAACCATGATGAATGATTTGTTTGAAGTTAAAACATCTGATTACAGCTACATGGACTTGTCAGATGAGGCAGAACTGGAAAAATTTGCAGCAGCATATCCTGATGATATTGTTAGTGTTGTAGATATAGATGAAGATCCCAGGCAGAACATTTACAAATTAAACGATAAAATATTAGTCAAGGAATATATTTGGGAATGAGTTAAATATTAGAAAACAGAAAAATGTTAAAAGATTTATTCTACTACTTAATTTATCCAGGTTTTCTCTTTGTTGCTGTTGCAGGAGGATTATTATCTTTTTTTGACAGAAAGATTACAGCATGGGTTCAATTCAGAAAAGGCCCGCCCTTATTACAGCCATTTTATGATTTTTTTAAGCTTCTTCTGGTTAAAGAAACAATAATTCCAGCCAAAGGTTCAAGGATAACATTTTTGCTTGCTCCGGTTTTTTCACTTTTTGGGGCCACAGTATCCAGTGTGTTAATATTTCTTCCTTTACTTGGAATTAAAACGGGATTTACCGGAGATGTTATAGTAATATTTTATTTACTTACAATTCCGTCTTTAACATATATAATAGGAGCACTTGCTTCCGGAAATCCATTTGCATCAGTAGGGGCTTCCAGAGAAATGAAACTGGTTGTCAGTTATGAATTATCATTTTTGCTCGTATTAATTGCATTAATAATTAAAAGCGATATGAGTATCAGCCTTTATGATATTATTAATGCACAACAACCTGCTAATGCATTTATTGGAAGTATTTCAGGTGTTATATTATTTATTGTGGCAATCTTTTGTTTACAGGCCAAGCTGGGTCTTGTACCTTTTGATATGGCTGAAGCGGAAACAGAGATAACCCATGGTTCATTTATTGAATATTCTGGTTCTGCCTATGCACTGATTAAGCTGACTAAGTATATTATGTTGTTTACATTGCCTGCTTTTATAATTGCTCTTTTCATGAGAGGAATTAATCTTGAAGGTATTGGAATTTTATGGGCGATATTAAAAGTGCTGGCAGTAGTTTTAATTTTAACACTAATACGAAATACAAATCCCAGGGTTAGAATAAGTCAGGCTATGAGGTTCTTTTTTGTATGGATGAATCTGCTGGCTATTATTGCGATTGTTTTGATATTTTTTGGGTATTAAAATTTAAGAAATTGGGCTTTAAAGAATTTTGTTTTAAGAAATCACTCTTTTTGTTTCACTTTGGTGGAGCATCCTGCAATAATTGTGATATAGAGATCCTTGATTGCCTCACACCAAGATATGATGTCGAAAGGTTTGGTATGCAACTGGTAGGAAGTGTCAGGCATGCAGATGTTTTATTAGTTAACGGTTCTATTAATAAAAAAGATAAACCAAGACTTCTTGAAATTTATAATCAGGCCCCCAAGCCAATTATTGTAGTTGCAATAGGAGCCTGCGGTTGCACAGGCGGTATATTTGCAGAAGGTAATACATTTGCCGGTCCGGTTGACAAAATTATCCCGGTTGATGCTTATATACCCGGATGTCCGCCAAAACCGGAAGCTATACTTGCAGGTATCGTTAAGCTTCTCAGTAAATAAAAATAAGAATTAAGCAGATGGTATCAATAAAAGACATAGATAATATAAAGAATAATCTGAAGGGAGATATAATTGAAACTGAAATAAAAAGTGCTGCAAGGGCAACAATCACTATTAAGACAGATGCACTTATCAGGGCTGCCGATTATTTATTTAATGAATTAAAGTACAGGTTTATTATTGCTTCTGCTTTGGATTCTGAAAGAGGATTTGAGATTTATTATCATTTTAGTAATGATTCTACAGGCCTGGTTGCGAACTTGCGTGTAATACTCCCAAAGAATAAACCGGATGTAGAATCACTCACATCAATGTTTGAAGCAGCAAACTGGATTGAGCGTGAAATGCACGAACTGTTTGGTATAAATTTCCTGAATCATCCTAATCTTGAAAAGCTTATTTCTGAGGGGAACTGGGCAAAAGGAGTTTATCCGTACAGGAAAAATTAGAAATTTTAAATGTTAAATTTTAAATTAAGAATTTTAGATTTTATTGATTGATAGAAACTGCTAAAAGTTGATAGATTATAGCTAAAAGAAGAAAAGATGAGTAAAATAATACCTATAGGACCATATCACCCGCTTCAGGAAGAACCTGAACTTTTTAAATTATATTGCGATGGCGAAGTAGTCAAAGATATCAAATGGGAGACCGGTTATAATCATAGGGGTATTGAGAAATTAAGCGAATCAAAGACTTTTGACCAGGCTTTTTTCCTTGTTGAAAGAATTTGCGGCATTTGTTCCACCTCTCACCCCTTTGCTTTTGCAAACTGCATGGATGAAATAGCAGGAGTGGAAATACCTGACAGGGCAAAATATATACGCAGCATAATAGGAGAACTGGAAAGAATACACAGCCATTTATTGTGGGTTGGACTGGCAGGTCATTTTCTTGGATATAATACAGTTTTTATGTGGGCCTGGAAATACAGGGAGCCAGTTTTGGATCTGTTTGAAATGATTACAGGTAACAGGAATAGTTATGCGATGTTCAAAATAGGAGGGGTAAGGAGAGATATTGAAAATGAGAAATTTCCGAAAATAAAGGAAATACTGAATTATGTAAAGAAAAAGACAGATTTGTTAACCGGAGCCGTAATGGACGATCCTGTTATTCACGCCAGGACAAAAGGAGTAGGTATATTAACAAAAGAAGATATTATTTCCTATGGTGCTGTTGGTCCTACTGCAAGAGCTTCAGATGTCGCTATAGATGTCAGGAGGGATGATCCATATGCTGCATACCCGATGGTAAACTGGAAAGTTATTACTGCCAAAGGATGTGATGTTTTTGCAAAGGCTGAAGTGCGGCTTCTTGAAATGTACGAATCAATCTCAATAATTGAACAATGCCTTGACGGGATGAAAAAGACAAAAGAAGGAGATATTGAAACAAAAGTAAAGGAAGTACCTGCAGGGTGGGGTACTGGTCATGCTGAAGCTCCCCGTGGTGAGGTATTTCATTTTGTTGTAACAAATGGTTCAAGCTACCCGGTAAGGCATAAGGTGAGAGCTCCCAGCTATGTAAATATAGCAACCTTTAAGAAATCATGCGTCGGACAGACAATAACAGATGCTACTATTTCACTGGCAGCTGTTGATCCCTGTTATTGTTGTACGGAAAGAATGGCCTACGCATATGACTGTAATACTAAAGACATGATTCTTAACGGAGAAGAAATATTAAAACTATCTCATAGAAAAACTGAAGAAATAAGAAAACAGTTGTAATTCTTATAAAATGGACCATATTCAATTAGATACTCTGTATTTGCCTGTTATAACAGCAATAATTTTTGTGCCAATTCTGGCAGGTATTGTATTATTTATATTTCCTGAAAAAATAAAAACTGTTAAAGGAATAATTTCACTAATTATCGCAGCACCTGTTTTGTATTTTTCATACGATATTTTTGCGCAGAAGAATATGGCAGGTAAGGTCAGTTTAATGGATGGAATTACTATTAAGAGTCAGGTAATTAATGCCTGGCTTGAAGGAGTTGGAAAATATACGGCAATAAACATTGATAACCTCAGTAAATTAATTACTTTATTAATTGGATTTTTTGGGTTAATTATAGTCATCTATTCACTTGTTTATATAAACAAGGCGAAAGGAATACGCAATTATTATCCCTATGTTCTTATAACTTTAGGTTCATCCTTTGGCGCAGTACTCGCTGATAATCTTATACTCTTTGTAATTTTCTGGGGTATACTGGCAATTACATGTTATAAATTAATTAAGGGTTATGACGAAGAGAGTTCGGCTGCTGCCAAGAAAACACTGGTAATAATAGGGGCATCTGACGGACTAATGCTTCTGGGCATAGGTATTATCTGGAAGATTTCGGGTTCAATCAATATGTCAGAACTGAGCATAACAACAACAGATGCAATAAGAAACCTGGCATTTATTACTTTACTAATTGCAAGTTTTGCTAAAGCGGGAGCTATTCCGTTCCACACATGGATTCCTGACTATGTAAAGAAAGCACCTGCTTCGTCTTCAGCTTACCTGCCGGCATCTCTTGATAAACTTCTGGGAATTTATTTTCTGGCAAGAATATGTAATGATGTGTTTATACTAAACCAGTGGTTAACCCTGGTGATTATTATTATAGGCGTTTCAACAATAATAATTGCTGTTATGATGGCCCTGATTCAGCATAATTATAAAAAATTGCTCGGTTATCATGCGGTATCACAGGTAGGCTATATGGTTACGGGTCTCGGCCTGGGAACTCCTTTAGGGATTATAGGAGGATTATTTCACATGATGAACCATGCTTTATATAAAAGCGGATTATTTCTTGTAGCAGGTAGTATTGAAAAGAGAACAGGCAAGGAAGATCTGGATGATATTAGCGGTTTATCAAAAGCTATGCCTTTAACATTTCTTACCGGACTTGTTTTTGCATTATCAATTTCCGGAATACCGCCTCTTAACGGATTCGCTTCTAAATGGACGATATACCAGGGAATAATTGATTTTGGGAAAACACCTGGAGTAGCGAATCAGCTTTGGATTATATGGCTGTCACTGGCTGTAATAGGTTCTGCACTGACATTGGCCAGTTTCATTAAATTTATATCAGGAGCCTTCCTTGGCAGAAGAAGAGAAGAATTAAAAAATGTAAGGGAAGTCAGCATAGCAATGTGGTTTCCAAAAGTTGTTCTTGCATTAATTTGTGTCGGATTTGGTGTATTTGCAACTAATTTTGTGATACCAAAGACTTTCATCCCTATAGCCGGTGATTTTCAATATGTTGGAGCCTGGAATTCAACAACAATCTCATTGCTTATATTGATTTCTATTGTGCTGGGCATTATTATTTATCTGGCAGGTAATATCAAAAACTTCAGGGTTGATGATAGCTTTGTCGGCGGGGAAACATTCCGGGAGCAGACAGGCTTTGCTTCAACAGAATTTTATAAGACTATTTCTAATTATAAGTTGTTTTCATTTATTTACAGAAAAGCAGAAGAAAAGTGGTTTGATATATATGATTTATCAAAAAATATAATACTCTGGTTTAATAAAAAAATTAGTCTGGCGCATAATGGAGTTTTATCAAATTATGCAATATGGATATTGGCCGGACTTATTATTATGTTAATATTTTTAATCTGACAGAGATTTGAAAATTATAAATATATGGAAATAATACTCTCAATAGTAATTGTTTTTATGATATTGGGAGCAATTTATGCCCTCTATGCAAAGGATTTGTTATCGGCGCTTATTGCTTGCGGAATTGTTGGTTATGGGCTGGTTATATGCTTCCTGCTTTTAAGAGCTCCTGATTTGGCAATAGTTCAGATTGTTGTAGAAACAATAACCCTTGTTATAATGGTTGCTGTTGTATTGAACAGCACCAGAGAAGAACTTAAAGAAAAAGCAGTAGTAAAGGTAGACGGTGTATCTTATGTTCATCAGAGGTATATTGTTAACGTAATACTGGTTGTGGTTTTTGCATTGTTCTTATTATATTTTTTCAAAGAATCAATTTATACCCTGAACCATTTTGGTGAGCATGTAACAAGGATGTCAACCGCATATATTGAAAGCGCAGCAGAACAAACCGGAAGTGCTAACCTGGTGACAGGTGTTCTGTTTGATTTCAGAGGATATGATACTTTAGGTGAGGCCACAATACTATTCACAGCAGTGATTGGAATATTAACCATTTTAAGAGCAAAAGCTAAGAAATAAGAATATACTATTATTATGAATGGAATGACTCCTATAGTAAAAAAAGTGACACAACTTATTGTCGGGTTAATTTTTCTGTATGGAATTTATATTATAACACACGGGCATCTTACTCCTGGGGGAGGTTTTGCAGGCGGTGCAGTTGTTGCAGGCTCATTTATATTGCTGGTACTCGCCTATGGTAGTGATATTTTAAAATTAAAGAAGAGGGAAGAGGGCTCATCAGTGGTTGAGAGCCTGGGAATTTTTCTGTTTATAGTACTGGCATTTGCGGCAATATTTATTGGCACAAAGGTTTTTTTCGCAAATTATTTACCTAAAGGAGTAATAGGTGAACTGATAAGTGCAGGTGTAATTCCTTTATATAATATAGCTGTTGGAATTGAAGTGGCAGCAGCATTATTTACTATCTTTCTGGCATTAGTAATTTATAAAGAAGAGGTATTAAAATGATTGTTTATTTGTTGTGTTTTATATTATTCCTTGTTGGGCTTTTCGGAGTATTAACCAAAAGGAATGTAATTAAAATTGTAATAGGCCTTTCAATAATGGAATTTAGTATATTCCTGTTTTTTGCACTAATAGGGTATATTGATGAAGGTCTTGCGCCAATTATTGTTCAGAATATTTCCAGTACAAAGTTTGTTGATCCTTTACCGCAGGCAATGGTACTGACTGCTATTGTAATCGGACTGGCTACAAATTCGATGTTGCTTGCTATTGCAATCAGATTATATAAGAAATATAACACTTTTGATATAAGAAAAATAAATAGCTTAAAAGGATGATTATGGAGCCATTAATTCCATTATATGTAATATTACCACTGGGTGCAGCATTTCTTATTCCTGTAATAGGAAGATTAATTAAAGGATTTCAGAAAACTATAACATCACTGGTTTTCTTATTTCTTCTGGGTTTAAGTATAAAATTCATAATAAGCGGAATTAACGAACCATTATCATATCGGATAGGAGGATGGGAACCGGTTGCCGGCATACCGATTGCGATATATTTTATACTGGACGGACTCAGTATATTTATGCTGTGCATAGTAAACCTGATAGCTTTTCTTTCAGGATTTTATGCTATTTCCTATATTAAGAAATTCACAGCAGAAAATAATTTTTACGCTTTGTTCTCGCTTATGGTTGCCGGAATGAACGGAGTAATACTTACAGGAGATTTATTTAATCTTTTCGTGTTTCTGGAGATTGCTGTTATTGCATCTTACGCGCTGGTAGCTTTTGGTATTGAAAAAGAAGAACTGGAGGCATCATTCAAATACCAGGTCCTTGGTGGTTTGGCTTCCTTATTAATACTTTTTAGTATTGGGCTGTTATACTGGAACACCAAGACATTAAATATTGCTGATATTGCAACAATAGTTAAGACAGGTGCATATAATAAAATTCTGATTTTTTCACAGCTTGTATTGCTTGCAGGGTTCGGACTAAAGGCCGCAATAATACCATTTCATGCCTGGCTGCCAGATGCCCATTCGTCTGCTCCTTCTCCAATATCTTCCATGTTATCCGGAGTATTAATCAAGGCTATTGGAATATATGCTATTATAAGACTTTTCTTTAATATGTTTGCCATATCACATGAAGTAGCACTGACCTTAACTACTCTTGGTGTTTTATCAATGGTAATAGGTTCTCTGCTGGCTATCGGACAATGGGATATTAAACGTATGCTTGCATATTCAAGTATCAGCCAGGTAGGGTATATTATAATGGGAATTGGAATTGGTCTTCTGATATTGACAACAAATGGAAATAAGACAATTGCAGCACTGTCAATATTCGGAGGATTGTTTCATCTTGTTAACCATGCTGTATTTAAAGGATTACTTTTTCTTAGTGCAGGTGCCGTTGAACATAGAACAGGAATAAGAGATTTAAATAAACTGGGAGGTTTGTCGGGTAAGATGCCAATTACATCTTCCTCTTCATTAATAGCTTCACTGGCAATTTCAGGTATACCTCCCTTTAATGGATTTTTCAGTAAACTTGTTATAATAATTGCTGCAATTCAGGGACAGTTTTACTGGCTTGCAGGTATTGCTATTGTGATTAGTATAATAACATTAGCATATTTCTTAAAACTTCAGAAAAATACTTTCTACGGTGATGTTAAAAATAAGATCGATAATATAAAGGAAGTTCCGTTTACAATGTGTTTTTCTATGATAGTGCTAGCAATATTATGCGTTTGCCTTAGTTTGTTGATTATACCGGGAATAAGGGAGGCAGTGATAGAACCTGTTGTAAATACTTTAATTAATAAAGCTAATTATCTGTTAATCTTATCAGAAATATAATATGAAGTACATTTTTGCTTTTATAATATTATTAGGTTTTTGGTTACTATTTACTTTTAATTTAGAGACTCATAACCTGATTGTTGGAGCTGTTGCTTCATTAATTGCTATATTGTTCTTTGCAAAACATTTTGTTAAGCCGGTATGGAAAATGCTTCAGCCTCAGCGGTACTTCTGGTTTATTTTGTACCTGATTATCTTTATCTGGGAATGTATAAAAGCTAATTTTGATGTAGCTTACAGGGTATTGCACCCGGCAATGCCGATAAAACCAGGAATAGTTAAAGTAAAGCTAAACCTGAAAACTAATATGGCAAAAACAATTCTGGCTAATTCAATTACTATGACACCAGGTACAATTTCTGTTGATTTAATAGATGATGTTCTTTATGTACACTGGATTTATGTAAGCAGTACAGATCCGGAAGAATACAGTAAGAAAGTTGCAGGAAGATTTGAGAAATATATAAAGAAGATATTTGAATAATGAATATTTAACATTAACATTTAACAATTTAAAATGAACCAGCTGCTTTATTACTTTTTATACGCACAGATTGCCCTTTGTTTTTTCTGCCTGTACAGGATAATCAGGGGACCAACAATTGCTGACAGAATGGTTGGAATAGATATTTTTGGTATTCTTGTGGTTGGTATCTGCGCAATTATAGCAGTTATCACTGATCGAATGTTTATTATAGATATTGGTATTGCCTGGATTATTTTAAGTTTTATAGGTACATTAACTTTAGCAAAATATTTAAAAGGAAGAAATCTAAATGAGTAAAATAATTTTTATAATACTGCTGTCTATAGGTGTTCTCTTTAATTTATTTGGATGTATAGGTCTTTTGAGATTACCTGATGTCTATAACCGGTTGCAGTCGGCAACAAAGTGTGTAACACTTGGAACATGCAGTATACTGCTTAGCCTTATAGTATATTATGGCTTTAATGAGATTGGAGTCAAAGCTTTGATAGCCATACCTTTGTTGTTTTTTGCAGCTACTGTAGCGGCACATGCCCTGATTCGGGGATCATATTTCTTTGGCATTAAACTGGGAGAGAAAAGTATTAAAGATGATTATAAAGAAGTCGCTGGGGCAGCTGAAAATAAAGAATCGAAAAAATGAAATATCCAAAATTAAGAGAAGTCAAAGAAGCAGTAATTTCATTACTTACACCGGCTTATACC
This sequence comes from Bacteroidales bacterium, assembly GCA_020354785.1. Taxonomy (GTDB): domain Bacteria; phylum Bacteroidota; class Bacteroidia; order Bacteroidales; family UBA10428. The sequence goes on from CP070654.1 coordinate 2,769,673, forward strand.
AGTAAGTTTCCAAAGAAGCCGCATACTCCATTTGAAAATTACAGGGGAAAGCCGGTTGTAGATGATGAAAACTGCGTTGGTTGCGAGACTTGTGCTAATGTATGTCCCCCTAAAGCTATAACATTTAAAGATGACAAAAAGAAGAAGCTGAGAGTTATTGATAGAAATTACGGATTATGCATTTTTTGCGGACAATGCCAGGATCACTGTATTACAGGAAAAGGTGTTAAGTTATCAGATAAGTTATTTGATCTCGCTACGTTTGACAGATCTCAAATAATAGAGAAACAGGAAAAAGAACTCCTTGTTTGTGAGAGTTGCAGTGCTGTAATAACTACAAAGGAACACATACAATATTTGCATAAAAAACTGGGGCCAATTGCCTATTCTTCTATACTGAATCTGAATATGCTTAATGAGAAATTACAGCTTGCAAAATCCGAGGATACTGCTGTTGAAATAAAAGATGAACTTAAAAGAAAGGACGTTTTTAATATTATTTGTCCGAACTGCCTGAGAAAGGTACTTGTAAAGAGTTTATAGAAAGTCGTATAAAGCCTGCAATATACCTTTTACTTAATTAAATTCTGAAATTCATTTTCGTTACTCAGATCTTTCAGATCATTATCACCAATAGCTTGTTTTTTCAATTTGGGATTCAATATTAATGCTTTTTTGAGTGCTTCCAAAGAGGCTTCTTTTTTCCCGGCTGCAAGTCTTACAACTGCGAGATCATACAGAACTTCCGGATTATCCGGAGCCAGGCTCATTGTTCGCTCCATATACACTAACGCTTCTGAGTAGTTTTTTTTGGTGAAAAGGGTCCATCCTTCATTCCAGGAATAATTCATTTGAGCAAATTTCAGCAAACGTCCTAATTCTTTGAACGGTTCTGTATGATCATCTACTCGAATATCAATAGCTCTATCGGTAAAGCCTCCGTAACCGGCATTCTCCTTTACAACAAGTAAGGCTGCAGACTGCTTTCCACGTGAATCACCCCCATTTTCCTCACCGGCAAGCAAGGATGCATATAATCTTTCTGCAAGAGTGCCTTTTGTGCCTAAAAAAGCCGATTCCATCGCAGTAACAACAGCTTTACCTGCAAGTATGTTACCCTGAATAGCATAATCCGGTCCGTTTCTTCCCCCTGCCCAGGACGCACAGAGCTTACCGGTATAACTTGCTGACTCTCCTGTTGATGATACAATTCCGAATTGCCTTTTTTCCGGTTCCGTATCATTTCTTAGAAGAATTTTAACTATTTCATCAGGAGTTGCACCTTTTTCCAATAGTTCCAGTCCACGCCATCCAAAGGTCGTATTAGCATATGATTGCGTCGCTACAGCTCCGGCACCTGCTTTTGCCCATGGAACAACACTGCCAACAGCAAAAAATCTTGATGCAACAGCAACACCCAGCTCACCAGTAAGTGAATCACGGGCAACAATTGAAAATGTTGAGATATTTTCATTTGAATTTCTGTCTGCCGGGATTTTATCACGGTATTTCCCAATTATAATAAATTTTGTATGATATGGTTCCAGCTTCAGATTCAATCTTACCAATCCGTTATCCAGAGAAGTGCTGCTTATGGCTTCGATTTTTCCGGTCATTGCATCCCAGACCCGGGCCTGACCACTTCCGGCTAAGCTAACATCTATCAACTGATTCTCTGTACTCTCATTGAAGAAGAAATACAGGTCAGCATCACGCAAACGCCTGTGGGTGACTTTCACATAAGGACAGAAACGATCCAACTGTACATCCGGTTGAGGTAATGCTTCCATCACACGGGGAGTTAATTCTCCGGAGAACTCTTTTATTGCCCAGCTTAAATCTTCAGGAGCGGAAGCACTTAGAAATGTTTTATCTACAATGAGAGAAGGCTCATGTCCAAGAAAAATAACCTGGCCCCCTGAAGCCGCGTAAGATTGCAACCGATCCAGGGCTGTTTTCGAAATAGAACTTACTGGAGGAATAATTACCGCGCGATAATATTGTTCACTCTTGTTTTTTAATGATCCATTTTCAAGAATTAAATGTGAAGAAAGTGCATTTTCATCAATGAAATCGAAATCACGTTGATGTTCAAGAAGCTGTTGCATGATATGCAGGACATCTTTATTTGATTCCTCATTGCCGAGCCACATACTGGAT
>CP070654.1:2771932-2797308 GCA_020354785.1 Bacteroidales bacterium
GTAATAATATCTTCAGTAGTAATATTTTCCGCTTCAGCTTCATAGGTCAACCCTATACGGTGCCTCAGCACATCATGGCAAACTGCCCTTACGTCTTCCGGGATAACATATCCTCTTCTCTTAATAAAGGCAAATGCCTTTGAGGCGGCTGCAAGATATATACTTGCCCTGGGTGAACCGCCATAGTTAATCATATTTGTATATTGCCCAAGGTTATATTCTCCGGGATACCTTGTAGCAAATACAATATTTAAAATATACTGTTCGATTTTCTCATCCATATAAACTTCTTTAACAACATCTCTCGCCCTTATTATATCTTCAGGCTTAAGTATGGTACTGGCAGATGGGAACACTTTACCAAGATTCTCTCTCATTATGAGTCTCTCATCTTCCTGGTTAGGATAGTCAATCACTACCTTCAGCATAAAACGGTCAACCTGTGCTTCAGGTAAAGGATAAGTTCCTTCCTGTTCAATTGGATTTTGTGTTGCCAGAACCAGAAAAGGCATTGGCAGACTATAAGATTCACTTCCTATGGTAACCTGTTTCTCCTGCATAGCTTCCAAAAGAGCACTCTGGACCTTTGCAGGTGATCTGTTAACTTCATCTGCCAGAATAAAATTAGCAAATATCGGCCCCTTCTTAACCATAAAATCCTCTTTTTTCTGGCTGTAGATCATAGTACCTGTCAGGTCTGCTGGTAGCAAGTCAGGTGTAAATTGTATCCTGCTGAATTTTGCATTAATAGTCTTAGCCAGTGTGTTAATAGCCAGTGTTTTTGCCAGACCCGGCACACCCTCAATAAGTATATGGCCATCTGACAGAAGCCCGATTAATAAACTGTCAATTAAATGTTTCTGTCCAATAATAACCTTCTTTATTTCAATGTTTACCATATCTACAAAAGAGCTTTCCTTTTGTATTTTTTCACTTAATTCCTTTATGTTTGCAGCTAATTCACCCATATTATTAATTTAACTTTATTGTTATTTTTTAAAAAAACGTGACGAAAATAACAAATTTTATTTCAATTGATTTGTTAATTTATGCAAATTAGAGATAACATTTTGAAATACAATTAATTATTGTATGTTAAAAAATGTTAAATATCAGTCATAACTAAATTAATTGTTATTTTTAACCTGTAATAAAGCGAACATTTACTTTTCAGACAGAAATACAATACTGTTTATTAAGAGATATTTATCTGCATAGAGGTGAAACAAAGGTATTTTATCCGGATTTCATTTAAAGGGACTAATTTCCACGGCTGGCAAATTCAGCCCCGGGCTGTAACGGTACAGGGCACATTAAATAAAGTCCTTTCAACGGTTCTCAGGGAAAAAATTGAAACAACCGGGGCAGGCAGAACTGATACCGGTGTTCATGCAAAATTCTTTGTAGCTCATTTTGACAGCAACAATAAACAACTGGATAATGATTCATCCATTATTTACAGCTTAAATAGTCTCTTATCCCCTGACATTTCAGTTAACAAAATAATTAAAGTATCCGGGGATGACCATGCAAGATTCAGTGCTATTTCCAGGACATATGAATACCATATATCAAGAATTGAAAATCCTTTTGAAAAAGAATTCAGCTGGTATATATACGGGGCACTGGATATTGAAAAGATGAATGAAGCAGCCAGGTTATTAGAAAATATTAATGATTTTACAAGCTTCAGTAAAGAACACTCAAATGTCAAAACAAATATTTGTAATATCAGCTTTGCCAGATGGGATGATTATGGTGATAAACTTATATTTACTATTAAAGCGGACAGGTTTTTGAGAAATATGGTAAGAGCCATAGTAGGAACTATGATTAAAATCGGCAGGAATAAAATTATGATCTCTGAATTTAAAAAGTCAGTGGAAAAGAAAACAAAAAAAGGCTTCACAGCTCCTGCACAGGGATTGATTTTAACAGATATAGAGTATCATGTTAATATAAATTGATATTTGCTATTGCTAATAAAGTATAAAATGACTTTCTTTACTATATGTAACCCATTATTTTTTATTTTTTTTATAACATTTTCTTAATTTTAAACGTAGAAAATTGCGGAAACAATAAAATTACTTATGAAAAAATTTGTCATAATAGTTGTATTATTGTTTATTACTTATCCTGGCTTAATATTTGGACAGACCGGAATACCCAGGGCACAGGCGATGTTTATTTATAATTTCTCAAGATTAATTGAATGGCCAGCCAACTATAAATCAGGCCCTTTTGTTATTGGAATATTTGGCTCATCTGCTGTGGCAAACGAAATAACAAGTTATACAACAGGGAAAAAAGTGGGCACACAGTCCATTACTGTTCAACAGTTGAAATCAATTGATGAAATTTCCAGGTGCCATATCCTATTTATACCGTTCAGCCGTACTAAACAGCTTGGACAGGTAGTAGCTAAAATAAGCAATATGAGTACTCTGGTTATTACAGAAAAAAACGGGGCTATTGATGTAGGGTCGGCAATCAACTTTTTAATTATCGGGGATAAATTAAAATTTGAGATTAAGCAATCAAATGCTTCCAAATACGGAATAAAAGTAAGCTCAAAACTTCAGGAAATGGCTTTTAAAAGCTATTGATCCTCTCTATTCCATATTTCCCATGCTTTCTCGGCCTGAAGATGTAACATTAACAGGCCATTTACTGTTATTGCACCTTTCTCTGAACCTTTCTCCAGGAATTTGCTCATTTCCGGATTATAGACAAGGTCGTATAATAAATGATCACTTGTTAAATATTTATATGGTATATAAGGATATTTATCAACATCCGGATACATTCCCAAAGGAGAAGTATTTACAATGATTCTGAAATCAGACATTAAATCTCCTGTTATGTCATTATAGGAAATATGATTCGCCTTTTTTGGTTTCCGCGAGACAAAAATATAATCAATACCAAGCTGTTCAAATACGTATGCAATTGCTTTTGAAGCACCTCCTGTACCTAAAATGAGGGCTTTTTTATGAGTCTTTTTAATATGTGGTACTATTGAGGTATGAAATCCGTATGCATCTGTGTTATAACCTGACAATGTGTAATTATCTCGTACCCTGCGAATTTTTATTGTATTAACCGCTCCTATTTTACCGGATGTTTCATCAATCTCATTAAGATAGCCAATGACCTTTTCTTTGTAAGGAATTGTCACATTCAATCCGATTAAGTTTTTATTCTCTGATATAAGAGAAGGCAGCTTCTCAATTGTGTCAATCGGGAAATTCAGATACTGGCAGTCTTCAATATTTTCCTTTTTAAACTTATCGCTAAAATATTTCATCGAAAATGAATGGCTTAACGGGTAGCCAATAAGTCCGAATTTCTTCATAATAAATTACAACTTTTAATGATCAGTTTTTTTTGCTAACCTTTCCATTACCAGAATTGTAACAAAGCCTATTACCACCAGGGCTATAACCATTATTACCTCCTGGTTAAATTCCCCGGGAACAAATTTTCTATACCCGCTGATTATATGCTCTCCATCCTTTAAGACAGGTGTTCCGCCTGCATCAACCAGCAAAACCGGTTCCTGCCAGGGCCATAATATACTTAATGATCCCAGTATAAATCCTGTAAGTATCGCTATAGTCTGATTTCTGTACTTTCTGTATATCCAGGATAGAAGGCGTGAAAATGCTATCAATCCGAATACTGCTCCAAGAAATACCGGAATCAGTATTTCCCAGCGAAAGTAAGACACGGCGTTTATCATCACAAGTTTATAATTACCCATAAGAACCAGGACAAAAGAACCTGACAGGCCAGGAAGTATCATGCTGCATATAGCAACTATACCGCATACTATAAGATAAATAAAACTGTCATTCTCAACGGCCGGGCTTAATAAAGATATTATTACTGCTATGGCAGTTCCTGTTATCATACTTATTATCACGCTGATATGCCAGCGTGAAATCGTCTTTCCCACAAAGTATATTGATGCCAGTATTAATCCGAAAAAATAAGCCCAGACATATACAGGGTAGTTGTTAAACAGGTAATCAAGTAATTTTGCCAGGGAAAAAATACTAACTGCGATACCTGCAAATACGGCAATAAGGAAATCAAGGTTCACATGTTTTGAAAAGGTTCTGAATTTCCCTGTAAACAATAGTTTTATAGCCTCAAGATCGAATGATTTTATGGAATGAATAAGTTTCTCAAAGATGCCTGTTATAAGTGCTACTGTACCGCCGGACACCCCGGGAATTACATTGGCAGCCCCCATGCCGGCTCCTTTAAAGAATAAGGCCAAATATTTTTTCATAAAATTCATCAGGATATTTATGCAGGTATTAAACCTGGTAATTTTTATTATGAGGATTATCTGTGGGTTGTTGCTTTTTGGTTTTCAGATCATCCGGCAGGAAATTAAAAAACGTATCCCCTCTCAGGCCCAGCCTTAAAGTTTCAAGAGGTATCACTTCATTGCAGGCTATATTTCCCAGATTGACATTACATCCAAATAATTTTATAAACCATACCTGCTGAGCTTTAAGGGGTGCCTCCCATATTATGCGTCCAGGATCAATATGTTTTGATATACTATCTATCAGGTTTTTATCTGCCGTGCCATCACTATGAAAGATACCGGTAGTGCCGCTTTCCCTGGCTTCTGCAATTACTTTCCATGAACCTGCTTCCAGCTCTTTTTTCATCATGTTTATCCACTTATCAGTTGGTATTACTACGCCCTTTTGTTTTGAGCCTACCTCAGACAGCACAGTAACTTTCGCTGCCAGATGTTTAATATACTGTAATTTTTGTTCATGAGGCATGTACATTGACCCGTCTGATACTTCTGCAAATTCCAGTCCGTAGTTATCAATAAATTTGATGTATTCATTAAACATGTTCCTAATGATAAACACTTCGAATAATGTGCCTCCAAAATATAATTTCAATTTTGCCCTCTTATATATTCTTATCTTTTCCTTCAATTTATTTGTTATTACTGATGTTCCGAAACCAAGCTTAATTAAATCGATATAATCTCCGCCTGATTCTACCAGATTTTCTGCCTCCTGAAGGCTCAAACCCTTATCCATAACCATTGTCAAACCTGTTTCACGGGGCTTTTTTGGCCTTACAGGTATGTGAGGTAAAGACACATTCATTTTCTGATCACTTTAAATTTTTATACTTGAGAATAAGCCTTTTTATTTGATCGTTTTCCCTTGTTTCAGGAAAATTAATTAAAACCTTATTATGTTCTTTATAGTTTAATAATAAGCCTTTCTCAAAATATTTATATGATAAGGAAGGTTGCTTATTATAAATATAATAGGCCGCCAGTTGATAATTTATAATAGCAATATTGTGATTATATTGATATGATTCTTCTAATATTCTTATAGCACTTGTAATTTTATTATTGTCATAATATACTTTAGCATAGGCAATCCAGGCTTCATAATTGTCAGGGTCAAGCTCGATAGTATTTGTATATGCCTTTACGGCCTTATTAAAATGCTTGATTTTAGCATATGCATCACCAAGTAAAAACCAGTATTCTGATATATCAGGTTTTATTTTAATTGCTTTTTTCAGATAGAATATACTTTTATGATATTTCATTAAATGAAACCAGGAAGCTCCAATTTTATACCAGGCATCCGAATGATCATTTTCAATCTTTGTTGCTTTATCATAATTTTCAATTGCAGATTTGTAATCTCCGAGTTTCTCATAACAGCCCCCTATATTGCAGAACAAACGTACATTTTTATTATCTATTTCCAGTAATTCCCTGTATACTTCAATTGCATTATAGTAATTATTATTACATATATGTGTGTCAGCTTTGCTTGTATAAGCTGAAGTAAACTCAGGACATATTGCAATTGCATAATCATATGCTTTTATTGCATCATCATACTTTTTAACAGATGAATACAGCAATCCTAAATTAAACCATATGTTTTCGGAGTACGGATCAACATCCAGATATTTTTCAAGGTAATATATGCTTTTTTCTATATTATTCAGCCTTTCATAACATATAGCTAACTCATATAGCACCAGCAAATTCGAATCATTTATTTCAAAGGCAAGAATTAAGTATTTAATTGCTGTTTTTATTCTGTCCAGCTCTATAAACGATAATGCTATTTCATAAATAACATCATCCTTGTCTTCCTGTGACAGGCTAATCGCTTGATCAAATGCATCTGTTGCCTCCTTAAGCCTTTTTAAAGAATTCAGGGCTTTGCCTTTTAATAAATGAATTTCAAAATTATATGAATCAACAATTTCAATATCATTTAATATCTTTAGTGCTACCTGTGGTTTTTTGTCTTCTATTAATATTTGAGCATGCTTAAGTTTCAGCGATATTGAATAAGGATGTTGATCAAGGCCGGTTCTGACGGATTTTAATGCGGCTTTGTAATCGCTGTTCAGTATATAATAGTCAATTATATTTTCAAATTCGTATATATCAAAGAAGCAGGACTTGTTTTTCTTTAACATGTCCTTGTATCTGTTTATTATATCAGAGTATTCTTCCTCTTCTAAAAAACTGCCTGGATCCGGATTCATGAGCGATTACCTATACGATTGAAAAATATAAATACAAATCTAGTCGATATTTTCTATACTTTGCAAATTTCCCAGATTATTATTTAGCTCGTTACTTAATTCATTATATTCCCTTGTAATATCTTCAACCATGTATTTTAATTCGTCAGTTAAGGGATGTGATTCTCCCAGTATAGAAGCAAGTTTTTCCAGTTCTGTATTTAAATCATCTATAATATTCTCTCCTTTCCTGACAAGTTTCTGTACCGGCTTTGCAGATTTTAAATTCAGAATTATTTCCTTCAGGCTAAAATAATCATCATTGATTATTATCAGGAGTTTAGTTGCTTCAAGTCCGTATCTTGAGAGAAGAACCTTCCATAATGATAAATCAGGATCATATGACCTTGTGTTCCACGAAAAGTCAGCTACCGTGGCAAACTTTATGAGATCAAGTTCCGAAGTTACATGACTATTAAAAAATATCTGGTCCCTGTTTATACTTCCCAGTATATTGTCAATATTATCATCATTATAGGGTTCAAATAAATTCAATAGTTTCACTTTACCCGGATAATGTGAGTAATAGTCATTTACATTCATGTTCCTTTTACCGGTTAAAATAGAGTTATCCCAGTAAACCGGAATTTGTTTCAGGAAATATTCAATTCTTTCCAGATCTGCGTTGTCAGTTTTTAATGAATGGAATGAATTACCGGTCCAGAAATAGGATATATTATCATGAAATCCGGATGTAATTCTCTTCAGAAGAAATTCGGTAGTACCTCTGCTACCATCAATAATTTCATTATTATACCAGGGCGGAAGTAAACCTATATCCATTCCTGCATATTCATTATTTACAATATTACTTATTGCGGACAAATTCCTTGTAAGCCTGCCGGAAATATTTAAATGATTGTCAGACTGTCCTTTCTGACATAAACCGGTTTTTAAAGGAGTTATAAAACAGGGGACATATAGAATTCCCAGTGCCCCATTATTAAATCCGGTGCTGCATATACTTAATAGCTTATCCTGATTAATACTACTTATATTTATCTGTCTGTTCTCTTCAATAAGATCATCATTGCCAGCCATATAATTAAAAAATTCAGGCGGAGCGAGCAATATCCTGAAATTAAAAATATCGTGGTTTGTGTGTTTTGAGCTAATCCCTGTTAATATTTGTCTGTATATTACACTATCCATATTCCAGTCGCTTGATATATATGCTCCATTTATCTTATATCCGGTAAGTTCATCAATATATGATATATTATTTTGTACATCAGAAATCCTGTTATATGCTGACAGGTTAAAGTATCTGTTCTCAAAATCCGGATAGTCAATCACTTTGGCATTATGAAAGATAAATTTTTTATTATCAAATAGTTGAATAGCAGTAGTAGCGGCATAATAATCGCCTGCAGGATTGTTACCCGCCAAAAAAATGAGATTACTGATATCGCTGTTTGTATAAATAAAATAGCCCTGAGCCTTGTTTTTAATATCGTTTATCGGAAGGATTTCCCTGAATCTCCTGTAGAGATTATTTTTACCTATACTGAATATTAATCTGGACGAGTTAATATCTTTGTCCGGCAGCCTGGTTAGTATCTTTATTCCAATATCATTCTTAGCGCTATCCATCAGACTCTTGAAGAGATTCTCCATCTTATTTTTTATCAGCTGTGCAGCATTTCCGGTTTCAACAGAAATATTATCAGGCACCAGTATTACAGGTAAATTCTTATTGTCAGTTCCCGGCTCATAATATATTATAGATTCGTATTTTTTAATTTCTTTTGGAGCAGGAATTATAAATTCATGTTTGGAAAAAAGTGTATCGGTTAAATATTTCATTCTTTCAAGATTCGTAAAGTTTGATTTTGTATAACGAAAATCAACATTATCAATCCACATCGTCCCAATACCCTTTAATCCGAGATATATTTTCACATATCTCGCTTCATCCGGTATATCTCCTTCCGGACAGTTATAATTATGAGATTTACCGTATACTCTGGCCCAGCCAAATTTGTCTATATGCCAGTAATTTGAAAATGAAAATCCTTTAAACGAATTATTAATGTAAATATCTTTCTGAGGCAAGTATAATCTTGAACTGACTGGTATTTTATTTTTATCGTAATAATAGACTATTATATTAACAGCATCATGTAGTCTGGTACCAAGACGTTCTTTACTGGAACAAATATCTTCAAGTTTAATATAAAATGATAAAGAATAATTACCGGGAATTACCCTGATATAATCACTGATTATACCCTCCCCCTCTTCATCAGTCTCATCAATACTTGATCTGTGAATTTTAATTGAATGTAGAGAGTCTACAGCTTCATTAGCATTATAAATCGTGTCTAATACAATATTTACCCATTCAACATTATCTCCTACTTTCTGCCATCCGTCTACCCTGAATGTAGAACCAGCGGTATCAACAACAAATGTTTTGCCTAATTCGAAAGAGCTGTTTTCAATAAGATTTGCGCGCTGGAATTTTTGTAATCTGATTCTGAAAGGTATGGTCAGGGGATCGTTGCTGGACCAGCTGACAGGTACAGGTATATCTTTTTTGGGCTGCTTACATGACAGCAAAAAGCCAAAAGCAACCAGCCAGATTATTATTAGATTCAGAGATTTCATACTAAATCTAAAATTAAAACTAATCATTCAAATATCAAGCAAGGTATAAAAAAAAGTATTATTATTATTAACGTCGGTATTAATTAGATTCCTGGATAATTCAATATAAAAATACTCTAATTATAGATTTTTTTACCTGCGGCTAATAGCGTATTCCTTAACAATGATACTATAGTCATGGGGCCAACACCTCCTGGCACCGGCGTAATAAAACTGCATTTCGGAGCAACTTCTTCAAAATTCACATCTCCCTTTAATTTCCAGCCCGATTTGGTTTTATCTGATTTTACTCTTGATGTCCCAACATCAATTACTACTGCACCTTCCTTAACCATATCTGCCTGCAAAAACTCAGGTGATCCGAGTGCGACAATGATTATATCGGCTTTTGTACAGACTTCCTTAAGGTTTTTTGTTCTTGTATGACATACTGTAACAGTAGCATTTCCCTGCTCTCTTTTCTGCGATAATAAAATACTCAGAGGACGGCCCACAATGTTACTGCGCCCAATTATTACACAGTTCTTTGCTGAAGGATCAATATTATATCTTTTCATTAGTTCAAGAATACCGGCTGGTGTAGCTGAAATAAAAGCCGGCAGGCCGATAACCATCCGGCCTACATTAACCGGATGGAATCCGTCAACATCTTTTTTTGGATCAATTGCTTCTATTACCCTTTGCTCGGAGATATGATCAGGAAGAGGCAGCTGAACAATAAAACCGTCAATATCATTATGCTGGTTCAGCTCCTCTACTTTATCAAGTAATTCATCCTGGCTGACTGTATCCTCAAACCTTATAAGAGTAGATTTTACACCGACAAGCTCACATGCTTTGATTTTATTTGCAACATAAGTTTCACTGGCACCGTCGTGACCTACAAGAACAGCCGCTAAATGCGGAATTTTACCACCGTTTTGTTTTATTTTTTCAACTTCATCTGCAATTTCAAGTTTAATATCACTTGCAACCTTTTTACCGTCAATTAATTCCATTTATTTATAATTTTAACATTTATTATTCTTTTCAATCCTGCATTTTATTTTTCATAGCTGACATGTTACTCATCATGCGCGATAAATTCTTCCCTCCTGACATCATCTTCATCATTTTACGTGTGTCATCAAATTGCTTTATCAGCCTGTTAACGTCCTGAACACTGGTACCACTTCCAGTTGCAATTCTTTTTCTCCTTGAACCATTTAAAAGTGCCGGATCCTCACGTTCCTGAGGTGTCATAGAATATATTATTGATTCAATACTTTTAAAAGCATCGTCATCAATATCAAGATTTTTTATTGCCTTACCTACACCGGGGATCATACCTGCAAGATCTTTCATATTACCCATCTTTTTTATCTGCTGTATTTGTTGTATAAAGTCATTAAAATTAAACTGATTTTTGGCTATTTTCTTCTTAAGCTTTCTTGCCTGGTCAATATCAAATTGATCCTGCGCCTTTTCTACTAATGATACGATATCACCCATACCAAGTATCCTGTCAGCCATTCTTTCCGGGTGAAACAATTCTATTGCATCAAGCTTTTCCCCTGCACTTATAAATTTAATAGGCTTATGTACTACTTCTCTAATTGTCAGGGCTGCACCACCCCGGGTATCACCATCAAGTTTTGTAAGTACAACACCATCAAAATCCAGCCTGTCATTAAATTCTTTCGCTGTGTTTACTGCATCCTGGCCTGTCATCGAATCAACAACAAATAATGTTTCTCCCGGGGAAATTGATTTTTTAATAGATTCAATTTCATTCATCATTTCCTCATCAATTGCCAGACGTCCTGCAGTATCAACAATAACTAAATCATTACCTGTCCTTTTTGCTTCTTTTATTCCGGCCTTAATAATTTTAACAGGATCCTTATTATCCTCTTCAGTATAAACAGGTATATTGATTTGCTCTCCCAGTACTTTAAGCTGTTCAATTGCAGCTGGACGATAAACGTCACCGGCAATAAGAATGGGTGTTTTACCCCTTTTACTGCTTAAATGATTGGCCAGCTTGCCTGCAAATGTTGTTTTACCCGAGCCTTGTAAGCCGGCTATTAAAACCACAGCAGGATTGCCCTTTATATTTATATCTTCATTGGAGCTTCCCATTAGTTCTGCGAGCTCATCATGAACAATCTTTACCATCATCTGCCCTGGCTTGACAGCAGTCATGATTTTCTGACCAATTGCATTCTCTTTTACCCTGTCTGTAAAATCTTTAGCAATTTTATAGTTTACGTCAGCATCAAGCAAAGCACGCCGAACCTCCTTTAGTGTTTCAGCAACATTAATTTCAGTAATCCTCCCCTGCCCTTTTAAAATCTTAAAGGAACTTTCCAGTCTTTCTGTTAAATTATCAAACATTATTTAGCCATTTTAATTCTGCGAAAGTACAAAAATAAGCATATCTTGTTAAATCTACATCCTTTCAGGCAGCTCAATACCCAGAAGGTCCGATGCTGATTTAATTATTTTTGCGGTCATTTGTGAAAGAACAAGCCTGAAGTTCCTCAATTCTTCATCTCCTGCTTTCAGAATAGAAAAATCGTGGTAAAACTGGTTGAATTCCTTAACCAGCTCATATGTGAAATTGGCAATTATTGCAGGATTAAAATCCTCACCGGCATCCCTTACCACCACAGGAAAATCATAAATAAACTTCAGCAGTGATTTTTCCTTTGATTCAAGCTTAATGGACGGATTGAATTTATCAGGAATATTAATATTGCCTTCCCTGGCTTTTCTTAAAACAGACCTGATTCTTGCATAAGTATACTGAATAAATGGGCCTGTGTTACCATTAAAATCTATAGACTCTGCAGGATCAAAAGTCATATTCTTAACAGGATCAACTTTCAGTATAAAATATTTTAATGCCCCCAGGCCTATAACCCTGAATACATCCTCTTTTTCTTCACCGGTTAATCCCTCAAGTTTCCCCAGTTCTTTTGACATTTCCCGGGCAATATTTGTCATTTCATCAATAAGATCATCAGCATCAACAACTGTTCCCTCACGGGATTTCATTTTACCCTCCGGTAGCTCTACCATTCCATATGATAAATGATACAAATCTTTTGCCCACTTAAATCCCAGCCTGTTGAGTATTAGTGCCAGCACCTGGAAATGATATTCCTGTTCATTACCAACAACATAAATATGTTTATCAAATTTATAATCCTCCTGCCGCATACGGGCTGTGCCAATATCCTGTGTAATATATACCGATGTACCATCAGCACGCAGAAGAATTTTCTCATCCAGTCCGTCATCTGACAAATCAATCCAGACCGAATCATCATCCTTTTTATGAAAGATACCTTTCTTAAGCCCTTCCAGTACTGTCTCCCTGCCTACCAGGAATGTATCAGATTCGTAGTAAATCTTATCAAAATCAACCCCCAGTCTTTTATAGGTTGCATCAAATCCGTCATATACCCATCCGTTCATTTTTTTCCATAACTCCATAACCCGGGGATCTTTAGCCTCCCACTTTCTTAACATTTCCTGTGCTTCCATGATTAACGGGGCATTTTTTACCGCATCATCTTCCGACTTCCCTTTGCCCATCAGTTCTTTTATTTGTTTTTTATATTCCGCATCAAACTTTACATAATAATCACCTACCAGGTGATCTCCCTTTTTGCCTGATGATTCTGGAGTTTCACCCCCACTCCACTTTTCCCAGGCCAGCATTGATTTGCATATATGAATTCCCCGGTCATTTACGATATTTGTTTTTATTACCCGTTTCCCATTTGCTTTTAAAATATTGGAAATGGAGTAGCCAATAAGATTATTGCGAATATGGCCCAGGTGCAGAGGTTTATTAGTATTTGGAGATGAATATTCAATCATGTAGGTTTCATAACCTTCTTTACTCCGCTTGAAGCCGTAATTTTGTTGGGAATTGCAGAAAATAAGATATTGTAGATAAAAGCTATCACTTATGGTCAGATTCAGAAATCCTTTAACAACATTATATTTTTTCACCTCTGACAAATTCGATAATAAAAATTCACCAAGCTCTTTTGCAGTAGGTTCAGGATTCTTTCCGGACATTTTTAATAAGGGAAATACAACAAGGGTAATATCACCTTCAAACTCTTTCCTTGTCTTTTGCAGCTGAAGTATTTTCTTATCAACAATTTGTCCGTAGAGAGAGTTGATTCCTTTTATAATTGTCTCAATAAGAATACTATGAATATCCATCTTTTTACCTTTCTGACACTGTTATCTGGTCACAAAAATAATATTTGAAAAATGAATTTAAAGGAAAAATAGCAACCAATTTTAAAAAGAAGCAAGTTAATCAACTTTTCATTATAGCCATTTAATTACTGGTCTAATTAATAGAACACAAATAGCCAAGTTTAAACAGATCAAAAAATAATATATTTGGCTTGTTTTTTACCAGATAATTATAGAGCCTTTTTTCCAGCTTATTAAACAGATACCTGAATAACTTGCTTAAGCGGATTCTTTGTAAAAATTTAAAATAGTTCAGGAGGGTTATATCTTTTATAAACACTTTTTCATAGCCATTTTGTTTCATTAATTGTTTCAGGTTTTCGATTCCTTCTTTTGTCTTTTTAATAAACTCCTCGTTAGTTTCCAGTCCGATATGGACCATCGGGTTATCAATGTGTTTAATAATTATATTTCTTTTTTTCAATTCGTATCCAAATAGTGTGTCCTCATGTCCGTAATTTGTAATAGTCTCATTAAATTTAATCTGATCAAAAACATCTTTGTTGATTAGAAAATTAAAGGATGAGAATGAAGCATTGGGGTTTTTATTTCTATCTCTGGCATTTTTATATTCTCTTTTCGTTCCGTAGAGCCATCTCAGATAATAACTTTTATCCTGCGGAACTCTTTTAACATATTCCAGTCCTCCGCAGATAACCTCATTCTGCCTGCAATGTTCAAGGTAATTCAATATAAAATTCTTGTCAAGTATCTCAGAGTCACAGTCAATAAATAAAAGGTTATTGAACCTGGCATATTCGGCCAGCTTATTTCTAACTCTTGCCCGTCCGTTATTTTGGGATTCTTCAAAGTACCTGACATTGGGAAGGGTATTTATCTTCCGGTTCTTAGTTTTATATTTATCCTCAGAAGCATCATCAACAGCAATAATCTCAAAATCAATCTTTGCTTTTCTTGCCTGGGAATCTAAATTTTCTATAAGTTCTATAACATCGAAGTTATAAACCGGAATTAATATTGAAAGCATATTATTATAAGTGGGTTTGCTACTCTACAAATTATGTCTAACGTTCTTAAAGGATTTTTATTGTATAAAAACCAAATAATATTATATATTCATAAAAATATGAAGATTTAATATAAAATATAGTGGATTTTCAGTTATTATCAGGTCGGTTTTGACTGTCCATTATCTTTAATGAGGACAGTAAAAATAAATAGAACAACAGCAGAGGCAGCAAAGATAATTAACAGGGATGACATGATCTTTTGTATTACATTGCTTAAATCAATGAACTCCCATACACCCAAAACCGCAATAACAGTGAAAAGAAGTACCAGAGTAATTAAAATATAAGAAACAACTTTTTTTACTGACTTATCCATGATAAAAAATATTAGATTAGTATAATCAAATAATATCTCTGAGGTGCAAAGTTAAATTATATATCGAATTAGTTTTAATTTTATTGCCCTTTTTCATTAAAATCCATTCTGTGGGTTTTTTATTATCATCAACCTGAACGAAAAGTTCCTGCCCGGTTTCATCTGATATTTCAAAGCCTAATCTTTCAAGAGCTCTCCGGGTCCAGTATTCAGCAATTCCCTTTCCGTTTAACATTATTTTACCCGTTATATTACGGTTAAGTCTGAAATCACCGCTTTCAATATTAAAGGACATGTTTGAATTATCAAATAAATTATAAATATTTCTATTTAAAATCATGTCTTCAGGGGCTCCCTCAACGATTTCATCGGCTTCCATAAGCCATATTTTATCAGCCTCCTGTAAGGTAATATTTAAATCATGGGATGAAAAGATTATTGTTTTATTCCGGTTAACCGTCAGTTCATTCAGCAGCCTTATAATCTCGTATTTACTAGGCATATCAAGAAAGGCAGTAGGTTCATCGAGTATGATAATTTCCGTATCCTGAGCCAGGGCTCTGGCAATCATCGCTCTTTGTCTTTCACCGTCACTGACTTCATTAACTAATTTATATTTCAGGTCATCTATCCCCACCTGGCTAATGGACTCATTAATAATATCATAATCATCTCTGCCCGGTTTTCCTATCCAGCCGGTATATGGAAATCTCCCAAGTGCAACCAGGTCAATCAACCTGAAATTGCTGATTCTAATTATTTCAGTTGAAACAAAACTCACAATTCTTGCAAATTCCTGCTTTGTATAATGACTTATATCTTTATCTTTTATTCTTATATTTCCTTTTAATGGTTTTTGCAGTCTGCTGATAGTCCTTAAAAGTGTACTTTTACCTATGCCGTTTCTTCCGATAACAGCAATATTCTCCCCCTTCTTCGCCTTCAACTTAATATCTGAAAAAACCGGTTTACCTTTGCTGCCGGCACTTCCATATCCTATAATAAGATTTTCAATTGATAATATATTCTCTGATGAATTCATAACTAAGATAAACTTGCTATCTTTTTGTTTTTTATAATAATCCAGATCACAACAGGTATACCTAATAAGGCCGTCACTGAATTAACAGGGAGTATGCTGTCAGATCCCGGTAAAAGAGAAATGATATCACTTAGTAACAGTATAATAGCCCCAGCCAGTATTGATCCCGGTATTAAATAATAATGGTCAGCTGACTTTGTAATAATTTTCACGATGTGCGGAACTGCAATACCAATAAAACCTATCGGTCCGCAAAATGCTGTTATACTTCCTGCAAGTATGCTTGTTGAAATAAAAAGCATAACTCTTGAGAATTTAATATTTACTCCAAGACTTCTGGCATATGTCTCTCCCAGCAGAAGTACATTTAAAATCCTTGAAAACAACAGAGATAAGCAAAGGCCTGCTATAATGCATGGCATCAGTATATTCAGTTGCGATTTTGATAAATTACCCAGACTGCCCATTGACCATATAACAAATGCCTTTAGCATTGACTGATGGCTGAAATACTGAAAAATACTGACAATTGCTGAAGTTGCACTGCCAAATAAAATCCCAAGTATAAGTATAGTCATTATATCCTGGACTCGCATGGATACTGCTAAAATTAAAAAAAGTACTAATCCGGCACCAATCCATGCTGCGATTACCTGGGCCCAGTTCCCGAAATAATGTACTGACTGGTTAGTAAGATATGAAGAAAATCCCAGAACCAGTATTGCTACGCCCAGGCTGGCACCTGAACTAATTCCCAGCACATAAGGTCCTGCCAGGGGGTTACGGAAAATAGTCTGCATCTGGAGTCCGCTAACTGACAGCGCTGCCCCTGCCAGTACAGCCGTTATTGCTTTAGGCAGTCTGAAATCATAAATAATAGCAGACCATATCTGGTTTTCACTCTTGCCGGATATAAGAATCTTCAGAACTTCTTTAAAAGGTATTGTTACTGAACCCAGAAAAAGATCAACAATAAATACTATTATCAGTAAAACGGAAAGAATTATCAGAATAAGTAGTATTTTCTTGTTAGACTTTGTATTCAAAATACAATATTGAAATATTTATACGACAGGTTACAAACAGTTAATTAAGAGCAGGTTAAAGCAAACTATTCTTTCTTGCTTTTTTCAAGCTCAGTTAGTTTATCAAGAGTCGGTATAAGCTTCTGGTTTATATCTTTTATAATGCTGTTGAAATGTTTCTTAGGCTTAATATCATCCTTTTCTTTTTTTACCTGGTTAATTTTTGCAATGATATCACTGCTTTTATTAATAATTTCTTTTAATATAGCATTAATCTTTTCCTCTTTAACTTCAGGATGAAAATGCTGAAAAGCCAGGCACTCGTTTATCAATTCCTCTGTTATATGCTTTACTTCTTTTTTTAGTCTTTTAATATTTGCCATATTTTATTATTTATTTAATTCATTTGCTTATAATATTTTAAATTATGGTCAGGTAATATTTCCGGATGCAAAATATAAATAATATCTGAAAGAACAATATCCGGTTCAACAACGCCAGTGCTGTAATAAGCATTGCCTCCATAGTTGTTGGTTTTATTATTATTATTAAACACTTTTTCATTCTTTAAAGACGGCAACTCTCCAAATCTCTCATCAACTTTTATAATATCACTGATATTATTTACAGAACCGGTATTTAACCAGAAGTCAGCCAGAAAAGCTTTTTCAAATACAGACTCAAGACTCAGCGGCTGGCTGTCCCTAAAATTCAGATTACTCCACAAATAATCACCGCCTGCATCTTTTATGAGCCTTGCAACATAGCTGTTACTCCCTGAAATGTACCAGGCACCCCTCCAGGGCAGGCCTAATAATACTTTAGGTTTTACAGAAATGTTCTCCGTCAGGGATACCAGGCAGTTATATTTATTTGAAACCGAATCAAACATGGTCAAAGCCTTATTTTCCATTTCATAAAATGCAGCCATAAACTTTATCCACTCCATTTTTGCCAGCGGGGTTTCTTCAAGATACTCACCCACGAGAACAGTACTTATATTGAGTTCTTCCAGTTTATTTATATATGAGGATATTGCACCTGTAACACCATATACAAAAATTATATCAGGCTTAAGTTCAAGAATTAATTCATAATTTAAACTTTCATCATACCCGATGTCTTTTACTTCACCTGACTTTATCCGGTTAATAATAAAATTATCAGTAATATATTTCTCCCCTGAAATACCGACTATCGATTCCTTTATTCCCAGAAAATCTATGAATCCAATGTGAGTGGTTGATAAGCATACTGCTCTTCTGACAGGAATTCTGATTATTTTGTATCCTTCAGGTTTAAGTTCTGTAGAATCTGTTCTGTTTATTAAGGCATATTTAAACTCAACATCATCTGCTTTCTGCCATGGATTTCTTACAGTTAAAAGGGTGAATTTGCTGTAATAGCCAATATCAAATCCGGATGCATATTTTACAGGCACTTTCCTTTCGCGGGGGAGCAATAAGTATTCATTACTAATAGTATCAGACCTGTTTTTACAGCCTGAAATAATTATAAGTACCAGGATAAGATAAATACTTTTGTACATTAAAACTCAAATTCTTTGAAGTACTCTCCTGATCTTATGGAAGTTTGCGAATTAAAATACTGACCGGTAATGGGTTTTCCGTCAACTGAATATTCTTTACCTCCCCAGTTTGTAAAGTGTACCATGCGATATTCATGTGCTTCATTATTCCTTATTATAACATATCTTCTGGTAGTTTTATTTCTCTCTTTATAAGTTTCCAGAGTTACTCCTTCCGGGTATTTTTTCTTAAGATCATTCAAATACCTGTCTCTTTCGCTATCATCCTTAAATACCAAATCAGCCAGTTTTGGACTGGGCCCTGTTCGTGCAGAAGTTTGAGACTGTGTCTGTGACTGGCCGGATGTAGTGGTTTTCTGACTTGCCAGCAGCCTGAGTGTTTCATCTATCTTTTTTATCTTTTGCTTCGGATAAAGTTCATCAGGTTTAACTTCCAGTGCTTTCTTATAGTTTTCTCTTGCATTATTATAATCGGCTGCATCATATAATCTGTCAGCCGTTAGTATTATCGATTCATATTCCTGATCTCTGGCCATTTCTTCCTGCTTCTTTCTATCCTGTTGAGCAAGTATATTATCAATTTGAGAGATCTGATTTTTAGGATAAAGAGCATCAGGTTTATAGTTTAAAGCTGTAGTGTAACCTGACCTTGCTTGTGTATATTTTTCCTGATTGAAGAAAACATCAGCCTGGCTGACAGCACTATTATAAGCATCATTTAATGCCTTGGCATCAGCCTCAGCTTTTAACCGTGCTGCAATTATATCATCAATCTCCCTGATCTTATTTTTCGGATAAATCTCGTCAGGCATAATTGTCAGAGCAAAATTATAATCGGCTTTTGCTTTTTCATATTCCTGTAGTCTGTAGTATCCGTCAGCTTTACTAATTGCATCCGAATAATTATTTTCTTTAGCTTTCTGCGTTGCCAAAACCCTTTCCTGCTCCGCTATAATTCTTTCAATTTCAGCAATTTGCTGCTGCGGGTAAATTTCCCCCGGAAGTATTTGCAGAGCCCTGCCGTATTCAGCTTTAGCATCTGCATATTCTTTCAGATTCTTTAGCCCATCGGCCCTTGCTATAATTTCATCATATTGTTTCTTACGTGCCTGCTTCGCTGCCAGCTGCTGTTCCTGCTGCGATATAAGCCTGTTTATTTCCTCGATTCTGTTACTTGCATATGAATCAGCCGGTTTATAATTAAGTGCTTTCTCATACTCATCCTTTGCCAGTGAATACTGCTTGTTTGAAAACAGTCTGTTACCTGAGATAACTGCACTTTTGTAACCGGCTTCTATTTCTCTTTCTTTTTCAGCCTCCTGTATGGACAGTAACCTGTCAATTTCCTGGATCTTCATTCGCGGATATTGTTCAGCAGGATTGATATCCAAAGCATTCTGATACGCCGTTTTTGCAGCATCAAATTCCTTCATCCGGAAAAAACCGTCAGCTCTGGTAACAGCTGCCTGATATTGTTCATCCCTTGTTTTCTGCTCTGCAAGTCTCTGCTTTTGAGCTTCTACCAGCCTGTCTATTTCCAGTAATTTGTTCTTAGCATATATATCATCAGGTTTGTATGTGAGTGCTTTATTAAATTCCTGTTTGGCCTGATCATATTGTTTTAGTTCAATATAATTATCACCAGCCGCTACCGCATCTTTATAATTTTTGTCAATACTCTGCTGCTTCCGTGACTGTTCAGCTGCTAACAAGTTATTAATTCTTTCCAGACGCTGCTTTGGATAAATTTCATCGGGTTTGAGTGATGCGGCTTTGTTATATGCTGTTTTAGCTGCCTCATAATCTTTTAACTTATAATAACTGTCACCTTCTGCCAGAGCAACATCATATTCCCTTTCCAGTTCAACTCTACTTGATTTGGCCAGAGTCTTCTGCTGTTCCTTAATCATATTCTCAATTTCAGCTATCTTTTCCCTGGGATAGGATTCCTGCGGATTAACCAGCAATGCCTGCTCATATGATGCCTTTGCTTCCTCATAGTTTTTTGCCAGGAGTAACTGGTCAGCCTTTTGGACAACATTATTATATTCTTTGACTATTTCCTGCTGTTTGGTCTCAGTTTGTTCTTTTTGAGCAACTAATACATCAATTTCCTTTAACTTGTTTGAAGGATAGTAATTACCGGGTTTAATTTCCAAAGCCTGTGAGAAATACTGTTTAGCCAAATCGTAATTTTTCATAGCAAATGCAGTGTTACCTTTTGAAACCAGAAGGTTGTAATTTGCATCTGCTTCACTTTTTGCCTGTTGTTCTGCATTCTGCTCTGCTTTCAAAGATTCTGCCTCATTTATTTTTTGCTGAAGATGGGTTTCCTGTGGCTTTAGTTTCAAGGCTCCCTTATATTTCAACAAGGCTTCATCATATCTTTTCTGGGCAAATAAAGCATCTGCTTCAGTAACCGTTCTCTTATATAAATTCTCAATATTCTTATCCCTGGCAACAGCACTATTTACTTTCTTAATCTGCTCTTCCGGATATTCCTCATCCGGGAAGATTTCACCTGCCTGCTCATATTTTGCCCTGGCCTCCTCATATTTTTTTTCTTCCAGAAGCTTGTCTCCTTCATCAAGTATACTATTATATTTTTCAATTATACATTGATCAACATCAATGTATAAATTTTCCAGTCTTGGCTTCACCTTGTATACAAAGGTTTTGTCAGAATCAAAATCCTGTCTTCTGACGCTATATTTTATCACATCAACCGGATCTTTTAAAACCGAGTAATTCACTCCTTCGCAATATTTTACCAGTCCGACGGCGAATTCTCTTACCCATGATCCTGTTATGTCATCAGGTATTTTTGTGATGAACCTGATCCTTTTTTCTACATACCCGTCTTTTGCAACTTCAAGAATATAATCCTTATTCATATCCAGCTTAAAAGAAAAACGCCCGGTGGAACCTGTTCTAATTGATTTCACTTTTGAATTTTCTTCGTAAAGTGTTACCACGGCATTTAAAACAGGCTTCATGTCTAATTCTGCAATGCCATTGATTTCCAGATACCTTTCAGAATCCTGTGAATAAACAATACCAGTTAAAACCAGATTTAATACAAATATTATAAGAATAGCAAAGCCAGTGTTTTTGGATTGTCTTAATAACCTCATAACTATATGTTTTTCTTTATAACTAAATTACGACATTTCATCGTTTAATTATAGAAATTTATTTACAAGTTTTCACGAAATTTTTCAGCTAAGTATATAGTCGTTTCATACGTTTATAATGATATATTGTTATATCATCATCTAAAAACAGGCAGCTTTTCTGAAACCACAAATCTTTTATACAGAACCTGAATCAGATATATTCCGTTTCCCAGGTTGTTTACTTTATGTTCAATTATTTTGTCAGAATAATTATATAATTTCGAAGTTATTAACTGTCCGCTTAAAGAATAAATATTAACTATCACTTCTTCTTCCGGCCATTCATATAATTCAATTTCCACAACATTCCGGCCTGTTACCGGGACAATTTTGATGTCACCTGTTGATAAAGTTGTATCATATTCAAACGGAGATGATATTGAATCGAATATTAGAGGCCGGATATCAAATGCTGTTGAAATACCGGCTCCACTATACATATAAATAGACTCCCAGC
This sequence comes from Bacteroidales bacterium, assembly GCA_020354785.1. Lineage (GTDB taxonomy): Bacteria > Bacteroidota > Bacteroidia > Bacteroidales > UBA10428. The sequence goes on from CP070654.1 coordinate 2,794,014, forward strand.
TACTATCTGTATATATAAATGCAGTATTTGTCCCGCTATTGCTCTCACGCATGTAGAGCGCAAAGGTATCCGCTGGATTATAATATTTTACCTGATAACCCAGGAAGAATGTATTATCAACTATTACTGCAGAGTCAAATTCAACAAAGTTCAAATCATCCTCTGTAAGATCCGTATATAAGACCTCCTTATTATATACTTCACGGTCAGGTTCACTATCTCCATCCCAGAGGATAACAGTAATTTTTGACGAGGCTCTGAAATTATATAATTTAGCTACGTTCATAAATAATCCGAACAGGTTCTTTCTACCCGGAACATTAAATTTTTCTGCAAAAAATTCTATAAACAGGGAGTTGTGTCCTGACAAATATCCCCAGTCCAGGTTTGCCTTTATTAAAGTTAAGTCTTCACCTTCATCTATATTAGATATTGTGTCACCGGTTTCCCATACAGATTCAAAAGGATCATACCCGTCGAGAATCTCAGCTCCTGAATCTAAAGGATCAAGCCAGTATTTCAATTGCTGTTCTCTATCCTGGTAGTCTTCCCATGAATGATATAGTTTTTGATAATAATCATTTACTGACAGCTGACAATTTGCATCTCCTCCAGTCAATGTTCCTATTAATTCTCCATCCTGGTTAAACAGTGGAGCACCTGATGATCCCTTCTCTGTAGTACCCGTCTCCCAGTCACTTATCAGCCAGTGTGTATTAACATCATAGCCCTCACCATAGTCATCTGTTGTTGCCTGATCATTATCAACAGCTATTTTTTTAACATCACCCCTTGGATGATGAATGGAAAAGGAATTATCAGGAGGTATGTTTGTATTGTTCCACCCGGAAAAAAACGGCTTGTAGTTAAATGGCGGTTCAGCAGTTAATTCCACAAGTGCAAAATCAAGGTTATTAGCTGTTGTGGCAACCAGACTGCTGCCTGATATTGATTTCAGACTATTTCCGTCAGGTCCGTTACAATACGGACTTTCATAATCAAAATAAAAAATAGCTGTCTCAGCGATATAATCAGTGCTTAAACAGTGCTGGGCAGTTAAGACAAGTGGCCTCCCGCTATTACCGGTATTATTGATCAAAGTGCCTGTACACCTTTCATTTCCAAGATAAATGATACGGCAGACTGAATACTTTAATTTCTGAATTTCTGAATTATCCATACAATTTATATCCATATTACATGGCTCTGATGCCCCGTACCATTCATCTTTCAGTCTCGTGCCTTCGGATAATTCTTTATATCCTATTCCAACCCGTGCAATTTTTAAAAGCCCCGGATTCTTAATATATGACGGGACCTGCATTTCTATATATATAATATCACCGGGAATGGGTGTGGTGGCAAGAATCCGGCCAGGTTTATTGTTCCTGTATGTAAGGGCGCCCAGAATGTACTTTTGTTCATCATCGTAAATAAAGACCTTTACTCCATCGGACACCCGGTATTCGTTGAAAATAATATTTAAAGAATATGCATCTTCCGAACTAATTCCAAATCTCCATATTTTCGTGTCATTCTCAAGCGTGTCCCAAACGCCATAGTTCTGATAATCATAATTTGTAATTATTGCCCTGGCAAATTCATCTGGTTTCAACCTGGATGGCTGACCTGCTTTATCAACTTTTGAGACTTTGTATAATTCAGGTACTGTCAAATTAATTACAGGAATATCTTTTGAACCCGGATAGTATAATTTTAAAGGTTTCCCTTTGTATTGAATTTGTGCCGGGGCAAATAAAGCATTCAGCAGTAAAAAGAAAACAGTAAATATAATTTTATACATAAGTCACCGGTTAATCATAACACACAATATTTAATGCATCAAAATATTTCTATTAGAAACGATTGATTTTGTTTCAAATTCTATATTAGTAAAGTTATTTTTTTTAATCAAATCTTTTTGCGAACACAGTAATTTACTGAGGAATAATAAAAAGAGGAGTATTCTTTATAGCAATATTATGTATTAAGCGGATTTACTGCCAGATTTCTTTTTAAGGGACGACTGCCTGATAACAAGATTATGTTTTAATACAATTGTGTTCGATCCCTGAGTTTGTTCGTTATTAAGTTTTTTTATTAGTGTAGATGCAGCAACTTTACCTATCTTCTGCCCGGGATAGTCAATAGTACTAAGATTAGGATCAATAACTGTTGATACAGGATTATTATTAAATCCGACAACTGCAACATCATCAGGAACACATATACCTGACTCTTTAAGCCTGCATATAATTGCTACTGCCGAAACGTCATTGGAAGCAAAAATCCCGTCCGGCCGAACATCCATTCCAAGTATATTATTCGCAGCATCTATACCGGCCTGTTCATTCAGCGTATTTATTTCGATTAATCTATTGAAAGCTAATCCACTGTCAGCAAGTGCCTGTTTATAACCGTTATACCTATCGGCATAAACGTTACTTTTAAGATTACCGCCAAGATGCATAATTCTTTTACAACCCTGTTCAATCAGATGAGTTGTCGCATCATATCCGGCCTTAAAATTGTCTATAACAATACTCTTATAATCAGCATTTTTAAATACGCGGTCAAAGAATATAACCGGAATACCCTTTTTAAAAAACACATTAAAATGGTCTGAATTCACAGTATCACAGGCCAGGGAAACCAGTAATCCGTCTACCCTGCTATTAAACATTGTGGATATGTTAGTTACTTCCTTTTTTACGGATTCCTGTGACTGGCTTACAATCAGGTTATAACCTGTCCGGTTTGCCTCGTTCTCCATCCCGGCAATTACAGCTGACATAAAATAGCTGTTAAACCGTGGTAATACAACTCCAATTGTATTTGTCCTTTTTTTTCTCAAATTTCTGGCAAAAATATTATACTGGTATTCCATTTCATCTGCAGTCTTCAGTATCCTTTTCTTTGTATCTTCATGAACGCCGGGACGATCATTTAATCCCCTGCTTACAGTTGAGGCAGAAATATTTAGAGCTTTGGCTATATCATATATTGTAACTTCGCCTTTACTTTTCATTTCAACCGTATGATTTATTAAAAGAAAATATGAAATAACATAAATAATAGACTAATATCAAAAATATTTTGCAATCGGTTGCAATTTAGTATTTTTTTTTTACTTTTAATGATGAATTTCTTATTTACAGCGTACTTGTGAAATACAACTTCTTAACTAACACAATTAATACTAAATACCAATTATTATGAACATGTATGATCAAACTAAACTCAAATCGAATTACTGGTTATGCAAATTATGCATAATCACTATTTGCCTGATCTT
>CP070654.1:2797408-2806319 GCA_020354785.1 Bacteroidales bacterium
AAGCTTCATAATTATCTCTGGTTATATTCATGACTTAATGAATATGTTAAATAACAGTTTCAATACTTCCCAAATATTTTTTTAGAAACATTCTGCCGCGGTAAATATATACTTTTACCTGTGATTCATTTAATCCTGTAATATCAGCAATTTCATCATATGAGTATCCTTCATAATCTCTTAGTAAAATAACAGAGCGCTGATCATCAGGTAGTTTATTCACGGCTTCTTCAAGTATTTCTGATATACCGGTATATTGTTTTGTGTGAGAATACATATCGGCATTTATTTTTTCCATGTTGTCCTGTCTTTTTTCTTTTCTTATCATGTCTATCATAGTATGGTATGCTGCTGTAAATAAATACGATTTTACCTTTTCATATGAGACATTTGAGATTCTAATCCATAATTTTTCATATGTATCCTGTATTATATCTTTTGCCTTTTCTTCATCCTTAATATTTTTAAGAATGAAACGATATAATCCATCCGAAAAATCGTCGACACTCTTATTGTATTCGGCTATTGTCATTTAAGCTTAATTCCAGGTCTATGACGTATAAACCATTTAATTTGTTACAAGAGGAATTTAAATTAATAATTATTTGCATAAAGTTAAATAAAACATATATGAAAATATTTGTCTGAGATAAATTGTATATGGTTTTTATCAGTCAGACTCTTTATAATTCCTAAATGGATGAAGAAAGAACAGGCATTATATTATTTATAATCATTATAAACTAGCCAGTTTTTCGTATAATTTCATAAAAAAAATCCTAAAAAACTTGACACATATTTGTTAAAATATTACTTTTGACCAAACGTTCAGTCAAAAAATGTATAATCTAATGCCCTTCCGGCATTTTTTTAGAAATAAATTATGACTGAACGTTCAGTCTTAAATTTAAAAAATATGGTGCCAAGAACAGAACAGCAATATGAACAGATAAGAGAGCAGAAAAGAGACCTGATACTTCAGGCTGCTCTTGAACTTTTTGCAGATGAAGGATTTCACAGTACTTCCATCAGCAAAATCGCAAAATCTGCCGGCATATCAAAGGGCCTGATGTATAATTACTTTGAAAGTAAGGAAGCTTTGCTAAAAGAAATTGTAATATCCGGGTTTATTGATTTGACAGGGACATTTGATCCGAATCATGACGGGATTTTAACGACTGAAGAACTGGAATTTTTTATCAACCAGACATTTGAAACATTAAAATCCAACACTAAATACTGGAAATTATATTTTGCTATTATGATGCAACCCAGTGTACTTAAAATGTTTGAGGATGATTTTGCAAAAATTATTAGATCCATTTTCGAAATGTTAGAGGAGTATTTCCGGAAGAAGGGATATGAGAATCCTGAACTGGAGAGCAAACTATTCGGAGCCATACTTGACGGACTGGCTTTTCATTATGTTACCGATCCTTCTAATTTTCCTATAGAGGAAGTAAAGAAGACTTTAATTAACAGATATGTAAGAAAACATTAAAAAAAAAGTTATGAAAGTAATGAATTTAATACTGTTGCCAATAATATTTAGTGTAGTAGCGGCTTCCACTCAGGCACAGAATTTAACGGCAAAAGAAATTGTTAAAAAAGCAGACGCCAAAATGAGAGGGGAGAAATCAAGTTACAGTACAATGACAATGACTATTGTGAGACCAACATGGGAACGTAAAATAGGATTTAAAAACTGGACTAAAGGCACGGAATATTCACTGGCATTAATCACTTTGCCGGCAAAAGAAAAAGGACAGGCATTTTTGAAACGGAAAAATGAAATGTGGAGCTGGAATCCTACTATAAACAGGATGATTAAACTCCCTCCATCTATGCTGGCACAGGGATGGATGGGATCTGACTTTACAAATGACGATCTGTTGAATGAATCATCAGTTGTTGTTGATTATACACATAAACAACTTAAGGAAGAGGATATTTCCGGAAGAAAATGTTATAAAATTCAGCTGATTCCGCATGAAGATGCTGCAGTAGTCTGGGGGAAAATTTATATATGGATTTCTGTTAGCGATTACTTATGGATGAAAGCGGAGTATTATGATGAGGATGACTACCTTATCAAAACTGAAGTGGCATACGATATCAGGAATATGGGCGGAAGAATAATACCTGCGAAATATGAGCTTATCCCGGCTGACAAGGAAGGCCATAAAACGGTTATAGTAATGGATGAGATTAAATTCAATATACCTGTATCAGATGACTTCTTCTCTCAGCAGAATATGAAAAAAGTAAGATAAAAGCTTAATAAATAAAATTCAGCAAAATGAACAATCTAGTATTTGCATGGAGAAATCTCTGGAGAAATAAACGCAGGACTACTATTACAGTTACAGCTATAGTTGTTGCAGTACTTATGTCGACGTGTATGAGTTCAATGCAGGAAGGTATGTACTCAAAAATGATTGATAACGTTGTAAAGTTCTATTCAGGCTATTTACAGATTCATCATAACAATTACTGGGAATCAAAATCCATAAATGATGTTTATAAACCTGATGAAACATTTTATGCTCAACTCGACAGTGTCAGGGATATTGTGCATTATGTCCCCAGGGTGGAATCATTCAGCCTGATCTCAACAGGTGAAAACACTAAAGGAGGAGCTATTATAGGGGTTGATCCGGAGTCTGAAGACAGATTGTCTGAATTGTCAAGATGGATACATAAAGGAGAATGTCTTAAACAGGATGATGATGGTATCCTGGTGGCCGTTAATCTGGCTAAAAATCTTAAAATAGATATTGGGGATACTCTAATCTTATTAAGCCAGGGTTATCATGGCGCTACTGCTGCCGGGTTATTTCCTGTAAAAGGGATTCTGAAATTTCCCTCTCCGGATCTTAATAATTTTGGTGCTTATGTTGATATCAGGAAGGCACAGGATTTTTTTTCCATGCCGGGCATGGTAACATCAACAGCTATCCTTGTAAATAATTATTCAGACGTAGTAAATGTTAAAAATGAGCTGGTAACAAAACTGCAAAACAGTTATAGCATTATGACCTGGGATGAAATGCAGCCTGAGATTGTACAGATGATTGAAGGTGACAGGGCTGGTGCCGTTATAATGAAAGCTGTCTTATATATAGTTGTGGGATTTGGCATATTGGGAACTATAATCATGATGGTGGCGGAAAGGAAGAGGGAATCGGGAATTACAGTCGCTATTGGGATGCAAAAAAGAAAGTTACAGACCGTGATGTTCTATGAAACATTATACATGGGATTTTTAGGAGTATTTTTCGGATTCCTTTTAAGCGTGCCCTTGATCCTTATACTCCTGAACAATCCCATACCGCTGCCAGGGGAGAGCTCGGAAGTTTACGAGAAATTCGGATTTGAGCCTGTAATATATTTTGGCGCACAGGCAAGGGTATTTGTTAATCAGGTTATTACCGTATTTGCTATGAGCTTGCTCATATCTTTATATCCGATAATTAAAATAAGGAATCTTAAAGTTGCTAATGCTTTAAGAGCTTAAAATATTAAATAATAACTTAAAATTTAACGCTATGTTGTGGTCAGTTGCATGGAGAAATATCTGGAGAAGTAAGGTGCGGAGCCTTGTGATAATATGTGCCTTAACCATAGGTATTTTTGCCGGAGTATTTACATGGGCTCTGTATGAAGGTATGGTAATACAGCGAATAAACTCAGCAATAAAAACAGAAGCATCGCATATACAGCTTCATCATAAAAAGTACCTGGAAAATCCCGATGTGAAATACTCAATGAATCTTTCAACCAGGATAAGTGAACAGATTGATAGTATGGCCGGTGTTAAGGCTGCTACTGTAAGGGTAATAGTTAATTCAATGATTGCTTCGGCTGAAACCGGCTCAGGAGTTCAGGTAGTTGGTATAGATCCTGATAAAGAAAGCAGGGTTACTAATATGTATGAAAAAATTATAGATGGAGAATATCTTGAAGGCGTGAAGCGTAATCCTATATTAATAGGTAAAAGGATGGCAGAAAAATTAAATGTGAACGTAAGGTCAAAAGTAGTGCTTACAATGCAGCAAATGGATGGAGAAATAACCCGTGCACAATTTAAAGTTGCTGGTATTTATAAGATATCAAACGGCATGTATGAGGAAATGACCGTATTTGTAAAGAAAAGCGATTTGATAAACCTTATTGGTTTGGATAGAACCGGGAGTCATGAAATTGCAGTACTCCTGGAAGATGACAGGACTTACAACGATATACGTGATAAAATAGCGGCCAGGTACAAAGATCTTGACGTAAAATCCTGGAAAGAATTAATGCCCGAAGTAAGTCTTGTTGAAGAGACAATGGATATTTCAATGTACCTTATTCTTGGCATCATTCTGTTTGCACTGCTTTTCGGTATTATTAACACAATGCTTATGGCCGTGTTGGAGAGGGTGAAAGAACTTGGTATGCTAATGGCAGTGGGAATGAATAAGATAAGAGTGTTCACAATGATAATGCTTGAAACATTACTTCTGGCTTTTACAGGGTGCATAATCGGAATAATACTGGGATATCTGCTTACACTATTATTAATGAAAACCGGGATTGACTTGTCAGCCTGGGGGGATGCATATGAAAGACTTGGATATGATACTGTAATCTATCCGATCCCTGATATTCTAATAGCCGCAAAAGTATCGCTAATGGTATTTGTAACAGGACTAATAGCAGCTATATACCCGGCAATAAAAGCTCTAAAATTAAAGCCTGCAGAGGCACTGAGAATTGATATTTAATGAATATTTATAAATTAATTATTATTAATTAAAAATTTTAAACGGATGAAAGTAATTGATATAAAAAATCTGACTAAAATCTATAATGACTCTGAATACAAAGTCAATGCACTTAATGGTATTGACCTGTCTTTTGAGGAAGGCGAATTTGCCGCAGTAGTAGGACCGTCAGGTTCCGGCAAGACAACATTGTTAAATATTGTTGGAGGCCTGGATAAACCTTCTGGCGGAGAAGTGATAATTGACCATACAAATATCGGAAAACTAAAGTCTTCCAGGCTTATAGATTTCAGGCTGAAAAATATAGGATTTGTCTTCCAGGCATACAACCTTATACCTGTATTAACTGCAAGGGAAAACGTTGAGTTTATAATGCATTTGCAGGGAAAACCAAAAGCTGAACGTGAAAAGAGGATGAAAGATTTAATGTCAGCTGTAGGCCTGAGCGACAGGATTGACAGCAGACCTTCAAAGTTATCAGGGGGACAACAGCAAAGAGTAGCAGTCGCAAGGGCACTGGCATCAAAACCAAAATTTATCCTGGCTGATGAACCAACGGCAAACCTTGATTCAAAATCAACTGAAAATCTTCTTGACATTATGGAGAAATTAAATAAGGAAGAGAATACAACTTTTATTTTTTCAACTCATGATGCAAGAGTTGTAAAGAAAGCCAGGAGAGTAATTACTATTGAAGACGGGAAAGTAGTGAGTGATGAAATCAGGAAATGAATGTCAGAGAGTTCGTTAATTGTGAATATTGAATAAATTTAAAATAAGATCATGAAGTGGTCAGCCAGTTACATCTTGTTATTATTTATATTATCCTGGAATCCGGGATTTAGCCAGGATGATAAAAAACCCAGAAACTGGGAACTAAACGGTTATGTATCTAATATGCAATCTGTAATGTATGAAAACCTGAATGATTTATGGTTAACGGAAAATTTATTACATAACCGGTTAAATTTTAACTGGCATATTTCAGAAAAACTTACCTTTTCTTTGCAATTCAGGAACAGGTTTATCTATGGAGATCTGATAAGATTTGATCAATTACTTAAAGATATTGAAGACCAGTTAGATGGGGATACTGCTTCAAGTATTACTTCACTTTTTGGAATGGATCCTGGCGGTGCGGGTCAGGGATTGACAGGGTTTAGTAACTATGTAGATCAGATTGACAGTGATAACGGTATTACAGATTTATCCATTATGATAGCTAAAGGAAACTCATACCTTCTTAATATGTTTTTTGACAGATTATGGATTCAATATACTATAGATAACCTGGAAATTACGGCAGGCAGGCAACGTATTAACTGGGGCCAGACATTTGTATGGAATCCTAACGACATATTCAATACCTATAACTTTTTTGATTTTGATTATCCTGAAAGACCTGGCAGCGATGCAATAAGAATACAGTATTATCCGGGTTATACATCAACTGTTGAGGCAGCTATAAAGCTGGATAGTGCCGAAAACATAACAGCTGCGGGGCTTTACAGGTTTAATAGGTGGAATTATGATATACAGTTACTGGGAGGAATTCTGAACAGTGAGGATTTTGTCGCAGGATTTGGCTGGTCGGGAAATATCAAGGCTGCAAGTTTCAGGGGAGAATTAAGTTATTTTCATCCCCGGGATAATTTTAGCGATACAACAGGTCTTTTCTTTGCTTCATTATCTTCAGAATATGTTTTTAAAAATTCGTTAATGATACAGGTGGAAGCATTGTACAGGCAATTGCCAAAAGGTTTTGATGTATCTGACTTCTCAGAATTTTACTCAGGACCGTTATCAGTTAAGAAATTGTCTTTTACAGAATATAATATTTTCTCTCAGGCAACATACCCCGTTACTCCACTGCTTAATGCAACTTTAGGGGGTATGCTGTTTCTTGGGGAAATATCAGGTTACTATATAGGACCTTCATTAAGTTATTCGCTAATGGATAACCTTGATTTTTCAACTTATTTTCAGTTTTTCAGCGGAAAGTTTCCGGATAATGAAGGAATTAAACAAAAGCAGAATTTTAATCTTGCATTTATAAGACTTAAAATGAGCTTTTAATATACGGGGTTCTTATAAAGTATTACATATACTTGCAGGAATCTATATTCTTTTTCAACCAGCCAGTTATTTTTTAGTTCATCAATTTCTTCATCAGTGAACATATTGTAGATGTTTGAATAAAAAATATACTTGTGGGTGTCGAAATTCTTTAAAGGGAACTGCCTGTTGTCATCTGACAAATCAATATATTTAATCATTGCAGTATTAGGTACCTCAGAACCAATATCATTAAAAGATATACCTTTATTTTCAATATAATGTATCATTTTTTTCCTGAGCTTATAGTAAGGAATATGGGCAATAGTTGCATCCCATCCCTTTGCAATTTTATCAGGATAAATCCAGAAATTTCCCGATATCATTACAATGATTATTATAGCATAGAATATTCTGATTAGTCTTTTATTTCTGGTTTTTTCAAACAATAAATAAGCAACTGTAGCGGTAATTAATATATAAATAACTATGAAATACCTGTGTCCTGCCATTATATTAAACATTAACATCGATGGCAGATTAACTATAAAGGCGATAGATATTAATAATATTAGTAATTGAATTTTATCATCATATCTAAATTTCTTTTTGATAAACATTATCATCATATAGAAGCCGGCAATCCAGAAAATCAACCGGCCAAAATCAATTAATCTCCAGAATATAATTAGAATATTTCTTATGAATCCTTGAATACTAACAACCTCGAAACAACTTGCCCAGGGCGAATCATCGTGTTTTAAAATCCATCCGGTTGTCTTATAGTGATATAAAAGATAACCGGCATAAATTAATACAGAGGGCAGATATTGCGGAATAATATTAAGCAGGCTCTTAAAATAATTTCCTTTATACTCTTTTCTGTGAATATAATAGTCAAGTATTAAAATTACGAAACATGAAATAACACCGCGGAAATGAACCAGTGATAAACCAAGTAAAGAGAAATACAGAATATATCTTTTATTGCCAAGAATTGAATTAACTGAAAGAAAAAAGAAGAAAGCAAGAACCAGATCACTTGAAACAACGATAACCTGTGATAACAGGGTTGTATCAATTGTAATTAGTATAAGTGCAGGAAAGACATATTTTTCAGTGCTCAGTAAGTTTTTTAAAAAAATATATAACTGATATATCAGACCAAGGCTGAAAGGCAGCATCAAATAATGCCCTATCTGTAATTTTATTCCGAATATTTTCCACAAAAGAGCCAGTATTAAACTCAGTATTGGGGTATATCCGGTATCTATTGAGTTTGGCAATTGAAAAGAAAAATTATTCTCATAAAACCAAAATGCTGTCTTAGATATAATTATATCCTTGTCCCAGAAAAAAGAATTATTGGATACTGCTACTGTGAGGATTACAAAAAATAAATAAAAAGGGAGTAGCTTTAATGATTCCTTTTTCAGCAGTACAGACTTTTTCATATCATTCATTAAGTGCTTCTGCTCCTCCTACAATTTCAAGAATCTCTTTTGTTATTGAGGCCTGACGTGCTTTATTATATTGAAGTTGCAATTCCCTGATTAAATCAGTAGCATTATCAGTAGCTTTATGCATGGCAGTCATCCTTGCACCATGTTCTGAAGCATGGGAATCAAGAAGTATCTTAAAAAACTGGACCTGTAATGATTTTGGTATCAATTCTTCAATAATATATTCTTTGCTTGGTTCAAAAATATATTCTGTACTTGATTCAAAACGGTCCATAATTCTTTCTTCATAAATAATTGGAAGAAACTGCTCTTCAACAAGTATCTGAACTGCTGCATTTTTAAATTGATTATAGACCAGTTCAACCACATCATATTTATTATTAACAAAATCTTCTATTATTTTCTTTACCATTGCTAAAACATTGCTATAGTTTAGCGAATCGAAGATTTCTATATTTGAATCTACGACATTGTATTTTTTCGATTTAAGCAGATCTTTCCCTTTTTTGCCTATAGCAAAAATATCCAGGTTACCGTTTTCATTCTGGATTCTATATTTTTCATCCGCAACCTGCATGGTTTTTTTTATAACATTCGAATTAAACGTTCCGCATAATCCCCTGT
>CP070654.1:2806419-2818952 GCA_020354785.1 Bacteroidales bacterium
ATTATTTTTCAGGTCTCATTGTTGGAAAGAGAATAACATCCCTTATCGAATTCTGGTTTGTAAGCAGCATGGTTAAACGATCAATTCCAACTCCAAGCCCTGCCGTTGGCGGCATACCATATTCTAATGCTCTAAGGAAATCCTGATCAATAAACATAGCTTCATCATCTCCTTTTTCTGATAATTTAAGCTGTTCCAGAAAACGCTCCTTCTGATCAATTGGATCATTCAATTCAGAATAAGCATTACATAGTTCTTTGCCATTTACTATTAATTCAAACCTTTCGGTTAATTCAGGATCTTTACGGTGCTTCTTACAAAGAGGAGACATCTCAACAGGGTAGTCCATAATAAAAGTAGGTTGAATAAGATGAGGTTCGCACTTCTCATCAAAAATCTGTTCAATCAATTTGCCCTTACCCATTGTTTCGTCGGTTTCAATACCGAGGGTGTCACATACTTCACGCAATTGTTTTTCATCCATTCCTGTAATATCAACGTCTGTATATTCTTTTATTGTATCCAGCATTGTCTTGCGTGCAAAAGGCCGCTTAAAGTCAATTTCCTCATTTCCATACTTGATTTTAGTAGTACCGTTAATATCCAGGGCAACCTTCTCTATCATTTCTTCAGTAAAATCCATCATCCACATATAGTCCTTATAGGCGACATATATTTCCATTACCGTGAATTCAGGATTGTGCATACGATCCATACCTTCATTCCTGAAGTCCTTTGAAAATTCATATACTCCGTCAAAACCACCAACAATTAATTTCTTAAGGTAAAGCTCATCTGCAATTCTTAAATACAACGGTATATCCAGAGCATTATGATGAGTAATAAAGGGTCTTGCAGCAGCACCTCCCGGGATAGGTTGCAATATAGGAGTTTCAACTTCAAGGTATCCCCTGGAATTAAAAAATTCTCTGAGCGAATCTATGATCCTGGTACGTTTTACAAAAACCTGCTTCACTTTGGGATTCACAATCAGGTCAACATACCGCTGACGATACCTGAATTCTGCATCAGTAACTCCATCATAAATCTTGCCATCCTTTTCCTTAACAATTGGCAGTGGCCGTAAACATTTACTTAAAACAGTCAGTTCCTTTGCATGAATTGTAATCTCTCCTGTCTGCGTAATAAAAACAAAACCCTTAACTCCAATAAAATCACCTATATCCAGGAATTTCTTAAATACATGATTGTAAAGTGTTTTGTCATCGCCCGGACATATATCATCTCTCCTCAAATATATCTGTATTCTTCCCTTGTCATCCTGGATCTCTGCAAAAGATGCATTACCCATAATCCTCCTGTTCATTATTCTTCCTGCTATTGACACATCCTGGTATTTTTTCTTTTCCGGCTTAAAATTTTCCTTTATTTCCGTTGTGCTCACATTGGTAACAAACTCCGCTGCAGGATAGGGATCAATGCCGGCTTTTCTTAATTCTTCAAGGGCCTTTCTTCTGAACTGCTCCTGTTCACTTAATTCCAATTGACTCATTAATAAAGCTTTTTAAAATCTGTGCAAATATAATTTAACATAAGTAAGTAGCCCAAGATTTTTTTAATTATATACTAACTTTGTAAAACAAATATGATGGTAAATTGGAAAAATCAGGTAGTATAAATAAAAGGCTTCCTTACTGGATGAAAGTTGATATGCCGCATGGTTTGAATTATTCCAGGGTAAAAAATCTGATAGTTAATAAAAAACTGAATACTATCTGCGTCAGCGGTAATTGTCCGAACAAGGGAGAGTGCTGGAGTGCAGGTACAGCCACTTTTATGATTCTCGGGAACAAATGTACCAGAAACTGCAAATTTTGCCAGGTTTATACTATGAGGCCTGATACTGCAGATAAAGATGAACCGGAAAGGATTGCTGAAGCTGTCAGTATACTTGGATTAAAACATTGCGTAATAACATCGGTAGCAAGGGATGATTTACCTGACGGAGGCTCGGAATTCTGGGCAGAAACAATAAGAACTATTAAGAAATTGAATCCGGGTGTTTCCATAGAAGCACTTATTCCTGATTTTAGAAGGGGGATTAAAGCCCTGGATCTTATAATTAAAGAAAGACCTGAAGTAATATCTCACAACCTGGAAACTGTTAGAAGACTTACTCCGGCTGTCAGATGCCTGTCTACTTATAACCAGAGTCTTGAGTTATTAAAATATATTGCTGCTTCAGGAATTGTTGCCAAATCGGGTATTATGGCCGGGCTGGGGGAAACAGAAGACGAAGTCATGGAAACCATGGATGACCTTATTGCTGCCGGAGTTAAGGTATTTGTTATTGGTCAGTATCTTCAGCCTTCAAAAAAACATATTAAAGTAGAAAAATATATAAGGCCTGAGACTTTCAAATGGTACAGGGAAGAAGGATTAAAAAAAGGATTTACGTATGTTGAAAGCGGCCCGCAGGTCAGATCATCCTACCATGCAGAAAGACATGTGAGTGTAAATCAAGCTGGTTAGTGCGTTTTAGAGAATAACATAGATGAAATAATATAAGTGTGACTAATGCCTGTAAAAGTTATTTTTGAAGATCTTGGAATTATAGATTATAAAAAAGCCTGGGATTATCAGGAGAAATTACATCAGGAAATTGCTAATGTTAAATCCGGTAAAATAAACAAGAGAAAAGTTAACAGGATTATATTCTGCGAACATCCGCATGTATTTACTATAGGTAAAAGCGGAAAGGAAAATAACCTCCTTATAAATGACAGTATCCTGGATTCAATAAATGCAACTTATTACAGGATAAACCGGGGAGGAGACATAACTTATCATGGGCCAGGTCAAATTGTAGGATATCCGATATTTGATCTGGAACAATTTAAGTTTGGAGCTAAAAATTATATTTTTAAACTGGAAGAATCAATTATTGAGGTCCTTAAGGAATACAACATTAAAGCCGGAAGATACAAAGGAGCAACTGGTGTGTGGATTAAGCCGGATGTAAAGGGCGGGCTCAGAAAAATTTGTGCAATTGGCATTAGAATTAGTAAATATATTACTATGCATGGATTTGCCTTAAATGTCAACACTGATTTAAAGTATTTTAATTACATAAATCCCTGTGGTTACACTGATAAAGGGGTTACTTCCATTCAAAATGAGGTCGGCCGTAAACTTTCAATTCAAGAAGTCAAGAAGAAAATATTAAAACATATTATTAACGAATTCGAAATTCAATTGTTTTATTTTTAATACTTGTAATATAAATTTTAAATTTACATCAAATTAATCTCCTTCGGGTTTATCAACTAATATGGAAAAAGTCTGGAAAATAAAGGAAGACGGATATGATTCGGACATAGGTAAACTGTCAGAAGAACTAAATATTGATTCTGTACTAACCACCTTACTGGTACAGCGTGGAATAAGAACATTTGAACAGGCAAAGGCCTTTTTCAGTCCGGGTATAAAAAATCTTTATGATCCGTTTCTTATGAAAGATATGAGTGAAGCGGTGGAAAGAATAGAAAAGGCAATGAGCAACGGGGAGAAGATTTTGATATACGGAGATTATGATGTCGATGGTACAACTTCGGTGGCAATGGTATATTCATTTCTCAGCAATTATTATGATAAGCTTTATTATTATATTCCTGACCGCTATAATGAAGGTTACGGTATTTCTTATAAAGGTATCGAATATGCTGAGCTTAACCGGATCAAATTAATTATTGCCCTGGATTGCGGAATAAAGGCGATTGATAAAATTAAATATGCAAAAGGCAAAGGAATTGATTTTATTGTTTGTGATCATCATACTCCGGGACCAAATTTACCCAATGCAGTCGCTGTGCTGGATCCTGAGAGGAAGGATTGTAAATATCCTTTTAAATACTTATCAGGATGCGGTGTAGGCTTCAAATTATTACACGCTTATTCAATAAAGAATGATATTCCTTTTGATGAGCTCCTGCAATACCTTGACCTGGTTACTGTAAGCATAGCATCTGATATTGTCCCTCTTATTGATGAAAATCGTATAATTGCCTTTCACGGATTAAAAAAACTAAATGAAAATCCATGTGTCGGGCTGAAAGCTATTATATGCATAGCCGGCCTGGAGGATAAACCTATTAGCGTTGATGATATTGTATTTAAGATTGGGCCCAGAATTAATGCTGCTGGCAGAATTGAATCCGGGAAACAGGCAGTTGATTTATTGATTTCTGAAGATGAAGAAGAAGCACTCTTGCATTGTAAAAGAATTAATACCTACAACCAGGCAAGAAGAAACATTGATAAAAATATTACCGAAGAAGCCCTGAAAGAGATAGAAAGCTATGGCAGCAAATATAAATATTCAACTGTACTTTATAACCGGAACTGGCATAAAGGTGTAGTTGGTATTGTTGCTTCGCGATTAATTGAATCATTTTACAGGCCTACAATTATTCTGACTGAATCAAATGGTTATGCTACAGGATCAGCACGCTCTGTTATAGGATTCGATCTTTATAGAGCAATTAGTGGATGTGCCGATCTGCTGGAAAGTTTTGGAGGACACAGGTATGCTGCAGGACTTACACTTAAAGTCAGTAATGTGCCAAAATTAAGGGACAGGTTTGAAAAGATCGTCAAAGATACCATTAATCCGGACCAGCTTATTCCTCAGATCGAAATAGACACGGAACTTAATTTAAAAAATATTACACCTGCCTTTTTTAAGATCTTAAAGCAATTTGAACCCTTTGGCCCTAATAATATGAATCCTATTTTCTTTGCAGAGAACGTGGTTGATAACGGTTATGGCAAGGTTGTGGGTGCAGGTGATGAACATCTTAAACTAAGCCTTATCCAGGAGGAAGAACCCTATAACGTTTTTCCCGCTATAGCTTTTAACCAGGCACATCACTACGAAAAAATTAGTAAGGGATTGGGATTTGATATTGCCTATACATTAAATGAAAACCATTTCAGAGGGGTTACTACATTACAGCTTAATATTAAGGATATTAAAGTTGATGAGTGAATCAGGTTTTATTTAATAATTCCCGCAGATATATCTTGTAGTTTCTCTACTATTACTTTTAACTGTTCCGGCTTTAGTTTTTCCCGTTTATGACTGTCAAGAATATTATTTATATTATATTTTAATTTCGGGTACCAGTCTCCGGGATGTGGCAGGTCTTCCGGTTTTCTGGGAATAATATGAATATGCATATGAGCAATTGACTGTCCGGCTTCATCCTTTTCCTGTAATGTCCAGTTGAATGCTTCTGTATTAAATGCTTTGGATAATATTTTTATTACTGTTCTGCTAAACTTAATAAATTCAAATAAATCTTTATCAGGTAGATCTAAAAAGCTTGTTATGTGCTTTTTTGGAATAACCAGTGCATGGCCAGGTAATATAGGGGCTACATTATAAATGGCTGAGAAATCTTCATTCTCAAAGAATGATAAATCTTTAATCCCGGATCTGCAAAAAGGACAATCGATATTGTTTTCCACTTCGGCCATAGATAGTCTATTTGGATTATTAGCTTATAAAGGTAACGATTTAAGATTAACGATTTAAGATTTTAGATTTAGAAATATAGGAATAAGAGAATAGGGGAATAGAGGAATAAGGGAAATAATGGAATACGGGAAGCCCGGCAATATAACAATAGAACAGTATAATAGATATAACAGTAGAACTATTTAATCAAATAGTTATTTATTTCCCTTGCTGCTTCCCGTCCATGGTATATTGCATTAACTACTAATGATGCTCCCATTGAAGCATCACCGGCGGCAAAAACTCCCGGAACATTCGTGCTATATTTACTGTCAATATTAATATTACCAGTTTTATCAAAAAGTATTCCCAAATGCTTTAAGAGTCTGTTATGTTCCGTATGCAAAAATCCCATTGCCAGGAAAACCATATCAACTTTTAAAGTAAATTCCGAGCCTGGAATTTCTACCATTTTCATCTTTTTTGTTTTTTCATTTTTTGTCCATTCTACTTTTGCACAATGTACCCGTTCAAGTTTAATGCCTCTTCCTGTAAATTTCTTTGTAAGAATACTCCATTCTCTTTTACATCCTTCCTCGTGTGATGTCGATGTCCTTAAAATCGCCGGCCACTCAGGCCATTCCGGATTCCATTCTTCTTTCCATATCCTGGGTTTTGGTAAAATCTCAAACTGGTAAACTTCCCTGGCTCCCTGCCTGTTTGCTGTTCCAACACAATCTGAACCGGTATCTCCGCCCCCGATTACAAGAACTACTTTGTTTTTTGCATTGATAATCTCGCGTTCATTCAATTCACCTGATATGTATTTGTTTGATTTTTTCAGGTAATCCATAGCAAAATGGATTCCTTCAAATCCTCTGCCAGGCACATCCAGATTTCTGGGCTCACCTGCACCTACTGTAAGAAGAATTGCATCAAATGTTTTCCGCAGATAATGAGCAGACAGATCTTCCCCTATAATAACATCTGTTTCAAATGTTATACCCTCACGTTCCATTTGTTCTAATCTCCTGTCAATTACCTTCTTTTCAAGCTTGAAATCCGGAATTCCGTATCGGAGAATTCCTCCCGGCTTAAAGTCCTTTTCAAATACAACCACTTTATGCCCACTTCTCCTTAATTGCTGGGCAGCAGAGAGTCCTGCAGGACCCGAGCCTACAATTGCAACCTTTTTTCCTGTTTCAGTAAAAGGGGATTTTGGCTCAACCCAGCCTTTTTTGAAAGCATTCTCAATTATTGCCAGCTCTATTTGTTTTATAGTAACCGGACTCGTATTAATTGACAGGGTACAGGCACTTTCGCAGGGTGCAGGACACACTCTTCCGGTTATTTCCGGAAGGTTATTTGTTCTTTCAAGCTGCTCATATGCCTCCCTCCATTTATTTCTGTAAACCAAATCATTCCAGTCGGGTATAAGATTGAATACAGGGCAGCCAGCTGAATGGCAAAAAGGTATGCCACAATCCATGCAGCGTGCACCCTGATTACGCAGTTCGTTTTCGGAACGAAGAATAATGAACTCATTATAGTTCTTTATCCTCTCTTCTTTCTTCTTATAAGAATAACTTTTTCTTTTATAGTCTATAAAACCTGTAATTTTACCCATCTTAATATACCTCCTCTGTAAGTGATACAACTTCTGTATCTTTAGATTGTTCCTTTTTAATTCTCTCAAGCGCCCTTTTATAATCTATCGGCATAACCTTAACAAATTGCGGTAAAATTTCATTCCAGTCTTTTAATATACGTTCAGCATATATACTTCCGGTATATTTTACATGATTCTGGATTAAAGTATATAATCTTTTATGGTCTGTTTTATCAATAACAGGTTCAACATCTATCATCTCAAGGTTACATTTTGTATCAAAAAGCTGGTCAGGGTCAAGTACATATGCAATCCCTCCACTCATGCCGGCGCCGAAATTTATTCCTGTCTTACCCAGTATCACAATAACCCCTCCTGTCATATATTCACATCCGTGATCCCCTATTCCTTCAACAACAGCTATTGCCCCTGAATTCCTAACTGCAAATCTCTCCCCTGCCATGCCATTTATGTACACTTCTCCTCCTGTAGCTCCAAAAAGGCTGACATTACCTATAATTAAATTGTTCTGGGGTCTGAATTGAGAGTTTTTAGGAGGATACACAATGAGTTTACCTCCCGACAATCCTTTCCCGAAATAATCATTACATTCTCCCTCAAGTTCAAAAGTTATACCTGCTGCCAGGAATGCACCAAAGCTTTGACCTGCAGATCCTGCAAACTTACAGTTTATAGTATTATCAGGCATACCTTTTGAGCCGTGCCTTTTAGATACCTGGGCACTAAGGGTTGCCCCCACAGCACGGTTTGAATTACGTATGGAAGTAAATAAATTAATGTGATTCTTATTCTTCAGTGTACCTGTGGATTTTTCAATAAGTTCATTATCAATTGTATTTGCAAAATCATAATTGTGTGCCGAGGTAAAATGGAGCTTATTCTTTTTATTTACCTTTGGTTTCATTAGAATATCCGAAAAGTCCAGTCCCTTTGTTTTCCACCTTAATGCTGACCTGTCAGCTTCCATTATGTCGGCCTGGCCAATCATCTCATTAAAAGTCCGGAATCCCAGTTCAGCCATTATTTCACGTACATCACGGGCAATAAATCTCATGAAATTTATAAGGTATTCAGGTTTACCGGTAAATTTCTTCCTTAATTCCGGATCCTGAGTAGTTATTCCAACAGGACATGTGTTAAGGTGGCATTTCCTCATCATTACACAACCCATGGTAATAAGTGCTGTTGTTCCAAATCCAAATTCATCAGCCCCCAGAAGCGCCCCTATAACGACATCTCTTCCCGTATGTAATTTTCCATCAACCTGAACACGTATACGATTCCTTAATTTGTTGAGTGCAAGTGTTTGTTGTGTTTCTGACAGTCCCATTTCCCATGGAATGCCTGCATGCATTATGGACGATACGGGTGATGCTCCTGTCCCGCCGTCATGTCCGCTGATTAAAACCATATCGGCTCCTCCTTTTGCCACGCCTGCAGCTATTGTCCCTACCCCAACCTCTGCAACAAGTTTAACCGATACTTTAGCATCAGGATTTGCACTCTTTAAATCAAAAATAAGTTCCGATAAATCTTCAATAGAATAAATATCATGGTGTGGAGGTGGTGATATTAACATTACGCCCGGTATTGAATGTCTCACTTTGGCAATATTGACATTAACCTTATGCCCGGGAAGCTGCCCTCCTTCACCTGGTTTCGCTCCCTGAGCCATTTTAATCTGCAATTCTTTCGAATTTACCAGGTAGTTGCTTGTTACACCAAATCTCGCGGAAGCAATCTGCTTGATCATACTTTTAGAAGTATCCCCGTTAGGCAAAGCTTTATATCTTTCTTCATCTTCTCCTCCTTCACCTGAATTACTCGCTGCACCAATCCTGTTCATTGCAATAGCTATAGTTTCATGAGTCTCTTTACTGATTGATCCAAATGACATTGCAGAAGTTACAAACCTTTTGATAATTGATTCTTCAGGCTCTGCTTCTTCAACAGGGACAGATTCTCTTTTTTTAAATTTAAATAATCCTCTAAGTGTGCAAAGATTTCTATTCTTATCATTTATTAATTCAGCATACTCTTTATACAGTGAATAATCATTTTCTCTAGTTGCTTTTTGTAAAAGTGTTATGACTTTAGGTGATATAATATGTTTCTCGGCAAAATTCCTGTAATGAATACTCCCTCCTGATTCCAGTCCGCTGGTTTGATCATTTAAATTATATGCGTTATTATGGCGTTTTATGCATTCTTCAACAATATGAGTTAAACCAATCCCTCCTATTCGTGAAGGTGTTCCCGGAAAATATTTGTTTATAAGATGCTTACTCAGCCCGATTGCCTCAAATATCTGCGCTCCCCTGTAACTCCTTATTGTTGAAACTCCCATTTTTGACATAATCTTAAGCAATCCTTTCTTAATAGCAGTAATATAATTGTCTATAGCTGTTTCCAGCTTTATTTCTTTGGATATCTTGTTTCTTGCTTTCAGGTCAGCTACTGTCTCAAATGCCAGGTAAGGATTTACCGCACTGGCACCAAATCCTACCAGAAGAGCGAAGTGCATCACTTCTCTTGCTTCTCCGGTTTCGACAACAAGTCCGGCTAACTGTCTTTTCCCTTTACTTATCAGATGATGGTGTATAGCTGTTGTTGCAAGGAGAACCGGAACCGGTACATTATCCTCATCAACTCCCCTGTCACTTAAAATTATCAATGAGTATCCGTCATCAACTTTCTTCACTACTTCATTGCATATATCACTTATAGCTTTTTCAATATCCTTCCCTTTTTCTTTTATATTAAACAGTATGGGGATAGTTGCCACGCGGAATTCATCAATTTCAATATTCCGTAATTTGTCTACATCCTCATTCGTTAGAATTGGATGCGGAAGTTTTAACTGATGACAATGAAGCGGAGTTTCTTCAAGAAGATTTCTCTCCCTGCCAATAAAGCTCATTAATGACATCACCAGGTTTTCACGATACGGATCAATAGGTGGATTTGTAACCTGGGCAAATAGTTGTTTGAAATAATTATAAAGAAGCTGGGGTCTCTCTGACAATACAGCAAGAGGACTGTCATTACCCATAGATCCTACCGGTTCCTGGGCATTTTCAGCCATCGGAGTTATTATCATATTAATATCTTCTCTGGTATAGCTGAATACTTTTTGTTGTAATTTCAGTGATCCTGGTTCGATACTTACCGGTCCTGGCGGTTGAAAAAGACCCTTAAGATCTATACGGTTTTGTTCCAGCCACCTTCTGTATGGCTTCCTGCGGGAAATTGTTGATTTAACTTCATTATCGTATATTATTCTTTGTTTTTGAGTATCAACAAGTATCATTTTACCCGGGGAAAGCTGCCCTTTCTGTAATATATCTTCAGGTTGAATTTCCAGAACACCGAACTCAGAGGCCATTATTAATCTCCCGCTTTTTGTTAAAGTGTACCTGGCCGGTCTTAGTCCGTTTCTGTCGAGCGCTGCTCCTACTTTTGTACCATTTGAAAATATTAAAGCAGCAGGACCATCCCATGGCTCCATAATAGCTGAATGATACTCATAGAAAGCACGTTTATCTTCACTTATATGATATTTACTGCCAAAAGCTTCAGGAACCATCATCATCATCGCGTGTTCCATAGAAAATCCACTTTGAAATAAAAGTTCATATACGTTATCAAAGATTCCGGAATCACTCAGTTCAGGATTAATTACAGGCAGAAGCCTTTTAATGTCCTCCCCGAAATAATCTGAAGATATTGTCTTTTCACGAGCCTTCATCTTATTAATGTTCCCGCGCAAGGTATTAATTTCGCCATTATGGGCTATATACCTGAATGGCTGGGCATTTGACCAGGAGGGGAAGGTATTTGTGCTGTAACGTTGATGAACAATAATAATCGCACTTTGAAAATCCTTATCTTTTAAATCAAGATAAAATTCTTCAAACTGGGGTGCCACAAACAAACCCTTGTATATTATAGTATTACATGAAAATGATGGTATATAAAACTCATCCATTGTTATACCAAGCTCCGTTACCTTACTCTCAATACTTCTCCGGATAATATATAGCTTTCTTTCAAGATCCATACCTGAAAAGGAGGGAAATTCAACAAATATCTGGCAGATGTAAGGCATTGAATCCATAGCGGTCCTTCCTAAACATCCCGGGCATGTAGGAACATCTCTCCATCCCAGTATTTTACCGCCCTCTCTGGAGATAATATCTTCAATTGCAGTAATCACCTTCTTCCTGGCAGTATCATTCTGCGGAAGAAATAACATACCTGCTCCATATGAACCTGACGCGGGAAGGTTAAATTTTTGCTTTGCGGCTTCCTTTAACAGAAATGAATGAGGTAATTGTATTAGTATACCTGCGCCATCCCCGGTCTTAAGATCCCCCCCGGTTGCCCCGCGGTGTACCAGATTTTTTAATATTGTTATTCCATCAGTTACTAACTGGTGAGAAGGTTGCCCGTTAATATTTGCTATAAACCCCACACCACAACCATCATGCTCAAAAAAGGGATCATATAAACCTGATTTCTTCATATTCCGGTTATCTGAATTTAAAAACTAATAAAATAATCGAGCCTATGTTTTATTATTAAGATATAACACTCCCTCCTGCTCCATTGAATTTAGAATCAAACGTAAATTGACTTTATTTTTCAAATCATTAGAGTCTATCACTCTAACAGCATCAGCCCATAATTTTGCATTTGGTAATAATTCCAGTAAACGGTTATTTGCCTTATCAAAAAAATCACTATTCAAAACATAGCCTTCCTTATCAGGGTAAATAGCGAAATAAATCATGTCCATTTCTACCAGATCATTAAAAAAATGTGTCCCCAGGGACACGTCAGGAATTAATCCCTCATGCATATATGCTATTTCACCTAAAATAGAGACAGTATTAATTTCAGAAAATGAAACCGGAACTCCCAGCGATGGAGTAGTAGTACCCCATCTGCCCGGACCTATAAGGGCAATTTTCTTTTTATTTTTCTTTGTTTGATCCTTCAAATGAGTTAGTTCTCCAACCAGCCTGGCAATAGAATACCTGTCACTGATACTTAACTTTCCATATATTGTTGGTTTGATATAAATTAATCTGTCTATTATTGCAGAAATGCTGTTTCCTACAATAGGTCCGTTTGTTTTAATAATGATATTCTTGCTGCTTATATCTTCAGGTATTTCCTTTGTGCGAAGATCACCCGTAACCTGAAATGGCCTGCACTGAACCAGATTGACCTTGTAGTTGTCATCATTTTGAAAATTCACTGTAAATTCAATATCAACATGGTAGTTATAAGCCTTTTTCAATATCCCCAACATATCCTTCATAACATTCACAAACTTGTTATCAGATAAAAGCCTGTTAAATGTTAATACATGAGAGAATATATTTTCCATATTCCTTTCCCTGGCTACTCGCTCCAGCT
>CP070654.1:2819052-2846185 GCA_020354785.1 Bacteroidales bacterium
TACCTACTTTCTGTTTATCTTCAACAAAAAGCTCTACAATCTTACCGTCTGTTTTGGCTACCAGATCGGCCGGCGGATTTTCAGTAGTAAGAATAATTGTTGCAGGTTGGATTTCAGGATACTTAAATAATCCGCTTCCAATAATAAGAATAACAGCAATAATAAAAATTAAGGAAATCCCCCACCTTACTATCCATCTGGGTACCTGCCCCAGGATCTCCTGCACTTCGTCACTTCTTATCTCTATCTTTTCAGCTTCCTGTTGTTCTTTTTTAGTTAGCATTACAGATGTTTGTTTTATTCAATTATACACCCAACTCAAGCTGGTTCTTCACAAGGTTATAATATGCCCCTTTCTTCTTTGTTAGTTCTGCATGTTTTCCCTGCTCAATTATTCTGCCCTTATCAAGTACTACTATGTTATCTGCATTCTTCACAGTACTAAGCCGGTGAGCAACAATTACAACGGTACGCCCTTTAAAGAAATCTTCCAGGTTTTCCATAATCATTTTTTCATTATTTGCGTCCAGAGCATTTGTTGCTTCATCCAGGAAGATATAGTCAGGGTTTTTATATATGGCGCGGGCAATAAGTATACGCTGGTGTTGTCCCTGACTTAGCTGTATGCCGTCTGCCCCTATTTTAGTATTATAACTCAGGGGTAATGATTCAATATCATCCTGGATATTTCCCATTTTTACAGCATAAAGCAATTTCTCTTTGTCTATCTTTTCATCAGATACTGTTATATTTTTAGCTATTGTATCGGAGAAAATAAATCCGTCCTGCATCACCACGCCACAGTTCTGCCTCCAGTGTCGGTGACTGAAGTTCCGGAGGTTCAGATCCCCTACTTTTATATTCCCTGAAGTTGGCGGGTAAAATCCCAGCAACAGCTTTATTAATGTTGTCTTACCGCTACCGCTTGTTCCAACAACAGCAATAATTTTATTTTGCCCGATTGTGAGATTAATGTCTTTAAGTGCAAATGGTGAATGTGGCCCTTCGTACTGAAATGAAAGGTCAGATACAGTTATATCCCTCTTCCCGGGGAGTTCACTAATAAATGTTCCTTCAGCAGGTTCTTCATCTTCCTTGTTATGAATCTCACCCAGGCGCTCAAGACTAAGCTTTGCATCCTGGGTTGTATGGAAAAATTCTATCATTTGCTCCAGGGGGCCGCTTAGCTGGCCAAGGATATAGGATATGGCAACCATTGTTCCAAGAGTTAAATTGCCCTGAATAACCTGGAATGCAGCAAATACAAGAATAAGCACGTTTTTGATCTCATTAAAAAATAATGCTCCTACCTGCTGATACTGATGAAGTGTGAGGCTTTTAATGTTTATCCTGAATATCCCTGCCTGTATGTTTTCCCATTCCCACCTTTTTTGCTTTTCACTGTTATTAAGCTTTATTTCCTGCATTCCTGTTATAAGCTGGAAAATGGTACTCTGATTACTCGACAGCTGGGTAAACCTCTTATTATCCAGGTCTCTTCTTTTCTTCATAAATAAGAAAACCCAGCTGAAATAGAGCAGGCTTCCTATTAAGAATATTAAGAATATCTTTATACTGAAAATTGCCAGCACAATACTCAGTATTATTATACTCACAAATGCAAAAAAGAGGTTCAGTAATGTAATGGTAAGAAAGGTCTCTATGCGTTTATGATCACCTATTCTTTGCACAAGGTCACCTATCATTTTAGTATCAAAGAATGAAACGGGTAATCTCATCAGTTTAATCAGAAAATCAGAAATCAGGAAAATATTTATCCTTGTACCAAGATGGAGGAGTATCCAGTTGCGGATAAAATCAACCCCTACCCTGCCTACAATAAGGACAATCCATGTTATTAATACAACACGAATAAATGATATATCTTCAAGCACTACTCCTTTATCAATAAGCGACTGGAACAGGAAAGGAAAAATAAGCTGGAGGAGACCGCTTAACAGTACTCCTGTTATGAGCTGATAAATAAGCCTTCTGTACGGTTTTAAATATGAAAACAGAAAGCTGAACCTGCTTTTATTTATTAGATCATCACGCTGACGGTAAAAGTCGGGAGTAGTCTCCAGCAATAAACATATACCCAATCCTTCACCTTCCTTAACTGTACCTATCCACCCTTTAAGAAATTCACTCTTATTAAGCTTTATCAATCCTGTTGCCGGATCCGCAATATAAACCTTATCTTTCTTAATCTTATAGACTACAACAAAATGATTTTGCTGCCAGTGAACTATACAGGGGAGGATAGCATCATTTTTAAGCTGTTCGTATGTAATCTTTACACCAATTGTGTGCATCCCTATAGACTCTGCTGCTTCGCTTATCCCCAGTAAAGAAACTCCCTCGCGTGTTATAAAGCATTTCTCTCTTAAAACCTCCAAAGAGTAATTTCTGCCGTAATATTTAGCAATCATTCTAATGCAGCTCGGGCCACAGTCCATTATATCATATTGCTTATAGAACGGAAACTTTAGCATGTTTACAAATATCTATACTTTTATTTCGCTCAACATCATTTTAATACCAATATAAGAAAAAATAATTTATTTGGCTTAATTCACACTTTCTGCCAGCACCTAAATATTTGTATTTTACAGATAATAATTGATTCTCTTGATTTATATAATTTCAAGTTATATATTTATTATTGTATAACACTGAATTGTTAAAGACTTGTATTAGAAATACTTTTGAACTAACTCTAATAAAAAGGAGGTTAATAAAATGGCAAAAAAAACCGGTTTCAGTAGTAAAGTCTGGTTAATTATGATGATTATTTCATCTCTTTTTATTGTCCTGACTATATTTATTCTTTGCAATGGTGCTAATGTGCTGGCAAGGGGTCTTGAACTCGCAGGTTCATCCATGTTAATAGAAAACGTTGAGGAAAAGGCCCTCGGATTTATAAACATGTCTATGTATAAGCCCTTATGGGAAGAAATATGGCTTGGCATATTTGGAATTGTTTTTGCTATTGGTTTAAGACGGGGGATGAAATATGCTCATACATTGGGCATCATCTGGGGTCTTATGCTGGTAATAAATGCAATTATCCAGGGAGCATATGAAATAATAATCCTGAAGTGGTCGAATGCTTGTTTACAAACATATGTATTCCTGGTACTAGGAATAATTCCTCTTATCAGTTTATTAATTACCAGAAAAAAATTTATAAGTAATCCGGATTAAAGCAATTTAACGGATCTTAAAAAGGTAACATATAGATATGAACAGGCGAGATGGTGTTATTCTCTAAAGTTTTTCGTATCTTACAAATGCTGACTAAAAAGAATAAATTATGAATAAAATAAGTAAGAGGCATATACGCCATATATCCATCTTAATTATTTCCTGCGTCATCCTTTCTACTCAAATTAATGCCCAGACTGACAGAAATGAAGTAAAACTTCAATATCTGAAAAATAAAGTTGTCATGGCCGAGGCAAAAGTGGAGGATGCTGAGGCGAGATTAGCCAAGGCAGATTCACTGGTCACAAATGGTGACTTGATTATCGTCCAGGCAGAAGAGGAATATAATCTGATTGGAGAAGAAAAAAAGAATATTGAAAAAGATTACAAACAAAATTCCAAGGCATTGTATAAGCTAAGCAGGTCTAAAGATGAGGAAACTGCAGATAAGGCAGAGGATGAGCTGAAAGAACTGAATGCCAAACACAAGGAAGAAATCAAATTACTTGACACTAAAATCAAAAACCTCACCAGAAAGGCAAAAAAGGCCAGATATGATATTGATAAAGGTCTGGATATGGAAAGAGCGGCAAATATTAAACTCAAAGATGCTCAAAAAGCCCTTGAACTTGCCCAGGAGAATTACGAAGATTTTGTAAGCTCTTTGGAGAGTGAATAAGAAAAAGCAGTGGACTAATATATAGTGTTACACTTCGTGTTAATCTGACTTATACAGACTATAAATCTCTTGAGGTGTCAAAGCTCTATTATAAATTCTAAAGTCATCCATACTACCATTTAGTGCCCCATTTAACTGATCCCCGGAATATGTATGAATACCAATATCTACATGATCAATTGAAGTTATAAAATCCCCGGTTTGCGTAAATAGAGTATCAGACATTAGTAATCCATCCAGATATAACTTCATCATTTTTTCATTATCAAGAACTGCTGCGTAGTGATGCCATTTTTCATAACCCGGTGATGGCGAATCGACTATTCCTCTTTCTGCATTTTCATTAATACTGGATCTTATTGTAAATCTAACTAATCCTTCCTTACTCTCTGACCAGAATAATATTAATGAGCTGGAATTATCATAAGTAGCGTTATCATCTCTTTGTTGAAATATGACATACCCCGGATAATCAATACCTCCTTCAGGACTATTCATTTTTACCCAGGCTGAAATAGTAAATGTAATTGATAAAATAACAGGCTGGTCATTATTTAAATTAATACTAACCCCTGACCCGTCGAAATAAGCAGCCTTATCTGGCTTTTCAAATCTATCATATGTTAAACTAACACCATCTGCTGTAAATGGATAGTTATTTTCACTCTCCTCAGAGATATCACCATCAAATGGAAAATGAACTACAAGTCCTTTTTCAAGCGTATTTACAATTGTAAATGAAAAAGTAGCATACCCAAATTGAACAGGATTTCCAATATTTGCAGGTATTACTTCCAAAACTAAATTTGTAATATTATCAGCAAATATTTCAAATGTTACCGGTAAAGGATTTTCAACCAGATCCTGAAACTCAGAATTAACTTTTGGAGTCAGATACAAAACTGAATCTGTATCATCTACAACAATAAAATCTTCAATTGTATAGATGCCTTCAGTCAGTTCAATATGTTCAGTAATATATTCATCTCCTATCTTAATAAGTGCAATTTTTTTTGTATTTATTATAAATTTTGAATCCGAATCTTTAATTGAAATATATATTGCCGCCGGTACACATTTTATAATATCTTCAACATCAGTGGATTTTACCTCACTGGCCAAAGAGAACTTTAAGCTCAATTCTCCTTTAGATAAATCACCCTGTTCAACATCCTTATTTGAGCAGGATAATGTTAATGATACTATTAGAATTGATATATAGCTTAAAATAGTTATTCTTTTCATTGTTACAGAGTTTAGTTTTTAATATGGAGCCTAACTTTTTAGATACTTTTACAAATATAGTCTATTTTTTAAAGATATGATAATCAAATGCATATAAAACTATGGCACTATTTAATGTGACAGATGTATCATTAATAGCATATTGCCATGTTGTATTTTGAATATTTAACGGAAATTCGAATATTATTGTTTCATTGCGTGTATTGACCAGCACCAGTACTTCATTATCAGGAGACTTACGGGTAAAAGCCACAATATCATCGCTTGAGAAATCTTCCAGTGCTCCGCTGCGCAGAGCAATATTCGAATTGCGTATACCCAGAATCATCTTGTATTCGTGAAACATATCAGGATTTATGGACCAGTCAATTGGTAAGTTGCTAAAAAATGGCAGTTTATCCGGGCAGCCGACTTCCTGCCCGTTATATATCAGTGGTACACCACCCATGTAAGATGTAATAACAAAAGCAGCTATAGATGCATCCATTCCACCAAAAATTCCTAATGGAGTATCATCCCAGGCACATTCGTCATGGTTGGAAGTAAAACGGAGCCTGTGCAATCCTTCCGGGATATTATTATATTCATTCCGGTGAGTCTGGTAAAAGCCTTTTGCTGACTGGCCATTCTCAAATACGTTTTTACTCTTGTTATAAAAATCCCAGCTAAAAATCATCTGAAAACCTGCATCAAGATGATCAACACGGGCTCCTTCAGCCAGTAAAATAATATCCCTGTCAGGCAACTCCTGCAATGCTTCAATTGCCTCGCTCCAGAATGAATATGGAACATAGTCTGCCGCATCACACCGGTATCCGTCAATATTTGCTTTAATGATCCAGTATTTCATAGCTTCAATCATTTCAAGCCGCATCTCAGCATTATCATAGTTCAAATCAGCTACATCCTCATAGTTAGTACCTGCAGGATAAATGATGTTACCTTCCGCATCCTGGGTATACCATGATTTATTCTGAATCCAGTCATTGTCCCATGAGGTATGATTGGCTACCCAGTCAAGTATTACTGCCATCCCCTGGTTATGGGCTTCCCGAACCAGGGCCCGCAAGTCTCCCAGATCACCATATTCAGGATTGATATCTTTATAATCTTTAACACAGTAAGGTGAGTTGACAGAATTTATCTCACCTATGGGATGAACCGGCATAAGCCAGATTACATTCACACCTAAAGAACTTATAGAATCAAGGCGGTCCGTGATACCTGCAAAATCACCTGATGCACTAAATGCCCTCTCATTGATTTCATACATAATAATATCAGAGGTATTTGGAACATCTGCAAAAGGTGTATCATCCTGTAAAGTATCATTCGAACCATTAAAATCCGGTAAATGTATACCATCTTCCTCATCTTTGCAGCTGATTAATATTGCCAGAAGACAAATAGCAGAAAAAAAAATTACGTAACTGATTAATAATGAATAGGCTTTTTTCATAATGCTTTTCCTGTTCTTATTGACAAATAATCACTCTAATACTTTTCTCAGGATAAGAATAACAAAATATAAATATACTTCTTTCATCTCTTTTCTAAACATTGAGTCAGGTGTTTTAAAACAAAAATTTCTTATTTATGATTTTTTTTGTTAAAAATACTTGTCTATTTGTTAAGTTTTCTTTACATTTGGAACGTTATACTTTACATATATATATGAAACTTGGAAATAATATTAAAAGATGCCGTTTTGATAATGATGACATGAGCCAGGAAGCTTTAGCCAGGGAAATTGGCGTGTCAAGGCAGACTATAATTTCTATTGAAAAAAGCAGGTATATCCCTTCCACTCTTTTAGCTTTTAAAATTGCCCGCTTTTTTGGCAAATCAGTTGAAGATGTATTTTTTGTTGCAAATAATGATACATAGTCTAACTAATCCTAAATTAAATAATTATGGAACATAATGTTGAAAAACTCATCAAAATTATATTATTAGTTATAATAATACTTGCCGGCCTGTCATACTGGCTTATCCCCAAATCAAAATTACGTTCAGGATTTCAAATGAATGATAAAGTGTTTATCATCACTCAATTAATTGGTATACTTTGTGGTGTGGCAGGTTTATCTATCACTTTTATTTATCCACAATATATAATCGAATTACATATATGGGAATTAGTTGTTATGCCTTATTTTCTAATTCTAACTTACTGGTTAATAGTAATGAAAATAAGAAAATCTACTGAAATACTTGATGAAAAACAAGAATATGACATGAGTAAGGCGGGAGGAATAACCTTTGGAATATCCTTGCCGGCTATGATAATAATTTATATACTATATCAGAATGGGATTGTACAAGGCTTAATATGGTTCCCGTACTATATTTTTATTGCAATATTAATTTTCTCGTGTTCTACTATATTTCAATACAGGAAAAACTAGAAAAGCAAAATATTATTTTTTCCCAATACAATAAAAATAAGATTTTAGAAAGAATTCCTTCTTTTTAACTTCTTTCAGTTCCTTTTGCATAATGTTGCACAATTCCAGGCTGTTCTTATGTCCTTCGTGCGAACCACCAAATCTTCTGGCAAGGAATATCGTGAAAGGATTGAATCTTGCATACCAGTCTGATGCCAGTTGCATATCACCTATTATGATTTCACCATCTTCCTTTACAAATGAAAGCAGGTTATAATATGCTGATTTATAATCAGGTATAATTGAAATTCCCAACGTACATATACCAACATCGAATTTATTGTCCGATTCATTTTTATATTTAGTCGCATCAGCATGAATTAATTCGATATTACGCCAGTTGTTCTTATTTATCCTTTTCTGTGCTTTCTGAAGCATTTCAGCAGAAAAATCTATGCCGGTTATTTTACTTTCTTTTCCAGTCTTCTTTAATATTTCATGGAAATCCAGGCCTGTTCCACAACAAAACACAATAACTTTATCCCCGGCTTTTAATGAGGAATCAGTAAAAGCCTTTTTCTTATATTTGCCAAACATATGTGAAATTGGCAGATCATAGTGTTTCACTGCTTTTCCTGAATAGATTTTTTCTATTTTTTTTGAGTCCAAAGCCATGTTTAAAAAGTTTTATATTAATCCTTAAGTATTGAGCAGTAAAGAGTGGCCTGGTATTTATTCTTCTATCTTTTCAAAAGACACATCTCTATGCAAATTCAATTACAGCTGCTAACTATAATACTTATCAATTCATTCTTTTGATCAAAAAAATCACCGCTTGTATACGGCCAGGCTGTATATACTACTACCAGCTCTTTTTCCGGTACAATCAGCAAAAACTGGCCTCCATGCCCAACAGCACAGTATCCGTTGAAGGCAGGCATAATCCAGAAATAATATCCGTATGGCTCACTGTTGTAGTTAGCTGATACTTTTATGCTTGTCGCCTCAGATAAGTATATACTGTCGACAAGTGTTTCGCCGTTCCACTTTCCATTCTGTAATAAAAGCTTCCCGATTTTACCAAAATCCCTGGGTTTCAGAAATAAACTGAAAGCGCCAAAAGTGGTGCCATCTTTAGAAGATTCCCATTTCCAGTCAGTTATATTTAAGGGAGTAAAGAGCATTTCACCGGCGTATTCGCTTAATGTTTTTCCGGTTTTCTTTTCAATTACTTTCGAAACTAAATGAGGAGCACCATCATTATAATTCATTACTATTCCTGAATTGTATAATCTGTCCTGTGACAGGATATACTCAATTGAGTTATCTTCTGTTTGATATAGTACCAGAGTGTGCTTTCCATTATCAAATTCCAGCCCGGTTCTCATTGTAAGGGCATCTTCAATAGTTATTGTTCTTTTATCGACATCGGTATCGAAATGTTCAGGATAAATTGAATAAAGCCTTTCTTCCAGTGAATCCATTTTATTTTCCTGAACAGCTATTCCAACCAGAAGCGAAGTAAATGATTTTGTGCAGGATTGAATATTATAAATCGTATTAATATCATCAAGGTCATCAGGATATGCTTCAGCAACCAGGTAGCCATTTCTGAAAACCAGTAAACTTCTGGCCATTGTGTAGCGATCATCTCTGTATATCAATTCATAAGCCTGTTGCAGAATCTCTCTATCCATGTTTTCATTTTCCGGCGTTGATATCGACCAGTCATCATTTACTACCTGTGGTTCGAATCCCTTATATTCTAATTTAAAAGCATCATCTTTTAAGCATGAGCTTAATATACAAACAACCAATAATAGCAAAACTGTTTTTTTCATCAGAAATATAATTTAAATCCTATATTATGTTGATTATCCTGGAAAGAGAAGCCTTCTTTACTTTTTAGCCTTTGATAGTTATAAGAATAACAAATAGCCTGTATAACTCTATCACTAATATGGAATTGATACTCCATCCGGGAAAAGGCGATGAATGATTTATCTATTGTGCCTCCTTCCAGGTTACTATGCAAATTATCCAGAATACCATTGAAAGAAATATTGTCAATTTTATATTGCCTGTTTAGTTCCGGCCTGCTGAAAACAGAAACCAGCGGCAAACTCAAACTGATCTCTACAGACCGGTTTTTATTTATCTTGTAAGTTAAATTATTAGCTATCCCCAATTCCAGGTAATCGGCCCAATAAAAGTGACTTTCATCCCAGTTAGGGTAAAAACCGAAATTGTAATATAACACAGCTTCCGGACCAACTGAATAAACAAGCTTGTTTTTATTAACTACTTTAAAAATATAGCTATAATTCCCACTTAGTTTAATATTTACTGAGGCTGACAGGTCTTCATATTCGGTTTTCAGTCTGGATAATACCAGTCCAACTCCAAAATTCGAAGTATTCTTTGAACGTTTAGTGTGCTCATATGTGAGGCCGTAAGAAATTCCGCCATGCACCTTAGGATGTAAGTTTCTTTCTTTGATCTGGTTGATGCCAAAATCAAGCTGAAAGCTGTTCTGCTTAATAATATCTTTTTCTTCCTGCGCAAAAAGATTAACAAAGAAGAGAATAAATATTATTGATATATATCCTTTCATTTATTTAGGTTTTAATAGTACTGTCATATAGCAAGTCATAAAAATTTATTTAATTGCTAATTTTCAATTAAATATCTAATGTGCTCAACGTTAGTACCGCAGCATCCTCCAAGAATCTTTATACCAAACAACCTGTTAAGTTTTAACATTTGTTCGCCCCAGTCAGATACGCTATCGGTCTTTAAAGTCTCAGCCCCGTCTAACTCGCAATGGTCCAGGGATGATGCATTGCCCAGGTAGCCTATTAATCTGTTAAATAAACCTTGAGGCTGAATTTCTGCACATAAAAACGAAGGATGAGAACAAACAATGAAATAACCAACAGGTTGATTAGTTACTCCTTCATCAATAATACTTATAGCATCGATTAATTTTGTACCATCTAATATTAATCCGTCTCTTGAAATAACAAAGCCTATTATATAAGGAAGGCCGGTCTTTTCAAAGGATTTTGCCATTCCAGATGCTTCATTAATATTCGGTATTGTTTCAGCTATTATGAAATCTACACCTGCTTCAGCAAGTTGATCAGCTTGCCAGGAATGAAATGATTCTGATTCTTTTTTTGACAGTCCTTCTTCAGGTTTATAGCAATCATTCTTGCAGCCAATAATACCTCCTATTTTTATTTTATGAGAAAAAGTACCATGAGATTTTCGAATTTCTTTCATAAAATTTACCGCATCAATATTAATGTTCCTGTTAATACCGGATTCAGTTACTCTCAAATAATTAGTTCTCCATGTAGGAGCGCACATCAGGAAAGGAAAATCAGTATCTTTAGCCACTTCTATATAGCTATTATAAATTTCAGATAATTTTCTTCCTCCATTTACATCATAAATTAAAGGAGCACTAACAAGAACAGGGTGAAGTTCGATATCGTCAGATCTTCTTAATCTTTCATTTACTGCCCCTTCCATCAAAATCAAATCATTTTCTTCAAGCAACTTTATCATGGATTTTATTATATTATTATAAGTATTACTTTTTGCGACCTGGAATTAATTGAAATAACCACTTCTTTCAATTATTTCATCTGAATTTAGGCTGCACAATTCTTCAAGCTTCATTCCCTTATTAATACAGTTCTCAATAATCCGGCATCCGGCAAAATAGGCCGTTTTCTGAACAAATCCGTCAGGAGGTGTTGCAAAATCTCCGTCAGCTATATACTTATACATAAATTCATCAGTACTATCATTAAGATCAGCATACAGCGAGTCCTTAATAATCTGCTCATTATCGAGACACCATTTAACTGAAGCTTCAGACATAAATGGTATTGCTTTCAGCAATTCCATATCTTCAAGAATTTGAGTTGTAAAATATACAGCAAATCCTTCCGATACAATTTCTCTTTTCAATGTCACCGTTTCTTCCGGTCTTCTCTGGAAATGCAGGTTATGTGCGTATTCATGTGCCATTATTTTACGAACATCAACCGGATTAATATGTAATGAAATATATATAGTAATCACAGTATCTCCAGGATCAATAAAGCAACCGCCATATGGCAGGAAAAGGCAAAGATTGACCGGATTGTCATTAACAGGTTTTAATATCTTATGAGCTTTAATGATTATCGAATCATATAAAATATTTACTTCCTCGTCGCTGTACTGGTTGATAAATTTTTCCCAGTCTTCCATTTTATAATTCTCTACCTCTGAAGGAAATTTCAGGGAATCAATTGCACCCCATCCCAGTTGTCTGTCATGTACTAACCGCACCTCGGGATAAGCACCAAGTAACATTTTATTGTAATTGTCCCAGCTTTTATCTGTGTCAAGAAAATCAAAAAATGCCTTATAGGCAAGTATGATTTTCCCGCTCTCCTTAGAAATTATATATTCTGATGTATCTCTTTGATTTTCAGAATTGAAACAACCAATGAAAGTAATCAGAAATGATAAGGAAGTAAAAATTATAAATATTCTCATGGCTTTGTATTTTTCAATATTTGTTTCCTTGATTCAGGTAACTTCGCTGACGTGTATTCTTAATTAGTATTATCAAAAGTATTAAAAATATGAATTCTCCAATCCTTTCCGTAAAATTATATTGTATATTTAGAATTATTAAAACTACACATTCTTACTCAGGCATTTTATGTATAAAAGCATTGTTCTGATAGTTGCATTTTTTATATTCCCGGCTTCTCATATGGGAAGTATAACTCAGGCGCAGGAAGCAAGCAATTACAGCAGCTACCCGCAAATAGCAGATGCCGTTAAGCAGGCTGAAGAGTTTACAGACTCAGTATTTTCTGCACGAAAACTTCCGGGTATATCAGTTGCCGTAACTCTTGGCAAGGAGATTATATGGCAAAAAGCAATAGGAATGGCAGATTTGGAAAATAATATACCCGCCAGTGTTAATACAATTTACCGGATACAATCGATAACTAAGATTTTCACTGCTACGCGTCTTATGCAGTTAAGGGATGAAGGGATTCTTCATCTTGACGATCCGGTAATAAAATACCTTCCCTACATGCAATTACAGGGAAACAAAAATGTCAGTTTCAAGCAAATTCTGTCTCATGTGGCCGGTCTTCCCAATGAAGCACCGAAATCAAATCACTGGAGTACTTATAAATTCCCGGATTATGATGAGTATAAACAAAAGCTGATGGCATTAGAGGCTGTGCAGCCCCCTTTTGTTGATTACAAATACTCTAATCTTGGTTTTAATATAATAGGTATGGCGGTCGCTGCTGCCGGAAATAATCCTTATGAGAATCAAATTGACAAATATATTCTAAAACCTCTTGGCATGAAAAGGAGTGGTTTTTCTGTGTCTCCTGAATTTGCAGCGGATCTGGCCGTTGGCTATGAATTATCAGATGAGAAGTTAAAGCAGGTTAAAATATACTCTGATATGGGTGCTGTAAATCCTTCAGGCGGACTCTACTCAACTGTTATTGATATGGCACATTTTCTAATGTTTCAGTTTAGTGAGAAGAATGATGTTTTATCAGTTACATCCCGCAGAGAGATGCGAACTCCCCATTTTGTATATCAGGGCTGGTGGGGTGGGACCGGTTTATCCTGGCATCTGGAAAAACTCGACGGCTTCACCGTATTTACACATGGAGGAGGAGCACCGGGCTATGTAGCCCAGATATCAGGAATTGATGAACTTAAACTTGGTTTGGTTCTGTGCATTAATTCGATTACTAACCAGCACGATATCTCAAAAGAACTTCTTGCAATTTTTGTTTCTCCGGTTAAGGAATTATCAGATGAACTGGAGGCCGAATCTTACCCTTTACTTGGACCTGAAGCAGTTATATATGAGGGTGTTTATTACATGGGTGAAACTCCCATTCTCCGGGTTTGGTTTGAAGACAAACGACTATGGGCAATACAGGAAGGTGCCCCCGAAGGTAATGAGTTTCTTTTTGTTCCCGGCGAAAAAGAACATCATTTTAAAATGCAGGGCGGTCCGCTGGATGGCGAGAAAGGCATATTTCTACTTGACAGTTCAGGCCGTGTTATTTCTCTGGAAGTAGGATCATATAAGCTGACCCCGGAAAAATAACTATCTTTTTTTATTAGCTATTAATTACACAGTTATAACCACATTTCCCTTTTTATGCCCCTGTTCGACATACCTGAATGCCTCGGCAATCTGTTCCAGCGGGTAGCTCCTGTCGATTACCGGTTTTATTTTTCCCTCCTCAATAAGCTCTTTCAGGAAGATTATGTTTTCAATTTTAGCAACCGCATCCCCGAATTTGACTTTCCTGCCGCCGGTTATTGAAGTCCGTGCAGTTTGCATTACAACTTCCAGAGTTGGAAGAGTTGTGATATATATACCACCTTGCTTAAGCGAGCTTTTACATTTTGAAAACGAAATCTTGCCCACAACATCAAAAATAACATCATATGAATCATTAATTTCTGTAAAGTCCTCTTTCGTGTAATCAACAACCTTTACAGCTCCAAGGGATTTCACCATTTCTAAATTTGCAGTACTGCATACACCGGTTACTTCAGCACCATAGTATTTAGCAAGCTGTACTGCAAAAGTACCTATGGCACCGGATGCACCGTTAATAAGAATCTTTTGCCCGGACTTTACTTTCCCCAGATCCCTTATGAAATATAATGCTGTATTCCCCTCCAGTGGAATGGTGGCACTTTCCTCCCAGCTTATGTTACCGGGTTTTATTGCCAGCACTCCTTTTTCCGGCATGCAGATATATTCGGCGTGAGCACCCATACGGGTTCCAGGGGTTCCAAAAACATGGTCTCCCTTTTTGAAAAGTTTTACATCTTTACCAACTGCCTCTATTTCACCTGCCAGTTCCATTCCAAGCCTGTGAATTCTTGGCCTGAATACTCCGACTACAAAAAGACGAAAAGGCAGCCGGGTCCAGTCAGGTGCAAAGGTTAAATTACGCATATTACAGTCGCTGGTAGTTACTGTTGTTGTACGTATTTTAATCAGTACCTCATTGTTCTTTGACACAGGTTTTTCTACCTCCTTAAGCTTAAGTTCATCAGGCGGCCCGAATTTTGTGTGTATAACTGCTTTCATACGTTGTCCTTTTAATAAGTTAAAATTTCCATGCTGGATCAGGTGTTACGCCATGTCCAGGCATACCAGATTATGATCAAAGTACACGTAATTTCTATAACAGAAAAAAATATGTAATGAAGAGTTGGCGGTCCGACAAAAAATGACCCGATTTGAACAAGTGTCATTATTGTACCTGCAATAATGTTCATCCATCGATTTACTCCATACTTCAATACACGGGAAAGAATAATCATAATAAAAGAAATCTCTACAAGGATTGCCGCTCCCAACAGGAATTCCTGGGTAATAGGCTGTGAACCCACAACTTCTCCTCCTTCCACTAACGCCTTTAAAAACTCAGGTTCCATATTAGAGAGAAGATCACAGAAAATATAATTTACTGATACAAATATCCATAATGTGGAAAGTATTGCTTTCCTTTCTTTCATTTTACTTGTATTTTCATTTGTATTCATTTTTTTGGTTTATTAAATTTTTACTTATGATGATTTTACTCGCATATTACAGATCATGCAATTATCAATAAAACCTTTACGACTAATGTTAAACAAACATGTTTCATCCTTCTTATCAGGTAATTGGCTATTTTATCTTATCCTTAATTAATGTTTCTGTAACGGTCCATACTTGTTTACTAATATTTGTATCCTTCCAGTATTCTGTAAGGGGTTTTTCCTGCTTTTCCCTGAATACTTTTCCGTTTTTATCCTCTGCTTCACCTGAAGCGACATGATACAGAATATTATCAGCAGCCTTGTCAACCGGGGATGAGAACAAATTCTTAACCCATCCCGCCAGAGGTACATCCCTCACCAGGTCTGATTTAAATGGTCCGGGGTCTATCATAGTTACTGTAACACCATCTCTTTCAGGTCTCCTGGATAGCTCAAGACTCGCAAAAAGCAGACAAAGTTTTGTTTTGAAAAAAGAATTATACATATGGTACTGCCTCATGAACTGTAAATCATCCATATCCAGCCGGTACTTATCTGCCGGCCTTCCATTATTTATGATATAAGGTGATGAACCATTCTTTAGTAATTCAATGAATGAATTCATTAGTATAAACGAAGCCAGATAATTAACCTGAAACATCATCTCAAAACCATCTTCAGTAACAGTACGTTTCTGTTTCATAACTGCTGCATTATTGTAAAGTATATCAAGTTTTGAATATTTAGCCTTAAATTCTTCAATAAAACTTTGAATTGATTTCATGGACGACAAATCACATATCATCAATTCAACTGAAGCATCAGGAATATCTCTTTTTA
The DNA here is from genome assembly GCA_020354785.1 of Bacteroidales bacterium. Classification (GTDB taxonomy): domain Bacteria; phylum Bacteroidota; class Bacteroidia; order Bacteroidales; family UBA10428. The sequence continues at coordinate 2,835,010 of CP070654.1, forward strand.
TTTCAAGAATAGCACTATCACCTTTTTCCTTGTTTCGACATACCAGTACTGTATGAGCACCCTGTTCAGCAAGTTTTTTTGATACAGCAAAACCTAAACCGGTATTTGCCCCGGTAACCAGGCAAGTTTTTTCAGAAAGTGTCATATCAGCCTCCTTTTTTAGTTAATATTTTATGTTATTAATCCCTTACAATTATGGCGGCGGCAAAACAGCCACCAATGCAACCCTGATTGCGCATAGCTACTTTTTATATCATGGATTTTTGTCTCAACTTTTCCCTGAGCCAGTCGCTGCGAAAGTTTCTTTATAATTTTCAGTTGCCTGATCATCATAAACTTATTTATAACTCTAAACACAAAGAAAAATCCTCTGGAAGAAATATCCTTTTTAACAAAGCCTTTTATTTTACACCATAATTCTGTCTTACTCCCATTTTCAATAAGGCGATATTCAATATACAGGCCATTAATATACCTGTCAACCGGTGTATTAATTGGCTCACAGAAGCGAGCCGCTATAAACGAATTTTCTTTAAATCTATAAATATGAAAAGCCAGCAGGAAATGAGCATTGATTTTTAAAGGAGGCAGGTTTTTTATAACATATCGTGGTGATTTTATACTCCTGTTATCAAGAAAATCGTAGCTATACGGAGCAACACGCAATTGATTCAACCATACAAATACGTCAGAGGTATCTGCCTGGATTTCAATAGACCGAATCAATTCCTTGCAATCTGTATTTGAAATATCGGGAAGAGTGTCTAAATAAAAACCAGGTGCCTGTGACGATTTTATATTCATTTAAGTTTCAATAAATATATTCATGCATTCCGTGCCAGTGTGATCATAATCAATCCTGCAATAAAACTGGCAAACATCAGTAATAATAACCAGTTCGTCTTTCTGGGCGCAAGTTTAAACTCACGCCAGACAAATACACCCCATGCAGCACCCACCATTGTCGATCCTTGTCCAAGTCCATAAGAAATGGCCGGGCCAGCCTGTTCTGCTGCGATAATACTGAAGGATAAGCCCATGGCCCATATAACGCCCCCAAGGATACCACTCCAGTGAACTTTCAATGAGGTTTCTGTAAAATATTGCTTATAGGTAGATGCTACACCTTCAATTGGACGGTACATAAAGTAGGTATTCCAGATGAAGCCAGACAGGTAACAGCCTACTGAGAAAATGAAAACAGCGGAATATGGCGTAAGCATACCAGCTTCAGGAAGAGTAAAATTCATCGAAACAGCGCCTGCAACGAACCGGTAAAAGAATCCCATTATTATACCTGCCAAAACTGATAAAACGATACCTTTACGGGTATCACCCTTTTGTTTTACAGGTACGGTTCTGTATGCCAATGCATTCACTACTATAGCCAATACCACCAGTCCAACCCCGGTAAATAGAATAACCGGATCACCTTTTGCTTCAGCGATGTAGTTCAGGATAACACCAATAACAAGGGCCAAACCTACAGCGATTGGAAATGCTACAGACATACCTGCAACCGCAGCAGCCGCAACCCAGAGAAGATTTGACAGGTTAAAGACAACACCACCCAGGAATGCTGAGCCCAATGCCTTAGAACTTGCCTGGCCCAAATCCTGAAAAAAGGGACGTCCCTGATCTCCCAGGCTTCCCAATGTTAATCCAAACAATAATGAGAGCAATACTATGCCCAGACAATAATCCCAGTAAAACAAAGGATTTGGCCATGTTTTGGGCTTCAAGTTCATGGTATTTGCCCATGAACCCCAACACAACATAGTAAACACACACAATACTACTGCAATCGAATAAGAATTTACAATAAACATAATTTTTGTGTTTTAGTTAATGCAGTTCTTACCTTCCCAGGTAACAGGTTTATTTATTTATCAAATGGTAAATACCAGTTTTGTTCATCCATTAACAGGCTACGAACCTGTTCAGCTACATTCGGGTCAGAAAACTTGGCTGCTACTTTATTGGCCAGGTAAGCATTGCCCCTTCTGCGTGCAACCCTCATCAGGTCAAACCAGCGCCGTCCTTCATATGCCAGCTCCATTGCGCGCTCTTCCATGATTAAGTCTTCAATATAGGTTGTTGAATCAGTTATTCCTGCCGGAATCTCATGGCTTTTAAGATATACCCTCTCTCTGATTCCTCTGCCGCTTCTCCAGTATATATCAAACTGGCTGTTATTTGCGTTCACAAGGTCAAGAGCATCTGTATGATTACCTGCAAGGTTTAATGCTTCTGCCAGAAGCAAATGAATGTCGGAGACCCTGTGCATGATAATGTCACTGCTGGCCGGGACAGCATCATCAATCAAATACTTATTAATTACATTGTTCCCGTCTACCTCATCGTATGTAACGCCCTGGCCCCTGAATACATCCCCTGTCTGCTCATCATTCTGGGCTACCTGTTTTGTATACAAATCAATGATAACAGGAGCAGGTTTCACAAGGTAATCAAGATGGTAAGATGTCCAGTAATATAGCTGGTTTTCAATTTTGTCGTCACGCGAATATGGAACAGCTGTCAATACTTCATTCCACTGGCTTTCAGAGCTCTTAAAAATATTGACCCAATTTTCTTCTTCGTATGAATTACTAACATATGGAAAATCAATACCTAACATTGAAGTATAAAGAACATTTGCAGCATCAGCGTAATTACCTTTTTCAAGAAGGAGTTCTCCCATCAAAGCGTACAAATAATTAGTCTCCCATGTTAATTCCTCTGCTCTTGCAATAGCACTATCCAGCTGATTTATCAGTGTATCGATCATTACTTCCCGGTCCAGGTAAACCAAATCTTCCGGAAGGGCAGGCATATTATCAGGTATATATGCTGCTTCACCATACAACCTTATAAGAGTGAAATATGCCCATGTTCTTAAACCCAGAAATGCATTACAGGCAATATTGTAGACCAAATCAGTAAAATCCTGATCTTTTCCCTGAACATCAGCCAGATATATTAATGCTTCGTTTACGGATATAATTAATTTGTAGAAACCGGAAGCATCAGTATAGATATTGTGTTTTGTGGGTTTATGCAGGTTTATATCAACAAGGTCACTGCCTGCATTTTCAGTAACATCAGCAAGATCACCAAGCAGTGAGCTTGTTATAATATAATTTGGCATTGTTTCATATAAAGTAGTAAAACAGCCCAGATAGGAATTCGAGATGTCTGTTACTGACTGATAGTGCTTATCCGGCAATATCTGTCCGCCCTGCTTTTCATCAAAAAAATCTTCGCAGGAAGTAAATATTAACATAGCTGATAATAGTATCGATAAGCAATATATTAATCGTTTCATATTATAATACATTAAATAATTATAAACCTAATTTAATTCCAATAATAAATGACCTGCTGAAAGGTATCTTACCATAGTCAACTCCCATATAATGAGGATTACTTAAAAACATAAACTCCGGGTTATAACCTGAATATTTGGTTAATGTCAGCAGGTTTGTTCCGGTCACATACACTACTATATTTTTATAATATTTTGAGGGCTCGGGAAGTGTATAACTAACTGTTAACCGCTTTACTTTAACATATGAACCTCCTTCAATCCAGCGATCAGAAAAGGCGTTATTACCCCTTGGATCACCAAAGGAAACACCGGGAATATCAGAACCCGTATTTGAACTGTTCCATCTGCCGGTAATATCTTCTGACTGGTTATAATAGTTGTCCATTGAATGTGTACGCATAGCCAGGTAATTGTAGATATCATTACCTATACTGTAATATAAATCAAGATCAACCTTAAACCTGCCTTTTGAAAAGGAAGTATATAAGCCACCGAATAATTTAGGTTCAGGACTTCCTATGATTACCTTATCCAAATCATTGATTGTATCATTTCCGTCCTGGTCAACAAATTTTACATCGCCTGCTCTCATTGACAATCCGTTTGGCCCGGTAAGAGAATTTGCTTCGGTTTCTGAATCAAACACACCGTCTGTTTCAAAACCATAAAATGAGTAAACAGGTTCACCAACCTGAGAAATTAATTCCGCACCTTCAATGCCGGTCAGAAAGTAGTCTATATTTTTTGGATTATAAATAAAGTCAAGCCTTGAAATCTTTGATGACAGGCCTGACACATTAAATCCCACGTTCCACAAAGCATTTCCTGTAAGAAAACCATAATCTGCAAATAAATTAATACCCACAGAATTCAGACTGCCTCCATTATCATAATATTCATTAAATCCAACAGCATCTACCAGGGTTTGCTTAATAATAAGGTTACTGACACCGGCGTAAAAGACGTTGATACCTGCATGAAAAGCTTTACCTAAGGCTGAAATATCAGCGCCAAGGTTAACGGTCATTTTCTTTTCCAGCTCAAGATCTTCGTTAGGTACTGATTCGCGAACAACAACACCTCTTTCAATATATCTTTTGCCTGTATAGTATAAATTTGAATAAACATAGGCAGAATTATGCAGGTTTCCTGTAATCCCGTATGACAGTCTTAGCTTCAGGTCATCAATTTTAGACGTGCCCGACAGTATTCTCCAGCCGGCGCTGATATAAGGAAACAGGTTATAACGGTTGTTCTTATTTAAAGTTGAATTTCCCTCATAAGATAAAGCAGCATTGAAATAATACCTGTCCCTGATCCAGTAGTTGGCTGTGGTGTAGTACGATATCCAGTTCAGTTCGTCAGCACCTCCGCTTATAGAGCGTAAATACTGGTGTTCACCCCCGCTTCCGACACTTCTGAAATCATCAGTTGCACTGTTCAAATCATTGGCAACTCCTGCCTCGTACGAGTTCATAATAATCCTGTTACCAAGCTGTACTTTGATTCTATTTCCGTTTTCAAGATTAGTGCTGTAACTCAACTGGTTATTATTCTGAACAGATCTGTATTCTGTTACTGAAACACCCATCTGGTTTCTAGCCGAATCAATCATAGCCAGTCCGAAGTCCGGGATAAATATTTTATCCCATGCATTGTTTACATCAATTCCTACAAAGGAGTAAACAGACAGTTTCTTTGAAATATTGTAATTGAATTTAGCGGAGGTCAGCAATTGAAAATTCCTGCTTTGGGCATCCAGGTTTTTAGTTATAACGTATGGATTGCTTACATCAAATACACCGATGTCTTCAAGAAAATTATCATCTGTTTCTCCCGGAGTCGAACCTGGTTTCATTAATGGTGATTTTAAACTGGCAGCTATAATCGGGTTAGTTACCTGGTTGTACCCCTGTTCCTGCAGGTAAGAATCAGCAAGTGACAGCTTAAAATTGGGTTCAAAGGAAAATTTATTCGTTATATTGATTTTTCCGTTAATTCTCAAATTGAAGCGAGACAGGCTTGTATTGTTGATAATTCCTTTATGTATCAGGTAACCTGTTGAAATATTATAGTTGGCAGTATTGTCTCCTCCCTTCAGGAATATATGATACTTCTGAAGCCTTCCCAGTTTGAATATTTCATCCTGCCAGTTTGTATTGTTATTATATTTTGGATCACTTTCTCCATTCAACCAGGGAAACAATTCATCAACTTCATTCTGTGACAATCCCTGAGTAGTTATTTGTTCATTCAGGTAGGCTGTGAACTGGCCGGCATCCATGAGGGGAAGTTGTCCGGGTGAAGTAACAATACCCTGGTAGACATGAACTCTAATTTCTGTACTGGCTTCTTCTTTTTGTTCGCTGTTAATATAGACTATACCGTTTGATACCCTTGAACCAAGGTATGATTGTGCATCCCGCAGAACCGTAACATCAAGTATATCATCAACATCTATAATATCAAACGGGTTTAATGTATATCCGTCAATTGATCCTTCCACCGGGTAATGTGTCTCCCTTACCATACCATCGATAATAACAGTTGGTTCATTACTGCCATATATTGAAGAGATGCCTCCCATGCTCATGTAACTTCTGTGTCCCGGGATACCTGAATGACCGGTCACATTCAATCCTGCTACTTTACCCTGTAAAATCTCATCAAATGTGGCAGCCGGATATTCTTCGAAAGCTTCCTTTTTCAGATATTCAATTTCATAATCCATGTCTTTGTAGACATATTCCCCAAATGGAGTTTCAACCCTGTCACTGACTGATTTTTGAGAAGCCCTTACAAAATCCACATCCAGTGAAGTTCTGCCATATAAATAGATTTGTTGAGTAGTATATCCCGGCAACTGGAATGTTAACAAATCATCAGTGCTCCGTACAAGTATTTCATATTGCCCATGTTCATCAGAAACAACGCTGGTATCTGCACCGTAGCCCGCTATTAGTACCTGTTTCAGGGGCTCTCCTGTAATTGATTCCCTGACAGTTCCGGTAACTTTTACCATTGCTTCCTGGCTGAAGATATTTTGAAATACTGTTAAGGAAAGTAGTATAAATCCATTGAGAATTGCGTTTCTTATAACTCTTTGTATCATTTTCGGATTATTTAATTTACAAACATTCTTATTAAATTCATCTGCATTTATGGAAGGGGTTCAAACCTCAGAAATACCCAGAATAAAATACCTGGATTCAGAGTTTTCAGCTTGAAAGCATGTTCTGTGGTTTCTGTCCATTCAATTTCCTGGACTATATCTCTCTCAACATTGTTGTATCCCGGCTCAGTGAGGTCAATGAATCCCTCGGTCTTAACCCCATCAATATAGACAATCACGTCGGCGCGATTATTACCTGATCTGAAACCTCCGACAATCTTATACCTGCCTCTACGTATTTTAGGAATGGTAATTTCCAGCCACCATGAATCTTCACTCATATTAATGGCATCCCAGTCATTTACAAGTATGCCCGGTTTATAATAATACTGCATATAATCACCTTCCCATTTGATTTTGGCAAACTGGTTCTGTCCGTCTGTAAAATTCCTGATTTCCGACCGGTAACAATCAAGATTTTTTATATCAGGAAAATCTGTCATCCGGAAAGTGTAGTTATTTGTAATAGGCTCAATATCGGGAAGTATAGTATTAATCTGATGTATTGCCCCGTTTTTGGCAGGAATATTGGAATGAGAAAGGTTAAAGGTTGTATATTCTTCTGTAACGGGATCAACATTGATCTTGTAATCTGTTCTAATCAGGAAATTTAACTGATTCTCCCTTGAAAGTGTATAATATACTCCTGATGAAAAGCTGGAAATATAATAAGTACCCTCAAGACAATGATAATCCATATATTTAAACAATCCGTTGTCAACACTGGTTCTGGGGCCGTTATCATCATCAAACATGGCGGTTAGGTCATCAAAGGAGTAAATTCCTGCTTTGGAGTAAACTGTATCCGGAACAGCCAGGATTGTATATCTTGTTCTTGCATCAAGTTTTCCATAAGGAATAGATATAATCTTCAGGGTGTCTGTTATTCCTGTAGCCTCAAGCCCCTGACTGAATATTGAGTATCCCTCATCATTCTTAAGAGGTTCAAAAATATCCCAGGTAACAACGTCTATAACTTTGTCGATCTCATGGATAATTCCGTTATTAACAACAATATCCCTGTCTGTTATAACTGACTCCTTATTGACAATGATATCTGCCTCCCGAAACCCGGTAACAAGATAATCGCCGATTGCATTGGGATATGGCAGACTGCCCATGCTGATCTCCGGGCTCATTACCTCTCCTGTTACAATATGATTGTAAACCAGATTTTTTAAATCATCAACGGGAATTTGTCCGAGTGAGTCAATACTATTTTCCTGGTAATAATTAAACATGGCGTTATTTGTGGGAAGAAACAAGGTATAGGGGCCCCTTGTCTTGAACAGGTGCTGGAGGTCCACTTTAATAACGGCATTCAGAAATTCAGAGTATTTATCCTGGTGTTCTTCCATATAAGTCGTAATCTGTAATTCTATATCCTTTACAGGCAATTCGTCAGGTGTTTCTTCACACCTGGTTAAAAACAATATTGCTAAGATTATATAGAAATACAGGTTGCTGAATTTTACTGCTTTATAATATATACTTCTCATTTTCTTTATTTTAATCATTATTATCTGTCATAAAAAGGATTTTGTACAAGAGCTTTGTTTACATCCAAATCTCCCTGAGGGATTGGAAGGTAATAAAACATCGTGTCTTTTATCCTGGCTTTAAGTCTTTCCAGATCATTGGGATTTGTAAACTTGCTTAATATGATACTGGTTATCTTATTCTTATCAGCAAATTTTTCTTTTTTGGCAAACCTTAACACATCAAACCACCTTTTACCTTCCATTGCATATTCTTTAGCGCGTTCGCTAAGTAATGATTCCCTGAATTGATAAATTGATTCGGTAGACTCGACGGAACCTACTCCTGCCCTGTTAACAACTTCGTTAAGCTGCTGGTATGCTTCCTTCAAATTTCCGGTCTCTGCCAGACATTCCGATTTCATCAGTAGTATTTCGGAATACCGGTAATATATGAAATTTGCGTCTCTTTCGGTATTATCCCTGAAGAGAGAACTGGTAATAGATTTCCTGAGATATTTATTCCATGGGTTTCCTGCACAAAGCCTGATATCTTCATCATCAAACAGGGTTTGAGCAATTATGCTTGGATAGGCAGCAGAAAATCCTGACAGGGGTAAAAATTTCTCATAAATTGGATTTTCCTCATAATTGTAGCCGTCATTATATTGTATTTCATAGATACTTTCCAGACTATTGCCGGGATAGTATAATAAGAACCAGTTTTCTTCGGAAAGAAGAGAATAGATACCTGAGCTAATGATTTTTTCACAATATTCCAGGCATTCATTATATCGTTCCAGCCATAGATAAATATTTGCAAGAACTGCCCTTATAGAATATAGATTAGCCCTGCCCTTAAAAGTCACCGGATCACTTATATTCTGCAGATCGTATGCAATTGTTTCAGCGTATTTTAAGTCTTCAATTAAGAAATTCAGCACCTCATATTCCGTGCTTTTTGGAACATAAAAGTTTACAGTATCGGACGTTGAAGCCTTGACTATAAGGGGAACATCTTTCCAGACACGTACAAGATAAAAATAGCACATTGCACGAACAAACATAGCTTCTGCATCATATGACAACTTTAACTGTTCAGTAAATTTATCGTCCTTCCCCAGAACATCTCCGGAATATTCGATCAGTGTATTAGCCAGATTAATTGCAAAATAATATTCATTCCATTTTATGGCTCCATTTGTAGGTGAGATATCACTTTCGGCAATTCTTACATAATCGGCAAAATCGTTTCCTCCCAGTATAATCATGTCTGCCCTTAACTCTCCCCAGATTAATGATTCAAGAGATGTTTCCCTGAAAGCATCATACATGGCAGCCATAACAGCGTCGACATCATCTTTAGTCTGCCAGAATTCCTGCCTGATTAAATCATTTTCAGGTTCAAGATCAAGGTATTTGTCACACGAGAACAAAACAAGCAGCAGTGCGACTATTATTAGATTTTTCATTTGCCCTTTCATTTTATAATATATTTTCATATTTCATTAATTTAGAATGATATAGTGACCCCAAAAATCATTTTTTTACTTGGAGGAGTCCTGCTATAATCCTTAGGTAACACGCTTGGAGTGGTAGGTTGTGCAACATCAGGATCCTGTCCTGAATAACCGGTCCATGTGAAAAGATTATACATTGTTGCATAAACCTTCATTGAATTAAGATTGATTTTATCGCATAAAGATCCCGGGAAATTGTAAGTTAATGAAACAGTTCTAAGCCTCAGGAATGAACCGTCTTCAATAAAACGGCCTGAACCCATCCAGTTAAAACCTGTGTTATATAGCGCCCTGGGAACATCAGTATCATCTCCCGGATTTCTCCATCTCCAGTTCGTGGCTTTACTCTGGTTATCATATCCATACATATTTTCCGTTTCCATTTTTGTCTGGTTGATAATTCTCTGACCGAGCTTAAAATAGAAATAACCATTTACAACAACTCCTTTATACCCGATCCGGGGACCGAAGCCACCCATTAAATCAGGATTCAAATCACCCAGGTATACCAGGTCAAGTTCATTAATCACCCCGTCGTAATTCTGATCTTTATATTTTGCATCGCCCGGCTGGAACTCATAAGCGGCTGAACCTCCATGAATCATATATAATGGGATTCCGTTGATATCATATATCTGGTTACCGTTTATATCAACCGCCACGAGTTCATCAAAATCCTTATACACACCCAGGTATTCATATCCAAAAAAGCCTCCTATTGCATTGCCCGGGACAATACTGATTCTGTAATTCCCGTTGGCAAGCATGTCTCCTGTTTCAAACTTATAGTTTTCAGGCATTTTTAAAACCAGGTTCTCGTTAGCCGACAAATTCAGATTAAAGCTGAATTTCCAGTTAGTACTTTCAACAACTACTACATCGGTCATAATTTCCCAGCCCCTGTTTACCATTTCGCCGGAATTCCTGTCAATTTTTGAATACCCGCTGTGGGTTGGTATTTCAAATTCGGGCAGGTAAAGATTTCTTGTGTGCTTCCTGTAATAGTCAAGTTCAATACTTAAACGGTTGTTAAAGGCTATCAGGGATACACCCGGGTTAACCTGCTCAACGGTTTCCCACTGTAAACCGGTAAGTTCTACTCCGCTGGGCCTGACTCCAGCAATACCATCGTAGCCGTAGCTGGAAGAGGCACTGTACCTGTTAAAATAAAGATAATTTTTATCCGGTGCATTTCCTGAAATCCCCCAGCTGCATCTAAACTTAAAATCATTTATAAAATCCAGCGATTGCATAAAATTTTCTCCTGACATTCTCCAGGCTGCTGAAACAGAAGGGAAAAAACCATACCGGCTATCGGGACTAAAACGTGAACTGCCCTCATACAATCCCCCGACGGTAACAATATACTTATCCATATATTTATAATGCAACTGCAAAAAACCACTTAAATACCTGAATGTAGATGAGCCGGAACTAAAGCTCACGAGTTTCTTTTCACCTGTAGGATCCTGGTCCTGTATAGAAGCAGACCTGCTGGTTTTCACACTGTAATCTTTATATACACTGCTTTCTGTAAATACCTGCAACATGGCCGATAAATCGTGCCTGTCTCCCAGTCCTGGCGTATAGATCAGCCTTTCCCTGGTCTGGACAGAAGTTTTCTTGTGATAGTCTTCAAAGGCCTGGTTTGTGATATCATCATTGTAATTATAGCCAA
>CP070654.1:2846285-2851632 GCA_020354785.1 Bacteroidales bacterium
TATTTCCGGATCGTCGTGTGCGCAGTTGATACGGGCGCAATTCATGCCCTGACTGATCAGTTTTTGTACAAATACCTGATCATCTGCCGCGTAATTGGGCAGTGTTACCATAATGCGGGTACGGCGTTTTTTGGACTTAAACCCAAATAACAATTTGCTATTCTTACGCATGATCCGGTTGCTCTTCTTAACGGAAACATAGCCCTTTGGACTTGCCACTTCTTCGAAGCCCACTAAATGATGGAGGATGTTCTGAAGGTTAAAAAGGCTTCGCATCACGTGACTTTCAATAGTCGATAAGGAGGGCAACCCCAAACTCTTTAGTTCTAACTGCAGCTGGTCGATATCGAATGAACGGAATGCCATGTAGTGGAGTAAATTGGCTGCGCTCTTTTTAAAGATAGGATGCACCTGGGACAGCTCACTCTCATATACTTTCTCCAGATCCTTGGATTTTTGGATGATATCCCTGATCATAGAACATACTTTAAGATATTTTTCATGTTTTGTAGTCATCATGGATTAATTTTAGTTTTTTTTGATGGACTTCGCTATTGATGCTAACGGTGAGTATATGAAAAGTAGGTGATTGCGGGCAAATCATCTGTCAAACCTTTAAATTATTACCACCCGGTATATTATGGTAGTGTTTTCGTACAAATCCTTTGCAAATTTAGAATGTCCAAATTAATGAATTAATTGTGGAGCTGGGCGGAATCGAACCGCCGTCCAAACAAGCAACCAATAAGCTTTCTACATGCTTATCCTGTTATTGGTTTTCGTGTAAAGGCTGGTAACAGGCAACCGAACCAAAACCTTATCTCCTATGATTTTCACCCGGATTCAGGAGAATCACCCGGACTATCCCTGGCTTACGATGTGCCTCTAAATCCATTACTGCAGGGAGAAGTGCCGGAGAGGCAGCCCGTCCCGACTACCTGGAGCCGGGATTAAGCTTTTAATCTACTAAACTTCGATCAAGCAGCGAGCGCGAAATTATTTCCGCCATTTAAATTTGTTGCACTACAGTTTTACGGGATAAAATGCATTGCCCGGCATGCTTACTTACCAGTTTATCATGCTGTCAAAGCCAGATCAGCCCCATATATTTCAGCAGGACAAAATTACAAAATTTATGCCACATTTAGTACAGAATTTAATACAATCAGCCGTTTTTAAGATCAGTAATCATTTGTTTGGGATCAGGTGCATCAAAAATAGTAGTTCCTGCTACCAGTACATCAACTCCTGCCTCATATAATTTCCCCGCATTATCCATATCAACTCCACCGTCTACTTCAATAAGTGCTTTTGAATTCTTTCTGACAACAAGCTCTTTAAGCCTTTTTATTCTGTCATAGGAGTTTTCAATAAATTCCTGCCCTCCAAACCCAGGATTTACTGACATGATAAGCACCATATCAACATCAGTTATTATGTCCTCCAGCAATTCAATTTGAGTATGAGGATTTAAAGTAACGGCTGCTTTCATTCCCAGTTCCTTTATTTCATTAACAGTCCTGTTAAGGTGGTTACATGCTTCATAATGGACATTCAGATAATATGCCCCGGCTTCTTTAAAATCTTTAAGATATTTATGAGGTTCGACAATCATTAAATGAACATCGAGAGGTTTCCTGGCAATTTTATTTACATGCTCAATAACTGGTAATCCAAAAGAAATATTCGGCACAAATACTCCATCCATTACATCAAAATGAATAAAATCTGCTTCGCTATCATTGATCATTAAAATTTCATCATACAAATGATTAAAGTCGGCTGCAAGAATTGAAGGGGCAATTAAACGCTTCATTTATTACTGATTTAATTTGACACAAAAATATAACTTTCATCCATATGAAAATTTAAATTTTTTAACAATATAATGATTTTAAAATGACGGACCCATCCTGACCGTACAGGAAGGTTGGTCTCTTCTAGTAATTATTTATATATAATGTATTTAGCCCAGGTAGGTCTTTAATATTTTACAGCGAGTTGCATTTTTCAGGCGCTTAATTGCTTTTTCCTTAATTTGTCGCACCCTTTCCCTGGTAAGATTAAAAACCTCGCCTATTTCTTCTAATGTATGGGGGTGTTTTCCGTTAAGTCCGAAATATAAACGAATTATATTAGCCTCCCTGAAAGTTAAAGTAGATAAAGCTCTTTCAATTTCCTTTCTTAAGGAGTCAGTTAATAATCCTTTGTCCGGACTTGGAGTATCTTTATTAAGTAATACTTCATACATGTTTCCTTCCTCACCCTGCTGTAATGGCGCATCCATTGAAACATGTCTGCCGGCTGTTTTCAGGGATTCTTTTACATCGTCAGGTGCCAGTTCCAGGGTGTATGCTACTTCCTGCACCGACGGCTCTCTTTCAAATTTTTGCTCGAGCTCTGATAATGTCTTATTTATCTTGTTTATTGAACCTATCTTATTTAACGGAAGACGTACAATTCTTGCCTGTTCGGCAAGAGCCTGTAAAATAGACTGTCTGATCCACCACACAGCATATGATATAAACTTAAAACCACGAGTTTCGTCAAATCTCTGGGCTGCTTTTATTAAGCCTAAATTACCCTCATTAATTAAGTCCGGTAAGCTAAGCCCTTGATTCTGGTATTGTTTTGAGACTGATACTACAAATCTTAAGTTTGCTTTTATTAGTTTCTCCAATGCTTTAACATCACCATTTTTTATCCTTCTTGCAAGCTCAACCTCTTCCTCTGCAGTTATAAGATCAACTTTCCCTATTTCATGTAAATATTTGTCAAGAGAAGGAGTTTCACGGTTCGTAACTTGTTTAATAATTTTGAGTTGTCTCATTTTGCATGGGACTTATAATTGTAAATTTAAAATGATGATATTGCGCATGAAAATTATTATAGTATTTCTAGGTATTAAATAAAAAATGTATTACTTTTGAGATACTACGTGATATACGTGCAATCGGTTAACCCTTGTCAACGAACCTGATTTTATCGCAATAAGATAAAAGCCACTAAAATTAAAAAAAATTTATTAATTTTTAATATTTGTAAAATATTTTATCTTTTTTTTTGGTAATTCTAAGTAAATACTTATAATTGCAGTGAATTACCTTAATGAATTAACCAGTTGATTGTAGAAATCGTATCCCTGTATACATTTTGAATATTATCCTTTACAATTATATAACATCTTGATTTTGAATTTTTAGTCCGCAATAATTATATTAATTAATATCCTATATCAATTATGTATGACATTTTAGAACTGAATAAAAAGCTGGTTTCAGAACTTAGAGATATTGCAAAGCAATTGAAAATAAAAAAAGTTGATTCATTAAAGAAGCAGGATTTGGTTTATAAGATTTTAGATCAACAGGCTATTAGTGCAACTGACAAAAAGAAAGAAAATGAATTGAGAAGGACAAGGTCCCCGAGACAAAGGAAGAAAGAGATTGATACTGAAGCAAAGAAACTTATGGAAATAACAGAGGATAATAATTACTATAAAAACGATAAGGAAAAGCTGGTTGATGAAACTATAGAATTGCTGGATAAAGAACAAAGGATGAAGAATAATGATGAAAGGAATAAAGATCTTGCAAAAGCCGGCATTACTAATGAATTTGATATAAGTCAAAAAGAAAGGAAAAATATGGAACCTCCGGTTATTACCAAACCCGATAAAAGGCAGGTAGATAAGATGTACGAATTTGATGGAATTATTAGCAATTCGGGAGTACTTGAGATTATGCCTGATGGTTACGGATTTTTAAGATCATCTGATTATAATTACCTGAACTCACCCGATGATATATACGTATCTCAGTCACAAATAAAACTGTTCGGCCTGAAAACGGGTGATACTGTAAAGGGAACAATACGACCTCCAAAAGAAGGAGAAAAGTATTTTCCTCTTATTAAAGTAGAAGAAATAAACGGGCGGGATCCTGACTTTATAAGGGATAGAGTTCCTTTTGATTATCTTACTCCTCTGTTTCCTGATGAAAAATATACATTAATAGGTCAGGGAGAGGTCGGGGCATTATCTGTTAGAGTAGTCGATATGTTTTGTCCAATAGGTAAGGGTCAAAGAGGACTGATAGTGGCACAGCCTAAAACAGGAAAAACTATTTTATTACAGGATATAGCAAATGCAATAGCAGCTAATCACCCGGAAGCATATTTGATTATATTGCTTGTTGATGAGCGGCCTGAAGAAGTTACTGATATGGCAAGAAATGTAAGGGGTGAGGTAATTTCCTCTACCTTTGATGAGCCTGCTGAGAGACATGTTAGAATTGCCAATATAGTACTTGAAAAAGCAAAAAGACTGGTGGAATGTGGACACGATGTTGTGATTCTGCTTGATTCAATTACCAGGTTAGCCCGGGCATTTAATACTATTGCTCCGGCATCAGGCAAGGTACTGTCAGGAGGAGTCGATTCAAATGCACTGCATAAACCAAAGAGATTTTTTGGGGCTGCACGTAATATTGAACACGGCGGATCGCTTACAATTCTGGCTACAGCTCTTACAGAAACAGGTTCGAAAATGGATGATGTAATCTTTGAAGAATTTAAGGGCACAGGGAATATGGAATTACAACTTGACAGGAAACTATCCAACAGACGAATTTATCCGTCTGTTGACATTACAGCATCGAGTACCAGAAGAGAGGATTTACTGTTAAATAAAAACTTTCTTAATAAAATATGGATTCTCAGAAAGTATCTTACAGATATGAATTCTATTGAAGCTATGGAATTTCTGCGGGAAAGATTATCCAAAACCGAATCAAATGAAGAATTTCTGGTCTCAATGAACGGAGAATAGGATATAATTAAGATGAATCTGAGCGGGCTACTCCCGCTTTTTTTGTTTACTAAATTTAGAGATTAAAAGCAACCGAATTTTCTCTTCATTATTTTTAATCAAAATGAATAACCTTTAAATGTTATAAAACAGTATAAATATTTATTGATTTCTAGTAATTTTGTACTTCATTTTTTAAAAGTACAAGCATAAAATATTAATAATCAGTGATTTAAAATGGAAAAGAAGAAAAATATAATTACTTGCGACGGGAATTATGCTGCATCGCATGTTGCATATATGTTTAGTGAGGTAGCAGCTATTTATCCTATTACTCCATCATCAAATATGGCTGAATACATTGATGAATGGTCGGCTGGTGGAAGAAAAAATATTTTCGGTGAAGTGGTTAAAGTAACTGAAATGCAGTCTGAAGGTGGTGCGTCAGGAGCTCTTCATGGTTGCTTGCAATCAGGTGCCCTGGCTTCCACATTTACAGCTTCTCAGGGTTTGTTGCTGATGATTCCAAATATGTATAAA
>CP070654.1:2851732-2866137 GCA_020354785.1 Bacteroidales bacterium
GCTTCCTGTTCCTGTATTATATAAACGAAGCTTACCCTGGCGGGAACCACTTAGTCTGATAAAAGAGGTCCCCGTTGAAGTTACCTGTTGTATTTCAGGTGTAGTAATGTCAATAAATATTCCTTTGGAGCTTACTATTGTCACATTTTCTTCCATGCCCAGAAAAATCTCTCCTCCCTGAACCTCATATGTTATATAATCGATGATATTCGGTTGTGCGCTTAATGTGACTTCGTAATTATCTCCTTTGGTAATATAAACATTAGCTATTCCAGTATTTCCGATACTATGGAAAGGACTTACGGTAAAGGTTTGTGAGATAATATCACCCTCACCCGTTATAGATCTGGGATGAGGGCAGTCTCTACATGGTCTGTCTGGACAGTCACCACCAGGGCAATCTTCCCTGGGGGGAGGTTTTTCACAGGATAAGCATAACAAAAAAAACAATCCGATAATAATAGTTAGTGTAGATGTTTTCATGAGTTTACTGTTTTAATATTACTATACCTAAGGACAGATAAAAGGAGTTAAGGTTGCATAATTAGCATAAAAAAATTCAGTTTGCATTTATGCTTGAATAGAGTTATTTTTATTTGATTTATATGCTAATTAAAAGCTATTTCAAAGAGGCCGATACAAATAAAAATACTGGCTTGTATTATTAAATACCGACTATTCTGTTAGTAATGATCGGAAAAGTTATTTCGCAATATAAAATTATAGAAGAGATTGGTCATGGAGGAATGGGTAAAGTCTACAAAGCAAAAGATACAAGACTCAACCGTTTCGTCGCATTGAAATTTCTGGCACGAGAACTTACGGAGGATGCTGAAGCTAAAGAGCGCTTTATAAGAGAGGCTCAGGCAGCTTCCTCGCTGGACCATCCTAATATCTGTACCATTCACGAGATAAATGAAACAAAAGACGGACAGATATTTATCTGTATGGCTTATTATGATGCAGAAACACTAAGAATAAAAGTAAAAAACGGCCTCTTATCCTTTGAAGAAGCAATTAACATTACCAGACAAATTTGTCAGGGATTGACTGCAGCTCATCATCATGGTCTTGTCCATCGCGATATCAAACCCGCCAATATTTTAATTACCAGGGAAGGAATTGTAAAAATCGTTGATTTCGGTTTGGCAAAATTATCCGGGCACGCAAGTATTACAAAGGATCATACCTTGCTGGGTACTGTTGCCTATCTTTCACCTGAACATGCAAGCGGCGAGGAAGCAGATGAGAAGAGTGACATATGGGCGGTTGGGATTATTCTCTACGAAATTCTAACCAGACAGTTACCCTTTAAGGGGGATATAGACCAGGTGCTTATATATTCCATTTTACATGATGCGCCTGTTCCTCCAACTTCTGTTAATCCTCTCATTCCAAAAGAATTAGAGCTGGTGATTGCAAAGGCATTACAAAAAGATCCTTTAAAACGTTACCAGAATATTGAACAGATGGAAAAGGATTTAAGAAAAATCGAAAGCAAGGATACAGTTGACGGCACAAAAATTACTAAAATAGAGAGTAGAAAACCATTTTTTATAAAAGCAAAAAAACCAGGGATTGCAATCTTTTTACTTGTTTTTTTATTCCTGGCATTTTTTATAATTAAGCAAGGTATTCAAAAAAAATCAGGGGATATAAAGCCAATTCCTGTTGCTGTAATTGGTTTTGAAAATATGACAGGTAATGAAGCATACGATTATTTACAGGAAGCAATACCTAATCTATTAATAACAAGTTTAGAGCAATCCCCCTTTCTATATGTAACCACCTGGGAAAGGATGCATGATCTCCTGGAACAAATTAATAAAAAAGATATTGATTTTATTAATAAGGAAATCGGCTTCGAATTATGCCATTTGGAAGGTATTAACGTAATCGTTACAGGAAGTTATGTTAAAGCTGATAATCTTTTTGTTACAGATGTTAAGGTATTGGATGTAACCACAAAAGAAATAATTAAAAGTGTAACATCACAGGGGGAAGGTGTTACAAGCATCCTTAGTAACCAGATCAACAACCTGAGTAAAGAAATAGCTCAGGCTATTGGACTATCACGGACTAAAGTAAAATCTGCTCAAATCGAACTTGCTGAAGTTACCACAACTTCAATGGAGGCATATCGTTTCTTTTTATATGGAAGGGAAAAATTTGAAAAATCATACTGGGAAGATGCCTTGTACTTTCTGCGAAAGTCCATTGAGCTGGATTCGACATTTTCAATGGCATACCTGTATCTTGCTCTGACTTGTGAGATGTTGTATTATGATGAAGAAAGCTGGCAAGCTCTGGAAAACGCGAAGAAATATTCATATAGAGCAACGGAAAAGGAGAGATTATATATTGAGGAGGGATATTACCGTTATGATGCAGAAAACAGGTATAGAATTCTCATTGAACTGGCAGAAAAATATCCCAAAGAAAAAAGAGTTCAATGCAAACTGGGGGAATATTACCTTGGTATGAAAATGTTGGATAAAGCTATTACAACGCTAAATACGGCAATTGATTTGGATCCTGGTTACGGATCAGCTTTAGAGCTGCTTGCCCGTGCTTATATGGATTCCGGGGCTTTCGACCTGGCCGTAGAAATTCAGAAGAAATATACAAATATTTCCCCAGATGATGCTGAGCCATTAGTCGGATTGGGTGATATATATTTTCGTCTGGGCAAATTAAATGATGCTATAGCCAATTATAAAAGCGCTATACAAATTAAACCTGTCTTTTACTATGCCTATTTAAAGATCTCATATTGCTACGGGCTAATGGAGGATTACAGTGAAGCGGGAGAATGGATTAGCAAGTATAAACAGCTTATACAACCACATGTGCCATTATCGGGAGAAGCTATATGGTGGACAGCATATTATCAGCAGTGGCTGGGCCAGTTTGAAATAGCACTAAACACACTGGAAGAAGCATTAAACCTGGGCCGCGAATTTACTGTTCCCTGGGGCTCGGCTATAGTAGAATTTTTAGTGGGATATTGTAACTATGAGCAAAATGATTTAAAAACCAGTTACCGATACTTTAATAATGCTTTTAAAGTATTTATGTCTGATAATCCTCTGCCCTTTCTTCTTTTTTATGATTTTTACAGGGGAATAATAGAACTTAAGCAGGAACAGATAGATTCTGTACATTTGCGACTTAATGAAATGCAGTCTCTGTTACCTGAATTCAAAAGCAAACACCTATGGCTGGAAGAACAGGCAAAAAATTTATACAATATTCTTAAGGTTGAAGTCTTACTAAAGGAGAACCAGGTACAACAAGCCATTTCAGTAGCTAAAGAAATAAGCCCGAAAAAAATACCTTTCGTCCCTTCATTAGAATTTATATTCTATAATCTGCCCCCTTATAAAGACATATTGGCCAGGGCTTATCAGCAGGCAGGAGAGCTGGATAAAGCTATAAGAGAATATGAAAAGCTTATGTATTTTAATCCGGCAAGTAAAAACAGGCAATTAATTCATCCGCTCTATCACTATAGATTAGCGATGTTGTACCATAAAAAAGGCCTGACAGACAAAGCACTGAGGCAATATAGTATATTCCTTGAACAATGGAAAGATGCTGATAAAGATTTACCGGAATTGATTGAAGCAGAAAAAAATTACGCACTACTAAGTGCTAAATAAATCCTGTAAATATGCATAATAATTCGAATTTTAGATATGATGCGCTTATAGATATTGCTCAAAATCTGAGTGTTCAGGATGATTTTGAAGAAATGCTGAGGCTGGTCACTCGGACAGTAGCAGAATTGTTACAGGCTGAAAAAACCCTGATAATGATGATAAATCCCAGGACCGGGGAAACCATTAAGACTATCATTTCACAAGGGGATGAACAAGGGGATCGTAAGTCTCATACACTTCATACCAGCATCAGCGGATGGATTATTAAAAATGAACTCCCTCTGATCAGCAAGGATGTCAGATCAGATTCAAGATTCAGACCAGATGTTTTTAAAGATATTGAAGTAAAGTCTGTTATGTGTGTTCACCTGCGAAATGAGAATATTGTATTTGGAACCTTGTCAGTATTCAGAAAAGCAAATACAAGTGATTTTAAAAACGCTGACCTTTCTTTTCTGGAGAAAATTGCGATTATTGTTTCTCCATATCTGAGAAATATGCAAAAGATTGAGCATTATTTTAAACCACAAATGCCAAAGGAAGCAATAATTCGTAAATATCAGGCACACGGTCTCCTGGGGAAAAGCAAAAGATTTGTGGAGCTTTTACATGCTATAGAAGCTGCAGCAAAGGCGGATGTCAGGGTATTGCTGGAAGGTAAAAGCGGTACAGGTAAAGAGCTTGTTGCTAAAGCAATTCATAATTGCAGTGAAAGAGCAGAAGAAAAGTTAATTGCTGTTGATTGCGGGACTATACCTGAGCATTTAATCGGAAGTGAATTTTTTGGACATGTAAAGGGTGCTTTTACAGGTGCCACCGCGCACAGAAAAGGATTATTTGAAGAAGCAGATAAAGGTACTCTTTTTATAGATGAGATAGCCAATCTGCCCATGGATTTGCAGGTTAATCTTCTTCGTGTGTTACAGGAAGGAGAAATCCGGCCACTGGGAAGTAATGCCAGTCGCAAAGTCAATGTACGTATTATAGCTGCCTCCAGCGTATCATTAAAGGAACTGGTTGAAAAGAATAAATTCAGAGAGGATTTGTTTTACAGGCTTATGGTTTATCCTATTCATGTTCCGTCACTGGATGAAAGACCGGAAGATATTCCATTATTAACCGAACATTTTATTAAAAAATATTCAACGGAACAGAATAAACAAGTGGAAAATTTTAATGAAGGTTTAATCGAACTTTTAAAGCATCGCTCATGGACAGGGAACATTCGTGAACTGGAAAACTTCGTTGAAAGGCTGATAACCCTGGCACCAAAAAACAGAAAGATAATTGATATGGATTTGTTGCCCCGTGAGTTTCGCAATGAATTACAAGATTTAAAAAATATTAAGAAAAAAGTACAAAAGATTAAATCTCTAACTGAAATATTAAGTGATCATGAGAAACAGCTGCTGAGGCAAACGCTCCTTGATTGCAACTGGAATCAATCTTCTGCGGCAAATGCACTCGGCATTGATGAGAGCACCCTGCGTTATAAGATGAAAAAATATAAGATCAGTAAATCCTGATACCAAATAAACCAAATCAATATTCGGAGAAATTCCCGAATCTGACTCGTAAATTTTCCCGAAAACAACATTTTTCAATTATACTCCTGCAATAAAATATTGCATGTAATACGTTTATTATTAGACAGTTATACCGAGCCATAACTTCAGTTTTTCAATCTGGCACACTTTTAGAATAGTAGACCAAAATTAATAATCCATTAATAATTATTATCTCAAATCAAAGGAGGAAAAATTATGAAAAAATTTGGTTTTACCATTATAATGATAGTTGTATTTTCGATACATGCAACATGCCAGTATTGTAAAGTATACACAACCTCAAATTCCGATCTGCCTTATTATTTAATCAGTGCATTGGCATCGGACAGCCAGGGTAATATCTGGATCGGTACGGGAAATGCTTTCGGAAATGGCGGCGGTGTGGCAAAATTTGACGGGGAAAATTGGACCATTTATAATACGTCTAATTCGGATCTGCCGTTCAATATGATAGGTGCAATTCTTCCTGAAATCCAGGGTGGCGTATGGATTGGCACTTCCGGAGGTGTTTATGGCACCCGCGGCGGCGGGCTGGCATACTTAAAGGAAGATATCTGGACAATATATGATACTGCTAATTCCGAACTTCCGGATAATGATATTGTTGAACTGATAAAGGATAATCAGGGTTCTCTATGGATTGGAACATTTGGTGGTGGACTTGCAAAATTTGATGGTTCAAACTGGATTGTATACGATAAATCAAATTCTGATTTGCCGAATGACGATGTATTTGGACTGGCTTTTGATAAGCAGGAAAATTTATGGGTTGGGACTTTCGGTGGTCTTGCAATGTTTGATGGAGAAAACTGGACTGTATATAACACATCCAACTCCGATCTTCCACATAATTATGTTTATGATCTGGCTTTCGACAGCCAGGGGGTGCTCTGGATCGGCACTGCATATCATATATCAGGTCCGGTTGCAGGCGGCCTGGCGAGATTTGACGGAGAAAACTGGACTGTGTATAATACTTCCAACTCTATACTGCCGCATAACGATGTGTATGATATCAAGATCGACGATCAGGATAATGTCTGGATTGGATGTGGTGATCATATTCCATCCTCGGTAGGCGGGCTGCTTAAATTCGACGGGACTGATTGGACGCTGTATGATAAAACAAATTCCCGGATACCATACAATCTGGTTTATACGTTAACCATAGATCCGGACGGCAATATATGGACAGGATCTGTTAACCATGACGAACAGGGTGGTTTGGCCTGCGTTGATCCGGGCACCGTAACGTCTGTGGACAAAAGGTATGCGATACCAGGTATCGACAGTGTTTTGATTTCAATAAAAATGAGTGATCCGACAAACAATACATTACTGGCAGAGATTGAAGCACCCGATCAAATCCTTGTTGATAGCCTGCAGCTCTTTGATGATGGGAACCATAACGATGGTAATGCAGGCGACAGCCTCTATGCAAATATCTGGCCGGTCAGTTATCCGGAAGAGCGGAAGTACTATGTGGATTTGTTCATAAGACAGGTTGATACGGATACAATTATAAACCATATGGATAATATGACTTTATTTACGACCAAGGGGCCGGTTGTTTTGGAATCATACACAATTACCTCTTCCGATACAATACCAAATCCGGGTAATCGCATGATAGTGAAATTAACACTAAAGAATAACGGAACACAAAAACCAGTAAGAAATATAAAAGCGAGATTATTGAGTCTTGATTCATTGGTGGATGTTGTCATCAATATGCAAAGCTTTGATGATATGGCGCCTGGTGAAACAGTTCAATGTAACTTTTCTTATTCTTTTGATATTTCTGAAGACTGTCTCCCTGGTACAGATATTCCGTTTGAATTAGAAATCAGCGAGGATGAATACGTATATTGGTATGATACCTTCTCAATCATGGTCGAAACACCCACACCAGTCTTACAAATAAAAGAAAACATTCCAAACACATTCTCTTTAAAGCAGAACTTTCCCAATCCCTTTAATACATCAACAACAATTGAATATAATTTGCCTAAATCCGGGAATGTAAATATTTCAATCTACAATTTATCAGGTGAAAGGATTAAAGTACTTAATAACAGCTTTCAAAATGCCGGTTCATATGAAATACAGTGGAATGGAAGAAATGATTCGGATGAAGTAGTTTCGAGTGGTTTTTATTTTTTAGAATTGAATTGTAATGATTACAGAAAAATAATACAAATGATCTTCCTTAAAGACTGAGCACATCACTGGCAACTGATATTAGCGGAAATATATGGGTGGGAACAGGTGATCATGTACCATCTTCAGTTGGGGGCTTTCTGAAATACTAAGGTAC
Source organism: Bacteroidales bacterium (assembly GCA_020354785.1). Lineage (GTDB taxonomy): Bacteria > Bacteroidota > Bacteroidia > Bacteroidales > UBA10428. The sequence continues at coordinate 2,859,280 of CP070654.1, forward strand.
AGATTGGACAGTATATGCAAATCCAATCTGTGAATTAATAAGTATATCTTACTGTTAAAGATACTCCTCTTCCTCTTGTTGTATATCCTGCTATTTCCGAATACCTGGTATCAAAGATATTTTCCAGGTGCATGAGCAGGTAAAAGCTGTCAGCCAATTGTAATCTTGCGCTGAGATCCATCAGGGTATAATCATCAATATTTAATGAACCCTGAGCTCCCCATGGTCCCAGGTTGGAATCATAAAACACATCAACTCTGGGCCCGACATATCTTAACAAAGCAGATAGTGTAAGGCTTTTTACCGGCTGATAGCTGAAAGTTATATTTGCCGTATTTGATCTTCTGACCAGACCTGCTTTTTCAAGCTTGCTGTTAACAAATTTACCACTATTAAACAATTGCACATGGTTCCCTGATGTGTGAGTTATATCAATTTCTGAAGGATCGTATTTCAATTCGCCACTGAATAATGTAAAGTTGCCTCTTACATGGAATTTATCACTCAGCCTTGTTCTGATACTGAATTCTACTCCCCTTATAAACTGGGTGCCTAAATTTAAATATGTATCACCTCTGTGATCGTCCCGCATAAAATCACTACCCAGTGAGTCGATGGGTATGCTCCCGTCCCATAAATAAACATATTCAATAGAATTCTTTATCCTGGTATTAAAATATGATACATAAAATACCATAATATCTGCAAATTTCTGTTTCAGGCCAAACTCCCATGATTCCGATGTCTCAGGTTCCAGATCCGGATTTCCCCTTGAAATGCTTGATGCATAGTATTTATCCGGATAATACAACCTGTAAAGTGAAGGCGAATTAAAACCGGTAGCAAAGGAAAAGTATATAATAGAATTTTTACTAATCTTAAAGGAAGGATTTATCTCGTAACAAAAATTATTTCCATAAGAGTTATGATGATTGTACCTGCTGCCCAGGGCAAGCGAGAAGTTTTTAAAATTACTGTTAATAATCCCGCCGTTAATATCCACATGTGCAAATATACTTTTGTTAACATAATTCAGGTTCAGTGTGTCTAAATTCTCTGCAGATTCATAAACTCCCCACGCAGAGTTTGAATATAAATAAAAGCTGTCAGTCATGGTTTCCTTATAAATTTTCCCTCCAATAAAGGCATTTACAGTCTTGCCTTTATAATTTACCTGTATTTCATTATTATTAATGCTGCCCTTATAATTATTCATTATATATGTCTGATCATAAATATCAACCAGACCCTGACCATCAACTTGTATTTGATCAATTATTGATGAATCATCGATCGCAGTTCTGGCAATATGGTTATAGCCACCATAAAAGTTGACATTAAAATTTTCATTTATATTATACATCAGCCCATAACTTACTGTATTTCGCTTAGACTCATGGGTATAGTTATTGTCATTTCTAAAAGCTCCATCGTCAAGATCTGCTGTTTGATTACTATTTTTATAAGCGAAATATACATCCCATCGTGAGTTTTTAAAACCAATTTTACCAGCCATATCTCTTTTCTGAAAATCATCCCTGTCTTTGTTAAACTCCGATGTATTAACTGAAGTGTCTATTACTGCATCAAGCCCGTGCATGGATGAATTGAATATTTCACCGTTAAAATATATCCCGTTATTAAATGTATAATTTATGAAGAGGTCCTGGTTAAACTCAGAAGTTCCTTTTCCAAAGGAACCTGTTTTTAATCCGGCATCAATATTGAAACCCGGGTCTGCTTTTTTCCTGGTATAAATATTAATAACTCCTCCTATAGCTGAACTCCCATAATATGTACTATGTGATCCGCGCACAATTTCAATACGTTTTATATTTAAAAGGGATAGCTCTGACAAATCCAGTGCGTTTTCAACTGAAGCCGGGTCAGTAATTCGAATTCCGTCAACCAGGATAAGTGCCTGGTTTGAATTTGTTCCTCTCATATAAATCCTCTGCAAGGCACCCGGATTTTGAAAACTGCCGATAATGTTTATGCCTTCCTGAAAAGACAGTAATTCACCAATATTGTTATATGGCAAATTCTTAATCTCCTCTTCTTTGAAAATGCTGACACTTCTACCGACATCAATCGGATTCATCTCAATACGTTTTCCGGAGATAATTACTTCATCAATCGGATAGTTTCTGACAGAATCCTGTTCCTGTGATGATACTGCAAGACTAAATAACATAGAGCTTAACAAAGCATAAACTGGAGTCAGTGCTTTTTTCATAATTTAATAGTTTTAGTTGTTAAACATTACTGCTAAACTGATTAACAACCATTGTTCATAAGCTCACCAGGAGTTAAGAAGGAATTCTTGCTAATTAATCCTAGCCTTTATCCCGAAAGCCCAGAAAATGGTATGATTACGGCAGGTCTTCTGACTTACTCCCTTTTTGAGTGCCTTCCCATCCATTATGTTGCGAACAGTGGCCAGGGATACTCAAAAAGATAATGGAGATCACAGCAGCGGGTACTGTTCAGGATTTCCTGCCTGCAAACCGGCAGCCAGGTCACCTGATTCCCTATTATCCTGTACTTTTGATACAAAGAACAGAAACCATAATCAATACAAATATAAGTAATTATAACAGTGATTAACAAAAAATAGCCGGATCTATTTTTCAACAAGTTATAATCCTGTGAATAAAGAGATGTGATAACTGTTTTTCCTGCGTAAACCAAAATTATCCTCTTCATGAAATTGTTGTTTTTACCAGATAGAAATTTAAATTTCAAGAGGATTTAATCTGAAATAATAATTTTTAGATAAAATATATAAAAAATAAAAACATTAACTTTTTATATTTATAATTTACCTAACTTCAAAAGATTTAAAGTAAAAGTTACAGACTCCCGGTTAAAGTTATGGATCTCTTTTCCAATACTGAACATAGAATAAAGCAACTGAGAAAAGCCTTAAATGAACATAACTATAAATACTATGTTCTGAATAAGCCGTCAATCAGTGATTTTGAGTATGATCAGCTAATGCAGGAGTTAATTAATTTGGAATCAGCCCACCCTGAATATGCTGATCCAAACTCTCCTTCCCTGCGTATAGGAGATGACCGTACACGTGAGTTTGAACAGGTAGTACATAAATATCCGGTGCTCTCACTAAGCAATACATACTCAAAAGAGGAAATTATTGAATTTGAAAACAGAATCAAAAAAACAGGTTTAAGCAATTATGAATATGTATGTGAGTTGAAATATGACGGGGCTTCAATAAGTCTCACCTACGAGAATGGAAAATTGCTGCAGGCTGTTACCAGGGGAGACGGAGTATCAGGTGATAATATTATTGCAAACGTAAAGACTATCAAAAGTATTCCTTTGGAATTAACAGGTGAAGATTATCCTTTATTGTTTGAGATTAGGGGGGAAATTTTTATACCTCATGCAGGATTTGAACAGATGAACAGAGAAAGGGAAGAAACAGGGGAGGTGCCCTTTGCCAATCCGCGCAATGCAGCTTCAGGAACTCTTAAGATACAGAATTCCTCTCTTGTTGCAAAAAGAAAACTGGATTGTTTTTTATATTATCTGTTAGGTCAAAACCTTCCGTCGGACTCCCATTATGAAAATCTGAAAAAAGCAAAAGAATGGGGATTTAAAATATCTGAACATGTAAAAAAGTGCATTACACTTGATGATGTTTTTAAATTCATCGATTACTGGGAAGACAGTCGTAAAACTTTGCCTTATGACATTGACGGAATTGTAATTAAAATAGATTCTTATGAGCAGCAGAACAGTCTTGGTTTTACAGCAAAATCACCAAGATGGGCTATAGCATTTAAGTATAAGGCTGAACAGGCTGTTACCCGGCTGCTATCAATAGATTATCAGGTTGGCAGAACAGGGGCAATTACTCCGGTAGCCAATCTTGAACCCGTGATACTGGCAGGGACAACAGTAAAACGCGCATCATTACATAATGCAGATCAGATAATCCTGCTCGATGTAAGGATAAATGATATTGTCTACATTGAAAAGGGTGGTGAGATTATTCCCAAGGTTGTTGGCGTAGAAAAAAGCAAAAGGGATGCCGGATCAAAAACTGTTAAGTACATAGAATACTGTCCTGAGTGCGGAACAAAGCTTGTTCGTAAGGAAGGGGAGGCAAAGCACTATTGTCCGAATGAGGATGGATGTCCTCCCCAGATAAAAGGAAAGATTGAACATTTTGTGAGCAGGAGGGCTATGGATATCGGACTTGCAGAAGCAACAATCTCACAACTGTATGAAAGCGGACTGGTAAAGAATATTGCAGATTTATACTCACTTACTAAAGATCAGTTAATAAATCTTGAACGTTTTGCTGACAAGTCAGCTGAAAATCTTATTGCAAGCATAAATGACTCGAAAGATGTACCTTTCGACAGGGTGCTCTATGCGTTAGGAATAAGGTACGCTGGCGAAACAGTTGCGAAGAAAATTGCAACACATTTTGGATCACTTTATAAACTGGCAGAAGCCAATTTTAATGATCTTATAGATGTAGAAGAAATAGGTGATAAGATAGCAGAAAGCATTATTTATTATTTTAATAATGAAAAGAATATTACAATAATCAAAAGGTTGAAAGAAGCCGGATTACAGCTTAACATAAAAAAAGAATCAACAGAGAGACTGTCAGATATACTGGAGGGGAAATCAATAATAATTTCAGGCGTATTCAGGAAATATTCACGTGATGAGATAAAAAAACTGATTGAGAAAAACGGAGGCAAAAATGTAAGTTCTATTTCCGCCAGGACAGATTTCCTGATTGCAGGAGAAAAAACCGGCCCGTCAAAACTTGAAAAAGCTCAAAAACTAAATATTAAGATAATTTCTGAAGATGAGTTTCTTGATATGATAAATGTCTGACTTAGATTTTAATTTTCAAAAAATAATATAGAAATTTGATGTTAACATTATGAAGATGAATTTGGTGATATCCGGTTTTATTTTATAAAATTGCAGCGTGAAATGAAATTTGGTATTGATGGTGAAATTTTTAAATAATACTAAGGCATATATCGGGCACAGGATTCTGGAAAGGAAACTTAAAGACAGGCCGAGAACAGCAACAGTATGCAACATAAATGATGCGAAAAAAATTGGTATTGTTTTTAATGCAACTCAACTGGTTAGTTTTGAAATAATAAGAAATTTTGTAAAAGAATTATCTCAAAAAAAGATTAGTGTTACTACTCTTGGTTATGTAAACAGTAAAAAGTTAATTGATCATTATATGTACAGAAAGGGATTTAATTTTTTTACAAGAAGCAATTTAAACTGGTTTAATAAACCCGTAACTGATACTGTTGAGGAATTTATTAAAAAACCATTTGATATTCTCATTAATTTATGTCTTGAAGAATATTTTCCGATTCAATATGTTGTGGCACTTTCTGTTTCCCGCTTTAAAGTAGGAAAATATTTTGATGAACCCAATTACCTCGATTTAATGATTGATATTGAGAAGGAAAAGAAAGTAATGAAAGAATTAAAACAGGAAATAACAGAAGATAAGAAGACAGACGAACAAGACAATGAAATTGAAAAAGATATTGAGGAGAAAGTAGATGTTGAATTTCAACTGGACTTTCTTATAAACCAGTTAATGCACTATTTATCAATAATTAAAAGCAAATAAGCTATGACTCAAAGAAAATTTACCGGGACAGGCGTTGCAATTATCACTCCGTTTAGAAAAGACAGAAGTATTGATTTCAAGTCACTCGAAAAGTTACTGGAGCATTTAATAGGTGGGGGAGTTGACTATATAGTTGTACTTGGTACTACCGGTGAATCAGCTACTTTATCTAAAGATGAAAAGAACGCGGTGATAAGTTATGTTATTGAGGTAGTAAATAACAGGGTTCCTATAGTTGCAGGCATGGGAGGTAATAATACTCAGGAGATTGTAAATAGTATAAACTCGAATAGTTTTGCAAATATAGATGCTATTTTGTCTGTGGCACCTTACTATAACAAACCTTCACAGGCAGGATTGTATGAACATTTTAAAGCAATTGCTGATGCAAGTCCTGTACCGGTTATACTATACAATGTCCCGGGAAGAACCAGTTCAAATATATCGGCAGAGACAACAGTTAAACTGGCCAGGAATGTAAAAGGAATAACAGCTATTAAAGAAGCTTCGGGAAATATAGGCCAGATAATGAACATAATAAAAAATAAGCCTAAAAATTTCCAGGTTATTTCAGGTGATGATATAATGACACTACCGATGATTGCAATTGGAGGCTCAGGTGTTATTTCAGTAGCTGCCAATGCATATCCTAAAGAAATATCAGATATGGTGAACAGTGCCTTAAAGAATGATATGGCAAAAGCAAATGAATTACTCTACAAATTACTGGATTTAATAGAAGCACTTTTTGAAGAAGGTAACCCCTCAGGCATTAAAGCAGTACTGGAAATACTGAAAATATGCCCGAGTAATCTGAGATTACCTCTTCTGCAGGTAAGTGAAAGGCATTACAGGAAAATAAATGATATAGTTAAAAGACTTAAATAGAAAAGAATATTTTTAAATAATTAAAAATGTATACAAATGAAAAAAATTAAAATTAAACATTGTTTTATACCGGCATTATTAATTTTGTTGCTGGTGTCTTCTTCAAAATCACCGGCACAGTTTTCAGCTAAATTTATAAATAATACCAGAAGTGACGGAGGTATTTCATACAACTTCTTTGTAGGAAATGATAATGATGATTTCACAACGAGTATTAATGGCTTTGGTTCGGGATTTATTTTAGATATGTTTACGGGCAGGTATTCACTTGATGTTGTCACATTAGGATTTGAGAGCATTAACGTGAGTATTGG
>CP070654.1:2866237-2877910 GCA_020354785.1 Bacteroidales bacterium
CAGCATATTCCCCTGCAGTACCGGCTCCGATAATTACTACTTCAGTTGGTGTTATTCCCGGTATACCCCCCAGCAAAACTCCCTTACCACCGTTATTATTGCTTAAGTATTCTCCTGCAATGATAATTGCTGTGTTTCCGGCAATAGCCCTCATAGATTGTAATACAGGGAAGCAGTTGAATTCATCTTTCATGTGCTCAAAAGCAATAGCAGTGACTTTCTTATCCATCAGTTTTCTTATATAGTCCTTTTTCTGATTATTAATCTGAAGGGACGTAATAATTAACTGATCGCTTTTAAGCATACTTATTTCTTCATTATTCAGCGGTGCAACTTTTAAAATAATATCGGCACCAAGAACCTGTTTCTTGTTTTCAATGATAAATCCCCCGCATTCACTGTATTCTGTGTCTGAATACCTGGCCCCTTCACCTGCTTTTGTTTCCATCAGAACATCATGCCCGTTATTGACAAGTACTTCAACAGCCTCGGGAGTCAATGCAACCCTTCGCTCATGGCTTTGATTATCTTTTGGGATACCAATAACTATTTTTTTATGTTTTTTGCCTATTTCCAGCATTTCTTCCTGGGGAAGAATACCACCGTACATAAGCGGTTTATCTGTAGATCCGGGTTTTTGAGCAACCATACGGTTTTAAACTTAAATAATAATTATATATAGCAATATAGCTAAGATTATTTAAAAAACGAATTGAAAACTGTACAAAATTAGATATGAATTTTTAATTCTCTTTTATTTTCGTCTATTTCTTCAATATATACTTTGATTATATCAGGTGGCAGTATATTTTCAGCTTTCTCGGGCCATTCAATAAAAGAGTAAACATCTTCATAAAAATAATCTTCAATCCCTATAGCCAGAAGTTCATCCGGATTTTTGATCCTGTAAAAATCAAGATGATATATTGCAGAACCGTTTCCGGTCCGGTATTCGTTAATAATAGTGAAAGTAGGACTGTTTATGACATCAACAGCCCCCAGTTCCTTACATAAAGCAATAATAAAGGTCGTCTTGCCCGCTCCCATTTTACCGTAAAAAGCAAATTTTTTAAATCCGCCTGTAAGATTAAGAAACTGCCTTGCTGTTTCAGAGATTTTTTTAATGTTATATAACCGGAGAGTTTTCATAAAGAGGGATATGCAGTAATTAACTATATTTTAATGGCTACCGGGAAATCAGTGTTACTAGCGGAACCAGCATCTCCTCCATCGATATGCCACCGTGCTGATATGTATTATTATAATAATTCGCATAGTAATTAAAATTCTTGGGATAAACAAAGTAGTCAGAGTTCGAAGCAAAAATAAATCTGGAGCTTACATTAGATTTTGGCAGGTGAACAGCGTGAGGATCCTTTATTTCGAAAACCTCCCTGGGATTATAATCCAGGTTTTTACCTATCTTGTATCTGAGGTTCACTGAAGCTTTTCTGTCACCCACAACCTTAACAGGATTATTTACTCTCAACGTCCCATGGTCAGTTGTGAAAATTACTTTTACATTCTTTTCAGCCATATATTTAATCAAATCCAGCAAATGCGAGTGATTAAACCAGGATAAAGTAAGCGAGCGATAAGCTGAATCATTGACTGCCAGCTCGCGGATCATATTCATCTCGGTATTGGCATGAGAAAGAAAATCCACAAAATTATATACGATGACAATCAGGTCATTATTCAGGATGTTGGATATATTATCGACAAGTTTTCTGCCTGTTTTTGAATTGCTAACCTTTGCATAGTAAAACCTGTATTTTTTACCTAACCTGTTGAGCTGTTTCCTGAGCAGTTCTTCTTCATTTAAATTCTTAGCACCTTCTTCATCATCGTTAAGCCACAATTCAGGGTTTAATTTCTGGATTTCCAGCGGCATTAACCCTGCAAACATCGCATTTCGTGCATAATGAGTTGCTGTAGGCAGAATACTGCAGAATATTTCATCATTATCAGTAATAAAATAGTCATTAATAGTAGGATAGATAGTCTTCCACTGATCATATCGCAGATTATCAATAATAATAACTATTACTTTATTGTCCTTATCAACCAGCGGAAAAACCTTTTCTTTAAAAACATTAGGGGACAGTAAAGGCTTTTCCTGTTCATTCTTATTGAACCATGATACATAGTTATGTTTTATAAATTTTCCAAATTCCAGATCCGCTTCGGACTTTTGCATATTAAATATATCATTCATACCGCTGTCTGTTGACTTCTCCAGCTCCAGCTCCCAGTAAATTATCTTTTTATATATTTCGACCCAGTCGTCAAATGTTGAGGCATTATTTACATTTCTTCCGATTTTAGAAAACTCTGACCTGTAAGCTGATGTTGTTTCCCTGGTTATTAATTGTTTGGTTTCTATATTCTTTTTTATAGTAAGCAGGATTTGATTTGGATTTACGGGCTTGATTAAATAATCAGCTATCTTTGAGCCGATAGCAGCATTCATAATATTCTCTTCCTCACTTTTTGTTATCATTACCACAGGCAGGTTTGAACTGAAGCTCTTAATTATATTTAAAGTTTCAATCCCGCTTAATCCCGGCATATGTTCATCGAGGAATACTATATCAAAATGATGCTTCTTAACCAAATCAATAGCCGCATCACCGTTGCTCGCAGTCATTACCAGGTAACCCTTTTCTTCCAGAAACAGTATGTAAGGTTTCAGAAGATCGATCTCATCGTCTGTCCACAAAATTCTTATTTTCTTCGCGGCCGTAGAATTCTTATTCATAGTATTCATTAAAGAATTTAAGATACCTGTTAACAGATTTATCGGTTTTTAATATATCCAGGTTATTTCTGGAAATTACCATCTTTACCACTCCCTCTTTATCAACATCTTTGAAAATAGAGTCATCAGAAGATATCCTGTTATAGTAATTTAATGATTCAGCTTTATCCTTAAGTGATATGACAGTAATTATATCCTGGTCATTGTTCAATTCAGTACTTTCTACTTTTAGGTTTAGTTTATCAAAATTATCGAGGTTGAAATTTATGATATTAAACATCAGCTGGTTAGCATTTATCCCTTTATTTAAGACAAGTGCAAACAAATGTTCCGTGTTCTCAAGATGTTCATATAAGGCTATTGCAATTTCCTTCTCTTCCTCTTCTTTAATATCAGGGTGTTCTTTATCGAGATAAGCAATAATATTTTTTGCATTCTCCGCAACCTCAGTCTGCGGATAGGTTGACAGGATTTCGTATAATTCCTCTTTAAAAGTTTTAACGTCACTTGTTCTCCCTGTTGATAATGCCCTTAGATATGCAAATTGCGGTATCAGTTCATCATCAGGATATGTTTTTATGGCATAGTCTGCCTGCTGAATAACATTGTTATATTGTCTGCCAAGATATTTATTATATGTTTCAATGTAGTAGTCATGCACCTTATTTTGTTCTGCTTCAAGTTCTTTAATATAGTTGGGATTTGTCAGTAATTTGGCGTAAGTGCTGTTGGGAAACCGGCTGACTATCCTGTTTTTATATGACTCTACCATAGCTTTATTATTTTCTTTAATATAGATATCATAAAGATAATAATAAGAAGGCAGCAGGAATTCTGAATCCGGATATCTTTTTATCAGCTCTTTGAATGATTCAATGGCCTTTTCATAGTCCTTAAGTTCGTTTTTGTATATTAAACCCATATTATAAAGAGCGTTTTCAGTTAGTTTTAAAGAAACATCAACCATTGAATCTGTAAGGGGAACATCTTTTAAATAGAATTCTCTTGTTTTATTACTCAGGAGTTTACTACTTTGAGATTCTTCATCCGTGATAAAGTCTGTATCTTCAGTGCTAAGGCTTTCGCCGAAGGATATAACATTTTTGTTCGCCCTCCTCCAGTTATCTGCAAGTTCCCTGTTTCCCCACTTAAGTTTAAACTCTTTGTATCCCAGGCTTCTTGCAGTCTGGTTGTAAAAGTACCATTGTACTCCTTCGGTAAAACCCCCTTCTGTTGCTTTTCTTTCCATCTCCATGTCTAGCCCGAATTGCCTGTTAAGTGCCTGCTCCTGCCTTCGTTTTATCTCTTCCTGTTCTTTCTTTTTTACATCCTCAATAAGTTTATCTATAAAACTGAGCAATTCGTCATTTGGCAGCTTTGCAAGCCTTCTCACACTATCCTGGAAATTAACGGTATTGATTTCTTTAACCAGGCTAGTCAGACTTTTCGATTTTGCATAGATAATATCATAATCCTGGTAATCTATACTTATCAGCGTTACGGCACTGTCATAATATGCCTGGGCATTAACATATTCAGGCATTTCGTAATAAATATCTGCCAGTGTCAGGTATGAACGTGCTTTCTGGGTTGTGTTATTGATATTATACTGAACTGATTTTTTATATTGTTTTATGGCTTTTGGTATATCATCATCCTTATAAGCCAGATTCCCCAGTGCATAGTAAATCTGGTCCTGATATTCGGAGTTTTTATCGTCCTTCAGCATCCTGCTTAGCTGCTTTTCAATTTCTCTTACTGAGCCGTACCCTTTTTCATAGGCTAATGCCCTGTTAATTTTAGCGTTAAATGTCATTTCATAAGGCGGGTTCATCTTAATAACCTTACTGTATAATTTAGATGCCTTATTCTGCATGCCTTCACTTTCGTATAATTGTGCCAGAATAAATATAAACCGCGTTTTTAATTTTTTCTTTTTTACTTTCTCTTTTGCCTTTTCCAGGTGAGTTATAGCATTTGTTATATTATTCTGTTTTAAAAATAAATCGGCAAATGTTGTGTGAAAATCAACTATAAGACGTTTTGGCAGCTTTTCATCCTTTTCAAGCTGTGTTAAAATTTCTTCCGAATCTTTATATGCCTCTGTTTCATTATATGTCCGGGCAATCCAGATTAGTGCATCATATGTTATTTCTTCATTTTTAAATTCATTGGTAATAAACCTGAATGTTTCCAGGGCCAGGTTAAAATCATGTTTATAAAAGTGGGATTTACCTACCAGGAGGTAATTATCATCTACCCATCTGTTAAATTCCTTCTTGTTGTAGAATGCCCTTTTCTTTGGTGTTAATGCCTTATTGCTTTTCAATTTTGGTTTAACCGTAATAGAATGTAAAGACACCAGTTTCGTCCCCTTTTTTATAGTTCTGTCCATATCAGGGGATATAGTTTTTGCTAATTCTTCATCAGAATATGTAAAAACAGGTAATATCTCAGAATAATCATCCCTGAAAGAATCATCTATCTTTCTCATACCTTTATTAAAACTTACATCCCCGTTAAACAGTATATTATATTTGGCAGTGATATTATGGTATGTGCGTGTAATTAACGTATTCTTCTGGGTTGAACATCCTGCCAGTAGAAATACAAGAGTTAATAATATGGGTATATATTTGTTTTTTCCCCGCATCAGTAATTTCGTATGGTTTATTATTAACTGAAAATTAATTAACATATTTTATAAAATATTCATTTTTTCTGTTTAGTTTTTTCACCCGACTTGTCTTCTTTTAGAATCAGACATCCTACAAGTTCAGGATGATCCTGGACCATAACGGGAGATTTAAGATGCCTTATCAGCCATAACATAATAAAGTCTCCTGATGCAGCCCATGTAAAAAAAAATCCAAAGATAAAGATCTTAAAATTCCCTGTTATTATTCCTATTATTGACGGAAAAATACCCAGAATAATGCCCGGCATTATTATTCCAGTTCTGTAGGCATTTACAGGTAAGGGCTCACTGCAATGTATATAAGGAGCTAAATCAGGTTTCATAATTCCAAAAGATAAGGAACGGAAGCCCTTTTTTGTAAAAAATACCCATATAAATCCGTGCAACAGTTCGTGCATCAGTATTCCTGATATTAATATCATTATAATCCAGAACAGGTATCTGAAAATACCATACAAAAAACCTGATAATATGAAATTGCTTTTATACCGGGCTATTGTAACTGACCAGTAATTGATAAGGTCAGCACCCCAGATAACAAAATAAGGGATGCATAGAAAAATAATTAGAGGGATTAATAAATATAAAGAATACAAGTAAGTTTTAGCGACTGAAAGTGTTATTTCACCTGTATAGTCCTGTTGTCTGGTCATATATTATTAATCAACTGCTATTACTTCTTTTACCTCCGGGATTTTTTCCTTAACGGTTTGTTCAATGCCTGATTTCAGAGTCATCATACTAAAAGGGCAGCCCTGGCAGGCGCCTGTTAATTTTACTTTTACGGTCATATCATCAGTGATATCTACTACTGTAACATCACCACCGTCAGATATCAGGTACGGCCTTATACTGTCAATTACCTTGTTTACTTTCTTAATTAGTTCCTGTTTTTTCGAGTTATCCATTTTTTAAAGTTTATTATTATTTGTTCACATTGTTAATTTTTTCACCTTTTTAGGTCTGTTCAGACACAGGCACAAATTTATATATTATAAGAATAAAAACTTAATTTTATTTAGATTAATTCTTTACTAGGATCCCAGAATAGCTTTTCGAAATTTACTATTCTGTCATCTTTAACTTTCACCCCCTCACTTTCAAGCAATTCCTGCATTAAAGTTTCATAACGAAAATGATGTTTTCCTGTGAGCAGACCAATCCTGTTAACTACCCTGTGTGCCGGAATAAAATCCTCACTAAAACTGATGCTATTCAAAGCCCATCCTACCATTCTTGAGGACTGGGGGGAACCTATATATTTTGCTATGGCTCCGTAGGTTGTTATCCGTCCGTAAGGAATTTGTCTTGTAATATCATAAACCTTCTGAAAAAAATTCTCATTATTCATCTTCTTCAATCTCCTCAATTAAAGTCTTGTTGTTCAATTTAAATCTTACATAGTAAATATTCTGGCCCTGTTCAAGAAATTTGTTTTCATAGAATGTTTTAACAGATAATATTTCATTATCAATAATCGAACTGTATAAATTATCCGTAGAGTAATCAATTTCCAGTTTGTTATGTTTTATTATTTTGATTGTGTAATTGAAAAGGGAAATATTATCAGTTTTCAAATGTATGATACCATTATTTTTAAGGAATTTTTGATATGCATTCAGGAACCGGCTGCAGGTAAGTCTTTTCTTTTTGTTTTTGGGCTGGGGATCGGGAAAAGTAATCCAGATCTCATCAATCTCATTTGTATCAAAGAATGAGCTTATTAATTCAATACGTGTTCTTAAGAAGGCTGCATTATTAATGGACTCGGCAAGTGCTTTTTTTGCTCCTTTCCACATTCTGGCTCCCTTAATGTCAATTCCTATATAGTTTATTTCCTTAAATCTCCTGGCCAGTTCAACAGTATATTCTCCTTTGCCACAGCCCAGTTCCAGAACTACAGGATTATCATTCTCGAAAAAATCACTGTTCCATCTGCCCTTAAGCCTGAAGTCTTTCTGGTAAACCTCGTCAAATGCCGGCTGCAAGACATTGCCAAATTCTTTCATTTCCTCAAATCTCTCTAATTTTCTCTTGGTCATTTTTATATTTGTGATTAGGAGATTATGACATAATTAGTTAAACCGGCAAACTCAGAATACTAATTAATATTCTTTTCTACTCTGAGGCCGACATCTAAAATTTGAGTCAGTTCAGCATTCCACATTGCCTGCTCGATATCAAAGACATATATGCCTCTGTAAGGAAATCTAATGTTTCTGAGATATAAAACCTGGTTGCTCATAGCGTTTCCAACTCCTCTGCCCAGCCATTTTCCTCTAACATCTGCCAGGGTAATTTCAAAAGTATCTTTGACAGATACCCCGTTTGGGGCGTGAGTAGTAATAAACATAAATATATTACTATACTGGTATTTACTGCCGTTTCTAAGGTTTATATAAATATTATGAGAGCTTGCAGTATCTGAAATATTGATGTTGAATTTAATTACGTTTTCTTTGTTCCATACACCTGCCGGAATTTTAACGTTTTGATCAAATACCCTGTTTTTATCGCACGATAACAGGGATAAACAAATAATTATCAGTAAACCTGTGAAGTTCAGGATATTTTTATTTTGCATCGGTTTCTACTTATGGTTTCTAAGGCTATATATTTACTCGGGCTGATCTTCAATTCTCTTCAGACTTTCTTCGTCAGCAATAGTATCATAGTCAATAATTGGTGAAATTTTTACATATTCAAAACTTTCGAGTTTTTTTACTTTTTCACCCTTTTTATTTAATTCAATTATTTCTTTTACCGTATCAACGGCCAGGCATGCTGCTTCGGAGGCAGATTCTTTATCATAGGAATACCACATAAGCCTGTTAAAAACATCCGTTTTTTGATGATATGCTTTCCCGTTTTCCGTTTCAAGGGCGATCGAGATATCAGGAAAATCCTCCTGTGCATCAAGATATGCATCCAGCTCATAATTCAGGCAACATTTAAGTTTACTGCACTGTCCGGCTAATTTCTGGGGATTAAGGGACATTCCCTGGTAACGGGCTGCATTGGTTGTCACTGAAACAAAATTTGAAATATATACTGAACAGCATAATTCACGGCCGCAGGTTCCTATACCTCCAATTCTTCCGGCTTCCTGCCGGGCTCCTATTTGCCTCATCTCCACCCTTATTTTGAACTCGTTAGCCAGTACCTTAATCAATTCCCGGAAATCAACCCTGTCATCTGCAATATAATAGAATATTGCTTTAGTCTGGTCTCCCTGGTATTCCACATCGCCAATTTTCATCTCGAGTTTAAGATCTTCAGCAATCTTGCGTGCCCTCAGCATTGTGGAATGTTCCAGTGAGATAGCCTTCTTCCATTTATCTATATCGGCCTGTTTTACCTTTCTGTATATCTTTTTTGGCTCCAGATTTTCAATATCAACCTTATTTGCCTTAAGATGCATCATAACCAGTACTCCTGTTAGTGAAACAACACCAATATCATGCCCTGGAGAAGCTTCAACTGCCACGATATCACCTTTTCTAAGCTTCAGGTTGTTTACATTCTTATAGATTCCTTTACGGGTATTTTTAAACCTGACTTCCACAAGATCTATATTATGATATGAATCGGGGATATCCCTTAACCAGTTAAACGAATCAAGCTTGCTACATCCCGGGTTTTCGCATACAATATTATTCTCTGATTCCAAAGAAAGATTTTTACAGCCCCTGCCATAAAAATTGCAATTATCCGTATTTGATTTGTTTTCAGTCATAATTAGTAAAAAGGAATAATAAAGCAAAAATAATTAATTCTGCTTTCTTATCAACTTTCTTAATTTAAGGGATAGGTCAAGAAACACAATTCGGCCGTATGCATTTCTTTCTATATCAGCATATGCCTTATTAATTTCCTGAGTTATCTGAAATGCATTTGAATCATTAATAAACTGATGAAATTTATTAGAAAAATCACTCTCCTTTTCAGATAAATACACTAATTCAGACTTATCCAGGCTGATAAGCAGGTTTTTTCTCAGTATTGCCAGTGAATAATCAAGAAAGCTCTTTTGCCTCTCCCTTCCGGTACTGACAATTTCATCTATCCATTTTAGAATCTCTAACATTTTACCCCCATAGCACAGCCGCATCAGCTGAATAAATTTTTCAAGGTTATTTTCGTGCTCTTCTGTATTATTTATAATTTCTGCTGCTTTCTGATAGTTACCTTCTGCCAGATTTGCTATTTCTTTACTTTTTTTATCATCCAGCCCGAATTTATCCTTTATGTATCCGGCAAGGTCATTATTTTCAATCTTTGGAATTTTTACTATCT
Source organism: Bacteroidales bacterium (assembly GCA_020354785.1). Lineage (GTDB taxonomy): Bacteria > Bacteroidota > Bacteroidia > Bacteroidales > UBA10428. The sequence goes on from CP070654.1 coordinate 2,875,993, forward strand.
GGGATCTGGATAAAATAGTCGGAAGGATTTGATCTGTATTTTCCGAGACCATTAAAAATATGGTTTTTGCAGGGGGCTCTTCAATCAGTTTTAAAAGTTTATTCGCGGCGGGAGGATGCATTTTTTCAGGATGCCAGATAATCATAATTTTATAATCTGATTCAAATGATTTCAGGCTGAGTTTTCGTATTATTCCTTCACTTTCTTTCACAGTCATCAATCCCTGTTTGTTTTCAATTCCAATAATATCGTACCACTGGTTGAGGCTTAAGTAGGGATTTTCTAAAATACTTTCCCTCCATTTACCAATAAAATCATCACTAACGGGTTTATCTGTTACAGACTTTGTTGTATTTACAGGAAAAACAAAATGAAGATCTGGATGAATAAACTTTTGATATTTTGTACAATGCGGACATGTATTGCATGAATCACCATCAGTTTTATTTGTACAGCATATATACCGGGCATAGGCAATGGCCAGGGCCAGGTTTCCTGAACCCTCAGAGCCCAGGAATAACTGGGTATGGCTAATCCTCCCTTCTTTAACGGTTTTTATTAATTGGTTTTTAATTTTTTGTTGCCCGATTACGTCTTTTAACAGCATTGAAAAGGATTTACTTGATTAAACAGGCCAAATGAATTAATAGTCAAATATAGGGGTTATTGTCACGGATAAATCACTTGGATCGGCATAATAGGGCCATGAGGAAATAACCATGTCTACACCGGAAGCGGCATACTCCTTAACATTTTTGTCTGTTATTCCTCCTGAAACTGCCAGCTTAATACGGGGATTTATTTTATTTATTTCTTTCTTAAGTTCTTTTATCCGGGCAACATCAAACCTGTTGAGAACAATAATATCAATACCTGATTTGGCCACTTTTAATGCGTCATCCGGTTTTTTTACTTCAATGGTGATATTTTTATTGGCAATCAGACTTTTCTGTTCATTTAATCTGGATTCAAGATTACCTAAATCTCCAAGAAAGCTATAGTGGTTATCAAAAATAAGTATTGATTCTGAAAGTCCTAACCGGTGAATACTGGCTCCACCGGCCATAACTGCTTTGGTAGCTATTTTTTTTGTATACGGTATTGTTTCGCGTGTTGTCAGGATTTGAATATCAGGATTACTTTCTTTTGCCAGTTCTACCAGTTCCCTTGTACGTGTAGCTATACCGGAAGCATAACAAAGAATATTCTCACATGTTCTCCAGCAGGCATGAATATTTTTTGACAATCCTTCACCTTCGAGAAATTTTACATCCTTTTCAATATATTCTCCGCTGTTGGTAAATAAGGTCGGCTGTATAGTTAATTTGGAAAATATTTTCACAACTTCTTCAGTACAGCATACAACAGTATTTTCCCTGGTAGCTATCTGAATTTTTGCAGGTTTATTTTCGAGTTTTAAGATTGATGTTGTTATGTCAAAGTATGGTACATCCTCAGCCAGTAATTCATCAATCTCTTTATCAGTAAAATAGATCATATTATATAGATTTAAGGGTAGTTATATTAACAGGGGAATTTACTAAAATTTTATTTTCAAATTAAAACAAAGGTAGTTTAAATAATAAAAAATCTTATGTTGACATTCCGGCAATAATAATTCATCTGAAATAAATATCTTTGTGCCCATTATTTATGAAATGATCTAAATGGATAACATCAGGAATTTCTGCATTATTGCACATATTGATCATGGCAAGAGTACTATTGCCGACAGATTATTGATGAAGACGAATACTCTTTCAGAGAGGGAATTTAAGGATCAGGTTCTTGATAATATGGATCTGGAGCGTGAGAGAGGGATAACTATAAAGAGCCATGCTGTTCAGATGGAGCATTTTCATAATGATAAAAAATATTATCTCAACCTTATAGATACTCCCGGGCATGTAGACTTTTC
>CP070654.1:2878010-2883184 GCA_020354785.1 Bacteroidales bacterium
GCTATTTCAAGATATTCATTAAAGGTTACTTTTGTTGGTATTGAGGCGAATTCAATAACCTCCGCTATTGCTATCTGCAGAATAAGAATGTCAATGAATGCTATACGCTCAATCTCCCAGTTTTTTGCATACTGCTCAATTAGTTTTCTGTATTCTTCTTTGTTTAGAATGGCTTTCCTGAAAAGTCTTTTAACAAATTTGATATCTTCTTCATTCTTGTAAAGGGGCGGTATATTCCCGTTTTCCCCTTCATCTTCTTTAAAATTCTTTATTGTTTTCAGAATAATACTTATTACAAATTCAACTTCATCATTCCAGTATATACTCTGTTCTTCAAGGTTCTGATATAGTGGCTCAAAGTCTGCTATATCTTTAATAAATATATCTGTTATTATATTCTTATCCTCTTCGTATGACCGGTTATTATTATTCATATACTCTTTATAATGCTGTGAGTCCTTAATTTTATTGAAGAGGTTTCTGATCAGTTCCGGGTAGTTCACCCAGCTTAGTTTATTATTCTTCAGAAATTCGTTAAGCTGCTTGTTATTCCTTAATTGAAGAATCAGCTTATTTTCAACAAATTTTGTGTTAGGATGAAGGTCTTCCCAGGTCGGTATCTTTTTATTCTTTGCTATATCAATACGTGATAACGCATAGTCGGTAACATTAATAATAAGCAGAAGCAGATAATGGTATAAATCATAGGTTTTCCGTATACTGAAGAGAAGCTCTTTTTCGGCCTTGTTAACAGAAGTACCTGAAGATTTATAATAAGCGTAGAGCAACTGTAATATTTTTATCCTTAATATCCTTCTGCTTACCATAATTTTAAAGAACCTGAAAAGTTATATTAGTAAGATTTATAATGATTTACAAAGTAAGTGTAATTTTTACAAATATCAATTTAAATTGGTGAATTTTGAATTTTATTTGATATAAACTGCCAAAAACTCTATTTTTAAAAAAATATGTTTATTTTTGAAACGGCTATTAACCTGTACTAAAACCTAAATCTATGACGGAAGAAGGAAATGATAAGCAAGAAGGCACTGAGCAGAGAATTGAAAGGCAAGAAATTTTCTCTAAAGCAGTGAGAGCTGGCAAAAGGACGTATTTCTTCGATGTTAAAGCTACTAGAAGAAATGATTATTATTTGACGATCACAGAAAGTAAGAAGCGATACCACAGGGATGGTAGGTTCTACTTTGAAAAGCACAAGATTTTCTTGTACAAAGAAGACTTTGACAAGTTTTCAGAAGGATTAGCAGAATCAATTGAATTCATTAAAACCGAAAAACCTGAACCCATTGAACCTCCTGAGGAAATGAAGGAGGCCAAAGCGGAGAACTACACTGATGTAGAATTTGAAGATCTTGAAAGCGTTGAGGCTGAAAAAGAAGAAGAAAAAGAAGAAGAAAAAGAGGAAAAAAAATCCAAGAAAAAAGAATAACAAAAGGCTGTCTCAGAAAAGCGGATAATGAAAATTATCCGTTTTTTTATGCAAATATTTCAGATTATATTATTTCCGGAATTTATTCCCAGCCGTTAGTAGATTCTTCCCAAATGTTCAAAATTCTCGTCAATGAATTCTCTTATTTCATTAATTGTGAGAATTTTAAGATTGGTTATCATGTAGTGCTTATTTAGAAATCCGCCGAACTGGTTACATTCCTTTATCAGGTTGTTGAATATATCCTGAACGGACACATTAATAGGGATCACTGACAATATTGTACATATATCCTCGCTGAAACTTATATTTTCAACTTCTGCATCATGTTTTTTAAACAAGTACTTCAATTCTGAAACAATAATCTTCTTCTGAAGCCTGGTAAGTATTTCTCCCGTATCAGATAACAATACGGTAAAATATCTTAATTTCAATCCCTTGCCTCCAAGTCCTGTTGAAATAAGTACCTGGTTTTCATCCAGGAGTTTGCTCTCAAGCAATAACTTGCTCTCAAGGAAAGCAAGTTTTGCCCAGTCACGCAGGCTGTGGTTAGGTTCCTTTAAATATCTTTCTATTGTCCTGAATGCTTCAACACTGTCAATTGATGCCAGTTTAACAAGCATACATTTTTTATCTTCTATTGATATATGGTTCTGGAAAATATCTTCTTTGTTGCTGATAACATCTTCAGGATTGATAATGAGATTATGGTTTTTTGAATATTCAAAATACTCGGTCTGCACATCAACATCAATCTGATCCTGAAGGATGTTGAAATTATTTTTCACATCCCCGAACAAATCCCTGATGGTATCATATATGTTCTCTTTACTTTTCAATTCAAGGTCCTTAATATTTTTGCCAATATCACTAGTCGCTAACTAAAGATAGTAAAATATAAACTAAAAACAAATCAAATGCTATCTAAAACTTATTTAAAATGAATCCATTATATTAAACGAAAACCGGTTCTTTTTATTCTATTGTATGACAGTAATAATACTATTTCTGTTCAGTAAACTTTAGCCTGAAAACTAAGGCTTATTCTAATTTATAATTATTAATAATATTTTATAGAAAATACTATTGTAAACATTTAATTTTGAGCTATAATTGCGGACTAATTGTGAAGGAAAAGAATGAAACGATCGGATTTATCGGATAATAACAGGGGAATAATTTTCAAAGTGAGGGGCAGGGGAGCCTTCAGGAAGAGAATTCTGGAAATGGGATTTGTAAAAGGCAAGGAGGTTAAAGTTATCAAGAATGCTCCTTTGAAAGACCCTGTTGAATATGAGATTATGGGTTACCAGGTATCGCTGAGAAGAAGTGAGGCTTCCCTGATTGATGTGGTATCTTCTAAAGATGCAAAATTAAAGACTGCTGACTTTAAAGGGGGAGTAATAACAAGCGATGTTCTGAAAACATCTGCGGCAGAAAAAAGCAAAGTTATAAATGTTGCTTTTGTAGGCAATCCGAACTCCGGTAAGACTACAATTTTCAATTATTCATCAAGGTCACGTGAACGTGTAGGCAATTATGGCGGTGTTACTATAGACCTGAAGTCAGCTACCTTTAAACATGGAGGATATACATTTAATATTACTGATCTGCCCGGCACTTATTCACTTTCAGCCTATTCGCCTGAAGAACTGTATGTCAGGGATTTTATTATAGAAAACACACCCGATGTTGTCATAAATATTATTGATGCATCAAACCTCGAGCGTAATCTTTATCTTACTACCCAGCTGATAGACATGGATATAAAGGTTATTGTTGCCCTGAACATGTATGATGATCTTATTAAGAAGAACGACAGGTTTGACTTTATCACTTTGGGTAAAATGATCGGGATACCTTTCAGCCCTACTGTGGGTCCTTCCGGTAAGGGAATAAAAGAATTATTTGAAAAGGTGATAGAGGTTTACAACGATAATGACCCGACAGTACGTCATATACACATAAATTACGGACCGGAAGTAGAAGAATCGATATATCATATTCAGAGAAAAATAAAAATTAAAGAAAACTATAATGTTACCGATAAGATTTCTTCCCGGTTCATTGCAATAAAACTCCTGGAGAATGATGAACGGATCAAAAAGATTCTGGAAAATACCAGAAATAGTGAAGACATAATTTCTGCATCCCAAAAGGAAATAAAACGTCTGGAAAGCGTTTACAGCGAAGACAGTGAGACAATAATCGCTGATGCAAAATACGGATTTATCACAGGGGCACTGAAAGAAACCTACAAATCTGCAAAAACAATCAGGCGCAATACAACGGATATTATTGATAATGTGATAACTCATAAGTACCTGGGGTACCCGATATTTATACTGTTTATGTGGATTATGTTCTCTTCAACCTTTATTCTCGGGCAGTACCCTATGGACTGGATTGACAAGGGAGTTATTTTCACGGGAAACCTGATTGGTAAAATTATGCATGACAGCGTAATTAAGGATCTTATAATTGAAGGAATAATAGGGGGTGTTGGCAGTGTTATAGTATTCTTTCCGAATATTTTAATCCTTTTTCTGTTTATTTCCTTTATGGAAGATACGGGATATATGGCCAGGGTGGCATTTATAATGGATAAATTAATGCATAAAATAGGCCTGCATGGTAAATCATTTATACCCTTAATAATGGGATTTGGCTGTAATGTTCCTGCTATAATGTCCACCAGGATGATAGAGAACAAGAATAACCGGCTGATTACAATGCTTATTAATCCGTTTATGTCTTGCAGCGCCAGGTTACCGGTATATATTTTACTTATCGGGGCATTCTTTCCAAGACACCGCGGTACTATTCTTTTCCTAATATACCTGTCCGGAATATTCCTGGCAATTTGTGTAGCCCTTGTTCTTAAAAAGGTATTCTTCAGGTCCAGAGAAGCTCCATTTGTAATGGAATTACCACCCTACAGGATGCCGACACTGAGGTCAATATTCAAGCACATGTGGTACAAGGCTTCACAATATATTAAGAAGATAGGAGGTGTTATTCTTGTTGCGTCAGTAATAGTATGGATACTTGGATATCTTCCCCGGAATATTAAATACTCTGAAGACTATGATAAGAAAATTAAAGAGCTGAATATTAATTATAATGCCATCATAAATTCAGCAGGTGCAGATGATCACAGGAAAACAGAAGATTTACTGGCTGAAAAACAGCAACAACTCTCAGCAATTGAATTAAGCAGGGAAGCTGAAAGGAAAGAAAAATCTTTTATTGGCCATATAGGTAAGTTTGTGGAACCTGCAATAAGACCCTTAGGCTTTGACTGGAAAATGGGAGTCAGCCTCATTACAGGTATTGCTGCCAAGGAAATAGTAATCAGTACTATGGGTGTGATATACCAGGCAAATGGTGCAGAAGGTGACATTACCGAATCTTTGCCGGGCAAACTACAAAGTGCTGTTTATGAGGAGGGAAAAAGAAAAGGAGAGAAAGTATTTACGTCATTAGCGGCAATATCATTTCTGATGTTTATACTAATTTACTTCCCCTGTATTGGTGTTATTGCAACAATAAGGAAGGAATCAGGCTCTCCGTGGTGGGCGTTGTTTACGGTTGTATATACAACTTCGCTGGCCTGGCTTGTATCATTTATCATCTTTCAGGCCGGAACATTACTGCTGTATTAAAATATATGTACGGGACTCAAATTTTCGATAGTACGAACTTTTAATAACTTTGATAA
>CP070654.1:2883284-2898367 GCA_020354785.1 Bacteroidales bacterium
AAGTTTTCTCAGATCGATGAAGTATATTATCAGGAATCACTTATACATCTTGTAAATAAGAACCTTAGAAAGATTAGTTTATTTATATTAATTATCAGCGGATTACTGTTTCTGGTTGCAGTAACATTAATAAATAATACTATTCGTCTTTCAATATATTCTAAAAGATTTATAATTAGAACTATGCAAATAGTTGGTGCTAACAACAGTTTTATCCGCAGGCCATTTCTGTATAAAAGTGCTTTGCATGGCTCCTTTGGGGCATTAATTGCGGCAGGAATGTTAATCGGCATGATTTACTTTATTCAGAATGAAATGGAGAGTATAATAAATTTTCAGGATTTCAAATTATTAACCATTTTATTTATTATTGTGTTATTAATTGGCATTGCGATTAGTTGGATATCAACATATTTTGCCGTGAACAGATATTTAAATATTAAAACCGATTATCTTTATACGTAAATTTTAAATTATGGCTAAGAAAACAGATGATAATACTACTCCTAACTATGCCCTGGGTAAAGATAATTACATATTGCTGGTAATTGGATTTATAATTATTGTAATTGGCTTTCTGCTTATGATTGGAGGAAAATCAGATGATCCGAATGTCTTCAATGAAAAAGAAATATTCAGTACAAGGAGAATAACTATAGCTCCTGTAGTAATTTTATTTGGATATCTGTTTGAGATTTGGGCTATTATGAAAAAACCAAAAAAGGCCAGGTAAATTTCTCTTAACATAATTAAAGTTATTATTTGATTATATGAGCTGGATTGAGGCTGTCATTATTTCTATTGTCGAGGGGATAACTGAATTCCTGCCGATATCTTCCACAGGGCACATGATTATTACAGAGAAAATATTAGGAATTCAGGCTACAGATTTTGTTAATACATTTATTGTTTGTATTCAATTTGGAGCCATTCTTTCGGTAATCGTTTTGTACTGGAAAAGATTTATTAAATCCCTTGTGTTTTATTATAAACTATTCGTAGCTTTCATCCCCGCAGCAATTATAGGATTAATTTTTGGTGATTATATAGATACCCTGCTTGATAATGTTATTATTGTGGCAATATCATTAGTAATTGGAGGTATTATTCTGATTTTTGTTGATGACTGGTTTAAGAATCCTGCTAAAAAACAGGAAGTAACCTATATAAAGGCATTCATAATCGGATGCTTCCAGATAATTGCAATGATTCCGGGTGTTTCAAGATCAGCGGCAACTATAATAGGCGGGCTTACCCAGAAACTAAACAGAAAAAACGCTGCTGAGTTTTCATTTTTCCTGGCAGTTCCAACAATGTTTGCTGCATCAGCTTACAGGCTCTTTAAAAGCTACAACCATATTACTAATGAAAACCTGGGAATTTTGATCCTGGGAAATATCATAGCTTTTTTCGTGGCTATGCTTGCAATTAGATCATTTGTCACATATCTTACAAAACATGGATTCAGAATTTTTGGCTATTACAGAATTGTTGTAGGTCTGATTATAATAATATTATATGTTTTAGGGCTTGAATTAAAAGTTGTATGATGGATTTCATTAAAGGTGAACTTATACTTATAGATAAACCTTTAAACTGGACATCTTTCGATGTGGTAAAAAAAATAAGAAGAAATATAATAATTAAACTTAATAAAACCGGAATTAAGGTCGGGCATGCGGGCACCCTTGATCCTTTGGCGACAGGACTTATGATAATCTGTACAGGAAAGCTGACAAAAGAGATATCAAAATACCAGGAATATCACAAAGAATATATCGCAACCTTAAAATTAGGAGCAACAACACCATCTTTTGATTTGGAAACCGATATTGATAAAACCTATCCTGTAGACCACATTGATGAAGTTCTGATTCATAAAACTCTTAAAGACTATACTGGCGAATTATATCAAATACCGCCAAGTTACTCTGCCAAGTTCATAAATGGAATAAGGGCATATAAATACGCTAGAAGTGGAAAAGAAATAAATCTTAAACCAAGCAGAATATATATCAAAGAAATAAAAATTATAAAATTTGAACTTCCGGTTCTGGAAATTAAAGTAATATGCAGTAAAGGCACATATATACGTTCACTGGTACGTGATATTGGAAAAAGCCTTAATTCCGGAGCTCATTTAATAAAACTTGTGAGGACAGCTATCGGTGAATATAAACTTAATGAAGCTATTTCAATTGAAGATTTTGAAAGACAATTAAAATTTATGTAACAATTTTCATTTTTTTTCGTATAAGGGGCGAATTCTTATAGAAGTTAATATATAACATAAATAAAATTATGAAGCTATCCCAGTATAAATACCATCTTCCGGAAGAACTTATAGCTAAATTTCCCGCCGAAAACAGAGATGAATCAAGATTAATGATACTGAACCGCAGTACTGAAAACGTTGAACATCGCATCTTCAATGAGATAATAGATTACTTTAATGAAGACGACGTAATGGTTTTTAATAACACTAAAGTATTTCCTGCCAGACTTTATGGAAACAAAGAAAAGACAGGGGCTGAGATTGAAGTATTTTTGCTCAGAGAGTTAAGCAAAGAACAGCGATTGTGGGATGTATTAGTTGACCCTGCAAGAAAAATAAGAATTGGAAATAAGCTGTATTTTGGAGAAGATGATATCCTGGTTGCAGAGGTAATTGATAATACAACATCACGGGGAAGAACTCTTCGCTTCCTTTTTGACGGAGAATATGATGATTTTAAAAAGACTTTGTATAAACTTGGGGAAACCCCTCTTCCCAAGTTTATTAAAAGAGAAGTACAACCTGAAGATAAAGAAAGATATCAAACAATATTTGCAAAGCATGAAGGAGCTGTAGCAGCCCCGGTTGCAGGTCTGCATTTCAGCAGAGAATTACTTAAGCGCCTTGAAATAAAAGGTGTTAATTTTGCTGAAATCACTCTTCATGTTGGCCTTGGTAATTTCAGAACTGTTGATGTCGAGGATCTTACCAAACATAAAATGGACTCCGAACAGATTATTATTACAGAAGATGCTGCAAAGGTTGTAAATAAAGGGAAAGACATTAAAAAGCAAATTTGTGCTGTTGGAACAACGGTGATGAGAACCCTTGAAAGCTCTGTTTCAACAACCGGTTATTTAAAACCTTTTGACGGATGGACAAATAAATTTATTTTCCCTCCTTATGAGTTTAATGTCCCTACCTGTATAATCTCAAATTTTCATTTGCCACTATCTACGTTACTAATGATGGTATCTGCCTTTGCTGGCTATGAATTTCTTTTTGAAGCCTATAAAATAGCAATTAAAGAAAAATACAGGTTCGGTACATACGGCGATGCTATGCTGATTCTGTAAATTTCCATCCCCGTTAATGCAACTTCGCAATTTTTATTTTGTCCTTTAAATAAATCTAAAATATTTCATCTATATAGTTGAGATCTTCTTAAAAATATAATATACTTGTGTTTATCTTAAATTTATAAATTATGAAAAAGCTATTATTAATACTTTTTGGAATTTCCTTATTATCCGGATTAAAAGCCCAGGAAGAAACTGAAATACAGACTTTATTCGGCGGGGAACAGATAGTAATTTCAGGTTTTGGAGGTCCTTTCATGAACTTTAGTACTCTGGACGGTAAATATGCGCACCTGATGGGTGGAGGAGGCGGAATATTAATTAATGATTTCTTTTTTGGCGGTTACGGGATCGGACTTACAAATAGTATTGGATTTCAGGATACCGATTACGAACTTGGTTTTGGACATGGAGGATTCTGGCTGGGTTACAACTTATTATCAAGGAAGTTAATTCACCCTTGTATACATGTGCAGCTGGGATGGGGTAAAATTTCACAGCGTTTTCCTTCCGGCGGACCTGTCAGCAAAGGCGATAATATATTTGTAGTAATCCCTACAATTGAACTGGAAACAAATATCACTAAATACTTTAAAATAAGTGCCGGAGGTAACTATCGCTTTGTTGCCTTTGTTGATGATGAAAATTACTCGGAGTCCGATTTCATGAGTCCGGGAGTATTCCTGGCTTTCAAATTCGGCTGGTTTTAGTAAGAATATTATCTCCTGAATAGCGCTGTAAGTAATTTCAGCGCTATTTTTTTTTATAAATACACCATATTTAGATTTAACAACTTAATTTCCTTTATATTTATCAAAAATTTTATTATCCTCACAAATTAATTCAGTTAATATTATGGATAATTTTAAGCTTTACAATAGACTTACAGGCTGGATTGTATTTTTAATCGCAGCATTTGTATACCTTTCAACAATTGAACCTACTTCAAGTTTATGGGATTGCGGTGAGTTTATTGCTTCAGCCTATAAATTACAAGTCGGACATCCTCCCGGAGCTCCTCTTTTCATGTTGCTTGGCAGAGTATTTTCTCTTCTGGCAGGTAATAATGTAGATAAAGTTGCGATGATGATAAACTCAATATCTGCTCTGGCCAGTGCATTCACTATACTGTTTTTATTCTGGACTATCACTCACCTGGCAAAAAATATTATCCTTAAGGATAATAATCATAGTTCCGGTAATATTATAGCAATCATTGGTAGCGGACTTGTAGGAGCGCTGGCTTATACTTTTTCTGATACTTTCTGGTTCTCTGCCGTCGAAGGGGAGGCATATGCAACCTCCTCTCTTTTCACTGCCGTTGTATTCTGGGCTATACTTAAGTGGGAAAATATTGCTGATGAAAAGTATGCTGACCGATGGCTGGTTTTTATAGCTTTCCTTATGGGCCTCTCTCTTGGAGTACACCTGTTAAATTTGCTGGCTATACCTGCAATTGTCATAGTTTACTACTTCAGAAAATACAAAGTCACTCCTGCAGGGATTATTTTATCATTACTTATTTCCGGTCTTATTCTGCTATTTATCCAGTTTGGAGTAATTCAATATGTTGTTGAGCTTGCTTCTCTGCATGAATTACTATTTGTAAACAAATATGGGATGCCGTATAATTCAGGGGTTCTTATATTCCTGGGGCTTTTAATCATTTTTATTGCTTTTGGTATAGGAGCAACTCATGCCGGAAGCTCAAAATCTGAAGTATTATATCTTGTAAGTTTTATTGCATTGAATTTTATTATTGGAAAGATCATTTTAGGATTAATTTTCAACGTTATTTTTCTGATAATTTATTTCCTTACAAAAAGAGACCTTTTTAAAACAATTGTAATATTCTATTTAGGTGCTATCCCCGGATATATAGTATGGCTGATATTTTTTAGCGAGAAAGATAAAAATGAACTTCTTAACAGGTTTAAAAAAGTCTATAACCTTATTTTAGTATGTTTCGCCGTAATTCTAATCGGTTACTCTTCATATACTATTATAATTATTCGCTCATTAGCAAATCCTCCTATGGATGAAAACAATCCTGAACATGTTTTTTCTTTATTACCCTATCTTTCCAGGGAACAATACGGGGAAAGACCTCTGATAAGAGGGCAAAACTTTAATGCCCCCCCAATAGGAACGACAAAAGGTGATCCAACCTATACGCAAATCGATGGAAAATATGAAATAACTAATTACAGGATTAATTATACCTATGATAAAGAATACATGACATTATTTCCCAGAATGTACAGTCGCGATAATGATCATGTTGATGTTTACATCAGATGGTCAGGTTTAAAAGAAAGAGATTTATATGAGCCCAGAAAAGATGCAAGTGGTAATACAATGAGAGATCGCAACGGACAGATCATGTATAACAGAGCAGTACCTAAAAAATCGCCAACTTTTTTTCATAACATGAAATTTCTTTTCAAGTATCAAATTGGACATATGTATATAAGATATTTCATGTGGAATTTTGCAGGCAGGCAGAATGATGTACAGGGATTCGGCGATGCTTTATCCGGCAACTGGATTAGCGGAATCCCTATTATCGACAAGGCAATTGTTGGTTCGCAAATGAATCTGCCTGACGATATTAAAAATAAAGCCTCCAGAAATAAATATTATTTCTTGCCGTTCCTGTTAGGATTGTTCGGTCTGATATACCAGCTTCAAAAAGATGTTAAAAATTTCTGGGTAGTAACCCTGCTGTTTGTACTAACAGGAGTTGCAATTGTTTTTTACCTTAACCAGGTCCCGAATCAACCCAGAGAAAGAGATTATGCATATGCTGCATCATTTTATGCATTTGCCATATGGATAGGTTTAGGAGTACCGGGAATAATAAATGCAATAAAAAAAGACTTTAAATCCGGAATTCTTAATATAGTAGTAATTGCTGTATGCCTGCTTATTGTACCCGTGGCCATGGCAATGGAAAACTGGGATGATCATGACCGTTCCAACAGGTATACTGCAAGGGATATAGCATATAATTACCTGAATTCCTGCGCACCCAATGCCATATTATTTACAAATGGGGACAATGACACCTTTCCCTTATGGTATGCCCAGGAAGTAGAGGGAATCAGGACAGATGTAAGGATTGTTAATCTGATGCTTCTTAATATGGACTGGTATATTGACCAGATGAAAATTAAGGCATATGAGTCTGAACCTCTCCCTATATCTCTATCCAGTGACAAATACAGAATGGGTACACGCGATGTTGTTTATATAAACGATAAAATTGACCAGTTTATAGATGTAAAGAATATAATGCAGTTTGTTGAAAGTGACCTGATAAGAACTAAAATACAGACACGATCAGGAGAAAAATATGATTACATTCCTACCAGAAAATTCAGATTACATGTTGACTCGGCAAAGGTGATTTCAAATGGAACTGTTAAACCCGAAAATGCAGATAAAATTGTTAAATCGATCGACTGGACTGTAAATAACAACTACTTCGGTAAAAGCGAATTAATAGTACTGGACATTCTGGCAAATAATAACTGGGAACGTCCTGTTTATTATGTCTCATCAGGGCATGAAGGGATGCTAAACCTTGAAAATTATATGCAGCTTGAAGGACTGGCATACAGGCTGGTCCCTATAAAAACCACTCCCGAAGACAGGATAAGTGTTGGCCGAATAGACACCGAAATACTGTATGATAATTTAATGAAACGCTTTAAGTGGGGAGGAATAAATGATACAAATGTATATTTTGACAATTACCATGTCAGAACTTTCTCTATCATTAGATTAAGACACCGTTTTAGCCGTCTGGCCGGGGAATTGATTGAAGAAGGTGATAAAGATAAAGCGATAGAAGTTCTCGACAGGTGTGTTGAACTGACCCCTCATCAAAATGTCCCTTACGATATGTTTATGATAACTGTTGCAGAGAATTATTATAAATGTGAAGCATACGAAAAAGCAAATGTTATAATTGAAAAATACATACAGATATGTGATGATTTCCTTGAATATTACCTGGGTCAAAACAAAAACTATATAAAAAATAACAGCAGTGAAATTCAGTACAATCTTCAGATTATGAGAAACCTGGCAGTTGCTTCACAACTGTATAATCAAAATGATTTAGCCCGGAAAGCAGAAAATATTTTTAACATTCATTACCAGGCATATTCATCTAAAATTATTCCATAAATTATTTTTTGCGTCCTATCAGTCTTTTTATCAGATTTCTGAGTATAATTTTTCTGTTATCTGATATAGATACTTTATCGAGAGATTTTAATCCCAGTTTAAAAAAACTATCAATCCTTGCTGTTGTCAGTTCTTTTAATTTTAATTTATTATAAATTTCTGTTATTGCCTTTATTTTTTCATCTCTGTCAAATTTTTCTTTTTCAATCCATTTCCGTAATACGGATCTTAGTTCCTGATCCTTGCTGTTAAGAGCACTTATCAGAAGATATGTTTTCTTGTTGGCAACAATATCTCCTCCGCTCGATTTGCCAAAAACACTGGGATCTGCGTATACATCAAGCAAATCATCCTGTAACTGAAAAGCAATTCCAATATTCTTCCCGAATTCATGGATTAAATCAGCATCCTCTGATATGGATTTTCCGGCTAATGCTCCCATTCTTAATGACCCTGCAATAAGTGAAGCTGTCTTTAATTCAATCATTTCCAGATATTCATCAATTGTCACATCTGTTCTGTTTTCAAAATCCATATCATACTGTTGCCCTTCACATACTTTAATAGCAGCCTCATTGAAAATCTTTAGAGCTTTTATTATCAGGCTTTCCTGGCATTTTGATATACATTCATAGGATTTGACCAGCATAGCATCTCCGGAAAGAATAGCTATATTTTCATTCCATTTCTTATGAACAGTAGAGTAATTGCGCCGGATATCTGACTTGTCCATCAGATCATCATGCATTAAAGTAAAGTTGTGAAATAATTCGATTGCAAGAGCAGGATATATTGCATTATCGATTTTATCAGAGAATAAATTACATCCCATCAGGGTTAATGACGGGCGTAATCGCTTACCTCCAATAAATAAAATATAACGAATAGGTTCATATAGATTTACAGGAGAATCTTTAAACGATACATCTTCCAGTTCTTTGTTTATAATATCCTGACAGTGCTCAAAAGTGTACATAATAATTTATTAATTGTATAAAAATATAAAATATTTCCTCTGCTTTTTAATTATATTATTTATATCTAATTTTGGCCTTTTAAAAAGTAGTAAAATTCTATTCCCGGTATAGAATTTTTGAATAGTCGATATGAATAAATTACTGAGGTATAATCTTACATTTTTTATAATCTTTAGTCTTTTAACTGTAACTAAAGGACAGGGCTATGAAATTAAATTAAGAATAAACAACTTAAGTGATACTACAGTTATCCTCGGCCATTACTTTAACAAATCGATGTATCCCGATGATACCATCCGGTTAAATAAAAAAGGTATTGGCACTTTTAAAGGTCAGAATTCACTCCCCGGAGGAATGTATATAATTTTTCTTCCCAGTACAAAATTTTTTGAAATACTGATAAGTGATGACCAGAAATTTTCTATAGTCACTGATACTGCTAATTTCATTGATAATATAAAAGTTGAAGGGTCGGATGAAAATTCTGTATTTTTTAATTTTCAGAAATATATGAAATCCTTAAAGGAAAAGGCAGATGGTATTCAAAATCTGATTAATAGTACAGACAGCAAAGAAGAAAAAGAGATGTATCGACAGCAAATGAAGGAAATTAATACAAACAGAATAGAGCATATCAATAAATTAGTTGAAGAGAATTCCGGTTTATTTGTGTCAAAGTTCTTAAAGGCTACTCTGGACATAGTTGTTCCTGATCCTCCTAAAGATAAAGACGGAAATATTATTGATTCTACCTGGCAATATTATTATTTCAGGAATCATTATTTTGACAATTTTGATATCTCAGATGTGCGTCTGCTCAGGACTCCAATATATGAAGATAAGATTATGAATTATATCACAAAGGTAATTCCTCAGATCCCTGATTCCATTATAACTGAAATAGATATGTTAATAGAGAAATCCAGGACTGATTCAAGCCTGTTCAGATATATGCTTATAACACTTTTTAATCATTACGGGAAAAGTAATATTATGGGGATGGATGCAGTACAGGTTCATATTGCTGATAAATACTATATTAATGAATCCTGGTGGAGTGATGACAAGTTTATTAAAGATTTGAAGGACAAAGTAATGAAAATTAAACCTCTCTTAATTGGCAATAAAGCACAGGATATTGAGCTTGTTAATGTACCATCCGGACATTTCATTGAAGCAAAAAATGATACTTCACTGAAGAAATTTCCTCATATCGGGATCCATTTTAATTTATACAATATCATTGCTGAATATACGATATTACTTTTCTGGGAAGCAGACTGCGGTCATTGCAAGACAGTAGTCCCGGAAATGTATAAAATATATCAAAACAATTTAAAAAATAAGAATATCGAAGTTGTGGCAATAAGTACATTATTTGGTGAAGAAGGAAAGATAAAATGGGTTGATTTTGTAAATAAAAACGGGCTATATGACTGGATTAATGCCTGGAATCCCTATTCTTATGAATTCAAGCTTAAATATAACATAATGACAACTCCGCAAATATTTGTACTTGATGCAGATAAAAAAATTATTGCAAAAAATATTAATCCTGAGCAAACACTCGATATTATTAACACAATAAATAATAGAAACCACTTTTAAAATAAGATTAATGGCTGAAGAAAAAAAAGTAACCCTGATTTTAGAAGATGGCAAGGAATTTCAGGGAGTTTCATTTGGTTATGAAAAAACTGTTTCAGGGGAAGTCGTATTTAATACTGCGATGACAGGTTATCCTGAAAGTTTAACAGATCCTTCGTACAAAGGACAGATCCTTGCACTGACCTATCCAATTATTGGCAATTATGGAGTACCTTCCAATGAAAAAGCAAATGATCTTTACAAATATTTTGAATCCTATGCATTGCATATTTCAGGATTGATAGTAAGTGATTATACTGAATCATATAGTCACTGGAATGCAAATAAAAGTCTTGGTGACTGGTTAAAGGAATACGAAATTCCTGGCATATATGGAATAGATACACGTGAATTGACCAAAATATTAAGAGAGCAGGGAACTATGTTAGGGAAAGTGGTTTTTAACGGTGAAAATATTGATTATTACGATCCGAATAAAGATAACCTGGTTGCACAGGTTAGTACCAAAGAAAAGAAAACATTTGGAAATGGAAAATTTAAAATATTATTAATAGACTGCGGGGTTAAATATAATATTATACGCAACTTATTAAAACGTGATGCAACAGTTATACTTGTACCATGGGACTGGGATATATCCAGGGAAAAGTACGACGGATTATTCATTTCAAACGGCCCCGGTGATCCGAAAATGTGTGATAAGACAATTGTTAATATCAGAAAAGCTTTTGAACAGAAGATTCCAGTATATGGAATATGTCTGGGAAATCAGTTGATGGGACTTGCTGCCGGTGCCGAAACTTATAAACTAAAGTATGGGCATAGAAGTCATAATCAACCGGTAATTCAGGTTGGTACAGATAAGGCTTATATTACATCACAGAATCATGGTTTTGCCATAGACAATAATACAATGCCTGATGACTGGACCCCTTTATTTATAAATCTTAACGATAATACGAATGAAGGAATGAAGCATAAATCCTTACCTTTCTTTTCATCGCAATTTCATCCTGAAGCCTCCGGAGGGCCTACGGATACTGAGTTTCTATTCGATGACTTCATTGACTCTATTAAAAAAGCAAAACAGGGATAAATTACCGGATAGTATTCCTGATTTCATTCCATGTGTCTTTATTAATCTTGGCTCCAATATTTTCAATTACTTTTCCTGAAAGAAGGGCTCCAAGTTCCCCGCTATCTTTAAGTGGTAATTTTTTAATTAATCCATACAGAAATCCTGCGGCATATAAATCTCCTGCCCCGGTTGTATCAATACAATCTGCATCTATTATACCAATTTTATAAAATTCCTCCCCTTTCTTAATAAGTGAACCCTTTTCTCCTGTTTTTACCACAGCTATTTCAGTCATCCTGGAAAGTTCTGTTAAAGCTTCCTCGGGACTCTTGCCAGTAAAGGCATTAGCCTCATCCTCATTGGCAAAAATTATATCGACATATCCCGGTATAAGTAATTTTAAAAATTCAATATTCTCTTCAACAACATTATAACTCGCCAAATCCAAAGAAGTCATTACATTATGTTTTTTTGCCAGTTTTAAAGCAGTTTCTATCAGCTCATGATTCTGTACCAGATACCCTTCCACATGAAAATACTTAAATCCCTTAAAAAGTTCACTGCTTATATCTTCCTGTGTTTGTTCCATAGCTGCGCCAAGATATACCGCAAATGTACGTTCTGAATCAGGAGTTATTAAGGTTACTGCTCTCCCCGTATCATTCCTTCCATAAAACAATATTGGTTCGATCCCTGCTTTTTCCAGGTCCTCTTTAAAAAATCTACCCAGGCTGTCGTTGCCGACTTTTCCTATATATCCTGTCTCAATACCTAATTCTGCCAATCCATGTATTGTATTTGCCGCTGAACCACCGGAAGCTTTTATTATTCCTTCTTTATTTGCTCTTTTCTCCAGTTTTTCTGCAAACGCCTGATCAACCAGTTGCATACTTCCTTTTGGCAGATTAAATTCCTCAAGCAATTCATAATTATCAAGCCTGATAAGTATATCTACAAGGGCGTTTCCCATTCCTAATATTTCAGCCATAACTATCCTTATTAGTATTAAGTTATTAATTAACCTCAAAAATAAAGACCCTCCTTTATACACAGGAAGGTCTTTAATATTATATACTCAGTATATAATTATTTAATAGTAAATTTTTTATTAATAATACTATTGCCTCTCCTGATATTTATGTAATAAATACCTTCAGACAAATTACTTACATCAATCCTTGTAAAAAAATTCCTGTTTATGTTATTAAATGTTTTTATAAATATAATTCTGCCCGAGATATCAAGGATTTCTATATCAACGGAACCAGCGTCAATATCCTCCAGTTGTATATTTAAAAAGTTGCTGGCAGGAACCGGATAAATACTTATCTGTTCAGTGGTTTGTATATCTGTACCTAAAGGATTTTCTGTTACTACTAAATCAAATATTTCAGACGCTGTATGAGACGCCATATCAATAACATTAACTTTAATATTTAATGTTCCGGCAATCGTTGCAGTACCTGAGTATTCTCTTGTGTTTGGGTTAAAATTCAACCACCCGGGCAAGGGATTACCATCAGATAAGGTTGAACTATAGGTCAACATATCGCCGGCATCATGATCATAAAATGTGTTTTCAGGTATTGTAAAATTAAAAGGTTGATTAACCAGGGGATTCTGAGTAGGTATTTCATTAGCTACAACAGGAGGATAATTATGTTCATAATATTTTACTGTTCCAAATCGCTCCCCCACAAATAAGTCTAAATCAGAATCATTATCAATATCAACAAGAAAGGGGGCAGGATATTGAAGCGAAATAGTGCTAAACGGATTTTGAGAGCCAGTCATTTCATTAAATGTTGGATTTTCAGCGTTTCCTGCATTTAAAAAATAATTTACATCATTTGTGCCTGCGTATGATCCAATAATAGCATCAAAGTCCTCGTCATAATCAAGATCACAAAAATAAGGATCAGTACTACTCCCGAGATCTATTCCATCAAAAGGATTATTTGCCCCTGTTTGTTCAACAAATGTAATATTCAATCCTTCACTTGTGTTCTCAAAATATTTTATAGTCCCATCACTGCATCCGATAAACACATCCTTATCTGTGTCATTATCAATATCAACAAATGCAAGTTTTGCCCTGCTCCCTATATCCACATTATTGAAAGGGTTATTGATGCCTGTTTGTTCAAAGAAAACCGGCACTTCCTGGCTGCCGTTATTAACAAAATATTTGATAGTGCCATCCATAAGTCCGAAAAAAGCATCATAACTATTGTTATTATCTATATCCACGAAACTTGGTTTAGGCCATAATTCTAATGTGTCTCCATAAAACGGATTGTTAATACCCTTGGCTCTGTGATAATTTGGATTCTCGTCATTTCCATCATTTTTGTAATAGCTGATTGTTCCAAAATATTCACCAATAAAAGTATCCAGGTCCCCGTCATTATCAATATCAACTAAGGCGGGTTCTGCAAGATATCCCACATCTATCGGTTGATACATAATAAATTCCGGCTCTCCCTGGCTTCCCTCATTGTTATAATAATTAATATTCCCTTCCGCATTACCAATCAAAGCATCAAAATCAGAATCTCCGTCAAAATCAATAAATGATGGCGTTAAATTATATCCCATTGCTTCATCAAAGAATATATTATTAAACTCTTCTTTTTCTTCAAATTCAGCATTGCCAGCATTGCCTGTATTTTCAAACTGTCGTAATGAGCCATACTTTTGTCCCATAAAGAAGTCAAAATCCCCATCATTATCTATATCAGCAAAACTTATTACAGAAAATATACCTCCTATACTATCTACAGGATTATCTAATCCTGTCCGTTCAACAAATGTAATATTCCCCCCGTCGGTCGTATTTTCATAATATTTTATAAAGTCGTACTTGTTTCCAATAAATGAATCGAAATCCCCATCATTGTCGATATCTACAAATGCCGGTGCTGAATATGCTCCAACATCCACTCCATCAAAAGGATTTTCTGGTCCGGTAACCGCACTAAATGAAGGATCCTCGGCAGTGCCATCGTTTCTGTAATAGTGTAAAATTCCTTCATACACCCCGATAAAAGCATCAAAATCTCCGTCATCATCTATATCCACAAATGCAGGTTTAGTTTCATCCCCTAAATCAATGCCGTTGAAAGGATTTTCTGCGGGCAGCGGTTGTTCATAAACATTATTACCTGTATTTTCATAGTACTTAATAAACCCAAGAGTATCCCCTACAAAAAGATCATCATCCCCGTCATTATCAATATCAACAAATGCCGGTGCAATCTTCTCCCCCATTGATAGAGAGGCAAAAGGATTAATCTTCCCGCCTAAAGGATTATCTTCCCCTGTTCTTTCAATAAATTTTCCCTGAGAACTTGCAACAGAGCAAATTAATGTAAAAGCCAGGGTTGCTCCTGCAAACCTTATCCCTAAATCTGACTGAAATCTTAATAGCCTTTTATAAAACAACCTGAATCTTCTAAGAAGCCTTTTTCTTTCAAATAACGATAAATGAAAGAATAATCCCTGACTAATAAGCGTTCTGATTCGAAAATAAAGTCTCTTAAATCTGTTATAATGTCTTAAGTAGTTGCTATTAATCTGAAATAAGGATCTTTTTTTCATTCGTTTAAAATTTTATAAAGAATTAGATTAAAACCAGCCAACCAACTTAACAGAATAATTTACTCCCAATAATTTTCTTCCGGAAAACTAATTTAACCTTTTTGTATCAAATATTAAAATTTATGGAATGATATATTGACCTGTCTATTAATAATATTAACAGGCAGTACTTACAAACTGAATTAAAAAATAAATTTTATGATTGCATAATTAAACAAATTAATATACTTTTGCGTCGCAAAATTCCTCAGTAGCTCAGTTGGTTAGAGCAT
>CP070654.1:2898467-2914727 GCA_020354785.1 Bacteroidales bacterium
TCACGAACCTGCCATACCTGTGACCCGCCAATGGTGGCTTTTGCTTTCACCCTGGCACCAAATGCATCTTTATTTGAAACCATGCCAATAAGTTTAACTGTGAGCCAGCTATTAGAATTGCCGTTGTTTGCATAGATCAGGTTTTCTGTCGGTCCATACTTCATATATCCACGTGATATAAAAATATCTATAAACCCATCGTTGTTCATATCTGCAAGGCTGGCGCGTCCTGACGTATCATCCGTAAAGGCCGGGATATCGAGTTTTGTAAAAGTGCCATCACCATTATTCTTATATAGTTTGTTATTAGCTCCCCATATTGCATAGGTAAATAAATCAAGGTACCCATCATTATCAAAGTCGGCCCAGCATCCTTCGTCTGTTCCTATTATTTCACTTACAGGCTCAATTCCTGTTACTACTGTAAAGGTTCCATCTCCATTGTTATGATAGAGTATGTCATATTCACCCACCAGCTCATATGAGGGATTAACATTATATGTTCCGGTGAATAAATCGAGGCAGCCATTGTTATCATAATCACCCCATCCACACGTAAAGGCTTCATAATCATTATCTGTTATAACTCCTCTGTCAACCAGGCTGAAATTACCATATCCATCATTCAGGTACAGGTAGTTTCTTTCAAGAGGGGCATAACCAAATATATCATTATCCCGGTCATTATCAATATCAACACTGCTCATCCCCTGATCCAGGAATAAACTAAAATTCACCAGTTGTCCACTTGTAAATCTTGTGAACGTACCATCGCCGTTGTTATGGTAAAGAAAATTATTCTGTTTACTATGATTGGAAACATACAGATCGATATAACCGTCATTTTCAATATCGATCCATGTGGCAGGACCCGAATCACCTCCGTCATTTACTATAGATCCATTCAATACCTGTGTAAAGGAGCCGTCGCCATTGTTTGTAAAGAGAAGGTTGTTGCTATTATAAAAACTGGCTACAAAAAGGTCAAGGTCTCCGTCATTGTCATAATCCCCCCAGTTTGCGCCATGTGAGCCCTGTAATGTAGACGATTCCACAACGGGATCTTCCATGATTTGCCTAAAGTTCCAGTTGCCTTCGTTAACAAACAGCATATGAAAGTTAGGCTCTGGTTCATGATTGGCACTCAAAATAAGAAGATCGTCGAGCCCGTCGTTGTTAAAATCGCCAAAAGCTCCGTCTAATGTATAGCCCCCTGCAGTACATATTACGCTTGTATCGATCCGCGTAAAAGTGGGGAACTGTGCTTTAATCATGTGTACTGACGATAAAAACACAGTCAGAATTAAAAGTAAACTAGGCTTTTTCATAGAATTCTGTTTTAGGTTATAAGATTTCTAAAATCCATAGTTGTCATTCAGCAATAGCCCGCAGGCTCAGCTTACTGAAAATTTGTATTGCATTATTTATGGCATTATCGATTTTCAACGGGCCTGATTTTATCTTCTTATTCAGGCTTTGATCTTCAACATACTCCATGGCAAGATAAAATTTTCCTTACCTGTCATTTTGGGAAAAAACACCATACGATTTCAAAAGCGTCAAACAATATATGCAATTGCTAACAACGGGATAAAACTCATATCTCCTGAATAATACTGCCCTTTATCTGCCATTATCTTTCTAATTGTGACAATATTACCTATTCTTCTAATCAATTGCAAGTTAGAAATAATAAATCGATATTTTTTAAGAAATATTAAATTATTTAGGTTAAAATCAAGTTTTTAGACCATCTATCAAAAACCTTTCATGGTTCCATCTCAATGACATTAAATCCCCCTACAACATAATCAGAGTTATCATTTGCAGAAATTTCATATCAAAACTGCACAGTTTATACAATTATGTTAATTTATCAAATTGAATTAGGAAGCACCAAATATTTAAGTATATTTAAAAAATAAAGGAATGGGATCGCAATAGTAAAAAACCATGAATATTCAAGCGAATGATTATGAAGTGAAGTCTATAAGGAAAATAACCCTCTTAAGTATTATACCGGTTCTGTTGGCCGTTTCTCTTGTTTCATGCAAAAGCAGGCTTCAGGAAAAACCTGAAGATGAGCTTTGGAAAAAGGCTTTAAAGATCTGTAAGAATAATATAATTCTGGACTCTCATAACGACTGGCCTCACAGGCATTTTCTCTTTCCCGGGGATATTTCAAAAAAATGGGCAAGGAGTGATTTTGATCTGCCCAGGGCTAAAAAAGGAGGATTAAATGCTGTACTATCGGTTGTATTTGCAAGTAGCAGTCTTGGAGTTGAGGAAGGCCGTGGCAGGATTGATTCTCTGATAAGAATAATTTCCTATTATACAAAAACTTACCCGGATAAATTTGCACCTGCCCTTAATCCGGATGATATTAAAAATAACTATAAAAATAATTTGCTTTCACTTCCTCTTTGCCTGGAAAACGGAACTCCGATTGGAGATGATTTAGGGTATTTAGAATATCTGAAAAATCAGGGAATTGTATATATAACTATTAGTTATGATAAAGCTAATCAAATCAGTGATTCCAGTTACGATACAATACGTAAATGGGACGGTTTGAGTCCCTTTGGACTGGAAGTCATTAAGGAGATGAATCGCCTTGGGATTATGATTGACATTTCACATTCAACGGATAGCGCAGTCTTTCAAACATTACAACATTCCAAAGCTCCGATTATTGCTTCTCATTCATCATGCAGGCATTTCACTCCGGGTTATGAGAGAAATATATCTGATACTTTAATAAAGGTTATTGAGGATAAGAACGGAGTGGTAATGATAAATTTTGGTTCTTTTTGCCTGGACTCTGTTTGTGTGAAAAATTGCAATTACCTTTTTGACTGGTATGATTCAACCGGTATTAGTATGCATTCGGAAGAAGGGATTGATTTTACATTAAAGTATAAAGAAACGCATAAAATAAACTCAGATGCAAAAACAGTCGCCGACCATATCGAACATGTAATAAAACTGGCAGGAATAGATCATGTAGGTATGGGCTCTGATTACAATGGAATGGGACTATCACACCCCTCAGACTTGCCGGATGTGTCAGGTTATCCGGTACTGGTATTTGAATTACTTAAACGTGGTTATACAGAAGAGGATATAAATAAAATATTGTCTGAGAACTTTCTCAGAGTCTGGAATAATGTAATTGAAGTTGCCGATTCCCTGAACAAAAGTTCGTCCATCTGATATAAAATACAATACGGCCTGATTATGCATAAAATTTGAGGAGATAATAAAATGAATTTAAACAACAAGAACACAAAAAAACTTAAGAGGAGAGAATTCATCAAAACTTCCACGGTTGCTGCCGGAACTGCGGTTATTGTACCTGCAGTTTTTGGTGTTTTTTCAAGTTGTAAGGATAAAACAGATTTATATTACAATACACTTGCAGATGCGCTTAATAAACTGCCAAATGCTTTTCCAAGAACAAAATCAAATATTGAAATTCCACTGCTGAAAAAAATCTTCTCGGCTGAGGAAGCGTGGCTTTGCGGACAACTGACAGTTCAGTTTGAGTCTGTAGCCGGTATAGCGGAAAGAATAGGGCTTTCAGTCGAGGAAACCCAATCCCGGCTGGAAAAGATGTCAAAAAGGGGTTTTATCTGGGGTAACCCTAATGGGGGCCACGTAAGACTTGCTCCATTTATTGTCGGGATTTACGAAGAACAGTTATGGAATTTGGACCATGAGCTTGCCCATCTTATGGAAGAATGGTTTGATGAGGGCGGTGCTGAATTTATGCGTTTCCGGCCGGCCATTCATCGCGTGATTCCTGCACCCGGGGCAACTAAATCTGAATGGATACTTCCATATGATGATATAAAGGCGATACTAAAAACAAAAAAGTCCTTTCATGTGCGGGATTGTATCTGCCGTGTTCAACAGGACCTTATTGATGAGAGAAAATGTGATTTTCCTGTTAAAGTATGTTTAAGTTTCACCTCTTTTGAACGCCCGCCATCTGAAGGATCTATTACATTGCAGGAAGCACTTGATCTTATTGATAAAACTGAAAAAATCGGACTGGTCCACTCGGTCAGCAACATTGCCGAAGGATTTTTCTATGTTTGTAACTGCTGCGGGTGCTGCTGCGGTATTCTACGCGGTATTACAGAATACGGAATAGAAAATTCGGTTGCGGCATCCAATTATTATGCAACCAACGATCCTGAGAAATGTATGCGTTGCGGGACTTGTATAAGGCGATGCCAGATGAATGCAATCTCAGACTATGACGGACCATCGGTGGTTGATCGTAAAAAATGCATCGGGTGCGGGCTTTGTGTTACAGACTGTGAATTTGAAGTAATGAAGCTGGTTCGCAAGCCTGACAATGAAATTATAACTCCCCCTAAAGATTTTGCAACCTGGGAGCTTGAACGGTTGAAAAACAGGGGAATGGAATCTTAATTAATTATCCGTAGTTGCCTCCGATCCTACTGAATATTTTTTCAGGTTTCCAGTTGATATGATTTCCAAGGATCATCCTTGTTCCTTTGGTATCTGTCTCTATAAATCCATTCTGCTTAAGAAACTCAATTCCTGTGGCATTATCATATGGAAGTACAGCTTTATCGACATTGGAATACTTTATTTTCATTAATTCCAACCCGGCAGAATCAGTATCTGCACATATCGGTCCCTCGCCTAAACCAGGCAAATAATATCCCTTAACCTCTTTGTTTTCGATGTAAATTATCGAATTATCCAGATATTCTTTTATTAGCCGCTCTCTGTACTCACCGGATATTTTGATGTCTAGGCCTATTATCATCTGGTAATATTTATTTTGATACGGTACAACATTTTTGGATACCGGAAATTCAATCCAGGATTTTTCCCTTTTTAGATAAAGATACTCTGTAACAATTTTAAATCCTGTCTTTATGTATACTGGCATCCCAAGGTCTGTGGCGATAAGCAGACATGTTTTTATCCCTTGATTTCTAACATCTTCAAGTAAACTGACAACAATCTGGTAGCCTATTCCTTTATTCCTGTATTCCTTATCAACAATTATATGTGCCAGCCAGCCGGTTTTACCAAACATTATTGATGTACCTATTCCAACAATTTTATCGTCCAGTTTTATTTTAACAGGATAACAAAAATCATGGTTGATATAAGATCTAAATTCTGGTACAATATCTGACCAGCCTTCCGGTTGCAAATGTCTTATTTCTTTTAAATCATCATTTGTTAGTTTTTCAAACTGCATATTTCTATAATTTTCACCTTAACGGCCCGGGAACAATAATTTGTATAACAGAATAAATACACCCGTTAGCATCAGCAATCCGCCAATAATAACAAACAGTAAAAATACTGCCGAATCATAATCTCCATATGAATATCTGGTAACTGCCCCGCTATACCCGAATAAAATTATTGAAATACATAAACACATAGCTAATAATAGTGTAATTATGCGCCATATAATACCAAACCTGCTTAATTCTGATAGTCTTTTCTTATTGATACCAGTATTATTAAAGCCAATATAAAATAATGCCGGAGTGTGCCTCAATAAATTTTGTTTTCCAAGAAGAGTCAAAAAATCAATAACAATTTCTTCAACTGCAAGAAAGAACAGAGAAATTGATCCTAACCATTGGATAAATGAGACAGCATGTTGATAATCATATTTATGTTTAATTAATGTTTTAGTTAACAGAAATGCAGCCATAATTAAAATAATTACTTTACAAATAAGATATATTGTATATCTTAATTTGGATTTTATAGTTTTATTAACCATATGTATTTTAATATAGTTTTTACGGTAATACTTTACTCATTAAGTGTAATCTCTATAACGGTATCCCATGGATCGTGCCACTGAAATGTCTCGTGAATAGGTTTGTCCATATTGATAAAAATATACCCTTCAGATTCAGGTGATCCCCACCATTCATCGGTAGCAGGAGCTTCTGATCCTGTAGAAACAAATCTCACCCTTTCAATCCTGTCCCTGTATCCGTGCAATTTGACAGGCCCGATGAGTGGATACATAACATGAAGATATAGTTTATTTCCCTTTTGGGTTATACGGCCCCAGTCAGGTTTCTCTAAAGCAGCGGCCATACCGCATCCATAGATACTCTCGCTATTTTTCGCCATCCATTTACCTACCTGTTGCAGTATTTCTTTTGACTCATCCGGAATATTGCCACGGGCATCAGGTCCCACATTGAGTAAAAGGTTTCCGCCTTTGCTTACGCAGTTTACCAGGGTATGCACAATCAGTTCAGGAGATTTCCAGTTCTGGTCTGTTTTATTATATCCCCAGTTGTTGTTTAGTGTCAGGCAGGTTTCCCAGGGTACAGGATCTCCGCCGGTATCCAGTAAAGGATTGTCGGGTATACTTTGTTCCGGAGTTATAAAATCTCCCAGAGCTTCTGAATAACTGTGGTCACCCCCACTTCCTGAAAGGCGATTGTTTAAGATTATTTCCGGTTGCAACTTCCTTATCATGTCAACAAGTTCCCTGGCTTTCCACTTCTCACCTTTCATATTACCATAAGAAAAATCCAGCCAGAGGATATCTATTTTCCCATAGTTAGTCATAAGTTCCCTCACCTGCCCATGCATATATTCCAGATAGCGCTCCCAGTTTATCTTTTCATCTTTGAATTTTTTATTTCCTCGCATAGGATGAAAGGGATCATCATATTTGGGATAGTCATAATGATGCCAGTCAATTATAGAGTAATAAAAGCCTACTTTTAATCCTCTATCACGAAAGGCATTTACATATTCTTTGATAAGATCCCTGCCAATGGGACTATTATTAGATTTGTAATCAGTAAGTTCTGAGTTAAAAAGGCAGAATCCGTCATGGTGTTTGGCCGTCATTACGGCATATTTCATACCTGCGGATTTTGCGAGTGTTGCCCATTCTTCCGGATTGTAATCATAAGGATTAAACTCGTCTACATATGGCTGGTATTCTTCATTACTGATCCTTTCAACGCTCCTTACCCATTCACCACGACCGGGGATTGAATAAATGCCAAAATGTATAAACATCCCGAACCGGGCTTCCTGCCACCATTGCAGCCTGGGATTTTGATCCTGATTAAAAGCACATGGTATTACCAGGATAATATTCATCGCAAGTATTAATAATCGTTTCATAGATTCAATAATTTATAGTTTAATAAGTTTTAGTAGATCGTTCATAAAAGTTCATAAAATAATTCATTTGTCTGCATTTATTGTTGCTGTTACTGTCCATTGTGTTCTTGAGATTCCCATATATTTTAATATTCGTGGACGAATATCAGGATCTTCCACATATGACCATTCATCTATAATGTTTATTCCATTCGCATAGGATTCAAGTTCAAAAGCATTTTTAACACCGAAATTATAAGATGAGCCGGCATCAAATCCAAGATTACGTTTTATCTTCATTTCCACAATTTTTTTCCATATTCCCCTGGTATACTTTTCAGTTACTACCTCAAGAACAATTTGCGAATGACAAAATTTATCAGCTAAAGTCTTAAAAAGATTAATAACGTCGGCTTTAGGCAAATACATAAATAAACCCTCGGCAACCAGGAGAAAATTTCTGTTCCCTTTTGAACTAACCCTGTCAATCCATGAAGAATCTAATACTGAACAACCAATAATTTCGTATTTAAGATGTTCCTTTAATATATCTTTCTTAATTTCTGTCACTGCCGGCAAATCAAGCTCAATGTATTCACATTTATTATTGTCTATCCGCCAGTATCGTGTATCAAAACCGCATCCAAGGTTTACAACTATGCTTGCCGGATTATTTGATATGAAGTTATTTATTATTGAATCATATTTTCTGGCCCGTATTGCTATATGACTTGTAAGTGAAGTTGATAATTTCCTGTTAAATAAGAGGGTTTTTTCTTCTTCGGTTGCCAGCGGGATAAGTTTATCCAGACAGTACTGAGCCATCGGATCATCAAGGATGGGATTACTTTTCTGTGATTCCAGTGCATGGCTTCTAAGTGTAACTATTGCTGTTTTAGAAACGTCAGTTAATCTCATAATTAATCAGCTTTCATTTTGTTATAATTATGAATAATTATCTGTACATATGACCAGTTGATTGTTTGACATCATACTACAATTAGTATGCCCTTACAATACTGTCAAATTTACTGAATTTTATGATTTCCCAAGACGCCTGTTTTGCAATAGGATTTGCCGGGGGTATGAGGCTATTACTTTATAAGTATTTGTCTGTAAAGTATTCTATTATTATCAGATACTCTTATCAGGTAACAACCCTTTTTCAAGTCCGAGATATCCACCCTTGAATAAAAATCACTAAGATGTTTTCTCAACATAACTTTCCCCTGAAGATCAGTTATTGTTAAATAAACATCATTATTTGGTATAAAGGCATCTGAATTTTCAATTGTTATGATTTCATTTGCCGGATTTGGAAATATTCTCCAGTTTGAAACTTCATTCTCTGTTGACCTCATCTCTGAGCCGTATACATGAAAATTCATTGTATCCGTATATACAATTGAATCTGCGGTTTTACGTGCTTTATCAATAACGTAAAAAAGTAAGGTCCAGTCCCCCTGGTTTAATTTTCCTACATCCACTGTATCATAGGTTACCAGGCAGATAGCAGCAATCATAATCCGGCTGTCAGTTGTAACTTTAAATACGATTGTATCATTGATTAATTCATATGAAGACAGGTCCATACTGCACTTATAAATAACCAGTTCTATGTCATCGCTTATAGTTGGATTCTCAGGTAGTATCTGTATTGTAGTGTCACTTTGTCCAATACCTTTAACACATACTATTGCAATAATAACGAATATAAAGAATAGCCTTTTCATTACCAGTAAGATTAAAAGTTAACAGATATACATAATTATTGACGTAATTTACTGTGAAATAGTTGCGTCACCAGATTGCCATCAAAGATGCCAGGGAGTTATGCTAGTGGTACAACAGTGTGCCACCAACTTTAGAAGAGTGTGCCCTAGCAACCCAAATTTTCATTTTTTAAAATAAAAGAATTAAATTTAGAATATTTACTAATAAACTCTGACTCATAAAAATACTTATAAAACTAAAATCCAAAAAGCTATGAAATCATCATACTTATCGAACTGGAAATTATACTTTTTCCTGATTTCGTTATTAATTATTACTTCAGGATTTCCTGTCCTGGCTCAAAATGCCCCTTATAACCTGAGGAGTTTTGATAAAATTAATCCTGTAGGCACTGATGATAATCCATATTTTGGATGGTATATGGATGATCCTGACGACAATGAAATACAAACTGCTTACCAGGTATTAGTGGCCTCGAGTACAGATAAGCTAAACGAAGCGGAGGCAGATTTATGGAACAGCGGGCAGGTTAGTTCAGGAATGCAAAATTATGTATTTTACCAGGGGAATCAACTGTCTGCCGGCTCCCGTTATTACTGGAAAGTAAGAATATGGGACAAAGATGCTAATGTAAGCCCCTGGTCGGCTATTGCCAAGTTCGAAACAGGATTGCTGACAAATAGCGACTGGTCCGGAGCCAAATGGATCAAGAGGGATAATAATGTTAATGAAGACTACACTTATTTTCGAAAAAAAATCTCCCTATATGACAAAACCGTTCAAAGAGCGATAGTGTATGTAACAGCTGTACATGACTACGAATTATACTTAAATGGCAACCTGATAGGGAAAGGCCCTGCCTATCATTATCCTCAATATCAATATTATAATGCTTTTGATATAACCGGTGAATTATTATCAAACACGCAGCATACTTTTGCCTGTCTTACCCACTGGTATGGAGGGGGCCAAGGGAGACCGACAAGTGCGAGGGGATTTCTTTTAAAAGCAATTATTGAATACGCCGATACTACAAATCAGATAATAGGAACTAATGAAACCTGGAAACAGACTCAGGCTTTAGCCTGGAGAACAGGTCAGTCACAGAGAAACGGTGAAGGCGTTGGTTTTGTAGACAGAATTGATGCCAGCCAGATTATTCCCGATTGGAATAAAATAAATTATAATGATTCTGAATGGCTACCTGCCGTTGAAATTGACACACATCCGGTTGCACCCTGGACAGGGCAACTTCAGCCAAATCTGACCCGTGTTATCGAAAAAGAAATCACACCGGTTTCTGTAACAAGTCTTGGAGATGGAACATATGTGATAGATCTTGGTATGGTCTATGCCGGGGTGCCAAAAATTAATTTTTCAGGCGGTACGGCAGGCACTGTTGTAAGAATGCGTGGAGGATTTACCCTTAGAGACGATGGTGAGGTTTCAACCTTAACGGATCAGGAAACCAACATGAACTATTTCTTTATTCTTGATGGAGGCACATCTGTTTTCCAGCCTATGGTATATTTAGGGATGCGCTATTTTCAGGTTAGTAACTCGCCCAATGCATTAAATACCGAGAACGTCAGGTTCATCTGCAGGCACTTCGAGCTGGATCCTTCCGTGTCAAGCTTCAATTCATCCAATAACATGCTGAGCCTGGTCTGGAATCTTATGAAGCATTCCCTGATCGTGGGCTCACAGGAAAGCTTTGTTGATACCCCTACACGGGAAAAGGGAGGATTCCTTGGAGACTCATGGTCTATAGCTGTTCCGGCTATGACTACCATGTACGACAGGACGATGAACTTACGTATCCTGCTTGAATTTCTCGATTCACAGGATCAATACTGGCCTGATGGAAGGCTTAACGCCGTGTATCCTAACGTTGATGGCAAACGCGATATACCTGACTATACACAAATGTATCTGGTATGGGCATGGGACTATTACATGCAGACGGGGAATAAAGAATTCCTGAAAGCCAACTACGGCAAGCTTAAGAAAATTGCCAATTATGTTGACACTTACAGAAATGAATCTACCGGATTGATCCATAACCTGGCCGGGGGCGGAGGATCATATCTGCATGGCATCATAGACTGGCCTTCCCAGATGAGGTATGGATATGATATGACAGTTGAATCGCGTACCGTAGTTGATGCTTATGCATACATCGATTTTGAAAATATTGCCAGGATTGCTGAGGTCCTTGACAGTACAGAAGATTATGACACATATCATCAAAAAGCCCTGGATATGAAGGATGCAATTAACGATAATCTGATTAACAGCAATGGTGTTTATATAGATGGCCTGTACTCCGATCTGACCCAAAGTGAACACGTTTCACAGCATGCCAACATGTTTCCGTTGGCCATGGGTATTGCGCCGGAAGATAACCTCGATTCTATAATCGCTGAAATTAAAGAACAAAAAATGAGCGTAGGCATGGTGACACTTCGCTGGCTGCCGGAAGCTATCGGGCAGGCCGATGAAGGGCCTCATCTGATGGATTTATACACAAACACCGAATGGGACGGCTGGGCTAAAACCATTTCACTTGGAGGAACAGCTACCTGGGAAGCATGGGATGCTATTTCTACAGGCCAGAGCTTATCACACCCATGGGGAGCAGTCGGATTACTGGGCATCCAGGAATATATGCTGGGAATAAAACCATTGAAACCCCAGCATGAACTTATCCAGGTAAAACCACTGGAATTCAAACAGAAGCTAAGACATGCCAGCGGGATACTACCCACTGACCGCGGAGATATTTCCATTAGCTGGGAAAGAACAGATACACTTTTTTCCATGACCTTAAATCTGTCGGACAATATAACAGCAAACGTTTATGTACCAAAAAGCGGAACTTCAGGAACTGCAGTGAAAGTGAACGGAGAAGAAACAACCGGCACTGAAGAAGGCAACTACATCTATGTTGGAGAATTTGGTTCCGGAATCAATACTTTCGAGCGGGATGCCATAAGGCTGTTACCATTAAAAACAGATGAAAACATAAATGAAAATTCTAAAATTAAAATATATCCAAATCCTACATCCGATAATACGCTGATTGACCTGGGGAAAGAGTATCCCTCGGTTAATATTAAAGTTCATGACATAACAGGCTCAACTGTAAAGGAAGAATCTTATACTAACATACAATTCTGCAATGTTGAACTTAAACCGGCACAGGAAGGGATATTTTTCGTCACGGTTACAACAGACAAAGATGAGCAAGTAACAATGAGATTGATTAAATACTGATTGCCATCATATAAAATAAAGATTTATTTTCTACTTTGAAATGAAGTGCCTTGTCAAGGTGTTATATAAATCTCCTTGAAATGAATTATTTATCTCTTCTATGCTTCTTAATCCAAAAATGGATGCTATTGCTATAGGATCGCATCGGTAATCATCCGTATGACCTTCGTAAAATCCATACCGCATTATATAATAAGGAAGCATTTCGCTGATATCCAGGTTAGTCAGCTTATGAATTAATACTGCCATTTCCTCATCATTCAAATGTGAATATTTCTCTGCTAAGTATTTTTCTTCGTCACTGGTTAACTCCCTGTCAATATGTATATTATACCTTCCCTGAACTTCATCAAAAAAGATTGAGATCTGCCAGCCTTTGGATCCGCTTACATTGAAGTTCAATGAATTTCCGTTATAGTAAATGTGTTTTATATTTTCATAGTATCTCCCACCCCAGTTGCCGAGTTCGATTTCTTTAAGGATAAGATTCCAGATATGAAAAAGTGGTTTTGCCATTTGCGGATGGGTAAGCCCCATTGTTCTTACAAGGTGGTTGTCTCCTTTTAAGACAGAAATAATATCCTCATCATCAGCCATAAAGCCGGATATTGAGTATGCATTAGGCCGCCCTGTACAATTGATAACATCTATTGGAATACCTGTAATCATCTCTTTTGTGTCAAGCTGGTCTTCCGAGTGCAGTCCTGTTTTGGCCAAATCAGGAAAATCACCGGCATCAATATGCATTTGATGGTCTTTGCCCATATGGGTTCCAACCTTATAACTGTATAATAAAGGTTTTCCGTTTTCCATTGTTACCGGTACGATACCATATTGATCAGATTTTGTCACTACCAGTATGGTCTCAATATTGCCATCCATAGTAAAAGGAGATGCTATTTCAGGTAACGAATCATAGATGTATGGATACAATTTGGGTGAAAAATCCTGAGTTATTGCCAGACGTGCCGAAAAAAGTAAAATAGCAAATAGCAGTAAAAATGTCTTATAAAGCTTCTTTTGGAAACGAAGGTTTGTTTTCATAATGCTTAATTAAATTTTACAGTACAATATATTTAATAATATTTATAATGATGAATACAGCTTTAAATTTCCATAATTTTTCCCCAAATAATTCGATTCCCCGGCACAGGAAGCCACCTGCATATGATTATATCCAGTGCCGGTCTTAATTTTGAACAATTTTAATATAATAAGTGTTTATAGTCTTAGCCTGTGCAATGAATTATTAAAAAAGGAAGAAGTTAAAATATGATATTAATAAACAATAAATCTATGAAAAGATATTTTAAGCTGATTATTGTTTTATTTATAGCAATAGTATTATTTGGCTGTGAATCACAAAATAATCAAGACAACGGGAAAGATAAGAGTCCCCTTGGCGAATGGCAGATAATTGAGTTTACCGGTTCTATTAGAAATTTAAGAGAGCAGGGGATCCCACTTTTATGTGAGCCATTCGATGAAACGTACTATCCGGTTTTGGATAATGAGCAGACCTATATTCAGTTTATTGAACGTACGAGCGAGCCTGATCTTGAGGAAATACCTGCTTTTGTTATTAGTTCTTATAATGACTCAGTTGAAGGGGGCGTATTCATCTTTTATATAACTTTTGATAATGGTTATTATAGTAATCATGTTCTCTCGGATTTTGGAATGCAGTATAAGTATGATAGTATTTTTTCAAGTGCTTATACCTTCGCAGGAGGAAAATGGGAAGATGATTATCTGGCAGGTTTTATAGAGACGGGAACGTCCGGTGGCGGGTATAGTATCTTTAATATGGCCGGTATCCTAACTAGCGATTCCCGAATTGAAGGACAATGGTACTGGGTGGAGTATACTGCCTGGCCTGCTGCTAATGCACCGGAATGCAATTCACAAGGAAAGGGTAAAGGGACTTGGGTCGCTGTGAAGAAATAAAAAGGGGCGGTTTAGTGCCCCTCTATCTGTCACTGAGCCATTCCTCCAGTATTTCCAGATACTCAGGTACGTACTCACTGCCAACAAATTCATCAAGGCATACTGTTTGTGCAGGTGCTAAAACATGACCTGCACCTTCAATGACTTCTATCCTGTAGTCCTGGTTTCCCGACGCTTCTAATGCGCTTTGATAGGCATGGGCTCCCTGAACAGGATCAATGTTCTTATCCAGTTCACCAAAAAATACTAATACAGGTATGGTTGTGTGTTCGATAACATCCATAGGATTGAAAAAAGCATCAATATTTCGCGGCCAGGCATTCCAGCTATTCTCTTCTGAAACACTAACTCCCGTATAGTCAACTATACTTTGGATTGTAACTAAAAAATCAGCTGCCTCTTTGTATTCACTATAGGTAGTTGCTTTTTGCATCTGGGACCAGTACATATCTACTTTCTCAACGTTTTCCGCCGTTTCACCGGCACAGGCAGCAACCTGCCCGACCTGGTAAGAGAATTGTTCAATACCATCTTCTGCTCCACCGCTTACAACAATCATAAAGGCAATATCGCTTGTCATATCAAGTGCTTTAGGCATTACCCATCCTGCCTGGCTGATCCCCCAGAGACCTATGGATGAGTTATCGATAGACGGATTCTCCAGCATAACCCTTGTTGCGTCTACCAGAATTTTCGCCCGTCCTGTTATTGTATACCCGATCTCAAACTCACCCGTACTTTCACCGCTCCCGGGCTTATCCCAGCATAAAACTGCGAAACCGTTGCGCAGGAAGATCTCAATTAATGGATTGAATGGCACTGCACCATATCTGGTAGCACTTCCTGATCCATGGATCATGATGATAACCGGATGTGTACCTTCATCAACCGGAGTAATAAAATCCCCGACAATATAAAAACCGTCTGAATTGAAACTAAGCTCCTGAACAAGCGCTGATTCTTCTCCGAATTGTCTCTCCTGTGCCGGGCCATAAACAGGATTTAATTCAATTTCTTTATCTTTTTCACACATTAAAAACAGAGTTGAAAATATAAAAAGATAAAAGAACATTAGCATTATTTTAAAACTTCCTGTTTGACATAAACAGGAAGTGTGTTGCCTTTTAGATTTATATTTTTTACTCATTTTGTTTAAATTTTTAGTTATCATTTATCAATTTCCCAATTCCGATAACAGCAGAATCAATTTCAGGATTTCCCTTGTAATAAACACTTCCTGTTCCTGATAAATAAACATCAAGATAATCAAAGATTTTCAATTTACAATCTCCTACTCCCGAAGATATAATACTGCATTCATATACAGGCAGATCATAAGAATAAATATTTCCCACACCATCATACTCTATATCAAGCGACATCAGGTAATCACCTGCAAGAGAAAAATCACCAACTCCTTCATGGATTACTCTTGTTAATTCAGGAATTTCAATTTCAAAACGGATCTCTTCAGTATTACTAATAGATGTGTTTTCTTTCAGTCCAATAACAAGCCTGTTAGCAACTACTTCCCATGTCATCACATCCATTATATTCTGCTGGGCCTTCAGTACGGTTGATTGCTCATTACTTAGTGTAATATACACATTTGAAACGCCTTTTAAGTGTACTTCATTAAAAGAATCCAGTGTCATCCGTTTTGTAACAACGTCACCGGTTCCATGGACTGTCTTGTCCGGATCAAAATTCAGATCATCTTTTTCACAACTTACAAATAAAGTTACTGCTGTGAATACTGCTAATGTAATAATTGAAGTTTTCATGATTACTTTGTTTTAATGGTTAATAAAAATTTATTATCGTTTTAATAATTTATTTTTAATCGAGGTAGCCAATAATCTAATCCATATATATATGATATGAAAAGAGAGAATAATTGATATCATAATGCAGACTGGCTGAAAATCCAGGGTTAGCAATGAAACAACAATAAGCACGTATGAAACAACTGCAACAATGATGAACCTGGACTTCCATTTATCACTTCCATTCTTTACAGACCGGTCCCAAAATCCTGAATGTGAATATTTGTTATATGAATTGATGCTTATGATAACCAGGTATAATCCAGCATATATAATACCGGCTATATAAATAAAGGAATTCACATAGCTTTTAATGATTACTACAGTAATT
>CP070654.1:2914827-2917177 GCA_020354785.1 Bacteroidales bacterium
TATTAATATTACACATATAATAATCAGAGGTATTAATAATTTTTTACTCATTTCAAATTATTTTATAATTAAACTAAATTGAAAGTTTATTGAAGATCATCCGGAAATAAAGATAAGCAATTTTTTATCTTAAATTAATCCTTACATAACTATATTTGTGTAGGGATTCCTCTTTTGTTCATAGTTTTATATTAATACTCAGAGCAATGAAAGCAGTCGTACTGACAGGCATCAGACAAATGAAAATTAAAGACATTCCCGAACCAATAATTACAGATAACAGGGATGTATTGATAAAGGTTTCCAGGATTGGAGTATGTGGCAGCGATGTTCATTACTACGCATCAGGAAGAATTGGCAGCCAGGTTGTGAACTATCCTTTTACAGTAGGACATGAGATGTCAGGTATTGTAATGGAAACCGGAAGCGCGGTGAGCAAACTCAGGCCGGGTGACAGGGTGGCAATCGATCCTGCTTTATCATGCTGGAAATGCGACCAGTGCCTGGCCGGCCGTCACCATACGTGCAGAGAACTTAAATTCCTGGGGTGTCCAGGTCAGGCTGAAGGCGCCCTGTCAGAATATATAGTAATGCCTGAAAGCTCCTGCTACCCTGTTCCTGAAAACCTTGATATGGATCAGGCTGTTATCTCTGAGCCTCTGGCAATAGGGCTTTATGCAATTCTAAAATCAGAAATTACAGGTGATAACAAAATTGGAATTCTCGGGTTCGGCCCAATCGGAATGAGTGTTTTCCTGTCGGCCAGGTACAATAATGTTAAAGACATTTATATTACTGATAGAGTTGACGAAAGGCTGAATATTGCTGTGAAATCGGGCGCGTCATATGCAGGGAATCCTGATAAAACAAATATAGTTAAGGAAATTCTTAACAAGGAGCCGCTGCAACTGGATGCGGTTTTTGAATGCTGCGGCAAACAGGAAGCAGTTGATCAGGCAATAGATTTGTTAAAACCCGGGGGTAAATTAATGGTTATAGGTATTCCTGATTTTAACCGCTGGTCATTCAGCGTAGATAAAACAAGGCGCAAAGAAATTACAATACAAAATATAAGAAGACAGGTCGATTGTACAAAACTGGCGCTGGACTTAATAGCAGAAGATAAGATTAACGTTTCACAAATGATAACACATCATTACAGGTTTGAAGATACAGAAAAAGCTTTTGAGCTTGTAAGCAACTATAAAGACGGAGTGATGAAAGCAATAGTAGAGTTTGAATAAATGACAACATGTAAAAAATGTAATAAAAATCCATCTGCCGGAATTATAGGTCTTTGCGCCGAATGCATCAGGCAGGGATCTTATGAAAATGAATTTTCTACTATACATGCTGTCATCCGGAAAAAGTTCAAACTACCTGCACAACCTCTTAAATCCGAAGAGGGTCTCAGCTGTAATCTCTGTGCTAACAGCTGTCAGCTTAATTTCGGAGAGACCGGGTATTGCGGTCTGCGCTTGAATAAATCCGGCAGAATTATCAACCGTGCTCAGAAGAAAGCTTCTCTGGCTCATATGTATCTTGATATGCTTCCGACAAACTGCTGTGCATCATGGTTTTGTAAGGGTTCAAAAGAAACGGGATATAACCTCGCCGTATTCTTTTACGGTTGCAGTTTTAACTGCCTGTTTTGCCAGAACGCATCCCATAAATTAATTGACCGGGCTTCAACAGTTACTGAGGATGATATGGTCAAGGCTGCACTTGATCCATCAGTACGGTGTGTGTGTTTCTTTGGCGGATCACCTGAACCCCAGCTGCCATTCTCCATAAAAGTTGCACAGCGCATCATTAAAGAATCCGGAAATAGGAAACATATCTGCTGGGAATGGAACGGCTGTGGTAATACAAAACTCGTTAACAAAACAGCTGAGCTGGCTATTAAAAGCGGAGGAACTATAAAATTTGATTTAAAAGCCCGTCATCCAGATATTGTCAGTTTTCTTTGCGGGGTAAATAACAAAAAGTCTTTTGATAATTTCTCCATGCTTGCCAGGAACTTTCCCGGGGAATCATTCTTAACTGCTACGACATTACTCGTCCCTTATTATGTTGATCATAAGGAAGTAAATGAGATTGCGCGTTTTATAGCAAAAAATGATAAACATATCCCCTACTCTCTGTTATTGTTCCATCCTGATTTTTACCTTAATGACTTGCCAGTCACACCAAAGAACCAGGCAGAACAATGCTATAATGTTGCCGGTAAATATCTGAAAAATGTCAATCTGGGAAACAAGCACTTATTATTGAATTAGTTACTATATTATCAGGATAGTTTATTATTTTTATGGCTAATAAACATGGTAGTAGTATTATCCCAAACTTA
>CP070654.1:2917277-2927319 GCA_020354785.1 Bacteroidales bacterium
TATTACCACGCGCCAGGGTGCATCAGGCAAATCAAAAATAAGCTATGATGCATATTATGGGATCCAGCAATTGCCAACATATATACCTACAATGAACCTGAGAGAATTTGCTGAATACCGGAATGAGAAAGATGAGATAGTAGGACACGGAGCCCGTGATGAGTTTGCAGATCCTTCTATACTGGGTGAAGGTACTAACTGGCAAAAGGAAATGTTCAGAAGTGCCCCGATGCAAAGCCACCAGATAGCTATGACAGGAGGTAATGAGAACACAACATTTGCAGTGTCAGCCGGATATCTGAACCAGGATGGTATTGCTGTAGGTTCTAACTTCGAGAGATATACAATGAAACTACGGGTCGATAACCAGGCAAGAAAATGGCTCAAAATAGGTACAAATATTCTGGGAAGTAAGAGTAACCAGATAATAACCGTTGAGGAAAGAAATCTTATAAATACGACTCTTGAACAAACACCTGACGTACCTCTGAAGAATCCTGACGGAAGCTGGGGTGGCCCCGATGAAAATATTTACGGTGAGTATGTAAGCAACGTTGTTGCAGAAGCATTATTAAGAGAAAATGAAAGAAAAAATTCCCAGATTATTGCAAGCGGTTATGTAAATATCAATCTTTTAAAAGGACTGGTACTAAAAAGTGAGGTGTCGGGTAATATATCGTATTCGAACAGGTATTATTTCGAGCCGACTT
Source organism: Bacteroidales bacterium (assembly GCA_020354785.1). Lineage (GTDB taxonomy): Bacteria > Bacteroidota > Bacteroidia > Bacteroidales > UBA10428. The sequence continues at coordinate 2,917,988 of CP070654.1, forward strand.
ACCAGTTCGGGGAAGTTGAAAATGTAACCAATTCATCGGACAGGGGAGTCTCCAACAGCCTGTACTGGAATATCAATAATTATCTCACTTATAGTAATCAGTTCGGAAACAATCATAATTTAACTATTATGCTCGGGCATGAAGCGTCAGAAAGCAACTGGGAAGGACTTTCAGGCAGGAGAAGAAATTTCTTCACCAATACAATTCACGAACTGGATGCCGGAGACTTCGAAACCGCAGAAAGTTATGGATATAAAGGCAGCAGTTCACTTGAGTCATATTTCGGACGTATGAATTATACTTTTGCTGACAAATACCTGGTAACTGCTACCTTACGTACAGATGGCTCATCAAAATTCGGTCCTGATAAAAGATGGGGATACTTTCCGTCATTTGCCATTGCGTGGAAGATTCACGAAGAAAACTTTATGAGTAATATAGATCTTATTAACAATCTGAAATTAAGAGTAGGCTGGGGAATGGTAGGTAACCAGAATATCCCTGATTATGCTTACGGTTCACCCCTGGGAAATCGCCCTACAGTATGGGGAACCGGTGTTTTACCTCAAAGAATTGCCAATCCCGATGTGCAATGGGAATCTACGCAGGCATCAAATTTAGGAGTGGATCTTTACTTACTCCAGAACAGGATAGAATTTATTGCTGATGCCTATCTGAAACAGACAGACAACCTTTTAATGGACATGGAGCTGCCAACTTATGCAGGCACTTCGGGGGGAGATTATACAGGTGCTATTGAACCTCCAGTTGTGAATATTGGTGCAATAGAAAATAAAGGTTTTGAATTCACTCTGAATACAGTAAATATTGACAGGGGTGGTTTCAGATGGACAACTGGACTGGTGTTCTCTTTAAATAAGAATAAAGTTGTAAAAATGACTTCAGACAGCACAGTTATTAATAAAATGGTTGACGGTACTATACTTACACGGACAAGAATAGGTGATCCTGTTGGAATGTTTTACGGCTATATTATAGATGGGATGTTCAACACTGCCGATGATTTCTACATGAAAGACGACGCCGGGAACTTCATCCTGGATGATGAAGGTAACAGAGTACTCATAGCATTACCTGTAGATGCACAGGAAGTAGATCCGACACAGGTCTGGGTTGGTGATTATTTTTTCAGGGATATTAACGGAGATACTGTTATCACTGAAGCTGACCGCACCTATATAGGAAATCCCAATCCTAAATTCACATTTGGCCTTAATACCGGTATAACTTATAGAAATTTTGATCTGTCAGTATACCTTAACGGTGTGTACGGTAATAAATTATATAACTGGACGCGCCGCAAGTTTGAAAATCCTATGAGTAACAGGGGTGTACTTAAGTCCGTAAAGGATTTTGCAAGAATTGATGTTTATGATCCGGAACTGACAGTTGATCCTGATGACGATCAAACTAAGGAACCAGACCAGATAATCAGCAATGTCTATGTATTAAATGAAGGAACTGAAATTTCAAGGTTAACTAATTACGATGCCAACACTAATAACCGTGTTTCAGACCGCTATATTGAGGATGGCTCATACCTCAGGATTAAAAATGTTGTACTGGGGTATACCCTGCCTGATAAAATTGTTAAGATAGCGAATATTGAAAGATTAAGGTTATATGTTAATATCCAGAACCTATACACCTTTACAAAATATACAGGATATGATCCTGAAGTCGGTTCCATTAACCAGGATATGTTAATGACAGGGATAGACAATGGACGTTATCCTTCACAGCGAATATATACATTTGGAATAAATGTGAATTTCTGATAATATTTTATATTATGAATACAATAAATATAAAAGTCATGAATAAAATCAATATAATAAATCAATTAGTATACATTCTGATTATAGCAGTGTATATTGGTTTTACAGGTTGCAGCAAGGACTTTCTTGAAAGACCGCCGCAGGACAGGGTAACGGCAGATAACTATTATCAATCCTACGAAGAACTTCGCACTTCAACTGCACCTTTGTATAATATAGTCTGGTTTGACTACAATGAAAGAGCAGGTTACAGTATAGGAGATATCAGGGCAAACAATACATTATCAAAATATTTTAATCCCGGATATTATTTATTTACAGTTACATCACTTGATTATAACTTACTGGATGCATGGAGTTCATTATTTAAGGTTGTGGCACAGTCAAATAACACTATGAACAACATAGCAGAGAAAGCATCTAACATAACTGAAGAAGAAAAGAACGGAGCTATTGCCGAATGCCGTTTTATGAGAGGCACAGCCTACTTCCTTCTTGTCCGTATATGGGGTAATGTTATGATTATTGAAGATAATATTGAGCTTGTAGAAAATCCTTTGATTACACTAAATCCTATCGAGGATGTGTATAAGTTTATTATCAGAGACCTTGAATATGCTGTCCAAAATCTTCCTGAAAAAGATGAAGCAGGCAGACTTACAAAGTGGTCTGCAGAAGGTATGCTGGCAAAAGTATATCTTGCTTTTTCAGGTTATGGCAGTACTGACGGAACGCGTAACCAGGCTTTGCTTGACAGTGCAAAGTATTACGCTGATGATGTATGCAATAACAGCGGAATGGAATTAATGGAAAATTATGAAGACCTTTTCAAATATAAATATAATGTTAACAGAGCCGGAGCAAATAACCTGGAAAGTCTGTTCTCCCTGTTGTGGGTTCCACTAGGTCCCTGGGGTGCAAGCAATGTAACTTTATCAGATTTTGCATTCGATAGTGAAGTTGTAGGAGGTGTTAGCGCCTGGGGCAGCCACCGTGCCTCTTACGATATACTTACAACCTATAAAGCAAGGGATACTATCCGATTAAATGCAACATATATGACAGATGGTGTTCATTACCCGGAAATAAACCAGTCTGAAGGAGGTTATACTTTTAGCGGGACCGATGAGGCACCATTAAAAAAATATGTACCTGGCGGGCCGGATGACAACGAGGGTATGGTAGCTACTATGAACTCACCTCTTAATACATATATACTAAGGCTTGCAGATGTATACCTTGTGTATGCCGAAGCCTGCCTGGGGAATTCCGCTTCACTCACGGGTGGTGAAGGCTGGCATTACTTTCACCTTGTAAGAAACCGCGCAAATATGGATACAATACAGTCTATCACATTTGAAGATATTATGTATGAAAGAAGAATAGAGCTGGCTATGGAATGGCAATACTGGTACGATCTGGTCACCTGGTATTATTTCAAACCCGATTATATATTGAACTATATCAATAACCAGACCAGGGGAGCAGGATATTCACATACAAAAAATCCTGACGGTTCCCTGGATGTTACTATAGTGGATACTCTGCCACAGCGTGTAAATGCTACTACCGAAGATATATATTTTCCGTATCCTGAGTCTGAGATAATACAAAATCCGTTTTTTAACCAGGATCCTGTTCCCTATGATTTTGGAGACTAATATTTAAAATTCAAAACTTAAAATTTAAAATTCAAAATTTAAAATTCAAAATTTAAAATTCAAAATTTAAAATTTAAAATAATGCAGGTAATAAATGTATTTTCAAATAAGCTGATCATTAAAATCCTGATCCTTTTCGTGATTGGAAATATAATTTTTATATCATGTAAAAAGGAAGAACCCGGGCCCCCTGTTATAACACAGATACGTTTACCTGACCCTGATAAGGCAGACAGTACATTTACACAGGCTGACCCGGGAACTTTAATAGTAATCCAGGGTGAGAATCTTGGAGGTGTCCTTCATGTCTATTTTAATGATTACGAAGCCTCCTTTAATAGTGTTTTTACTACTGATAATAATATAATTATCTGGATTCCCGGCGAAGCACCTACTGAAGTTATTGATCCCGATGTGCCGCATGAGATCCGTGTTGTAACTGATCATGGTGAAGCTACATATACATTTGTTCTTACACCTCCCCCGCCGGGTATATTCTATATTTCAAATGAAAATGCGCCATCAGGAGAGGACATATTTATTTTAGGTTCCGATTTCTACCTAATTGAAAAGATCGTATTCCCGGGAGATCTTGAAACCTCGGACTTTACTGTTAACAAATCTGCCAGTATGATAGAAGTTACTGTTCCCGAAGGATTGTCTGATACCGGAAGAATCGCAATTGTCACAAGTTACCATACGGTTGAATCACCTATGCCCTTTAATAATCTTAGCCAGGAAGGTACAATATGTAATTTTGATAATATAAATACATATATATGGGGATGCCAGATTATATCTGATAATACTACGTTCTATGGAGCAAGGGGTAATTTTGCTCATCTGGTTAGCAGTGATGTGGGAGCTGGTAATTATACATGGTGGGAAGATAACCGTGTTTGCTATCTTGCTGAAATGCAACAAATAATATCACCTGAAAATATGGGGGATTTATTTACCGAGTACGCCCTTAAATTTGAAATATATGTTAAGGAGATATGGAATACAGGACAGATTACTATTGTTACAGAGGACGACTGGAACTGGAGGTATATATATTCTCCATGGCTTATTAACGGGGTAAGAACAGATTTTGTTACTGACGGATGGATAACTGTAGTAATACCTCTCACTGAATTCAGAGATGGTGAAGGAACAGGAGATCCTGCAACTTCATTCAGTGATATCTTAGCATCAGATGGCACCGGCCATATCGGACTGGCATTTATGAATACTACTCCTGATCCGGACAATGTGGAAGCGGATGCAATATTACTTGAAAATCTTTCTATTGGCATAGATAATATACGGGTAGTTAATATTGCTGGTGATTAGTGCAGATACTCAAATAGTTGTTAAGTATATATATTATTGATGACAAAATAATATTCATAAACAAATGAGAATAAACTCATACTTATTCTTACTACTGGCAATGACAATTACTGACTTATGCACCGGGCAGGATACTCAGGGTTTCTTTGCAGATGATTTTAAGCCAAAAGAAGCTGTTATTCCTGAGTCTAAGGAAATTAGCGGGCCGGTAACAGACCCCGGAGTAAGTATTACTGTTAATTTTCAGGATACTGTAGCCAGAGTATTGGACTACATATATGGAAATAATGCAAATGTCTATATGACCCAGATGATTAGTCAGCCTGAGCTTATAAATCATATCAGACTGCTTAACCCGAATTTACTGCGTTACCCGGGGGGAAACCTCAGCAATATGTTCTTCTGGAATGCAAAACGCAGGAAGCTTCCGGCAGATGTTCCTAATCCTCTGTATGTAGGAGGTTATACTAAATATTCAGATAATTTCTGGTATGGTAAAAATAAGCGGGCTTATACTTTATCTGTTGACAATTACTATAAAATGCTGGAACAAACAAACAGCACCGGAATTATTTGTGTTAATTATGCTTATGCCCGTTACGGTACCGGGCCTGAACCTGTACAGACCGCAGCCAAACTGGCAGCCGACTGGGTAAGGTATGACAATGGACGTACAAAATTCTGGGAAATTGGTAATGAAAACTACGGCGCATGGCAGGCTGGTCACGAAATTGATATTAAGAATAATAAGGACGGACAGCCTAAGATAATTTCCGGTGAGTTATATGGCAAGCACTTCAGAATTTTTGCCGATTCAATGAGAGCTGCAGCAAAAGAGACAGGCGCAGACATTAAACTGGGTGCTGTAATGGTTGAAATACACAAGGAATACGACGCACCGATTGAAAACGGCTGGAACCGTGGATTACTGGAACAGGCAGGTGATAAAATTGACTTTTATGTTGTTCATTCATACTATACTCCTTATAACGATAATTCCACAGCAGCTGTAATTCTGAATACTTCTGAGAAGGCAACTATTAAGATGGTGAAGCATATGAATGAAATATCAGCTGAGTGTAATGTTTCCATGAAACCCGTTGCCCTTACTGAGTGGAATATATTTGCTACAGGCTCAAAGCAGTCCTGTTCATTTATAAATGGAATACATGCAACAATGGTACTGGGTGAGCTTATTAAGAACAGATTTGGAATGGCATGCCGGTGGGACCTGGTAAACAGGTGGGCAGATGGCAATGACCACGGGATGTTCAATTATGGTGACGAACCTGATGTACCCAGGTGGAATCCCCGTCCTGTATATTTCTACATGTACTTTTTTCAGAGATTTTTTGGTGATCATATGGTCAGCTCTTCTGTTTCCGGAAACAAAGATGTTGTTGCCTATGCATCTAAATTCAGTTCCGGCGAAGCCGGTATAGTAGTAGTTAACAGAGGGAAAAAAGAACAGGTGGCCGAACTGGTTATCAATGATTTCAAATATGGAAAAAGGTGCTATATATATACACTGACAGGCGGAGATGACAACGGTGAATTTTCACAGAAAGTATTCGTTAACAGATCAGGTCCTGATAACTTAACAGGCGGACCTGTTAAAGATTTGCAAAATATTAAGGCTTTATCTCAAAAAATAAATAAAGGAATAAAACTTGGTCTTCCTGCCTATTCAGTTCTTTTTTTACTTGTTGAAGACCAGGAAAAATGATTGAAGTATATGAAAGATCAAAATCATAGAGACTAATGAGGATATCCGGAATACTATCATATTCCGTGCTGCTGATAGTTCTGGTTCAAACCATAATAACAGCTCAAACTACTGAAGAATACAGGTGGAAAAGTGTACAAATAAGGGGAGGAGGATTTGTAACCGGTATTATTTACGGCACTGCTGAGGAAGGTCTTTTATATGCACGCACTGATGTAGGAGGTGCATACCGCTGGAATACTTCAGACAGCACATGGATCCCCATAACAGATCACTTAAGTAAAAACGAATCTAATTATACAGGGGTATTAAGTATAGCTACTGACCCGTCTGATCCTGACAGGGTATATCTTGCTACTGGTCTCTATACACCCTGGTGGGGAGGCACAGCTGCTATACTGGTTTCAACGGACAGGGGTGACAACTGGATACAAACTAACCTGAGTATCAAACTTGGGGGAAATGAAGACGGTCGTTCTGCAGGAGAAAGACTGAGTGTTGATCCCAACCTTGGAAGTATTCTCTATTTAGGTTCAAGCAAGGACGGTTTGTGGAAAAGTATTGATTATGGAACTTCATGGGATAAAGTTGATGCATTTCCCGTAAGTGAGACTCCTGGCGGTGCAGGTATTTCATTTGTATTGTTTGATAAAAGCAGTGGCTCTGAAGGTAATGCTACACAGACAATTTATGCAGGTATCCTGCAAACCGGAAACAATCTTTATAAAACCGAGGACGGAGGCACATCATGGGAACCTGTCTCTGGAGGGCCTTCCACACTTATGCCTCATCACGCAGCTTTTGAACTTGACAGCATTCTTTATATAACTTTTTGTGACGGACCGGGTCCGAATGGAATTAATTCCGGTGAGGTATGGAAATACTATACAAATGGAAAGCAATGGACTGATATTACACCACCAACCGGGCAGGGAGGTTTTGCAGGAATATCAGCTGATGCTCAAAATCCGGGGACTTTGCTGGTAAGTACAATGGACCGCTGGTGGCCTGGTGATGAAATATACCGTAGCACTGACGCAGGTCAGACATGGAAAGCCCTGCTTGAGACATCATCATGGGACTATTCTACTGCTCCCTGGGCCGGCTATTCTAATCCTCACTGGATTGGTGATATTGATATTGATCCTTTTAATCCCGGTAATGCCTGGTTTATTACAGGATATGGATTATGGGCGGCTCATAATGTTACTGATGCAGACCAGGATAATCCTGTGTCATGGATGTTCCTGAATGCCGGGCTGGAGGAAACCGTACCCCTTGGAATAATAAGTCCCCCCTCAGGAGCTCACTTGATTAGTGTTATAGGGGATATAGATGGATTTCGCCACGATAATCTGGATGAATCACCTGCAACCGGAAGGTTCGTACCCCACTACGGGACAAACAGGAGCATTGACTTTGCTGAAAATAAACCGGGATTCATGACACGTACACACGATAATTCAGGAGGACGTTATGGCGCTTATTCAACAGACGGGGGAACAACATGGACCGCTTTTGGAAGTGCTCCGTCAGGTGCAAACGCCGCCGGGAATATTGCTGTTTCGGCAAATGGCAATACACTGGTATGGTGCCCCGGAGGAAGCTCAGTGCATTATTCATCAGATAATGGATTAAACTGGCAAGCCTCTGCAGGGGCGGGCCCAAATTTAAAACCTGTCTCAGACCGTGTAAATGCGCTTAAATTCTATATATATGATGCACTTAACGGCAGGCTTCTGATCAGCATGGACAGGGGAGAATCTTTTACTGTAAATAATTCAGGATTACCAGGTGTACCTGACTGGCAGTCAGGTGATGCTTCAATACGAACTGTTTATGGAAAAGAAGGTCATATCTGGCTTGCGGTACCTGGAGGTCTATACCGGTCTGTAAATTCCGGAGCAGACTTCGAGAAAATCAGTAGTGTTGAGGATGGCGGCAGAGTTGGATTTGGCAGGTCCCTTGCGGGCAATAGTTACCCTGCAATCTATCTTTCAGGTAAAGTTAACGGGGTAACCGGATTTTTTCGCTCTGATAATGAGGGTGAGAGCTGGATCCGTATAAATACAGACAGGCAGCAATTCGGATGGATAAATGTTGTTGCAGGTGATCCCCGTGTATACGGCCGCATGTATGTTGCAACAGGCGGTCGCGGAATACTATATGGTGAACCACTCTATGACTGCAATGGAGACATGAACGGGACAGCATACTATGATGCTTGTGATTCCTGTGTTGGAGGAAGTACAGGAAAAGAACCCTGTATTGTAAATGCAATTTCAGATAATAAACTTAATAATGTATATTGCACTCCTAATCCTTTTATAACTGAAATGTATATTCAGGCTGGTGCCCCGTTTAAGTATTCTGTAGTTAACATGAGCGGGCTGCAGTTTGAATCAGACAGTTGTAATGGAGACTGCTTTATAGGAAAAAAACTGCAAAGCGGTGTATATATATTAACTATCAGCCAAAACAATGTGACTAAAAAAATTAAAATTATCAAAAGACAGAAATAATTTAAAACAAGGCAATTATAAAACTGAATTACCTTTATGTATAACCTAAAATATAACTATAGGATGAAAAGACTTTTATTTTTTATTAATGATAAGGGCTGCATAAACCTGAAAAAAGCCCTTATGATTATTAAGCTGTCAACCCTGCTGTTGTCGTTAAATCTGATATATTTAACCGCTGCCGGTTATACCCGGTCAGATAATCCGGCTTTCGAAAAGGAAAATGCTGTAATCAGGCAGGAACATGAAATTACAGGTAATGTTATCGATGCAAAGACAGGAGAACCTT
>CP070654.1:2927419-2947769 GCA_020354785.1 Bacteroidales bacterium
ATGAAACATAAGCGGGGATTTGCCAGTGATAACAATTCAGGGATACATCCCGATATATTAAAGTCAATTGAAAGGGCTAATTCAGGACATGTTATAGCTTATGGTGATGATATTTATACCAGGAGAGCAATATTAAAGATTAAAGAACACTTTGGTAAGGATGTTGAGGTTTTCTTTGTTTTGACCGGTACGGCGGCAAATGTATTAGGACTGACAGTATCAACAAACACTTTCAATTCCATTATTTGTGCTGAAACTGCACATATTAATGTTGACGAATGTGGCGGACCTGAAAATTTCAGCGGTTGTAAAGTGATTCCTGTCGAAACCCCTGACGGAAAAATAAACATTGGTTCCTTAAAAAAGCATGTACGTGGATTTGGATTCGAGCATCATTCACAACCTAAAATAATATCTATCAGTCAGCCTACAGAGCTGGGTACGGTATATTCTCCTGACGAGATTAACGAGCTTGGCAAGTATGCTCATAAATATAATATGTTGCTGCACATGGATGGTGCCCGTCTGTCAAATGCAGTTGTTAGTCTTGGAGTGGAATTTAAAGATATTACAGCTGATGCCGGTGTTGATATCCTTTCATTTGGTGGTACAAAAAATGGTATGTTGTTTGGTGAATCAGTGATATTCTTTAACAGGAAACTGGCTGAAAATTTCAAATATATAAGAAAGCAGGGAATGCAACTTGCATCAAAAATGAGATTTATCTCTGCACAGTTTGAGACTTATCTGACAAATGATTTGTGGAAGAAAAATGCTGTTTATGCAAACAATATGGCGCAGCTGTTATACAGGGAATTATCTGAACTAAAGCAAATAAAAATTACTCAAAAGGTACAGTCAAACAGCGTTTTTGCTGTGTTACCCGGAAAATATATTAAAAAATTACAGGATGAATATTTCTTTTATGTATGGGATGAGGGAAAATCGGAAGTTCGCTTTATGACATCTTTTGATACTACCGAGGAAGACATTTATACATTTACACAATTTATAAGACAAACAGTGAAATAGGTTTTATTCATTTAATAGCAGGGAACAGTCACCGTAACTTAAAAACCTGAATTCATTTTTCAATGCATATTCATATATTTCCTTCCATGATCCTCCGACAAATGCAGCAACAAGCAAAAGCAAGGTACTTTTGGGCAGATGAAAGTTGGTAATCATTCCTGCGGATAATCGGAATTTATATCCGGGAACTATCATAATCTGAGTTTCTGCAAACAGTTGATCCAAGCTGTTATTTTTCATATAGTTATGCAGGTCTTCAAGTGATTTCCTTACATCAGTATCCTGTGGAAGGGAATATGCCTCCCACTGATCTAATCTTACAACTTCGTCCCTAATTTTCTGATTTCTGAGTTTTATTCCCAGCCAGTATATGCTTTCGAGCGTTCTTACAGTAGTAGTACCTACTGCTATTGTATTATCAATGTTATTGATGAGGGTTGTTACCGCATTTTTACTTATTATGAATTGTTCCGAATGCATTTTGTGGTCATTGGCATACTTTTCCTTAACCGGTTGAAATGTTCCGGCTCCTACGTGAAGTGTGAGTTCATGCAATTTAATTCCTTTTACACTTAATTCGTTTAAAACATATTCCGAAATATGCAAACCTGCAGTAGGGGCAGCTATTGAACCATTATACTTTGAGTAAATAGTCTGGTAACGCTTTTTATCAAGGCTGATTGCTTCTCTCTTTATGTATGGAGGCAGGGGAGTTGTACCGTTAATTTCCAGAATATCTGCAAAATTCAGATTGTCATTATTCCATGAGAATCTAATATTAACTGAACTGTCGTTCTGTTCTTCTTTTTTTGCAATCAGCCTGGATTTAATTCCGTCATATGTAAACTCCTTATCAATTGCATCTGTTTTCCATTTTTTCAGATTGCCGACAACGCATTTCCAAATACATGATTTAGTGCTTTGAAAGGCCACTTCGTAATCCGCCGGTTCAATGGGATTTAAACATAATATTTCAATACTGGCCCCTGTTTGTTTGCGGAAAATAATGCGGGCCTGTATCACCTTTGTATTGTTGAATATCACAATTTTATCGGAATCTATGTAATTTGCCAGGTTCTGAAATATATCATGCTTTATTGGCCTGTCCTTAATATATATAAGAAGTTTTGACTTATCCCTTTCAGGTAAAGGAAACGCAGCTATCTTCCTTTCAGGAAGATCATAGTGATAATCATCTACTGGTATTTTGTTCCTAATCTTCAATAGTATGGATATTGAAGGGCAAAATTAACTAATTTTACACATTAAACTGAAAATCAAAATTTACAGATTATATGAAAATTAAGGTTGGTGATAAAGTAAAATTTTTAAATGATACCGGCGGAGGTATAGTATCAGAAATCATTGATGACAGGATGGTTAACGTAAGAATCGAGGATGGTTTTGATATACCTGCTCTTATATCAGAATTAATAATAGACCGGGATGATAACGAACTGAATGAAAAGCCTTATGAATTAGACAATAAGCCCGAAGATTCAACTAAAAGTAATTCTTATTTTGAGAAAATCACCGATAATATCATACTGGCCGGAAATCTACCTGAAAAAACATTAAGATCTGTTTATTTTGGTATGGTTCCTGCTGTGGAAAAAATGATTTATAAAAGTGATATAGATACTTATCTTATTAATGATTGCGATTTTTATATTTATTATCTGACAGGTTATTTTGAGAATACTTCATTCATATATCTTAAATCAGGATTGCTGGAAGCGAATACAAAAGAGCGGATGAAGACATTTACCCAGACTGAAATCAGTAAAATTAAAAGGTTCCATTTTCAAATTTTGTTTATAAGCAAGGGCAGGTATTTCCCTCAGGATCCGGTTGATTGCTATTTTGATATTTCAAAAATTAGTTTTTACAAGGAGAATAATTATAAGGATAATGAATTTTTTCATGAAAAGGCTTATATTTTCAAAATAGCCGGTGATAATCCTGAGGGCGAAATTATTGATTTAAAGGATTCAGAAATACCTGATATGTCAGGCAAAAAAGGAACAAAAAAGAAGGCAAATAAGGTTATCAGCAAGTCTGAACCTGATATTAAGGAAGTAGATTTACATATTCATGAAATTGCAGATGATTATTCAGATCTGACAGAGGGTGAAATTCTAAATATTCAGTTAAACAGGTTTCATAGTGAACTGGATAATGCTATTGAAAGAAATCTGAAAAAAATTATCTTTATTCACGGCCTGGGTAATGGAAAACTAAAGTATGAGATTAGAAAATCTATTGATTCCAAATATCCTGATATAACATACCAGGATGCTTCGTTTAAGGAATATGGTTTTGGTGCGACGCTTGTTAGGTTAAGTTAATGATTTGTAATATTATTCTTAATTTTGAACTGAAATTAATTTTAACTACATAAAGCACTAATATATTAGAGTAGCAAATCGTTCTATCGCTCTTTCCCATTTAGATGGGAAGGGGAGGAAAGTCCGGACAACACAGGGTGCCATACTTCCGAAAGGGAAGATGTCCGTGAGGGCATAGAAGCGGAGAAGAAAATAACCGGCCTGGTCTTACCGGGTCAAGGGTGAGAAGGTGAGGTAAGAGCTCACCAGTACTGATGGTGACATTAGTAGCTGTCCGCCTTATGGGTTGCAAGATCAAATATATCCCGATTTTCCGTGTATATCGCGGAATACAGGGTGACCCGCCATGGTTTTCATTATGAAAAGTCGGGAGGGGTAGATCGCTAAATCCCTGGAGCAATTCAGGGATCAGATTAATGATAGAAATTCCGTCTTTGGCGGGATACAGAATCCGGCTTACAGATTTGCTACTTTTTTATTTGGAAAGTAATTACAAAAAATCACTCCTGTTCAAATTCATTAATGCAGCCTCTGATTTTAACAAGCCTGGTGAGTAAATTTTCAACCTCCGTCAATTTTATCATGTTTAGTCCGTCGGATTTTGCTCTGGATGGCTCCGGATGTGTTTCCATAAATATACCATCCACCCCGATTGCTATGCCTGCCCTTGCTACTGTTTCTACTAACTCCGGGTGTCCGCCGGAAACACCTGTGTTCTGATTAGGCTGCTGTAATGAATGTGTGATATCCAGTACGACCGGAAAATTAAGCTTTTTCATTTCTATAATTCCGCGGTAATCTATTATCAGATCCTGGTAGCCAAACATTGTTCCCCTTTCAGTCAGCATTACTTTATTGTTTCCTGATAACACAACTTTATCTGCAGCAAATTTCATGGAATCAGGAGACATAAACTGCCCCTTTTTAATATTTATTGCTTTTCCTGTCTTTGCTGCAGCTACAAGTAATTCCGTCTGCCTGCATAAAAATGCCGGAATTTGCAACACATCAACATACTCTGCCGCCAGTGTTGCTTCATCAACTGAATGAATGTCAGTCAAAACAGGAATTCCTAGCTTTTCTTTAACCTCCTTCAAAATACCAAGGGCTTTAATGTCGCCAATACCTGCAAATGAGTCTAATTTTGTCCTGTTAGCTTTTTTATATGAAGCCTTAAAAATATAGGGTATCTTAAGTTTGTCACTAATCCGGGCAATACTCTCTGCAATATAAAAGCAGAGATCTTTATCTTCAACCACACAAGGACCTGCTATCAGAAAGAAATTATAATCTGAGTATTTAATACCTGGTATAAGTTTCTTGATATGCATAAAACTATATTGACTTGTCAGGAAAGAAAATTATCTATTTACCGCATTTTCTGAGAATTGATAGTATATCTCTTGAATCCTTAAGCTTACCGGCCAGCTGCTGAAGCTCAAAAATAGTCTTAACACCGTAGTTTCCGTTCAGCTTTAATTCTTCAAAGTCTAATTCAGCCAGTTTTTCTATGTTGGTTATTCCATTTTCTTTAAGTACTTTCCTGGTTCGTTCTGAAATACTGAAATTGTCAACGGTTACTCCTTCCAGCTCGCTTCCCGTATTTCTGTCATTTCCGGTCTCAGCACTACTGCCATTACTCACATTTACTTCTTCAAGTTGTCCCTGCTCGGGTAATTGTTCATATACTTTATTGATAACCTTTAGAAACGGGGCATAAGCCATTTTTTTCACTTGTGAACGTTTAATGTTACCGGCAGCTGCCAATTCACTGATGGATTTATCTTCCACTAATACCTCCTTACACATATTAACCTCAGGTTCAGTAATTCCGCAATATACTCTCATAGATTTATCATCAATAAATAACTTTACTATCTCTTTAAGAAGCATTCTTTTATCCATATTCCAGAAATTCTTAGATATCCTATTCAGGTAGGATATATCGGTTAACAGTCTGGGAAGTAAAAGTAAACTATTGGTTTCTTAAATATTTCAGTATTTATACTTTTTTTTCCACAATTTTTCCAATCTTTCAAGAATTTCCTTTTCTCTCGTGTTATCCTGGGGAGTATATAATATTTTATTCTTTATTTTTTCAGGCAAGAATTCTTCAGGAACAAAGTTGCCTTCGTAGCTGTGTGCATATTTATATTCCTTTCCATAGCCCAGGTCCTTCATTAGTTTTGTCGGGGCATTCCTTATATTAAGGGGAACAGGCAGATCACCGCTATTTCTCACAAGTTCCTGTGCTTCATTAATTGCCATGTAAGCTGAATTACTTTTAGGTGAGGTAGCAAGATATATTGCTACTTCAGATAGAATAATTCTTGATTCCGGCCAGCCAATCATATTAACTGCTTCAAAACAACTTGTCGCCAGTAACAAAGCATTTGGATTAGCCAGGCCAATGTCTTCAGCGGCAAGTATTACAAGCCTTCTTGCAATAAATTTAGGGTCTTCACCGCCTTCGATCATTCTTGCCAGCCAGTACGCCGCAGCATTGGGATCACTGCCTCTTATGGACTTTATAAAAGCCGATATTATATCATAATGCTGATCTCCTTTCTTGTCGTATAATGCTATATTCTCCTGTACTTTGGCAACTACCAGCTCATTTGTAATTTCTAATATTTTATCCTTATCGAATTTTACTGAATTTACTACCAGTTCTATAAGATTCAGAAGTTTTCTTGCATCCCCGCCTGAATAACGAAGCAAGGCTTCATACTCCCTTATTTTAACAGGCAGTTTTTTTAAGATAATATCTTTTTTAAGTGCCCTTTTGAGTATTTCAAGCAGTTCCTTTTTTTCCAGAGGTTTCATCACATAAACCTGGCACCTTGAAAGCAGAGGTGAAATAACTTCAAATGATGGATTTTCTGTTGTAGCTCCAATTAGAGTCAAAATGCCCTGTTCAACGCTACCAAGCAGAGAATCCTGCTGAGATTTATTAAACCGGTGAATTTCATCAATAAATAAGATCAGGTTAGGCCTGTTAAAGAATTGTTGTTTTTTTGCTTTTTCTATTGTATTTCTGACATCTTTAACCCCGGAGTTTATAGCGCTTAAACTCTGAAAAGGCCTTTCAAGAATATTAGCTATTATTTTTGCCAGAGTTGTTTTACCTACACCAGGTGGGCCCCATAATATGAATGATGGAATATTACCGGATTCAATACTTTGTCTTAAAATGGAGTTCTTGCCTACAAGGTGATCCTGCCCGACAAATCCATCCAGATCTTTAGGTCTCATCCTGTCTGCAAGAGGTTGGTTAGTATTCATTTAACAATTAAAAGATTTTAATGATAAAGATATTATATTCCTTGCTGAAGTTGAAAAAAAATTGACTAATAACTTTTGTAAAAGTTGTTATTTATTAATTTTAACAACAAATACTACTAAACTTGATGAAAGATAAAGTTGTCATAATAACAGGTGCTTCCTCAGGTATTGGTCTTGCAATGGCAAGAGAATTTGCCGGAAGGGGTTCTAAAGTGGTTATGGCAGCCAGAAATAAGGAAAAACTTGAGAAAATTGAAAGTGAGTTAAAAGATCAGGGTTACGAGGCATTTTCAATAAGAACAGACGTTACCAGAGAGGATGATTGCCGGAATTTGGTGAAAAGAACAATTGAAAAGTATGACAGGATTGATGTATTTATAAATAATGCCGGCATATCAATGAGAGCATTATTCGCTGATGTTAAGATTGATGTGTTAAAACAGCTGATGGATGTTAATTTCTGGGGAACAGTATACTGTTCGAAATATGCAATACCGCATCTTGTAAAAGTAAAAGGATCCCTTGTAGGTGTTTCGTCTATAGCCGGAATACAGGGATTGCCGGGAAGAACCGGGTATTCTGCCTCTAAATTTGCCTTGCATGGCTTGCTAGAAGCCATACGTGTTGAAAATCTGAAAAACGGGCTTCATGTAATGATCCTGACTGCAGGATTTACAAAATCCGAAATCAGAAAAAGGGCATTAATGGAAAACGGGAAACCACAGGGTTATACACCAAGAAATGAAGAAGAACATATGCTGCCTGAACATGTTGCAAAAGCTATGATCAAAGCATTAAGAAATAAAAAAAGACACAAAATAGTAACAATTGAAGGACAATTATTAGCACTCTTTCAGAGAATTATTCCAACTATTTGTGACAAAGTTGCATACAGGAGACTGTCCAGAGAACCGAAGTCACCCTTCTGAATCTTGATAACTTTAACCAGCAATAAAAATGATTTGTTCAGAAACAAATATAAGGATTCGTTATTCAGAAACGGATAAAATGGGTTATTTACACCATGCTAATTATCTAAATTATTTTGAAATAGGAAGAACTGAGATACTGAGGAATATGGGGATGACATATAAGGAAATGGAAGGGGATGGCATACTGCTTCCTGTATTGTCAGTGAACATCAGATATAATGCTCCGTCTTATTACGATGATGTTCTGACTGTAAAAACTTATATGAGGGAAAAACCAGGGATTAAAGTTCTTTTTGAATACGAAGTATATAATGAGAACTCAGATTTAATTTGTACTGGAAATTCAACACTTGTTTTTATTGACGCACACTCACGCAAACCTAGAAGACCTCCGGATTATTTTGTTAAGAAATGCTCTGCAGAGTTTAAATCATAACATATATACGGAAAATACATTTTTTACTTTCAGGCTGTAATATTTGTAAAGCTCAGTCGTCTTGAATTTGAAATCTGAATTATTCAAATACGAATGAACTTTAATATTAACTAAAAACAGTAAAATGAAACGAGTATTTTTTGTATTAATTATTTGTGGATTAACACAATTATTAAACGCACAGTCAGATCCTGTGAGTAAAATATTTAACCAGTACGCAGAAGAAGAAGGTTTTACAACGGTCAACATATCACCTGGCATGTTTAAGATGTTAGCAAAGATAGACCCTGATGATAAGGACCTTCAGAAAATTTCAGAATTAAAAGAAGTGAGAATCCTGACCCAGGAAGGAAAGGAAGGCAGATACAAGGATGTAAATTTCTATGAAGAGATTTATAATCAGCTGGATAAGTCTTTATATAAAGAAGTGATGGTTGTTAAGGAGGCCGATGAACATGTAAATATGCTTGTCCGTGAGGATAATGGTGTTATTTCGGAATTTTTAATGATTGTTACCAGCGATGACGAAAATGTACTTATCAACATTAAGGGCGATATAGACCTGGCTGAAATAGATAGGATAACCGGTGGAATTAACCTGGATTTGCCGTGATAAATTTGATACTGACATACAATCAAAGTCATTTGAACGGATTGGGTGGAGTTGATTTTTTTACTATTTTAGATATAAAGAGAAATTAGCTCCATCCAGAATTTTAATTTACGGGCAGGAAAAAATGGATTCAGCAGAGTTTAAAATAAAGATAATACCATTAGGCAGGAAACTCTATAATTTTGCCCGTTTATTGCTGAACAATGAGGTCGAAGCCCAGGATGCTGTTCAGGAGGTTTATATTAAATTATGGAACTACAGGAATAAAATGCAGACAATAGGCAATATCGAAGCTTTTGCTATGAAAATAACAAGAAACTGGTGTCTCGACAGGTTAAAGGCAAAGAAACCCTTGCTGGTTGAAGATTATAGCAAGAGTTACGACTTTCAGAAAGAAAAGAATAATCCTCACAGTATCCTGGAAACATCAGACAGGTTAAATGAATTTAATAGTATTATGCAAAATCTGCCTGAACAACAGAGAATGATAATCCAGTTAAGAGATGTTGAAGGATATGAATTTGAAGAAATTGCTGATATTCTTGATGTGAATACCAATACTGTAAGAGTTAACCTGTCAAGGGCACGCAAAAAAATAAAGGAATCACTTATAAATACTGAATACCATGGATATTAAAGAATTAAGAATACTTCTTCAGAAATATTATAATGGAGAAACAACTCTAAAGGAGGAAGACATATTAAAGAAATATTTTATTGAAAATCCGGATATTGATGAAGAGTTCCAGGCTGAAAAGGAACAGTTTGTAATGTTTGACAGGGCAAAAAAACAAGAAGTACCTATTAAGGATTTTGAAAAAGACCTGGAAAAACTAATAGATAATCAAAAAGTAATATATCCGGTTTTCAGAAGTAATAAAACCTGGATGAAAATAGCAGGGGTGGCGGCTTCAATATTAATAATTTTCGGTATATATAATTCAATTAAGTATTTCACGGGTAAGCCGGAATATAAAGACACTATTGATGACCCGCGTATAGCATATGAAGAAACAAAAAATGCTCTATTATATATATCAGAAAAACTTAACTATGGAACTAAGGAATTAAATAATATATCAAAACTTAACAGCGGCGTGCAAAAATTAAACACGGTATCAAGATTAGATCAGGGGCTTGGTAAATTGCAGCTGTTATCAAAATTACCTGAAAAGGAAAAAAGTAATAATAATAACAATTAATAAACCATTAGTCATGAAAAGGATTATAGTTTTTATTGTATCAGCAATAATTGCGATTAATATACAATCGCAGTCTCCTGCTGATAAAGTATTTGACAAGTATTCGGGCATGGAGGGCTTTACCACTGTTTATATTACAAAATATATGTTTGATCTTTTTAAAGATGTAGAGAATGGGGAAGTAAGCGATGAGATGCAGGAAGCAATAAGCAGATTAAACAGTATAAAAATCCTTGCTTCTGATGATGATCCGGGTACAAAAACCAGTATTAATTTATATAATGAAGTAATGAAGAATCTTCCTAAAGAGGAGTATAAAGAATTGATGGTCATAAAGGAGAAGGACGAGAAAGTTGAATTTTTAATAAGAGAAAAAAACAAAAAGATTATTGAGTTGCTGTTACTGGTAGACAGTCCTGATGAAAGTGTTATGATTAGCATACAGGGAGATAATATTGACATGAAGAATATTGGTAAAATCACAAAATCAATGAATATTGAAGGTATGGAGAAGCTTGATAATATGGAATAACTTTTCTATTGTTCTTTTGTTCCCGAAAAATACCGGGATTTTCGCTTCGCTCCAACTTGATACAAAAGAACCAAAAAATCAAGGCCTTCACAAAGATTTGTTACCCAAATTTTTTGAAGGCCGGGTATTCTGCATTTTTACCCTTATTCCTCTATTTCCCCTATTCCTTTATTTCCCTATTCCTCCATGTGACATTAAGGAGACATTAAACATTCAAATACCTATCTTTGTTATAGTCAAAACTCGCTGATCTTCTAAATGTTTATAATGCTAAAAGAATATCCTGAAAATATTCAGAAAGATATTTCAAATAAGTATGATCTGCTGTTAAAAGAGATTAGTATTTCAAAAGACGATTCAGACAGGAAAGCCCTTGACAAAGCTTTCGATCTTTTAATCTCTGCATTACCTGGCGAAAAAGATATTACAAAAAAATATGCTGTTTTAACGACCCTTGAAGCATCTCTGATAGTTGTAAAGGAAATCGGGCTGGGAGCTTTTTCGGTTATTAGTATTTTTTTAAGCAGGGCACTGAAACACGGTAAAATAACCTTCAGGCAGATAGAAAAAGAATTCGGAAGTATCATAACAACAATAACTAAGGGGCTGGAAAAGATCAGTTACCTGGATACAGCGACTGAATCCTCACAGGCTGAGAATTTCAGAAAACTTTTGCTTAACCTGGCAAAAGATGTAAGGGTAAT
Organism: Bacteroidales bacterium; assembly: GCA_020354785.1. Lineage (GTDB taxonomy): Bacteria > Bacteroidota > Bacteroidia > Bacteroidales > UBA10428. The sequence goes on from CP070654.1 coordinate 2,938,504, forward strand.
ATTAATAAGGCTGGCTGAGCAGTTACAGATAATGAGGGAAATGAAAAATATTACCCGTGAATATCAGATAAGAATTGCTTCCGAATCATCTTTTTTATACGCTCCCCTGGCGCATCGTCTGGGCCTTTACCTGATTAAATCGGAAATGGAAGATTTGTCACTTAAATATACTGACAGAAAGACCTATGACCTGATTGCCAGAAAGTTGTCAGATAAGATGAAAGCGAGGAGACAATTTATAAATGATTTTATTAAACCGGTAAAACTGGAACTTGAAAAACAAGGTTTTATATTTGAGATTAAAGGCAGACCAAAGTCTATATATTCCATCTGGAATAAGATGAACTCCAGGAATATTGAGTTTGAAGATATATATGATTTATTTGCCATAAGAATAGTTATTGACAGCGAGTTAAAAAATGAAAAATCAGATTGCTGGCGTGTATATTCAATTGTTACTGATATATATCAACCAAATCCGTTAAGATTACGTGACTGGATATCAGTGCCCAAAACAAACGGATATGAATCATTACATACGACTGTAATCGGACAGGAGGGGAGGTGGGTAGAGATTCAAATAAGGACTGTCAGGATGAATGAAATTGCCGAGAAGGGCTTTGCAGCCCACTGGAAGTATAAAAAACTCGAAAGTGAACAGGGGCTGGAAGAATGGCTGGGCAAGATAAGGGAAGTACTTGAAGCCCCGGAACCTGATGCTGTAGAATTTATTGATGATTTTAAACTTAGCCTTTACTCTAAAGAAATATTTGTTTTTACACCTAAGGGAGAGTTGAAGAAATTTCCCGCAGGAGCTACAGTACTGGATTTTGCATATGATGTACATTCAGATATAGGAGCAACATGCAAAGGTGCTAAAGTTAACGGAAAAACCGTTCCAATTCGTTACGAGCTTAATAATGGTGAAAGGGTAGAGATCATAACCTCTAAGAATCAGTCTCCAAGGATAGACTGGTTGAACTATGTTGTAACATCGAAAGCCAAATCCAAGATAAAGCAAAAATTAAATGAAGAAAAATTTAAAACGGCAGAGAACGGTAAAGAAATATTGAAAAGAAGATTTAAGAACTGGAAAATACCTTTTACAGATGATAACATCAGGAAACTTCTTAGTAAATACGAGCTTGAAAATTCCCAGGAACTGTATTACAGGATAGCTACTGAAAGTATAGAGCTGGCAGATATAAAGGAGTTTCTGACAGGTGAAGAGAAAAAGGCAGAAGAGCCACCTAATCTACATGAGCATGAAAGGAAGCCGGATAGTAAAACTGATGTTGATGCTGCAGGAGACTTCCTGATAATTGATGAGAAATTAGGAAGTATTGATTATAAACTTGCCAGGTGCTGTAATCCAATTCCCGGTGATGATATATTCGGATTTGTTAGTGTGGGTGAAGGAATAAAAATTCACAGGACAAATTGTCCCAATGCAGCACAATTATTAACAAAATTTGATTACAGGATAGTAAAGGCCAAATGGACAAAAGGAACGGAAGATCGTTTATTTAATGTGGAAATTAAAATTAACGGAGAGGATGAACCCGGTATACTTGATGGAATTTCCCGTGTTATTTCAAAAGATTTGAAGGTGAATTTACGTTCAATATCAATGAACAATGAGGACGGTTATTTTGAAGGAAAATTGGTAATAACTGTACGGGATTTGGAGCATCTTGAATTATTAATCTCCAGATTGTCGGAGATAAAGGGTGTTATTGACGTTAGCAGGAATGAGTACCTCAATATCTAGCTTCTTCGTATGGACTAATTATCTTTAAATTTATATATATACTTCTTCTTTTCAATTAGCCTGTCACTTGGATCATATTCGCTGCGCTCTGTTCTCAGTCCGTTATCATATTTATATGTATTTCGTGACGTAAGCTTGTTATTTTCGTCATATTCCCTGCGTTCAGTTAGCAATCCCTTTTTATAACTATATGTATTGGTTTTGATTACTTTATTATTGGGTTTATAATGTACTTCCTTTATCTTATTATCGTCTTCATCATATTTGTAAGTGATTATTTCGCTCAACTTACCGCTTTTATCATAATCCATTTCTTTAATAACGTTACCCCTGCCATCGTATGTAGTAACAAACTTCAGAGTTTCTTTTCCATTACTGTCCTCATAATCAACTTCAACTTCTGAAACGGATACTATATCCAGATCTCTTACCTCTTTCCTGCTTTGTGAATATAAATTACCTGAAATTACACAAACAATTATCCCTATTGTTATTATTGTTTTCATCTTTATCATATTTTTTCAATGTACATGTCATTAACAATTATATCCTGATTTTCTTCAGTGATTTCAACCTGCCTGATTACGGGGATCATCTGTGTCGCACCTGTAATATCGTCAGAATAGGTATACACTTTATATATTCCTTTAATGAGGTTGTCGAATTTAAATGTTCCGTCATAATGGGTTCTTATCCTGTCATCATAATATTCATGAGTGCCGTAGACTATGTAAACTTCCTGTTCCTGTGCAACTGAAGTATCTGATACCGGGTACTGAGTGCATATTGTACTTGGATCATAATTAACCAGGTAAACTCTTCCGCTTATTGAAGAATTTCCCTCGTCAAAATCCAGAATATTAATCTTGTTAAGAATGCCGGCATCAACAACATCGTCCTTTTTTGAGATTGTTATATTTTTAACAACTACTGTGTCATATAAAAGATTTGATGAAGTATCCTCTGAATATATAAAAACTGAATAATCTCCGGGGAGCAGGTAATTAAATTCAAAAGTCCCGTCATAATTTGTTTCTACCTGATCTCCAAATGTTTTATCATTACCGTAAATTATATATACATCTTCTTCAGAGGCGCTGTGTTCAGATAGTAATATGGAGAAATCATCATTAAAATTCTGCATAACAACCCTTCCCCTGATAGTTGCATTGCCTCCCACTCCTTCATCTTTTGCACAGGAAAGCAAATTAATTATAAATATTCCTGCTAAAAATACATTTATATACAGTTTTATCCTTCTCATTTTATTAAAAAGTTAATCAAGAAAAAATACATTTTTAAACCTGCAAACATAAACAAAAACGTTTAATATTTTTCTATATTTTATTCTTATCATCATTGTTATTACTTCAATTCCGTATACTTATTTCAGGAACAAGACTTTTTCGGCTGTCTGATAGTTGTCAGTTTCAATTCTGATAAGATACAAACCATCCGGCAACCTGTTTCCATATTCATCCCTTCCATCCCAGGTAATGTTATGTGTTCCCTCATAGCTGCCCGAATATGTTATTACATGTTTCAGCTCACCATTAATATTATAAACTGATAGTCTGGCTTCATCTTCATAGCTCATGTTGATAAGTATGTTCAATGTTGTTCTGAACGGATTTGGATAAATGCTTACCGGGCTTTGGCTGTATGCTTCACCGGTTGATATTTCCGGTATGTTTACATACTGATTATTAACAGTTCCCGGTGTCCCGTTTAAAACGGATGCAGTCCAGCTTGACGCAAGGGTATTATCAAGGAAGGGATCAATTAACTCCAGGGTAGGCCCGTTTCCACAAGGTTCTGAAGGCCATGGGGCAAGCACGCCATAATATACTGAATCCTCCAGCTGGCCTGTGTTACTATACAGACGTATACATTCACCCTCGGAACTTAACCCAAAGTTGAAATTTCCATTTCGGCTACTGATTTCAGGATAATGTGAAGTAAAACTTGCTAAATCTCTGCAAAGAACAAAATAATTTCCGGGTGCTAAAACAGTACCGTTAGGGATAACATAGATATGTATATCCTCCGAATCTTTAAAGATCCAGCTTGAAAGATCTACTGCCTGATCACTTCTGTTATATAGCTCTACCCAGTCTCCTGTATTAAATGAAGGATGCGAATTATAATTAATCTCATTGAATACAATGGGATTAAGAGTTGAAAAGTCCTCTTCAAAATGTGCGGTAAAATCGTAATAGGCGGCCGGATCTGCAGAGATTACCCAGTCTTCTGACTCTATATCTCCTGTCCATCCTGTAAAACGGTATCCTTCTTTGGGAATTGCTTTTAATTCTATTGGAACATCTCTGAAATAAATACCATTCCATGGATAGCTATCGGGAAAGACAGTATTTACCAGCACCTGTCCAGTACCTGCAGGTTGTGCATTAACAGTAATATTTCTTGTGCCTGGAAGTGAGAACTGATCCTGTATATGATCCCTGACATAAGGAACCCTGTATTCTGCAAAGGTTTTCATATTTTCCACATCACCTTCCCAGTTATTGTATGATTCGCCATAATGTGGATAATGGTAATATATTTCAGGATCTAATTTATCCGCAATACTGTTTATATGTGCTACTACAGCATCAGGTTGAAAAGTCGTATTCAGATGATCGGCAAACTGATTTATGAAACTGTTCCTGAAGGTTGTGTTTTCTGTAAGCTTCCTGAGCAGAAGTGTTGACCATGCCGGATTTGGCCAGCCGGTCCCGTTGGGCTCAAGGGCAAAAGCCAATGTGTTTTCCAGGTAGTCCTGAACATTCCATATGCCAAAACCAAAATCGGTATCGTATAGTATCCAGCGCCACTTACCTCCATTATTTGTCGAGCGCCAGAACTTTATGTTATTACCGGGCCAGTCCTGGTTGTTAAAATATATCTGTGAAAGCTCGTATTTAATGAAATTATCAACATCCATAAGTGTTTTTACATGTTCATAATTACTTGTGATGGCCAGGTTATTGTTAGAAACGAAGTCTATCATTTCAGCGTAATGTTGTCCGCTTCCTACTATAGGGTCCCCATTATTCTCCAGCAGTTCAACGCTGTCTGCATCAACATTATGATTTGAGGCAACATAATGCTCGTTTACTTTTTCCCTTATGTTATGTATACCCCAGTATTCGCCATTAAGAAACATAACAGCAGGCCGGAACGCCTGTACATCGATATCAAGATTCCTCACAAGGCTTGTCAGCATACCATCCCGGAACATGGTATTCATCCAGTCGTTACCTGAGTTTCTGAAAACAAGGGCTTCAAACTGGGGTATAGCTTTGTCTTCAAAAACAATACTATTTATACTTGGATCTCCGTACTTTCTTCGGGCAAATACTGACAGTGATTTTTGAGGATTTCCCCTGCTCCATCCCCCGAATATTTTTATGCCGGCGTCAACTGAGAATTTCTGCGTACCATCAGTTTCGTAAAGTTCAATATGGGCAGGTCTTTCCCAGTCTTCCCAGAAATTAGCTCCAAAATGAGGAAACTGACTGGAAGCATCATTTCCCATTGCATATATTCCGTATTCTACATCCCACAGGTTATAAGGATCTGTAAAAACAGATAATACCGGCAGGTTGCACTCTCTTTCGAAATATATATATGTGCTGCTTAAGACAGCGGCAGGTATTTCATTACTTCTGATTATTCTTGCCCGCAGCATTGTAGTGCCCGATATATTAATGGCTGATGTATATATATCTGAAGTTATGTCCGGAAGAGTGCCATCCAATGTATAATATATTGTATCACCGGGAAAAGGTGATGTTAGCGTAAGGTTAAGCGCTCCGGTATAAAGGCCGCCCGGATGAGAAGCAACCGGCAATGTGTGAGTTACTGCATTATGGGCATATGTTGTGTTTGGTCCTCCTGGCGTGGGCTCACCAAAATAATACCAGTTATCTGTGCCATCAGGTTTTCTGCCCAGGGAGATATCTGCTGTAATAGTATCTGTAAATATCTCATCAACAACTTGAGATGTAGAACTTGTTAATATTAAAGAATCACCACTGGAACTAATTTTAAAGTTTGTATGTAGATATGTTTCGTCAATAAGGTTCAGTATCCCGGCTACATAGCCCGGAGTAATACCGGGACCGCCGACCGTAAGAAAAGGTATAGCCGTAAAGTCCGAAGACGTCGCCGAAACATTATGTACTTCTATGGCCAGAACATTTGTCCCGTTCTGCAAAAGACCGCCACTTAAATCAATATCAAACCTTTCAGGAGTTCCTCCCTGGTAAATTAATGCCTCATGATCATAATCAGTATAAACATCCCAGTAAGTAGGACTGCCCGGAGTCCCCATAGCAGCACGGGATATTTCAATCCCGTTAATAAATGCTACGAATCCATCATCATAATCCATATGCAATATTGCCGATGTTATTCCTGATGCATCTGTAATATCAAAAGTTTTCCTTAAATAAACTGTTCTTGCATTATTAATAACCGTAGCATCATCGCCGTCGCCATATCCAAAACCACTTGGTCCGTCATACCATCCTGAGTCATCAAAACCAATTTCGTTCCAGTCAGCAGGAGGCTGGCTTTCAACAAAACGGTATTTCCACTGGTCACCCCAATCAATAATTGTATTATAATTTGCAGGCATATCCTTACGGTCCTTATCAGAGGCAAACACTACAAGATAATCCCCTGCCTGTATAGTAATATCAGGAAATATCCACATATATGGCACAGAATTATTATCAGATAATCCATAACCATTAAGATTTACCGGAGTTGCTCCGTAATTATATATCTCTAACCAGTCAGAAAAATCACCGTCTTCATCAGCCAGGGTCATAGTATTGGAAGACATAATTTCATTAATTACCAGTTCCTGTGGTAATGCTTTTATGCTTACAGATAAAAATATTATCAACAGCAGGCTTCTCAACACTTTGACACAATCTGTAGATACTTTACTCATATACCGGTTTTTACATAAACAACAGATGAAAAATAAAATTTGCAAATATAGACCTATATACGTAATAATAACAAATATTGTTATTAATAATACTCAATTATGTACTGCTAATTTTAGGATTAATTTATATTTTTACCACAACATGTATGCCATCGTTGATATAGAAACTACTGGGGGCAGTCCGGCCACTGATAAAATTACTGAAATTGCTATAATTATACATGACGGCCGAAAAGTTACTGATGAGTTTACTACACTAATTAATCCCGAAAGAGATATTCCATATTATATTACTGCATTGACAGGAATTACCAATGAAATGGTAGCCGATGCACCCAGGTTTTATGAAGTAGCACGTAAAATTGTAGAACTAACAGATCAAAAAACATTTGTAGCACACAATTCAAGTTTTGATTACAATTTTATCCGCAATGAATTCAAGAGCCTTGGTTATAAATTTCAAAGGGAACAGCTTTGCACGGTTAAGCTTAGCAGAAAGCTGATACCCGGGTTAAGATCATACAGCCTGGGTACAATATGTAATGAACTGGATATAGAAATACATGACAGGCACCGTGCAGCAGGTGATGCTATGGCCACTGCCAGGTTATTTGATATATTGATAGACCTGAATAACACCAATGGATTAGAGCTTTTCAGCATTGAGGGAATATTAAAAAATGAATTGCATCCCTTAATGGATCCGGACCTGATAAGAAACCTGCCTGAGGATGCAGGACTTTATTATTTTTATAATGATAAACAGGAACTGATATACATCGGTAAAAGCAAGAATATCAAATCCCGTGTTATTACTCATATTAACAACAATAGCAGTAAGAGAGCTATAAGGATGCGCCAGGAGATTGCAGACATCAGTTATGAACTGACCGGTAGCGAATTAATAGCACTTTTAAAGGAATCCGAGGAAATCAGAAACAAAAAGCCGCTCTATAACCGTAACCAGCGAAGAGCCCTGTTTCAATACGGGCCTTACCAGGAAAAAGACGAAAATGACAGTGATAATATTATAATAATAGACAAGGGAAGGAATTTTGAAGAATATTCAACAGTCAAAATAGAGAACGGCAAATATATAGGTTACGGCTATATTGACAGGGACATCCGGATTACTGACCCTGAAATGGTGGATGATTATATCAGTAAATATAATGATAACAGAGATATACAGAATATAATCAGAAAGTATCTGAATAGTAACAGGGTTATTAATATTATCAGGTTTTAATATTTTTTGCTACTTCTTTTAATTATCTTTTAATTTGTCCGATTATAAATAATAATTTTTCTTAATCACTTGTACCATGAAAAAAGATGTGAAATTTGAGACTAAGGCAGTCAGAACCCGGATTAAGCCGTCAACTCAGAAAGAACACAGTTTGCCAATATATGAGACATCCAGCTTTATTTTTGACAATGCCGAAGAAGGACGGGCATTGTTTGCTGAAGAGAAAGTGGGCCATATATACACAAGGTATTCAAATCCGACAAATGATGAATTTATTATGAAATTGTGTGCTCTTGAAGAAGCTGAAGATGGTCTGGCTACCACATCGGGTATGGCTGCGATATTTTCAAGTTTTGTTGGACATCTTAAAGCAGGCGATCACCTGCTGGCATGCCGCAGCCTGTTTGGCTCAACACATCAGATTATAACCAGGATTTTACCCAGGTTTGGTATTTCGCATACATATGTTGATATCAATGATAATGATGCCTGGGAAAAGAATATAATGCCAACAACCAGGATGATCTTTGCGGAAACACCCTCCAATCCGGGATTAGATATTATTGACCTTGAAATGTTGGGTAAGCTGGCAGAAAAACATAATTTGCTCCTGGTTGTTGATAATACATTTGCCACACCCTATATTCAGCAGCCTGTAAAATACGGTACAGATATTATTATTCATTCAACTACAAAATTTATTGACGGACAGGGAAGAACAATTGGTGGAGCAGTAATAGGGAAAGAGAAGTTTATTGAGGATATAAGGTTCATAGCCAAACATACAGGTCCCTGTATATCACCATTTGACGCATGGATACTGTCAAAAAGTCTCGAGACGCTGGCACTGAGAATGGACCGCCATTGCGATAATGCCTATAAACTGGCCGTCTATCTTGAAGAAAATCAGGAGATTAAATGGGTCAAATACCCATTTCTCCCTTCATATGAAAAATATGAATTAGCCAAAAAACAGATGAAGTCAGGAGGCGGCCTTGTAACTATGGAATTAAAAGGCGGGGCAGAAAGAGCAAAGAAGTTTATTGACTCACTTGAATTACTTTCGTTAACGACAAACCTTGGCGATACAAGAACTATTGTAACCCATCCTGCAACAACTACACATTCAAAGCTCACAGAAGAAGAACGGCAGGCCGTGAATATTACCAGGGGATTGATAAGAATTTCAGTAGGAGTAGAACACATTGAAGATATTATTGCTGACATTGAGCAGGCGATAAAAAGATCGAAATAAGGCAAGGAATAAAAGAATAGCAATAAAT
>CP070654.1:2947869-2953726 GCA_020354785.1 Bacteroidales bacterium
AAAATGGTTTTCGAGTATTTAATGGCCTATTATTTATTATCTAATGAAATCGGAAATTTCGTAAATAAACTCAGCTACTTGAGAGATCTTGGCTATCGGCAGATCCCCAGAACATACCAGGAAGCTTTATTAGTATATGTAACAGGAAAAAACATTAAGAAAGTAAACCTGGGCGGCTATTCAATCAGTAAAAATATTGCCGAAAGATACAGGGATTATGCCGGTATTGTTATGAAATACAAAAATGATCTGCAGTCAGCCAGGGAAGAGCTTTACAGGGAACATGGCAATACTTACTGGTATTACCTGCATTTTATCAGTCCGGTTACAACCAAAAGAGAATTAGAATTTAAGGTTAAAGAATGAAAATATACAGAAAATACATATTTATAGTAAGCAGCATAATAGCAATTTTAGTTTTAGTTTATATATTCAAATCACCGGCTAAGCCTAAAATAGAAGTCTTGTATACATCACAGAACCTGCCTGCAATCTTGCCAGATTATACTAATACAGTTATTCCTCCGAACATTGCACCTTTAAATTTTGCAGTAAAAGAGAATGGTGATAAATTCTATATTAAGATTTATTCGGTTAAGGGAGATACTATCAGACTTCTGACCAAAGAAAACAGCATTGTTATTCCAATTAAAAAATGGAAAAGGCTTTTAAGACAAAACACCGGCAATGAACTGTATTTTGATGTTTACATAGAAGAAACCAGGGGACAATGGAAAAGATTCCGGACAATAACCAACCTTATAGCAAATGAAGAAATTGACAGTTATCTTGTATACCGCCTGATTAATCCGGGCTATATACTATGGGAAAAAATGGGCATTTATAAACGGAATATTCAAAACTATGATGAATCACCTGTATTAGTGAATAACCTGGCAGAAAAGAATTGCATGAACTGTCATTCATTTAACCGGAACAACCCGGATAATATGATGTTTCATATCAGGGGCAGCATGGGAGGCACGATATTATTTAAAGACGGAATTATCAGGAAGATCAATACCGGAACCAGATACACCATGTCAGCAGGAGTATATCCTGCATGGCATCCAAGCGGTAAGTTATTAGCTTTTTCAGTAAATATTATAAACCAGAAATTCTATTCTTACGGACATGAAAGCATTGAAGTCTTTGACCGGGCTTCAGACCTTATATTATATGATATTGATGCAAATATGGTAACTACATCTCCTAAAGTATCAACTATACATAAGGAGACTACACCTGTTTGGTCACCAGATGGTAAATATCTGTATTTTACCAGGGCACATAAGCCTGAAAATAAACAAATACATGATTCAATCAAGTACGATCTCATGCGTATCGGGTACGATATAGAAAGCAGGCAGTGGGGTGATGTTGATACTGTCCTTGCTGCTAGTGAAACCGGATTGAGCATAACATGGCCACGGATTTCACCTGACGGACGCTATTTACTTTTTTGCATGGCTAATCATGGCTACTTTACTATTCATTATCCGAGCAGTGACTTGTATCTGATGGACTTGGAAACCGGAGAATACAATCACCTGGATATCAACAGCGGGCAGGTTGAAAGCTTTCATTCCTGGTCACGTAACGGCCGGTGGTTTGTTTTTGCCAGTAAAAGATTAAACGATCTTTGTACCAGACCTTTTTTCTGTTATTTCGACAGTAATGGTAAAACATATAAACCATTTGTATTGCCACAGAAAGATCCCGGGTTTTATAACACTTTTTTAAAGAATTATAATGTTCCTGAGATGGTAGCTGACAGAATAAATGTAAATAAGTGGGAACTGTCAAAGGTTGTCCAGGGAAAAGCTATAAATGCTGAATTCGATCAATCAGTGGATATAGATGCGCTGTCAGGTGCCACGAGGATTCAGGGAGGACAGCACCCGTGAATAAACAAAATATAGTAGCTATTATTGTCAGAACGATTTTTTTCGTTTTCTTCTTTCTTTATTTATTGTACCGGGCAAATCCGGCAATCAGTTATTTCACACAACAACCGATATTTCTATTTGACAAAGTCTATCTTCTAAATTACCTGAATCATCCTGGAGGCGTAACAGAATATTTATCGCAATTCTTATCACAGTTCTACTATTTTACCTGGATGGGAGCTATAATTATCACTATAGTTGTACTGGCTGTCACCTATCTGACATATAAAAATCTGAAAACTCTCGGAGTAAAAAGATATGTTCTGTTGCTGCAGTTATTACCAGCCATCGCCCTGGTTTTTCTTCACGGAACCTACGAATATAAGCTCGATTCGAGCCTGGTTCTGTTGTTTTCGACACTAACGTTCTTCCATTATTTACGCACAACCCGGCATAAATTTATATACAGAGTATTTGTACTGATTCTTTCATCCGTTGTATTACATTACCTTTCAGGCGGAGATGCCCTGCTTATATATTTGTCTATGTGCCTTGCTCTGGAATTGGTTAATATCAAAGACTTTAAATCTTTTATTTTAGCAGATACTATCATAATAATTGCTTTGATTATTCCGTATTTATCAGCAAGGCTTATTTTCTATATTAATCTTAAAGAGGCTTACCTGCATCTGTTAGCTCCTGAAGAAAATTATCATCCCTCGCATATACTATACGGACTTTATATTTTCTTCCCTATTCTAATTGCGTATACCAGGTTTTCAGAATATCTGTCAGATATAACACAGATAAAGATCATACCCCGGAAGTTAGAAAAGAACATGACTTTAATTAAGCCTGAAACAGCTATTCAATTTCTTGCAATAATAATTCTGACTATCTTAACATTTACTGTTCCTTTTAAATCAGAACAAAAACTGATTGACAGGGTTAAATTTATGGCTCATACCGGGGAATGGGAAAGCCTGCTGGAAGCTGTACGGGATAATCCTTCAGATAACAGATTGATATATTTTCACAGAAACAGGGCATTATATCATACCGGAGAGTTAGCCGGCAATTTGTTTAAGTACCCTCATAACCTTGGCAAATACGGGTTATTAATGGAAGGGGTATTAAGTGTTGTGTATCTTATGGACAACAGTGATTTATATTTTGATATGGGACACATAGGATCTGCACAGCACTGGGCATATGAAGCACAGACAAAATTTGAAAATTCACCACGTGTATTGAAAAGGCTTGCACTTACAAATATTATAAACGGAGATTTTGGTTCTGCAAAATCTATCCTGAATATCCTAAAAAAAAGCATGCTGCATAGAAAATGGGCAGAATATTATCATTTGTGTATCACTGATCCATTGAAACTTGATGAAGATCCGATTATTCAAAGTAAAAGAAAAATACAACCATCTGATGATTTTTTTCTTAATGATATACTGGAACCTTACAAAGACTTACAGTTTATTGTAGAAGAGAATATTCGCAACAGGATGGCTTTTGAATATTTAATGGCATATTATTTACTGGATAAAGATTTGGCAAGTTTTATTAATTATCTGCCTTATCTGACTGAACTCGACCATAAGGTAATTCCCGTAAATTACCAGGAGGCATTGTTATACTATGTCTCCATTAAAGATGCAAAAAGAATAGATCTTAGCAGGTATAAATTAAACAGGAATATAGTGGACCGGTACAGAGATTATGCAGGTATTGTATTAAAGAATAACGGAGACCTGGAGGCTGCAAAGGATGAGCTAAATAAAAATTATAGCGATACATACTGGTATTATGCACATTATATCAAACCGGCAATAAACAAAGAAGAAATAAAAACTTATTCCAAGAAATGACAATAAATAAGAAATATTTAATTCTGCTTATTGCATCAATAGCAGCTCTTATTATCGGTTTTTTTCGCATAACAGGAAATATCCCTGATATAAGGGAAATAAATAATACTGGAAGGGCACCGATCATTTTCCCCGATTATTCACAAACAGTTATTCCCCCAAATATTGCACCTCTGAACTTTATAGTAAAGGAAAACGGAAAAAAGTACTATATAAAGATATTTTCTGCCCGCGGAGATACAATTAGAATCTTTAATAAAAACCGGAAAGTTAAGATTCACCCGGCAAAGTGGAAAAAGCTCTTAAATCAGAACAAAGGAGAATATCTACATTTTGAAATTTATACAAGAGAAGGCAAAGGCAAATGGAGCAAGTATGAACTGGTATCCAATAAAATCGCAAATGAAGAAATTGACGGATACCTGGTATACCGTTTAATCAATCCAGGGTATATTTTATGGGATGAATTAGGGATTTACTGCCGGAATGTACAGAACTTCAATGAAAAACCTGTACTTGTAAACAACCTGGCAGACGGGGATTGTATGAATTGCCATTCATTCTGTAAAAACGATCCCGGAAAGATGATTTTTCATGTCCGGGGCGATTTGGATGGAACATTACTTACCAGGGGTGATAAATTAAAAAAGATTAATACGAGAACTGGATACACGATGTCCGCAGGCACTTATCCTTCATGGCATCCCGGCGGCAGGCTTATAGCTTTTTCAGTAAATATAATTATGCAGCAGTTCCATGCTACAGGTAAAGAAAAAATTGAAGTATATGACAGGGCTTCTGATATTATCCTTTATGATACGGAGTCTAACATTATTACTACCTCTCCTGTTGTAAGTACAAAGAAACGGGAGACAATGCCAACGTGGTCACCGGATGGCAAATACCTTTATTACTGTAGCGCACCTGAATTTGAAAATAATCTGAGATATGATTCGGTCAGGTATGACCTTGTGCGTATATCCTATAATGCCGAAAGTAATATTTGGGGCAAGCCTGATACTATTCTGACATCACATGAAACCGGGTTAAGTATAACATGGCCGAGAATTTCACCGGACGGCAGATACCTGCTTTTCTGTATGGCTGATCACGGTTACTTTTCAATTCACTATCCAAGCAGTGACTTATATATTATGGATCTGGAAACAGGGAAATACAACCGCCTTGATATTAACAGTGATCATGTTGAAAGCTACCACTCCTGGTCTGCCAACGGAAGGTGGTTTGTGTTTGCAGGCAAGAAATTAAATGGGCTGTGTTCAAGGCCGTATTTCGCATATTTTGATTATGAGGGCAGGGTTTATAAACCTTTTATATTGCCTCAAAAGGATCCTGACTTTTACGATACTTTCCTGAGAAACTATAATGTGCCTGAACTGGTATCAGGCCCGGTTAAATTAAACAAATGGTATTTAAGAAAAACCGTTAATGGCCAGGCTATTGATGCTGAATTCGATAAAAATGTTGATTTGGATGCACTATCCGGTGCTACAAGAATGGAACTCTATACACACGATTGAAAAAGGACAACCTATACCCATATACCTCTGTATCGTCCTAAAAAAAGTTTACAGGTTTATAATTCTAAATTTACAGTTTTTCTATAATGATTTTTCCATCTTCTTTTAAGTTTTCCAGAATTTAAATGTGCTACATCTGGAGTTAGCATATCACAACTTAAATGTGGCCTTTTATTATTATACTTCTCTATTGATTTTTCAAGCTGTACCATTGATAATTTTTCATATTCATTCAGGTATTCATCCTTTAAAATGCCATTTATTCTCTCTGCAACTGGATTTTCGACAGGATCACCATTTTCAGTCATGGAGATGCTTATCTTGTATTCCAAAAGTACTTTGATATAATCCTTGCTGCAATACTGTATTCCCCTATCCGAGTGATGTATTAGTCCTGATATAGGTTGACTGGTGTTTTCTATTGCGTCCTTCAGTGAGTTTACAGCATGTACACTATCCAGGGTTCTTGCCAGTCGATAACCCAGGATCTTTCTTGAGTAGGCATCTGTGATCAGGAATAGATATAAAAACTCCTGTCCTGTTTTAATAT
>CP070654.1:2953826-2976975 GCA_020354785.1 Bacteroidales bacterium
ATCAGTATGCGATAACTGCCAAACCAAATCAATATGTAATTTAAAAGGAAATCAGGATAACTCTATAGAGATCACAGACAAATCAGGTATTTATAAGGTTGGTGATGAAGTGAATTTAATATTAAAGAAATCGCTGGGTTATGCTGCATTGTTCCTGGGATATTTGCTTCCGCTTATTATTGTACTGCTGTTCCTTTTTTTATTTTTAAGTTTTGGCAAAAATGAAATTCTTGCCGGATTAGGATCATTATTATTGCTGGCAGCCTACTATTTGATACTATACCTTATCAGAAATAATATCAGTAACAAATTCAAAATCTCTTTAGAGAAAAGTACTACCGGATGAGTTCAGTTGTTTTATATACTATTATTTCCTTAAGCGGACTTGGAATTGCAGCCGCATTAATGTTATTTCTGGCGGCACAAAAATTTAAAGTATATGAGGATCCTCGAATTGATCAGGTAGAGCATGAGTTACCTGCATCGAATTGTGGAGGCTGTGGATTTCCGGGTTGCAGAAACTTTGCCGAAGCCCTGATTAAGGCTGAAGATTTTGAAGGTCTGCATTGTCCTGTAGGCGGAAATGAAACAATGAACAAAATTGCCGAGCTGCTTGGTAAAACAGCAGTTACACAGGATCCGAAAGTGGCTGTTTTAAGATGCAACGGGGCTTGTGAGTTCCGGCCCATGGTAAATAAATATGATGGCACTAAAACCTGTTCCATTGCTGCAGCACTTTACGGAGGAGAAACAGGATGTGAATATGGATGTCTTGGGTATGGTGACTGTGTTGAAGTATGCAAATTTGACGCCCTGTATATGGATGCTGATACCGGACTTCCTGTTGTAATAGATAAAAACTGTACAGCCTGTGGAGCATGTGTAAAAGAGTGTCCGAAAAATCTGTTTGAATTAAGGAAACGGTATAAAAAAGACCGAAAGATATATGTCGCCTGTATGAACGAGGATAAAGGCGGCCCGGCTAAAAAGAGTTGCTCGGTGGCATGCATAGGTTGCACAAAATGTGTTAAAGTCTGTACTTTCGATGCTATTATAATGAATAATAACCTGGCATTTATTGATTCCGAATTATGCAGGTTATGCAGAAAATGTGCTCCGGAATGTCCTACAAATTCAATAATTGAAATCGGATTTCCACCAAAAAAGGAAAAAGTGGTAGATGATAATACAGGGCAGACAACAACGGCATTAGAAAATCAAACTAACGAAGAAAATAACAAATTAAACAATATACCAGAGAACTAGCTAAAAGCAGAAATTGAAGTGCTAAAGACATTTTTAAAAGGAGGTGTTCATCCACCTGAAAATAAATTATCAAACAAATCTAAAATCAAAGATTTGCCTGTGCCACAGATCGTAAGGGTGCCTGTACTACAACATCTGGGATCACCTGCAAAGCCCGTTGTTGAACCGGGAAATCAGGTAAAAGCCGGGCAACTTATTGCAAAAAACGAAGGATATGTATCAAGTAATATTCATTCACCGGTATCAGGGAAAATAGCAAAGATTGATGATTTTATTGACAGCAGCGGATATAAAAGAAAAGCTATTGCCATAAATACCGAAGGAGACGAGTGGCTTGAGAAAATCGACAGAAGCAAAGACCACATCAATGAGTTTTCATTCTCACCTGAAGAAATTATAAACAAAATATTGGAAGCCGGCATCGTAGGATTAGGTGGAGCAACATTCCCCTCTCATGTAAAACTTAATATTCCCCGGGGTAAAAAAGCTGAATACTTAATAGTTAACGGAGTTGAATGTGAGCCTTACCTCACAGCTGATCATGCACTTATGCTTGAGCACGGTGAAGAATTGATAACCGGTATTAAGCTGCTGAAAAAGGCCTTAAAAGTTGACAAGGCACTTATTGGAATTGAAAATAACAAGCCCGATGCTATAAAACATATTTCAGCCCTGGTAAAGAATACAGATGGAATCGACGTTTATGCGCTTAAAATCAAGTACCCCCAGGGAGGTGAAAAGCAGCTTATTAAAGCTTTACTGAACAGGGAAGTACCCTCAGGAGAATTACCCGTTGATGTTGGAGTTGTTGCATTTAATGTAGGTACCACATTTGCCGTTTATGAGGCTGTTCAAAAAAATAAACCGTTATTTGAGCGTATTGTAACAGTAACAGGTAAATCAGTTAAAAATCCGTCGAATTTCAGAGTAAGAATTGGAACACCTGTATCTGCATTATTAGAAGCAGCAGGGGGTTTGCCTGAAAATACAGGTAAAATAATCGATGGCGGACCAATGATGGGCAAAGCCCTTAACGATCTTAACGTACCTGTCACAAAAGGATGTTCAGGGATTCTGGTGCTTCCCGAAAACGAATCATTGCGAAAAGAAATCCAGCCCTGCATCAGATGTTCAAAGTGTATATCAGTATGTCCAATGGGCCTGGAACCTTATCTTTTGATGGGTTTATCGCAGCATAATCTTGTTGACAGACTTGAAACGGGTAAAGTACTGGATTGTATAGAATGTGGCTCTTGTAGTTATATTTGTCCGTCTAACAGGCCTCTTCTTGATTATATCAGATCAGGAAAAGCAGAAGTAAGCAAAATAATAAGAATAACAAAGCAGTAATGGATAGATTATTAACTATATCACAATCTCCCCATATCTCCGGAAGGCATACCGTAAGAAAACTGATGCTTGGAGTAATACTGGCACTTATCCCTGCTTTTGTAGCATCGCTTATTTTCTATGGTAAAGGGGTGATAATTGTCACTTCAATCTCAATATTATCCTGTATCCTTTTTGAGTTCATTATACAAAAGTATATCTTAAAATCAGAGGTAAGAATAACAGATGGCTCAGCAATAGTTACAGGTCTATTACTGGCATTTAATCTGCCTTCAAACCTGCCCTGGTGGATCATTATTATCGGCAGCCTGGTCGCAATTGGAATAGGTAAAATGACATTCGGGGGTTTGGGAAACAATCCGTTTAATCCTGCACTTGTAGGACGTGTATTTCTTTTAATCTCATTCCCTACAGCTATGACCGTATTTCCAAAAGCACAGGGATGGAAGACTCCTTATATAATACCTTTAGACGAAATTGACGCCTCCACAGGTGCTACTCCTCTAGCTCTTATTAAGGAAGGAATAAAAAGCGGCAAGAGTATAGTCGAACTACTTGAAATCAACGATTTAAATTATTCGGATATGTTTCTGGGAAATATAGGCGGCTCTTTTGGTGAAATAGCAGCTTTTGCCCTGATAATCGGTTTTATTTATTTACTGATAAGAAAAATTATCACCTGGCATATTCCGGTATCAGTTATAGGGAGTGTATTCTTATTTGCAGGTTTGTTATGGATCTTCAGCCAGGAGGGTCACACTATTATATCAGATACACTGAATATCAATTTGCCTGTGATTAAGTTTAAAGATGCCAGTGAAGAATTAAAGGTATTTCATATGGCAGATCCTTTATTTCATTTGCTTACCGGCGGAATTATGCTGGGTGCAATTTTTATGGCCACTGATTACGTAACATCGCCAATGACTCCAAAAGGAATGATAATATATGGAACAGGTATAGGAGTTATTACAATGTTGATAAGAGTATTTGGCAGTTATCCTGAAGGAATTTCATTTGCCATTTTGATCATGAATGGATTTGTTCCTCTTATTAACAGGTATATTGTACCAAAACGTTTTGGATAGGAGACTAAAAATGTCAAGAAAAGAATCTACATTCTCTAATATGGTAGTTACCTTGTTTCTGGTAACACTTGTGTCATCTGCAGCACTTGGATTTATATATGAATTAACGAAGAAACCAATTGAGGATGCCTTGTTAAATAAAAGAACACTGGCTTTTAATATTGTATTACCGGAATTTGACAATGATCCTGTCAATGAAATGTATAGAATAGCTGTTGAAAAAGATACATTCAGTTTATATCTGGGAAAGAAAGACGGTAAAACAGTTGGTATTGCTGTAGAAACAGCTTCACAGGGATACGGGGGCGAAATCAAGCTTATTGTCGGATTTTTGCCTGATGGATCAATAAATGAAGTAGCAGTACTTGAACATAAGGAAACAGCCGGACTTGGCGATAAAATATTAAAATCTAAGTCTGACTGGAGCACTCAGTTTGAGGGTAAGAATCCTGAAGATTTTAAGCTGAGTGTTACCAGGGATGGCGGCAATGTTGATGCAATTACTGCTTCAACTATTACATCAAGAGCATATTGCGAAGCTCTGCAAAAAGCTTATAACGCTTTAATAACAGGAGGTGAACAATGAGTCAGTGGAAGAACTTTACAAAAGGATTTATTAAAGAAAATCCGGTTTTTGTTTTATTCCTGGGACTTTGTCCGACGCTGGGAACTACAAACTCAGCAATAAATGGTATAGGAATGGGTTTGGCAACAACCTTTGTACTTGTAATGTCAAACCTCGTGGTTTCCCTTATAGCCAGGCTAATTCCGGATAAAGTCCGGATTCCGTCCTATATTGTAATTATTGCCTCTTTTGTAACTATTGTTGACCTGATTATGAAAGCATTCTTAAACAATCCGGGGCCCAATTTTGAACCCAGCCTTTATGACCAGCTGGGAATTTTCATCCCTCTCATTGTTGTCAACTGTATTGTACTGGGGAGGGCTGAAGCATTTGCATCAAAGAACAGTGTTATGACCTCTCTGATCGACGGGTTCGGTATCGGAATGGGTTTTACTTTTGCTCTTTTGCTTCTTGGCAGTGTCAGGGAAATTCTGGGAAGCGGATCAATCTTTAATATTAAGTTTATACAGGGAGACGGGATTTTATTGTTTGTTAGTCCTCCCGGAGCATTTCTCGCACTGGGATTTTTAATAATGCTTATGAATAAGCTAAGCAGGAAAATATCATGAAACGAACCTAATGTTATTTAAAATGGAGTATGTATTAATAATTATTTCCGCTGTATTTGTAAATAATATAGTACTCACCAAGTTCCTTGGTATATGTCCTTTTATTGGCGTCTCAAATAAGGTAGACACTGCTATAGGAATGTCAGGGGCCGTAACCTTTGTTATGGTGATAGCCACTATTGTAACCTATATCATACAGCATTATATCCTTGTTCCAATTGGAATATCATTTATGCAGACCATAACCTTTATCCTGGTTATTGCATCATTGGTGCAACTTGTTGAAATAATCCTGAAAAAAGTCAGCCCTGCGCTATACCAGGCACTGGGTATATTTCTCCCCCTTATTACTACAAACTGTGCAATACTTGGTGTTGCAATTCTTGCTGTACAGAAAGATTATAACCTTATTGAGAGTGTATTCTTTGCAATAGGTCATGCAATAGGTTTCGGACTGGCACTTATAACCTTCTCAGGTATAAGAGAACAGCTCGAGCTGGCGGATATTCCAAAGGGAATGCGCGGTGTGCCTATAGCATTTATTATTGCAGGCCTTATGGCAATGGCATTTGCCGGTTTTACCGGTATGGTGAAATAAGAAAAAGGGGATAGCGCCCAAAGGGCGCTATCCCCTCTCTGATTAAAAGCAAACAATCAAGTAAAGATGTGTATCTATCTCATTATCCAGTGATATATCACTACCGCTTGGTGTCCTGTCTTTTGTAACATCTTTTTCTACTGCACCATCAGTAAAATTCCACGATTCAGTTTTTACTTTACTGGCACCCCTTCTGGCTATTTCCAGCCTTACTGCGATCTCGCCACCAATAGCTATTTTTGGAGTAAAGTAATACTCAATCCCTACAAAACCTCTGCCTCCAATACCATACTGCGGCGCAATCTTTTGATAAATCGGCCTTGAACTGGTTCGACCAACCCGGCTGGTTGTTGGTGCAGTGTTTGCTGATGAAAACTCATTTGCATATTTATATCGCATATTTGGTGTTGCTTCACCACCTTTGGTAACCGATAGTATTCCTTCAAGTCCGTATAGTCCCTGCAGCCTGGTATGGCCTCTCCTTTTTTCAAGTCCTATTCCAATATCAAAATTCAAATCGGAAGAAATCTCTGTATCATAAACAGTTTCAAGAGGATCATCATCATTTTGTACAGCCAGCTTTTCCGTACTTGCATCATAGGCAATCCTGAATTTTGCTCTTAAAGCAGTTTTGTTGCCTGTAAAATATTTCAGGCAAATAATCATTCCCCCTTCAGGTGGCTGTATATGAAGCATACTGCTGAATGCTGCACCACTATTTATTTTAACCAGATTTCCAATAAAATCTGTAAATGGTATTGCATCAATTGCCAGTCCTATATCCCCTTTTTCAGGTAAAATATTATGTCCGCCCTTTGATATCAGCGGCTCACCTGTTGCCTCATCACCATCTGATAAATCAAAAAATTGTCCATTCGCAGCAAATGAAAATAAGCAAATAGCAATAAAAAAAAGTACAGTTTTTTTCATGGTTTTAAGTTTTAGCAATGTGTTCAAAACATAATAATTTAAATAATCCTGAACTGAATGTTCAGGTGAAAACTAGTCTTTTATACCTGATAGTTTTAATAAAAAAGCATACTCCAGAGCTGTTTCTTTATACCTTTTAAATCTTCCTGTAGCACCGCTATGCCCTGTATCCATATTAGTATGTAACAGTAAAATATTATCATCAGTTTTCAGTTCCCTTAGTTTTGCCACCCATTTTGCAGGTTCCCAGTACTGAACCTGGGAATCGTGCAATCCCGTAGTAACAAGCATCGCCGGATAATTAACGGCGCTAACATTATCATAGGGTGAATATGAAAGCATATAATTATAATATTCTTTAATGTTAGGATTGCCCCATTCATCATATTCAGCAGTAGTCAGTGGTATACTCTCATCAAGCATGGTGGTTACTACATCAACAAATGGAACAGCTGCAATTACAGCCCTGTATAACTCAGGTTTCATATTAATGATTGCTCCTATTAATAATCCTCCTGCACTGCCACCCATAGCAAACAGGTAATTTGTGTCAGTATAATTCTCATTTATTAAATATTCCGCACAATCATTAAAATCTGTAAATGTATTTTTCTTCTTTAACAGCTTGCCATCTTCATACCACTTTCTGCCCATTATTTGTCCGCCCCTGATATGTGCAACAGCATAAATAAACCCTCTGTCCAGGAGGCTCAGGATTTCCGAGCTGAATGAGGGCTCTGTTGTATGTCCGTATGAACCGTAGCCATATAAAAGCAAGGGATTATCCCCTGATTTGACTATCCCTTTACGGTAAACCAGGGAAATCGGTATTTGTGTCCCGTCATCTGCCTGCGCAAACAGTCTTTCTGATGTATAATTTTCAGGTTTAAAATCTCCAACAACCTCCTGTTGTTTCATCAACTTTTTATCTTTTGTAATCATATTATAATCATAAGTTGAATTGGGAGTAGTCATTGATGAATATCCGAAACGTAAAACCTGTGTGTCAAATTCAGGATTAGTCGATATCCATGCAGTGTAAGCCTGTTCTTCAAAATCAATATAATGCTCGGAATTATCCTTTATATTAATAATTCTTAATTGAGTAAGACCTTTAACTCTTTCATCGACTACCAGGTAATTTTTAAACAGTTCGAAGTTCTCAACCAGGGCATCCTCTCTGTGAGGTATGATCTCTTTCCAGTTCTCCCTGCCGGTTTTCTTTACCGGCGTTTCCATTAACCTGAAGTTTATCGCGTCGAGATTTGTTCTTATGAAAAACTTATCTTCAAAATGATCAATATCATATTCCAGTTTTCTTTCTCTCGGGTGGAATAGTTTAAACTCCGAATCAGGATTATCAGCATCATTAAACCTGTATTCATTTGAGAGGGTACTGTATGATGCAATTATTATAAATCTCCTGGATTTTGTTTTATAGACGTAAATGTAGAATGTATCATCTTTCTCTTCATATACAATTTTGTCTGCTGATCCTGCTCCAAGTTTATGTTTCAGAATTTTATAAGGTCTTAATGTCTCCGTATCTTTCAGGGTATAGAAAACAGTATTGTTATCATTAGACCAGGCTGCCGAACCTGATGTGTTTTGTATTTTGTCATCCAGAATCCTGCCTGTTGACAGATCCTTGAAATAAATTGTATAGAGACGTCTGCCAAGTGTATCTACTCCAAAAGCAATTAAATTATTGTTCATGCTTACTTTATATCCTGCAACATGATAATATTCGTGTCCTGCAGCCATCTCATTTACATTTAGCAGTATCTCTTCTTTTGCTTCCAGGCTTTCTTTCTTTCTGCAATATACAGGATATTCTTTACCGTCTTCATATCTTGTATAATAGAAATAACCGTTTTCAAAATATGGCACCGACATATCAGTTTGCTTTATTCGGCCAACAATCTCATTGTATAGTTTTTCCTGAAGTTTTTCTGTATCCTTCATTACAGCCTTTGTAAATGCGTTCTCCGATTCCAGGTATTTAATAACTTTTGGATTATCTCTTTCACACAGCCAGAAATAATTGTCAGTTCTTATATGGCCGTTGGTATTAATTTCTTTACTGATTTTCTCTGCCACAGGTGCTTTCATAATTTTCGATCTATTGAAATTCTTACATGTTTGCACAACTAGAGCTAAACATAACAGTAAGATTATTTTATATGTCACTCTTTTTATCATGGTATTTGTTACTGCAATAAAGCTAATTTAGCTATTAATTTTCACTAATAGAAGCATTGAAAAACGAATTTTCAACAATACTGTAAATGCCAGGATTGTTTATAGTTATTCTATTTGTTTTCAGTATCTGAAATTCCTTTCATGGACAGCTGTATTCTCTTTCTTTCAACATCCACGTCAAGTACCTTTACTTTAACCTGCTGGTTCAGGTTAACGATTTCAGCCGGATTGCCAACATACCTGTCAGCTATTTGAGAAATATGAACCAGGCCGTCCTGTTTAACCCCAACATCCACAAAAGCACCAAAATTTGTAATATTAGTTACGATACCCGGCAATATCATACCTGTCTTTAAATCATTTATCGAGTTTATATCCCTGGCAAATTCAAACATTTTAATTTTACTTCTGGGATCCCGCCCCGGCCTGACAAGCTCATTAATTATATCTTTCAGTGTAGGCACACCTGTTTTTTCATCTATATATTCTTTAATGTCGATTTTCTTTCTTTGATCTTCATTCTCAATCAATTCTTCCACAGTAATACCGCTTTTTTCAGCCATTTTATTTATGATGTAATAACTCTCAGGGTGGATAGATGTGTTATCAAGCGGATTCTTCCCGTTTCTGATTCTCAGGAAACCGGCAGATTGCTGAAAAGCCCTGCTGCCCATAAGCGGAATATTTTTAAGTTCTTCCCTGTCTTTAAATGGCCCTTTATCTTTTCTGTAGTCAATTATATTTTGAGCCAGCCCGGGACCAAGACCTGAAATATAAGTTAATAAATACTTGCTTGCAGTATTTAAATTTACACCAACGTTATTAACGCAACTTTCCACAACCTGATCGAGGCTTTCTTTAAGCCATGCTTGATCTACATCATGCTGGTACTGGCCGACACCAATTGATTTGGGTTCTATTTTCACTAATTCTGCAAGAGGATCCATCAATCTTCTGCCAATAGATACAGCCCCCCTGACCGTAACATCATAGCCGGGAAATTCTTCTCTGCCAACTGAGGAGGCAGAATAAACAGATGCTCCGGCTTCGTTAACTACAAATACCTGCAGGTCGGTACTGAATTTCAATTTTTTTATAAATACCTCGGTTTCCCTGCTTGCTGTACCATTACCAATTGCTATTGCCTGTATTTTGTACTGGCTTGCCAGTGTAGTAATTTTTTTTGCCGCCTGCTTCGTTTCTTTTTGTGGAGCATTAGGATAAATTGTTTCATTATGTAAGAGGTTGCCCTGTTCATCCAGGCATACTATCTTGCAACCTGTACGATAACCGGGATCAATTGCCAGAACTCTCTTCTCACCCAGCGGAGAGGCCATTAACAGCTGGCTGAGATTTCCTGCAAATACTTTTATCGCTTCTTTATCAGCAGTTGCTTTTGAACCGGCCCTGAACTCATTTTCGATAGATGGCCCCAGTAATCTTTTATACGAGTCTTTTACTGATTTCATCACATAATCTGAAGTTTCAGAAGAAGATTTTACAAATAATCCTGCTAAAGCTTCAATTGCCTTATCTTCATCCGGTTTGACTGTTAATTTCAGAAATCCTTCATTTTCTCCACGTCTCATCGCCAGTAATCTGTGAGAAACACATTTATTTAAAGGCTCTGTATAATCAAAGTAGTCTTTGTATTTTACCGCATCCTCAATCTTACCTTTATCAACCATGGAAATTATTTGGGCTTCCCTGCCAAACAAACGGCGAACAACATCTCGTGCCTTCCTGTCTTCACTAATCCACTCTGCTATTATGTCGCATGCTCCCTGCAAAGCATCTTCAATTGCCGGCACCTTCTCATTTATAAATTCTTTTGCTGTTTGTAAAATATTAGTCTCCTTCTGCTCAAATATGATTTTAGCAAGGGGCTCCAGACCTTTCTGCCTTGCTTCCGAGGCGCGCGTTTTTCTTTTTGGTTTATAAGGCAGATACAAATCTTCAAGCTCTGTTATGCTATCGGCGTTATTCAGTTTCTCCCTGAGCTCGCTTGTCAGTTTTCCCTGTTCATGAATAGATTTTATTATACTTTCCCTGCGTTTGTCAATTTCCACTAACTTGTTTAGTAAATCCCTGATAGCCTTGATTTGAACCTCATCGAGGCTGCCTGTTACTTCTTTCCTATACCTGCTGATAAAAGGTATTGTAGCGCCTTCTGCAAGAAGTTTTACAGTATTTGCGATTTGTACCGGTTTAACTGACAGACTCTTTGAAATAATTTCAAGATGTCTCTTTTCCATATCCTTGAAGTATTTGTAGAATAAATCCCAGGTTTAACTCTTTAAGCTATCAAAAGTATTTAAAAAAAATTATTTTAAACAGGGGATAATAATTAACCTGGAGGTGAATAAAATTGAATTTTATGAATTAGCAGGAAGTTTTAGGCAAAAGATGTTGCCTTTAGGATGATTAGATTCAACCCACACTTCGCCATTATGTGCTTCAGCAATGTTTTTAACAATGGCCAGGCCCAATCCGTCACCATATAAATTATCCTTGTTCAACTGTATACTGCGCTTAAAAATAATCTGACGTTTATTTTCAGGTATGGTTTTACCGAAATCCTTTGCTTTGACAATTATATTATCACCATCCCTGTATGCTTCAAATATGAGCTTTTTACCATCATAAGCATATTTTATTGCATTACTGATATAGTTCTTAAAAACCTCTGAAATAATCGGGTTAACCTTTGCATATAGTGATCCTTCGGGCTCAAAAATCAATTCGAAATCATCCTCTCCTTTGGAGAACTGGAATTCTTCCAGTGCTTCATCTATAATCCCGCAAATATCCATCTGTTTTCTTTCTATTTGCTCTCCAAGATTAATTCTTGACAAAGAAGTAATATTATTTATTGTTTCCAGAAGAGATTTGCTTGATAACAGTATATATTTATTAATCTCATTATCAGGATCCTGCTCTTGTGACAAGCTGGCAAAACTATGTATTGATCCTGCTGCACTTCTTAAGTCATGAGTTATTACATCGAATAAAAGATCTTTAATATTATTAGCTTCGGAAAGCTGCCTTGCCAGTTTTTTGTATTCCGATTCCGATTTCCTTAATCTCTCCTCTGCCTGCCTGTGTGAGATACTTATTCCAATACTTTCTCCTACACCTTCAAAAAACTCAATTATATCCTCATTTAACATACCTCGTCGCCTGTCATTTAACTGAAGAAGCCCGATAATTTTTTTGCTGGAACGAAGCGGAATTAATGCTACTGACTCATAGCCTTCGGAATTACACCTGTTTCTGGTTTCTGTCTGGAGATCATCCTGGCTGGCTGTAGCCAGAAGTTCAGTAGTACTGTTGGTCCAGAAACTGCCTCCTTTTGTAAAAAATCCTGATGAAGGATTTGCTCTTCCCCTGATAACAATACCACACATACATTCCAGAACGGGATTATCCTCAGCATCCTTAATATAATTACCTTTTTTATCATATGAGCACAGGTAATTTTCTGCTTTAATGAATTTTGCCGGAAATCCTTTAAATACGTAATAAGGGTAATCCTCCTTTTGTTTCAGCCGTATTCCTGTGGCTTCAAAGCCAGTGTATTCTTTAATTAATGCAAGTATGTCATATATTAAATTACCCTTGTAATCGGATTGATTAAGGAGTGTAAGTATTTGTATTGCAAGGTTCTGCCTGTCCTGATCCTTACTTAAAATTACATTAGTTTTTTTCTCTTTTCTGAAACTGCTCTTAATACTTTTTCTGTTCCCAGTGAGTTCTGATATTTGTTCCTTATCAATGTTTTTTATCTCTTCATACATTTTTTATATCTGTCATTATATTCTGTTAATATACGAACCGGTAATTATTGTTCTGTTCAGGCTGATTTTTAGTTTGTCCATTTTAAAAACAGTTTTACATGAAAATTGTTATTTAAACTCTTTTATTTATAGCCATTATAGTATAAAAAATAAGATTTCCGGATTTCTGATTAACGGCTAATTAGATTCAATCTTCAAGAGTGCTTCTAATCTGATAAACTAAACAGGTTCAGGAATATGATTTAAAATTATCAAGATTTTTGCAGAAATTCATAATTTAAATGATGAGATATATCATCAATTGTGATTTTTTTATGGCTTTATCAGGAAATTCAGAATTATAAATATTCTGCGATAAGCTTGTTTATTTCCTGTAACGAATCTTTAGTTTTTTTAATGAATGTAACTTTATCAGATTGAGTAATATTCTTTATATTATCTGTTTTACAAAATATAAATACAGGGTCTGTTATTTTGCTTAAATCTGAATTCTTAAATTCATTAAAGAAATCACCTTCATCTATGGCAGAATTGTCAGCATCAAATATAATGATGTGAGGCTCAATCTCCTGAATTAAATTAAGAGCCTTCTTGCTTTCCTGAATTGTAATAATAATATTATCGGTACTTGAAACGGATGTTTTTATTTCTTCCAGTTGCTTAATATCCTCACTAACAACAATAATTCTGTTGTATTTCTCCTTCTTTATGCTTAATAAATGCTTAATGCTTGATCTTAAATCATTAATATCAACCGGTTTTTGAAAAATATACTGGTAATTATAGATCGCCTTACCGGGAATATCATCCAGCTCAGTTACAATTATAACAGGAATGGCACATGTTTCTTTGTTATTCTTTATCCTTCTTAATATTTCAAATCCTGTCATTATGGGTAGTTTTAATGCTAAAACTATAATATCCGGTAAGATCTGAAATATTTTTTTAAATCCTGTCTTCCCGTCTTTTGCAAATATTAATTCATAATCTTTATCTCCCAGGTATTTCTCGTAATAATAATTAGTTTCATCATTATCTTCGACTATTAATATTCTGTTTTTATCCTGGCTTCTTAATTCCCGTTCCAGTTTTTCTTCATCATGTGCCTTTTCAACTTCAGGTCGTGATACCGTATTGAAGGGTATAAAGAATTTCACCAGGGTACCTTTACCCGGCTCACTTTCTATTTTAATCTCGCCTTTCAGTATATCAACAAGTTCCTTACATAAGGCAAGTCCTAACCCGGTACCCTTATACAATTTATGATTACTACTGTCTATCTGAGCAAATTTATCAAATACCCTGGTTAAGTGTTTTTCTGCAATACCGATTCCGGTATCTTCCACTTCAAAATTCAGAAAAGTTCTGAATTTATATATTTTTAACTGTATCTTGCCTTTTTCCGTGAATTTCACTGAATTACTAAGCAGGTTAGTTAATATCTGAAATAACTTTTTGGAATCAGATAGAATTATATCCGGTATATTCTGGTTCTTTCTGACATAAAAACGCAAGTTTTTACCTCTTACTAACTCCTCTACCATACTTTTCAGGTCAGTTATAAGTTTATCCAGGGATAACGGTTTAATATTTACAGTAGTTTTACCTGCCTCTATCTTTGCAAGATCCAGTAAATCATTCACAATATCCAGAAGCCGGACGCCACTCTGGTTGATATGTTTTAATCCCTCAACCTGTTCCTTGCTTAATCCTTCACTGTTATATCTTAATAATGCTTTTGAGATTCCTATTATTGCATTCATCGGAGTCCGGAATTCATGACTCATATTTGCCAGAAACTCACTTTTTGCTTTATTTGCTATTTCAGCTTGTTCCTTTGCTGTCTTTGTTTCTTCCTCGTACTGCTTTCTTTCCCTGTTATCAATGAAACTCTCAATATAACATAACCTTCCATCCAGTTTTACGGAAGATATATTCCTGAGTACAGGAATTTTATCCCCGGTTTTTGTTTTAAGTTCCCCTTCGATGTTATAAGCGGGTTGTTTTTTAATTCTCTTGTATGATATACCGGAAGTAAGTAATGTATCAATTTTCCCCCCGGTTAATTCCCCTGGTTCATATCCTGCCAGATTGAAAGTATAATGGTTAGCCTCTTTAATAATTTCACTTTCAGCATCCAATATTATTATACCGGTTTGTATTGTATTAAATACTTCTCTGGATAAATATTTCATAATGAATGTTGATACTATTTTAATAATTGCAAATGTATTAATCCTTCCTTGATGAACAGCAAGCTAAATCCCAGCAGTATCAATCCCAGGATCCTGACTAATATCACATATAAACTGCTTTTAAGTAATGATTTAGACCTGTCAACCAGCAATGCAACAATTATTTTGGAGCCTACAAGAAATAAATAGAACGCTATAACAAAGCTAAGTGAAAGGAATATGCCGGTACTGTACCCCTTTATAACTGTCGGGGCTCCAATAGTCATCCAGAATAAATAGGGATTTGGATTTAAGAAATTTGTTATTATGCCTTTCTTAAGCGATTTCGGCTTAAGTTCATCTATACCATGTGCAATATTTTTCAACCTGATATTTTCATATGCCTGGTAACCAAGATATATTGCACCAAGTATTGATATTATCCCAAGAATATAATGGTAATCAGATATTACATTTAATATAAACAATGAAATAAGCACTATTGGCAAATCTGTTATTAACGGGACACAGGCAATTAAAATACCGGCTTTCCTGTTTTGTTTTATAGTTTCCGAAATTAACAGCATAAGTAAAGGCCCTGGTGATAATCCGGCTGTTAGTCCCATTGAAATTCCCAGTAGAAGATAAGCACTCACTTATTTATTCATTTAATGAATTTAAACTCATATAATCCGTGACAATTTTTTGTATATTTCATAACAAACCCAGGCATCAGTTGCAGCATATTCCAGTTGTGGCTGCTTTAAAGTCTTACTTTCCCAGTTAGAAGTCTGCTGTCCTTTAACCAGCCTTAAGCCGAGAATATTAGCTGCGAGTTTCCTCAATCCCTTATCTTTGATTCCAAATTGTTCGACGTATTGTTGAAGATCAATAAAGCCACCGGGCTTAAAAGCTTTAATTTTTTGTAATGATACTAAATCATGCTTTAGTGCCACACCTACCTTAATAATATCGCTGTTTTCCATAATATTAATTAAAAGATCAGGGATTCCCGTAATATTTATCCTGAAAAGAAAGGCTTCATCGGAGGTAGCTATTTGCACCAGGGATGTATTATATAATTTCCCTTTCTTAAAAGATGGTCTTGTTTCAGTGTCGAAACCAATAAACTCTATATTCTTAAATTTATCTTTAACCTTTACCAGTTTTTCAAATGAATCTAACACAAATATTTTTCCTTCAAATTTCTTTACCGGAAGTTCATAAATATCTGCTTTAGATATTTTTGAATGAAAATCAAAATCGCGTTTCATTGTGCTATAAATAAGTTAAATTAAATTCCTGGCTTAATCATTTCTTCCTTTCCAAACCAGCTTATCATTGTTATTATATTCAATATAGTTATTGTCAAGCAACGATTGAATCACCTGTATTATCTTTTCTTCTTTAAACGGAACTTTATCTACAAGATCATGTAAGCTAATAGGTTCAAGGCTGACAATTGACTTTACCTCTTCATGAATCAGGTCAAATTCATTTTTACTTAATTCAATTTCTTCCTGGCGCTTACACACATCGCATTCCTCGCATCTTTCAGAATTTTTCTCCCCAAAATACTCTAATAATACCTGGCTCCTGCATCTGTTTGTTCTAGATGCATAATTTAAAACTGCATTGAGTCTTTCAATGTACCTTTCCTTCCTGCTTTTATAATTCTCTTTAGAAATAAGTAATGATTTTTCATCCAGCCTTTCTTCAGTATAAATTACAAGGGGTGTCTTTTTATGAGGTATATATCTGATTACCTTCAGGTTATTAAGTTTTTTCAGGTATTGATATATTACTTCGACATCAACCCCTGCTCTTTTTGCCAGCGTTAATTCATCAATACCTGTAAATTCCGTAAAAACACCAGTATAAGAGCGGAGGAGGAGCTTAATGAATGCATCAAAACTGGAATTTTCAACCTGGAATTTATATAAATCATCACGTGCCAGAAAAAACCTGACTTTTGACGGATTATCGAGTTCATCTGTAAGTTCAATATATCCTTCACGTTCAAGAATCTTAAGGCTGTTATAAACTGTAGAAAGGTTAAATTTAAAGGTCGAGGCAAAATTCCCAATATTGAAATCAAATGACATGTTCCTTGCGCTACCAACCGGAATTTTCAGATAATTTCCCAGAGCCTGGTAGATTCTTTTTACTTCTTCAATCTCCGGAAAACTTACCCTTATTCTTTGTTTTACCGATATTTTATCTGAAGTATTATATAGCAGAATAGCATGTGCTTTCTTTTCATCTCTGCCTGCACGGCCAGCTTCCTGAAAATATGCTTCCAGTGAGTCAGGAAGATCAACATGAATAACAAACCGTACATTATGTTTATCAATTCCCATACCAAAGGCATTTGTTGCAACAATTACTCTAATCCTGTCATTTGTCCATTCCAGCTGCCTTTGAGCCCTCATCTGGTGTTTTAGTCCTGCATGATAATAAGTTGAAGGAATATCGTTTTTCAGCAAGAGTGATGCTATTTCTTTGGATTTTTTCCTTGTTCTGACATAAATTATACCACTTCCTTTAATTCTCTCAACTATTTTTACCAGATCCTTATATTTATCTTCAGAATTCCTGACTGTATATATAAGGTTTTCTCTGAAAAAGCTGGCTCTTAATGTATTCTTTCCGGTGAAAATTAATTTCTCCTGAATATCTTCAATTACTTTGTTTGTTGCTGTTGCTGTCAGAGCCAATACAGGAATCCCCGTTATTATTTCTCTTAATTTAGCGATTTTCAGGTATGAAGGTCTGAAGTCATATCCCCATTGTGATATACAATGAGCTTCATCAACAGTAATAAGATTTACATTCATTTCCGGCACCCTGGTTATAAATATCTCTGTCCCCAGCCTTTCAGGTGAAAGGTATAGGAACTTGTAATCTCCGTATATACAGTTGTTCAATGCTATATCAATTTCTTCATATGTCATTCCTGAATAAATAGCCTGCGCCTTAATTCCCTTCTTCTGGAGAGCTTCAACCTGATCTTTCATTAAAGCTATAAGCGGGGTAATTACCAGGCAGATACCTTTCATATATAATGCAGGGACCTGAAATGTTAAAGATTTTCCTCCTCCGGTTGGCATCAATCCCAGAGTATCATTGCCTTTAAGTACTGACATAATAATGTCTTCCTGCAGAGGCCTGAAATTTTCATAACCCCAGAATTTTTTTAATATTTCATGAATTTCATCCATTTAAAATTCAATACTTACAGAAAAAACAATTTTTTATCAGGTACCGAGGTTTTTATTGATTGCTGGAAATTATTATTCTATTAAATTTTTGTATTTTCGCAGAATTTAAAATTAAAATAAAATAGTCAATATGTCATTTTTATCTGATAAAATTATATCGGAAGGTCTAACATTCGATGATGTATTATTAGTTCCTGCCTATTCGGACGTCCTTCCAAAGCAGGTTGATCTTACAACCAGGTTTTCCAGCAATATAGTGCTTAATACTCCTATTGTTTCTGCTGCTATGGACACGGTTACTGAGGCAAATCTTGCGATAGCTATTGCCAGAGAGGGAGGAATTGGCATAATTCACAAAAATATGAGTATTGACGAGCAGGCGAAGCAGGTAAAAATTGTAAAGCGCGCTGAAAGCGGTATGATTATAGATCCAATTACTATTCATAAAGAATCAACTGTGGCAGATGCAATTGCTTATATGAGAGAATTCGGGATTGGAGGTATTCCTGTTGTGGATGCAGATCATAAACTTATTGGAATAGTAACTAACCGTGATTTACGTTTCGAGCAGGATTTAAAAAGACCGATAAATGAAGTGATGACATATAAAAATTTAATAACTACTAACCAGGAGATAAATCTGGAAGAGGCGGCAGATATTCTTCAACAGCATAAAATTGAAAAATTACCTGTTGTAGATGAAGAATATAAGTTAATAGGGCTTATAACATATAAAGACATTGCCAAGGCCAAAGATAATCCGTATGCATGCAAGGACAGGAAGGGCAGGCTGAGAGTGGCAGCCGCTGTCGGCACATCAAAAGATAATTTTGACAGAATTGAAGCCCTGGTTAGTGCGGATGCAGATGCTATAGTAATTGATACAGCGCACGGACATTCTTTAAATGTCATCAATATGTTAAAAGATGCTAAAAAGAAGTATAAGGGAATTGATATAGTTGTTGGAAATATAGGTACCGGGGAAGCAGCCCTAAGGCTTGCCGATGCTGGTGCTGATGGGGTTAAGGTTGGAATCGGCCCGGGTTCTATTTGCACAACCCGAGTAATTGCAGGTATTGGTGTCCCGCAGTTATCTGCAATATTTAGTGTGGCTGAAGCGTTAAAAGACAAAAATATACCAATTATTGCTGACGGGGGTATACGTTATTCGGGTGATATTGTTAAAGCAATTGCTGCCGGAGCAGGTTCTGTAATGGTAGGTTCACTATTTGCAGGTGTTGAGGAATCACCCGGAGAAACTATAATTTATAATGGCCGAAAATATAAATCATACAGGGGTATGGGATCAATAGAAGCAATGCAGGAAGGCTCAGGTGACAGGTATTTCCAGGATCCTGAAGAAGAAGTGAATAAGCTTGTTCCCGAGGGAATTGAAGGAAGAGTACCATATAAAGGAGTACTGTCTGAAGTCTATTACCAGTTAATAGGAGGTCTGAGGGCAGGAATGGGGTATTGCGGAGCAAAAAATATTGAAAAGCTTATGGAAGCAAAATTTGTCAGGGTAACAAATGCAGGAATTACTGAAAGTCACCCGCATGATATAACTATTACAAAAGAAGCACCTAATTATAGCAGATAATATCAACAAACAAAATAATAAACAAAATCTTTTTAACCATGAACCGAACAATTATTACTTTAATCACTTGTTGCTTAATATTTAATTACACTTTCTCGCAAAAAGACGGAGATAAAGTATTACTGACAATTAATGATAATGAAATTACCAAAGCTGAATTTGAAAGAATTTACAAAAAGAATAATACATCAACAGTATATGACAGCAAATCGGTAGAAGACTACCTCGAACTGTTTATTAATTACAAACTTAAGGTAATGGAAGCCGAAAGGCTTGGTTATGATACTGTTGAATCTTTTGTTAAAGAATTGAACGGGTACAGGGAACATCTGATTAAGCCATATCTTGAAGATAATATTATAAGGGAGAGATACCTTAAGGAAGCCTATGAAAGGACAAAAACAGAAGTCAACGTAAGTCATATCCTGATAAAATTTAGCATGAATAATCCGCCACTCGAAGATACACTGGAAGCATATGAAAGAATTACAGAGATCAGGGAAAGGATAATAGCAGGTGAACCTTTTGAGGATGCTGCCCGGGAATCATCGGATGACCCGTCAGCCAAATCAAATGGGGGCAATCTTAGATGGTTTACTGCCTTCAGAATGGTATATGAATTTGAGAGTGCGGCTTACAATATGCCTGTAGGGGAATTGTCAATGCCATTCAGAACCCAGTACGGATATCATATAATAAAAGTCAATGATAAAAGACCATCCAAAGGAAAAATAAAGCTGGCTCATATAATGATAAGGACAAACAAGGATTCGGAAGAAGAAGTAGAAAAGTCCAGGGAGAAAATAAATGAATGTTATGAGCTGCTTGAAAACGGACAGGAATTTGGTGAAGTTGCCAAAAAATATTCTCAGGATCAATCCTCGGCAAGAAATGGTGGTGTACTGAGGTGGCTGAATTCAGGTGTCCTGGCAGACTCATTAGAAACCATTCTTTATAGTATGAGCGATAGCGGTGAATATTCCGAGCCTATGCTTCTGGATTTTGGATGGCACATATTTCAGTTTCTGGAAAAGAAACCTGTCGGCACTTATGAAGAAGTAAAAACCGACCTGAAAAAGAGCCTTAACAGAAATCCCAGGAATAAACTGATTGAAAAGGAACAGATTGAAAACATAAAAAAAGAATACAATTTCATTGAATACAGAAGTAATCTTGAAAACCTGGTTGAAATACTTGACTCTTCAATTTATGCAGGTGAATGGGATTATACTGTCTCTGACGGTCTGATTGAGCCTATATTCACCCTGAGCGCTAAAGATTATCTCCAGAAAGATCTCGCTGAGTACATATCAAAGGGAAAATATAGAAAACATTCGTCATTTGAATATATAGTAAATTCAAAATATGATGATTTTGTTGAAAAGAAAGTACTTGCCTTAGAAAAGAGTACTCTTGAAGACAAATATCCTGAACTCAGACACCTGCTTAAAGAATACCATGATGGTATTTTATTATTCAATCTGACAGATAGCACAATCTGGAGCAAAGCAATAAAAGATACAACAGGGCTGGAAGAGTTTTACGAAAGCAAAAAGACTAACTATATGTGGGAAGAACGGGTTGATGCGTCCATTTATACTTTAGCAGACTCATCACTGATAGATGCAGCCAGAAAACTTGCATTAATGAGAGCCAGGGAAGAAATATCAAAAGATGTCCTAATCTCAGAATTATGTCCGAATGACTCAGTTGTATGTGTGGAAGTTGAGGATAATAAATTTGAAAAGAATGATAATGAGCTTATTGATAAGTTAGTATGGGAAGAATTCAGCAATGAAATATTTAATGTTGACGATAAGATATTGCTGGTTGTTATAAACTCTATTTTAGAACCTGCTCCCAAGCAATTAAATGAAGCAAGAGGACTTATTACAGCAGATTATCAAACATATCTTGATAATGAGTGGGTCAAAGAATTACGGAACAAATATAACATTGTTGTAAACAGGAAAGTTCTAAAAAAGATTAAATGAGAAAGCTAATAATATTAATCTTTGTTTTATTATTTACTCATTGTTCAAAATTTAGCCGTAAGCAGGGGGAAGAACCTGTTGCCAGGGCATTTGATAAATATTTGTATCCGCATGACTTACAGGATATTATACCATCCAATATTTCCCAGTCAGATAGTGTAATAGTTGCAAGGGATTTTATTGAAAAGTGGATTAAGCAGCAGCTTCTCCTGACTAAAGCAGAGCTTAATCTGACGGACGAAGAGAAAAATGTCGATAAACAGATTGAAAATTACAGGACCTCACTATTAATTTATAAGTATGAACAAAGTCTGATAAAGCAAAAGTTAGACACCTTTGTAAGTTCTAAAGAGATTAGAGATTATTATAGTGAATACTCATCAAATTTTGTTCTTAATGCAAATCTTGTAAAGGCATTGTTCATGCAGGTCCCAAGGACATCACCGGAAATATGGAAAGCAAGATGGTGGTATAAGTCAGAAAATGAGGAAGATATAAAGAAGCTTGAAGACTATTGTTATCAGTATGCTACAAAATATGATTACTTTAATGACAACTGGATATATTTCTCAGAAATAGAGAAAATTCTTCCGATTAAAATTGACAATCCTGAAAGATATCTGAAATACAGAAAATTTATAGAAATTAAAGATTCCACCTATCATTATTTTGTAAATATTAAAGACTACAGGTTAGTTGGCACAGTAGCCCCGCTGGAAACTGTCAGGGAAAATATAAGGAATATTATATTTAACAAGAGAAAAATACAATTAATAAAAGAACTTGAATCTGAGATCTATAATGATGCACTGAACAGAAATAATTTTACCATCTACTAATAATTAATATGTATAGAATTATATCATTACTTGTTATACTGTTCATTTTAAAATCAGCCGAGTTATCATCCCAGGATAAAATTGTTGATCAGATAGTAGCAGTTGTTGGTGATAAAAAAGTATTACTTTCCGATATTGAAAACCAGTATCAGCAATTAACTGCCCAGGGTGTAAAAGCTACAAGTGATTTAAGGTGTAAAATATTTGAAGAATTATTATCACAAAAACTGCTGTTAAACCAGGCCGAAGTTGACAGTATTGAGGTAACTGAGGTGGAGGTAGAATTACAGCTTGACCAGAGGTTAAAATTCTTTATTAACCAGGTAGGTTCAGAAGAAAATCTTGTACAATACTTCAATAAGTCTATTCTTGAGATAAAGGAAGACATGAGGGATGCTATCAGGGACCAGATGTTGATAGAAAGCATGAGAGCAGAAATAGTAGGCAGCATATCAGTAACTCCCTCTGAAGTTAAAAGTTATTATAAAAGCCTGCCTGAGGACAGTATTCCTTATGTGAATTCTGAAGTTGAAATTGACCAGATAGTGCGTTATCCGTCAACAAGTGAAGAGGCGATTTATGAAGTAAGGCAAAAATTGCTGGATATCAGGCAGAGAATAATCAACGGGGAAAGATTCACAACATTGGCTGTACTCTATTCTGAAGGACCTTCGGCACCTAAAGGAGGTGATATAGGATGGTCTAACAAAGCTGATTTGGATCCTGAATACGCAAAAGCAGCTTTCAGCCTTAAGAAGGGAGCTGTATCCAAAATTGTCAAATCCTCATTCGGATACCACATTATTGAATTAATTGACAGAACCGAGAACAGGGTTCATACCCGGCATATACTAATGAAACCTAAAATCTCAATCGCGGCAAAAGAAGGAGCGATT
>CP070654.1:2977075-2980871 GCA_020354785.1 Bacteroidales bacterium
GTCAAGATAAAGGAAGCAGAAAGGAAAAAACAACAAAATAATAAAATTTAAAATATATTTATCTTACTAATTTTATTATATGCTTCATTTCGTTCAGAAAATATCTTCTATAACTGTATTTTGTACATTATGGATAACTACTCTCCAAACCCAGGATATTATAAGGTATACCGGTAATACACTGAGTAATGTGGATTATCATCACGGGCAGTTAAGCCCGGTAAAGGGTGTGCATAATATCCAGGTGCTGAGGGCTAACCGCGAACATCCTGAGGAGGCTGAAGGTTATGGATGGACGTATAGTCATGCTCCCATGCTTGCATACCGGAACAATACTTTTTACCTTCAGTACCTTAGTAATTCTGTTGGCGAACACATTCCACCGGGCCAGACTTTACTTGTTACATCAAAAGATGGCTGCCGCTGGTCAAAACCAATTGCACTCTTTCCCCGATATAAAATACCTGACGGAACAATTAAGGAAGGTTATCCCGGTGTTGCCCGGGATCTGTATGCAGTGATGCATCAGCGTATGGGTTTTTATATGTCAGAGAAAAACCGTTTGCTGGCGCTGGCCTTTTACGGGATATGTATGGACAGGAAGGATAAGCCAAATGACGGGAAAGGAATAGGCCGTGTGGTGCGTGAAATATATCCTGACGGAAGTTTCGGACCAGTATATTTCATTCGTTACAATTCCGGGTGGGGTAAGAATAATACTAATTACTCTTTTTATGACACAAGCAAAGACAAGGGATTTGTTGAGGCGTGTGATGAACTGCTTGCTAACCCACTTATGATGCAGCAGTGGAACGAGGAAGCAGACAGGGATGATCCTCTCATTCCTTTGAAAAAGCAATTTAAAGCACTCAGTTATTACCATCTTCCTGACGGGAGGGTAGTGGGATTATGGAAACATGCCCTTACAGCTATCAGTAATGATGAGGGAAAAACATGGCCGAGACCAGTAAGAGCTCCGGGCTTTGTTAACCGGAATGCTAAAATATGGGGGCAGCGCACTTCGGACGGACGTTATGCTACTGTGTACAATCCTTCCGAATTCCGCTGGCCGCTGGCTGTCTCCGTCAGCGAAAACGGACTGGATTACAATAATCTTTTACTTGTCCAGGGAGAAATATCCCCTATGCGTTATGGAGGTAATTATAAAAATTACGGACCGCAGTACGTCAGGGGAATTCTTGAGGGCAACGGAACTCCTCCTGATGGAAACTTATGGGTAACATACAGCATGAACAAGGAGGACATATGGGTGGCATCAATACCTGTTCCTGTTGAGGATTATGAGGGCGAACCCGTGAATGATATTTTCAGTGAGCTGCCGGAGGGTGCAGAGCTAAAGAAGTGGAATATTTACAGTCCGATTTGGGCTCCGGTACAAATAGAAAGAATCCGGGATGGCACGCGATGTCTTTCACTTAAAGACCGTGACAGGTATGATTATGCAAAAGCTGAAAGACTATTTCCTGTATCTAAAAATTTGATAGCCGAATTTTCAGTAATCCCTGCGCAGAAAGACAAAGGAGCACTGCATATTGAATTTCAGGATGCAAAAGGTACTGCTGCTGTGAGGCTTATTTTTGATTCTGACAGTACATTCAAAACAAAATACAGTTATCGCTATTCAAGCATGATGAACTATGAAGCAGGGAAACAATATAATATCCGTGTTGAACTGGATGTGAAAAACCGCTCTTATAATCTTAAAGTAAACGGCAAAAGTGAAGCAACAGACCGCATATTTTTTGCCCCTGTAGCTTCGCTTGAAAGGATTGTCTTCAGGACCGGTGAAATAAGACGGTTCCCAAATTCTGATACTCCTGCTCAACAGGATTTTGATTTGCCCCGGGCAGGGGAGCCGGTTGAGGAAGCTGCATTTTATATAAAGTCAGTGAAGATATCAGATAGTTCTGCGGATAAATCACTTTTCATACTTAAGCCGGAAAATTATAAGCATCATGTTGATTTTTTTAACCGCATGGAGGATGAAAATATTATACAGGCTGTTTCTAATGACCGGTCATGGGAATGGATGAGCAGGAATATACCTTTTTTTGAATGTCCCCAGGATAATTTTGAGGAAATATACTATTTCAGGTGGTGGACCTTGCGCAAGCATATTAAGGAGACACCACAGGGTTATGCTATTACTGAGTTTCTTGTTGATCGATCCTATGCTGATAAATATAATTTAATTAGCTGTGCTTTAGGGCACCATATTTATGAAGCCCGGTGGCTGCATGACAGCAAATATCTGGAGGATTATATACACTTGTGGTACAGGGGCAGGGAAGGCAAAAACATGGAAAAGCTGCGGAATTTTAGCAGCTGGTCAGCTGATGCATTATATAACCGTTTTCTTGTTGATGGTGACAGTAGTTTTTTAATTGATATGCTTCCTGATCTGCTAAACGATTATATGACCTGGGAATCTATGAGACGTTTACCTGAGGGTCTTTTCTGGCAGTATGATGTCCGTGACGGTATGGAGGAATCCATTAGCGGCGGGCGGCATGAGAAAAATGCAAGACCTACCGTTAACAGCTACATGTATGGTAATGCAGTAGCAATAAGTAAACTGTCACATATGGCAGGCAGAGATAAGCTGGCTAAAAAATATGCTGCCAAAGCAGATACTTTAAAACTTCTGATACTGAATAAACTCTGGAACCCGGAAAGCAACTTCTTTGAGGCTTTAAAACCTGATGGAAGGCTTGCTGATGCAAGGGAAGCAATCGGGTTTATACCCTGGTATTTCAATCTGCCTGACCAGGGATATGAACAGGCCTGGAAACAGGTAACTGACAAAGAAGGATTTCTTGCCCCATTCGGACTGACAACAGCAGAACGCCGGCATCCCGGATTCAGAACTCACGGGTGCTGTAAGTGTGAATGGGATGGAGCTGTATGGCCCTTTGCCACGTCACAGACAATGACAGCCATGGCCAACCTGATGAATAACTATAAGCAGTCGGTTATAACTGATTCAATATACTTCAGACTGATGGAATTATATGTGGAATCTCAGTATTATCGCGGCAGACCTTATATAGGAGAGTATCTGGATGAAACAACAGGATACTGGTTAAAAGGTGACCAGGAACGCAGCCGTTATTACAACCACTCTACATTTTGTGACCTGATAATAAGCGGACTCGTGGGCTTCAGACCCCATGCCGGAAATATTATTGAGGTAAATCCCTTAATCCCCGAAGAGAAGTGGGACTGGTTTTGCCTGGACAATATATTGTATCACGGAAAAATTGTAACTGTTTTCTGGGATAGAAATGGAAACCGTTATAATCGTGGAAAAGGGCTGCATGTGCTGGTAGATGGTAAGGAAGTTGCTTCATCCGGTAAACTTGAAAGGATTATCTCTAAGTATGAATGAATCAGGTTTCAAATATCAGTATGAATAGATATACATGAATAAATATACAAATACGGATGAATAGGCATTTATATACATATATAATTATTCTGGCCGGGATAGTATTGTTTTCAGGCCAGCCTGATATGCCGGAAGAAGTTCATCTGACTAATCTGCGCTGTGAAATGCTGGTTAATCCGGAAGGTATTGACATCCCAAATCCTAGTCTTAGCTGGGAAATATCATCCGACCGGCGCAATACCGTACAAACGGCTTACCAGGTCATTGTAGCTTCAACACCTGAAAAACTTACCTCAGGGGAAGGTGACCTGTGGAATTCAGGTATTGTGAAAAGCAACCGGTCTGTTCATGTTGCTTATGGCGGAGCATCACTTAAAAGCCGTACAG
>CP070654.1:2980971-2995800 GCA_020354785.1 Bacteroidales bacterium
CAAAGAACAGGTCATCCTGTTCCAGAATCGAAGAGGTTTCTCCCCCTATATTGAGTGCGGGGCATGCGGCTGGATTCCGTTTTGTAAACATTGTGATGTCAGCCTGACATATCACAGACATATCAATAAATTAACTTGCCATTATTGCGGTTATTCGGTAAAATTACCTGAATCCTGCAGTAAATGCGGGAGTGAACCGATGCTGACACAGGGGTTTGGGACAGAAAAAATTGAAGACGAAATTCATATCTTTTTCCCCCTGGCCAAAGTTAAAAGAATGGATTTGGACAGCACAAGAACAAAGAAATCTTATGAGCAGATAATATCTGATTTTGAATCAGGGAAAATAGATATACTTGTCGGCACACAGATGATTACTAAAGGACTGGATTTCAATAATGTAAGAGTAGTTGGGATACTTAATGCCGATAATATGCTGAATTTTCCCGATTTCAGGTCGTATGAAAGGAGTTACCAGTTAATGGCACAGGTCAGTGGCAGGGCAGGTAGAAAAGGTGAGAGGGGGCTTGTAATTATACAGACATCTGATCCCGGCAATACAATTGTACAGAATGTTGAAAAAAATGACTATCAATCAATGTTTAATAACCAGCTTATAGAAAGAAAAAGGTTTAAATATCCACCATTTTACAGGCTTATTGAAATAACACTAAAACACAGAAAGAAACAAGTGCTGAAAGAGGCATCCGGCTACCTGGCAAATAATCTTAAAAAGAAGTTCAGTGAAGGAATTCTGGGGCCGGAGCCACCGGTAATTAATAAAATACAGGACTGGTATCTTGAAAAAATCCTGTTTAAACGTGATAAAGAAAAGTCAATTACTCAATCAAAGAGAATAATTAAAAGCCTGATTGACACGCTACTTGCAAAGCATGAATTTAAATCCCTTCAGATAATTATTGATGTTGATCCCTTATAGTTGTTATGCTAATTCTCACCCCTGGGCGGCACAATACATATAAAATCAAAGGATCCTGTCCCAGTATTTTTAAATCCGTGGACTTCATCATCTTCAACATATATGACCTGGTTGCATTCTAATGAATGCTCTTTCCCATTCTTATCGATTATTATGCCCTGACCCTTTTCAACCTTTACAACATGAGGAAAACCGTGGCTGTGATAAGGTGTGTTTCCCCCGGGTTCAAGACTAAAATAACGCATAACTATTTCTTCGGAGCCGTCCCGGGGTCCGATAAGAATTTGCTTTTTTACACCCTTAAAAGCTGACATATCTTCATGAGGTACGTCCTTCAAATTTTTAATTACCATGGTACGTTTTTTAAATTTTATTCTTTAAAGATAGGCTATTTTAACGGTTTACATCTTATATGCCTTTTAGCTTCTCCTGTAATCTCCCATTTACCGGATTTTTTAATCTTTTCTCTTGATGATTCCCTTTCCTGGTGACCATCTTCCAGGATTAAAATTCCGTCTTTTTTTAATAGTCTGTTGAGCTCATTTAAGAAGGAGTTAGTGTCTTCAATCATATGAAACATATCAAGGGCATAAATCAAATCGGCTGTATTATCTTTAATACCACATGAATATCCATCAGCCAGTACAGGAGTGACGTTATGCAAATTTTTCTTTTTAATTAATTTTTTAACAGACTTTATTGCCAGTTTGTGAATATCGACAGCATATACCCTGCCCCTTGGACCAGCAGCTGCTGAAACCAGTTTTATGTAATCTCCGGGGCCACAACCATAATCTATAACAACATCACCGGGCTTGATTCCAAAACTATTAATGTATTTATCCTGGGGATTTAAAAAATAATATACTTTAAAAAATAATGACATCAAATAAAACCCGATATCCGGAATTGTTTCCCTGTCAATTCCAAGCATTATTTTTTTTACAGACATTGCATATATTGTTTATGATTTATTACTATGAAGACGTAAAATATCAAAATTATTGCAAATATTCCATGATATCCTTAAGTATGATTATTTTTCTACTTAAAAAGTCTTAATTTTAATTTTGAATATCACCATAAGACCCGGCTTTAATACTTAAACAATATAAAAAATGCTGTTAATCGGACTGACTGACATTCACGGAAAGGATGAAAATATTGATAAAATTTCAAATATACTGGCAAAGGCTGATGCCGTAATAATTTCAGGTGATATAACACATTTCGGAAGGGAGAAAAACGCTAAAAAAGTCATTGAAAACATAAAAATGTTTAATTCAAATATTTATGCTGTTTCAGGCAATTGCGATTATTCCGGTGTTGACAAATATCTTACTGAAAACATGTTCAATATTAATGGATCTTCAAAATCCTTTAAGGGCTATACATTCGTTGGACTGGGAGGATCCCTGCCATGTCCGGGGAGAACACCAAATGAATATACAGAGGATGAACTGGCCGCCGTACTGTTAAGTTCAGTTTCCGGAGTGCCGTCTGATGCAAATTTAATACTTGTTTCCCACCAGCCTCCTGTTGATACATTAAATGATGAAGTCAGAGATGGTATGCATGTAGGGAGTAAAGCAGTACGCTCCTTTATCGAAGAATATCAACCTTTAATCTGTTTTACAGGCCACA
The DNA here is from genome assembly GCA_020354785.1 of Bacteroidales bacterium. Taxonomy (GTDB): domain Bacteria; phylum Bacteroidota; class Bacteroidia; order Bacteroidales; family UBA10428. Next base: position 2,983,556 of record CP070654.1, read on the forward strand.
TTCATGAGGGTATTGGAATTGATTCCATAGGAAATACCCGGCTGGCTAATCCCGGGCCTCTCTGGTATGGTAAATATACCCGGGCTGAATTATCAGATGGACGCATTAATAAATTTGAAATTTGTGACATCCGGTCGCTGCCTGATTAAATTTCTTATATAAATGCCTGTAAATAAATCCCCTGATAAGCATACAACCCTGCAATTGTATATCGGAACTTCAGGCTGGACATACGATCACTGGAAAAACAAATTCTATCCGGGCGATCTGGCAAAGACAAAATGGTTTACATACTATTGCAAATACTTTTCAACTGTTGAAATAAATGCTACTTTTTACAGGAGGTTTAAAGACCGGACATATATTAAATGGAAAGACCGGGTTAATGAAAAATTCAGTTATGTACTGAAAGCCCCGCGAATAATAACTCATCGTAAATATCTTATAAACATTGATGATGACATAAAAGACTTCACAAGCTCAGCTTCACTGCTAGGGGACAAACTGGGATTAATTCTGCTTCAACTGGCTCCCCGGACAAAATATAACCCGGAACTGCTAAATAAAACAATATCATTATTCAGCCATCCACAAAAATTAGCTATAGAATTTCGTAATAAAGTGTGGTTAAATGGGGAGATATACACAATACTTAAAGAGTCAGGGGCAGTATACTGCAATGCTGATTCTCCTAAATCTTCACTTAATGACTGGATTACTGCTGATACTGCATATATAAGGCTGCATGGCAGGGAAAAATGGTACTCATACAATTATTCCGGCAGCGAGTTAGCTGAAATTTCATCACTGGTAAAGTATTATTCAGGCAAGGGAATTAAAAGAATCTATATTTTTTTCAATAACGACTTTGAAGGATATGCTCCGGCAAATGCTTTATCATTAATGGAATTACTTGGAACAGGATAAATCAGTATACTGAAATCAAAGATTTAATAAGCCTGCTTCAAAATCAAAATATTCTTGCAGTAATGAACGGTTAAAACTGGTAAGTCTTTTTGTGTTTCGTAAAGTACAGCTTTTTATACTGATAAATTTGCCTATTTCTTTTACACAGTTATTTAAAAAGTCTTTTTCAGGGAATATTTTATTTATCATTCCCAGTTTAAGTGCTTCACCGGCAGTTATTTTTTCAGATAGCTGGACTTCCATAGCTTTTTGGTGGCCAAGCATTTGTGACAGAAAAAACGGTAGTCCGCCGCTGGGATGAAGGCCGTACTTATTATGCACCATAACAAATACTGTATTCTCTGCGGCATATCGCATGTCAGCAGCCAGGGATGCCCCCAGGAACGGTGTTACAATTGTTCCCTGGATCCCTACAAAACATAATTTGTTATAATTTGCTATTTCTTTGACTATCCTGTTTAAAATGTTTATTTCCTTGAACCTGATGTTCTTCTCGCAAAAATCGGGCATGCTGTCTTCCTGCATCAAATATTCCTCTGAAAGAATCGACTTCAGGAAACTTTCGTATTCCTTATCATCCACACTTCCGGGTTCATTTATAAATAACAGGGCTTTGATGTTGCTATCATATTGTGTCCTGGAAATAAATTCAATTAAAGTATCACTTTCATCAAGATTAACAATGAATTCAAATATTTTTTCTTTAAACCTGATTATTGCGATCTTTTCTTCAGTATATACATCTATGTATTTATTTCTCAATAAGTCCATTTACTCTGTTTTTGATCTAATTGTGAATATTCATGAAATTCTGAACAGGAATTCAAGTTAATATATTTTAAATATAATAAAAATTAAGATAAGTCTTTAATTGATATTTTCTGACAGTAATAAAAAAATATGGAGTTATAGTATAAAAAAAAAGAGGCTGTAGTGGTAATTATATAACAGTTGTCCTTGCTGTAAGCTTAATAAAGCAGTGCATGTAAAATTACATTAAGCAGAATATTGCCCCATCACACTTACAAAGAAAAAATTATATATTAGCCAGCCTCTTTTTAAATATTTAGTCCTGAACACACCTTACAGAAAATCCGTAATCTTTATCAAAACGGTCTCTTACGGCCGCATTGCTGTCATAGTTTAATATGCGTGTCCATGCATCCGTGCCTGTTTGCTCTGTAGTTGACCAGTATGTCGCCCGATCACCTTCATACTGGAAGACACTTGCATCTGTCCTCTCCCCTGCAGGAAGTGCCGTAAACCCGCTTATATTTGTTGCCCCGGTATTTGGAGTAGTCCAATTTGCGAAACCCTCTTCCTTCATTTTTCCGCCTGCAACGGTCAGCCCCCCCAGCTCGTCTGTCATAATTGCCCATTCGGCATCACTCGGTATGTGCCATCCTGAAGGGCATACACCCTGAACTCCGCTGGGAACAGTATTGCTCGAAGCTGCACCTGCCATTACAGTATCCCATGAGTATAATCTGCCGTATGTTTCTGCATAAGTTACACTATCATCGTCATAATACCATGAGCCCGAATCTGTATAGAAATTCAGGTTCTCTGCCATCCACCACTGGTCTCCTATCTTAACAGTGTTGTATACCTGGCTATCACGCACGTCTACAAGTGTTCCTGTTTCATTAAGAGTTGTAAAGCTAACCTCATTACCATATGCCGTACCTGCGCTATTTATTGCATATGCTCTTACGAAATATTCGGTACCGGCTGTCAGTCCGCTCAGTGCGCTCACAAATGCACCTGTTCCCGAGCCATCAGTTGTAGTATTGTCAGCAATAGTCGGATTTGCAGATGTACTCCAGCATACTCCCCTTGCTGTTACAGGAGAACCTCCCCCGTCCGTAACATTTCCACCACCGCTTGCTGAATTTTCCGTTATGGAACTTATTGAGGCAGTGGTCACAGTAGCTAATGTAGAGGTTGTTGTAAAGCTTTCCTGATTCCCGTACGCCGTTCCGCTACTATTTGTGGCATAAGCCCTTACATAATACTGGGTTCCCGGGGTAAGCCCTGTTATTGAACTGACGAATGTTCCCAAACCTGTTCCATCAGTTGTGTAGTCATCATTAATATCCGGATTCTGGGAAGTACTCCAGCATACTCCCCTTGCAGTGATAGTCGCTCCCCCGTCATAAGTTACATTGCCTCCCGATGAAGCGGATATATCTGTTACAGAACCTATTGATGCAGTTGTGACTACCGGTAATCCTGTGACTGTAATAAAACTTCTCTGGTTGCCGTAGCTTGTACCCTCACTGTTTGTTGCATAAGCTCTGACATAGTATGTAGTGTTAGGGTCAAGTCCTGTTATTGCACTTACAAAAGTTCCGGTCCCTGTTCCGTCAGTTGTATGATCGTCGCCTGTATCGGGATTCTGGGAAGTACTCCAGCATACTCCCCTTGCAGTGATTGGTGCACCTCCGTCACTTGTTATTGTACCACCGCTTTCAGCCGAGTTCTCAGTTATTGAAGTAACAACGGCTGTAGTCAATTCAGGCAGTCCTGCCTGGGTGTAAAAACTAACCTCATCACCGTAGCCTGTCCCTTCACTGTTTGTCGCATATGCCCTCACATAATATTGTGTATTCGGATCCAGTCCTGTTATTGTACTTACGAAAGATCCCAGGCCTGACCCGTCACTTGTATGATCATCTCCTATATCGGGATTCTGGGATGTGCTCCAGCATACTCCCCTGGCTGTGACAGTCGCACCTCCGTCAGATGTTACTTCTCCTCCTCCGGTTGCAGAGTTTTCAGTTATTGAGGTGATTGTTTCAGTAGTAACAACGGGTAATTCAATTTTCAGGCATCTCACTGAAAATCCATAGTCCTTATCAAAAAGATCCCTGTGCACCTGAGAATGTGTGCCAAAGCCCCTGTACCATGCCGAACTTCCTGATTCAGTTGATGTCCAGAATGTTGCCCCTGTACCAAGAGTAAAATATGAACCTCCCTCCGACCTGTAACCACTATACAGCATATCAAATCCGGATGAACCTCCTTTTTTCAGCTGTGTACCCTGGTCTGTTCCCCTCAGTCCCGTATTATCAGCCTCTGCAGCACTCATTCCCAGTTCAATTTCCAGTGTTTTAACATCCTGATCTTCAGGTAAACGCCAGCCCGACGGACATGAGCTTTCTGCTGCGTTCCAGGAATATAATCTGCCTAATGAATCACAATATGAAGGGTTGTTATTGTAGCACCATGAATTAACCATTATATAATTTAAGTTTTCAGCCATCCACCACTGATCTCCTATTTTTACAGTTTCATATATTTTTCCGTTACGCGAATCCGTAAATGAACCTGTCTCGTTATAAGGCAATGTTTCAAATACTATCTGCTGACCATATGCAGTACCTTTGCTGTTTATTGCATAGGCGCGCACATAGTAAACAGTGTTGGCATTTAATCCTGTAATATGACTGATGAAAATTCCGGATCCTGAACCATTGGATGTCTGGTCGTCAAAAGTTGTCGGGTTTGGATTGATACTCCAGCATACTCCCCGCGCAATAATAGCTGTGCCCCCGTTATCCGTTATATTACCACCGCTATAAGCATCTGTTTCTCCTATTGAGCTTACCTGGGTTGTTGTAAGCTGGGGCAGGGTAACCGAGACAAAGCTGACCTCATCACCATATGCCGTACCTACACTGCTTGTTGCATAGGCTCTTACATAATAGGTTCTGTTCGGTATAAGTCCGGTTATTATACTTGTAAACTCACCCAGTCCTGCACCGTCACTTGTATGTGAATCACCTATATCCGGATTTTGTGACGTGCTCCAGCATACACCTCGCTCAATTACTTGCAGTCCTCCGTCAAATGTTACATTCCCGCCGCATCTTGCATAAGTCTTTCCAATTGAGTCTACAATATCTGTAGTAACATTTGGCAATATATCAAGTACACATCTGACAGAAAATCCATAATCCTTGTCAAATGTTTCCCTGTGAATCTGCGGGTCAGTAGCAAATCCCCTGTACCAGGCCGTACCACTGGTTTCTTCCGTAGAAGTCCAGAATGTGGCTCCTGATCCGTAGCTTGTAAATGTACCACCCGGGTCGCGGAAACCCGAATACAATATATCAAATCCTGTCGAGCCGCCCTTCTTTAATTGCGTACCCTGGTCAGTACCCCTCAGGCCTACATCATCTGCATCTGCCTGGCTCATACCAAGGACTATTTCCAGAATTTTCCACTCATCATCACTGGGTAAGTGCCAGTCTGCAGGACACGCATTCTGAGCGGCATTCCATGAATATAACTTACCCATTGTATCACAATTTGCACTAATATCATCATAACACCATGAACCGGATCTGTCATAATCCAGGTTCTCAGCCATCCACCACTGGTATCCGATTTTAACTGTTTCATATGTTTTCCCGTCACGTGAGTCGGTGACAGTACCTGTCTCATTTGTAGGCAAGGTCTCAAAGATTTTCTGATCACCATAACCGGTTCCTTTACTGTTTGTTGCGTATGCACGCAGGTAATAGGTTGTATTAATCTGTAATCCTGTTATAATACTTGTATACGAACCTGTCCCTGTTCCGTCGGATGTATAATTTCCGACAGAAACAACCGGATCAGGTGACGTACTCCAGCATACTCCCCTGGCTGTTACCGGTGAGCCTCCGTTATCAGTTATTGTTCCGCCGCTATGTGCCGAACTTACGGTAATTGAAGTAGGTGTTGTTGTTGAAATTACAGGGAAGGTGAGTGTAAGAAAGATTTCCTGCTCTCCGTATGACGTTCCGAAACTATTTGTTGCATAAGCCCTGAGATAATATGTTGTATTGGTAACAAGACCCGTTATTGTGCTTATAAACGTAGCTGTTCCGCTTCCATCAACAGTATGATTATCCTCTACAGTAGGATTTGGTGATGTGCTCCAGCAGACCCCATATGCTGTTACCGGCAGACCTCCGTCATACTGAATTGCTCCACCGCTTCTTGCATAAGTTTTACCAATTGAATCAACAGGAATGGTATTTATTATCGGTAGCATCTCCCTTACACATCTGACGGAAAATCCATAATCCTTATCAAAAACATCCCTGTGAATCTGTGGGTCAGTTGCAAAGCCCCTGTACCAGGCCATATCAGCGCCCCCCTCCGTGGATGTCCAGAATGTAGCTCCTGATCCCAGGCTGCTATAAACACCGGATGGATCGCGAAAACCACTGTAAATTATATCAAAACCTGATGGTTCGCCGATTTTCAGTTGTGTGCCCTGATCCGTACCTCTTAAACCAATAGCATCTGCCTGGGCCTGGCTCATACCGATTTCCATCTCCAGGGTCTTCCATTCCTCGTCAGACGGCAGGTGCCACTCAGCAGGGCATACTGTCTGAGCTGTTTCCCAGTTGTATAATCTGCCATATTGAGAATTTGATACATCATCATTGTAGTACCAGGAGCCCCCGCTTGCAGAAAAATTAAGATTTTCAGCCATCCACCACTGGTTGCCTATTTTTACCATTTTATACCTCTGTTCATCGCGTGAATCCGTAAAAGTATCAATCTCATTAACAGGCAAAGTAGTAAAATATATTTCGTTACCAAAGGCAGTATCCTCGCTGTTATATGCATATGCACGTACATAATAAGAGGTATTTGTAGTAAGACCTGTTATATTACTTACATAACTGCCAAATCCTGCGCCCTCTGATTGAATATTATCTGATAATCCGGGAGCCGGCGAAATACTCCAGCATATACCTTTGTCAATAATACTGTTCCCCCCGTCATCGAATACAGTACCTCCTGTAACTACGGATGTCTGTGAAATATCACTTAAAGGAGCTGTTGATAATGTAGGTTCTGAATATTGAGGAGTTGTAAATGATACTTCATTTCCATATGATGTACCAAGGCTGTTTGTCGCATATGTTCTTAAATAATATGTTGTATTGGGAACCAAACCACTTATGAATCCGGAAAATTCACCCGTACTTCCTCCGGCAACCTTATAGTTATCCTGAACTACAGGATTTGGTGAAGTGTTCCAGCAAAATCCCCTTTCAGTTACCGGGGCCCCTCCGTCAGATAATACTATGCCTTCAACTCTGACGGATATCCTGGTTATTGAATGAATTCCCACAGTTGCTGTAGATGGAACCGTGTTCTTAATACAGCGTACTGAAAAAGCCATCTGCTTATTGTAGATATCCCTGTTTATCGCTGTTGTATCTGAAACTCCCCTGAACCAGGCATAATCATTATCATACTGTGAGCCTGACCAGAAGGTTGCGGTTGCGTCGAGTAATTCATAAATACCTGATTCGCTGCGGAATCCTCCAAATATCAGGTTGAATCCTGAAGATCCGCCTGTTTTAAGTTGATCCCCCTGGTCTGTTCCTCTCCAGCCTGTATTCTCAAGTTCATTTATCTCCATTCCAAGGGTCAATTCCAGCGACTTCCAGTCATTATCTTCAGGAAGACGCCAGCCTGAAGGGCAGATATCCTGGGCCACAGGCCAGTCATATAATCTGCCATATGATGAATTACTAACACTATCATCATCATAATACCATGAACCGTAAGAACTGTAATAGTCCAGATTTTCTGCCATCCACCATTGATACCCTATCTTTACAATATCATATATATGATTATCCCTCTCATCATATAGTTCTGCAATCAGCACAGTATCTGAATATATGGCATTACATGTACCCTCTGTTATTTTTGCACGGTAATATACCGAACTGTCAACACGTATATGCAATGTACCTGAATTACCGCCAGGTACAGTTATCCAGTTTTCTTTATCTTTTGATACTTCCCACTGTACATCTCCTCTAATCCCCTCATTAATAATTAATATAACAGAATCATTTTCATACAGTACTTTTTCAGAATTTACAATCACAAACTGCGGATATGCACTTTTACCCAGTAATAATAATATTAATATCCCCAGTCTTAATGCGGTCTTGAAATAATTCATGGTTAATATTTTTAATTTTACAGGAAAGATATATTTATTTCCTTTTTGTGACAAAGCTGACCTCCTCACCATAAGCTGTCCCCCCACTACTTGTTGCATATGCCCTCACATAATATCTTCTGTTACGGATAAGGCCTGTCATAATGCTGGTAAATTCTCCCAGGCCAGCACCATCACTGGTATGTGAATCACCAATATCCGGATTATGAGAAGTACTCCAGCATACACCTCTCTCTGTTACAGGCAGTCCCCCGTCAGATATCACATTCCCACCGCATCTTGCATATGTCTTACCAATTGAATCAACACTATTTGTAGTTACCTCTGGTAATATATCAAGTACACATCTGACAGAAAATCCATAATCCTTATCAAATATATCCCTGTGAATTTGCGGATCAGTGGCAAATCCCCTGTACCAGGCCGTACTAACTGCCTCTTCCGTGGAAGTCCAGAAAGTGGCTCCTGATCCGTAGCTGCTGAATATACCTTCCGGATCACGGTAACCAGCATATAATATATCAAATCCTGTTGATCCTTCCTCCTTTAATTGTGTACCCTGATCAGTTCCTCTCAGTCCGGTATTATCTGCTTCAGCCTGACTCATACCAAGCGCCATTTCCAGTATCTTCCACTCATCATCACCGGGTAAATGCCAGTTTGCAGGACATGCATTCTGAGCAGCACTCCACGAATACAACAGACCGGAAGAATTACAATTTGTAATTAAATCATCATAACACCAGGAGTTAGATGTATTATAATTCAGGTTCTCAGCCATCCACCACTGGTAGCCGATTTTCACTGTTTTATATGTTTTTCCATCACGTGAATCTGTAACAGTACCTGTCTCATTTAATGGCAAAGTCTCAAAGATTTCCTGCTTACCATAACCTGTTCCTTTACTATTTGTTGCATATGCACGCAGGTAATAGGTAGTATTAATTTGCAATCCGGTTATTATACTTGTGAATTCTCCTGTACCTGTTCCATCTACCGTATAGTTGCCGGTAGAAACAACCGGGTCAGGCGATGTACTCCAGCATACTCCCCTGGCTGTTACTGTTGATGCACCTTCATCGGTTATTGTTCCTCCACTTCTTGCATAAGTTATGCCAACTGAATCTACAGGAATGGTATTTACTACTGGAAGCATTTGTCTTACGCATCTGACAGAAAATCCATATTCCTTATCATAAACATCCCTGTGAATCTGGGGATCTGTAGCAAATCCCCTGTACCAGGCCATTCCAGCTCCCCCCTCAGTGGATGTCCAGAATGTGGCTCCTGATCCTAGGCTAATAAAAGTACCGGACGGGTCACGAAAGCCGCTATAAATTATATCAAAACCCGATGTTCCGCCAATTTTCAATTGTGTGCCCTCATCCGTACCTCTTAAACCAATAGCAACTGCCTGAGCCTCGCTCATGCCGATTTCCATTTCCAGGATCTTCCATTCCTCGTCAGATGGCAGGTGCCACTCAGCAGGGCATACTGATTGAGCCGTTTCCCAGTTGTATAACCTGCCATAAATCGAATTACTTACACTATCATTATTATAATACCATGAGCCATAAGAACTGAAATAATCCAGGTTTTCTGCCATCCACCATTGCTGTCCTATTCTCACAATATCATATACATGATCATCGCGTTCATCGTATAGTTCTGCTATCAGGACAGTATCAGAATATATATAAGTACATGTACCTTCGGTTATTTTTGCACGATAATATACAGAACTGTCAACATGTATATGCAATATACCTGAATTACCATCAGGCACTGGTGTCCAGTTTTCTTTGTCATTTGATACTTCCCACTGTAAATCTCCTCTGATCCCATTATCAATAATTAATATAACAGAATCATTTTCATATAGTACTTTTTCAGAATTTACTAATATATACTGGGGAAATGAGCTTTTACCAAATAATAGTAATATAATAATCCCCAACCTTATAAAACTCTTGAAATAACTCATGGTTAAAGTTTTATGTTAACGAAGTATTAATTGCCTGTCCAGGTATATTGATTCCCCTTCTATTGTCAGAATATAAAAACCTCCTGACAGGAAAGATATATCTATTTCTTTTTGAAAGTCAGGTTTAACATCACATATTTCTTCATATACCTTTTGTCCCGATAAATTAGTAACTGTAATTAATATTCGTTTCTCATTAAAAGAATTAGAAAAGGCAATTGTAAATTTTCCACTACCCGGATTAGGAAATATATTCAAATCGATACCGGTCTCTGAATCTTTGACCCCTGTACCTCCAAGAACTGTGATTGAAGCTGCATCGGATTCAGTGCAGCCATTCTCGTCAGTGACTGTTAATGTAAATGTCAGGTTGCCGGGAGGCGTGGCAAGCGGATTAGCTATTATAGAATTGTCAAGGTATGTCGGATGACTCCAGTTATATATATAATTGCCTGAACCACCTGTTGCAGCCGGAGTTCCTCCAAGAGTGATCCCCTCACCAACATTAATAGTAGCATCATCCCCTGCATCAACGGTTAGCTGTGGAGGCTGTTCTGCAGATATATTTACTGTTGTCTGTGATAAAACTGTTTTTAAGCCTGTCAGTCCTATTAATATAGTTATTCCTGTAAAGGCAAGCTTTTTATAAATAGGTTTCATAGCGCTGTTATTAAATGAATTATGAGGATATAAAATTAAAAAAATGAATGCTTATCTCGGAAATTTATTGCATATTTTCCATTAAATACTGAATTTCGGTGATAAAAGAGTGAAATTGATAAGTAACAGAACAGAAAGAAATGTGCTAAAAATCACTAATAATGAAAAAATTTATATGTAACTAACTAAATCAATGATTCCGGAGGCTTTTTAAAAGTATGGTAAATAATTTTAATTTTTAATGTTATCGTCATATCTTATTATTTGATACAAAGTTTTCAGATTTAATAATCTTACAGTGAATCCCATAATTATACCGGCAGATATAATTAAAATAAAACCTGCAATCCAGTTTATTTCCAACGATTTAATAAAATAACCTGACAAAATCATAAGTGGAATAAAAATAATCAGGATTCCGATTAATTTATAATTAATCTTAAATCTGAACAGCCTTGTTGATAAGGTTATCTGGGCAATTGTCATATAGGCCTGTGTTACTATATTTGTTATGGCAGCTCCCTGTACTCCATATCTTGGAATAAGAATTAAATTCAATATTACATTTATAACCACTCCTCCTCCTGCAATCATGTTTAGAATTTTAAGATTTCCGTTGGCAGTCAGTAAAGTCCCGAAAATATAGGTAGTACACATCCCAAGAAAACTAAATATAAGTTTGCCGAATACACTGGCGGATGTTTTTATATGCTCATCATATAACAGTTCAATTATTTCATTTCTGAAAAAAGCACAACTAATTGATACTACAATTGCCGGTGTAATTATCAGCAGATATGATAATTGTACAAGTTGCTCAACCGGTTCTTTCTGCTTTATCATTCTCGAAAATATCGGCAGCAGTAAAATAGAAAACAGGTATCCGTAGTTTGAAAGAATCTCAACAATTCTGTAACTATGAGCATAAATTCCTGCTTGTTCGCTGCCATCAGGCAAAAGCTTGCCCAGTAAAACTGTATCAATACGCATATAGGTTGCCATCAGCAAGATCAATAATGCATATGGGAGGCATTGTTTTAATACAGCTATATAATACTTGATGTCAAAACGCGGACGTATATATTTTGCTTTTGCCAGTATTATTGTAAATGAAATAATTGCACTTACTGAATATGCTGCTGTCTGAGCATAAACGAACCATTCGATCCGGAATGGTTGCTTTGTTATGTTTCCCCATAAAAGAAAACCCGTTATTATTATTACCAGGAATCGGTCCAGCACGGAAATTATGCTGTCAGTCTTAAAAAGATGTAATCCCCCGAGATTTGCCCTGAAATACAGGATGAAGCACGCTAAAAACTGGTTAAACAATAAAACTAACAGAAGCTTAAATTCAGCAAAACCAAAGTTTAAAATAAAATAACCTATAGCCGAACACACTGCAAAGTAAATTATACCAAGTGTCAGCTTAAGAGTTATAATATTTGAAATATACTTTTCCAGAAGACTGGTATGCCTGGCAATTTCTCTCCTGTTAAAATTTTCAAGACCTAAATCGAGTAAAATCTGAAGTATAAGAGAAAAATTAAGCAGCATAAAATATTTACCATATTCCGAAGCACCCACAGTGTTTTGAACTGAAACATCTATTCCAAAAGCATATAATGGTTTGATTAAAAGATTCAGAAAAAGTAGTAAAGCCAGGTTTGTAACGAACTTCCTTTTCAA
>CP070654.1:2995900-3015409 GCA_020354785.1 Bacteroidales bacterium
ATGAACTAAGAAGAGGGGATAGCGCCCCTGTTCGATTTAAGATTTGAGATCAACGATTTAAGATTTTTGATTTAATTGGCCCTTTTTAAATTCCACGTCCGTATTATGATATCCTGTATTTCGGGTAAGTTATTTTCTGGTTTGTCAAGATAAAAATAGGCAACTGCAGAAACGTCATCCGACCGAAAGAAATTTGTCCAGGCATAATCGCCGGGTAATTCCGGATTTTCCAAATCAACAACACTGTCTTTATTATAAATATGAATTAAACTGGTATCATCACCGCTAATAGTTACAGGAATCAGTTTGACTCCCTCTTTCTGCATAGCAATAACATTTTTCTTTGATGAACCTCCCATCTGCTGTAAAGTAATTTTACAACCGGAATGAAAATAAACAGGATCGATAATATGATACCTGTAAAATGACCATTGTCTGTTACTGCCGTCAGCTATTAAACATCCGTTATACTTGTTGCAAAACTGACCCTGGCCCCATGCAGAGCCAATATAATCTTCTGTTCCAGTTCCAACAAGGGTTGGATATTCATCATCACCATCCAGGTAAGCTTTGAATTCCCCTTCACCCCACCAGTAATCTTTGTATTCTGGTTTGGTTATTACACTAACATTAGTTCCAAGGAATCTTCCCTTACCTTTAATTTCCGGCAGGATATTAAAATCAATTCCGGGTGTTGTGGCTGTGTCACGTTGCCAGAAAGCATGAAAGTACAGGAAATTGCTGTTCCATTGTTTTATTAATTGATAATCTATATCAAAAAAAATCAGATTTAAATCGTAATTCATTTCATTGACAATCTCGATTTTTGCAGCCTTTTCAAATGGCATCTGGATGTAGCTGTTAAAGGATCGGCCTTCCGGATTCGCAAACAAAGCATTTTCAAAAACAGCAGTTCTTCCCAGGCCAACACCAAAAAAGTCTCCAAAAGGAACAGATACTGCAGGTTTTCCCTCATTATCCCAGTACATATTAATAATCAGACCTCTTAGAGTATGTGGTGAACGGTTACGAATGGTAATCCATATCCTGTTAATAATGCCAGGCCCCGGCGTTTCCAGTAATACACAACGGTAGCCCGACTTAACGCGGTCAAAAGCATGTCCTTTTGCCCCGTTGTTTTCCATACCGCCCCTGCCTTTTTCACCGTTAATATTTTCGAAACTGCTCCACCTTGGGCTAATGTCTTTGGAATATTCATACATTTTTTCAGGATGTATGGATCCGCTGTTTTCATCCCGGCTTTGGTTACAATTATAAATACTGAGAAAGGCCGGCAATAAACAAAATAAGATTACTTTAGACTTTTTCATAGGTTTTATAATTTGTTTTACAACATAGAAGAGACAGCGCCCTAAAATCTAAAATCGTTAATCTAAAATCGTTAATCAATTAGGGCGCTGTCCCCTTTCATATGTAAAGCTGAATTCTTCAGAATAAATATGCTCCTTCTTCATAATTTGCTCCATTTTCTCTATTATTTCAGGATATTCCTCAGCCAGATTCCTTTTTTCTCCGATATCCTCTGACAGATCATATAATTCAACAGGAGCGTCTGGATTTGCATCCATATTTAAACGCACAGCCTTCCACTTGCCCATCCGCACAGCCTGTTTGCCGTTCCGTTCATAAAATTCCCAGTAAAGATGTTTATGGGACATTTGCTTTTCTCCCAGTAGTGCCGGTAAAAATGATATACCGTCTGTATTTCGGGGACAATTCACCTTCAGGATATCACATACTGTTGGTAAGAAATCCCAGAATGCGGAAATATGGTCAGATATTGAGCCCCCATCTATTTTCCCGGGCCAGTAGGCAATCATGGGCACACGAATTCCCCCTTCATACAGGTCTCTTTTGATTCCTCTTAAAGGACCTGAACTTTTAGAAATTTCCGGATCATTTCCTCCTTCTTTATGAGGACCGTTATCGGATGAAAATATAACAAGTGTATTTTTTTCTATACCCAGCTGCTTCAATTTTAATATGATTTTGCCTATATCCTGATCTAAATAAGATATTGACGCGGCGAACGCCTGCTGTGCTTCACTCCAGCCGGACACAGTATCATATCCCATCATGTCCGGCACTTCCATACCAATCATATTCCAGTACCATGCTTCATTATTTGCATGCGGAAGCGTATAAGACAGATACATAAAGAAAGAAGTATCTTTATTCTTTTCAATAAATTTTAATGCTTTATCAGTAAATACATCCTGCGTATGGGTATTTTTTTCAAGCGCAACACTTCCAACACCTTTAGAACCACCAACAGGAATTAGCTCCACTTTATTGTCAAGTCTCAAGGTATCCTTATTGTGCCACATCCAGTCAGTATAAGCATTATGGGCTCTAGTCTGATCCAGGTAGCCAATAAATTCTGAAAAGCCTTTATCATTTGGATGTCCCGGAGTTCCCAGTTCACCCAGTCCCCATTTCCCAAACAATGCGGTAACATAGCCTGATTTAGTAAGTACCTCGGCTACTGTGGTGTCTTCTGCCAGTAAAGGAATATCCTTGTTCCCCCTTATGCGGGCTTTTCCTGTATGCATACCTGTCATGAGGCAGCAGCGTGAAGGTGCCGAAACAGTACTTCCCGCGTAATGATTAGTAAACCTCATCCCTTCTTCAGCCAGCCTGTCAATGTTTGGTGTTTTAATCCTTTCCTGCCCGTAACATCCCGGGTCTCCATAACCTAAATCATCGGCAAGGATGTATATAATGTTTGGCCCGGCCTGTGCAGACATTTCCTCTTCAGGCATGTTTTTGCAGGCTGTCAGGTACATTCCTGCCGGAACTGCCGCAACAGCCAGAAGATAAGTGTTTAGTCTTTTTTTATCCATAGAGTATGTATTTGGTTTATTTCTCAAAGAATTTAACTATCCAATAGTCAGTTTCTCCGTGATTACCTGAAACATCACCATCATTAGATCTGGCCGGTCCGGTTACTATATATCCTCCGTCAGCGGTCTGCTGAATATAAAAAGCCATGTCCGATGAACTCCCGCCAAGTGGCCTTTGCCACTCAATTTCTCCTGTTGAAGATAATTTCACTACCCAGTAATCATCACTTCCATGTCCTCCTGACATATCACCATCACTGGATCTGGCAAATCCTGCAACAATATAGCCCCCGTCAATGGTTTGCTCAATAGAATAAGCATAATCCGGACTACTACCCCCAAGTGCCTTCTGCCAGTCAATTTCCCCTGTTGATGTTAATTTTACTATCCAGTAATCAGTTTCTCCATGTTTTCCCGAAACATCACCATCATCAGAGTAAGCACCTCCGGCAATTATATAACCTCCATCTGTGGTTTGCCTGATGGAATTACAATATTCACTACCGCTTCCTCCAAGTGCCTTTTGCCAGTCAATTTCCCCAGTTGAGGTTAATTTTACTATCCAATAGTCAAAGCTGCCATGATATCCCGTTACATCACCATCATCAGAGGTAGTTTCGCCGGCAACTACATAACCACCGTCAGTTGTTTGCTGAATTGAATTAGCTAATTCCATATCACTTCCTCCAAGGCACTTTTGCCATGTAAGATCCCCTGTTGAAGATAATTTTATAATCCAATAGTCAAAACTTCCATGATTACCTGTAACATCACCATTATTTGAGTAGGATTTTCCGGCAACTATATAACCTCCATCGGTAGTCTGCTGAATAGAATAAGCGATATCATCACTATCACCTCCAAATGATTTCTCCCAGATGATTTGCCCTGTTGAATTTAATTTTACTATCCAATAGTTATAATTAAAGTAATTCCCCGTAACATCACCGTCATCAGAACTGGAACCTCCGGCAATTATATAACCTCCGTCTGTTGTTTGCCTGATGGAATAAGCAATATCCTGACTACTTCCGCCATATGACTTTTGCCAGGTAAGGTCCCCTTCTGAAGTTAATTTAACTATCCAATAGTCATTACTCCCCTGATTCTTAGAAACATCACCATCACTTGATTTAGAATATCCGGCAACTATATAACCTCCGTCAGTTGTTTGCCGAATACATTCAGCCCGGTCGTAATCACTTCCTCCCAGTGACACTTGCCAGCTTAAGATAATTACATCTTCTGTAGTAAAACTCAGTGCATCTCCGTAACCTGTTCCAACACTGTTTGTCGCATATGCCCTTACATAATAATTAGTATTAAAAGCCAGGCCTGTCAGGTTACTGGTAAATGTTCCCGTACCACTGCCTTCAATTGTGCAGGAATCTGAAAGGTTGAGATAACTGGAAGTTCCCCAGCATACTCCGCGGGCAGTCACAGGTTCTCCTCCACTATCTGTTACATTACCTCCACAGGTTACAGAACTATCTGTAATATTTGAAGGTGATGCAGTAGTAACAGATGGCAAAGTTGCTTCACTTGTTTTGAATTCATACAGTCCCCCGTAAACCTCATTTCCTTCGTATATAGCATATGCTCTGACATAATAAGTTTGATAGGGTAACAGACTGTCCAGGTCGCTGTAATACTCACCAATATTTATATGGTCATATTCTGTTTTAGTCTCAAGAGATATATCCGGATCTCTATTCATAGACCAGCAATGCCCGTATTGAGTGATATTACCTTTACCCCAATCCTGAATAACCCCTTTTACGGATGCAGAATTAGGCGTTATCTCAGAAGCTTCCCCGGTTTTAATTCTGACTATCCTTTCAAAATCCATTTTTTTGCAGGATTGTGTAAGAGTAAACAAATGAAAAGACAGGATGAAAACAAATACTGAATATATACAGGTTCTGTATTTATTAGTTAGTTTCAATGAATACATGTATTATATTTTACAATATGAGCATTATTATTTATAATAAATATTAGTCATCACATAATCTCACGATCCAGAAGTCATGACCTCCGTTATTGCCGGAAACATGTCCATCTTCAGATTCAGAATATCCTGCAATAATATAACCTCCGTCAGTAGTTTGCTGTATTGACCAGGCTACGTCATAATCACTTCCTCCCATTGACTTTTGCCAGATTATTTCTCCAGCTGAATTTAGTTTCACTATCCAATAATCTGATTCTCCACTTTTCTCAGAAACATCTCCGTCAGAGGACCTGGTAAATCCTGCAACAATATAACCCTGGTCAGCTGTTTGCTGTATGGAATAGGTTTCCTCTGAATACTTACCTCCAAAGCATTTTTGCCAGTCAATTTCCCCTGCCGAAGTTAATTTTACTATCCAGTAGTCATAAAAATCGTGAAGACCCGTAACATCACCATCACTGGAGTAAGAAAAACCTGCAATAATATAACCTCCGTCAGTTGTTTGCTGAACGGAATAAGCCTTGTCAGATTCACTGCCTCCAAGAGACTTTTGCCAGTCGAGTTGCCCTGTTGAAGTTAATTTTACTATCCAGTAGTCATAGTCTCCGTGATTGCCCGTAACATCACCATCATTAGAATTGGAATATCCTGCAATAATATAACCTCCGTCGCTTGTTTGCCTGACCTCCCGGGCAAAATCAAAAGAACTTCCACCAAGAGATTTCTGCCAGACAAGCTCACCTGTTGAAGTTAGTTTTACTATCCAATAGTCTTCATATCCGTGATTACCGGTAACATCACCGCCATTATCGTAACATGTTCCTGCAACAATATAACCACTATCAGTTGTTTGCTGAATGGAATATGCGAACTCCGAATGCTGTCCCCCATGGCATTTTTCCCAGTCAATATCCCCTGTTGAGGACAATTTCACTATCCAATAGTCACTATATCCCTTATTTCCGGTAACATCATAGTCATCAGAACCTGTTGAAGCGGCAAATATATAACCTTCGTCATTTGTTTGCTGAATGGAATAAGCGCGGTCGTATCCACTTCCTCCAAGAGACTTTTTCCAGTTGATTTCTCCTGTTGAAGTTAATTTTAATATCCAGCAATCAGCATACCCGTAATTACTCGTGACATCACCATCACTAGAGTGGGAAATTCCTGCAATTATATATCCTCCGTCAGTTGTTTGCTGAATTGAATAAGCCTCCTCTTTACCGCTTCCTCCAAAGCATTTTTGCCAGCACATTTTAAATAGTGTGGTAAAAATTAATTCATTTCCGTAACCTGTTCCTGCACTGGTTGTTGCATATGCCCTTATATAATAAGTAGTATTAGGAGATAATCCAGTAACATTACTGGTAAATTCTCCGGTACTGCTTCCATCAGTTGTATAGCTATCTGAAAGAGTAGGATTTCCGGTAGTATTCCAGCATACACCCCGGGCAGTTACCAATGCACCTCCATTATCAGTAATTTCACCTCCGCATGTTGCGGTACTATCGGTAATATTTGAAAGTGATTCAGTACTCAGTGTTGGTAAAGAAGCTTCATTTGTTGTAAATGGAACATTGTCTCCGTAAATTTCCTCTCCTCTATATAAGGCATAAGCTCTTACATAATAAGTTGTACCTGGTAACAGACTGTCCATTATACTATAAATTGACCAGCCACCACGGTCATATTCTGTTCTTGTCTCAATAAATATGGTTGGATACTGATTCACAGACCAGCAATGCCCGTACTGAGTAATTCCTCCTTCACCCAAATCCCTGAAAAATCCTGATACTATGGCAGAATTAGTAGTGATATCAGTTACTTCACCGGTCTTAAGTCTTACTACTCTTTCAAAATCCATTTTTTTACAGGATTGTAAAAGTGCATACAGAAAGGTGCTTATAATGAATATAAATGATAGATATTGAAAGGTTTTATTGACGATGGTCGGTTTCAATGAATTCTTGTGTTATAATTCAGAGTAATCGAATTAATCCTTTTTAATAAAAATAAAATCACCGCCTTCATCTCCTACATTTCTTATTTCCCCATACTGTGGAATTACATCACTGTTATTTATTACAGCAATTCTAAAACTTGAGAATAGTTGTTCAGATGATATGTATTTGCCCTCATTGGTTGATAACCTATCGATCAAATATTTAACAAATGCACTTCTATCCGGGACTACAGTTAGTGTACCACTTGTCATTGCCTTGCGGCTTGGTAAATCATAGAGCATTTGTATTGCTTTAGGTGCTTCCATTGAAACACTTCTTGTCTTGAATATTGCTCCGCCAAAGCAGGCATCAGCAATTAACAAAGTATGTTTTGAGTCAATTTCCTTCAGGTAGTCACACAGGGCACTGTTGCGAAACCAGTCTGCCTTTCTCGACAAGCGGGCATCAGAAGGCAGCCAGTATCCAACGTTTGCTTTTTCGTCCCACCAGCCATGTCCTGCATAAAATATCAACAGATTATCATTTTTTGTAAGTCTTTCAGCAAAAAAATCCAGAGCATCTGTAATATCATCCCTTTTAGCATTTTTTATAAGCTTTACATTTTCTTTATCAAAATAATAATCCGATACAAGAACATTATACAGGTTTTGGGCATCCCTGACAGGATTATCAAGGTCCATAAGAACAGGATCCTCATATTCATCTACCCCGATCAACAATGCATAATATTCCCCTGCTATATTTAACCGCGTAGTGACTAATTTGGATTCAATAAGGCGTTCGATTGTTAAGTTTTTTTCATAATAATTGTCTTCATTATCAACAGCGATAATATTGATTTTATTTTCACCTTTCTTTAATAGCATTTTATAAACAAAAAGACCGTCTTCTTTAAGTTCGGACTCCTGGGAATTGACAAAAATCCTGTTTATACCCTTTTTAATATCAGTTACTTTTCCAATAACAGTTATCTCCGATTGATTGCTTTTTAGTTTATCTTTCTGACCAAAATCAGGAGATATAATTTTTATTAAAGGCTGGACAGCATCAGATAAAGACTTTTCCTCAGCCTTTATATTACTTATATGAATACTTGATTTTCCGCTTCTTACTTTTTGTGCCTGTAATAAAAAACAAAACTGAAAAGAGAATAAAAGGCAGGCTAGCAATATATATCTTATTTTAAAATTATTTGATTTTATTATCTCCATGACTAAAATTTATAGTTTAATGACAACATTGGTGTATATGTGCTTGAGTCGATACGCGGACTAACAGAAATAGCATTTAACCTGCTTCTTTTATAAGCCTTGTTCATACTGGTGGCTTTAATAGTCACTATTCCAAGGTTAACCACCCATATTGCCGCAGCTGAGTACGCAAAAACTTTTGAGATATCGCCCTGATCTACTGCATCCTGCCAGTAATCTACTATATCATCATCGGAAGAAGTCAGGTAAGTATCATAACTTGAATGAGCTTTCTGGTTATAGTAAATTGAGGATGCAATACATCCGATTCCGGCTACTCCCATAAGCCAGTATGGTTTGCCCTTAGTGAGAGTTGTTAAACCCCATCCCGGGAATACTGCAGATTGTAATATATGATTTCCAACTTTTACCCTTGTTAAAGCCGGTGCCGGTTCTTCTGTAACTTTAGAGTCTTCCATTACAACTTCCGGTTTTATCTTTTCAGCAATAATTTCAACATTAATAGTGTTGTCAATAAAAATATTATCAGCGTTTAAATTCCATACAATACGTTTATTTGACCCGGCTACTACACTGTCTCCGATATCACCTGATAAAGCCGCTGCATTTATTTTTACACCTTTATCGTCTGTGACTTCCAGCCAGATATTGAACTTTTCATCAGCTTTAGCACCTAAAATATCATAGGTAATCGTAAGATTGTCATTTGATATGGATAGTTTTGGCTGTGACACAGTGAAGGTTATTTGTCCATGACAGTAAGTGGAAAAAACATTAAAGAGTAAGATGAAGAAAACTAAATTTAAGCAGGTGAATAAGTTAATTTTGAGGATACTAAATTTTGAGATTTCATTTCTTGTGGGCATAGGAGTAAAATTATTTACTTAGTAATCAATGACTTGTTAAGTCTAAAATTACAAAAAAATTGCTATTAAATCAAAAATTGCCTTGGAGATTTATAAACTAACAGGCCAGGGGAAGGTTGCTGAACTATGTTTCAAAGGGGACAGCGCCCTTCGGGCTCAGTCCCCGGGGCGCTGTCCCCTTTGACTAACTAATTCCCTTAAACAATCTGCCGAATCGTATTTTCTTTGCAAATTTTTTGTTCTTATCAATTGACAGCCAGATGAACTTCGGTTTACCAACAATATGATCTTCGGGAACAAATCCCCAGAAACGTGAATCGAGACTACTATGCCGGTTATCTCCCATCATCCAGTAGTAATCCATTTTAAATTCGTATTCGTCAGTCTCAACACCGTTAATATAGATTTTTCCGTTTTCCACACTTAAATCATTCTTCTCATAGCAGTTGATTATACGCTTATAAAATGGCAGGCTGGCGGTATCAAGTTTTATTGTTGTTCCTTTTTTTGGCACCCATAAAGGACCAAAATTGTCAAGATTCCACGGGTATCTTTTATCATGCGGAAATACTGAAAAATCATAATATTTGCCCGGCAGGATTATCTTGTTAACAGATAAAACATTTCTAAAGTTTTTAATACTCTTGACATTGGCGTCAGTCAAAGGCATTTCCCATAAATTATTTGAATTAATAACTCTCTTGATATCTGTTCTTGATATACCCATTTTTTCAAGTTTTCTCCTGTTCATTGTTGACCCATCTGTTACTACTTCATAACTATACTGGATACCCTCGTAATTTTTCTGAGCCTTATTATTTACATATACCTTTCCGCCTGAAATTTTTAGAGTATCTCCGGGAATGGCAACACATCTTTTAATATAATTATCCCTTCGGTCAACCGGATGTACAACTATATTCATATTGTCCCAGATATTGTTACGTGCTGTGCTATAATAATAATCATCGCTTCTGATATCCTTTTTATAATAAACATCCATTTGCTTAAGTCTTTCAGCTTCCTGCAATATCAGCAGATAATAGCTCGTATTTCTTTGCTGCATGGCAACCGTATCACCTTCGGGAAAATTAAATACCACAACATCATCTCTTTTTATTATACCAAATCCTTTAAGTCTTTTATAAGGCAGTTTTATCCATTCCAGATATGATTTCGTATTTGTTGTAAGAGGCAGAGTATTTTGTGAAAAGGGAAAAGATAAGGGTGTATTGGGTACTTTAGGTCCATATGCAACCTTGCTGACATAAAGATGATCTCCCACCAGCAAAGATTTTTCCATAGAACCTGTCGGGATTTTATAGTTCTGGAAAAGAAAAATATTTATAATAGTAACTGCAATTACTGCAAATATCAATGCATCAAGCCATTCTATGAACGTACTGTTCTTACCTTCTCTTTTTTTCCAGAAACTCCAGTGTACTTTTTTTGTAATATAAACATCAAAAATTACTGCCAGGCCTATCAGGAACCAGAAATTTCCCAGCCAGATCACCCATAGAATATATATAATTGAAGCAATAGCAAACTTTACATAATCTTTCTTTAAAAATTTCATATCTGATATATTAATAATTATAAAATACTTATTTGATTGATTTAAACATTCTTTCCCATCTTATTTTAAAAAATGATTTTTTATTTTTGTCCAAAGATAGCCAAACAAACATAGCTTTCCCAATTATGTGATTTTCCGGTACAAATCCCCAGAATCTTGAATCGTTTGAATTATGTCTGTTATCGCCCATCATAAAGTAATAATCCATTTTAAAAGTGTAATCATCTGCGTATTTTCCGTTTATGAATATTGAATCATTAATAACTTTTAGATTATTCTTTTCATAAGCTGTTATAATTCTACTGAATAACGGTAGATTTTCAATATTTATATCTGCAGTCTCATTTTTTTTTGGGACTATTACAGGTCCGAAATTATCCTCTGTCCATAAATATCTGTAGCTGAATGGATAAATCTGCCTGTTGGATGCCAGGGGATCTACACTTTCATGTTTTCGAATACCTTTAACGAACTCGTATTTTCTAATATTAGAGTAACCATTACTGGTTAACGGTATTTCATAGACTGAATTTAATGAGTTGTAATTGATATCGTATTTTGAGATTTTAAGGTTATCAAAAGTTGAGTCTTCTATTTCCTTGTTTTCCGATATCAGGAAGTAGTTGTACTGGAGATTGTCAGGCTCCTTTTCCTTTTTGCCGTTTATATATGCTTTCCCGTGAATGATTTGTATGGTATCGCCGGGTATTCCAATACATCTTTTGATATAGTTCTCTTGCTTGTCAACAGGATGGGTATTTATTTTATAATTGTTCCGTATATAATTACGTCCGTGTTTTCTTACTAATGTATAATATGTTTCGTCAGTCTGGGGATAATTAGCGATAACTGTGTCGCCCTCAGGAAAGTTAAAAACCACAACATCATTATTATTAACCTTACCGTAGCCAGGATATCTTTTATAAGGCAATCTTATCCAGGTTAAATAAGAACGAACTCCTTTAGTAAAAGGCATTGTGTTATGAGAAAACGGGAGGGATAAAATTGTCTGCGGGAATCTAGGTCCGTATTTCAATTTATTGACAAAAATATAATCCCCTACAAAAATTGATTTTTCCATTGATGAAGTTGGAATAGTGAATGGTTCAATGAACATTATTCTTAAGAATAATACCAGAATTAGAGCTATAACAAAAGAATCAAGTAATTCGGTTTTAAACCTGGGCTTTTCTCCTTCTTTTATTCTTTTTTTCCAGAATGTCCAGTTTACCCACCTTGTAATATAGATATCAACCAAAACGATAATTCCGAGGAACAACCAGTAATTACCAATCCACGATACCAGTATGGTGTAAACCATTGAAGAAACCAGGAGCTTAAAATATGGATTTTTAATTAATTCTTTGACAGTCAATTCCGAATGTATTAATTAACTAAGCTGGAGAAGATCATTCATAGTGAAATATCCCTTTTTATCTTTGATAAATTCAGCAGCAAGAATAGCTCCAAGGGCAAATCCTTTTCTGCTTTTTGCGGAATGTTTTATCTCGATGTAATCCATAGGGGAGTCGTAAGTAATCGTATGAATACCTGTAATGTTTTCTTTTCTGATAGCAGTTATTTCTATCGAATCTCTTTCAGATGCTTTATTCAATTCCCACCTTGTCTTCCTGTCAAGAACAGAAATGATATCACCGGCTAATTTAATTGCTGTTCCGCTTGGGGCATCCAGTTTTTGAGTGTGATGTATTTCTTCAATAGATATATCATAGTCACTGAAGGAGTTCATCATACCTGCAAGTTTTCTGTTCAGCTGAAAAAATATGTTTACACCCAGGCTATAATTTGAAGCATAGAAAAATGTCTGTCCCTTTTCTTTACATATTGATATTACATTATCAAATTTATCTAGCCACCCGGTGGTGCCTGAGACAACAGGAGTATTAGCATCAAAACAACGCATAATATTTGACCAGGCGCTTTCAGGTATTGAAAAATCAATTGCTACATCTATACTTGATAAGTTTTCAGGCGTGAGATCAGCCTGATTACCGATGTCAATTGTTAGAAGGATTTTATGGTTTCTTTCCAGGGCAATTCTTTCAATTTCCTTACCCATTCTACCATAACCTAAAATTGCTATGTTCATGGCTGCTAATCAGATTTAAAGATTATAAGGAATATTATTTACTAAATATAAGAAAATTATAAAATTATAATAAAAAAAAAGGGAAGCTTTAAATGCTTCCCCTGGTATAGTGTTTTATATTCTACTTAACTGATTTAACAATCGATTCGAACGCTTTGGAATCGTTCATGGCCATGTCTGCAAGGACTTTTCTGTTTATTTCTATTCCTTTCTTTTTTAGTTTTCCCATGAATTCGGAATAAGACATCCCATGTTGTCTTACTCCTGCATTAATGCGCTGAATCCATAATGCTCTGAAATTACCCTTTTTCTTTCTTCTGTCTCTGTAAGCATAGGAGAGTGCCTTTTCAAAAGCATTCTTTGCGACAGTATATACGTTTTTACGGGCTCCAAAGTATCCCCTGGTTTCTTTCAGAATCTTCTTTCTTCTTCTTTTTGAAGTAACTATATTGGTCGATCTTGGCATGACTATATTATTTTAATGCGAGCAAATGCCGGGCACTTTTCACATTAGCCTTATTAATTATAGTGAAATATCCCAGATTCCTCTTTCTTTTCTTGGATTTCTTGGTTAACAAGTGGCTTTTATAAGCATGTTTTCTTTTTATCTTCCCTGTTCCGGTGAGCGAAAATCTTTTTTTTGCCCCGGGATTTGTTTTCATCTTTGGCATTCTCAGTCCGTTTTTAGAAATTTTTAGGTTTTCTTCTTTATCGATTTTGGTGCAATTATCATGTTCATCCTTTTTCCTTCCAGTTTTGGCATTTGTTCAACTTTACCCAGGTCTTCAAGATCCTGTGCAAAACGCAATAATAAAATTTCACCGTCTTCGCTATATACTATAGTCCGTCCTTTAAAAAACACATAAGCTTTTACTTTTGCTCCATCCTGTAAAAACCTTTGAGCATGTCTTAGCTTAAAATTGTAATCATGACTATCAGTATGAGGTCCAAACCTTATTTCTTTTACAACTATTTTTAAAGTTTTTGCCTTAAGCTCCTTTTGCTTCTTCTTCTGCTGGTAAAGGAATTTCTGATAATCAATGATTTTACAAACCGGTGGTTTTGCATTTGGTGAAATTTCGACCAAATCTAGATCCATATCGTCAGCTAATTCTATTGCTTCCCTGATTGAATAAATACCAGGATTTTCGACATTGTCACCAACTATTCTTACTCTTGCTGCTTTAATTTCTTCATTTACTGCAAACTGCGGAAGATCTGAATATTTACCGCCTTTTTTGAAATTTTGTACAGCTATCTTTAAGTCCTCCTATTTTTTTTAGTTAAAGATTAATTTAATTCAAATGTTCTTCTAATTCTTTATTTAAAGATACTACAAAATCTTCTAATTTCATAGTTCCTTTATCACCTTCACCGCGCTTTCGTACGGATACTGTATTATTCGTAACTTCTTTTTCACCGACTATCAGGAGATAAGGAATCTTTTTTATTTCGTTATCCCTTATTTTTTTCCCGATTTTTTCGTTCCTGCTATCAATCAGGGTGCGAATATCGTAATTATTTAGAAAATTTAAAACTTTTTCTGCATAATCATTAAATTTTTCACTTATAGGCAGAATTACCACCTGATCCGGGGCAAGCCAGAGTGGAAATTTCCCTGCTGTATGCTCAATTAATACGGCCACAAATCTTTCCATAGAGCCAAACGGTGCCCTGTGAATCATAACGGGCCTGTGTTTCTGGTCATCACTCCCGATATATTCCATTTCAAACCTGTCAGGCAGATTATAGTCAACCTGGATAGTTCCCAGCTGCCATTTTCTGCCAATTACATCCTTTACAATAAAGTCCAGTTTAGGACCGTAAAATGCAGCCTCGCCAAGTTCAATTGTTTTTTCAAGTCCCTTTTCTTCAGTAGCCTCAATTATGGCTTTTTCTGCCTTTTCCCAGTTCTCATCAGTTCCAATATACTTATCTTTATCATTTGGATCCCGCAGAGAAACCTGTGTTGTAAAATCCTTAAAATTCAGTGTCCTGAATATATACAGAATTATATCTATAACTTTCAGGAATTCCTCTTTTACCTGGTCAGGCCTGCAGAAAATATGGGAATCATCAATAGTAAATCCTCTCACCCTGGTCAGTCCGTGAAGCTCCCCGCTCTGCTCATACCTGTAAACAGCCCCAAATTCTGCTATGCGCAGTGGTAAATCTTTATATGACCGGGGTTTTCTTTTATATATCTCACAATGATGAGGGCAATTCATAGGTTTTAATAAGAATTCCTCGCCTTCGGCAGGTGTGCTGATTGGCCTGAATGAATCCACACCATATTTTTCATAGTGCCCTGAAGTAACATAAAGTTCCTTCTGCGCTATATGAGGTGTAATTACCGGCAGATATCCATGTTCTTTCTGGACTTTCTTTAAGAAATTTTCGAGAGTTTCTCTTAGGGCAGTACCCTTTGGCAACCATAAGGGTAATCCCTGTCCGACTTTAGGTGAAAAAGTAAAGAGTTCAAGTTCTTTTCCAAGCTTTCTATGATCTCTTGCTTTGGCCTGCTCCAGCATCACAAGATAGTCGTCAAGCATTTTTTTCTTTGGAAATGTAATTCCATAAATTCTTGTAAGCTGTTTTCTTTTTTCATCTCCCCTCCAGTAGGCCCCTGCAATATTTAATAATTTTATTGCTTTAATCGGACCGGTGTCCGGTAAATGAGGGCCCCTGCATAAATCAGTAAACTTCCCGTGAGTATAGAGTGATATTTCACCGTCTTCAAGTTCATTTATTAGTTCAAGTTTGTATTCATCACCTTTCTTTTTATAGTAATCAAGTGCTTCTTTTTTACTGATTTCTTTTCGTATAAACTTGCTATTCTGGCCGGATAACTCGTACATTTTTTTCTCTATTTTCGGAAGAGCGTCTTCAGTTATTACCTTTCCATCCCCTGGATCGACGTCATAATAAAAGCCATTTTCTACAGAAGGGCCTATACCGAATTTTATACCGGGGTAAATCTGTTCTAATGCTTCAGCCATCAAGTGAGCAGAGGAATGCCAGAATGCGTGCTTACCTTCCGGATCATCAAATTTATGAAGCTTAATAGCAGCATCATTATTTATTGGCCTGGTTATATCCCTTATTTCATTATTCACGCTTATAGCAACTACCTCATTAGCCAGGCTGCTGCTAATATCTTTTGCAAGCTCCAGACCGTTTATTCCTTCCTTATATTCCTTTACCGAGTTATCCGGAAATGTAATTTTTATCATTAGTTTTGAAAATTAAAATAATTTTGAAGTGCAAAGATATAAAAAACAATAGAAGAATAGAAGACAGGTATTAGGTGTTAGGAATTAAGATTAACGATTTAAGATTAACGATTTAAGATTTACGATTTAAAATGAAATACTTGACAGTAACATTACTCTTTATCATAACTATCACCACAGTTAAGTCACAGGAATACAACAAAATTACACTGGAAAATATATTTATTGAAAATAAATTTAAACAACAGAAGCCATACAGGATAAAATCCATGAATGACGGTGAGCACTATACTATATTAGATAAGTACAGCCATATAATTAGTTATAAGTACAGCACGGGAGAGCTGACGGATACCATATTCTCAGCAGATAAGGTTAATATAAATATTGCAGGCAGTATATCAGATTATGAGATTAACAATACCGATACAAGACTTTTGCTGGTAACTTCAAAACAGAGAATATTCAGGAGTTCATTTTATGCTGAATATTATATTTATGACCTGTCGGATAAAAGTATACAAACTCTGTGCAGGGAAGACAGACAAGAGCTTGCATCATTCTCCCCTGACGGTAATAAAGTGGCCTGGGTAAGAAATAATAACCTGTATTATAAAGACCTTGTGAACGGGAAAACATTCCAGCTAACTCACGATGGTGAAAAAAACAGGATAATAAACGGGAAACCAGACTGGGTATATGAAGAAGAATTTGTATTTACCAGGGGATATGAATGGGCTCCGGACGGACAGAAAATCGCCTGGTACAGGTTTGATGAATCACAGGTGAAGCAGTTCAATTTAATTAAATATAACTCTGTATATCCTCAAGTTTACTCATATAAATACCCGAAAGCCGGAGAAGATAACGCAAAAGTAAGTATTAATGTATATGATATTAATTCCGGAATGTCAAAGGTTATGGATATTGGAGCAGACAGTGATCAATACATTCCAAGGATTAGATGGACTAATGATCCGGATAAGCTGTGTATGATAAGGCTTAACAGGTTACAGAACATCATGAAGATATTTTTAGCCGATGCTAATACAGGTAATGCAGAAATTATTTATATAGAAAGCAATAAACTTTTTCTTTCTGAGCCTTGCTTTAAGAATATAACTTTTCTCGATGCTAATAAAGGTTTTATCATTATGAGCGAGAAAGATGGCTTCAGGCATTTTTATTTATATGATATCAAGGGCAATTTTATTAATCATATAACTAACGGGAACTATGATATTGATGAGTTTCTAGGCATCGATTCCGGTAAAGGATTATTATATTATACTTCTTCAGAGATATCTCCTTTGCAAAGACATGTATATTCTGTAGAACTTAACGGAAAAAACCGAAACCAGCTAACTGAAAAACCGGGGACTAATAAAGCGGCGTTTAGTAAAGGTTTTAAATACTTTATTAATCATCATTCATCTGCCGGCTCTCCTTATTACATAACTGTTCATAATTCGGCAGGCAAACTGCTGGGAGTTGTAGAAGACAACGAGATATTAAAAGACAGGATAAGATCCTATGGGTTTGTTAATAAAGAATTTATTAAAATCCCGGTCTCAGATGATCTGGAATTAAATGCATACCTGATTAAACCTGCTGATTTTGATCAGGCAAAACAATACCCGTTGCTTATATATATATATGGAGGTCCTGATTCACAATTAGTTAAAGATAAATGGGAAAGCAAACTGCCATGGCTGCAGATGCTTGTTCAGAAAGGATATATAATTGCTTGTATTGATAACAGGGGAACAGGTGCTCGCGGAGAGCAATTCAGGAAATGTATTTATATGCAGCTGGGAATACTTGAAACCAAAGATCTTATAAAGTCTGCCGAATACCTGGCGGATTTACCTTACATCGATGAATCAAGGATTGGAATATATGGTGGAAGCTATGGAGGCTATTTAGCTTTAATGTGTCTCACCAGGGGGGCTCATGTTTTTAGCACGGGTATAGCAGTATCACCTGTTACAGACTGGCGGTTCTATGATAATATATATACTGAAAGGTACATGCGCAGACCCCGGGATAACAAAAAGGGTTACAGGGAAAGCTCTGTATTTTACAATGTTCACAAACTGAAAGGAGAGTTACTGTTAATTCACGGCACTTATGATGATAATGTTCATTTTCAAAACTCGGCTGAACTTATTAAGAAATTAATTAAAAATAATATACAATTTGAGACTCAGCTCTATCCCGATAAAGACCATTATAATATGGATGATGATAATGCTTATTATTTTTATAAGCGAATTACGGAATTTATTATAAGGAAGCTGTAAAGCTCACCAGGTGAGTTTCAGAAATGATACTCCCTGCCGGGGCAGTGAAAACCAAATGGATGCTTCACCGTTTTCAGCCTCGATCCATTCCGGTGAAGTCAGCAGCTGGAGTTTTCCTGCTTTTTCAAGCTGTGCGTATTGTGCCTTGCTCACCTCTTGCGGCCTTCCCATTTTTTTCCAAACCTCAAAAGAATTACTGAATTCACTGTCTATTCGGTAATGGTGAACCAGAATTTTTTTATTTGGCAATCCTTCAATCATTAATTCAATCACAGATTCTTCCGCAGGCAGATCATCATCATGATAATTCCATACCATTATTCCTATTGATTTATTACCGGCAGCTGCAAGAGCGTTAATATCGGGGAGATCTCCTTTTACTCCGCTTAAAATTACTTCTTCAGGAGTTACAGCATATTCAGATTTTGTTTCCACCCTGTTTCCTTCCATCATCCCGAACATCCTGAATACATTTAGTACAGGTTTATCAATCCCGTTTGTAGCAAGAGAACGAAATCCATCGAACCAGTCCTGGTCCTCAAATTCAAATGACCAGCTTAAAACACCCTGCAGATTTACTTCGTAGTTATCGGCCAGCTCATATATTTTCGCAAAGGAAGAGGCGGTATAGCTCGAGTACATTGTGCCGTTTCTATAGGCATTTTGCGGATTGGTTTTTTCCGAGCATGCTGCACATCCTTCAGGATCACATTCTCCGATAATAATGGGAATATCTTTTAGTTCAGGAAATGAACATACAGCTTCAAATCCTTTTGCAATATCATTTAGTTGTGTCCCCATATTCATCTGAACATGGTTATCAACAATTTCAGGCCTGCCCTTTGCATGAAATGCAATAAATTCCAGTGGTGAACCCTTTTTTCCCGTAACATAGTTATTACCATTAAGGCAATGAAGTAAAAACCCTGTGAGGTATTCATAGGCTTTGTCCCAGCCCGGACCTGTAGTGTGCGGACCACCGACAATACACTCCGGACACGCCCTTTTAACAGCATCCGCAGTATAGTCGTAAAGTTTACAATATTCATCGAATGTGCCTGACCAGTAACTGATATTAGGCTCATTCCAAGGCTCCCACAACCATGTTTTTACTTCTTCTTCACCATATCTTTCCATACAATGCCTTACCCACCGGTAAACTAGTTCCGCCCATTTACCGTAATCTTTCGGAGGATAAGACCATCCCGTATAAATGTTTTTATAAGGCTGGTTGATATTCCAGCTGTGGCGGTAGGGCTCAGGGTTAGTGGATAAAGCTTCAGGCATAAAACCTATTTCAACAAGGGGCTTCATACCCCTCTCTACATAAGTATCGAAAATCTTATCAACAATGGCCCAGTCATATACAGGCTCACCGATGCGGTCTTCAGTATATATATTTGTGGAGCCCCATTTAAGGGC
>CP070654.1:3015509-3019261 GCA_020354785.1 Bacteroidales bacterium
ATAATTGTTCTGGGTGTAAAGGCTTTATCGTTGCCTGGCGCAAGAGAAGGAATTTCTTTTTTCTTTAAACCCGACTTCTCAAAAATAAAACCAAATGTTATACTAAGTGCTCTTGGCCAGGCATTTTTTTCACTAAGCATAGGTATGGGTACCCTGATTACTTATGGATCATATATTCGCAAGAAAGATAATCTTGGTAGTTCTGCTGCTATTGTAGTTATTGCGGATACAACCATAGCAATCCTGGCAGGAGTAGCTATATTCCCGATTGTTTTTCATTTCGGTCTCAAACCCACTGAAGGAGTAGGTCTTGTATTCAAAACATTACCGAATATATTTCCTCAAATGACCGGAGGAACAATATTTGCCGTATTGTTTTTTGTATTGTTATCGGTAGCTGCAATTACATCTTCAATTTCTCTGCTGGAGGTTATAGTAGCGTTCTTTGTAGAAAGATTGAAAATGAAACGCATTAATGCCACGATATTTGCAACGGTATCAGTTTCATATCTGGGAACCCTGTGTGCCATGTCACTAGGAGGATTTTCAGATTTCCGGCTGTTTAACATGAATTTTTTTGATTTGCTCGATTCTACTTCGGCTAAAATCTTGTTACCATTAGGTGGATGTTTTATTGCCCTGTTTGTTGGATGGTTTTATGGCAAAGGTAAAACATGGAGAGAATTATCAAACAGGGGCAAGCTCAGGGTAGGTTATCTTAATATATTCATGTTTCTTATAAAATATGTAGCTCCTTTAGCAATAGCTCTTGTTTTCCTGAACGGGTTAGGATTAATTAAGTTTTAGCTCATGTTGCAGGCAGAGAAAATCAATGATGCCTTTGAACCTGCGGTTAGATTTTTACGCGATATATTGTTCTGGGATCCCTTAAAAACACTGGGAATCGATATTGGAGCCAGTGTTCCGTTTATAGTTATATGGCTGATTTTTGGCGGAATTTTTTTCAGTGTAAGGATGAAATTCATAAATTTCAGAGGATTGAAGCATGCCATTAATCTAACCATGGGGAAATACGATAATCCGGAAAACAAGGGTGAAGTGTCTCATTTTCAGGCATTGACAACCGCATTATCAGCTACCGTCGGATTAGGAAATATTGCAGGTGTAGCTATTGCTATTTCAGTAGGTGGACCGGGAGCCACATTCTGGATGATTATGGCCGGCCTGCTGGGGATGACACTCAAATTTTCTGAGTGTACACTGGGCCTCAAATACAGAAAGATTGACAGAAAGGGGGAAGTTTCAGGTGGCCCCATGTATTACCTGGATTTTGGATTAAGAAAGAGAAAACTAAAAGTACTGGGTAAATCACTGGCAATACTATTTGCAATTCTGATAGTCGGTGCTTCATTTGGTGGAGGTAATATGTTGCAGTCAAATCAGGCATTTTCGCAGCTTGCATATATTATACCCTCACTTGAAAACTTTGGATTCCTGACAGGCGTTGTACTTGCATTTCTGGTAGGGCTGGTAATAATAGGCGGAATTAAAAGTATAGCCCGGGTAACTGAAAAAATAGTTCCTTTTATGGCAATGGTATATACCGGCGCGGCTATTGTAATAGTAATTCTCAATATCACGGAAATAGGTAATGTTTTTAAACTGATCGTTTTAGGGGCATTTAGCCCGGGAGCATTGAAAGGAGGGTTTATAGGGGTATTAATAATGGGATTCAGAAGAGGTACTTTCTCTAATGAAGCCGGTGTAGGATCAGCTTCAATTGCACATTCTGCAGCACGAACAAATGAGCCGGTAAGCGAAGGCTTTGTTGCGCTGCTTGAGCCATTTATTGATACTGTAGTTATTTGTACAATGACTGCCATGGTGCTGATATTCACCGGATTTCACGAAAATCCACAGGGCCTTGAAGGGGCACCTCTTACTGCGGCAGCCTTTGGAAGTGTTTTAAAATGGTTTCCATATGTGTTATTAATTGCAGTGTTCCTTTTTGCATTTTCAACTATGATTTCCTGGTCTTATTACGGATTAAAAGGATTTGACTATCTTCTTGGAGATTTTATTTTCAGAATTTTTAAAACCAGGCGTGTATCAAAAACATTTTACCAGCTGTTGTTTCTGTTTTGTATTATTATTGGGGCATCTTCCCAACTGGATAATGTCCTTGATTTTTCAGATATGATGATCCTTGCCCCTGCATTTCCGAACATAATTGGATTATATATACTTGCCCCGGAACTCAAGAAAGATATGGATTTATATATAAGTAAAATAAAGACCGGGATAATTAAAAAATTCAAATAGACAATAGAATTAACAGGGTATACTTGTTGTTATGCTTAAGAATTTTCTGAAAGACTATTTTTCTTATTCAAGAAGAGAAAGAAGAGGTATTATCACACTTTTAGCTATAATCCTGGTAATAATATTCATTCATTTACTGCTGCCTTATATTAATATTAATCAGAATTTCAATTATGAAGAATATGAAAATCAACTGAAGGATTTTGAAAAATCTCTAAAACCTCTGAATAGACAAAAGCAATATGATGCAAAAGAATATTCAGGCATGAGTTACGGAAATCAACATAAACAGTTCAGGTTTAATTATAGTGCAACTGGTATTAATGACGCAAATAGTATACAGGATGAAGAATATGGTTCTGATATAGCTACTGAAGACGCTGTAATAGTAAACATAAATAATGCAGACAGGCATATCATATCCGGGTTATTGGGAAAAGAAGATTTATTGTCAGAAAGAATAATCAAATACAGGAATTTATTAGGCGGTTTTACAAGTAAAAATCAATTAAATGAAGTATACGGTATTAAAAAATATCAATATTACCTGATCGCCAATAATGTATTTATAGATACTACATTAATCAGAAAAATTAATATTAATAGTGCAGATGAGCAAATACTTAACAGGCACCCTTATTTAAATAAATATTATGCAAAAGCCATTATGAAATATAAAAAATTTGCCGGTGAGATAAAGAATATAAATGAACTATCTGTTAATAACATACTGCCCGAAAATATTTTCTGCCAGATAAAACCATATTTATCAGTCAACTGAAATTTATTTCAAATATTCTGGTGCACATTAGCAATTTTTTGGCTAAATTTATTAGATAATTTGCAAATTTTTTTGACTTGAATTTTGCCTGTTCTAAGATTTTGATATTATAATCCTGTTCTTTGGTATTTTTTATTTACAAATATAAATTTGGTAGATATTTTTTTATGTAATAAATTTGCGGCTCAATTAAAAAATACTGTTTATGATTGTAGTTCCAATAAAAGAAGGTGAAAATATTGAGAGAGCATTAAAAAAATTTAAAAGGAAATTTGAAAAAACCGGCATAGTAAAGCAATTACGTGCAAGACAAGCTTTTAAAAAGCCCTCGGAGAGAAAACGCGATGTTGTTAAGCGTGCGATTTATGTCCAGAAATTGCAGCAGGCTGAAAAATAGCATATTCACAGGAGACAGGAATAATTCAGAATCTTATTAATAAGTACCGGAAAGAATATAGAGAAGTATATTCCTTGATTTATGAATTATAAAGAATCATTTTTGAAGTATTTACAATACGAAAAAAGGTATTCTCAACACACCATAAGGTCATACCTGGATGATTTGGACCAGTTTATTTCTTTCTGTGATTTTAATGAGAATAACTTTGAACCGGTTAATATTGATCACAAAAAAATCAGAAGCTGGATAGTAGAATTAGTTAATAATAACATTTCTATTCGTTCAGTC
>CP070654.1:3019361-3031693 GCA_020354785.1 Bacteroidales bacterium
CCTTCTTCATCTGTTTCCATTTCACGGCATGATTCTGAAAATCCGGTTATTACCGATTTAAATTTCCAGCTTTCAGGGTAACCTGCCTGTCTTTCAAACAATATTAGCCCGGTGTACGTTCCGGCAATTATGTTATCAGGGTAGTCAGGAAGCTGTAAAAACATCCATCCGCCTTCGACATCAGAAATTAACCTTGCTTTATACTTTTCAATAATATATGTCCCGTTATGATGGCCACAGAATAAGGTGCCGCCTATATTTGTTAGGTTCCAGATCTGGCCTTTTGTATTTTCCACCAGCCTGTAATCATATTGATGATCCAAAGGATTGTCATCTCCGGACCATTTTTTTAAAAATAGTCCCTGGTTAGTACCCAGATATAGATTATCATTAAATATTAAGGATGTATAACCTGCTCCAATTTCTTTCTTGGTATATAAAAAAGACAGCGGAGAACTAATCTTAATAAAATCTATACCATTGTCAAGTCCCAGCCACAGGTTGTTATCATTATCAGAGTAAATGCTAAGTATTGTATTGTTTTGAATGCCCTTTAACCGGTTTAAGTGCTGCACCGGGTTGCCTTCCGAATCTATTATCAGGATGCCGTCCTGGATAGTACCGATTGCAAAGTAGTTTTCATTAATTTTCGTCCCGCAGTAAATCTGGTTTTTAACAAAAAATTCATCAACACGGGTATTCCATTTTCTTATGCCATTTGCACTGAGTTTGTAGAAACCATTATCTGATGTTCCGATCAGTATTTCCCTGCGCTTTCCTGGAAGCATTGTCCAGACGTACTGGTCAGAAAATACTTCTCCGTCCTTTATCATTCTCAGTTTCTTATCAGCCAGTTCGTATAAACCTGAATTTCTGATATGGACAAATACCCTGTTATTTATATAGTAAGAAAACTGAAAATTTCCTTTAATTACGCTTATGGTATCGTCCTTAAGTATGAAAACGTGAGTATATGACTGAAAGATAGTCCCTTTATCGGTCGTAACATGTATCTTCCATATATCGCGAAAGTTACGACAGTTTACAGGTATTTTATTTACAAGTGACCTGTAAACCAGCTCGCCCTGCTCATCCGGTTCCATATAACCAAACTCATTAAACGCACCAAGCAATACACGTCCGTATTCATCCGTAGAAACAGAACGTACTGTTGAACTATTTGCAATACTGTAAAGCCTCCACCCGGTGCCGTCAAACTCAAGCAGGCCGTCATTATTTCCAAAGTATATTATTCCTCTGTTATCCTGTATTATAGACCAGTTTTGTGTGCTGGCCCTGTAATCATTCTTGGAATAATTTACAATAAACGGAATACCCTTGCTTTTTATCTGTCCTGAAGCAAGATTAAAACTTAGTAAAAAAACTATTGTAATATATGCCAGAGTGACCAGTTTCATACGACAGTTTTTATCCGTATGATCTATAAATATAATCATAACTTTCAATATAAGGTCATAAATTTAAGTCTATTAAAAAATTAAAATATTATGTAATTTGTTTGCTCAAAACTGGCAATATAAATGAAAAAGTTTTAATCTTATATTTCAGGTATCTATTATTAACTACTAACAACTAATTGCTAACAACTAATTGCTAATATTATGAAACGCAGAAATTTTATACTAAAGTCATCTGCTTTTGGCAGTGCGTTCCTTTTTACACCACTACGAGGCACCTCTGAACTTATGATGTTAAAGAGCAATACAAGTCCGGATAAAGAGGTTATTGAAAAAGTAAAACTTGCTATGCTTTCCATGCAAAGAGCATCGTGGGAACAGGGCGTGGCAGCCCAGGCATTTCTGGAAAGTGATGAAGAGGATATGGTTGTATTAATGGCAGGGGAATCTGTTTTACGTCAGACTGAGGAGGGCAGGCTTGCTGTTTTGTATCATGACAATGGTGTGACAGATCCGGCTGCTTCAGGTGAGGCTGTGCTTCATGCTGCTAAACTGTCTGGTGATGAAAAGATGAAGGCTGCAGCAGATAAAATGCTGGAATACCTTCTTGAAAGGGCTCCGAAAAACAGTTCAGGTATTCTGTACCATACCATAAATGCCCCGCAGATTTGGGTGGATTCTTTATATATGGCTCCACCTTTTTTAGCCACTGCCGGCTATTTTAAAGAATCAATAAAACAAATTAAAGGCATAAAAGCTGCTTTATGGAATCCGGGTAAAAAACTTTATTCTCATATATGGGATGACGGGGAAAAGACTTTTATAAATAAGAAATTCTGGGGTGTTGGCAATGGCTGGGCTGCCACAGGCATGGCCCGGGTAGTAAAAGCTCTGCCAGACGACATGCAATCAGAAAAAGAAGAACTTATAACCTATATAAAGGAAGTTATTGACGGATGCCTGGAATATATCAGAAGTGATAACCTGTTTCATAACGTTGTTGATGACAGCAGTACGTTTGTAGAGACTAATCTCTCACAAATGCTTTCCTATACAATTTTTTCCGGCATTAAAAATAACTGGCTTCACAAGGATTATCTTGAGTATGCATACAGGATGAGAGATGCTGCATATAAAAAAGTTGACAAATATGGTTATGTACAGGGTGTATGCGGGGCCCCCTATTTTGATAAACCTGGCAGGGCTACGGAAGGACAGGCATTTTTTCTACTGATGGAAGCAGCATACAACAAGCTGGTTAGGTCGTAATGTTTTAACTAATTATATTTGTAATAACATTATTCACTGAAAA
Organism: Bacteroidales bacterium; assembly: GCA_020354785.1. Classification (GTDB taxonomy): domain Bacteria; phylum Bacteroidota; class Bacteroidia; order Bacteroidales; family UBA10428. The sequence goes on from CP070654.1 coordinate 3,022,092, forward strand.
TTTAATACTAACCACAAATCTAAACTCATAAAAATGATAAAAATATATTACAAGGTATTATTCTTATGTTTAATTGTCTTTGTCCCTTCTGTAAAATCCCAGTACAAATCAGCTTTTGAGGATCCTATTGTACCGGTGGAAACAAGAATTATTGATCTGATTTCTAAATTAACTCTTGAAGAGAAAGTGTCACAAATGCTTTTTGACAGTCCTGCTATACCACGGCTTGACATACCTGAATACAACTGGTGGAATGAATGTCTTCACGGTGTTGCACGTTCAGGAGTAGCTACAATATTTCCACAGTCCATAGGATTGGGAGCAACCTTTGACAGTGACCTTGTTTTCAGGATTGGAACTGCAATATCAGATGAGGCACGTGCAATGTATAATGCATCAGTTGCAAAAGGCTATCGTTTGCAATATAGCGGATTAACTTTCTGGACACCGAATATTAATATATTCCGTGATCCGCGCTGGGGAAGAGGCCAGGAAACCTACGGTGAAGATCCTTATCTTACTTCTGTTCTTAGTGTTTCACTGGTAAAAGGATTACAGGGGGATAATCGCCGGTACCTGAAAACAGCTGCATGCGCAAAGCATTTTGCCGTACATAGCGGGCCTGAAGAACTTCGCCATGAATTTAATGCTATTGCATCACCGAAAGATATGTATGAGACTTATCTACCGGCATTTAAATCCCTCGTAGATGCAGGTGTTGAATCTGTTATGTGTGCATATAACCGTACTAACGATGAGCCATGCTGTGCCAGTAAATTTTTGCTGAAAGATGTACTGCGAAAAGACTGGGGATTCGAAGGTCATATTGTGTCAGACTGCGGCGCACTGCGTGATTTTTACGGGGGGCATAATATATCTGCAGATAGTATAGAAGCGGCAGCCCTGGCCTTAAAACATGGCGTTAACCTTAATTGCGGATGGGTTTATTATGCACTGACAGATGCAGTTAACAGAGGGCTTGTGGAAGAAAATGAGCTGGATGATGTTCTGGCAACATTATTAAAGACAAGGTTTAAACTTGGATTATTTGATCCTCCGGAACTTAATCCTTATAACTCAATTCCACAGGAGGTAATAAACTGTGACGAGCATCGTGAACTTGCCAGGGAAGCAGCAACAAAGTCTATTGTATTATTAAAGAATAATGGAATCTTACCTTTAAAAAAGGACCTCCCCCTATATTATATTACTGGTCCGGGCGCTGCAAATATTGAGGTTTTGATTGGAAATTATTATGGAGTTAACAACAATATGGTTACAATAATAGAAGGGCTGGCTTCAAAGATTAAACCCGGAAGCCAGCTGCAATACAGGCATGGTTGTCTGCTTGACAGGTATAATATTAATCGTCTTGACTGGACTACCAAGATAGCACGTCGTGCAGACGTAACCTTTGTTGTACTGGGATTATCGGGACTTCTTGAGGGCGAAGAAGGAGCATCCATTGCATCCCCAAATTATGGTGACTGGATAGATTATGATTTGCCTGCAAACCAGGTTGACTTCCTTAGGGCACTCAGAAAAGACAATACAAAACCTATAGTTGCAATAATTACCGGTGGTTGCCCGGTTAACCTTTCGGAAATCCATGAACTTGCAGATGCTGTACTTATGGTTTGGTATCCCGGAGAAGAAGGTGGTAATGCCGTTGGAGACATAATTTTTGGTGATGTTTCACCATCGGGCAGGCTTCCGGTAACATTCCCGAAATCACTGAATCAGCTTCCTGCTTATGAAGATTACTCTATGGAAGGAAGGACATATCGTTACATGAAGAAGAAACCGATGTACCCATTTGGCTATGGTTTAGGTTACAGCAGTTTTGAATATTCAGACCTGAAACTTTCTTCTAAAAAGATTAAAATAAATGCGCCGGTTGATATTAAAGTTACTGTTACAAATACCAGTCATTTAGAAGGAGAAGAGGTAATACAGCTATATATTACTGATATGGAAGCCTCAGTAAGGACTCCTCTCTATTCTTTAAAGGATTTTAAAAGAATTAGCCTTAAACCAGGGGAATCAAAAACAATAAATTTCTCAGTTATACCTGAAATGCTGGAACTAATAAACGAAAACGGGGAAAGTATTCTTGAACCAGGGGAATTTAAAATTACTATAGGAGGCTCACTACCTGGCATCAGAAGCGAAGAACTAGGTATGCCAGTTCCCATGAAAGCATTTTTAAAAGTAAAATAGAAGCTATTTAGATACATTTGTGATTAATAAGTCACATCATTTTTCTACAGGATGGAAAACAAAAAGCTCTGGGAAAAATATTTGAGCGGTGATAAAGAAGCTTTATCTATCATCTTCAGAGTCTTTTTTGATGATTTATATAATTATGGGTTAAGGCTGACACGTAAATCAGAAATTGTCAAGGATAGCCTGCAGGACATGTTTCTGAAATTATGGAAAAACCGCGCCAACCTTAGAATAGTAGATAACATTAAACCTTATTTGTTTAAAGCATTACGCCGGCATATTATAAGTAATCTGAAGGGGGAAAATCATTTCGTTAATTATGAACAACAGCCAGAGGAATTATTTCAAATCGAGTTTTCACATGAGGATTTCTTAATTAACCGTAATATAGATTTTGAGACCAGGGAGAATCTAATAAAAGCATTGAATAAACTCACAAAGAGACAAAGGGAGGCTATTTATTTAAGGTATTTTGAGGAAATGGACTTTACAAGTATATCTGAAATTATGTCAATGAAAATACAATCGGTAAGGAATTCAATACACAGGGGATTACTTGTTCTACGCGAAATTAAGATAGTTCTTTTAATATTTCTGCTAACTAATATATCATGTTATTAACATATATTGCTTTTATTAGAAAATTTTGAGTATAAATGACGATTTGTTCTGTATATATATGGTAAAGAGGTGTTTTAAAACGTTAATTTAATAATGGCTGAAAAAAGAAAAATGACATATGACGAAATTTTAATGAGTGAGGAATTTCAGGCTTTCATGAAAGAAAAGGATGAAGAAAGTGCCCTCTACTGGAAGAAGTTCGTTAATGATAATAAGGAAATCAGGAATGAATTTGATAAAGCAGTATCCTTATATAAAGTATTAACTAATCACAAGAAGGTAAAATTTCCTGACAAATTAAAACAGGAATCAGCGGACAGACTTATGAGCCTGATATCTGCATGTGATAAAGAATTATTTAGAAAGAACAGATATTCTATGGTTAATATTTTCAAGCTGGTTGCATCAATCGCAATACTGGTAGGATTATCATGGCTTCTCGGAAGTAAATTGAATGTTTTTAATAGCTCGGGTAAGAATCTATACCATGAAATTGTTGTGCCATCCGGAGAAAAATCGCAGGTATATCTTTCTGACGGAACAAAAATATGGCTTAATTCTGAAAGCAAATTAAGATATCCGGCCGGATATAACAAATCCGAAAGAGATGTTTTTCTTGAAGGAGAAGGTTACTTTGACATCTCAAAACAAAAAGGTTCTCATTTTACAGTTTACACACAGGATATTAAAGTAGAAGCCCTGGGTACAATTTTTAATATAAAAAGTTATCCGGGTGATCAGACTATCGAAACTACTCTTGTTGAAGGATCCGTTAAGGTGGAGCACAGTAAAAAGAATAAATTTGCTCATATAATTTTAAAACCAAATGAACGGTTTGTTTATAGAAAGTATGTTGAAGCGGAAAGGACCAAACCAACTATAGATGGGGATAAAAAGGATACGAAATCAACAACAGGATCCTTAGCGCCTATACAACAAATAAGTGTGAGTAAAGTAAATACTGAAAACATCACTTGCTGGAAAGATCATTTGCTGGTATTTGATAACGAAACACTTGAGGAAATGGCAGTTAAAATATCTCGATGGTATAAACTTAAAGTAACAATACTGGACGATGAACTTAGAAACCACAGGTTTACCGGTAAATTTATTAACAATGAAACAATATACAGTGTACTGGAAGCAATAGATCTAACTACTCCGATAGTATACGACATAAAAGATAATAATTTAAAAATAGATTTTGACAGGAAAAGATAAATAACAAAATATAGAATATAATATACTAACTAAACCTGAACCTGCCTATGATTTAATCCTGAAGAATCCGTTAAAATCCTGAAAAATCGGGAAATGCACAGAGCATCTCCCGATCTAAGAAAAGCGTATGCCAATGCATTTAAACTCACAAAATTGCATTAGCAATCACTGAAAATAAAACATTTACAAATATGGAAAAAATTTTTTTTATTAGTAATTTATGTACTAATAATTACATATTAAAGAGTCATATTATTTATGAAAGTAAATGTCTTATTAATATGCTTTTCTGTATGGCTGACTTCTGTGAATATTTTCTCTCAAAACGCTCTAATTAATATTGGAAAAGATCGTGCCACATTTGATGAGATATTAAATGCTATAGAAGAACAAAGTGAGTATAAGGTCTTTTACAAAAATGAACAGGTAAATTTACAAAGAGAAGTGATATTCAGTTCAGAAAGTGCAACAATATCTAAAATGCTGAATGAAGCACTGGAAGGTACTGATATTAAATATACCTTAATAGACAGGGTAATTGTATTATCACCAAGGAATGAAAATCTGATGAATTATGTTACAATAAATGGAAAGATTGTTTCGGATGACGGAACTCCCTTAACAGGAGTAAATGTAATAGAGAAAGGAACCAGCAAAGGAACCGTTACAGATACGGAAGGCAATTATATTATTACCGTTTCATCATCTGATGCTATTCTTGTATTTTCATTTATTGGATACATTACAGAAGAAGTACCTGTAAATTCCCGGTCAGAGATTAACCTTTCATTGACACCTGGCTATCTTGAACTTGAAGAAATTATTGTAGTAGGCTATGGGGTTCAGAAAAAAAGTGACTTAACAGGAGCTATAGCCTCAGTATCGGGAGACAGGTTATTAGAAACCCCCGTGGCCGGTGTGGATCAGGCTTTGCAAGGCAGGGCGGCAGGTGTTTTTGTTACTTCTGAAACAGGGGCTCCCGGCTCAGATATTGTGGTGCACGTTAGAGGGATAAGTTCAATAAATCGTGCAGATCCCTTATATGTTATTGATGGTGCTGTATCATCACCATATTCCATCAGTGCATTAAATCCATTTGATATTGAGTCGGTAGAAGTGCTGAAGGATGCTTCATCTTCGGCAATTTACGGTGCATCAGGGGGGAACGGCGTAATTCTTATTACAACAAAGAAAGGTATAAGGGATGGCATAAAGGCCGAACTGGATTATTATTACGGTCTGCAAAATTCTTACAGGAAGATAGAGATGTCAAATACTGACGAATTTTTTGCAATCTATAATGACATAATGCCTGAAATTAACAGATGGGCTCAGAGTGAAATAGATAACCTCCCTGATATAGATTACCAGGATGCAATTTTTGGGAATGCACCGATAAGTAGTCTGAATTTATCAATATCAGGTGGTAATGAAAAGTCAATATACAGGTTCAGTACTGCCTATTTTTTCCAGGAGGGTGTAATAGAGAATTCAAAATATACCCGCCTTAATTTTCGCATTAATTCGGTTCACAACCTCGGAAAACGAGTTACTATAGGTGAAAATATTGCACTTTCCAATGAGAATTCTTTCGGGTATGAATCATGGAAAATAAACCATGGATACGAATCGCCAATTGCCCTGGCCATACAGATGCATCCCTTTGTAGAACCATATGATGATGAAGGCAACTGGAACACATCACCTGTTTCCAGTGTTTATAATCCTTTCGTGGAATTAGATGTAACTGACCGTTATATACCTGAATACAGAGCCCTTGGTGATCTTAACATGCAGATTAACATTTTTGAAGGATTAAGCTATAAAACAATCCTGGGAGGTGATTTAAGTTTTCAGCATAGCCGTGAATTTCTACCCAGGTATTATTATAATCCCGCCTATAACAATCCCCGCTCTCAAATTCAGAGGCGTACCCAATTAAGCTACAGCTGGTCCTGGCAGCATACCCTTCAGTATAACCTGTCGCTTGGCAAGCATAATATTCAGGGAATGGCAGGTTTTGAGGCAGGATATAATTTTAACGAGTGGCAGGAAGGCAAGAGGTATAATCTTATTGACGAATCACTGGAAATGCATTATTTTGATGCTTCACTGGATGAAAGAAGTATTATACTTGATGGTGCCGGTGAAGATGGTGCAAATTATGCATTCTTTGGAAGAATAAACTATGGATATGATGGAAAATATCTGTTTGCAAGTAATATAAGAAAAGACTATTCTTCAAAATTCGGTCCTGATTTTCGTTCAGGGATATTTCCAGCAGTTTCTTTCGGGTGGAAATTCTCTGAGGAACAATTTATAAAAAACGCTGCTATTCTGAGTTTTGGTAAATTACGTGCAGGATGGGGTCAGATGGGTAATTCCAGCATCGACCCTTATAAATATTATGCACTGGTTCGTACTGAAAATGTTTATGCATATTCAATTGATAATACTGTGCCTCCTACCACAGGTGCGTCACTTCATGGTATTCCAAACCGTGAATTGCACTGGGAAGCTATGAACTCAACGAATATAGGAATCGATCTGGGTTTTCTGGGAAACAGGATTTCTCTGTCTGCAGATTATTTTATAAAGAATAACCAGGGGATGCTTCTGGAAAGGCCCGTACCATCTATTGGAGGCACTTACCAGGAAAGTCCTCCAAATGAAGGCGGGGAAACAGAATACATTCTGAATATAGGTAATAATAAAAATGAAGGAGTCGATGCAACACTGAGTTTCAGGAATAAAAAAGGGAAACTAAAGCATATTATTGATATAAACCTGACTTATGTAAAGAATACTGTAGGTGATATTGCTGGAGACACTATAATCAATTATGCTACTGCATTTACATTTACTAATATGAATTTCACAGCTGAAGGCTATCCAATGGGTTCTCTTTATGGTTTTGTCACCGATGGTCTGTTTCGTCCTGAAGATGCCGAGATGATCGATGGAGAACTGGTTGTTACAAACCAGCCGTATAAAACTCTTCCCGGCGGAGATATAAGATACGCCCAGCCTTTTGCCAAGCCAGGTGACATAAGATTTGCAGATATAAACGGAGACGGAACCATAAATGACCTGGACAAAACAGTAATCGGAAATCCCCATCCTGAATTATTACTTGGTTTTTCATATAACCTTACTTTTAAGAACATTGATTTTACAATGTTCTGGCAGGGAGCTTTTGGACATGATATATTCCAGCTAAATAAAGTATGGCTGTATAATAACAGTGGTATATTCAACTGGGCTGAAGATGCAAAAGAAAGGTACAGGGATCCTGTTTATGCTGAAGATGGTGAAACGATTCTGGATCCGGGAAACACTGATGCAGATCTCTTCAGGATTAACCTGGCAGACAGAAACAATAACCTGAGACTTTCGGATTTTTATATTGAACCCGGAGATTACCTGAGGTTGAAAACTATACAACTTGGATATAATCTGCCGGAGAAACTTACCGGTTCGTTAGGTATAGAAAAATTCAGGGTCTATGCAGGAGCAAAAGATCTGATAACCTTTACAAGCTATCCGGGATTTGATCCCGAGATCACCTCACGCAGAGATGATCCTACTAACCAGGGAATAGATATTGCAGTCTATCCCAGGCCGCGTGTTTTTATTTTTGGATTTAATGCAGTATTTTAAATAATATATAAAGTCTATGCCTATGAAATTTTAACACTGGACAATTTTTTATTTACACAAAACTAAACCTATAATTTATGAAAATGAAACGTTGGAAATCAAAACTTAAAACAATCTCGGTTGTTTTGGTGATTATGTTTACAGGCAGTTTTTTCACCGGTATTCATGCTGAAGATATATCAACTGTTGCTCAGCAACCTGGTGAGACAGTAACTGGTAAAGTAACAACAGTTGAGGGTGAAGAATTGCCGGGAGTAAACATAGTTATTGTGGGCACCACCATCGGAACAGTATCTGATGTGCAAGGGAATTACTCTCTAAGTGTGCCCGAAGAACACTTATCCGGCATTCTGCAGATATCTTATATTGGATATCTGACTGAGACTATTGATATTGCCGGACAAACGGAAATCAATATCATTCTGATACCTGACCTGCAGCAACTTGATGAAGTAGTTGTAGTAGGCTATGGTGTTCAGAAAAAAAGTGATTTAACAGGCTCTATTGCTTCTGTTTCAGGAGACAAATTAACCGAAGTTGCCGTGAGTGGTGTTGATATGGCATTACAGGGAAGAGCAGCAGGAGTATTTGTAACATCTGAAAATGGAATACCTGGTTCAGATGTTGTTGTACAGGTAAGGGGAATAAGCTCTATTAACGGAGCTGATCCGCTCTATGTAATTGATGGTGCTGCATCTTCACACTATACCATCAGTGCCTTAAATCCCAGTGACATTGAATCTATAGAAGTATTAAAAGATGCATCATCTGCTGCAATTTACGGAGCGTCAGGAGGTAACGGTGTAATTCTTATTACAACAAAGCAAGGCAGTGCAGGTAAATTAAAGGCAGAGCTTGATTATTATTATGGATTACAAAATCCTCACCGCAGGGTAGATATGTGCAACAGAGATGAGTTTTTTGACATCTATAATAACATTGTGCCGGAAGAAGACAGATACTCTGACAGCCTGATTGCTACATTTCCTGACATTAATTACCAGGATGAAATATACAGGAATGCGGAAATGCATAATGTGAATTTCTCACTTTCAGGAGGAAATGAACAATCTACTTACAGATTCAGTGCCGGGTATTTTTACCAGGATGGTACAATACGCAACTCCGGTTATAGCCGTATTAATTTGCGCCTTAATTCTTTACACAACATAGGTAAAAGGATAAAATTTGGTCAAAATATCGCTCTTTCTAACGAGACTATAAAAGGGTTTGAAACCTATAAGGTTAATCACGGATATCTTTCAGTATTCAGTCAGGCTCTGACAATGCATCCCTTTGTCGAACCGTATGATTCAACAGGGAACTGGAGCCAGTCACCGTTATCCAATGTTACCAATCCTCTTGTTGAAATAGATGTAACTGACAGAGAACTGCCTGAATACAGGATACTTGGAGACCTTAACCTCGAGGTTGAACTGATTAAAGGATTGAGTTACAAAACAATACTGGGAGCTGATCTTAATTTACGTCATGACAGAAATTTCGTTCGGGAATATTATTATAATCCGAATACCAATAATCCTCAATCCTATATTGTACGGCGCAATGAAAGAAGTTATGCATGGTCGTGGCAGCATACCCTTCAGTATAACTTATCACTGGCCAGCCATAATATTGGCGCCATGGCAGGATTTGAGTCAGGGTATGATCTATACGAATGGCATCAAGGAACCAGATATGATTTGATTAATGAAACAAGGGCGATGCATTATTTTGATGCTTCTTTGAATGCAGAGAGCATAATATTGGACGGCGGTGGAGATGACAGGGCAAGTTATTCATACTTTGGAAGAATAAATTATGATTATAAAGGAATATTCCTGTTAACAGCAAATATAAGAAAAGACTATTCC
>CP070654.1:3031793-3044579 GCA_020354785.1 Bacteroidales bacterium
TTACCGGAAAGCTTTCTTTCAAAGTCTGCATAATGCAGTTCTTTTGTACTGCAATCACAGTAATCCTGGTTGAATACCTTTACATTGCCTGTGATTATTAGTATTATTAAAAAGAACAGATTCTTCATTTTATTAGCTTTTTTCTATTTAACTTCGATTTCAGTCATAGCTTCCAGCGGTATTCCACCGGATGTTAAGCCCTGTACGGTTATTTTATACCCGGCCTTTAGTTCAGAAGTATAGAATTCAATAATCGCTTTATTTTGTCCCATAATAGTTAAAGAAGGTTCCCAGAAAAGAGAATGTCTGAAATCAGGCTGATTGTCTGCTTTATATTCCATTAACTCTTTAATGTTATTATTTGCGGATATACCGGGCGACTGTACCTTGTTATTATAGACATAGGTATAATTTTCCAGATAGGTGTCAGGTACTTCTTTATCATAAGTCTGAATTGATAATAGCCCGTAGAATGTCAAATCTCCGAATAATAACCGGGAATGATAGATATGAAATCGCTTTATATCGGCTGATCCTAAAGAAGAAATATAACTTAAATCAGTGAAAGGTATTCCGTTTAATAGTACAGTTGCTTCAGGAGGCATTATTATTTGATTCTTATGGTCATATATCTGTACATAATAAATATCTCTCCTTTCTCTGAATTTCACCCCCGGCAGGATATTTTCAGAGATATCTCTGAAATCGATTAATTCAATGAAATCTGCAGGGTATACTTTATAAACATCACTACCATAAAAGTCCCTTCTCTTAGCCGCGATTTTAACTATGGCAGGTATTTCTGTCATCTGGCTGTCGGTCTTGTAAGTATTGTTGACCATCGCTATATTTCTTACATATTCCAGGTATTCTTCACTAGTGGACGGAATAGTTACAGCTTTATATTTGACCGGCATCCCGGAACCTGATTTATTATCAATTTCACAGAGAATATTGCTGTTTCTTATATTATGACCAGCCAGCTGAAGGATAATGTCCTTATTGTCATATGACCTGTCAAGTAAAAAATTAAAGTTGCCGGCTGAGTCAGTAATACAGTATTTTAAAGATGCAATACTATCTACATAAGACAACAATATTAATTCATTTATAACAGGTTCTTCAGTATTCCGGTATCGTATTCTTCCGGCAAGCACAAATCCTTTATCTTCCATAATATAGGGGCATGGACTATTCTTTCTGTTTAAATTATTGCCAGTTGAGTATTTATAAGCCTTCTTTGTCTGTAAAATTCTGGTAGCCTGTTGTTTTGTATTTAAGGATATTGAATCGGCCGTGTCATAATAGCCGGCGACCTCTGAAAGAAGAAATAAATATGATGAAATATCTGCATCTTTTATTATTGACTCAAATGGTGTTTTTTCAGTTACAGAAACTGATAGCCATGCCGTATCATTTACATTAATGTTATTCAGTTCCAGCACCAGTTTAACTTTTTCCTGTTTCCCGTAAACTGTCTTTGGGGTATTTATGCTTAATAAGGGAACATCCTGTGGAGATATATATACAAGTTTCTCACAAACAGGGTTCTTAAAAGGATCCAAAAGAACAACATTAAGAATACCTGCAGGTATATTGCTTTTTGAGATTTCTGCTTTTACCACACTGTCTTTTAATATAACAGGTGTATCATCAATTATTTGTCCCCGCGTTAATGTGACCAGGTGAAAGAATTTATTATAAAGTAAGTACTCTGGTTTTGAGTTAATATTTACAATTAGCTTATCAGGGTGGCCGGATTCAACGTTTAATTCAATTCCCTGCATTTTTTGGGTTCCCGGGATCAGTGAATTTATCTCATTTCCAGTTGCCAATTCCGGTCTCCACAGCTGTTTCAGTTCGCTATCACTTATTTTTGTAATAATAATCGGGGTTGAATAATAGAAAGCTTGTGAAGTGTTTCTCATCCAGTTGGTGTAAGCTCTAAGTATGTATACACCCCCAGAAATAGTATCCGGTAAATTAACTGATCCGAAGCATAATCCTTTATTTAAGTTAGATCGCCAGCTGAAAATCCTGGTGTTATTATATCCGGAAATTTCAAAATACAGGACCTTGCTTTGCCGGCTTCTTTTCAACGTCAATGAATTTACTACATATGCTTTATATTTTAACTTTTCACCGGAGATATATATTTTTTTCTCAAGTTGTAAATAGACCTTCTCATCTTTCTGTATCAGACAATTATCTTGCTGAATATTATAATTCTGTGTATGGTTTTGTGCTGGCAGGGATAATCCGCAGGCAAATGCTAACAGGACAATAAGTACATATCTGGTTGAAAATTTATAATCTCTCACTTTTTAAATAATGTTTAGGCCATTATTAATTAATATATTTCTCGAAATGTTATCCAGAAATCAGGCATTATTGTATCCTGACATGCGCTAGTTGGTGGAGCTGAATATGTTGATAAGTTTTTAATATCATAATTATCTCGTCCGGCGCTCCACTGAAATGCCGTGTGCCTGGTAGTTTTCGATGCTACCTCAAATAAACCAAGTACAATCTGATTAGTATCACTCAGACAATAAATATTGCCTTTGATCTGTGACGGAATTGGATCAAAAATATTTTCCTCGGTCCCAAGTTGTTTTATCATTGAACTATAGTACTCATAAGCATCTTCAGTTAAGGAGTAAGCTGTAGTTGTAACAATCCATCCTGAGGGAATTTTAGGAGTTGTAACACTATCCTGCCATAAAATGCTGAAATAATACGGCAGAAAGCCAAGCTCGTGTCTTTTTATTACCTGTTCTGAGTTACTGTTAAATGTTGATTTAATATTTACTACTTCATCCAGTCCGCTTTTCCTCCAGCAATATACAATTGTTGGCTCCATAATTACAAGGCTGGAGTCTAATGAGTCAGGGTAGGTAGGTAAATAAATATAATGAAAGCTTTGTGCTACCAGCCTGTTATGGAATCGAAAAAATTTCTTATCACCTGAACCTTCATTCACATCTACATATACATATAATCCTTCCCTGTTATTTATCATAAGTTCACCCCAGGAATTCTTAGATATAAAATCTTTATCTCCTATTTCTGCATATATAGTATCAATTTCTTCTACAGAATGCATCAGAACTGGTTTCGATTCATATATGCTGCCATCTTCAAGTTCAACACTGAGGGTGTATATCCGGCCCGGTATGCCTGTTATATCTCCCGGATTGCTTAAATACCTGCCATTGCCGGTTTCTGCAAATACCGCACTATTACCAAAATTATCGGATATAGTAACCCGTGCATTTTTGATCGGGGAATTACTTTTTTCATTAAATGCAGTTGCCCAGAACAGATCTACTTTGTAAGGACCCGGACCGTCATCAATATAACCTTCAATCACTGGTATTTCCAGGCCGGCATCAATTTCACCGGGATTATACACTTCCTGGCAGGCCGTGAGGAGAATGATTATTATAAAATAAATAATATTTTTTAAAGTCTCTGTCATGAATTTTCCAGTTAGAAAATAAAATTATAAGTGATTGTAGGTAATGGCCTTCCTATAATATATAATTTATAAAGATTGAACCTCTGATAATCACTATCCTTGTCCGGTTTTGCTTTTTTATAAAAAACCGAGTAAGCATTTTTACGAGCATAAACATTTAATATTGAGAATGTCCAGCTGCCTTTCCATTTTTTCTTTATTCTCAGGCTCTCATCCAGGCTGACTGATAAGTCCAGGCGGTGATAAGGAGGAAGCCTGTACTTATTTCTGTCTGAATAATATATTATTTGTTCGGCTCCTATTGTATATTTATATTCAGGCAGTGTCACGGGTCTTCCTGATGAGAATGTGAAATTCCACATAATACGCCAGCGCCTGTTTATATTATAATTGAACAGAACTGTTAAATCATGTGGTTTGTCATACGATGACGGATAAAATTCGTTGTTATTGATAATTTCATCATTATATAAACTACTGGTTTTCTTAAATGTCCTTGAGAAAGTATAACTTATCCATCCATCCAGTTTGCCTGTTTTCTTCTTTAACAGAAATTCAACACCATAATTCCTGCCAGAAGCATTTATCAGCTCTGTCTCAAGGTGCTGCCTCATTTCTAAACTGGCATTATTTTTATATTCAACAAGATTATTGAGTTTCTTATAATATAATTCAACTGAGGTTTCTATGCTCTTCCCGAGAAAATTGCGGTAGTAACCAATTGCAAACTGATTGGCTATTAAAGGCTTGATATAGGCTCCTGATAGTTTCCATACATCATCAGGAGTAGGTATGGAAGTATATGATATCAGGGAAATATACTGGCTGTTTCTATTGTAACTTAATTTCACGGAATTGTTGTCGTTTAATTGTACTTTCAGTGACAGCCGGGGTTCAATATTAAAATATGACTTTATTATTTCGCCGTTATTGTAATAGACAGAGTCTATAACAGATATCTCACTATAGGAGGCGTCTGCCCGGTATTGAGGAATTTTTAACGGCCCTGTGAAAAAATAGCCTGAATACCTTATACCTGCATTTACAGATATATTATTGTTTATTTCGTATAAATCATTAATGTATATTGAGCCTTCATACGCCTGTTCATTCATTAAAAGCTCAGGATTGACCAAAGAGGAGTCGTTTAATGGAATTATCTCCCCCGGTTGAGTTTTATAATAGATGCTCTGTAATCCCAGATCAATATTATGATTAGTGAAACCCATAAATGAGATATTGTATTTACCGCTGATGTAGTTTATTTGAGATGATAACCTGTTTTCTTCATATGCTGTTTTTATATTATCTTTTTTAACATTGTACTGGCTGAAAGAAACATTCAGGGATGAACGCAGGCTCGAACTGATCGCCTGTCCCCATTTTAACGATCCGAGTATATTCTCATATTCGTAATTCAGTTCATCAGTATACCTGAACTTATTATAGCTGTTATATCCAAAGAGAGTAATCTGGTGTTTTTTAAGATCAAGTTTTAACAATCCGTTTACATCATAAAATGATGCAGAGCTTTTCTGGAGGTAATAATCAGGTAATTCCCCAAGGAGCCAGTTTGAATAACTTGTTCTGCCTCCAACATTAAAAGTTAGAATATCTTTGTAAACAGGTCCTTCAAGCATAAGCCGGCTGTTATATAATCCTATCCCGCCCCTTGCATGCATTTTATCAAGGTTGTTATTTCTAAGTTCTATTTCCATTACAGAGGATATCCTTTCTCCATATCCGGCCGGTATATGACCTTTATAAAGTGTAACGTTATTTACAGCATCAGGATTAATAACAGAAAGAAGGCCGAAAACATGTGATGTGTTAAATACCGGAGCACCTTCCAGCAGATAGAGGTTCTGATCCTCACCTCCGCCTCTTACGTTAATTCCGGAGCCGAACTCTCCAATAGATTTCACCCCTGGCATTAAGGTGAGACTTTTAAGTATATCTTTTTCTCCCACAATAGCAGGCAGCTTCTTGATGTTCTTGGCATCCATTTCAACAAGGCTCATTTGATTGCCCCTGATATTGTCGTGCACTCTTTGACTGTAAATAGCCACTTCATCTATTTTAATTGATTTTTCAAATAGTTCAATATCAAGATTACCATTGCTTATAATCTTAACTTTATAGAGTGCTTTTTCAAATCCAATGCTGGTAACTACAAGAGTGTATATGCCGGGATAAATTTCAAGTGAGTATTCCCCGTTCAGGTTGCTTATAACTGCATTTGTAGTGTTTTCAATATGAATGGTTGCCCCGAAGAGTGACTCTCCTGTTTTACCGTCACTTATTGTTCCTGTGAGAGTTACTTTTTTAAACTTGCCTGCGTCATCAGGATCTCCTATTACTACAATACTTATATCCTTCATATCCAGGCTTAGATCAACCATTTGCCCCATCATAATAGCGACTTCCTCTTTGAGCATAAACACTATCATATTGTCCTGGATAATCTGGTATAAATATGGAGTACCCTTAACTAATTTGTCAAGTGCTTCAGGTAAAGGAGTGTTAGAAAAGCTGAGATTTACCGTATCATAAATAAACCATTCATTTTTATAGTAGAAAGATACCGGATATTGTTCTTCTAGCTCTGACAGTAATTCCGTAAGAGGAGTATTTATATATTTTGCTGACAAGTACAGTGAATCTATACCCTGCGATACAATTCTGAAGCAAAAGTTAATCAACAATAATACCACTAAAACAAAACTCTTAAAACTTCCTCTGCACATTGAATTATTTTCCCCTATACTTAATTTATTTGTTATCCCGGGCAACCAGGTAGTAAATGCTTAATAATTCTACAACAGCTTTAAAATTGTTTTTATACTCAAAAACAATTAAAATTCTAAAAGAGAACAAATATAATGGATAAATATCAATAAATCGATCTTATTTATCGGATTAAGCTTTGTCCTGTTCGGAAGTGTTATGAAGAAAGCAGTGCATCAAGCTTATGAAATATATGGAAGCCGAATGATATATATGTAAGCCGAATGAAAGTGCTATATTTGAAAGTAAATGAAAATATACTAAAATGAAGAGACCTCTTGTTTATCCAAAATCCTCTGAAGATGATAAAGAACTTAAACAGCTTATTAAGTTCTATAATGAAACTTTGGGATTCTGCCCGAACAGTATAAAAACAATGCATATAAGGCCAAGAATAGCTTATGCTTTTATTGAAATGAATAAAGCAGTAATGGAAAATAAAGGAAGGGTAACCAGTTCTTTAAAAAGAATGATAGGTTATATTAGCAGTTATGCAGCGGGTTGCAGATATTGCCAGGCTCATACAATCAGAGCTGCCGAAAGATACGGAGCAGAAAAGGACAGACTGGAAAATATAGTGGATTATAAAACTCATACCTCATTTTCTGAACCGGAAAGGGCAGCTCTTGACTTCGCCCTTGCCAGCTCAACTATTCCTAACGGAGTAAATGATGAAATCACTGAAAATTTAAGGAAGTACTGGGATGAAGGAGAAATAGTCGAGATTATGGGAGTTATAGCGCTATTTGGATTCTTAAACAGGTGGAATGATTCTGTGGGAACAGAAATTGAATCCGGGGCCATAGAATCAGGGGAGAGGTACTTAAAAAAAACGGGATGGACACCTGGAAAGCATAGATATTAAGAGAAATTACAATATCTGAAAATTTGTTATATAGAATTAAGGTTTAGAAGCAAATAATATATGACATAATATTATTTATTTTCCTAAAGAAAAATTTGCAAATTATACTAAAATGAGATTTTTAAATGAAGAAAATTTTGTATTAAGTGCAAATTATAACCTGATAGTTGCATAAATTAATAATTCACCTTCAGATATTTCGATATCCACAATCATTTTAGTGTTATTTGCAATTGTCACTTCTACCCGCAGCAAAAATCCGTTTCACTTTCTTTTTCCTGCCCTGTAAATTTGAACTGGTATTTTTTTGATTAACCATATCTGCTCCTGATAATTACGAGCAGGTAACAAATTTATAAAATCATGAAAACCAAGAGAAAACACTGGTTATTACCAGCGAAAAGAACTTTAAGAATTTTACTGGTTAGTATTATAGCCTGGTTTTACATAATGGCTGGAACCGGTAACGGACAAACCCCCAAAACCATCGCTGTATTAAACATTGATACTAAAGATCTTGAACTGGATCCTGTTGCTATGGGTAATTTAGTTCGACTGGAACTGGAGAAGACAAAAGTATACAATGTGATGGATAAATATGAAGTTGCGTACATTGTTGAAAAGGAAGGATTGGACATTAGTAATTGCTACGGGAAAACCTGTCTTTTGGAAATAGCTAAATCCCTGGAAGTAGATAAATTAATAACCGGGTATGCAGAACGCTTTGGAGATAAAATTATCGTTAACTTAAGGTTAATTGATGTCAAATCATCTCAAATGGAAAAATCGGATGTGACTGAATATCAAAACATTCAGGAAGAAATTCAGATAATGATTGAAATTTCTATAAAAAAACTTTTGGGCCTGGAAATTGATCCAAACCTGGTAAATCTCTTAGTGAATTACGAAGATCCTATTATTAGTACAAGGACAAATTTAAAATTAAATGGTCCCAGGATGGGTATTGCTTACATAACGGGCGATAAAGCTGAAAGGATAATGGCGCCAAAAAGTCAGGGAGGATTTGATGGTTATCCGTATTTAAGTCAGATTGGATATCAATATGAAATCCAGTATTTAAGTGCAGGTAATTTTCAGGCTCTTGTCGAGTTCTTATTTATGTTTAGCGGGTTAGAACAGAAATTTTTCAATCCTAATATTGTCTTTATGAATGGATTTAGAGTGGGCAAAAGCGGTTGGGAAGTAGCGTTTGGTCCTTCCGTAAGTTTGAGACAAACTGCAAAAGGATTCTATGATGAACAACTACTTATGGGAGGTGAGATAGGTGAATGGTATCTGGAAAAGAAATGGTTGGAAAGATTCGGAAGTAGAGAAACAAATCCCTATGAAATTCAAGAACTTTTAGATAACAGGGGAGACATAGTTATTCAAACCGGTTGGGTATGGGCTATTGGCAGAACCTTTAAATCAGGTTATCTCAATATACCTGTTAATGCTTATGTAAGTCCCGACAAAGAAGGATGGTATATCGGCCTTTCCATTGGCTTTAATGTCAGCAGAACGAGAAGAATACAGGAATAGAAAGTTAAGGACTTCTTAATTCCTTTAATCATGAGAAAGTTTATATGGTTTTTTGAATTCATTCTTATAGTTATTACTGTTTTTCTTAATTGCTGTGAAAAGGAAGAAGAAGACATCCAACCTCCGGTTTGCAATATCATTACACTGGCCGACAGTTCTGAGTTTCAAATAGGGGATAGTATAATAATAAATGTTGAGGCTTCTGATCCAGATGGTCTGATTAAAGCTGTATTATTCTATATCGATGATTTGGGGAAATATTCGGTTTCGTCACCCCCGTATCAGTTTAGGTGGGCGACTTCAAATGAAACCGTTGGATTTCATATTATTAAGGCTACTGCAATAGACCGGGGTAATAATTCATCATCAGATGAATGCATAATAAGTTTAGTTATCAGACCACCGGTTGTTATCACTGCGGAAGTTAGTTCAATTACCAACAATTCAGCAACGTGTGGAGGTAATGTAGTAAATGATGGGGGAGATACCGTTACTGCAAAAGGTGTTTGCTGGAGTACTTTGCCAGATCCAACACTGGATGATGCAAAAGAATATACAACAGATAGCGTTGGCACAGGATCATATATCAGTTATCTAACCGGTTTGTCACGTGCAACAACTTATTATGTCAGAGCTTATGCCACAAATAGCGAAGGAACTTCATACGGAGAAGAAGTTATATTTGTTACTAAGCCAACATCAATAGCAGTAACAACATCAAAAGTAACTAACGTAACCAGTGCATCTGCTGTTTGTGGTGGAGAAGTTACCGATGATGGAGGATTATCGGTAATCGCACGGGGAGTATGCTGGAACACAACAGGTGAACCAACATTATTAAATAATTATACTAATGATGGAGCAGGAACAGGCAGGTTTACCAGCTCAATTACAGGTTTATTCCCCAATACTAAGTATTACGTAAGAGCCTTTGCCACAAACAGCAAGAGTACAACTTATGGTAATACAGTTAGTTTTACAACTAACCCCGTTTTACCTGTCGTAATAACCGCAGAAGCCAGTTTAATTACATGTAATTCAGCACAAACAGGAGCAAACATCATTGATGATGGTGGTATGCCGGTAACCCAAAGAGGAGTCTGCTGGAGTATTTATCCTGCTCCTACTATTAAAGATAGCAAAACAACAAATGGTTCTGGCACAGGGAGCTTTACAACTAATATTTCGGGATTGATTCATACAACGACATATTTTGTCAGGGCTTATGCCACAAATTCAGTTGGAACGGCTTATGGCAATAAAGTTAAATTCACAACTTCACCAGCAGATTTGCCAAGAGTAGAGACAAAACCAATAAACAATATTACTACCACAACCGCTTCAGGAGGAGGTGAAATTACTAATGATGGATGTACTCCTATATCTACTCACGGAATATGCTGGAGTACTTCATCTAATCCAACTATATCTGACCATAAAACAAAAGATGGTTTCGGTACAGGATCATTTATTAGCTCCATAACAGGATTAGAAAAAGGGACGACTTATTATGTCAGGGCTTATGCAACACATGAATCAGGATATACATATGGAAACCAAGTAAGTTTTACTACAAATGCAGATTTACCATTTGTAATAACAAAAAATGTAAGTTCAATAACTGCTAGTTCAGCACAAAGCGGTGGTAATATCACTGATGATGGCGGAGCTCCTGTTACTATAAAAGGAGTATGCTGGAGTACCTATTCAAATCCTACAATTTCAGATAATATAACAAATGATGGTTACGGAATAGGATTATTTATTAGTACCATAGCAGGATTAGAAAGTGGAACTACTTATTATATCAGGGCATATGCAACAAATAGTGAAGGAACTTCATATGGAGATCAGGTAAGTTTTACGACTAATGTAGAATTACCATCTGTAAGCACAACAATTATAAGTTATATAACTCTTAATTCAGCACAAAGTGGTGGTAATGTCACTGATGATGGTGGAGCCCCAGTAACAGCCAAAGGTATATGCTGGAGTACTTCTACGAATCCAACTATATATGATTATATAACAAATAATGGTTCTGGTGTAGGATCATTTATTAGCTCTATAACAGGATTAGAAAATGGAACTACTTATTATGTAAGGGCATATGCAACAAATAATATTGGCACTGCATATGGAAAAGAAATTGGTTTTATTACCTATTCTGAAGAAGAAATTGTTATAGACTATGATGGAAATATGTATTTAACAGTAGAAATTGGAAATCAGATTTGGATGGCCGAAAATCTTAAAACTACTCATTATGCTGATGGAATCCCATTGATCGATGGAACAGGAGCTGGTGATATTTCGGGCGATGATTCAACAAAATACTGGTTTTTCATGGGCAATAATCCGAGTAATAAAGAAAAATATGGTCTTTTATACACTTGGGCCGCAATAATTGATGATGCCTCAGGTAGAGATACTAATCCTAGCGGTATACAAGGTATTTGCCCGACCGGATGGCATGTACCTAGCGTTTCTGAATGGCAGGTGCTTGTTAATTATCTTGGGGGTAATCAAATAGCAGGGGGCAAACTTAAAGAAGCCGGTACAGAGTATTGGAGACAACCTAACACAGGTGCTACAAATGAAAGTGGTTTTACAGCATTACCAGGCGGTATTCGTGATAGTGATGGTGGATTTAGATATGCAGGAACATTTGGCAATTTTTGGACGGCTACAGAATATTATAATAATGAAGTAGGAGTTTATGGTACATATTACGAAGATTCAAGAGTCAGGTTTTGGAAAAATTCTACTAAAGATTTTGGTCATTCAATTCGTTGTGTAAGGGATTAACCACATGTAAGCTTGCTTTTACAAAAGCTGTTAAGCCCTGTTATTAAAAGACTAATTCACAATTTAATTATATTATGTAAATATGATTTAGATACTCTTCTAACTTATTTACAATTTATATACTGGAATAATCATAATTCATTACGATAAAAGTCTTTTATCGCACTTAAACAACAATATATCAACAAGATTTAATAATTTTATAAACTAATCATACTATTAAAAATGATTGGCCAGCTGCTGCAATTAAGCTTTATTTTTCTTTTTCCGGTACTTACGATTTATCTGGAAAAACATTATAAGATATTTAAAATATTAAGCCCGATATTACTTTGCTATGCTGCAGGTATTATTGCAGGGAACATTCCTTTTATTACCCTGGACAAGAACCTGCTTGATCTGATTCAACAAATAAGTATATGCCTTGTTATTCCGCTTTTATTATTTTCATCAAACTTCATAAAATGGTTAATGCATGCAAAAGATGCTTTACTTTCCTTTTTTCTTGGAGTGGCAGCAGTTATTATATGTTCAATTCTGGCCTATTTTGTATTCAGGGGACGGATTGAAGAATCGCGGGAAGCATCCGCAATGATAATTGGGGTTTACACAGGAGGAACGCCCAATATGAGTGCCATAGGTTTGGCATTAGGAGTAAAAGACGAAATATTCGTTCTTCTTAATAGTGCGGATATATTATTTAGCGCAATCTATTTATTTTTCCTTATTACTATTGCTCAAAGGTTTTTACTTATGTTTCTTCCCAGATTCAAAAGTATAAAAGGAACAGTTGTCGATCAAAAAGTAACTAACGGAGGTTTTAGGGAATTGTCCGCAGGGAAAAAAGTAAAAAATATTCTGTTTTCGCTTTTGCTTGCAGTTTTTATATTTGGAATTGCTGCAGGTATTTCATGGCTTATAAAGGAAGAAATAGTTGAGCCAATAATAATACTTGTTATAACTACTCTTGGAATAGCATTTTCATTTAACAATAAGGTCCAGAAGCTTAAAGGAGCTTATGAATCAGCACAATATCTTTTACTTGTTTTTGCTGTAGCTGTTGGCAGCGATGCAAACTTTTCCGAACTTCTAAAAGCAAGCTCGGAAATCTTCTATTTCTGCGGAATGGTTGTAATCTGTTCGATTATACTTCATTTCTTATTTGCAGCAATTTTTCAAATTGATGCTGATACATTAATAATAACCTCAACAGCTGCAATTTTTGGTCCGGACTTCATAGGACCTGTAGCAAAAGCAATTAATAACAGGGAAATTATTGTTTCAGGAATAACTATGGGCCTGG
>CP070654.1:3044679-3066942 GCA_020354785.1 Bacteroidales bacterium
AAGGAAGATATTTCCGAACTATATTTTACATAACTTAGTTAAAAGATAAAAATTTTTTCTGTTCTATAAAAGAAGTTTATAAACTTTCATAAACAATTTGTTAATTTTTTAATTAACTGTGTTTTCAGGTTTTAATAAAGTGATATATAATTGTATGATATTCAGTGTATAAATACTTATTGAATTAGTTAAAAATAATTATTAAATTAGAAAATAATCAAAATTAAATATTTAAAGCTAATATTCATAAATAAATCATTTAAGATACTGAAGATTGCATAACCTTGGTATAGCCTTTTTTGCAACCTTATTCTTAATTGTGTGGAACAGATATAAAATCTCATGAAAAATCTGCAATTAAGATCTAAATTAATTATTGGGATTACACTTGTATTTGTAATAATTATCATATGCCTGATAATTATCAGATTCAATATTATAATACTAATAGCCGGATATTTCCTTTCTATCATAATAATTACTGCTATAACTACTCCCCACTCAAGACAAATAAAAATAATTTCTGAAGCTCTTAATAAACTGATTGATAATGACTACAGTGTAAAAATTCCAGCCAGCAGGAGTGATGAGTTAAGTGCAATTACCACGGGTTTTAATTCTATGTACAATCAGGTTAAAGAAGCTCATGAAGCTCTTATAGAAAGCAGAAAGAAATATGAAAAGCTGGTTGATGACCTGGAAGAAGAATATATATTTTACTCAAAATCACAATCAGGTAAACTCCTTACCGTATCCAGTTCAGTGAAGACTATTCTTGGTTATGATTCGGACGAGTTCATAAAAAAGAGAGAAAGTCTGTACACTAATAATCCTGTAAATAAGAAAGCAAAGGAGCATGAAAGAAAAACGCTGGAGGGCAAACAACAGCCTAAATATACTGTAGAACTATTATCAAAAAAAGGAGAGCCTCATACACTTGAAATCTCAGAAGTACCAATATATGATGAAATTAACCAGCTGGTTTCAATTGAAGGAGTTGCACAGGATATTACAAAAGGAAAAATAGCTGAAGATTTAATAAAGGAGCAGGAAGAAAAGTACAGTCTCCTCTTTAATAAAGCATCTGATTTTGTTTTTCTTTATGAAATTAACGATAATTCAAAACCAGGTAAATTCCTGGAAGTTAATGATTATACAACTCAAAAGCTTGGATATTCACAGGATGAACTAATTAAGATGTCTCCAGCAGATTTGACTGCTGTTAACTTTTTAGATGATTCTTCCAAAGAAGACCATCTAATGGAAAACTCAAAATTTGAGAGAATATGGGAATCTAAAGACGGTACTCTCCTGAATGTTGAAATAAGCAGCCATAATTTTAGAATACAAGACAGAAATGTTGCTATAGCCATTGCAAGGGATATAACAGAAAGAAAAAGAGTCGAAGAAGAAATTCGTTATGTAAATGAAGAACTTATCAATCAAAAAGAAAATCTGGAAGCATTAATTGATAATTTAACACAAACACAGGAACAGTTAGTCCAGTCGGAAAAAATGGCGGCCCTGGGACAACTTATTGCAGGTGTTGCACATGAAATAAATACTCCTCTTGGTGCAATTAAGGCATCAATAGGGAACCTAAACAATTCCCTTGATATTGCTTTAAATGAGTTGCCTGCATTAATTACCAGGCATACAACTGAAGAATTGAAACTATTTATTAAGATTCTTGAACTGTCTAATCATGGTATCCCTAATATATCCTCACGGGAAAAAAGAAAATACAGGAAAGAAATTGCTAAAGTTCTGAGTGACAATAACATTGATTCTCCAAATATAGTCGCTGACATTTTTATATATCTGCATATATTTGAAAAATACAACGAAATAATTGATCTGTTTAAAAGTAAAAAGTCTCTTGAAATATTAAATTCTGCAAAAAATTTTGCATCAATTCAAAAAAATACATATACAATACTGCTGGCTGTTGAAAAAGCTACAAAGGTCGTTTTTGCTCTTAAGAAGTATGTTCATAAAGATGTAGCAGGTGAAAAAGTACCTACTGATATTATTGATGGCATTGAAACTGTTTTGACTTTATATCATAATCAATTAAAACAGGGCATTGATGTTGTTAAAAATTACGATGAATTACCAAAAGTCAGTTGCTATGAAGATGAAATGAACCAGGTATGGACAAATCTGATACACAATGCCATTCAGGCGATGGACTATAAGGGTGTTCTCAGTATCAGCACGAAAAACAAAGGAGATCATGTTTTTATCAGTTTTGCTGATAATGGTAGTGGAATTGAAAAAGATATCCAGGAAAAAATATTCGAACCTTTTTTTACCACTAAAAAGCAGGGGGAAGGTAGTGGAATGGGTCTGGATATAGTTAAAAAAATTATAGAAAAACACGACGGCAAAATAACTTTTAAGAGTGAAATAGGGAAAGGAACTGAATTTAATATTTATTTACCGCTCAAATAAATATATTAAAAATGGCAAATGCTGCAATTCTCTGTGTAGATGATGAAAGTATAATTCTGGAAAGTCTGAACGAACAACTGGAAAAATGCTTTGGCCCCGATTATTTATATGAAACTGCGGAAAGTGCTGAAGAAGGACTCGAAATAATTGAAGAATTAATCAAAGATGAAATAAAAATTCTTATTATTGTAGCAGATTGGTTGATGCCCGGAATGAATGGAGATGAGTTCTTTATTAAGGTACATGAAAAATATCCGTCTATTGTTAAAATAATGTTAACGGGGCAGGCAAATGAAGGGGCTATCAACAGAGCAAAAGAACACGCTGACTTATTTGCAGTTCTTTATAAACCCTGGTCAGAAGATGAATTGTTCAATATTATAAAATCTGGGTTAGGCAAAAATGAATAAACAAGACGTTATACTATGCATTGATGATGAAGTTATTGTTCTGGATTCTTTGAAAGAGCAGCTTCAAAACGAATATAAAAATTATATGATAGAGGTTGCAGAAAGCGGTGAAGAAGCTATGGAAATAATAAATGAATTATTTGAAGATAAAATTGAATTGCCTGTAGTAATAGCAGACTATATTATGCCAGGGATGAGAGGTGACATATTAATGGAAAAAATTTACAAGCTTAATCCCGGCACAAAAAATATTTTATTAACAGGACAGGCAAGTATTGAAGGAGTGAGTAATGCAGTAAACAAAGCAAATTTATACAGATTTATAGCAAAACCCTGGGATAAAGATGATTTGATTTTAACCGTAAAAGAAGCCTTGAGAAGCTACAACCAGGAGAAAACAATCATAAAGCAGAATGTTGAGTTGAAAGAGCTGAATACAAATCTGGAAAAAAAAGTTGAGCTCCGTACTCAGGAACTTAAAGAACTAAATGCTACAAAAGATAAATTTTTTTCTATTATAGCTCATGACTTGAAAAATCCGTTTAATACTCTCATGGGATTTTCAGAATTGCTGGCAAACAACATTAACAATTATGAGAAAACAAGGATAGAAGATTTTGTAAAGATAATACTTGATACTTCAAAAAATACTTATCTACTACTTGAAAACTTATTGGAGTGGTCTCGTTCACAAACAGGTCGTCTGGAGATGGCTCCCTCAGATATTGACATTTATGAACTGGTTGATGAAAATATCGACCTGATATATAATAATGCCTCCAATAAGAAGTTAAAACTGGTTAATAATATTCCCAAAGAAGCCAGAGTTTTTGCCGATGCTAATATGATTCATACTATAATAAGAAACTTGTTATCAAATGCAATCAAGTATACTAATAAGGGCGGAAAAATTAACATATCTTCAAAAATTCAGTATAGTTACATTGAAATTACAGTTTCTGATTCCGGAATCGGGATTAAACCTGAAAATATTAAGAGACTTTTCCGCCTTGATGAAAATTATTCAACAAAAGGTACTGCCGAGGAAACCGGAACAGGTCTTGGCTTAATCCTGTGTAAAGAATTTGTTGAAAAAAATGGAGGAGAAATATGGGTTAAAAGCACATATGGAAAAGGCAGTGACTTTACAATTAAACTTAGAACAAAAGACAATAAAAAATAAATATATATAGTGCAGGTTACTTTGTCACCTACTAAAGGAGATAACCTTTTACCGGAATTACTTTTCAACTTGTTATAAGACTAATAACCTCCTGTAAAATCTTGAATTGAAAGGCTCTTCAGTTTTAATTTAACATAATTGATGAGGCTGCTGTTTAATTTATATATCTAATTTTCATAAATTAGTATATATCGTATGAAAACCGGAATTTGACAATAACATTTAATAATTAAATCTTTCAAAATAAAAAACATAATGAATTATGTACATCAGGCAATTTATAAAATATCTTATTATTTGTTTTTGCTTGTTTTATCAGATAAATGCTCTAAGCCAAAGCAGTACAAGAAATAAGTTTTTTGAAGCAGATTATGCCCTCCAGTTAAATGACTATGAAACCGCTCTGAAACTATTCAAACAATTACTAAAAAGAGATCCTGATAATGCCTTATATAATTACAGGGTCGGACAATGTATTTTAAATCTGCAGGATTCAAAAAAGGAAGCTCTCCTTTATTTAGAATTTGCAGTACAAAGTGTTTCAGAGAAGTTTAAAGAAGGTAACTTCTCGGAAAGAAATTCCCCGACAGAAACATACTTCTTGCTGGCAAAAGCTTATCACCTGAACGAAGATCTCGATAATGCCGTTTATTATTATAACAGCTATTTGCCCTATACTGAAGATAAATCAAGAATAAGCTATGTTAATAATCAGATAAGGGCATGTGAACTGGCAAAGATTTCAATAAAGAATCCTGTGACCATTAAAACTGAAAGACTTGATGCTCCGATAAATTCTGAATCATCAGAAATTTACCCGGTTGTTTCAGATGATGAGTCAATATTGATTTACCTGGAAAGGCGGGATAACAATAACATAGTATATTATTCAGTGAAGGAAGGGGGAAAATGGACAAAACCAGTAAACATAAATAAATATATTGGCTCAATTGGAGACAGCTACCCCTCGTCAATATCAAATGATAACAGCAGATTGTATCTTACAGTAAAAGACTATTTTACAAGCACCATCTGCTATTCTGAATTTTCAAATGGTAAATGGACCAAAATGAAAAAATTAAAAAAGCCTGTTAATTCAAAATCCTGGAACTCCCAGGCATTTGAATCTGTTAGCGGAAATGAATTATACTTTGTTAGCGACAGAAAAGGTGGTTATGGAGGTTTGGATATATATAAATCCGTGAAAAACAAGAAAGGTCAGTGGGACAAACCGGAGAATCTCGGAAGTACAATAAATACTGAGTTAAACGAAATAATGCCAATAATCAGTCCTGATGGAAATGAATTTTACTTTTGTTCCGAAGGACATACTTCTATTGGAGGTTACGACGTATTCATGTCTGCCAGAAATCCTTCAAATACATGGTCAGACCCGGTAAACCTGGGATATCCTATGAACACAACCGATGATGATGTATATTTCAGACCTGTTAGTGACGGAATATTTGCTTATAATTCATTGCCGCGCCCTGATGATTTATCAAATTATGATATTTACAGGATAGAAATAAATCCTGAACCGGAGATAAAACAGGAAGAAATTACTTTATTAAGTGATGTGGAAGAACCGGTTTATCCTGATCAACCTGAAACTGAATCACAGGACGAAATTACTTTATTAAGTGATATGGAAGAACCGGTTTATCCTGATCAACCTGAAACCGAATCACAGGACGAAATTACTTTATTAAGCGACAAGGAAGAAACAGTATATCCTGATCAACCTGAAACCGAATCAATACCAGCACACGTCCAACTATATACAATACAGCTTATGGCACTAAAAAATCCGGTACGTGCTGACTATTTCAGTGATATGAGCGGAATAATTATCCAGGTTGGAAATGATGGATTTTACAGATATATTACGGGACAATTTAATGGCATTTATGAAGCGGAATCCGGTTTGATAAGAATAAAATCTTCAGGTTACAATAATGCATTTATCAGAAAACTTAATTTATCCCAGTACTTATCTTTAAATACTAATGCACAGGCTCATTCATCTTATGAACCCGAAACCAGTGCAGCCGGTAATATTTATACAATTCAAATAATGGCTTTAAGAAATCCCGTAGCGGTTGCGCACTTTGAAGACCTGAGAAACGTAAAGGTAAGTTACGGATCAGATAGACTATTCAGATATACATATAAGGAATTTTCATCAATTGGCTCCGCAGAAACTAACCTTAAAATAATAAGGGATAAGGGTTATAAAGGAGCATTTATTAGAAAGATAACAGATATCTCAAAGTATTAATTAATAGATTAATCAATTAACATAAGAAGATTTTTCAAAACTTATTCTTTTAATTAAGAAATATTAAATATTTTGTATTTTGTTTTAAATATTCATGAACTTTTAATAGATTTAATATTACATTTATTCTTAACGAAACTGTGTAGTTTGATATAATATATGTTGTATGACCATAACAGATCAGGATTATCAATTTTTTTTAGCTGCGATAAAGTACTCATCAAAATACGATTTCAGTCAATATTCTGAAAAATCACTTAAACGAAGGCTGGGGAAGGTACTTTCGGATAACAGAATAAACATCAACATATTAATCAACAAACTAAAAAACAGTAGTGAATTTGTAGAAAAGATCGTTAAGGAAATTACTGTTAATACTACAGAACTTTTTAGAGATCCTCAGGTTTGGCAGGCAATAAGATATGCAATATTACCAAAACTTAAAAGCAATTCTGTTATTAATATCTGGCATGCAGGTTGTTCCAGCGGACAGGAAGTATACTCGATGCTTATTCTTTTAAATGAACTTGAGATTTTCGATAAGGTAAAAATCTATGCCACTGATTTAAATTCCGATGTTCTGGATTTAGCAAAAATAGGCGAATATAAGTACAGGTTCAATATTGGCTATCTGGATAACTTCGACAAGGTGATAAAGGAGAATCCTTATAACTATGAAGAATATAATGATGTTCCCTACGAAAAATACTTTGACATTGATAAAACAAATGATTTGATTAGAATGAAGGATTTCCTGAAAGAAAAACCAATATTTAAGAGACATGATCTGGTTACTGAGAACAATACCCTGTACGTAAAATTCGATTTAATTTTATGCAGGAATGTTATAATTTATTTCAATTACAATTTACAAAGCAAAGTATTCGATCTGTTTCATAAAAACCTATATGAT
The DNA here is from genome assembly GCA_020354785.1 of Bacteroidales bacterium. Lineage (GTDB taxonomy): Bacteria > Bacteroidota > Bacteroidia > Bacteroidales > UBA10428. The sequence goes on from CP070654.1 coordinate 3,051,921, forward strand.
GATGGCTGTTTAATCTTAGGCTTGCATGAAACAATACTGGGGAGTCATTCAGTGAAATATCAGAAAAAAGGACATGGATATTATAAAAATTAAATAACTTCAAGTTATTATGAATAAAAAATTCAAATCATTAAAGAATAGGATCCTGTTATTAATATTCACGATAATACTTTTTACAATTATTACAGTCGGACTCTCTATATTTTATCATTACTATTCAAACAATTTAAAAATTCTGGTTCTTACCTTAAAAAATATTGAAAAAGAAATCATTCAGTTAGAAAATAGCAAACAGGATCTCATGCTAAATTTCAATAAGGTTTCAGTTTTTTTTATTTCAGATAATACCCGCTTTGAAAATAATTTCCGAACATCACTTAATAATATCCAAACAAAAGTTGACTCACTTTCCGGGCTTAATATTATACAAAACAATATCAAAGCAAATGAACAGATTAAATCTTTTCAGGAGGACTTAAGAAACTACACTGAAAATTTCAATGAATTAGTACTTGCATACAAAGAAAAAGGTTTTAATTCAAAGGGACTTACAGGTGACTGGCAGGATTTGAGCACGCAACTGATCGATAAACTCTCATTTTTTAAAGAGGAGCCTGTATACGCAAATATTATAAGATTAAAGAATATTGAAAAAGACTACTTGCTAAGTAGAGATCCAAAACTCATAAATGAATTATCTTATCTGTCTAATGATATTCAAAGTACACTTCTGCTTGCTGAAGACAAAGACTCTGTTTTAATTCATGACATATCTAATGGTTTTGATAAATACCTTGAAATAGCAAAACAATTGTCGGGTATTGATGAAAGAGTCGGCATTAGTTCTAAAACAGGTCTTATCTCCAATCTAAATAATATTCATATTAAGCTTAAAGATTCTATTTCCGGACTTTCTCTTATTCTTGAGGAAAGTATAGACTCTAAACAAACCTGGTTATTTTTAATTCTTCTTTCAATAATAATCATTTTGCTGACAGGATTTATTTTTATTCTTCAGAAAATGTTCAGAATATCAATATTTCAACCCTTAACTAAAATTTCAAAATATTTATCACTACTCAAAAGTGGTAAATTACCGGATGATAAAATAGAATTAAATATCAACAATGAATTTTATCCACTTTCAGAATCAATTAATGTCCTGGCAAATAATTGTAAAGTAAAGATGAAGTATGCTCATGATCTGAATGAAGGTCTTCTTGATACTAAAATTGATATTTTAAGTGAAGACGATCTCCTGGGAAAAGAATTGATCCAGTTGCATGAAAATATTCAAAAATCAGTTGAAGAACAGAAGAAATATAATGAAGACAACACCAGAAGAAGATATATTAACGAGGGGCTTGCCAGGTTTGCCGAAATTCTGAGGATTAACAGTAACAATATAGAGAAACTTTCCGATATTTTTATTAAAGAAATAGTAAAATATCTGAACGCACTACAGGGAGGTTTATTCCTTGTGAAGAATCAGGATGAAGAAAATAAGACGCTTGAATTAAAATCAGCTTTTGCCTATGACCGAAAAAAATATATCGACAAAGAAATACTTATGGGTGAAGGATTGATAGGTACATGTGCCATTGAAAAGAAAACAATAATCATGACAGAGATTCCTGAAGAATATATATCAATAACTTCAGGACTGGGTGATACTCCTCCGGGCAACATAATACTATTACCTGTAATACAAGAAGATACAGTATTTGGTGTAATAGAAATAGCATCACTAAATCAATTTCAGAAACACGAGATAGAATTCGGTGAGCAGGTTGCAGCAAGTCTGGCTTCAACAGTTACCACTGCGAGCAACAACGAAAAGACTTCGCAATTGCTGGCTAAATCACAAGTGCAGGCTCAGGAAATGTTAGAGCAGGAAGAAGAAATGAGACAGAATATGGAAGAATTAAAAGCAACACAGGAAGAATCTGTCAGAAGAGAGGAGGAATATAAAGGAATTATCGGAGCTGTTAAAGAATCAGTTTTTACCGTCGAGTACGATCTGGAAGGAAAAATCACTGACATTAATGAAAAATTGCTCACTTTCCTGGGAAAAACAAAAAAAGAATTAATAGGTAAAAAACATACAGCACTAAGTTCCCAGGATTCAAAAAAAGATATTAAGGCAAGTTTCTGGGATGATTTAAAAAAAGGTAAACAGAAGAAAATAATTGAAAAAATTAAAATAGGTAAAAACAGAGAATACATATTAATGCATAATTTTTCGCCAGTTTTAAACAATAACAAGGTGCCTGTTAAATTTCTAAATATTATAGTCGAAATAACGGCTGAAGAAGATAAAAGTACAACAGTATAATACTATGACTGAATTAGGCATTGTTGATATTAGAGAAATAATCAGGAATATAGCAAGCAAATACGATTATGATTTTTCTAAGTTTGCTCTTACCTCATTTAAACACAGGCTGGAGAAAATCATGATGAAGAATAATCTGAGTAGCGTAAGCGGCTTTATAAAAAAACTAAAAACCAATAAGGAATTCTTTGATATATTTTTACATGAAATATCCGTCCCCTCTACCGAAATGTTCAGAGATCCTTCGCTATGGAGGTGGTTGCGAGATGAATTATTTGCTAAAATCAACGATAAAAATCTAAACCGGTTTAAAATCTGGTTCCCAAATAGTGTTTCTGGAGGTGAATTGTACTCCCTGTCTATTCTGCTTAAGGAAATGAATATTTTAGATAAAGTTCAGATTATTTCATCCAGTTTAAGTAATAAAAGTATAGAGTATATAAAGGAAGGAAGATGCGAATTAAGAAAAATTGAAGTCTCGGCAGAAAATTATATCAGATTTCAGGGAAACAGTAATTTTTCCAATTACTATAGGCTCGATAGATATTATGCATACAGAGATACATCATTGATAAAGAACGTAGAATTTAGAAAACAAAATATTAACTTTGATAATTCACCCATGAATATCAAATTAGTATTATTCCGGAACAGTTTGATCTATCTTAATCCATCAATGCAAGAGAAAATATTACAGGTTATGCATAGTAATTTATCAGCAACCGGACATTTAATACTTGGGATTAAGGAGAGGATAAAAGATATGGATACTGCTAAGGAATTTGACCCGGTGAATGAACTGGAAGGTGTTTATAAAAAACATATATTAGTAAAATAGCATGAACTATAATGCTGTTATAATTGGAGGCTCGGCCGGAAGTTTTCAGGTAGTAACAAAAATACTTAATTCACTGCCTAAAACTTTCCCCATGCCCGTATTATTATGTTTACACAGATTAAAGCATGTAAGATCCGGATTTGTTGAAGCTTTATCCTTAAAATCCAATATACCTATCGAAGAACCTTTTGATAAAGATAAGTTAATTCCCGGTAAGGCATTTCTGGCTCCTGCAAATTATCATATGTATATTGAACTGGCAAATAGAATAGCCTTATCAACTGAAGACTCTGTGAATCATTCGAGGCCTTCTATAGACTTGTCATTTATTACGGCATCTAATGCATACAGGAATAAGTTGATTGGAATAATTCTGTCCGGAGCAAATAAAGACGGTGCTTTTGGATTAAAGAAAGTACATGATAACGGCGGAGTAACAATAGTTCAGGATCCTGAAGAATGTGAGGTCAGGACAATGACACAATCAGCACTGCACCTTACCAAGGTTGATTATGTATATTCAACTGATTTAATTATTAAATTTTTATTAAAATTAACCTAGTCTGATGCATGATATGAAGAAATACAGACTTCTTACAATCGTTTTGTTTATATCTCTTATTATTGTTCTGATAATTTTGAGTATTTATATCTGGAATTCAACCTTAAAGGAGGAATTTGTTTATAATAAAAGTATAATAATTATTTGTATTGTTTTAATTTTAATAATTAGTGTATTAAAATTCAATATCAGTTATAAATTATCGGATAAAAGTAAAGTTGACCAGAAGATCAAAGAAATAGTCGAAAAAGAGAAAGCAAAAATAATAGCTGAGCTTGATAAAAAAGAAATCCATGAAGAGAAAACCAGTGAAACAGAAGTTAATGTTGATAAAATAGTAAAAAAAATAATCCCTAATATTCAAAATTTAAAGACTTTAAAGTCATATTCAGAAAAGGTAATGAGCAATATCGCAAAAGAAATTGAAATAGTGCAGGGGCTATTTTATACAAAGGCAAAAAAAACAAATCTGTATAAGCTTGCCGGCGAATACGCTTTTACTGGTGATGAAAAACCTAAAGACTTTAAATTAGGGATCACTCTGCCCGGACAGGCAGCAAAAAATAAGGACTTATTGATTATTAATGAAATACCTGATGAATATTATCCGGCTGAATCCGGTTTGGGAAAAAGCATGCCAAAAAACCTGATTATGGTTCCAATTATTAATAAAAATACTTCTATAGCAGTAATGGAACTCGGTACTTTTAAAGAAATAAGTTCTGCTGAACAGAAAGTTTTAAAAGATTTATCATTAAAACTGGGAGATAAAATAGATAAATTTATCAAGTAACTTAATATTTGAATGATATATGTCTGAAAATAATCAAGTAATAAGAGAAAGGTCGCCCTATAAATCGAAGATAATTCTTCTGGGATTTCTTATCGGATTATTTTTCACAATGATTGCATGGATCATTGATATAATATTAAATAAAATTCATATTTCATTTGCTGGAATTCTTCAAATACATAAGGAAAATCCTGTTATCTTCATGATAGATCTCATACCTGTAATAACAGTAATTACAATTTATATAGTAAATCGCAGAAGAAAAGAAGAGAAACAGGTATTTGACGCCAGGATTAAAGAACGGGATGCACGACTTGATAAAATGGCGGAATTTGCACAGCAAATAGGAGAAGGTAATTACGAGGCTCAACTGGACCTGGCAACAAATAATGATACGCTGGTAAATTCTCTGCTGTTAATGCGCGACAACCTGTTATCCAATTATAAAAAAGAATCGGAACAAAGCTGGATTGCAGAAGGTAAAGCAATTATTTCTGACATATTAAGGCTGAATAACAAAATTGAAGAATTATCCGGCCAGGTTGTTCATGATCTGGTTAAGTATATAAATGTAATTCAGGGGGCATTATATCTTTTCAATGAAGATAATGATACACTTATTAATGTTGCTACTTATGGTTATAATCGGAAAAAATATATAAACCAGGAATTCAAACTTGGGTATGGATTAATAGGTCAGTGCGCCTATGAAATGGAGTATATTTACAGAACAGAAATTCCTGAAGACTTTGCCACTATTACTTCCGGCATTCTCGGAGATCAGAAACCTCAAAGTATTTTAATTGTTCCCTTGATTTCTGACGAGAAATTACAGGGAGTTATTGAATTTGCTTCAATTGAACCGGAAATTCCTGAACTGACAATCAGATATTTACAGGAACTTGCAGAAATAATTGCCCGCACAATACTCAACCTTAAGGTAAATCAGAGAACAGAACAATTATTACGGGAATCGCAGCAGATGACACTTGAGCTTAAGGAGAATGAAGAACAATTAAGACAGAATGCCGAGGAAATGCGGATCACCCAGGAACAGCTACAAAAATCTAATGAACAGCTTGAGGCTAAAATAGTTGAAGTGGAAAATGCCCAGAAAAGACTTCATTCATTATTAGAAAACGCATCAGAAATTATATCAATATATGATGAGAATCTTGTAATGACTTATGAAAGTCCTTCTGTTACAAAAATACTGGGATATACTCCCGAAGAGATGATGGGAGGAAAAGATGTTGAAAGGTTAACAAGGAAGGGAGAAACCAGCATTAAAGAAATGTTTAGCAAGTTACTGGAAAATCCTGGTGAACCTGTTACCATTCAATATACATATATGAAAAAAAATGGCAGGAAAATATTTATTGAATCCACAGGACGCAACTTGCTGGATGATCCTGCTATAAATGGAATAATTCTTAATTCAACTGATATTACCGAAAGAAAACGGGCAGAAAGAGAAGAAAGATTAAAAAGTAAAATGCAGGCACTTTCTGAAAACTCTCTGGATTTGATTATTCGTTTAAGCACTGTGGGACAATACTTTTATGCGAATCCTGTTGTTGAGTATTACCTGCAGGTCAAACCCGCAGAGCTGATTAACAAAACACTCAATGAGGTTTCAGGTTCAGAAGCACTTTTTAACTATTTTAAGGATACTATAGAAATAATAAAAGCTTCGCCTCAAAAAACAAATACAGAGATAACAATTCCTGCTGTTATAGATGACAATAAAACTGACAGGATAATGTCTATTGATGCTATTCCCGAGTTTAATGAGAACGAGCTTGAAACCATACTCTTCGTTGGCCATGATATTACTGAAGCTAAACAAATTGAGCTTGAAATTCAGGATAAGAACAGAAAGATACAGGACTCAATTAATTATGCAGAACGGATTCAATCGTCTATACTGCCGGATAATAAACTGGTAAGACAATACCTTCCAAAATCATTTATTTATTACATACCAAGGGATGTTGTGAGTGGAGATTTCCCATGGTTTTTTAAGAAAGGTGATTTGTTATATATTGCTGCTATTGATTGTACGGGACATGGGGTACCCGGGGCTCTTTTATCATTTGTTGGCTATTTTCTTTTAAACAATATTGTTGACCACGACAGGAAAATGACTGCCTCGGAAATCTGTGATCAGTTGCACTATGCTGTAAGAAAAACTCTTAAGCAGGACAAGCAGGACGCTGAAGCAAGAGATGGAATGGATATAGCATTCTGTCAGATAGATCTCAGGGAAAAAGAAGTACAGTTTGCAGGGGCTCACAGATCGTTGTACCTGCTCAGAAATGGTGAACTTATTGAATTTAAAGGGAACAGAAAAGCTATAGGAGGAATTCCACATAGAAAGAAGGCCGAAGTAGATTTTACAAACCATTCAATAAAATATAAACATGGTGATAAGATTTTCTTTTTCTCTGACGGCTTGCCTGATCAGCTGGGCGGTCCTGAGATGAAAAAATATTCTCCAAAAAGAATAAGAGAGGCAATTTTAAACAATAAAGATTTGTCAATGGAAAAATATAATGCTTATTTTGCTGAAGATTTTGAAAAATGGAGGGGTAATAATAAGCAAATAGATGATGTTTTATTAATTGGGATTGAATTTTAAAGAAAATAAATAAACTAAATATAAATTAATATGGACAGAAATAAAGATATTAAGGGCTTTCTTGAGTTCGTTTATGAATTTTATAAGACAATGAAAGCTCATGAAATAACTCTGGTTTATGAAGGTGAAATAACTCACCAGATAACCAAAGCTTTTACATCTTTGACAGAATCGAATATGGCTAAAGATGATGAAGCCGGATCCGTACAGAGAAAGGTATTTCATGTAATGGTTGAATGCCTGCAAAACATTAGTAAACATGCTGAAGACTTTACATCTGACGATTATCTCTTTTCTGGAAGAGGAATTTTCCTCGTAAGCAAAGGAGAAGATGAATATAGCGTAACCACTGGGAATGCTATTGAAAATGACAGGATTGAAGAGCTGACAGAAATGCTGGAGCAAATTAATAAGATGGATAAAGACGAACTTAAGCAGCTGTATAAAAGGCAAATGAAAGAAGGAAGATTATCTGAAAAAGGAGGGGCAGGACTTGGTTTTATTGATATTAAAAGGAAGACAGGAAAAGAACTGGAATACCATTTTCTGCCAATTTCTGATGATACGTCATTCTTTTTATTAACTTCAACAATATCTAGAGAAGAGCTTTAAACAAAATAAACTATGGAAACAATTAAGATTCAAGGTACAGAAGATACTCCAAAAATAATTTTGGACTCGGAAAATGAGGTTATGGAAATTTCTGGTCGTTCATTGCCTGAAGATGTTTCGGCTTTTTATGAGCCGGTCTTAAATTGGTTGAATGAGTATGCTGAAAATCCGAATAAGAAGACCATTTTTAATTTTAAGCTAACATACTTCAATACTGCTTCATCAAAGTTACTTCTTGATATTTTAATGAAATTAGAAGAGATGCATGAAAACGGGAATGATATTCTAATTCGCTGGCATTATCCTGAAGATGATGAAGATATGGAAGAAGCAGGTGAAGAATACGCAGATATTGTTGATGTTCCATTTGAACAGGTTGGCTATTCAGCATAATAATTACTCTAAATCTCTGAAATAGTTATTAAACCAAATTAGTTAATGAGTGAAGAAATTCTTAGAGCATTAATGCAATTGTTTGCAATAATTGCAAAACAAGATGAAGGGGTTGAAATCACGCAGGTTGAATATGTTAAGAATTTTCTTCAGCAGCAATTAAGTGATGAAGAGGTTAAAGAATATTTCGGATTATTTGAAGAACATGCAGGTCTGATAAGTACTGAAGATGAAGAGGAGGATGAAGAAAAAGATAAAAAGAAATTAACTTCCGTTAGAGATTCTGTCAGAATTCTCGGCCTTTGTAAAAAAATCAATAAAACACTTACCCAGAAACAGAAAGTTGTTGTTCTTGTACGTTTATTTGAAATTGTAAACGCTGATCGAAAATTTACAGATCAGAGGATGGCAATAATAAATACTGTTGCTGAAGTTTTCAAAGTTTCAAAAGAAGAATTTGTCAGTATTGAATCGTTTGTGATAAAAAATGAAGCAGACGAATTAGATGATATTAATATTCTTATAATTAATGATGATCCGAAAAAATTTAAGAACGCAAAAAAAATACTAACCAAGGAGCTGGATACTAATATCTTCATCCTTCAAATTAAAAGTGTTGATCTTTATTTTTTAAAATATACGGGAAACGAGGATTTATATCTTAATGGATTGCCTGTAAGAAATGACAGAATATATTTATTTGCAAATGGCAGTACAGTTAAGTTACCAAAAAGTGCTCCGGTATACTACAGTGATGTAGCTGCACACTATCTTGCCGATATAACAACAAGCAAAATCTCTTACGTGGCAAGAAATCTGGAATTCAGATTTCCGAACAGGAATATAGGTATTAGAGATATCAGCTTTTCTGAGAATCATGGCAAATTAATTGGAATAATGGGGGCAAGCGGCACAGGTAAGACAACCTTGTTAAATGTCCTGTCAGGAATAGAATCTCCGTCAAAAGGAGAAGTAATTATAAATGGAGTTAATTTACATAAAGAAAAAGCTAAGCTTGAAGGAGTTATTGGATTAATACCCCAGGATGATCTTCTTATAGAAGAACTAACTGTATTCCAGAATTTATATTATAATGCAAAACTTTGTTTCAAAGATAAATCAGATGATGAAATTGTAAAACTGGTTAACAAAACCCTTCAGAACCTGGGGTTATTTGAAAAGAAAGATCTTAAAGTTGGCTCCCCTTTTAAAAAAACCATAAGTGGCGGACAGAGGAAAAGACTTAATATCGCTCTTGAATTAATAAGGGAACCATCAATACTTTTTATAGATGAGCCAACATCAGGACTATCTTCAAAAGATTCTGAGAATGTCATGGATCTTTTGCTTGAGCTAACATTGAAAGGGAAACTGATTTTTGTTGTAATCCATCAGCCAAGTTCAGAAATCTATAAGATGTTTGATAAAATGATCATCCTTGATGATGGAGGTTATTTAATCTATTATGGTAATCCGGTTGAAGCGGTAATGTATTATAAAAGGCTTGATGCACAGATTAACAGTGAAATTGGCGAATGTCCTACGTGCGGCAATGTAAATCCTGAGCTATTGTTTAATATTATTGAAGCAAAAGTCGTAGATGAATTTGGTAACTATACTGATTCACGTAAAGTTCCACCACTAAAGTGGAATGAATATTATAAACGGAATACAAAACTAAGGGAAGTAAAAACTATTTCTGACTCGCCACCTAAAAATTTAAAAATTCCTAACTGGATAAAACAATTCAGGATATATACAATAAGAGATTTCCTTTCCAAAATAAGTAATACACAATATATAGTTCTAAGTATACTTGAGGCTCCTGTCTTAGGCTTTATTCTGTCCTATATAATAAGATATATTGAAGATCCCAATTCAACTTTATACGTATTTCGTGTAAATGAGAATATCCATATCTTTATTTTTATGGCACTTATTGTAGCCCTGTTTCTTGGGCTTACCGTAAGCGCTGAAGAGATATTCAGGGACAGGAAGATGCTGAAACGTGAGGCATTTCTTAATCTGAGCCGTTCAAGTTACCTGGTTTCCAAAATAATAATCCTGCTGGTTATTTCAGCTATCCAGTCTTTCCTGTTTGTTATAATTGCCAATGCAATTTTAGGGATAAGGGAAATGTATTTTATATACTGGCTGGCACTTTTTTCAACATCGGCATTTGCAAATATACTGGGCTTAAATATTTCAGCTTCATTTAACTCAGCTGTTACTATATATATTATTATACCTCTTATCATGATACCAATGATGATTCTTAGCGGGGCAATGTTCAGCTTTGATAAACTGAACCGCAGTATTGGAAGGGTGGATAAGGTACCGTGGATTGCAGAAATTATGGTAACAAAATGGACATATGAAGCGCTTATGGTGCACCAGTTTAAGGATAATAAATTCAACAAAACATTCTATGAGTATGACAAGAGAATAAGCCAGGCAGATTATAAAAAAGTATACTGGATTCCTGAACTTAGAAACAGGCTCAAAGATGTAAATAAGGAACTCAGCGAATCAAATAGTATTAATAAGACAAAAAATGCATTAAAAGTTATATATAATGAGGTAGAAAAAGAAATGAGAAATGTGCCTGAAATAAAATTTGAAGCACTGGACAAGCTTAACGAAACCTCTTTTAATCGTGGAGTAAGCAGAAAAGTAAATATTTATTTAAATGAACTGGATGATTACTATAGCCTTGATTTTTCCAGGGCAGACAGGATAAAACAAAAAATAATTAATAAGAATCTGGAAAATAAACCGGATGTGTATTATCGCTTCAGGGATAATTATCATAATGAAGCAGTATCTGATATTGTTAAAAAAGTATATGAAACAAATAAAGTACTTGAATTCCGGAATGAATTAATCCAGCATTATGATCCTGTATACAAGGATCCTGTTGTAAAAGGCAAATTAGATTTTAGATCGCACTTTTTCTCGCCTAAAAAACATTTTTGGGGTAAATACTATGATACATACTGGTTTAATATTTGTGTAGTCTGGATTCTTACAATAATTTTCTATATAATACTGTATTTCGAGTTATTGAAAAAACTTATCACTTTATCAGACAGATTAAAAAGAAAAAATTAGGTTTTAAAAGAATTAGATTTTTAATATCTTTATGTGCCTTGCTGAATTTATATAATATTAAATAATATAAACCATGTTAAAAAATGTTTTAATTGTCCTTTTTATTATACTTCTGGTAATATCCTGTAAATCAGGAGGGGATAAATCGGAAACTTTAGAAGTTGATGAATCTGAATTAGTAGAAGGAGATCTGGAAATTTCTAAAGAGACTATAGACGATATAATACAAAGTGTTTCTTCTCCGGTTGAGATGGCAGCACTTGTAAAAGATCTCGGTATAAAGTTTTCAAATAAATACCTGGCTCCTACTGACCATGTAGATGAAATATCAACCAGCTTTAAACAAGCCTTAAGCCTGGGTATTTATGGTGCTGATCTTGGTTACCTGAATATGTATAATAAGACCGCTTCAGTAATCGAGTACATATCAGCAATAAAAACTCTGGCTGATGAAATTAGAGTAGGCCAGTTTTTCGACTTTACAACCCTTAAGCGCCTTGCTCAGAATTATCAAAATCTCGATTCTTTGATGTATTTATCGTTACGTAGTTTTAATGAAATGGATCAGTACTTAAGAGATAATGACAGAAGCCACTTAAGTGCATTAATTATTACAGGAGTCTGGATTGAAGGTTTGTATCTTGCCACACAGGTTGCCAGTGATGCACCACACCCCAGTCTGGCTGAAAGAATAGGAGAACAGAAAATCATTCTGGAAAAACTTATACTTATAATTAAAAACTTTAGCAAAGACAGCCAGTTCGCAAATCTGCTTGAAGAATTAAATAGAATCAATGCTCTTTATAAAGATGTCGAGATAACTTATACACCAGGAGAGCCTGAACCAAAGGAAGAAAACGGAATGCTGATAATAATTCAGAATGAAGAAAGCATTGTCAAAATATCAGACGAGCAATTGAATGAAATTATAGCAATCACTAAGGAAGTGAGAGACAAGCTTGTTGGTGCATAATTCATACAATCAATAATTAAACAATCATAATAGAATGAAAGCCATTATAAAGACCATTTCTGTATTACTAATCTTTATCAGTACAACAGTTTATTCACAGGATTTAACACAATTAGTAGCACAGTGTGCAGCAAATGCAGGCAATGTAACATATTTAAAAGATTTTGTGGTCAAATTGGATGCCGGCACACTGGGCGGAGCTCCTCCTACTGCCCGGTTTGCTATGATCTTAAGTAAAAATGCCATGTACAGATTTTCTATATGTACAGCTCCCGATTCCGAAGGAGATGCTGTTCTTCAATTGATGGATATGAACAGATTATTAGGCAGCACATTTATTCAGGCAACAGGCAAAGAATTTCCATATTTTGATTTCAAATGTCAGAAAACAGGCGTTTATCATGTTTTTATTTCGTTTAAAGAAGGAAAAGCAGGAGAGTCTGTAGGCGTATTATCTCTGGTAAAAAAGTTTTAAAGACGTAAATAACTTTCCACTCCTACATATTGGCTATCCTCATGTAGATCAGCAGGCCGAAAAACATATCAAAAAGGGACCTATTTATCCAGTTGAGCTTAACATTAACAAAAAAATGAGTAAGCAGAAAAGATATTGAAAGTGATACAATAATTATCATCTCATAGCCTGCTGACGGAACAACAAAATAAATGGCTAATGCAACAATAAACAGCCATAAAAAGAACATAAAATATTTTCTTGCATAAATCTTTTTAACCGGGTAAACTCCTATCATATATATACTGCTAATTATCAGCATCAGAAAATAATAAAGAGCTAGAAGTTTAAAGGACAGATCAAAATTCATATCATATTTTTTGTAAATAAAATAGCTTTTGTAAGTTCCTAACAAACTGTTTATATCCAGATCCATCAGATAATAGTAAAAGAATAAAATAATGTACGGGATAATCATACCTATTATTGTAAAAACCCATTCGCGCCATATAAATGGTCTCAGAATAATTAATCCTATCCAGATTAAAACTATCAGAAATATCAAATTAAAGTAAAACAGACTTCCTGCAGATATTAATAAAGCTGCATCAAAAAAGTTATAACACAGCTTTTCTTTTTTATAAGTATCGAAAATCTTAAAAACAGCTATTATCAGGAAAATAACAGCAACTGATACAGGGTTTAATCTTTGTAAAGGAATGAGGCTACTGCAAATTAATATAAAAAATACGGCTGGTAATTGTGTCCTGGTCTGTATGAAAAAAAAACGGACATTTAACCTTACCAGCAAGAAACCTGACAACACCAGTAAAAGAAAAGAAATTATTACTGCAATTACCGGTGATGAATATTCAATAAACTGAATCGGGCTGTATACAGGAGACGGATAAAAATCAAAAATAAAAAACGTGGCCTTATAATTTATAATTGATGGTAACCAGAAAGCTAATGCTAAAACAAGGATTAATATTGTGATAAATTGTCTTTTACTTATAAATAATCTAAGTAACATATATGGAGATATTATTAATAAATACTCCCGGGAAAAACTCAAAGCTGAATAATCTGCTTTACTTTTTAATAAGGCCTTCCAGTTTACTAACCAAATTACTCTTGGGTACAGCACCAACCTGTTTATCAGCTAGTTCTCCATTTTTAAAAAAGAGTATTGTTGGAATACTTCTGATACCATATTTCGCTGACACCGTGGGATTATTATCAACATCAAGTTTCCCGACAACAGCTTTCTCTTTGTACTCATCTGCTATTTCACTAACAATAGGGCTAACCATTCGACAAGGGCCACACCATTCAGCCCAGAAATCAACCATTACAGGTTTTTCCGATTTTAATACTATTTCATCAAAATTTGCATCATTTAACTCTATGGTCATAGCTTACATTTTTAAAATTATCGTAATTCAGTTAAGTTTCTTAATATAGTAAAACAAATCGATATAGAATTAACTTTTTATGAATCTAGTTTACTTTATAATCTATTTCGGAGATATTCTCTAGATACTCTATAAACTGATTTGATGGATATATAGTATAATTCCTTGAAAACATCTCAATACTAATATTTTCACCTTCATCATAAATTTGAAACTTCAAGTGTGTTTTCCCATTTTTATTGTTAATATAACTTTTAATATCATTTAGAAGTTTTTCGGTAATAATATTTACAGGTATCCTTATTAAAATACTTTTAATAAGCTCTTCTCTGGCATTATTAAGAATTGTAATACTTTTAATTTTAAGTTCTAATTCTCCGTTGTCTTTCCATGTATTCTTCTGAATATTACCTTTTACTAAAAGTGTATATCCTTCATACAGATAGTTTCTGTAATTTTCATAGTCCAGTCCAAATAAAGTTATAGAGTACGAATCTGAATAATCTTCAAGGGTAAAAACTCCATAAGGTTTTCCTGTTCTTGTTATAGAATTTTTAACTCCCGTAACTATACCTGAAAATGTAACTTCTTTGCCTTTCAGGTTTTTAAGATCTCTGAATTCTGAGAGTTTTGTATTGCAGAAGGTATCCATTTCTAACTTATAATTGTCCAGTGGATGGGCTGAAAGATATATTCCTATTAATTCCTTTTCTTTATTCAGTTTTGTTAAATTCGACCACTCTTCACAGTCGGGAATATGTGGTCTGGCAATCTCTATAGCTTTAATATCACCAAATAATGTTGGTTCTGCTCCTGATTCACTTTTAATCTTATTTCCATATCTGATTAAATGTTCAATAAAACTAATATCGTTGATATCACATTCAAAGTACTG
>CP070654.1:3067042-3089414 GCA_020354785.1 Bacteroidales bacterium
ATAAACACCACTATAAGCATATTGAAATCAAGGAATATGCTGAAATAAGGGTAAGTGATTCAGGCCCCGGAATAGAACATAACCATATAAAGGACATTTTCCGCCGGTTCTACCGTATTCACTCTCATGTAAGCCATAAAATTCAGGGTACGGGTATTGGACTATTCCTTACCAAAGAGCTGGTAAAAGCACATAAAGGATTGTTGTTTGTCAGGAGCGAACAAGGTAAAGGGTCGTCTTTCAGCGTACTATTGCCAACAGGAAATAAGTATCTCACACCTGATGAAATCATAAAAGATAAAAGCATTATTACAGAGACTGCCAGAAATATACATATTAAGCTGCTTGCAGAGCAACCTTCAAACAGGCAGGCAAAAAGCATAAAAGAAACTTCGGGGGTATCTGATAATAGTAACGAAAAGCCTTTGTTATTATTTATTGATGATGACGACGATTTGTGTTCCTATGCATGTGATTACTTCAGCAAATCATTTAATGTTATTAATGCGATAAACGGACAGGAAGGATTTGATAAAGCAAATCAATACTCACCTGACATTATCATATCAGATATAATTATGCCTGAAGTTGACGGTCTTGAATTATGCGCTCGCCTGAAATCAGATATCAACACTTCCCATATCCCGGTAATTCTTCTTACAGCACGTTCAGAAGTAGAAAATTAT
This sequence comes from Bacteroidales bacterium, assembly GCA_020354785.1. Classification (GTDB taxonomy): domain Bacteria; phylum Bacteroidota; class Bacteroidia; order Bacteroidales; family UBA10428. The sequence continues at coordinate 3,067,729 of CP070654.1, forward strand.
GTCGAAGGATTTGAAACAGGGGCTGATGATTACATCCCTAAGCCTTTCAATATTGAAGTGCTTGAGGCTAAATCTAAAAGCCTTATAGAAAACAGGAGAAAATTAAGAAAATCATTTATCAGAAGCCTGGACTTTGTACCAAAAGATATAACTACATCACCAACAGATGAACAATTCCTGCAGCGAACCCTTGAGATTATTGAACAAAATATAACAAATCCTGAATTCGGGGTTCAGAAACTTGCAGGAGAAATGTGTGTAAGCCGCAGTTTATTGCATAAAAAATTAACAGCTATTGTTGATCTTTCGGCAAACGATTTTATAACACTAATTAAACTTAAGAAATCAGCATTACTTTTGATCAATAGTAATTTAAGCATCTCTGAAATAGCATTTGAGGCCGGATTTAATGATCCTAAGTATTTTAGCCGGTGCTTCAAAAAGCATTTTGGCAAATCACCTTCTGAATATCTTAGCGAAAAAATTCAGTCACAGTAAATTGTTGGATATTCCCCGTATATTTTCACTAAGAGACAATTATTTTCAACCTTTTCTTTATAATCTCCGGTAAACATTTGTCCACTTCATTTACAAGAATGTCCACCATATACACTAACATGAAGTATAATTTTGATAAAAACCTATTTAATTAAACTAAACCTGATAAAATATGAAAGAAAATCGACTATTAATCCTATTCCTGACCGGTTTATTCTTATTTTTTAATATGGCAATAAGTTCCGGTCAGGGGTTTACGGTTAAGGGAACTATATCTGACGCAACAACTGGAGAAGGACTTCCCGGCGTAAATATTATAGAGAAAGGAACTACCAATGGTACAGTAACCGATCAGGACGGGAACTATAGTATAGAAGTAGCTGACCAGTCTGCAGAACTTGAATTTTCTTACGTGGGTTATCTCACTGAATCTGTTCAGGTAGGCAATCAGCAGGAAATTAACTTTACTATGGTCGAAGATATTATGAAACTTGAGGAACTTGTCGTGATAGGATATGGTACACAAAGGAAAAGCGACCTTACAGGGTCTGTTTCTGTTGTAAATACAGAAAATCTGGAGAAAATTTCTACAAACAATATTGCAAAGGTGTTACAGGGACAAACACCCGGTGTTCAGGTTTTTGGCGCAGGTGAGCCAGGTGCCCTTCCAAGAGTTCAGATAAGGGGAGTTGGTACTTTTGGTGAAACAGAACCTTTATATGTTATTGATGGTGTTCCGATTGCCAGCCCTACAAAGAATAATATGTCAGGACCGAGCGTTGAATTTGAAGATCATGCACCTGGTTATGGCCTGGATGCACCCACTGGAGGTATTGCAGACTTTAATCCCAATGATATAGAATCTGTGCAGATACTGAAAGATGCTTCTGCAGCCGCAATCTATGGTGCAAGAGGAGCCAATGGAGTAATCATTATTACGACCAAAAGGGGGCAGGCAGGTGATATAAAAATCAACTATGAAGGCAGTTTCGGATTTCAGAATGTTGCCAAGAGAATGGAACTGGCAAACAGGGTACAATTCCAGGAAATTAATAACCTGGGATATCTAAATGATGATGTTCCTGTCGTAGCTCCTGCTAATGACCCGGATCATCCTGCTTTTATTGACAGCATTGATACTGACTGGCAGAAAGAATTCTTTACAACAGGATATATAACAGATCATAGTCTGTCATTCTCAGGAGGAACCGAAAATTCTACTTATTATGCAAGTTTAAACTACTTTGACCAGACAGGAACAGTAGCAGGTCCTGGTCCAAGATTTACCAAGTATGGAGCACAGCTTAACCTTGACCAGAAAAAAGGCAGGTTAAAATTCGGACAGTCTCTTTCTTATTCATTTTCAGACCAGATCAGGTTTACAAGCTCACGCTGGAATAACATAATGACTGAGCTTGTTATTGCTATTCCTACGGTTCCTGTATATGATGATAATAATATAGGAGGTTATGGAGGCGGAACAAATGACCATCGCCAGATAGCCGGAAATCCTGTTGCATTTAACAATCTCAGAGAAGTAAGTTTTAAAAGGCACAGGTTCTTTGGTGTGGTTTATGGTGAACTGGAAATATTAAAAAGCCTTTCCTACAGGATAAACCTCAGTTACGACCGCTCGGAATGGTTCAACAAGGAATTTGTTCCCCTATATAATGTAGGGAACAGGCATACATCCGAAACACCATTTTTAAGTGAATGGCGCGGTGAAAATCCGACCATGATAATGGAGCACCTGCTGAATTTTAATAAGGAAATAGGTAACCATTCTATTGCTGCAGTAGTAGGATATACAGCCCAAAAGGATCACATTGAAGATCTTTACGGGCATGCGGAAGGTTATACCGAGCCTTATCTGAAAGTACTCAATGGAGTTCCTTCAGGTCAGTCAAGCCTGAATACCAGAACAGAACATACAATGCTATCCTACCTGGGTCGTATAAATTATTCCTTTGCAGACAGATACCTGGTAACAGCTTCCATGAGGCGTGACTATTCTTCTAATTTCGGGCCGGAAAATAAGTATGGTGATTTCCCGTCTTTTGCATTAGGCTGGAAAGTTCACAATGAATCCTTTTTTGATGTCCCGTTTGTCAGCCAGTTAAAACTTAGAGGCGGATGGGGAAAAATAGGTAATGAGAATATCGAGTCTTATCTTTATGAAACTACCGTTAATAATGCAGTAAACTATATGCTTGATGGCGTGCTAACCTCCGGGACCATTCAAACCTATGCTATTGATCCCTCTATCCGCTGGGAAGAAAGGGTAACAAGTTATGCAGGTTTTGATTTGGCATTGTTAAGAAATAAGATTGAAATTTCAGCCGAATATTACCATAATACAGCCAATGATATTTTAATGGGATTTCCAATACCTATATCATCAGGAGCGCTTGGATGGGAGATACGGCAGGCCAATGGAGCATCAATGACCAACAAGGGAATAGAAATCAGTGCCAGTTACCGAAAGCTTGAAGGTGATTTCCACTATCAGCTGAGTGGCAGCATTACAACCTTAAAGAATGAAGTTACGGATATCGGGCCTATCGACCTGCCAATAACTACAGGTACAAGCAGAACAGAGGTAGGGGGAGAAATGGGGCAATTGTATACCTGGGTCTTCGAGGGTATTTTCCAGGATACATCAGAAATAAATAGTGTCGGTCCTACTAATGCTGCTTTTAATCCCAATAAGCATGCTTTTCAGCATGCCTCGACCGAACCGGGCGATATCATGTTTAAAGATGTAAACGGGCGTGATTCAAATGGTGAACTTACAGGAGAGCCCGACGGAATTATTAATGACGATGACAGGATATTTGTTGGTAATGTTACACCTAAATTTACATACGGATTTAATGCAAGCGCGGATTATAAAGGTCTTGATCTTTCCATATTTATCCAGGGTATTTATGGCAACAAGGTTTATAATGGACTGTATGCTGCAATGAGTGGATTGGGTTTTGGTAATTATTCAGTTGAAACCTACGAGAACTACTGGAGAGAAGACAGACCTTCGACCAAATGGCCGATGCCGAGTATAAATGACCATAACTCTAATACCCGTGCATGTGACCGGTTTGTGCAGGATGGTTCCTATCTGAGGATACAAAATGTACAACTGGGTTATACTTTGCCCGCAAATGTTATTAGTATGGTTCCCGGAATAGATAAATTCAGAATTTATCTTCAGGCTCAGAACCTCTTTACTTTTACCAAGATGATTACCTATGATCCTGATTTTATAAACGACGGATTATTCAACAGGGGTTATGCAGGAGGTTCATTTCCTTCACCAAGAACCTTCATGTTTGGAGTCAGTGTAACACTTTAAACTAATAAAACAAAATGATGATTATGAGAACAATAAAGTATATATTAATAGGCATGATTATTATTTTAATGTCATGCAGTGAGGATTTTGTAGAACTTACAAATCCGAATGCATTAACTTCCGGTTCTTTCTGGAAAACAGAAGAGGATTTTGTCCTTGGCGTAAATGCAATTTACCAGGCTATGATTTATGATGGGACTTATATGCGGTTTTTCCCATGGATAATGGATATAAGGGCTGATGATGTTGAAAGTGTTACCCCCGGGTACTTCCCTGAAGATGTGGCTAATTATATAGTTGATGCAGCCAATATAGCTTATTCTTTTCCATGGGAACATCACTATATTGGTGTCTGGAGATCTAACCAGGTCCTTGTTAATATTGAGGGAGTTGAATTTGAAGATGAGGAGCTGAAACAAAGATTAATAGGTGAAGCCAAGTTTATGAGGGCTCATTTTTATTTCAATCTCTTAAACTTATTCAGAAATGTTGTCCTTTACACAACTTTGGCTGAATCCACTGATGATTATTATATACCACAATCACCTCCTGATGATGTGTGGGCACAGGTTATCAGCGATTTCACAGATGCAATAGACGGACTGTGGCTTAAGGAAGATCCCAGAAACGAGATGGGACGTGCAACCAAAGCTGCAGCAGCTGCATTCCTTGCAAAATCATATATGATAAACCACCGGTTTAGTGAGGCTGCTCCTGTACTTAAGGATATTATTGATGGAAAATATGGAACATATTCACTTGTAGAAAACTATCGGCATAATATAACGGAAGAAAATGAGAACAATTCGGAATCTATATTCGAAATTCAATATCATTACGACCCGGCTGATGGTTTGAGTGTTCAGGGATGGATAGGAGATCCGCAGCCAAACTGGCTGAAAACATGCGGTTATAATAAGACATGTGCCCCGCAACCACACGGTTGGGGTGACCTTGCTCCTTCAGTCTGGATTTGGAATGAATTCCAGGAAGAAAAAACCGTTGACGGTGAAAACGATCCCAGGATGGAAGCAAGCCTTTACTTCCCTCATGATGATGATACGACTTATACAGTTTATGGTAATCCTGCAAGTCATATTTACGAAATGGGCTGGGCAAATCCGGATGTTGTACCTGATTCTTTTTATGTATTCATCAGAAAACACATTACCGAAGACCATGATCTTGATAATGACTGGTTCTCTGGTATAAATCGCCGTGTTTTCAGGTACGCAGATGTGCTATTACTTTATGCTGAATGCCTGAATGAAGCCGGTCAGACTGCTGAAGCATATCAATACATTCAGCAGGTTCGAAACAGGGCGAATCTGCCTGACCTGAATACTGTAAGACCAAATATGACACAGGAAGAAATGCGCGATCAACTTGATCACGAGCGCGCACTGGAATTATGCTTCGAAGGATGGCGTTATGTTGACCTGGTACGCTGGGGCTGGTTTCAGGATGAAGCTAAATTGCAGATTCTCATTCAGCGTGATCCGGAATATCTTAATTACTATAATCCGGACGAAGGGTTATGGTTGCAGGGAAGAGAATACATGGCAATTCCTCCGACTGAAATAGAAAGAACTAATGGTATTGTTAAACAAAATCCCGGATGGAATTAATAAATAAGAAATATTTTAAAATTGTTAAACTACTAACAATATGTCTAACTTAAATTTTAATCTTATGAAAACAAATTTACTGTTTACTATTGCACTATGCTTAGTCTTCTCAGTAGTAACTGGAAGCCTGAGTGCCCAGACAGATCCCGGCACGGATAATCTGACTCACTTATGGACCTTCAATGATGGAACAACCACAGATGAGGTCGGAGGTGCAAATGGAGTACTTGTGGGTGGAGCCGACGTTTTTGATGGAGATCTTGTAACAAGTGATACTGGCCAATGGATGGAAATGTCAGGGATTGTTATATCTATGAACGCCTATACCGAGGTTACCGTGGCAGTCTGGTTTACATCAAAGCCTCTGGGTAATCCTGCGTGGTCCATGCTCTGGTATTTTGGTGGTTCGGAACCTGCAACAGGCGGAGACGTCGCTTTAGGTTCCAATGGAGTATTCTTCCAGCCGGCCAGAAATGACGACAAGACCCGTACCGCTATCTCATGCGGTGACATAGAAACCCCCTGGAGTACTGAAACCGGTGTGGATTACCTTCCCGAATTAGATAGTGGTAACCTGAACCATGCGGTGACTTATGTTAATGCAACAGAAATTGGATTGTACATTAACGGTGAATTTATAGGTTCAGCAGCCCTGGAAGGTGACAACAGTCTTGTTAATGTTAAAACTGACTTTGCCTGGCTGGGTAGAGGAGGTTATGCCGGAGACGATAACTGGCAAGGTAATGTTCATGAATTCAGTATCTACGACAAAGCATTGTCTGCAGACGAGGTTACCTTTCTATACCAGAGAGGAGCTATAACCGGCATAGATGAAATCAAAAGTTCATTCAATCCAAGAATCTATTCTGCTAACGGGCTGGTTTATATTGAAAACCTGGGAAGTCATAATCTGAATTCAGTTGAGATTTACGATATGGTCGGCAAGCTGGTCTACAAGACCAACGTATTTAGTGAAATTATTAATCCTAACCTCCCGGAAAATCTTTACATTGTTAGGATACAAAGTGACAATGATACTTATCAGACAAAGATTTCAATCAGATAAGTACAGAAATAGTTATCATGTTATTCGTGAAAATAGTCAGGAAAGCCAGGTGATTACCTGGCTTTTTTAATTTTTGTAAGTCAGGCAAAATAATATATTTTTCATATTGACATTGGTTTAAGATTCACTTAAATTTGATAATCCGAATTCTCATAGCAAGTTATTAACGTTATTACTATTATTTTTAAATCAATTTAAAAGTCCTGATATCAAGATGCAACCACAAATTAAAACTTTATTATCTAGTTTAAAGGTATTAACTGTTGTATTTTTTTTTATTTCTGCCACTTCATCTTGTAAGAAAGAGGAAGAAAGAATTATGGCGGTCACAAATGATAGTATTTCAGATATATCAAGTACATCAGCAAAGGCGCATGCAACAATAGTAGATATAGGAAATGGTATTGAGCAACATGGGCAGTGCTGGTCTACAAGTACAGAGCCGACCCTGGATGACAATGAAAATATGACCGAAGAAGGATCTGTAAATGCAGCCGGTTCATTCACCAGCACTATGGTAAATCTAATGCCTGATACAAAATATTATACCAGGGCTTATGTTCGGAATTCCGACATGGTTGTATACGGCAATGCTCTATCATTCACTACTTTAACTATCAGTTTACCGGTTGTAACTACCGGAAGCATTACAGATTTAACAACATCAAATGCTACGATATCCGGCAACCTGAACAGTCTTGGTGAAGGGGCATCCTCAGTTACGCAACACGGACACTGCTGGGCAAGTGAAACAGCAACACCAACAATAGATGTCAACTATAGATCTTCACTAGGTTCGAGGAATTCAACAGGTTCATTTCAAAGCTTGCTGGTTGGTTTATCACCAAATGTCACTTATTATGTAAGAGCTTATGCTACAAATAATGCAGGAACAGCATATGGCGATGCTGTTAGCTTCACAACGCCCCAGGAACCCGGGCTGCCGGTTCTGACAACCACTGCGGCTGGTTCAATAACAGAAACCACTGCCCTAAGCGGAGGAAATATCACTGATGATGGTGGGTCTACCATAACAGCACGGGGGGTTTGCTGGAGTACCTCTGAGAACCCGACACTTTCTGATTCATTTACAAATGACGGTAGTGGCACAGGAGATTTTGCCAGTAATATAACAGGGTTGTCACCCGGAACAAAATATTATGTAAGGGCTTATGCCACAAATAGTACAGGAACTGCATATGGCAGCGCTGTTAGCTTTACAACCCCTCAGGAACCGGGGCTGCCGGTTCTGACAACTACTTCGGCTGGCTCAATAACAGAAACCACTGCCCTAAGCGGCGGAAATATCACTGATGACGGTGGGTCTACCGTAACAGCACGGGGGGTTTGCTGGAGCACCTCTGAGAATCCGACAATATCTAACTCATTTACAACCGATGGCAGTGGTACAGGATCATTTACCAGTAATATTTCAGGATTGTCACCCGGAACAAAGTACTATGTACGGGCATATGCTACAAACAGTGTAGGAACTTCATATGGTGAGCCCATATCTTTTGTTACGGAGTGGGGTAATACTAAAATTAGCGACTTTGACGGTAATTCTTATTCAACTGTCCAAATAGGATCACAAATATGGATGGCTGAAAACCTTAAAACTACCCATTATTCAAATGGCGCATCACTGGTTGACGGAACAGGTCTTGCAGATATTAGCGGGGATTATACAACAAAATACTGTTTTGTTTACGCTGATAATTCAGCCAATAAGAACACATATGGACTATTATATACCTGGGCTGCCGCTGTGAACGGCACTTCAGGCAGTAATGCCGTTCCAAGTGGAATACAGGGTGTATGCCCGGCTGGCTGGCATTTACCTAGTGATGAAGAATGGAAAGAGCTGGAAATATATCTTGGCATGAGTGAAAGCGAAGCCGATAATGAAGACTGGAGGGGAACCGACCAGGGAGGAAAACTCAAGGAATCAGGCACTACACACTGGAACAGTCCAAATGAAGGTGCAACAAATGCCAGTGGCTTTACAGCAATAGCAGCCGGCCATAGGACAAATGCCGATACCTATACTAATATGAATACGGGCGCATGTTTCTGGAGTACCACTTCTGCAGATTCCCAGGCCTGGACAAGACTATTACTTTATAATAATGCCGCAGTGAGGAGGACTGATTATTTTAAGAATTTTGCATTCTCTGTCCGATGCGTTAAAGATTGAAAATAAATCGGGTTTAAAACCAGACCGCTGCTTCCTCGGGGACAGGCAGAAAATAATCTTCCCTGGTAACCGGGTATGCCGGTGGGCTTTTTTCATTCGGATGCCTTAACTCAGGTAATTTTTCCACCATTTCCAGGCGTATCAAATCGAACCATCTTCCTTCCATTTCACCGCAAAATTCCCATGCTCTCTCCTGTACTACTGAATCGGCAAATTGTTCTGTCGATAAACCGGGCCTTAAATCGTATTCCGAAAATGAAAAAACATCGACCTTGTTTGCCCTTCGCCTTACCATATTTAGCGCTTCATATGCAGAAGCATCAAGCTGACCGGAACGGGCTTTAGCCTCTGCATAGGTCAGTAACACATGGGGATAGCGAAAAATATACAGGCTTGTATTTTTATCATTAACATTTTCTTTACAGTTTATAACTTTGTAACAACTATTCTGCCCGAGAGGAAAATCTTCCTGTATATAATGCTTCAGAAAACTTATATTATCTCCGAAACCTATAGTATCATAATAGTGGTCGAAAAATACGCTATCTATTATGGGTAACCCCTTCGATGGATCCCATTCGGGATCGAACATAGCGTCATAATCAAGTTCGTAATGATATCCTCTTAACCGGTTCATAAAGGTAACATCCCTGCGGTAGCTTCGCGGAAAACCATTATAAAAATTAACCTCGACAATCATTGTCTTCCATTCATCCCAATTCAGCCACAAAGTTTCAGTCGTACTGTATTGGGAAGGCCAATCGTAATCCAGATCATAAACCTGATCATAAAACAATGAAAAAACAGATTCCTCATTATAATTATTTAGTCTGCTCCAGACTTCTTCATAATCAGCAATTAATCCATATCCAAAAAATCCGGCGCTGTCTATTACTTCCCCGGCAAATCTGGCTGCCTGTATATATTTTGAATCATCTTTTAAAGGATATCCTGCCATGAATAAATATGCTTCTGCAAGTAATGCCTTTGCGGTTCCCCTGTGTGGCGTAACATACATAATCCTTGAGCCGTTAGTATTTTCAGGAAGGATTTTCACTGCCATCATCAAATCATTTTCTATAACCCGGTATATATCTTCAGGTCCTGAACAGCGTAGAGTATAATCCACATCAACGCCGGTTACCAGCGGACCTTTCCCAAAAAGACGCACCAGTTTGAAATAGCAGTAAGCTCTTACAAAATAGGCTTCTCCTGCACAGGCATAAAGCCGATTTTCCAGTTCACCGGTTTCATACTGATCTATTATATTGTTTGCAGAGATAATTGTATTATATATATATTGCCATATAAGCAACAGTTTTTCTTCATAGGTATACTTCCAGCTTAGTTCGGGATTTGGATCCAGACCTGTACTAAAAATAAATCTTCCCTCATCATCTACAGCATAAATATTGGTGCAGCTGAAGGAAATTCTGTTGCTGTAATAGATGTATGTTATATCATCCCCGTTTACTATCTGAGTGTAATAAAATCCCTGGGCCAGCCTGGCTAAGCGGTTATACATGCCGTTTAATGCTTCTTCCATGCTGTTCTTATGAGATAAATCGGATAAATCACTATCGCTTTCGTGAAATACCTTTTCACAGCTGAAAAGGCCGGATAATAATATTATTATAAATATTTTACGCATATTCAGAATGTTAAATTTATGCTTCCATAAACTGCCTTTGGTATTGGATACGCTCCCCTGTCCACAGCATAATCTGAAAAAGTGTTATCTGTATAAACAGTAGTCTCCGGGTCGTGTCCTTTATACTTGGTAATAGTTACCAGATTTTCAAAACTTAATGAGAATTTCATTGAAATATGATTATAGATGCGCTTTTTAGGGGAATATGAAAACGTCAGGTATTTTAACCTGGCAAAACCTGCATTTTCAACAAAATATGATGATCTGTAAAAGAATGAGCTATTATAAACACTAATTGAATCATATATTAACTGATTAATATCAGGATTGGTTCCTGTAAGATATGATGCTGCCCTTGTTGCATTATATTTTTCGATACCGGCAACACCATACCATAGCATATCAACGGAAAAATTTTTATAAACGAATGAGCTGTAAAAGTTCCATGTAAAATCAGGCAGGGAATTTCCCACAACAACCTTATCATTTTCATCAAGATTCCAGTATGTTATAGTATCGGCATTTAAGAATTTACCTCCGGAAATTTCCCTGAATTTTATACTACCGGATTGTCTGTCTTCTTCAGTATATTTTCCCATGTATTTATAAAGATATATATTGCCCAGATTACCATTTCTGGAAATTATAAAATCAGGAAACAGTATATCAGTACTGGTTAACAAAATCGTATCCTGAATATCGAGTTGCCTGATTTTCTGATTATTAAACGAAATATTTGCACGGGAATACCATAAGAAGTTTAGAGTTTTAACCGGGATAAGCTCCATGCCAAGGTCTATACCCTTGTTTTCCAGCTTTCCTATATTAAGGAATAAATGTCCTCCTCCGTAATGTAAAGGTATTTCACGGTTGATTATCAGGTCAGAATTGACTTTATTAAAGTAACTGCCTTCCAGCTTTAGCCTCTGGTTAAAAAGAGAAGTCCTGATCCCGAAATTAATTTCATTAATTTCTTCATGCTTCAAATGATGATTTGCCAGCTGGGTAATTGCATAACCGGTATGGTTTGTATCGATGTATGTATATCCTTTTTCTTCATAAAGATCGTTAGATAAAGCATTTAAAGGGTAGTTTCCGGATGTTCCGTAATTTGTAAAAATATTACACTCATTAAACCATTTTAAGTCAAACCAGGGTTCTTTTGCCAGGTCCCAGTTAAGGGCAACAGAAGTGAAAATATCCTTTCGTCTTAAATAACTTCCTTCTTTTAAATGATCAAAATTGACTGCCAAAGATATGTTATAACGGTTTTTAAAAGAATAATTCAGGTGACTTACATATGAATTAATCGAACGGATAACAGCTCCACTTAACCCGTGAATTGCCATTGTACCTTTTGATAATTCACCAGATACATCAAACGGCGTACCCTTATATTTATACGGATAATTTATTGAATCTGTATTCCAGTATACGTTATCGGTATAAGATTTAATGCCTGCAATAAACCTGAAAGAATGATTCTCAAGTATTTTATTATAGGATAAGTTGTACTGATGATTAAAGACAAGATAATTTTCATCACTTCCAATATAATACCTTAAGGGCTGGCCATGTTCGTATATACCCTGGTTTAAAATATATTGCTGGTTTCTGCTGGAAAAAGACGTGGCAAAATTGAAGTTAATATTTTCTTTAATACGGTAATTAACAAACAGATGAGCAGAATATATTGAAATGTCCTGTTGTTTGGTAACATTATTAATAAAGTCATTTGGCTCATAGGGACGTTCCATATCACTATATTCAAGATAATTTGTTAGTAAGATCGTGGTATCGATACCTGTATAGACCTGACGATAAAGAGAGTCAGGGATATCATGCAGGCACGGAGGTCTGTTAATACCGATATATAGAAGTTCGTTTCCAAGATAATTGTCAAGATTATTATTATTCTCCTGGTAACTATATTTTAATGATAATTCTGCATTCAGATTTTTAATAATTTTTCTTCCCAGATTCGCTGAAAAAGTCATTTTGTCGTAAGATGAACTTTTTACTATACCCTCATGTGAATAGTAATTTGCTGATAAGTAATATTTAGTATTAAATTTTGATCCTGAGGCTGACAACTGGTATTCATTTATTAATCCGTCCTGGAAAATAAAATCCTGCCAGTCGGTACTCTCCAGTGAATCGGCATATTCAGGATAATATCTTCTTATATCAATATTATTAATACTAAGGCTCGAATCCATTGAAGCAAGATAACCTTCGGTGTTCATTAAATCATACATATTTGTAAACCTTTGGACTCCAATCTTTGATGTAAAGCTGATTTCATTCTTTCCTCCCCCTCTTCTGGTATCTATAATAACCACACCGTTACCACCCTGGTATCCGTAAAGGGCAGTAGATGAAGCATCCTTCAATACCGTAATATTATCAACATCGTGAATATTTAAATGGGTTATACCCAGGGTTTTTAAATTAACGTTGGGGATCTGTACCCCGTCAACTACGTATAGAGGATCATCACTGGCAAATAAAGAATTCAATCCCCTTACCCTTATTTTTACGTGATCTCCCGGGGCACCCGATGTTTTTGTTGCCCAGATTCCCGATAGCCTTGCATGCAATACATCCGATACATTATTAATATTCTCCAGTTGTATCTCTTTTAGGCTTATCTTTTGAATGGACCTTCCTTTTTCCAGGTTTCCGAAAAACTGCCTTTGAGCAGATATCCGCACCTCTTCAATTTCCTGCTCACTCTGGTCCAGTGATATATCCACATTCACATTACTATAAAGGTTAACAGGCACTTCCTGCTTTTTAAATCCCATATAACTATATACTATAACATATTGCCCGGGGGAAAGATTAAGAATGTATTTCCCATTATAATCGGATATGCAGCCTTTAAGACTCTCTTTTACATATATATTTACTCCTGCCAGTGTCTCTCCTGAAAGGGTCTCAGTAACATTGCCTGTCACCCGGTAATTCTTCTCCAGTTTTCTTTTCTTAAGGATTATATGTTGGTTTATTACTGTATATTCGACCGGTAATTGCTTTGCTATTAAATCCAGAAGTTCCTTTAAGGAATATTTTGTCCTGACAATATTTATATTATCTGCAACAGGAAGCTCATTACTGTTGTAAGTCAGATTTACGCCTTCTTTTATGACGAGCACTTCAAGAATCTCGTTAAGCGTATATATTTTCACTTCGAGATGAATAATTTTATCCGGAATATTTTCCCGGCTTTGTCCTGATATAAAGACCGGTAAAAAGCAGGTTATAACTATAAATAATTTTTTTAGCACTTCACTGGTATTTAATTATTTAACCTTATCATAAATGTTGGATTGTCTTCCTCATTTATTTTAATAAACTTTATATCCAGCGTCAATTCTATAACTTCCAGTGTTTCTTCCAGCAACCCCTCATAAAATGAACCGGTAAAAACAAGATCGTTTTCCTGAAGTTCACTGTTTAGAATATTGATATGATAATAATCGTTTAATGCCTTGCAAACATTTTTAAGACTTGTATTACGAAAAACCAGTTTCCTTGTTTTCCATGATAAATAATTCATGTCAGTATTTTTTCTTTTTTCCAGTGTTCTGGTTTTTTCATTATATATTCCCATGTCTCCGGGTTCAAGAATAATTCTGCCTGATCTATTCATAGTTTTATAAAACGCTACCCTTCCTGTTTCGACTGTGATATTTACTGAGTTATCACCGGCACAGGACTCAATATTAAATGATGTCCCTAATACCCTGGTCAGTGTTTTACCGGTTTTAACATAAAATGGATTGTGAGAATTGCTTTTTATATCAAAAAAAGCCTCCCCTGTTAAACTAACTCGCCTTTGACTGTTATTAAATTGCCGTGGAGTTATTAACTGGCTGCCTGTATTAAGCCATACTATTGAATTATCACTTAATATTACTTTTTTAACCTTATCTGAAGCAATATACTCAACTTTGTCCTGAAGCAGTAAAAAACGGTTATTAAACATACTTATAGCACACCAGGTTAAGCCGAATAATAATAATACTGCAGCTGCTACTTTAATTATATTTAGTTTTGTTTGTACTTGTTTATTTTCATCCTTATCAACTGTTTTACTTTTAATTTTCATCCACCCCTCTTTGATATCCGGGGTAAAACCGGTGTGACGGCCTCCCGAAACATTCCAGTAGTAAAGAAAGGATTCATAATTTTTCCTGTTTTCATCTGACTCATTCAGCCACTCTTCAACCAGTATTTTTTCTTCTCTGGTTGGTATTTTCTTTATGTACTTAATAAGTACATTGATATTAATTTTTGATTTCATTTTAAATCTATTTAACAGTAAGGCAAGATCTAATATGCTACCCCCCAAAAAGAAATAGACTTTTTCGAGAAAGCCGATATTAACACGCGATTTAAGTTACTTCCAGCAGTGTGTATTCGAGTTACCAGTTTTTATCAAGGTAAGATTTGATTTTTTTCAGGGCAATTGTTATTTGATTTTCAACAGTTTTTTCCGATATATTTAATCTTTCTGAAATTTGTTTATTACTCAAAGGGCTGTACCTGCTCAGGTTAAAAATGTGATAACATCTGTCAGGTAAGCTTTCCAGAGCCAGGTTAATTATTTTTTCAAGTTCCTGTGTTTCGTACTCATGTCCGGGTGTGTAGAACTCTGTAATATCAAATATTTCAGTGGTGTTCTCAAAATGAATATTTGCATATTTTCTTTTCAGGTAATTAATAGATTTATTTCTGACAGCCTTAAACAAATACGATTTAATTGAATTACGAATACTTATTTCATCACGCTTTTCCCATAAATAAATAAATTGTTCCTGCACAATATCTTCAGCAGTCTTTTCACTTCTGACAAATAGAAAGCAGTACCGGCACAATTCAATATACAACTCTTTATAAATACTTTCAAATACATGTCTGTTGATCTTAATGTTTATATTTTTCTTCTTTGAGAGCATATACATATTTGTATATTAGTTCATTATTTTCAAATTTATAAAATTAAATCGAGTCGGCAGGCCTCCGGGATTCCTGCCAGTGAGATTATCCCGCCTGTAGCGGAGCTAAGGTTTTTTAGAAAATATCTCGTAAATTAGCTGTCTGGTATATTATGTATAACATTGATTTTTAGCGAAATATTCTCATGAAGGTAATTTATCGCATCATTTCAATACCTGTTCTGGTGATGAATATGCTTTTGCTGGGTGCTACGGATGAACAGGTGGCTGACTTCAGTTCTTCCAATCTGCCGATTTTGATTATCGATACCCGTGGCCAGGAAATTAGAAATGATTACAGGATCACAGCCGATATGGGTATCATTTATAACGGTCCGGGACAAAGAAATAACCTGAGCGATCCCTGGAATAATTATAACGGTTTAATCGACATTGAATATCGCGGATCCAGTTCGCTGTGGTTTCCTAAGAAACCGTTTCGTGTTGAAACGGTGGATTCCCTGGGGAATAACCGAAATGTATCCCTGCTTGGGATGCCGCGGGAAAATGACTGGGTGTTGCATAATCCTTTCAGTGATAAATCCCTGTTACGAAATGTTCTGGCCTATAAGCTGTCCAACGATATCGGCAGGTACGCCAGCCGCACACGTATGTGTGAAGTGGTACTAAACAATGAATATCAGGGTGTCTATGTTCTGATGGAAAAGATTAAACGCGACCGCAACAGGGTCGATATAGCTGAAATCGATTCCAACGATATTGCCGGAGATTCTCTGACCGGTGGATATATCCTGAAAGTGGATAAAACGGATGGGGAAAATGTAGGTGGCTGGCAATCAGATAATAATATTTTTTACCAGTATCACTTTCCCAAACCTGACAGAATTCAACCGCAGCAGGCTGCCTATATTCAGAATTATATTAAGGCATTTGAGACAATGATATCCTCAGAGAATTATCGGGATAGTTATTTGGATTTTATCGATCTCGGTTCCTTCGTTGACCACTTTATCTTAAATGAAATAAGCAAAAATATAGATGCCTACCGGCTTAGCGCTTTTATGTATAAAGACAGGGAAAGTCTTGATAACAGATTGCTTATGGGACCAATATGGGACTTCAATCTTTCATTCGGTAATGCCAATTATTACCAGGGTGATCTTACCAGCGAATGGAATCTGGATCATTTAATAGCAGCATCAGAATTTGATTTTCCTGTTCCTTTCTGGTGGGAAATCATCCGTAATGATGAGGAATTTCTGCTTCGGTTATCACAACGCTGGTGGACATTACGCAGCGACAAATTCGATTCTGATAAACTCATGGATTTTATTGATTCCATGGCTGATTCTTTAGAAGAAGCACAAATACGCAACTTTGAAAAATGGCCGATTCTGGGGGAATATATCTGGCCAAACGCCTTTATTGGTAACACCTATCAGGAAGAAATTGATTTTATGAAAGACTGGCTTCTGGATCGTATTGAGTGGATGGATAGCATGATCGACCTGCCATTATCGATATCAGATGAGTCAAATCAGCCAGGTAAGTTGCAGATGGCGCAAAATTATCCCAATCCATTTAGCGGGATAACAAGCATACGGTTTGAAGTACCTGTCAATGGCAACGTAAAATTGTCTGTATATGACCTTTTTGGTCATGAGGTTGCCAGCCTGATAAATGAATATCGCTGTGCAGGTGTCTACACTGCTGAATTTAATGCTTACGATCTGCCTGGGGGCATCTACATTTACACGCTGCAGGTCGGTAAGTCTGTAATGAGTAAAAAATTAATGCTACTAAAATAAACGGGATTTTTCACTATTTTGTAGTACTGATATATAAAATTTAAATGATATGAACCGAACATTTTTTTTTAATCATAAAATTTTAAACGAATGAAAAAAAATTTAACAATCGTTTGTATCCTTGTGATACTCTTTCTTTTAGAAAAGACATCTTTTCCTCAACAGCAGGAGGTTGAACCTGTTAAGCTAAAAATGATTTCTGAAACATTATATGAAGTTCTGGGGGGCCGGGGAGCAAGAGGGGGAGTATATATAGGCGATAACGGAATTATGGTAATTGATGCAAAAATGGATCAGAAATCTGTGAATGAGACAATAGAAGAGATTAAGAAAATATCGGCTAATCCTGTCAAATACCTGGTAAACACCCACAGTGACGGAGATCATATTAAGGGAAATCAATTTTATCCGCAAACAGTAACTTTTATTTCCCATGAAAATTGCAGGAATGAGGTTATACATCCCGGAAGAGACGGAAGCCCGTCAGAATGGAGTAACCCTGAATTAGCGCCATTTATGCCTTCAATTACATTTAGTGATAAGATGGATATTTACCTTGGTTCAGGGAAAGTAGAGTTATGGTATTTTGGTGTTGCCCATACAACAGGTGATGCTGTTGTATATATTCCTGAAGAAAAAACTGCATTTCTCGGGGATTTATTTTTCATAAACAGGCCTCAGCTCATTCATTCTTACAAAGGCGGTAATTCATATGAATATATAAAAACCCTTACAAAGATGCTTGAAAAGTTAGATGCTGAAAAGTTTTGCAGTGGGCACAGTGATATTGTGGATCGTCAAACAGTGAAAGCGCATATTGACGAAATGAAAGAATATTATGAAAGGGTCAAATCTTTGGTTGAAAAGAATAAAACCCTGGAAGAGACAAGGAATGAATTTAAAGAAAATGAAAGCAGGCTGGTTGAGACTATTTATAATGAAATAAAGAGTTCTGAATAAAGGAATCTATGTTCCTCTGGCCGCAACTGTCATACAATTAAAAAAACCACCATAAGGGCGATTTTTATAATTTTGCATTAAATTCATTAATAAATATGTTAATGGTGAATAAAAGAATTCTCCTGACAATAAGCCTGTTTTTTTTGTCAATACTTTTAAAATCACAAGGTATTTATATTAATGAATTTTTAACTTCTAATGTAACTAACAAAGAAGATTTAATTGAAACAAGTGATTTTGTTGACTGGATTGAAATTTATAATGCAACTGATAATAGTGTCGATTTAAGCGGATATTATCTTAAAGATAACATAAATGATACCGATAAATGGGTTTTTCCTGAGGGCTCAATAATCAATTCAAATGATTATATATTTCTATGGGCTGATGGTGAAAATATGGTTCCCGGCGATACCTACAGCCGACCTTTTACTTTTGATAATATTATCATTCAGTCCTACCATACCAACTTTAAATTAAGCAAAGACGGTGAGGAAATTGCACTATATAATTCACAAGGTTTGCTTATTGATTATGTTGAATACGGGCCTCAATTATATGATGTATCGTATGGACGGAAACCGGATGGTGGAGAAAACTGGTATTATTTTGGCGAACCTACACCTGAAGCTTCAAATAGTACTGAAGGCCTGTCTACCCTGGTTTACACTGAAACTCCGGTAATATCTCCTGAAGGGAATATGTACCAGTCTGTCCAGTTAGTATCATTATCAGTAAATTCAGGTTCAGCAGAAATTTATTATACCACGGATGGATCAATTCCTGCAAAAAGTTCACACCTTTATTCAAATCCTGTTTTCATCGGTGAAACAACTGTCATAAAAGCCAGGGCATTTGAAAATGGCAAACTCCCCGGAAAAGTAATTACACATACCTTCTTTATTAATGAAGAAAATGTTAATCTGCCCATTATTTCATATTCCACTAATCCGGTATATTTATTTGATGACGAAAAAGGTATTTATGATAATGTTTTAAAAATGAAGGAAATACCTGTTACTTTAGAATATTACGAATCGTATGGAAATAAAAGCTTTACCGTAAATGCCGGCTCAAGAATCGCAGGGTTAAATATATGGCGTTTTGCCCAAAAACCTTTTACAGTTTACCTGAGAGGAAAATATGGTGACGAATCAATTAATTATAAAATATTTAAAGAAAAAAATAATGGGATTTTTACTAAGCTCGCTTTAAGAAATGCAGGTGATGACTGGGAAGGGACATTTTTCCGTGATCCTATGATGCAATATATAACAGTGGGGCAAATGAATAATGCAGTTCAGTGTTATCAACCCGCCATACTTTATATTAATGGTGAATACTGGGGATTAATAAATGTAAGAGACAAATTCAACGAACAATACTTTATGTCAACTTTTAATATTGCACCCAATAATATTGATCATTTAAGATATGGATTTGACGATTACCATAACTTCGGGTTATATACTGAACTGGGGGATACTGCTGAATACGTTGATTTAGTCCGGTTTATGGTAAATAATGATATGTCTGTTCAAAGCAACTATGATTATGTTGATTCGTTAATGGACATTGGCAGTTATTTGGATTGGGTAATCCAGGAAATATATGTGGCAAATACCAGCTGGCGGCACAACCATGAATGGTGGCGCAACAAAACCAATAATGGCAAATGGCAATGGATGAATATTGATATGGACAGGGGTTTTAATCTCAGTAATATTGGTAGCAATTTATTAGATGATTTTATTGAAAACTCTTATTCAGGAACAAAACATGGTGATCCGATTTTTAAAAACCTTATTGAAAACGAATATTTTAAAAATTATTTTATTCACAGGTTTGTCACGCATATTAATACTACATATGATTCCAGCCGTATAATCAGTGTAATTGACAGCATGCAGAATAATATTCGTGACGCAATGCCAGCTCATATTGCAAGATGGAGTAACTATAGCAGTTTAAATTCTGTTGATGATTGGGAAAATGAAGTCGAGGAATTACGGGAATTTGCAAGAGAAAGATCCCAATATTCATATAGCCAGATTTCAAGTGAACTTAACGTTTCCGGAAATATTAATTTAGATCTGAAAGTCGATCCTGCATCATCAGGTAGAGTGTTTATTAATGATGTTCTGGCAACAAATAACACATTTAATGCTGAATATTTTTCAGGTATTCCGGTTTACCTGAAAGCAATTCCGGCTATCGGCTATCAGTTTTCACACTGGGAGGGTGGTGTCACCGGAAACACAAATAAAGTAGAGATAAATCCAGTTTCTGATGTCTCTGTAAAAGCAGTTTTTATTGCATCAGGTGCAAGTATTATATCATCTCCTGTTTCTTCAGATACAATTCTTACGGAAGATAATTCCCCCTATTACACAAATGGGGATATTATTGTAAATCCAAATGTTACTTTACAAATAAATGAAGGGGTACAAATATATATGGCAGAGAAATCCAGCTTCTATATTTATGGAAATTTAAATATATACGGAACTGAAGACAAACCTGTTATAATCAAAGAAAATTCAACTGTTGAAGCTAAAGAATGGGGCGCGCTTTGTTTCGAGAATTGCACGGATACCAGTATAATAAATTACTTAATTCTTGAAAATGCGACTAAAGGAAATGACCCTTACAATTTCTTTGCAGCCATTTCAGCATACAATGCCTCTTTAAAACTTAACCACATTAATATAGAAAAAATACCAACCCAACCCATTTTTACACAGTATGGTACTATTGAACTGAAGAATTCAAAACTTCATTCTTATGGTACATGCGACCTTATAAATGTTAAATATGCAGATTTCGCCCTTGTTGAAAATTGCAATTTAAAAGGGAACAACGCATTCGATACTGATGCCATTGATTATGATCAGATTACTAATGGTATAATACAAGGTAACAAAATTTACGATTTTGATGGCTTTAATAGTGATGGAATTGATTTAGGTGAAGGAGCTGAAAATATTAAGGTTTATAAAAATTTTATTTCCAATTGTACTGACAAGGGCATTTCCATCGGTCAGGCTTCAAGTGCTGTTATTGAATATAATGTTATTATTCATTGTTATCAGGGCATAGGTATTAAAGACCAGGACGCTTTTGGATTAATAACTAATAATACCTTTTATAACAATAATATTGGCATTGCATGTTTTGAAAAAAACTTTTTAAGTGGGGGTGGAAGCGCTGATATTAAAAATTGCATTTTTGCCGATTCACGTGAAACACCTTTTTTTGTTGATGACGTTTCTTCAATAAATATCAGCTATTCGTTAACAAATACCGGCGAATTACCGGGCGAGGGAAATATTTTAGCTGACCCAATGTTTGTTTATCCTGCCAATAATAATTTCAGGTTATTGATGAATTCACCCTGCATTAATAAAGGTGATCCATCCTCACCTGATGATTTAGACGGAACAAGGGCTGATATAGGTGCATATCCATTTATAATTGATACAACTATTTCAATAGTAATTAATGAGATAAATTACAATTCACCTGTTGAATATGACACCGATGACTGGATTGAACTTTATAATTA
>CP070654.1:3089514-3107025 GCA_020354785.1 Bacteroidales bacterium
GAATACCTCTTTAAAGGTTCCTAATATACTGTTGATGCAGGAGACCGGTATTTCATTAACCGGTAACCAGCAACCCAGAATACCTCCCGGATTTAACCTGTCTGCAGCATTTTCGAAATATTCTTTAGTATATAAAGATGCATTTTCTGCTATTTGCCTGGGATTAATTGCATCGGTAACAATTAAATCATAATGTTTATCAGTTAAGTGCAAATAATTTTTTGCATCCATAAATTTGATATGCACATTCTTCTCATATAACCGGTCACCTGAATTCAAATGACTGAAATATTCCAGGGAGATATCTACCAGTTCAGGAGCAATTTCTATTATATCTACTCTCTCAAGGTTATGTTTTGATAAACAGTTGGCAGATTCACCTGTGCCGAATCCCACAGACAGGATATGATTTGTATTCTTATTCAGGAAGATTCCCAGGTGTCCCAGTATTTTTTGTGTAATGCTAAATCCGGGTTGATCACCGGCAACTTTTATTCCGGAAGTGGCTAAAATAAGTTCTCCTGACTCACTCTGGTGAACTGAAACGGTTGTATTAATACCTTCTTTAATAGCCAGTGTATTCGTTTTTTGAGTAGTGTAACTGATGAATTGTCTTCTAAACAGGTCTGCAGGAACTAAAAAACTGATAATAGTTATGCCTAAAGCTATTGTTAAATAGGATATTCTCCATTTAATATTTACCTCTGTTGAGAATACAAGAATCATTATAATGCCAAGCCATAATCCTGTTAGTCCTAAAAGCATTACTGAACGCTGCACACCTAATAAGGGAATAAATAAGAATCCAACCAGTAACCCTCCCAGTACTGCGCCGATTGTATTTATTCCATAGACGAAGCCTGTTGTTTGTCCTACTTTGTGTTTGTAATTACTCCATGCCTGTAATGCAAATGGAAATCCAATTCCCATGGCAATTGCAGGTATAAAGAATAAAAAGAAGCTGTTGAAGACAGGAAATAATAAGGCACGTACCATGGGATTTTCCCAGAAATTAAAGGTGCCGGAAACAAAAGCAGACAGTATTTTCGACTGCCAGATGTCAAGCCAGTTGATATAGAAGATACCCAGAATCCCCAGGCAGGTTAAGCTAATCCCAAAAGCGACAGCAGGATATTTTAAACGTTTGGATATAATACTACCTATCCAGGCACCCAGTACATTTCCTAACAAATATACAGTAAGCACAGCAGCAAATACATATGTTGGCCCTCCAAGAACAAAAACAATACTTCGCATCCAGATAAGCTCATACCCTATACTAATTAATCCGCTGCAAAAAAATGCTATCATTAAAATGAAGGAATATGATGCAACTCTATTATTGCTATTTGGTTTAATATTTATAGAGGCACCGGCTTCTGTTTTTATATCAGAAGTAAAATCGTATGAAAGTGATAAGATAAAACCACTTATGGCTACGAGCAAATTAATACCTGCTGCAATATATATCGTTCCCATAATCCCCGCAATTCTTATTAAAATAAATCCCGCAAGAAAACACCCAAGTGCCGCACCAAGCATATTTATTGCGTATAACCGGCCAACCAGCCGGCCCACGCGTTCCTGTAAAGATGTAACATATCTGCCCAGAAGCGGTAAAGTACTTCCCATAATCATGGCAGGGATTAACAGCAGTATAGCTGATACTATTACCTGTACAAGCATTAATAACTGAGGGGAAGGATCATACCGTATATAAAACTGCTGATAAGCACCGTCCATACGTTTTAAAAACCAGGGTAAGGACAGTGCTGCAATTGTTGCACACAGTTCCAGAATAGCATATAAACGAAGCCGTTTCTTTATCTGGTCTGCGTATCTGCTCATAATTAATGCACCAAGTGCCAATCCGCCCATAAATACAGATACTACTATACTCGAAGCATATACAGTGTTCCCTAGTGTCAGCTTCAACAGCCGTACCCATACAACCTCGTCGATTAGAGAACAAATACCTGATAAGAAATAGATAAGTACTATTAATTTCAAGGCAACATTCGCAGAGTTTTTTTGATAAGTTCTATCTGAGTTTTTAATCCTGTTCTGCTTTAGCATAATCGGGTTCTATTAAGTTTAATATGGAAAACAGATTATATCTTAATTGTCGAAAAATAATCAAATAGATTAATATTTAAAAAAGAAATTTCGCTTTTTACCTGAGGGAGGATAAATATCAAATATTCAGAATGTCTTTACAGATCTCAATTTCTCTGGTATCCCCGGTGAATTTTTCTTTTGAATCTGATAATTTTATTGCCGGTTTATACTCTTCGGTTTCCCTGTTCTTTGCGTGTGTCATTTTTATAACATTGTTAAGCGGAGCAACCCCGGCATCATTGGTGAGGTATGTTCCTATACCATAAACATCATGAATCCTGTTATTCACATGTTTTTTAATTTCCCGGACTTTCTCCACATTTAAAGCGTCACTGTATACGATAGTTTTAGTTTTAGGATCAATATTCAACGATTTATAATAATTTATTGCTTTTTCTGTAAATTGCAGAGGATCGCCGCTATCCCACCTTACTCCGTCGAATAACCCGGCATGTCTGGTTGAAAAACTCCCGAAAAAAATATCAGTTGTATAAGTATCTGTGAGAGCAATACCCAGGTTGCCATGATATACCTCAATCCAGGCTTCAAGAGCCTGATTGTTTGCCTTACTGTATCCATATTTTGTCGCATGATACATAAACCACTCATGAGGATGGGTTCCTATAGGAGTCAAATCATGCTTCATAGCCAGAAATACATTGCTGGTACCTTTAAGATATTCACCGGAATATTTCTTTAAAACTTTAATTACTTTATCATGAACGTCAAATGAAAATCTTCGCCTTGTGCCGAAGTCTGAATACTCTGCCTGTAAATCTTTAAATTTTATAGCCTTATCTTTTGCGTTTTTTTCAACGTCAGCAGGCCTGTTTCCAGCTGTATTATTATATATTTCGCTAATTGCTGCAAGTATGGGAACCTCCCACAATACTGTCCTGTACCAGTAGCCTTCAATATTAACTTTTAAATTACCCTTAGTAAGGCTAATATTAACCTCTCCGGGATCAAACCTGTAGCTTTTCAGATAATCTATAAAATCATGATCCAGGTAATAGCATTTATGCCTGATAAACTCTTCAGATTCTTTTGTCAGGGTGAGAAGTGCCATTTCATCAATTTCTCTGCGCAATTTGAGATCAAAACCATCCGGAAACTTTGTGTTACCCCTGTTAATATATTCATATCTGACTATGGAATCCGGGTATAATTTTTGTATAGCATTTTGGGTGGTGAATTTATATAAATCGTTGTCTGTTAAATCTTTAATTATCATTATTTAATCTTTAGATTTATGTCCCTGCTCTTGCTGAAAGTAACTCCTGCATTTTTTGCTTTGGAATAAATAGGATCAGCAATATGTTCCATACCAGGTATATCAGACATACAATCCTGGAGCAGTATTATTTTATTTGCAATATCTCTAAATTCCAGCAGTTGCTTTACTGTATTTGCTACACAATGGCTTCTGGCTTCTCCGGCAATAAATATATTATTGAACTTTCTCAGAGTATTTAACAAATCTGTGTTAAGCTGCGTTTCAGGATTTTTTTTGTCAGGAATGTTTGCCCTTAGTGCCCCAAAATGTTCTGTTAAAGGATTTGTCCCTTTGACTATCAAGTCATAATGTTTGCCTTTTCTGGCCCATTCTATAATCCGGACCATAATAATATCAGCTATAGCAGCGCCCCGGCTTCCCTGTATACAATGTTCGGGCCAAATTGTATGTGGAAACTCCCCTTCTTTTTCCAGGTTTCTAATATATTCTTTTGCCCTTGATACTTCAAATTCAGGAATCCATACTTCTTTTTCAATATCTTCCGCAGTTATCCGTGTAGAAGGTTCGGGATGATTTCCCTGTTTATCTTTCCAGAAGGAAGGATGAGAAATATCAACAACCTGGTGGTTATCCTGGGTTAGTATGATATGATTAATATAATCACCATTTTCCCTGATAAAACCGGCAGTTCTTTGCAGGTCTTTTTCCGCACCGGGAATGTAAAGTGCTCCGTCAGGCATGCAAAAGTCATTTTGCATGTCAATGATCATTAATACATTATTGAATTGCATAATAACAGAAGTTGTTTTATATATAAACACAAAATAATAAAAAACGTTGAAATAGAAAAGGGGACAGCGCCCTTTTCTAACATTTGTCTTAATATCTTGTTGATAGATTTTTTCGTTAAAAATATCCGGCCTTTTAATTAATTGATACTTTTGATTAAAGGTTCAATAGTATTATGTTTTATGTAGCTGATCTGCATATTCATTCGCATTATTCCCGGGCAACAAGTAAGGAGCTGACACTTGATAAACTTTACCAGTGGGCTCAAATTAAAGGAATTAATGTAGTCGGGACAGGAGATTTTACGCATCCCCTGTGGTATAACGAGATAAAAGAAAAACTTGTGCCTGACGGCACAGGATTTTTTAAACTGAAGAACCCTCCGGAATTACCGGCATTACCGGGTGTAAGGACAAAAGACATAGATGTCAGATTTTGTCTCAGCGCTGAGATAAGTTCTATTTATAAGCACGACAATAAAGTAAGGAAGAATCACAATGTGATATTTGCAGCTGACCTGGATTCGGTATTGAAGATAAATGCAAGGCTTTCATCAATTGGAAACCTGCAATCTGACGGAAGGCCAATTTTAGGTCTGCCTTCAAGAGATTTGCTTGAGATTATTCTGAAAAGCTCGGATGATGCATATCTTATTCCTGCCCATGTATGGACTCCCTGGTTCTCAACCCTGGGTTCCAAAGCCGGATACGATAGTATTAATGAATGCTTCAGGGATCTTACCGGACATATCTTTGCACTTGAAACGGGCTTATCTTCAGATCCTTCTATGAACTGGAGGCTAAGCGAATTGGACAGATACTCGCTGGTGTCAAACTCTGATGCCCATTCCCCTCAAAAACTTGGCAGGGAAGCTAATATCTTTGATACTGAACTGAGTTATTACGGGATGTTTGACGCACTGAAGACAAAAAAAGGATTTCTTGGCACCTATGAATTTTTTCCTGAAGAGGGTAAGTATCATCTTGACGGGCACAGGAAGTGCGGGATAGTATTTGAACCCGACATTACAGCCCAGTACAACGGAATATGCCCGGTTTGTAAAAAACTCCTTACTATTGGTGTTTTACACAGGGTGGAACATCTGGCAGATCGAAAAAAAGCAGAAAAGCCTGAAAGATCACCGGGATTTCATTATTTAATACCATTACCTGAAATAATTTCTGAAATTAAGGATTCAGGTCCGGCAAGCAAAACCGTACAGCATATATATCAGAGTGTTATATCTGAGTTTGGCAATGAGTTCGCGTTTTTAAGAGACGTGCCAGTTGAGGATATAAAAAAGAATTGCGGATTTGTATTATCCGAGGCAATCAGAAGGATGCGTGAAAATAAGGTCAGTCCCATTCCAGGATATGACGGAGAATTTGGAACTATAAAAGTCTTTAATGAAGGGGAACTGGAATCTTTACTGGGGCAATCAAATCTGTTTGGTTTTGAAGCCGAAAAGATGACTCAAAGAACAACCAGGCAATCAAACCTTATAAGCAGTACTGGAGTTACAGCGGAAAAATCCTCTGAAATACAGGAACTTAATCCTGAACAGGAGTCAGTTAAAAACTCTGCAAATTGTGCATTACTTGTTAAAGCGGGCCCGGGTACCGGTAAAACCGGAACCCTGATACAATGGATAGCAAATCAGGTGGTCAGCTGCAACACAAAGCCTGATGAAGTACTGGCAGTGACATTTACCAACAAGGCAGCGGATGAGATGCAAACCAGACTGAGAGATTTACTGGGTGAAAGATCAACAGGTATAAGAACAGGTACCTTTCATTCAATATGTTACAGTATTCTTCAGGAAAGATATCCTGAACTTAATACAATATATGATAATGAAGGAAGAGAAATAGTCCTGAATATACTGTTCCCTGAACTGAAAGACGTCGAGCTTAAAAAAATATCCAAATCAGTATTAAAGTTCTTTGAACTGGAAAACAATTCCGATGTTGGTAGTAATGAACAGGTTGCCCGGTTATACAGGGAGCATAACCGAAAATATAATGCAATAGACCTTGCCGATATAATTAACCAGACAGTAAAGTTATTAACTGATGAGCAGGAATTTCTTGAAAAAGTCCGTTGCAAGTATGCGGTGATTGCAGTTGATGAATTCCAGGATATTAACCCGCAACAATACAGGTTTATTAAATTAATAGCGAGCGATAAGAATATCCTGGTTATCGGTGATCCCGATCAGTCCATTTACGGTTTCAGAGGTTCTGATGTGAACCTGTTCTTTAAGTTTAAGGAAGATTTTAACGCTGAGGAGATTAATCTTGAAAGGAATTACAGGTCTTCTGAAATAATATTGAAAGCAGCTGGTGATATAATTAGGAATAATAGCTTAAAAAGTAATTTAAGTCTGAAAGCAAGTAAAAACAACTGGAAAAAAATAAAAGTATATAATGCAGATGATACATCAAGTGAAACAAAATATATACTTGATGAAATAGACAGGTATGTCGGAGGAACAGAGAATTTATCTATCGGAACTCACTCCTGCTCCGGCAATTATTCCTTTTCTGATATAGCAGTTTTATTCAGGACACACTTTGTCGGGAAAGAACTGATGAGGGAGCTTAAAAAAGCTGGTATACCCCTGCACTATGGTGACGGCTCATCATACCTTGAAGGACCTCCCTTTGGGATAATCTCTGATGTATTGCGCCTTGTAATAAATGCCGAAGATTTTGTATCACTAAAGAAAGTACTTGTCAACGGACTGGAATGGCAGACTCAGGATGTTGATTTCTTGGTAAACAATATCTACTCCTGGGGGAGTGACTGGACACATGATAAATTTGAGCTGCAGAATGAACAAAGAAATAAAGGATTTGAAGAATGGCAGGTGTTCTATAACTCATTAAGAGATAAATACCAGTCAGATGAAATGATAAACATTATCATGTTAATATGTAATTTTTTCCTTTCTGATGATAAGCTGGATGATTTGCAGCTTATTAAGAAGGAAGCTATACTAAGCATGGCGGAGGAAAGTGAAGATAATCCGGAGAAGTTCCTTCAGAAAATGACATTAGGCAACTATTCAGATATTGGACGGCTGAAATCTGAAGGCGTACATCTTCTGACTTTTCACGCTGCAAAGGGACTGGAATTTCCGGTTGTATTTATTGCCGGCGCAGAGGAGAATATTACTCCTGTTACAAGCCGGGGAACAAGCATGGAAGAAGAGCGGCGGTTGTTTTATGTGGCATTAACTAGGGCCAAAGATGAAGTCCATATTACTCACTCTAAGAAACGCATATTTTACGGCCGGACTGATATGATGAATCCCTCGCGTTTTATCAGTGAGATTGGACAGGAATTAAAAGAAAAAGTTACCGTCGAGCCAAAGAGAAAAGCTATAATAAAAGAAAAGCAGCTAAGCCTGTTTTGATAACTATTCTTCCCCGAACCTTTTAAGATCATTTGAGTAGAAAGTCCATTCAGGTGTTTCAATAATAGTGTCATCAGGGTTCAGTTCATACCATGGATTGTCACTTTCCGGATTCTTTAATACGTGGATTTCCTGTGCAGGCATATAACTTTGGGCCAGTAAATATATTCTTTTGCCTGTTGTTTTATTAATTGCCATATCTACTACTATTACAGCATGACCGGGTGATCCGCCCTGAATGAATATATCACCTGTTGAAATATCTTTATATTCGATCGCTTTCAGCTCTTTTGACAATGATAATGTCCCCGCATAGGCATAAATAAGTGTGAGATATTTTTTTAAATCGCTGTATGTATTTGACGGAGCAGCAGATTTTATCCAGTATGTATTATTGCCCTCCACAGCTACCCTGTATCCCCGGATCCATTTTGAATAATCAACCCTGAATCCATTGGTTAAATTGAAATGTATTTTGTCATAGGCCTGTATACTATATAAATATTCAGCTCTCAGTCTTATTGTTGCATCAGCACACTGATGCAGATCCCTGGTACCAATCTCAAGATCAACAACTGCCATATGTACATTCTGATTTGATTTCAGATTACCATTATATAATTTCACTTTAGAGTTATGTGGTTTTAAGGGCAGTTTTCCCAGGTAAGATGAAAAGGAATTTTCGGCAGCTTCAGTTCTTTCATATCCTTCAGGCAAAAGAAACCTCTCCTCTATAGTCATTCCGTTTTCATTAATCAGATTTATTGATACCTCCCCGGGTTGATCAATAGCCCTTTCACTTACCTGGCTTTCTGTCTGACCGCAGGAATATGATATTAAAATAATACAGCTTATTTTCAGTATATATAGTCTCATTTAGATTTTGACTATTAATAGTAGCAAATATATATTTAAACGGGTAATGAGGGCAGTTATTTAAACGAAAGTTTTATTTTTATATATAATTTAAAAACTGATAAAAATGAAAATCTTTAGTACTGTTATCATACTCGGATTGCTAACGAATATATACGCGCAGGAAAAAATTGAGCTTCCGGCTCCGCAACCCCGGGAACAAATTGTTCATCATGAATACTATTCTTTATCATATATTGAAGGCTATGAACTTGCTTCGTGGGTAGCATACGAACTTACCAAAGAAGAAGCAAATGCAGAAATAGAATATAAAGTAAAATACAGGGAAGATCCTGACATACCGACTGGTTCAGCAACGACAAAAGATTATAAAAATGCCGGTTATATTATGGGCCAGCTGGCTTTTATTGAACATATGATGATGTCGGAGGTTTCAGCCAGGGAATCATTCTATCTGTCAAATATTGTTCCGCATAAATTGTCTTTTAACAAGTATGTCTGGAAAACACTGGGCAATATAATTAAAGCCTGGGCTTATGAATGCGGTTCACTCTATATTGCTTCGGGACCGGTTCTTGCTGATGCTCCTTTCGGAACTTTTGGCCCAAGCAAGGTAAGCATACCTGAAAGATACTATAGTGTTGTGCTGGATCTGGAAGATGAAAGAGGAATAGGATTTGTGATAAGAAGCAGTATGTCGTCTTCTTCCGTTAAGCGATATGCCATGTCTATTGATGAAGTTGAGAAAATCACAGGGATAGACTTCTTCCATATACTTCCTGATTAACAGGAAGAAAAAATTGAGAGTACCTACAAACCTGACCTTTGGAATTTCGAAATACTTGAAGAATAGTTCCCTTTTAGTAGTTACCGGGAATTAGATTTTATCCACTCCCTGGCATTTACAAATGCCTCTACCCAGGGTGTAATTTCATCGCTTTTTCTGTCGTCAGGATAGTATGCCCAGTTCCATGGAAATGTCGATCTTTCTATATGCGGCATCATAGCCAGATGTCTTCCGTCTTGCGAACATAGTCCGGCTGTATCAAATTGAGAGCCATTCGGATTTCCAGGGTAACCTGAATAACAATATTTTAACGGAATATGGTACTTTTTTTCCTCATATGGAAAGCTAAATCTGCCTTCTGTATGTGCTACCCAGATACCTAATTTTGCACCTGACATGGACTTAAACATAACCGAATTATTTTCCTGAATACGGACGCTGAGAAAAGCTGATTCAAACTTGCCGGATTTGTTAATTAACATTTTTGGCCCTTGTGAATGCCCGGGAGTTACCAGTCCCAGTTCAATCATTAACTGGCAGCCATTACAAACACCTAAGCTAAGTGTATCGTGCCGGCTGTAAAACCTGTCCAGTGCCTCTTTTGCTTTTGGATTATACAGGAAGGCACCTGCCCATCCTTTTGCACTACCAAGAACGTCTGAATTCGAAAATCCTCCGACAAAAACTATCATATTTATATCCTCAAGAGTCTCTTTTCCAGCTATAAGATCGGTCATATGAACGTCCTTTACATCCATGCCTGAGAGATACATTATAAAGGCCATTTCACGATCTCCATTTACACCCTTCTCACGAATGATGGCTGCTTTTATTCCGGTATGATTTCTTCGCTTAATATTGATGCCGAAATCAGAAGATTTGCCCCTGAAATTTTTGCCAAAAATAAATTCGAGCTTTTGATTTTTATAATTGGAAAAACGTTCTGCTGCCGATTCTCTACCGCACTGTTTTCTGTCAAGCAAGTATGAAGTCTTAAACCATATATCCCGTAAATCATTTATTGAAAAATCATACTCCCTGTCAGATTTTGATATTGAAATCTTTCTGTTTCTTACGGGTTTACCTATAATTTTATAGTCAACCTTATTCTTCCCAAGAAGCTCTTTTACATAATCAAAATCATCAACCTGAATTATAATTCCCGGATTTTCACTGAAGAGTATCTTTATCAAATCTTTTTCATCAATAGAATTCAGATCAATATCCAGGCCGATTTCCGGATCAGAAAAAGTCATCTCTAAAAGTGTAGTGATAATTCCTCCGGAAGAAATATCATGACCGGCCAGAATTTTTTCCTCGTTGATTAGTTGCTGTATTGTGTTAAATACTTCTTTGAAATATTTTGGATCTTTAACCGTAGGGACGTAACTGCCAATTTTTTTATTAACCTGTGCAAAACTGCTTCCACCCAGTTTAAGACTGTCTCTTGATAAATCGATATAAATAAGTAAGGAATTATCGCAATGTTTAATTACGGGTTCAACAATCTTTCTTATATCTGTAACTTCACCGGCAGCTGAAATTATAACTGTGCCGGGAGAATAAACCATATCACCATCCCTGTATTTCTGTGTCATCGACAATGAGTCTTTTCCGGTAGGTATATTGATTTCCAGCGATAATGCAAAATCACTGGCAGCCTTGACTCCCTCGTACAATCTTGAATCTTCTCCTTTATTTTTACAGGGCCACATCCAGTTTGCACTTAATGACACACCTTTTAATCCTTTTTCTATAGGTGCCCAGATAATATTTGTCAGGGATTCGGCAATTGATAATACTGAGCCGGCACCGGCATCTATTAATCCGCTTACAGGAGCATGACCAAGTGCAGTGGCTACTCCCTTAAAACCCGAATAATCAAGTGCTGCCAAAGCAAGGTTATTTAGTGGCAACTGCACAGCTCCGCATGTTTGTTGTTTGGCTATCCTTCCTGTAACTGACCTGTCAACTTTATTGGTCAGCCAGTCTTTACAGGCTACAGTTTCAATTTGTAAAACATTTTCAAGATAGTTGTACAGCTTAGTTTCATCATATTCTACATCTTCAAAATCTGATTTTATTTTTACGTCTTTTAAAACAGTTTTGGGCGGATTTCCAAACATATTTTCCAGCTGCAAATCCAGGGGTTTTGATCCGGTTTCATTATTTATGAATGTAAACTGCCTGTCTCCTGTAGTCTCGCCAATTATGTACATCGGTGCTCTTTCCCTTACCGCTATTCTGCTTATTAATTCCGTATCTTTTTCCTTTAAAACAAGGCCCATTCTTTCCTGGGATTCGTTTCCAATAATTTCCTTATCTGAAAGAGTGGGATCACCAATTGGCAGCTTATCAAGGTATATTTTCCCGCCAGTATTTTCTACCAGCTCTGAAAGGCAGTTAAGGTGACCTCCTGCCCCATGATCATGTACAGATATTATAGGATTTTCATTTGATTCTGCAAGTGCCCTTATTGTATTGCATACTCTTTTCTGCATTTCGGGATTTGAACGCTGCACTGCATTAAGTTCAATAGTATTATCATATTCTCCTGTAGCAACTGATGATACCGCACCCCCACCCATGCCGATACGATAATTATCTCCACCCAGCATTATAATTTTATCACCTTTTTCCGGCATATCTTTCTCACTGTCTTCGGCTTTTCCAAATCCAATACCCCCGGCAAGCATGATAACTTTGTCATAGCCGTATTTTTTTTCATTTTCATAGTGCTCAAAAGTCAGGACACTCCCGCATATAAGGGGCTGACCGAATTTATTCCCAAAATCACTGGCCCCGTTTGAAGCTTTAATAAGAATTTCTTCCGGAGTCTGGTAAAGCCATTTACGGGCTTTCAGAACATTTTCCCATGGACGGCCGCCGTCAGGACGCGGATAGGCAGTCATGTAAACAGCCGTGCCGGCCAGCGGTAGTGCTCCTTTACCGCCACCTACCCTGTCACGTATTTCCCCGCCGGTTCCTGTTGCTGCACCGTTAAAAGGTTCTACTGTTGTTGGAAAGTTGTGAGTCTCCGCTTTTAATGATATTACCGACTTTATATCTTTAACAACAAAATAATCAGGCTTATCCTGGGTCTCAGGAGCAAATTGTTCAATAGCAGGACCGCTCAAAAATGCACAGTTATCTTTATATGCCGAGACTACTTTGTTCGGATTGGTTTTAGTTGTGACCTTTATAAGTTCAAAAAGTGAATAATCCTTCTTTTTTCCATCAATAATAAATAAACCATTAAAAATCTTATGGCGGCAATGTTCCGAATTGACCTGTGAAAATCCGAAAATCTCACTGTCAGTTAAATCCCTGCCCAGGTTCCTGCTTAGATCCCCGAGGTATTCTATTTCTTCAGGGCTCAGAGCAAGACCTTCCTGCCGGTTATATGCTGCAATATCCTTTATTAACAGAATTGGTTCAGGCTTTTTATCTATTGTATAAATATTCTGATCAAGCCCGTTGTATAGTGCCTGCAGCATAGGATCAAAATATGCATCCCTGTTATCTGCGGAGCGGAATTCCTCGATCCTTTCTATGCCTTTTATACCCATATTCTGGGTTATTTCAACAGCGTTGGTGCTCCAGGGAGTTATCATTTCTTTTCTGGGACCTGTGAAAAAACCATCAATAACATCTTTATCAATAACATCAGCATTACAAAAAAGCCATTGAAGCTTTTCTGTAATATCGGGGCTGAGCTTTTGAGAAACTTTCACAGCAAAATATATATTCCCGGAAGATTTAAAAAATCTTATCATCGATAATTAGTTTTTCAGGTCCGCCGCAAAAGTAAAAAAACCGTAATATTTTTATTATTTATTTGGTATATATTTTTAACTATGTTTTGCACATAAGGATAGTAAATTCTCAATGAAGGGGAAAGTTAATCAGAGAGAGGTTATATGGTTGATTAAAGTTAAATAGTATTTGCAAAGGGAAGAGTAAAATAAACCCTGGTACCTTTTCCTGTTTCACTTTCGAACCATATTCTGCCATTATTCTTTTCGATAAATTCCTTGCATATAATCAGGCCAAATCCTGACCCGTTTTCATTTTTAATACAGGAATTCAGGTTGCTTGTTTCTGTCGTTTGAATTTTTTTGATCTCCTTTTTGGTCATACCGGTACCAGTATCCTGGATAACAATTTCAACACTTTCATCGTTCCGGGAAGCATTTATGGAAATCTTACCATTTTTATCTGTGAACTTTACAGCATTTGATATTAAGTTTCTGAATATGGTATTTACCATTTCGTTATCACCGGAAACAAGTATTTCTTTCTTTATATTGTTAGTAATCTGCAGGCTTTTTCTGGATGCGTAACTTTTAAAGTAATTAATCTGGTAATCTGATATTTTTTTCAAGTCGATATTTACAGGTTTATATGTCAGAACATCTCTTTGTATCTTTGACCAGGCTGTAAGGTTTTCCAGGATAGTGCAACTTTCTTTTACCGAATCATCGATAATATTGACCATATCCTGAATCGTTTTTTTGTTATAATGCTTAATCTCTTTTCTCAGTAATTCAGAGAATCCCATTATGGCGTTAAACGGACTTTTCAGATCGTGGGCTGTAACTTTCAGGAATTTATCTTTCATTACATTCAGCTTCATTAATTCCTGTGTCTGCTGCCTGAGAAGTTCTTCAGCGTGCATTCGTTCTAATTCGGCTCCTGCCCTGGATGCAAATATTGACAAAATATAGCGTGAATTTGGTTTTTCCTGCATAGGTTTGTCATCCATCAGTACAAGCATGCCCATAGGTTTTTCATGGTTGTTGTATATGGGTGCGCCGATAAAGCTTTCAATACCCATTCCTGCAATGAGTTGATCGCCGGGAAACATTTCCTGCAGATTCTGCGGGTAAAATGTAATATATCCCTTCAGAACATTTGCACAGGGAGTTTCATTGTAATTGAAAACAATATTATTTTTTTCTCCATTTCCGGACCAGAATTTTATTGTTTCAGCCTGATACTTCTTATTATCCAGTATTTTAGCTATGTATGAATATTTTGTCTCAAATGCGTTTGCAAGAAGCTCTGTAAGCTTTTTCAGGTAAGGCTCTCCTGTAAGTTTGGAAGTGTTCTTTATCAGAGTTGCCATGGTTTCGGCAGCCTTAATATATTCAATAATTCTTTTAATTCGAAGAATAATAATCATTTGCCCGTCAAGTTGTACCTTCTTTTTAGAGATACTTCCCCAGAATATATTTTCTTTTAATGTCCTGAAAGTTAGTTCCTGCTTATATTCTCCACCTTTGTTTATTTCTCTGATAATTATTTCTTTGCTAAACTCGGCAGGCTCACTGTCATAGAGCTGAAAGGATTGAAGATTAACCAGATTTGCTTTGCTGTCAGCCTGAAATAATTCTACAGCTGTTCTGTTACAATCGATAATTCTGAAATCGTTGCCATCAAGTAAAAATATTGCTTCGGGTGAATCGTTAAATACTGCCTGGAATAAAATATCAGTACTTTTAAATTTATGAACTTCAGACCGATCTTTGTGGATTTTGAAATTTCGCATCAGGGATATATGTTAGAGACTTTCGATGTTTTTCATTAAGATTTAATACTTGCAATACGAATACTTTAAGTAAAGGTTATATTTATTTTGACGAACGAAGGATTTTTGTTTGTTACTGTCCCCTTCTATTCTTCCCTGGAAATTTCAAGAATTGCCGTACCCCCTTTTGTATAATCACATACATCCGGACATTGAACAAATCCTGCATCTGCATTATCCTTCCCTGCAATACCAAATTTAGCGGGATCTGAAACCCGTAAAGCGTTATAAAAAGGCATTATTGAAGAAAGAGCATGCATACAAACAGGTATGTCTGATACCAGCTTATAACCGTCTTCCAGCATAAACTTATCGCCACGGCTGAATACAGGGCAATGACCTTTAATTTCCTTTACCTTTATTATTAAATTCATGGATTCTGTATTTTATCATTTATAAAATTTAAGTTAAATATATTTAAGCAGAATAATATCTTTTCAGTTTAATTAGTTAATTTTATTTTATGAATATTTAAATCCGTGAGTTATTAAGCGACTATAAATAAATTAATTCTAATAATTAAAAATTTTGAACATATGAAAAAGTTTTTAAAAATTCTTCTGATTATAATACTTTTTCTTTTAGCAGTCTTATTTGTTACGCCTATCTTATTCAAAGGCAAAATTATGGAGATTGCAAAGGAGCAAATTAATAAAAATGTAAACGCAAAGGTGGAGTTTGATGATTTGGGATTATCTTTCATTAAGAACTTCCCTTATGCCAGTATTGCACTAAAAAAACTTTCAGTGGCAGGTGTTGGTAAGTTTGAAGATGATACCCTTTTAAAATTGAACTCTTTTAATGTAAAGGTTGATATTATAAGTGCCATTAAAATGGAAAATATTAAGGTTAAAGGAATAGTATTAGACAGACCTGAAATAAATGCCATAAAGCTGGAAGACGGTTCAGTAAACTGGGATATTATGAAAGAAACCGAAGAAAAAGAAGAAGAAGTTGTTGATACTGCTGTATCGGAATTTACTGCTACCGTAGCACTTAAAAAATTCGAGATAAGAGATGCAGGCATCTCATACACAGATGACAGCTCAAACATGGCGGCATCACTGGATAATTTTGATTTCCTTCTGAAAGGTGATCTATCGCAGGACTTTACGACCCTGTCAATAATATCTTCAACAGAAATGGTCAATTTACTTATGGAAGAAGTAAGATACGTGAAAGATGCATCATTGAATATTAATATAAACCTGGATGCTGATCTGGAAAATTCAATCTTTATTCTTAAAGAAAACGAGGTGGCATTAAATGACTTATCTCTTGGGTTTGACGGCAGTGTGCGAATGCCAAACGAGGAAGATATGGAAGTAGATATGAAATTCAAAACAAACAAGGTGGATTTTAAATCATTATTATCACTTGTACCGGCCATATATATGAAAGATTTTCAGGATGTGCAGACAACAGGCAAACTAAAACTGGATGGTTATATTAAGGGTGTGTATAATAGTAAGGGAATGCCGGATGTCGGCCTGGATTTACTTGTAGAGAATGCAATGTTTAAATATCCTGATCTTCCTAAATCGGCCGATAATATACAGATAGATGTTGACCTGTTCTTTGATGGTGTACAGAACGACAATACTAAAGTTGATATAAATAAATTTCATGTGGAATTGGGTGATAATCCTGTTGATCTTGTAATGAATATCAAGACTCCTGTCAGTGATCTTTATGTTAACGGAAGTCTGTCAGCCAGTATTGACTTTGCCAGCCTGGCTGATGTAATACCTATGGAGGATGTAAGTCTGACAGGAACTATAAAATCAAATCTGGATATGATGGGTTACATATCTTATATTGAGAATGAAGAGTATGAAAAATTCAAGGCAGACGGGAACGTGAAAATTAGCCGCTTTGAATTTACCAGTCCGGATTTACCGGCTGCAGTAAAAATAATTGAATCATCTTTAAGTTTTTCACCTGAATTTGTACAAGTGTCATCCTTCAGCGCGCTTATTGGTGAGAGTGATATGCAGTTTGAAGGCAGGCTGGAGAATTTTATACCATATATGTTTAAAGATGAAACTGTCGGAGGAAAATTCACTTTTACCGCAGGCCTGCTCAACCTGAATGAATTTATGACCGGGGAGGAAGAACCTGAAGCGGAAGTTATTAAAGATACCGTACCTCTGTCAGTTATTGAAGTACCTGAAAATATTGATTTCAGGCTGATCTCAAAGATAGACAAAATAATATATGATAAGCTTGAGATAGATGATACTTACGGGATTATATCAATCAGGGACGGTAAAGTAGTGCTTGAGAATCTTAGTATGGATCTGCTACAGGGCTCTATGAAACTGAATGGTGAATATAATACTCAGGATATTTCTGCTCCTGTAGTAGATTTCGGAATTAGGGCTTCAGGTATTGATATTCCTTCAGCGTTTAATGCTTTTGATGTTGTTGCTGAACTCGCTCCTGTTGCAAAAAATGCTACAGGTAAAATAAACCTTGATATGACATACAACAGTCTTCTTGATGAGCAAATGAGCCCGGTTATGAATTCAATAGCCGGAAAAGGGAGCTTTTCTTCGCAACAAATAGGTATATCAAACTCAGGAATATTTAGTAAGATTGGCAAAGAGCTGAAAACAGATAAATTCGACAACCTATCCCTGGAAGATGTGGCAGTTGACTTTGAAATCAGGGATGGCCGGGTATATATTGATCCT
>CP070654.1:3107125-3126390 GCA_020354785.1 Bacteroidales bacterium
TCTGGTAAAGTTTATCAGAGAGATTATTAATTCCTTTAGTGAACTGGCAGAAGAAAGAAATATTAAACTTGAGTTGAAGACCGTTATTAATGAGATTTTTATATGGTTTGATCCCGACAAGCTTGAGATGGTCATTTATAATTTGCTCTCAAATGCTTTTAAATTTACTCCTGATAAAGGCAAAATATCTGTTTTAATTTCACTGACATATCAGAATAATGATAATGGTATTAAAAGTGAAGATATTACCGACCAGGTGGTTGAGATCAGTATTTCAGATACAGGCATAGGAATACCCCAGGATCAGATTGATAAAGTGTTCGAACGATTTTACCAGAGTGAAAAAAGCCAGTTTATCAGAAGCGGGGGAAGCGGAATAGGCCTGGCTTTATCAAAAGATATTATAGAACTTCATGATGGTACAATATCAGCTTCAAGCAAAGAAGGTAAGGGCACAACCTTTAAAGTTTGTTTACCCTGCGAAAGAAAAGACATACCTGAGAAAGCCAGGGAATATATTGCTGGTAAGATTGATGAAACCGATGAAGCAGGAGAGGAGAGTACAGAGCAATATGAAACTGTTATAGCTAAAGATGAATTTGAAAATGCTAATCTGCCAATACTGTTAATAATAGAAGACAACCGTGATATGGTATATTTCATAAAGAAATTTTTTGATAATGTATATAATATATATGAGGCTTTCGACGGAGAAAAAGGATTATGTATGGCCCAGGAAATTATACCGGATTTAATAATTTGTGATATTTTATTACCCAAGCTTGATGGCCGAAAAGTATGCGGCGCGCTTAAAAACGATGAACGGACCAGCCATATACCCATAGTCCTTTTAACAGCACTGTCATCCAAAGAACATGAAAAAGACGGGTTCCTGGTTGGTGCTGATGCATATATTTCAAAGCCTTTTGATCCTGAAATATTGAAAGTAAGGCTCGAGCAAATGCTGAAAACCCAGCAAAAACTTAAAGAAAAATACAGCCACCAGATATTTCTGGAACCTAAAGATGTTGAGATAACATCTTCAGAAGAAAAATTTATAAAAAAGGCTATAAAAACGGTTGAGGATAATTTACATGATCCTGATTTTGGTGTAAATGAATTCTCAAGGGAAATAGGAATAAGCAAAGTACAGCTGTACAGAAAATTCCGCGCTATAAGTGATATGACCGTGAAAGAATTTATAAGAACCTTAAGAATTAAACGTGCAGGCCAGCTAATTAAAAAAGCAGATCTAAATGTTTCCGAAGTTGCCTATAAGGTAGGTTTTAAAGAGGTGAATTATTTCAGAAAGTGCTTCAAGGAATTCTATGGAACAAATCCTTCCGAGTATAGCTGATCTATTGTTCTTTTGTCTTGATACAAAAGAACCAAAAAATCAAGGCTTACAAAAAATTTGGACAAATCTAATTGTTCGGCTCTTCTTGTCGCATTGCTAATCGTTTCACTTGCGCAATGCTCAAGGCCCTTCGCTACGAGCCTTCACAAAGATTTGCTACCCAAATTTTTTGAAGGCCGTTTACCAAGGCAAATGAACCTATCTCTCCAAAACCTAATATCCAAAACCTAATATCCAAAACCTAATATCCAAAACCTAATACCTTTCAACTTAATTCCTCCATCTTAAATCGTTAATCGTACATCGTTAATCTTAAATCTCTATTCCCCTATTTCCCTTATTTCCCATATTGCCTTATTCCTCTATTCCTCCATCTTAAATCGTTAATCGTACATCGTTAATCCTAAATCTCTATTCCCCTATTTCCCTTATTTCCCATATTGCCTTATTCCTCTATTCCTCCATCTTAAATCGTTAATCGTACATCGTTAATCTTAAATCTCTATTCCCCTATTTCCCTTATTTCTCATATTGCCTTATTCCTCTATTCCCCCTATTTCCCCTATTTCCCCTATTTCCCATATTCCCCCTATTCCCTTATCCCTTTATTCCTTCTCATTAAAATAAGGTAATTAACAGCACTAGCAATAAAGTGTTGATAATAATTTGCCATATACACATATATAGCTAATAATCAATTATATACATACACTATATGATAACTTTACACATATATTTTGAAAACTTTGTATAGTAACCTGATATTTTAATCCAGCAAATTTGCAATAATTCGCAACACTTATGTGAACTCTTTTATATTAAGTTTATGCAATATTTTATTTATTATATCATAACTTTATGACTAAGGAATTGAGGTCAAAGGAAAGAAGAATGTCAATCTCGATTGGAATTATTATCATTCTGTTAATATTAAGTCTGGTATTATTAATTAATTTAGTTCTGTAACAATTATAAAAACAATATTATTTAAGAACTCTAAACAAATTAAACTAGAAACGATTATGAAAAAAGGCAAATTAAAATTTTTAAAGAGTGCGTTGTTACTCTTTACATTTATTTTCTGTGTTTATCAGGTATTTGCACAGGAAGTTGTTGTTACTGGTAAAGTAACAGACGGATCAACAGGAGAGAGTTTGCCGGGAGTAAACATAGTGGTTCAAGGTACACTGCTTGGTACCATAAGTGATGTTGAAGGGAGTTTTGAACTAAAAGTCCCGGATGGCGATGCTACTTTATTGTTTTCTTATGTAGGGTTTCTTACAGAATCTATAAAATTAGAGGGCCAGACAACCCTTGAAATTAGTCTGGTTCCTGATTTGCAGGCTCTGGAAGAAGTCGTGGTAGTAGGATACGGAACAATGAGAAGAAGTGATGTTACCGGAGCTGTAAGCTCAGTTGACCAGGAAGATATTCAGGCAACCAAGGTGGCTAATGCAGTGCAGTCACTTCAGGGAAAGGCTGCTGGAGTAGATATGATCCGTACCGGTGGACGTGCGGGCAGCGGGTATGATGTTCTGATCAGGGGTGCTTCATCATTATCTGGTGAAAACGATCCTTTATATATTGTGGATGGCGCCTATTATGACGGAACAATTGACATTAATCCTAATGACATAGAAACAATAGATATCCTGAAAGATGCCTCTTCTACAGCTATTTACGGACCAAGAGGAGCTAATGGTGTTATCATTATCACAACGAAAAAGGGAACTGCAGGAGCACCCAAGGTTACTTTTAATGCCTATGCAGGTATAACTTCTCCGTTGGGGAGCATACCAGCTATGGACCGCGAGGCGTATATAGATTATCTGATTGATGTTAACTGGACCCAGGAGTGGGAAGATGATCCTGACTTTTTAAGAATAGACGCGGATACAACATGGAAGTTTAGTGCAAGGCCATGGGAGCTGTATGGTTATGAAAATGGACATGATTTTGACTGGTATGATGCTTTGTTAAGTAACGGCCACCAGCAGGATTACAACCTTGGATTTTCAGGTGGTACTGAAAAATTAACCTATTCCGCTTCTATAAATCATTACAATGAACAGGGAATGATAAAAAATGACAGCTATAAGAGATATGGTGCAAGATTAAACCTTGATGCCGAATTAACCGATTGGCTGAGTGCTGGTGTTAATACTATAATAAATCATGTAGTCAGACCCAAGATGAGGAATCCCTTTGGCCGTGTCAGGTATATGTCACCTTTACTGGAACCTTATGATACACTGGGCCAGCTAATTCCAAGACCTAAAACACCTGACGAGGATTTTGAAAATCCCCTGATTTTCGAAGATAAAGAGTATAGCTACTATGAAGAAAGAAGTACAAGTCTGTTCAGTACCGTGTATTTAGAGGCAACCTTGCTTAAAGATTTAAAATTCAAAACCTCATTTAATTCAGATATAGATTTTGAACGCGAAGGAGAATTTGATGGTGTCTATCCAGGACTGGAAGGAATAAGTGACGCTATGGCCGAACAGAAATACAATGTTCAGTATGTATGGCAAAACCTTCTCTCGGGAAATAAAACAATTGGTATACATAATTTCCAATTTACCCTGGGAAATGAGGTTTACGAGGACAGGCAGGAAAGATTCAGGCTTATGGGTCAGGATCTGGCACTTAATAATTCACAGTTTTATGATTTGGGCGGAGCTGCTCAGGATGTGCGACTCAGAAGTGATTTGGTAGTGGAAAGACGTGTTGCTTTTCTGGGTAGAATACATTACGGATTGATGGATAAATATCTCATTACAGCAACTTACAGGTATGATGGAGCATCTCAGCTGGCAGAAGGTAATAAATGGGCAGGTTTCCCGGCTGTGAGTGTAGGATGGAACATGCATAATGAAGATTTTATGAGTTTTGCAAACTTTATAAACAGATTTAAAGTAAGAGCAGGATACGGTGTTACAGGAAACTATAGCGTAGAGCCATATTCTACTCTTGGGCTTTTAGTTCAGAATCCTTTATACTATGAGTTTGGTCTGGCAGAATCACCGGCATTAGGATTCAGGGCACTAAATGCACCAAATCCCGACCTTGGCTGGGAAAAAACCCGGGGTTTGAATGTCGGGCTGGACTTTGCACTTTTTGCAAACAGGGTGCAGGGTGTTATAGACTTGTATCAGAATACGGTTACCGACCTGCTGCAGGACGTTGCATTAGCTCCCTCATCAGGTGTTCTTGAACAAACCGACAATATTGGAAAAGTTGAAAATAAAGGAATTGAGATTACTTTAAAAACCATAAACGTCAGCACTAGTAATTTCAAATGGACAACAGATTTCACATTTTATGCCAATGATGAAAAAATTGTTGAATTGTCCACAGGAAGGGAACAGGATGAGCTTAACGGATGGTTTGTTGGTGAACCTATACAGGTATTCTTTGACCGGAAGAAAATCGGCATATGGCAACTTGGCGATACAGTCGGATTGAATTCATACGAACTGTATGATGCAGAACCCGGAGAACTTAAAGTTCTTGATGTAAATGGTGATACAGCAATTACTGATCTTGACCGTGTGATTGTCGGAACACCGAGACCAAAGTGGACAGGAGGATTTAAGACCAAGTTCACCTATAAGAATATAGATTTATCTGT
Source organism: Bacteroidales bacterium (assembly GCA_020354785.1). GTDB lineage: Bacteria > Bacteroidota > Bacteroidia > Bacteroidales > UBA10428. Next base: position 3,112,117 of record CP070654.1, read on the forward strand.
TTTTGTTTACGCAAGAATTGGACAGACCATAGGTGATGGTGTAAGGCAATGGGGTATTTTTGAAAATGCACGTGAAATGCCAATGGATGTTGACTACTGGACTCCTGATAATCCTACCAATGATATGCCAAAACTTACAAGCATACCAAACAGATCAGGTAATCCTGATGCAACAGTCCTTTCTTATGTTGATGGTTCCTTTGTCAAAATCAGGGATATAACACTAGGTTATAATTTACCGAAGTCTGTTGTAAACAAAATAGGCCTTTCCAGTTTAAGGCTTTATGTTACAGCCCAGAATGCTTTCTGTTTCAGCAAATACTTTATGGACGGAGCAGAAAACAAACTTAAAGGTAACAGGTGGGATCCTGAACAGGAGGGCTGGTCCGATACAAGAAGTGATCCGGAAGGATACCGCTGGACTGATACAAGCAGTGCAGACCGCGTTGCAGCCAGTTTGAATGGTGGTAATATAAATATTCCTACACCAAAGATGTATGGTGCAGGTATAAATGTTACATTTTAAATTATTATGAATTATATAAAACTTACTGATATGAAAAAGTCATTATATATAATATTTGCAATTATACTGGTTTTTGCTTCATGTGAAACATTCCTTGAAGAAGACCCACGAAGCACTGCAACAGCAGTTGGACAATTTAGTACCGAGCAGGGACAGATGCAGCTGTTAAATGCCTGTTATGTTTCTTTGAAAATCTGGTATGCTAAAGAAGAAGGCATTGATCTGTCAGATGTAGGTGTTGATATCTGGACCTATGCCGAACAGGTTCCTGATCCGGATTTCTTCGAATTTGGCTCAAACCGTGACTCCAGGAAAGGACGTCTGGCAGTAATATGGGTTGAATTTTACAGGGGCCTGAACACATGTAATACAGCCCTTGAAGTTATCGGAGAGAGTGATTTATTTGCAGAAGAAGAAAAAAATACCTATCTGGCAGAAATTCATTATCTCAGGGCAATGTACCTTTACCATCTCACAGAGTTATGGGGAAGGATAGATATGCCCATAGAATCAACAAAAGGTGTAGTAACTACTATTGACCTTGTTGATGTAAATGAAGTCTATGATCAGATTCTTGCTGATATTGAATTTGCAGTAAATAATCTGTCGGACGATGCTAATACGGCGGTTAGTGATTTCGGGCGGGTTACTAAAGATGCTGCCATTGCATTCAGGGCAAGGGCAAACTTTACCATTGCCAGTTATATTCATTATGCCGGCAATACTGCACCTTATACATTTCCCGGAAAAGATGCAGGTGAACTTTTTGATAAGGCTTATAACGACGCTATGACTATTATTAACTCAGGGAACTATTCTTTTTATGACGATTATTATGATTTATGGACCCTTGAAAATAATTCTACAAACAGAAATGATGAAGGTATATGGGCAGTCAATTATTCAAGAACCCAGTTTTCAATGCTTAATGTTGATGCTGCAATTTATCAGACTTATACATCCGGTGTTAAAGCATACGATGAACGGGATGGAGGACATCACGGACACCTCATGTGGGGAATGGAATACAGGCTTGTACCCGGTATGGCACGTGTACTTGAATACGGACGTACATTCAGGCGTTATATGCCTACAAGTTATATGATAGAGCTTCTGGAGGACAGGACTGAGCATGATGCCAGATTTCATGGCCAGTGGAGAACTGTCTGGAAAGCAGTAGCCGAAGTTGCTATTGTATATCCGAAATGGGGAAATTACGAGCTGCCTGATGGAACAGCCTATGTTCCTGATACTGCAGCGGAAGGAGACCAAATATATGGAATAGGTGATACAGCACTGGTCATTACACTGGATGATGTTCCAAATGACATAATGGCGGTAGCTACGGTTGGAACCGAACTGTACCTGAATGTTGAGAAGGGCTATTTTATGTTTGATAAAGAATTAATGTATAACAGTGACGGTACAATTAACTATGACGGAACAATTCAGCGCCAGATGTATATTCAGCCATATAAGTGCGATGATGCGGAAAGAGATGCTGCTGACGGCGAAGGATCAGAAAGAGGTATAAGAGACGCCTATGTGTTCAGACTTGCAGAGATGTACCTTATTGCTGCCGAGGCTGCAGCCAGGGGTTCAACAGGAGAAACAGAGGCCAGAACCCTGCTGAAAGAATACAGGAGGTCAAGGGCTAATGAAGGATATGAATCTGAAATGGAGGCTGAAATTGATGCCGCAACACTTGATAAGGTGTTCTTCCTTGAAGAACGTGCCCGTGAATTTATTTGTGAGCAATTGCGCTGGTTTGACCTGAAAAGGACACATTCACCACAGCAATGGGTGGACTGGGTAGGAAGTAAAAATCCCGACGTCTCGGAAAATATAAAAACATATCATTATATGTATCCATACCCTTCAGCAGAAATAGACGCTGTAGAAAATAAGGAGGAATTCGGGAACAATAATGGTTACGGTCTGTAAAAATATTTCAGGATCTATAGATCTGTCAATTAGATCTATAGATCCTTTTTTCCGCTATATAATGTTTTCTGTCATTTTGTAATTTTTAAATTAAGAATATCAGATTAATTACTAACTATTAAATTCTTTGATTATGAGAAAATTTGACTTTTGTAAATTTTTAGCTTTAACACTTATGCTGATAATGTTTTCAGCATTTGTCTACGCGCAGAGGAACATTTTGTTCATCGGCAGCCAGGCTACACCAGACATACACATGGCCGATAAGGACATGTTGGATAGTCTAACAGCCTGGGGATGTACCGTAGAGTATATGGATGATGGGGACTTTAATTCGCTTGGTGAAGCTGACCTGTCTGTCTGGGACGGCAAGCATGGATTTTATATCAGTGAGCCGGTTAGTTCAGGTACAACAGTGAATTTCAGGGAAGACAGGCACAATTACCCTGTTCCCTGTATGAACCTTGAAGGATGGACTCCCCGTGCGGACGTCTGGGGCTGGATTAATAGCAACGATAATGAGTTTTATCGGAATGATCCTGGTACGGAAGATGATAAATCTATTATTATCAGGGATAATGAGCATTATATAACTGAGATTTTCGATGTTGACCAGGAAGTTGTTTGGACAACCACAACTTATACCGATGCTAACCTGCCCGGAAGTGTTATGGAGGTTAATGTGGAATTTTCCAATAAACTGGCCCAGATTAAAGGATACGAAGCTCTTGGCAAGGAAGATTTCTGGACAATGATCACTATCGATTCTGCAGAAGCCTTACCTAACAGAATGTTCTTATGGGGCATGCATGCTGTGGGCATGGAAGGTACCGACGGTGTTGCTTACATGGACCATACAGCCACTCAGGAATTCTGGACAATATGTAAAAGAGCCGCTCAATGGGTATTTAATATTCCGCAGGAAGGCGGTGAAGTATCAGTTCACGATTATTATTTAGATGAATACAGTATGCACGCTTTTCCAAATCCTGTGACAGATGTTGCCAATATTAGATTCTCGTCAGCAGATGCTGCAGATGCAACAATAACCCTGTATAATGTAACAGGACAGCAGGTTAAAGTACTGTATGATAGGAAAGCCAAGGCAGGTTATAATTTTGTAAGCTTTGACGCCAGTGAATACCCTGCAGGTATTTATTTTGCAGTTCTGCAAATCGGAGACAGAACTCTAACAACTAAACTATCCATAGAGTAATAATAATACTTTAGGCAAAACTACCGAGAAAGCTGATTTATACTAAAAAAATCAGCTTTCTTCTTTTATCTACTAAAAATTTTAGTAACTTCATTCGGCAAAACGAATATGCAATTCGTTTCAGAGTTCAACCACAGAACGTTATAACAAGAAAAGTAAATTATTTTTTGCAAAAGAGCTAAAGAATAATTTTAATAAAACAGTCTATTATTAACCAAAAATCCAGCTTATGAAAGGAAAAATCAAATTTACACTTACATTGTCGGTGCTGATGTTATTTTCATTAGCCCAGATTAATGCGCAGTCATGGCATGTCTATGACGGAAGCCAGCTGCCGGCGGATGCGGGATTTTCTTCTGCAGATGTAAAGGGGAAGGCAATTGTTCATTCAATAGTTGATGATCCCGATATTCCCGGTAATAAGCTGTATGAATACTACGTTGATTCAGCAGACAGTAAACAACAGTGGGAAGCAGATTTTGGCGGACCTGTAGATTATATAACTGTTGTTACAAGGATGAAATCTTCCTTGCCTGATACATTTATTGGAGTTTCAAATATCAGGTTATACAATGGGGTTAACCGGGTAGTTTTTAAACTTGAAGACGGCAGAATTAATCCCGAAAATACTTTGCAGAATGTGAATTATGATATGGATGGAACCGAGTGGCATATATTCAGATTTGTAATGGATGGTGCCTTTGTTAAGGTATATCTTGATGAAAGACCTAAACCCGTAATGGTCGATACATCAGCTTCATTGAACTCCAACACCTATTTCAGATTTGGTGATGGCAGTGATGGTGATGAATATGGCGGACAGGTTGACTGGATAGTATGGGATACATCAGGGGCTTATCCTCCCGGAGCCGGAGCAGTTATTCCCCAGGCTTTACTGTATCCTGATGCCCCTGCACTGATGGCAAAATGGTCTTTCAACGGATCACTTGAAGACGATGTGGGTGATGCCGATGCAGTAGTTGATAATAACGGGTTTGAATATGTCAAATCAATAGCAGATAGTGCCATTAACTTCCTTGTAGCTTCAGACGAAGCTCAACTGGCAGTACCGCTTGAGAATTCAGAACAATTGCACTTCGGTACTGGAAGCTTCTCAATGTCCATGTTAGCTAAGTTTGATCCCGGCGCAGGTGAACAGATTCTGGTGATTAAAGGAGATATGGGTCAGGATCTTCCAACTACCAGCCTGGACCGTAAGGGTAACTGGTATGCCCTTTCGTGTAAAAATGATGAGTTCAGGTTTACTATTGATGATGACGTTAAGAAAGCACAGTTAGGAGGTAAGCTTGACGGTATATACCTGCCTGGTTCCAAATGGTACCATATTGTAGGAGTAAGAGATACCGAGCAGGATTCTACTTTCTTATATATAAACGGGAAGCTTGTGGCATCTATGCTGGATGAAACGGCAAATGTGATGGTTGACAGTATGCCGGTAACTATCGGTAGCCTTACCAACCGGGCAGACAGAAAAGTATATGGTGCTATTGATGAAATTGAGATATACAACTATGCTTTGTCTCCAACAGAAGTAATGAGCATGTATGATACTTATCCGATACAGAACATATTCTTTGTTACTGATGCAGACCAGAGAGACTCCCTGTATATGGAATTCCTGGAAGACAACGGATTTAATGTTAATGCCTGGGTTATAAGCGGTCTGGCAGACCAACCCCAGTCAACAATTGATATGATTAACAGTAATGACCTTGCTATTATCGGAAGGGCTCCGCTTAGCGGAAATTTCACACAAGCAAACAAGTATGCATGGAACAAGGAAGTTGAAATTCCGTTGATACTTACAACTCAATGGGCAGGCAGAAGTACACGATTGAACTGGTTTAACAGTACAAGCTGTGTACATTATGATACTGATCCTGATACAATTGTTGCAAAAATAAATGATCCCGCCGATGCTGTATTTGCAGGTGCTTCTATTGATGCAGACAGTATGATGGCATGGTCTGTTGCTCCTGAGGATGCTATTTTGCTGGATACGACAACTAACGGTACTATACTTGCTACATATAATACTAATGCAGTATTATTTGCAAGGTTTGAACCATGTGTAGAATTCTATGATGGAGCAGGTGTAACTGAAAAACCTGCTGCTCCGAGAACATACTTTGGTATGGGTAATGATAACATGGGCTGGCCGAACTTCTTCCCGATACTTGAAGATGTAAAGGGAGTGTTGCTGGCGGAGATTAACAGGCTATTGACTGATCCCTATACCGTATGTACCGATTATCCGGCAGATGATGCAACACTGGCATCTCTTGATGTTGATGCTGGTGAACTTATGCCGGCCTTTGATCCTGCAGTTACTGAATACAAAGTTACTGTTCCCCAGGGAACAGCTTCAGTAAATATTTCAGCTGTAGCAAATGATGCAGGAGCTACTGTTGCAGATACAGGTGATGTTGATGTGTCCGGTGGTATGGTCACTGCTCCGGTTACAGTAACCGCTGCAGACGGTTATAACACAATGGTATATAATATTATGTTTGAAATTCCTGTTATAGTTGATGGTGTTATTGGAGGAGGCGAATGGGACAGGGCAGATTCAATGGTTGTTGAGAAACCTATTAATGTTAACAACATAGATGATGAGAATGATTACAGTTTATATTTCAAAATGTTATGGAATGACAGTGCATTATACCTGTTAATCGATGTTACTGACGATGCTATTTTCCTTGGACATACCAACATCTGGGAAGATGATAATATTGAGGTATATTTTGACATGAATAACTCTAAAATCCAGAAGTGGCCAAGAGATTTAGGCTGGTCAGGAAGACCATGGGCCCAGATGGACGACAACGATATGCAACTGAGGTTTCAGCCAACTACAGCCGATATCGGCTATGAATCGAATTTAGGTGTTACTACAGTTGTGAATGGAATTACTTACGCACAAACTCAATCAGGTACCGGATATATATTTGAGATGATGTTTGACTTTGATTCGCTGGCTGTTGGTTATCCGGAATTTGTTGCAGTTGCAGGTACTGAAATTGGGTTTGACATTGATGCAAGTGATAATGATGATAATCCAAGTGCACGTGATGAGATTGGCTGGAGTGCTGATCGTCAACTGATATATACCGATGCAGGTTTGTGGGGAACATTGATGTTTAATGCAGATGGAACAGTCACACAGATACTGGATACTGAAGCTCCGACTGCACCGGCAAATCTTGCTGCCAGCGTTGACGGATACACTGTGACTCTAACCTGGGATGCCTCAACTGATAACATCATAGTAGATGAATATAATATTTATGTGAACAGTCTTCCAATGGGAACAGTTATGGCACAGGAATCAGTCAACGGAGGTGCAATACCGGATATACCTCCTGGAAATTATACAGTTGGTATTTCAGCTGTTGATCCATCAGATAATGAGTCCGATATAAGCACAATTGATGTCGAAGTTGTAGTAGTAAGTATAGATGAACGAGAAGTATCGTATAATATATACCCTGTACCTGCCACTGAAATACTGGTAGTTGAAAATACTGATTACATAGAACAGATAGAAATATTTAACATGGTTGGTGAATCAATTCTGAATATTGCTGTTGAAGCTAAACATGCCGAACTTGATATTTCAGATCTGAAACCAGGAGTATATGTAATAAAGTTACACACTGCTAAAGAAGTATTTTCTGAACAACTGTTAATAGAATAAAGATCCTTTATTGTTATATAAGAGGGGACAGAGCCCGTTGAGCGCTGTCCCCTTTTTTATTGTACTCCCAACGGGCGCTGTCCCCTTTTTCGAAAAATTCCCTGGTTAATTACTATATAACTAGTAATCAATTTCATATAAAATATCATGATAATTATATACTTATATTTTGAAAATTTTGTATGGTAATCTGAAATTTTTATCCAGCTAATTTGCAATAAAATAGGTGACTCTTTTATAATCTTTTATATTAAGTTTATAATATAATTTAGTGTTGCATTACAAGCAAAAATAGATATTTCTCATAGTTTTAATGCTAGGTTAATGTATGTGTGGTTTGTTGGTTCTCATAGTAGTAATATAATGGGTTAGCATTTTTCATCAAAAGTGGGATAGGTTGACTGTTAATCTATCCTACTTTTATCTGTAACAATGAATTTATTTAAGGAAGGATTATAACCGATTTAATAATAATATGAAACACAAATTAAATAGAAACATAATGAATTATCTGGTCCTGTTATTTTTTCTGAGTTTTTTAAGTTGTTTTAATGAATCAGTCAGGGATAAAATAGATAAAGGATGGAGTAAAGCTGAAGATATTGTCAATAATTTGAAGGATCCTGTTTTTCCTGATAAAGAATATATAATCAGTGATTTTGGAGCAATTAATGATGGTAAAACAGATTGCACTGATGCATTCAGGAATGCAGTTCAAAAATGTCATGATAAAGGAGGCGGTAAATTAATTGTGCCGGCAGGAACATATTTAACAGGAGCCATACATATGATGAGCAATGTACATATACATTTTGAAGACGGAGCAATACTACTGTTTACTACAGACAAAGGTAAATACCTCCCGAATGTATATACACGGTTTGAAGGTATGGAATGCATGAACTATTCTCCCTTTATCTATGCTTATGAACAGGAGAATATAGCACTTACCGGAAAAGGAATTTTAGACGGGCAGGGGGAAGTATGGTGGTCATGGAAGGGAAACTGGTCCGGATCCATCAATACAGGATGGAAACACGGCACACCCAGTCAAAGAAGCGACAATGAAGCATTAAGGGAAATGGTAGCTAATAACACTCCTGTTGAGGAAAGGGTATTTGGAGAAGGACATTTTTTAAGGCCGAATTTTGTTCAGTTTTATAAATGCAAGAATATATTAATTGACGGGCTTATACTGAAGAACTCTCCTATGTGGAACATACACCCGGTCCTCTCTGAAAATATTATTTTAAGGAATGTTGAGGTCAGAACCCTCGGGCCAAATAATGACGGCTGTAATCCCGAATCATCAAAAAATATTCTGATAGAAAACTGCCTGTTTGATACGGGAGATGATTGTATAGCAATAAAATCAGGAAGAAATGAGGATGGAAGAAGAATAAATGTACCCAGCGAAAATATAATAGTAAGAAACTGTACAATGTACGAAGGTCACGGTGGGGTTGTTATAGGAAGTGAAATCTCCGGTAATGTACGTAATGTTTTTGTTGAGAATTGCATGATGAACAGTAAAAATCTGGAAAGGGCAATCAGAATTAAATCCAATTCATTAAGGGGAGGAGTAGTTGAAGATCTTTATGTAAGAAACCTGAAAGTTGTTCAGGTTTCTGAAGCAACCTTTAAGATTAACCTTTTTTACAGTTCAGAAAGAGGAGAGTTCTATCCTGTAATACGAAATATTTTTCTGGAAGAAGTTCACAGTTATAAAAGTAAATATCCCGTATGGATAAAAGCTGATCAGGAGGCATCAGTTGATAATATCTATCTTATAAATTGCACATTTGAAGAAGCAGAAAAAGAGAACTACATAAAAAATGTTAGTAACCTGGTGATGGAAAATGTCTCAATTAATGGTGTTACACAGTAGAACACCTGAATTGCAGATACCTTTTTATTACCCGGTTACATTTGTGAGGTTGTATTAGTACTATGTATGCATGATCCAATTAATGAACATAAAACTTCTTGTTCATTTTATATTTCTTTACTTCAGCATTGGCAGCAATGTGATATTGAATTGCTGTCAGCTAGCATCTGATGATAAGGTGCCGGCATTCCCCGGAGCCCAGGGAGCAGGCATATATACAAGCGGCGGCAGAGGTGGTGAAATTATTGAAGTGACCAATCTTAATAACGATGGGCCCGGAAGTCTAAGGTCTGCTATTAACAGCAGAGGCCCCCGGATTATTGTATTCAGAATATCGGGGATAATTGAGCTGGAGAAGGAGCTTATAATAAATAAAGGTAATCTGACAATTGCAGGGCAGACTGCTCCGGGCGACGGCATCTGTATAAAGGATTATCCTTTGCTGATATATGCAGATAATGTAATAATCCGTTATTTGAGGATAAGGCTGGGAGATATTTCGGGTAAACCTTTTGATGCAATACATTGCAAGAACAGTAAAAATATAATTATTGACCATTGCTCATTCAGCTGGTCTGTTGATGAATGCGCATCGTTTTATGACAATGAGAATTTTACACTTCAATGGAGCATTATCAGCGAAAGCCTGAATAAATCTTTTCATCCTAAAGGTTCTCATGGTTACGGAGGTATATGGGGAGGCATGCAGGCTTCTTTTCATCATAATATTATAGCACACCACACCAGCAGGTTACCCCGCTTCCAGGGGAGCCGCTACCATAAACTGCCTCATAAAGAAAAGGCAGAATTTTGCAACAATATTATTTATAACTGGCAGGAGAAATGTTCTTACGGCGGAGAAAATGGCAATTATAACCTGACTGCCAACCTTTTTAAACCGGGTCCGGCAACGACGGATAAAAAAGCGGATAAAATTCTTGAACCTTTTGAGCCTTTTGGTACATTTTATTTATCTGATAATTACATCATTGTAAACAATGATTTTAAAAAATATAACAGCCGGAATTTTCCTTTAGCATATAATAAATTAAATGATGTACTTTCAGATACTCCGGCTTATATTGGTTATGAAGTAAAGCATGATGATCCGCTTATCGCATGGGATAAGATATTGGAAAATGCGGGTGCTTCATTAAGCAGGGATAGTGTAGATAAAAGAATAATCAGTGAGGTCAAGAACGGAACTTATCATTACGGCGAGAAGGGAATTATTAATACACAGGAACAGGTAGGCGGATGGCCTGAACTGAGATCTGAGGAGCCCCCTGCTGATACTGATCATGATGGAATGCCTGACCAATGGGAGAAAAATAACAATTTGAATCCACGGGATTATTCCGACAGGAACAATTATGATTTAGACAAGGATTATACAAATATTGAATATTATTTAATTAAATTAGTTAATAATTCTGATTAAAATGAAAATATATGAAATCTAATTTTACTCGAAAACGGTGGGTAGTTCTTTGTGCAGTTCTTTTTATCGGGTATTCTTTATTTGCACAGCAAATAACGGGAATTATCACTGATGAAAATGCTCTGCCTTTACCAGGTGTAAATGTTGTTATTAAAGGTACTACAACAGGCACAGTAACTGATGTAAATGGCAAGTTCTCTATTACAGTACCGGATAAAAACAGTATTATCCAGATATCTTATATAGGTTATTTATCGGAAGAGTTTATTGTTGGTGACCAGACCGAATTTAATATTACACTGCTTCCTGATATTACAAGCCTTGATGAGGTTGTGGTTATAGGATACGGTACGGTAAAAAGAAGAGATCTCACAGGTTCTGTTGCATCAGTCAGTTCTAAACAAATCAAGGATATACCTGTAGCCTCTACTGCCCAGGCTTTAACAGGGCGGCTGGCAGGAGTGCAAATTACTACCTCTGAAGGTTCACCTGATGCTGAAGTAAGAATCAGAGTTCGCGGAGGAGGATCTATTACACAGGACAATTCACCTCTGTATATTGTGGATGGTTTTCCGGTAGACGGAATAAGCGATATTGCACCTTCAGACATTGAATCTATTGACGTTCTGAAAGATGCTTCTTCAACGGCAATTTACGGGGCAAGAGGAGCTAACGGAGTGATCATTGTTACTACCAAAAGCGGTATGGAAGGAAGGACCGAAATAAATTATAATTTTTACCAGGGTGTAAAAAGGCTTTCAAATAAACTGGACGTTCTGGACCCGTATGAGTTTGTCTTATACCAGTACGAACGCTCACGAGGCAATTTCCAGGAGGAAAGCAGGTTTGAAAATTTATTCGGCACCTTTGAATACCTTGACACACTTTATAATTATATAGATTCAGAGGGAACTGACTGGCAGGATGAGGTGTTTGGCCGCCAGGCAACTACCAGATATCACAATATAAGCATAACAGGGGGACAAAAAAATACAAATTACAACTTTAGTTATACTCACAATAATGACGAAGGTATAATGATTGAATCGGGCTTTATCAGGAATAACCTGAATTTTAAGTTCCAGAACCAGATAACAAGCAAGCTCAGGATAAATTTCGATGCACGTTATTCAGACCTGAAAGTGCGCGGTTCAGGGACTTCTGACCCGGGAACGTCATCGGCCAACAGGCTAAAGCACAGCGTTATTTACAGGCCTGTAAACGGGCTTTATGATATTCTTGAAGATCCTGATCTCTATTTTGATGATGACGAGTATTATGAAACTACAAATCTCACTGAACCAAAACAGCTGGCAGTTGATGAATACAGGCACGTACATACTACCTATACAAACTTTAATGGAAGCCTGACCTATACTTTAATCAAGGGGCTTGATATTCGCTCCAATTTCGGATATAATAGCCGCCAGGAAAGGGATGAAAGGTTTTACGGCCTGACTACCTATCTGGCCCGAAGATATGGTGACATGCCTGTAGTGAGGATAGGAGAAGACAGAAGAGTTATATTCCGGTGGACAAATACAATTAACTACAAGAGAGATAATATTTTTAATAATCATAATATAAATATATTGCTGGGGCAGGAAATAATAAATACATTCAATAAAGAATATGAACAGGAAACACATTCATATCCCAAAGAAATAACACCGGAACTGGCCCTGGGAATGTTGTCACTGGGAGAGACCCCACTGTCTCCTGATTCTGAAATATCTGAGAACAGGTTATTGTCATATTTTGGAAGGATTATATATGATTACAATGACAAGTACCTGGCTACATTTACACTAAGGGCCGACGGTTCATCAAAGTTCTGGAAAAGCAAGCATTGGGGAATATTCCCTTCCGGTTCGGTGGCATGGCGTATCTCACAGGAAGAATTTATAAAAAACCTGCCCTTTATTTCTTTACTTAAAGCACGTATTAGTATTGGTGAAGCAGGAAATAACCGTATTCCCGATTATTTATTCCTTCAGAGGTTTACAACTTCTTCAAGCAAACCCTATTTCCTTAACGAACAGCAAACAGCATACTTATACCAGCCGGAACTGCCCAATCCTGATTTAAAATGGGAAACAACGGTTTCAAGGAATGCAGGTATTGATATAGGAATTTTTAATAACAGGATAAGCGGTTCCTTTGACTATTATTATAATTCAACAAGAGACCTGCTTGTGGATTCCAGGCTTGATCCTTCTTCCGGATATGACAGCCAGGTACAAAACATAGGACAAACAAGCAATTACGGTTTTGAAACGGTGATTGATGCATACCTGATTGAAAAAACAAACTTTCAGCTCTCTGTAAACTTTAATATTGCTTTTAATAACAATAAGGTTGATAAACTGAGTGAATATGATTTAAGGGAAGAACAGTCAGGATGGAATAACGATATAGGTACTGACTATATCGTTAGGGTAGGCGATCCTGTCGGATTAATGTACGGATTTGTTACTGACGGATTTTATACAATTGATGACTTTGATTACGATGAGGAAACCGAAACATATACACTAAAGGAGGGAATAGTTGATAACGAGCGCTTGCTGAATGCTGAACTGGGTCCGGGAACTATCAAATTTAAAAATCTTGCAGATCCGGTAGATGAAGATGGTAATCCGGTTGACGACGGAAACCAGGTGACAAATGAAGATGACAGGACAATAATTGGAAATGCAACTCCAAAGCATATTGGTGGATTTAACATAATGATGGTTTATAAAGGATTAGACCTCAGTGTATTCATGAACTGGGTATATGGTAATGATATCTACAATGCCAACAAGATAGAATTTACCAGTGGTTACAGGAGATATACAAATATGCTTGAGAGCATGAATTCAGATAACCGCTGGATGACAATAAATGCAGAGGGCGAGACGGTAATTGACCCGACTGAGCTGGCCCTGCTGAATGAGAACGCAACAATATGGATGCCGCCAAGAGGAAACTACCTGTTTCATTCATGGGCTGTTGAGGACGGTTCGTTTTTGCGTATTAACAATATAACTATTGGCTATACCCTGCCTGAATCATTGCTGAATAGAATATTTATCAAGAAATTCAGGATTTATGCTACTGTAAATAACCTGTATACTTTTACAAATTACTCAGGATACGATCCTGAAGTTAATACCCGAAGGCGTACTCCTATGACCCCGGGTGTGGATTATTCAGCCTATCCGCGCAGCAGGATGATGATTTTCGGATTAAATCTTACATTGTAAATTACTAAAATAAGCAGTTATGAAAAGTAATATTATAAAAATCAAGAGAATACTACTGGTGTCAGGTGTTGTCCTCCTTATTACACTGTCTTGTGATGATTATTTCGAAACAGATCCTGTTTCCAGCTTTGCACCTGAAAATGTTTTTACTAACGTTGATTATACAAGGCAGGCTATAATAGGAATATACCAGTTAATGACGCGTGATGAGGGATACTCAAAAAGAATCAGCATGTATTACGGTGTTGATACCGATATTGCCATGTGCAGCGGAAGTGAACTTGATAACG
>CP070654.1:3126490-3151929 GCA_020354785.1 Bacteroidales bacterium
AATTCATTTTCTTTAACAGGTAAAATAACTGCCTCAATATATCCCATTTTTGAATATCCTAACATGACTAGACAATGTTCAACTGAAAGCTGTATCTTACCTTTATAATTAAAGCTCTTCAGGTAATATATATCTTTTTTTGACTGAAAAGTCAGGTATGTAGGGGGAGGTGTAAAATCAGGAGTTTCGAATACTTTCATGCACTCTCCGTCTGATGTACTATCACTAATATAGTTACTGTCAGGAGATGCAATACTATAAAATATACCATTGGAAGATTCTACCTTTTCAAGCTGACGTTCAATGTTAAAAGTCCGGATAATTTCACCTGCTGTTGACATATCTTTTTCAAATATGTTTCCTCCAAATCTTGTTTCTTTTTCACAACTAAAGAAATGTAATAGTGCGGCTCCAATTATTATTACAAAAATGAAATTTGACACTATCCGTTTCATCATGTGTAGATCTTTATTCTTCTTTTTGCCGATGAATACCCCTGCTTAAGGGCATCCATACTGTCATTTCGGAATGGTCTCTGTTTCCCCAGGCATAGTAAGGTATTAATCTTATATTTACAGGCACAGGATCATCTCCGGGTAATTCCCTGTAAAGAAGGCTTCCCCATTCAGGGTTTTCTGACAGCAATGCTTCTCCCTTCAGGCACATGATTTCACTGCTGTTTATCTTTAACATTCCGGGCCTCAAATCAATCTTTGAAGGGATAATTATATCAAATATGCTTTTTGTTTCCGGGATATCTTCAGATTCAAGACAGTAAACAACAGGACCCCTTTTCACTGCTACCTGGTTACGTGTTTCTTCAACCAGTGGATGTGCCTCAATAAGTTTTACCGGCATGGGAATGATAAGTTCTACTTCATCACCGGCTACCCATTTACGCCTTATTTCAGTATATTCACCAGGAACACAAATTAAATCACTTTTGCTTTGATTTACCCATATTTCAGCTTTATCGCACCAGCCGGGTATACGTAAAAAAACAGAAAATTCCTTCTCCGGTGCCTTTTCAATTAATATCTTAATATCACCGTCCCACGGATAACCGGTTAGCTGCGTCAGTTGTAATTCTGAACCGTCTTTAAGTAGAGTAGAAAGAGCATTGCCACCATATAAATTTATATGGACACCTTTGTCAGATATATTGTAGAAGTAGTTATGTATTTCAGAAATTGTACGAATTGTATTTGGCGGACAGCAATTGCAGTAGCTTATATATTCTTCACGCTGTTTTGACCAGCGTAATGTATAGGTTATATCATCTGTTACGCATAACGGATTTGTGTAAAAATAACCATTCCCGTCAAGGCTGACACCTGCCAGCAGACTGTTATACATAGTAAGCTCCATAAGGTCAGCATAGCGGGCCTCCCCTGTGACGAGCAACATACGCCAGTTCCACAGTATATTTCCTATATTGGCACATGATTCATTGTGGGCAGTGATGTTGGGGAGCTGGTAATCGCGGCCGTAAGCCTGGTGTACCTGCTGAATTTCAGCAGGATTATATGATGTGCCGTCAGGAGAAACTCCGTCATAAAGGGCACCGCAGGCCCCGGTAATATAAATCTTTTTTTGTACCACATCATCCCATATCAGTTTAAGTGCATCCATAATTGAATCATCACCTGTTTCGGCATATACATCGGCTACACCGGCATAAAGATAGTTAGCCCTTACGGCGTGTCCTACAGCCTTTTTCTGCTGCCTGAAAGGAATACGATCCTGGTTGTGATCCGTTCCGTTCTTAACCAGGTCCCTGATATTAATAAGATTTTCAGCCAGCTCAAGGTATTTAGGATTCCCGGTTGTACGGTACATTTCAACAACGCCCATATAATGTGAAGGACAAATTGCATTACGGGCCAGTTCAGGTGATGAACTTTTATAGTAGTTATATAGAAAATCCGTTGCTTTGACTGCTGCATCAAGTAAGGCAGTTTTACCTGTAGCCCTGTAATGGGTACAGGCAGCTGTCATTAAGTGCCCCATATTATATGTTTCAAAATCAAGCCTTTCCTGAAATTCTTTCCTGCCGGGTCTTTTGTTAAGCTGACCAATGATTACAGGGGTGTGGATATAACCGTCCTCACGTTGTGATTTTACTATAACCTGTATTATTTCATCCATGAGTCTGTCCAGCTCTTTATCTTTTGTTACTGAATAAACACTTGCAGCTGATTCAAACCATTTATAAAAATCACCATCACTGAATGGAGGCCCCTTATGAGTACCTTCTTCTTTTCCTGATGCTATCTCAAAGTTTCTGAATGAATGGCTGACAATTGTATCGGACAGCTTTTTCCACATGCCCGGAACCATCGAATCTTTACATACACGGAAGTGTTCAGCCCAGAAACCCTTTGTCCATTTAACATCATCCATATCAACACTGCCAAGGAGGGCATGCTTGCTTTCTGAGGTATTAACAAGACTTCTGTCCTGTGTTTTTATATCCTGAACTGATATATTCAAACAAACAGAAATAAATATTATGCCTGTTATCCTGTTCATGAGAAAATCTCCAGATACGCAGAATTAATCATTGGATGTTTCAAATATATATTCACCTGAACCGGTTTCCAGAATTACCTGTCCGTCCTTAACAGCTAATACTTTAATATCCTGATTCCCTGATAAAGGTGCATTATTTTCAAGAACCTGCTCAACACTCCCGGCAGGTATATGGATTTGTGCGGTTGTATTGGGAGGTACAATAACATTAAGTCGTATTTTTCCTCCTTCCAGTTGCCAGTGTGATAAAATTTTACCATATACCGAATGGTATTTTGCTTTTGCATAGGTTAGCTGCTCTGTAATATGGGGTTTGATTATGATATTTTTGTAACCGGGAGCTTCGGGAGCTGCCTGAATTCCGGCGACTATAGTATAAAGCCAGTATCCTACTGCACCGTAAGCATAATGGTTAAATGAATTCATTCCCGGATTCTGAAAAGTGCCGTCGGGCTTAATACCGTCCCATCTTTCCCATATAGTTGTGGCACCTTTGGTTACCGGATAGAGCCATGAAGGATATTGCTTCCTGAAGAGTAACATATAGGCCAGGTCAGTATATCCATAATTTGTAAGAACATGGCAGATAAGAGGTGTTCCCAGGAAACCTGTTGTAATATGTCCGAAATCTTTTACATCCCCTGCCAGGCGTTTTGCAGCTGTTTTTTTCAGGTTTTCCGGAAACATGCCAAATGCCAGTGCCAGTACATAGGCTGTCTGAGTGTTCGAAGACAGGCGCCCGTTTGGGGTTATAAACTCTTTCTGAAAAGCATTTTTAATATTCTGCCTCAATTCCCTGTAGTCTTTTGTATCCTCCTGTTTGCCAAGAATAATTGCAGTTTTATAAAGGAGACTTGTTGAATAGTAATAATAAGCTGTTGCTATCAGATCTTTGTCAGTTGTAGCACCGGGATAATCTGAGCGTGTAGTGGCAAATGCCAGCCAGTCACCGAAGTGAAATCCTGTATTATACAAATGAGCATCCCCTGCCTGTTTTCTCATATATTCCACCCATGCTTTCATGGATTCATACTGGACTTCCAGAATACGGGTGTCGCCATAAAACCGGTAGACAGTCCAGGGTATTATCAGGGCGGCATCCGCCCATCCTGTAGCTGATGTGCCATCAGCCCAGCCTGTGCCACCACCGCCATCCAGGATGTTGGGAATAACCCAGGGTACCCTTCCGTCTTCTTTCTGATCTGCAATAAAATCTTTCATCCATTTGGTATAGAATGCTGCCGCATCCATATTAAAGCATGCCGTGGGTGCAAAAGCCTGGGCATCGCCGGTCCACCCAAGCCTCTCATCCCGTTGCGGGCAATCGGTGGGTATGTCAAGAAAATTACCGCGCAAGCCCCATTGAATATTTTTTTGTAATCTGTTGATCAATGTGTCAGAACATTCAAAATCCCCGTTTGATGTCATATCCGAATGAATAACCATACCGCTTAAATCACCCAGGTCAATTTTGCCCGGATAATCTTTAACAGCAATGTACCTGAAACCCTGAAATGTAAAATGAGGTTCAAAAGTTTCTTCCCCTTTACCTTTAAAAATATATTGCACCTCCTGTCTGGCAGCCCTCAGATTGTCAGTATAAAAGTTTCCATCTTTGTCCAGTACTTCAGCATGTCTTAATGTTATTTTTGTGCCTGCTTTACCCTTTAGTTTGAATTGAACCCAGCCCACAATATTCTGCCCCAGATCAAAAACCAGGTCGCCCCCCGGAGTTAAAAACTTGCTGACCGGCTTTATGGTTTCTGTAATACGGACAGGATCACCTTCTGAGGCAACAAGCACTTCTTTGCTGTATTCTTTTTCAATAACGCTATTCCATTTTTTATCATTAAATTCCGGTCTGTTCCAGCCATCCATTTCCAGACGTGCATCGTAAACTTCACCGTTATAAATATCCGATTTTAAAATCGGACCTGTTTTTGATTTCCAGCTCCTGTCAGATATTACTATATCTTTTGATCCATTCTCATAAGTAATTTCCAGCTGTAAAATAAGGGCAAGTTTATCACCATAGAATTTCTTTTTGCCACTCCATGCCAGAAATCCACGGTACCATCCATCACCAAGAATTACCCCGATTGCATTCCTCTCATTGTTCAGATAACTGGTGACATCATACACCTGGTATTGAAAACGTTTATGATAACTTGTCCAGCCGGGTGTAAAATGCTGATCTCCGACTTTTTTGCCGTTCAGGAACAACTGGTAAAGTCCGCGGCTTGAAACATATACCCTTGCTTTTTTTATGCTGCCTTCCGGTTCAAATTCCTTTCTCAGGAAAGGACAGGGATTTGAAATTGTATCAACTTCAGGAATATCAGGCTCTACCCAGTAAGCTTTCCAGTCAGAAGAATTAAGAAGTCCCATTTCCCAAAAAGCGGCTTTGCTCCATTCAGATTCCTGTCCTTTATTATCCCAGACCTTTACTTTCCAGTAAACACGTCGGCCCGATTGTAATTCCGGCCCTTTATATTCAACATGAATGGATTGTTCTGAACTTACTTTTCCGGTATTCCAGATCATATCGGTTTCAGATTCCAGGTTGTCTTCTGTAAGAGCTGCTTTAATATTATAGGCAGTCTGCATAATATTCCTGTCCGGGGAAATTATCTCCCAGCTTAGCCGTGGAACTACAATGTCAATTCCTGTTGGATTTGTCTTATATTCTGTTCTTAAATTGGTTACTTCAAGGCTTGACTGTCCATTAATTATGGTTGACGCTGCAATTATTATAAGAAATATCAAAATTACCATGCGGTGAAAATACCGGATTTTACATTTTTTTGGTTTCATGATTGTTTTTGTATTATTTATGTGTAATATAATAATAATTTTTCTTTCTTTAAAGACAGTTTATATTTGTCGCATGAAAAGAACCGGAACAACTTTAGTTATTGCATCATTGATGATTTTTAACCCGACTGATGCAGATGCCCAGGCAGATGCAACATTTCCTGCTTCCGCTGTATGGGAATTATCTAATCCTTCCATGGGGGGAACAGGATTAACTGCCGCAACAGCAGGCAATATTACTGCAGAAGAAGAGTCTTTTGGCAGTAATACACATATGAGAGATTATACAGGATGGGAAGGAAGCCAGAGAACTCAAATTGAAGGTGGTGAATGGCCTGCAAACCAAACCACTTTGATTGAGTCGGTATATATTCAGTTTGCGCTGGCACCTCAGGCTTATAGTATTTTATACCTGGATTCTGTATCCCTTGAAATAACAGCTACGGCTATTAACACTATGAAGGCTGAGGTATATTGTTCGACTGATCCTGATTTTACCACATCCACCCAGGTATCATTCTCGACAGGTGTAGCTGGTAGTTATATTCCAAGAGATAATTTCTTCCATATTAAATCGGCTGTTGACCTGACAGTAAACGATGGAGAAACTTTATATATGCGTGTTTATCCCTGGGTTGAAGATCCCAATGTAAGATCAGGCAAATATATTTGCCTGAGAAATGTTATAATATCAGGCCGGATAGAAAGTCTTTCCCAGCCGGCTTCAGTAGTCTGGCCGGTAGATGCCGCAGGCAGTTATGAAATTTCAGGTCCATTGCTTGCTGCAGAAGATTCATATTCCGATAAAATGAAATATTACGGAGTTGCGAGACTTCCGGAATCCGGCACAACTGACAGTATTGATCTTGGTGCTGTTCATACTCTAACTGAAAACTGGCAGGCTGAGTCAGGAATTCAGGATAGTATGTATATAGAATTTACATGCGGACCAAAATATGGCGGTACTTACATTATTGATTCTGTTTCTCTCTGGATTGGCGGATGGAATACTTCAACATTAAGAACAGAAATCTCCTGCTCTAAAGATCCCGGGTTTGTTACAAAAGCGATAATAATAGCAGATTCCGGTCTGGCAAACAATGCAGCGGAACAATGGATCGCCCATGTAAATGATACTGTATTCACAGATGAAAACATATACATGCGGGTATATCCGTATAATACAGCAATTGAAAGCGGTGAGATAATGCCTGCATTACATAATGTTTCCATTTACGGACGGCTGGAAGGGATAACTGCAGATCCACCTGATATTACAACGGCAGGTCTGTCATATCTATCAACAACTTTTGTTACCGGCGGCGGAAATATTTCCTCAGATGGCGGCAAGCCTGTACTTGAGAGAGGAGTCGTATGGAACACATCTGGAAGTCCTACTATTAATGATAATAAGACTGTTGACGGAGGTGGTACAGGTTCATTTATAAGTTATGTTACCGGCCTTACTTCAGGCACAGAATATTATCTGCGCGCTTATGCTACCAATGTGGCCGGGACAAATTATGGAAACGAGAGAACATTTACCACACTTGACTCGATTATCGTTCCATCAGTTTCTACTTCATCTGTTACTAATATTATGGCGGTTACTGCAGAAGGTGGAGGTAATGTAACAAACTGGGGAGGGGATTCGGTAATTGCCAGGGGAGTATGCTGGAATACTACGGGGAATCCTGCAACATCCGGTAGTACTTCTGAAGATGGTTCTGATCTGGGCACTTTTAGCAGCTTTTTATATCCTCTGGAGGAAAACACCAAGTATTATGTACGTGCATATGCAACAAACAGTGCAGGAACCGGTTACGGAAATCAAATATCATTTACAACAAAGTCAGTTGCCCCGGACATAACTAAAGTTGTAGCTAAAGACGGAAGTGGTGATTATACTACAGTACAGGCGGCATTTAACGCCGCTCCGGTTAATTATACAGGTACATTTACTATATACGTAAAACCGGGGATATACTACGAAAAACTGAACCTGTCTGCAAATAAAGTTAATATTGTGCTTAAGGGAGATCATCCTGACAGTACCATCCTGACATATGATGATAACGCCACTTCAGCAGGAAGTACAGCCGGATCATACAGCACTGCCATTGAATCAAATGATTTTACTGCAATGAATATTACTTTCCGGAATACAAACCAGCAGGCCCAGGCAGTTGCACTGCGTGTCAGCGGAGACAGACAAAACTATTATGGATGCAAACTCCTTGGATACCAGGATACTTACTATACTTACGGAACAGGCCGTATTTATATGAAGCATTGTTACATAGAAGGCTCGGTGGACTTTATATTTGGGAAGTCTACCGTGGTATTTGACAGCTGCGAGATAAATGAAAACAGGAACGGCGGAAAATTAACTGCTGCAAATACAGAGCCTGAATCCAAATTCGGTTATGTATTTATTGATTGTAAAATTACTGCTGATAGGATAGGTTATGAGGGAACACCTGTTGGTTCTTTTGTACTGGGGAGGCCCTGGCAGAATGCACCGCGAACCGTATTTATAAGGTGTGAGGAGCCAGCAGAACTTAGCGGGGCAGGATGGGAAAGCTGGAACGTGCTGCCTGCTATATATGCAGAGTACAAGTGTTACGGCCCGGGTTCAGATACTTCATACAGGATTTCAATCAGCCGTCAGCTAACTGATGAGGAAGCACTGGATTATACGGTTGCAAATATATTTTCAAGACAAACACATCCGGATTTCAGTTATGACTGGCTGACGGACCGGTCTTTTAAGAGGCTTAACCAGGGTATAAGTTTCAGTCCGTTAGCTGAAAAGAGAATGGGAAATGAACCGTTTGAATTAACTGCAAAAGCCAGCTCCAATTTGCCTGTATCATATACTAGCTCAAATACTGACGTAGCTACCATTGATGAAAACATAGTAACACTGACAGGTGAAGGTACTACAGATATTACAGCTTCACAGCAGGGAAATTTTCTATATTATGCAGCGGCCGATGTGGTTCAGACGCTTACTGTAGATGCAGCTTCAGCACTTGATGAAGAAAAAGTTTCAGAAATTAAAATATATCCTAATCCCGGAAGAAGCTTTATTAACATAAACAGGATTGTGAATACACCTGAAAGTCTGACTATTCATAATCTCAGGGGGCAAAAAATATTTGAGATAAGCTTGAATTCGGAAGATGAAAGTGTTGATATCACATCTTTACAGCAAGGAATTTACATTTTAAAATTACGGGATCTGTCTTATAAACTGGTAATTAATTAATTATTCCAATTTCAATCAACCATTTCTTACATATGACCGGCCAAAGATCAACTGAACCGGGATTATCTTTAAGTGCAATAGAATGTCCTCCCAGTGGAAAAATGTGCAGACTGCATCCCTGGACATTATTATCAGTCAGAGCCTGGTAAAAGATCAGACTGTTTAAAGGATCAACTGATTTATCATTTGCTGCATGTACAATGAAACTTGGAGGTGTGGAGGTGCTTACATGCAATTCACTTGAATATTTTTCAATTATTTCTTTTTCAGGATTTTTACCAAGAAGGTTATCCCGGCTTCCCTTATGTGTGTATTTGCCCATAGAAATAACAGGAGAAATAAGAATTAAGAAATCAGGCTGACAGGATATTTTATCAAGCGAGTCACCTATGGATGAAACATCATCAGGATGAGTTGCCAGATTAGATGCCAGATGGCCTCCTGCTGAAGTTCCCATAATACCTATTTTTTCAGGTTGTATTCCCCATTTTGCAGCATTAGATCTAATAATCCGCATAGCACGCTGAGCATCCTGCAACGGAGCCTTATCCCTTTCAATAAGGTCAGGTGAATGCGGAAGCCTGTATTTCAGGACAAATGCTGTTATGCCGATGGTGTTAAACCATTTAGCCAGTTGAAAACCGCCCAGTATATATGTCAGGTGGTGATACCCGCCTGAAGGACAAATAATCACAGCGCTTTCTGTATTTTCTTCCTTTGATGGAAAGAATGTAAATATACCGGGTATATCTACTTGTAAGATCCTTTCATTTACAATAACCTCTTCAACATTTATTCCCCTGGAATTTGGCATATTATCAACTGGCCACAGGGGTATAAAATCCTGCGTAATTGACTTCTGCGAGTATGTAAACATAAAAAATCCCAATATTAATAACCGCATTATATATTTTGTTTTATTATTTTTATTCTTTTCTATTAATATTTGATATACTTTTTGTAATTACGATTGCTTTTAATATTTTTATATAAAAAAAATAAACGTAAATTTTATTACATTGTAAAATATAAGATTATAAACCTAAAGTTACAGTTATAAGTTGAAAAAACCGAACTTTTAATAAATTAGAATTACTCCAGGGGAAGGTAGCAGCTAATATTTCTTTTTATATATTTACTAACCTATGGTTCTAAATTAAAACAATGTATGTTAAAGGCAAAGCGGCGTAAAATATCAGAGTTGCAATTGCAGGCAGAAAAGATCAGGAAAAGGGTAGTTGAGATAATCTTCTCATCGAAATCAGGACATATTGGAGGTTCACTTTCTTCGGTAGAGATTGAAACGGTTTTATACTTTCATGTCATGAATATCGATCCTGCAAATCCAAACAAAGAAACCAGGGACCGTTTTATCCTGAGCAAAGGTCATAGTGTGGAAGCTTTATATTCTGTGCTGGCTGCCAGGGGATTTATCGACGATGGAATATTAAATACCTATGGACAATACAAATCAATACTTGAAGGTCATCCCACGAAAAAAGTTTCCGGAGTGGAACATAACAGCGGTGCATTAGGACATGGATTATCTGTCGGTGTGGGTATAGCCATTGCTTCCAAAATGGATAAAAAGACTTTTCGTACTTATGTATTAATGGGTGATGGTGAGCAGGGGGAAGGATCTGTTTATGAAGCTGCTATATCAGCAAGCCACTATCAATTGGATAACCTTGTGGCTGTTATCGATAGAAACGAATTGCAGATTAGTGGTATGACCGAGGAAGTTATGTCACTGGAACCAATGCGGGAACGTTGGGAGGCTTTCGGTTGGGAGGTATTTAATGTTGATGGAAATGATATTACAGTCCTTATGGATGTTTTCGATAAGCTGGACTATAATAATAAAAAGCCAAAACTGATTATTGCCTTTACAACTAAAGGATGTGGAATTTCATTTATGGAAAAGGTAGCCAGCTGGCATCATGGTGTGGTTAATGAAGAACAGTATAAAGAGGCGATTAAAGAAATTAATGAAAGAATAAGGAATCTGATTGAAAGAAATAAAGAATATGAATAAAAGAAATACCATCCCTTGCAGAAAGATGTTCACTGACACTCTGTTAGAGCTGGCAAAACAAAATAGAAATATTGTTACTGTTACCACTGATGCCCGTGGTTCAGCAACATTGAATTCATTTGCAAAGGAACTTCCCGATCAGTTTGTTGAGCTGGGAATCCAGGAGCAGAATGCCATAGGTGTCGCGGCCGGACTGGCTTCTGCTGGCAAAAAGACATTTGTATGCGGGCCAGCTTGCTTTTATACAGCACGCGCCCTCGAACAGGTGAAGGTGGATATTGCTTATTCTGCAAATCCTGTCAAGATACTGGGAGTAAGCGGAGGAGTCAGCTATGGTGCTTTAGGCTATACACACCACAGCCTGCATGACATTGCTGTATTGAGAACATTCCCGGGTATGCACATTGTGCTGCCATGTGATATCTACCAGACAAAAAAGCTGGTGCCGGAGCTCGTGGATTTTTCAAATCCGGTTTATATTCGACTGGGCAGGAATCCGGTGCCGAATGTATATGATGATGAGAATATTAAGTTTCAAATAGGAAAGGCTAATATTCTACTGGATGGTAATGATATTGCGCTTATCGGTACCGGAGAAACTGTTTACCATTGTCTCCAGGCCGGAAAAAATTTACAATCTCATGGTATAATGGCACGTGTAATTGACATGCATACTCTGAAACCGATTGACAGAAAAATAGTTGAGAAAGCAGCAAGAGAAACAAAAGGTATTATTACCGTTGAAGAACATAGCATATTCGGAGGATTGGGCGGCGCTGTTGCTGAAATAGTAACTCAGGTACATCCGGTTCCCATGCGTATTCTGGGAATTCCCGATGAATTTGTTGTTCATGGCACTCCACTGGAGGTTTTCAAACACTATGGTATTGAGAGCAAGGGAATTTTCGAGGTTGCTTTGAATTTCATTAATAGTAACGGTATATTAAAGTAATCAATAAAGAATATGATATAAAATTTACCAATATTTAATAAATGAAGTATACTTTAGCTATAGATCAGAGCACTTCGGCTACCAAAGCCATGTTATTTGATGAGAATACTGTATTGTTTTCACGAAGTTCTGTTGAACACAATCAATACTATCCGCAACCCGGCTGGGTTGAGCATGATCCCTGGGAAATATTGTCTAATACCTATTTGGCAGTAGAGCAATTATTGAAAAAAAGCAAAGTACAAAAATCAGACATTACATCAGTTGCTATCACCAATCAGCGGGAAACAGCAGTAGTATGGGATAAACGCACAGGCAAGCCGGTTTACAACGGCATTGTATGGCAATGCAACCGCGGCACTAAAATATGTGATGATTTAATTGCTCAAGGTTATGAGCCTCAGGTTCTCGAGAAAACAGGTCTGATCATCAATCCCTATTTCTCTGCCAGTGGTATTAAATGGATCCTCGATAATGTAAAAGGGGTTAAAAATGATGCCCGTGAAGGTCATTTGCTATTAGGAACAATAGATAGCTGGCTTATATGGAATTTTACTTCCGGAAAGGTGCATGCTACTGATTACACCAATGCTTGCCGGACATTATTGTTTAATATAAATACTCTCGAATGGGACAGTGAATTGTTAGACTTATTCACAGTTCCATCCGGAATGATGCCGGGGGTATTACCGTGTGACAGAGTTTATGGTACTACAACCCTGAATGGTTTATTACCTGAAATCCCCATTGCAGGAGTATTGGGTGATTCTCATGGTGCATTAGTTGGTCAGATGTGTTTCTCAGGCGGTATGGGAAAAGCAACATACGGAACAGGTTCTTCCATTGCAGTAAATATTGGCGAAGAAGCATTACCAGCTCCTCGCGGACTGGTTACTTCGGTTGGTTTTGCAGCAAAGGGAAAAGTTTTTTATGAATTCGAAGGAAACATACATTGCACAGGAGCCACCATCAAATGGTTACAGGACGAACTCCAGCTTATTGATTCCGCAGCCGAATCTGAATATCTGGCCACTTCTGTAGAGAGTACCGATGGAGTTTATCTGGTACCTGCTTTTGCCGGATTAGGTGCTCCCTGGTGGGACAACTCTGCTAAAGCTTTAATTTGCGGGATGAACAGAGGAACCGGCAGGGCACATATTGTCAGGGCTGCTCTTGAATCGATCGCTTACCAGATTAAGGATTTATTATCACTGATCCGGGAATCCGGGGTAAAGTTACAGGAATTGCGTGTGGATGGCGGACCTGTGAAGAATGATTTCCTAATGCAGTTTCAGGCTGATATTCTGCAGGCAAAGATTAACAGGAGTCCTGTTGAGGAAGCTTCTGCACTGGGAGCAGTTTTAATGGGTGGACTGGCGTTGAACTGCTGGTCTGACCTCAAAGATATTACTTCATTGCGGACAGATAACGATTACATCACACCCAAAATGCCAGAGAAAAAAGCCGATACTCTTTATAGTGGATGGAAAAAGGCAGTGGAACGCACGCTTTTTAAATAAATAAGATAAAAATCAAAATTAATTAATATTTAAAAATTAAGATTATGGCATACAAAAAGAAACTGACTTTTGGCCTTATAGTAGGCACAAGGAATATCTTTAATGCAGAACTGGCTAAAGAAGCCAGAGCTATACTCCCTAAGAAAATGAAAGAATGGGATCATGATTACGTGATCCTCCCGTCGGAAGAAACTCCAACCGGTAATATTGAAACCTATCAGGATGCAAAAAAATGCGCAGCCCTGTTTAGAAAAAACCGTGATAAAATTGATGGTGTAATAGTAGTATTACCCAACTTTGGAGATGAGCTGGGAATTGTAAACACCCTGAACCTGGCAAAACTGGATGTCCCTGTTCTGATACAGGCTTGCGACGACGATAACGATAAGGTAGATGTTTACAGCCGCCGCGATGCTTTCTGTGGTAAACTGTCAGTATGTAACAATCTTTACCAGTACGGTATACCATTTTCCGATACCATCTACCATACCTACCCTCTCGATAGCGAACTGTTTGCTAAGGATGTGGCTAAATTCGCCGGGATCTGCCGTGTAGTTGGCGGTTTAAAAGGCGCCCGGATTGGCCAGGTAGGAACTCGCCCGCAGGCATTCCAAACCATGCGTGCCAGTGAAAAAATATTGCAGGCAACTGGCATGACCGTAATACCTGTTGACCTGTCGGAAATATTTGCTGCTACCGGTAAGATTGACGACAATGCCAAAGCACTGGTTGAAAAAATTAAAGACATTAAAAACTATGGGAAAATTTCCAGCAGTATAGCGCCTGAAAAGATTAAAACCCAGGCCAAATTTGGTGTAGCCATTGAAAACTGGATGGCTGAAAATGAAATTGATGCAGCGGGCATACAATGCTGGGAATCAGTTGAAAACAACTTTGGTTGTGCGACCTGCCTTACCATGAGTATGCTTGGTGAAAAACTCAGTCCCTGCGCCTGCGAAACTGACCTTACAGGGGTAGTTTCAATGTATACTCTTATGCTGGCTTCAGGAACACCTTCCGCACTTCTTGACTGGAATAACAACTTTGCCGAGGATCGTAACAAATGCGTCTGTACGCATTGCAGCAATTACCCGAAAAGCTTTTTCAAAAACGAGATTGAAATTGGCAACCTGGACGTACTTGGTACTGTGCTTGGGCAGGAAACCACCTTTGGCGCAGTAAAAGGCAAAGTAACCGAAGGTCCTTTAACTTATTTCCGCATCTCAACAGACGATCCCTGGGGCATTATCAAATCATACCTTGGTGAAGGCCAGATAACTTCTGATTCTTACGATATGGACGGTGGAATTGCAGTAACAGAGATACCGAACCTGCAACAGCTTATGAAACATCTTTGTAAAAACGGTTTCGAACATCACGTGGGTATGTGTCGCGGTCATGTTGCCGATATTATTGAGGAAGCTGTAAACACTTATCTCGGATGGGAGCTTTATGTACATGGCTGATTATACTAAAAGCGTGTTACTGTAACTAAATTAATTTCGATTATTAACCTTAAAACAAATTTACCATGGTACTTGTACATAGTTATATTATAGCAGTAATGTTTTTCGTATTATGTATGATATGCTGGGGTTCATGGGCAAACACTCAGAAATTAGCTGCGAAGAATTGGCGCTTCGAGTTGTTTTACTGGGATGTTGTTTTGGGATTGTTAGTATTTTCTTTAATTGCCGCTTTTACGCTGGGAAGCCTTGGTAATGAACCTGGTGGCAGGACTTTCTTGCAAGATTTAGCACAGGCTGATGCCCGGAGCATTACTTTTGGAATGTTAGGGGGTGTCATATGGAATTTAGGCAACCTTTTACTTGTTGCCGCTATTGCTGTGGCCGGCCTGGCAGTAGGTTTTCCAATAGGTGGAGGGATCGCCTGGCTTGGAGGAACAATACTGGGTTACATTATTGAGATCTCAACCCAGGGGAAAAGCAGTAGCAATCCTTATTTATTATTTATTGGGATGGCCCTGGCCATATTGGCCATCTATTTAAGCATGGTTTCCTATAAGAGACTGGCTGCGCATGAGAAGAAGGCCAGTTTCAAAGGAATTATTCTGGCTGTATTGGCGGGTTTATTCATTGCACCCTTTTATACGGTCACCATGTATGGCATGGATCCTGCATTTGGATTAAGTGGGGCCGGCTCACTGACACCATATTCAGGGGCAGTATTCTTTGCACTGGGAGCATTCCTGAGCACATTCATTTTCAATCCTTTCTTCATGGCAAGACCAGTGGAAGGTGAACCTGTAAAAATGAGCGCCTATTTCAAAGGTTCATTCAAATCCCACTGGTGGGGAATTCTGGGAGGCTCCATATGGATGCTCGGGATGGTCGTAAGTTTTATGTCATCAGGGGAAGGATCAACCATAGCTTATGCGCTGAGCAATGCAGCTCCGGTTGTTGCAATCCTCTGGGGTGTTTTAATCTGGAAAGAATTTAAAGATGCTCCTAAAGGCACAAACGGAATTTTATCTGCCATGTTTATCTTATTCTTAATAGCACTGGTTGTAATAACACTATCTAAAACATTATAAAAACACTTTGATTAGTAACATGCCCTGTGTCAAAGGCACGGGGCATTATTCATAAACAGGAATATACCAGTTTGCCTTATCCATTAATTTTGTCCTTATTTTCTCCCTGGATTCCTCGGGATATTTCTGTGCAACCCTGTCGGCCAGATAAGAAGGATCATTTCTTCTCAAGGCTACCCTCATTAAATCGAACCATCGCTGACCCTCAAAACCTGTTTCATAGGCCATCTCATCAATAATAATATCTTCTAACCATTCTGTTGCTGCCTCAGGATCCTCAGGCATATCATCAAAATTCACATCTGAGAAAGGAATTCTTCTCCTGATCCAATTTAAGTCAAACTCAGCTAAACTGTTATTACCTGTTGCATTGTTGCAATAAATCTTCAATAGTTGTATTCTGGCAGTACGTGTCATTATAAAAGGCCTGTCATTTTCCTGATATTTAGTAATAGCATATGGACTACGAAAATCGGAAAACCAGTTTTCAATAGAAAGAACTCTCCAATCACGCTCTTCACCATCAGGATAGGCGTGCTCTTCAAACTTATCTATATACCAGCCGGAAGGAGCAACCTGGTAATCTAAACTAAGTGTCCAGTTCCATAATTCATTGGACTGGTTATATTTATTGTCAAATGCAATTAAAAAAACAGCATTATTAACCAATTCGGATGTTTCCCATTCGTCCATAAAAAATTCTACAAACCATTGCCAGCCAAAATCGAACGTGCTTGTTATTTTAAACCTGTTTCCAGCAAGATTATAAAAATCTCCCCACCTGAGAACTTCATCGAATTTTTGAATTGCATTTTCATATTCACCTATATCCATGTAAAGTTCTCCCATCAACGCATTCACATAATAATCAGAAAACCGGGCGGTCTGCCAGGCTAATTCTTCGCTGCTTGAAGTGAAATTGTTAGTATCGGAATATGTTAAATCATTAATTAAAATTCTTAAAAAGGCAGTATCCTCAAAAGAATAATTTATAATTTCAGAACTGTCTTCTGTATTTAATACTTCTGTATAATACTTGCAGGATCCATAAATTTTAGCAATCTGATATTGGCTCCACACCCTAGTTGCTACCAGTTCAGATTTATATTTAATAAAATCGGTAGTATCCATTTCCTGATTTGCCAGCTTACCCTCAAATTCATTGATAAAATCGTTTGTATTATTAATAATAGTATAAAAGGGTTTTGGAGAGCTATACGGATTTGATGATGAAAAACTGTTATTACTGTATTCCTTTATATAAGGGTCTGCAGATTTATTGGCAATTACCAGGTCGGCTCTTACCTCACCTGCCAGAAACATGGGTTCAACCAATTCGGCCATTAAACCATATATTCCAATTAAAGACAAGCGGGTTGAGTTTTTATCGCTAAAAGCCTGATCCTGTTCAATGATATCAGGCTGATCCACCTCAAACATTTTTTCACATGATGCTGTCGTCAATAAAGCAATTAAGCCAAGAATGTAAGTTTTTATTTTCATTTTTATTCAAATGTTATAATCCAAATTTAACTCCTAATACAATCGATCTATTCTGGGGGAATTTAATATAATCAATTCCCTCCCATAAGATGGAACTACCATATGCAAATTCAGGATCGTAACCTAAATATTCGTCAATAGTAAATAGATTAATCCCTGATATATAGAGCTCTGAATTATTTACCGACTTTAGCCATTTATCTAAATTAACCGTAAAAGTAACACGCTTAAGCCTGATATAAGAACCGTTTTCGATCCAACGGTCGGAAAAACGGCTATTTTCCATTGGATCACCCCAGGCTGCTGTCGGAATATCTGTTTCCTGTCCATCCACCTGCCAACGCCTTAATGTTGCTGTTGACTGGTTTTCAAAACCACTCATGCTTTCCAGCTCTCTTCGGGTATGGTTATAGATTTGGTTACCTAAAACAAAAGAAATATCCGCCAATAATGAGAACTGCTTATAGGTAAATTTATTCACCCAGCTACCATAAACATCAGGTGCAGCATTTCCTATAACAACTTTATCCTTGCCATCAATAATGCCGTCCAGATTTTGATCTTTGAATTGAATATCCCCGGCTTTAAATGGAGTGCCATTTGAATGACTCAGGTTAAGAATATCGGCTTCAGCATCGGACGAAATTACTTTTACAACTTCATAACCATAAAATGAACCGGCTTTTTTGTTATTACGGAATATTTTTTGTCCACTACCAAAATCATAGATCAGGTCATTATCGAGGTTTGCAACTGTTGTAACATATTGGCCTAATGCTAATTCGGTTTTCCATTTTAATACAGGTCCATCATATGCCTTATATTTCATGTTCAATTCAGATCCCAGGGTATTAAGGGATCCGTTGTTAGACCAGCTTTGATTTCCTAATTCTACCTCGGTAAATGTATTGTTCAAAAGATCAATTGTAGTATTAAAATATGCATCGGCAGAAATAAACAACTTTTGTTGTATTAAAGCTAAATCAAATCCAAGATTTATTTTTCGGGTTTTCTCCCATATTAAACTTTCATCAGGCGAAATTAACTTTGCATAACCTGTTGCCGTATAATATTGCCTCGGGGTATAGTAGTTTTTTGAAATATAAGGATCGTAAACCAGGTTTGCCAGTTGACCATAACTAAGTCTTGCTTTCAGATAGTTAATAATAGTATTATAGTTTAAACCGGCTATTTTTGAAATGTCCCAGCCTAATCCAATCGCATGTGAAAAAGCCACCGGAATACCAAAAATTTGAGGCTCTGCTTCATTGCCTGTGTTTGATGATGCATCAGCTGACAATGAGATATCAATAAAATATTCTTCTTTGTAATTATATGACAGACTATAGAAGTTTGCCAACTCATTTCTTAAGAATTGATAACCTGATTTTGTTCTTCCTTCCTCCAGAGTTCCACCCAAATCTTTGAATTCATCTGAAGGGGTTCCTACACCTGAGCCGATATCCTGGATAATCTCGTCAAAATTTAAACGAATACCTAGAATTCCTGAAATATTATGTACTTCATTAATTGTATTACCATACATTAAATTAAATTCCGTTGAAGTTCTGGAAAAGCTACTAATTCCTTTTTGTACCTGGTTATATTCAGGATAGTCGTTGTTATAAAATCCATAGTTGGGAAAGAATGTAAATTCATTTATCTTGTTTAACTCAGAACCTCCCATTAAATTAGCTTCCAGATTTTCTGATATTTTAAATTTAAAATTCAGTGATCCGATAAAATTATATGAATTTAATGATAACTCTGAGTTGTTGATCACTTCATAAGGATTTGAAATACCAAGCAAATCGGCATCTTCGGTTACCGGAAGTTCAATGTTGTTTGAATCGATGATAAATGGATGTAAAAACGGTGCTTTAATTAAAGAATTCAGAACCGGATTTGCATAGTTCAAACCCTGCTGCTTTAACTGGCTTTGCGAATAGGTTATCCCCATTCTGACCCTGGCAGTCAGCCATTCTTTCATATCAACATCAGCATTGAATCTTGCATTAAAACGGTCATAGCTGGTATTTTTTACATTTCCTTCATCGTGCAGGTAACCAACTGAAAAGAAATACTTTGCAATAGCGTCACCTCCCCTTACATTAACATTAACCCCTGCTGTGCTACCAGGCTCAAATATATAATCCTGCCAGTCGGTAGACTTATTGTACCTGTAGTAATCCGGAAACGATGGATCCTCAATGAAATAATCTTCAAACAAGAAGTTACCGTTATCATACATTTGTTCGAGCAGGTAGGGTTTAAAATATTCAGAGTTTTGAATAACAGATAATCTTTTGTTCATAAAAACTGTACCAAAATGACCTGCAATATCGAACTCTGTTTTACCTACCTGGGCGGATTTGGTTTTAACAAGAATTACCCCGTTAGATGCTTTTGCTCCGTAAAGGACCGCTGCAGGAGCATCTTTCAATATAGATATGGCCTGAATATTCCTGGGGTCGATATTGATTAAAGGATCCTGGAACAAGCCTTCTATGGTTGTTTCGTTAAACCTGTAATTGCCTAATACCTGACCGTCAATTACAATTAAAGGTTTTTCATCAGCAAATATGGTAGAATAGCCTCTTATCTTTATGGAACATCCTTCTCCCGGCATACCGGAAGCACTTGTTAGCTGGACAGTAGAATTTTCAAGCAATTGCTCAAAAGATGAGGACATTACCTGGATGCTATAATCAATTTCTGCCGGTTCTACAGCACTGGTCATGCTGGTATATTTTTGACTGCGGTAAGGGTAATATACAGTTTTATCAATATAATAATCACCTATTTGAGTCATATACACCAGCATGGTATCATTAATACTACCGTATTGCTCTTTCTGTTCATAGCCGGGATAGGAGAAAACAAACATAAAGTCTTTTGTCTTTGTTGTATCCGGAAAACTTATTACAAACATACCCGATTCACTGGTGGTAACTGACTTGACTTGTCTGAATTTGGTTGATACTTTTATGCCCTGTAAAGGTGTATTATCTGCGGCCGAATAAACATATCCGGGAATAACTTTAACTTCTTGTGCCACTACTTTCGATAATAAAGAAAACAGTAACAATATTATAACAGATAAATTAATATGCGGTTTCATTTTTTAATTAATTACAGGTAAAAATTTAATTTCCCTTATCCACAGGTACTGTTCATTTGTAGTCCCCGGATGCGTTTTAACAAAGGTGAATTTTAAACTGGTACTTGATTTGGTTTCAGTAAACTTAACCGTGCCAATTTCATCAAATTTCGTATCATTGTCGCCACTTGGAGCAGCAGAGAAATCGTATTCACCGGTTTCTTTCCCATCAGCTTCAACTTTAAAAGTACCACTTGCAAAATTTCGCCCCCTTACCAGAATTTTGTAATCAACCGGGTAAAAGTCGCCTTTCAGATCAAAATTGATCCATTCGCCATATTTTGATTCAGGATCGGGACCAATGGAATCCGAATAAAAATAAACTCTGATATTATTTTGATCAAGAGAAACTGTATCAACATTATCTGATGCAGTCATTTCAGACATAAGGTCATTCAGGTAATCATCATCATCCTCATTATCATCCATATTTCCCTGTTCCTTAATTAACCAGCCCGGATCGTACACAAAGCCACCTACCAGATGTACCATGCCATTGCTTAATATAACGCTTCCGGTATAATTGCTGTTTAAAAGGCCTGCAAAATACAATAATACCTCCAGAGTATCTGCATTTGGTTGAGTATGGTATAAATTAACAGCGCTGATATACTCCTGCTTTGATAGAAGCTGCATTGAAAAGTAACTGCTATATGGATGTCGTGGATCCTGCCTGCTTAACATTAAATCGGATAAAATGGGACCGGCCCAATGATGGTCTGAAATACTTTTATTAAGGAAAGGTTTGTTTTTAACAGCATCCAGTGCTGTTTCATAATTTTCGGGGAAAATAAAAGTAAACGACCCGGTTTCATCTGCGATATCTATGTAATCTACAATTTCTTTACCATAAAAGTATTCAGAAGGATTAATATCTTTCCATGATAAAAACGGATTCGAAAGGCTGAATACTGAATCAAAGATAACTTCATTATTCTCATTTTTACCAATAGGGGTGCTGGCACTGCGATTGAACTCTTTAATGGCATATTTTGTAATTGCTTCTGCAAACTGACTGGAATATGTATTGTAGCTGAAATATTCATACAGGTTGTCTTTGGGCAATAATGGCCGGTTAATTACCTGAATAATTCCGTTTTGACTTAGAAAATCCTTCTGAGCTATTGTTGCGCTATTATCAAGCAAAACAGTATTAGAGGCATCAAGAGAAATGTTTAAATTTTTGCTGTTGAATGTTATTATATCGTCATATGAAAAGTCTTTATATTTAAACTTTCCATGGATAAAATGGTATAATATCATACGTGTAAGCAATGTTTCATTGTTTAAAATATCCGCACTAATTGTCTCGAAACTTTCATTTACTGGTGCAAAAACAGTATATAACCGGTTCTGGTTAAGTAAATCCACAAGGGTATCAATTTTCATTACCTCCTCTGTGAATCTTGAAATTTCAGGTATTTTTTCTAACTCCGAAATAACCTTGTCTTTTTGAGTGGTTATATCCAGAGTATTATAATGATCGTCCCAGGTTTTATTGCACCCTTGAGGCAGAATTAAAACCGACAATACAAAACCGATAATCTGTATCTTATTTTTAAAAGACATAAATATTTTATTTGTTAGTCATTAATGATATATTGAGGTTAATCAACAGGTTCTAATTTTATTGCAACGTGAAAGCCATTTCCAGGTGTAACCATCACCTCCCTGAAATAATGCTCAGTCTCGCCTTCATTAATTTCAACAACCCCATGATATATACTTTGAAAACCGAGTGCACCCGCAGACAGGTTGTATATTCCGCCAATGGGTTCGCCATCGAAATAGTGTCTTACTGCAGGTCTTTCAAAGCCAACTTTGGTAACGAAAAACAATTTATATTTTCCCGGGATGATATAAGGGAGTTTCCATGTTATATCCAATAAATCATCGCATTTTTCAAAACCAAAAAATATAGGCTGGTTCATACCGTCGATATAATCCTGAGGCTGGTTATATTCGTCGTTTCTGTGGTCATCAAATTTAATAAAGCCTGAATACGGTGCATTTAATGTTAACCATCCATTGGTCCTTTCAAAGGGTAAATGGTTAGGACCATTTGCTCGCGGCCAATACCTGTGTTCTTCATCTGTAAAGGTTCCTGCATCGGTATGTTCAATAGAAATTTGTTTTACAGAATCATAAGGAAGTCCGGGAATATCAGCACATAAAAATATGAGATTTGTACGTAAAAAGTAATCGGGAACCCGGAACATAGTGTCCATTATATGAATTATTCCATTAGAAACGAGGTTGTTGCTGTTGAATTCATCTACATCCAGGCCTGAGGGGAAGTTGCTGGTATTATAATTGAGTACAACATCAGCTGAACTGGGTTTTAAACCAAACTTTGTGGTAGCTTTACCAATAGTTCCAAAAAACACATGTTCTTCTTCTGCATCAGACATCGAAATGATATCTGTTGTAAAATGGCTTCCAATAAAAGACCATAAGATATTGGCAGTGTCTGTATAATTGTCATTGGCCGGTGATATCAATTGGGCTAAATCAGCAAATGAATTGATATTACTTTCAATATATTTGCTGTCGGGTGTAATGAAGCAGGCATAAAAATCGTCAGAACCTTCATCGTTTTTACTGAACTTTTGGTTTAAACCGGTATTTTCAACAGCTTCTAAAAATATACTGTAATCTGCCTGGTTTTCCTTTAACCAGTCATATATTGAATTTTCAGGTTTTTCCAGAACTTTATCAATAACGTGTATTATTCCATTTGGTAGAATTTCATCTTTTATAATTATCCTGGCGCTTTTATTCAATATAATATCTGTACCATCGGCAGTTGGCCCTGAAACCATATAATCTGAGCTTAAGGTTTTGCTTTCAATAATTCCACTATTAAAATTGCCAGATACATACGGATTATTAAATATGTGGTATTTGAGTAGTTCTGTAAGCTCCTCCGTTTGGAAATCCATATAAGAGAATATTCCTTTTTCCTTAAAATAAGCTTCAAAGGCACTATCAGTTGGGGCCAAAAAGGTATAATCACCATAAGTTCTGAACAAATGATCTAAACCTGTTGTGTCCAGAATATCCGACAAAATTGAAAAACGTTCGGGATTTGATTCAAAATATTTTGTAATACTTTCGTCGTATATTTCGTAATAGGTTATTGTCTCGTCTTGAAATGTAGCTAAATCACATGAAATACAAATGAACAACAAACCTATTACAACACCCGCAATTTCAGGCATATGGAAAGGTAATTTTATCCTTCTTTTATTTATACTTTTCATATCTTTTAAGATTAATTGTATTATTCGTAAAACGGATTTTGTTCAAGTTGACTGTTTAATTGAAGTTCAATATAAAATACAGGTAAAAACCAGCTATTTGTATCTCTTAATTTGATTGCCACGGCACTCCTGCTTCTTGGATCGACATTTGAAATAACTGCCCCGGAAATTATAGGTAACCTGTTGTCTATATCTCTTCGGCAAACTCTTACCAGATCAAACCACCTTTTACCTTCTCCAACAAATTCCCTTGCCCTTTCATTTAATATCTCTTCAATCAGTATTTTTCTATTTTCAGTAGTATAATCAACAATTCCAGCCCTTTTTCTGACAATGTTGAGTTGTTCTAAAGATTTGGTAAAATCATCCATCTCAGCATATGCTTCTGCCTTCATTAGATGAATTTCCGAAAAACGGTAAAATATCCAGTTAGCATCACTTTCTTCCTTGTCACGGTCGTTACGGTTCCTTATACTTTGATCATAAGGTGCATTGCCTTCATATTTCCAGATCGATAAAACAGAACTATTATAAGTAACATCCCCTTCATCACTATATTGTCTTAAATCGTCTGTCGCGTACAGTTCCATGAGGTATTCAGATACCTCAGTTTCTTTTTTCCCTTGTGAGTTATTGGAGGTAAGTGAATATAGATTGTCGCCATCTTTATTTTCGTGATCCAAAAACTTATTGGTGGTTTGATATTCATCATAGTCAAATTGCAATTCAAAGATGCTTTCCGAGCTATTACCTTCTTCCGCAAAAATATCAAAGTAATCATCTCCAGGCACTAATTCGTATGATAATTCATTTACTTTATTGCATGATTCTATGCAGCTTTGGTAGTTATCATTCCATAAATAGATGTCAGCCAGTAAAGCATAAACGGTATTTACATTCACCCGGCCCTTTCTTCTTGTATCCTCAGGATCGTAATAATCTAAATTGAATGCTTTGTCAACTATACTGTTCAAGTCTGTTATCAAATAATCGATAATTTCCTGTTCACTGGATTTTGCGAAATTAAAATCCTGATCATCCATGGAATAAGATTTGGTAATATAAGGTACATCTTTAAATGATTTTACCAGGTAAAAATAACATAAGCACCTTATATAGTATGCCTCAGCAATATAGCCATTATAAGCAATATCAGTAAAGGTTTTATCGTTGTCCTTAGCTAAAGGAGCATATTCAATAATTGTATTTACCAGATTAATGAGAACATAAAAATCTTTCCATTTGGTCTTTTCATTAAACTCATTAATGTTAAAGTTGAAAAATTCAAGTGTTTCAGGCTTAACTCTATTTTCATTGGGTGATAGTAGTCCGCCACGCAACTCGGTCCAATAATAAACATCGTCAAGAATATCAGCCATTTTAGCGTATGCCTGTCCCAGCACATTTACAACATCGGTTTCGGTCTTCCAGTACTCTTCCCTGATTAATTCATCCTGGGGTTCCAGGGTTAAAAATTCGGTACACCCGGAGAATATTAAAACCAGGGTTATTAATATGAAGTTTATTTTTTTCATAACACAATTAAAATAGCTTAAAATTTTACATTCAAACCAACCGAAATGTCTTTTGGCGGTGGTGTTTTTGAATCATCTTTACCTATATAATGGACTTCTTTAGAGGCTACGGTAACTTCAGGATTTTGGCCTGTATAATCAGTCCAGGTATATAAATTATACATCGATAAGAATATATTGCAATCACTTATAAAAGTCTTCCTGAGCAATTTATCCGGTAAACTAAACGCAACAGAAATATACCTCAGTTTTAAAAAAGAAGCATCTTCGACAAAACGTGAAGACCCAAGGTAGTTATAA
>CP070654.1:3152029-3168432 GCA_020354785.1 Bacteroidales bacterium
GTCTTTACTCCTTTCCCACCCCTGTTGGTAACCCTGTAGTTATCCACATCAGTTCTCTTGCCATATCCTTTTTCTGATACAACAAGTATCGTAGTCTCAGATATATCCTGTACACAAACCATACCAACAACTTCATCTTCAGCATCATCAGAAAGCTTAATCCCTCTTACACCAGAGGCATTTCTACCCATAGGCCTCACTGTATTCTCATGAAACCTTATAGCTTTACCCGATTTGATAGCTAAAAGTATCTCATTATCCCCGTTAGTCAGTTTTGCCTGAATCAGGTTATCCCCTTCCCTGACATTGATCGCGTTAATTCCGTTCTGCCGTGGTCTTGAATAAGCTTTTAGAGATGTCTTTTTTATTACTCCCTGCTTAGTACATATAATTATATAATTGCTGTTAAGGTAGTCCTCGTCAGTCAGGCTTTTAATATTAATAAATGCTCTTACCTTATCCTCAGCCTTTATGTTCAGTACATTCTGAATAGCTCTTCCTTTTGATGTCTTTGCCCCTTCAGGTATTGCATAAACCTTCAGCCAGTGGCATTTGCCCGTTTCTGTAAACAACAGCAGTGTATTATGCATTGTTGCATGAAACATATGCTCGAGGAAGTCCTCTTCCCTGGTTTCACTTCCTTTCGATCCTACCCCTCCCCTTTGCTGGGTCCTGAATTCAGTCAGCGGTGTGCGCTTAATATATCCAAGGTGGGAAATAGTAATAATCATATCATCGTCAGAATAAAAATCCTCTGGATTAAATTCCTCGACATTCTGTACTATTTCAGTTCTGCGGTCATCTCCAAATCTATCCCTTATTTCTGCAAGCTCATCCTTTATTATGTTCATTCTGAGTTCTTCACTCTCCAGAATTTCATTCAGATTTTTAATAAGATTTCTAAGATCTTCAGCTTCCTGCCTGACCTTATCTCTCTCTAAGCCAGTTAATCTCTGCAGCCTCATTTCAAGTATTGCTTTGGCCTGAATATCTGTTAGTTTAAAATTCTTCATAAGGCCTGCCTTTGCATCATCAGGTGTGTTTGATGCTTTGATTAATGCAATTACAGCATCGATATTATCCAGGGCAATTAGTAATCCGTCAAGAATATGAGCACGCTTTTCTGACTGTTCAAGATCATAATTTGTCCGCCTGACTATTATCTCATGACGGTGGTTCACAAAGTACTTTATAGTCTGCTTTAGTGACAATAGCCTCGGTCGGCCTCTCACAAGAGCTATATTATTAACATTAAAGGTTGTCTGTAGCTGTGTATATTTATAAAGCTTATTTAAAACAACGGATGATTGAGCATCCTTCTTTAAAATTATTACTATTCTGGTTCCTCCTCTGTCCGACTCATCATTTATATACGAAATACCGCTAATCTTTTTCTCATTAATTAATTCGGCTGTTTTGGCAATCATCTCAGCCTTGTTAACCTGATACGGAATTTCTGTGACAATAATTTTTTCTCTTCCGCTTGTTGTTATTTCAATTTCAGTTTTTGCTCTAAGTACAATCCTTCCCTTTCCTGTTTCAAATGCATCCAATACTCCCTGGTAGCCATAAATGATCCCTCCAGTAGGGAAATCAGGTGCTTTTACGTGTTGTGCCAGCTCACCTGTCGAAACATCATTATTATCAATATAAGCTATAATAGCGTTGCATACTTCAGCAAGATTATGAGGAGGAATATTTGTAGCCATACCAACAGCTATGCCTGATGCTCCGTTTATGAGCAGATTTGGAATCCTGGTTGGCAATACTGTTGGCTCCTGAAGAGAATCATCGAAATTCAGCTGAAAATCAACTGTATTCTTATTTATATCTGACAACGTCTCCTCAGCGATTTTCTGCAACTTTGCCTCGGTATATCGCATTGCAGCAGGACTGTCATTATCCATAGAACCGAAGTTACCCTGCCCGTCTATGAGCGGGTATCTTAAAGACCAGTTCTGTGCCATCCTTACCATAGCATCATAAACTGATGTATCACCATGGGGATGATATTTACCTAACACCTCCCCTACAATTCTGGCAGATTTTTTATATGGTCTGTTAGATAACAGGCCCAGTTCAAACATTCCGAACAATACCCTGCGGTGCACTGGCTTTAAGCCATCTCTCACATCCGGTAAAGCACGGGAAACAATAACCGACATTGAATAGTCAATATATGCCGATTTCATTTCCTCTTCAATATTGATTTTAATAATCTTCTCTCCTTCAGCCATATCTTTCGAAGTAATGGTACCTGGTTGTTAAAAAAATTGTAGTAAATTTAAGTATATTTAACTAAGCTAAAGTAGGTATTTATTATAATTTTACGCCCGGTTAATTATTATAATTATTAACACAAATATGTTTATAAATGGATATTTTTATTAGTATATTTGTAGCGGTTAGCGATATTCAAATTATGCACTTTTGAATGAAAAATTAATTAATTTATGGATGCTAAATTTTCACAGAGAATTAAAGATGTACTAACTTATAGCAAGGAAGAAGCAATAAGGCTGGGGAATAAAGAAATAGGCCCTGAGCATCTTTTTCTGGGCATACTTCGTGAGGGTGAAGGGGTGGCCATTAATGTATTGATTTCCTTGCGGGTAAATCTTTATGAACTAAGAAAGGATATTGAGGCTACCCTGGCTCCTGCCGGTCCTGTTAAAGTCTCGGAAACAGATAATATCCCGCTATTAAAATCGTCTGAGAGGGTTCTTAAGCTTGTATATCTTGAAGCGAAATCATTGAAGAATACAACCATTGATACAGGACACTTATTACTGGCTATTATTAAAGATGAAGACAGCATTATTTCAAGGGTATTATACGAACATAGCATCAGTTATGATAAAGTAAAAAAAGAGATTCTTAAGGAAAGAGAAGAAAATACGGAATCTGAAGAGATATCTTCTGAATTTCCCCATGAGGAGGATGAGACCGGCAGCTCTTTTGGACCGGGTAAAGGAGGAAGTTCCGAACAATCATCAAAAACAAGTTCAGATACTCCTGTTCTTGATAACTTCGGAATTGATCTGACAAAAGCAGCTGAAGAAGACAAGCTGGATCCTATAGTAGGAAGAGAAAGGGAAATAGAGAGGCTGGCGCAGATTCTCAGCAGGCGTAAAAAAAACAATCCTATACTGATTGGTGAACCAGGAGTGGGCAAATCAGCTATAGCTGAGGGATTAGCCATGCGAATTGTACAACGCAAAGTATCCAGGGTCCTTTTTGGAAAAC
The DNA here is from genome assembly GCA_020354785.1 of Bacteroidales bacterium. Taxonomy (GTDB): domain Bacteria; phylum Bacteroidota; class Bacteroidia; order Bacteroidales; family UBA10428. Next base: position 3,155,276 of record CP070654.1, read on the forward strand.
GTGTGGTTACCCTTGATCTGGCTTCAATTGTTGCCGGCACAAAATACCGGGGGCAGTTTGAGGAACGCATGAAAGCTATTCTTAATGAATTATCCAAGACATCAGATATAATATTATTTATAGACGAAGTACATACTATTGTTGGAGCAGGAGGTGCAACAGGCTCACTGGATGCGGCAAATATGTTAAAGCCGGCCCTGGCCAGAGGGGATATACAGTGCATTGGTGCAACCACACTTGATGAATACAGGCAGCACATAGAAAAAGACGGGGCACTGGAACGCCGGTTCCAGAAAGTAATGATAGAACCTACAACAACAGAGGAAACAATTGATATTCTTAATAATATCAAGGAAAGATATGAGGACCATCATAATGTAAACTATACTCCCGAAGCTATTGATGCCTGTGTTAAATTAACCAACAGGTATATTACTGACAGGCATTTACCTGACAAAGCTATTGATGCGCTGGATGAATCAGGTTCAAGAGTACACATATCCAACATTGTTGTCCCTGAAAAAATACTTGATCTGGAACATAAGTTTGAAGAAACAAAAAAGGATAAAATAAAAGCCGTTAAGAACCAGAATTTTGAAAAAGCTGCGAGCTTCAGGGATAAGGAAAAGGAATATCTTGATTTACTTGAAGAAGAGAAGCAGAGATGGGAAAAGGAACTTACAAGAAACAGGGAGGTTGTTGATGAAGAAAAGGTTGCTGAAGTTGTAGCTATGATGACTGGTGTGCCAGTACAGCGCATAGCACAGGCAGAAGGAGAAAGACTCCTGAAAATGAGTGAAGAGCTTAGTGGAAAGGTCATCGGACAGGATGAGGCCATACAGAAGGTTGTCAAGTCTATTCAAAGAAACAGGGCCGGGCTGAAAGATCCTAATAAACCTATTGGTACGTTTATATTCCTCGGACCCACAGGAGTTGGTAAAACGCAGCTTGCAAAGGTGCTGGCCGAATACCTTTTTGAATCAATAGATAATCTTATAAGGATTGATATGAGTGAGTACATGGAAAAATTCACGGTATCAAGACTTGTAGGTGCTCCTCCCGGTTATATTGGCTATGAAGAGGGAGGACAATTAACAGAAAAAGTTAGAAGAAAACCTTATTCTGTTGTGCTGCTTGATGAACTGGAAAAAGCACATCCCGATGTCTTCCATATATTATTGCAGGTGCTGGATGAAGGTCAGCTGACTGACAGCCTGGGCAGAAGAGTTGATTTCAGAAACACTATCGTTATTATGACATCCAATATCGGGACAAGGCAACTAAAAGACTTCGGGCAGGGTGTCGGGTTCACTACCAAAGCAAAACAACTGGAAAGAAATGAATATGCCAAGAGTGTAATAGGAAATGCATTGAAAAAACACTTTGCCCCTGAGTTTTTAAACAGGCTGGATGATGTTGTGGTATTTAATGCCCTGACACAAGATGATATATTCAAAATAATTGATATTGAATTAAAAGGATTATTTGAGAGAATATATACCCTGGGATATGAAATAAAACTCTCTACTCCTGCCAAGGAGTTTATTGCCGAAAAAGGCTATGATATTCAATTTGGAGCCCGCCCGTTGAAACGCGCAATCCAGAAATACCTCGAGGATCCTATGGCAGAAATTATTATCAAATCGGATTTAAAGGACGGTGACGTTATTTCTGTCGGATTCAACAAGAAGAAAGAAGAAATAACTATGAAAGTAGTTAGTAAAACTGCTGCTGCTAAAGAGCTTAAAGAAAAGAATTAAGGGAATAAGGAAATAAAGGAATAAGGAAATAAAGGAATAAGGAAATAAAGGAATAAGGAAATAAAGGAATAAGGGATTAAGGGTTAAGAAAAGCGCTTCAGGATTTCTTTGTTAATTCTCTTTACCAGAAATGGACCTTCATAAATAAATCCTGTATATATCTGTACCAGCGTTGCTCCTGCTTCAATTTTTTCAATTGCATCCTCAGGTGACATTATTCCTCCAACACCTATTATCGGCATTCTGCCATCTGTCTTTTCATTAATATATCTTATTATTTGGGTAGACCTGTCTTTAATGGGTTTACCGCTAAGACCCCCGCTACCAATCCTCTCTATCTTGCCCGGGTGTGTCCTGAGGCCCTCCCTTTCAATTGTAGTATTAGTACACACAATCCCGTTTATATCCATTTTTTCACAAATCTTTATTATATCGTCCAGTTTATTATTATCCAGATCCGGGGAAATTTTCAGTAATACAGGCTTATAGACTTCTTTTCCCTTTCTTATCCGGACCAGTCTTTCCAGGATTTCTCCCAGATTGTCAATATCCTGCAATTCAGTGAGATTACTAATATTCGGGCAACTGACATTTACAACAAAGTAATCTACATAGTTATACAATTTTTCAAAACAGGTTTCATAATCATTCACCGCATCCTTGTTTGCAGTAACACTGTTTTTACCAACATTGCCGCCTATAATAACCTTATTTCCTTTTCTTCTGAGCCTTTCAATAACTTTGTCCACCCCAACATTATTAAATCCCATTCTGTTAATCAGGGCCTTATCCTTTACAAGCCTGAACGATCTGGGTCTTTTATTGCCGGGCTGAGGTTTCGGGGTAACTGTACCCACCTCTATAAACGCAAAACCAAAGCTGGATAGCTCATTATATAATAAGCCATTCTTATCAAATCCTGCGGCTAAACCCACAGGATTCCTGAACTCAAGCCCTGCTACATTCCTGACCAATTCCTTTCTTTTTACTTTAAAAATACTGCCGGCCACGGCCCTGCTCCCGGGGATAGAGAATATTATCTTTAATGCTGTGTTAACAAAATTATGTATAGTTTCCGGAGGGATTAGAAATAATAGCGGTCGGATAATTACTTTGTACATTGCCAGATTTTTGGCAAAGATAACCAAGTTTTATTTAAGACTTTATTCTGTCTTTGAATATTCTCTAAAGGTTCCGTTAGAATATAATATTATGACTTTCTCGATATTGTTTACATCTGTAACCTTCCTTTTAATAATAAATTCCCTTTCATTCATATTATCAGCAGGATCCCCTGAATCAGTCTTTATTACTTGCTTTTGCTTATATCTTTCTTCTTTTAGTTTTTCATCTTCCTTAAATAATTCCGGCTCTTCACCCCTGCTCTCCTTAGTCTTATTATCATCTTTATACATATTCCCCTTTCCATTAATTAACCATTCTGCATTAATATAAGGGAATTTATTTATTGTCTTTGATATAAAATCAAAACTTGGTTTATTTCTGCCGCTAATAATATGTGAAATGCTTGATCTCTGTACACCTATAATATCAGCAAATTTAGTGGCAGATAGTTTTTCGTTATTCAGGATTTTTAATATTCTGTTTCTCATATTTAATATTTTATACAAATGTAAAATATATTTTGTTTACTTATGTAACTTATTTATTTATTTAGATTGTTTACATATGTGACTTTTACTCGTTATAATTATTTTCAAGTCCTTATTAACCTGTGTACACTTTACTTATTTCCGGTATCTTTATAAATATAGGCGCAATCATAGTATAATGTCCTAATAGCAATAGTCTCAGAAAATTCATATATTAACCCGATATTCTTTATAATACTGTCTTTTTGAGCAATAGCAATACATTTGAGGCTTTTGCTAATTTAATACTTAATATAAATAAGATAATAAACTGGTTTTCAATAATATATATTGTTTTTTCTCTTTAAAATATTGCATATATAATAAATGATTCGTATTTTCTTGGTGTATTACTTCAAGTAACCTTTATAAATAACTGGTTATTGGTTTAATAAGATTATAGTTAAAATTTTTCTAATTCATTAATGGAGGTTGCACAGAGTAATTGCCATATGTAAACATATTGCATTTGTTTTAGTTTACTGTATGTCACTATATAATGTTCACTTATGTGAATTATTACTGTAATTTTTATTAGTTATGTTTATTACATTTGATTTTGAGTTCAATTAATAATATTGTGGCAGATGAATGCCTGATTGTATTAATAATGTTGACAATTATAGCCAATATATTGAATTTTCTGCCCTTTTATGAAAATCCGGGCTTATTCCGGTTTTGATTTATTCTCAGTAATATCCGCTAAAACTCTTGATGTGAGTCCATTACATTGGGACCTGAATTTCTGAACAGCCTGAGAATGCCATATTTACTGGCACTAATACTTAGGTAGTTGAATTTGACCTGGATAATGCTGTTCGAACAGTTGAAACTGGTTTCGGATTAAAAATAATTTATCGCCTGCCCTATTTTAGCACCTAAATCGAATTTAATTCATATTATGTTGCAGAATTTTAGATGCCATATATTATATTTGATTATTACCGAAAAGAAAATCGTATGAAAAGGTTTAAACTTCACTGGCAAATTCTTGTTGCTCTGATACTGGCAATTATCTATGGAAGTTTTTTTAAAGAAAGTGTAAATTATGTCAGCTGGATGGGCGATTTGTTTATCAGGGCTCTGAAAATGATTGTTATTCCGCTTATCATAACATCGCTTATTACAGGAGTTACAAATGTGGGCTCAAGCAAAAGTCTTGGCAGGCTGAGTATTAAAACACTTGTTTACTATATATCTACAAGCATTTTAGCTATAGTAACCGGGCTAATACTGGTAAATATAATAAAACCAGGGGCGGGCTTTGAAATATCTGTTACAGAGGACATTTCAAAGTACAGTATTGTAAAACCATTTAAGGAAACACTGATAAATATTATTCCGGATAATATATTCAAGGCATTTACTTCTGAAAATATGCTCTCAATTATTTTCTTCTCCATACTATTCGGTTTCTTCATTTTACAGGTTCAAAAGAAGCACAGGGATCTGCTAACAGACTTCTTCTCTGCTTCTTTCAAGGTAATGATGAAAATTACACTATTCATAATAAAGTTTGCCCCGCTGGGAATTTTTGGCATAGTAGCCAAAGTCATTGCGGAACAGGAAAACCTCCTGGATTTATTCAAAAGTATAGGCCTTTTCATGGTTGTTGTTATTGCAGGGCTAATATTTCATGCTGTAGTAACGCTTCCTTCAATTCTGAAGCTAATCGGAAGAACCAGTCCCGTAAGGTTTGTAAATTCTGTAATCACTCCTTTGCTTACTGCCTTTTCCACACAATCCTCAAATGCAACTTTACCCCTTACTATTGAAGCAGTTGAAGACAATGCAGGTGTGTCAAACAAAATTTCAAGCTTTACATTACCCCTGGGGGCAACTATTAATATGGACGGAACCGCTCTGTACGAGCTTGTAGTGGCCGGTTTTATTGCACAAATTTATGGCATCGATCTCACTGTTTCACAACAGGTAATAATGGTGCTTACTGCACTGCTGGCATCTATAGGTACAGCTGCCATTCCTATGGCCAGCCTGGTTACGATGACTATTATTTTCACTGCTGTCGGACTCCCTTTAGAGGGAATAGCAATTATTATGCCTGTTGAACGTATCCTGGATATGTGCAGGACTACTGTAAATGTCTGGAGCGATTGCTGTGGTGCTGCTACAATAGCTGTATCGGAAGGAGAAAAGTTAAAAGTCTGATTTTAAGAACAGGACCTGGTTACTCGTGTATTTTCTTTCCTATGGGACATACTGAAACACATATGCCGCATATAGAAATATCTGTGTTTAAATTCTTACGGGACAGTATCCTGCATTGTTCCCTGCATTTGAAAGGATTATAAAACTCATCCCTGTCAGTATCTACGTTCCAGAGCTTGCCATTTGCAGCATTTGCAGGGCAAAGATCAACACATATATTACATTTGCCACATTTACTTTTATTATAAGGCTTTTGAGTTAAAAATAAAGGCTTCCTAACAAGTATTGTTGCCAGCCGTAACCTGGGACCAAACTTTTTTGAAATAAGCAAACCTGTCTTTCCTATCCATCCCAGACCGGCTCTTGTTGCTGCCATCTTATGTGAAAAATCAACACGCAATGTTTCTGAAAACTTATTATTTATCTCTTCATCGCTGGTTGTAGGGGAAACAGGTATGCTTTCCATGCTAAGCATGCTTAATTCATCTGATATTTGCCTTACCAGTGCTTCAAGTTCTTTATTTATTTTTTTATATAGAAGATAATACTCATAGTTCGGTCCCCGGGATATGGAATCTATAATATCATAGTCCAGTTTTCTGCCTATAACAATTCCATAGGAATAACCAGTATAATTTTCATGCAATAATCCGGTTAAATCTGCATATCCGGTAATAAAATCACTTTTATTACCCGCATATTTCTCAATTATTTGATCAATGTCAGATAATGTTTCCATCTATGGAGCCTTATTTCTCCCCATGAGCTATAAATATGCTTATTTCTGCCCTTTCATCTCCCGCAGATGAATCTGAACAACATTTTTCACCGGCACAATCAATAACTACACCCTTAAACCCCGACTCAAAGAACCATTTTTTAATATCATCCCTTTTAAATCCCATCCATTGGTCATTATGCTCATTTCGCAGAAATTCAAAATTATGCTCATCCAGATCGGTTATTATTAGCCTGCCCCCTGGTTTAAGTATCCTGTATATCTCCTTAATTGCTTTAACAGGAATCTTTACATGATGAAGGTACATATTAGCAAATGCATAATTAACTGATTCATTATCAATCGGTAACGCAGAGCTCTCTCCTACTCTGTAATCAATGAGATCACAACCGGAAAATTTTCTTTTCATTACATCCAGCATTTCTTCGGACTGGTCAACAGCAATAACCGGGATTCCTTTATTAATAAGACCTTCGGTCAGATAGCCCGTACCGGCTCCAATGTCCGCAACAACATCTCCTCTTGCAGGATTTGCTATTGAGTATATTTTATCCCTCACCTGCTCGGAAAAAAAGGATTTCCTCATTTCATCCCACTGGTGCGCTACATTACTGAAATATTTTTTACTGCCAGTCATCATCTGATCATTTTTTTAGCAAGCGTTCGACAATACCGGCTGAATCTCTTACCAGAGCCGGGCAGATAGTAGAGAATTTACCTTCATCACTGGCTTTCTTTAATCCTTCCTTTGTGCCGACATCAACACCCAGCAAGTCATTACATTTTATTGAACCGTTTTTTGACCTGAATTCTTCAACAAACTCGTGTATTAGTTTGTAGGTCTTCTCTTTAGCTTTTTCGTCCTCAACCTTACTTCTGCCAAATTTAAGACCCAGGACCATAAATGCTCCTGATACTGCACCGCATATATCACCCATATATGCTATACCTGCTCCAAAGCCGGAAGCAATTTTCATAGCTTTCTCTTCATCCATGCCTAAATCAACCCCGAAGGTTGATAATACAGCCTGGCAACAGTTAAATCCTTTGTTAAAACATGCCTCGGCATTATTTACTTTAGTTTCCATACTCTGCAGTCTCCTTTTCCTGCTTTCTGTTTACACTGACCATAGTATCTGCCAGTAATTCAAATGTGCTGATAAAAAAATTCCGTTCTCTTGCCGGAATTGCTGCCAGTACCTTGTTATAATAAGTGTTATTCTCATAATTGATATCATTGTAAGTATCTTTACCTGTTTTAGTAAGACTTATCAATACCGTACGGCGATCCTCAAATGGCACATACCTGTCAACCAGATCCAAATTTGTCAGTCCATCCACTGTTCTGCTAACTGTACTTTTATCAAGGCTTAATGATTCAGCCAGTTGCATTAAGGATGGTTGTTCCAGTTTACCGATTTCCAGTAATGCATGACATTGGGCCAGGGTTAATCCCTTGCAGCATTTAGAACGCTGGAGATATTCCTGTTCTCTTTCAAATTTTCTCAGAGCACTCCTGAATTTGCCAACTAATTCAATATCAGCTTTTTTCATAATTGTTAAATTTCTCATTTAATTGTTGCAATATACAACAATTGTATTACACAACAAAATATAATTTAAAAAATATTCCTCCGATATCAAATGTTTGAAAATATTAGAGGGATATAAATAAACCCTTGAAGCTATGGTTAAATTGATTAAAAATCACTCCGCTTTTAACGCATTGTATAAAACTTCCGCAGGGTGCAAAGCTCTGACTCCAGTTCCGTCTTCTATTTGCTGCCTGCAACTTATTCCCTGAGCAGAAATGATTACATCATCCTGACATTTTCTTATTTCAGGAAAAAGCACCATCTCTCCTATTTTCATGGATAACTCATAATGCTCCTTTTCATATCCAAACGAACCCGCCATACCGCAACATCCTGATTTTAACTCTTCAGCCGAATAGTTATCGGGAATTGATAACACTGCCAGTGCTGCTTCTGTTGAAGATATTGATTTTTGCTGGCAGTGTCCGTGTAATTTTATTTTTGCAGCAGCATCTGTAAAGAAATCTTTTTTAATATTACCTGCTTTAAATTCCTTATATATAAACTCGTCTACCGTATAAACTGATTTTGCCAGAACCCTGGATGTATTTTTGAGGCCCTCATCAACAAGATCAGGATATTCATCTCTGAACGACAATATTGATGATGGTTCAATACCAATTAAGGGCAGTGACTCACTGATCAGATCTTTAAATATTTCTACGTTCCTGTTTGCCACGGCTCTGGCTTTCTTTAATAATCCCTTGGTAATAAAGGTCCTTCCGCTTTCTTTATGCTTTGTAATACTAACCTTATAGCCAAGGCTGTTCAGTAGTTTTATAGTAACTATTCCTGTTTCCACATCATTATAATTTGTAAACTCGTCAATGAATAAAACTACCTCGGAAACAGCATGTTCCGTATTGCGATTTATGTTGCCCTGATTACCATCTATCCAGCTTCGTAATGTAGTCTTATAGATTTTTGGTATTCTTCTTTTTTTTGCAAATCCAAGAATCCTTTTAATCAGTGAAGACATTATTATGTTTGAAATAATCAGGTTATAAATACGAGGCATCAAAGCTCCCAGCCTGTTTATTGTTGTTATGTTTGCTATTAACCGCGTGCGCAGGGGGATGCCGTTTGAGTCATAATAATGCTGCAGAAATTCAGCTTTCAGTTTTGCCATGTCAACATTTGAAGGGCACTCTGATTTACAACCCTTACATGACAGGCACAAGTCAAGTATCCGGTATATTTCTTTATGGTTAAACGGATTCTTTTTTGACGAATGGGTCAGGAATTCACGCAATACATTAGCCCTCGCCCTGGTTGTTTTATTCTCATCCCTGGTTGCCATATAGCTGGGACACATCACCCCTCCTGCAATTTCAGATTTCCGGCAGTCCGCAGATCCGTTACAATTTTCAATCATTCTCAAAATCCCCTGTGTGCCTGAAAAATCAAAATATGTATCTATATCACGTGTTATCTGGCCAGCTTCAAACCTCAGGTGAGTATTCATTACCGGTGTGTCTGTAATCTTACCGGCATTGAAAATATTATCAGGATCCCAGGTTTTCTTAATCTGTCTGAGCAGCTGGTAATTCCTTTCACCTATAATCAGGGGTATGAACTCCCCTCTTACACGGCCGTCACCATGTTCACCGCTGAGTGAACCATTATACTTTTTCACTAAGAGTGCTACTTCTTCAGTCATAGAACGCAGGATTTCTACATCCTTACTGTCCTTTAGATTAAGTACAGGTCTTATATGCAATTCGCCCGTGGAAATATGGGCATGGAAAACGCAATCTAAATTATTTTTTGCCAGAATCTTCCTGAAATCAGTAACATAATCAGGAAGAGTTACGGGATTTACTGCGGTATCTTCCATAACAGACACGGGTTTTGCATCGCCGGGCAGGTTAGACAAAACACCAAGACCTGCTTTCCTCAAATCCCACACCTTCTGAATATCAGGACCTGTTACCAGCGGAAAATGATATCCGTATCCCGATTCTTTGAATTCAGATTCAATTTTTCTCTTTTTTGCTTCTATTTCATCATACGAATCTCCCGTCAGCTCAATAATTAATATAGCCCCCGGGTCTCCTTCTATAAAGAACCTGTTCTTCTTTTGTTCAATATTGGCACTGGTACAATCAAGTATGGTTCTGTCCATCAATTCAATTGCTGCAGGATCATGCGTTAAAGCTATATTATTGGCATTCAATGCTTCTTCCAGCTTTCTGAAATGAACACACAGTAATCCTTTCTTCCATGAAGGAAGAGGAATCAGGTTAAGTTTAATTTCCGTAATGAAAGCCAGGGTACCTTCAGAGCCTGCCAGAAGTTTACAGAAATTAAAGGGGATTCCTTCTGAAGAAAAAGGTTCTGAATCCAATAGCAAATCAACAGCATAACCTGAATTTCTTCTTTTAATTTTCGGATCAGGAAATTCCTTCCTAATCTCTGCCCGGTTGTTTTTATCTGACAGAATATCATAGATATGTCTGTAGATCTTATTCTCAAGAGAGTTACCCTTCGTCTTCTCCAGAAATTCATCTTTTTTCAAAGGCTGAAACACGACTTCCGAACCATCGCTTAATATAGCCTTTACGCTCAGTAAGTGATCCCTGGTACTTCCATAGATAAGCGAATGCAGGCCACATGCATTGTTGCCAACCATCCCTCCTATTGTACACCGGTTAGAAGTAGAAGTCTCCGGAGCAAAGAACAGATTGTACTTTCTAAGGTAATAGTTCAATTCGTCCAGAACAACACCGGGCTGTACAGCAACCCATTTTTCATCTTTATTTACTTCAAGTATGCCTGTAAAGTGTTTTGAAATATCAACTATTATTCCGTTACCTACAACCTGCCCTGCCAGTGATGTTCCGGCTGCCCTTGGAATTATTGTTGTTTTATTGGCATTTGCAAAACGGATTATTTGCTGGATATCCCCGACAGTTTTTGGCCTGATTACTGCCAGCGGTATCTCCCTGTATATAGAAGCATCGGTTGCATATTGTATTTTTGTCGAATCATCAAAATATACTTCACCTTCAATTTCATTATCCAGTGCCTTAAGATTTATTATTACATCACTACGGTGGTCCATATAACTGAAAATTAAAGGTTATTCTTTACACATAAAAATTTACTGCTTTAAAACATATTATTTTACAAATCTAATCGTTAAATAATTTTTAATATTAACTATTATAAACTAATTTTAAAATGTGCACACTTTTCTGAGTATACAAACTAAATCAAAGTATTTAATCTAACTAATATTAAAATGAAAACAAGATTTATTATTACTTTATTAATTGTTACTATTATGACTTTATTATCATGTACTGACCAGTTTCAAAGAGCTCCCGAAATACCTCTTGAAGATTTTTTTAAGAACCCTGAAAAGGCATATTTTAAAATTTCACCTGACGGGAAATATCTCTCTTTTACAGCGCCTTATGAAAACCGTATGAATATTCATATTCAGGAAATGGGTAGTGACTCAGTCATACAGCTTACAAAGGAAACAGACAGGGATATTGCCGGGTATTTATGGGCCAATGAAGCAAGAATTCTATATTTAAAAGATGACGGGGGTAATGAGAATTTCAAGTTGTACGGTGTAGATATTGACGGAAGCAATCTTAAATGCCTCACCGACTTTAAAGATGTTCGCACAACAATTATTGATGATCTTGAAGATATTCCGGATTATATGATTATCGGATTGAATAAGAGAGATCCAACTGTTTTTGATCCCTATAGAATAAACATAAATACAGGTAATCTGGAAATATTAGCTGAAAATCCGGGAAATATCGTTGGATGGATGACTGACCACGATGGAAAGCTTAGATTAGCAATTGCCATAACCGGAGGTATTAACCAGACAATTCTATACAGGGAAACAGAACAGGATGACTTTATGCCAGTCCTTACAACATCATATAAAGACAATTTTGAACCGCACTTCTTTACATTTGATAATAAAAATATCTATGTCTCATCAAATATTGGAAGGGATAAAATGATTATTGTAGAGTATGATCCCGGAACCGGACAGGAAGTAGATACGTTGCTTTCTCATGATGAAGTAGATGTAACCAGGTTACATTATTCCAGAAAGAGAAAGGTGCTAACTTCAGCAGGCTATTATACAACAAAGCAACAGAGACATTTTTTCGATGAACAGACAGAGAAAATGTATGATAAACTGAATGAGGAGCTTGGCATGTATGAAATAGGTATCGCAGGCAATGATAAAGAAGAACAAAAATTCATAGTCAGAACATATAGTGACCGTTCAAGAGGAGCATACTACTATTTTGATTATGAGAACAGTATACTGGATAAAATTCATGATATAAGCCCGTGGCTGAAAGAAGAACATCTTGCAGAAATGGTTCCGGTTGAATATAAATCAAGAGACGGACTTACTATACATGGCTATCTGACACTGCCCACGGGTATTAAGCCAAAAAACCTGCCGGTTGTGATTCATCCTCATGGAGGTCCATGGGCCAGGGATAGATGGGGCTTTAATCCTGAAGTGCAGTTCCTGGCAAATCAGGGATATGCCGTACTGCAAATGAACTTCAGAGGTTCAACAGGATATGGAAAAGAGTTCTGGCTTAAATCCATGAAGCAGTGGGGCCAGACAATGCAGGATGATATCACGGACGGAGTGAAGTGGATTATTCAGCAAGGAATTGCTGACAGGGATAAAATAGCCATATACGGAGGCAGCTATGGAGGTTATGCAACCCTTGCAGGACTTGCTTTTACTCCCGATGTCTATGCATGTGGTGTTGACTATGTGGGCGTATCAAATATGTTTACATTTATGAAAACAATACCCCCTTACTGGGAACCAATAAGGGAAATGTTTTATGAAATGGTTGGAGATCCGGAAAAAGACAGTATTATGATGGCTGAAGTATCACCGGTTATGCATGCTGATAAAATTATCGCACCTCTTTTTGTTGCCCAGGGGGCAAATGATCCCAGGGTAAACAAGGCTGAATCCGACCAGATGGTAGAGGCAATACGTGCAAGAGGAATTGATGTTGAATATATGGTTAAGGACAACGAGGGCCACGGATTCAGAAATGAAGAAAACAGATTTGACTTTTACTGTGCAATGGGGAAATTTCTTGCCAGGCATATAGGCGATTCAATTCAATAATTCTATAAGGTAAATATCAGGAAAAGATGGTGGTTCGCTAATCATCATCTTTCTAATTTCTGTTGCTTACTATATTAGACAACGTTTTTCGAAATA
>CP070654.1:3168532-3177998 GCA_020354785.1 Bacteroidales bacterium
CATTGCGGTAAAAGCCTCAACAACAGGCCATACACGAGCTACTATAGTAGGGTCGCGGCGTGTAACAGCCGCAAGTTTTTTATTTTCCAGGCTTACCTTGTCTATAGTCAATTGCGGTTTTGCTATTGTAGGTGTAGGTTTAATAGTCACTCTGGCTGTAATATCCTGTCCTGTTGTTAAACCGCCTGTTATTCCTCCTGCATTGTTTGAGTCAAATACAACCTTGCCATTTTTCATTCTCATTGCATCGTTGCATTGTGAGCCTGTCATTCTGGCTGCTTCAGTTCCACAACCTATTTCAACAGCTTTTGCAGTTCCTATGCTCATTAATCTGCCCAGTTCCCCGTCCAGTTTATTGAATACGGGCTCGCCCAGCCCGGCAGGGACTCCGGTAACAATAACTTCAACTACACCTCCTGAGGAATCCCCCTCATCCATAATTCTTAAAATTTCCCTGTTCATTTCATCCGCAGCTTCAAGATCAGGGCAAAAAAGTTTCGGATTAATTCCGTGCTTTTCCCTTATTTCGGCCTCATCAAATACCGGTTTTGGAATATCGGGAATTCGATCTTCCAGACCGGCCAGTAAAGCTGCTTTTTCGAGAAAACGTAAGTCCTGGTTAAATTTACCGGAGGCAAACAGATACTGATAAATAGGATCATACTTTTTCCGGATCTGGCGATATGCTGCTGCCTTTTTTCTGATTGCTTCAACAGCTACCTCCTTCATCTTCACACCTGCTGCTTCCTTAACATATGCCGTTACTTCAATACCATGATCTTTAAGTATTCTTTTAGCAATACAACCTGCCGCAACAATAGATGAAGTGTAGCGGCCGCTGAAAAAACCTGCACCGATTGAATCGTCCCACTCACCGTACTTTTGATATGATGCATAAGATGCGTGTCCGGGACGTGGAGTCCTGTTAGTTACCTGGTACTGCTCTATATGTTCAAAATGCCTGTCAAGATTAGGAATAAGGATTACAAAAGGAGTACCGTTAGTATAACCTTTGTTTGAAAACCCAGGCATAGTATCAGCCGCATTTACACCACTGTAAATAATCGGAACATCAGGTTCTCTTCTTGGAGACGTTAACTCTCCCTGCCCTGGTTTTCTTAACATCAGTTCAGTATATATTTCCTCTTCCTTAAAGTAATATCCCGGGGGAACACCCTGAATATTAATTGATAAACCTTCCTGGTAAGAACCACCGGCAACTGTTGTTTTAAATAAAATTCCGTATGAACATCCTAACATAGTTATATTATTTTGGTTAATTAATGCTTTTTAATACAAATTAAATATTAATCTATTAATTCAATTTTTGCGCCGAGATTTTGCATATCCTTAACAAAAGAAGGATAGGTGATATTAACTGATTCAGCGCTATCTACAAATGTTTCTCCTTTAGATGCTATTCCTGCAATAGTAAGGGCCATAACCATCCGGTGATCATTATAGCCGCAAACATTTGTTCCGGCAAGCTCACTTTTCTTAATAATAAGTCCGTCTTCAAGTTCTTCTACTTCGGCTTTCATTTTTCTTAATTCAGTTGCCATGCAACTTATCCTGTCACATTCCTTCAACCGTGCCTGGGCAACATTTAATAAACTTGTTTTTCCTTCAGCAAAACAACCTGCTACTGCAAGAGCCGGAAGGGCATCCGGTGTTGCATTCATATCTATCTCAATTCCTTTCAAATTATCCCCCCTTACCAGCACCCCATCACTGGTATGCTTTATTTGAGCTCCCATTTTCTCAATATGCTTAAATACTTCCTTATCACCTTGATGATCAGTAAAATCCAGCCCTTTGATTAGAATTTCGGAACCTGTAATAGCAGCTGCACAGAGAGAAAATGTAGCGGAAGAGAAATCTGCAGGAATAGGCAGGTCAAACGCTTTATACTTCTGTCCTCCGGTAATTTTAAACCAGTCGAGACCTTTATTTTCAAATTCTATTGACTGTTTTTTCAACCAGTCGATTGTCATTTCAAGATATGGCTTTTCGTGAAGATTTTCAACATATATTTCCGTATCGTGTTTTGCTAAAGGACAGGCAATTAACAATGCAGTGACAAATTGAGAGCTTATACCGTTTACAACAGTTTTTCCACCTTTTAACGGGCCCTTAATTACAAAAGGACATTTATTGTCAGTTGAATCAATTTCTGCTCCAAGGTTCTCCAATGCAGATAATAAATGAATCATTGGTCTTTTTCTTATCGATTCATCACCGTCAAAAGTTATCGGGTGCGGTGCTAATGCTGCCAGTGCCGTTAATATACGTAAAGTAGTCCCCGAATTGCCGACATCAATTTTTTTACATTCAGGATTTATTAATCCTCTGGTCCCGGTTATAACCAGATCTTTATCCTGCTCAATCACAGCACCAAATTCTTTAATACTATTAATACATGAAATTGTATCTGATGCGATTAACGGATTGCGTAATACAGATTTTCCTTCAGCCATTCCGGAAAAAGATACTGCACGGATAGTATGTGATTTTGATGCAGGTATTAATATTTCCCCTGCCAACCCTGATCTTTCAGATTTAAGTTTCAATTATGTTTTATTTATATGGCTGAATAAATTCCCGGCGAAAATAATGAATCAGTGATATTTAAACAAATAATTTAATTATACTTAACTATTTTCCTTACTTGAGCTCCAGATCGCTTATAAGCTCGCGGGATAATACTCCGCTTGCAATTTCCCTGACCTCGCCTGTCATACTGATATTCCAGTTGCGGTCAATTTCGATAGTTAATATTCCGCCCTGCATTTTAATGATAAGATGCCTGTCGGTTAATTTGCGCTTAACCATAACACTGGCAACGGCACATGAAGAACTACCCGAGGCAAGCGTATATCCCGCACCTCTTTCCCATATCAAAATCTCGACAAGACTGTCAGATATAATTTTTGCGAACTGAACATTAATTCGATTGGGGAAAAGATTATGATTTTCCAGCAACGGCCCGTATTTTTTTATTTCACTGACATTTAATTCATCTTTAATAATCACGCAGTGAGGATTTCCTACTGAAACACAATTCACCTCATATTCTTTATCTCCTGCAGTTATTTTTTGACCGAGGAATTCTTCTTCATCTGAATCTACAGGTATTTGTTTATTGTTAAAGATGGCTTTACCCATATCAATTTTGATGGTTTTTGCTTTGCCGTTTTCTTCTTCTACAATTTCCGCCATAACAATACCTCCGGGTGTTTCAACAGAGAACTTTTCACTTCTTGTAAATTTATAATCATATAAAAACTTGCAGAAAATTCTTAACCCGTTACCACTTTTCTCAGCTTCCGAGCCATCGGGATTGTATATTTTCAGTCCGAAATCTGCTTTATCCGGTAAAGTTTTAAGTAAAATACCGTCTGTCCCGATTCCATAATTAACATTACATATTCGCCTTATAGCATTCTCAGAAAGACTAAAACTAATTTTTTCACTGTCAAGCACAATATATTCATTCCCCAGTCCATGTGATTTTACAAAAAAGTTATTTTCCATGTGGTGATGCATTATAAATCTAAGTAAAATTATCAACTAAATCCTCAAAAGTTTCTTTTTTCCTTATAAGCCTGTCATTGCCATTTATATCAATCAACACCTCTGCCGGCCTTAACCTGTTATTATAGTTTGAACTCATTGAATAGGCATATGCTCCTGAATCCAGTATTCCAATTATATCATTTTCAAAGATTTCGGGCAGAGTCCTGTCTTTAGCTATTATATCTCCTGTCTCGCACATATTTCCGACAATCCATACGGATTCCGATTTGGCAGATTGTACGTCACTTTCCCGGTAAATTTCAATATCGTGATGCGAATCATATATCATAGGCCTGGGAAGAACATTAAATCCTATATCAGTACCTATATATTTAATATTATAGTTTAACTTTATTGCTGTTACACTACCCAGTAAAACAGCAGATTCAGCAACAATATACCTGCCGGGTTCAATAATAAAGGTTACCTGCCTGCCATATTCTTTAATCCAGTTATTAATAATTTGTGTAAGTTTCTCGCCTAATGTTTTAAGATCTAACCTTGACTCATTGTTTTGTTTATTATATGGTATACCGAAGCCTCCGCCAAAATCAATAAATTTCAAATTATTAAATTGCCTGGCAATATCCAGTATTATCTCAGCACTTTTCAAGTATGCGCCGGAATCCATAAAAAGGGAACCAATATGCTGGTTTAATCCGGATAGTGTAAGATTATACCTGTTAAGAATCCTTTTTACATCCTCTATAAGTTTAATATCGATACCAAATTTTGTGCTCTGTCCTCCTGTCACTACTTTTTTATGATGACCTGTCCCTACTCCGGGATTGATTCTTATGGATACTTCACCCCCCGGATTCAGTTTTCCGAATAATTCCAGCTGAGAAATAGAGTCAACACTTATTTTAACCCGGGCATCAATAGCATAAGATAATTCTTCAGCAGTTACATTATTACAAACGTAAAATATATCTTCAGGGCTATAGCCAGCCATCAGGTCAGTAAAAATTTCACCGGAAGAAACGGCATCTACAAGTAATCCCTCATCTTTTACAATCTTAAGAATCTCAACATTACTGTTAGCCTTTGGGGAATAATTGACAACAAAGTCAGGATAGTCCGTAAGTCCTTTTAGTTCACTGCATTTGCTTCTGATCACAGATTCATTGTATACATATAACGGACTTCCGTATTTCCCGGTAAGTTCAACAGGATTGGTATTACCGTAAAAATTCAATTTCCGGCTTATAAGGGCATGGATGTAATTCATAGTGACTTCTCAAATATTTTAAATTTGTTGAGTATATTTACCCCCGTTTTAAAATAAAAATCATGGCGAAGATAAATGAAAATTATTTAAAATTACAAGCAGGCTATCTGTTTCCGGAGATTGAGAGGAGGGTTAATGAATACTCCAGGACCAACCCTGAGAAGAAAATTATTAAAATGGGAATAGGAGATGTTACTCTTCCCCTGATACCAAGTGTAGTTAAAGCATTTCAGGAAGGAGTGGATGAAATGTCCAAAATTAAAACATTCAGGGGATATGGTCCTTATGAAGGATATAGATTTCTCAGGGAGGCAATAGTTAAAAATGATTATATTGACAGGGGAGTAAAGATAGATATTGATGAAGTCTTTATTTCTGACGGTTCAAAAAGTGATACAGGAAACATCCAGGAAATATTTGGGATTGACAATACAATAGCTATCACAGATCCTGTGTACCCGGTGTATGTTGATACTACTATAATGGCGGGACGTACAGGTAAAATGCAGAAAAATGGCTATTTCGACGGAATAATCTATATGCCATGTACAGAAGACAACAATTTTATTCCTGATTTGCCGGAAAGCAGAGCAGACCTGATTTATTTATGTTTCCCGAATAATCCTACAGGGGCTACGCCTTCAAAGAATGACTTAAAAAAATGGGTTGATTATGCTGCTTCTAACAATTCTATTATTTTATATGACTCAGCATATGAGGCATTTATCCAGGAAAAAAATATACCGCATTCAATATTTGAAATAGAAGGAGCCAGGAGGGTCGCCATAGAATTCAGGAGTTATTCAAAAACAGCAGGTTTTACAGGGACACGCTGCGCGTATACCGTTATACCAAAAGAGCTGATGGCTAAAACATCAAAAGGCGACTCATATCCTTTACATTCCTTATGGTACAGAAGACAGTCAACAAAGTTTAACGGGGTATCTTATCCGGTGCAAAAAGCTGCATATGCTGTGTACTCCGATTCAGGAAAGGCAGAGATCAGGGATGTAATTAATTACTATATGAAAAACGCAGGCATAATAAGAGAACAATTATTAAAACTGGGATTTAAAGTTTATGGAGGAATTAATGCCCCGTATGCATGGGTAAGGACAAAAGAAAATATTGATTCATGGGAGCTTTTTGATAAATTACTATTTGAAGCCAATATTGTTGCTACTCCGGGTTCAGGATTCGGACCTTCGGGAGAAGGTTTTATAAGGTTTTCAGCATTTGCATTAAGAGAAAATGTTATTGAAGCAATGGATAGAATCAAAAATATTAAGTTATAGCAAGATATGAAAATAGGCTTTGACGCAAAAAGGGCTTTTTTTAATGTAAGCGGATTGGGAAATTATAGCAGAAACCTGCTTCGGGCGTTAAAATCTTATTTTCCGGATAATGAATATATTCTGTATACTCCGGCAAAGAAAACTTCTCTTTTGGATTATAAAGATAAGGGATTCATTGTAAAGGAGCCGGGAGGTTTTTTTAATAAAACGTTTAAAAGCTACTGGAGAAGTTTTTCACTGGCAAAACAGGCAGGAACTGACAGATTGGATATCTATCACGGATTGAGCCATGAACTACCTTACAATATTCAAAAGACAGGCATTAAGACTGTTGTGACCATTCATGATCTTATTTTCCTCAGGTTTCCTGAATTGTATAAACCAGTTGACAGAAAGATATACAGAAAAAAATTCAAATATGCCTGCGAAATTGCTGATCTTATAATAGCTATCAGCAAACAGACATCAAATGATATAAAACAGTTTTTCGGAATTGACGAATCCAGGATAAAAGTAATATACCAGGGATGTAATCCGGTTTTCAGGAAAGAATTAGATAGCGCTGAAAGAGATGAAATAATTAAGAAATATGGATTTCCTGAATCCTATGTTTTATATGTGGGAACAATTGAAGAACGAAAAAACTTGTTGTCTTTAATTAAAGCACTAAATACGGGACAAATAAAAATTCCGCTTGTTGTAATTGGAAACAGGACGGGCTATTTTAAAAGGGTCAATGAGTACATTGAGCAAAATAATCTGAAAAATATATATTTCCTGGAGACTATATCAAATGATGAACTGCCGGCGATATACCAGAAGGCTGAAGTTTTTGTGTATCCTTCGGTTTTTGAAGGATTTGGTATTCCGGTTATTGAATCCCTTTATTCAAAGACACCTGTAATAACCTCAAAGCACGGATGTTTCCCTGAGGCTGGCGGGCCCTCATCTTTGTATGTTGATCCTAAGAATATCGGGGAACTTGCAGAAGCGATAAAGAAAGTTACCGAAGATTCGGCTTTAAAGCAAAAAATGATTGCTGACGGTTATAATTATGCCATGAAATTCAATGATGATGTAGTGGCCGGGAATATTATGAATGCATATCAAAATTTAATAAAAAGTGGATAAAGATATTGAAGCAGCATTGGATGTACTTTTAAAGGGAGGTATAATTTTATATCCTACTGACACTATCTGGGGTATAGGTTGTGATGCAACAAATGAAAGGGCTGTTGAACGTATTTATAAAATAAAGAAAAGAGTGGATAAGGAAGGAATGCTGGTGTTATTAGATTCGCCGGCCCGTTTAGCCCAATATGTTGAAATTCCTGATGTGGCGTGGGAGTTGGTTGATGTAGCTGAAAAACCACTTACAATTATTTATCCGGGAGCTAAAAATCTTGCAGCCAACCTCATGGCAGGTGACAGTTCTGTTGGAATAAGGATAGTAAAAGACAACTTTTGCATAAAGCTGATACAAAAATTTAAAAGACCTGTTGTATCGACTTCAGCTAACATAAGTGGTGCCAGGAGCCCACAGGTATTTTCTGAAATACATAAGGATATAATTGACTCAGTGGATTATGTGGTAAAGTGGAGGCAGGACGATTTAACCAGGATCAATCCCTCGGGAATAATAAAACTAAGATTAAATGGCGAAGTAAAGGTTATAAGGGAATAGAGCCCTATCTTATAAAAGGCTCTATTTCTTTAGCCTGGGAGTGTGTGGCAACAAATTTATCCCGGACCTTTTTTGATTCAAAAAGATATAGTGCATATCCACCCCATCCCCCACCGCAATACTTACGTGCAAGACATTTATCAGCTTCAGGTAGAACCTCCATCCCTTCTTCTGTCTGGGCTTTATAACTCATCTGCACAGCCTCGGCCAGTTTTTTAAGATCTTCGTACAATACAGCATCAGCAGCAACAATACCTGCCTTGTATATTAATTCGTAATTACGGTCCCTGTCAGCGATACCAGGAGTGTCATGTTCAATATCAGTATAGAAAAGGGCCATAAGGCCTTTAAGCATATCACCGTTTCGCTTAAGATGTAATACAGGCTGCATTCCACTTTTCCATATGCAAAGTCCTGTTTCCTGGATAACAGCAGGATCCTGCCAGCCAACACCAAGATCAAGTTCGCTATTTACTCCGTCCTCTCCGTTAAGAAGCGCCCATGCCCCGCTTCCTCCAACGCCGGAACGTTTTTCATATTCCCATTCTTTGAGTGATACAAGAGGAGATATAGCACAATTGACTATAAAACCTCCCTCCCTTGCAAAACGCGGTACATCCAGCCATCCGCCGGCAAAGTCAACCCTTAAAGGAGCCTTCCGGGGAGCACGAATCCATCTAACGATTTTAGTAGTTGAAACAGGCTCAAATTTAGGTGGAGTTTTAGGCAGTATATAGTATTGAGTTCCTGTTTGCTTACATAATTTGAGCTTTTTATCCTCATATTGGTCATCTTCGGTAACAGCCAGAATATCAGGCTTGATATGTAAAAAATGATCTTTAAAATCCAGTCCTATTTCCATATTTGTACCGATAACTACATCATCAACCATATTAAGTGTCTGAATCAGGGCCTTTTTATGTTCCTGGGGTATTGAAGGGCGTCGCTGTTTATGTTCCCATAATACCTCATCGGAAGCAAAGCATACTGTTAAGTGATCCCCAAGGGCCTTGGCTTCATTAAAAAATTGTACATGACCGGCATGTAAAATATCATAACATCCGGATACAAAAACCTTTTTCATAGTCAATAATTTAGGAAACGGGAGAAGCCAGCGCCCCCGGGGCGCTGTCCCCTCTTCTATCCCCTAATATTCCTGCAAGTTAATATAATTATAAAATATTTAATATTGAATTGCTATTTTTGAACGGATATAGTTAATTTAAAGGTATTCTAAAGATAAAATGATTGATTATAAGTATTGTGAGAGTCTGACTCAATATAGCCGGCGGAAAACAATTGAGGTTAAGGTCGGAAATATTCCACTGGGAGCTGATAATCCGGTAAGGTTGCAATCAATGACAAACACAAATACCGGAGATGTTAAAGCTACTGTTGATCAATGCATTAAGATAATTGAGGCAGGGGCTGATTATGTTAGAATTACTGTTCCATCGGTTAAGGAAGCAGGCTGTTTAGCAGGAATAACTTCTTCACTCAGAAGCAAGGGATATACTTCGCCGATAATTGCAGATATTCATTTTAATCCTGAAATTGCTGAACACTGTGCAGCAATTGTGGAAAAAATCAGGATAAATCCGGGAAATTTTGCTGACAGGAGGAAACATAATCAATCAGTTTATACCGAAAAGGAATATAATAAGGATGTAGAATTCCTGA
>CP070654.1:3178098-3183374 GCA_020354785.1 Bacteroidales bacterium
TCTGTATAAATGAATAGTCTGAAATATTAACGATATTATTTTTCTGAATCTTATCCTGTAACCTGTTCCAGTTATCCTTTAAGTCTATACTCTTAATCCGGTTTGCATATATTTTTTTATCTGCTATCCTTTTTAATTCTTCATAATAATCCCTGTTCTTTTTCCTTAGTTTAAGCCAGTTTTCAATTTCAGCTTTTTCAGCTTCTGAAATGGATACCCCGCAGATCAATTTTAACATATTCCTTTCTGTCGCTTTTGTACTCATTCTTTATATAATATTTTTATATAAATCTTGTTTCCGGATACAATAATCCATTTATATAACAGTTAGGTCTTAATTTACTTGCATAAAAAAATATATTATTTCAATAAAAAATAAGATCAATATATTTAATATATACTTTGATAACTTTTTATGAATAAACTTCATTGTACGGCAAATCTGTGTTTCAACAGTTTTTACAGAGATATTGAGTTCTTCGGCAATTTCTTTATTCTTTTTCCCTTCTATCTTACTCATTTCGAATATTTTTTTTCTTCTTGGAGATAGTGATTCCATTGCCAGAACAAATTTATTCTCAAATTCAATTAATTCGATTATCTGCAAAGGATCGGGAGGATTTGAACTTAACGAATCCTGGATTTGCGGGTTATTAATATCTCTGACTTTCTGATAGTTCAGGAAATTGATACAACTGTTGCGCACTGATTTATATAAGTAATTAGCCGTAAGCTTACGAAATTGAATATAACTCTTATTTTCATAAAGGTTAAGAAATAAATCCTGAACAATATCCTCAGCCAGCTCTTTCCTGCTGACAAATTGCATGGCATATACCGTGAGCGGCCGGAAATAATTATCGAAGCACTGCCTGAACATTGTTTCAAAAGCCTTGATCTTAACGGTCCTGCCTTTCATTAAAAAAGGATAGAAATTTAACGCAAAATATAAAAAACAACAATCAAAGTCAATTAATTAGCAGATATACACAGATTTAATTTCATTTCCAGGCAAATCAGCGTTGAAATCAGCGTTATCTGCAAGAACCCTGAATTGCAAAGCAATCGCCGAAGGCAACGGCTCGACACAGTCAAACAGAAATTATTTTATTAAATTCCGAAAATTCTTATGCAAGTATTTCCCATCTCAACTGTTATATGGTCAGTTAAAGTCAATTTTTATCCGGATAAGACAATTGGTATAAAGAATTTTTAAACCCTTAAAAATTTAAAAAAATGAAACACTATGACATTATCCTAAAATTATCTACTGCTTTGCTGGTTCTGGTATTTACTGGTTTAAATTTTGTTGCACATACACAGGAACATGGCTGGGAACAGATGAGCAGTATGAATATTGGACGTTATCGTGCTGCATCTTGTGTTATAGATAATAAAATATATGTATTTGGAGGAGAGACAGGTATGACTAGTATTACCGCATCGGTTGAGATATACGATACCGTAAATAATGAATGGATTCCAGCAAATAATATGCCTTTGTCTAATACTTTAATATCCCTTAGCAAGGTCAGCGATGAAATATTTTTAATGGGAGGGTGGACAACAACAGAAGGAAATCCACATTCTGTTAATACAAATTTGCTTTATGATCCCGAGGCAGATAGTTATTCAGAAAGACAAAGTGTACCTTTAAATATTGGATTTGCAGCGTCATGTGTATTCAATAACCTAATATACACCTTTGGAGGTTTTGCTGATTTTGGAGAGAATGAAAATAAATCATGGATATATGACCCTAATACTGATAAATGGGATTCAATTTGTGACATGAAATATCAGCTTGGAGATGCAACTGCACAAGTTATTAATAATAAAATATATGTCGTTGGAGGCCTTGATAATGAATTAAATATAAGCGGGAAAGTGGAAATGTATAACCCTGGTACTGACAGTTGGGAAGAAAAAGAAGAATTACCCCATCCTGTTACAGCCCATAAAAGTGTAGTACATAATGATAAAATACTTGTTTTTGGAGGTGATACCGGATATTGGGAAAGCTCATATAGTACCGGATCTAACCTAATCCAGGAATATGATCCTGCAGAAAATACATGGAAAATAAAACATGGCATGCCATTTAAACGAGCAGGGATGGCATGTGAAAAAGTAGGAAAATATGTTTATATTATCGCAGGAAAAGAAAATTCAAGGAATTTCAATGAACCAATCTTATCAGAAGTCTGGCGTTTTAACCTGGATTCATTAAAAGCTCCTGTTGCGACTAATGTACTAGAAAATAAAATAAGCAATAACTTCACCCTTCACCAAAACTATCCTAATCCTTTCAGAGAATATACGCAAATAAAATATGACTTGCAACGTGAGGGAGTTGTGAAACTACAGGTATTTAATTTTCTGGGACAGGAAATAACAACCCTGGTAAATAAATATCAGAGTCCCGGAAGCTATGAAGTTACATGGAATGCAAAAAATGTAAAACCGGGAATATACTTTGTAAAACTGCAGGCAGGAGATTTTGGGCAAGCGAAAAAAGTAGTGGTTTATTAACAGGTTCATATGACCTGAACATGTAGATCATAACTGAATACAGCATGGGAACGAAATAAGACTACTCTAAAACCGACAGGATGTTTACCTCAATTCCATTTATATCAATTTTATAAGGAGTTTTCACATGAGGGGAGAAGCAGTAGTTTTTCCCCTCAGGGTAATAAGTACGGAATTTCTTTATCGCACGATCAGAATATTTATCAGGATTAATTTTACATTCTATAGTGTGAATTTCTCTACCCTCCCCTTTAACAATAAAGTCTATTTCATTTCTTTCCTTATCTGTCCAGTAATAAACATTGCCAAAAGATACCCTGAGCATATCCAGCACCAGATGCTCCCATAATAATCCCCGGTCAGATTCTCTGATCTCATTCCAGCCTTTTATGAGCGTCACAAATCCCGTATCGAATCCATAAACTTTCGGACGTTTTACAATTTCCTTTTTTCCACCACCGAAAAAAGGCTGAACAGTGGTAATTGCATGTGCTACCGTTAATGCTTCCAGATGCGACATAACCGTGGGCCTGCTTATCCCACTCTCTTTTGCCAGTGATGTTATTTCAACCACTCCACCGCTTTGCATAAACAGTAAATACAGAAGTTTAAGGAAACCCGCCCTGTTCCTTATACTGAATAGTTCCTGTATATCCCTGGCATAGTAACTTTCAATCCATTCTGTATATAATTCCTCCTTTTTGTGTTCCGATAAAAGGAACTCCGGCAATCCACCCTTCCTGAACCTTTCATCAAAATTCCGGATATTAAAATCATTTCTGCATTCATTCCATAATACAGGGGGAAGAAATAGTTGTATTTTACGCCCTGTTAATGAATCACGGAATTTATTAGTGGCTGCCAGGGTAGATGAACCAGTTGCAAGGATCTTTAATCCTGGAAATTCATCAGTTCCTATTTTCAATACCCCGCTGGGATTGTTAAGCCTGTGAATCTCATCAAATATCACGGTCGCATCCTTTTTAAGGTTATTATAGAAAAATTCCGGATTTTCAAGTTGCCTGGCTACTGATGGCAGGTCGCAATTTAAATATACTGTATCAGGGACCATTTTGCATAAAGTGGTTTTACCACTTCTGCGAACGCCCGATAACCATATCAATGGCCGTATATCCCATGCATTCTTAATTAGTTTTATCCAGTATGGACGATATATCATAAAACTATAGTTTACAAATAATCGTACCAAATGTAAAGTATATTTAACAAAAAAGCAAATTCTAACAGAAATTAACACTATCAAGCTTTGTAATATCCACCCGTAATTCGAGAGCCGGATAATACACTTTCGTATCCAGCTTTGATATGATAATCTTTGCCAGGATTGTCTTACCGACTTGTCCGGGCTACCGGTTATGGCTTACCTCTTCTGTTGACTTTGACAATTTTATTTTATATATTTCATTCAAATTCCTTGTTAACCAAAAATTTATGCCCATAAGGAAAATTGTTAAGCTTTAAATTAAATAAGTGCTTTTTGTACAAAACCTAAAACAAAATATTATGAAACGAATCGGACTCATTACTATCTTTTGGATCACTTATATATCCCTCCTCTGTGCCCAGGGAAATGGCACAAAACATTATCTTAACCTAGGTGTTGACGGTCAAAAACGTTATTATACCCTCTATGTACCCGAAGGGTATAATAGCAGTGAAGCATGGCCATTGGTCTTTAACTTTCATTGGCTTAACGGGAGCTCTGCCGGACAGGAAAAAATTTCTGAGATGTATCTTGTTGCCGATACTGCTAAATTTCTGATAGTCTATCCTCAGGGTATGCCGGTATATTTTTGGCCTTATGATGGAACCTGGAATGGTTGGAATATTCCGGATTTGTGTGTTGCAACGCAAGACGATGTGTCTTTTGTAAGTAAAATAATAAACGATATTATCAAAAATCCTTCATTTAATATTGATCTCAGTAGGATCTATGCAACCGGTATTTCCAGTGGGGGTCATTTTTCCTTCTATCTGGCTTTCAAGCTATCCAACCGGATAGCTTCCGTGGCTTCTGTTGCAGCGCCAATGACTGATACACTAATTAATTACCTATGCAGTCCTGTCCGTAGAATTTCTGTACTTCATATGCAGGGAACGAATGATTCGGACCTTCCTGTAAATGGAAATCCGGAATGGGGAGCTCTTCCATTAAAAGGAGTAACAGATTACTGGGCCGGTGTCAATGGATGTAACGCAATTGCAGATAGTACACAACTTGAGGATATTGATTTAACTGACAATTCCACAGTCACTCTTTTCGATTATAATGGTTGCGATCAGGAAACTGAGGTAAATCTATATCGCATTAATGGAGGAGGGCACACATGGCCCGGAGGCTGGATTGATCCAGGCTGGGATGTAGGTGTGCTAAACATGGATATCAATGCAAGCGCTGAAATCTGGAATTTCTTTAAAAGAAATCCACATCCGGATCCATGGGTTGAAATCCCCGACACTGCCTTCCTACATGCACTTATTGAAGAGGGAGTGGATGCCAATGAAGATAGTCTGATTAGTTATGCTGAAGCTGAAGCGATAACAAATTTAAATGTTAATGAAAAGAATATTTCAGATATAACAGGTATTGAAGCCTTTGTTAATTTGGATACCCTATATTGTGATAAGAATCAATTAACCAGTTTGGATGTTTCTAATAATACTGCTTTAGAAAGATTGCATTGCCAGCTTAACCAATTAACCAGTCTGAATGTTTCTAATAA
>CP070654.1:3183474-3192435 GCA_020354785.1 Bacteroidales bacterium
AAATCACTATTAATAGAAAGCAGTTACTTTTTATTCCTCAATTTAGTATAAAAAAATATATAATTCATTATCTGTCATAATTAAAATCCCTGTATTCTTCAATTATAGTTCTGAAATCTTTCAGATATCCGGAATGCGTCAATTTGTCTGATTTCAGATATAATTAAGTCATATTGGCATTAAATCATTTGCCAGCTATTTTGGTTACAAATTTGATTATAACTCTGCTTGGTTATTAATATGATTTTATTTGCTTTTATTTATTAAACAGGAGACACAAATGAACTTCAATAATTTTACAATAAAGTCACAGGAAGCTGTTCAACAGGCATTTATAATTGCTCAGGGATATAATAACCAGGCTGTTGAGAACGGTCATATCTTAAAAGGAATTATAAGCCAGAGTGAAAATATTACTGCATTCATAATGAATAAATTAGGAGTGAATACTTCTAATTTTGAAACAGTATTAAATAAGATTATAGAAAATTATCCTAAAGTATCAGGTGGAGAACAATACATCTCGTCATCTGTAAATAAATCATTCCGGAGAGCTGCTGATTATGCAAAAGAACTCGGGGATCAATTTATTTCAGTAGAACATATACTTTTAGGTATACTTGCTTGCGGAGATGATATCTCACAATTAATGAAAGACAATGATATAACTGAAAAAGGATTAAAATCAGCAATTAACGAATTGAGGAAAGGAAGTAAAGTAGACAGCCAGACTGCTGAAGACACCTATAATTCACTTAACAGGTTTGCCAATAATTTAAACGAAATGGCCAGAAATGGCAAACTTGATCCTGTGATAGGCAGGGACGATGAAATAAGACGAATTCTCCAGATACTATCAAGGCGTACCAAAAACAATCCCGTATTAATAGGCGAACCGGGTGTTGGTAAAACTGCAATAGCTGAAGGCCTGGCCCACAGAATAATATCAGGCGACGTTCCGGATAACCTGAAAAGTAAACAGGTTTATTCTCTTGATATGGGCGCATTAATAGCAGGCGCAAAATATAAAGGTGAATTTGAAGAGAGATTAAAAGCAGTTGTCAAAGAAGTAATTTTATCAAACGGGGAAATAATACTTTTTATAGATGAAATACATACTCTTGTTGGTGCAGGAAAAACCGAAGGCGCTATGGATGCCGCCAATATTCTAAAACCGGCACTTGCAAGGGGTGAGTTAAGGGCAATCGGGGCTACAACTCTGAATGAATATCAAAAGTATTTTGAAAAAGATAAAGCTCTTGAAAGACGGTTTCAAATCGTTATTGTGGAAGAACCTGATGTACTAAGTGCAGTATCAATACTGAGAGGTCTTAAGGAAAGGTATGAAACACATCATAAGGTAAGAATTAAAGACGAGGCAATAGTATCTGCTGTTGAGCTGTCACACAGATATATTAATGACCGGTTTTTACCTGATAAGGCTATTGATTTAATGGATGAAGCAGCATCGAAGCTCAGGCTGGAAATGAATTCGGTGCCACTGGAGATAGATGATAAAGAACGAAAAATTAAACAACTGGAAATTGAAAGAGAAGCAATAAAAAGAGAGGGCGACACTTCCAACCTGCAGAAACTTAGCAAAGAAATTGCAAATCTTACCGATGAAAGAAACATCCTGAGGGCAAAATGGCAATCTGAAAAGGTGATAATAGATGATATTCAGAGAAATAAATCCAACATAGAAAATATGAAATTTGAAGCCGAACAGGCAGAAAGACAAGGTGATTACGGAAAAGTAGCAGAAATAAGATACGGGAAGATAAAAGATGCCGAAAACAAAATAGAAACTCTTAAAGGTAAGTTAAAAGAATTACATGAAGAAACAGTATTAATTAAAGAAGAAGTATCGACAGAAGATATAGCAGAAATAGTCTCGAAATGGACAGGTGTTCCTGTAGCAAAAATGCTTCAAAAAGATAAAGATAAACTATTAAACCTGGAGAACGAGCTTCATAAGAGAGTTATAGGCCAGGATGAAGCAATAACAATTATTTCGGATGCAATAAGGAGGGGAAGAGCAGGTCTTCAGGATGCCAAAAGACCTGTAGGGTCTTTTATATTTCTTGGCACAACAGGTGTTGGAAAAACGGAATTAGCAAAAGCCCTGGCTGAGTTCTTATTTAATGATGAAAACTTAATAACAAGAATTGATATGTCAGAATACCAGGAGAGGCATTCAGTATCGCGATTAATAGGGGCCCCTCCCGGATATATCGGTTATGAAGAGGGAGGGCAGCTAACAGAGGCAGTAAGAAGAAAACCTTATTCTGTTATACTCCTTGATGAAATAGAAAAAGCACACCCGGATGTATTTAACATATTGCTACAGGTTCTTGATGATGGCAGACTCACAGATAACAAGGGAAGAACAGTAAATTTCAGGAATACAATTATTATTATGACTTCCAATATCGGTTCACATATTATCAGGGAGAACATGCAGGATATCAATGATAAAAACAGTGACGAAGTATTTGATAAAACCAGGAGCCAGGTATTTGAGCTGGTTAAAAAAACAGTACGCCCCGAGTTCCTGAACAGAATTGATGAATTAATAATGTTCAAACCTTTAAAACAGGAAGAAATCATACAAATTGTCGAGCTGAACTTTAATGATATAGCTAAATCAATGGCTGATAAAGATATTAACATAACTATATCACAGGATGCCCTTGAATGGATAGCAAAGCAGGGTTTTGATCCTCAGTTTGGAGCAAGGCCAATGAAAAGAGTAATGCAGCGTACAGTACTTAATGAACTTTCAAAACAAATGCTGGGAGGAAATATTGACAAAGGGAAAGTTATTCAAATAGATAAAAATGAGAACAGCCTGATTTTCAACAACAAAGAAGCAAAAACAGCTTAATTATAAGAAAGCTTAAATAAAAATCCTAAGAAAAGCTTTTAAGACAGTCTTCAAGACTATCATATAATTCGAAGACATTATGCAACTGTAAAAGTTTGAAAAGTTCCATCACTTCTTCGGAAATATTGCAAATCTTAAACTGACCGTGATTATTGTTGGCAGTCTTTAATGTTGACAGGAAAACGCCAAAGCCTGAACTGTCTATAAATTTGACTCCTTCAAGATTTAGTATGAGCCTGGTGTCAGGTTTATTAAAAAAACTCTTGAGGTCTTCCTTTACCGGTTCACTTATCAAAGCATTAAATCTGTCTATTTTATTGAATTTAACAACTATTGTGTTATTTATTTTTTCAGTTCTTAACATAACTAATCATTTATAAAAATAATTCTAAATTTTGCAGTACTTCATCCAGTTCCTCAACGGCTTCCTTTGTTTCTTTTCTAAATTTATCTACTAATCCCGGATATTTTTCTGTTTCCTTCCCGGATTTAGCAAGATTCTCAAGCACTTTCATATCACCTGAAAGTTCATCCAGCCCCATAATTGAAATTGATGACTTGGCTTTATGCGCCAGTTTGCCTAATGAAGAATAGTCTTTCTTATTCAGCAGTTCTTCCATATCATGGCTGAACTCTTCAACCTGATCCTTGAAAATGTCAATCATCTCCTGTACTATTGTCTGATCCCCGCCCGACATTTCTTTCAGATATGACAGGTTAACTTTCTTCATTAGTTTTACCTCCTGGCTTGCAAAAATAAAACATTCAATTTAGTAAATTTCCAATAAATATAAATTAATTTTTTTATTTTTAATAAAAATATTGCTTATGGATATCAACTACTGATGTTATTAAGTTTATTTTTTTAATTCATAAGTTATCTATAAATTTCATCTTTATACAAAATTCTTTAATACATAAAATTGTTCACGTATGAAAAATGTGGTCATTTTATCTATCTGCTTAATCTTATTTTACAATTTTTCAACTGCTCAACAGATAGATAACGGAAAAATAAATTATAAAAAGAAGAAAAATTCTGAAAAAGCCTATAACGATGGTATATCAAAAATATTGAATAAGGATTACTATGCAGCAATATCTGACTTTGATAAAGCCTTGCAACTGAACCCGTCATTTGTTGAAGCCTTATTACAGCGCGGAAAGGCAAAATTTCAACTGAATGATGAATACGGAGCTCTTGCTGATTTTAACCAGGCTATTGAAATTAAATCTAATTATGGAGAAGCATATTTTAACAGGGGTTATGTTACATTTATTTTTGACAGCACCAGTGTGGATGTTTCTGATTTTGACAAAGCAATACAGCTGGGTTATCAGAATCCGGAGGTGTATTATTACAGGGGACTGGTTAAACTGCTGAAAAAAGATTATGACGGTGCAATTTTTGATTTTTCACTTGCTATTGAAAGAAAACCCAACTATGCAAAAGCTTACCATGACAGGGGTACGACAAAAGTAATGATAAATGATTACCAGGGAGCAATATATGATTTCCGCCTGGCGGTTAACTATAATCCTAATTTTGTAATAGCTTACAACAACATGGGTAGTGCAAAGAAAAAAATAGGTGATTTTCAGGGATCAATAAATGATTATACTGCTGCTATTATGCTTGATTCAACATTTTATATTTCATATAATAACCGGGGAGGAGCAAAATTGATACTCGGAGATATAGAGGGAGCGATATTTGATTTCGAGACGGCCCTTATTTTAAAAGAAGATTATTATCCTGCTATAAGTAATTTAGGTAATGTTGCCGCACAAACGGGAGACTATGAAAAAGCTGTGGAATACTATGATATGGCAATTGAACTAAACTCAGAACATGGGATCGGATATGTAAACAGGGGTCTGGCAAAAGAACTTCTTGGTGATTTGGAAGGTGCCTGCATGGACTGGAGAATGGCGAGTGAATTGGGAGTTGAGGATGCTGCGACTTATCTTGAAGAGTGTGAATGATATGCTGAATACAATACTTAACAATTGTTTATAACATAACAAATACTATATCGAATGAAAGTAAAAGGTATCTATTTGTTCATATTATTTCTGTTACTGAGTTCTGTCTCAATCAGTGCACAGGAAATACCAAAAATTAAAAAAAGTGAGTTTAAAATTATTACTACGGGATTTAAGGATGCGTGGAAAGCTGTAAAGCAGGGAAATAAATATTATGATGCGGGTTTGGGGACTTACAGGGAAGCAAGAAAGCATTATTTAAAAGCATACAGATATAATCCAAATAATGCCGAGTTAAATTATATGATCGGAATATGCTATATATTCTCTGACGATAAATTTGAATCAATAAAGTATCTGAAAAAAGCCTTTAAGATTAAACCAAATGTAACACCTGATATCAGATATATGCTGGGAAGGGCATACCATCTGGTTCTGGACTTTGATAACGCGATACTGGAATATACGGAATACAAGAATAATCTTCCACCTAAAATCCTGGTTCTTCAAACTGGATTAATTAATCAATTAATGGCGCAATGCAGGAACGGAATGGAATTAAAAAATGATCCCGTTAGAGTTGTTATAAGCAATCTTGGCAAGAATATTAATTCCGAGTATGATGATTATAATTCAGTTATTTCGAGAGATGAATCACTGATGTATTTTACATCGCGCAGAATGCAGGATGAAAAAAGTAAGAGAAATCCTGCTGATAACAAATTCTATGAAGATATCTACTATTCCCAGAAGAAAATAAATGAATGGGGAAAAGCTAAACGCTTTGACACGAAAGTCAATAAAAACAAGAACAAGGCTAATAATGCAGCTGTTGGAATGTCTGAAGATAAAAAGGAGATATATTCATATATTGGCAAAGCCAATTCCGGTGATATATTTAAAAGCACCTATAAAAACGGAAAGTGGACCAGCCCGAGACGTATGCCCGGTAAAATAAATTCAAAATCACGTGAAACATCATTATGCTTTTCAGCTGATGAGAAAAGGATGTTTTTCATTTCTTCAAATAAGAAAACAACACTCGGCGGGTCAGATATTTTTGTATGTGAAAAAGACTACAATGGTAAGTGGGGAGATCCTGAAAACATAGGTTCTATGATTAATACTGCATTTGACGAGGTTGCTGTTAGTTTATCTGCAAACGACAGTGTTTTATATTTTAGTTCAAACGGCCATAATACAATGGGAGGGTATGATATTTTCAGCACAAAACTTAGCGAAACCGGACTCTGGTCAAAACCTGAAAATATAGGCTACCCCATTAATACACCTGACGATGATGTTTTCTTTGTACTGGATATTGAAGGTAAGACAGGCTATTATTCTACAATACGTGAAAATGGATTGGGAGGAAAAGATATTTATAAGATCATTTATCTGGGTGCTGAGAAAGAAATGATCCTGAGTGACGAAGGCAGGCTTATAGCCGGACTTCAGAAACCGCACGATAATATATTCTTCGGCGGGCCACAAAAACTTGAAGTTGACACATCACTGATGATGCAGGGATTGATATCAGATTCGGAAAATCAGGATCCTGTAATAGCTAAACTCGAACTTATTGATGTTGATGTTAGCAGGGTCGTTGCTACTGCTATCTCCGATGCATCAGGAAATTATAAAGTAAAAGTACCTGCTGCCAAATCATACGGTGTGGAAATTATTGCAAAAGACTATCTGTTGTACCTTGATGCAATAGACTTGTCCAAAGAACCTTCAGATGAAATAATAATCAGGAATTTTATGCTTGACAGGGTTGAGGTCGGGGTTAAAGTGATACTTAAGAATATTTTCTTTGCATTTGGAAAATCAACTCTTAAGCCCGAATCTTATGAAGAGCTGAATCATGTCGTTAAGCTTCTTCAAAACAATGAAACCCTGCGGATTGAAATATCAGGACATACTGACAATATTGGTTCATATAAATATAATAAAAAGCTTTCCGAAGACAGGGCAAAAGCAGTTGTTGATTATCTCGTAAAAAAAGGTATTACTCAAAACAGGCTTGAATATAAAGGATACGCATACGATCAGCCAATTGCTCCTAATAGTACAGAAGAAGGCAGGGCACAGAACAGAAGAGTAGAATTTAAAGTATTGAGTAAATAATAACTCTCCTGAAAGATATATACAATCATTAAGTTTAATGATTGCAGGATTTATTTATAAACATTAAGTTTAGCGCCTTTATATTTTTCTTAATTTTATTAATGGATAATTACATAATGGTCCCCGGACCAAATTATTTAGTATATGAAGTTTACTGTTTTTAATAAGATTCACAGGGACATGGGTGCACGAATGGTGGAATTTGCAGGGCATGAAATGCCCCTGGAATATTCCGGTATAGTGAATGAACACCTGGCCGTAAGAAAATATGCTGGAGTATTTGATGTATCACATATGGGTGAGATTTTTATTAAAGGACCCGATGCGACTAAATTGCTGCAGAAAATAACCTCAAATGATGTTTCCAGGCTTAAGACAGGCAGGGCTCAATATTCATGCTTCCCAAACGGGAATGGAGGTATTGTTGATGATTTGATTGTTTATAAAATCGAAGAAGACAGGTATATGCTTGTCGTTAATGCTGTAAACACTGTAAAAGACTGGGAGTGGATAAACAGAAACAATGATTGTGATGTACAACTCGAAAACTCATCTGATAAAATTTCTCAGCTGGCCGTTCAGGGACCCAAGGCATTAAAGATCCTGCAAAAAATAACAGGAATAAATCTGTCTGAGATTAAAAATTTTTCATTTGTAAAAGGAGAGATTGGCAGCATATGTGATGTCATAATATCAGCTACCGGATATACGGGATCCGGGGGGTTTGAATTATATTTCCATAGTAAGGACGGTATACCCCTTTGGAATGCAATCTTTGATGCTGGTAAGGAGGATGGTATAAAACCAATAGGCCTTG
Organism: Bacteroidales bacterium; assembly: GCA_020354785.1. GTDB lineage: Bacteria > Bacteroidota > Bacteroidia > Bacteroidales > UBA10428. The sequence goes on from CP070654.1 coordinate 3,191,295, forward strand.
CCGCAAGAGACACTCTCAGATTAGAAATGTGCTACTGCCTTTACGGGAATGAAATTGATGAAACAACCTCTCCGATTGAGGCAGGATTAGGATGGATAACAAAGTTTGTCGATTATAAGGATTTTATAGATAAAGAAAGGTTATGGAAACAGAAGACAAATGGTGTTACAAGAAAATTAATTGCATTTGAAATGATAGACAGGGGGATTCCCAGGCATGGCTATATGATTACTGATAAAAACGGAAATAAAACAGGGAATGTAACCTCAGGTACAATGTCACCTTCATTAAAGAAAGGAATCGGGATGGGTTATGTTAAAACTGAGTACTCAGAACCGGGAGGTGAAATTTATATAACAGTTCGTGATAAATCTCTTAAGGCAGGAATAGTAGATATGCCTTTTTATAAAAATATATAGCACACAGTTTATGGAAAACAGGAGTAAAGTAGAAGTATGCTTTTCACCGGCGATTTTTTCTGCATTTGAAAATAAAGATGCTATAGTTGTTATTGTTGACATCTTAAGAGCCACTTCAGCTATTATTACAGCTTTCATGAATGGTGCGGATAGAATAATACCTGTAGCTACACTTGAAGAAGCTAAAGCATATAAAGAAAAAGGATACATGGTTGCTGCCGAAAGGGATGGGATTGTCCGGGATTTTGCCGATTTTGGCAATTCTCCCTTTAATTTTACGAATGACAGGGTTGATGGTAAGGAGATTGTGTACAGTACTACAAACGGAACAAACTCAATAATGATGGCAAGAAACAGCTACAGGGTTCTTATTGGTGCATACCTTAACATAAGTTCAATGGCAAAATATATTATTAATAAGAACCACGATTTGCTGATTTTATGTGCCGGATGGAAAACTAAATTTAATCTTGAAGATTCACTTTTTGCAGGTGCACTTTCAGAAGCAGTATTGAATAATAATAACTTCCACACGATATGCGATTCTACCCTGGCTTCGATTGATTTATGGAACGTGGCGAAAAAAGATCTTATGGCATATATTAATAAAGTAGCCCAAAGACACAGGCTGAGAAAGAACAAACTGGATGATGTTATTGAGTATTGCCATTCTCCTGATCAGACTAATATCATTCCTGTATTAAAAGATAATTATCTTATTC
>CP070654.1:3192535-3201846 GCA_020354785.1 Bacteroidales bacterium
AGAGGTAAAGGATGAAACCCAGGTAGAAGAAAAAGCTGCTGAAGCCCCTGCCGAAGAAAAAGCAGAAGAAACAGAGGCACCTGAAGCTAAAGAAGAAGCTAAAGAAGAGGTGAAGGATGAAACCCAGGCAGAAGAAAAAGCTGCTGAAGCTCCTGCCGAAGAAAAAGCAGAAGAAGAAAAACCAGAGGAAGATAACCCGGCCGATGCTAAGAAAGAGCAACCAAAAGAATCAGAGGATAAGAAAGACAAGTAACTTTTGCTTAATTAACAACTGGTTCATAGGGAGCCACATCCATGTTTAATAAAGAAAATCTTTACTTTCTGGGGACATTGGTAAAAACTCACGGGGTAAAAGGTTCTTGTGTTCTGGCACTTAATAACCTTCACCCTGAAGAAATTTTAGAAGTGGAATCAGTATTTATTGAAATTGATGGTTTACTGGTTCCATTTTTTATTTCCGGTTTTTCAGATTTAGGAAGGACGTCAATACTGGTTACTTTTGATAATATGGATTCAAATGCAAAGGCCAGAGAATTTATCGGATGCAAAATTTACATTTCTGCAGACAAAGTAAATATTTCTGATGATTTGTATTCAAAGGCCGCTGATTTTACAGGTTACAAAGTTGTGGACAGTAGGTATGGCGATATTGGTAAGATAACAGAGGTTATGGATATCAGGGAAAATCCTCTTTTTAAAGTCAGATCCGGGAATAATGAATATATGATTCCTGTGAACGAAAACATAATAAAAGAAATAAATCACAACAAAAAAGTCATTTTTACTGATCTTCCGGAAGGGCTGCTTGATATATAACAGGTCTATCCTCCAAACAGAATTGTACTTTCTTTATAGAAAAGTCCGGCTATACACGCAGTCATCAAACATGCAAGAGTTGCCGCTATAAGGCATCTTATTCCCATTTTCGCAATAATTCTGGCTTTTGAAGGAACCAGGGCTGATATTCCTCCAATAAATATGGCCATTGAACTTATATGTGCAAAACCGCACAGTGCATATGATGTGATTATTATAGACCTCGGATTACTCAGTAAACCCTCTTGTATAGCTTCGGCCAAATCCTGGTAAGCTGTTATTTCTGTCACTATTAACCTTTCCCCAATGATTTGAGATGCAATCCCGGCGTCTTCAAGAGGTACTCCTGTTACCAGTGTAAAGGGATAAAACAAATATCCCATAAAACTCTTTAACGACCAGGTTAAATCTGTATTGAATAATCCTCCGAGCCAGCCCAGAAATAAATCTATTAGCGCAACAAGGCCAATTACTGCTATAAGTAAAGCTACTATGCCAACAATGAATTTAATCGCTGAATTAGCTCCGTTTATAATTGCCATAAATAAATTATCTTCCCTGTCATAATGAGGTTTAACATTCAGGCCAAGCGTTTTTGGTGTTTCATTTTCCGGCATCATCAACTTTGAGATAATTAATGCTGCCGGCGCTGACAAAAATGAAGCGGAAATAAGATGTCCTGCTATTGTAGGGAACTGGTCTTTTAAACTAAATACATAAAGAGCCATTACATTGGAAGCAACAGTTGACATGCACACAGTAAGCAGTGTGAACATCTCAGACCGGGTCATATCTTTTATGTAAGGCTTAATAGTAAATACTGATTCTATTCCTACAAAAATATTACTGACAGCATTTAATGATTCAGCTCCTGAAATTTTCATCAGCCTGGTAAAAACATAGGCAAATCCCCTTATAAAAAGAGGCATTATCTTAAAAAAATATAAAATTGACATTAAAGCCGAAAAGAAGATTATTGTCGGAAAAACCTGAAAGGCTAAAATAGGACCAATAGACGTTTCTCCACTCTCATTAGTTGTGCCTGGAGGAAGAGCCAGGCGCCCGAATACAAATTTTGCCCCTTCCGCAGAAGAATCCAGTATTTTAATTACAATGTCATTAACAGCTAAAAATAATCTGGTTCCGGCAGGAACTAAAAAAAGAAATAATGCAAAAAGCATTTGAAATAATATTCCCCATAAGATAACCCGCCAGTTAACAATCCGCCTCTTTGCTGATAATGCCCAGGCTATGGCCATGAAAAGAAAAAATCCTGCTAAGCTGACAATATTAAGCATTTCAATAATAAATTAGGGCTAAGAAATACGGATATATTTCAGGTAAATCTAACTGGTTATATTAACTAAATTTTAAGCCCGAGAACCATAATATCATCGACCTGCTGATAATCCCCCCTCCATTCATTAAACTCTTTCATTAATATTTCTTTTCTTTCCTTCATAGGCTTATTATTAATTTCTGTCAGTATTGCTCTGAATCTTCTTGGCAGAAACTTTTTTAAACTTTCACCTCCAAGCTGGTCAACATATCCATCTGAAAACATATACAATGAATCACCTTTCTTAATTTCCAGGTTTCTTGTTTCAAAAAGCGTTCCTTTACTGTAATATCCAATAGGATTTCTGTCACCTTTTTGTTCAATAATATCTTCGCCACGCACAATATAAACCGGGTTATTAGCTCCTGCGAACTCAATTTTATTAATCTTTTTATTAATTTTTAATAATACAATGTCCATGCCTTCTCTTATTTGATCAATATCTCCGCTTTGATGCAGGGAGTCTTTTATTTTAACACTTAACTGGTCTAATATCTCTCCCGGTTTCTTTGAATAACTTTTATTTACTATCTCATTTAACAGTGCGATTCCCAGCATGCTCACCACTGCTCCCTGTACACCATGGCCTGTACAATCAGCTACGGCCAGAAATATTCTGTCATCTCTCTTATCCATCCAGTAAAAATCTCCGCTAACTATATCTTTTGGCAGGTTGAGTACAAAAAAGTCTGTTAGCTCTTTGTTAATAAAATTATCGGGAGGCATAGCAGCCTTTTGTATAACGCTGGCAGATTGCATATTGTCAGTAATAAGTTTCTGTTGCTTTGAAATTACCCTGTTTTTATCGGTAAGCACAACATTAGCCTTTTTCTTCTGTACAATTTGCCTGTAGAACAGGAATAATGCAACAAGAATTAATGCAATAACAATACTAAGTGAGCCCACTATAATACGCTGTCGCTTTATTTGCAGATTTTTAATTCTCAACCTCTGGCTGTTTATTTTGTTTTCACGCTCCCTTTCACTGGCTTGCTGCTCAACCATCTCCTTCTGCCTTAATACTTCTTCGGTCAGAAACTTTATTACTTTTTCACTTTCCCCCATTTCACCAGTAATCTGGCTTTCTGTTACAGGTTCATTAATATCAACATCCTGGTATTCAGATTTTGCAAGTAATTCTTTATACTCGTTTGCCTTGTCAGTCGCATTAATGCTGAAGTATAATTCTGACAATACTTTTATATTTCTGGCTAATAGCTCTTCAAAATTATTTTCCTCACATATTTTTTTACTTGATTCAAAATGCTCTGCTGCTTTAGTAAATATGTTCAGCTGCCTGTATGCATTTCCCATGTTGTGCAATGATACAGCCTGTCCATAAGTGTAATCAATATCATCCTTTAATTCCAGTGATTTCTCATAATATGTTATTGCCTTTTTATACTTGCTTTTATCTAAATTTATATTCCCCAGGTTATTGTAAGTCATCGAAGCGTCTTTCTTATTTCCAGTTTCCTGCTTAACTTCCAGTGATTTTTCATAGTACCTCTCTGCTTCATCATAATTTCCCATTTTATAATAAGCCACACCCAGCTTGTTATAATTAGAACCTAAATTATCCTGCATATTTAACTGCTCATTTAATTCAGCTGACTTTTTATAGGAATCAATTGATTTTTCAAGGAATCGCTGTTTATAATAAAGATTCCCGATATTGTCCATGACTACAGATAATCCTTCCTTATCATCTATATTATCTTTAACCTCTGCAGATTTTTCGTAGTAGTTTATAGCTTTATTAAAATCGTATGTAGTTTCATAAACATTGCCTATATTTGAGAGTGCGTTTGAAACTCCTCTTTCATCTCCAATATCCTCTTTTAGTCCCATAGATTTCTCATAAGAGTTAATTGAAGATTTATATAATCCTGAATCAAGATATATATCTGCTATATCTTCCAGGATTACAGCGGCATTCTCTTTGTTCCCTCTTTTTTCTTCAATTTCCAGCGATTGTCTGTAGAATCCCAGTGCGTTTGAGTGGGCTTTCAGGTTTTTAAGGGTGTCCGCAATTTCTTTGTATACTTTTGATATTTCCTGATCGTCTTCGGTCTTCTTTATCCTGGTAAGTGTTTCTTCATATTTATTGAGAACGGCCTGACGCAAGCTATCTCTTTTTGCCGTTTCCCTTGCCTCTTCCTGTTCAGCCAGGATTTCTTTATCTGATACGTCAACCCCGTCCTTTTTGGTTAAGTCCCTTAGATCTTCTTTTGAAGCTTCTTTTCTTTCTTCAATCTGTTTCATCCTTGTTAACGTTTCTATTGCCTGCATCTTTAACCTGGGATATTCTTCCAGGGGCATCAAATCTGATGCTTTCTGGTATTCAATCATAGCTTCATCATATTTCTCAAGATTCATAAGGCTGTCACCCCTGGAAATATGCTTATTATATTCAGCCTGTTTGGTTTCCTGCTTCAAATTTGCAATGCCTGATTTAAGACTACTATAACCGGGAAAAACAGGTGAGTTAAAAAATCCCAGGCTGAAAATTATAAGCAGGATTATATGTTTCTTTTTGAACAGTATTAAACCTTTTAAATACATAGCATTATCTTATTTTTTAATAAAGTTATAACAATTTTACCAATACATTCAGGCAAAAATCAAGGATTTAATCAACATATAAACTTATTCAGGCATCATAAAATTAAGGATTGTATCGTTATGATATTATATCTTCTACACCAATGATTATGAACCCGAAACATATTTAAAATAATTTTGTTTAGCAGTTATATTTGCTTTAATTTTATTTACAGAGATTTAATATGAGATTTTAATTATTATTTGTTAACAATTTATTTCACATGGACTTTAATGAACTGATCTCAAAATATAACCGGATTTTTCATTTTGTTTCAAATAAACAAATTAAGGATGCCCTGGACCTTCTTAAGGAGCTTATAGAAAAATGTAATAATAAAGACCTTAAAGTTCAATTTGAGAATCACTATAGTACATATCAGAACATATTAAAATATTCATTTGAATTGGGAGATGATCCCGAAAAGGAAAAAGTATACGGCCATCTGCTAAAATCTATAACAGAACTTGCTGACAATGTAAAAGAAGATATAATAGTCAGCAACAGGTTGCTTAGTTACTATCAGTATAAATCAGAAATCAAAAAACAGCATCAGCTCGACGAGGATGAATCGGATGAATTTGTGAAACAACTTGAATTTGAAAGGGAAATAGACCAGATGTTAAAATCTACATCAGGCATTAAAAAATCTGAGGATTCAAAAAGGGAACAAAGATACAGGAAAAGCCTGATTAATATTTTTAAGATTATATGGTTAACTGATACCTTTAAAGAAGCAGAAATTGAACTGGTTAAGAAAATATGCAGCACCAAATTATTGCCCTGGCATGACAAATGTTTAATTGTCAGCGCATTAACTCTTTCATTGCTAAGACATTTTGATAGTAATAAAGTGGCCCTGTTATTTGAATTTTACGAGACTGAAGAACACCAGGTATGGCAGCGAGCCCTTATTGGGTTAACAATTAGTCTTTACCTGTTCGATGATCGATTAAGTTATTATCCTGATATTGTAAACAGAATCAAAGCATACCAGGGGAACAAAGATCTTAAGAAACATATAGAAGCGATTATTATTCAGTTTATAAGGGCTAAAGAAACTGAAAAGATAACTAAGAAAATAAAGGAAGAGATTTTGCCTGAAGTAATGAAGATAAAGTCAAAGCTCGAAGAAAAGCTTGATCTTGATAATATCTTATCATCAAAAGTTATAAGTGAAAAGAATCCCGAATGGGAAACATATTTTAAAGATTCCCCGGATATTTATCAGAAATTCGAAGAATTTTCTGCAATGCAGATGGAAGGAGCAGATGTTTTTCTGGGAGCTTTTGCATTGCTGAAACGTTTTGATTTCTTTAACGAGTTAAGCAACTGGTTCTTGCCATTTTATAAGGAAAACGAAATAATAGCCGGGGCTCTGGAAAATATTAAAGAGGGATTTGATGTAGATCAGTTTGTTGAAGGCCTGGAACGTACATCATTTCTGTGCAATTCAGACAAATATTCATTTTGCCTGAATGTAAAACACTTGCCATCAATGCAGAAATCAATGATGACAGAATTATTCAATATGGAACTTAAGGCGATGAACGAACTTAACCAGCAGGATGAACTAATAAACAATACCGCAAAAAACAAGGCTGTATTCACTCAATATTTTCAGGATTTGTACCGCTTTTATAAGATTCATCCGTTAAAAAATGAATTTGAAGATATATTTAAACTGAAATACCATATTTACAAATCAAACTTCTTTAAAATATTAATTGAAGATCAATCAATTTTAAGAAATATTGGCGAGTTCTTCTTTGAAAAAGGCTATTACGAGGATGCACTTGAGATTTTTGAAACATTATGCTGCACTGAAGAAAATTTTGAATTATTTGAAAAAACTGCATTCTGCTACCAGCAATTGGGAGAATTTCAAAAGGCTGTGGATTTCTACCATAAAGCTGAAATTACCAGCAAAAATAAATTATGGTTACTAAATAAACTGGCCTACTGTTACAGGAAATTAGAGCTTTTTGAAAAATCAATTGAATATTATAAACAGGCAGAGAAACTCGACCCCGAAGACCTTCAGATACAGGCTTATCTCGGCCAGGTATTTCTTGATATGGATGATTTCGAATCAGCCCTGAAATACTATTTCAAGGTTGAATATCTGTCCCCCGATAATCATAAAATACAGCGTCCGATTGCATGGTGTTCTTTTCTTCTCGGGAAACTGGATACTGCAAAAAAATACTTTGAAAAACTAATTTCAAAGGAAGATAACAAAAACGATTTCATGAACCTTGGCCATGTCGAATGGTGTCTTGGTAATAAACAAAAGGCCATTGAAAATTACAGCCTGGGCATTAAAAAATCAAACATGGACTTCGACTGGTTTGCAAGAGTATTCGAAGAAGATAGTAAATACCTGGTAAAACTCGGAATAAATCCTTTTGACGTTCCTCTGATGATTGATTATCTGAAAATTTATCTGAAAGAATAACTAACTATCTTTCTTAAGGCTATTCTTTAGTTTCTGCAGCTGCTTACTCATTAAACCATGAATCCTGTTTCTAATTTCACTGACACCTGATTTTTCAAAATCTGAATACGGTATTTCGTCAAGAATCCTGACTTTAATTGACAGTTTATTCATTTTAAAGATACCTTTTTTGGCAAGAGCTCCTGAAACTGCATTAATTAATACAGGCAGGATATCAGTTTTAGTATCGACAGCTAAATTAAATGCCCCGTCTTTAAATTGCCGGAGATTGCCATCTTCAGAACGTGTACCCTCCGGGAAAATTAATATGGAAATTCCTGAAGCAATAACCTTTCTGCTGGTTTCTATCATTTTTATTATACTTTTTTTATCACCCCTTTTAACTCTTATATAGTTATTCAATGTCATTATCCATCCAACAACAGGAGTTTTAAATATTTCTGTTTTGGAAACCCACCTGAAATGTACAAACAAGCGGAAAAGAACCAGTATGTCCAGCATAGACTGGTGATTAGAAATAATAATATAAGTTTTACCTTTTTTAATCTTCTCCCTGTTTTCAATAGTTATTTTCCACCAGGGATTAATCCATGTATATAAGGCAGCCCATAAAGAAGTAATAAAATGGACTATAATAAGCTTTTTATCAAAAAATACTGTTAATAACCATATTGTTAGATAAACCGGGAAAATTATAATTATCGTTATTACAGCAAAAATCCATACATATAGTGAAACAATTATTGATTTCATTGATGTATTTTAGTATCGATATAAAGTTAATTTTAAAGTTTGAAAATTATATTATTATTGTCCAAATCTGTTTAATTTTGTATACCCAGATCACTATTATTCGTCATAAATAACTGTTCGTTAGTAAAAAAGTCTTTAAAAAATAATATAGTATGTAAACCTCAGTTAACTTTGGCCGTATATAACTGGGTATAAAATAAAACTAATAACTTAATCATGAAAAAATTTGCGCTTTTAATTACAGCATTATGTTTTAGTCTTCTCATTTACGGAAGTAATATGAGTGTCAGGGTAGAACCTACTGATACAATATATAAACTCGGAGGTACAGTTTTACTTGTTGATGTAACTAAAGTAACAACAACTTATGTGAGTTTTATCTACCCCGGCCAGGATGAAGTATATACTATTGAAAGAAAGCAAATTCAGAAAATTGTATATAAGAATGGAAGGATTGATGAACTGAATAATCCTCTGATTGAGATGATTGATGAATATCAGTGGGAGGCTGTGTGGTTAACGGAAGATAAAAAAGAAGTGGTTGATTTATATAAAAGAGGACTTGTGGAATCAAAATCTTCCCCAAGTGAAAGAAGCCCGAAAGCTGCCAAGAAAAATGCTATAATAAAGCTCAAGAAAAAAGCGGCAAACCTCAGGGGTACAATAGTCCTGGTGACGCATAAACAAAAAACCGGCGGATACGGTGAATTCCCCGGGTATTTTATAAAAGGAGTTGTATACGGACCTGAACCCCTGGATGAAGAAGAGGAAGCTGCAAAAAGAGAGCGATCGCTGAAGAAAGATGCGGCTCTATAATATTTTTTTAGAACATCGAGAATATAAGTTTATCTGCCTCTGCCTTGGTGATTGATAATAATTTCGTCAGTTTGGCTGTCTTTTGTATTAAATCACTATCCCTGTGAGGCACACCTTTAAATAATGCTGACACTTCTGATAGTACACTTTCATTAATTGAATCATCCTTTGACTGTATATCCTTTATAATACCGTTTTCAACAATTAGGCTGAATTTTAAATCTTCTTTGCCAATCCTGAATGTTACATCTAATGAATATCCGGGTGAATATCCGTATATCCATTCCCATGTAGAATATTTCACCTTTGCAAGCTTCATTATATTTTCTTTGTCTGCCTTGCTTAAATTATAAATTTTTGAATTTCTATATTCAGTAAGAATATGGTTTAGTAACAAATCCCTGAATTCAATAATATCCAGATCAGACTGCAAATAATCTTTGATATTGGCAACTATACTTCTTACAGATTTTACAGCTTTGTCTTTATAATGTCCGGGAATCACTCTTATTGATTCATTAAGA
>CP070654.1:3201946-3205339 GCA_020354785.1 Bacteroidales bacterium
CAATTCCACCCGGAAATGCCATATGTATCATCGGATCACTTTCCGGTTCCAGAATGGTAATATCCATTGTACAGTCTAAACTCAACGGATCACCCGGTTTATCATATTGTGTTTTAAAACCTATACCGTGATTGTAAAGTCTGATTAATGCTCCTTCATAAGCCTGAGCTAATGATTTTTCTTGGACATAAATAACAGGAATATTTTTCATTTTTAATTTGAGTTTTATTTACTCAAAATTTAAAAATTAAATCTATTTAAAAGAATTTCTTTCAATAATGATATTCACAAGTTATCAATAATTAAGGCAGGGAATTTATTAATCAGCAGGTTGGTTGTTACAGGGGATTATTGCAAGCCTGCAGTTCGGACAGGCCTGCAATATATCTTAATTACTGGTTTATAACAGTCAGTGCTTCTTCAGCTGACTCAAGGAGTGGAGTACAGGATAATTCTGTTCCCACAGCCTGCTTCATCCACATCTGAGGAGTTAACCGTCCCAGTGTAAATACTCTTTGAATTTCATCTGCCAGACTTTTATCTTCCATATATTTCTCAATCTGGAACTGAATTAATTGTCCTACCGGGTAAGCTGATAAATAAAGCGGATAGGTTACCATATGTGAATATATAGCCAGAATTGCCTGATCTTTTACACCAAATATTTCTGCATAATATTTGTTCCATACATCTTTAGAAATGCTTATAACTGCTTCTTTCAGTTGACTTGCAGTTGCATCCGGATTATCATAAAGCCATTTCCAGACATACATATCTACCAGTGAAACACCCATTATTTCATAGCCTGTCCATAATATATTAAGAGCCATCATGTGATCTTCATATTGTGCTTTTTGTCCAACACCCAGGATTTCAAGATCCCTCTTCTGGAAAATAAAGGCTAAAGCTTCTGTAAATGCAGTATTTGGTACCCCGTTCAGCAGGTAGTGGTCTACATCATATAATGAAAGTGTCTGCTCCACATTATGTCCCAGTTCGTGTATAGCAATGTTATAGCCTTTATAATTCATTCCGCCCTTTTCCACGCGGGTTCTCAGGTGAGCTTTATCAGTGCGCATCTGTGCCCCCCATGCATGACCTGCCCCGCGGGAAGCATCAACAGTAATTTTGGATGCTATATAATCAGCCCTTGCGTTTGTAAAACCCAAATGGGTTAATATTGAAGGGATGTCTTTTCTAAAATCCTCGCTTGTACTATATTTTGCCCTTGTCAGTTTGTTGAGCTCTTCTTCCGGTATTCTTTTTTCAGAGCCAAATCCATTGTACCAGATATCAAACGGCTCAAGTTTCCTGCCCAGTCTCTTGCTTATCAGCTCTCCTGCTTTCCTGACTTGTTCTGATGACATGAGTTCAATAAACAGATCTTCCACTTCTTTCTGCGGTATTTCCATATTAAGCTCAAACTCGCGTTTAATATTATCCGGATATCCCGGGAAATAAGGATCATACTTTTTAACGCCATTGAATATGTCTATTATTTTCTGATAACGTGTATCAGGTTCACTTGAAAAATCTATTTTTTCAGTGCCTTCAAACAGCTCGTTAGTGTATGGATTCCAGCGATATTTATCCGAGTTTATTACTTCTTCCGGGATTTCCTGGCTAATTATCCTGTTCATTATCTGGAATATCATTTTTTGTTTTTCCAGCCCGTTGTCCGAATTATAGTGAGATTTCAGCTCATCCCTGAGACCCCAGTGCGAAATGAGTTTTAAATCCTCGGGGAACATTGTTTCGGATTTGTCATTAATTACTTTACCCATGTATATATTATATTCAGCTATATACGAATCGGTATTTGTTAATATTTCACTATATTCCTGAATAATATCACTGGGAACCCTGGATATAATATAATCCCCTAAACGCGCATATGCCCAGTCTTTCCGCGACCAGTTTTCTCCGAGACTGTATTTTTCTTCAAGTGTATAAAAAGGGAAATTCAGAAGAATATAAAATGCTATCTTGTTCCTGTAAAAATCTTCCTCCAGATGACTTCCCGGATTGTAGCTTCCAAACATTACATCAACATTCTTAATTTCTCCCACATCCAGGTCAAGAGGAACCTTGAGGTCCAATATTATCCTGTTCATATTACCTGAAAGTATTTCTATATTTCTGGATATTTTTTCAAAAGTATTTTCCAGTTCACTTTCAGAATCAATAAAATTGTCTGTACAGAATTTCTTATATTCATCAATACTCCCGTCACTGTCGGTCCAGAATGATGCAACCTGCCTTACTCCTCTCTTTATCCTGAATGTATCGGCATCAGCATATTTCTCCATCAGTTCCTTTTCTACTTCACTTATGATTTTGTCATTTACAATTGATATTCTTTTACTCATATCTTTAGTTTTTTCAGATTTGTAACTATCACTACAGCTGACTGATAGCAGGCAGCTAACTATTATAAAAATAACATATGTTTTATACATTGTATTTAAAGTTTTATTATTAATAATTGAATAAGGTAATGGCAAAGTTATATTAAATCATTAATTATTTAAGACATTATGATATAGTATAAGAAAATACAGGATTATTGATTTGGCATCAGTATTCTTATTCTCAGTTTTGTGATTGTATTGTCTGCAGTTTGTCCTTTGCTGCCTCGAATTCCGGATTTATTTCGAGTGATTTTTTATATGCAGTAACAGCATCATTTATTTTTCCCTGGAAACTATAAAGGTCTCCCAGATAATAATAAACTCTGTAGTTACGTGAATTTAGTTTTAGTACATTCTCAAATACCGATATAGCCTCATTATACTGATTATTCATAGTGTAAGCCATTCCCAGACTGATGTTAATTGTTACATTTTCAGGATCTAACTTAACTGCTTCCTTTAAATGGAGAATAGATTCATCCCCCCTTCTTATACTCATCAGTATGGTCCCTAAATTATGCTGTATCAGCGCACTGTTGGGGTATGATATTGCAGCATTATTTGCTGCATACAAGGCTTGTTTTATATCCCTTTTCTGGTATAATGCCCATGATCTGACCAGCCATGCGTTTCCAAAGGCCGGGTTACTTTGCAGCATAAATGTTGTACGGTTAATTACATCATCTATGTTAGTCAGATTGTTGATTATCATGTCATGTATAATATCCAGAATATAATTTTCCTGATCAATCAGGGCGATATTACCCGGTAACAATTTCAGTCCAAAAGAACAGTTTTGCAATATACTCAGCGGATCACTCTCGATACGTGCGTTGATTAAAATATCGGCGATACTATGATATAAATTATGAACCTGATTCCAGTTATTTTGCTCTTCCTCTGAAATATTACTCCAGTCAATTTTATCAAAAATATTATCCTGGCGCACCTGTTTAATAAAATCTTTAAGCCACAGAATTTT
>CP070654.1:3205439-3210961 GCA_020354785.1 Bacteroidales bacterium
ATGTACTTTATAAAAAAGAGCTTATACCTGGAGATGAAGTAGTCAATAATTATATGATGGTTAGTGAATACCTTGATAAAAAATTAAGCTCTTCAAAATCAAAGAGCAAAACAGAATTAGCCATAGAAAACGTTGAAAAAATATTCACAGCATGTGGCGCTGCAGATTGCGAAACACTGACAAATATTTTTGAGCCTAAATTCCAGGCTGACATGGCAAATACCGAGCTGCTTAAAAATATCTCCGGGATACTGGAAAAGAACAATTGCACAGATAATGATTTGTTTTTAAATGTTCTGGTAGAATTATTTAAGGCAGAACCATCAGCTGACCTTGCCACAAGGATAGCCCCACTTTTTCATAATAAAAAAGATTATGATAATTCCGTATTATATTTTAAAAAGGCCATTGAGTTAGAAACTGATAATGAAACCAAAGCAAAATTATATGTCTACCTGGCGCAAATCAGTATTGACAATTTAAAGAATTACACTCTGGCCAGAAATTATGCATATGAAGCAATAAAACTGAATGACAAATACGGCGAACCATATATGCTTATTGGTGATGCATACGTAAAAAGCATGGAAGAATGCTGTGAGTCTGAGTTTGAAAAAAGAACAGTTTACTGGGCTGCCGTTGATAAATATCAAAAAGCTATGATGGCTGATCCAAGTGTTTCAGAAAAGGCCAAGACACTTATCCACAGGTATTCGGATCATTTTCCGCTAAAAGAAGAAACATTTTTTCACGGTTACGTTGACGGACAGGAATACACCATAGGCTGCTGGATTAATGAAAAAACAGTAGTAAGAACCAGGCAGAACTAAAACACTTTACAACCCATTCTATTTGTTATAATATTGTTTAATATAGGCTTCGATTCTTGCGAGGCCATTTTTTATATTTTCTATGGAATTCGCATACGAAAACCGTAAATAACCTTCCCCATTATTACCAAAATCAATACCAGGAGTTACACCCACATGTGCTTTTTCAAGAATATCAAATGCAAGATTATAGGAATCTGCGGACAGATGCCTGGCATTTACAAAAACATAAAAAGCCCCAGTAGGTTCTATCGAGATACCAAATCCTAACTCTTTAAGCCTTTTTATCATATAAATTCTTCTCTCATTATATGTGTTTTTCATTTTTTCAACATCTGCCCCCGCTTCTTTTAATGCGGTAATGGCAGCTCTTTGTACTGCTGCATTAGCAGAAATAAATAGGTTTTGCTGAATTTTCTGAATATTTCTTATGAATTTTCTGTGCGCTATAAGGTATCCGATCCGCAAACCTGTCATTGCATACAACTTTGAAAAACCGTTTAATACAAAGGCTTTATCTGTAAATTCCAGTATTGAGTGAGCTCTGTCTTTATAAACCAGTCCGTGATATATCTCATCGGAAATTATGCAGGTTGACAGAGAAGCTATTTCTTTCAAACGATTTTCTGATAGCAGGTTGCCTGTAGGATTCATCGGCGAATTTATAAATATTGCCTTTGTCCCCGAAGATATCTTCTTCTTAATTATTTCAGTCCTGTACTGAAACCCGTCATTTTCATAAACCGGAACGAATACAGGCTTCCCCCCTGCAATTCTTATAAAATTCGGGTAACAGGCATATCCGGGATCCGATAATATTACCTCGTCATTTACTTCCAGTAAAGCCAGGAGACATAAAAAAATGCCCGGTGAGGTCCCCGAAGTTACTACAACCTGATCAGGACTAATATTAACCCCGTAGTTTGCCTGATAATTATCACATACTGCTTCTCTCAGCTCAATGTCACCCATACTGTGTGTATAGTGAGTGCATCCATCATCCAGGGCTTTTTTTAAAGCCTCTTTTACACATTCAGGAGTGTCAAAATCAGGTTCTCCGACTTCAAGATGAATAACATCGATTCCCTGTTTTTCCATTTCCTGCGCCTTCTCAAGAACGTCCATTACAAGGAAGGAAGAAATATCATTTAACCTCTCAGGTATTTTCACTTTATACAATAATCGTATTTAAGGTTATAAATTTAGAAAAAATGACCAATTATCAGGGAAGTAATTCGAATATAATCGAGTATTATTATCAGGCTATATGTTAAAATAAATATTAATATACAACACTATATTGAATTATAAGTATATTTGTTGATTAAGCATATAATAGTATGATATCGCAATTAACAAATAGCAGAATTTTAAAATGAATTGAAAATGGAAAAAGACAAATTTCACAACTGGATTGAAAGAATGAAGGCTTCTTTTGGAAGAAAGAAATTACCCGCGAAACTGGTGTTTATTGTATTAGGTGTTTTATCCACAATATGGTTTCTGGTGAGGGTTATTCCAAAACCCAGCCGAGCTACTTATCCCTGTGTAAAAGCAGCAGCCCCTATAATGGCGAGTTTTGTAATATATTTATTGTCAATAACCGGCTCAGTTGTTGCATTCAGAAAATTTAAAACCAGCCTGCTCAGGGCAAAGTATTTAATTGCCTTTGTTTTCCTTACTGCAGGGATTCTGGCAGTTACAGTATCAATTGTAACAACTCCGGGAAGTACAAAAGCTTTTGACCTTGTGCCTTCAGATTACTATGAGGCAACCCAGCCTATAGGTGAAGCATATGGTATATCTCCGGGGCGTGTGGTCTGGATGTGGGATCCTAATGCCACAGATGAGACCTGTGAAAATGTACCGGACGACTACTGGTTTGATAACACTGACCAGGCAGTAGTTGACAACATGCTTGAAAAGGCTATTAAATACCTGGCAGTCCAGGATAGTATTGCCGATGCATGGGATGCATTGTTCAGATATTTTAACAAGACTCACGGTAACGGAGACAAAGGATATACTGCAGGAGAGAAGATTTATGTTAAGATCAATTTAACAAATTCAAGCAATGGGATGAGTGGAACACAAAGAGTTGATAATTTTGAAAGAATGGATGCCACACCCGAATTAGTGCTTTCCATACTTATGCAATTAATAGAAAATGCGGGAGTTGCCCAGAGTGATATTTACATTGGTGATCCTTTCCGGACATTTCGCGATTCATATTGGGATATGTGTCATACTGTCTATCCTGATGTTAATTATTGCGACGGGGATGGTTTAAACGGGAGGCATAAGATCCAGGCAACAACAGAGGATCTTATGAAATTCAGTGACGGCAGGTATGACTGGAGGATACCACAGGAATATGTAAATGCTACTTATTTCATCAATATGCCCTGCCTGAAAACACATGATTCCGGAGGAATTACACTGGCAGCAAAAAACCATCAGGGTTCAGTCCTGCAGGACGGAGCTCAAACCAGTGGCCAGTCTGCATGGAATATGCATTATTCCCTGCCCGACCATGACGACACAGATGGAGGTAACCACAGGTATCGCCATCTGGTGGATTATATAGGACATGAGCATTTGGGAGGAAAAACCATGCTCAATATTGTTGATGGAATATGGGCAGGAAAAAGCTGGCAGGGATGGGTTGAAAAATGGCAGATGGCTCCTTTTAATGATGACTACCCTAGTTCACTCTTCCTGTCGCAGGATAACCTGGCAATTGAGTCAGTTTGCTTTGACTTCCTTTTAACTGAATATGAAAACAGGTCAGCCGGAGAGAAATATTCCTGGATGGCAGGAACGTCGGACTATCTTGTCCAGGCAGCCGATCCTGATAACTGGGCGCCGGGTGTAACTTACGATCCGGAAGGTGACGGATCACCGCTTGGAAGCCTTGGTGTATATGAACACTGGAATAATGCGGCTGACATGCAATACACCAGGGACCTTGGAACAGGTGACGGCATTGAATTCATAAAAATAACAGCCGCGTCGCCTGATGATCCTGTAGGAATTAATGATAAAGTAATTAGTACTGCCGACATCATGAATCTATATCCAAATCCTTTGAGAAGGGGAAGTTTAAATATTGAAATAAGCAATAGTGCGCATGACTTGTCAGAAATCATCATTACCGATATTAAGGGACGACAGATCTTTAGCCTGAGGACAAGTAATAAGGTAGTGGAAATTCCGTTCTCCACATTCACTCCGGGAACATACCTGGTAAAAGTAACTGCGGGGAAATATAGTTCTGTTGAGAAATTAATCGTTGAATAGAATATAATTCTTTGAAATAGTGTAAGGCTGTCTCAATGAGGCAGCCTTTTTTGTTTATTATTACAGGAAGGTGTTCTGGTTGTTATTTACCTGATGAAACAGCAAGCATGAAAAATCCCCACTGCTGATAGATTTTCTAAATTCTACGGAAAATTTGATCTCCTGCGCATTCCAAACTCGCCCCACCTTTGGCGGGACTCAAACAGGAATGCTTCAGTACCATCGCACCCAAATTTTCCTTGAATTTCAACGCAAATCTCTCAAAGGCGGTTATTTTTCATGCTTGCTGTTCTTCTTTAAGGTCACAAATTGTGTCCTCAAGTTTAAAATCCTATTTCGTGAGTTAGAATATAAAATTTTCAGTTAAAGTATGGATTGAACATATTAAGTTAATATAGAATTTGGACTAAATGTCCAGAAACATTGTTTTTAATATTGTTTATACATTGCTTGTCAAACGTGTTTAAGGTTTTTTAATATAAATGTTGCCTCACTTTAATGCAGAAACCTAGGCGTTGCCTTGTTCTATTATCATTCTAAATACTCTTTAATATTTTTCCTGTATTCTTTCTCGTCATTTACAATTATTGTTAATCTTGTTCCATCACTTCTCTCTTAGGGATTAAAGTCTAAATTAACTAACATTGTAGCTTCAGCCTTTAAGCCTTCTTTAACCATGTAAATATAATCTCTATTAAATGGCTTAGTGTCTATCCCAAAGTTCCAATTCATTTTTTGGTCTATTTTACTTATGTCTGCTTTTACTGCCATTAACAACCTCAGTACATGGAACCTACTTCAATATAAAGTAAATAAAGTTCAATGGGCAAAAGATATTGTTACAAGGGAGAAAGAATATGAAAAAGATAATATGCCTATCTCTTCTTAGTCTGAAATAATAAAACTGCTACCTTAAATGTAATTTCAATTAGCTTAAAAAATCCGGTTAGTGCCGGATTTTTGTGTTTTATTTCTACTACCATGGCATAAATATACTAGTAGCTTCCTATAACAAAAAGAAATTTATTAATGATAAAATGATTACTATTATTAAACTTTTTGTCCTTTTAATATTTAATACAATTCCACTATTTACAAGGAGTCAGAAAACAATAATTGTTATCAGTAAAAAGGTTTTTGTATATGTTATCCTAAAATCTAATAAGAAATTAGATTCTTGCTTAATTTTAATTAATGAAATTAACAGAAATACCTCTAAAGAAAATACATAAATTTTAGACTACGTCATTTTGAATATTTACACTCCCTTTTCTAAATCTTTACTTTTATTCAACTATTCCGATGAATCAACATAAAGTGTTTCAATTGTCAAATCATCACTTTCATCTAAATTTCTGTATATTTTTGATTTTATGGTCAGTGTTCTGATAG
>CP070654.1:3211061-3214923 GCA_020354785.1 Bacteroidales bacterium
TTCATCCCAGGTTCGGAATTCAGAATATTATGCGCTGCAAGTGATGAGGGAATATTCTTCACAGACGTGAAAGGAAATATCCTGAAGCATCATTATGCAGGGCACGTACAGAATCCGGCAGTGGCAAATTTCAGGGATGATCTGGACGGCCTTGAAACAGTGACTATAAATTTCTGGAAAAACCAGGGTATTATACACTACTATGATGCCGATGGTAACATTTATTACAGTTTTGAACCAAATCAGTACGGGAGTATGTGTCTGCCGCTAAACTGGACAGGCAGGTCAGAAGAATTTTTTATCCATAATGCCAATGTGAATGAGGGTGGTATATTTGACGGTTGGGGCCGGAAAGTTGTTGAATTCCCTGATGACGGACATCCCGATATGTGTAATGCTGTAATGGATATTACAGGCGATTGCCGCGATGAGGTTGTTGTGTGGGATCCAAACGAAATATGGATTTACACCCAGGATGATAATCCCCTGCAGGGAAAATTATATAAACCACAAAGAAATCCCTTGTATAATTATTCAAATTACCAGGCCACTGTATCACTCCCCGGATGGTCTGAAGCAAATTAGATCTATTTGCAGATAATAGCTTATTTAATAAAAGCAATCAGTAAAGAAAATACTATAATACAAAAAATGGCTCCTGCATAAAAAGGATAATTTAATCCCCCTGCAATAAAAACAGCCCCCATAAGAATTGGCCCCAGAGTCTGTCCCAATCTCAGGATCATACCATTGACGGACATAAATGCAGCCCTGTATTCAATCGGAGCAATGCCTGTAAGTAAAATTTGTATGCATGGAATATTTATGCCGTGGGCCAAACCAAAAATGAAAAGAGGAACAAATAACATCCAGATATTGGTCATCAACGGTATTAGTAAGAGAGATAAGGAATATAAAATAAAAGAGATTTTTAAAAGATTCCTGACATCAATTAATCCTGATAATTTTCCCAGTTGTGAGGAAGTAATGGCAGTTACAACAGACATAACTGACATCATTACTCCAATTATGAACGGGGAAGCATTATGGAGATTTTCCAGCAAAAAGGGGAAATAAGTAAGGTATGATCCGTAAAGAATGATGAATGTACCAAAACTTGTAAAAAAATACATAACTGCCTGGCGCGTTTTAATTGTCTTAAGTGCAGCACTTAAATACTGTCTAAAGTTCAGTTTCACTGTGGGTTCGGGATTATTTAGTCTCAACAGTACAATTATGGCTACAGGCACGGCAAAAACCGGAAGTATAAAAGGATAATACCAGCCTGCTGATGCCAATAACCCGCCAATGAAAGGATAGCTGGCAGTAGCAACACTCAAGACACTTGAATTATATCCCATTGCTGCATTGCGTCTTCTGTTTGTAAATATATCGCCAATCAGGGTAACATTTATAGATCCCAGTGAAGCAGCCCCTGCGCCCTGAAAAAACCTCAAAACAAGTAACAGCTCAAATTTTCTTACCAGGGTACAAGCTCCCCCCGCGATGCCAAAAAGTATTAATGAAGGTATAAGAATACTCTTTCTGCCAAACCTGTCTGCCAAAACTCCCAGAACAGGAGTTAGTACTAATGCGGGCAGGGTAAAGAAGATTATTAATAACCCTACGGATTGCTTTGAAATTCCTAATTCCCTTGCAATTAGCGGGAAAGCAGGTGTAATACTTGCAACTCCCATAACAGCCATAAGTGTTATTAAAAATATAATCTGAAGATTTTTATCCTGGTAAAGAGCTATGGAATTCCCCTTATTATTGAGATTGTGTAATTTTTGCATTATAATTTTTAACAAATCTATCTAATATATGTTAAGTTAAGTGTATATTCGCGGCTTAAAAATTCAGAATATCTGAATTTATTTACTAAAATGTAAACCTATTGCGAAAATGCACGTATAGTCTAAAGATTTCACAGTTAATATAAATACATACTTTAATAGGGGCAAAATTTATTTTTATGGTTTGGAGAAATAAGACTACTGATAAAATCAAAATGTTCTTAAAACAGGGAGTGACACCTGAGAAGCTGGCTCTTTCATTATCTCTGGGAATAACGGTTGGTATTATACCTTTATACGGACTGACAAGTTTGCTTGTAACTTTAGTTGCACTGGGCTTCAGGCTTAATTTTGCAATTACTCATATTGCACATTATGTTGTCCATCCATTGCAAATCGCTTTAATTATTCCATTCCTGAAACTCGGTCAGATTTTCTATGGCGAGTCTTTATTTCCATATTCAATAAAAAAGATAATTTATATGCTGAATACTGATCTGTGGGGAACTTTAAATAATTTCTGGACAGCATATTTATCAGCCTTCCTGATATGGCTGATAATCTCAGGGCCCCTGTTCTTCTTACTCTACCGCATGCTGCTGATTACACTCAGAAAAGTCTCCTTAAGCATAGCTAAATAATACCGGAATAAATTTCAAGCAGTTTCTTTTCTTCCCTTTCCCAGCATAGTTCTTTAGCTGCTTTCTCAAGATTTTGTTTCCAGAGTCTTCTCTTATCCTTGTTTTCCAGCATCTCTTTAAATACAGATGCCAGTTCTCCTGGATTAGAAGTGTTAATCGTTAATCCAACACCGTAATCATTTACAACTTTTGCCATTTCCGGGAAATCTGATACTAAAACAGGTATCCTCGCCTGGATATAATCAAACAATTTATTCGGGAGGGCATAATAATAATTAAGTCCGGTATTCTCTTCCAGTGAAATACCCAAATCTGCCTGAACCGTATATTCCATAAGCTCCTCATAAGGCATCCTGTCAAAGAATATAACTTTATTGTGCAGTTCTGCTTTATTGGCCAGTTTCTTTAATTCACTGGTTATATCTCCTTTTCCGATTATTAACAGCTTTGCATTATCAACGAATTCCATAGCCTGAATAGCAATCTCCAGACCCCTGGCTAAATTCAGTGATCCCTGGTATATGATTATTTTCTCATCAGCCTGGCTAATTTTTACTCCTGTTTCTGGCAAATTTTCAATATACGGAGGGAAATTTCTGATCACATGCATGTTTATGTTGTAATTTTCAGAGTATATCTGTGCAATAGAATCGCAAACTGTATATGAATATTTTACTTTGGGTAGAATCCGCTTTTCCATTTTTGTCCATACTTTCTTCACAAAATCCCTGCCTGCAAGTTCCGGCACCTCTGTGTAATATTCATGGCTGTCATATACGAGTTTCTTTTTTCTTATCCTTGATACCAGGTAATTTGCCGGTAAAGTGTCTAAATCGTTAGCAACCAGTATATCCACTTTTTTAAATAATAAGAAGAAAAATAACCTTATATTATACTCAGCATAAAAAAGAGGACCTTTATTGAATAGTAGCCTGAATAGCTTCTGTTTATATGGTTTGGGGGTTATTTTAATCTTTCCATCGATTTTTCTTCCGACAATGACAATTTCAGCTCTTAACTTGCCCAATGAAAGAGCTATTTTATTAACCCTCTGGTCAGTTATAATGTCGTTAGTAACAGAAATATATACCTTTGTCAAATTTTTGAGTATTTTCCTGCTAAAATAAAGATTCTTTACGTAAACAAAATCTAAAAATAAAATTAGATAATTATTTTTGCTACTATAGAATTTTAATATGTGCATTATACATAAAAATTATTCATTAAAAAAACATAATTCATTCGGACTTGATGTTTGTGCCCGGTATTTTATTAAACTTACTGACGGGCAGCAAGTTATTGATTTTATTAAGTCCGATTTATCTAATATCAGACCTTTGCTCATAATTGGTGAGGGTACTAACGTTCTGTTCTGCAAAGATTTTAGTGGCCTGGTAGTTAATCCAAAAATACCAGGTATTGAAA
>CP070654.1:3215023-3227253 GCA_020354785.1 Bacteroidales bacterium
GGAAGGCATTTGTAAGAGGAATAAGACAGGTTGCATTATCTGCACGTTTTAATACTATAATAAATGTGCTGAGGATTTTTGTATTCCTGGTTATTTTGCTGAACAACAAAGGTATGTTATACCTTCAATCTTATCTTGTTCTTGAATCAATTTTTACTGCTTATTATTTCAGAGATTATATTATTAAATGGTTCAGACGTAATGGTGTAAGGATTGTACGCTCTTATAAAATTGACCGTGATATATTCACGTCCCTGTGGTCAGTTTCATGGAAATCAGGACTGAATCATATTGGGTATTTCGCTACAAACAAGGGAATTGGTTTATTAATAGCTCAAATAAAAAATACCGGATTAATGTCAGGATTCTTTTTTACTTATCAGGTATTAGGATTTATTAAGAACTTTGCCATGACACCTGTACATGTACATTATCCTGAGTATTACAGTCTTATTGCCGTAAAGAAATTTAAAGAACTTAAAAAAGATGCGCGTGTAAGATTATTCCTTACTATGACTATTATTATAAGCGGCTTTCTGGCATTTGGTTTGCTGGGGAACTCACTTCTTGAACTTATGGGTACCGATAAAAGGCTTGTAGAGACTTTAATTTATGTCATCCTGAGTTTATACCTGTTCTTTGATTTACATGCATTAATTCACGGCACATTCTATATCGCAACAAATGATGTTCCTTTCCTGATCCCGGGATTAATAACAGGAGCAGTAACAGTAGGAGTCGGCTATCTGGTTATACCGGAATACGGGCTTTTAGGTCTGGTATTAGTTCAATTTCTTGCTAATTTAGCATGTAATTTCTGGTTTTCCACATACCTTAGTTTAAGACTCACTAAATGGCCGTTTTTGGTTTATTTGAATGATGTGTTCGTTGAAGGTTATAAATACTGGGTTAAAAGATTATTGGGTTATGTTAAAAAATTCAGTTATAAATGATAGAAATAGAATAAGAAAAACGACTTAATTTTATATATAAGATAATATTTACAATTATTGATAATTAATTTATAAACTTCTTTTATGAAAAAGATCTATATAGCCGGCTGTGGTGGAATGCTGGGTGAAGCTTTTTACAAGCAGTTCAGTAATGATTACCAGCTCAAATGTACAGATAAGGATGTAAATGACACCTGGTTATCATTCCTGGATTTCAGGGATTTTAATGCTTACAGGAATGATGTGACTGAATTTAGTCCGGATTATCTGTTTCACCTTGGAGCATATACTGACCTCGAATTTTGTGAAAAGAATGCTGATGACACCTACAATACTAATACTCTGGCTGTAGAAAATGCAGTTTACCTGGCAAATGAGCTTGATATACCTTTACTATATATAAGTACTGCCGGCATTTTTGACGGGAAAAAAGATGTGTATGATGACTGGGATTTGCCAAATCCGCTGGGAGTCTATGCCCGTTCAAAATATATGGGTGAAAGATTTGTTGTTGAGAATGCCAGGCGTTTCCTTGTTTGCCGGGCAGGCTGGATGATGGGATCAGGACCGGCAAAAGATAAGAAATTTATTCAGAAACTAATGAAACAGTTGAAAGAAGGCAAAAAAGAACTGTTTGTTGTTGATGATAAAGACGGTACTCCTACATATACGCATGATTTTGCCAAAAATGTAAAATTATTAATTGAGAAGGAATACTGGGGATTATACAATATGGTATGCGGTGGGCAAACCGGCAGGTATGAGGTTGCAGCAGAACTTATCAGTATATTAAAGTTACAGGATAAGGTAACCCTTACTTCAGTTCATTCTGACTATTTCAGTGATGTTTACTTTGCCGACAGGCCTCCTTGCGAGCGCCTGGTAAACAGAAAATTAAATATTCGTGGTATTAATACCATGCGTGACTGGAAAGTTGCTTTAAAAGAATACATTGAAGATTATTACAAGGGTTATCTGCAGTAAGTGTTATTAATTGAATCAGGTATATGAAAAAAGGAATAAGTGTAGTTATCTGTTCATATAACTCCGAAAAAAGGATAAAAAAGGTGCTTGGCTGTTTGCTTGAGCAACAAAACCATGACAAAATTGAATGGGAAGTTATTATGGTTGATAATGCTTCTACCGATAATTCCGTTGCACTGGCAAAAAAGCTTTGGAACCACCCCAGGGTACCGTTACATATTATATCTGAGACAAAACAAGGACAGAGCTTTGCCACACTAACAGGCATTAAAAATGCTGTTTATGATATAATCATAATGGTAGACGACGACAATTATGTATCTCCCAATTATATCAGCAGGGCGTATGAAATTATGGAAAAACATCCCGAAGTAGGTATAGCAGGCGGCAAAGGAACTGGAGTATTTGAAGAAGATCCGCCGGCCTGGTTTAAAGATTATGAACAGGCTCTGGCAATAGGGCCACAAGCAGATTCTGAGGGATATGTTGATGACCGGAGGGGATATATTTATGGAGCCGGTTCAATTATACGAAAGCCGGTTTACGATTATCTGATAGACAATAATTTCAAGTTAATGCTCAAAGGCCGGATAGGAAAATCATTAGTGGCAGGTGAAGATAGTGAAAGGAGTCATGCTTTTCGTATTCTTGGATATAAGCTCTGGTATGATCCGTCTCTCGAATTCGGCCATCAGATGCCCCCTGCCCGCATAGACTGGAAATATATCCGTAAATTGTACAAATCGTTCGGTCGCGCTTCAGCTTATCACGGACTCTACGAGGAAGTGCTTAAAAATCCAAAGGGTTTAAGTTCTTTTGTAGCAAAAAGCATGTTCCTGACATCTCTTTATGCTTTATACAGTGCATTACTTGTCTTGCCGGCTTATATTTTAATATCAATATCAGGTTCAGATGTCGGGAAGAAGAAAGTTATCAGATTTGATTATACGTGGGGCAGGCTAACCGAATTATTAACTAATATGAAGAAGGTTATGAGATACCGCAAGAGACTAAAACAAGCGGAATGGAGAGTAAATAACAGTCAATAACTAAATAATTCCGGCAGAATGCTAAAAAAAATATTCATATCAATCATCATTCTCTGCTCATTACAGTTTTACGAGATGTCGCTATTAGGAGGTTTTACAAGAATGTTCCATCTTATGGGCATCGGAATTATTCTTCTGCTGATAATTGTATATGGCGTATATGACAGTTCATTAAAATTCAAGCCACATTTCACAATATTTATAATTATAATTTTACTTTCCCTTCCAACAAGCATGTACATTGCAAAGACCCAGCATAATCAAAGCATCCCTTTATCCCTCATAGGCCAGAGACATATGTACTATTACTTCATGTATTTTGCAGCCCATGCACTAAAAACAAGACCTAAGGACATAGAAAGACTCTTCCTCTACTTCGGTATCCTGTTTATTGGTTTATATTTCATGCAAATGGTGGCCTTTCCTACTAAAATTTTCAGTGTAACGATATTTAAAGACAGGGGGACAATAAGAATTTTCCTGCCGGGATTAACATTTATGGTATTCGGATATTTCTATACTTTACAGAATTTCCTTGAGAAGAACAATGTAAAATATCTGATTTTTAACTTCTTATCGCTTATTATTGTAATACTATTGGGAAGCAGAAGTTTACTGCTTGTAGTACTACTGGTAACTATCATTAACCTTCTGGTAAGCAGACGTATTAAATCCAGGGCATTAATTTACATGCTTGCATTTGTGGGAGCAGTACTTATAGGAATAATATTCAAGAATATATTTGTTCAGCTGATTGAGGCAACAGAGCAAACAAGAAGAACGGGAATGGAAAATGTACGGATAAGAGCAGCCATTTTCTATTTAACACACATGTTTCCTAACGGTCTTTCATATATCTTCGGGAATGGAGTTGCCAGCGGGGAATCGGAATATGCCGGCAGAATATTCGTGTATACTTCCAAATACGGTTTTTATTTGTCGGATATAGGTATTATAGGGAATTACATAACTTATGGTGTTCTCTTTGTTGCCGGGGTTCTAGGACTATTGTGGAGAGTATATAAAACTAAAGTAGAAAGTTCACTGGATCATATAAAATACTTTTTTCTGTTTGTTTTCCTGGCGCTTCCAACCGGAGGAGGTTTTTCAGAAAGCGAGCTTATAGTTGTAGTTTGCCTTTCACTTTATGTACTGGACGTAGGTTCATATTTTAATAAAAAGCAAGAGCAATTAACAAACTGACAGTTTTATGAGCTTAAAAGTTGCATTAGTCTTTGCTATACATAATAAACTGGATTATACAATAAAGGGATTATCCGATATTTACTATTGTTTTGATGCAAAAGGAACTGATAAGCTGCCCATTGACATCGTAATTACTGATGACGGCTCAACAGACGGCAGTTATGAGTGGATCAGAAAAAACTACCCTAATATACACCTGTTAAAAGGCAATGGTAACTTATGGTGGAGCGGAGGTATAAACAAAAGTGTTCAATATATACTTAAGGAACTGGATGATGATTATATTTTACTCTGGAACAATGACGTTAAACCCGGAAAGTCATATTTTAAAAATCTTTTTCAGATACTGAAGAAAAGTGATCCCAATACAATAATATGCTCAAAGACCTATGTGCAGGGGACAAATGATATTATCCTTGGTATGGGGGGTACATTTAATCCCAGAACGGGTAAATACCAGTTAAATGCATGCGGGCAAAAGGACGGAGAACATTTCAATAAATCCCTTCTCGTCGACTGGTTCCCTGGTATGGGCACGACTATTCATAAAGATGTATTTAATACAATCGGACTTTTTGATGATAAAGCATTCCCGCAATATCATGGTGATTCTGATTTTGGGCTCAGAGCAAAAAAAGCCGGTTTTGATATAATTGTCATTCCTGATTTGAAAATATGGAATGACAGAAGCAATACAGGCTATAGTAATGAAGATTCTTTCAGTACTTTTATCAAGTCGCTTTTTACTTTGAGATCCAATTTCAACATTTACAGGGAAATAAAATTTTATAACAGACATGCTAAGAGTATTATTGCCTATACGGCTTTAATAAAGAAATATTTTTTACACATTGGGGGTTATATTAAATGGAAGACATTGAGTATTTTCGGTCTCAGAAGAAATTCAAATACAAATACTTAACAGTAAAATTACTCAAATAATGAATATTCTTTCCATATCAGGTATATTGCCCTTGCCCGGATATATAAAAATCAATGATTTTGTATTTGAGTTTTTTGATCATTATTTCAAGGTTTTTAAAGGATTATAAGGTCTTTTTTATACTTCCTGTTAAATACACCAATAAAATCATAAGAACTTTATTGAGAGATGACACTAACGCCGGGGAGGTAAGAAAATTAAAGAAGTATAGCTATAACAATTATGAAATTAATATACTGCCATTTCTATCAGTACAACGCTTCAGAAATCTGCATGCTATACTATCATATACACTATTTATGCTAAATAAGAAATTTATTAACAAACTTATTGTTGAAAATAATATAGATGTAGTTCATGCACAATTCATTTTCCCCGATGGCCTGCTGGCATATAATATATGGAAGAAATTCGGAATACCTTATGTTGTTACAAGCCATAATGAACTAAAATACTTTAAGCATTCAATATCCAGAAGGCTATCCTTAAAAATATTTAAAAATGCCTATCGTGTCACACCGATAAATTTTACTAACTATACTACATTTCAGGAACATAATGTTACCAATATAGATCATATTCCCCTTGGTTTCGATGAAAAACTTCTGGAATTAAAAAAGTCAGAGAAACATGACCAGGTAAAAATTATAACAATAGCCAGTTTAATAAAACTTAAAAATATAGACAAAGTTATCATGGCTCTTGCCAGGCTGGACAGGGATTATAACTTTCAATACAATATAGTTGGGGACGGACCTGAAAAAGACAACCTGGAGGCAATAATTAATCAAAATAAACTGGAAGATAAGGTAAAACTACTGGGAAGGATAGCTCATGATAAGATTGGTGATGTTCTTCGTGAACACGATATCTTCATTATGCCAAGTTTTTTCGAAACATTTGGCAGGGTATATTTCGAAGCTATGGCACTGGGATTGCCGGTAATATGTGCAAAAAACTCGGGAATATACGGATTCTTCAAAGAAATGGAGGAGGGTATTTCTGTTGATCACACAGATATTGATGATATAAGGAATAAAATCGAGCTGCTAATATCAGATAAATCGCTCCGCACCAGAATAGGTAATAAAGGAAATGAGCTTGTAAAAAAATATACCTGGAAAAGCCTGGCAATAAGATATAATGAAATGTATAAAAAATCTTTAGAAAAATAGCATGAAAAAGATTCTTCTTGTTTCTAACTATGTTTTTCATTACAGAATTAAAAATTATAACTTCTTCCACGATGAATTTAAAAAGCTTGGATATGAATTTAGCGTGCTTGCTGAAGACGCCCAGGAAGTTGATTTTGAAGTTAAATTCCCTTTGACGACTAAAAAATTCAATTCTTTATCATATATAAAATTCATCAGGAAAGTAAAACCTGCAGCTATTATCAACTTTCTTCATTTGAAAGATGTAATAATATTCCCTGTTACATATTACTGCAAACTGGCTGGTATTCCAATAATCTACTGGAATTTTGGTATTAATACTGTAACTCCGGATGCAAAATTCAAGAATATGTTATATTATCATCTTCATAATTTATCAAATGCTATCATATTATATTCCCCCCTGGAGAAAAAATTTATAAAAGAAAAAAATCATAAAAAAATAAACATTGCCTATAATACTCTGAATTTAACGGATATTGACAGGTCAAAATTCACGGACAGGAACTTTCTGAAAAATAAATATAATATTAAGGAAGATTATATTATACTTTTTGTAGGAAGGATTACACGCAGTAAAAAACTGGATATATTATTAGAGAGCTTCAGGTATAAGAATGTTGCTATAGTTGTTGCCGGAAATGGAATTAATGACATGCAGCTGGAAATAATAAATAAAGTGCCAAATTATTATTATATTGGTGAGATACCTTATGATAATAATGAAATATGTAATATCTTTTATAGTTCCGATGTATTTTGTATTCCGGGAAATATTGGACTGGCACTGATAGAAGCATTTTTCTGGGGAAAACCGGCTGTTACATTCTCCGGAAGAAATTCACCTGAAATTTATTACTTAAAAGATAATTATAACGGGTACCTGGTAGATGATTTAAAAGATCTTGAAAATAAGATAACAGATTTGCTTGATGATCCTGCAAAATATAGTAAAATGTCTGAAAATGCCAGAAAAACATATGAGGAGAAAGCACACATTAAAAACATGTTCAGGGCTTTTAATGATGCAATTAATAATATTATAAATAAAAACTGATTGTCAAAATAATATTGAATTAATATAGTCATGTCAAACTTATCCAGTAATAAATACCTGAAACTGGCAACAACCAGTTTAAAGTATTTGCCATATTATCTGAAAACAAAAAGATTTCTTAAAAAGACTGAATATAATTCAAAAGAAGAGATAGAAGCAAAACAGCTCAGGTTGTTAAAAAGAATTATTGAACATTCATATAAAAACGTACCATATTACCATGATTTGTTTAACAGAGAAAATATTAGTCCTGATGATATAAAAAAGCTTGAAGATATTAAGAAGATTCCTTATTTAACAAAAGATATTATTCGTGAAAATATCGACAGAATAATATCACCTACTGTTCCCAAAAAATATATTAAAAACGTATTGTCCGGGGGTACCAGCGGACTACCCCTGGAGTTCTACCTTGATAAAAGGACTTCATCACCAATTGAAATGGCATATATCCAACACTTATGGAAAAGGATAGGATTTAAACTATATGACAGATGTATAGTATTGAGAGGTGAAGCTCTAAGTGTGAAAGAAGATAAGAAATACTGGAAAATGAACCGTAGCATAAACTGGCTTTCAATGTCCTCTTTTCATATTAATGATCAGACTTTTTCAATTTACCTGGATAAGATAAACAGCTTTAAACCAAAATTTATTATTGCATATCCTTCTGTTATATATCTGCTGGCAGTATTATTTAAGAGATACGATATTCCTCCAATCAAATCACTAAAAGCAATAATATTATCATCAGAAAGTGTATACGAATCCCAGAGAAAATATATCGAAAATGTATTCAATACAAGGGCATTCTCATATTATGGCCTTTCCGAAAAATGCTGTATAGCTGCCGAATGTGAGAATTCCACTTTTTATGAATTCGCTCCGTATTACGGTTTCGTGGAATATATTAATCAGGATGAAGAATGGTGCACAAAAGAGGATGAAAAAGGAGAAATAGTGGCAACAAGTTTTAATAACTATGCTTTTCCCTTTATCAGATACAAAACCGGAGACACCTGTATATTTACCAATAAAAAACAGACAGAAAGAAACTGGCCGGTAATAAAACAAATTATAGGCAGAGCCCAGGAATTCCTTGTTGACAGGACTAACAGTGTTGTGACTTTTACATGCCACGACGAACCGTTCTATACAATAATTAAAAAAATAAATGCTTATCAGTTTCATCAGGATAAGCCCGGTGAAATAAAGGTTCTTATTGAAAATATAGAACCCCTGGACGAAACAGAATTAAGCAAAGTGAAAGAAGAGCTTAATGACTATTATAAAGATATAGCCTTCACATTTGAAACTGAAAAATCAATAGCAAGAACAAAGAGCGGGAAGCTTAAATATTTAATCCAGAACCTGGATTTAGATGAGATTAATATCTGAGTTTTACATTTTATGAGAAAAATTCCAGTTATAAAATATATTGAGTTATTCATGTACCTGTTATTCTGTTTAAGGTACTATTTAAGGAAAAAAAGACATTTAAACAAGTCCAGGCTGGTTACCGTAAAGGATGTAGAACAATATCAGTTTAAAAAACTGAAAGAAATCATTGAATATTCGTATAAGAATGTACCTTATTATACTGAACTTTTTAGTAAAAACAATTTTCATCCTGACAATTTCAAATCCCTGGAAGATGTTAAAAAGATACCTTATTTAACAAAGGATATTATTAAGAAAAACCAGGAAAGACTAATTTCAGGGGTATTTCCAAAAAAATATCTTAAGATTGAACATACTGGAGGCACAACAGGATTGCCTATGGATTTTATACTTGATAAAAGAACATCATCACCTTACGAGATGGCTTTTCTTGAGAAAATGTGGAAAAGAATCGGCTATAAGCTATTTGACAAAGCAATAGTATTAAGACAGGATAATGTTGAGAAAATAATCGAAGGCAGGAAATACTGGAAAATGAAATATCCGCAAAACTGGTTAATTATGTCTGCCTTTCATCTGAATATTGACACATTCCCGGTTTTCTATAAAAAGATCCTTTCCTTTAAACCAAAATTTATCATTGCCTTTCCATCTAATGCTTATCTTCTTGCTAAACTAATAAAGATGAATAATCTGCAGAATATTCCCTCTCTTAAAGCAGTGATTTGCTCTTCTGAGAATATGTATGAGTGGCAAAGAAAATATATGGAAGAAGTATATAAAGTGCGTATATTCTCATATTACGGGCATTCGGAAAAGTGTGTAATTGCTTCCGAATGTTCAGATTCGCCCATTTACGAATTCAATCCTTACTATGGTTTTACCGAGTTAATTAATAAAAATAATGACTGGTGCACAAAAGAAGATGAACGGGGAGAGATTGTTGTAACAGGGTTTAATAATTTTGCCTCTCCATTAATAAGATATAAAACAGATGATATAGGTATATACTCGGCCAAAGGCTGTAACGATAATCCAAGCTGGTTCGCTATTAAAAAAATTGAAGGAAGAATACAGGACTTCCTTATTGATAAAGATGGTATACCCAAAACATACATTCATATAGACAGGCCTTTCTGGGGTATACAAGATAAATTATATGCTTATCAATACATACAGAATACACCGGGGAAAGTACTGCTAAATATTCATGCAAAGGAAAAACTTGATAACAGGGAAATAGAAGATATAAAAAAGGATTTTCTGAAAGTATATATCAAATTTGAAATCGAAGTTAAACAGGTTAACTATATAGCACGGACAAAAAGTGGGAAGTTCAGATATCTGGTACAGAATATTAAAAATATAACATAAATAATTTTTCTTGCAGAATTGATTTTATGGTATTTAAACCGGCTCAGAACTATGTCTCCCCCGGAGATATTATACAGGATGTTCAATTTTCTTCAGAAAAAAATTGAAAAAATAAGGGATGTCGGTAAATCGGGAAAAGCTGTTCTTATATCTACTCCGCCAAGAATATTACCTGCTGCAGAGAATGATAAACTTTATGATCACAAAATCAAAATCTTTGATACCTTTCTGGATTATACAGAAGACATAAAATGGCATACGGACCTGCATACATTAAAAAGAATCCCGAAAATCTTCTCAAAAGATATTAATATTCTGAATAAGAAATATGGCAGTGCCAAGCACGTATGGGAGGTTAACAGGCTGCTGTTTCTTCCGCAGATATGCTTAAACTATAGTATAAAAAAAGACAAAAAATATCTCAGACAGTTTATAAGTATTAATGACAGCTGGATTAGTGATAATCCGTATCTTCTTGGTATAAACTGGTACAGCAATATAGAGGTTAACATAAGATTAATAAACTGGTTCTTAAGCTGGGAAATATTAGAAGCAAATAAGTTAATTGAGAGCGAACCGGAATTTAAAGATTTTGTATATAACAGATGGCTGCCGGTAATTTATATGCATTGCCTGTATTCGTACAGGAATCCATCCAGGTTTTCATCAGCTAACAATCATTTAATCTCGGAATACGCCGGCTTGTTTATTGCTACTTCTTTATGGAAGTTTAAGGATTCAGCTAAATGGAATATTTATGCTAAAAAAGGGCTGGAAGCTGAAATACAAAAACAACACTCTGAGAATGGGATAAATAAAGAAGAGGCAGCAGAATATATACAGTTTATTACTGATTTCTTTCTCCTGGCATATATTGTAGGGGAAAAAACAAATAACAGGTTTTCCCCCGGTTATAAACTAATGCTTAAAAAGATATTTCAATATATATACGGATTTACAGATATTAAGGGCAATTTTCCTAATTATGGAGATGAAGATGACGGCCGTGTCATAATACTGGAACATGAAAAAAACTATAGTAATTTTAAGTCACTTCTAACTTCAGGTTCAATAATTTATAATGACAGGGAATTAAAAACCAGATCCGGCGGATTTGATATGAAGAACAGGATACTGTTCGGAAAAAAAGGTAAAATAAAGTTCGATTCTATAAAAAGTACAACTGTTAATCCAGGGTCATGTATATATAAATCAGAAGGGCACTTAATACTTCGTAAGCAAAGCGGGAATAAGGAAATTTACATTCATATGAATGCGGCACCTTTAGGTTATCTTTCAATAGCAGCCCATGGCCATTCAGATGCCCTTAGTTTCATTCTGCGCCTTGATGGCAAAGGCATCCTGGTTGACACAGGAACCTTTTCGTATCATACTCATCCTGAATGGCGGCAATATTTTATTGGAACACTTGCACATAATACTATAAGAATTAATAAAAAAAATCAGGCGCTTAACGGAGGACCAACACTCTGGCTTAAACACTATAAAACTGAGGTTAAAGAAATCATATCAAATGAAAATCACGACAAGATAATAGCAGCCCATAACGGATACAGGGCTTCAGGAATTCAACATATACGGGAACTCATTTTTAGTAAAACAGATAATACAATCCAGATAACTGATTTTCTGGAAAGTGATTCAGGCAGGGAATACTTTATTGAATTTCCATTGCATTTGCATCCGGACATGTTTCCTGAAAAACATAAAAATTATATATCAGTAGTTGATAGCAGCAAAAATGAAAAAATAAAAATATTCTATGATGCAAAATTTGATATAAACATTGTAAAAGGTCAGAAGTCATCAATCATGGGCTGGTATTCAGGATCATTTTACAGAAAGGAGCCTTCACATATGATCTATCAGACTTTTAAAGCCAGTAGTTCAATATCATTTAAAACAAAAATCAATATCTGTTAAAATCTCTTGTTTAAAATTATGCCTGCAAACTTATCCAAAAAAAGAATTTCAGCAATTCTTAAAAAAATTCGTGACAAGATTCGTTATAATCTTGTACTGCAGGTAATTAAAAATCGCTTAACCGCTATCGGATTTGAATTTACA
>CP070654.1:3227353-3231436 GCA_020354785.1 Bacteroidales bacterium
AAAAAATCACTCGATTATATGA
Organism: Bacteroidales bacterium; assembly: GCA_020354785.1. Classification (GTDB taxonomy): domain Bacteria; phylum Bacteroidota; class Bacteroidia; order Bacteroidales; family UBA10428. The sequence continues at coordinate 3,227,376 of CP070654.1, forward strand.
AACGAATTAGAGATAAAGTATATGCAGAATAAAAACATCTTTCAGAATATAAGGTAGCTCATAACAGGCTACCTTGTTTTTGTCCCTCCAAATAAAGCCAGTTCAAATATTTTCATGTAACAATCCACATTTGAGAAACCAATTTTTTTCAACCATTTACATTGTTCCTCAACTAATTCTAGTTTGTTTAGTGCCTTATGTTTAGGATCATGATATATTTCTTTTATTTCTTCTTTTGTTTTTTCTTCACCGATATATTTTTGATAGTCGTACATATTGTCTAAAAATAGCTCATTGAACGTTTCTTCCAATATCCTGGTTGGGGATGAAACATGTTCAAGGTTCAGGAAAAGACCATTAGGATTCAACAATTCAAAAATATCTTTATATAATCTTTGTTTTTCATTATTTTCAATGTGATGGATTGAGTATCCGGAGATTATCAAATCAAATTTTTTCAATTTTGAGATTGATTTAAACCATTCGTGCTTTCCAAAATCCTGGACAATATACTCTGAATTATGACCCATATCCTTAATTTGAGCTTTTTTGATCATTTCTTCCGAAATATCAACAAATACGCCTTGAGATGCAGGATATAACTTGTGAATAAAATGTCCAAGAAAGCCATCCCCACAGCCTAAATCCAAAAAGGAATTTATATTGGGATTGAATTTATCAATCAGTCTTGCTATTATTTCAAGTTGTTCATTTGCTAAGGGGAAGAATTGCCTTACACCATTAATATATTTAAAAAGTTTTTCTTTCCTGTCCCAATATTTCATTTTATTCTTTTTTAGTAACTACCACCATGACAATATATATTTAAATTTGATTAATTTATATTTGCAGGCCGTTATGCCAGATTACTTATTTATATTGTACTCCTGTTATATTCTAAACCGGTAATAAAAACTATAATAGATAAAAATGCCATAATCACGATGAGAGACATTAAAGATGGCGTTATTAAATGCGAACTGTTATTTAATACTTCGATAACTGATATAATCAAAGACTTAAATCCGTTCGAAATAAAAAACAGTACAACTGAAAGAATACCAAATACATATATTACAAAATTCCTTCTTATTGAATAATCACTAATTTTTGGCAGATTAGATATTACCTTTTCGCTAAATCCATCATCTTTGATTTTATATCTGGCTTTTTGAAAGCGATTCTTTAGAAATTTATCAAAATCATCGTTTTTGTTCATAATTATAATATTTTTTTAGTTTTGATTTAGCTCTTAAAATATTGGTTTTCACAGTTCCCAGAGGCATATCCATTATTTTGGCTATTTCCGGATGTGTATAACCTTTTTCATAATGAAGCAATATACTTGTCTTTTCATTATTATTTAAAATTTTTAAAGCATTCTGCAAATCAATTACTGAATCGGCATCTATATTGCTATCATCAGTGAAATCATAATTTTCCAGATGTTCACCAGGCCTTGATGAACTGGTACTATCAATAAAAACATTGTAGGCAATACGATATAACCATGTTGAAAAACTCGCAGCGGCCCTGTATGTTCTAAGGTATTTAAATGCACGAATAAAAACTTCCTGAGCCAGATCATCTGCAAGAGTCTTATTACCATTGGTTAATTTTATAAGCAAACCACGTACTTCAGATTGATATTTTGCGACTAGTTTTCCGTAAGCTTTATGGTCGTTATTAATTACTACTAATGTAATAAGGCTCAAATCTGAAAATTTCATACCCGCTTAGTATCAAATTTTATCTCCTCGCTTATCAAACATTTGTGATATTAAATAACCAATACCAATAAAGATTGGAATTAAACCTATAGTCCAGTAATTATTTTCTATTTTCAGAGCTAATATAACTATACCTATACCCAGACCCAGTGTAATTAAAATAATTGCCTTATGAAAGTCTGAGCGGGTAGTTCTTTTTAATGTAGGTGATAGCAATTCATCCGGTACTTCTTTACCCTTTTCAATTAAGTTAGTAATAATTAACTGGCGACCTTTCACCTTTTTAAAATTGAAATAGAACGGAATATATAGAACTAACAAAACAAAAATAAACACAACGACGGGCATTATATCTGCTGATAATCTTGTCGGGTCAGCAAATTTAACTGCCATTTCCCTGTCATGTAAAAGTTGTTCTATGAATTTCGCAATTTCAACAGCATCTTCACTGTTTAGCTTCTCTACAACTTCATCAACAAATTTGAGCTCGGTACTGACAGAATCTTCTGAATTGTTTTGCCCGAATGTTGCTGCAAGAAGAAAAATGCAAGCAAATAATACAGGTAAGTAAAAAATTATCTTTTTCATGTATATAAATTTTAATTAAACATTCTTGAAAATTTATCTGTAAATTACAATTCTTTGTTTCATTATTCAAATCAATGTACAGTTTTTTGCTGGCTATTTATCCGCGAAATTTGTTTTTATGTTGTCATTTAATTGCTGTCCATTTCCCATTTCCATGATTAATGAATACAACAATACTGCTGCCTTATGTAAATGTTCAAAATCAATCAGGTTGATTTTATCCTGAAGGGTATGATGTTCAGGAAACCCTCCGGATGATAACATGATTACTGGTATATTCTTTTCATAATAACTCCATAAATCAACATTGCCTCTTAGAACATCTTTATATTCTTCAGCCGTGTCAAATTTTAAATCTGTTTCTGTGAGAGATTTACCAGCTTTATAGAACGATTCTTTAAACTGAGGATTGCCGATTGCCCATATACCAGGGAAATCTCTGTTTTTACTCCCGATTTGTTCTAAATTAATATTAAGCGAAACCTGTTCAATCGACACAAGTGGATTTTTTAAAAAGTGCCTCGAACCAGTTAAATGTTGTTCCTCTGATGTATAAAGTACAAATAGTACTGATCTTTCCGGAGGATTTAAAGCAATAGATTTGGCAGCTTCGAGTATGATGACAGATCCGCTTGCATCATCATTTGCGCCATTATATATGTGATTCCCTATTTTGCCAAGATGGTCAAGATGTGCACCAACGGTAATATACTCATTTCTTAGAACAGAATCTGTTCCGGGAACAACTGCTATAACGTTATAGCAATCAATAAATTCCTTTTTACAATCAATAGTAACCTTAATTTCAGCGTTTTCTAAAACATATGGGTGATAGTTGCCTTTACTGGTAACAGGATTATAGTTTTGACCTGTAAAAAGGATTTGAGCAAGTTCGGGATGTACCAGGATAACAGGTAAAACAGGTTCAGATTCAGTTTTCTTGTTAATACTGTCTTCAGCGTAATGAATATAGTTATACCTGTAATTAGAAAGTACAGTACGTTCCCAGTTCTCAGTTGCGTATTTATCCGGCATAACTATCAATCCGGCCGCTTCATGCCTGGTAAGCGCAGCTAATTTAAGTGAATCATGTGTCTTCCAGTCAGAATAAAGTTCGCGCAGACTATCGGAAAAAGTCTGATTATTAGCATCTGCCGGTGGTATTCCATTTAATAAAATTACCCATCGCCCCTTAACATTCACACCTGCATAGTCATCCCACCCATGGTCCGGTTCGTTAATACCATAGCCAACAAACGCCGGAGAAGCCATCTTAACATTTTTTTTCTGTATTCCGTGATTTAATATCACAAAATTACCGGCTGAATGAGCGTAAGTTCTTTTCTTTCCATTTTTTCGCATGGTTATAGAAGCGGATGAATAGTTATTACGGATAAAAGGCACAGGCTGGAACCAGGATTTTTCACACTTTTCATTGGTAAAGCCAGAATTCAATCCTGCTTCCCGGAATAGATCAGCTGCATATTGCGCAGCCTTTCTGTATCCGTGAGATCCTGTAAACCGGCCTTCAGTGGCATCGGATGCAATAGAATCCATATGTTGCCGAAGGTCGTTTATTGAAATAGTAACTGTTTCCTGTGCAATAGTTACATCCTGTCCACAAAAGTATAATGCCCATACAATGAAAGTGAGGATTATTGAACTTCTCCGATAATTTTGTACTATAATTTTTTCCTTCATTTTTTTAATATTTTCTTTTTGTTTCACATAACAGTTTGCCGT
>CP070654.1:3231536-3236273 GCA_020354785.1 Bacteroidales bacterium
TCTTCAACAGGACAAATCACTGGGATTCTTCCATTTAACACCGGAAGAAGGTTTTCCTCTATACGGGGACAAAGGATATTTTATGAATGAAATTCATTTGTCAAATGAAGGACTGAGAGGCAAGGGAATAATTAAATATCTAACGTCTACAGCAATTTCAGATGATATTCTATTCTATCCTGACTCATTAAATGCTTATGTTAGCGACTTTACGATAACCAGGGAAACAACAGGGGCACAATTTCCATGGGTTAAATCATCAGATAATTATATTCACTGGCTTCCCTATTCGGATGAATTTTACATTCACAAAAGAGAGAGCGATTTTAAAATGTTTAATGATTCAACAACACTTTCCGGGAGCCTGAAATTAGAGCCTTCGGGATTATCCGGGCAGGGAAGAATGGACTTAAAGAATTCGGAATTAAAATCTGATTTATTTACTTATAAGTCAAATGAGATATTGGCTGACACAGCCGACTTTTTATTAAAATCCTTGCATACAGATGGTTTTACAGTGCTGACTGACAATGTTAACGCACATATAGATTATAATTCCAGAAAGGGATATTTTAATTCAAATGAAGATTTTACTCTGGTTGATTTTCCTGAAAACAGGTATGTAAGTTACCTGAATAATTTCACATGGGATATGGATTTAAAGGAGATGGCTATGGGTGTTACACAAAAAGGTGTGGGAGAAGAATATAAACAGCCAGGATATGAAGGGGAACTTGTCGGGCCAAAGTATATTTCCCTGCATCCTGACCAGGATTCTCTCAGTTTCATTTCACCACTTGCTCACTATGACTATAAAAATAACCTGATAAAAGCAACTGAAGTAAAATATATTAATGTTGCTGATGCGAGAATTTATCCCCACGAAGGGAATGTAATAGTAGAACAGGATGCAAAGATGAGAGCGTTGGAAAATGCTACAATCATTGCAAATAATACTACCAGATTTCACACAATTCATTCAGCAACAATTAATATTTTAAGCAGGAACTATTATGATGGAATTGGTAACTATGACTATGTTGATGAAAATGCAGAAGAACAGATAATTCATTTTAATGAAATAAAGGTTGACGAAAACATTCAAACAGTTGCCAGCGGTGATATCTATGAGCCTGACAACTTTACTCTCAGTCATAATTACCTATATCAGGGAAAGGTATTTCTTGAAGCTGACAAGAGGTTATTAACATTTAAAGGTGCTGCTAAAATCGAGCACAATTGCGATAAAATAGAACCAAAATGGCTGAAGTTCACTGCAACAATTGATCCCTATAATATATATATACCTGTTGATGAACAGACATTCGATATAAACAGGAAAAGAATCTTTAACGGTATATATGTACATTATGATTCGGTGCATGTCTATCCGGCCTTTTTCAATCCCAAGAAATTTCATAGTGATAATCCTATAATTTCCGCACATGGCGAATTATACTACGACAAATATTCACAGTTATATAAAATATCTTCAAGGGAAAAAATGTTTGACAGGAATCTTCCGGGTAACTATGTAAGCCTTCACAGGGAAGAATGCCAGTTATATGGTGAGGGAAAAATTGATCTGGGAGCGGAATTAGGTCTTATAAAATTAGTTGCGGCCGGGAATACACAACATGATATTAACGATAACGAAACCACACTGGAAATTCTCCTTGGGATTGAATTCTTTATTGACGAGGAAATACTTGGAATTATAGCCAGTGAAATCGATAGTATTCCTGAATTACCTGCCACCGACATGAACGCTGATACGTATAATAAAGGGATAATTGAATTAGCAGGGAAAGAAATTGCCGGTTTATATAAGGACGAGTTAAATCTGTTTGGAAAGGTAAAGGAGATTCCCGCTCCGCTGAAACATACAATATTCTTTAATGAATTGAAACTAATATGGGATGATAATTCAAACTCTTACCGGTCATACGGAAAAATAGGCATCGGAAGTATAAATAATACACAGATTAATAAAAGGGTCAATGGTTTAATTGAAATTCAAATAAGAAGAAGTGGTGATATTTGTGATATTTATCTTGAAGTAGACAGGATGAACTGGTATTATTTCGGCTATACACGCGGGGTGATGCAAACTCATTCATCAAACCAGGAATATGTTGACAGAATAAAGATTTTAAAACCTAAGGATCGGAAACAAAAAGTCAGAACCAAATCAGGTGGCCTGTCTTATATTTACATGGTATCAACAGAACGCAAGAAGAGCAGATTTTACAACAGATACCTTCAAACAAAGGAAAAAGACGATGAACCGGAAGAAAATCCTATAAACCCCTGATCTTTTTATCTTTAGGATATTTTACCGAGAAAACAAATCTAAGATTTTTAGTCTGGCCTGCATTAAGATCCAATTTCCATAACAGCTTACCATAATCCTCTATGTAATCAGCACCTCCGTTATCTTCAAGTTTAACTTCAATATCCTTATTATTGGAAATAGGTATCTGGTCAAGCACTTCCAGGTTAACAGGAAATACATTGTTATTCCTTACAAATATTTCATAACCTTTTATTTCTTTTACATTCCCTCCTATTACCTGTTTACTTGTAAAATCTTTTAACTGGTTCCTTTTAACAGATATTTTGTTATCCCTTCCTAAGGATACCAGTAAAGTGTCAGCTGTAGTAACCGGATTTATTGTTGACTGTCCGACGTACATTCCCTGAAAGAATAAGTTTGCCTTACCAGGCAAAAGATTATACTGACCGTAATCAGGAACTTTGGCAAGAAGGAATGCACCATCACTTAGCTTAGGTACCGTGTGATATGTAAAATCAGCTTCTGGCTCATATTCTTTCATTGCAACCAGGTGTTCTTTACCATCAGAGGGAATGTCCTGCAAAACCTCAATATTATATTCGGCAGCCATCTGGCTGGTAGTTTCCGTGACCATGTACAGAGGCATTTCAGCTTCTGCATCTAAATCGTCAAACTCAACTTCCTGTGCAATATTTAGCTGCATCATCTGTGACTGTTCTGCTGATTTAAGTTGCCTTTGCTTGGTGCCATAAGCAGTAGGGGGTGGTGGAACATAGATATCGATATGCCATGGATATAATATAGGCCGGTTATTATCTACCGTGGGATTACCTGTTGAGATAGTCAATTTTACGTCTTTCCAGTCATATCCTGTTTGCTGGTATACATTTGCTTTATAGATCAGCTTTATAGGTTTGTCAGTACCATCAGCCCTGATATCATATACAGGAGACCAGGCAGCGTTTGGCGTGAGATAAGATATTTTTAATCCTATCTTCGTCGAAATATTGGAAGATACATTTATTATTATCTCACCTGTAGGCTTATTCCTGGTTGAACTCAGCTCATTCAGCTGGTTCTGAATTCTGGACTTTACAAGCTTCAGGTCCTTAATCTTTTTATCAATTTTCAGCATTTCCCTTTTTACTTCCAGCAGTCTGGAACGATAAAAACTTACCAGTTGTTCAAGTTCATCCACGCTTAATCCTTCCTGTTCACTTCCAAGTCTGTTATTCTCATTTATAACTTTTTCCTCACCCTGATAAACTGCTCTTTGATTTTGAAGCCAGTTAATCTCATTATTAACAAGCTCCAGGGAATCTTTAAGTTCTTTAATTCTTGGAGATTCCTTCTGGTGAGTCATATAGTTAATACGTGATGTTGCAGATAATAAAATTGCCCTCCCTTCAATATCTACCTGCAGGCTGTTTTGTAATATGCTGCTGGTAAGGTCTTCCATTAATATTTCTGTAATTCCCGCGGGGATACTGACTGTAGATTCCCTGGTGATTTTAGCATTTCGCTGATAAATTGTAACTTCCTTTATTTCTGATTTAACGTTTATAGCATAAGCCTTAACAGATAACAGAGTCAGGATTGCTGTAAGAGTTATTAAATTTTTCATGGTTATCTTATTATATTGTTATATTGTTATATTGTTATATTGCTATATTGTTCTTTTGTTCTCGAAAAATACCGGGATTTCCGCTTTACTCCAACTTGATACAAAAGAACCAAAAAATCAAGGCTTACAAAAAATTTGGACAAATCTTAAATCGTTAATCGTACATCGTTAATCTTAAATCCCTTATTCCTCTATTTCCCCTATTCCCTTATTCCTTTATTCCTCTATTTCCCCTATTCCCTTATTCCCCTCTCGGGTACTTTATAAATAACCGAATTGATATTCATTCCGGCACCAACAGACGCTAATACCGCTATCTGGCCGGGCAGTAATTTATGATTTTTCATTCTCCCTGTCAGTACCAGGTTGAGCAAAGTTGGTACTGTTGCGACTGAAGAATTTCCTAAACTGGAAATTGTCATAGGTAAAATAAATTTAGGAATTCTTAATTCTTTATATAAACTAAAGATTCTCTTTACAATTGCATAATCCATTTTTGCGTTTGCCTGGTGTATTAGTATCTTCTTTACATTATTCAGCATTATTCCTGCCTTGTCAATACTTTCTTTAACTACCTGGGGAACAGTTCTTAAGGCATATTCATAAAGCTTTCTGCCATTCATTTTTATAAATAGCTCATTACCCTTGTATTTAGGATTATTTGATTTCCCAAGCCAAAGATTATAAGCCTGATCAACTGTATCAGTTCTGGTAACATGCGAAAGTATCCCTACAGGTTCCTTACTTTTAACAGCTTCCAGTATTGTAGCCCCTGCCCCGTCAGCATAAATCATACTATCCCTGTCGTGAGGATCGG
>CP070654.1:3236373-3240075 GCA_020354785.1 Bacteroidales bacterium
GAAGTAAATCTAATTGAAAATAAAAAAAACGTAGGATTTGCAAAGGCAAATAACCAGGCTATAAAGAAAGCAACAGGTAAATATATACTGATATTAAATCCGGATACGGTAGTTGAAGAGAATACATTTGAGAAATGTCTGGAATTTATGGAGACTCATAAGGACGCCGGGAGCCTGGGCGTAAAAATGATTGATGGAAAAGGAAATTATCTTCCCGAATCAAAACGGTCACTGCCAACACCGGCTGTTGCGTTTTATAAAATTTTCGGATTATCAAAATTATTTGCCAAATCCAGAAGATTCGGACAATACCATCTGGGATACCTGGATAAGGAAGAAATTCATGAAGTTGATGTACTGCCCGGGGCATTTATTCTTGTCAGAAGAAACTTGCTGCTTAAAATAGGCTTATTGGATGAAGATTTCTTTATGTACGGAGAAGATATAGATCTATCCTATCGAATAAAGATGGCCGGCTATAAAAATTATTATTTCCCTAAGACAACAATAATACACTATAAGGGAGAAAGCACAAAAAAAGGAAGCATAAACTATGTTGTGCTGTTCTATAATGCTATGATAATTTTTGCAAAAAAACATTTCTCAAAGAAAAATGCAAGTTTCTTCAGTCTGTTAATTAATATTGCTATTTACTTCCGTGCAGTCTTTGCTATTCTCCGGAGATCTGTAATCTCAACTATAAATCCGATATTAAATATTCTGATTATTTATCTTGGCTATTATTTTATTTCACCGCTTTGGGGAAATATTATTGAACGCAGTTATCCCGACCAGTACCTTAATTTAGTAGTTCCCGCTTATATTTTAGTATGGATCATATCAATATTCCTGTCCGGGGGATACGAAAAACTTGTAAAGATTGGAGCACTACTGCGTGGAGTTATATTCGGGACCTTCTTTATACTGGTGATTTATGCATTATTACCTGAAAATCTTAGATTCTCCCGGGCTCTGATACTATTTGGTACAATCTGGACTCTAATATCAACAATCGGAATCAGACTTTTACTAAACCTTCTCAGTAAGAAAAATTTTAAGTTTGAAATTTTTAAAAAAAGAAGAAGAATTATAATAATTGGAGATAATAAGGAAAGCAGCCGGGTTTACTCAATTCTAAAACAGACTCAAATTAAACCCGAATTAGTAGGCAATGTAAGTGCAGAAGAAAAAAGTACGAAATCAGATTTTATTGGTAATATAACCCAGATTAGGGACATTGTCGAAATTAACAAGGTTGATGAGTTAATATTCTGTGCAAAAGACATGACCTCCCAGAGTATAATAAAAACAATGCTTCAATTTACAGATAAAAATATCGATTTTAAGATTGCTCCTCCCGAGAGTCTTTCAGTTATCGGGAGTAACTCCATTAATACAGCCGGAGACTTATATATTGTAAATTTCAATACTATTTCAAGAAGTCTTAACCGGCGGAAAAAAAGGATTCTTGATATAACTGTCTCACTGCTGTTGATTATCAGCTGCCCGATTACAGTTTTCATTGTTAAAAATCCACTGCGATATGTAGTGAATATTTTGGCTGTATTACTTGGTATTTATTCCTTTGTCGGTTACTATAATACCACCGGAGGAATTGATACAAACCTTCCGGATTTAAAGAAAGCTATACTTTCACCATTAGATGCTCTTAACAGAGAAATTGACAATAAGCAATTAATACAAAAAGTAAATATGCTGTATGCAAAGGATTATAAAATTATTAATGACTTATCTATAGTATTTAAAGGTTTTACCCGCCTGGGCAGAAAAGTTGCCTGAATTCACCCAGGTCTGTACTTAAAATCTCCCTTTCGTTCAATAACATATTAATTATTAACAATCCCGAAAAAGTAAAAATTCTGATTTTTAAACTTCTGAATTTATTGTTAGTCTTTTAATTTCACAACACTTCATGTTTTGTTTTTATTTTCGCTTTGATTTTTTTTAATCAGACTGTCCATAAATGTTTTTACTCTCTATATTAATAGTTTTTATATTTATCTTTTAATAGCATAGCATCTAAGTTATTGTCTTTAGTTATTAGAATTTTATTGTTAAATTTGTTTATAACAAAAAAGTTAGATGAATATTAATAAGTTTTACCTTAAAATAACCTGCATATTACTGTTTGTAATATCATCTTCTTCAGCAACTTATAGTCAACCTCCCCCGGATCTTAAAACCATGTTTCTCGAAGCCGAATCATATTACCATTTTGAGGAATACAAAGATGCTCTCCCTCTGTATCAACAAATGCTGGCTGAAGATCCTGAAAATCACAATATAAATTTTAAAGTTGGCATATGCTATTTAAATGACCCTTATCTGAAGAGCAAATCCATAAGTTACCTGGTTAAAGCTGCTGATAATATTGATTTGCGATGTAACCAGAATTCTTTTCGAGAACGAAAAGCCCCTCCCGAGGCACTTTTTTTCCTTGGAAATGCCTATCGGATAAATAACCGGATTGATGAAGCAATAGTTAAATATAAAGAGTTTCTGGAGATAATGGATCCCGAAATCTATGATGAGGAATTAGTACAAAATCAGATAAAAGCCTGTAAAATTGCTTTTGAGTTAAAATCCAAACCTACATACGTTATTTCGGAAAACCTGGGTGAAGTAATTAATAGCGAGTACTCCGATATTAACCCTGTCATTTCAGGAGACGGGTTTTCTCTGGTATACACCAGAAAGTTAAGATTTTATGATGCGGTATTCTATTCCAGGAAAGAAAATGGTAAATGGACATATCCTGTAAATCTTACTCCGGAATTTGCGTTAGACGGAAATTCTTATTCAACAGGTATATCCTATAAGGGTGATGAGATTTTTGTATATAGAAGTGATGGGTATGACGGTAATATATATGCCAGCAAATTAAGGGATGGGAAGTGGTCAAAACTTGAAAAGCTAAATGATAATATTAATACAAAATACTGGGAATCCCACGCTTCAATATCATCAGACGGAAAAACACTTTATTTTACAAGTAACCGAAAAAATGGTTACGGCGGGCTGGATATTTATAAATCGGAAAGAACAGGTAACGGAGACTGGGGCCCTGCAAAAAATCTTGGAAATGTTGTTAACTCTAAATATAACGAGGATACACCTTTCGTTACAACCGACGGAAAGACTCTGTATTTCAGTTCTCTTGGCCATCATAATATGGGAGATTATGATATATTTTACAGTACATTATCAGAAGACGGGAGGTGGAGTAAACCGGTAAACCTTGGACCTCCGGTCAATACTACAGGTGATGATCTCTTCTTTGCTCCCGGGAAAGATGATATGTATGGGTATTATTCCATATACAGGCCGGATGAAGTTTTCGGATTAAATGATATATTCAGAGTAGAAGTTTTCTCCAAAAGACACCCGAGAAAATTTATTCTTTCCGGAAAGGCTAAAAAGGGGACCGATGTTACTGCTAATTACAATGAAATTAAAATAAGACTGGTTGAAAAATATACCAATAAAACAATAGATGAGACCAGCATAAACGATGACGGCTCATATACTCTTAATGCAACCCAGGGTGATTTTCAAATATTAACGGAAGGTACCGGGGTAAAAAAGACATCACAGGAAATATCCATACCAATAAACCATCCTGAAAATGAAATAGAAATCAATTCCGAAATCATTGCTGAAGTAAAAGAAGTAAGCGAAGAA
>CP070654.1:3240175-3251750 GCA_020354785.1 Bacteroidales bacterium
AATTTTAAATTTTAAGTTTTAAATTCTAAATTTCAAAAAACAAAAAACAAATAAATTAAAAAATCAGTTATATAAATTCAGGCTATATTTTGACAATTGCACTATTAGTCTCGGAGAAGCTCCAGGTTTCATATAAATTAAAATACCATGGCTTATAAATTGTTTTCTGATGAATATTTTATGAATGAAGCTCTAAAGGAGGCAGAAAAGGCATTTGAAAAAGACGAGGTACCCGTGGGAGCTATAATTGTACATAATAATCAGATAATTGCCAGAGCCCACAATTTGTCAGAGACTTTAAACGATGTTACTGCCCATGCTGAAATGCAGGCTTATACAATTGCTGCCAGCACTATTGGAGGGAAGTACCTGGCTAATTGTACGTTATACGTAACCCTGGAACCTTGCGTGATGTGCGCAGGTGGATCCTACTGGACACAGTTAAGCAAAATAGTATTTGGTGCTGCTGATAAGGAAAGAGGTTTTTTAAAGGTTTCCAAAAAAATACTTCATCCAAAAACCAGGGTTGTATCTGGTATACTGGAAAGCAATTGCAGTAAGTTATTAACGGATTTTTTCAAAAAGAAAAGAATATAAAAAGGGATTGCAGCACCTTTTATTAAAAGTGTCAATCCCTATAATATTTTCTGTTTTACAGGAATCTTTCCCTGTAAAAATGCTATCCCTCTGAGAAAAAGAGTCTTTTTATCAGAAGGCTATACCTACAGTTACACCTCCTCTGACTCCAAATCCATCAAATGATCCCAGTGAGAAATCATCTTCAGTTCCAACATCTACTTTAACAGTGCCTGAATTATATGAAGGCCCGATAAAAATATCAAGAGTTACAACATCACCAAATAAAAACTGACCTCCAATTAATAATCCTCCTCCAAAAGAACTAAAGGATGCTTCTGCAGTATACTCCTGCATGTTCATATCTATTGAAGGTGTTTCCAGTGAAAAACTCTGATATCTAATAAAAGGACCAAGATAAAATCCTTTTAAATCAGGATTTTTACCGGGATAAAGTCTAAATTCCGGGGTAATCCCAAAACCACTGAATTTAGTGTCGGTAACTTTAAAACCAGTATAGAAAAATCCAAGCTGAGCACTTGCTCCATCACTTAACGCCCTTTCATAAAATACAGATACTGATTTGACCAGGGGGCTGAAAATATTCACTTTAAAGGCGTTACGTTTCTGTGCAAAAGCAGAACTGGTGAATACCAATAGCATAACAAATGCTATAATACAAGTTAAGAGTTTTTTCATGGTAGCATAGTTTAGTTAATAAAACTGAGAAACAGGTTATTTAAACAAAAGTATTTTTCTTATATATAAGTTAGCCAATATTTTTCAATTACTTATTAACATTTTGGATTTATTCCTTCAGAAAATATAATATGGCTTGAAATTCCGTGTTTCATTGAAATGATTTTTTGTACTTTTAGCTTAATATCATAAATTTGATTCTGACAAATACGCAGGTAGCATGATAATTGACATAAGAAGAACAGTTATTAAAAAGAAATTAAGGAGTTTTTTTACTACCATTGCCGTAATCCTCATTATAGTTTTACTTCTTTTTACCAATGTTTATAAAGAGGAAATGCTGAATGTCAATAAAACATTGTTAACTGTTATCATTGCCGGATTATATATTCTTACTATAATATTTAATGTAATTCGTGATTTCAATTATATATACTATAATGATGATAGTGAAAAGATAGTATTCAGATACTTTTCTCTAAGCATTTTCACACAGAAGAAAAGCTCCATTGAAATACCTAAAAGTTCGTTTGCCGGCTACAAAATTGAGAAATCATTGATAGGATTGATAGAAAAGATAGTATTATTGCAGCAACTTGAAAGAAAAATTGCCAGGTATCCTGCCGTAAGTATTACTGCCCTGAATTCCCAGCAAAAGAAGAACCTTATAGATTCTTTAAATAAATATTCCGGGAAATAGAACAATAGAATCCATTCATCCTTTTAATCCTAAATATCCTGGAATAGTCAGAAAATAATTCATACGTTTAAAATTATAAATGAATGAAAACACATTAAAATACAAGATAGGAATAGGATTAATTCCCAAAATAGGACCTGTACTTGCTAAAAGGCTGGTTAGTTATTGCGGGAGTATTGAAGGAGTATTCAGGGAAAAGAGCAGAAATTTATCCAGGATTCCTGGTATAGGAGAAAAAATAGCCGGTTATATTGTTGAAAATGATGTGATGGAAAAGGCTGAGAAGGAAGTTGAGTTTATGATTAAGAATAAAATAAAATCAATGTTTTTCCTTGATGATAATTACCCCGAAAGGTTAAAGCATTGTTATGATGCGCCGGTAATGATTTTTGTTAAAGGCGAAACTGATTTTAACAGGGAAAAGATACTTTGTATTGTTGGTACAAGAAATGCCACTAATTACGGAAGGGATATGTGTAATAAACTTGTTGAAGGTTTAGCAGTTAACAACCATAATGTTTTAATTATAAGTGGTCTGGCATATGGAATTGATATATGTGCACATAGAGCAGCCCTGTCTAATAATCTTGAAACTGCAGCTGTTCTTGGTCATGGCCATGCAATAATTTATCCCCCGGTTCATTATGAAATTTCCAGACAGATCATTTCACAGGGGGCTTTAATATCTGAATTTCCGGGAAATGAAAGACCTGAGCGTGGTAATTTTGTGAGACGTAACAGAATTATTGCAGGATTATCGGATGCAACTGTAGTTGTTGAATCAGGTGAAAAGGGGGGAGCTTTAATTACTGCTGATATCGCCGGTTCTTATGACAGGGATGTTTTTGCTTTTCCTGGTAAAGTCAATGACAGGTATTCAGCCGGATGTAATAAATTAATAAAAACACATAGGGCAGCCTTAATTGAAAATTATGCTGATCTTGAATATATCTTAGGATGGCAATCAGATCATTCAGGCTGTAATATTAACCATAAGAAGATGTTTGCTGAACTCACAGATGAAGAAAATAAAATATTAAATACTATTGAAACAAATTCTGAATTAACGATTGATCAGGTTTCTACAGGGTGTCACATGCCTGTGAGCAAAGTTTCTGCCTTACTGCTAAATCTTGAATTTAAAGGACTTGTGGAATGTTTGCCTGGTAAATTATATAAATCCTTAACATAGCCTGTTATTTCAGACAAAATTCATTGAATAAAAAAACCATTAATTCTATTTAGTGTAAATTAGATTTCATTTATCATAGAGTTAGGAAATGCATTTAATTGATACACATACACATCTTTATCTGTCCAGTTTTAAGAATGATATTGATAAGGTTATTGCAAGAGCTGTCGATAATGGTGTTACAAAAATGTTCCTGCCAAATATTGACAGCGGTACAATAAATTCAATGAATAAGATAGCTGATGATTATACCGAATACTGCTTCCCGATGATTGGATTACATCCTACTTCTGTAAACGGTGATTTTGAAAAAGAATTAAGAATTATTGAAAGTGAAGTTAGTAGCGGAAAATATATTGCTGTCGGTGAAACAGGCATTGATTTATACCACGATAAGACATATTTAAAGGAGCAATTAAAAGCTTTTGAGAGGCAGATAAGATTTGCACTGGAATTCAATTTACCTGTTATAATACATGCCAGGGATTCCTTTAATGAACTTTTTGAAACATTGAAAAAATATAAAAATTCGGGATTAAAAGGTGTTTTTCATGCCTTTACGGGAACTGTCAGTCAGGCTGATTATATTATAAATGAATTGAATTTTATGTTAGGTATTGGCGGAATAGTAACATTTAAAAATTCGGGACTCGATAGAGTTGTTAAAGAAATTGATCTCAGCCATATTGTTCTTGAAACTGATTCGCCTTTCCTGGCACCTGTACCGAGGAGGGGGAAACGGAATGAAAGCAGCTACCTGGTTTTTATTGCAGAGAAAATATCACAGATTATGAATATTAACCAGGATGAGGTAGCTGAAATAACAACAAATAATGCATATAGTATTTTTGGGAAATAAACTGTATATTAAGAGATTATAGTAAAAGCAAAAGGTATGGCTGTTCTGAATAGTTGATCATTGGAGAAATAATAATATTATAATTTGCATTTAAAATATTTTTAGTAATTTTCGACCTTAAAATTTTCAGGCATGTTGAGGAGAGATGGCCGAGTGGTCTAAGGCGCACGCCTGGAGAGCGTGTTACCGCCAAAAGCGGTACGCGGGTTCGAATCCCGCTCTCTCCGCAGTGCGAATTGACAAAAATAAAACGACATAGGACTAATAAATTTCGGCTGAGAGGAGATTCGAAAAGTATTTAAAAAATTTTTTTATTAAGTTTGCGGATAATTAAATAAATTAGAAATTAAATAATTAAAAGGTTATTAATTAATTAAATTAAAAATAAGTCATGAAAAAAATCTATGCTATTTTGGTAGTATTCGGGATGCTTTTATTAGTAGTATCAGCTTCAGCTATTGCACAGGATGAAGCAGCTGAAGAAGAACCACAAGTCACTACATTAAATGAGGAAGAAACTGAAGAAGTTACTGTAGAAGAGGAAGTTGTTGCTATGGAAGAGGAACCACAAGAAAGGTCAACCCTTCATAAACAGATTAAAGCTAAATTTATCGAAGGAGGGGCCAGTTTTATGGGCTTTATTTTGCTCTGTCTGATCTTTGGGCTGGCACTGGCAATAGAAAGAATTATTTACTTAAGTCTGGCAACAACCAATACTGATAAGTTACTTGAAAAAATAGAAGATGCTCTGGAATCGGGTGGTGTTGAAGCAGCCAAGGAAGTATGCCGCAATACCAGGGGTCCTGTAGCAAGCATATTTTATCAGGGACTGGACAGGATTGACCATGGAATTGATGTTGTGGAAAAATCAATTATTTCTTATGGAAGTGTACAAACAGGATTACTTGAGAAGAATCTGAGCTGGATCTCATTGTTTATATCAATTGCCCCTATGTTAGGATTCATGGGTACGGTAATAGGTATGATTATGGCATTTGAGTCAATACAGCAGCACGGTGATGTAAATGCCTCAATTGTTGCCGGACCAATTGGAGTAGCTCTTATTACTACCGCCTCAGGACTGATTGTGGCAGTAGTATTGCAGTTATTCTATAATTATCTGATAACTAAAATTGATGGTATCGTAAACAATATGGAAGATGCTTCTATTTCTTTAATTGATTTGCTCATAAAATATAATCTTAAAAAGTAATTATCATGTCTAATAAATTAGCGAGGATTATATCAATTAGCCTGTATGTGTTAATGGCAGTTTCGGTAGTATTTGCGTTGTTATTCTATATGGGGAATAAAGTACCGGGAACTGAAGGAACGGCTTTTGAAGAGCCCAAAATAACAGAAAACATGATGATTTGGGCATATATTTTATTTGGAATAGCTGCTATTGCTGCAATAATATTTCCTCTTATTAATCTGATCAAAAATCCATTGAATGCTAAAAACTTTTTAATAGTATTATTGATTTTTATAGTTATAGTAGGAATTAGCTATTTAACCGCATCAAGTGAGCCAATAAGCTTTTTAAAAGTGGACGCCACTGAAAAAACTTTAAAAATGGTTGATACAGGATTAAAAGTTGGCTGGATATTTGCTGCGATAGCTTTTGTTGGAATACTATTTTACGAAATAGCCAGCATATTCAGATAAACTAATTTCACTGGTATAATATTTGTTTTAAAATATATAAATTATTAATAATGGCAAGAAGCAGAGAATTACAACAAATTAATGCAGGATCTATGGCTGATATTGCATTCCAGTTGCTTATTTTCTTCCTTGTTGCAACAACTATGGATACTGATTCCGGAATTTTCAGAAAGTTACCCCCCATGCCGGAAGAAGAAGAACAGAAGGAGGAAAAGGAAATTAAAGACCGAAACATATTTGTTGTACTGGTAAATAAGGATAACCAGTTACTGGTTGAAAATGAGTTAATGGATATAAGAGAATTGCGCGAATCAGCAAAGGAATTTATTGCTAATCCTGCAAATAAGGATGATTTACCTGAATTAATTCCTGAAGAGATAAATCATTTCGGAACCATCCCCATTACAAAATTCCATGTGATATCCCTGCAAAATGACAGGGGGACCTCATATGGTACATATATAGCGGTGCAGAATGAATTAACCGCTGCCTATAATGAACTAAGGGATGAACTTTCAATAGCGAAATTCGGAATCAGGTATGATGATTTAAAAGAGAGTGATGACAGAAAGGATGCGGTGGAAAAGGTTTATCCCCTGAAAATTTCCGAGGCTGTTCCTAAAAATATTGGAGGATCTTAATCATGAGTAAATTCGCAAGAAAAAGTAAAGGTAAGATGCCGGGGATATCAACGGCATCCCTTCCTGATATAGTTTTTATGTTGTTATTCTTTTTTATGGTAACAACTGTTCTGCGCGAAACAAACCTTAAAGTGAATATATCTCCTCCGTTTGCATCCGAGATAAAGAAGCTTGAAAAGAAATCCCTTGTCAGTTATATAAATATAGGCAAACCGATACAAAAGAAGATTTATGGTACAGCCCCGAGGATTCAGTTAAATGATGCATTTGCTTCCAAGGAAAAGATAAGGGAATTTATTTCCAGTGAGAGGGAAAAGATGACTGAAGCTGACAGAAAAAAGATGACCGTTTCTCTGAAGTGTGACAAGGATGTTGAAATGGGCATAGTAACAGATGTAAAGGAAGAATTAAAAAAAGCAAGTGCTCTTAAAATTAACTATTCTTCAAGATCAGGAACCCAAAAGCAGATTTTTTCAAATTTCTAAGATATTACAAATAATGACCGCCTAAGGAGGATTTGGTAACATTTCCTCCTTTTTTTTTTGTTTTCAAATGATTGTGGAAAAAAAATTTTTGTTTAGTACCACAATACCTTAATTTTACATAAGAATAGCATTGATAACAGTCTTATTAGTTAAAGGTTTGGAGCATCCTGTAGCAAGGATTTCCAGCCTGTAATTATTTTGCAGGTCGTTATAGAAAATATTAAATATTAAATTATGAAAAGAATATCTACATTTTTACTCGGATTAGGAATATTAATAAATGTGACTGCCCAGCAGACATTCACTAATTTCCAGAACGCAAGCCTTGTAATAGGTCAGCCGGATTTTCTGACTCAATGGGAGGACAATACAAGCGACACCATTACTAATGGTCCGTCATACAGTGCTATAAGTTCAAAGGGTATGTTAGCCGTGGCAGAACAAACAGGTGGTTCAGTTAAAATATGGTATAAAATACCGACTCAGAATGGGCAACCTGCCGATGTTGAAGTAGGAAATCCTGATTTTTTTACTGAAAATGATGGTCCTACTGCATCATTTGTCAGAAACTTTGACGGTGTAGCGTGGAGTCCGGATGGTAATAAATTAATTGCAGCCTGCGGTAGCCAGAACAGGGTGCTGATCTGGAATTCAATTCCTGCTATAAACGGACAGCCGGCAGATGTAGTGTTAGGACAGCCTGATTTTACGTCAGCGGGTACAGGTACCAGTAGCACAACTATGAGATATCCCTGTGGAGTAATGGTTTCCCCGGACGGGAAACTACTGGTCGCAGAATTTTATAATCACAGGGTTTTGGTTTGGAACAGTATTCCTACAACGAACGGGGCTCCGGCTGATGTTGTAATCGGGCAGGCAGATTTTAATACAAACGTATCAGGAAGCCAGGCCAACCAGTTAAATTCTCCCTGGGGGGTAAATTACTCGCCGGACGGTAAATTATTAATTGTTAATGCCTATAATCATAATGTTTATATTTATGATTCAATTCCTGAATCGAACGGGGAATCAGCTACTGTAGTAATCGGTAATGATAATTTTGGACTAACCACTGTAAGACTTTCCGATTCAACAATGAATATACCTGTGGCTGCTACAGTTACAACAGATGGAAAAGTTGCTGTAGCTGAATTTGGTAACAGCAGGGTTTTAATTTTTGATTCTTTACCTGAAGCCCATGGTGCTCATGCAGATTACGTGCTGGGTCAACCGGATTTTTATTCAAGTGATATTTTTGCACCAATTGGTAATCCTGATACAAATAACCTGAGCAGGGTTTACAATGTTTCAACTGATCTGAACGGAAGACTATACGTAGCCGGCAGAGACATGGACAGAGTAATGGTATTTGGAGAACTTCCTACAGACAGTGCAGATTTGGGAATTTCTATAGGAGAATCAGCTACAGGCTTATGTGACTCCAGTGATGTGGTTTATAGTATCAAGATTGAAAACCCGGGACCTGACAGCGCAAAAAATGTAGTATCAACAACTGCATTTCCTGTCGGATACTCTATAGAAAGTACCAATGCTCTGGATGGAACATATAATGAGGTTTCTGGATACTGGAATATACCCTTTATTGAGCCAGATGACAGTGCTTTATTAATTATAAACGGAATAGTAGATGCAGGGATGGCCGGTCAGACCATAACTACATATGCAAATATTATAAATTCCTCGGCAATAGACACTAATCTAAATAATAACGGTACAAGTGTCAGTGTTACCATTTCTCTGATTTCAAGACCGGCAGATCCGGTGGCAAGCGATACAATTACCTGCTCTGGTACCTCAGCCACTTTATCAGCAACAGGGGAAGGAACACTCTACTGGTATGAGAATCCTGACGATGTAATCCACCTGGACACGGGAGCTGTATATAATACGATGCCCTTAACTACGGTTTCTACTTTCTATGTAGAAGCAAATAACGGATGTCCAAGCAGTAACAGGACCGCCGTTAATGTTGACTTGTATCCTGCTTATAATCTGGCAGATACGGCTATTATTTGCAGTGGCGACAGTTATACATTCCCGGATGGAGGTACCCAGAATAATATTACGGCAACTGTAATTGATACCAGTTACTTAATAACAGTAGATGGTTGTGACAGTATAATTGTAACTACGGTAAATGTTAATCCTGTATACAATATTCCGGAAACGGTTGTTGTCTGCAGTGGTGACAGCTATACCTTCCCTGATGGCAGTACGCAGAATAACATTACAACAACTGTTATATATTCAAGTAATCTCACGACTATGGAAGGATGTGACAGCATAATTGAGACTACTGTTAATGTAAATCCGGTATACAATACTCAGGAAACGGTTGCTGTCTGTAGTGGCGAAAGTTATACTTTTCCTGATGGAAGTACACAGAATAACATAACAACAACTGTTATATATACCAGTAATCTCACAACTGTCGACGGATGTGACAGCATAATTGAGACTACGGTAAATGTAAATCCTGTATATGATCTGGAAGAAACAGTATCGGTTTGCAGTGGCGACAGCTATACTTTCCCTGATGGCAGTACCCAGGATAATATTACTTCTCCTGTCGGATATACCAGTAACTTAACCACTGCTGGCGGATGTGACAGCACAATTTTAACCAATGTTGATATAAATACCGTTGATGTTTCAGTTACGCAGGATGGAATTATGCTGACGGCTAATGCAGCCGGAGCCGGTTATCAATGGATAGATTGTGATGACGGAAATAATCCGGTCACAGGAGAGACCAGCCAGACCTTTACCGGAACCGAAATTGGTAACTATGCTGTTATTATAACAGAAAATGGATGTACAGATACTTCTGCATGTTATTATATTTCTATGGAGGGGATTGATGAAAATAGCCTTGACAATGTGTTATCAGTATATCCTAATCCTACAACCGGAACAATCACAATAGATCTTGGAAGGACTTACCATAATATAATGGTTGATGTAATTAATTTACAAAGCCTGTCAATACTTAAGCAGGTATTTGATTATGAACATAAATCTATTGAACTGGATCTGAGTGAATTTGAATCCGGTATTTATATCATAAAGTTGATTACGGAAGACAAAACGACTTTACTCAGGGTATTCAAAGAATAAGGCATAAAGGCAATATAAATCTAAAGGGCACGAAAGTGCCCTTTTTTGTTGCCTTTTTTTAGCCATGTAAATAAGTTTTGTTAAGTTTGTTTGTTCAGTTCGTAAATTCTGTTACAAAAATGTCTGTTTTAACTGACTTTTAAGTTTAAGTACTTTTATTTACAACTAATAGTATTTAGATGAGTTTGCGCGATGATAACATGATTAAGGGTATAAACAGGGGAGATAAAAAGACTTTTGATCTGGCATTTAAAAGCTACTATCCCGGATTATGTGTATTTGCAAAAGATTTTCTCCGATCTGCAGATGCCGCAAGGGAAATTACCCAGGAAGTATTTTTATCCTTATGGGAAAAACGGGGTAAACTTCAGATTAAGAGTTCGCTTAAAGCCTATTTATACCGAAGCGTTCATAACCGGTGTCTGAACTATATCAGGGATGATTTAAAGCTGTCACATAAGGAAATAAACTTTGATCAGTTAAAAAACCAGGCTGATTTATTATTTAATGATGTACCTGAAGGAATATATGACCAGATTTTTTCCGGGCGGATAGAACAGGATCTTGAAACAGAAATTGAACAGCTTCCTGAACAATGTAAAACAATATTCAGGTTGTGCCGTTATGAAAATCTCACATATCCTGAAATAGCAAAACAGTTGAATATATCACTTAGTACTGTCAAAACCCAGATGTCAAGGGCAATGAAAAAATTACGCGAAAAAATGGGCAGATATCTTTGAAACAGGATTTTCAACACTAATAAATATTTATTAAAACTTTGTAGACCGGAAATTATATTTTGTGTCTTAATTTAATGTAGCTACATAATATGAATACAGGGGAAAAAACAAACGCAGATTACGGTAATTTGATTATCAGGTTTCTTAACGGAGAAGCTTCCGCAAAGGAAATCAATTTATTAAGATTATGGATCAATCAATCCGCTGAAAACAAGGAGGAATTTATACAAAGCAAGATTTCCTGGATGGCAACAGCGCAGGTGCAGGATAACAAACAAGTAGATGTGCAGGAAGATTTACTCCGGCTTAACCGTAAAATAAAGGAAAGGGAGAAAGTTAATTCTGCCGGATTTCATAACCGTCTGAAATATATATCCGGAATTGCTGCAGCTATTATTATATTTATTTTAATTGGTTCTGCAGGAACATATTTAATTTTAAAAAGCAAAATAACAGGTTCTGTAATATCTGACAATCTAATCCATGTTTATGCTCCAAAAGGATCAAGAGCCGTCACTATTTTACCGGATGGAACAAAGGTCTGGTTAAATGCAGGTACTGATATTATGTATGATAATAAACAGTACGGGAGAGACCAGCGCCAGGTGACTATTATTGGGGAAGGATTTTTCAAGGTTGCAAAAAATCCTGATAAGCCTTTTATAGTAAATGCAAAAAATCTGAAAATAGAAGCCCTGGGGACAGAGTTTAATGTTAAAGCTTATCCCGAGGAAGATAATATTGAAACAACACTTGTTAAAGGTATTGTAAAGGTAGATGGTAAAGACCAGAACAGCAGGTCTTTTTCCATTACATTGAAGCCAAACCAGCAGGTTAAGTTTCGTGCAGGCAAAGCTGCTATAAATTCAGTTGT
>CP070654.1:3251850-3277263 GCA_020354785.1 Bacteroidales bacterium
CAGTACCCTAAATTTGATTTAAATTAAATAATAACAGCGCCCCTGTTACTTTTTTAAATATAGTAATATGTTTTGATGTAAGGATATTCTTGCTATTTTTAATTAAATTATTTTGCATAATATTGCACAGTAATTGTAAATGCAAATGATAAGCTACCCTGATAATGATTTGTTAAAGAAGCTGCATGAAGGAAATGAAGAGGCTTTTGAATTAATATTTTTTAAATATTACAATAATTTATGCATTTACGCCAATTGCCTGTTGAAAAACAAAGAAACTGCCGAAGAAGTTGTTCAGGATGTATTTCTAAAACTCTGGGAAAACCGAAATAAACTGGATATTACAATTTCGCTCAGGGCTTACCTCTACCGGGCTGTTCATAATAAAAGCATAAATCATATTAATTATATTCAAACCCGCGAAAAGCATCTGAAAAACCTGACCGAGGATATAAACAGGAAAAGCATTGTTTATCCGCTTTCACATAATTATCCTGTAGCAAACCTTATAAGCAAAGAACTGGAAGAAGAAATAGAAAAAGCACTCGACGCCCTACCTGAAAAATGCCGTACCGTTTTTGAATTATGCAAGTTTGAAAATTTGTCTTATAAGGATGTTGCAAAGAAGATGAATATATCCACAAACACTGTAAAAACACAGATGAAAAGAGCCTTTGAAAAATTCAGGGAGATTTTAAAGGAATATTTGCCTGTTATCCTTATTTTTACTTTTATATATCGCTAGGCTTAATAAAGTATAAACATTATTTTTTTTTAGAACTCAACGTGTCACCCCTTATAGAAACTCAGCTGTCTTATGTGTATATAATTAAATATATGTACGTAAAGCATATAATTATATTTAAATGAACATATTTAGTATATTTATGTTCTAATGTTATTTGTTGAACCCTTTTTATTAACTAAAATTAAATTACTATGAGAAAAAAATTACAAGTTACGCTACTTTTTAAAGCAGCTCTATTCTCAATTATCTGTGCTTTTCTTTTTAGCATTAATAGTAAGGCGCAGGAATTGATAATCGATGGCAATATGGAGGATTCTGCTGCCTGGAATTTTTACTGGGGACCAGCTGGAGCAGACACCGGATTTCACCAGTTTAATTATACGGCCGACATACCTTCAGCAGGAAGCGGTGGTGCGTTCCGTGTATCCAGCTACGGGCAGACGGCATCATTCTTATGGCAGCCCGTAACAATAACCCCGGGGAATCAATATTCTATGAGCGGTGCTCTAAAAGACATTGCCACTGATACAGCCACGAATACCTGGTTTGAACTTATTCTTACCAGGATGGCGCCTGGTTCACAGGGAGATGATGTTCAGCCGGTTGCAGGTGATTTCAGGTATACATTGAATACCTGGATGGGTGAAAGTCTTGATTTTGATGGTACGTTTCAGGATGATTTCCAGATTGATGCGAGCCCTGACGGTAAGAACATGCCTGTCTTTACCATGCCGGATACAATTACAATGACTGACTGGTACGTTATAATGAAAGTAGGATCCTGGAATGATTTAGGAAGTACTGATCCTACCTTCGATTATGTTATTGATGATATTAGTCTGATTGATCTTGGAGTTCCTCAGCTGGTTGCAGATGGCAATATGGAGGATTCTACCGGATGGAATTTCTACTGGGGACCGGCCGGAGCCGATACCGGATTTCACCAGTTTAATTACACAGCCGACATACCTTCAGCAGGAAGTGGCGGTGCTTTCCGTGTTTCCAGCTTCGGACAGACTGCGTCATTCCTGTGGCAACCCGTAACAATTACTCCTGGAAATCAATATGAATTCAGCGGTGCTCTTAAAGACATCGCCCCTGATACCGCCGCTAATACATGGTTTGAGCTTATTCTTACAAGAGCAATGCCCGGATCACAGGGAGAAGATGTTCAGCCGGTTGCAGGAGATTTCAGGTATACATTAAACACATGGATGGGTGAAAGTCTTGATTTTGACGGCACATTCGAGGATGATTTCCAGATTGATGCAAGTCCTGATGGAAAAAACATGCCGGTCTTTACCATACCTGATACAGTTACAATTACTAACTGGTATATTGTTATCAAAGTAGGATCCTGGAATGATCTTGGAAGCACTGATCCTACATTTGATTATGTTATTGACGATATTAGCCTTATTGATCTTGGATTACCTGATCTGATTGAAGGATATAGTATGGAAGATGCTTCTGCCTGGAACTTCTACTGGGGCCCGGCCGGAGCAGATACCGGATTTCATGAGTTTAATTATACGGCCGATGTGCCTTCAGCAGGAATGGGCGGTTGTTTCCGTGTTTCCAGCTACGGACAGACAGCATCGTTCTTATGGCAACCTGTATCAATAACCCCGGGAAATCAATATATGTTTACCGGTGCAATGAAGGACATCGCAGCTGCTACAGCCCTCAATACATGGTTTGAACTTATTCTTACCAGAGCAATGCCCGGATCACAGGGAGAGGATGTACAGCCGGTTGCAGGTGATTTCAGGTATACCTTAAACACCTGGATGGGTGTGGGTCTTGATTTTGACGGCACGTTCCAGGATGATTTCCAGATTGACGCAAGTCCCGACGGACAGGATTCAATCTACTTTACTATACCCGATACAGTATCAATGACTGACTGGTATGTTGTACTTAAAGTAGGATCCTGGAATGATCTGGGAAGTACTGATCCTACATTCGATTATCTGATTGATGAGATACGACTTATTGATCTTGGAATAGTGAATGTTGAGTCAATATCACTTGCATTTGCTAACGCCAATGACTCATTAATGGTAGGGGAAAGTGCTGCAGTAATGGCAACTGTTTCACCGGCATATGCTTCCAGCACGGCAGTAGACTGGGGAGTTTCTGATGAAGGAATCGCAACTATAGATGAAGACGGCAATTTAACAGGTGTGGCAGCCGGCATAGTAACTGTAACAGCAACATCAGTATTTACTCCATCTGTAGAAGAAACTATAGATATAACAGTCTATGAAGCTTCAAGTGTGAGCAACACAATAGCAGGACAACTTTCGATTTATCCTAATCCTGTTACAGATCAGTTGAACATTATCGGTACTGAGAATCTGAAGAATGTAACCATACTTGACTTAACAGGTAAGAATGTTAAGCAGGTTGAAGTCAACAAGTCTGATGTCAGGATTAATGTTCAGGATCTTGCCAACGGTATTTACTTCCTGAAGATACAAACCGCGGACAAAGAAACAATTGTCAAGATTGTGAAGAACTAATACTTGGAAAATAGAGGTTTTCCGGATTTAAACCCGGAAAACTAAAGATAAAAAGAGCTGCTATTTAAAAGATAGCAGCTTTTTTTATATATTTAATATGTCACCCTTTATAAAGGCTCAACTGTCATATGTTTATAAATACAAGTTATAAATTAATAAACAGGATTGATGAAAGATACGATTATTGAAATTATTATTAAGTACCACACTGGAAGGTCTGCGGAAGAAGAGAATAAGATTCTTTATAACTGGCTTGAAGAAGGTGAGGAAAACAAGAAACAGTTTGATCGGATAAGTGATATCTGGTTTGCCGTAATGAATCCCGGTAAAAAGTCAGAATATGATGCATTGTCTGCACTTAAAACTGTAAAGGCAAAATTATCAGGGCAAAAAAGTATATTCCACGGTAATGTCAAAAAACAGCATACTAAAACCAGGGCTGTATTCAACTGGTTTATCAGAATTGCTGCGATTTTAGTTATAGTATTCAGCCTGGGAACTGCCGGTTACTTTTTATTCGGCGATAAGATGTTTAACACCGGTACTGATGAGTTAACAATTATCACAGCTCCGATAGGATCAAAATCAAAAATAACATTGTCAGACGGGACAAAAGTATGGTTAAATGCAGGGAGTACAATAAAATATAAAGATAATTTTAACAAAAAGGATCGTTGTGTTGAACTTATTGGGGAAGGCTATTTTGATGTAGTGAAAAATGAGGCACTTACATTTACCGTTAATACACATGAAATACGAATAATGGCACTGGGAACCGCTTTTAACGTTAAGGCCTATCCTGATGAGGGTTCGGTTGAAACCACCCTGGTATCAGGTTCTCTTATAGTTGAACACGTTAAGAAAGGGAAAAAGATGATATTGGCTCCGAATCAAAGAGCTACTTATTTTAAAAAAGAGGGCAATGTTTACCTGTCAGAAGTAGAAAGCAAATCTATCGGTGAAGTCAGGGCTGAAACATTACAAAAGATAAAGGGTAAGATACTCCATATTAAACAAGTTGAAACTGATGTTTTTACTGCCTGGAAAGATAACCGTCTGGTATTCCGTAATGAACCGTTCCAGAGCCTTGTAGTAAAACTAGAGCGCTGGTTTGATGTTGAAATCAACATATTAAACAAAGAAATACTGGATTTTCACTTCAATGGTACAATTGAAAATGAAACCATACAGGATGTAATGGAAATCATTAAGTATGCTTTACCAATTCAATATAATATAAAACACAATGTAATAACCATTTATGGTAAGGACGAAAAAACTAATTAATTAACTACTTAACCCTAAAAAATTGCCTATGAGAAAATTCCCTGTATCCTGATTAATAATAACTCTAAGAAAAGATCAGAAGGTGTTGAGCCACCTTCTGATCATAAGAGTTATTTCATTGTTCACAAGCATAAGTCAGAACAATTACTATAGTTATAACTCCTAACAATTCAAAATTATGAAAAAATATTTGTTTTATCACTTTCTCAAATTGGGAAAGCTAACTAAACTACTACTCATCATGAAAATTACTACAATTTTGCTTTTATTATGTACATTCTCTATTTCCGGTAATATACTTTCACAAACAGTATCGCTGGATTTACAGAATGTAACAATCAGGCAAGTATTCGATGAGATTGAAACTCTGACCGGATATAAGTTTTTTTACCTTGACGAGCAGATAGATGACAAACGCCGTATTGATGTGCAGGCCAGCGAACAATCTGTTGAGGATATTATCCTTAAAATGTTCAGGAAAGAAAGCATCAAATACAAAGTATTTGAAAATAATCTGGTAGTTATTACTCCGTCAACTGAAATGCAGCAACAGGGAATAACGGTTGCCGGATCAGTAATTTCCGGCCTGGCAAAAGAACCACTGGCAGGAGTAAATGTAGTTGAGAAAGGAACCATGAACGGTACAGTTACTGATATTGATGGTAATTTTACTATTACGGTAGAAGATGCGGATGCTGTGCTTGTATTTTCTTACGTAGGTTACCTTTCTGAAGAAATAACCATAGGTGAACAAACAAGTCTGAATATATCAATGGCAGAGGATATTGCCTCCCTGGAAGAAGTTGTTGTAATTGGTTATGGAACTCTGCGTAAGGGTGATATTACCAGTGCGATAGCAACCGTAAAAGCTGACGAATTTATACAGGGTGCAGTCAAAGATGCAGGACAGTTGCTGCAGGGTAAAATTGCAGGGCTGGCAGTAAGCTCGCCGAGTGGAGATCCTCGTGACGGAGTACAGATTATGCTCCGCGGTAATAATACTTTGATGGCAAGTACCGAACCTCTTGTTATCGTGGATGGAATTCCTGGTGATCTGGAACTTGTTGCACCTCAGGATATTGAATCAATCGATGTTCTTAAAGACGGTTCAGCTGCTGCCATTTATGGTACCCGGGGTACTAACGGTGTTATTATTATTACTACTAAAAAGGGAAGTAAAAATATGCCATTGACTGCAGAATACAGCACTTATGTCAGCACTCAGCAAATCTCCCGGATGGCAGATTTTTACGATGCCGACGATTATGTAAGGATGGCTGCGGAAGAAGTTGATAATATCGATAATGTAGGATCTTCAACAGACTGGCTAGACGAAATAACACGTACACCTGTAAGTCACATGCATGATCTCAGTGTTAGAGGAGGTAGTGAAAAAACAAGCTATATAGGTACTTTTAACTACAATAATTCACAGGGTATATTTCTGAAATCAGATGTGGAAAAAATAACTGCCAGACTTGATGTTACCCACACAATGTTTGACGGAAAATTTTCAGTTAATGTAGGATTACTTACTGGATTATCGAATTTCTTAACCGTTGATAAGAATTATGCTTACCGCCAGGCTCTGATTCATAATCCGACTGAACCTCTTAAAAATGAAGATGGCACATGGTTTGAGAATCCCTCCAAGTTTCAATATGAAAATCCTGTTGCCCTTCTGGAAGAGGCTGATGGAGATAATAAAGACCGGTATAACCGTATTTATGGAAATATTACGCTTTCCCCTGTAATGGGCTTAAACTTAAAAATACTGGGATCAAGAAATGTATGGAACCAGACCAGAGGATTTTTCGAAACACTAAATCATATTTCCAACATAAGGGATAATAGAGGTGGATACGCTTCAAGAGGTGCTTCTACTACTGAAGACAACCTGTTGGAAATGACAGCTGAATACAGTAAAACAATTGATGTTCATGGATTTACAATCCTGGGAGGTTATAGTTACCAGGATCATTTATATGAAGGAATGGATATGAATAACCGTGATTTTCCGTCAGACTTTTTCGGATACGATAATATTGGAGAAGGAAACGGATTAATAGACGGAGTAGCTTATATGAACAGCTGGAAAAATATGTCGCGGTTAATAGGTTTCTTTGGCCGGGTAAACTATAACTTCAGTTCAAGATACCTGTTGCAGGTTAGTATACGTAGGGAAGGATCATCCAAATTCGGTGAAAATTACCAGTGGGGTACATTTCCGGCAATCCAGGCCGGGTGGCGTATTAGTGAAGAATCATTTATGGAAAATGTTAGCTTTGTTAATGACCTGAAACTTAGAGTAGGCTATGGTATAACCGGCATTGAACCAACTGATCCTTACCTTTCTTTGACCCTGCTTGAGTACGGAGATCGAATTCTTATTGATGGTGAATGGCAGCGTACTATAATTCCTGCAAGTAATCCTAATCCTGATCTCCGCTGGGAAAAGAAACTGGAAACCAATATAGGTCTGGATTTTGGATTTCTGGGTAACAGGATTAATGGATCGGTTGATTTGTATAAGCGGAATACAAAAGATCTACTCTGGAACTATTCTGTTCCCACTCCACCTTATCTATACGGTACAATTCTTGCCAACGTAGGTGAAATGGAGAATCAGGGTATTGAATTGCTTGTTAATATCGTTCCTGTTAAGACAAAAGATTTAAGCTGGACAACCAGTATAAATTATTCAACTAACTCAAATAAACTTGTGTCATTGACCAATGATCTATTTGAGTTAGACTATGACTTTGTTGATGCAGGCTACACCGGGGACCCTATCCAGCAAGGTACACACCGTATTTATATAGGCGAATCTATAGGAGATTTTTACGGATACAAATCAGTGGGTGTGGATGATGAGGGCGGATGGTTAATTGAACGGCATATTGAAGAGGAAAACCTTGATACAATAATTTCCTATGATGATGCTGATCCGGCTACTGATAAACAAATTCTCGGCAACGGACTGCCGAAAACCTATGTAGGCTGGAACAATCTGATTCAATATAAGAACTTTGATCTGAACATAACAATGCGTGGTGCATTTGGTTTTCAGATACTGAACTTCCAGCGTATGTTTTATGAAAATCCGACAATAACCTATAATATGCTGGAAACCGCTCATGACCCGGTTTATGGCAAAGATACATTAACCAGCCCCCAGGAATATGTAAGTTACTATATTGAGGATGGTGATTACTGGAAGATAGATAATATTACTCTGGGCTATACATTCAGGCCAAAAAATAATAAAGTATTAAAAAGCCTGAGGATATATGCTTCTGCATTAAATCTGGCAACAATAACCAACTATAAAGGTATTGATCCCGAGGTAAGCAGAACAGCAGAGACCAGTGATCCTGCATCTGGTTGGGATCCCGGTAATGATAACAGGGATAAATACCCAACTACAAGGACATATACCATAGGTCTGAATATAAAGTTCTAATCTTTAATCTGTTATTATCATGAACAAAAAGACTATACAATTTATAATATTAGTACTGACGGGTATGACATTACTTGTCAGTGCTTGTACTGATCTTGAAGAAGAAGTATTTGATCAGATCGTAGCTGAGGAATTTACTCCAACCGAAAAGGATGCATTTGCTGTAATTGGTCCTGCCTATACGGAATTGAGGGTATGGTTGTTTGGCTGGCATGGTTATTTCGACTCCCA
The DNA here is from genome assembly GCA_020354785.1 of Bacteroidales bacterium. Lineage (GTDB taxonomy): Bacteria > Bacteroidota > Bacteroidia > Bacteroidales > UBA10428. Next base: position 3,260,105 of record CP070654.1, read on the forward strand.
GGAGGAATGTTCAGATATAATTGTCACCCCGGCCAGACCTAATGGATGGGTTGACGGTGGTGTTTACCGTGCAATGCACGAACATATATGGAACAGTGAACAGAGCCATACTGTCAGGATCTGGAACCAGTGCTATTCAGGGATTACACTTATTAACAGGGGAATTTACCAGATAGAATCCGGAGCATTACCTATTGCGGAAGGCAGTGAAAGTATTATTGCCGAACTGAAAACCCTTCGGGCATTCTACTATTATATTCTTTGTGACAACTTCGGTAATGTTCCCATAGTTACAGATTATGATGTGGAACCCGACTTCCTTCCGGAGCAGAATACCAGGCAGGAAGTCTATGATTTTATTATTAGTGAGGTAAATAACAACATAGGTAATCTCAGTGAAGATGTTAATACATTATACTATGGCAGGTTTAATAAATGGGCTGCCCATACACTGCTTGCAAAAGTATATCTGAATGCAGAGGTATATACAGGTACTGCTGAGTGGGATAAATGTATTGAGCAATGTAATCTTGTAATGGCAAGTGAAAAATATGAGATGGAAAGTAATTACAGCGATGTTTTTGTTACAGCGAATGAGAGTTCAACAGAAATAATTTTTGCTATACCATTTGATGATGATGTGGACTGGGAATTCGGATGGTTTCATTTACCATGGAAAACATTACATCCCTCAAACCAGCATACCTATAATCTGGAACTGCAACCCTGGGGCGGGAGCTGTGCAATCCCACAGTTTATAGATACATACGATTCATTAGATAACCGCCTTAGAGATACATGGTTAATCGGGTATCAGTTTTCATCAACAGGAGATACACTTTACTGTTCGATGAAAAGCAAATTTAAAGATAAGCCCCTGGAATATACAAATTTTGTTCAGGGAATAGCTAAAACCGAGGAGTGGGAAGGTTATAGAATTGGCAAATATGAAATTCTGATAGGTACCAGGTGGATGGCTATAGAGAACGATTTCCCGTTGTTCAGATATGCCGATATCTATATGATGAAGGCAGAATGCCTGTTAAGGAAAGGCCAGGCTGATGATGCCGCTGCCCTGGTAACTGAAGTAAGACTCAGAAATTTTGATAATCCTGATGATGCAACAGTCACGGGCGCCGAGCTTATGGAAGGCAGTTCTTATAATTACGGCCTTGTCGATAAAGGTATTTTAATAGAACCTTCTGAAGGAGGTGATGATATTCAATATGGAAGATTCCTGGATGAACTGGGCTGGGAATTTGCTGCTGAAGCAAGACGTCGCCAGGATTTAATCCGGTTTGATGTGTTTACTACTAAAAGCTGGCTTTCACATAGTCCTAACGGTGACTTCAGAACAATCTTCGCAATTCCCGAAGATGAACTGAATACAAACAATAAATTAGAACAAAATGATGGATACTGAAAAGTCATAGCTTAATTACAAGAGGTGGATGATGGTTAATAATTATATTATGCGATTTTGGAGAGTGAAAGGCCAGGTTAGCAAAAAGTAAGGAGGGTGATCCTCAGGATAAGGACGCCCTCCCTTGCAAACAAGAATTGACAGGTACTGATTTATTAACCAGATAACAATATTATGTTTAACCTAAAATTTTATCAATCATGAAAAAATCTACTAAACTTATTACAGGCATTTTTGCTGTTTTGATCTTATTTTCTGTTTCGTCGATGGCACAGGTCACTTATACCGACGAGTTTGGTGTCTCAAGGGATTACCTGACTGAAGGTACAGACGGCACAATCTGGGATGGATACCTTATTAATCATGGGACAGGGGATAATCTTGGTGAACTCATTGCGCTTAACACAAGTGATTCTGCAGGAGTTCTTTCATTTACCACATCTTATACCTGGTGGGCAGAAGCAGATTATAATGACGGAGCAATCCTGTACAAAATGATTCCGGCAGGTCATGATTTTGAAATGAGTGTTCAGGTTGTTGGAGGAAATTTTGAATCCTTTACCGGTGAGCCTTTAGACTATTTAGCTTCGGGCTTCATGATTCAAAATCCGGATTCCTCAATGCAGGATTATATCTTTTTCATTGCATTTGACCGTCCTGTATGGAATTGTGTCTGGAATTTCAATAGCGTGGATGATGGTATACGTACTGAGAATTTTACTAATGACTTTGCACTAACTTTAGCTGAGTGGCCCTGGGTTAAATTTACTAAAGTTGGTGATGTTTGTACAGGATATGTCAGCCAGGATGGTGAAACCTGGGAAGAGCATTACAGTGAAGAAAGAGATGATCTTAACATGGAACTTCGTGTCGGACTTGGACATGCCGTATACTCCGGCGAAGAAGGCTTAGCAAGGTTCGACCACTTCAAATTAGTTGACCTTTCTGCAGAGCCACAGGCTTTGAAAGATATTGAGACCGAAGGGAGAATAGAAGCATATTATAGTGCTATAAATCAGTCTATCGTTATCAGCTCTTCCGATAAGAAGAATATCGACCTTATAAAATTATTAAGTGTGGACGGGAAAGTAATAAAGAAAATTAATAATACAGGTAACAGGTTCGAAATTTCGGTTTTACAGAGGGGATTATATATTGTTCTGGCTGAATGTAATGGAATGGTATTTACTGAAAAGGTTATTGTGTATTAGATATTTTGATTATTAGGCTATAGCATAGGGTGAAAAGCGAAAGCTGTGAAGATTTTTCTGTATCATTTATAAACGATTTAAAAGAGTCCGAATGTAATACTATTATATGCTATAGCCTATTTTTTTAAACAACGGATAATCACTGCTAATTTATGATTAGGAATTTTGCGCTTTTCTTTACTATGTTGTTTCTGCTATTTACAGGGATTACAGCTGCAGATACAACCTATTACTCTCCGGGTAATTTCAATCCTGTATTGCCCGGTTATTTTGGGGATCCAACGGTTAAGAAGTTTGGAGACACATACTATATATACGCCACGACTGATGGCATCAGGTTAGCATCAGGCGAACCGCAGGTTTGGATGAGCAAGGATTTTGTAAACTGGTACAACTACGAAATGGATATAACCACTCCATTGACAAATTGCTGGGCCCCGGATGTAATATTTGGACCGGATGGCAAGTATTATTATTTTCATGGTAATTGCGAAGCCGGATGTCATATATATGGTTATTCCTCAGATTCTGCTATTGGTCCGTGGATAAATGTCAATCCTGACAATTCAGAAGTATTGGAACATGGTTTTGTAGGAAGCCTTCCTGCACTTGACCAGCATTATTTTTTTGATACTGATAATTCTTTATGGGTTTATGTTGGAACATGGATTAGCAGCAATGGAGGATTAGGGTGGGCACAAATTGATCCGAATGATATGAAAACAATCCTGGATAAAGGACAAATCCCATTAAATCAACTGCCCAATATATTTGAAGCACCTTTTATGGTTAAACGGAATAATAAATATATCATAATGTATTCATCAGGTGACTGCCAGGCAAGCAGTTACAGGGTTCAATATGCTTATGGGGACAGCCCTGTTGGACCGTTTACTTTTGGTGAAAACAATCCCATTCTTGAAACCAGCACCGATGGCACTGTTGACGGACCAGGTCATCATTCAGTATTTCAGGTTGGGGATAATTACTTTATTGCCTATCACCGTCATGATAATCCACATAGTGGTGGCGGAATGTTCAGACAGGTTTGTATCGACAGCCTGATTTTTGAAAACGACAGCACAATAAGAAAAGTTATTCCAACACATAAAGGTATTGGATATCTCGGTCCCGACCAGGTACCGTATACTGATCTGGCATATAATTCAAAGGCTTCTGCCTCATCTGTATATCATTTAATAACAGATGATGATGATTACATCTATCATCCGCATTATGCTGTTGATAATAATAACGGCACTATGTGGAAAGCCGGGAATAATGAAATGCCACAGCATTTTACAATTGATCTGGGAAGTGTTGTCAGCATTAAACGAATAATGACACAATTTGAATACGCTACTTATTACTATCAATATAAAATAGAATATTCTGAAGATAGCACAAGCTGGGCCCTGTATGTAGATAAAACAGCCAACAAAAGAAGCGGAAGCCCGATGATTGATGACGGAGACGTAAATGCCCGTTATATCAGAATTACTGTAGCGGGAACTGAAAAAACAGGCTTATTTGCTGCTATCTGGAATGTAAAAATATATGATACACTATTCGAGGTTCCTGGATTGCAAAATGAAGAATCTGATGAAGGCCCGGGGGCGGCTAGTACAAAGAGTTTATTGATGGAATTGAATGCTGATGTATTTGAAGAAGGTGATTTGCCGGATAGTACAGTTAATAATGGTACACTTGGAGGTATCTTTACGAAAAAAAGATATCCTGCCGTTTCAATTGTTAAAGGAGTAAAAGCTATAAATTTTGACAATTGCTACTTAAAACTCAGCGTAAAAACACCACCAAGTTTGAGCTGGAATTCAGCCTTTACAGTCTCAACATGGGTTTATAATCCTGAAGTTGGACAGCAGGAATGCCTGGTAGCCTGGTCGAAACGAACTGATAATTTAATGGGTGATTATGCTGCCTTAATGTATGGCAGAAATACTTCATATGGAGCAGCCGCACACTGGAACAGAATGGATATGGCATATAATGATGTACCTGAAGCCGGTAAATGGCACCATATTGCACTTACCTTTGATGGTATGACTGAAAGAATATATGTTAATGGTATACTGGACAATGCTGAACAGAAACAACTATTTGTTCATTCAAATTGTGATATCATTATAGGCTTCTCAGGGCATATCCAGGAGTACTTTACCGGGTCCATTGCCAATCTGAGGATTTATGATAAACATTTTTCAGCGGACAGCATCCAGTATTTAATGGATATGGATAATATTGAACCTGATTACACACAGACTTTTATGGATGAATTACCCGGTGAAAAGAGTAATGTAAATGTTTATTATAAAAAAAGAGAAGATCATGTTGTTGTTAGGAACACAAACAACAGCGAGTTTATTAATTCTGTTAAACTTCTTAGTATTGATGGTAAGCTCCTGTCCATAGAACAAAATTTATCTACCGTTGAGCACGAATTTAACGCTCCCGGAAAAGGAGCATACATTGTTGTAGTCGTATGTAATGATAAAATTTATTCAAATAAGTTAATAATTCATTAAGCATATATTTCAAGATTAAAATAGTTTGATTTGCGGATGTTGAAATGTTAAAAGCTGGATAATTTAGTACAGGGGCCGTTTTTTGGCGGTCCCTGTATAATTTGCTATTAAAATATAAAAGGGATATGAAACAAAATTTCACGGAAATGATAAGTAAGTATTTGGTAATAACTGTACTGATAATAGTTCTTGCATTGAAGACTGAGGCTCAGGAAAATGACTATCCTATACAACCTGTACCTTTTACCCGGGTAAATGTAACAGATAATTTCTGGGCACCAAAAATTCAAATAAACCATGATGTAACAATTCCGCATGCTTTTGAACAATCGGCCAACAGGATTCTAAATTTTGAAATAGCTGCGGGATTGAAAACCGGGAGTTTTGCATCACAGTATCCTTTTGACGATACGGATATCTATAAATTAATAGAAGGTGCAAGTTATTCATTACATTATTTCCCGGACCCTGAACTGGAAGAATATATTGATTCACTTATAACTGTAATCGGTTTAGCCCAGGAAGATGATGGTTATCTTTATACAATAAGAACAATAGATGGAGACTATTCGCACCCATGGATTGGCAGCAGATGGGAAGAAGTACATGATTTAAGCCACGAGTTATATAATCTCGGACATCTTTTTGAGTCCGCAGTAGCTTATTATCAGGCTACAGGTAAACAAAACCTGCTTGATATAGCTATAAAAGCAGCTGACCTTGTAGATAATGATTTTGGCTGGGGTAAAATTGAAAATTACCCGGGTCATCAGATTGTAGAAACTGGACTGTCCAGGCTATACAGAGCAACTGGGGAAGAAAAGTACCTGGACCTGGCAAAGTTTTTTCTGGATGTTCGCGGGCCGTCCGGACCCGAATATTGCCAGGCACATGAAAAGGTAATAGATCAGACAGAAGCTGTTGGTCATGCGGTGAGGGCAGTGTACATGTATGCAGGGATGGCTGATATTGCAGCTTTAAAAAATGACTCATCATATATACAGGCAATAGATAAAATCTGGGAAGATATTGTACAAAAGAAAATATATGTTACAGGCGGAATAGGGGCTTCCGGAGGGAATGAAGGCTTTAATGACGCTTATTTGCTTCCGAACAGCAGTGCTTATTGCGAAACATGTGCTTCAATAGGCAATGTCTATCTTAACCACAGGTTATTTTTACTTCACGGAGATGCCAGATATATTGATATCCTTGAACGAACATTATACAATGCACTGCTTTCAGGTATTTCCTTGTCCGGGGATCGCTTTTTTTATCCCAATCCCCTTCTTTCTACCGGAAATCATGAAAGAAGTGTATGGTTCGGATGTGCCTGCTGCCCGCCTAATGTTACAAGGCTGATTCCATCAGTTCCTGGCTATATCTATGCAAAAACAACAGACTCAGTATACATTAACCTTTTTATTAGCGATTCTGCCGAGATAGAGATGGAGTCCGACACAGTAGAAATCATACAGACTGCCGATTATCCATGGGATGGAAATATTGACATTACAGTTAATCCCTCCTCCGCTAAAGAGTTTACTATAATGACCCGCATACCGGGGTGGGCAAGGAATGAAGCTATACAGGGAAATCTTTACCAGTTCCATGATACAAGTACACTGGCTGCAAGTATTACTATTAATGATGAAAGCATTGACTTTAATGTGGAAAAAGGTTATGCAGTTATTAGAAGGATTTGGGAACCGGGTGATGTTATATCCCTTAACCTTCCTATGCCTCCCCGTAAACTAATTGCAGATGAACGAATTGCTGAAGATCGCGAACGGATGGCAATCCAGCGGGGGCCAATTGTATATTGTGCAGAAGGTGTTGATAATGACAATGATATAGTAACCCTCAATTATGACCTGGAAACAGAACCTGAAACCGAATTTGATGCAACAATGCTTAATGGTATACAGGTAGTAAGTATTCATGCAATTCAGCCGAATGGAGAGGAGGGCAGAGAAATAAAACTGATTCCGTACCATCTCTGGAATAACAGGGGAAGATCAGAAATGCAGGTCTGGTTGTCTGTTCGAGAATACAGTGAATTACCGGACTCACTGATTATCATTGATGAGAATTCCGGTGATTATGCAACTACAAATTATGTTTCACCCTGGGAAACTCTTAACAGTATTTATGATTTATATGATCCGGCAAGTTCCGGCGATAAAGGGCCGGGCGCATTCGGTAACTGGATGAGTAACGGAGGAACTGTAGGTACATGGAACTGGGTGCAATATAATTTCCATAAGAATTATTTAATAAGTTCATCGGATGTATACTGGTGGGACGATAACCAGGGAATTACTCTGCCGGATTCATCATATATCTCATACAGGGATCCTGCCACCGGTAATTATATCCGTTTACCTGTTACTGGAGCCAGCCAGAAAAACGGAGGTATAGAATGGGATAAATATAATACAACTAATTTTGGCCCGGTAGAAACCAACAAGATAAGGCTGAATTTTATTGGCTACCAGAAGGCTCAGGGTATACTGGAATGGATGGTTTACTCACCGGGAGAAATCTCAGGTGGCACAAACAGGATGGAAAACTCAGAGCCTTTTTACAGAATATTTCCAAATCCTGTTCAGAACAAAGTGATTATTAATGTGATAAATGCACCGACAGCCAATATTTCTATTTTTGATATTACCGGACGGCTTGTTTATGAAAATACATTAAATACCAAAATAAATATCAGTAAAGAAGAAATAGGAGCCAAAGGAATATACCCGGTTAAAATCTCAACTCCGGAAGTAAATTATTTTGATAAATTAGTAATTCAATAAAACAGAAACTTATGAAACCGAAACTTTTTAAACTGGTTAAATCTGTGTTTTTAATTATTCTGGTTAATCTTGTGTTTATATCTTCACAAAGCCCACAAACTGATGTTGGGGATTATCCTATACAGCCTGTACCATTTACATCAGTAAAAATTACTGATAATTTCTGGGCTCCCCGTATTAAAACAAACCATGAAGTAACCATACCAATAGCTATAGAGCAATCTACGATAACAGGAAGAATTAAAAACTTTGAAATTGCCGGCGGACTTCAGGAGGGAAATTTTTGTTCCGAGTATCCGTTTGACGATACAGATATATACAAGATTATCGAAGCTGCAAGCTATTCATTGCAGACCTTTCCGGATCCCGGACTGGAAGCCATACTTGACTCGCTCATATATAAAATTAATCTCGCCCAGGAGGAGGACGGATACCTGTTTACAATACGCACCATAATGGGAGATGATTCCCATGACTGGATTGGCAGTAAAAGATGGGAAAAAGTTAACGAGCTCAGCCATGAACTTTATAATCTTGGGCACATGTTTGAGGCTGCCGTAGCACATTACCAGTCCACGGGCAAAAGAAACTTCCTGGATATTGCCATAAAATCAGCTGATTTGATCGAAAATGTATTCGGGTGGGGAAAGCTTGAAGATTACCCAGGGCATCAGGAGGTAGAACTTGGACTTGTAAAATTATATCATGCAACAGGAAATAAAAAATACCTTGAACTTGCCAAATTTTTTCTTGATGTCCGCGGACCTAAAGGAAATAGATATAACCAGGCACATAAAAAAGTTATTAACCAGACCGAAGGAGTCGGACATGCTGTAAGAGCAACCTATATGTATGCAGCCATGGCCGATATTGCCGCATTGTTTAATGATGAATCATATGTACAGGCAATACGTAAAATCTGGGAAGATATAGTCTGGAAAAAAACCTATATTACAGGAGGTATTGGCGCTTCGGGGGGTAATGAGGGTTTCAGGGATCCGTACAACCTTCCGAATATGTCTGCCTATTGTGAAACGTGCGCATCTATAGGCAATGCCCTCTGGAACCACAGAATGTTCCTGCACGACGGCAATTCAATATACTATGATGTGCTGGAGCGTACATTATACAATGCACTCCTCTCAGGAGTATCCCTGTCAGGTGATTTGTTTTTTTATCCCAATGTTCTGGAATCAATAGGACAGCATCAAAGGAGCAAATGGTTTGGCTGTGCTTGTTGTCCGCCAAATATAGCTCGCTTTTTACCCTCCCTGTCAGGGTATGTATATGCAATGACAGATAATTCAATATTTGTAAACCTTTTTATTGATAATACAGCAAGGATAGAGCTTAAGGATAATGAAATTGAAATTGTTCAGAAAACAAATTATCCCTGGGATGGAACCGTTAATATAACTGTTAATCCGGAGATAAGCGGCCAGTTTGATTTGCTTGTTCGTATTCCCGGATGGGCAAAAAACGAAGCTATCCCGGGTAATCTTTATAAGTTTGTTGACACAAGTAAAGAAGCTGTTGTACTGAAAGTTAACAACAATGTTATCAGCCCAAATGAAAAAAGCGGCTACGCCGTAATATCAAAAATATGGAAAAAAGGTGATATAATAACAGTTGAATTACCTCTTCAAAGCCGCAGGATTTTAGCTGACTCAAGGATTGAAGCTGATAAAGGCAGAATTGCAATTCAGCGCGGTCCCCTGGTATACTGTGTAGAATGGCCCGATACTAAGGACGGGCATGTTCTGAATCTTCTTTTTAATAATGAAGCTGCGATAAATGAAAGTTTTAATCCTGAGCTGTTAAATGGCGTTCATGTAATCAATCTCAAGGCAACGCCTGCAAAAAGAACTCTCAAAGACAGTATCGTATTTGCCGAAGAGCAGGAAGTAGGTCTAATTCCTTACTATTCATGGAACAACAGGGGAGCAGGTGAAATGATGGTTTGGCTGCCTGTCAGCGAAAAAGCTGTACGTCCCTTACCGGCGCCTACTATTGCCAGTCTTAGTAAAGTATCAGGCAGCAGGGATTCAAAAGCAATAATTGCACTGAATGACCAGTTTGAACCTGCACGCTCAGGAGATCGTTCATGGCCTTATTACCACTGGTGGCCAAACAGGGATCAGTGGGAATGGGTGCAATATGATTTTGAAAAACCTGAAAAGGTATCCTATATGAAGGTATACTGGTATGATGACGGCCCTTATGGAGGCTGCCGTATACCGGATAAATGGGAATTGCTGTATAAGTCCGGCGAATCCTGGCAACCTGTGGATGCGACAACCCCCTATAAAGTAACCAAGAACACATGGGACGAACTGGAATTTGAACCTGTGACAACAACCGGATTGAAATTAAAAGTAAAATTAAGTACTAAATTCTCCAGTGGGATTCACGAATGGGTTGTCAAATAAGATATAGACTATGGAAAAATTATTTTCAAAACAAAAATACGCAGACAGACGCAGGGTCCTGATGTCAAAAATTTCCGGAGGAATAATATTTCTGCCGGGGAACCACAGATCGCCGATGAATTATAAAAGTAACGTCTACAGGTTCCGGCAGGATAGCAATTTTCTGTATTTCTTTGGTCTTGATTCGGAAGGTCTTGCAGGAATTATTGACGTGGATTCGGGAGAAGAAATCATCTTCGGGCCGGTTTTTACCATGGATGACCTTATCTGGACAGGACCGCTGGAAAAAATCGAAGACAGGGCTGAAAAGGCAGGAATAAAAAAAACCCTGCCGACTGGTAATCTTAAAGATTATTTGCAGAAAGCTTCACATGAAAAAAGGAAAGTACATTATTTACCTCCTTACCGGGGAGAAAGGACCATATGGTTATCTGAACTGCTGGATAAAACTGTATCTGAAATCGAAAACGGGTTTTCTCAGGATTTGATATCAGCTGTATGCTCCTTGCGTATTGTTAAGGATGATGATGAAATACAGGAAATAGAAAGCACACTGGAAAATATTACCCGTCTGCAACATATTATGGCAATGAAGAATTGCCGGCGGGGTATCAAGGAAAGTTATATTGTGGGCATAGTTGAAGGATTTGGGTTTCAATACGACTGCATGCTGGCTTTTCCGGTTATCTGTTCTGTTCATGGAGAAATTTTACACAATGAATCTCATGATAATACACTTAAAGACGGGCAGCTGATGATTCTGGATACAGGTAATGAAAGTCCGATGCACTATGCTACCGATATAACAAGGACAACTCCTGTCAGCGGTAAATTTACCCGGATGCAGGCTGAGATATACAACCTGGTACTCGAAATGATGAATAGTGCTTTTAAACTAATGAAGCCCGGTATTTCCTATTCAGATGTTCATAAAAAAGCTTCTGAAACCCTGGCTAAAGGATTAACAGATATCGGACTGATGCAAGGGAATCCCGAGGAAATCGTAGCATCAGGAGCACATGCATTGTTCTTTCCTCATGGCCTGGGTCATCAAATGGGACTCGATGTGCATGATATGGAAGATTTGGGAGAGGATAATATTGGTTATGATAATGAACACAAAAGAAGTACTCAATTCGGAACGGCTTTTTTGCGTTTTGGCCGTAAACTTGAAAAAGGAATGATACTTACTGTAGAACCAGGCATATATTTCATACCTGCTTTAATTGATTTGTGGAAGAGTGAAAAGAAATATGAATCATTCATCAATTACAGCGCCTTGAATAACTATATGAATTTCGGAGGTATACGTATTGAGGATGATGTGTTAATAACCGATACCGGAAACAGGATTCTGGGTAAACCTATACCAAAAACTATAGCTGAAGTTGAAGAGACATTTAAACGTTAATCATTTCCCTGGGGAAGTTAGTAAATATTTCACAGGCGTTTTCATTAACCAGAACAGTATCTTCAATTCTTATCCCTCCCCATCCGGGAATATATATTCCGGGTTCAACCGTTAGTGTCATATTTTTCACAAATGTATATTCAGAGGTTTTATCAATAAATGGAGCTTCATGAATCTGTAGGCCTACTCCATGCCCCATCCTCGGGTAATAATACGAAATATATTTATCAGGAATGTTTTCTCTTACTTTCTCATCCGGAATCCTGGCTGAAATCCCTGGCTTTATAGACATTATAGCTTCCATTTCTGACTTCTGTATTATATCGTAAATTTCTTTTTGTTTATTACCGGCTTTACCAATTACAAAAGTGCGGCTGATATCAGCATGATATCCTTTGTAAAGCGCACCAAAGTCAAAAAGAACAAAATCGCCATCCTGCAATGCTTTTCTGCCCGGTTTTCCATGGAGCAAAGATGTTTTAGCACCTGAAAGTACAATGCTTTCAAAGGAAAGACCATCAGCACCACCGGTTCTGATATTATACTCCAGCCTTGCAGTTAGATCAATTTCAGTTATTCCACTTTTAATGAAAGGTACGGTAAGTTCCAAAGCGCGATCAGAAATCTCACAAGCCTCTTTTAAAAAGCATATCTCTTCATCATCTTTAATAACGCGGATTCTTTCAACCAGCCCGGTAGTAGCAATTAATTCGACACCAGGAAGCCCTTTATTCAGCATTTTGTAAGTAGAATAACTTATAATGTCTTCTTCAAATCCGAGTCTTTTTATTCCATTCTCGTTTACTACATGTCTGTATGTTTCTATACCGTATCTTTTATTATCAATCCAGTTCAGAACTTCAATTTCTTTGTGGCACTCCAGCTGCGCCTGCTCTGTATATCGCTCATCGGTAAGCAGAACAATCCTTGCTCCGGTGATTATCATAAATGACGAATCTCCTGTAAATCCGCTTAAATATGTTACTCCGTGGACTGATGCTACGAGAAAACCATCAATCTCATTTTCCTTTAATAGATCTAATAGCTTATTAATTCTTTTCATCTGGTTTTTCCGGGCTAAAAGGTATTGAATGACAACTAATGCAGTCTGTGATTTCAGGCAAATATTCTTTTAAAATTGCATATAAGGACGGATCATATTCTTTAAGTTCGTGCCTGGTATTAACATGGTTATGCTTACCATCAGGCTCGGGTACATCGGCATTTACATTAAACCAGGTCTGGACACCTTCCGCCCAGTATTCTGCAATATTTGTTGCAGCATAGGTGTTATCCCATTTCCCTTCGGCCAGCGACTTGTCCAAAGATTTTTGCAGACGTTCATTTATTGTGGAATCAGTTCCCAGTATTCCTACCAGGTGAATTGTATGAGCAAACTCATGTATTAATATGTCTTCGGCATGATATTTATCAATCTGATAGCATAGCAGGTTTTCTTCGGCACAGGTAGTCAACGGATGTTTAATGCTGCCTCCCAGTCCGCGTGCCCTGACATCCCAGTTAATTGAAGTATCATTTGCCAGGTGTCTGTGTTCAGGAATATCAGTTGTACCTTCATAACGAGCCATAACTCCTATTCTTACTCCAACCTCTCTCATTTTGTCAACAACATCCCCGGGTAGGTTATCGGTCATATATACAATAATATCATGAGCCTTAATTAAAGCTTCATCAGGAACCCTCCAGGAACTTATTACGGGAAATCCATTTGCATCGATATACTTTTTATAGAATGGATCAAGCTTAAGATCTGCCGGAGGTGTTTTTATTTCATTCTGACTGGTTTCATCAAGCTCTATAAAATAGTGACTTCCAGGCTCACAAGATTTTTCTGCCTTTTGAAAAAATACAAATGTAACTGAGCAGAATAACAAAATGATACTAGTAATCTTCATAATTATTTTTTATTTATTTATAAAGCATAAATATATAAAGTATGTTCCATTAAATTAATAGAAATGATAAATTAATTCACATATAATCAAGTGTTTTGGAGTGGTTTTACAAAAATTTTACTATTTTTGATAATAATGATACAGAACTTTTTTCATAGAAATCTTTATCACAGATTCGGCAAAGGACTTTATGAATGCTGGATTTTCTGATAAGCACTCCTTAACCGACAGGAAAGTTAACTGACTTTCGCTTTTCCCCTTTTAATTTTTATTTATTTAAATAAGCAGTTATATACTGCTTAATAAGCTTTATCTAAGATTATAGTCTTACACAGGGAAGTAAATGCAGGGAATTATTTTCGACATAAAACGTTTTGCAGTTAATGACGGACCGGGAATTCGTACAACAGTATTTTTTAAAGGTTGCCCGCTGGAATGTTACTGGTGTCATAATCCTGAAGGAATTCGTAAATGTTCCGTTAACATTGTAAAGACTGTGAAACTTGACGGGAAAACTTTCCGGCAGAATGAGGTTGCTGGAAAAGTTGTTACTGTAAAAGAACTTATGGAAATTATCAGGCAGGACAGGATTTTTATGGATGAATCAGGTGGCGGAGTCACTTTTTCCGGAGGAGAACCGACTTTCCAGGCTGATTTTCTTCTTGCCCTGCTGAAGACGTGCAGGAATGAGGGAATACATACTGTAGTTGACACAAATGGGTATGCCCCGGAAAAGGTTTTTAAAAATATCATGCCTTATGTGAATATTTTTCTGTATGATTTGAAACACCTCGACCCTGAAAAACATCTTGAGGGTACCGGTGTTTCCAATGACTTGATTCTAAACAACCTGAAGTTTCTCATAAAAAACGGCAAGTCAATAAATATCAGGATTCCTGTAGTGCCGGATTTTAATTTTAATAGTAAGGATATAAGTGCTATGCTTAAATTGCTTAATTCATACAGGGAATCAATTGATCAAATAAATCTGCTGCCATATCATACTCTGGCAAAAAACAAGTATAAAAGATTTGGAATGAAATCAAGCATGAATGGCAGTATTACCGGAATGAAAATAAAAGATTTAAAGGATACAAAGGCCCTTTTTGAAGAGAGAGGCTTTATTGTAAAAGTCGGAGGGTAGATATATACTTATATATTTCTAACTGGAAAAAATAAATACTCAGATATGAATAAAAGAATCAGGAAACTTCGCGAGCAAAGCGTAAATGCAATAAACAGAATAAGCGCTGAAAGAGCTTTATTGCTAACTGAGTTTTACAGTAAAGGTCTGTCAGAAGGATTGTCAATTCCTGTTGCCAGGGCTAAGGCCTTTGAATTTATACTCAGTAAAAAATCACTTTGCATTAACGAAGGGGAATTAATTGTTGGTGAGCGAGGGCCCCAGCCAAAAGCTACTCCCACTTATCCTGAAATATGTGTTCATTCACTTAAAGATCTTGAAGTGCTTGATACAAGAAAAAAGGTATCGTTTAAAGTTGACGATAAAACACGTAAAGCATATAAGGAGATAATTATACCTTACTGGAAAGGCAAGAGCAACAGGGAAAAGATAATGTCTGCAATGTCAAAGAATTGGCTGGATGCATACTCTGCCGGAATTTTTACAGAATTCCAGGAGCAAAGGGCTCCAGGACATACAGTCTGCGGAGACAAAATATATGCCAAAGGAATGCTGGATTTGATTGATGATATTAATACTGCTATTGACAATCTTGATTTTATTCATGATCCGTCAGCATATGATAAGAAAGAAGAACTCAAAGCAATGGAAATAGCTGCAAAGGCTCTGATAATATACGCTGATCGGCACGCCGAAAAGCTTGAACAGATGGCTTTAAAGGAACAGAACGCTAAACGTAAGAAAGAACTGAAAGAAATGGCTTCAATTTGCCGTAAAGTTCCTGCAAATGCCCCTGAAACTTTTCATGAAGCCCTTCAATATTACTGGTTTGTTCACCTTGGCGTTGTTACCGAATTGAACCCATGGGATTCATTTAACCCCGGGAGGCTTGACCAGCATTTATATACTTTCTATAAGAAAGAAGCAGAATCAGGTGCATTGACTAAAGAAATGGCCGTTGAACTCCTTGAAGCATTCTGGATCAAATTTAATAACCACCCTTCTCCTCCTAAAGTTGGAGTGACTGCTGCCGAAAGTAACACTTATACCGATTTTTGTCTTATTAACCTTGGAGGAGTAAAGGAAGACGGGTCCGATGCGTGTAACGAGTTAACTTTTATGATTCTTGATGTAATAGAGGAAATGCGTCTATTGCAGCCTAGCTCAATGATCCAGGTGTCCAGGAAGAATCCCTTCAGTTTTATCGAGCGGGCAATGAAAATTATTAAAACAGGATTCGGCCAGCCGTCTATCTTTAATACCAATGCAATAATTCAGGAATTAGTTTTGCAGGGCAAAGACCTCATCGATGCCCGGAAGGGAGGTGCCAGCGGTTGTGTGGAATCCGGAGCATTTGGTACTGAAGCATACTTTTTAACAGGATATTTCAATATTCCAAAAGTTTTAGAGCTTGTATTAAATAATGGAGCCGATCCCCGGACAGGGAAACAACTGGGCCCTAAAACAGGCAATCCTGAGGAATTTAAATCATACAACCAGATGCTTAATGCTTTTAAGCAGCAGCTCAATTATTTTATTAATATAAAAATTGCAGGGAATAATATTATTGAACGTATTTTTGCGAAAAACCTTCCTGTACCTTTTCTTTCGCTGCTTATAGATGATTGCATTTATAACGGTATTGATTATGTCGCCGGTGGAGCAAGATACAATACATCCTATATCCAGGGAGTAGGTACCGGTACTGCCACTGACTGCCTGGCTTCTATGAAACACCATCTGTTTGTAAAAAAAGATATCACAATAAAAAAGCTTTCAGGAGCCTTAAAGAACAACTTTAAGGGAAATAATGAACTGCGCTATGAGCTTATGTTTAATACTCCCAAGTATGGTAATGACAATGATGATGCCGATGAATGTTTAAAGGAAGTATTCAGCATCTTTCATAATGCAGTTGATGGAAGGCCTAATACCAGGGGTGGAAAACACAGAATTAACCTTTTACCAACCACATGCCATATATATTTTGGCAGTGTTACAGGGGCTCTGCCTGACGGCAGAAAAGCCGGAGTCCCTCTTTCTGAAGGTATTTCACCGGTTCAGGGAGCTGATCATTCAGGTCCGACAGCAGTTATACGTTCAGCTTCGAAAATTGATCATTTACGCACAGGAGGTACCCTGCTGAACCAGAAATTCTCTCCTGATTTTTTTGATAATGAAGATGTTGCAAGAAAAGTTGCACAACTTGTATATAGCTATTTTCGAATGGACGGACATCATATTCAGTTTAATGTGGTTACAGCTGAAACTC
>CP070654.1:3277363-3287993 GCA_020354785.1 Bacteroidales bacterium
ACTATCGGAAAAAATTCCACCGGAATTTATTAAGATTTCTGAAAGCGGAATAGCCAGTCCTGAGGATATTAAGAAACTGAAAGATTATGGATTTACGGGATTCTTAATAGGTGAGAATTTTATGAAAGAAGATGATCCTGTAAAATCTTTTGAAGGATTCATACGGAAAATATAAATTCAAGTATTCGTTATTATAGAGCTTAGCGTTTTTTAATACAAATAAATGAGCAGTAAAAACATAAATATTAAAGTATGCGGGATGAGAGATGAAAATAATATACGGGAGTTAGTTAAAATTAACCCTGACTATATCGGGTTTATCTTTTATCCCAAATCGAAAAGATTTGTCGGCGAGAATTTTAATCTTAAAATATTAGATTATATACCTGAGAGAATAAAAAAGGTTGGTGTTTTTGTAAAAGCAAGTAAAGAGTTTATTCTTGAAAAGATAAATATGTTCAGATTAGATTTTATTCAGCTTCATGGAGGGGAGTCATCTGAATTTTGCAGGGAACTTGATTCTGAAGGTATTCCGGTTATTAAAGCATTCAGTGTTAACGAGGAATTTGATTTTAACACAATAAATCCTTTTAAGCCATATTGTAAATATTTCATGTTTGATACTCAGTGCAGTACTTATGGAGGCAGCAGCACCAAGTACAACTGGAATATTTTCTCCGGGTATGACAACGAAAAACCATTTTTCCTTAGTGGCGGCATAAGCGATGAAGACAGTGATCTAATAAGGGATTTAAAGAATTTAAATATACATGCTGTTGATATAAACAGTAGATTTGAAAAGGAACCGGGATTAAAAGACATATCGAAAATCAGGAAATTCATTAAGAATCTTAAATACTAATATCCTATGAAATTTGATGTTAATGAGAAAGGTTATTACGGGGAGTTTGGCGGGGCTTACATTCCCGAAATGATGTATAAAAACATAGAAGAACTAAGGCTTAATTATTTGAGTTTTATTAACGATTCGTCATTTCAGAAAGAGTTTCGGGAATTGCTTAAAGATTATGCAGGCAGACCTACACCCCTGTATTTTGCTGCAAGATTATCTGATTATTATAAAACAGGTATTTACCTGAAAAGAGAGGATCTAACGCATACCGGTGCCCATAAAATAAATAATACTATTGGGCAGATATTAATTGCCAGGAGGCTGCGAAAGACAAGGATTATAGCGGAAACCGGGGCAGGTCAGCATGGAGTGGCAACTGCTACGGTGTGTGCATTAATGAATCTTAAATGTGTAGTATATATGGGCAAGCTTGATGTTGAGCGCCAGGCTCCGAATGTTTTAAGGATGAAAATGCTTGGTGCCGAGGTCATACCTGTCTACAGCGGTAATAAAACTCTGAAGGATGCAACAAATGAAGCTATCAGGGACTGGATTAACAATCCTGCTGATACGCATTATATTATTGGATCAGTTGTTGGACCGCATCCATATCCTGATATGGTTGCAAGGTTGCAGTCTGTTATAAGCGAAGAAATGAAATGGCAGTTAAAAGAGAAAACAGGAAGGGAATATCCCGATTATATAATTGCATGCGTAGGAGGGGGAAGTAATGCTGCTGGGTCATATTATCATTATCTTGATAATAAAAAGGTAAAACTGGTGGCTGTTGAAGCCAGCGGCAAGGGTATTGATTCAGGTTACAGTGCAGCCACTATGGTTCTGGGAAGGCCGGGCATTTTGCATGGCAGCAGAAGTATGGTAATACAAAATGAGGACGGTCAGATTACCGAGCCATATTCTATATCTGCCGGGCTCGATTATCCCGGAATCGGGCCAATACATTCGCACCTGAATAAAACAGGAAGGGCAATTTTCAGGCATGTAACGGATGAAGAGGCACTGGAAGCAGCTTATCAGCTCACAAAAATGGAAGGCATAATACCTGCACTGGAAACAGCACATGCTCTGGCAATACTGAAAAGTATAAAATTCAGGCCAGAAGATGTGGTGACGGTATGCCTGTCAGGCAGGGGAGATAAAGATCTTGATGCATACATTAAACATATGAAACGGATGAACTCAAGTAAAACATAAAACAGCAATAATAAATGAACCGGATAGAAAAATTATTTAAAAACAAACCAGGAAACATTCTGTCAGTATATTTTACAGCAGGATACCCTGCTTTGAATGATACAAAAACAATTATAAATGCCCTGGCGGATAACGGTGCTGATATAATTGAAATTGGAATGCCATTTTCTGATCCTTTAGCAGATGGCCCTGTAATTCAGAAAAGTAATGATATTGCTTTAAAAAATGGCATGAACATTAAATTGCTGTTTAAGCAATTAGAAAATATAAGAGAGGAGACAGATATACCACTTCTGTTAATGGGATATTTGAATCCTGTTATGCAATACGGCATCAGGGAGTTTTGCATTAAGGCTGAAGAAACCGGAATTGATGGTTTGATTTTACCTGATCTACCTGCATATATTTATTTAAAGGAATTTAAAGAGCTGTTTGAGAAACATAATCTTTCCATTGTGTTCCTTGTTGCACCTGAAACAAGCGATGCAAGAGTAAGGGAAATTGACCGCATAAGTAATGGTTTTATATATATAGTGTCAAGTTCTTCGACAACAGGAGTTAAGGAGGATATTGAAAGCATACAGATAGACTACTTTAAGCGTATAGAAAATTTACATCTGAGAAATCCCAGGTTAATAGGCTTTGGAATATCAAATAATAAAACCTTTAAAAGGGCCTGTGAGTTTGGAAATGGAGCAATAATAGGCAGTGCTTTTATCAAGGTACTGGAAAATCCTGATATGGATTTGGAAGAGAAAATTAAGAATTTCATTACTGCTATAAAATAAAAAAACCCCCTCACCGTAAAGAAGAGGGGATTTTAATATCTTTTATCCCAGGTAGGCCTTGAGAAGCTTGTTTTTTGTTTTCTGACGTAAGTGTTTGATGGCTTTTTCTTTAATTTGCCTTGTTCTTTCTCTGGAAATGCCAATAGATTCACCTATTTCTTCAAGTGACATCTGTTTTTTGCCAATTCCGTAGAAAGATCTTATAACATTACTCTCCTTTTCAGGTAATGTATTTAATGTCCTTTCAATTTCCTGGCATAATGATTCATTCATAAGTTTACCGTCAGTATCCGGTGAATCATGATTTTGAAGAACGTCCAGCAGACTGTTTTCTTCACCGTCCTGGAAAGGCGCATCGACTGATAAATGCCTGCCTGAAAGTTCAAGTGTGCTGGCAACTTTATCCTCAGGTAGGTCTAAATTATTAGCCACTTCATCAGGAGAGGGCTCTCTCTCATGCTCCTGCTCTAACTGTGAAAATGCTTTATTAATTTTATTTAAGGCTCCGATTTTATTCAATGGCAACCTTACTATTCTTGATTGCTCTGCCAGAGCCTGTAAGATGCACTGTCGTATCCACCATACTGCATAAGATATAAACTTAAAACCTTTTGTTTCATCAAATTTTTTAGCAGCCTTTATTAAACCCAGGTTCCCTTCATTTATTAAATCAGGCAGGCTTAAACCCTGATGCTGATATTGCTTGGCTACTGATACAACAAATCTTAAGTTTGCCTTGGTTAGCTTTTCCAGGGCTTCCTGATCACCTTTTTTAATACGTTTTGCGAGCTCAACTTCTTCTTCCGGTGTTATTAATTCTTCTTTTCCAATATCATGCAAATACTTTTCCAGAGAATCACTGTTCCTGTTTGTAATTGACTTTGTTATCTTTAACTGCCTCATATTTCCGTCTGTTTTAATAATACACAATAATCGTAGTCATAACTTAAACACTAAATAAGGGAAATTGTTGTATAATTATTCTAAAAAAATGTTAATATATATCTATGTGGACGATTATAATTAAAATTAAATTACGGAATTTTTATTATAATTCAAAATTTAGTTTTAAAGAGTTAATTCTTTAATAATTCTTCCGGCCAGATAATAAATAGATACTTTTGTTGAAATTTTGAAATCAGGGGATCATCACTTTTAGTGAGGCAGGTATAATTTCAACTTTGATGCTTTTACCAGCCTTATAAGTCTCACCATCATAATGACATTTGACCTTTTTTTTCTTTTTTAAAATGATATTCTTGCATTTTATTACTTCCAGGTATTTACTCTTGTTAAGGGTTCTTCCTATAAGCCTTAACCCTATTGGTAAGATAATGGATATTGGAAAAGGTTTTAAAATACACAGATCCAGGAACCCGTCATCAATTTTAGCGTCAGGTGAAATATAAACATTATTACCATATTGTCCGGCATTGGCAATGGTAACAAGCAGGGATTTTACCTTTTTTTTCTGACTGTCAAATTTAAGATTGTATTCCTTTGGCTTATATTTTAAAAATTCCTGGATTGTGTCTTTAAAATAATTAATAGATCTGCGTTTTGTATATTTATTAAAAATATTTCCCACATGTGCATCAAAACCAACACCGCAAGTACAAAAGAAATATTTATCATTTACTTTGGCAGCGTCAATATCCTTTATTGACGGATTATTTATTATTTCGATTGCACCTTTAGCATTCATTGGAATAGACAAAAATCTGGCCAGGCCATTTCCTGAGCCCCTGGGTATTATTCCCAATGATATGTCTGTGTTGATTATTGCCGAACCTATTTCATTTACCGTACCGTCTCCGCCAACGGCAACTATTTTTTTTATTCCCTTCTCTTTATATTGTTCAGCAATAGTATGGGCATGTCCTTTGTATTTGGAATCCTCAAAAACAACATTATACTTGTCCGGGTTCAGATGTTCATTAATTTGTTTTATAATATATGTCTTTTTACCCTTTCCTGAAACCGGATTTACGATAAATAGAATATTTTCTTTTTTCCCCTGTTTTGAGATGTTCACAACAAATATTGTTATTCAGGATAACCTGATATCTAAATAATATATTTTTTCTGATATCAAAATTATTAAAATATATTTCAACATGGATATATTTTTGGCATGTTACCTGTACTTTTTGTCTGCTTGTGTTATTACTGAATGTATATTAATAATATTATAAATTATTAGTAATATAGATTATATTTGTTCGTTAATATAAATAATATTTATAGCCCGAATAAACATTTGTTTTATTCATCACATTGAGATTTATGGTTATAATATAAACTGGGAGTTATATCATCTCTTAATTCAATTTATATAATTTCAAAGTTACATGAGTAAAAGGTTATTGTTTTTTTCTCTTTGTTTTCTATTATCTGTAGAAGTTAGCGCCCAGCCAGGAGGAAAGATCTTTCAATTTCTTGAGGTAACTAATTCTGCACGTGTAGCCGCACTGGGAGGAAAAGCAGTTGCCGGATCAGATGACGACCTGAATTTAACTTTTCACAATCCTTCATTACTAACGTCTTCAATGCACAATAACCTGGTATTAAATTATGTAGATTATTTTGCGGGCATTAATTATGGATATGCCTCATATTCAAGATCATATGAGAATTTAGGAAATTTCGCTGCCGGGATTCATTATTTAAACTATGGTAAGTTTACCGGCGCAGATGAGATTGGTACAATTACTTCAGAGTTCAGAGCGGCTGATTATGCACTGAACTTAATTTATTCAAGACAATTAGATAGTCTTTTTACTTTTGGAGTAAACCTGAAACCAATATATTCAAATCTTGAATCTTATAGTTCCTTTGCAATAGCTCTGGATGCCGGTATAACATACCACAGCAAAGATAAACTCTTTTCTGCTGCACTGGTTTTAAAAAATATCGGAACTCAGGTCACTAAATATTATCCTAATGGAGTAAGAGAACCATTACCTTTTGAGATTCTTATGGGACTATCTTTAAAGCTAAAACACGCTCCTTTAAGGTTTTACATTGTCGGTGAGCATCTGGAGAAATGGGATTTGACATATAAAACTGAAAGGGATAGGGAGAATGAAGTTGATCCTTTTACCGGGGAAGAGATTAAAGAAGACAAATTGAATGAGTTTATAGATAAGTTTATGCGTCATATAATAATTGGTACAGAGTTAAATATTACTGATAATTTCATGCTCAGGTTTGGATATAATTATCGCAGACGGCAGGAAATGAAAATAGATACAAAGATTGGAACAGTTGGTTTTTCATGGGGAGCAGGCATAAAAATATATAAATTCCATATAAGTTATGCGCGTGCTACTTTTCATCAGGCAGGGGCTCCAAATCATTTTTCACTAAGTATGAATTTATCTGAATTTTATAAAAAGTTTTAACTTGCAATTTTATATTTAACTCTGTTCATGAATATTTCCTTTTTTATTTTAACACATATGATTAAGTCGTATCCTCAGAATTTGGTTTAATGAAATCATTAAATAAAGATATAATAATTGCAGTTGATGGATATTCTTCATGTGGTAAAAGTACGTTTGCCAGGGCTATTGCAGAAGAACTTAACTATTTATATGTGGATAGCGGAGCTATGTACAGGGCTGTAGCACTATATTGCCTGAGAAATAATATTATAATAAATGGGACTTTTGAACTTGTACGAATAATCAGAGCACTTGCATTAATAGATATTGAATTTAAATTTAACGAACAAAGCCTGAAATATGAGACATTCCTTAATAATGAAAACGTTGAGGAAGATATAAGGAGTGTGGAAGTATCTGAAGTAGTAAGTTTAATAAGCAAAATAAGGGAGGTCAGAGAAAAAATTCTTATACTGCAGAGAAGATTAGGGGAAAGAAAAGGTATTGTGATGGACGGAAGAGATATAGGAACCGTTGTCTTTCCTGAAGCGGAATTGAAAATCTTTATGACAGCTGATGTTGATATCAGGGCAAAGAGAAGATACGATGAATTAAAAGAAAAAGGACTTGAAGTAAGTTTATCTGAAATAAAAAAGAACATAGAGGAAAGGGATCATCAGGATGTTAATCGCAAAGAGAGTCCTCTGGCAAAAGCAGACGATGCAGTTGAACTGGACAATAGTAATATGACGCCGGCAGAGCAAATGGTCTGGTTCAGGATGATAATGAGCAGATTTCATAAATAGATATTAAATATTTACTTTTATTATTGAATATTAGCTTCTTATAATTAAAAAATAATTATGGAGGAAATTAAGAAAATAGGTGTTTTTACCTCAGGTGGTGATGCACCGGGAATGAATGCCGCAATTCGTGCAGTTACTCGTACCGGAATTCGCAACGGGCTTGAAGTGTTTGGTATAAGAAGAGGTTACCAGGGTATGATAGAAGGAGACATAGTTAAATTAGAATATAGTACTGTTAGTGGAATTATCCAGCAGGGCGGAACAATACTGCACACAGCACGCTGCAAGGAATTTATGGGAGTTGAGGGCAGGCAAAAGGCTTATAACCAGTTAAAAAAGTTCAAACTGGATGCTGTTATAGTTATAGGAGGGGATGGTTCATTTACCGGCGCAACAATAATGTCAAAAGAACATGATATTCCCTTTATTGGTATACCAGGCACCATAGACAATGATCTATACGGCACGGATTATACAATAGGGTACGATACAGCATTAAACACAGTTGTTTGTGCTGTTGATAAAATAAGAGATACAGCCAGTTCTCATGACAGAATCTTTTTTGTTGAGGTTATGGGCAAGGAAGCTGGTTTTGTTGCCTTGCGCAGTGGAATTGCGTGCGGGGCCGAAGGCATACTAATACCTGAATTAAAGGGGCAATTGGCAAGGTTGAAAAAACTTCTGGCAGAGAGGGCAAGGCAGAATAAATCAAGCATTGTTTTGGTGGCGGAGGGTGATGACGAAGGCAGGGCAATTGATATAGCTACAAAAACGCAAAAGGAATTTCCAAAATTCGATATCAGAACCACGATTTTAGGACATATTCAAAGAGGGGGATCACCCACAGCATTCGACAGAGTAACAGCAAGCAGATTTGGTGTGGCCGCAGTAGATGCTTTGCTTGATGATCAGAAAAGTATAATGATAGGACTGGCCAATAATGAGATAGTACATGTACCACTAAACAAGACAGTTAAACTGCATAAAGAAGTAAATAAAGAGTTGCTGGAGATTGCTGATATCCTAATCTAAAATTATACTATCCGCATTTGGATGAACCACAGGAAGTGCATATTAAGCATCCTTCCTGGTAGATGAGGTTTTTGGAACCACACTCAGGACATGATTTACCTTTCCTGACTTTTGTTCCATCCGGAATATATTTCTTTAATGCTCTCTCAACCCCGTTCTTCCAGGTATTTATTGTATCACTGTGGAGCCTCAGTGATGACACCAGGTTTACAACATCCGGTATTGGCATACCGTGACGCAGAACACTTGAAATCAGTTTCGCATAATTCCAGAATTCTTTGTTAAACATATGGGAAAGTCCTCCCAGAGTGTTTTTATAGCCATATTTATCTACATATTGAAAATCATACCGGGATATGCCATTTTCATCACGGTTTTTTATAATTTTTCCTTTGTCTATTGATTTTGGAATTGGAAACATTTCTTCATCTGCCATACCGGTGAAAATTTCATATGGCTTTCCATCCTTAAGACCTACAAATGCAATCCATTTTTCCTCGTTGTTATTGAATCTTATAATTTCTGCATCAAGGGTTTTTGGTCGTTTGAATTTCCTGGCTTCTTCTTCCTCTTTCTCATCGTTTGTAAGCAGTACTCCTGATCGTGATCCTTCTCTATAAACAGTTACTCCCTTACATCCGCTTTCCCATGCTGTTATATAAAGCTCACCGACCAGCTCCTGAGTTACATTCTTTGGCAGATTAATAGTTACGCTTATAGAATGGTCAACCCACTTCTGTATCTCACCCTGCATTTTAACTTTGTTTACCCAGTCAATATCATTTGAAGTCGCTTTGTAGTAAGGTGACTTTTTTACAATCTCCTTAAGTTTATTGTCATCATATTCTTTTACTTCGTCAGGATTATATCCGTGTGTTACAAGCCAGGAGTTAAACTGATGGTGAAAAACGTTATATTCTTCCCATGCATCGCCAACATCATCAATAAACGATACATTTACACTATTGTCATTTGGATTGACTTTTCTTCTGCGTTTGTATACCGGCATAAAGACTGGCTCAATACCCGATGTAGTTTGTGTCATCAGGCTTGTAGTTCCAGTCGGGGCTATTGTTAACAGAGCAATATTTCTTCTGCCATATTTCAACATATCGTGATAAAGCTGTTCATCTTCAGCCTTTAACCGCTGAATAAAAGGATTATCTTTTTCAAGATGTGAATCATAAATTGAGAATGCTCCCCTTTCCTTTGCCAGGTAAACTGACGACCTGTATGCTTCTATAGCCAGGGTCTTATGTACTTCAATTGAAAAATCAATTGCATTTTCACTTCCATACCTTAACCCTAGTGCAGCAAGCATATCACCTTCGGCAGTAATTCCTATACCAGTCCTTCTCCCTTCTTCAGCTTTAATACGTATATTCTCCCAAAGTCTCTTTTCGACTCTTTTAATTTCCTGATCTTCAGGATCTTTATTTATTTTATCAATAATGGCATCTATTTTTTCCAGCTCAAGATCAATTATATCATCCATTATTCTCTGTGCATGATGTGCGTGTTCCTTAAACAGCTCAAAATTAAAAACAGCCTTTTCTGTAAAAGGATTTTCCACATATCCATAAAGGTTTATAGCTAACAACCGGCAGGAATCATACGGACAAAGAGGGATCTCTCCACAAGGATTAGTAGAAGTTGTTTTGTAACCAAAGTCAGAATAACAATCAGGTACAGATTCATTTATAATAGTATCCCAGAACAATACACCGGGTTCAGCAGATTTCCAGGCATTATATATTATCTTATTCCAGAGCTTTCCTGCTATAATTTCCTTTCTTAAAACAGGGTTCTTTGAGTTTAAAGGAAACTGCTGGACGTACTTCTTATTATTTACAACAGCTTCCATGAATTCATTATCAATTTTAACCGACACATTTGCTCCTGTTACTTTTCCTTTTTCCATCTTAATATCAATGAACTGTTCAGCATCAGGATGCTTTGTTGATATACTCAGCATTAAAGCTCCTCTTCTACCGTCTTGTGCCACTTCACGTGTTGAATTCGAATATCTTTCCATAAAGGGAATAATCCCTGTTGATGTAAGAGCACTATTTAATACAGGCGTCCCTTTTGGACGTATATGAGATAAATCATGCCCGACACCACCCCTGCGTTTCATTAGTTGCACCTGCTCCTGATCAATTTTCATTATTCCTCCGTAGGAATCGGCAGGATTTTCATGTCCTATGACAAAGCAATTAGACAGGGAAGCTATCTGGTAATTGTTCCCAATGCCGGTCATAGGACCGCCCTGAGGAACAATATATTTAAAATTCTTAAGCAATTCATATATTTTATCCTCGCTTAACGGATTAGGATACTTTTTCTCTATCCTTGCCACCTCTTTAGCAATCCTTCTATGCATTTCACCGGGATTCTTTTCATACAGATTACCCGCAGAATCTTTCAGGGCGTATTTATTTACCCACACAGTAGCAGCCAATTCATCACCGTTAAAATACTCTAGTGTACTTTTCAGAGCTTCTTCATAACTGAAAATTCTTTTCACCCGGCCATCTAAAATTTGTCTTT
>CP070654.1:3288093-3300819 GCA_020354785.1 Bacteroidales bacterium
AAAGGATTTATTATCAAATAGTATAAATATGGAACCGAAACCTTTACTTGGAATTTTACTGATTGCTGTCGGCAGTATAGGAGCAGCAAGTTTCTATGTGCCTTTTAAAAAAGTAAAAAAATGGGCATGGGAGTCTTACTGGATAACACAGGGACTAGCAGCCTGGATAATTGCACCATGGTTATTTGCATTATTAACAGTACCTGACGGGACACTAATGCAGATTATTTCGGATGCTCCGTCTTCTGCAAAATGGTGGGCTGTATTTTTTGGTGCACTCTGGGGAGTTGGCGGATTGACGTTCGGACTAAGTATCCGCTATTTGGGTGTTGCGCTTGGTCAAAGTGTCGCACTTGGATTTTGTGCGGCTTTCGGAACTTTGATTCCACCTATAGTAGCTGGTGAAAGTCTTTTT
Organism: Bacteroidales bacterium; assembly: GCA_020354785.1. Classification (GTDB taxonomy): domain Bacteria; phylum Bacteroidota; class Bacteroidia; order Bacteroidales; family UBA10428. Next base: position 3,288,509 of record CP070654.1, read on the forward strand.
AGTTCAACTTCAGGTTTATTAATGCTTACTGGAGTTGCTATTTGTGTTGCAGGTATAACAGTTATAGGCTATGCAGGGGCTTTAAAAAACAAAAACCTTAGTGCGGAAGAAAGAAAAAAAGCAGTAAAAGAATTTGCGCTGAAAAAAGGTTTGATAATAGCTGTATTTGCAGGAATTATGAGTGCCTGTTTCAGTTACGGGATTGAGTCGGGAAAACCGATAGCTGATGCAGCAAAGAATCTTGGGACAAACCCGCTTTACCAGACTAATCCTGTATTAATATTTATATTGCTGGGAGGATTTTTCACTAATTTCGTTTATTGTGTATTTCTGAACATAAAAAACGGAACAGCAAAAGACTATATATCAGGAGGGGGAGGTATATTTTTCAATAACCTTTTGTTTACATTTCTTGCCGGATTTTTATGGTTCATGCAGTTCCAGTTCTTTGGAATGGGCAAAAGCCAGTTGCCGTTGAGCATGTCGGTATTTGCGTGGAGTATCCTTATGGCATTAAATATTGCATTCAGCAACATATGGGGAATATTCCTGAAGGAATGGAAGGGCACCGGAACAAAGACAATTGTAGTACTGCTGATCGGTATATTAATACTGATATTATCAACCTTTGTTGTTAACCTGTAGAAACAGGCAAGAGCGGATTCGTTGCATCTGTCCTCAGATATTTAATTAATTTGTTTTTAAATAATTATAAAATTTTAAACTGATGAAAAGATTTGGATTTAAAATGAAACTTAAACCCGGATTCAAGGAAGAATACAAGAAAAGACATTCTGAAATCTGGCCTGAATTAAAAGAACTCATAAAAAACTCAGGTGTTTCGGATTATTCTATATTTCTTGATGAAGAGACTAACATACTGTTTGCAGTGCAAAAACAATCAGGTGATCAGTCCTCGCAGGACCTTGGTCAGACAGCCATAGTACAGAAGTGGTGGGCATATATGGCAGATATCATGGAGACTAATCCTGATAATTCACCGGTAACAATACCGCTTGAAGAAGTATTTTACATGGAATAATCAATAAAAAATAATAAAAATGACAGATAAAGATTTTGTTGAAAGTGCATATAAACTGGCAAAAGACCAGTATGCACAATTTGGAGTTAATACTGATGAAGTATTGGAAAAGTTAAAAGATGTTGTAATAAGCCTTCATTGCTGGCAGACTGATGATGTAGGAGGCTTTGAAACGCCTGATGCCGAACTTGGGGGAGGAGGGATTCAGGTGACTGGAAATTATCCGGGGAAAGCCGGTACTATTCAGCAGATGCGCCAGGATCTGGATAAGGTAATGTCTCTCCTGCCGGGAAAGCAACGTCTTAATTTACATGCTATTTATGGGGAATTCGGGGGTAAGCTTGTTGACAGGGATGAAATAGATGTGGAGCATTTCCAGGGGTGGATTGACTGGGCAAAGGAAAAGGGCATCGGCATGGACTTTAATGCTACATGTTTTTCTCATCCAAAAGCTGATGACGGATTTACTCTTTCAAGCAAAGATGAGAACATAAGAAAGTTCTGGGTTAAGCATTCAAAGCTTTGCAGGAAAATAACTGCAGAAATGGGGAGACAACTGGGAACGGCCAGTATTCATAACCTCTGGATCCCCGACGGAATGAAAGACACACCGGTAGACAGGTACACACACAGGGCAATATTGAAGAAATCCCTGGATGAGATTTTAGCAGAAAAGTACCCGAAAGAACATTTAAAAGACTCAATTGAATGCAAGTTGTTTGGAATTGGTTCTGAATCAATGGTAGTGGGTTCCCATGAGTTTTATATGGGATATGCTATTAAAAACAACACACTGCTTTGTCTTGACAACGGTCATTTTCACCCGACAGAACAGGTAGGTGATAAAATTTCATCTATTCTCCAGTATATAGATGAAATGCTACTGCATGTAACACGGGGTGTAAGGTGGGATAGCGATCATGTAGTGACTTTCAACGACGAGATATTGTTAATTGCCTCTGAGGTAGTGAGGGCAAATGCTTTAAAACGTGTAAATATAGGGCTGGATTATTTTGATGCAAGTCTGAACCGTATCGGAGCCTATGTTGTTGGTACACGTGCTGCACAACAGGCTTTCCTTTTTGCATTGCTGGAGCCTGCAAAAATGCTTAAGGGATATGAAGAAAAAGGAAAATTTTTTGAGCGCCTGGCTACTCTTGAAGTTATGAAAACAAGATTGTTTGGTGCTGTATGGGATTATTATTGTTATATTAATAATGTACCGGTTGGACAGGATTTTATTGCTGAGGTGCAAATGTATGAGAAAGATGTATTATTAAAGAGATAATATTTAATGGATACCCAGATTAAAGACCTGGTTGAAGTATCACGTTTTTACGGAGTAAATAAAGAATTTGTAATTGCCGGGGGAGGAAATACATCGTTTAAAAATAATGATTATTTATGGGTGAAAGCCAGCGGTGTTTATCTTTCCAATATCAATACGGATGGATTTGTATGTCTGGCAAGAGACAAACTTAAAATAATCTATAATAAAAAGTACAGTACAAATTCACAAAGTAGAGAAGCTGAGGTTAAAAACGATTTGAACAGTGCGATGGTATCGAAGAACGGGAAAAGACCTTCGGTTGAAAGTTCTTTGCATGATATCATTGATTATCCCTTCGTAGTACATACACATCCGACACTTGTGAATGCATTGCTTTGTTCAAATAATGCCAGGTCTTTATCCGCAAAATTATTTGGAAGCGATATATTGTATATAGAATATGTTGATCCCGGTTATGTGCTTTTTAAAAAAGTATCAGATGAACTGGTACGATACAGAAAAATAAGAAGTTGTGATCCAAAGGTTATACTGATTGAGAACCATGGCATTTTTGTCAGCGGTGAGACTATCGGGGAGATTAAGAGCATATACAGCAATATTGAGAATACAATCTTAAATGAGATTACAGGCAGTTTACCTGCAAATAAATGCCAGCCATTTGACACATCCATCAGGAAAAGAGTTGTTGAATTCATTAATAGCAGCCAGCAGTGTTATACTGATACAGTATCATCCGACCTGATCAGTGAATTTACCAGGAATGAAAGATTATTTAAAGACGTGGATACGGCATTTACTCCGGATCATATAGTATATTGTAAAGCCCGTTACCTTTTTATTGATGATAGTAATGAGGAAAAAGCATTAGAAGAGATTACAGCATTCAGTAAAAAAAATGGCTACTATTCCAAAATAATTGCAATTAAAAATAAGGGATTGCTGATAATTGAAGAAAACGAAAGTGCGCTTGGCGTAGTAAGGGAATTAATTCTTAATATGATGAAAATAAGTTTTTATGCCCGGTCTTTCGGTGGATCAAAGCCGCTATTTGATAAGAATATAGCTTTTATCGAAAACTGGGAAGCTGAAAATTACCGGAAACAAATGATGAATAATTCAAATAAGTAATTGTAAACTATATAACAAATGAAAAAAGATGTTATAGCGGTATTTGATGTTGGAAAAACCAATAAAAAACTGCTCCTCTTTGATGAATCATTAAGCATTATATACCAGGATGAGAAAGTGTTTAAGGAGATAAAAGATGATGACGGATTTGAATGTGATGATATTGAAAAGTTGCTGAAGTGGATAAAAGATTCTCTTGCAGAAATTGTTGCCTCGGATGATTATAATATAAAAGCACTTAACTTTTCAACATATGGAGCTACAATAGTATACCTGGACAAAGACGGTAACCGCGCGGCACCTGTATATAATTATTTAAAGCCTATGCCGGAAGATACATTAAAAGGCTTTTATGAAAAATATGGAGGTGTTGAAGAATTTTCAAGGAAAACTGCCTCTCCTGCATTGGATATGCTGAATTCGGGATTGCAAATATACTGGCTGAAGCATAAGAAACCCCAATACTGGGAAAAGACAAAATATATTCTGCATTTTCCACAGTACCTGAGTTTTATTTTAACAGGACAGATAGTTTCTGATTATACATCCATAGGCTGCCATACCGCTTTATGGGATTTCGATAACTGGAAGTACCAGAAATGGCTGGCAGATGAAAGCATTATGCTGCCTGATCCTGTCAGTAATAACAGTGTTTCAAAATATATAGCAAACGGAAAGGAAATAAATGTCGGTATTGGTATACATGACAGCTCGGCATCTCTGGTCCCTTACCTGGAAGCCGGCGGTGACAAAGAGTTTATACTTATATCCTCCGGAACATGGGCTATTAACATGAATCCTTTCAGTAACGATAAGCTTACCGCAGATGAGTTAAAAAAGGACTGCCTATGTTATATCAGCGTTAATCAGAACCAGGTGAAATCATCCAGGCTCTTCCTTGGACATATTCACGAGATAAATTGTGTGAAACTTAGCGAACATTATGGAGTCTCCAGCGATGAATTCAAAAATGTAAAAGCTGATTTTAAACTGCTAAACAGACTTATTGCGGAAAACAATCGTGTCTTTTTCGGCGATTCCATACCTGCTGACTATTATGCTGATCTTAGTTGCCTTAAGGATTTCCCGGATTTTAAATCAGCTTATCACCAGTTGATGTACGAACTTACAATGTTTGAGGCAGAAGCTATACGGCTGGCACTGGATAAAAAAGATACCACAGCAGATATTTATATAACAGGCGGATTTGCCAGGAATGAAATATTTACTTCCCTGCTGGCTACATTTTTTACAGATAAAAATGTATACACAACGGAATTACATAATGCAACCGCCCTTGGTGCAGCAATGGTTATAAATCCGGAAAAGAAAAAAAGTGAAGTTGATCTGGCACTTAAGAAGATAAAGACTGTTACCTGATCATTATCTGTCCGCCTGTGACAGGTATAGCCTGGCCTGTTTCGTATTCCTGTTCAATTACGTAATATATTGCCTTCATAACATCTTCTACCTTGCAGCCCCGTCCTGCAGGCACCTGCTTTTCATAATATTTCCTTACATCGCCTATGGTTTTGGCACCGGCTACTTTTCCTGCCTTTAAATACTGGACAAACAGACCGTTATCGGGATCGGACCACAGCGGACCCTCAAAAAAGTTGCCCGGACATATTGAGTTGACCTTTATAGCATATTCCATCAATTCCAGGGCAAATGACTGGGTTAGACCGATACCTCCGAATTTGCCGCCCGCATAAGCAAAATTTTTATTACTACCCTTAAGTCCTGATTTTGAATTTATCTGTATTATATCAGTAAAATAGCCTTTTTTATACTTATTCTGTACTTTAAATATTACTGAAGCATATTTTGCACAGTGGTAATAACCGATATAATTGACCTTTGTAACTTTTTCGAACACATCCGGTTCCATATCTTCAAGACTGCCTGCCATTAGTACTCCTGCGTTGCTGATAATTGCGTCTAATCCGCCGAATGAAATTACAGTGGAAAATATCAGATCTTCAACAGAACCCGGATCTGTTACATCTGTTTTGACAAATATTGCCTTGTTCTTCCTGTTAAGATTATTTAGCTTGCTGCTAAGTTCCTTTCCTTTCTCTTCATTTATATCTGCAATTACCAGGTTGGCACCTTCATTAAAAAGGTTTTCAACAATACCGCAACCAAATCCCTGTGCACCTCCTGTTACAATAAAGATTTTCGAGTTGACCTTTCCCTTATGATTTTTACCGGGCTCTCCCTTTGATGATGTATTCTTTTTACTGAGCAATGCTTTAGCCTTTATCATCAGATTTTCTGCTTCAAATGAGGAATCCCCTGTACCAAGCATTCCAAATTTATCAATAATTATTATTCCGGGTGCACTGTTATAATCCAGTGCATATGTGTCAATACCTGTCTTAATATTTTCAATAATTTTTTCAGCATTATCATGTTTTTCAATAAATAACGGATTAAGATCTGCCAGTAATTCCTTCTTCCCGGATATGCCCGGAAACTCTGATATATCTTTATACTTAACAATCTTCGGGACATTATCTGTAAGTAGCATTCGTATAGCTAGAATGACCTCGATGATTTGATTTTTAAGTTTTAAGTTTTCCATTTGCTTATACTATAGGTTTAGAAAGTAATTAATAACAGCATCACCTAATTTAACATATTCTTTATAATTTGAAATGTCAGCAATTCCTTCATTATTTGTGTAACCCTTTTCATTTCGCGCTGACAGATATTGATGAGCCGCTGTCACGCATGCTCCTTCATATGAAACCTGCTTAAGCTCATTATCAAGCGGACGGTCTTTACAACTTACACTTAAAGGTGCCATTGCCGGGGTATTATGTTCGGTTCCAAACATAACAAGAAATCCATGCTGTCTGAAATACCTGACATACTTTTTTAAAATGCCAAAAGTATTCCTGCCCGGAATAAATTCTATGCAATATATATTTTCATCCAGCAAGTCTTTCCGCATCTTTTCCATACTTTCTTCAAAGTTAGTAAAATTCTTATCTCCGAAGTCCAGCAATACCGGATAGCAGGGCATACCACCGGCTTTTATTATGAAATCTTTAATCAGGGATAATTCTATAAATGAATTTTCATCTTCAGGAATAAAAGCCTGCCCGCCGGCTTTAAGGAGATTGCTTCTTATCTCATTTTCAACTTCTGCATCAATATTAAGGTTTGCCTTGCACTCCCTGCCATATACACTTTCAAGCAGTTTTTTCCTGTCAGCTACTTCAGAATATGTTCTGTATACTTTTTCCCTGAGTGCCTTAGCAATATGCCGTTCGCGTACAAGAGCCTTTGAATACTCTACAACCTCCCCGAAATTTAAAGATATACCGGTGTTTTTTTTATTTAGCAGGCTGTTTAATTTAATTGTCATCTTCTGAACATGCTCCTGGCTGTTTATTTTCATTGCAGTAATCATATCCCGGGATCGGTTGTCGTGAATTACAGGGTAGCGTAATCCTTTACCACTGAAGTATATCCTGCCCGGATTATTAGGATCGTTAACAAGTATCCCTTTCTGCTGGAAATCTTTTGACAGTGAAATAAATTCAATATTAAAAAGCGGGTAAATCTTGTGCCGGAGAGATAATTCATAAAATTCTGCATAACCGTCAGTAACATTAAAATCATTTATGCCAAGTACCTTTATATTTTCCTTCTCAGCAGCCTGAAACATTTCTTCAATACTTTTAAAGGCACTGAATGAATAAGGTGAATGGATATGACCGTTAACATCCCATAATACCGGCTTCCTGTTTTTTCTAAACCAGTTAAGTAATTCCCCTTTATCTGGAAAATCTGTTAAAAAATTCATAAGTAATAATTTTATTTCACAATATTCAGGGCGCTTTAAACACCTTCCTTATTTCTTCTTATTTGCTCAAGTTCCGTAAAATTGTTGGTTACAACATGATCTTTAAGTGGCAATATTTTTTCGTGTATTGCGTCCACTATCCATTCAGGCTGTGGAAAAAAGTATTGTTCAAGTTCATGTGCCGGGACAATCCAGTTTCTTGCTCCCACAACAACAGGTGGCGCATCCAGGTAATCAAAAGCAAGTTCTGTTATTGTCTGTGCCACATCTTTCAGATAAGAGCCACGTGAACATGCATCACTTGCCAGCAGTATCCTGCCGGTCTTTTTAACCGATTCAATAACCAGTTCATAATTAAAAGGAACAAGGCTGCGGGCATCAATGACTTCTGCTGAGATATTGTATTTTGTCTTAAGAGTATCAGCAGCTTCTATAACATTGTACAATGTTGATCCTAGGGTAAGAATTGTAATGTCCTCACCTTCACGTTTAATGTCAGGATCACCGATGGGTATTTCATAGTAATCTTCAGGTACTCCTTCTTTTCTGAAAAGTTCACCAATATCGTAGAGTCTCTGGCTTTCAAAGAATATTACCGGATCGGTGCCTTGCAGTGCTGAGTTCATCAGACCTTTGGCATCATAAGGAGTAGCAGGAAAAACCACCTTTAACCCTGGTATATGAGTTACCAGTGATGACCAGTCCTGGCTGTGCTGTGCTCCGTATTTTGATCCTACCGAAACCCTTATTACTACGGGCATTTTAATCATGTTTCCACTCATGGACTGCCATTTGGGTAACTGGTTAAAAACCTCATCACCTGCGCGTCCCAGGAAGTCACAATACATAATTTCAGCTATCACACGGCCCCCGGCCATTCCGTATCCTACGGCCGTGCCGGCGATAGCACCCTCTGCGATAGGTGAGTTGAACAGCCTGTGATAGGGCAAAGCTTCCGTTAATCCCCGATATACAGCAAACGCTCCTCCCCAGTCCCTGTTTTCCTCACCGTATGCTACAAGAGTGGGATCTTTATAAAACCTGTCCAGTATAGCCTCAAAAATAGCATCTCTGAGCTGGAATGTTTTAACTTTTGAGAATGGTTTTCCATCTTTGTCAAGGCCGAAACGTTCTTTATTGGCAATTTGTTTTACCCTCGGATTTTCGTTCACGGGTATCAGCACCTCAGGCTTGCGGTCCTCCATTTTATCAACAGACTGGTTGGAAAACATCATTCCGCCTATTGTTTCAGGATATTTTACAAGGTTCATTCTTGGTGAAACGGAATCATCTGTTACAAGTTTTAAAATTTTGACAATTTGTTGTTTTACCTCTTTTTGAACGTTCTCAAGGTCAATCCCGGCAGCTACTTTTGCTTTTACCAGTTTATTTCCGAAATCAACGATTGAATCCTCTTTCATCCACATTTCAATTTCTTCTTTTGACCTGTACGAAGATGCGTCTGAAGGTGAATGGCCGCTAATTCTGTAAGTCAACGTATCCAGGAGAACAGGTCCCTTCTTTTCCTCAATAATTTTCTTCTTTCGCTTTATTGCATCTATTACAGCCAGGGGATCGTAACCATCCACCCGTTCCGCATGCATCATTTCCGGATTCACTCCGGCACCTATTCTTGCCAGGATATCAAATCCCATAGTCTCACCTTTTGTCTGGCCACCCATACCGTATAAATTGTTCATAAAATTGAAAATAAGAGGTAATCCGCCCTTATATTCACTATTCCACAATTTTTTAAACTGGTCCATTGTAGCAAAGCATATACCTTCCCAGACCGGACCGCAGGCTGCGGAAGCATCTCCAATATTAGCAACAACTATTCCGGGTTTCTTATTAACTTTTTTAAATAATGCTGCCCCGACAGCGATATCACCCGAACCTCCTACAACAGCATTATTAGGATAAACACCAAAAGGTGTGAAAAAGGCATGCATAGATCCGCCCAGCCCTTTGTTAAATCCTGTCTCCCGTGCAAATATCTCGGCAAGTGTTCCATATAATAAAAAGTCAATTGCCATCTCCTTTTCTGTTCCCTTAAAATCCTTTTCTACAATTTTTAAAATGTCACCCTGGAAAAAACTCTTCATTATTTCCATCAGTGATAATTCATCCAGCTGGTGGATGGCAGAAAGTCCCTTTGCCAGGATTTCACCATGACTCCTGTGTGAACCAAAGACGTAATCTTCCACTGTCAAAGCATATGCCATTCCTACTGCAGCAGCTTCCTGCCCGATTGATAAATGTGCCGGCCCCGGATGATTATATTGAATACCTTCGTACTGTCCTGTTGTTTTAATAGTATTCAGCATTGTTTCAAACTCTCTTATCACAAACATATCATGGTAAATACGCCTGAGATCATCACCTGTATAATTAGCCTTTTCCTCTTCAAGGGCCTTATTATAAGCATTTACCGGGATTGTGCCGAATTTGATTTCACTTTTTCTTCTAACCTTCCTGGGATCTATAATCTGAACTTTTGGCATTGTAATAAATATTTAGTTAATCATATATTATTTGTATTAAAATGAAAATACTGCTTCCCTGATTATTTCTGAAACAGTAGGATGGGGAAATACAATTTCCCTGATATCCTTTATTCGTAACTCGGCTTCAATCATAGCAGCAACACCATATATAATTTCTGAAGTTGGATTCCCAATCATATGCACTCCAAGTATTTCACCATATTTTTCGCCGGCAATGATTTTTATGAGTCCGTTCTTACCTTCATTTTCAGCAATAAACCTTCCTGAGTAAGCCATAGGTAAACTGCCCTTTTTATATTTAATATTTCTTTTTTGTGCCTCTTCTTCATTAATGCCAACACTTGCTATTTCAGGATTAGTATATATTACGGATGGTATAGCGTTGTAGCGCATCAAATCTTTTACACCGGCTATATTGTTGACAGCTACTTCACCCTGCCTGCTTGCAGTATGTGCCAGAAAAGATTTTCCTGTAACATCACCTGCAGCATATACATTTGGAATATTAGTAAGGCACTTTTCATCAACCGGAATCCTGCCTTTTTCAGTTATCACACCAATATTCTCAAGCCCGAATCCCTTAATAACGGGTTCACGGCCAACAGATACAAGAAGTGTCTCAGCAGAAACTTCAATTTGTTTTCCCTCACTTTCTGCAATAGCAATTCTGGCATCTTTACCCGACTTAATTTCTTTTACCCTGGAATTCAGATAAAAATCTACTCCTTTCTTTTCCAGTTCTTTTTTCAGCATCCCGGCAATTTCCTTATCTGTCCCGGGAAGTATCTCCGGCATAATTTCGAATACTGATACTTTGGTACCCATAGAACTGAAAAATCCTGCAAACTCAATTCCTATGGCACCGCCCCCTATAATAATCAGGCTTTCAGGCAGATTTTCTATTTCCAGTATTTCTTTATTGGTGCAAATCTCACTTCTTTTCAGTCCTTTAATAGGAGGAATAACCGGCAGTGATCCTGTTGAGATCAGGATGTTTTTACATTCCCATTTATTATTACCTGTACTTAATCTAATAAGTTTCTTTTCTTTTCCATCGATTGTAACATGTTCTTTTACTACTTCCACATTATTAGTCTTCATTTTAACATCTACGCCACCTCTCAATTTTCTTACCACCCTGTTCTTTCTTTTCATGATCTGCTGAAAGTCAAAGGATATGCTTTTACATTGTAATCCGTATAATTCGCTGTTTTTAGCATTGTCATAAAGTTTAGCCACATATAAAAGGGTTTTTGTCGGTATACATCCTTCATTTAAACATACACCCCCAATATTGTCTTTCTCAAACATAACCACTTTTAAACCCGCATGCCCGGCTCGCTCTGCTGCAACATAACCGGCCGGACCGGCTCCTATAATACCCAGATCATATTCCATGTTTCAATTTTTAATAATTTATATATGTCAGTATTCAAAACTTATATTCTCTATTTCTTCTTTTATAGATTTTAAGAATGCAGATGCCGGGCCTCCGTCAATAGCCCTGTGATCATATGTAAGAGATATACCTATATAAGGTATTATTCCTAACACTCCATTACCCAGCTCTGCCGGTCTGCGTATAATTGTGTTAACACCCAGTATTCCTGCCTGGGGTAAGTTTATTATCGGGGTAAACATTTCAACGTCATAAGCACCTAAATTTGATACTGTAAATGATCCTGCGGTACTTTTCAACAGCTCGGGATCTATATTACCTTTTCTGCAACGTTCTGCCAGACTTTTGATCTGTGAGGACAGCTCACTTATTGTCAAGTCATCAGCATTTCTTACTGCAGGCACCATTAATCCGCGGGGGGTATCAACAGCAAATCCCAGGTGAACTTTCCTGAACTTCCGGATTTTTTCCTCAAAAAAGTGACAATTTATATCCGGATGTTTCTTAAGTGCTTTGATGACAGCATAACACACCATATCATTAATTGTAATATTTTCAACTTTTATGCCTTCATCCAGTGCCTTTTTTATTTTTTTTCTCATACCAAGTATATTCCGGGCATCTGCACTCATATGGTGTGTGAGTTGTGCGGAGTTTTGAACTGACATAAGCATGTTGGCTGCTATTATGCGCCTGATATTGCTCAATTTTTCGTCAACATAATCCCCGGTTATTTTTTCTTCAGCAGTAAGATCCTCTGCCAGAACCCTTCCTCCAATGCCTGTAGCATTACCGGAAGGAACTAATGTAGTGTCTCCTGCTTTTTCCCTGGCCAGTGAAGTCATCCTGGGTAGTTCAGCTGACGCAGCCATAATATCTTCTTCGGTAATCCTGTTATTCGGACCGGAACCTCTTAAGTCCTTATAATATACACCAAGCTTTTCAGCTAGCTTCTTTGCCCTGGGAGTTATAAAAACTTTGTGATCTTCGCCAGTTTCGATTTCAATTTTCTCAATAGTCCCTGATGATATTTCTTTCCCTTTAATTTCTTGCTGTTTTTTATCAGAGGGGATTTCCTTTTCTTTAGTTTCTGCTGCTTCCTTGCCAGGGGCTTTTGCTTCTTCCGT
>CP070654.1:3300919-3307190 GCA_020354785.1 Bacteroidales bacterium
GACTTAATCGGAAGAGGAACTGGAAGCTCAAAAAAAGAGGCTGAGCAAAATGCAGCAAGGCAGGGAATAGAGTTATTAAATATTTAACGGTTAGTTGGTGACTTCAATCTGAAGCTTTTTATAACCTGTCTGTCCGTTATATGAAATTCCTTCAATAATAATATCAAATATGCCGGTATCATCTGAAGTATAAAAGGATAAATTTGATATACCCTTTGTATCTGTTATAATTTCGGGATTCCAGTAAACCGTATTCCTTAAATCAGGGATCCTGCTTTTTAAGTGTATTTCTGATTCGTATTGAGGGGAGACAAAAACTCCCGGTCTGATGGCGCTTTCAAATTTAAATTGAATACCTGTTTTAAGCTTTCTGATATTTTCAAATTTGTTATCTTTTGTTTGAATGTCAAGTATACCATCAAATACAAGATCCCCGAGAAAATATTTGGAGCTTACAACTTTAATGATTTCTACTTCAGAGGGATCCATGCTTAAAATTATGGAAGGATCAAATACAGGAACACCGTCAATTATGTAAAGAGGTGAATCACCGATTATTTTATTGTCGTTTTTGCCTATGATAAGTATATTCTTTACACCTTTCTTTGTACTGATATAAATCCATTTTAGTAATTCTATAAGAACTTCCTCCATTACAGGAAGCTTAACAAAGTCACTTATAAGTATCTGTTCGTCGGGTTCTCCGTAGAAGTCACCGGGTTTATTATACGAAGTATCATCATACAGGATATTATCCGGATTATATGCTTTAGTAACCTGATAATTAATCATATTCTGAACCATATACTCTTTGAATTCATGCTTCAACAAGTTATTGCCATAATGCAATTTAAAGTTATTTGAGTACTGATCATTCATTAATAATATATATTTCCCTTCTTTGTCATTCACCTGAATAACTATATCATTATTGCTGTACCTGTTATTTAATGAGAAGCTGAATTCCCCTGTCTTGTTTGTTCTGGTAGCAAGTACTTGAGCATGCGCCCCTGTAAATGATAAATATACAAGTTGATTCCAGGCAGGCTGACTGTTTTCTTTATTAATGACTTTGCCGCTTATTATCTGACCCTTAATTTCAGGAAGGTATTTTATGCCGGAGACCTCACTTAAGCTATCCTTGTATTGAATACATGCAATCAATGCGTTGTTAATATCTGAATAATCAAAGCTATTCTGAGGATTTGAGTAGTAATTAAAGATATCCTCAAGTGCGATATTATTTAAAATGAATTTATTCTGAAAATTTATGCCATTTCCTTCAAAAGGATCACCTGATTTCTTTACTTTTATTGCCAGATTTGCTGAGACCGGGCTATTACCGGTCCTGGTTTTAATTACTAAATTTACTTTTTCCCTCTTTTTATATTCATTTTTATCAGTAACTATTTCAATATCAATAGTTTCCTTCGGTCTCTTATAAACCGGACATGTGCAGTGTAATTCATTGTTTTCATTATATAAATTAATATAAGATATACCTTCTGGAATATAAGAAGCAGGTATGTCAGTTATAAGGAAAGTATCCTTTAAAAAAATTGATGAAGAATAATAAACGATGCTGTTCTTTTCAACATTCAGAATAAAGGATAGATTTTCAGTTCTTTCATCATGAAGATTCGAACTCACTTTTAAACTTACAGTCTTTTGACTGAAATCTTCTATATTCATTATTGCCCCGTATTTATATGCCTCAGGTATAATAAATGATTTTGAAACGGAATCATTGACAAAGACTTTAGCATAATAGTTTTTCGTATTACAAGGTTTCAGGTTAAATGATCCGATTCCTTTAATAATTTCAAACTCCTTAAGTATGACACTATCTTTATATAAATGTGCCCTGGCATTAATTCCTTCATTGTATTGATTTAAAACCCTTAAAACAATATGATTATCCAGGTCTTTTATTAACCTTCCCGATTCAGGAAAAAAATCGACTGAGAGTGTTTTTAATGTTTCGGATTCCGGTATTCTGAATACAACTTCTTTATCCGGATTAATAATTATTAAATTCTTTATAAAAAAACTGTTATCCCCAAAATTCTTCATCCAGTTTGTATAGGCCCGTATTCTATAATTACCTGTAGCAATTATATCAGGTAAGGCAATACAGCCGCTGCCAAATCCTTCTTTAATTTCTATTTTATGCCTGGAAACAGGCTTATTATCTGAATCCAGTAATTCAAAATAAACCAGACTGCTTATATTAACAGGAATATTATAATTGCTTTCAGTGCATATTATTTTAAACAATATGTTTTCGCCGGTAAAATATAAATTCCTGTCAGTCGTTATATACAATTTTTCTTTCAGATAATTAACGCGATTAAATATCTGAATCCCAAATGTATTTGTATAGTTGCCATTTAGAATAATAATCAGCATTATCAACAGGAGACATTTATGTAAGTTTTTATTCATATAATGACATTTTATTCTATCCAGAAATCAGGTTTAACGGGCGTCCCTGTTAATGAACAATCAACGCATGAAATAGAGTTTGTCAGGTAGGTAACTAAGATCGGACCGCTAACCTCCTGAAAATATATCACCCACCCGTAATTCTCCACGTAACCAAGATATTCGGGCCTGGGATTATCAAGTGAATCTTTTACAATCAACGATTCGCAGTACTCAAATCCGGATGATACGGATAGTGGCAAAGCTATCAGTTCGGATCTGTCAATAAATATTCTTTTGCTGGCCACGGCAGATGCCTGAAAATATCCCAGAACAGGTTTATCAGGATTATTCAGGTCTGTGATATTACCAATTACCTGTGTTGGTATCGGATCAAAAAGAGTTCCTGTATTTTCATTCGTTTCCCTGATACGCGACCAGTAGTTAAAGCAATCACTGGTCAGCGAATATTGTCTTACAAGTATGCTATATCTTATAGAAAGCCTGTTTGTGCCTTCTGAAATAAAATACAGAGGATAATTTCGTATAATATCTTCGGTAAGATGATCTGTGCTGCTGATTTCTATGACTCTTGAAGAATCTTTCTTCCAGCAATGTCGGGGAAGAGTGTCTTTATGGTAGGGAGTAACAAACTCCCATGTTTCGGACCAGCTCCATCTGTAATACCTTGTTTTGTTCTCCGGATCATGAGTGTCAATAAGTATTTGAATTCCCCTGTAGGGATTGTTTACATCACTTGCGGGTTTTTCTTTATATTCCCAGTAAATACTATCGATTTCAGGAATATTCTTCATTCCTTCAAAACCAGATTCATATTTGTTCCCATCTGTTGTTTCAATATTTAATTTATATTTCCTTCCAACCTGTCCTGTAAATTCACCAGGATTTGATTCATAAGTACCTGTTTTTGTCTCCCTGAATAAATACACGTTCCCTGAATCATCAATTACCTGTACAACAGCTCCCGGAACAGGTTTATTTTCTGCATCATCAAAATGCTGTGTTCTTGAAAGCTTTACCTTATATACTGAATTTTCGTTTGTAATAAATCCGTCAACTACAAGTACATTTTCATATTCTTCTATATCAGGATAAAACGGATCTATGCAATTTGCCACAATAATGAGAATCAGAGTAGTATATAATAATATTTTAAAATATTTAATCATCAATTAAAACTTTATTGAATACGATATTGTGTATACCGGCTGGCCAAAGATGGATAATTTATATCCATTGACTCTTCCTGCTTTACTAATAAAATATATTGAGTAAACATTTTTTCGCCCGGTCACATTATAAACTGAAAATGACCAGGAACTATGAGCTATTTTTTTTGATTTGAGGTTTCCTTCTACATTAACAGAAAAATCCAGCCTCAGGTAATCCGGGATACGATATTCATTTCTGTCCGTATAATGTAATAATCTGAAATTATTAATATTATATATTGCAACTGGAAAAGTAATAGGTCTTCCCGTACTGTAAGTAAAATTACCTGACATATTCAGCCGCCTGGAAAATTTGTAATTAGCAACACAGGTCAAATCATGAGGCTTATCAAAATTAGCCGGAAAGTATTTGCCCGAATTAATCTTTGACTCTTCAAACTGGCTGTCGGCTTTAACCAGTATTCTCGAGTAGGTATAACTTAGCCATCCATTGAATCTGCCGGTATTTCTCTTCACCATCAATTCTACGCCATATGCTTTCCCGGATGCTTTTATCAAATCGGTTTCAATTGTTTCGTTGAGTAAAAGTTCTGCACCTCCCTTGTACTCAATCAGATTTCTTATTTTTTTATAATACACCTCGGCTGAAGTTTCAATATTGCCCGAAAGGAAATTTTTATAATAGCCAAGAGAAATCTGATTACCGGTTTGCGGACTAATATATTTATCACTTAGTTTCCAGGTATCGGTAGGTGAAATGGAAGTTGTATTAGATAGCATATGCAAATATTGCCTCATGCTGTTATACCCTAATTTTACAGAATTATTGGTATTTAATCTATATCGAAGCGAGAGTCTAAGCTCAGGCCCTGAATATGTTTTTATAATCCTGTTTTTAGAATAGAAAGCTGTATCTTCAATATAAGATGTATTTCTTGGAATACCTCCTGCATAGTTGTATACTGTCCTGGGACCCAGCAATGCAAATACAGAATACCTGAATCCTGCATATAGTGAAATTTTTTGACTCAGGTCATATTCATCACTTATATATAAAGCAGTTTCATTAGCTTTTTCATTTTCCATCCTGACAGGTATAATAAGTGATTCTTTACCTTCCGGCAGGTATGATCCGGGATTTAATCTATAAAGGCCGCTGTTAAGCCCAAAGTTTATTTTATTTGATGAATTCAGGAAATAATTAAAATCCGCTTTTATCTCTCCGTATTTTATATCATATGTTAAATTACTTTTTTCCAGTTCGCTTTCATTTTCATATATGCTGTAGGAATAGTGGCTATATATACCTGACAAATCAAGAATTAGTTTATTTGTAAAGATATGCTTCAGGTGAGTACATAAATTTCTGTTTTTATAGTTATATTCAGTATTTGTATTAAACTTAAAATAATCGCTGCTCAAATAAGCTGAAATATCAAACATGTTCCTGTCATTTATATCATATGCAATTTTCCCCACAATATCATAGAATGAAGCCCTGCTATTACGAATATCAGCCTTTTTTAACCGTCTCAGGATCCAATCAGAATATGTTGTACGGCCACCTATAATAAATGATGATTTGTTTTTTACTATCGGCCCTTCGACAGTTAGTTTGCCTGTAACAGGACTAATACCTAAATTACCTGCAAGTTTTTTCCTGTTTCCGCTTTTTGTATCTATATTAAACACAGAAGACAGCCTACCTCCATACTTTGCGGGTATCCAGCTTTTATAAAGTTTAAAATCCTTAATTACATCCGGATTGAAAGCCGAGAAGAACCCAAACAGGTGGGAAGTATTAAAAACAGGAGCCCCGTTTAATAAAATTAAATTCTGATCCGTGTTGCCTCCTCTTACGTTAAATCCTGAAGCACCTTCTCCCACAGTTTGCACACCGGGCAACAGTATGGCTGATTTCATTATATCGGCTTCACCAAGGGAAGCAGGAATTTGTTTTATAGTCTTAATTTCCAGCTTATCCATGCCTAATTGTACACCTCCCACATTATGGTATCTGTCGGCCTTGATTACAACACCACTAAGTTGTATTAGTTTTTCTTCCATCCGTATGTTTAAACTACCATCAGAATAGACGATAATTTCTTTAGTAACATCTTCTTTACCCATACTGTGAATAGTGATTTGATGTTCACCCTTTGGTACTGAGATGATATAATAACCGGAAACATCAGTAATAACACCTTTTTGTAAATCATCAATATACACAACACAACCAATAACCGGTTCACCTGTTAATTCCTCTTTAATAAATCCGGTGATTGTAGCCAGTCCTTTTTCTTCTTTTAAAACGGGATTTCCGATCTTGATTATATCCTGCAGGGATTCGGATAAAATTGATTCCGGGCTGACAGATTTTGAAATTTTATGCTCAATTGATTTATCTTCCTGTATATCTGATAGTTGTACAGTATCATATACTTCAATTATATTTGTATTTATTATGTAATTCTTTGTGAGTATTATATTGTCATTGATTAAATAAAATCTAATATCAGTATTGTTAAAAGTATTACTTAATATTTCTGATAACAGATTATTATCCGGGGTCTGATTAATTTTTATATTATCCACCCACTCTTTTTTAAAGAAGAAAGTGTAATTGTAATTTTCTTCAATGTAGGATACAAGTT
>CP070654.1:3307290-3310706 GCA_020354785.1 Bacteroidales bacterium
ACAGTGAAAGTCCGGCAAAAATTGTACGCCATCTCATAAGGAATGGGCAGGAATTACCGGATGATGAACAGGGCCCGCTGGAATACAGATCTACACGATTATTTACAGGAGATAAAAAAACTTATACATTTGACTGGAAAGAAGGTGATGAGGTGATTCTGAAGATACATGAAGGTAGTATGAATATAGAAGCTTTTCCCGAATAAATATTAAATCTAATTCTAATCCAATGAGTAAAAAAGCAATCCACAACCGAAGGCAGTTTCTAAAAAAAGGTATTAAGTCTGCTGCCCTGGCTGCCGTTATACCAGCCAGCATTAAACGGAAAGACATACAAGGTAACGATGACTCGTCTGAAGAAAAATTTGTTTACAGAACCCTGGGAAGGACCGGCATAAAGATACCCATTGTTAGTATGGGCACCGGGGATACAAATAATAAAAATTTAGTTCAAGCAGCACTTGACAAGGGTATAAAACTTTTTGCCACTTCACAATATTACGGCAACGGGAATAATGAAAAGATGTTAGGAGAGCTGATAAGAAGCTACGACAGGAATTCAGCTGTTGTAATTACAAGCGGTTGGCCCGGCGGGGTAAATCACAGGGAGGGACTCTTTACAGAAGAAGCAAAGACCGAACCTTATATTAAAAGCTGCGAGAACAGCCTGAAAAATCTGGGACTGGATTATATTGACATATTCCTGCTCCCTTTTGCCGCGAAACGAGAGTCTGTTTTTTACGAACCCCTGCTTAAGGCCATGGAACAAATTAAGAAACAGGGGCTGGCAAAATATATCGGAATAGCAACTCATAGCTGGGAACAGGAAGCAATTGATGCGGCAGTTGAAACCGGCATCTATGATGTTGCTATGGTAGCCTACAACTTTAAGAAAGAGAACATCGGGGAAATTAATAAAGCTATAGAAAATGCCGCTAAATCCGGTGTGGGAATAATAGCAATGAAAACTATGGCCGGAGCTTTCTGGGATAAGGAAAAAACCTTGCCAATCAATACCAAAGCTTCTTTGAAATGGGCACTACAAAACGAGAATATACATACGGCAGTGCCTGGTATTACTACTTTTGATCAGCTTGCAGAAGATATAGATGTTATGTCAGATCTTAACCTGACTGATAAGGAAAAGGCCGATCTAAAACTGGCTCAAAGGAAAACAGAAAATGGTATTTATTGCCAGCAATGCGCTGAATGTATTGATCAGTGCCCTGAATTTCTGGATATACCTACTCTTATGAGAAGCTATATGTATGCATACGGGTATCGTAATACAAGTAACGCCAAGGCAACACTGGCTAATGCCGGTATATCGTCTTTACCCTGTCCTGAATGTGATTTCTGCAAGGTTGAATGTACGATGGGCTTTAACATTAAACAAAAGATAATGGACATAGCCAGGCTGAATAAAGTACCGGACGATTTTCTTATATGAAATTGTTCTAGATATTTAGCTGTAGCCTGAAGTAAAAATTCCTGGGCATTCCCGGATAGTAATAACGGGGTTCACTCCCGTTAAAAGAAGGAGCATTGACCAGAATCATTGAGGCATACTTCGCATTGAAAATGTTGTTGATCCCAAAAGTCAGAACAGCTTCTACTTTGCTTAATAATGTTATGGTATATGAAATATTTGTACCAATAATATTATAACCTTTGTAATTAATATCATTTAAATCGTTTAGATATTGTTTGCCTGTTCCTGAATATGAGATATTCATACCGACACCACTTTTATTATACCAGCTCAGCTTCACGTAAGTTTTACAACCTGGAATTCCAGGGAGGTAATTATTTGAATAGTCATTTCCATTATCAATGAATTCAACGAATTTATTATATGATATCGTTGCTGTGCCGGTCAGGCTTAACTCGTTTGATAAATGTTCATTCGCTATGAGCGAAATTAAAAAAGACATTTCCATACCCGAATAAAATGAATTTCCAGCATTAACACCTGTAAATATTTCCTCAGAAATACGTTTGGTTACCAATAAGTTCTTAACAAAAATTGTATAATAATTTATATCAAAAATCAAATGTCTCTTCAGTAAATTTCCTCTTACTCCCAAATCTATATTCCACCCTTCTTCAGGTTTGAGATCATAGTTTATTATCCCTTCAGGTAATAATGTTTCTTCAAATGACGGCGATGAAAATCCGTGGCTTGCAGAACTGTAGATATTCATTTTTTTGCTCAGGGCATAGTTAATACCAAAACGGGGAGAGGTTACAGGCGAATATTTATATATATCAGAAGGATAATTAATGTTATTCGATTCTTTCAAACTAAATTTCAAAAAATTAACATTAATACCTGCATCAGCAATGAGCTTATTTGATATATTGAATTTAAACAGGCCAAAAACATTAAAATACTGTCTTAATTCCTTTATTTGATCTACCAGTTCTCCCCTGATACCTGTCAGAGTCTGGTATGTTTTCCAGCTTATTATCTCATTATAGAATTCAATACCAAAATTCGATTTTATTCTATTAAATTTGACATTAAAATTATTCCTGAAACCGCCGTTAATATTAATGTTGTCAAGTATATTAAAAGGACGTGATTCGGCAAGATCTGTATAACCTCCAAAAACTGTCAGCTTGTTGCTTATTATATCAGATATTTTATATAACAGTGTAAAGCCTGTCAATAATTTATCATATTGCTCAAATCCTTTAATATCACTCCAGCTCTCATCAGCAGAAGATGGATCAGTCTCAAATACCTCTCTGGTTAATGAACTTGGTATATGCGCTTTTAAATTAATATAACTTAATAATAAGCTTATATCAAAATTTGTAAAAAACATGTTCCCTGTAATCAACATATAATTATTAAAGTAGCTGCTGTTTTCCCTGTAACCTTCCGATTGTTGTCTTCCTGCATGACCTGTTAAAGCGATACTTTTTCCTTTAAAGCTGCTCTCTAATATAAACTTGTTAGAAGTAAAACTTCCGGTATAAATACTTGTGCCTGCCCTAATGCCCCTTTTTTCCGGATATTTTGTTACCAGTCTTAAAGTACCACCCAGACCTGCTCCATATATAGCAGATGCCGGACCTTTTAGCACTTCCACTCTACTGATATTATGCATTGATAAATCTTCAACAACAGTAACGCCATCACCACCTGTTAATGGAAAATCATTTAAATATGCTTTAATACGACTGGTTCCATAAGGATTTCTTGAACCTACACCTCTTATCGTTAGACGGTTAGTATTATAATTTCCATTCTGCATATATACACCGGGTATTCTGTTTATTATATCTGCCATATTTAAATCACTCTCGTTTTTATAGTTATCATAAATTAATAAATTAATATTACCGCTCTCACTTTTTAGCTTTTCTCCAAAACCTGCAGCTATAACAGATACCTCGTCCAGATTCCT
>CP070654.1:3310806-3326091 GCA_020354785.1 Bacteroidales bacterium
ACACTCCTTGGCAAGGGGCATAATATAAAAATCTATGACAAAAATGTTCAAATATCAAGACTTACAGGAACAAACAAGGAATATATCGACAAACATATACCGCATTTAGCTAAATTAATGATTAATAATCCTGAAAAACTGATTTCTAATTCCGATGTTATAGTAGTAACAAATAGTGAAAAAGAATTCTCACAATTGCTCAATAAAACTAATGATAAACTTATTGTCGATTTAGTAAGAATGCCTGAGATTATTAGAATCAAATCTAATTATTACGGGATTAACTGGTAATGATATGCAGTATTTTAAAGGAAAGCATATCCTTATTATTGTAGAAAACTTACCCTTACCTTTTGACAGAAGAGTATGGCAGGAGGCAAACACACTTAAATCATACGGGGCAGAAGTATCAATAATTTGCCCCCGTATGAAAGGATACACGAAAAAATATGAAGAAATAAACGGCATTCACATATACAGGCATCCATTGCCTTCTGAAGGAAGAAGGGGATTGGGTTATCTTGTTGAATATTCTGCTGCTATCTTCTGGGAGTTTTTCCTGAGCTGGAAAATATTCTTTAAAAAGAGATTTCAGGTTATACAGGGTTGTAATCCCCCTGATTTAATTTTTCTTACAGCTCTCTTCTTTAAGCTCATGGGTGTCAAATATATATTTGATCACCACGATATCAATCCTGAATTGTATGTGGCAAAATTCGGTAAAAAGGGTTTTTTTTACAGGCTGATGGTTCTGTTTGAAAGGCTGACATTTGCAACGGCTAATTATAGTATTGCAACAAATGAGTCATATAAGGAGATAGCAGTCAGAAGAGGAAAAATGAAGCAGGATAAAGTGACAATAGTCAGGAGCGGACCCAGCCTTGACAGATTAAAAATTACACCGGGAAATATCAAATACAGGAAAGGAAGAAAATATCTGGTCGGTTATGTTGGCGTAATCGGGGAACAGGAAGGTCTGGATTTATTGCTTGAGGCGGTAAAGATTATTACCGGTAAAACAACAGAAGTACAATTCGCAATTGTCGGTGGAGGAACAGACCTTGAAAAAATCAAAAAACTTTCAAAGGAAATGGGGCTAAGCGATTATGTGGATTTTTACGGAAGAGTACCGGATGAAGATCTTATAGACATCCTGAATACTGCCGATTTGTGTGTGAATCCGGATAAACCTACCGAAATGAATAACCTCTCGACCATGAACAAAATAATGGAATACATGGCCCTTAAGAAACCCATTGTACAATTTGATTTAAAAGAAGGCAGGTTTACTGCCCGGGATGCATCGCTTTATGTCGAGAATAATGATATCAACGATTTTGCAGAGAAGATATTATGGCTGCTTGATAACGATAAGGAAAGGGTTAAAATGGGCGAATTCGGCTATAAGAGAGTTATTCATGAACTCTCATGGGAACACGAAAGTAAAAAACTGATAGAGTTTTATAGCAGGGTTTTAAGTATTAAAAACTTCCGGCAATCCTCCTGAAGCTCATTTTATACTTCTGTACCACCTGTCAACCAGTTGTTCTATTCCTAAAAGGCGCAATATTTTTTTCAGGAAATATTTTGAAGTACCTGAGCGGTATACCGGATATGCCATAACTTCTTTCCAGGTTTTTTTCATTACATCAATATAGAGATTGGGATGGTCTTTATATCTGAATTTATCGTGTATGGAATTGGCTGTTGAAATAAGTAACCGGCAATTAAAGGGACGAATTTCATCACGTGCAATATCCTGCTCTGAGCCTGCCAGTGCTGCCGAATGATTATAAACCTGTTCCCAGGCGAACAATCCGACCGGATTATAACCCAGGGTGCCTGCCTCCTTTTTAAGGTTGTTATACCATTTATCAATCTCACTAATAACATAGTCAAATCTTTCATACCCAATAAGAGATGCAAGCTCTTTACCGTTTACTGCCCTATTTTTAGGCAATCCGAAGGATATTTTTATAAGTTCATTACCATAGGCTCCGCTTACATTATATATGTCGTCAAACTTATTTATATATGCATTATATATAGCCCCCATTATAGCAGGTCTTGCCAGAATATTATTAGCATGAAATATCTCTTTGAACTTACTGTCTATGTTATCAACCTCAGGCACGTCATACATTTTAAATTGTAAATTAAATTTATTTGCAAGCTTGTTAGATATTATAATATCCTTGCTTTTTTCATTTAAATGTCCCATTTTATAAATATAATAATGTACCTGTTCCTTTATGTCTTTGGAAGCAGCAAGAAGCAAACGTGTATCCCATCCGCTGGTCAATCCTTGGTGCAATTTATATCTCAGGGCTGCCCCTTTTAAAGTTCCTGTCAGCAACCTGGAAATAATTTCGACAGCTTCTTTTAGTGAAGTTTTTTTAAAGGGTTCGTATGGATAAAACCTGACTGATGTCCTGGTATTTATATCCAGATAATGATTTGGCAACAAATTATTAATTCCTTTAAATATTGTAACCTCACCTATCCATACACCTAAACCTTTAAACTCGGATGAATTAAAAAAAGCATTTTTGGCTTCATCAGTATCCTTTTCAATATTACAATATTCTGCAATTATGTTTGGAGTAGTACCGCAACAAATCAGTTCTTTATTAAAATGGTAATATACTTCCCTGAATCCAACTGCATCATTAAATATCCTGAAGGTATCATTATTTGAACATATAAGTATATATCTGCCATTATAACTGCCGGTTTTTCTGACGATATCATCAAAGCCGTTAAGAGCGGATAATTCTTTAAGAATCTCTGAATTACTTAGCCCGGGATTAAAAGGATCAATAATGTATCCTAATAATATCAGCTTATGATTCCCTCCGGCTGATTCTGTGATTTCAAGATCGGGATGAGTGTAAATAAAATAATTGTTTTTACCGGCTTGTAAATTTGTACTTTTCCACCCTGGTGGAATATTCAAGTTTTTGTTAATTAAAATAAACTGCCTTCTGAATTTTAAGTGTTCCATAAACTGTTTTTTTCTAAAATAATAATTTCTTTGGAAAATAAAATGCTAGCTCTCATTAATAATTTTTGCGAGATAAGGCCTGATTGCCTTATATGAGTATTTCTCTGTGTATTTCTTATAAAGATTAAGCCTTAGTTCACTGCAAAGTTTCTGATCTTTTTCAAGACGCTCTATTATTGGGGTCAGCTCATTCTGCAAATTATCAATGACAAATCCTGAAATTCCATCATCAACATATTCCTGGATCGCGTCTGTTCTGGTTACTATAACAACTTTTTTATTACGCATGCATCTTAACATAACACTCATACCTGAAGCACCACTATTATGCTTAAAAGGAAGGATTACTGCTTTTGATTCCCTGAGATATTTATCAAACTCATCTGATGCCATATCTGTATATATCTTAATATTTCCCGGTATATCCATTTCCAGTATATCCCTGTTGTTTTTAGAGCAGATAATTATAAGCTGTTTATCAACGGTCCTGAAGGCTTCAATCAGCTTTTTATAGTCCCGGTTACTGTATCCGCCGGAAAAATAATAATCCATAGTTTTACCCGGAGCATCTTCAATTTTAATTGCGGAATTCCAGTCTCCATAAGGTACATAAAGTAAATTTGTATCCTTTATACCCATAACCTCTGAGTACTTTTTCTTTTCATACTCTGAAAAGACTATGAAATAAAGTTTTTTTGTTGAAAATAATCTTAATAATATTCTGAAAAATAAGAAGTACTTTGTATCATGAATAAAGAATCCCCACCAGTAAATTCTGTTAAACCTGATTAAACGTAATTTATAAAGAAACACCAGTGTCAGTGTTGAGTATCCGATAGAAAGGATAATATTTGATTTGCGGTATTTTTTTATATTAAATAATAATAAAAAAAAGCTTTTTACCTGTTCATATAATAAATTTATCTTGGAGTTAATTGGTTTACTTGTTTCGCTATAATAAAAATCCCTGAAATTGTAATTACGTGTTAAAAAATCGCATGTCCATGGATAAGATTCCTTACTTCCTCTAATTATTTGATTCATATTTTGTTAATTGTATAAATATTACTAACTTTAGCTAACTTTTATAGTATTAAAAGGCATAAAATTAAACAAAATAATATACACTGAACAACTGTAATTTGTCAGTTTTCCAAAAGTTATAGACTTATACAGTCTATAGTGTTCTGTAACAATCTACTAGCTTTCTAACCAGAAATTATAATACTAATGAATTTGGGCAAAACAAGTTTTTTTACTAGTATTATATATCATACAAAAAAATTTATATGGATTAATAGTACTAATACCAAAAGAAATGAGTCAAAAAATGATAATAATTATGAATTTTTTGATAACTTTTTTGTTAAAATTACGTATTTGTCATAAGAAAAGGCTCATTGGTCAAAGTAATCTGTTCATTCATCAAATTTGCCCCATTATGAAACGATGTATATTTATTACTTTAATCATTCTTGGATTATCTATAGTATCATTTTCTCAAAGAGAAGATATATCTTATAGTTACCAGCGTTTACTTTCATATGACAGAGCTGAAAATGGTGATTATGTAGGCAAGTTTTATGCTTGTTTTACATATGATACTATTAATTCCATCACTTTCAGAAAAATATCCGGCAGTGATGCATACGCTATAAATTCATATACCGGGATGATATATATAGCTGACAACAATCAGCTAACCAGGGGGTATGATACAGTGGGAATACAGGTATGTGACGGTGGCTATTGCGGAACTTACTATGCAATAATTACGGTAAAAGATATTGATAGCTGTGTTTTTGTCAATCCGGATTATTCAGGTCCGGAAGCGGGAACATATAACCAGCCATGGAACACCTGGGGTGATGTCAGGGTATTCAGAGCGGGTTATGCCTATCTTCAGAAAAGAGGTACAATAGAGAGGCAAAATACACTTTATGTTAATAATGCCAGGGGAACTGCATCCAAACCTATCAGTGTGGGTGCTTATGGAGCCGGCGTAAATCCTATAATCGACCGCGCCGAGGAACCTACCACAGCGGGTATTTATTTAGGAACCTGGTCAGAAATAGGATGCTGTTATGTAAATGTTTATTGTTTTATTGTACGGAACGGACAAAACGGTATATATTTTAATGCCAGCACCGACCATCATCATAATAATATGTTTAATTGCGAAGTATATAATTGTGGTGGTGATAACGGGAATATATATCTTTTACATGATTTTGATGATTATCATGGGGGTACTCCTAATTTGGGAATATATAATACTATATCACACCACGCAGGTGGGTCTCACGGTATAAAGACACAAAGAACGGTTAATATAATAAACTGTTACAGCCATGATAACGGACACCAGGGAGTGAGCTTTCACGATTTATGTACTGTTCGTTATGTTTATTCAAGAAACAACGGTGAAAGCGGCATTGAACTTCAGGGTGATTCATCCCTGGTGGAAAAGTGTGTGTCACATCATAATAATTGTGCCGGTATAACTGTATCTGCATATGATAACTGGCGGGGTATGGTTATCCGCAATAACGAACTGTTTGGCAACAAATGGAGCGGTATCAATCTTGAGGATTGTTATGATGCACTGTGTGAATATAACGTATGTTACAGAAACGGCGACGGATGGTGGGAATCCTATGGAGAAGATGGTATACGCTGTGCTAATGCAAATAATAGTATAGTAAGATATAACAGGCTTTACAATAATTACAGACATGGTGTATATGTACAAAGTACTAAATTCGGGGGTAATTGCATTTCTGTACGAATACATAATAATAAAATTCACGATAATAACGCCAACGGCATTAATATCAATGAGGGTGATTCAATTCTGGTATGGAATAATACAGTAGTGCGCGATGATATAAAAGAATATGCAGCGGGATACACTGAAAGCATTAATAATATTGCGAATGATATTGATCTTGGTAATTTCTCATTAGAAAAAAGTAATAGAATTACAAGTAACACCAGCATCTTTATAGATGCATATGGAGGTGATTTCCGTTTGGATTCAACAGCAGTTGAATTTATTGATGCAGGGGAATCAGTACCTGTAGAAAAAGATATTGACGGTAATCCGGTACCATACGGAAACAGGATGGATATAGGAGCCTATGAGTATAGCGGGAAAATTGAATTTGTAAATAGCCCGCCTGCATTCATTGATGAAAATTTTACTATAGATGATACAAACCTGCCCGGCTCATTTGTTGGTAAATTATCAGCTTATGATCCTGACACATATCAAACCCTTACCTTTGAAATTACAGGTGGTAATCCCAACGGCAATTTTTATGTTAATCCTAATAGCGGAAATTTATGGCTTGTTGACACTACCTTATTAAAAACCTTTGATAGTTTCAGTATTTCAGTCTGCGTAACAGACGATTATGGAGAACCTCTCTCGGATACGGGTATAGTGATTGTTGATATTATTCATCCCGGAGTGCCTGATGAAGAAGAGAAACCCAATCATGCACCGGTAATTGATGATCAGTCATTTGTGCTGTATAAAAGTAATATATCCGAGGATCTTATCGGGCAAATAGAAGCATCGGATGTTGATGAGGATCAAACTCTTTCTTATGCAATCATTTCCGGAAATACAAACGATGTATTTCGTGTTAATGCGGGCGATGGGAACTTATATATTTATAATGCCTACCTGTTAAATTTTACAGGCATGGCAACTTATAATCTGATTGTACAGGTAACTGACAATGCAGAAGATAGTAAATTCAGCTCTGCAACAATCACCATTAATTTAATTGATGATATTAAGACTGTTTATATTGATCCATCCATTGCAGGTGACATGTCAGAAAACGGCACATATGAAAATCCTTATAATTCATGGCATGATGTTAACTGGCAGGATGGTTATGAATATTTGCAAAAAAGAAATACTACAGCGGTTGAGAATAAAATAAATATATATGCATCGGATGTTACTATCGGATCATATGGAGAAGGTGATATTCCTGTCATAGAAAGTAAAGCGACTGACTTTGCTGTCAGGGCTTTTGAAAGGAGTAACGTTACTATCAAAGACCTGCATATAGATGCGCCGGAGGCGATCAGCTGTATCTACTTCTTAGGATCTTCCTGTGATAGTAACCTGATTCAAAACTGTGTTCTCGAAGGGGCAGATAATGGTATAAGGGTTATAGATGGCAACAGAATAACATTGGAATATAACACATTCGTGGACCTTTCTGATGCAATATATTCATATGCCCAGGAAACTTATGTTTATTATAACATATTTAAAGGTAATAATCTGGCCATAAATGTCAGCAGTTATTTATCCACTACCCATATTTATAATAATGTTTTCTATGATAACTCCCAGGGAGTATCAACCTCCTATTCTTCACTTGCATTGTATAACAATATCTTTTATTTAACAAATCAGGGTGATCAGGCAATTAATCATAAGCTGGATAACCTGGTGTCTGACAATAACATTTTTTATCCTGAGCAGGATGGCTTTATTGATATTGGAGACACTAAATACAGTTCACTTGATAATTATCAGAAAACACTGGGACTGGATCTGAACTCATATGTTTCCGATCCTCTGTTTAAGGATATCTATAATGATAATTTTGGTGTTGAGGCTGAATCGCCTGCAATAGATGCAGGAAGAGACGTGGGTTTATATATGGATTTTTATGGATTTAATGTACCTGACGGAGGAGCTCCTGATATAGGCCTTATAGAAAATATTATTGAAGATTTCGATGTTTTAAGCAGTACCGATGATCATATAGGATTTAACAATATAGGCTCACCTTATATTTTCCCTAATCCATCCGATGGCGTGTTCAAAATATACTGTAATAATGATGCAGAAGCATCGGTTGAATTAATAATAAAGGATATGGCCGGAGGTAATGTCCATCACGAATTTTTAGATATCAGAGATTATGACGGGATGGTTGACATTGATATACAAAACGTTTCAAACGGTATATATATAGTATGTATGACTATTAATGATGAAATGTATACTCAAAAGATTATCAAAAACTAAAAAAAACTCCATTTACATTAAAATTTCATATTTTATCCTGTAAATATTTCTTTTTAGACAAAACATATCCGCCTGTTTAATTAATATACTCTCCGTTTAAGTACTGATTTACTGTCATTTAGCTAAATAAATCCTGAAAGCAGGAATTCAGAATATTTCTTCATTGTTATGGCTTCAAAATTTCAGGAAATCGCCTGAAATTTACCTTGAGTTATAAAATATTACTAATCAGATAATTAATTTTTATTAAAAAATCGCCCATTTTACAGGAAAAATCAAAAATAATGAGGTTCAGAGGCAATTTAATTTGTTAAAATCCTTGTTAAATGAAGTAATTTTTTATTTTTGTAATCCCAAAATTTTTTAAAAGTATAGTATTAGCCCCAATTATGTGCATTTCATTCAATTTGATTGAAGCAAAAAGAGGTAACAAAAATATTAGGTACTCAAATTAATTTGTAAAGGTGAGAATAAAAGTAAATACGTTTCAATTTTTATTTACTATACTTTTTATACTATTTATTCTACCGTATAATATTTCAGCCCAGCGTGAGGATATCTCATACAGTTACCAGAAACTACTGACTTTTGATGAAGCAGCACCGGGAGATTACGTGGGCAAATTTTATGCCTGTTTTACCTATGATACAATATATTCTATAACCTTTTCACTGGTTTCCGACAGTTCCGCATATGGAATCAATCCCTCAACCGGTATGATATTTATTACTGATACCAGTCAGTTGAACTGGGGATATGATACCGTTGGAATAGAAGTTTGTGATGGTGATTACTGCGGGACCTATTATGCGGTAGTAACGGTTAAAGATGCTGACAGCTGCGTCTTTGTTGATCCGGGAAACTCAGGCGCACAATCAGGATCGTTCAGTCAGCCATGGAGTACCTGGGGATATATAAAAGAGTTTAAACCCGGTTTTGCCTATCTGCAGAGAAGGAATACAGTAGAAGAGCTAAATATGATAAGTATTGATAATGCGAGAGGAACTCCATCCAGACCAATAAGTGTGGGTGCATATGGAGCCGGGATGAATCCTGTTATTGATCGTAGCGAGGAACCTACTTCTGCCGGAATTTATGTTGGTGCCTGGGGCCAGATAGGTTCATGTTATGTCAACATATATGATTTTATTGTACGGGACGGTGAGAATGGCATATGGTTTAATTCCGGTACTGATGCTCATCACAATAATATCTACAACTGTGAAGTGTACAACTGTGGTGGTGATAACGGTAATATTTATTTTCTGCATGATTATGATGATTATCACGGAGGCGTTCTGAACTTCGGAATTTACAATACTATTTCACATAATGCGGTTAGCTCTCATGGTATAAAAACACAAAGAACCGTTGATTTTGTAAATTGTTATGTGTATGATAACGGTCGCCAGGGTATAAGTGTTCATGACTTATGTACATTTCGTTATGTTTATTCAAGAAACAATGTAGAAAATGGTATTGAAATACAAGGTGAGAACAGCCTGATTGAAAATTGTGTAACTCACTCAAATGAACAAAACGGAATAAGAACTGATGAAGAAAATTACAACTACCATACAATAAGGGCATGTGAATCGTTTAATAATGCCTTTAGCGGCATTTCTATTTATGGTTCTGATTATGTAACTATAGAGGATTGTAGAGCTCATCATAACGAGCTAAGGGGGATACAGGTTTCATATTACTCCAATAATGTAACTGTTAGAAATAATACCGTTTATAATAATTCGCAGGAAGGAATAATTACAAATAACAGTGCAGATAACTCGCTGAGCAATGTTTATATTTATGGGAATATTTTGTATAATAACTCTTACGAGAGCCTTAAAATAGAACACGGTAACCAGATTTATGTCTGGAACAATACAGTCTACACCGGATCAATCAGAGGAAGTACAACCACTTATACAGAGTGCATTAATAATATCGCCCCGGCAATAACCGGTAATTACTCGGTCTTATCAAATAATCTTATTATAGATAATGCAGATACAATGTTTATCAATGCACAGAATTATGATTTCCGCTTAAAAAAACTCGCAACAAATGCAATAGATAAGGGAATAGATGTAGGGATAGCGGAAGACTTTGATAATAATCCCATACCATTTGGAATTGCCCCGGATATTGGAGCTTTTGAATTTGTTTTGAGAAATCCGTCTGATACCCTTCCTGATCCTCCCTCTAATCTTACCGGTATTGCTCCTTATTATTACCAGGTAGAGCTGGAGTGGGCCGACAGTTCTGATAATGAATACGGATTTGAAATAGAAAGATCATTAAGCTCACAAACCGGCTATAAGAAAATCTTTACTACTTATGATAATATTACTACATATGTTGATAAGAGCCTGTCTGAGCTTACAACCTATTACTACAGGGTGAGAGCTTATAATAATATTGGTTATAGCGGATATTCCGATGAATTCAGCATTGCTACACCTGCTCATCCTCCTCCAGATGCACCCTCATCTCTTGAAACTACAAATATCAAAGCCCGTTCTGTTTCACTCAGATGGAATGATAATTCCTATGATGAAGACAATTTTGAGCTGGAAAGATCAAATGCTTCCGGAGGTGAGTATACAAGAATAGCAGTAATCAGTCGCAACAATACTTATTTTACAGACTCCTATCTTACACCGGTCACCTCTTACTATTATCGAATAAGAGCATGCAGCGAATATGGATGTTCTGATTATACAGATGAACTCGGTGTTACAACTTTGGAATTAAGACCTCCGGATAATCCTCCGACTGATTTAACTTCAACATATATTGGCAAATACTCTGTAACACTAAACTGGACTGACAATTCATCTAATGAAGAAGGATTTTACATTTACAGATCATTAACTTCCGGCAGCGGTTTTGGTCATGTTGGCACAGTTGGAGCAAACGTCAGTCAATTCACAAATTCCGGATTAGATCCGAACACAACTTATTATTACAGGGTAAGAGCCTTTAATGAAGACGGTGCTTCAGGCTACACTAACGAGTACAGCCTTACTACACTGGAGTTACAACCCCCTGCAGCTCCGGGCAGCCTTTCAACATCAAATATTACAAAAACATCTGTAACATTAACCTGGTCAGATAACTCTAATGATGAAGGCGGATTTATTATTTACAGATCTTTAACTTCCGGTGATGGATTCACACAAATTGGTTCTGCCAGGGCAAATGTTAATCAGTTTTTGAATTACGCATTAGATCCGGATACCAGGTATTATTATATCATAATAGCCTATAATGAAGACGGAAATTCAGATCCTTCAAACGAGCTGGATGTTACCACACTTGCTTTGCAGCCGCCTGCTGCACCCGGTAGTCTGACATCAACTGATACTACAAAAAATACGGTAACCCTTGCATGGGCTGACAACTCTTATGATGAAGATGGATTTATTATATACAGATCCATGACTTCAGGCGAAGGATACGTACCGGTAGACTCAGTTAATGCAAATATTAATCAATTTACAGACAATGGCCTGAATCCTGAGACAAACTACTATTATATTATAGCTGCCTTTAATGAAGACGGGAATTCAGATTACTCTAATGAGTTTCTTATAAGGACACTGAGTCTGCGACCACCTGAGGCTCCAGACAATCTATCCTTATCAAATATTACAAAAAACTCTGCTTCGTTAGAATGGACGGATAATTCCGAAAGCGAGGAAGGATTTATTGTTTTACGTTCCCTTAAAACTCTTGCAGAATATACTGAAATAGCCAGGCTTGATATTGATGTTACTGCATATACAGATTATGGATTACTGCCTGATACTAGTTATTCATATGTAGTATTTGCATTTAATGAAGATGGCCTTTCTGACAGTTCAAATATTATCCAGGTAAGAACCTTACCCTTAGTACCTCCCGATGCTCCATCCACTCTCCAGGCATATGCAACAGGTTATGACTGGATAGAGCTTAGCTGGGAAGATAATGCATCCAGCGAGCTGGGATATAGAATTGAAAGAACACTGGATACAATTACCGGTTTCAGTGATTCAATTATTATTGATGCTCCGGATATAACCCAGTATACAGATACGGGATTAATGATTAACAGCGAATATTATTACCGGGTAGCAGCATATAATAATGACGGATTTTCTGATTATTCCGGTATATTAAGAGTAATGACATTGAAATTAGACCCTCCGGTATCACCATCTTCATTATCGGCATTACAAGTTACAACAAATACTGTTTCACTGGAATGGGAGGATAACTCGGTAAATGAAACAGGATTTGTCGTTGAAAGGGCCATAGCACCTGATAAATATTTCAGGACAATACACGTTATTAATGCAAATACAACAAGCTATACTGACAATAATTTAAATCCCAGTACTACATACTATTACAAAGTAAAAGCGGTCAACAAAGCTGGTAAATCTAATAACAGCAACACAGCAATTGCTTCAACACTATCTATTTCAGAATCTAAAAGAATATGGGACGGATTAATAGCCTACTATAATTTTAACTTCAATTCGGACAATATAATTTATGACAACTCAAATTTTGGTGAACCTCTGAATTTATATATTAGTGACACATCAGGAATTGTCTGGAATGAGACTAATAAACTTGAATTGGTATCAGGAAATTTAATCAGGTCAGTTTTTCCGGCCACTAAAGTTGTTAATGCGTGTAAAATTACTAATGAAATTACACTTGAAGCGTGGATCAAGCCTTCGATGTTCAGTTCATTTAATCCTGCAAATATCCTGTCCATATCAAATAATTCTGACGATATAGGAACTACTCTGGCGCAGGAGCATATCAGTGACATGAATAAAGTATTTAAATATCTTATAAGATTGAAAACTGAGGCTACAGCTACAAATGGCGAACCCATTCTTTATTCAGGGGATGAATTATCATATCTCTCCCTGCATCATCTGGTATATGTTAAGAACAGTGATGGAATTGAAAGATTATACATTAACGGAAAAGAAACAGCCAGTGGAATAAGGCCTGAAGGATTAGAAAACTGGGATAACAGTTACTACCTTACACTCGGGAATGATCCTGATTTAAATTCTCCCTGGAACGGCACCTTTTATACTGTAGCTATTTATAATAAAGCATTTACAGAAGGCCAGATAACCACCAATTATAATGCCGGGCCAAAAGATAATATAACAAATTCTGTGATTAATTATGATATCGAGATTTCTCCAAATCCCTCTGAAGGTCTGGTGAACATTAAAATTATTCCTAGGTCCGAGAATGAACTTGTTGAAAAAACAATGATACAGGTCTGTGATATTATGGGTGACCTGAAATTTCAGGAAATAATTGAAGATCCGAATAGAGAACAAATAAAATCATATAACTTCTCTGAATTTGCAGGCGGCATCTATATTATACGGGTAATTTCAAATGATCATTTCAACTCTGAAAGATTTATTGTAAGATAATTCCAGCCCTTCTTTTACTCCTATCCTCATTGATGATAAATTCCTAAATTGAAGTAAAACTTACTTCCATGTAAGAAAATCATCTGTTTGTCAAAATAAAGAAAAATACCCGGTTAAATATTAGATTCTATCGTAATTATAGTGTTATTTTTGACTCAGTAATTAAAATTTTTGTTACAATCTCAACTATTCACAGTTCTATGAAATCTAAAAATCAAAAAAAGGTGCTTTCAAAAAGAGATAACAATCCTCTATTTGCAGTACTGGACATAGTAATTACAACGCTTTCTTATTTCTTTGCTTATTTTCTTATAAATCTTATAGATACCAGTTATTTTGAATTCTACCAGGAGTATGTAATAATGCTGTTTTTGATAGTGCCAACCTGGGCTATCTTACTGCAGATTTTGAAATTGACCAAAATACCCAGAATTCACTCCCATGTATCAATATTTTTTAGTTTTCTGAACTTTAGTTCTATAGGATTTGCATTAATATTCCTTTATAAGCACATATTTAACCTGGCACATTTTAGTCATTATTTTATTATTTCCTTCTCAATAATAAATCTTCTGGCTCTATACTCTTTCAGGATGTTGACTTATAAGGTTTTCAAGTTTTATAGAGCATCCGGACATAATATACATAATGTTTTAATATTTGCAGATGACAATTCCGACAAATTTATTGATAACATACTGGCCCATAAAGAGTGGGGATTCAGAATTCTGATGATTTTAACAAATTCAAGGAGAATAATAAACAAATACGGTAATACAATTAAAATCTTCCCGGATAAAATTTCAATTAAAAATTTACTTGATATTGACATTATTGATGAGGTAATATATTGTAAATCAAATATTGATGAGCAAAAGTTGGAGGAATTAATTGAATCTTGCAAGGAAATAGGAGTTACTTTCAGATTGCAATCAGATCTTTCTCCTATGTCGGTAACAAATGCTCATTTGACTCACTTTGAAAATATTCCTTTTATAACATTTATGAATACCCCAAAAAATACATTAGCTCTTGCCTGGAAATCATTCAGTGAATTCTGGATTTCATTTTTTATAATTTTTATTCTTTCACCGTTTTTACTGATTATTGCTCTGGCTATTAAGATTAGCAGCAGGGGACCGGTAATATTCAAGCAGGAAAGAGTGGGATTAAGGGGTAGAAAGTTTTATATCTATAAGTTCAGGACAATGGTTTATAATGCAGAAAAGCTAAAGGCTTCTCTGGCAAGCAAAAATGAAACTGACGGTCCGATCTTCAAGATTAAGGATGATCCCCGAATAACAAGGGTGGGGAAATTATTAAGAAAGACAGGATTAGATGAACTGCCTCAACTGTTTAATGTTCTGAAAGGTGAAATGTCACTGATTGGCCCTCGTCCGCCAATACCTCAGGAAGTTGAAAAATATGAAAGATGGCAGCTAAAAAGATTATCTGTAAAACCTGGTATTACATGTACCTGGCAGGTTATACCGAATCGTCATGACATATTATTTGAAAAATGGATGAAACTGGATATTCAATATATAGAAAACTGGTCGATAAAAAAGGATTTCGTCTTGATTTTCAAAACTATAAAGAGTTTCTTTACCCCAACCGGACATTAAACTTTTTCTGTTCTTTTTAGTGAATTATTATACCTGAAGTAAAAATGCTCTAATTTATTTCCAATATTTAGAGCAATTTTTATTTTTATATAAAATGTTTTGTAAAAAAATTGATAATTTCGTTAACAAAAA
>CP070654.1:3326191-3329336 GCA_020354785.1 Bacteroidales bacterium
ACTGGTATTCTGCATAGTTTGCTCAATATTAATGATCTGAACGAGTTACTCTCACATCCGGTTTATGGTTTTTCATGGGAAGGTTTTATTATTGAAAATATATGTAGTCTCAAACCCGATTACGAAACATATTTTTATCGCACTTCTCATGGATCAGAACTTGACCTTATTTTGCAATATGGTTCAAGGAAGTTAGCTTTTGAATGTAAAATTGCAGATTCACCAAAACCAACAAAAGGCTTCTGGCACGCAATAGATAGCGTCAAACCTGATATGGTATATATTATTTCACCTAAAGCGGACAAATATCCAATTAAAGAAAATGTTTGGGTTACTGGTCTGGAGGAATTGCTTGATGAGATAAGAGATATTTAGAAGACAGAATTATTCATTTACAGTCTAATTAATACCCGGGGAAAAAGCTTCCTTTATATGATTAATACTATGGTTGGGGCCGTCATAAATAACCGAGATTATATCAAAGCGTGCGTCCAGATCTATTTTGTTTGAAAAAATGTAAGCCTCAGCTGCATTGATCAGATATTTCTGTTTTTTTGTATTTACTGCTTCTTCAGGATCTTCATAGTAGTTTTTCCTTCGTGTTTTCACTTCAATAAAAACTATTTCATTATTATCAACAGCTATAATATCAATTTCCCTGCGATTGGCCTTCCAGTTGTTCTCCAGGATTTTATATCCCCTGGATTCAAGATATTCAACCGCCAGGAGTTCTCCCTTTTTCCCAAGTTCAATATGTTCCGGCATTAAATACTAGGATTATCTGAAAATTATTTCGCTTGTTTTAGAGCCGGCATTCATCTTAATTTTTCTGCCCAGGATTATTGCCATATTCTGTTTAATGTGCCCGGCAGGAAAATTATAAATCACCGGGTAATTGTACTCCTCAACGGCTCTTTGCAGAATTTCATAAGCACTTTCCCCAAAAGCAACAGGTGAGTCTTTCATCCTGTTCATGTGTCCAATAATAAGGCCTTTTAAATTATCCAGCTTTCCGCTTAATTTAAAGTTCGAGATCATTCGGTCAACATGATAAAGGTATTCATTCACGTCTTCGATAAACAATATCTTATCATTTGTGTCAATTTCCAGATTAGTACCCTGCAGGCTGTATAAAACTGATAAATTACCCCCTATTAATGTACCTTCTGCTTCACCTGCCCTGTTGAGTGAATGTGAATTAATACTATATTCAGTCTTTCCCCCGAACAAAACATTTTTAAGTGAATTAAGAGATTTGCTTTCAATATCATTTTCAGGAAAGTTGCCCGGCATTACAGAATGTATGCTCTCACATTTAACTTTATGCTGCAAATAGGAATGAATTACTGTAATATCACTGAATCCGACTATCCACTTAGGATTTTGCCGGAACTTCTTAAAATCAATCTTATTAATAATTCTTAAAGTACCATACCCGCCCCTGGCGCATATCACTGCTTTAATATCCTCCCTGTCAATAACATCCTGGAAATCGTCTTTGCGCTGCTTATCATTACCTGCAAATGTATTTTTACGTTTAAAAATATTCCTGCCCAGTTCAACTTTTAAACCCCAGCCGCCAAGTATTTCAACTGCACGTGTTATCTTTTTTTCAGTGATTCTGCCAGCCGGAGCGACTATCCCAATAATATCATTTGTCTTTAAAAACGGAGGTGTAATCATTGGCCCATGAATTTTCTTAAATCAGCAGGTTTGAATATCTTTGGCAATTTAATAAATCTTTATATACTTTACAGAAAAATTATTACCGGTAAAAGTTTTAGTCTGAAATGAAAAATTATAAACGTCATCTTGTTACGGCAGCACTCCCTTATGCAAACGGGCCGATACATGTAGGGCATCTGGCAGGAGCTTATATTCCTGCTGATATATATGTAAGGTATTTAAGGCTAAGAAATGAAGATGTCGTTTTTATATGCGGCTCGGATGAGCACGGAGTACCTATAACTATCAAGGCCCGGCAGGAAGGAGTAACCCCTCAGGCGATTGTTGACAGGTATCATAATATGAATAAGAAGGCATTTGAAGATTTCGGAATTTCGTTTGACATATACTCAAGAACAACTTCAAAAACACATTACAAGCTGGCATCTGACTTTTTCAGTAAGTTACATAAAAACGGAGAATTCATAGAAAAGACAACAAAACAATATTACGACGAAGAATCAAGCCAGTTTCTTGCTGACAGGTATATCACAGGGACATGCCCCCATTGCGGTAATGATTCTGCCTATGGGGATCAATGTGAAAACTGCGGTACATCACTTAGCCCGACTGACCTGATTAACCCCAAATCCACTATCAGCGGCTCCGAGCCTGTACTTAAAGAAACCAAACACTGGTTTCTGCCTTTGGATAAGCATGAAAGCTTTTTAAAGAAATGGATTCTTGATGAGCATAAAAACTGGAAAGCTAATGTATACGGACAATGCAAATCATGGCTCGATCAGGGACTGCAGCCCCGTGCAGTGAGCCGTGATCTTGACTGGGGTATTCCTGTTCCCGTTAAAGGAGCAAAGGGTAAAGTCTTATATGTCTGGTTCGATGCCCCGATAGGGTATATATCAGCGACTAAAGATC
Source organism: Bacteroidales bacterium (assembly GCA_020354785.1). GTDB lineage: Bacteria > Bacteroidota > Bacteroidia > Bacteroidales > UBA10428. The sequence continues at coordinate 3,328,793 of CP070654.1, forward strand.
TGACAGGTGAATGGGAAAATTACTGGAAAGATAAAGATACCAAGCTGGTTCATTTTATTGGAAAAGATAATATTGTTTTCCATTGCATTATCTTCCCCATAATTCTTAAAACTGAAGGCAGTTATATCTTACCTGACAATGTTCCTGCAAATGAATTCCTTAATCTTGAGGGTGATAAAATCTCAACATCCCGTAACTGGGCTGTCTGGTTATATGAATACCTGGAGGATTTTAAAGACAAACAGGATGTTTTGCGCTATGTATTAACTGCCAACGCACCTGAATCAAAGGATAATGATTTTACATGGAAAGACTTCCAGAAAAGAAACAACAATGAACTGGTAGCGATTCTTGGCAACTTTGTTAACAGGACACTGGTATTAACGCACAAATATTTTGGCGGCAAAGTGCCCGATGCCGATACACTTACAGACTACGACAAAAAAACAATCAGTGAAATACCGGAAATAAAGAAGTCTGTCGAGAACAGTATTGAAAATTACCGGTTCAGGGAAGGGCTTAAATATGCTATGGATTACGCAAG
>CP070654.1:3329436-3338338 GCA_020354785.1 Bacteroidales bacterium
TTTGCAAACACATTTTATATGTGTGAGGAAGATCAGCCTGTGTTAAGAAAAAGCAAATCTGACCGGCAGGTAATTACACAATATATATTAGACGAAGCCAATGCAGACCAGTATTCAGAATTTGGTAAAATTCTGGAGGCTGCCGGATTAAGCAATTTATTAGCTGTCAGGGGCCCTTTTACCCTGTTCCTGCCTACTAATGATGCATTGCAGGAATATTACCTGGAAAACAACTTAACTTCTTATTTAGACCTGGATTCTGTTGCACTTAGATCGTTGATTTTAAATCATCTGGTTGGACAGGAAATACCAAGTAATGATATTGGTCTTGGTACCTTACGGGATACCAATGCACGGGGAGATTATGTTGCGACCGAATTTCTGGGTTCTGACATTATTCTTAACAAGGTAGCAATGATAATTGACAGGGATATATATACTGCAAACGGGGTAATTCATGCCATCGATAAGGTGCTAAATCCTATTGAGGACGATGTTTATACAATTCTTGAAAATACTCCCGGCTATACTTTGTTTACTGCCGGATTACAAATGACAGGATTAATGGATACTCTAAAAACCATTCGATTTCTTTATGGTCCCAGGTATGCCAGAACCCGGTTTACTATACTGGCTGTTGCAGACACATCGTACCAGCGAAACGGAATAAATACCGTTGAAGATCTTATTAACAACTATACAGACGAGCCCGGCAGTATAACACAGCTGGACAATGGTTTTTACAGGTATATGGAGTACCACTGCCTTGGCGGCACTTATTATCTTTCAGACCTTGAAACAAAATTGTACCCGATATTATCATATGATAATAACCTTTCAATGCATATTGATGATGATTATAAAATTAATTTGAACAGCCAAACTGATGAATACACGGGATTTATATTGGAAGAGTCTAATATTCCTGCTAAGAACGGGGTAATTCATACAGTTAATAATTTACTGCCTGTTACTACTCCGGAACCGTTACCAATAATCTTTGAGGTAACTGATTTTTTTGATTTTGAACAAGGCGATTATTTCCGTCTTCATCAATATGCCAAATTTTCTGATGGTCAGAACACATTCGAAAAAATTAAGTGGGGGGGAGACTTTTTGCAATACTATTATAAAGATCATGACTCGCCCTCAGAACAGATGATCAATTACGATTGCTTAAATATGAATGGTTACTGGTGGATAGAAATCACTGTTCCCAAAATTATGAAAGGAAGGTATCATCTGGAGGCTTTTACTTTTTTAGGTACTGACTATACAGACTGCCTGGTATACATTGATGATGTTTTACAGGAGGAGCTATTTGACATGGGGCGTGACGCAGGCAGTCCTGGTCTTACAACAATTGCCCATGTTGACTGGGAGAAAACTGAAGAACATAAAGTTAAACTGGTAGGAATAAATGCCAGCTTGCTGTTCTGGGACTATATACTATTTACGCCCGAGTGATTAATAATGTAAATAATTAAAACATATTTCAATGACAATATTGAACATTATAAAATTTAATAACTATAAAATGACGAAATATTATAAGGTTTTGCTCTGCCTTTCTTTTTGCCTTGCATTAAATGTGCCTGCGATAAGGATTTTGTCACAGGAACAAGAAATGAAAGTAAAGGGAAAATTGATGGAAACAGGAACTAAACAACCCCTGGAACAAGCTATAATTTCTGTTATTGCTACGGGAAATATCACGGAGACAAACAAAGAAGGTGAATTTGAAATAGCCGTTCCCGACTTGCAGGCAGAAATAATTGTAAATCTACCGGGTTTTGACAAAAGAAGAATCTATTTAAACGGTAAAGATAATCTGGAAATTTACATGGTTCCTGACAGGTATCAATCTATTGACGATGAAGTATTTCTCCCTTTAGGAACAAATTCCCGTAAAAATCTTGTTAATTCAGTTTCAACAGTAGAAATGCATGATATTAATAAAGCACCCGTAACCTCTCTGGATCAATCTTTACAGGGAAGGATAGCAGGCATACATGTAATAAGGCATTCAGGATTTCCCGGGCAAAAATCCTGGCTCGACATAGGAGGAGTATCATCTATTTATTGCAAAAGTGATCCTTTGCTTATTATTGACGGTATGATTCATGAAACGAACTATGCAGATTACGGTATAGTTGACGGTTTTTCGCTTAATCCATATGATATTATAGATGTTGAGGATGTAGCCAATATTTCAGTCATCAAAGGCGGACAATCATACCTGGGTTTAAACAGTTCCAACGGGATAATTTATATAAATAGTGAGCAGAGAGCTGAAACCAGCTCTGCTATTAGCTTTAGTGCCTATGGTGGTATAGGATTACCACCTGCAAAACTTGATGTTTTAAATACCGATCAGTTTAAAAGTTTTTTCAGACAGCAACTAACAGGAGCAGGCTATAGCCAGGATGATATTACACTAATGTATCCATGGCTGAATGGAGATATTAATTCGGAAGATTACTATAAATACAATAATAATACCGACTGGCAGAATGAATTATTCCGGTTGAGTGCTTTTCAAAAGTACCATATATTTTTAAAAGGGGGCGATGACATTGCTACATACAATATTTCTACCGGATACATGAAACATGGAGGAATTTATGAAAATTCAAGCTATTCAAGGTACAACTTAAGAATTAACGGGAAGATAAATATATCGGACAGATTTTCAGTCATCCCAAACGTTAAGTTGTCTCTGGCGGATAGTCGTCTGGCAAATATGGGACCTGAAGAGTCTAATAATCCAGTGTTGGCAGCTGTACTTAAATCACCACTTATGGCTCCATTGGAAAGAGATCCTGTTACAGGACAGGAATTAAAAGAACTTGATGATGTAGGTGTATTTAATGTAAGTAATCCTATTGCAATTGTACGCGAAGCTATTGGAACTAACCGGAACTACCATTTCCTCAGTTCTGTAGATGCACAATACCGCCTGTCTGATAAAATATTGATTTCAACACTAACAGGAATGGATTTTAATAATTGCAGGGAAGCTTTATTCTTACCTGATCTGGGTCTGGTGAACCAGGAATTTGCTGACAATTCACGCCACGATTTGGTTTATGAATTCCGCTCTACCCAGAATCATTCAAAAATTGTATATACTGATTACACAGAAAACGGAAATAATATTAACGCTGTTGTCGGGTTAAGGTATTTGAGAAACTCATATAAATATGATGAAGGTAATGACTTGAATACACCTTCTGATGATTTCAGAAATTTAGGACAGGGCGCTAAATACCAGTACTTAAGAACAACCCTTGGTGATAACAGAGGCCTAATATGGATGTCATTTTACGGTTTGATAGCATATTCAATAAAAGATAAATATTATATCAATGCTAATGTTTCATACGATGGAACATCGAATTTAACCAGTAATACAAGGTACAACATATACCCGTCTGTGAATCTGGCATGGAGGGTTTCTTCCGAAGAAGCTTTTGCTTCTATGCAAAGCATAGCTGATCTCAAGCTTAGAGCATCATATGGTATTAGCGGGAATATGCACAGTTCTGTTTACGATTACTCAAAGTTATTTTACATAGGACGCAGATGGAACGTATACGGAGTTCTTTTGCGGGATGCAATACCAAATCCGGACCTTGAAATTGAGAATAAATCAACATTTAACGGGGGAATTGACGTCTCATTCAGCAATCAGCTAATAAATTTACATTTTGATTATTATAACTCGACGGTCGGCAATCTTGTTATTAATCAGGAATTACCAAATGAATACGGATTTAAGGATTATTTTAACAATGGAGGTGCTCTTAATACCAGTGCATACGAATTTTCATTCGATTCTAGGATTCAAAGAACAAATTATTCCCTGTCATTTGGCTTTACAGTAAGCAGATATGATTCAAAAGTTAAAGAACTGGAATTTATAGATCAGAGTAAATCACGAATTATATATGATGTGCACGGGATCCAATATGTGACTGAAACAGGAGAAGCTTTAAACATGTTTTATGGATATGAGACAAATGGTACTTATACCGATGATAATGAAGCCGCAGCTGTAACAGGACCAAACGGACTGCCAATGACAGCAGGTGATGTTAAATTTGTTGATACAAACTATGACAATGTAATTAATGAGGATGACAAAAAGATTATAGGTAACCCAAACCCGGATCTCTACGGTGGTTTCTTTACAACTTTAACCCTGAAAAAAATAGAGTTTTCTGCATTATTTACTTATTCGATGGGTAATGACATTTATAATTATATAAGATTTAAGGCTGAGTCAATGGATCAGTATTACAATCAGTTAACAACTATAAACGACAGGTGGACCACTTCAAATACAGGAAGTGATATTCCAAAAGCGGTATACGGCGATTACAGGGGAAATTCAGTATTTTCCGATCGCTGGATTGAGGACGGTTCATACCTTAAATTAAAGGAAATTACTGTAAGTTACGTCCCGCCTAAATTTTCCAGGTTGTACAGGGATCTAACGGTTTTCATGACAGCTTCAAATCTTTTTACTTTTACAAAATATACTGGTTATGACCCGGAGTTTTTCTATCAGAACAATATTTACTATATGGGTTTTGATTTTGGAAAAATTCCGAATTCCAGATCAATTATATTAGGTATTAAATTAGCATTGTAATAAAAAAATTAACATGGAAAGAATATACAAAAAAAGAATATTTTACTTATTTAGCATGATAGTTATACTATGTATGACTTTTTCCTGTAGTGAAGATTTTTATGATGCAAAGATAGGTGACAGAATTTTTCCCGATCAGCATTTTAATAATGCAATAGATGTAGAAATAACCTATACCGGGGTAACATCTATTTTGCAGGAAATTCTTCCAAATTATATTATTGTTGACGGATTACTCACTGATCAGATGGAAGTCACACAGGCAGCTGACGTTGAATTAAGAAATATTTATTATCATAATCTTTCACCCAGTAATTCATATATTAACGGATCTGCTTATTATAAGGTTATTATTTCTGCAAACGATGCATTAAAACATATTGACCAGGTAGTAGAAAAGGATCAGGATTATGATACACTGGATAACAAGGCATACAGGGCAGCTCTTGTTGCTTACAGGTCATGGGCATATTTTAATTATGTTCGTCTTTATGGTGAAGCAGCTTTAATTCCTGATGAAATGAGCTCAATCTCAGGGACATCCAATCTTCCCATGATAGACAGGGTATCTATGCTGGACACATTAATTAATCACCTTACACCTTACATTCATGACAATGAAAGTGATATAGCAGAGCAATATGTTTTCAATTCAATTAACAATAAAGCATTGCTGGGTGAAATATACCTGGAAATAGGTAATTACGAGAAAGCTGCAGAATTGCTTAAAGCAGCAGTTGAAAGTTATGGTAATGCTTCAGGTTTGTACAAAGTAGACAGAGCGTTTAACATGGAGGATTATGGAAATCTTTTTGTCAATTCATTTGCAAATACAAATACTGTTATGGCAGCAGTTCCGTTTTCATTTGAAGACGGGCAAAAGAATCCCCTGGAAGATTATTTTGTCTATGATTACGGCTATATGATAAAACCTACAACAATAGTTATTGATTCATTTAATTCACAGGTTCAGCAAGCCGATGGGATTGGTGATATTTACAGGGGCAAGGGTGTGAATTTTGATACGATTCCGGGTAGCAATGACGAATATTACATACACAAGTATTCTCTGGATCAATCAGTTCTGTATAGTGCGGATATAATTTTATACAGAAGTGCGGATATTCATTTATTGCTTGCTGAAGCATTAAACCGTTTAGGGAAAGTTAATATTGCGATGACATTATTAAATACCGGTATGAGGGAGCTATCCCCAAGACCTGAGGGCTATGGAATGTGGTCAAGGAATGTAGGAGTGAGGGGCCGGGTATTCTTAAAGAGCCAGACAGTACCGGCAAGTATAACTACTCCTGTAAAATACAGGGAAGATCTTATTATCCAGGAACGTGCCCTTGAACTTGCTTTTGAAGGTAAACGCTGGTTCGATTTAATGCGCATAGCCCGCAGGAGGAATGACCCGTCTTATCTGGCTGATAAAGTGGCAGCTAAATATAGCGATCCGGTAAAAGCAGAACAGGTTAGGAGCTGGCTGATGAACGAGGAAAACTGGTATCTACCGGCTTCAAGGTAATCGGAGCTCGTTTGTTGTTTTATTTAGATATAATGATCTTAACTGCAACACTTCTGTTTTGACCGGTAATAGCTTTTAAAATATATAAACCATTTCCCAGCTGAGAAACATCGATAGAGTTTTTATAAATGCCTATCGGTTGGTGCCTTCCGTATATATCAGTAATCCATGCCTGCTTAATTGACATATCATTTATGAATATCACATCTTTTGCAGGATTGGGATATACTATACAAGTCATTTGTTTTAACTGCTCAACACCAAGTTCTTTTGGAAGTGGTTGCTCAAATGCCCCGGGTTCAGGAGCATTACCGAAAAATGGAAACCCGATATCAGTCCCGGCATCCATAAGGGCACTGGAAGGTGCTATTTTCATAAAATCAATATCGGGCAGGCTGCCATCGGCTTTTCGGGATGCCATTAAAGTTGATTCATCCAGACTTATAAAATCGTCATCGCTTAAAACCAAATTCATTTCAAAAGAATTGGTTACAAGAGTGTTTTGGGAAGCATTTAAATAAGCTGTTTCACCTGAACGGCCGCTGTAACCAAGGTTATTTTTTAAAACATGATTGTATCCGTCAACATTTATATTTTGCGATTCAGGACTTTCCCGGTTCACCATATTGTAATTGTAATTGTTTTTATAAGCAGAATTATTCAGCCAGGTATTACCGTTCAAATGATGGTTGGAATAAAAACCATTCGCTTTATTACGAACTGCGACACAAAAACTCACCGTATTACTGGGCACGGGATCAGGAATTTTTGATGCCTCATCGTAAGCATATCCGCCAATTTTAAAACCAGTACCATCACCCAGACTCCCAAATGACTGAGAATAACCATTGTAGAAAGCCCAGCAACTATCAAATACAATATCTTCACTTGACCGGATGCAGTCGTATCCATCATCGCTATTGAACCATGCACGGCAACCCCTGAATATATTTCCTTTGCCTCCGGCTTTGGGGTGACATCCAAAACCATCTGTATTTCCCCCTTTTTTATCTTCTGAAACATCATCGTGGTTATTGTATGCATCACAATTCAGGAAAAGGTTATAACCGCCGGTCCGGTGCCTTAAGGCAGTACCCTTATTGTCGTGCATGCTGATATTTTCAAAAATATTGTGGTTACCCCAGCTGTAAATGCAATATGATTCGGTGTGTGTAGTAATGGTAACCTGTATGCCCGTAATTTCAATCCCTTTAATATGGATATAATCGCCGGAAACCCAGAAGCCAACAACCCTCTGATTCGCCGGTTTAACATCCGTAAAATCAAATATCGGTTGTTCACCGGGATAAGCCCAGTATTTTATCATTTTATCTTCAGAACCGCTTTTATCAAGAAAACTGACGCAGGCAAAAAGGCTGTTTTCTACTTTTGATATATCACTTTCTGTCATAATATAGTTACCGCCTCTGATGTAAACAGTATCCCCGGCCGATGCCATGGATTGGGCCTTCTGCACAGACCAGAAAGGACTTTCAATAGTTCCGTCATAAGTATCATTACCGTCAGGAGATACGAAGATTTGATTTGCCTGAAGGGAAACGCATACCATAACTGACAGACAAAGAGGATAGATAAGTTTTTGTATCATTATCATTTTTCTTTCTTTGTCAGTTCTATAATTTTTGTTAAAAGTAAATCCACTTGTTTATTTTTTATAAAATCTTTTGTAATTGTATTATCATGTTCGGAAATTATTTCAATATCCGGCTCAATTCCATTTCCCTCAATTAGTTTGCCATCCAGGGTATAAGCCTGCCATGATGGAATGAATATTTTTATATGATTACTAAGTTCTACCGGGATCGGATTCGCACTACTACCGTATGATTTCATTCCGGCAATTTTAGTGTTTTCTAATTGCTTCATCATTAATATAAAAGATTCATTACTACTCATTACATCAGGGCCTGAAAGTACATAAATATTGCCTTTATAATTTAAAGGATTTTCGTTTGGGTAAAGATACTTTATACGCTCTACTTCATATTTATTTGTAATAGTATCCCGTACTATTGTTTTTTCATATGCAATAGTATCATTTGTGAAGAATGATGCAAATTGTTTGGCGTAAGTCTCATTTCCTCCGGAATTTTCACGAACATCTATAATAATATTTTTTAAAGAACTTAACTCCTTTAGAAATTCTTGGATTGAAATTGTACTATCCGGGTATCCCCAACAATTAATCCTTGTATTTCTAATATCAAAATTCCAGCTTTTAATACCAATGTATCCAACTTCATCTATCTTTCCACCAAAAAAATGACGGTTGTTGGTAAACCTTATATCCTCAAGCATTTTAAATATAGAATTTGTGCGAACATAATTCGGCACTATAATATTTTTTCTGCCTGAATAATATCTTTCTCCTTTCACCTCAATATACATATGAGGATCATTGGCCTGTTTTAATACCGAAATTAAATTAATGGCAAATTCTATATCAGAACTGCTTTTTAGAAACTCATCCCTGCGTTTCTCAAATTCTTTTTTCCAGTCAATATTTTTAAGTCCGGAATACGAATAATAATATGGAAAATAGGTAAATAATTCTTCATATGCCTTGGCATTTAATTTTTTATAGTCTACAGTCTCTGTTTTAAATATTAGTTCATCGGGTTGTAAAGGAATTCCATCTGCACTACGGAAGTTTTTATATTTCTGATTATTAAAAATCAAATAATAGATTTTAT
>CP070654.1:3338438-3346758 GCA_020354785.1 Bacteroidales bacterium
GCATGGGATTACTGGATTATGCCGACTGGAAAGGGAGGTGGATAGGGCTCGATCGTTCCTTTCCATGGGATAGGGAAGAAAAACATTCGCGCTTATCTGCACGTTATTTCCGTAAAGAATTCAAGCTGTCCGGGAAAGTGAAGCAGGCAACGGTTTATATTATAGGACTGGGACTTTACGAATTATATATTAACGGACAACGTATTGGAAACCAGGTTCTGGCACCGGCACCAACAGATTATACAAAATCTGTTAAATACAACACATTTGATGTGACAGAGGCACTGGCACGGGGTAATAATACTATAGCTACAGTTCTGGGCAACGGGCGTTACTATACAATGAGGCAGGCATACAAACCTTATAAGATAAAGACTTTCGGGTATCCAAAAATGCTGTTACAGCTGGAAATTAAATATACTGACGGTACAACCAAAGTAGTTACAACAGATAATAGCTGGAAAGTTACTGCCGACGGTCCGATACGCTCCAATAATGAATACGATGGAGAAGAATATGATGCAACAAAAGAAATGCCCGGATGGAAAAGTAGTGGATTTAATGACAGAAAATGGCTGAATGCAGAATATGTCCAGGAACCCGGTGGGACGTATAAAGCACAAATGAATGAAAATATGAAAGTTATGGAAACGATTAAGCCGGTGTCCATAACTCTGATTAAGCGCGGTACATATATACTGGACATGGGACAAAACATGGTGGGGTGGCTGAAGATGAGGGTGCAGGGTGATGAAGGCGATCAGGTAACTTTGCGATTTGCAGAAACACTTAAGAAAAATGGAGAATTGTACACCGAGAATCTTCGTGATGCAAAAGTTACAGATGTATATACTCTTAAGGGTAATGGTGAAGAAACATGGGAACCTTCATTTGTTTATCATGGTTTCAGATATGTTGAAATAAGAGGTTATCCGGGAATCCCCGGAACAGATGATTTTGAGGGGAGAGTTGTATATGATGATATAAGGACTGCCGGGACATTCATAACTTCTAACAAGATGATTAACCGGATCTATAAAAATGCTTTCTGGGGAATACGGGGTAATTACAAGGGTATGCCCCTGGATTGTCCGCAACGTAATGAACGGCAGCCCTGGCTGGGTGACCGCACTACAGTCTCATATGGAGAGACTTTTATATTCGATAACGGCAGGCTTTACGCCAAATGGCTGGATGATATTCATGAATCACAAAAGGCAGATGGCAGCCTTCCCAATGTAGCTCCTGCCTACTGGAATTACTACGATGACAATATGACCTGGCCAGGAGCCTATATTATCATTGCCAACATGCTTTATAACCAGTATGGAGATAAGCAGCCTTTTGTCAGGCATTACGATTCAATGAAAAAGTGGCTGGATTATATGATCACAAAATATATGGTGGATTTTATTCTTACAAAAGATAAATACGGTGACTGGTGTGTACCCCCTGAATTACCCAGACTGGTACATTCAAAAGATCCCGGCCGTAAAACCGACGGAGAACTGATAGCTACTGCCTACTGCTATCACATAATTTATTTAATGAAACGTTTTGCAAAAATACTTGACAGACCGCATGATGTACAGGAGTATGACAACCTGCTACCCAAAATTAAAGATGCGTTTAATAATAAATTTCTTAACAGGGAAAATCTGCAATACAGTAATAATACTGTAACGGCAAACCTGCTGCCATTGTATTTTGGAATGGTACCTGAGGAGCATTATGAAGGAGTATTTAATAACATTGTGAATATTATTGAGGAAAAGAACAAAAGTCATATCAGCACAGGCCTGGTGGGAATCCAGTGGTTGATGCGCGGACTTACTGAGAACGGATGCCAGGATATTGCTTATAAACTGGCTACAAACCGCGGTTACCCGGGCTGGGGTTATATGGCGGAGAACGGGGCAACAACAATATGGGAACTCTGGAACGGCAACACTGCCGATCCATCCATGAATTCCCATAACCATGTTATGCTGCTGGGAGATCTTATTATCTGGTTTTATGAAAACCTGGCGGGGATTAAGTCAGATCCCGGCTATCCGGGATTTAAACAAATAGAGATGAAGCCTGCCATAATTGAAGGCCTTGATTTTGTTGATGCTTCCTATCATTCGGTGCACGGTCTTATAAGGAGTGAATGGAAAAAGGATAAAAACAGTTTTATATGGAACATTACTATACCGGGAAACATAAAAGCATCAGTTTATATTCCGGCCAGTTCTGAAAATAGCGTTACTGAAGGAGGAAATAAAGCTGCTGCAGCTGATGGTGTTACATTTATCCGTATGGAAGGGGACAGGGCTGTATTTGAGATAGGCTCCGGTGATTATTCATTTATATCAGATCCCCCGAAGCAAAGGTGGAAAAGAGGAATAATAACAGATGAGTTTATTTTTGAACAGGCTCCCTTTAAATCCTGCCATGCATCTACCATTGCAGAAACAAACAGGGGGCTTACAGCAGCATGGTTTGGAGGAACCAGGGAAAGAAATCCAGATGTAGGTATCTGGATTAGTCACAGAAAAGACGGAAAATGGACAGAACCCGTGGAAGTAGCTAATGGGATTGTGAATGACAGTACCCGTTTTGCATGCTGGAACCCGGTTCTTTACCAGGTGCCCGGGGGAGATATATTGTTATTCTATAAAGTCGGGCCAAGTCCGTCACGATGGAAAGGTATGCTGATATCTTCTTCGGATGGAGGTACTGCATGGTCTGTACCCCGGGCATTGCCCGAGGGCTATATTGGGCCGGTTAAAAATAAGCCCGTATTACTGGGAAAAGGAAATTTATTATGCGGATCAAGCACCGAAGAAAGCGGATGGAAAATTCATTTTGAAATTACACCTGATTTTGGTGATACCTGGAAAATGGCCGGACCTGTTAACAACAATAATATATTCGAAGCTATTCAGCCAGCTATTTTAATACACGGAGAAGGTGTTCTCCAGGCTTTATGCAGAAGCAAAAACAGGTCAATAGTGGAATCGTGGTCTTCTGACAACGGCTTGACCTGGTCTCCTCTGGCGGCAACCTCACTGCCCAACAACAATTCGGGAATTGATGCCGTGACATTAGCGGACGGAAGACACCTGCTGGTTTATAACCATGTGAAAACTCCCGAAGGTAAACGCAAGGGCGCACGGACTCCGTTGAATGCCGTCATATCAGAAGACGGGAAAACATGGTACGCGGTACTAATCCTGGAGGATTCTCCAGTAAGCCAGTACTCTTATCCTTCTGTAATACAGTCATCAGATGGACTCGTACACGTTGTCTATACCTGGAGGCGTGAGCGGATTAAACATGTAGTTATTGATCCGTCGGAATTAAAACCTGAAAAAATAATAAATGAGCAATGGCCATAAACAATTGAATATGAAATTACTGAGTTTAATTTTGTTTTTCTGGCTTTATATTAATATATGTTCAATATCACAGTCTTCCGACAACCAGTACCGTAAACCTCTCATTGAAGTACTTGACAATATTGAAATCCGCTTTAATGTCAATTTAGAGTATTCCAGTGATCTGGTAAAAGACCTCTGGCTGGAAAATGCCGACTGGAGGTTCAGACCGGACCTGGAAAAAACACTTAACAATGTTTTATTACCGCTTGATCTGATGTATGTTAAGAAGGATCAGACCACATATAAAATCAGGAAATACAGATATGCCCGAATTACAGTTGAAGATGGCAGGGAGATCCTGGATTATTTATCATCTCTATATAACGATATCCATTCATGGGAAAAACGTAAAAATGAGCTACGTCAATGTATGTTTAAGGCACTGAGTCTTTCAACCCTGCCGGAAAAACCTGAATCAAAACCTGTAATTAAACATAAAAGAAAAATGAATGGCTATTCGGTACAGAATATTGCTATTGAAACATTGCCCGGTCTTTATGTATGCGGTTCCCTGTATAGCCCATTAAAACAAAAAGAAAAGGTGCCTGTAATTCTTTGCCCGAACGGTCATTTTGAAGGTGGACGTTACCGTGATGACCAACAGTACCGGTGTGCCATGCTGGCACGCATGGGGGCAGTGGCAGTGAGTTATGACCTGTTTGCCTGGGGTGAGTCACTTTTACAATTTAAACCCGAAGATCATCATCGAAGCCTGGCAATGACCATACAGGCTTTAAACAGTATAAGGATTCTGGATTATCTTTTATCTTTGAAAAATGTTGATACAAGCCGTGTAGGAATAACCGGAGCCTCAGGAGGAGGAAGCCAGACCATGTTGATTTCAGCCCTTGATGACAGAATTAAGGTAAGTGTGCCTGTCGTAATGCTTTCAAGTTATTTCTACGGTGGCTGCCCGTGTGAAAGCGGAAAGCCGGTTCATCTTTGCGGGAATGGGACAAATAACGTGGAGATAGCAGGGATGGCTGCTCCCCGTGCCCAGCTTGTAATTTCAGATGGAGAAGACTGGACAGCTCATGTTCCTGAAATTGAATACCCTTATCTGCAGAAGATATACGGATATTACGGGAAAGAAGGTAATGTGCAGAATATTCACTTTCCTGACGAAGGGCATGACTATGGTTATAATAAGCGTATAGCCACGTATGATTTTATGGCACGGCATCTGGGATTAAATATTAGTGCTGTAAAAGACAGGAAAGGAAATATAGATGAGTCGGATTGCATTATTGAAGAAGAATCTGAACTGTATGTCTTTGGTAAGAATGGAGAAGACCTGCCGGCGTATGCAATAAAAAAATTTGAAGACCTGGAGGATTTGTTTAACCGGTCTTTAATTGAATAAAATTTAGAAATCAAAGAATCTGATATACATGAAAAAGTCTAAAATAATATTAGTGCTACTTATTCTAATATACGTTTTTTCCGTCAGAATATTAGCAGTAGAAATCTGGGTTTCACCTTCCGGATCAGATCGCAATCCGGGCACAATAGAGAAACCCATGGAAACAATACTGATGGCCCTGCGTAAAGCCCGTGAATTACGCCGGCTGAATGATCCTGCAGTTAAAGAGGAAGTACGTATTATCTTAAAAGGAGGTGTTTATCAGCTTACAGAATCCCTGTTAGTACGACCTGAGGATAGCGGCACGGAAGAAATTCCAACATGGATTGAAGCAGCACCTGGTGAACAGACAGTAATTAGCGGAGGAATTGAAATATTAAACTGGAAAAAAGCAGAAGGAAATATTATCGGATTGCCTCCGGAAGCGCAGGGAAATATTTGGGTCGCTGATGTTCCTGAACCAGGTGGAAGAAAACTTGAATTCCGGCAGTTGTGGGTAAACGGAAAGAAAGCTGTACGGGCAAGTAACCTGAATGATGGTAAATTGAACAGAATATTTTCAGTAGATTCAGAAAAGGAAGAAATGTGGATTCCGTTACCGGCAGAATCCTTACAGGATGCACCGCAACTTGAATATGTCATTCATCAGTGGTGGGCTATAGCCATACTACGTGTAAAAGATATTTCCTTAACAGGAGATTCAGCATGTATTACATTTCACCAGCCCGAAAGCCGAATAGAATTTGAACATCCCTGGCCTGCTCCTTACATTGATACGGATAAAAATAAGAATGGCAACTCTGCTTATTATTTTGCCAATGCAATTCAACTGCTGAACCAGCCCGGTGAATGGTACGAAGATCTTGATGCCGGAAAAGTATATTACTGGCCCAATAAAGGAGAAGATCTTAATGAAGTCGATGCTGTAGCTCCTTACCTGGAAACCCTGGTAAGGATTGAGGGATCGCCGGATTATCCTGTATCAAATATAATTTTTAAAGGAATAAGTTTTGAGCATACTGCGTGGTTAAGACCTTCGAAAAAGGGTCATGTGCCTGTACAGGCTGGCTGGTCAATTATTGATGCATACAGATTAATGAATCCAACTCTTGAGGGAGGAAGCCGTTTTGAGAACCATCACTGGATTGAGCGGCAACCTGCGGGCGTAACTGTAAAAGGTGCACATAATATCAGGTTTGAAAGATGTATGTTCACTCATATGGGTGCAACCGGACTGGATTTTGTCAGCGGTACACATCACAACCTTGTAGAAGGATGCTTATTCAAAGATATTGGTGGCACGGGTATTCAAATAGGCTTCTTTGGCGGGCCCGGTTTTGAATCTCATATACCATACAATCCAAATGATAAAAGAAAGGTATGCCAGTTTGTAGGAATTTCCAATAACCTTATAACGGACTGTACCAATGAGGACTGGGGATGTGTTGGCATCAGCGTGGGTTATGCCAACAACATAAATATAGAGCATAATGAGGTAAGTCATGTTAACTATTCGGGAATATGCATAGGGTGGGGGTGGACAAAAGATTCAAACTGTATGCATAATAACAGGGTACATGCAAACCATGTTCATCATTTTGCAAAACAAATGTATGATGTCGGGGGCATTTATACCCTTTCGGCACAGCCTGGTACCGAAATCAGTAACAATAGTATCCACGATCTTGAGAAAGCACCTTATGCACATGATCCGGAACATTACCAGTATATATATCTTGACGAGGGATCATCATATATTAGTGTTGTAAACAACTGGACCGAAAAGGACAGGTTTAATTCAAACAGTCCCGGCCCCGGGAACGAATGGAATAATAACGGACCGCTGGTATCTGAAGAAATAAAAAATAAAGCAGGACTGGAACCTGAATATAAGGATTTATTGAAACTGGCAGAGCAGTATTAGCAGATAAATAACCAACGGGCATTTTAAAAATGAAGCATAACAGATTAGTCATAATTTCACTTACATTTTTCCTGGTCAGTTTTGGAAATATTTATGGAATTGAGATCATTGATCTTAAATGTAATTTTAGAAATAACCCGGCTGGAATTGACGGGAATCCCGGGTTCAGCTGGATTCTTAATTCAAATATAAGAAACCAGTTTCAATCAGCTTATCATGTACTTATATCGGATGACTCCCTGTTATTAGAAGAGAATACCGGGAATATGTGGGATACAAAAAAAGTAATGTCAGAGGAATCAATAAATATTTTATATGATGGCAGTGCGCTGGAACCGGGAAAAGAGTATTTCTGGAAAGTAAAGGTATGGGACAAAGAAGGTAAAGAATCGGAATGGAGCAAACCGGCAAGGTTTATCACAGGATTATTTAACTGGGAAAACTGGAGGGGGGCAAAATGGATTGGTTACGAAGAAATTCCCGATTCATTAATTCTTGTACCTGGAGTGCATCCATGGGGAAATGATGTGAAAAATCTTGGACTTCGCAGGGCAATAGTACCTTACTTTCGTAAGGAATTTAACATAAGAAGTGAAATAAAATCTGCGTATCTTTTTATAACCGGACTTGGGCATTATAAAGCTTATATTAACGGACAACAGGTAAGTGATGATTTTTTATCTCCCGGCTGGACTGACTATCAAAAGACCTGTTTGTATAATACTTATGATATTACCGGGCACCTTCTGAAAGGAGAAAATACTATAGGGGTCATAGTGGGTAATGGATTTCACAATATCAATAATGAGCGGTACAGGAAATTACTTATCACTTACGGTATGCCCAAAATGATAGCTATTATAAATATCACCTATGAAGATGGTACATCAGAAAATATTGTTAGCGACACAAACTGGAAGTCAAATCCTTCACCAGTTACTTACAGTAGTATCTATGGTGGTGAGGATTATGATGCACGGCTGGAACAACAAGGATGGGATAAGCCCGGATTTAATGATCAGAACTGGCAGAATGCGCTCCCTGTTAAAGATCCCGGGGGCAAACTGGTGCCGGAAACAACCAGCCCTGTTAAAATTATGGAAACATTCATGCCGGAAAAGATATACAAAGCAGGTGAGGATACCTTAATTTATGATTTTGGCCAGAATGCTTCCGGTATAATACAGGTGAAGATTAAAGGAAAGAAAGGTCAGAAAATATGGATTGTTCCCGGTGAACTTATCAATAATGATAAAACTATAAACCAGAGAGCTACGGGAAGACCTTACTATTTTGAATATACTCTTAAGGGAGATAGTGTAGAGATATGGCAGCCCATGTTTACATATTACGGATTCAGGTATGTCCAGGTAGAAGGTGCAGCCAGGGAATCTGACAGTATTACCGGTGGCAGACCTGAGATACTGGAACTCAAATTAATGCACACATATAACTCAACATCCAGGGTTGGCAAATTCAGTTGTTCCGGTGAGATGTTTAACAGTATAAATGAACTTATTTTATATGCTATTCAGAGCAACCTGCAGAGCGTGGTAACGGACTGTCCCCACCGTGAAAAACTTGGCTGGCTTGAACAGGCATACCTTA
>CP070654.1:3346858-3354123 GCA_020354785.1 Bacteroidales bacterium
GTATAAACGAAATATAAATACTGCCGATAGCCTGCTGGGGAAATCAAATTATGAGGATGCCTGGATAGCATACGAAAATGCACTAAAGTATTCTCCCGGAGCATCATACCCAAAATCACAGATAAGGAATTTAAACAAACTAATTAAAGCAGAAGCTTTGATCGAGGAGAACTATAAAAAATCAATAGAAAGGGCAGATTATTATTACAGCAATGAAAACTTTAAACAGGCAGCCATATTTTACAGAAAGGCATCAATATATAAACCTGATGAGCAATACCCTGAAAACAGAATAAGTGCTATTGATTCCATTTACACCTTGATTTTTATTGAGAAGAAACAGGTTTACGATAATCTAATCGCTACGGCGGATACTTATTTTGGACGCGGAGAATTCCAGAAAGCAAGCCAGAATTTCAGCCAGGCACTTAAAGTATTTCCTGATGAGCAATATCCAAAAACAAAAATTGAAGAAATCGATGAAAAATATGAACAACAAGTCAGGCTGGCTGATAATTTATATAAGGCTGATGATCTGACAGCTGCTAAAAATGCTTATAAAAAAGCCCTGTCAATAAAATCAAATATCAGCTATCCGGAAAATATGATTAGCAAAATTGATAAACAGATAGAACAGGAGGTGCAGGAAGCTTACGAAAAACAGGAGAGACAGAGAGAACTGGCAAAAGATGAAGAATACAATAAATTAATTAAAAGAGCTGATAGTTACCTGAAGGATAAGGACTACAGTATTGCAGAAGATTTGTATGCACAGGCTCTGAATGTTAAGCCAGGTGAGAAATACCCAGAGAATAAGATATCTGAGATCAAAGATTTAATAGCACAGGCAAGAAAGGAAGAAGCTGGAAAAACAGAGAAAGAAAAAGAGCGGGCCAGGGATGAAGAATATAATAACCTGATAGACAAAGCTAAAGATTTGCTTGCACAGGAAGAATATGAGGAAGCTAAAATCTTATTTAACAGATGTTTAGAATTAAAACCAGGTGAAAAATATCCTGAAAGGAAAATAAAGGAAATAGATGAAAAACTTGCTTCGATAAAAGAGGAAGAAAGATTGTTGGCTGATATTGCAAAAAATAAACAGGATGAGATGGATACAAAAATTAGCAGGGAAGAAAGTAAAGAAAAGATAAATAAATATATGGAAACGCTAAAAGATAAGGAGGAAGAGGGTGATAAAGCAGGTGCAAGCAGTATATTAATTGAAATAGGGAACGAATATCATAACATTAATGAGCTAGGACGAGCAATAGAATACTATAATAAATCGCTTGACCTGAAAAACGAAACAGGAGACAGGGAAGGGGCTTCAATAGTATTGAACGATATTGCTGTGGCTTACTACGATTCAGGTAAATATGAAACAGCTGTTGATAATTACAAAGAATCATATAAAATAAACGAGGAGTTGGGAAATAAAAAGGTTTCAGCCGTTATACTGGATAATATCGGGCAGGTTTATGAAAATACTTTCCAGTTTGAGAAAGCAGTTGATTTTTATGAACAGTCGCTTGATATTGTTGAGGATTTGGGAGAAAAGGAAGAAGAAGCAGTAATACATGATAAAATAGGAAACATACACCTGGAGCAAAATAATCTGGATAAAGCTATTGAAAGCTATGAGAAGTCGCTGGAAATTGACAGGGAGCTTGACAAAGAAGAAAATGTTGCAGCCACATTAAACAATATGGGTAGTGTCTATTATAACCTGGGGAAGTTTGATGATGCAAAAGACTATTATGAACAGTCACTGGATGTTACAAAGAAAATAGGTGATAAAAAGCAAATTTCCATAGCTCTTAATAATATTGGAAATATAAACTATGACGGGAAAAGATTCAGAAAGGCTATTAACTACTACGAACAGTCAATTGAAATTAAAGAAAGTATTAATTATAAAAGGGGTGTTGCTGCTTCTCTGCATAATATAGGAAATGCCTATAAAGGATTAAAAGAATACGTTCTGGCTCTTGATTACTATAAAAGGAGTAATGATGTGGCAAATGAGATTAATTATATAGAAGTAACTGCCAGAAATAACAGGGCATTCTCAGAAGTGTATTCTTTAATGAACGATTATAAAAACGCATATGAGTATCAAAAGCTTTTTGCTGACGTCAAACACACCATACGTGATGAAAAAATCCAGATTTTTGAAGGTGTATCCAAAGAGAAAAGAGATGATGAAAGGATCTTAATTGCATCACTTAGAAGACAGATACAAAAGCAGAAACTTTTAGCTGAATATGAGGCTAACAGAAGACAAAAAGAGATAGAAATTAAGAATCTTGCGTTAATAAATGAGAAAGAAAAAACCAAGCGGCAGAAACTTGTTATAGTTATCGGATTTATTGGATTAATAGCTTTGGTAGTCTTTTCTTTTATGGTCTACAGGCAGTATATACAAAAGAAAAAGGCAAATGTTGAATTAACCGAAAAGAACAGGCTCATTTCGAATCAAAAACAGCAGATTACTGACAGCATACGATATGCAAGCAGGATTCAGAAAGCAGTTCTTCCACCTGAGGAATTTGTTACCAAAATCCTGCCTCAGCATTTCATCCTGAATATACCAAGAGATATTGTGAGTGGTGACTATTACTGGACAACGCAGAGGGAGAATGAGAGTATAATTGCAGTAGCTGACTGTACAGGACACGGGGTTCCCGGAGCATTTATGAGCATGCTGGGAATTGCATTCCTGAACGAAATAGTGAACAAAACAGTTACAGCAAGGTCTCACGAAATACTGGAGCAACTGAGAACCAATGTTATGAATTCATTACATCAGACCGGCAGGGAAGATGAAGCTAAAGACGGTATGGACATCGCTCTGATTATTATTGATCTGAAATCCAAGAAGCTTCAGTATTCAGGCGCACATAATCCGTTATATATAATTCGAAAAAACAAATTGCAGGAATTAAAGGCAGATAAAATGCCTATTGGTATTTCAGCCAGGTATGACAAACCGTTTCGCAATCATAAAATTCAGCTTTACAAGGATGATATGTTGTATATTTTCTCGGACGGTTATACGGATCAGTTTGGAGGTGAATACAGAAAAAAATTCGGATTCCGGCGATTCAGAGATTTATTAATTGAAATACATAAAAAACCTGTTGAGGAACAGAGAGATATTCTTAATAAATCTATTAACGACTGGAAAGGCAGTTTTGACCAGATAGACGATATTCTGGTTATGGGAATCAGAATATAAGGGTCAGAAACTTAACTTACTATATTTGTATTTGATGTGCCTTTCGTTTAAGAGGATTATACTATTTGTTTTAGTGTCATAAAATTCAAGAACATTAGGAACAGGATCTCTTCGTCGTTTGCGATACATAATAGCATGTTTACTTGCCTGTCCGAATTCATCTATTTCTACCTGTATAAGATAAGACTTTGCCGAAGGGTGAAATGTGCGTAATTTTTTATTCTCTTTTATCGGATAATTTTTAATATTATCGTTATATAATATTTCAACAGTATTTTCATCTAATGGAGCAAACAAAGCGTAGGAACAAAAATTATTATCTGATAACTCATTATATGTCTGTTTTTTTAAGATAGTTCGTCTCCATGCAAGTGTACCGTTTTGTCTGAAACAAAACAACAGAATTTCATTAAAGTTATCATAGTTCTGATTTAGCTGTTGCTCTACCGTAAAAATAAAATTACCGTTCTTCCTGACGTGCAGATAATTAGATTTATGGCTAACCAGTATCTGTTTTGTCCCGTTACCCGGCATGAGAATGTTTTTGTCCTGATCAGGATCAAGATGTACATAATTCTGACCGGTAATTTTATTTATTTTATTATCCACAGTAAAACATATTGCTCCTGAAACCCCATGTCTTGCCCTTTCGGAATACAGACCGGCACAAAACAGATTGTTGTCATTTCCGCTCTCCATTAATAGTTCCCTGATAAATTTACCGGTTAGTTTTATATAATATTCATTTATATTATCGCCTTTATTTGTATAGCTAATAATAACAAACTGATTCTTCTGATCCAGCTGGAAATTAAATAAGCCTACCTGGTATGTTTGTCCAAGTAAATACACATTTCCTGCATCATCTATATGGAATTTTCTTTCGGCAGGTAGCCTTTGATCAAAGAGCAATGTTTTTTTTATCTTCCAGTCAACTGAGAGGTCTTTATCAAGGACAAACATTTCCTGCACTATAGATCTTTTCCAGAATGCGAGAATCTGTCCGCAAACCATAAGTTTTTGCTCTCTTTTTGAAAGCACAAAATGAATATCTGCCCAGTTTCCTGAAAAATTAGGAAACTCTGAAAATACACGCCTGTCCTCATTTTGCTCCAGTGTACTTTTGTCGACGGTCTCCACATGAAGGACTTTCTTTTTAATATTCTGTGTAGATGTGAATAAATATAGCTTCCCATGAAAAAGAACGGCATATTCCAGTTCAAATGTGGTCAGTCCCTTGTATAGTTTTGGATATACTTCTTTTGTCATATTAAGATTGTTGTCATAATGTTCCAGGACGTACCGGAATTCTTTTCTTAAAACATAAAAGCCGGTTTCATCATAACCTATTATTTTCTGGTATTCGGTACCGCGGTCTGCAAAATGTTTATCACCGGTTATAATACTTACTTTGCTTGTGTCAAGCTGGTTTAAAGCATCATTGATACAGATGAACAGAGTAAAAATTATGAGCGTCAATATTTTTAATCCCTTATTTACAGTCATATTTTATATTGTATTTTATTGTTGCTGTTAAATATTTCCAAATTTAGTTTATAGTTGTTATTATATCATAATATTTACCAATCTTCGTGCCAATTGATTAAGAAATCCTTAACATTTTGATATAACTTTAAATATTTATATCTTTTAACATAGTTTATGCAACCCTGATATAAGTTTATTGTCATTATAAAGGGCATAAAAAAGTAAATTGTTTTAATTTAAAGCACTCTCTTGAGATAATTTGAGCGAAAATTGGCGGTAGCTTACCAGAACATACACAAGGAGATCATTGAATTGAGCAAAGATGGGAACTCAAAGGCCCAGTATAAGCTCTATAATTTATATGCTAAGGCAATGTACAATATATGCATTAGAATAATGAACAATAAAGAAGAGGCTGAAGATATGTTGCAGGAATCATTTACAGAGGCATTTTTAAAACTGGAAACATTCAGGTATGAATCGGCATTCGGGGTCTGGTTAAAGCGAATTGTTATAAACAAATGCATAAATTCCTTAAAACGTAAAAAAGCTGAGCTGGTTCTAACAGACAACCTCCCTGACAGAGATGATATGAATGAAGGAGAAGATATTCTTGATACGCTTACTTTAAAAGTGAGAGATGTGCAAAATGCTATGGATAAGTTACCGCAGGGGTATCGAGTAATCTTCTCCCTTTATTTACTGGAGGGATATGATCATTCGGAGATTGCTCAAATACTGGGAGTTTCAGAATCAACGTCAAAATCGCAATATTCAAGAGCAAAACAAAAAATAAAAGAATTATTAATAAAATCCAGGTCATGAAAGATAAACTTGAAAAATTTGTTTTAGAAAATCGTGAAGAATTTGATTTTCATGAGCCAGACTCAAAAATATGGGGTAAAATAAAATCCAATATCAGATCAGGAAGAAAGATAAACTGGAGATTGATAGTAACCAGGGCGGCAGCAGTGATATTAATATTTATAATATCATATATGGTTAACAGATTTATTGATGAAGGATTTCCAAGGATTACATTTGTAAAAGATAAAGAACCTGAAATTCCTGAGCTTAAAGAAGCAGAAAATTATTATGCAGGATTGCTAAATGAAAAACTAAATGAAATAAGACCTATTCTTTCTGCTTGTCCTGCCCTCGAAGAAGAACTAAATTATGATCTGAATCAACTTGACAGCCTTTATAGTGTACTTAAGAACGATTTAAAAGATAATATAGCGAATCAGGACGTTATTGATGCAATGATTCAGAATTACAGATTACGAATTACCATTCTGGAAGAAATATTATCAGAGATTAAACCAGATAACGATGAGAGTGAAAAAAAATATAATTGCTATGAATTATAAAAAACCAGTTTTTTTATTAGTGCTTGCTTTGTTTTTTACCATTGCAACAAAGGCACAGCTTTATACCAGGAAGGTTTCCCGGTCTTATAAAATAAATAGTGCCACAGCCATTGATATTTATAATAAATATGGTAAAGTGCATATCATTACGTGGGACACTGACTCGGTAAAATTTGTAGTTAACCTGAGAATAAAAACAAATAGCGAGGCAAAGCTTGGCAAATTAAAGGAAAGTATAAGTTTTGACTTTACCGGTAATGATTATTATGTGGTAGCTAAAACAAGGTTGGGTAAAAAATCGGGTGGAGTATTTTCGGATTTAAAAGACATTGCAGGAACTATTATATCATCTGAAAACCAGGTAACAATCGACTACCTTGTATTTATACCTGGATATGCCAGCCTGAAAGTTGAGAATAAATTCGGGGATATTTATACTGATGATTTGTATGGTAGTGTTAATATAAATCTGTCCAATGGTGACTTAAAAGCAAATAATCTGGGTGGTAACACTGTGATTAGAATAGGCTCCGGAGACGGTGTGATTAATTCAATTCGTGACGGAAAAGTAACTGTTTCATACTCGGATTTATATATTAAAGATGCAAATAAACTCAGCATCGATAGCAGATCATCTAAGATTAATATTGACAAAGTTGACTTTCTTAAACTCAGTTCCAGGAGAGATAAGTTATATATACAGTCAATAAACGATTTATACGGGGATAGTTATTTTTCTGATTTTACAGTCTACAAACTAAATAATGAATTGAATTATGATTTTAAATACGGTAATTTATCGGCCGATATTATTGACAGGTCGTTTTCTTTTATTAATATTAATTCGGAATATACGGATCTTGATCTTATTTTTGAAAAAGGTTCTGCATATGTAATTGATATTATACATCATCAGGAAGTAATTTTAAATTATCCGGCACGGTTAGCCAAAATGGAGGAGAAGGTTCTGAATGAAAATGAAAGATTAATATCAACCTATGGTAAAATAGGATATGGTGGTCCGTTATCCAAGGTTAAGATAAATACTCCGAAGAAATGTATTGTTAATATCATTCATAAGTAGGTTTTAATAATTTGCAACTATAAATATTTTTTTTTGTCATTAAATTAAAATCTTAATATCATGAAAATTTATAGATACCCAA
>CP070654.1:3354223-3361425 GCA_020354785.1 Bacteroidales bacterium
GTTGAGCAGTTAATTTTTGAAGGATTAATGTTGTTAAAACAGAAATAAACAACAGTATACACAGCTGTTTTAAAATTTTCCTTTCGGAATCAATAGAATTAGCCTCGCTTAAGATCTCCATTCTTGATTTCTTCATCTTTTAGTTTTATAAACTATATCAATCATTATCTTCTACATAATTCGGATTTAACCACCGATCTTCTTGGGGAATAAGAAGGAAATACCAGTCCTCCGTTAAAATGTCATCAGGAAATTTTGTTGGAACATCAATTGAATAAATGTAATCCTGAAGCTTATTCTTTAAATCCAGTCGTATAATATCGAACCAGCGACTATCGGGTTCAAAAAATAATTCCCATGCCCTTTCCCAGACAACCGAGTCAAGAAACTGTTCGGTTGTTAATCCGGGTTTAAGGTCAAATTCAGAAGTTGAATAAATATCTGCTTTATTGGCCCGGCGACGTATCATATTGACTGCCTCATAACACGAAGCATCCGGCTCTCCTGACCTGGCACTGGCTTCGGCATAAGTCAGCAGGGTTTGGGCATATCGCAGCAAATACAAAGTAACTTTGCTGCTATTATAATATCTATCCTCATTGGAATTGAATTCGCTTCGTAAAGCCTCATCTACATCTATCCATTTTAAAGGTACGGCATGATCGATATAATCGCAGGCATCATATAACGGATCATAGTACATAAAATATACTTCTGTACCATAACCGCCTATAGTGTCATAAGAGATAGACCTATACTCTCCGGTTACTATTGAGTTATACTTACGGTAATTGTATGGGAAGTCATTAAAAAATTTAAAATTGGGAGTATAAGAGCCATAAATAGAATATCCTTGAACAAAATATGAGACATCTATCCACACTCTAGTACTACTAATCAGATTGCATGTATTTACATTTTCGCCGGAAAAGAAAAGCCCGAATATATTTTCTGAATTATGCCGGTAAGAGTTCTTCCACAGATTTGCAAAATCATCTAGCAAAACATAGTTATAAAAACCGGACTGCTCTATTACCCCACCTGCAAGGCGCGCTGCTTCCTTATATTTGGCAGAATCATTAACCGGGAAACCGGCCATAGACAGATATACCTCTGCCAGGAGTGCTTTGGCAGAACCCTGGTCAGGAGATTCTCCGGGAATACGCGCCACAAGGTAGTTCTCCGGCAGTAATTCAATAGCATGCAAAAGATCGGACTCGATAAGTTCGTAAACTTCAACATACTCCGGCTTTTTCAGCAGGTAGTTAACATCAATATCTGTGACCAGGGGCGGACGACCAAAAAAACGTGCCAGCTTAAAATAACAATAAGCGCGTAAAAAACAGGCTTCACCCAGTATTGCCGCATCACGGTCTTCATCCAGTTGCAATATCAGTTTATTGGCATTGGCAATAGCCTTGTATAAATTAAGATAAATCTCATCTTTAATATAGGTATAGTTACCTCCGCTACTACTCGACGAGCAGGCGTGACCGGGATAACTAAATCCATAATTCGTATAATAATTCACATCATCTGCCCTTGACATCATCCAGAAGTAGTTACCATTATGCACTTTAACCAGACTCGAATTAATTCCATTTAACAGATCTACTTTTTCTTGTTCTGAATCAAGAAAAAAATATTCGTTATCCTCTTTGTGAAAAATACCTTCACAGGAGTAGAAAATGAATAATAATAGCAAAATGTATTTATAAGACATAATTAAAAACTAAGATTAATACTAAAATAAACACCTTTAGGATTTGGATAGGATCCCTTATCAATGGCATTGTCTGTAAAATTATTGTTGGTATATATTGTTGCCTCCGGATCATAACCGGTATATCGTGTAAGTGTTATCAGATTCTCAAAACTTACTGAATATTCAATATCAATTCTGTTGGCTATCTTTTTTGGTTGAGTATAGCGAAAAGTTAGTGTTTTTAAACGTATAAAACTGGCATCTTCAACAAAATAAGAACTTTCGTAAAATTCATTATCCAAATGAAAGTTCATGGTATCCAGAGCCAGTTGTCTTACATGTGAATTGGTTCCTGTTATGTAGGTACAGGCACTGGTAGCATTGAATTTATCTACACCAATAACAGCGTACCACAACATTTCACAGGTAAAATTCTTATACCTGATCATATTAATCCAGTTACAGGTAAAATCCGGTATTGAATTTCCGATTATTGTTTTATCGCGCTGGTTGATATTCCGGGTATCTAAAGTATCCAGCTTCAGATAGGCAAGTCCTCTATGTTCAATATATTTAATATCCCCCGACACATTTTCTGCATGCAGACTGTCGTCCCATACCCCCTGATACTTGTAACCCGTGATATCTCCCAGTATTTCGTCCTCTCTGGCATAAAAATCAGGAAAAAGGACATCAATATCGTTAAAATTTATAGGCTCCCCATCGTATAATTCTGTAATAATCTGGTTGTTAGAAGAGAAGTTAAACTTTGTGGTCCAGAAAAAATCCGGGCGGTCGGCAGGGGTAAATTCCAGGCTCAATTCAATTCCTTTATTTTTCATTTCTCCAAAATTCTGATAATACCAACCTCCGGCATAATAATAAGGAATAGTTCTTTGTATAAGCAAGTCGGAATAATGTTTAATATAATAATCGCCGGAAAGAGTCAATCGATTCCTGAACAGGGCTATTTCAGTTCCGAAATTATATTCCATGACTTTTTCATGCTTCAGGTAATGATTGGCTAAATTACTTGTTATTGTTGCTGTACGAGTGGTATCTAATACCGTATATTCATTCCGTGAAGAATACATGTCGTTGGAAAGACTGTTTAAAGGATAATTACCTACCTGTCCTATATTAGCATAAAAATGCAGCGCATTTACCCAGTCAGGCATCGATAGAAATTTTTCTTTGGATAAATCATAGTCGAGGGCCAGCGAATAAAATGTCTCCTTTTCATTAACATAGACACCTTCTTTCAGATGGTCAAAATTTGCTATGAATGAGAGGAAGTATTTTTTTCTATAACCATAATTCACATTAAAAATGGCAGAGTTAGTAGATCGAATAACTGAACCATGATCACCGAATATGGCCTGGGAGCCTCTTAAATAAATATTATCTTCCGGTTTAAGTCCGTCCAGCTCAACATTCATAAGGGAGTCAACTTTCCAGAAAGTATTATCCTTATAATTCCGGTAACGAACAAAGGCACTTAAACTGTGGTTATTGTATAGTTTCTTGTAGCGTAAATCGTATTGCTGGCTGAATATAATTAACTGTTCATTGCTGTTTAAGTATTTTTTCTCTTCAATGGGAGTTGGTGGAAGGTAAGAACAGTATACTATATCTTTATAAGCCAGCGAAAGTCCGGCATGAAAAGATAAATCCCTGTTAATTCGATAAATCCCCTGAAGATTAAATGCATTCGATCCCTTAGTTTTTGTTTTCGACTGCTCATAAAAAAGCATATCAGGTGAGTAGAGATGATCAGTAAGTTGTTCGAATGTATTTCCACGCTGGTGGTAATATTGTCTATAATAATAAAGGCGGTTACTTTTCCTCAGAAAACTATCCGGTGTAAACCTATATGCCGGCTCATAGCTTATTGCTTTATATATTAACGGATTACCTAAATAATTATCCAGGTTATTTATATTTTCCTGCCAACTACCTTTATAAATTAACCTTAAGGATAATTTCTCTCCAATTATCTTTGAAAGGTTTGCTGTAAAAGTATATTTGTCGTACCCTGTATTAGTTATTATACCTTTATGTGTATAGTAGTTGCCGGAAATGTAATAATCAATAATTTTTGTGCTGCCCTGGCCTGAAAGCTGATACTCGGTAATCTTGCCGCGTTGAAATAGTTCTTCCTGGAAATTATCTGATCCAAGAGTATTACCTAAACTATCTCTGTAATAAGGATAAAGCTCATATTTTGGTGGCATTGCATTTGGAGCGACAGTATAAAAAGGAGTATTAATAAGTGCATCACTTAATTCAAGCGTATTATAAAAATCTTCAGCATTCAATAAGGAATACCTTTTGGAAAGCCATTGTACTCCTTTCTTAACACTGAAATTAAATACTGTTTCACCGCCCCCGTTTTTTGTTTCTACCAGAATAACCCCATTTCCACCCATATATCCGTATAGAGCCGTGGATGATGCGTCTTTAAGTACAGTAATGCTTTCGACATCGTGGGAGTTTAAGTCGGCTATACCCAGAGTTTTTAAATTGACCAGTGGTATAATCATTCCATCCACTACGTATAAAGGATCTGCACTGGCAAAAATAGAGTTTATGCCTCTAATCCTAATTCTGTTATTATCACCGGGAGCACCGGATACTTTTGTTGTCCATACCCCGTTTACCCTGCTATGCAAAGCATCATTTACTACATTTGTATTAAGCTGGTTTATAATCTTTGATTCAATATACTCAATAGGTCTGCCTGTTTCCAGGTCCTTAATTTCACCCAAAGTACCTACTATGCTAACTTCATCTATTTTCTGTTGTGTTGCTTCAAGCAAAACCTGAATGGTTTTATCCTCATAAAGATTTACGTTTAGTAGTTTACTTTTATACCCTATGTATCTGAATTCAAGCTCATAATTGCCAGGAGATAATTCCAGTGTAAACCAGCCATTATTGTCTGTAGCAACACCCAGTATCGTACCTGGAATATATACATTGGCAGCAATAAGAGCCTCATAGCTTTTACTGTCTTTTACTGTTCCTCTTAGCTGATAGCTTTTTTTTAGTGTTCTGCCTTTAACAATAATATTGTTATTGTTAAAGATAAAATCAACAGGGGCCTGCTTCCGGATTAAATCCAAAGCTTGTTGAACAGAAATTGGCCGGATGGGAAGGGTTAACTGAACTTTAAGGTATGGTTCTTTTCTATTATATACCACATCAATATCAGGAAGTTTAGCAATTTCATCTAAAGCCTGCTTGACGGTAAGACTGTTTTGGCTAAACTTAATTTCAATCTCCTGGTACCTGTTATTCTCATTAGCAGCAAATGCATAGGAACACAGGATAATAAAAAGGGCGGCTATTGTGTTTGGTTTCACAATTTGAGCAGGTATAAGTTTCAGGTTAAAGTTTACTTGATTAAAATCTATTTAACTATTATAATTCTATTTTCAGTTTTAGATATTTTAATGTCAAGTACTAAATGCATGAGAGTAATAGAATACGCTTAACAATGCTATTGGCTGGTATAACGATCATTTCCATCAGTTTATTTCACTGGTTTATGTGTAAATTTACTAAATACTAACTGAAAAGGCTATGCTTTAATAAAGAATGAATTAGATAGTAATTATCAGCTCCACACCCATTTTGCTCCGCTCCACATACATTTTGTTGCGCTAAAGCTCTGCAAAAAGAATCCGCCTGACCCGGCGAATAAATGTTCCGCTCTGAGGTAAGTATAAGGAAGATTTAGTAGTAGTGCCCCTCTCCCACTAATATAACCTTGAAAATTATTGATTTGTAGTTAGGGCATTCTTTTTATAATAATTGTCACCCTTATTTTCATGCAATTTTTTGCTAAGATTTTCCCGTGTCTTTTTAAATTCTGAATCATTAATAAGGTTGTTCGTTTCATTAATATCATTCACATGATCAAATAGCATGGCAGAAATAAGTGAGTCCTTATAATCTCTCCATTCTGTATATGCATACTCTGAGGTTTTAATTGTCAATCCATCATGATACTTGCAAATGACATAATCGGTCCATTCTTCCTCTGGATTTTCTAATAAGGGAACCAGACTTTTTCCTTCAATAGATTCAGGAATTCCAAGATTACATAGCTCACTTAGTGTTGGGAATATATCTATAAATTCAGTTAAGGCTGGAGATAATTTACCTTCAGCATACCCGGGAGCCTTAATAATTAAAGGTGCTTTAAGCGAGGTGTTAAAATTACAATGTTTACACCAAAGCCCATGTTCACCCAAATTCCACCCATGATCACCCCATAACATTACAATTGTATTATTCGCTAAACCAAGGTCCTCTATGGCTTCCAATATTTTTCCAATTTGTGCATCAATATAACTTATACAGGCATAATATCCATGTTGTAACTGAACAGATGTGGAGTCGCTTATGAAGTCCTTTTCAGGGACTCCATGATAGGCTCTGAGCTCACCAGAATTATGGAATGCTTCTTTAGGTGCATTTAAAGGCCAGAAAGCTCTTTTCGTTGGTTTAAAATCACTAGAGGAATACATATCCCAATACTTTTTAGGAGCATTAAAAGGTAGGTGTGGTTTAACAAAGCCTGCTGCCAAAAAGAATGGTTTGTTTTGAGCCTTGAGTTTTTTCAGGTCAGATATTGTTTTTTCAGCAAGTTTACCATCATGATAAATTGTATCGTGCACATCAGCAATTTCAAAGGGAGGACCACCTCCGCTCAGTTCGAGTGAAACATTTTTATCAATATGATAATCACGCCATGTTGCATTGGTTTTTGGACGCCAGTTTTCATCCCAACTCTCACTTCGGTCATCAAAATGGTGGAAAACCTTTCCATTCGAAACGGTAGTATAACCATTGTTTTTAAAATGCTGAGATAGGCAAATAGCCTCAGGTATTTCTATATCTGCCCGTGTATAATAGTGGATAAAACGGTTTTTTGTAGGACGTGAACCAGTCAACAAACTAGCTCTTGATGCACCACTCACCGGACTATTACAATAAGAGTTTTCAAATAAAACACCCATATTAGCAAGTTGGTCGATGTTTGGTGATTTTACAATTGTGTTACCATAACATCCTAATTCAGGTCTTAAATCATCAACAGCTATCATTAACACATTGAACTGTTTTCCTTGCTTTGGAGTACAGCCGGATAATAATAGTACAATCAAAACAATTAGTATATATAAGCGAATTGATTTCATTTTTTAACTAGGATTAAATAGATCTACTTATAGGTTTTTGATCCTCATTTAATTCAAGGTTTTTATTTTTTCAGTTGCGTTATACGTATATGAGAAAGTTGTGTATACACCAGGAATAAGAAAAAGGTATTTGTTTTTCATATAGAACAATTTAATAATAAAAACAGCAATATTTAAAATGAAGAATGATTAAACTAAATTAATAAAAATATCTCTTTATTTAGAGTTATTTTACCAGTTCGCTCCACACCCATTCTGCTTCGTTGCACTCCGCAAAAAGAGTGTTCCGC
>CP070654.1:3361525-3366132 GCA_020354785.1 Bacteroidales bacterium
GATGTGATCACTTAAATAAAATATAATAGCGAACGCACAACAATGTCTATAAATAATGGCAGGAAAAATGATGAAAACAAAAATCATTTCAATTTCTTTGACAATTTTATTACTTAGTCCAATATTCAACAAGACAAGTTGTAACGACCGGTTATCCATTGTATATGGAAATCAATTTTCGGTGAATAATGTTGGTTGGACTTATATGTCGGGAGTTGTGTTAACTGCCTTCGAGCAACTTTACTTTATTACAGGTGATTCAAACTATTACAATATAATTAAAGTGAATACGAACAAAGTAGTCTCAGAATACGGAGATTTTAATTATGAATGGTTATACGATTCCTGGACTGTTGACGATGTCCGATCGGCATGTCAAATACCAACTTTATACCACCTCACCGGAGATGAGAGATACAGAATGAGCGCCGATACTGTTTTTAATTTTATACAAAATGCGCCCAGAAACTCATATGGTGAGTTTTGGCATAAAAGTTACTATTATAATGAGACATTGCTGGATGGTATTTATATGGGATGTCCTTTCTATGCAGCCTACAATAAAGTTTTCAGCAGGCCTGAATTTCAGGATGACGTAGTACACCAGATAGCAGAGATGTATGCACACGTCTGGGATCCTGTTAAAAAACTCCCCTATCATGGCTGGTACGATTTTGAGAATGATACCACGGGAACATTTCCATATTGGGATCTTAAACAAACTGGGGTATCAACCATTTTCTGGGGAAGATCTATTGGCTGGTATGCAATGGCTATCGTGGACGTATTAGATTTTCTTCCGAAAGAACATCCTCAGAGAGATAGTGTGATAGGCGTATTTAATGATTTGGCTGAGGGTATCGCTATGTACCAGGATCCCGATTCACTTGTCTGGTGGCAGGTAGTTGATCAGGCCAAAAGGGATTCAAACTGGATTGAATCATCGGCAAGTTGTATGTTTGTATATGCCCTGGCAAAGGGAGTACGTATGGGCTATATCGACTCTGCCTATCTGGAAACTGTAACAACAGGTTACCAGGGTATATTGGATAAGTTTCTGGTTTATGATTCCGATGAATTGGTCCTGAGAAATGTATGCAGAGGTACAGTTGTTGGCCCCGATTATGCCTTTTATGTAGGTAGAGATAAAATTACTGGTGGCTCGCATGCTGACGGCGCTTTTATTCTGGCAAGTATTGAAATAGAAATGATGGACTCTCTATATCCTCCCGGTTTATTAGGAATCGACTCGGTGATTGACGGAGCCATAAATATTTCATGGTATAATAATCAGCACAATGTTCTGGGGTATATTCTTGAAAGAAAAACAGATGGCGATTTTATTAAAATTGCTGACCTGGGAGCGGATACTACCTGTTATACAGATATTTTAATAGAACCCAACAACGATTATGTATACAGGGTTTGTGCATATATACAAAATGATACATCAAGATGGTCGAACCAATTAAGAGTTACTTCAGCTAACGTCGGAGGATTACCTTCACAAGCCTTTTCGCCCTATCCGGAAAATAATGCAACAGAAATAAATACAGATCAGGTTTTAAAATGGAAAAAAGGATTATTAGCTGATTATCATAAGCTGTATTTAGGAACTACAAATCCTCCACCCTTTGTTGCAGATATTTATAAGATATCTTTTACTCCGGAGAATTTAAATATAGATAGCGTTTATTATTGGCGAATTGATGAAGTTAATGAGAAAGGAATTACAGCAGGAGAAACCTGGAGATTTTATATGGAAAACTTTGTAACTGGAGAATTCCTTCAAAATATAGATTCTCTAAATATTTATCCAAATCCAGCTTCTGAAAAGCTACATATTGAATTTTTAAAAAGAAATAGTCTGATTTCAGTATATGATCTTAACGGGAAACTGTATTACAGAAATGCTGCAGAAAAGGAAAAACTAGAAATTGATATTAAAAACTGGCAGAAAGGAATTTATATTATACAGGTTAAAGATACCGAAAGAATAATTCATAATAAACTGGTTAAGAAATAGAAGCTTTAAGGTTATTTAATTGTCTAACATTCTGATTTTCAAAAATTCCGTTTGTTAATCGTTTGTAGGCAGTTACAAATGGAAATTATAAAAACTGCATAATCGTATGAACAGACTTGTAAAAATATCAAAAGCCAGTGACATTTTTCAAGAATACCGAAAGACTCCCGTAGGATTGCTTTTGGAATATCATAATTTAAACCGATCGCTTGATAAATATGAGAACGCTCAACTTCTAATTGGAATGTGCATGGACAACAGAAAAAATTTACGTATTCCAGATAATTTTGCTTTTATTATTCGTACGGGTGGTGCAAATTTGAGATACAATGAATTTAAAATTTCATATGCAATCGCAATCGGACATATAAGTCATATTGTACTCATTGGACATAACAATTGTGGAATGGTAAATCTTATTTCACGCAAGGATCAGTTTGTCAAAGGACTTATTGAGATGACGGATTGGGATAAAGATCAAGCGGAAGATCATTTTATGCATTTCGCACCAATGTTTGAAATAGGTGATGAAGTGGACTTTATTTTGAATGAGTCAAAACGCTTAAGACTGCGATACCCAAAAATTCAAATTGTACCAATGATGTATATAGTTGACGACAATCAACTTTATTTGATAAAAGAAGAATGACACAGGGAATATTATCTTACTTTCCGCTAACCGTTATCGGTAAGATTTTGTAGAAAAAGACCTAAAAAGCTTGTACCTGATTCACATATTTGTTAGATTTAAAATCTAACTTAAAATATTATTGTTTAAACAAGAGTAATCAATGTTTTCAAAAATCAGACGGCTTGTAATGAAACAGTTCACTGTGTGCCCCCGAACTGGTAAAATAACCGGACTTGAAATAGTAAAAAGAAATACTTTATGGCTTTGGATCTTGCTTGGCCTGGCCTCTGTTATCTGGGTTCTCATCCGGGTTGTACCCAAGCCCAGCCGTGCGACATATCCCTGCCAAAAGGTCGCTCAACCGCTGGCCGCCGGCTTTATTGCCTGGTTGTTGGGGCTGGCCGGGTCCACCTTGATCATACGCCGGGCCCGACGCCTGTTTCAAAGACAACGGTACGTGGTGGGGGCGATCTGTTTTGCAGTGGCAGTCCTGCTTTACTTTGTCACCTTGAGTGATACACGTGATGTTGCCGCATCTGCCCTGAACTTTTTCTCCACCGAAGACTTTGTCCCCACCGATCCGGCCAACAGTCCTATAGGTACTGGCCAAGGGATTCATCCAGGACGCGTCGTTTGGATTTATGACAACCTACTCTGCGATCAAGACGGCACAAGTGGCTATTGGTGGGAAGATCAACGCACCGATCCGGAAGTGGCCCGGAGTATGATGACGCGGGCACTACTCTACCTCACCGGCATTGCCGATACGGTTGAGGCCTGGGATTACCTCTTCAAGTACTTCAACCGAAAGCATTACGACCAAAACAATGTGGGCTACCAGGCTGGTGACAAGATTGCCATCAAGGTCAACAACATCTTCTCCCGTTACTACGAATGGGACAACCAGGAGAACCGGCCCTGTCCGCAAATGGTTCATGCTTTGCTCTGGCAACTGATAAACATGGCCGGCGTACCGGAAGAGGATATCACCCTCTATGACTGTATCTTTTATCATGGCAACCCGGTCTACCATTCTGCCCTGCAGACTTCCCCGGCGTACGCTGGGCCGAAGGAGATGCCACGGATCGCAATAATTATGAATCCGGGCCCGGGGGTGATCCTGGTACCCGGGAAAAGGTGGTGCCCGATCCCAACTGTGTGGTACATTATGGCGATCCGGCCCTCGTGCCGGGCAGCGGCACAGTCTGCCTGCCCACGGTTGTCTCAGAAGCCAAGTATCTAATCAACATCGCCCTGCCACGCTCCCATGTCCTGGCAGGTGTTACCCTGTGCGCCAAGAACCATTTCGGCTCAGTCTGGCACCCCACCATCTACCAATACTACCACGGTTGGCACCCGGAGTTTATGCATAAATCAGTCGCCGCCCACAATTTCTCCGAAGACATTCCCATGCGCCCCATGGAATCATACAATGCCCTGGTCGATCTCATGGGTCATAAAGATCTGGGTGGCAAAACCCTGTTGTTCATAGTAGAATGCCTTCGCTATCACGACTGGTCGGTCCCACCCTTCAATGGCGGACCCCCCTCGAGTTTGTTCATGAGCCAGGATGGTGTCGCCATTGAGTCGGTCCTGATTGATTTTTTACGGTCCGAGGGAGCCGTGGCCTCAGGTACAGTCGACAATTATCTCCACGAAGCGGCCCAGGCCGACAATCCTCCTTCGGGCACGGTCTACGACCCGGAGAACGACGGCATCCGCCTGGAGAGTCTGGGCGTACACGAGCACTGGAACAATTCCACGGACAAACAGTACAGCCGCAATCTGGGTACAGGTGAAGGAATTGAGTTAATTCGAACATTTATAGAATATACCCCAACTGTTGTTGAGCGTAGCAATGGTAATTTCCCTGAAACTTTTACACTTTATACGAATTATCCCAATCCCTTTAATCTTTCAACCACTATTTGCTACTCACTACCGGCTTCT
>CP070654.1:3366232-3373252 GCA_020354785.1 Bacteroidales bacterium
AGATAAATGAACCATTTTATCCTGTCATTCAGTTCCTTTTCCAATATGGAATATTCGGTATAACTCATTTTATTCCCCTGTATTCAAAAATAGTTAATTAATTATTATTCTATATTATTATTTTCAACTTATCAGGCTTTTTTAATTCTATGCATATTATAACGAAATTATTATTTGAAAATCATTAATTTGCAGATTAGTGATAAAATTGATAATGCAATAGCTATATTTTATTAATATTGCCAGATATTTGGTTTAAAAATATTCTTTAGCATACCTGATTTACTAAATCAATTTATTAAAAACAATTCTAAATGAGGTATTTACCTGTTAGCAATAAATTATACAAAAGGAACAGACAGAAATTAATAAAGAAAATCGAAAAGAACTCTCTTGTGGTAGTAAATTCAAATGATCAGATGCCCCGCAGCGGGGATCAATATTTCCCTTTCAGGCAGAACTCCAATTTGTTTTATCTAACGGGAATAAATCAGGAAAAAACAGCATTAATATTGTGCCCGGATCATGATAGCAAGGATTTACGTGAGATACTTTTTATTCGTAAGAGTGACAGTAAGCTGGAAATATGGGAAGGTAAAAAACTTACCAAAGATGAATCAAAAGAAATATCCGGGATAAATACTGTTAAATGGCTGGATGAATATGATTCGGTTTTATCCGGGCTTATGGTAAAAACAGATAATATTTATATTAATCTCCCGGAGAATCCGAAATTTAATCCTGAAGTTGTTGTCAGGGAATTAAGGTTCGCGAATGAATTGAAGAATAAATATCCTGCTCATTGTCATAAACGATTAGCTCCGGTATTAAATGAGCTGAGATTAATAAAGGAACCGGAAGAAATTGATTTAATGAAGAAAGCCTGTTATATTACTAAAGAAGCATTCAACAGGGTGCTGGGATTTGTTAAGCCAGGTGTTATGGAGTATGAGATTGAGGCTGAAATAACTCATGAGTTCTTAAAGAGAGGATCTGACGGACATGCTTTTCAACCTATAGTTGCTTCAGGAAAAAATGCCTGCATCCTGCACTATATTAAGAACAATCAAAAATGTAAGAATGGCGATTTAGTGTTACTGGATTTTGGCGCAGAATATGCAAATTATGCTGCAGACTGTTCACGTACGATTCCGGTAAACGGCAGGTTCAGTACAAGACAAAGGGAATTTTATGAAGCAACACTAAGAGTATTCAAATTTGCTAAAAGTATTATAAAAAAAGGAATTACAATAAATAAACTACATAAGAAAGTATCCGAATGCTGGGAAGAAGAACATATAAAACTGGGATTATACACCAGGAAAGAAGTCAGGAATCAGGATAAAAATGTACCTTTGTGGGCAAAATATTATATGCACGGAACATCACATTTTTTAGGACTGGATGCACACGACACAGGAAATAAAGACGTGGTGTTGAGAGCTGGCATGGTTCTGACATGTGAGCCGGGAATATATATCCAGGAAGAGAAAATCGGTATCAGACTGGAAAATGATATACTGATTACTGATACAGGCAACACTGATTTGACAGGGGATATACCAATCGAACCGGATGAAATTGAAAGCATTATGAATTCTAAATAAATATGACTGGAATAGTAAAATTTGAAAATATATCCATACGATATAAATTAGAAGGTATGGGAACTGTTGTAGTATTGCTTCATGGCTATCTGGAATCTCTGGATATCTGGTCTGCATTTTCAGGAGAGTTGATGAAAAAATTCAGGGTAATAAGTATTGACCTTCCCGGGCATGGACAATCGGGAATTATTGCTGATGCCCATACTATGGAAATAATGGCAGAGGCAGTAAAAGCAGTTATTAGCGAATTAAATATTAGTAAATGCATATTGATTGGACATTCACTGGGAGGGTATGTTACAATGGCTTTTGCGGATTTATTCCCTGACAGATTATATGGCTATTCATTATTCCACTCGACACCTTTCAGAGATACGGAAGACAAAAAACAGAACAGAAACAGGGAAATTGAACTGGTGGACCAGGGTAAAAAGGAAATGATCTTTAACACGAATGTTCCCAGAGCTTTTGCCGATGATAATCTTAAAAAGCTAAAAAGAAAAGTAGAACAGGCATTGCAGATTGCAAGAAACACAACTGATGAAGGTATTAAAGCTGTTCTTGAAGGAATGAAACTTCGCATTGACAGATCAGAAGTACTTAGTAACAGCAAAATTCCGGTGCTGGTAATATTAGGCAGAAAAGATAATTATATTCCATACGAACTTGTTAAAGAGAGAATTAAACTGAATGATAAAGGAGAAATATATGTTCTTGAAAATGCAGGACATATGGGATTCATTGAAGAAATTGAAGAATCACTAAAAGCAGTAACTTCATTTGTTAAAAGATGCACAGGCTAGACTCAAACCTTACCGCAAACCTTTGCATCCTAAAACAATCTGTTTACTCCCGATGTCACTTATTTACCGGTGTTTTCTATTTTATTATTTAGTATTTTTATCTGTCGAATATAGAATATTCATCCAAGTTTGTCTGATAAATTTAATATTATGTATATTTAAATAGTATTTTACATATGAAGTATAAAAGTCTGGTTATAAATTCAACAAACAAATTGCTTTTTGGCACAGCACCTTATCCTGTTACTACGCCAAGAGGTTTAATAATAGGAGGAGGTCATGTTTATCCTGAGATAAACTTTACTATACCACCCATGGAGATAACAGAAAAAACCATTCCGGAACTAATTCCTTACTATAAGGGTATTGTTTCGGATACGTTGGAACGCGCAGTGCATTTAAACAGCGAGGGGATAATCGTTGAATTTGAACCATTAATAGAAATGACAAGATATCCTGAAATAGGAGTACAGCTTGTTAAGGCAATGAATGACGTCTGTGAGGACTTTTTTCAGGTTCACGGAATGAAAAGTGAGCTAAGACTTACACCAAATGACTTAAGGGAGTTTGATAAGCCTCCTAAGCAAAGGACGTCAGCTTATTTAGAACCGATGATGGAATTATTTGAAAGAGGAGCAAATGCAGGAGGAGATCTTCTGTCAATTGAATCAACAGGAGGAAAGGAGGTGTCTGATGACGCGATAATGATGTGTGATATTAAGAAGTTTATATTTTCTCAGGCTGTACTTGGAGTCAGGGATATAAAAATGCTATGGGGGAAAATTGTCGGAATAGCAAAAAAAACAGGAAAGATCCCGGGAGGAGATACTGCTTGTGGCTTTGCGAATACAGCAATGATATTGGCAGACAGGAAGTATATACCCAAGATATTTGCTGCAATTGCAAGAATAGCAACCATAGTTAGAACACTGGCTGCAATTGAGGAAGGAGCAACTGGTCCTGATAAGGATTGTGGTTATGAAGGACCTTTTCTTAAAGCAATTACAGGTATCCCTATATCAATGGAAGGTAAAACTGCTGCATGCGCTCATTTAAGTCCAGTAGGAAATATTGCAGCGGCTTGCGCTGATCTCTGGAGCAATGAATCAGTACAAAATATTAAATTACTTTCAGGCATGGCTCCTGTTGCTTATCTGGAGCAACTGGAATATGATACAAGGATAATGAATCAGGCAATAAAAGATGGTGAAGACACATGGCTGAAACTTCAGGATTTATTTGTTAAGTCAGATTCGTATCATGATCCTCAGGCATTTATACTTGCTCCTGAAAATGTGATTACTATTTCAGCGGAAATCGTAAAGGGAGAAAATTATGTAGATGCGACTTTGAGAGGATGTAAAAAAGGACTGGAATTAATTGAAAATGCTCAAAAAGAGGGATTGCTAAAAAGAGATGAGATGGAAGATACCTGGCTTGAAAGTCTTAAAACAGAGTTGTATAATATGCCTGCTGATGAAGAAAAATTAGTTGAAGATGTTTTACCGACAATAGACCAGAATAAAATAATTCTATCTGAGTACGGACTTTAATGACAAATAATTATAAACACTAAAACCTTTTATTATGGAAGGATTATTAGAAAAAATTGCATATTGTGTTGAATTCGGTAAAATTAATAAAAATGCACCTTATCCGCCTGATATGAAAGATCAGGATGGCGCAGACGAATTAACAAAACAGGCTATTGATCAAGGTATAAACGCGGATGAAATTCTAAAAAAAGGACTGGTCACTGGAATGGAGAAGGTGGGGATTAAATTCAGGGAAAATAAAGTATTTGTTCCCCAGGTCCTTATGTCAGCCAAGGCAATGAGTACTGCGATGGAACACTTAAAACCGTTTTTCCAGTCAGGTGACGTAAAGCGTAAAGGAACTTTTATAATTGGAACTGTAGCAGGAGATTTACATGATATTGGTAAGAACCTTGTAGCAATGATGATTGAAGGAAATGGCTGGGAGGTCATAGACCTTGGTACTGATGTTAAATCAGAAAAGTTTATTGAAACACTGCGATCTTATACAGGAAGTTATATAGGTCTCTCAGCATTACTTACTACTACTATGGTTAATATGGAAAAAATCGTAAAGGATATAAAATCTGAAAAACCTGATATAAAAATATTGATTGGAGGAGCGCCGGTAAATGAAGAATTCAGGGAAAAAATAGGGGCTGACTTTTATTCACCTGACCCTCAGGGAGCAGTTGAGTACTTAAACAAACTTATTGCATAGTCGCTAACCATAACCTGTAATATATTTTTGCTATGCAACGAATCAATGAAAAAATCCAGGCTGGGAAAATCCTTGTTTCTGATGGTGCGTGGGGAACTTATCTTCAACAGAAAGGACTAAGCCCCGGTGAATGTCCTGAGCTTTGGAATATTGAACATTATGATGAGGTGCTTGAAATAGCAAAAAGCTATATTAATGCAGGTGCTGATATGATTGAAACTAATAGTTTTGGAGGAAGCCGGTTTAAGCTTGAGCATTATGGTCTGGAGAGAAGGGTTTTTGAAATAAATAAAGCTGCAGCAGAGATATCCCGAAAAGCTGCCGGAATAGAAAAACATGTGCTGGGTTCAGTGGGGCCAACAGGGAAAATAGTCATGACGGGAAACGTCACCCCGGAGGAATTATATGAGGCTTTTAAAGAACAAAGCATAGCACTGGAAGAGGGGGGCGCAGATGCAATTGTTGTTGAA
Source organism: Bacteroidales bacterium (assembly GCA_020354785.1). GTDB lineage: Bacteria > Bacteroidota > Bacteroidia > Bacteroidales > UBA10428. The sequence continues at coordinate 3,371,369 of CP070654.1, forward strand.
ACAATGAGTGATTTGGAAGAGGCCAGACAGGCTGTAAAAGCAGCAAAAGAAAATACAGGCTGTGAGGTAATATGTACGATGACTTTTGAACGGACTGTGGATAACGATTATAAATCCATGATGGGAGTATCACCTTCACAAATGGTTGATGAGATTATAGATCATGGAGTAGAAATAATAGGGGCAAATTGCGGAAACGGTATTGAAGGGATGATACAGATTGTTAAAGAAATTAGAAAGGTTAACAGGACTATACCGGTCTTAATTCATGCGAATGCAGGCATCCCTGTCTTTAAAGACGGAGCAACAGTATTTCCGGAAACACCTGAGCAGATGGCAGGTTTTGTTAATCAACTTATAGATGCAGGTGCAAATATAATCGGCGGGTGTTGCGGTACTACACCGGATCATATCAGGAAAGTCGTGGAAATTGTGAGGGCTGTTTAATGAGGCATTATAAGATAGAACTTGATAATCTGAATATTACTAAATCGCAGATTGAAAAAGCAATGGGTTTTGAATCCGGGAATTCTCCCGATCCTTTCCCGGATTTAATAGATGAAGTCCTGGATATAGCCAATACTTATTGTTCCATTGAGGGAGGATATGTACTAAGAGATGATATAAACTTTGATCTGAATAATCATAAATTGCTGGTCGGAATAATTGATTTTTACGCAAAGAAGATTGTAATAAACCAGATAAAAAAATCAGAAAAAATAGCACTTTTTTTATGTACTGCCGGACCGGAAATTGGAGAATGGTCCAAAAAGTTAATGTCAGAAGGCGAAACATTTAAAGGTTACATTATTGATGTAGCAGGCTCGGAAATTGTTGAATCAGCAATGGATAGAATACAGAATACACTGGAAGAGGAAATGAATGACAGGGGATTAAACATTACAAACAGATATAGCCCGGGGTATTGCGGATGGAATGTCTCGGAACAGCAAAAGTTATTTACTTTTTTCCCGGATGACTTTTGTGGTGTTAAACTGTCTGACACATCACTAATGTATCCGATAAAATCGGTAAGCGGAATAATCGGTATCGGAAAAGAAGTTAAAAGAAAAAATTACCCATGTAAATTATGTGATGACAAAAACTGTATTTACAGGGGCAGGAGATTTACCGGTTGATAACGGATTATAATATTTAGTCCATCATTTCCATTGTAGTACCAACCAGTATGACGAAATCAGATTTGTAACCAAAAGGATCATACCCTTTTGAATTATTTGCCCAGTTATATACATCCTGAATAGTAAGGCTGCCTTTATATTCGGAATTTCGAAGCAGTAGTGAGAATCCGGCCACTGAGGCTGCAAATCTCATATCATCAGAGGCATTTGAAAATATATTTCCTTTATCCTCGCCGATAATACTTATAAGTATGCTTTGATTTTCGTCTGATTTTTTATATCTGAAATCTATTTTACAAATTTTAGCATTTAAATCAGGTGATTTTACAGGAATAACTTCATAGAGGGCTGTTATTGACTGACCTAATCCAATTTCCCCTGCATCTTCTTCATCGTCTTCAAAGTCTTCATTTTCCAGTACTCTGTTTTCATATCCTATCAGCCTGTATTGTTCAACAGTTTCCTCATTAAAAGTAATCTGGATCTTGACATCTTTGGCAATAGTAAAGAATTTACTGTACTCATCAACAAGTATCTTTTTTGCATCGGTGTAGTTCCCCAGATATTCATATGTGCCGTTGCCATTATTTGCTACCTGCTCCATCATAGCATCATTAAGATTGCCTCTTCCTACACCGATTACAGTTAAGAATACTCCTATATCCCTTTTTGATTCTATAAGTTCAACCAGGGCATCCTGATCAGATATACCGACATTAAAATCCCCGTCAGTTGCAAGAAC
>CP070654.1:3373352-3399235 GCA_020354785.1 Bacteroidales bacterium
TGTTATATGAGAAAGGTTCTTCTTTTTATGGCTCTGGTTGTTGTACCGGGCATAGCATTCGTACAAACCGGCCCGCTTGAAAACGATACTGTATTTAATAATATTGATAAAAACGGATTAAAACAGGGATTCTGGAAAAAATATTATCCTAACGGCAAGATTAATTATTCCGGTTTCTTTAAGGATAATAAACCGGTAGGGACAATGAAAAGGTACTTTGAAAGCGGCAATTTAAAAGCAATCATGAATTTTGACAGCACAGGTACTTTTTCTGAGACAAAATTGTTTTATGAGGATGGACAACTTGCTGCAGAAGGTTATTATTATAATGCGGCTAAAGACAGCCTCTGGAAGTATTACAGTTACTATGAAGGGACACTAATTTCCGATGAAATGTACAGGAAAGGAGTGAAACACGGGATGTCACACAAATACTATACAAATGGTTATATTACCGAAAAGACAGAGTGGAAAGATAATAATAAATGCGGTGTATGGGAGCAGTACTATGAGAATCGCTCCCCGAGGCTAAAGGGCTCATATCTTAAAGGTAAACTTTCAGGTGCTTTTATTGTTTATTATCCAAATGGCGACTTGCAGGTAAAAGGACATTACAAGGATGGAAAAAGACATGGCAGATGGATATTTTATAATAAAGGCAACAAAGTTGATTTTGAAGTAAATTTTATAAACGGAAAAGCTGAAAACGAAGAAACTTTAACGAAAAAGCAACAGGAATTTTTTCAGAAGGTGGATAAGAATATTGGAAAGTTCAGAGAGCCTGTGCCTGAGGATTTTTTCCATTATGGAAATAATGATTATGAAAGATGAAAAGATTATTTACTATATTATTTTTATGTTTTATTATTGTGGTTGCGGAAGCATTTTCACAAACCTACCTTTATAGTTACTGGATTCAGTTTACCGATAAAAATAATAATCCTTACAGTCTGGACAGGCCGGAAGAGTTTTTATCTGAGCGTGCTATTCAGAGAAGGATAAGGCAAAATATTCCATATTCTTCCAATGATTTACCTGTCACTCCGGCATATATTGACAGTATTAAGGCTTTGGGAATACCTGTGCATAATATATCTAAATGGTTTAACGCAATAACAACAGGCTATATTGATCCGGAATTACTGGGGCAAATCTATAGCCTTCCGTTTGTAGTAAAGCCACAAATTAATGGTCCTAAACAAGTAATATCAGGGATTAATAATAAATCTGCTACAGAAGCTATTGAATATAATTCCTGGGACTCATATTACGGTGTTTCAGGTGATCAGATCAGGATACATGACGGACATTTTTTGCATCAACAGGGATATACAGGCAGAGGGATACATATTGCTTTAATGGATGCAGGATTCCTGGGAGTTGATGTTATACCGGGGTTTTATGATCTATGGAACGAGGACAGAATTATAGGAACCAGGGATTTTGTAAACAGGAATTCAAATATTTTCAGAGAACATGCACATGGAATGCATGTTTTATCAGTTATTGCCGGCAATATACCATATCAGTTTGTCGGCACGGCACCTGATGCAAGTTTCTGGCTGTTGCGCTCGGAAGATGTAGATACCGAATACCTGATAGAAGAAGATAACTGGGTCTCTGCTGCTGAGTTTGCCGACAGTGCAGGCGTGGACATAATTAGCTCTTCACTTGGTTACAGCGTCTTTGATGATTCCACCCAGAATCATACTTATGAGGATATGGACGGGAACTCAACAAGGATTTCAATTGCCGCTGATATAGCAGCATCCAAAGGAATACTCGTTATTTCAAGCGCAGGAAACCAGGGCGGCAGGAAATGGAAATATATTACTGCACCGGCTGATGCCGACAGCGTTCTTGCTATAGGGGCAGTGGATTCTCTCGGGATAATAGCGGCATTCAGTTCACGCGGGCCTTCCTATGATGGCAGGATTAAACCGAATGTATGTGCAATAGGAAATGGAACCTATATTATAAGGTATAACGGATCATTGGGAATTGGTGCGGGAACCTCCTTGTCAGCTCCCGTGATAACGGGACTGGCAGCTTGTTTATGGCAGGCAAATCCTGATGCCACAAATATGGAAATATTTTCTGCTATACAGGAAAGTTCTCACAAATTCCTGGATCCTGATACAATTTATGGTTATGGCATCCCTGATTTTAACCTGGCAAATATAATTCTAAAAAACAAATATGACAGCGGACCTTCCGAGCTGGTATCATTACAGGTTTTTCCAAATCCCTTCAGTGAAAATATCAATGTCTTATTCTATTCCGGTTCCCCAGGTACAGTTTTCATAACAATTTATGACATAGCCGGTAAGATAACCAGGGAAGAAAGATATGATTTAAATGATATGTATAATGAAATAACTATAGGTAACTTATCAGGCCTGTCCTCAGGAATATATTTTATTAAAATACAATCTGAAAATTCATCCTCTATACAAAAAATAGTTAAGCTGTAATTTACGAGTGGATACAAAGAAACATATATCACTCTATGAACTCAACCAGGAAGTAAAAAAGACCTTAAAAAATAACCTGCCGGAATATTACTGGGTAATTGGTGAGATAAGTGAAATAAAAGTTAACAATAGCGGACATTGTTACCTTGAGCTGGTTGAAAAAGATGAATTGACAGATAGTCTGCGTGCAAAAGCCAGGGCAATAATATGGTCATCAACTTTCAGGATGCTCCAGCCTTATTTTGAAACAACAACAAATATAAAGCTTACAAAAGGAATTAAGGTATTGGTGAAGGCTATCGCTGAGTTCCATGAATTGTACGGATTTAGTTTAAATATCATTGATATTGAGCCTGACTATACAATCGGAGAGCTGGCAAGGACAAAACAGGAAACGATAAAGCGGCTCGTTAAAGAGGGAGTTATAGAAATGAATAAATCTTTGCCGTTTCCTCTTCTGCCTCAGAAAATCGCGGTTATTTCGTCTGCAACTGCCGCTGGTTATGGGGATTTTATGAATCATATTCAGAATAATCCTTATAATTATAAATTTTATATCAGGCTGTTCCCGGCATTTATGCAGGGAGAGGAAGCTGAGACGTCAATAGTTGAAGCTTTGGATAAAATATATAAATACGAAGATTTCTTTGATATAGTGGTAATAATAAGGGGAGGAGGATCCCAGGCCGATCTCAGCTGTTTTAATAACTACTGGCTTTCTTATAACGTTGCACAGTTTCCTTTACCAGTACTTACAGGTATAGGCCATGAACAGGACGAGTCCGTTGTTGATATAGTAGCACATACTAAGCTGAAAACACCTACTGCAGTGGCAGAATTTCTGATTTCTGTTTTCCAGGAGAATGAAAATTATATAAATGATCTTAACAGCAGGATTACAGATATTTGCCTGGAAAAGGTTGGCAGGGAAAATGAGAAAATAAGCAAGTATGCTTTACTTTTAACACCGGTCGTAACCGAAAGAATATCAAATAATTATAATACAATAAATTTAATAAGTCAGAAAATAAGGTCATCATGCAGGGAATATGCAGTTAAAAACTCACAATGGCTTTTACTGTTAAACAGGAATCTTAAAAATCACTGTATTAAATATATTTCAGACAGTTATTACAGGCTTGAAATCCTTGATAAGAAAAGACATTATCTGGATCCGAAGAATATACTGAAACGGGGATATTCAATAACACTGCACAACGGAAAAAATATTAAGGAAGCTTATAAATTAAAAAATGAGGATTTAATTGATACTATTTTATATAAGGGAAGAATTAAGAGCAAGGTAACAAAGTAATAATTTAATATAAAACCATTAATAATGGGAAAACAACAAATATCATATGCTGAAGCAATCAAACAGGTTGAGGAAATACTTGAAAAAATTGAGAATGAAGAGCTGGATGTTGACGAACTTAGTGCCAATGTGAAGAAAGCAGCGGATTTATTAAAGATTTGCAGGGCAAAACTACATGATACAGAGGTAGAAATCCAGAAGATTCTGGATGAAATGAATAAAGAGGGATAAAAAAGGGGACAGCACCCCGGCGCAGTCCCCTTTCCCCCACAAAAAAAAACCAGGAACCCGAAGATTCCTGGTTTTTTAAAACCCTAAAAATTAAACCTAAAATTTTACAAAAACCCTAAGAGAACAATTATTAAACCTAACAAAAATTAAACTTAATAGTTATGAATCCAACTACTTCTTTTAACGTGGATTTTATGTTTTAGGTTTCATTTTTGATATAATAATTGACGGTTTTAAAAGTTAAAGCGAGTTATAACCATTTAAATATTAATAAGATAGGTTAAAATCGGAGGATTTAAGTAGGTTTTTCAATAAACAATCAATTTTTCAACCATTACATCCTGCTCCTGCGTGACCTTCACAAAATACATCCCCTCTGATAAACCAGATATATCAATTCTTTCCTTTTTTGAATTAAGTTTTTTGCTGAATACTATCTTACCACTGACATTATAAATCTCAATTGTTGTCTTATTTTTATTTTCAATTTCTATGTTAATTATATTATCAGAAGGATTCGGGTAGATGTCTATAGTGTTAGATTCTTTATAAGCTTTTAAGTCATTTACTGCACAATCAGTTGTAAACTTTATATTTGGGCTGCTCGTGGTGTCTATATCAACACCAACAGTAGGGAAAGGCATATCCCATACACAGACTTCATATAATGTTGGCATATTGGCAACAGCCAATACATCTAAAGAAATTTTATCGGAAACATCCAACCTCGTTAACTGATTACTACCACACTGCAGCCATGTTAAAGCAGTACAACCAGAAATATCCAGACTGGTTAACTGGTTTTCATAACAAAACAATTCCATTAATGCTACACTATTAGAAATGTCCAGATTGATTAACCGATTATAACCACAATACAATCCCAATAATGCCGTATTATTCGAAACATCCAGGCTCGTTAGCTGATTTCCCTGACAATTTAAATACTGTAATGCAGTATTATTAGAAACATCAAGGCTATCTAAATTATTCCCGCCTCCCATTCCCATACCTACAGCAAGTATCGTTAACTCTGTGTTTTTCGAGACATCAATTGACGTTAAACCGCATTGGCAACTTAAATACCTAAGACTGGTACAATTGGAAATATCAAGATTGACTACTTTCACAGCAGATAAAACAAGTGTGTCAAGGTTAGTAAAGACCTCAATGCCTTTAACATCAATACTATCAGCAGGATAAATATTAATAACTAAAGTAGTAACAGCATCCGCTTCTACATAACTGATTTCACTATCTTTATCTGCATCAACTCCTGCTTCTATCAAGGCATTTTTAAAATTTGCATCAGGAATGTCTACATACTGAGCACTGGAAATAGATGCTATTGTTAGCACCAACATCCATAAAATTAATGTTTTCATGACGAGTTGATTTTAGGAATAATCAAATTTTGTATATAAAGGTAAAACAAACAATCCCTGGTATTTGGTAAACTCGTTGCAATCTTCGGTAAGTTTAGCAAGAGAATTGTTGCATTTCGGTAATTTGGTTGCATTTTTCGAAACAGCAGGTTTTTTTTTGAAAAAAAATACTCTCCCTGTTACGTCCGAAAAATTCTATTATTCTGATGATTTTGAAACCAGCAATTCCCTTTTATAAGGCAGGTTCATTTTTTGAAATAGTTCATCGTATCGCGGATCACCATCTAAAAATTTCATACCAGGAATCATAATATTTATATGGTTGGTCGGATAATAGTGGTGCTCAACAGCCTCTTCCAGCATCTTAAAAGCTTTATCAAGGTCACCTGCCATTCCTGCAAGCAGACCTCTTTCAAAAGGATTGACCCAGCTCTGTTTCGCTTGTTCTTCTACTTCATTTCGTAATGCTATTGCTTTGTCCATGTCTCCTGCCTGAACATAAGTATAAGCAAGCACCATTTTAAAAAAGGGATAATTCAATGGTAATTTCTTATGTGTTTCTATAGCCTTCTGATATTCCTTTTTATGAAGATATACCCATCCCATTACTGTATTTCCATAAGGCAGATTTTCCATTAATTCCAGAGAATTACGGGCTGCTATTTCAGCCTGTTCAAATTCTTCAAAGTAAACATAAAGCCATGCAAGCCATGAAAGATATGCAGGAGAAAGGGGATCAAGCACTGTAGCCATTTTGGCATGGTATAAAGATTTTTCTTTGTTATCGAAAAGAACGTGATACCAGGCAAAGTGAGCATGAGCAATTTCATTGTTTGGATTTTGGGCAAGTGCGTTTTCATATGCTTTTTGTGCTTTCGGCCAATCCCAGAAATTATATGTATTGAGCATGCCTATAGCTATATGAGCTTCATCCAGTGTCGGATCTAATTTCAAGGCTTTGTTCGCTGCTGCTTCTGCAGTCAGGAACGCATCCGGGGCTTCTAAATACCCATGTCCCAATTGGGCATATCCTAATGCTAAACCTGCATGAGCTAATGGTTCTCCAGGATCTCTTTTTATAGCTTTTTGCATGTAGTCTATACCCAGATAATACGATTCCGGGGTTCCCAGGTTTAACTGATATAACCCTCTTAGATAGTCTTTATAGGTTTCCGGGTCAACCTGCCTTGCTTCTGTAAAAAGCTGTTCCTGGTCTTCCGATAGTCTGATATTAATATTATGTGCAATGTCTTTTACTGCTGTTTTTTGAATTCTTAATGCATTGTGCATATTATCAATATATTCGTTCGCCAGCAGATGGCGTTCTTTCGGAAAAACATCAATTAACTGTATGATTAAACAAAGGCTGTCGCCCAGGCATTGAACCGATCCTTCCACAATAGTATTTACTCCCAACTCTTTAGCTATATCCGGTAATAACATGTCACTATCACGATAACGAAGGGTGGAAGTCCTGGATATCACCCGGATGGACTTAATTTGACCTAATTCACCAATAAGAGCATCCTGCATACCGTCTATAATAAAGGTGTTTTCAGGAAGCCCGGTTAAATTATCCAAAGGTAATACTGCAAGCGATTTTTCAACAGGAATTTTTGATTTGATAAGAAAATATATGACACCACCTATAATAATTATAAAAGCAATGGTTGTAACTGCTTTTATTAACAAGCTTTTTGATTTGTACAACCCCAGTATCCTGGGTTGCGGTCTTTTTAATAAATCTTCCAAATCAGGTGCACCTTTTTTCCTCATATCACCCGGTGAAACTTTATAGTATTTTTTAAATACTTTATTAAAGTAGCTTGGATCGCTGAAACCTACCTTATAAGCAATTTCTGAACTGGTGGCTACATCATTTTCCAATAGTTCCTTTGCTTTTATTAATCTTTTTAAAGTAATAAGATCGCTGGCAGATTTGCCGGTCAGTTTTATAAGTTTCCTGTGCAGCATTGATCTGCTTAATCCTGCCTTTTGAGCAAGATCTTCGACAGAGAAATTTTCATTATCTAAATTATCCAGGATAATTTGGTTGGTGATCCTGAGAAATTGATCGTCCATAGAAGGCTGCTTTTCCATTGTTAATGAATTAATAGTGATCTTATAACAGCACTGAAATCAACCCGATTATTTGTTACTAAAACAAATATACATTTTTTTGCCAATATGGAAGAAGACAATATTCTGAAATTGTAAACAATTAATTAGCAATCAGTAAAATGGCAAGCTCCCTATCATTCTATATTAGAGCGGTACTGAAGTATCTTTCGGCCCGGTCGGGAAGTACGGTTGAAATATTACCTCTTATTTTGCGCACAATCTGGCGGGCAGCCCATACATTTGCCCCGGAAGAAATTCCTACAAGAAGTCCGTGATTCCTGCCAAGCTGTCTTGTTGTATCAATTGCATCTTCATCCGTTACTTCTACTACATCATCAACCATACTTGTATCCAAGATCTCGGGAATAAAGCCGTCACCAATTCCCTGTATCTGGTGTAAGCCCGGTTCGTGACCCAGAAGGGCAGATACATTTTTAGGTTCAACAGCTATAATTTTAACTCCGGGCCTATGTTCTTTAAGATATTTGCCAATACCCTGCAAAGTGCCTCCACTGCCAACGCCGGCTATAAAGCAATCAATATCACCTGTCATCTGCCTCCATAACTCATGAGCAGTTTCTTCATAGTGAACACGGGGATTATCAGGATTTTCAAATTGCTGAGGCACAAAGATATTGGAATCATTCTCTCTCATTTTGTTTACATAATCTACAGCTCCTGAAATATTTTCCTTTGCAGGAGTTAATATAAGTTCCGCTCCAAGTGACTGAATTAGTTTTTTTCGTTCAACACTCATGTTCTCAGGCATAACAATAATAACTTTATAACCTTTTAACCTGCCGACAAGGGCAATGCCAATACCTGTATTACCCGAGGTAGGCTCCATAATTACCGTTCTTTCCGTAAGACGGCCATCCCGTTCAGCACCTTCAATCATGGCTAATGCTACACGATCCTTTATGCTACCTCCGGGATTGAGAAATTCGGCCTTTGCAAAAACATTCTCTTTCTTCAAACGAATAAGGGGAGTATTTCCTATTAAGTCGAGTATATTATCCGTTAACATAAATTATATAATATTTTGATATTCTGTTAATAACGTATTTAAGGCGACAAAAATAACTTTTATTTGTTAAAAATTAAATTCCAGGCATGTACATTATATCAACTCATTGTAAATAATTAATTTGTTTCTAACTTTACCGGCGCTATGAAAGAAAAATACGGCACACGGATGATTCGGGAAAACAAGCTTGAAAGGTTTGAAAACCAGAACCGCAAGAGGGATTATACTATACAGTTCACATGCCCGGAACTTACCTGCCTTTGTCCATTATCGGGATTTCCTGATTTTGCTACCGTATACATTGAATATCAGCCTGATAAATATTGTGTTGAGCTCAAGAGCCTGAAGCTGTATTTTAACGGTTTCAGGAATAAGAATATCTTTCATGAAGAACTTGCAAATAAAATACTTGATGACCTGGTAGAATTACTGCAACCCAAATATATGCAGGTACTGGCTGATTTTAACCAGAGGGGGAACATACACACAAAGGTAATTGCCAGGCATGGCAAAAAAAATGAGAATGCCTGATCATAAAGCATATGTTCTTTTATCAGGGGGCCAGGATTCATTTGTCTGCACATTATGGGCAAAGGATAATTTTAAGGCTCTGGAAGCAATAAGTATTGCCTATAATCAAACTCATAAGATTGAACTGGATTATGCAAAAAAAATAGCTGCCCATTTCGGCATTGAACATACAATTTATGATATAAAGGACTTTTTCAGTTCCATTGCTGCAAGTTCACTTTTCGGAGACGGTAATCATGGCACCAAGCATCCAAATGCAGAGAATTTACCTGCAAGCTTTATACCCAACCGTAACGGAATCTTTTTTACTATAGCAGCAAGCCATGCATTCAGGAATAATGAAAAACATATACACCTGGTAACAGGTGTCTGCGAAACAGATTTTTCAGGCTACCCGGATTGCAGGGATGATTATATTAAGACCAAGGCCAGAGAGCTAAGCCTGGGAATGGACTGCCGGGTTGAAATACATACACCCCTTATGAGGCTGGACAAGGCCGGAACATTTGAACTGGCACATAATGCAGGAAAACTGAAAGAATTAAATGAACTGACAATGACATGTTATAACGGCAATGAGAAGATGAATGAATGGGGCAGGGGCTGCGGTGAATGCCCGTCATGCAGGTTAAGGAAAAAAGGGTACGGGGAATTTCTTAAGAAATTTTCTTATAATACTTAGAATCCTGTTTTATGATCTGTCTGTAAACAGGGTTATTATATACTTTCCTTTGAGCGTGATGACGCTGAAATACAGATAACTTTAAAAGAATAACCGAGAGAAATACTCCCCTGAAAATCCGGTTGAATATATTACCTCTAAATGAAGCTGTAGAAATAAACCTCCACCATCTTTTAATAATATTTTTCCATGAATAAAAGTGTTTGTTTATATCCCGGAAAGCTTTAAAAACATCATCCGGTTTTACTTTAAGCGGATTGATTACAAGATGGTCTCCTTCATAATGTGAAAGATCGTTATCGGTTATTCTGCCTTCGTCCGATGCTTTTTTATGGAACTGTGTTCCGGGTATTGGTATAGATAATGAAAGGAGAATTGAACTCGGGTCTATCTCATCCAGCTTTGCCGGCAAACTTTCATAATATTCATTAGTATCCTCATCCAGGGCAAGTATCATCCCAGTGAATGTTAAAATACCTTTTTTTTTGAGCTTCATGAATAACTCCTTGTATTCCCTGACCTTGTTATGTCTTTTGTGCACAGATGAAAGACTGGGTTCGTTTAATGACTCCAGCCCGATGAATGCCATTCCACATCTTGCTTTTTCAAGCAGATCGATGAATTCGTTATCATGGAGGCAGTCAAAGCTGAACTGGACGCCCAGTGCCCACAGTTTAATTTTAGCAATTTCTCTTAGCAGCTCTTTTGCATAGGCTAAATCGGAGCCCAGGTTATTATCAAGTAGCATTGCTATTTTTCGCTTGTGAAAAGGGAGTTTATTAACGGATTTTAAATCATTAATGACGTCTTTTATGGGCCTGACACGGTAGGGTGCGGGTTTGACAGTTAACTGGCAGAAGCTGCACCTGTATTTACATCCTCTTGTAGCTTCAGTCACAACAGGAACCATAAAATCTTTTTCTATCAGGTCATAACGGGGTGCGGGTATATTATCCAGGGGAGGAGCAAAAGGTGCCTGGTAAGTTTTTTTCAGATTTCCGGCAACCAGGTCTTTCACTACTTCCGGCCATATATGTTCTGCCTCTCCAATTACAACAGCATCGAAATGAGAAGTAAGCTTTTCCGGGAACGTGGAAGGATATCTGCCTCCGGCTATTACTTTTTTTCCAATCTTGCGAAACCTTTTTGACACTTCTATCGCATGGGGAGAACAAAAGTCCATAAAGCTCAGGGCTATAAAATCGGCATCCGTATCATAATTGATTGGACGAATCATTTCATGCAGTAACTCAATCTCAACAACAGGAGGTGTAATACCGGCCAGTAATGCTCCTGATAAGGGAGGAGCAGGAGATTTTGCATAATAAGCCTGTTTATCACCCAGATTCTGAAATAATACTATAATAAGCAATTTAGGCTTTTTCATCTCTTTTTTTTACACAGTTAGATTATATGCCATTTTTTTCATCACTTTTCTTACAAGTCCCGGGAGAAATGCCCTGGTTATTGCAAGGGCCTTTCCTTCTAATGTAAGCACCAGCTCTTTCTTATTATTTTCAATGGAACGTATAATTTCATTTGCCACTTTCTGAACAGGTGTATAGGGACGTTTTGGCCTAAAGGCATTACCTACTTTCTTTTCATTTGTAAAGAAGTCAGTTTCAGTATACCCCGGATAAACAACCAGTAAGGAAATCCCGAATTTGCTTAACTCTGCCCTCATGCTTTGGCTTAACGCCACCAAAGCTGCTTTACTTGCGCCGTATGCCCCCAGGTAGGGTACTCCATGAAGGGCTGCAACAGAGCAAATATTTACTATCATACCCTCTTTTCTCTTCATCATCTGGGGAAGAACTTCCTGCATACATTGAACGGCGCCGAAATAATTAACTTCCATAATAGACTTATGATCCTCCATTGTAGTAAGGTCTGATTCCCCGTAAACGCCAATACCCGCATTGTTTATTAAAATATCTATCTTTCCCTGGTTCCTTGTGCATTCATTAAACAGATTTTTGATTTCATCTGTTTTACTCATGTCACATGAGACAATATAAGGTTCATGTTTAGTTGCAGGGTCGCTCTTAATTGTATCAGAGACAATTCTTAATTTTTCTAAATTCCGGGAAGAAAGGATGAGATCAGCACCTTTTGCTGCCAGGCTGCAGGCAAGTGCTTTTCCAATGCCTGAAGAAGCACCTGTAATTAATATTCTTTTGTCTTTTAGTGTGTTCATTTTGGTTACATTTTCAGTATTAATCAAATTTGCTCTTTTGAAGGCCTGAGATACAGTACAGCTTCAAAAGCAAGATAAAAGATGATTATGAATACCAGCCATTGGGGCCTGAAATGCAGGGCAACTGAAAGATGCCAGAGGATAAAAGCCCTGACTGTAGAAATAACAGGGTAATAAGCGTTGGATTCCACCTTATTTTGTGTAAAATGACCTGCGGCCTGTCCGGAAATAGCTGCTACCGATGCTATAAGGAATAAAACAAAGGCTGCAGGATCATTATGTCCTATCAGACGATAACAGAAGAAGACTCCAAGGATCACAAAAATATCCCCGGCATACAGGGTTTTGTTCCATCCAAAAACCACAGGAAATGTTTTATAACCTGTTTCTTTGTCTGCAGTTATATCCTTCAGGTAGCCAATCAGCACAAAGTTTGTGTATGAGAACAGGCTCAGTCCGCATAAATTCCATAAATCAGCATTTTTTAACATTGAAAAGCCGCCACCTGAAACTGCCATAAAACCTATAACCGGAAGAAGCATAACAATCCACCCGTTATAAAAGGGACCTGCAAACCAGAAATTTTTCTTAAAATATGTATAGGTAATCAAACCGATAATACTCATAATACACCATGTGGCATTGTAAGGATTCAGGTATATTATCAGAACACTTATGATCACTAATCCCAGGCTGCTGACAATTCCAACAGCTCGCGGGGATACTTCACCCTTTACAAGAGGTCTGTATGGTGAGGATATTGAGTCGGTATCAATCTGGAAACAGTCCGTTAAAGCCTGGCCAAAACCATACCCAAGGAATAGAGGAATAAAAGCCATTATAAATATACCTGCAGGAATATTTACCCTTTCTGCAACTGCCATCCCTGATAATCCGGCAACACCTGAAACAAAAAGCAAATAGGGACGCATGTGGATAAATAATGCACGGAAGAATCTGAATGAGTATACCGGATAATATGATGTAGCCTGTTTCATGATGCAAGGCATAATGCTTTTGGAATAGTTGTAAATGAGAATCGTTTCCCCACCTGTATCTCTCCGTCTGTTTCCATAGCCAGGAAATCGGCAGAAGATATATCAAGCTCATCAACAAATGATGTACTTCTTTTTGCCAGCCCGGTATATCTGCCTTTTGAAAGATCATAAAGAGTTCTGATGATTTCCATTTTTGTCATGTCACCTGTACAATGAAAACCCAGTTTGCCGCTGATCTTGCCGGGACACCGGTCGTAATAAAAATTTCCCGATATATAAGGGCTCTTGGTCAAACTCAGGTTGGCAATTCTTAACTTGTGGCTTTCTACGCCACCATTAACAGTAATTAACTTGTTTTTATAAGTAATAAGAGTTTTAATAACAGTATATAGTATTGTCAGACCTACAGATCGAGACTTCATATACCTGATAAATAAATCTCCCTTGTTAAAAAGCAGGTTGGCATCAGCAGTAATGCCCAGGCTTGCATTAACAATGAAATACCTGGCTTTTACTTCACTTTCTTCATCTGTGTAAGTAACTTTACCAACATCTGTGAGGTTGTTAAAATCAGGATTTATTTTCACAGGTACTCCTTCAATATAATCTGAAAATGGTTTTAAAAAATCATTGCTTGAACCTAACCCTATACCACCAAGGCAATAATTTCTTGAATGTCTGCCGGTTATTTTAATCAGAGCATTTAATAAATAGTTTATACTGCCGTCTCCACCTGCTGAGATAAAACAAGTGACGCCTTTTTCATTAATCAACTTTTTAAGACAATGAAATAGGTTAAAAGGCACCTTATAAGGTATAACGATTGTATTCTTCGGAAATCGTTTCAATACCTTATCTTTAATGCGCTTCCACTTCTTTTCACCTGTATTGTTACTGGCTGAATTGTTTATGAGAATTGCAGCTTTCATAATTAACAAATATTGAAGTTTGACTTAACGGGTATTTTACTCCATATTTCCTCAACTACAGTTGCCAGGGTGTCTATATCCTTTTTAGTATGACTAGACATAACACTTATCCTGAATCTTTGTTTGTGAAAAGGCACGGCAGGAAATTCAACGGCATTTAAAAATATCCCTGCTTCATGAAACTGCCTTGCCAGGATTTTAATGTTTGCATCACCAGGAACTTTAAGACAAATTATTCCTGCCTGCGGCTCTGAAATAAGCCCGTATTTTCTTAACTTCCCGGTAGCATAAGCGACATTGGCATGTAATTTATCCCGCAGATAAGGCTCTCTTTCCAGTACATCCAGCCCGGCTAAAACGGCTGCAATAGTAACTGGAGGTAATGCTGCGGAAAACATGTAAGAACGGGACATCATACGGAGATAATTAATAACCGGTCTGCTTGCAGATATAAAACCTCCGTTTACAGCAAAAGCTTTACTGAATGTTCCAAGCACTATGTCTTCACCGACAGGTAAATCAAAATGATCGTGAATTCCCCCGCCATTTCCGCCTATAACACTTGTAGCATGTGCATCATCGACTAATAATACAGCATTGTACTTCCTGCATAATGGAATGATTTTATCCAGAGGGCAAAGGTCGCCATCCATGGAATAAACACCCTCAACTGCAACAAATTTATTTTCACTGCTATCCGAATGCTTGCAAAGGAGCTGTTCAAGTTCCCTGGTGTCATTATGACGGAAAGTTAAACATTTGCACCTTGCCATTTTAACACCATCGAAAAACGAGGCGTGGCTGTATTCATCTGCCAGAATTATATCAGAAGGCTTGCAAAGTCCTGATACAAGTCCGGTATTGGCATTATAACCGCTGGAAAATATTAATGTGTCTTCAGAACCTTTCAAAGCAGACAGCCGTGCTTCCAACTCCTGCATGCCTTTGGTGTAACCATTAAGGATTGGCGGACCGCCAATTCCTACACCCGCTTCATCGATAGCAGACTTTACTTTTTTCAGAACATAGGGATGATTGGCCAGTCCCAGGTAATTGTTAGACCCGAACATCAGCATTTTTTGAACGGAACCATTATCGTTTTTAACTGTTACTTCTCTTTCAGCTTTGGATTCTATTACCCTGAAATAAGTATGTCTTAATTTTCCGTTTAATTTTGTTACTGCATCGTTAAATGAGTGGATACGTTCGCTGAATGAAAGTTTACGGCCTTGCAGTAAAATATTCATCAGGTTTACGTTTTCACCACATTCTGTGGTATTTTCATATATAGTGGCAGAATTTTTCATGATTGACAAGATATTTAGTTAAATCTTCTATATAGAGTGATATATTTTCATAGCTACGACTCCTGATATCAAAATCAGTAAAATCAATTGTCTTCTCTGCAGTGATAAGCAATCTTTCTGTCTGACGGGTGATACGCCCGACAGGAGTAAAAGATAAGTGCCGGTAGTCATCTGACTGGCAAAACAAAGGAAGATCCTTCTCATTAATTGTAAATACTAATTCGTATTCACCGCATTCGCCGGCCAGCAAAAGTTCTTTTGGCTTTGATAATAATTTACAAACGGCTAAACCCCCGGGGAAATAGGGTGTCTGCGTAATCTCAAAACCTGTATTGTTTATATCTGATAATGTATTAAGGGCATTTAATACACCATCACTTGAATCGATACAGGAAGTTGCAAATTCACGGATTAACCTTGATTCGTCAAAACGCACTGCTAACTTTGTTTTATAACCTTTTAGAATGGCTTTTAACACCGGTTTTCTGGAGTAAAGGTTCAAGGCGGCTTCAAGATTACCTATTCCAATCTGGCCTGTCATAAGTATTAGATCTCCCGGTTTTGCTCCCCTCCGTGTAACCGGGGTTTTACTTTCCCCGATAGCAACACCTGTATAATGCCATTTATCGGCAGTACCCACATCTCCTCCTATAAAACCCGCCTGTATCGTGCTTAATACATCAGCAATACCTTTTGAGAAATGAGATAAATACTTATTATTCCATTTATTTACCGGTATATTCATGCTGTGTGCATAATAACGCGGTGTTCCTCCGCTGGCAAGAATGTCACTGATAGTTGCCACTGTGAGGTTCCAGCCAAGTGTATAGGGATCGCTATCCCTGAACTGGTCTTCAGACGAATATTCATCAACTGTAAATAACATATTTTTACCACCAAACTGCAGTATTTCCGAATCGGATTCAAAGAGATCATTGAGTTGGTTACTGCTTCTCGGGAGAAACCTGGAAATTGTAGATATTATTTCTTTTTCTTTATTCATAATTCGTCCGAAATAATTTTTTTCAAGGCTAATTTATTGTCTTTATACGGATGAAGAAAACGGAAAAATGCGCTCTATTGCTGGAGTTTTGCGCGAAATAATAAATTATAAAATAGAATTAATTTTCAGTATTGTTTTATACAATTATGGAGTATTTTGATCCCAAAATTTGTGCTAAATGCAAATTTTATTTTTCAAATTACGGTTTTTCGCAAATCTTTTTTATGCATGAAGTGTAAGCTTATTTTTACTAATTTAAAGGGATAAATTTAATATCAACTTGTTCATTAAGATAGTAATATGAAATCCAAAGGTATTTCATTAAACTCTATGGCCGGTTATTATGATATATTAACTCCTGCCGAAAAAAGCAGGAGAAGGAAAAAGCAAATAGATTTAATCGGACTGAAAGAAGGTGAGACTGTGCTGGAAGTCGGTTGTGGAACCGGTGTATTGTCTGTTCTTTCCAAAATTAAAACTGGTGATAAAGGTGAAGTACATGGTATTGATATTGCAGAAAAAATGATTATTCAGGCCGGGAAAAAAGCTGCAAAATACAATCTGAAAATAAATTTCAAAGTTGCATCAATAGATGATCTGCCCTTCCCTGATAACTATTTTAATGTTGTAATCAGCAGTCTGATGTTTCATCATCTGCCTGTTGAAGTTAAAGAAGCAGGATTAAGTGAAATTTACCGGGTACTGAATGCTGACGGAAGATTCTTGTTGAGTGATTTCGGTAGTCCGAATATTTTTACAGCGCCTTTAATGACTTTATTGCTTATATGGCTTAGTTCCACAAGGTATCAGTTGTTTGGTAAATTGCCGGGTCTGATCCGAAAAGCCGGATTTACTAATATCCGTTTAGTAAAAAAGGAATTATTTATTAAGCATTACCTTATAAAGAAATAATCCATCCAGCAGTAATTATTAAAAGAAAAAAATCAGGTAATTCGTAACTTTGCCTTGTTATATTAAGGAAATTGCTGTTGGAATGAAATTCTATGTTACAGAATACTTTGAGTCATTGCAGGGCGAAGGTAATTTTGCCGGTTCAAATTCCCTGTTTATAAGGTTTCATTTTTGCAACCTTTCCTGCATCTGGTGCGATACCAAGTATACCTGGCTTAAAAGTTCAGGGCCCTACAAAGAATATACTAAAACACAATTAACTGACCTGATTAAGAACAATACCAGTAGTAATGTTGTTTTTACAGGAGGAGAACCCGCACTTTATAAACTGGATGAACTTATGTGTGACACAAAGAAGTACCATGTTGAGACAAGCGGAGTATTACTGCCAACTGAACCATTGAACATTACTCTTAGAGACGGGACACAATTTAAAAGAGATGCAATGAATGAGGATATAATAAGGCAATTTAACTGGGTCATTTCACCTAAACTGTCTAACTCGAAGCAAATAACAGATATTAAATATTTAAAATACTGGAATGAAAAAGAATATTGTATATTTAAATTTGTTATTAATAATGAAAAAGACCTGCTGGAAGTAGATGAGGTTGTAAGAAAATTTAAAATTTCGAAGAAGCGGGTTTATATCAGCCTGGAAGGAATAACTCGTGAATCTCAACTAAGACCGGAGCTGGTTGATTTGATTATAGTTTACGGATATAATTTTTCACCAAGACTGCAAATATTATTATGGGGAGCAAAAAAGGGGAAATAAGGTATGTTTTAAGCAAGGAATTTGAATTTGATGCTGCGCACCGGATCATTAATAATTACTCCGGCAAATGTTCAAATTTTCATGGTCATTGCTGGACAGTTGTTGTTTATATCGAAGGATACGAGCTTGATGACAGGAATATGTTAATGGACTTTAACGAGATAAAAGTTATGCGGGAGTGGATAGACGAAAATCTGGATCATACAACTATTTTATGGGAAAAAGATCCCATGTTATCATATCTTAAGGAGAATTCGCAAAAAGTATTTTCTACAAAACAAAATCCTACATCCGAACACCTGGCGCAAATTATTCTGGAAAAGGCAATATCCCTGTTTAACAAACCGGGAATAAAGGTCGAATCTGTGGAAGTCAAGGAGACATGCACCTCATCTGCCAGGGTATACCCTCCTGATTAGTTTTTACCTGTCTTGCTTATTTGTAATGTTGTAAATGAATTAGTAAGCAGGTTTATAACAACTAGTTTTCCGCTTAGTATTTCTCCTGTCCCGGTGATTATTTTAATAGCTTCATTAACCTGCAGGCAACCTATTATTCCCGGTAACACGCCCATAATACCCAAATCAGATTCAGGAGTATTGCTTTCATCAGGCGGATCGGGGTATAAATCCCTGTAATTGGGCCCCTTGTGGTAATTAAAAACAGACAACTGTCCTTCATAATTTTTTACTGAACCGAATACTAAAGGTTTGTCCAGTCTTAATACACTATCATTGGAAGTATATCTTGTTTCATAATTATCTGAACAATCAATTACCAGGTCATAATTCTTAATAATGTCATCTGAGTTTTCCCTGGTCAGTTGTGAGTCATATATGGTAAAGTTAACATGCGGATTAAGTGATGATAACTTCTTCTTTGCAATATCTGTTTTTTTATATCCCACATCCCTGGTATCGTACAAAACCTGCCTCTGCAAATTATTTACACTGACTGTATCGTTGTCGATTATTCCTATATGGCCGGTTCCTGCGGCAGCAATGTATTTCAGAACTGCAGAACCCAGGCCGCCTGCACCAATAACCAGTACCTTTGCTGCTTTAAGCTTTTCCTGTCCCTTCCTTCCGAATCCGGGAAGTATTAAATGGCGGGAGTACCTTTCCAGTTCCTGTTCAGATAATAGCTGATTATCCATAAATAAATATTAAAATTGTTATTCCTGCAGACATGCATCCCAGTCTTTCCATACCGCTTCATAACCGTTATCTTTTATCATTTGTGCTACCTCACCAGGGGATCGGTCATCATGAACTTCAAACTGCTCAAGAGCGTTTGAACAGCTTGCATATCCCCCGGGATCAGTACGTGAGCCTGCACTCATACAGGTAATGCCCAGTTTCAGGCAGTTATCCCTGAATTTCCGGCTTTCCCTTGATGACATTGACAGCTCCACTTCCTCGTCATATATTCTGAATGCAGTTATAAGCTGTACAAGTTCTTTTTCTGTCACAGGTGATTTGGGCTGGAAATCACCTAAGTGTGGTCTCAACCGGGGGAAAGAAATGGAGTATTTTGTCTTCCAGTAGGTCTGTTCGAGGTATCTAAGGTGCAGGGCAGTAAAAAATGCATCGGTACGCCAGTCTTCAAGCCCAAGCAGGCTTCCTATACCAGTTTTATAAATTCCTGCTCTTCCAAGCCTGTCTGGTGTCTCAAGCCGGTAATCAAAATCTGCCTTTTTACCTTTCGGATGATATATAAAATAATTCTCTTTATTATAAGTTTCCTGGTAAATATAAACAGTATGCAGACCGAGTGAAATCAATTCTTTATATTCATCCTCCTCCAGGGGCTGTACTTCAAATGAGATTTGTGAAAAATACGGTTTAATAAGTTTAATAGCATTCTTAAAATACTCAAGGGTTACTTTTTCAGGAAAGTCTCCGGTAACCAGCAAAATATGTTCGTAACCATAAGATTTTATGGCTTTTATTTCTTCTAAAATCTGTTCCTCTGAAAGGGTAATCCTGTCTATTAGATTGTTGCTGTTAAATCCGCAGTAAATACACTGGTTTGAGCATTCGTTAGACAGATACATGGGTATGTATAGCTGGATTGTCCTGCCAAACCGCTTTTGAGTCACCAGGTTGCTCCTGGCAGCCATTTGTTCAATAAAGGCAGCAGCAGCCGGAGATACCAGGGCTTTAAAATCTTCCGGATCAGGATGCTCTTTCCCCAGGGCCTTGCGTACATCATCCTCAGTTTTAGAATAAATACTTTTCTTTACCGATTTCCAGTCGTATTTATTTAGAATATCTGAGAATTTCATTTTGAGTTATTACTTATTATGTTAAATCAATAATTAACCGTTTATTCATCCAGAAAAGCTGTAAGAGGACTTGTAGCTACTGCTGATTCAGACTGCTCTCCGGTTTTTGCTTCAAATGCCATCCTGCCGGCTTCAACTGCCATTTTAAAAGCTTTTGCCATTTTTACAGGGTCTGAAGATACTGCAATTGCAGTATTAACAAGCACTGCATCTGCACCCATCTCCATAGCCTCTGCTGCATGTGAAGGCACTCCTAATCCTGCATCAACTACAACAGGTACTTTGCTTTGTTCAATTATTATTTCAAGGAAATCTTTCGTTCTGCAACCTTTATTACTGCCAATAGGCGAGCCCAGGGGCATTACAGTTGCCGCACCGGCTTCTTCAAGCTTTTTACACAGTACCGGATCTGCCTGTGTATATGGCAAAACCACAAATCCAAGCTTTACCAGCTCTTTTGTAGCCAGCAGGGTTTCGTCAGGATCAGGAAGCAAATATTTGGGATCAGGATGAATTTCCAGCTTTAACCAGTTTGTATCAAGAGCCTCCCTGGCCAGCTGTGCAGCAAACACTGCCTCCTTTGCAGTACGGACTCCCGATGTATTGGGCAATATGTTTATCCGTGGATTTTTCAGGTGCTTTATCATATCATCATCTTCATTACTGATATCGACTCTTTTTAAAGAAACAGTTACAAGTTCGCTGCCTGATTCTATCACGGCCTTTTCCATAATTTTATTACTGCCGAACTTTCCTGTACCGATAAATAACCTGGAAGCAAATTCTTTGTTCGCTATTTTTAGTTTTTCCATTTTATGTTTTAATATTTTTTATATTATCCAGTATAGCTCTTGTTTTTACTGTAATATCCTCGGCATTAACAATAAGAGATGAAACAGCTACTCCGTGCAAACCATTATTGATTAAGTAGCTTATATCATCCTCTTTAATTCCTCCGATGGCAATCACAGGTATATTAATGTTATTCTCTTTCATTCCGGTTAAAATAGAAAGAAAACCATTCATCCCCAGAACCGGGCTCAATTTCTTTTTGGTTGTGGTAAACCTGTACGGACCAAGTCCTATATAATCAGGCGCATCATAATAGAGAGTGATAATATCTTTAAAAGTATTTGCAGTACCTCCAATAATGAAACTCTCACCCAGTATATCCCTTGCTTTCCTGATGCTCATATCGGTTTTACCTAAATGAGTACCGGCAGCACCAACTTCTCTGGTAATTTCTACATTATCATTAATTATAAGTTTCGCATTATATTTACCAGTAATGTTTTTAGCTTTTATAGCAGTATTTAACCATGTTTGATTGTCAAAATCCTTTACCCGCAACTGCACCCATTTACACCCTCCTTCACAGGCGCCGGTTATCTGACTGATATGCGCACCGGGTTCAACACCGTCAGTTATAAAATGAAATCTCTCTATTATCTTGTTATTCATAGTGATACCCTAAAAGACTTTTATTACTGAGAATGAATTTTCTTGTATATTCTTTTGCATCCCTGCACGACTGCTCAAGAGATTTTCCCAGAGCCAGGCCTGCCGCGACAGCCGAGGATAATACACAACCTGTCCCGTGTTTGTCATAACCTGAAATAGCTTCTCCCTTCAGAATTATCTGCTTTCCTCCCGAGAATAAAATATCATTCTTTATTTTATCTGCTGTATGACCTCCTTTAAGAAGTATTGAACAATTTGTATTTATATTATTTACCATGCATAACAATGCCTGGTTTAAATGTTCCGCATTATTTGTTAATGCTTTGGCTTCTGAAATATTGGGAGTTATCAGGTATGTTTTTGCAGTAATTTCACTAATAAGCTCATAAGTCAGAGCCTTATGAAATACGAAACCTGAAGAGGCTTCCAATACAGGATCCCATATTATTTTAGTGTTCTTGTTCAGGCTTAACAAATAATCAATAATTCGTGTAATTGTATTATTAAACTGAATAAGTCCGATTTTAACAACCTCAAAGCTGTACTTTTCTGACAAAGCTTCGATCTGTGCTATAATCTTATCAGCATCAAACCACTCAACATCAAAGAACTCCTTATCGTTTTGGCGGGTTAAGGCTGAGCATACCCCGAAACCATAAACCTTATGCATCTCCAGGGTTTTAATATCAGCCATTAATCCTGCTCCACTGCTGGGATCAAGGCCTGCTATAACTAATACGTTCGGACGAACTGCTGACATTTTCTGTTTAATTCTATAAAGTAATTTATTGTATTATCAATATTTCTTTTTTCAAAATAGCTGTTCCACAATGCTCCCATAACAGCTGCCCCGTCAAAACCCATTAATAGAGCAGCTTCAATATTTTCTGCTGATATTCCTCCAAGAGCAATAACTTTTGTATCTACCGGATTCTCTTTAAAAAAGCAAGTTATTTCTTCAGGAGTAAACATACTGTTATAGCCATGCTTTGAAATACTGTTGAATACCGGGCTGAGAAATACATAATCAAATCCTTCAAGATTATTTAATTCATTTAAACTATGCGTGGACATACTTTTTTGAATGTTCACTTCATCAAATTCATCAACCAGGTGCTTGTTATCATGACTGAAGTGTATTCCCTTCAGGTTATAGTCTGTATATAAATCAATATACTTATGTACGATAAGGTTCTTATGGAATTTTTCAGGTATTAATTCAATATATTTTTTTATTTCTTTAATTGAATATCCGGGCTTGCGTATATGAAGGAATTCAAGCCCCGCATTAAAAAGCTCAGTCAGTAATATATGCTCGTTGTTAAAATCCTGCGGATTTGAAATTATTACCAGTTGCATAGTAATTACGATTTAATATAAATTTCTCCTCCTGCCTTTTTAAATTCTTTTGACTTTTCCTCTAATTTTTCAGAGTATTCTTTAACATAGTGTGTTGTTTTCATCGCACAATAATGTTCCCCGCACATGGAGCAAAAATGTGAGTATTTACTTCCTTCATCAGGAAGTGTTTCATCGTGGAATTTCAGTGCACATTCAGGATCAAGAGCAAGGTGGAACTGATCTTTCCATCTGAATTCAAACCTTGCCTTACTCATAGCATCATCCCTTATTTGTGCCCCGGGATGCCCTTTGGCAAGGTCAGCTGCATGGGCTGCGAGTTTATAAGTAATAACTCCTGTTTTAACGTCTTCCTTATTAGGTAGTCCAAGGTGTTCTTTTGGTGTGACATAACATAATATTGCCGCACCGTACCATGCTATCATTGCTCCGCCTATTGCTGAGGTTATATGATCATAGCCGGGAGCAATGTCTGTTGTTAAAGGGCCAAGGGTATAAAATGGCGCTTCCATGCATACAGACCTCTGAAGATCCATATTTTCCTTTATTTTATTAACTGGTACATGTCCCGGCCCCTCAATCATAACCTGTACATTCTTGTCCCATGCAATTTTTGTTAACTCACCAAGCACATTTAATTCTGCAAACTGGGCTTTGTCATTTGCATCGGCTATTGAACCGGGTCTTAGTCCGTCTCCCAGTGATACTCCTATATCATAAGTTGCCAGTATGTCACATATCTCATCAAAATGAGTATATAAGAAACTTTCTTTATGATGTAAAAGGCACCATTTGGCCATTATCGAACCGCCTCTCGATACTATACCCGTTTTTCTTTTAATAGTCAGTGGAATATGTTTCATTAACAGGCCGGCATGGATAGTAAAAAAATCAACACCCTGTTCAGCCTGTTCAATAAGAGTATCTTTATATACTTCCCAGCTCAGATCCTCAACTTTACCATTAACTTTTTCCAGGGCCTGGTACAAAGGTACTGTTCCCACAGGCACAGGTGAATTTCTTAAAATCCACTCACGGATTTCATGAATATTAACACCGGTAGAAAGATCCATTATAGTATCAGCTCCCCACCTGAAAGCCCAAACCGCTTTTTCTACTTCTTCGGGGATACTTGAAGTTGTAGGTGAATTACCTATGTTCGCGTTTATTTTAACCAGAAACTTCTGTCCGATAATCATAGGTTCACTTTCCGGATGGTTTATATTTGCCGGTATAATAGCACGTCCGGCAGCAATTTCCTGTCTCACAAATTCAGGGGTAATATATGTGCTGTCAAGGCTTCCGGCAGCATGTTCCTTACTATGCTCTTCCATTAACTGGTTCTCCCTGATAGCAACATATTCCATTTCAGGGGTAATTATTCCTTTTCTTGCATAGTACAGCTGTGTTACATGATGATTTTTAACTGCTTTTAATGGTTTTTTGTTAATGTATTTAAACCTTACATTATCAAGATCCTTATTACTTAACCTTTCTTTACTAAATAGAGAATTGAGTGTTTTCTGTTCTTCCACATCCCCTCTTTTAAGTATCCATTGTTTCCGTATTGGATTTAATCCCTTATTAACATCAATTTCAGCAACAGGATCTGTATAGGGGCCCGAAGTATCATATACCAGCACAGGAGAATTATTTTCAATAATCCCGTTTTTACCGGTTGTCTGAGACAGGTCAATTTGCCTCATGGCAACTTTAATATTATGTATTTTACCATTTACATATGTTTTCTTCGAACCGGGAATGGGGCCCTTTGTGATAAAGGAATTAATTTTCAGATTCTTCATTTTTTTCCTGTTAATAATTGTTTTTACATATAAAAGCATCAACCACCCTGGGTAGCTCTTATTACCAGTATTTTATCATTTTCTTTCAGGTAATTGTTTTCCCAGTCTTTTTTAGGTATTACCTCAAAATTAACTGCAACAGCAATACCCTTTTTTTCATTTAAACCAATATTATCAAGCAACATATCAATATTACATATGTCACTGACAGAATGTTTCCGGTCATTTACATAGACTGTCATAGTCTTCTATTTTGTAAGGGATGTCTTTAATCTTCCTTCGCCGGCATTATCCGGATCAGGTACAAAGGGTATGATCTCAGCCCGTTATATTAAGGCACCCCTGAGAAACAATAATGTAAATTTACAACAGATTTTTTCCTTTTACTGTATTATTTTGATTTTTTTTGAAACAAATTCTTAATCCTCCATCATAAATCTAAAATCGTTAATCGTACATCGTTAATCCTATATCCTAAATCCTAATACCTAACAGCCTTTCATTAAGGGCGCTGTCCCCTCTCCAACAATAGAACAATAGAGCAATAGAACAATATTACTCGACTTTCAACACTTCCTTAAATGCTTTAACAAAGGTGTCCTTTGGAAGCGCACCCATAGCCATCTGCGGCTGTCCATCCGTGGGAACGAATAATAAGGATGGGATGCTTTGTATTCCAAACATACCTGCAATTTTTCTTTCCTTATCGGTATCAACCTTGTAAATATCGACTTTACCTTCATATTCATCAGCCAGTTCTTCAAGGATTGGAGCTACCACTTTACACGGGCCGCACCAGTCTGCATAAAAGTCTATTAAACAAGGCTTGTCTCCTTCAAATTTCCATTCTTTATTCTCATCAAAATTGAAAACTTTTTCTTTAAATGTTTCATTTGTTAAGTGCTCAACCATTTTTCTTTTAGTTTGGTTTATATAAAATGTAAATAAGTAATTTTAATATTTATTGTCAAACAGCATGCCATATTGATATATAAGAGTAAGATATAATAAATAGCTAAATAATTGTAATTTTGTCAGAGAAAATGAACAAAATGACATATCTAGATATGAACATATGTCT
>CP070654.1:3399335-3408885 GCA_020354785.1 Bacteroidales bacterium
GTATTAGCGGTTAGGTATTAGTTATTAGTTTAATGTTATGTTCTCCAAAGTATACTTTTTTAATTAATAGTCCCCCCGGATTGCATAAGAAAAGCTTTTATAAAATCATTTAAGTCTCCGTCCAGTACTGCCTGAACATTCGAAGTTTCTTTTTCCGTCCGCAGATCCTTTACTAATTTATATGGATGCATGACGTAACTTCTTATTTGTGAACCCCATTCTATCTTTTTTTTCTCCCCTTCAACCTCTGCCTGCTTTTCTTTCTTTTTTCTAAGTTCCATTTCATACAGATGTGATTTTAAAATACGCATGGCATTTTCCCTGTTTTTAACCTGTGAGCGGGATTCGGTATTCTCTACGACAATGCCTGTTGGTAAATGTTTAACACGTACACCTGTCTCAACCTTATTAACATGCTGCCCCCCAGCTCCGCTTGAGCGAAAGGTATCCCATTCCAAATCAGCCGGATTAACAATTATTTCTATAGAATCGTCAACAATAGGTGATACAAATACTGAAGCAAATGAGGTGTGTCTGCGATGATTTGCATCAAAAGGTGAAAGACGTACCAGTCTGTGCACTCCACTCTCGGATTTAAGATATCCGTAAGCAAAGTCTCCTGTAAATTCGAGAGTTACTGACTTTATCCCTGCATCATCACCCTGTAGATAGCTTGCCTCTCTGACACTATAATTATTCCTTTCTCCCCACCTTATATACATCCGCATCAACATTTCAGCCCAATCCTGGCTTTCTGTTCCGCCTGCTCCGGCATTAATCTTTAATATAGCTCCAAACTCATCCTCTTCATCCCTCAGCATATTCTTAAATTCTATATCCTCAACCAGTCTTATTGCTTTATGATATTGTTCTTCGACATCTGTCTCAGTAGCTTCACCTTCATTATGAAAATCGAATAACACTAATAAATCATCAATGCTGCTCTTTACTTCATCGTATGCATTTGTCCATGCCCTGATAGACGATATCAGTTTTAACTGTTTCTCAGCTTCTTTGGGATCATCCCAAAAATCCGGTGCATTTGTTTTCTCTTCTTCCTTCCTGATATTCTCCAGCTTATTATCAATGTCAAAGAAACCTCCTCAGCGCATCACAGCGCTCGGACAATTCTTTAATCTGTTCTGATGTTATCATATAAATAAAATATTATTTCCCGGGAGGTCAAATTTATTAATTTTTATTTGAAGGCAACTATATAAAACAGGAGGATATCAATTTTTTACCTTTTAGTGCTTAATATTTCATCAAGAATATTAAAAACAAGCTCTGTTTCAAAACCTTTGGACTGACCAAAACGCATAAGTTTACTTTTCAGCATATATGTATCAGAAGATTTTTCTTTTTTTAATTTTTTACTCAGTTCTGATTTTATCATATTCAAATACTCATTACTATCAATGCTTCCTAATGCCTTTAATATATAATTGTCACCAAGGCCAAAACGTTTAAGCTGATATTCTATCTTAATCCTGCCCCATTTATTAAACCTGAACTTATCGTGCGCAAAGGAAATTGCATATCTTTCATCGTTTATAAAGTTATCCTTTAGCAATATCTCAATAATCCTTTCAGTTTCCTGTGCCGGTATATTATATCCGGCAAGTTTTTTTCTTATTTCACTGGTACATCTTTCCCGTTTGCTGCACAGAATCTGCATTCTTTGTATTATCTCACTGTTCGCTTTTGAATCCTTTTTGCTCATTTATAACATTTATCAGGCTTTACATGCCTTTACAATTCTATCCTTGCCTCTAATATCTTTTCCAATTTTGATTTTTTCATATTTATGCTTTGCTAATTCTTCAGTAACCTGTTGTGCGAGTGCTTCATTTATCTCCAGATATAATATTCCTTTGTCCTTTAGATTATATAATCCGAATTTTGCAATAGCCCTGTAAAATATTAACGGATCATCATCAGGTACAAATAAGGCTTTATGTGGCTCATAGTAAAGTACATTTCCCGGCATGGCTGATTTTTCTGATTCCCTTATATACGGAGGATTACTTACAATTATATCATATTTGTTTTTCAATTTCTTTGTTTCATATTTTAATATATCATACTGAAAAAACTTTATAGACGCCCGGTGTATTCGGGCGTTGGTCTTTGCAATATTAATTGCCTTCTTTGATATGTCTATTGCTTCTATAGTGCTGGAAGTTAAATTTCTTGCCAGCACTATGGCAATGCAACCACAACCCGTACCAATATCAAGTATGCTGCACTTTTTCTTTATATTCTCTTTTATAATCCAGGCAACAAGTTCTTCCGTCTCCTGTCTTGGGATCAATGTATCTGGCGATACTTTGAAAGTAAGTCCGTAGAATTCTGTCTTTTTAAAAATATATTGAATGGGCTTATTTTTTTTCAGATCATTTATAATTTTATTAATCTGAAACTCGACCTTTTTGGAAATTATTTTATTACCGTTGTTATGTATATCAATTTTAGTATAATTTAGCAGGTATTCAAAAATAAGATAAATAAAATTCTGTATCTCATAATCAGGATAAGAATCCCGAAGATTAATTTTAATTTTAGAAACAATATTTGATACAGTTTTTTTTGAATTATTCATATTTCAAAAATAGTAAAATCTAATTATTGTGAGCACTTTTTCAGATAATGAAAAATATATGCAGCGATGCCTGGATCTGGCAAGAATGGGGCAGGGAAATACCGGCACAAATCCGATGGTCGGAGCAGTAATAGTGTACAATGGAAATATAATTGGAGAAGGCTATCATAAAAGATATGGAGAACCTCATGCTGAGGCAAATGCTATAAACGCGGTTAAGGATAAATCTCTTTTAAAAAAGTCAACCTTATATGTTAATCTTGAGCCCTGCTCTCACCTGGGTAAAACTCCCCCGTGTTCAGAGTTAATTATTAATAACAATATACCGGCAGTAATTATCGGGTCAATTGATCCTAATTCAATTGTATCAGGCAAAGGACTGAAAAAACTGAATAACAGTGGAATAAAAGTCATTAAAGGTATTCTGGAAAACAAATGTATTGAACTTAATAAAAGGTTCTTTATATATTATAAAAAGAAACGTCCTTTTATTATCTTGAAGTGGGCGCAGACAATTGATGGTTATATAGATACTACCAGTAAAAACAGACAATCTTCGCGGGTAACATGGATCTCAAACAATATCTCAAGAATGCTGGTTCACAAATGGAGGGCTGAGGAACATGCCATAATGGTAGGAACAAAAACCGCCTTAATGGATAATCCTCAATTAAACATCCGTTACTGGTCCGGGAATAATCCTTTAAGGATAGTGCTTGACAGAACGCTGAGATTGCCTTATAATCTGAATTTATTTGACAAAACATTAAATACTATTGTATTTACTGAAAAAAAACAGCAGTCAGACGGGAATACAGAATATATCAGAATAAATTTTAACAGGAACATTCTCGAAGAGATTTTAGAAATTCTATTTCACAAAGGAATTCAGTCAGTAATTGTAGAAGGGGGCAAGATGCTCCTTGAGAGTTTTATTGAAAAGCAAATTTGGGATGAGGCAAGGGTTATTATAGGAAACAAGGAATTTAAGGCCGGTACAAGGGCTCCGGTTTTACCGGCAGAACCAGAACAGGTTACTTATCTGGCAAACGACAGGTTACTTATTTTCAACAATAACACGCTAAATATTTAATAGACAAATTACTATTTATTATTTCAATTTGACGCATAATATTCATTCTTAAACATTTAATAGCTTATAGTTATTAAGTTCTGTATATATTTTTGTATATTTGAACATTAATTTTATATTAAACCAGCATTGCATTTAATACTTTTGTAATAAGTTTCAATAAAAGTAACCCTTAAATCTCAAGCTATGAAAAAACATCTCACCCTTACCTGTCTGACATTAATCATTTGTTTGTCTTTTGTAGCCGGCCAGAGCACAAAGCAGTATTTCCGGGCGGGCAAAGACTTTATGAACACAAGAAATTATAAAGATGGAATTGAGCAGTTTTCAAAAGCAATTGAATTAAGTCCCAATTATGCGGAGGCATATATTGAAAGAGCCGAAGCATACGAAAAAACCGGAGAACTGGAGAAGGCCGCTGATGATTATAACAGGGCAATAGTGTTTGAAGATAAAAATCCTGTAGTATTTTATGGTGCAGCCAGGATAAATTATAAACTTGGTAATTTCAAAGAAGCTAAAGATTATATTAATAAGAGCCTTGAAATTAGAAGCAAGTATCTTGAAGCTTTACAGTTACAGGTAAAAATACTTATTGCACTGGAGGAATATTTGAATGCATTGACTTCAGCTAAAAAGGCTTTAATCCTGAAAGACAATGCTTATAATCACTATTTTCACGGAATAGTATCTGAAAAGCTTAAAAATTTCAACCAGGCAGAAATTGATTTTCAGAAAGCGATATCAAAAAATAAAAAATTCGTTGAACCTTATATTGCACTTGCAAAACTGAGGCTTAACCTGAATAAACTGAATCAGGCAATTGAAAATTGTAATACTGCAATAAGCCTGGATCCCAATAATGTTGACGCATATCTTGTCAGGAGTAAGGTATATATTAAAATGATGGAATATCCAAGGGCAATTGATGATATTTCAAAAAACATTTTAATTGAGCCTGAAAATAAGGAAATGTATCTTATACGGGGGACATATTACCAGCAATATACACAACATCAGAATGCCATTAACGATTTTAGTAAAGCGATTTTGATGGATGATGCATATTCCGAAGCTTATTATAAAAGGGCTTATTCTTACGAACAAATAGCTAACTATAAAGCTGCCATTAAAGATTATGAAACCCTTTCCGAGTTATCTGAATACGATGTTAATGCCAAAAAATTACTTGATTCGGCAAAAGACAGATTATTTGAATTAAACAGGGAAGACAACAATCCGGTTATTGTACTGGTTAATCCCGAACCCGTGGATGAACTGGTAGTAAGAATTGCTAAAGATAAAAATGAAGTTACTATTAAAGGAAAGATTGTTGATGAGAGCGAAATCAAATCCCTTAAAATTAACAATAAAGACGTTCCCTTTCTGGATAGTGAGGACGGGTATGAGTTTTTAGCAAATATAAACATAACTGATAAGGATATGTTTACAGTATCTGCAATCGACAGTTATGATAATATGCAAAATAATACTTATACAATAGAGAGAACAGAAATTAATGCCCCCAAAATTGCTATAATAGCTCCTTATGCTTCGGATAACGGCGAAATTTATCTCGATAATGAAGACCCTAACTTATATGTTGAAGGAAAGATTTCTGATGAAAGTTTAATTAAGACAATATTGATAGATGGTGTCTCGGCAAGCTTTAAATTAAATGAGTTAAATCCGCGATTCTCTGCAACGTTAAGCATTACAAATAAGAACAAATTCACTGTAAGGGCTATAGATATAAACGGTAATGAAACACAACAGGTGTTTAACCTTAACCGTGAGGGTGTTTCTCTTCTAGCAAATAATCCTATGGGAAGAACCTGGGTAATATTTATTGAAAACTCAAATTATGAGACATTCCCCAGCCTGGAAGGCCCATCCAAGGATGTAACATTAATGCGCTCTGCTTTATCAAATTATGATGTTCATAAAGTAATTCACAAAAAGGATTTATCTAAAAAGCAGATGGAAAAATTCTTTTCAATTGAATTGAGGGATCTAGTCAGGGGTAACAGGGTAAATGCTTTGCTTATCTGGTATGCAGGCCATGGTAAATTTATTAATGAAACAGGCTACTGGATACCGATAGATTCAAAAAGGGATGATGAATTTACTTATTTTAATATTAATGCATTAAGAGCGTCATTACAGTCTTATGCAAACTATGTTACACATACATTAGTTGTTACCGATGCCTGTGAATCAGGGCCGACATTTTACCAGGCAATGCGTGAAATCCCGAAAAAAAGAAACTGTAATGACTGGGAAGCAACAAGGCTTAAATCATCACAAGTATTATCATCAGCAGGATATGAACTGGCAGTAGATAATTCTCAGTTTACAAGGACCTTTGCCAATACTCTGGCTAATAATCCTAATGCCTGTATACCTATAGAATCAATAGTAAACAAGGTTGTCATTGCAGTTGAAAAAAACAACCAGCAAAAGCCTAAATTCGGTAAAATAGCAGGGCTTGAAGATGAGAACGGCACATTTTTCTTCATTTCAAAAAACTAAATTAATGCCTTAATGACAATAATAAATATTGCAAAGAAAACAGAAATTATTCGTTCTTTTGAACGAATAATTTTTTTATACCCGTTACTACTGCTTTGTCTTTTATCATCCGGACAGACATATTACTTTGATAAATATGCAACACAGGAAGGTCTGGATGCATCAAAAGTATATACTGTAATTCAGGACAGGGATGACTATATATGGCTTGGAACCCCGGCAGGAGCATCACTATTCGACGGAATTTATTTTATTAACTACACAATTGAAGATGGCATGGCAGAGGGGGGAGTCAGGGCTATTCTTGAGGATTCAACAGGTAATATATGGCTGGGACACCTTGGAGGCGGCCTGACAAGGTATAGTGACGGTGAATTTGAGGCTGTCGATTTGCCGGATACTCTGCTGAATAATGATGTAACTTCTATCACGATGGATACAGATGGCAGGTTATGGTTAACTACATGGGGTGACGGGGCATATGTTTTTTACAATCCTGACGACAAAATTTCTAACCTGAAATTTGAACATTTTAAAGGCAAACGTTTGAGTGACAGAATTTCAAACAGTCTTGTAACATCCGATGGGGAAATATATTTTGTTACTGATATAGGAGTAAAAAAATACAACAAAAGTGAAAATAATTTTGAAAATTATGTTCCTGAAGGATTAAGTACATTCTTTTTAACAACAGTAATATTTGAAGATTCGAAAAAGAACCTGTGGTTCGGAACATTTAACGGAGGACTCATCAAGTACATTTATTCCAGAGATACTTTTAAAATTTATGATGATAAAGACGGACTTGCCGCAAACTGGATTAGTACAATTTCTGAAGACAGGGAAGGGAATATCTGGGTAGGACACTGGGCCAGAGTAAAAAATCACGGAGGGATCTCAAGAATAAATGAAGACGGGATTAAAGTATTTAATACAAGAAACGGGATGCATGATAACTGGATATATTGTATAATAGAAGATAAAGAAGGAAATATTTTAATAGGAACTGTTGAGAACGGACTTGAAATATTTAAAGGCGAGCAGTTTGTGTCTTTTTCAACCAGCAACGGACTTATAAATGATCAGGTATGGGCAATATTCCAGGATATTGATAAAAACCTATGGTTTGGGACAAACGGGGGAATAACTGTATATAACAATGTTGACACCAATAAAATATTTATTCACTATAATCAGGCAAACAACTATATAAGTAATCAGATAAGAGCTTTCAAAAAGGATAACAATAATAATATATGGATTTTTACAGCTGACCAGGGCGTTTTAAAGTACGATAATAATATAAAATCATTTGTCAGCCAGGCCGCCATAAACAATTATGTAATACGTCATGATCCCACTGTATTTGAAGTTGATAAAAAAAATCAGTTATGGATTGGATCAACCCAGGGTTTATTCCAGTTTAATCTTGACGAGACCAGGTATATTGGAAGACACTCGCAGGAAAAGGGACTTGCAGGCAGTGATATCAGTGCCCTATATGTAGATTCAGAGAATTCTTTATGGGTTGGTTCAAGAAATTCAGGATTAACAAGAATGAAGGATAATGATTACAAAATTTACAACCTGCCTGAGCGTGTTACCCCAACCTGCATTGTAGAGGATAAAGAAAACAAAATATGGGTAGGCACTGAAATAAAAGGGGTGCTGGTTGTTAAAGATTCATTAATTAAAAGATATTCTATCACTGATGGATTGCTTTCCAATTCAATAAACTTAATAGAAGCTGATGACGAGAATAATGTTTACATAGGTACTAACAGGGGGCTTAACAAAATAGTCCAGGCAGAAAATAAAATATATACATATACCCGCAAAATAGGCTTTACAGGTATTGAAACCAAAAGCAATGCATCGCTCAAAGACAGTGACGGGAATTTATGGTTCGGAACAATTAACGGTGTTATAAAATATAGTCCTGAACTATCTCGAAAATGCCTTATTGAGCCATTAACACATATAATTAATATGACTGTCAATGGGTTTGAAAAAGATATGGTTGACGGGCTTAAACTAAGACATAACCAGAACTCTATAGTTTTTAATTATCACAGCATATGCCTGACTAACCCGGAAGCTGTACGCTATAAGATTATGCTTGACGGACTGGACTCTGACTGGCAGGATGTTGCAGACCAGCCAACTATTAATTACCGTTTCCTGCCTCCAAAAAAATATGTTTTCAGGGTTATGGCAAAAAATAGTGCAGGTGAATGGAATTCAGAACCAATTGAATACGGATTTGAAATTTTAGCTCCCTTTTATCAGCGGGCATGGTTTATTATTACAGCATCCCTTCTAATAATAACAGGAATAATAATGTTTATAAAGATCCGGGAGCGCAACTTGATCAGGGAAAAAAGAGTACTGGAGACTAAAGTAAAAGAAAGAACCCTGGCATTGTCAGAGGCTAATGAAGAGCTGGCGTTAAAAAATAAAGATATTACTGACAGTATAAGATATGCAAAGCGGATACAATTATCTATATTACCTCCGGAGATACCTTTTGAAGATACTTTTATATTGTTCCTGCCTAAGGACATAGTAAGCGGAGACTTTTACTGGGCAACATTACAGGCAGACAAAGAATTTTTTGCTGCTGTTGATTGCACTGGTCACGGAGTACCCGGTGCTTTTATGTCATTTATAGGTTATACTTCACTTAACAAGATTGTTATTGAGCAAGGTATTCATGAACCTGCTGAGATTCTGAATCATCTTAATGAAGAAGTTGCTATAGCATTACATCAAAAGGGCGAAGAAGCTGTAGCCGACGGTATGGACCTTGCACTTATAACATATGATCCGCAAACCAGGGAATTACAGTATGCCGGTGCATTCAATCCGTTACTGATTATTAATAATGGTGAAATTACCGAAATAAAAGCCAACAGGTTTGCTATAGGACGCTCAACAGAGAAAGAGATGAAATTTACAAATCACAAAGTAAAAATCAAAAAGGGAGATATTGTCTACTTATATTCAGATGGCTATAGCGACCAGTTCGGAGGTGATGAAGGTAAAAAATTTAAAACCCAGAATCTAAAAAATCTACTAACAAAAATCCATACTAAAAGTATGGAAGAACAAAAAGTTATTCTGGAGAACACCTATGAGGAGTGGAAAGGAAACTTTGAACAGATTGATGATATATTAGTAGTCGGGAGGAGGTTTAGTTAGCTCACATTTGAGAAAACCCTGGGCTTTACCATAGATTTTGCTGTAATAAAAATGCTTTCGGCATCAAAGCCACATTCTTTATACAATTCTTTTTGTTTCCCCTGGTCAATAAATTTATCCGG
>CP070654.1:3408985-3414872 GCA_020354785.1 Bacteroidales bacterium
GATCGGATTTTGAAGGCATATTTGAAGCAATGCAGGGATTACCGGTGACTATCAGGCTGCTTGATCCTCCTCTTCATGAATTTGTTCCTCATGAGAAAAAAAATCAGAAGGAGATGGCAAATGATATGGGTGTGCCTGTTGAAGTAATTAAAAAGAAAGTAGAGGAACTTTCTGAATTTAATCCAATGCTTGGTCACAGGGGATGCCGGTTAGGAATTACTTATCCGGAAATAACAGAAATGCAGGCAAGGGCAATAATAGAAGCGGCCCTGAATTTAAAGGCGCAGAAGATCAAAGCAATTCCGGAAATCATGGTGCCGCTTATAGGAACGGTTCAGGAATTTGAAATGCAGGAAGAAATAATAAGATCTACTGCTGAAAAGGTGTTTAAAGAAAGGGGAGATACAATAGAATACATGGTTGGTACTATGATTGAAATTCCACGTGCAGCACTAACTGCTAATGAGGTTGCAAAAAAAGCCGAGTTCTTTTCATTCGGGACAAACGACCTTACACAAATGGCTTTAGGTTACTCCAGGGATGATGCTGGTAAGTTCCTGCCTGTTTATATTGAAAAAGGTATCTTAAAAAATGATCCGTTTCAGATACTGGATCAGGAAGGTGTGGGACAGCTGGTTGAAATGGGAGTTAAAAAAGGGCGAAGCACAAATAAAGACCTGAAAATTGGTATTTGTGGTGAGCATGGTGGAGAACCCAGTTCCGTGGAATTCTGCCACAATATAGGAATGGACTATGTCAGTTGCTCACCGTTCAGGGTCCCTATTGCCAGACTGGCAGCAGCACAGGCTGCTATTAAGGAAGCGACAAAATAACGCAAAAGGATTCACAAGGATATAATACGGGCAGGTGCAGGTAAAAATAGCATCTGCCCTTTTTTATACATATAACTGATCCAGGCTGGTTGCTGCCAGGTCAACCAGAAAATCAGCAATTTTTGTAATTGATTCCTTTAAATATTTTTCTCCTTTTTCCTCTGTTGCCTTAGCTGGGTTTCCTGATCCTGTATCAGCGGATATTTTTTCCCAGTCTCTGGGAGCCCAGACAAAATCGAATCCCTTCTTACTGAATTTAAGTTTCCTGGTTTTTCCTTCACCTGCTTCTGAAAGGGGAGCAACAAGTTCAGGTGCTATATTAAGCATTATACTTGTCTCCATTTCTGAAGCATGGTCTCCTGTATCATCAAAATATTTTGACCAGTCCACTACTTCATACCAGTTTATAACACAAATGAAAATATCTTTAAACTCAGGTTGAAGTTCCCTGACTATTGGTTTAAATTCATTCCCTCCGTGTCCATTAAAAATTACTACCTTTTTTAATCCCTGTCTTACTACAGAATCAATGATATCATTAAGTACCGAAATCTGGGTTGAGGGACTCATATTAATAGTAAGTTTAATTTCGAGCTGGCCGGTATTCACACCATAAGGAACATTAGGTAGTACAATTGATTTTGCACCCTTTGACCAGGCAATTTTAGCTGCCTCTGCTGCAACATATTCCGTATGGATATTATCTGTTGTATAAGGTAAATGATAGTTGTGCGCCTCGGTTGCTCCCCATGGTAAAATCACAACTTCATAATCTGTTTCTTTTACTGTTTTCCAGCTGACTTCACTTAATAAATATGGCCGGTTAGTCATAATAGTTGGTTTAAGAAATTACTCATTCTTGTAATAAGCAAAATTGGCATAAAAAATAATCATCTCAGTTATAAGTAAGATTTACTTGTCTTCATTCTTACTCAGATTAAAATATATTATTACGGACAAACTGCATGCAAGAATTAATGCAACTATGCCATGCATATATTCAGAGAAAAGAATCTTACCAACTCCGTACATGGTTGAGTAGATTGCGCCTACTCCACAAAACCAGTTAATAAACAGTCTGCTAAAACCGGTGCCCGAAGCAACGCCAATAATATTTCTGCTTATCTTCCTCCAACCTATTCCTCCGGGGTAAACTTTTTTAAAGAATGAGACTAGAACATTTTTGTCTACTGGTTTTGTAAGAAAAGTGATTATTACCCATATTGCTGTTGTTCCTATAACAATAGGGAATAATGTCAGCGGAGGTTCAAGTCCAAGGCCTTTTATTTGAAAGCCTATAACCCTGGAAAAAATCTCCAGATTCATACTTATACCATCCCTTGACAGCGGATACAGGATTATGGGTGCTATCATGGCGGATATTTCTGACCAGGCATTTATCCTCCACCAGTACCAGCGTAGTATTAAAACTGCTCCTAACCCTGCACTTATGTTTAGTATGAAAATCCATGCTCCGGAAATAGTAGTCAGGAAATATTTTGAGATCAGCAATGAAAACACTATCAGGAAAATAATCGTCACCCTGGATATTATTACATAATGAGTTTCATTTCCGGATTTATTGATAAATCTCCTGTAAAAATCATTTATCAGGTAAGAAGTGCCCCAGTTCAACTGTGAAGCTATTGTCGACATATAAGCGGCCATAAATACTGCTATCAATAAACCAAGCAAACCGGCAGGAAGATACCTGGCCATTAACTTGGGATACATTACTCCGGGATCAACTGTATTTTCATACTTCTCATAAAAGTCCATAAATGCTTTTTCATTTACGGGATCTTCTCCAGCCAGTTCATCCCTCACCTTATTTATCTCTTTATTATTATATACTTCTTCAACTTTTTCGAACAGAACAGGATTTTCTTCTTTCAAAATATCTGTACTTTGTGCCCTTGGCAGGACAACAAGTGCTGCCAAAGCAACAATTATCCATGGCCATGGCCTTATGGTATAATGCGCAATATTAAACCATAGAGTTGCAAGCAGGCTGTGTTTTTCATTTTTTGCGGAAAGCATACGCTGGGCAATATATCCTCCCCCACCCGGATCAGCTCCCGGATACCAGCTGGACCACCACTGTATTCCGACATATGCCAGAAATGCTCCGACACTTAATGCGAGAGCACCTCCGGTCAACTGCCTGGCTGAAATATTACTTACTTTCGGGAAAAAATCTAATATTTCAGGTGATAACTTTGCTGATAGGGTTTTCAGGTTTTTTATCTCCGGAAGTTTTATAACTATAACAGCCAGAATTATACAACCGGCCATTGCAAAAACAAATTGAAAACTGTCAGTTCTCACTGTACCAAGCAAGCCTGAAGCCAGGGCATAAACAGAAATAATTATAGCCAGTATAGCCACAAGTAAAAACGAGTCAAATCCGGGCAGTATAATACGGAATATCTTTTCCATTGCTTCGTGAACCCATCCGATAACAATAGCATTCATAAACAAACCCAGGTATACCGCCCTGAAACCTCTCAGAAGTGCTGCCTCAGTGCCTGAATAGCGAATCTCAATAAACTCTAGATCAGTCATTATACCTGACCTTCTCCATAACCTGGAAAAGAAAAAAACAGTAAGTAATCCGCCTATCGCAAGATTCCACCATATCCAGTTACCTGCGACTCCGTTCTTTGCAACGAGCTCTGTTACTGCCAGGGGTGTATCGGCAGCAAATGTTGTTGCAACCATAGCTGTTCCTGCCAGGTACCAGGGCAGGTTTCTGCCTGACAGGAAAAACTGCCTGGTATCTTTTCCCGCCTTACGGGAATAATAACCGGCTATTATAAAAATGACTGCAAAAAAAACAACTATTACAATCAGATCAATTATATTAAGTTCCGTCATAACCTCAATAAAGTGATATGTTAGTTGTACTCATTAAAGTGAAATGCTGCTCATTATTATTAAACAATATGTCGCTCTTTATAATTATGCGATATGTTGCTCCTTATAAATAATTGAATGTCACTCGATATTATTAAGTTCAAATATACTCTTATCATACATTCAAAAAAAATTATTAATGATTTTGCAATTGTTTTAATTAAAATTCGCAGGAATAATAGAAATAACTAGCTTACAAGCGTAGCTGATTTTTACAATTGTTTTGGTAATAGTCCACAGGAATAACAGGAATTACCAACCTGGAAGTTCGACTATTTTCAGGAATAACAGGGATAACTTTCATGGAAGTTCAACTGTTTGCCGGAATAACCGAAATTACCAACCTGGAAGCAGGGCAGTTAATAAGAAGAAAATCAAACAAGGGGTCTTTCTCTGAACAGTCCCGCAAAAAGTTCTGTTTATTATGTAATTTGTATTTAAGTTATTATTTTCTTTTATTATCTTTAAAAGAATAAAAAATATGTTTTATAACATATTTTTAAAATAATTTTTCTTTTTTTGCAGAAAATTAATTAAAGAGTATTTATTAAATTTAATGAGTATAATATATATAAATAAAAATAAGTATAATCCTTAAAAAAAACATTTATGAACAACCTTCAAACCATTTTAAGTCAAGAAAATTTAAAAAAACTAGAGTACCTGGATAATCCAAAGGTCTTAAAGATTGTTGAAGAATATATTAATTTATTAAAACCTGATAAAGTTACAGTTATCACTGATTCTCAGGATGACATAGACTATGTGAGAGAAATGGCTTTAAAAAGCGGGGAAGAAAGAAAAATTGCTATGGAAGGCCATACAATTCATTATGATGGTTATTATGACCAGGCACGTGATAAGGGAAATACCAGTGTGCTGGTTACACCGGATATGAAAATGAGCAAGGTAATTAATCAAAAACCCAGAGAAGAAGGGATTAAAGAAGTTTTGGAGATAATGGACGGAGCAATGAAAGGGAAAGAAGCCTTAGTAAGGTTTTTCGCTCTCGGACCTTTATCCTCAAAGTTCTCAATCTGTGCACTTCAGATTACTGACTCTTTTTATGTCGGGCACAGTGAAGATATACTTTACAGATCAGGTTATGAAGAATTTAAAAAATTAAATGGTTCTGAAGACTTCTTTTATTTCATTCATTCGGCCGGTCCGGTGGATGAAAGAGGAAACACAATAAATATCGATAAAAGAAGAATTTATATGGACTTAAAGGAAAACAAAGTCCTCACAGTAAATAATCAGTATGCAGGTAATAGCCTTGGCCTGAAAAAATTAGCCTTACGTCTGGCTATCTACAAGGCAAATAATGAAGACTGGTTAGCAGAGCATATGTTTATCATGGGTATTAAGCCCGAAGGTAAAAACAGAATATCCTATTTTACCGGTGCATTTCCAAGTGCCTGCGGTAAAACTTCAACTGCCATGGTCCCGGGACAGACTATTGTCGGGGATGATATTGCATACATCAGGGAAT
This sequence comes from Bacteroidales bacterium, assembly GCA_020354785.1. GTDB lineage: Bacteria > Bacteroidota > Bacteroidia > Bacteroidales > UBA10428. The sequence continues at coordinate 3,414,227 of CP070654.1, forward strand.
GGGATGACGGAACATGTCATGCGATAAATATTGAGCAGGGAATATTTGGTATCATTACTGATGTTAATCCGAAAGATGATCCTTTTATTTATGAAGTGCTTACTTCACCAAGAGAATTGATTTTTTCCAATATCTTAATTAATAATGGTAATTCATACTGGCTGAATATGGGTAAAGAACTTCCAAATGAAGGTATGAACCATTATTGCGATGACTGGAAACTCGGAGATAAAGATAAAGATGGTAAAGAAATAGGTCATGCTCATAAGAATGCAAGATATACGGTAAGGATAAATGAACTGTCAAATGCTGATCCAAACCTTCATAATCCGGATGGTGTTCCGATAAGTGGTGTAATATATGGCGGCAGGGATTCTGATACATGTGTACCTGTATTTCAGAGTTTAAACTGGAACCACGGGGTTTATGTTGGTGCAACTATTGAGTCGGAAACCACTGCTGCAACTATTGGGCAGGTTGGTGTAAGAAAGTTCAGTCCGATGGCAAACCTGGACTTCCTTGTTGTACAATTAGGAAGATATATTAAAAACCATATGGATTTCGGTAATAAACTGAGAAAACCTCCTTTAGTGTTTGCTACAAACTATTTTATTAAAGAAAATGATGAATTTTTAAGTGAGAAAGT
>CP070654.1:3414972-3440446 GCA_020354785.1 Bacteroidales bacterium
ACAACCGTACCTCCCAGGGATTGTAGGTATATGGCTGTATCCTCCAGATCCATATTGTTCAGGTAAGGTATGCTTGCTTCATTATGATTGTTGAAATCAAAAATGCCAACTCTTACATAAGAACCGTAAAAATAATATGAAAACTCTGAAGTATCTTCAGAGTTATGATAATACAGGACTATCCTTGATGACCTGTTGGAAGGTAAAGTATATATAATTGAGCCTCCTTCATCGACTTGATTTACAGAGAAATATAATCCTTTGATATGGGATTTGAAAATAGAATCGTTTGAGTAAAACAGGCTGTCATCTTCAACAGGCGGATTTACAAGCTTATTTCCATAACTATTATCAAGGTATATCTGAATCATGGTCGAATCGGTATTACTATCCACAACATTCATATCACTGATAACAGCATCCGATACATTAATCTTACTTATATCATATATGCCCAAAGGATCAAAATCTGAATAATAGTCTATTGAATCAACCAGATCTGAAGTCAGTTCATAAACATTAATTTGCGATGTAAAATTATTATTCCCATAACTCCCTGAACAAAACAATTCAATTATCAATGAGTCACATACAGGATTATCTCCAAAATCAACATATGAACTATATGCAAATTGTGCTAAAATTTCAGCCTTAACACGCCCAAAAACCGGATCAACATAACTACCAATTGGCATATTGTATTGGTTAGTCGTAATAAGATGTTCAGGTTCAATAGTATATGCTTTAATTGTAAGGGTATCAGTTAATATTACATCCGGGATATCTGAATCCTGTAAGAATTCAAGTCCAAGCTCGCTGGGATCCTCCTTGCATGCAAATAATAAAGCGAGTAAAATACTTAAATTTATATATCGTCTTATCGGGATTACTGGTAACCTGCTTTTGAGGATAGCGTGAAAATATCTAAGCATCAACAATTTCAGTTAAAATTTTATTATAAAAATCGGAATATATATCAATGTAATTATCTCCATTATAATACTGTAATATAGGTTTATCCTTAATATATTTTATAATGCCGGCATTTATTTTATCACTGCCAATAATAACAGCATCCGACATACTTATTGCCAGCTTGTTCAGGTTTACATAATTCGGTTCCTTAATTATGTTCAACTCGTCACCTGTAATGCCTTCTGATAATAGTTTATTCCTTAGTTTTTTATTTAACGGTTTATTAAATTCATTATTATAAACTGACATGATGATCTTTGTGTCCAGAAATAGCGGATCATCATAAAACACCTTTCTGAGATATAATGGTATTAAACTTGTAAACCAGCCATGACAATGAACAATATCCGGGGCCCACTGCAGTTTTTTTACTGTTTCAATTACACCTCTTGCAAAAAATATTGCCCTTTCATCATTATCATCAAAGAATTCTCCTGTGTCATCCTGTAATATATGCTTCCTTTGAAAATAATCATCATTATCAATAAAATATACCTGCATCCTTGCGGTCTGTATAGAAGCAACCTTTATGATAAGGGGATGGTCAGTATCACTAATAATAATATTCATCCCTGAAAGCCTTATAACTTCATGTAACTGGTTCCGTCTTTCATTAATACATCCATATTTTGGCATAAATGTGCGAATTTCTCTTCCTCTTTCCTGAATTCCCTGTGGTAAATTACGGGCAATAAGAGACATTTCCGTTTCCGGTAAATATGGAGTTATTTCCTGCGAGATATATAATACTTTGGTATTTTCCATACACTCTGTATAATATATTTTAAATAAAATGCAAAATTACTAAAAATAATTAAGAATCAAATAATTCAGTCGCTACAACAGTCTCTCAGAACTTCTATTGTAATAATTTCAGGCTTATGAAAAGAATAATTGTTCTCAATATAATAACATCTGAAATTATTAAGATTTGCGTTTAAAAAGTTGTATGTTTGGCACGTTATTTAGAATTAAGTATGGATATATTTAGATATAAAAAAGATATACGTAAAAAAATTGAATCCTTTAAACCGGGGACAACAATCGGGTTTGTACCTACTATGGGAGCGTTACATAAGGGACATCTGTCTTTAATAGAATGTTCGGTAAAACAGGATGATGTAACTATAGTTAGTATTTTTGTAAATCCCGCACAATTTAATGATAAAAATGATTTTAAAAATTACCCTAAAACCCTTGATACTGACTTAAAAGTTCTGAGTAATGCAAAATGTGATATTGTATTTGTCCCTTCGGAGAATGAAATGTACGATAAACCCGATCACAGAATATTTGACTTTGGTAATCTGGGTAAAGTAATGGAAGGTAAATACAGGCCGGGACATTTTAGCGGAGTAGCAAAAATTGTAACCCGGTTATTTGATGTAATTAATCCGCACAAAGCCTATTTTGGATTAAAAGATTTCCAGCAGTTTGCTATCATAAAAAAACTTACAGAAGATTTAAAACTTCCTGTTAATATTATCCCCTGTCCCACTGTAAGAGAAAATGACGGTCTTGCAATGAGTTCAAGGAACAGTCTACTATCGGCAGAAGAGAGAAAACATGCAGCACTTATTTACAGCACTTTATTTCAGGCAAAAAAAGATAGCAGAAAATATACTGTCGGCAATATAAAAAAGAATGTCAGTAATACCCTGAATGAGGATCCATATATAACGGTAGAATATTTTGAAATTGTTAATGCAAGTAACCTCGCACCGGTTCAAAGCTGGAATGAGCCATCTGTAAAGGTTGGGTGTATAGCAGCAAAAGTAGGCAATGTCAGGTTAATAGATAATATTAATTTTAATTCGTAAATTTGCTATATTATGAATATTGAAATAGTAAAATCGAAAATCCACAGGGTAACTGTAACTGATTCAAATCTTGATTATATTGGCAGCATCGGTATTGATGAAGATTTAATGGATGCTGCTAATCTTATAGAATTTGAAAAAGTCCAGGTCCTTGATATTAATAATGGTGAACGTCTTGACACATATGTAATGAGAGGAAAAAGGGGTTCAGGTGAGATATGTATAAACGGTCCGGCTGCCAGGAAAATAGGTATAGGAGACATTATTATTATCATTTCTTATGCTGCCCTTGACTTCGAAGAAGCTAAAAAGTATAAACCCTCATTAATCTTTCCTGATACCAAAACAAACAAACTTATATAGTAGTTACTTCATATTTGTCATGTTTAACAGCATGCAAATAAATTTTCATTTCTAACATATAGTTTTTTATATTTATCTATTATAAAACCTTTCATAAAACTTTTGCATTAATGGACAAACTGAAAATAATCAAAGCAAAAATTATTAAACCTGATTCTATTAATAACTGGTTAGCATTCTGGAGGTTCAAGAAAAAGACAATTGTATTTACTAACGGGTGTTTTGATATATTACACAGAGGCCACATTGAATACCTGTCAAAAGCGGCTAAAAATGGAGACATCCTTATTGTAGGGTTAAACACAGATAGATCAGTAAAAAAAATAAAAGGGGCAGGAAGACCTTATCAGGATGAAAAATCCCGCGCTATGTTACTTGCAGCACTTCATTTTGTAAATGCTGTTATTCTTTTTAACGAAGAAACACCTTATGAATTAATCAAACTCATTCAGCCCGATGTTCTTGTTAAAGGTGGTGACTATAAACCTGAAGAAATTGTTGGTTATGATATTGTTAAAGCTAAAGGAGGAAAGGTAATTACAATAGATTATGTTGGTGGTTATTCTACAAGTGATATTATAGAAAAGATCTCACATAAAAATAAGTAATATTAAATTATCCCGAACCTGTAATTTAGAGATTATTAACTAATGCCAAAATCCAAAACTGTTTATGTTTGCCAGAATTGTGGTGCTGAAGCTTCCAAATGGGTTGGGAAATGCCATTCGTGCGGTAAGTGGAATACTTATGTTGAAGAGATTATTCAAAGAAACAGCAAAACTTCCGGACTTAAATTTTCTGAAACCAGCTCTAATCCCGTATCAATCTCAGAAATCACTTCAACAAGTGAAAAAAGAATAGACATTAAAAGTGCTGAATTAAACAGGATTCTTGGGGGAGGACTGGTTCCCGGATCACTTGTTCTGTTGGGAGGAGAACCGGGAATCGGGAAGTCGACATTAGCACTTCAACTTGCTCTGAATTTAAATGACTTAAAAATATTATACATATCAGGAGAAGAAAGTTACCAGCAGATAAAACTAAGGGCAAACAGGCTGAATCTTGGTAATGACAACTGTTTTGTACTGAGCGAAATCCTGATAGAAAATATATTTGTTCATATTCAAAACATTTCTCCTGATATAATAATTATTGATTCCGTACAAACATTGCAAACAGAAGAAATTGAATCCTCTCCCGGAAGTGTTTCCCAGGTAAGGGAATGTGCTTCCAGATTATTGAAATTTTCCAAAAAAACTTCCATACCTGTAATTCTTATAGGGCATATAACTAAAGACGGCAGTCTCGCCGGACCGAAAATTCTTGAGCATATTGTTGATACCGTATTACTTTTTGAAGGTGATCATAACTATGTATACAGAATATTAAGAGTAATAAAAAACCGGTTCGGACCAACTTCTGAAATCGGTATTTTTGAAATGCAGAATAGCGGGCTGAAAGAGATTACCAATCCATCACAAATATTAATCTCGGCAGATACTGAAAATATGAGCGGTGTATCTATAGCAGCTACAATGGATGGCATACGCCCGTTTTTAATAGAAGTACAGGCACTGGTAAGTTCAGCTGTTTATGGCATGCCGCAACGCAGCACAACCGGATTTGATATCAGAAGGCTAAACATGCTGCTTGCCGTACTTGAAAAAAAAGCAGGATTCAGGCTGGCGACAAAGGATGTATTTCTGAATATTGCAGGCGGAATAAAGGTTAATGATCCTGCTATAGACCTCTCAGTAATATGTGCTATACTTTCTTCAAGTTTTGATAAACCAATTAATAAAAAAATATGCTTTGCCGGAGAGGTTGGTTTATCCGGCGAAATAAGACCCGTAAACCGGATTGAACAGAGAATCAAAGAGGCCGACAAACAAGGATTTCAAAAAATTCTTATTTCAAATAATAATATCAGTCCCGGATTTAAAAGTAAGATAGAAATAACAAAAGTGAAAAAAATAGAAAATGCTATAAAATACCTCTTTAAATAGTATCAATCAAAATCAATATCCTCAAGTTCAAGAAATTCCGGATCCTCAATATCGTACCTGTCGCAATCCAGTACTATATCAAAATCAGCAGGTTCTTCAAAAACATCTTCCTGTGTTATTCCAACCAGTGAGTCTACATATATCTTTTGCATGTAGTGTGCCCAGACCGGTAATGCCATATTTGTTCCCGAGCCCATTGCAAGATCATTAAAATGCACTGACCTGTCTTCTGCTCCTACCCATACCCCGGTGATAAGTTTTGGTGTAATTCCCATAAACCAGCCGTCAGAATGATTTTGAGTAGTACCTGTTTTTCCCGATATCTGCGCTGTAAAATTATACCTGTACCTGAGTCTGGCAGCCGTTCCGAAATTTATAGCCCCCTCCATTAAATTAAGCATCAGAAAGGCTGTTTTCTCACTTATTGACTCTATTCTTTCCGGTTGAAAAGATGCCAGCAGATTTCCATTCTTATCCTCTATCCTTGTAACATACAAAGGAGTGGTATGGATTCCCTTATTTGCAAAAGTTGCATATGCCCCGACCATTTCCTCGACAGACATATCTGAAGTTCCGAAGATCATCGGAGGAACAGGATCGATATAGCTTCTTATTCCCATTTTATATGCAATATTTGCAATTGGCTGCGGCTTAAATCTTTTAACCAGCCATGCGGAAATATTATTCTCAGATACAGCCAGCCCCCATTTTAATGTCCTCATCTGGTTCAGATCTTTTTCCCTGCTGTTGCTGTTTGGAATCCATACGGTATCCTTATATTGATCGTAGAATACCTGCTCTGTATTAAGGACTTTCTGGCATGGAGAAAATCCTTCCTGCATGGCCAGAATATATAAGAACGGTTTGAATGTCGATCCTGCCTGTCTTTTTCCCTGTGTAACATGATCATATTTAAAATATCTGAAATCCAGTCCACCGACATAAGCCCTGACATCACCTGTGACAGGATTCATTGATAATACACCTGATTGCAGAAAATGTTTATAATAAATAATTGAATCAAGTGGTGTCATTACTGTATCCCTATCTCCCTTCCAGCTAAAGACTGTCATTTCTATAGGAGTATTGAATACCTTATAAATTGAATCTTTTGAAACACCAAGTCTTCTCAGCTTTCTGCCCCTGTCAGAATTAGCTATTGCTCTCCAGATAATATTATCTATTTGATTTCGATCAAGATCTTCGGAAAACGGGGCATCCCTCCTTCCTTTTTTCTCTTTAAAAAAAATGTCCTGTAAATAATCTCCTAAATACTCTCTGACAGCCTCTTCGGCATATTGTTGCAGTTTAGCATTTATGGTTGTATGAATTTTTAATCCGTCAGTATAAAGATCATATGGTGAATTATCCGGCTTTTTATTCTTATTACACCAGCCAAATAAAGGATCATTTTCCCATTTTATGGAATCCTCTCTGAACCTGTCGTACAGGAAATAATTTCTTCTTTCAGGTTCTTCTGCTGTCAAAGTCCTTCTTATGAATTCTCTGAAATAAGTTGCCAGACCTAAATTATGTGAAATTTTCTGGTAGTCTGTAACTATCGGGAGGTTCTTCAGCGAATCACTTTCAGCATCAGAAATAAAACCGTACTTACTCATTTGTGAAAGAACAATATTTCTCCTCCTTAATGCCATGTCCTTAAATCTTTCTCTTAACGGATTATATACAGTAGGATTTTTAGCCATACCAACCAGTAAGGCTGCTTCTTCAACTTTAAGTGAATCAGGACTGGTATTAAAGTATACCTTTGCTGCAGATTTTATACCAACAGCTTTGTATAAAAAATCAACCTGGTTAAAGTACATTGATATAATTTCCTGCTTGGTGTAAGATTTTTCAAGCTTTACGGCTGTTACCCATTCCCTCAGTTTCGTAATTACCAGTTTTACTGATCTTTTAAATCCGGAATTATATCTTGTAGTATCACGAGGAAAGAGGTTTTTTGCAAGTTGCTGGGATATTGTACTTCCCCCGCCGCTTCTTCTATGTCCTCCCAGAATTGTTCTGAATAATACCCTGGCCAGGCCTCTTGCATCTATTCCCGAATGTTTGTAATATCTTATATCTTCAGTAGCTATTAAGGCATCTATCAGATGTTGAGGAAGATCTTCATATTCAACAAAGGTCCGGTTCTGGTTTTTATAGTAGAACGATCCAAGAACAACGCCGTCTTCACTGACAACCTGTGTGGCAAGATTAATATTGGGATTCTCTAACTCTTCAAAATCAGGCATATATCCAAGTTTCCCCCCTGATATTAAAATAAATATAATAATCATGAAAATAAACGGTGATGCAAATACCGCCCAGAATAGTATGTTAAACCTTTTTACTGATTTTTTTGTCTTATTCATATTTCTGAACCAAATTCGGCAATATGCCACTCAATGTGTTTTAATAATACTCAAAGTGTTTAATTATATTGTATGTTAAACGTAAAAGTAATAATTATTTGAAATAAAATTTTGAACTTAATATTGTATTTATATTACTTTGTGAAGTTTTTAATAATTTTATATTGATGATTGACAATTTAGTTATAGTTGAATCACCTGCTAAAGCAAGAACTATTGAAAAATTCCTTGGCAAAGAGTTCCAGGTAAAATCAAGCATGGGACATATCCGGGATTTATCAAAAAAGGATTTGGGTATTGATATTAAAAGCAGGTATAAGCCAAAATACATTATACCTGATGATAAAAAGAAAGTTGTATCCGAATTAAAGAAGTTAGTTAAAGAGGCAAAAACAGTGTGGCTGGCATCGGACGAAGACAGAGAGGGTGAAGCTATTGCCTGGCATTTATGTGAAGCTCTTAATCTGAACAAGGAAAACACCAGGCGTATAGTCTTTCATGAAATTACAAGAAATGCCATAACTAATGCTATTAAAAATCACCGAGGAATTGATTATAACCTGGTTGATGCTCAGCAGGCAAGAAGAATTCTTGACCGCCTGGTTGGTTTTGAACTTTCTCCAATTTTATGGAAAAAAGTAAAACCTGCCTTATCGGCCGGAAGGGTTCAGTCAGTTGCAGTACGGCTAATAGTTGAAAGGGAAAGGGAGATCCTTAATTTCAAATATATCTCATACTTCAAAATATCAGCAATATTTAAAGTCAAAGATAAAAACAACAGGATATATGAACTTAAAGCCGAAATTCAGGATAAGATAGAGTCGGAGAAAGAAGTTCTGGAACTCCTGGAAAAATTTAAAATTGCCACGTTTACTATTACGGATATAACAAAAAAGCCATCCCGTAAGACCCCCTCACCACCATTTACAACATCTACACTACAGCAGGAAGCAAGCAGAAAATTAGGATTTTCGGTATCACAAACAATGACAATTGCCCAGCGTCTTTATGAAGCCGGGAAAATAACCTATATGCGTACTGATTCGGTTAATTTGTCAGATACTGCCCTTCATGCTGTAAAAGAGGTAGTATCCAGGGAATATGGCGACAAGTATTTAAATATCAGGAAATATAAAACCAAATCGAAAAGCGCTCAGGAAGCACATGAAGCGATTCGCCCTGCTTATCCGGCCAAACAGACTATATCAGGCAACAATGCTGAAAAGAAATTATATGACCTGATATGGAAAAGAACTATTGCATCCCAAATGAGCGATGCTTTAATCGAAAAAACTACTGTAACAATAGATATATCAAATGCAAATGAGAAATTCCTGGCAACAGGTGAAATTCTTACATTTGACGGTTTTCTGAAATTATATATTGAATCTACGGATGATGAAGTTGATGAAAACTCAAAAGGACTGTTGCCCCCTTTAAGTGTAAATGATTTGCTGATCCCGGTAACAATAACCGCTACAGAAAAATTTACGAGTCACCCTCCACGTTATACAGAAGCCAGCCTGGTCAAAAAGCTTGAGGAGCTGGGTATAGGCAGACCTTCAACATACGCACCTACCATATCTACTATTCAGCAAAGAGGATATGTTATCAAACAGGATAAGGCAGGCTATGAAAGAAAATACATATTACTGGAATTAACAGACAACAATATTAATAAAGAAGTTAATACCGAATATGTTGGAACCGTCAAAGCAAAACTTTTTCCTGACAATATCGGAATGATTGTAAATGATTTTCTGGTCCGGTATTTTTCGGATATACTTAACTACAACTTCACTGCAACAATAGAAGAAGAATTTGATGAAATAGCTTCCGGGAAAAAGAACTGGACTGATATGATCGACAGGTTTTACAAGCAATTCCATCCCAAAGTGGTAACTACTCTTACCAAATCCGAGCCCAGTAAAGGAGACAGGCATTTAGGAGAGGATCCTGAAACAGGTAAACCGGTCATTGTTAAAATGGGCAGATATGGAGCAATGGCACAGATTGGAGAGAATACAAGTAAAGACAATGAGGAAAAGCCAAGGTTTGCAAGTCTCAGAAAAGGACAGAACATGGAATCAATAACTCTGGAAGAGGCGCTGCAATTATTCAGTTTACCCAGAAATATAGGACAATTTGACGGTAAAGATCTGATAGTCAGTATTGGCAGGTTTGGACCGTACATAAAACATGATTCAAAATTCTATTCTCTTAAGAAAGGAGTTGATGATCCTTACTCGATAGACATAGAAAGAGCTGTAGAAATCATTAAAGAAAAACAGGAAAAAGATAAAAATAAAATAATAAAATCCTTTAAGGAAGAGCCGGAATTAATGATACTTAACGGGAGATGGGGGCCATATATAACCTATAAAAAAAAGAATTTTAGAGTGCCAAAGAAAACTGATCCAAATTCATTATCTTATGAAGATTGTATAAAAATTATCAAAGAAGTTGAAGAAAGAAAAAAAAGTCCTGAAAAATAGTCTTAGTTGTTTATGAATCTTAATAATTACTTCAATCCTGTTGAACTTGATAAACCAGAAGATGCTGAAATCCTGAGTGATTCAATTTTTGGTAAAAACATTAAAGTAAACACGCCCAGTACTCCTATAGACGAAATAAGTAATTATAACATAGCTATACTAGGTATTCCTGAAGACAGAAATTCCTCAAACAAAGGAGTATCACTTGCCCCGGATCATATCAGGGCAAAACTGTACCGGTTATACAAAATAAATGATAAGCTGAAGATTATTGACTTAGGCAACCTCAAAGAAGGTAATACATATAACGATACTTACTATGGATTACGTGATGTATTAACTGAGCTCCTGAATAATCAGGTTATATCAATTATCATAGGGGGGACACAGGATCTTACATATGCAAACTATCTGGCATTTGAACAGTACAAAAGTAATATTAATCTTGTTACTGTTGATTCAGTTATTGATATTGATTTTAGCGAGAGTACTTTCAACGCAAAATCCTATCTGTCGAAAATATTAATAAACAATAAGAAAATATTAAAGTATGTAAACCTTGCTCACCAGCTTTACCTGAACGATCAGGAAGTAATAAAACAACTTAAAAATCTTTCTTTTGATTCCTTAAGGCTTGGACTTATTCGTTCCGATATATCAATTGTTGAACCGGTACTTAGAGATGCAGATATAATGAGTTTCGATATTAGTGCTGTCAAACAATCTGACGCTCCGGCAAATTATTATGCATCACCTAACGGATTACATGCAGAAGAAGCATGCCAGATTGCAAAATATTCAGGCTTAAGTGATTCTATTTCCTCTTTTGGAATTTATGATTTGAATCCGGTATATGAAAGTAATAACCAGACTATAAATCTTGCAGCTCAAATTATATGGCATTTTATTGAGGGATATTCTGTCAGGAAAATTGAAAATCCCCTTGCCGGTGATAAGGATTTTAAGGTATTTATTGTAAGCCATAAAGATATGGAGTTTGAAATAACTTTTTATAAAAGTTTAATCACAAATCGCTGGTGGATGTCTGTTCCAAAAGCCAATTCACAGGAAACTGTCATAATTGCATGTTCTCATGAAGATTATCAGCAAGCCTGCAAGCACGAGATTCCTGATTTATGGTGGAAATCCTATCAGAGGATCAATTAGTCATATTTCGCATATTTATTAACACATTACTGTTAATTTTAATTTGTTTGAATACAATATTTTTACTTATTTTACTTTTTATATAGGCTGAAGAGCGGAATTTCCTGTTGAATAATATAGTAGGGAAGTAAAAATATGAATAAACTCATTCTAATATTATTAGGTTTAATTATATCTATTTTCTCACAAGCTCAGCAAGATTACCAGATCAGTCAGTTTATGTATGATCAGATTTCAATAAATCCCGGAGCAGCAGGGAGTAAAGATATAGTTACTACTAATGCCATTCTGCGGCAGCAATGGCCCGGAATTGAACATGCCCCGGAAAATATAATACTAAACGGAGATTTCCCCTTTAAACTGTTTAGTAAGAGCCATGGCTTTGGCGTATCAATTACACGTGATAAAATAGGATTTTATAATGATATCAGCCTTAAACCATCTTATGCTTTCAGAGCAAATGTGGGTAATGGTAAACTTGGTATAGGAATTAGTCTGAATATCCAGAACAGAACCCTGAATCCTGACTGGCAAATCCCTGATAATTCGACCATTCATACAAGATTCTCTGATGATCCGCTGATCCCAGAAAGTGAAGATCCCATATTTGCAATTGATATCGGATTTGGTCTTTTTTACAAATCAGATGAATTATTTGTTGGATTTTCTTCTACTCACATAAATGAAGGGACATTCAAGTATATTGAAGCTACTGATGAAGAAGTTCAGGAGAAACTTAAACGGCACTATTATATTACATCAGGCTATAATATACTATTACCAAATCCGTCTTTTGAATTATTGCCTTCTTTGCTTATACAATCCGATGGTTCAATTCACAAATTTGATTTAAATATCTTACTTTTATACAATAAAAAGTTTTGGGGAGGCGTTACTTATAGACCCGGAAGTGCAGTTGTAGGGATGTTGGGACTGGAAATAATCAACGGCCTGAAAATAGGTTATGCTTATGATTTTGATACGTCAGCTATAATGAAACATATTAGTATACCATATGAGATAGCAGTAAGTTATAGTTTTAAAATTGGTGTTGAAAAAACACCACAAAAATACAAGAGTATTAGATTTTTATAAAAAATTAATTAAATTTAAAGAAAATTAGAATTATTGTTATTTCAGATAAATACCTTCGATTATGAAAAAGTTAATTACTTTAAGTTTAGTTGTTGTATTACTATTAGTTAGTAATTGTACGAATTTCAAAAGCGGAGAATTAACAGGAGTGCCTGGCAGATCAAAGTATTTTGAGCCGGATCCTTTCGGGATGGTTTTTGTTCCTCAAGGTAGTTTTACTATGGGCCCGAATGACCAGGATGTTGCCTGGGCACAAACCATGTTTTCAAAAACCGTTACTGTTGATCCTTTCTGGATGGATGAAACTGAAATAACGAACAATGAATACAGGCAGTTTATATACTGGGTCCGTGATTCGATTATGAGAAGAATGCTGGGTGAACAGTTAGATGATTTCGTTATTACAGACGATGCATTTGGTAATCCAATAGATCCTCCTGCCATAAACTGGGACATAAAGATCGACTTCGCCGATGAAGAAATAAATGAGATCCTTAATGATTTGTATATTCCCGATAATGAGAGATATTTTAATCAAAAAGAAATTGACACCAGAAAATTGGAGTACGAATATTTCTGGATCGACTTAAAACAGGCAGCAAAAAAATCAAACAGGTACAACTTTGATACTAAACAATATGAAGGTTTTATATTAAACAATGACGGTGAAAGAATTGAGATTAGAGACCGATCTTCATTTGTAATAAGAGATGTAATTAATGTTTATCCCGACACATTATGCTGGATTGCAGATTTTACATACTCTTATAACGAGCCATATACTACCATGTACTTCTGGCATCCTTCATATGACAATTATCCTATAGTAGGAGTAACATGGGAACAGGCTGTTGCATTTTGTATATGGAGGACACAATTACTTAATTCTGCATTAAGAAGCAACAGGCAGGCAGGTGTTCATCCTTACCGGCTACCTATAGAATCAGAGTGGGAATATGCAAGCCGGGGCAGTCTTGATCATTCTATGTATCCCTGGGGTGGTTATTATACGCGTAATAAAGAGGGTTGCTTCCTGGCTAACTTTAAGCCGCTAAGAGGAAATTACGCAGATGATGGAGGTGTTATCACTTTAACTGTTGGAACTTATCAACCAAATGAATATGGCTTGTATGATATGGCAGGAAATGCTGCTGAATGGACTTCAACTGCTTATGATGAATCTGCCTACATGTTTTCCCATGATTTAAATCCTGACTACCGTTATAATGTCAGACCCGATGATCCACCTGTATTAAAAAGAAAAGTAATTCGCGGCGGTTCGTGGAAAGATATTGGTTACTATATGCAATGCGGAACAAGAAGCTATGAATATCAGGACACCTCAAAATCCTATATTGGTTTTAGATGTGTGAGATCATACATGGGGACTAATTAAATTTAATATTAATCTATCTAAACATTAAAAATTTATGGCAAGTATTACTGATATTGTTGAAAGTTCTGGCTGGAAAAATTTTATGTCCAAGCTTTATGGTATTGGCGCATCAGTAGTAATAATAGGAGCTTTATTCAAAATTCAGCACTGGAAAGGCGCAGGTTTGTTTCTGACACTGGGATTATTAACAGAAGCTACAATATTCTTCTTTTCAGCGTTTGAACCCTTGCATGAAGAACTCGACTGGACGCTTGTATACCCTGAGCTGGCAGGTATGGGTGATGAGGAGGAGATCGAACATTTTAAAGAAAGTGCCCTGGCTGAAGGGGAAAGACCTATTGAAAGAATTGAAACTCTGTTAAGTACATCTGGTGTAGATGAATCTGTCCTTAAAAAACTTGGAGAAGGATTAACCAGGTTAAATAAGGCGGTTACAGATATAGCAGATATATCAAATGCAACAGTTGCAACAAAGGATTTTCTGGATAATCTGCAGAACGCTGCAAACTCAGTTAATTCAATGAGCGATACCTATACAAATTCTACAGAGTCAATAAAAGAATCCGCAGATAACCTGGCCAGCGCATATTTTAATTCGGCAGACTTAATAACAAAATCCGGTTCAAACGTTGCCAGTTCATACGATCAAATTGCCGATGCCCTGGCTGGTGAACAACAATCTATTACTGACAGCAGTAAAACACATGAGCAACATCTTGAATCTCTAAATAAAAGCCTGGCTGCTCTTAATGCAGTTTATGAATTGCAAATTAAGGAAAGCAATGACCAGATGAAGGGTGCACAGGAAATTTATACGGGTCTTGGAGAAATGATTCACAGGCTTAAAGAATCGGTTGACGAAACAAACAAGTACAAGGAAGAGATAACAAAATTAAAAGAGAATATTTCTTCATTGAATTCTATCTATGGAAATATGCTCTCTGCAATGAATATGTTAATAAAAAAATAAAAGTAAACCACAAAACCCTCATTTATATAAAATATGGCTCACGGTAAGGAAACACCCAGACAAAAAATGATTGGTATGATGTATTTAGTGCTTACAGCGCTTTTAGCACTAAATGTATCTACAAGTGTGTTAGATGCTTTCTCGATAATTGATGAGGGACTAAATAAAACAGCAAAGACTATCGAGAATAAGAGTGAAGAGATTTATAAAGATTTTGATAAACAATTTGCAATAAATGAAGCCAAGGTAAGTAGCTGGAGAAATATGGCGTTAGAGGTAAAACAAGAAGCAGATAAATTATATAAACATATACAGGATCTAAAGGTTGAAGTTGTTATCGAAGCAAAAGATGAGGAAGCAATAGAAGGTGATAATATACTCAGACATAAAATTGAGGCAACTACGGATTATGATACCCCAAAGAGAGTAATGATTGGCAGTGAATATAGAGAGGATTGTAAAGCCTCTGTGCTGAAAGGGATGATTGCTGATTACCGGAGTTTTTTGCTTAACATGGTTAAAGAGGATAATGTACAGTTAAGAGGTTCGATTACAAACAGTCTGAATACTGACGACCCTAAGGCTCTGGATGTTAAAGGCAAGAGCAAAGAAAAACTGAGATGGGAGGAACATAAATTCGGACACTCTCCTCTTGTTGGCTTCCTGGCAATAATGTCCAGCCTTCAGATCGATATTAAAAATGCAGAATCTGAAGTAATAAAATATTTGTATGCACAAATTGAAGCTGGTGCTGTAAAGTTTAATGAAATTGAAGCAGTGGTTGTTCACAATTCAAACTATATTATCAAGGGAAACGAATACCAGGCCCAGGTTTTCCTTGCTGCAAGGGACACCACACAACCTCCTAAAGTATGGGTAGCATACGGTGATCAACCTTATGCAACAGAAAGAGACGAAATGGGAAATATAAAATACAAAAGGAAAGAAGGACTTGATTACCAAAGTCTTCCTGTTGACCGGGGGGGGAAGGCTGTTTTCCGGATAAAAGGTACCAGCATGGGTTATAGAAAATGGGGTGGAATAATTGAGATCCAGGGACCCGGGGGCGATCCAATCAGAAGACCGTTTACCGAGACCTTTCAGGTAGCTGAAGGTAACGTTGTTGTTTCGCCAACTAAAATGAACCTGTTTTACCTGGGAGTTGATAATCCGGTTGATATTTCTGTTGCAGGAGTAGCGCCTGATAAAGTATATGCCAGCATGACAAACGGCACAATAACAAGATCAAGAGGTTCATGGATTGTCCGGCCCAGAAGACCAGGTAATAGTTTTGTCATTGTAAGTGCTGAAATTGATGGAACAAGACGTGAGGTAGACAGAAAAGAATTCAGGGTCAAAACAGTACCGACACCTCAGGCAATGGTTAACAATCAAACAGGAGGAGCAATAAATAAAAATGTTCTGCTCGCCCAGTACGGTGTTGCAGCAGTAATGGAGAATTTTGAATTTGACCTCACATTTACGGTGACAGAATTTAAAGTGCTGACTATTGTGCAGGGATTTGTCAGGGACGCTTCAGCAACAAGCAACCGTTTTACTGAGAAACAAAAAAGTATTATACGGGGATTATCAAAGGGAAGTCCTTTATATATTCAGGATATTAAGGCAGTAGGGCCGGATGGTAGCGTTAGACCTTTACAAACAATAAATTTTAGAATAAATTAAACTTAAAACTTAATATGATGAAACGAGTTGTTGCTTTGTTTATCGGATTATCTTTAATAACAGTTTCGTTTGTTAATTTAACTGCTCAGGATATAAAAACAGAGGTTTATGTAAGGGAACATATCCCGAATAAACAACCTGTACCTTACATCTATGTGAGAGAAGCTGATGTTATGTGGGCAAAAGATGTATATAGAATTATTGACCTGAAGCAAAAACAAAACCTGGCTCTATATTATCCAACCCATCCTATTGGTGACCGTATGAATCTTGTAGATTTACTATTATACGGAATAGATAATGAAGGCATCCGGGCATTTTCAACAGACGATCCATTAAATGAATTTACAATTCCCATGACAAGGGACCAGATAGATGAAGTGTTTGAAGCAGGAATAGATACAATACCAATGGCGGATATAAATACCGGAGAGATAAAAGATATGATTGTTACCCAGGAAAGGAAGACTGATGAAGTAAAACAGGTTATGATAAAAGAGAAATGGTTCTTTGATAAAAACCATTCAGTAATGAAAGTAAGAATAGTAGGGGTAAGTCCTATTAGAGTGTACAATCAGCTGGATGATCAGGGTCTGCCTACCGATCTGATCCTGAGGAAACAAACGTTCTGGGTATATTATCCCGAAGTCAGACCTCTACTTACTAATCATGAAATATTTAACCAGCATAATGATGCACAGAGAATTTCATTTGACGACTTCCTGATGCAAAGAAGATTTAGCAGTTTTATAATAGGAGTATCTAACGTATACAATAACAGGCGAATAATATCTTATAAAATAGGGCTGGATGCTCTTCTTGAGGCTGATAAACAAAAGCAGTGGCTTTTTGAAGTAGAACACGATCTCTGGGAATACTAACCCTAATTTAAACCTAAGAATATATCTGATAAAGCTCTCCACTGAGGAGGGCTTTTTTTATTACATAAAGTCATCTCCTTTTTCCAGTCTTATATCATTTACAAACCGTTTTATTTTTTGTTCATCTTTCTTCTTGCAGATTAATAACATATTGTCTGACTCAACCAGTATATAGTCATTTAACCCCTGAACGACAATAAGCTTATCGTCCGGCACATTTATCAGGCAATTTTTAGTATCGTAGCTAAATACATTCTTCCCTGTAATTGAATTTGAGTCTTTGTTCTTTTTAAGTTTCTCATACAGGGAGCCCCAGGTCCCCAAATCCGACCATCCAAAGTCTGAACATAAAACATAAACATTATCAGCTTTTTCCATTATTCCATAATCAATTGAAATATTTCTGCATCTTGGATATGTCTTTCGGATAAATTCATTCTCCTTATCAGTAAAATAGTATTCAATACCTTCTTTAAACAAGTTATCAACCTCGATCAAATACTTTTCAAATGCTCTCATTATTGATTTTAAAGACCAGAAAAAAATTCCGGAATTCCAGAAAAAATCCCCGCTGTCCAGGAATAACTTTGCCATCTTCAAATCCGGTTTTTCAGTAAAAGTTTTTACTTTTCTGAAACTTTTATTCAATTCAATTGTTTTTTTATCTCCCTCTATTTGAATGTACCCGTAACCTGTTTCCGGCCTGCTAGGTTGAATTCCCAGAGTCAGCAGGCAGTCATTCTCACTGACAAATGACAGTCCTTTCTTCAAAACATCAATAAACTTACTTTCTTTTAATATTATATGATCTGACGGCGCTACAACGATATTAGCATCAGGACAGACTTTTTTTATTTTGTAGTTGGCATAAGCAATACAGGGAGCGGTATTGCATCTTTTAGGTTCCAGCAGAATTTGCTCTTCTTTAATTTCAGGTATTTGTTGCTTAACGATATTGCCATAATCCTTGCTTGTTACTATATAAATATTCTCTATTGGCACAACATTTTTTATCCTATTGAAAGTTTGTTCCAGCAAAGTCTTGCCTGTACCTAATATGTCGAGAAACTGTTTCGGATTTTTAATCCTGCTAAGTGGCCAAAAACGGCTTCCAATACCACCTGCCATAATTATGCAGAACATATTTTTGTTCATATGCTGTGTTATTATATTAATTAAAGACTCCTAATATAATAAATTTAATTAAGGAATAAATTCAGTTTTTAATACTCAAATAGAAAATGAATGGTTATATATATAATTAAATTTAATTTAGACATAAAATTATCTTATAATTACAAAAGATATGTCAGAATTTCTGATATATTCGATATTAATTTCAAATATATATAATAAAATCATAAGATATGGGAACCCTGACTGCCTTTGGCAAATATGTTATATTAATATTCCGGGTCTTTTCAAAGCCTGAAAAAACAAAGATTTATCTAAAGCAGACTATTAGAGAGATCGAGAATCTTGGAGTCAATTCGATTGGAATTGTTATAATAATTTCCATTTTTATTGGAGCAGTCATAACTTTGCAAACACGCTACAATCTTGAAAGTTCATGGATTCCTCTCTACCTCATCGGGCTTACTGCAAGAGATACAATTCTGTTAGAGTTTTCATCTACTATGGTAGGTTTAATACTTGCAGGGAAAGTAGGTTCAAATATTGCATCTGAAATAGGACATATGAGAATAACAGAGCAAATAGACGCTTTGGAAATGATGGGAGTTAACTCAGCAAGTTACCTTATATTACCTAAAATAATTGCTGCAATGGTATTTAATCCTTTTCTTACAATAATAAGTATGCTTGTAGGTATCTTTGGAGGATGGCTGGCAGCAATAATAACAGGAGCAGTTACATCAGCAGATTATATTTATGGTATCCAGTACTGGTTTGAACCTTTTTATATAACCTATGCCCTGGTAAAAACAGTTGTATATGCTTTCATTATTACATCGGTATCTGCTTATTATGGTTATTTTGTAAAAGGAGGAGCACTGGAAGTAGGACGTGCAAGCACAAAAGGAGTAGTATACAGCTGCATACTGATTTTAATGTTTGACGTTATTCTAACCCAGTTAATGCTAGCATAATGATTGAAGTAAAAAATGTATATAAGTCTTTTGGAAAAGAGTTAGTACTTACTGACATCTCCGTTGCATTTGATCAGGGTAAGACTAATTTAATAATCGGAAGAAGCGGTTCAGGTAAAACTGTTCTGCTTAAAGCTATTGTCGGATTACATGGTATTGATACAGGAGCAATTTATTTTGACGGCAGAGATTTCATAAAGATGACAGAAATCCAGAAGCAGGATTTACGCAAGGAAATGGGAATGCTCTTTCAGGGCAGTGCACTTTTTGACTCCCTTACAGTCCAGGAAAATATCATATTCCCGCTGGAAATGTATACCAATATGAGCTATGAAGAGAAACTGGAACGGGTTAATTCCTGTTTAAAGATGGTAGAGCTTGAAAAGGTTAATCACCTGTATCCGGCCGAATTAAGTGGTGGCATGAAAAAACGTGTAGGTATAGCAAGGGCTATAGTACAATTCCCCCAGTATCTTTTTTGCGACGAACCAAATTCAGGTCTTGATCCGATGACTGCACTTGTTATAGATAATTTAATCAGTAAAATAACTCATGATATGAATATAACTACAATAATAAATACACATGACATGAATTCAGTTATGGAAATCGGGGAAAAAGTGGTTTTTATTCATGAAGGATTTAAATGCTGGGAAGGAACAAGAAATGGAGTATTAAGCTCGGATGATAAACACTTAAATGATTTTGTGTTTGCCTCAAATCTTGCTAAAAAAATAAAAAACCTTAAATAGAAAACATCTCTTATTTTACCTCTTTAAAATCAATATACTCACCTTTATCTTTACTGAATTTCTTGCCTTTCTTGTTAATATAATCTATGGTAATTTCACCTTCTTTTTTATTCTTGTATTTTGAATAGTTTTGCTTGCGTGAATAATTACCGGTTCTTCTGTTTATATATCCCTGAAACAGGTATGGAAATACCAGCCTGAATATTAACCTGCCCAGGTAATAAATAATTATCAGTATTAATATAATTCTTAAAAACTGCACTTTATTTTTAATAAAGAATCCGTAAAATTAGCATCTTTTAATCAGAAGGCGTCAAAAAAATTTAAAGAATTGATCTTATAAGAGGCTGATCTTTCATCTTTGTTTTTTCCTTATCACACCCGAAAACCAGGTTGAACCCGAATCTGAAATTAAGTGTTCTTGACTTATAGGGAATTGGCACACCTGAAGATTCTTCAACAGCAAAAGTCAGAGGGACATTGTCACTTATAAAATATAAATTAAATGGGCCCGGTTTAAATGATATCCCAAATCCAAAATTATTGAAAGTATTATTCATAATTGAATAATTTATTGATGCGGCTATTTCTTTAAAGGGATAGAAATTTGCGGAAAGAGTTAACTGCTCTCTTATTCGTCCTTTAAAGATTTCTGTACGGGATAAAAGACCTACACTAATTTCCTCTATTATCTGGTATTTCCCTCCTACATATAATTTGGCTCCCAGAAATGAAGTATATGGCTGTTGTTTATTATTAAATACAAAGGTATTTTTCAGTGAATCCGCAAAATTTTCAAAAACAGTACTGTCTATATTAGCTACATCAAGGTCCATCCCTTCATAAATATATTCCACATCCTGTGTTATATTGTAAGTATTGTTTCTCCACCTTATAAAACCAACATCCAGAAGGCTTGCTGCAAGTGTTAGCTTATCTATAGGCCTGTAATGAATTCCCAGATCAACAGCTAATCCTTTATTACCGGTGGCCATTTTGAAATAGTCCGACGCGTTTAAATTTTCCTGTGTGTCAATATCACCAAACTGGAAATCTCCTGCACTATCAGTAGGAATATCTATTGCGGGCAGGGTAGCATTCAAATCAAATTTTGAACGTACTGTCCAGTCAAGATCCGTTATTAATTTTAAGTCCATCTTTCGTGTGGAAATATTAGCATGCCCGAACAGGATCTTACCCCTGTAGCCAAGTGTAATCTGATCATTTATTTTATGAGAAACTCCAGTAGCAAACTCTAAAAATCCAACTGCTTCCACTCCTATATTGCTCATATCAAATTCATCACCCCGTTCATTACCTTCAAAAACAAACTTAAACAAATCGCCGGGATAAGAAAACCTGAAAGAAAATCTCTCTGTAAGGTCATATGTGATATAAAGGTCCCCGGATTTAAATCCAAAGGATATAATGTTAGTGCTTACATCAGTAGATATAAAGTTACTTTTTGCTAAATTTTTCAGAAAATCCTGTTGAAACTCAACTGTATTAAAAAAAAGCCTTGTAGAATCACCATCCTGCCACATAACATCACTGACGCTAAAACTGCTGCTTTCGACAAATACCTGAACAGGAGAAACGGCAGGTATACCGATAAAAAGATCGCAGCTTGGCTGGGTTGCAGGATTTACCAGGTAGGATTGTGGTACTCCGTCCATGAAATACAGCATATTGCTCTGCTGGCCCATAACATATCCTCCACCTGCAACTATAATAAAAAGAAATAGAATCTTTATTCTCATAATTTTAATTCTATAATTTGCCTTAATTGTCTTAGTTAGAGTCTTCATATACATTAGTTAAGTTTAATTGTTTTAGCCAAAAATATTTACTCATCAGGGGAACTTACATAATGAATCTTAGCATCAAGTCCGAACTTAAAATCTATTTTGTAGCTTCTTAATATTTTCACAGAAGCAACATTTTCAGGATCATATGAGCTGAACCTTCCTATAAGAATTAATTTATTTGCATCATTAAATAAGGTATAAGCCATATCATGATCAATATTTATAGAACCCTCGATATCCCTGACTTCTTCAAGGATCGATTCGCCTTCTGAATCTACGGGTGCCGCATTGAGAAAATAGGTGTCAGCCCTTTCATTAAGGGGCAAAGTATCAAGTTTTGTATCTGTTATGGAGTCGTATAATACTAAATCAGCATCCAGGTTAATCGGAAATTCATTTCTGAATATGTAGAATAATCTTGCATATTCGATATAATCCACTTCTTCATCTTCTTCTGAATCAGAAAACGGAGAAAACTTTACAGTGTCTCTAAACTGCAGATCAGCCCTGAATTCAAGGGGAACTTCAACTTCCATACCTACCAGCAGTTCACTGTCATATAATACAAAATTTGTTGCTGTTGTATCACCATCGGGATTGGCATTCACAGCTAAATTGTATCCTATAGTATCGGGAGGAGGAAATACAAGAAGATCATCTATATTCGATACTGTGGTCTTATCAATAATAATCGAACCTTCAACATCAGGCATTAAATGATCAGATGATGCATTAAGCATTTCTATATCCGGGCTTAATATAACACTGTCACCGTCTTCAAAGTATCCTTTAACATCAATATCAACACTAACGGGTAACCCGAATGAATGTGCGTAATTTATCTTTATCATGGGATTAGTTACTGCAAATGTTCCCCTAACACCTTCAAGTGTACCTAAATCTATACCCATTATAGTATCCTGGACAAATGAAGTGTCTCCGGCATATCCGAAAATAGCATCAAAATCTTCAAGCCCGCTAATGGAAAAATCTATATTTGTCTGGCTGCCAGCTCGTATAATACTCCCTGGTTCAACATCCAGTTCAACACTGAAATCAATATGAATATAACCCTCGTTCGCCATTGAACTATCCGGAATTATTACAGCATTTACAAGAGGATAAGATACTACTGTGTCAAATATTCCTGAAGGATTTTCAGTTATTGGTACAACCTCACTAAATTGTTCATTATCAATGTAAATTCCTGGAATATTAATCCTTAAATCTCCGTCAATATTGAAAGTAGTTGTAATGTCCATTACCAGACTTCCTGAATTAAGATAAACACTGTCCAAACGCATATTATTCGCAAGTGCTATACTATATTCCTCCCGCTGTACAAAGGTTGTGTCAGAATATAAAGTTATATCCATCGGAATTTCATCCCGGGGTATAATATATTCAATGGTATCCTGTTCAGGAATTTCAACAAGACTGGATACATCAATGGAATAAATGGAGTCCATCTTCAGTACCAGTATTACCTCCTCTCCCCTGAATACTATAATTGAATCCTCGTCATCATCACTCACTAAATCTTCAATAGAAAATGAACCTTTAAAAAGCGGGGCATCAATCCCTGGATTATATTCGAACCTTGTTGACATTTTGTCAAAATCAAGCTTATCTTTCATGCATGACGTAAATAAAACCGGCATGGTAAAAAGAAGCAATAATCCAATATTTAAAGTTTTCTTAAACAGTCTCATCCGTTTAAATTTTTTAAGTTATTAATATTCTCATTGTACGATATAATTAAGCAGAAAGTTTTCATTACTTCCTACTATAAGGTTAAACTGTGATGCAGCGCTTGTAAAATTTCCAATACTAAACATAGTACTGCCTCTCAAAGGAAATCCTTTATATAATGATCCGTCATTATTTATTAAATAAATAAGCTTTTTGCTCTCAGATACAATGCCAAGTTTCCTGTCAGAATATGAAAAATGATAATAAACAGGCCTGTGCATTATATCCTCACTGAAATTGTAATCAAACAATCTGGTTTTATTATGCTTTATAACTTTCAAATTACCATTATCCAAAAATATATAATCTCTGTTTCCGTCTCCGTCGATATCTTTAAAATCAAAAAAATGATCGGCTGTAAAAGAGCCCAGGTTTATCTTTTCGGTTTTCCCGTTAAAGTAAATAAAATTGACAACCCCTGCAGTGTCAGTCATAACAATCCTGGATTTTGATAAATTATTCCTGTCATCCAGCAGGCAATTATTCTTCAAGGATCTTGGGAAAATACCCTGAGCATTGACCCTTGCATTGCCTTTTCTGTCAAGAATATATGTTTTAAATTTATCACTAAAAACTATAAAATCCTTGCCTTCTAACCTGAAATGATTTACAGGCCGGGTTACTTCATTTTCAGTTTTATTAAATTTCCATCCGCTTATTAAGGTTCCGTCTTTAGCATATGCATAAATTCGTTTGTCTTCACACGCAATAAATATTCTGTAATTCTTATTATTCTCATAATCAAAAAGTGACATCCCGTTTGTTGCCGGTGATCTGAGTCTAACCGGATATCTTTCAACATAATTTCCATTGCGGTCAATAAGATGGATGAAGTTTTTTGTACTGAAAATCATTTGTAATTTGTTATTCTTGTAATAGTCAATTTGATATATCTTACTGGTTATACTCTCCGGTATATTTACTTTCCATAATGTCCTCCCTGCATTATTTATTAAATAGATATTGTTCTTTAGATCCTGAACAAATATGTCACTCTGGTTTGTATAATGATTTTTAACAAACTGTGGTTTAAAATCTATAATAGTATCCAGCCTGCTTTCCCAGACAGTATGGGGAGTGTAACTGACCCCTGGAATATATTTCAGAAAAATGTTATTGTATATTAGATTATTACTCGTATTACACTGCAGACCAAAAACCTGCACATTTTGAAATACCTCTATATTCTCTTCCCACCCGTTAAAAATCTCATCAGTTACGAATTTTGCGTATGTTGCAGATGAACGCCCCAGATTAGTGTAAAAATTTAATGAAGAACGCGGGGAAATATTGTATTTGTATTCTTTGTATGCATCGTCTGTGATTATTGTCCTTTTTAAAACATTGTTATGTATAAATTTAGACAAGGATTTCACAGAATTTCCAAATACTATATAATTTTCTATAAAAGTAAAATATGTCTCCTTGTTCAGGTTGAACAGCTCCCCGAATATTTTACCTGTTATATTCTTTAGTGGCAATCTGTAAACCGGATGAGACATTTCATTATCAATCCTGTATTTATAAGTTAGTTTATTAACCGGTACGGAATTTTTCCTGGCCAGCTTTTCAAGTATATCTGATAATTTCTTTTCAGACTGGCTTTTACTTTTTGTGCCCAGTATTATATAAGTATCAGGATCCTTGTTTTCAATCTTGCTGTTATCAATTGCAAGAGCAATTTCCCTGTCAAATATTGAAATCAAATCATCAACTATATCAACATTATATTTGTTTTTTATAAGATTTAACTCTTTTAAATACTTGTTAAGCTTCCCCAGTTTATTTAAATAGTTATTATAATTTTCAAAGTAAGTGCTTATAT
>CP070654.1:3440546-3443510 GCA_020354785.1 Bacteroidales bacterium
ATCGTTAATCGTACATCTTTAATCTTAAATCCTTATCCCTTATCCCGTTTTTCAAATATTCCAAGTGCAAATCTTACAAGTATATAACTGATAATTATTAATACAGGCCAGGTAAGGAGCAGAATAATTGATGTTAAATACATTTTTTAATCAGTAAATATGTGATTCTTTTTTTATTTCGTCGGCATTAATTTTTTTCCTGTTAATTGCTTTCCAGGCATAGTAGATATATGCAAAAACAAATGGAACCAGAAGCGATACATAACTCATAACAGTTAGAGTATACTTGCTTGAACTGCTATTTTCAATTGTTAATGAACTTTGCAAATCAAATGTTGACGGATAATACGCAGTATTATTAAATCCTGCAATAATGAAAAGGGAAAAGACAGCCAGAACAGTACCTGCTCCTGTAAACCATATCCCTTTAGAATATTTTGATATGATTGATATTATTATACCAAACAGGACAAGTAATGTGCCTGCAACGAAAAGAAATCCTGTTATCGGCATTTCAGTGAGATTATGGAAATATTTAAATTTCTCCATTGTTATGATATGGGTTTCAGGATTATAAGAAAATCCTTTTTGCAGGAGTAACAGCGTAATAAATATTATATAAAATCCTGTAAATGGTATTGCGTTAATTATAAGTTGCAACCTTACTCTTTTAATAATACTGTTATTATCAATATTATTTATGAAATATAGTAATGCAACAGTCCTGGCAAGACAGAAAACAGCAATACCCAGTGAAAGATTATGCAAATTCAGGATAGCTTCAAGTCCTCGAAAGGGAGACTCCCAGCGTGAAATAACAGGGCTCTCCGGATTAACAATATTACTAAAATCAACTGAAAACTTAGCCCCGTTGAAAAACGTTCCCACTGTAGTTCCTAATAAAATAGTCCCAAGAACGCCATTTAAAAATAAAAATACCTCATATGTTTTATGACCAAACAGGTTATTTGGTTTTGAGCGAAATTCGTATGCAATCGCCTGAATGACAAAACAGAATAAAATAGATATCCATAACCAGTATGCGCCACCAAAGCTTGTGGCATAAAATAAAGGGAAAGAAGCAAATAATGAACCGCCAAAAGTAACCAGGGTAGTAAAAGTAAATTCCCATTTTCTGCCAAGAACATTGACTATAATTGTTCTTTCATCTTCGTTTTTCCCCAGCGTATAAATCAGGGTCTGCCCTCCCTGTACAAATAACAGAAATACAAGAATGCTGCCAAGTAGTGAGATTATGATCCACCAGTATTGCTGAAGCGCTAGATGAGATAAAGATCCAAACATATTATTTCCCTCCTGGTTTTGGCCCTGTTTTTATTTGTTTGAACATAATTTTTATTTCTGCTGCAAGTAAAGCAGTAAAAAGTACGGCGAAGATCCAGAATGTGACCTGTACTGTACTGGCATCAATATAGGATGTGGCGGCTACTGTTGGCAATAAATCCTGTACAACCCACGGCTGCCGGCCCATTTCTGAGACTATCCAACCTGCCTGGGATGCAATGTAAGCAAATGGAATGGTAATAACTGCCAGTCGCAGTAACCAGCGTCTCCTGTCTATTTTTCCCCTGTAAAGGCTTACCAGCATAATGACAAAGAATACAAAAAAATAAAATCCCAGCATAACCATTACATGAAAGCTGTAGAAAGTCATGGGGACATTCGGAATCAAGCTGTTAGTATTATTTAGAAATCCATAACCAAAGTATTTGAAATAGTTCTTTTTAAAGTCTTCATTATAAAATTTTGATTTTAACTCTTCATACTGCTGTATGTTTCCGTTTTCTTTTGCTTCTTTCATTCCTGCCAGTACATCACGGGCATACCGGCCCCTTTCAATTTTTTCCTGTGCTGAGATAATTTTATTTTTGGGATTTCCTTTAATTAAATCATTTACGCCTGGAACAAATGCATCAGGATTCCCACGTGCCATATAAGAGAGTAATTTTGGAATCTCGATTTTGAATTTGTATTCCCATGTTTTGTTATCTTTCGAATATTCTTCAGATTTGTTTAGTACGCCGAAAAGTATCAATCCTGTTCCATCCTTACCTTCGTATAAGCCTTCCAGTGCAGCAAGCTTCATTGGCTGAATTTCTGCTATCTGACGTGTGGAGCTGTCACCGGATGAAATAAGTACAATTGATGATGTAATTCCAAATACAGATGCTATTATTATACTTCTTTTTGCCAGAAATATTTCTCTTTTTTTAAGAAGAAACCACGAGCTTATACCAATAACAAATATTGAACCCAGGACAAATCCCGAGGTAATGGTATGAATGAATTTATTAATGGCGACTGGTGAGAGAAAGACATCCAAAAAATTTAACATCTCATTGCGTGCAGTATCCGGATTAAACTGCATGCCAACAGGATATTGCATCCATGCATTTGCAACCAGTATCCAGAGGCCTGACAAGCTTGCTCCGAAAGCAACGAGCCAGGTGGATAACAAATGAAACTTTTTGCTCACTTTATTCCAGCCAAAGAACATAACTGCTATAAAGGTAGATTCCAGGAAGAAAGCCATTATTCCTTCAATAGCCAGGGGAGCTCCAAAAATGTCACCAACAAACCAGGAATAATTAGACCAGTTAGTACCGAATTCAAATTCAAGGATAATACCGGTTGCTACTCCGATAGCAAAATTTATTCCAAACAAAGTCATCCAGAATTTTGTGATCCTTTTCCATTCTTCCTTACCTGTCCTGACGTAAATAGTCTCCATAAAAGCAATAATAAAAGACAATCCCAGGGTAAGAGGCACAAACAGCCAGTGATAAATTGCAGTTAATGCAAACTGTCCCCTTGACCAGTTAATTAATGATATGTCAATTCCATCCATTATCTTAAATTATGGTTTTGTAAGTTGTTCAATTACATAGTCACTTCGCTCATCGTCTGAAGAAAAATTTTTCTTTAAAAAATCAGGGAAGAAAA
>CP070654.1:3443610-3457885 GCA_020354785.1 Bacteroidales bacterium
GTTTTCAATATCAAAATCACTTTTTTTAAGTGTTAACAGGCATAATAAATAGTTAGAAAACTGTGGTGAGGCTTTGGCGTTTTCATTCAACAATTTCTGAGATACGGTTATAATACGATCCTGTTCATCCGCAGTAAACAAGCTGTCTGAATCCCAAATAACTTTAAATTCATTTAATATTCTTTCATCATTTGCAGAGATGTTTTTTCCCATAAAAACATATAATTCACTTATAAAATTATCGTGGTCTTCTGAAAATTTCTTTAACTGTTGTGAGAACAGGTGCTGGGAAATATTTAAAAGAGTACAGCAAGAAAATATAAACAAGGCTTTTTTCATCCGTTTAATATTTAAACTAAAATAAAAGACTTAAGTCTTTTTAAATTTTACCGATACCCAATTGTTCTTTTCCTTAAAGCTAATATATTTTAAAGAATATTTAAAGCACTCTTTTTTTATTTTATTAAGATCAGATTTATATATTCCGCTAAGAATTAACAATCCTTCCGTATTGAGGGAATGCTGGTAATATTT
Organism: Bacteroidales bacterium; assembly: GCA_020354785.1. Classification (GTDB taxonomy): domain Bacteria; phylum Bacteroidota; class Bacteroidia; order Bacteroidales; family UBA10428. Next base: position 3,444,145 of record CP070654.1, read on the forward strand.
AATATCATCAAGCAGAACGTTAAGGTGAATGTTGGCCAGAATTATATCATATGTTTTACCGGCTATTAAGCTCACGTCACCTTTGTAAACATGTACGTTTGTTGTATTGTTTGTTTTTAGATTTTCGATTGTGTTCTTATGAGCCCAGTCATTTATATCAATGGCTGTTATGTCACTGGCCCCTTTTTTTGATGCCATTATTGCTAATACTCCTGTTCCACACCCCATATCCAGAACCTTTTTTCCCTTTAAACCCGTATCCAGGATTTCTTTAATCATTAAAGCTGTAGTTTCGTGATGACCTGTACCAAAAGACATTTTTGGATCAATAAAGATTTCATATTTATGTTTCGGGGTATTTTTATGAAATGAGGTTTTAATAATGCATTTATTATCAATTACTACAGGATTATAACTTTTTTCCCAGAGCTCATTCCAGTTCTTTTCAATAATAAATTCTTCTTCAATGGCAATATCCTTAAAATCAGGATTATTATAAAAGTTTATTTCTTCAGTATTTATTTTATCATAAATAATAACAGGTATATAGCCAACAACTCCATCCTCAGTTTCAAGAAATCCTTCAAATCCAATATTATATAACCTGGCAATAATGATTTCCCTTGCTGAATCTGAAATTTCATCAATCCTGAAATATAATGCTTTATATTCCATTATCTGGTTTTAGAAGAAAAAAAAGGAAGTAATCAGTACTTCCTTTAACTTTTTAATTAAGATTATGAACTTACACGCAAATAGCCTGTGTTCAGTCTTTAAATTGAATTGACAATAGCAATAAAATCCTCCTCGCTCAATGAGGCTCCACCTATTAATCCTCCATCAACATCAGGCTGGGCAAATAATTCTTTTGCATTTGCTGGTTTACAGCTTCCCCCGTATTGTATTGTTGTGTCACCGGCAACGCTTTTTCCGTATTTATCATCTATTAAATCACGAATATATGCATGCATTTCCTGAGCCTGCTCAGGTGTTGCATTTAAACCTGTTCCTATAGCCCACACAGGTTCGTAAGCTATAACAACTTTGCTGAATTCTTTATTGGACAGGCTAAATAATCCTTCATTAATCTGGGATTGTACCACATCGAAATGTTTGCCAGCTTCTCTCTCAGGTAATACTTCTCCACAACAGTAAATTGGTATTAGTTCATTCTCAAGTGCAAGTCTAATCTTGTTATTTAGAGTTTTATCAGTCTCTTTAAAGTATGCCCTTCTTTCACTATGACCTATTATGACATAATCTGCACCGGTTGATTTAATCATTGATGCTGATGTTTCTCCGGTATAAGCACCGGCAGATTTGGATGAACAATTTTGAGCCCCGAGAAAAAGTGAACTTTTTGTTATAACTTTTTTTACTTCCGATAAATGAATAAACGGCGTACATAATACTACAAGTGCTTTTTGCCCGTTTATTTTTTCATTAACTGCCCTTGCTAAATCAATTCCCTCCTGGAGGGTTTTATTCATTTTCCAGTTTCCTGCTACTATTAATTTTCTCATAATTAGACTTAAAATTTAGATTTTGTTACAAATGATTTCAAAAGTAATTAATTCTTTTAAAGTAAAAATATATCATTATACTTCGTGTTATCTTTCTTCTTTTGCTGTTATTTTATATGGGATTCTGTAGTATACAGAGTAGTTAAATCCAACAGAAGCCTTCTTACCACCTTTCCCGAAGCCAGGTATGAAATAAGGATCCATTATATTATTTGATTTCAGATAAAGTCTGATCATCCCTCTTATTGTCCAGCCCATATAAATATTTTTAAACAGTTCTGTTTTAACACCTGCTGTAAGATCAATAAAATGACATTTTAAAGATATTTCCTCTGTTTCAATCCCTGATACTTCTTCCCAGTGCTCATCAGTAATACTTATATCTGCAGCCTTATGCCTTAATGCTGAGAACGAATACCTGGCACCGAAAAAAACAATATCATTTCGGGTTATTTCATCAGGCTTAAGTATATTCTTATTTAATCCTAGCTTGAAATAGCTTCCTTTTAATTCATAACTAAAATTATAAGAGTCGGTGCCAAGTTCTGTCCTGCTTCTCCCATATTCTCCTGCAATAAATATTTTATCAAGAATCTGTATATCTGCCAGAAATTCATACCCTTTTGTTTCAGGGAAAAAGAGGGGTAAAACAAATTTTGACAGATCTGCTCCAATTCTCAAACCCCCGACCTTCCAGTCTCCTTCCTGGTTATAAGCCTTTTCTGTACATAATAAAAGGATACAACTAATAATAAAATAAAATATTTGTTTCATCAGACATATCTACATTGGGTTTAATAATTGAAACTGAATCTAATATTTTATTCTGTGTAATAATTTCTTCCAGAGTAAACCGGGTAGCAAACCCACATTCAAAAGATACCATGTAATGTTCCCTGTTATAGTAAAAAGATATTGTATCCGTTACAGTATCCACAGTGAATTTAAACACACTTGTATCTGACACCTGAGACAGTGCCAGGCTGATTGAATTCAGGTTGTTATTATTATAGTAAGGCGTATCCCTGCCAATTACTGTCAGATTATTAATGGATGTATCTTTCCTTACACCAAGGCTAACTGTTTTAAAATTAATATTTGCAGATATTTCAATTTCTTCAGTACACTGGCTGTCCTCTTCACAGTTTGAAAATAAGAAAAGAACCAGAATAGCGGTTATAACATGTACACTTTTCATCGGAAGAAATTTCAATCCTAATCCTCCCTTGTTTTAAGTACAACTAAATGAAAAACACTTATAAATAAAAAGAAACCTGTAATGAAAAGCCAGATAATCAGAGTCTCTTTATCTTTTCTATGTAAGTCCAGTACCAAAGAAGAATAATCCTGTTCTGAAACTTCAAAATCAGGAATATTATTATAATGCCACTTGCCTAATATGTTTCCTTCCTTAATCAGTAAAAGTCCGGGATTGGAGCGAATAATGGTTTTCAGGGTTATTTCATCAGCCAGGTAAAAATCGAAATTTATATCCAACTTATCACTAAAGCTGCTGATTTCTTCGCTGGTAGATGAGGTGAGGCAGTAAAATGAGCAGTTATCGTTAACAAGACATGATTCAGCAACTTTATTAATCTTTTTAAATCCATTAATACTGGATTTGGATAGATCATCAGCTATGACAAGAAAGGAGTAATTCTGATCCGATATTACTATATCCGTTATGTCATAACCCTCTGATGTGGTTATTGTAAAATCATGTATCAGAGGTTCTTCACCCTTTTTAATTAAAATTTGCCTTGTTTCCACCCATTTCCATGTCGTATCCTGCCAGGGAAAATTCTCAGTATTAAATTCCTTCCTGGAACCATTTTTTTCATACACTAATATTGTTTTGTATTCGTCAGCAGGGGCATCATCAGGTATAGTCATTTTTTCAGGAATATTAGCACCTGTATTGTATGGTCTGAAGTCCAGTAAAGGCAGGTTCCGGTAACAATATACAGAGATTAATACACCAGTAAGAATGAATGCAAGAGTCATTCTCCATTCAATAACAGACGAATAGAAGGGTTTGTATTTATTTCGTGAATAGAAAACAATAAAGGTAGGTATAAGAATAATAATATCTTTCCAGAATGTTTGCCAGTTTGTCAGTATTATAGCATCACCAAAGCATCCGCAATCAGTAACCGGATTGTATATCGCCAGAAAAAGTGTTAGTATGGTAAAAAATGACATAAAAGCCAGTAAGACATAACTTGTTAATCTCATCCTAATTCCCAGCAACAGATTAATTCCAATGACCAGTTCGCCGGTGCTTAACAGAATTGCCAGCGGAAGGGCAATGAAGTTTAGAAAACTCAAATGAAACGCTTCAAAATAATCAATAAATTTATAGGTTGAACCCAGAGGATCTATACCTTTAACAAAACCAGAAAAAACAAATATAACACCTACAATTATCCTGCTTGCTATTTTTATTATTTTCATACAGTATTAGTCGTTGATTTAAATATTAAATATAAAATTAACCAATTAACTTATGTTGAATTGTTAATGTAATGTTAATCTATTTTCAAGTTATTCAGAATTCTTTGAAAGATAGATTCCGGTGGCAGCATTTTGTTATTTTCATCCTTGCAGCTTACTAGCTTAAAGTCAGGATCTTCTTTTACAAGCCATAAGTACATATCTCTTACCCGTTTTTGAAATTCAAGATCATGTTCATGAATATCTTTCTGTCCCTTCAGGTATTTACGATCACTGCCTTTTCTGCCTTGCCGTAGTCTCTTTACAGTAAATTCAAAAGGTACATCCAGGAATAGACTAAGGTCGGGTTTAGGTATCTTATTATAATAATATTCAAAATAGTTAATCCAGTCTTTCAGAGCTTCCCGTTCTTTTTTACTATTAATTTTTGCGCACTGGAATGCAATATTTGAGTGTACATAGCGATCTGCAATAACCAGGTAATTTTGTTTAAGCCAGCTTTGAATGAGATCAGATGCATCTTTACGGTCTCCTGCATACAATAATGCAACCAGGTAAGGATTTACAGAATTTATTTTACCAAACTCACCCCTTAAGAACCTTGCAACCAGTTCACCATACACAGGAGCGTCTGTTCTGGGGAAGTGCAGGTACTTGAAACTGACTTTACTGTCTTTAAGGTAACGCTGTAATAAATCAAGTTGAGTTGATTTACCTGAAGCATCCAGTCCTTCTATAACAATAAATTTCATAACCAGTCTGCTGATTTTTCTAAAACTTATCTACGAGCTTTTTATTAACTTTATGACAGAAAATAATTTATTTATGAAATCTAAAGATACATTTTTTTCAAAAAAATATAGTTTGAATTGCCGGGGGAAGCTCATAAATTTATCAACACCTCAAATAATGGGAATTCTTAATGTTACGCCGGATTCCTTTTATGACGGGGGAAAGTTCAGGACAAAAAAGGAAATCCTGAAAAAAACCGGCCAGATGATTGAAGAGGGAGCGCTAATTATTGATGTGGGCGCGTATTCGTCCAGACCAGGTGCTGAGAATATCTCCCCGGAAGAAGAAATTAAAAGACTCAGAATTGCACTGGAAACTATACGTACTGATTTCCCGGATGTAATTATTTCAGTTGATACATTCCGCTCACAAGTTGCGCTTATGGCAGTTAAAGAATACGAAGCTGATATTGTAAATGATATCTCAGCTGGTGTTGCAGATGAGGCTATGTTTGATATTATTGCCGAATTGAATGTTCCGTATATAATGATGCACATTAAGGGAACTCCACAGAATATGCAGGACAATCCCACATATGATAATGTGGTTGAAGAAATAGTAAAATACTTTTCTGAAAAAGTCCAGAAAGCTAAATTATCCGGAATATGTGATATTATTATTGATCCGGGTTTTGGTTTCGGTAAAACTTTAGAACATAACTACCAGATCTTAAATCAACTGGACGCTTTCAAATTATTTGAACTGCCGGTGCTAGTTGGTCTTTCACGTAAATCGATGATATATAAAGCATTAGATACTACACCTGAAGAAGCCCTTATTGGTACTACAGTATTAAACACTATAGCTATAATGAACGGAGCAAATATTTTAAGAGTACATGACGTTAAAGAAGCAATGGAAACAATAAAGCTTTGCTCATTATGTTAAAAATCTTCGTTAATAATCTTCTGAGACCTTCTATTGATATGATGCTGGGTTTTACCAGATTTTTTTACCTTTGTTTCAGTAATAATTAAGTTCTTATGATTGATTTCTTTATTAAAGTAAGGATTATTGATATAATAGATATTCTTCTTGTAGCATTTTTAATGTACCAGCTGTATATTCTGATAAAAGGTACAATTGCCACCTATATTTTTGTTACTATCATATCAATATATATTCTCTGGTTGCTGTTAGTTAAAGACAGGATGATCCTGCTTGGTTCAATACTCAGTCAGATTGTTGGTGTCGGTGTTATTGCATTAATTGTTGTATTTCAGCCTGAATTGCGCAGATTCCTGGTAGTAATTGGCACGCGTTATTTTTCCAAAACAAGATTATCATTAGGTAATTTGTTTATTTTTCCCAGGGAAATGAGCCCTGAGATGCATATTAATGAAATCGTTAAAGCGTGCATAAATCTGGCTAAGAAGAAAATAGGTGCTTTAATTGTATTAAAAAGAAAGACTCCTCTTAATATTTATGAACAAACAGGAGAAATAATTAATGCAGATACATCAAGCAGCTTGCTGGAGAGTATTTTCAGCAAGGAAAGCCCGTTACACGATGGAGCCGTTACAATTGTTGATAATAAAGTTCATGCTGCCCGCTGTATATTACCCGTATCCGATAATTTTAACCTGCCTCCGAATTATGGTATGAGACACAGAGCAGGAATTGGAATGACTGAGGAAACAGATGCCATGGTAATAATAATCTCCGAGGAAACCGGAGATATCCTTCTGGCAGAATCAGGCAGAATAAAAAGAGTGGATTCCAAGATTTTATTTAGAATACTTGAAAAAGAATTTATATATAAATAAATATTAGACACTGGTTTCTATAACATATGAAATTTAAGGATTTTTTAGACCATATACTTTTTGATTCGGCTAAGTTTACAATAACTATCTCTGATGTTTTAATCCTTGTTTTAATATTATTTGTTACCAAGACAATTATTGAACTGCTAAAAAGGATATTTAAAAGACAGGTCAGTAAAAAAGGTCTGGATATAGGAAAGAGTCATGCTGTTCTGCAACTTGTTAAATATATTTTATGGATAGCTGCCATAATTCTTTGTCTTGACACTCTGGGTATTAATCTCACTATTCTGCTGGCTGGCTCCGCGGCATTACTGGTTGGTTTGGGCCTTGGCCTTCAACATGTTTTTCAGGATTTTATCTCAGGCATAATTCTGCTTTTTGAAGGAACAATAAAAGTCGGGGATATTGTTGAGATACAGGATCAAACAGTGGGGAGGGTAAAGGAGATAGGTTTAAGAACTTCTAAAATTGAAACCAGGAATAACATTATCATGATAATCCCCAATTCCAAATTTATTGCCGATAGTGTTATTAACTGGAGCCATATTGAGAAAAGATCCAGATTTTCTGTCTCTGTTGGAGTTGCTTATGGCTCTGATGCCGAGCTTGTCAGAAAAGTACTGATTGATTGTGCACTTCAGCATAAGGAAGTATCAAAAAATCCGCAGCCTTTTGTTAAATTTGAAGATTTTGGTGAATCCTCACTGAATTTTGAACTCTATTTCTGGACCAGTAATAATTTTGGGGTAGAAATAGTAAAAAGCGATTTAAGATTTCTGATTAATAAGATGTTTAAGGAAAATGGTGTTCAAATTCCTTTTCCGCAGCGAGATATACATATAAAGAAATAATAGAAAGCAATTAATAAGTGAACTGAACCAGGCAGAATATGAAAATAACAATTATTGGTACTGGATATGTAGGGTTGGTTTCAGGGGCATGTTTTTCTGAAACAGGAATTACTGTATCATGTGTTGATATAAGTAAAGAAAAGATAGAAACATTAAAAAAAGGAATTATTCCTATTTATGAGCCCGGCCTGGAAGCGATAGTAAAAAGAAACCTCGAAAAGGAAAGACTTACCTTTACAATAGACCTGGAAGAAGGAATGAAGGAAAGTGAAGCAGTTTTTATTGCAGTTGGTACTCCTCCGGGTGAAGATGGCAGTGCTGACTTAAAGCATGTATTATCTGTAGCTGAGAATATAGGAAAATTGATAAAAGAATATGTAGTTATAGTGACAAAAAGCACTGTTCCCATAGGCACTTCAGTGAAAGTAAAAGAAACCGTTAATGCTGAACTTGTAAAGAGAGGGTTGCAAGTCCCCTTTGATATAGCCTCAAATCCTGAATTTTTAAAGGAAGGTGCAGCAGTTGATGATTTCCTCAGGCCGGACAGAATTATTGTTGGTATAGAGTCAGGCAGGGCAAGAAAGATTATGGAAAAGCTTTATAAGCCGTTTTTATTAAATGGTCATCCTATGATATTCATGGATATTGCTTCTGCTGAACTTACAAAATATGCTGCAAATTCAATGCTGGCTACAAGAATTAGCTTTATGAATGATATAGCTAACATTTGCGAACTGGTTGGCGCAGACGTTAACTCTGTCAGAAAGGGAATTGGAAGTGATCCCCGTATCGGAAATAAATTTATTTATCCCGGCATAGGATACGGGGGTTCATGTTTCCCAAAAGATATTAAAGCAATAATAAAAACAGCGGATAGTTATGGGTATCCCCTGAAAGTTATTAAAGCTGTTGAGGAAGTCAATAATCATCAGAAAGAAGTAATATTTATGAAAATTATGGAGTATTTTAAAGAAGATCTCAGTGGCAGACAATTTGGTGTCTGGGGATTATCTTTCAAACCAAATACTGATGATATACGTGAGGCACCCTCGCTAACTCTGATAAATAAATTACTTGATGAAGGAGCTAAGGTAAAAGCATATGATCCTGCAGCCATGCATGAGGTAAAAAAACTGCTGGGTAATAAAATTGAATACTCAAAAGACCTGTATGAAGCAGCAATAGACATTGATGCATTAATTCTTGTTACTGAATGGTCGGAGTTCAGGATTCCCAATTACAAAGTTCTGGGTAAATTAATGAAACAAAAGATTATTTTTGACGGGAGAAATATTTATGAACCTGAAGAATTGAAAGAATTAGGATTTAAATACTTCTGTATTGGACGTAAGACTATTAATTAAAAGCATAATAACCGACACAATAAAATAATATGAAAAAGATACTGGTTACAGGAGGTGCAGGATTTATTGGTTCACACTTATGTGAAAGACTGCTGAAAGAAGGAAATGAAGTAATTTGTCTGGATAACTATTTTACAGGAAATAAGCAAAATATTGTTCATCTTATTGATAATCCCTTCTTTGAAATGGTACGTCATGACATAACAACACCATATTATATTGAGGTAGATGAAATATATAACCTGGCTTGTCCTGCTTCACCTATACACTACCAGTATAATCCCATAAAGACAATAAAAACATCCGTAATGGGTGCAATAAACGTGCTGGGTCTGGCAAAACGTATTAAGGCCAAGGTTTTACAGGCGTCAACAAGTGAAGTATACGGCGATCCTCAGATTCACCCCCAGACGGAAGATTACTGGGGAAATGTTAATCCTATAGGAAAACGTTCTTGTTATGATGAAGGGAAAAGATGTGCTGAAACTTTATTTATGGATTATTATTACCAGAATAATGTTAAAATAAAAATAGCCAGGATATTTAATACTTATGGTCCCCACATGCTTCCGAATGACGGCAGGGTAGTGTCTAATTTTGTCGTTCAGGCAATTCAGAATAAAGACTTAACAATTTTTGGTGACGGATCCCAAACCAGGAGTTTTCAATATATTGATGATCTTGTTGAGGGAATAGTACGGTTAATGAATACAGGTAATGATGTTATCGGGCCGGTAAATCTTGGCAATCCAAAAGAATTCAAAATATCCGAGCTGGCAGACCTGATATTAAAACTCACTGAATCAAAATCGAAAATTGTACATGTTGAACTGCCTGAAGATGATCCTGAGCAGAGACAACCTGATATCAGGCTGGCAAAAAAGCTGCTAAATAACTGGGAACCTGATATTCAACTTGAACAGGGACTTATTAACACTATTTCATACTTTAAAAAAATACTCAAATAATGAAAGGAATAATACTTGCTGGTGGAGAAGGAACCAGGCTATATCCAATAACTAGGAGCATTTCAAAGCAAATCATACCGGTATATGACAAACCAATGATATATTACCCGCTTTCAGTACTCATGCTTGCCGGTATTCAGGAAATTCTTATTATTTCCACTCCCAAAGATATACATCTATATGAAGACCTTTTAGGCAACGGCAATAACCTGGGATTAAAGATTATATATAAAGTTCAGCCTGCCCCGGAAGGACTGGCCCAGGCATTCATAATTGGTGAGGAATTTGTCGGAACTGATAAGGCATGTCTGGTTCTTGGAGATAATATTTTTTATGGGCATGATTTTGGTAAAAAGCTTCTAAAAATAGCACAATTTGAAGACGGAGCGATAATTTTCGGATATTATGTTAATGATCCTGAAAGATATGGTGTTGTGGAATTCAATTCAAAAGGAGAAGTCCTTAGTATTGAAGAAAAGCCTGAGAATCCCAAATCTAATTACTCTATTACCGGATTGTACTTTTACAGTAATGATGTGATAGAAAAAGCAAAGTCATTAAAACCGTCAGCAAGAGGTGAACTGGAAATAACCGATTTAAACCGTTTGTACCTGGATGAAAAAAGACTAAAGGTAGAGATTATGGGCCGGGGAATAGCCTGGCTGGATACCGGAACTCATGAAAGCCTGCTGCAGGCTGGCAATTATATACAGACTATCGAACAAAGACAGGGTCTGAAAATATCATGCATTGAGGAAATAGCATATAAAAGAGGATTCATAAACAGGGAGCAGCTGATAAAACTGGCCCATCCGTTATTAAAAAGCCAGTATGGCAAATATTTAATGGATATAGCAGAAGACAAAATTTTCACATTTAATAATTATTAATCTCTATGAAGGTAATAAAATCGGAAATTGAGGGGCTATTAATCATAGAACCAAAAGTATTTGAGGATGACAGGGGATATTTTTTTGAAAGCTTTAATGAAAGTAAATACATTGAGGCCGGAATAAATTTAAAATTTGTGCAGGATAATCAATCCAAATCATCATATGGAGTAATCAGGGGGCTTCATTATCAGCTGGAGCCTTTTGCACAAACAAAACTGGTGCGTGTCCTGCAGGGAAAAATACTGGATGTTGCTGTTGACATCAGAAATGAATCCCCGACATTTGGCAAATGGATGAAAATAGAGCTGACAGAGGAAAATAAGAAGCAACTATTAATACCAAAAGGATTTGCTCACGGATTTTCAGTAATATCTGAAACTGCTGTGGTTTTATATAAGTGTGATAACTTTTATAATCCGCAGGCAGACAGAGGTGTCATTTACAATGATAAAATACTTAATATTGACTGGGAAATCCCACCAGATGCAATGATTGTATCAGAAAAGGATAAGTCCTTACCGGAATTACAAAACGCAGAGATGAACTTTAAATATACCACTGAATGAACAATATCTTAATTACAGGCTCCAAAGGACAACTGGGAAGTGAAATTGAAATATTAAGCAATAAGTATAAAAAATTCAGGTTTCTTTTTCATGACATTGATACCCTTGACTTAACAGATTACTCACGGGTTGAGGAATTCATCAAGAATAATAAACCTCTTTTTGCTGTAAATTGCGCTGCTTATACAGCCGTCGATAAAGCTGAAACAAACAAGGAACTGGCATTCAGGTTAAACGCAGAGGTGCCGGGTAAGCTGGCCGGGTTATGTCAAAAATACGGAGCAAGACTGATTCATATTTCTACCGATTATGTATTTGACGGTAAGAATTATCGTCCTTATAAAGAGAGTGATGTTCCGAATCCCCTGTCTGTTTATGCCCAAAGTAAATTTGACGGAGAAAACAGGATTCTTGAATTCAATAATTCGATCATTATTCGCACTTCATGGCTTTACTCGGTTAGAGGAAATAACTTCGTTAAAACAATACTGAAGATTGGAAAGAAGAAAGAGGAAATAAGAGTAGTATACGATCAGGTTGGTTCGCCAACATATGCGGCGGATCTTGCTGATGCTGTTCTCAAAATTATTAACTCTGCTGTTTCCAGCGAGAATAACTTTATTCCCGGGATATATCATTATTCCAACGAGGGAGTATGCAGCTGGTATGACCTGGCGGTTGAGGCTTTCAGGATTGCTGATATTGATTGTAAAGTGCGTCCGATAGAAAGCAAGGATTACCCTGTGCCGGCAAAAAGACCTTTGTACAGTGTAATGAATAAGAATAAAATAAAGTCAACTTTCAAACTGGAAATTCCGCACTGGAAAGCCAGCCTTGACAAGTTTTTTGAAACTTATAATTCAATTTAATCATAATAGATATGTAATGGCAAGTCAAAATCTGATAAAGGAAGTAAGAGAAAAAGCAGAGAAATGGTTATCTCCTGATTTTGATGAAGATACAAGAAACCAGGTAAAATATCTTCTTGAGAGCAATGAAAGTGAGCTGGTTGAGGCTTTTTGGAGGGACCTGGAATTTGGAACAGGGGGACTAAGAGGTATAATGGGCGTAGGAACAAACAGGATGAATATATATGTTCTGGGTATGGCAACACAGGGATTGAGTAATTACCTGAAAAAGGAATTTGCCGGTCTTAAGAATATAGGAGTTGTGGTTGCACACGATTCACGTAATAACAGCCGTCTTTTTGCGGAAAGAACCGCTGACATATTTACTTCCAATAATTTTAAGGTTTATTTATTTGATGACCTGAGGCCTACACCGGAATTATCATTTACTATAAGACATTTTAAATGCCAGGCAGGAGTTGTAATTACTGCTTCTCATAATCCTAAAGAGTATAACGGATATAAAGTATACTGGGAGGATGGCGGCCAGATTATAAGCCCTCACGATAAAAATATCATAAATGAGGTCCAGAAAATAAAAAATATTGAGGAAGTACGGACAGGACTTAATAAAGATAATGTTCAATTAATTGGTAAAGAAATAGATGAAGTATATATAGGCAAAATAAAAGAATTATCACTATCACCTGAAATAATTCATAAACAGAGAAATTTGAAAATTGTATATACTCCTATTCACGGTTCAGGTGTTGTGCTTGTTCCAATGGCTTTAAAAAGTATTGGCTTTGATAATATTTACAATGTACCCGAACAGGATATTACAGATGGTAATTTCCCTACGGTTCATTCCCCGAATCCTGAAGAGCCTGCTGCCCTGAATATGGCAATTGAAAAAGCCAGGGAAGTGGATGCGGATCTGGTTATGGGAACAGATCCTGACGCGGATCGTGTTGGTATTGCCATTAAAGATAATACAGGCAAATTTATTTTACTGAACGGGAATCAGACCGCCAGTATTTTGATTAATTATTTGCTGACAAAATGGGCAGAGAAAGGCAAGTTAAAAGGAAAAGAATACATAGTGAAAACTATAGTTACTACTGAACTTTTAACTGATATTGCCGAAAAATACGGTGTTGAACATTATGATGTACTTACAGGCTTTAAATATATTGCGGATGTTATAGAAAAATTTGAGGGAAAAAAGATATTTATAGGCGGGGGAGAAGAAAGTTATGGCTACCTGGCAGGAGAATTTGTGCGGGATAAAGACGCCATTATTTCCTGTACCCTGGTCGCTGAAATTGCTGCATGGGCAAAAGATAACGGGAAATCGCTTTTTGAGCTCTTAACCGGTATTTATACGGAATTCGGAATGTATAAAGAAAGTATTATGTCAGTTGTAAGGAAGGGTAAAGACGGAGCAGAAGAAATACAGAGAATGATGGAGCAGTACAGGAAGGATCCGCCGTCAGCAATTAATGATTCTGAAGTAGTTCAGATTATGGATTATCTTGATGATGAATCACTTTGCCGGATAAATGCTAAGAATAAAGGTATAAATATACCCAGGGCAAATGTGATACAGTTCTTTACAAAAGACGGTTCCAAGATTTCAGTCCGCCCTTCAGGCACTGAGCCAAAAATAAAATATTACTTCAGTGTAAGAGACAGACTGAGTGATCCTGGCAA
>CP070654.1:3457985-3469870 GCA_020354785.1 Bacteroidales bacterium
TTTCACCTGAAACCAGGTTAATATTGCCTATACCTCAAAATACATTAGATGCTATTGATGATCCCGATTTATTATCTCAAAATCCAGGATATTAATTTTTAACAAATGACAAATATAAAGGCTGTCTCAAAAGGACAGCCTTTTTAATATCAGGCCTTCACACCGGGTTATTTATTTGTTTTTGTCAAGTCTATTAATAATCATTCTAAAGACTGTTTGTTAGAAAATAAATTAATGATTTATTATATTTATATATATATTTACACATGTAGGCTAAACCAAAGCTCTATAAAAGCAATCAGAAGAATTACTCCCTGTATGGAGATTTAAGAAATTCTATGATTACATATTACCAAACACAATAAATTTACAAATATGAGAAAGTATAGAATCAATGCATTGAAAAACACCGGACTATCAAGACTATTCAGATTTATCACGAACAATGGGATCACAGCAAAGATCATATTTCTTTTTATGGGAATTTCTTCAACATTATGGTTCTTAGTAAGAGTAATTCCAAAACCATCAAGAGCATCATATCCCTGCATGCGTGCTGCAGCTCCCTTTATGTCAGGTTTCGTTCTTTATTTATTAAGTATTTCAGGGGCATTTGTGGCATTCAGGAAATCAAGGGAACTTTTAAAAAGAGCCAGGTATATTTCCGCTTTTGCCTTTTTAGTCCTGGCAATTATTGCAGGAGCTGTTTCTTTTACGATAAATACAAAGGATACAACCGCGAAAGTCTATTCTATTGCTGAATTGCCTGAAGGGCCGAACAATCCTATGGGTGAAGCACAGGGTATATTGCCGGGGCGCGTTGTATGGGCATGGGACAAGGATGCAACAAACGAAAACTGTACCAACAGCTACGGTGATCCGGGGACAACGACGGATAATGACGGTTATTATATGAATAAGAATAATGACCAGGATGTTATAGACAGGATGACGAAAGACGTTGTTCTTCAGATTTCCGGGAAATCCAACATACCCGAGGCCTGGGATGCCATGTTTAAACATTTCAACAACAAAAAAGGTAAAGGAGAGGTTGGTTATACAACCGGCGAAACAATATTTATAAAAATAAACCAGGGAACAGCAGGCTGGGCATCAAGCCCGCCAGATTATAGCAGGGCTGAAGCTATGTGGGCATACGGCAAATCAGAATCAACAGCTCAACTGCCTCTCAGTATTTTAAAGCAATTAATTGAAGATGCAGGTATACCACAGGGAAATATATACATAGGAGATCCGATAGCCCATATCTGGGCAGATATATATGATATTCTGCATGCCGAATACCCGGATGTTAAATATGTGGATAAGACAACATCGGACTACGGGAGAACAAGAATATACCCGGAAGATACCGCTTCAATGGTATTTTCGGACAAGGGTCATATCGTAAATGCAACAACAAATAAAATTTATGATGCTATGGCGGATGCCGATTACATGATTAACCTTGCCTGCCTTAAAGCACATGAAAGGGCAGGTATTACACTTTGTGCCAAGAACCATTTCGGCTCGCACACAAACAACGGAGCAGGACACATGCATCCCGGACTGGTATGGATAGAAGAATGGGGAGGAGATATGAGGGATAGCTATGGCATGTACAGGGTTCTGCTTGACTGGATGGGACACGAGAAAGTAGGCAGCAACACCATGTTGTATGTTATTGACGGACTATGGGGTGGTCCTGAAGCCACAATGAAACCTGTAAAATGGCAAATGAGTCCGTTTAACAATGACTGGCCCAATTCAATACTGGCATCATTAGACCAGGTAGCGCTGGAATCTGTTTGCTATGATTTTCTTAGAAATGAATTTACACTTGAAAATCATCCTGATCCCTGGGAAGGAAAAACCATAACCTTCAGCCAGTACAATGCAATTGATGACTATCTTCACCAGGCAGCTGACAATTCAAACTGGCCGGCGCAGATATACAACCAGGGAGGAAGTCCGGCTGCTTTCACAGGTTACGATCCGGAAGATGACGGTACATTTTTATCATCACTCGGCGTTCATGAGCACTGGAACAATGAGATAGCTATGGAATATTCCAGGAACCTGGGTACAGGGGAAGGAATAGAACTGGTAAAGATTCGTGATAAAGAGGAAGTGCCTGTTGAAATAATTGCAAAAGAATGTGATCCGCCAGTGGTTGACGGTGTAGGAGATGATACATGCTGGCATACACAAAACTGGACCTATATTGACCAGACATGGATACCCTATGGAGAACAAATCGGAAGTGCCGATTTTTCAGGGGCTTTTAAAGTAGTATGGTCTGCTGAGGACAGTCTATTATACGTTCTTGCCGAAACTATAGACGACAGCTATATAGACACAACATTTGCCCCTGGATCTGATTACTATGAGTATGATATCCTGGAAGTATTCATAGATGAAGACCAGTCAGGAGGTGGTCATATTTTTGATGCAGGCGGAGATGATGCTGAAAATGCTTTCTCTTACCATATTACTATCAATATACCAAATGACGGTGAAACTGAAACTCAAAAGAAAGTTTCTGATATTGACGGCACAGACTGGGGCGACAGAATCACTCCGGACTATGAAGATCATTTACCTGACTTTGCAGTAAAAAGGGAAGGAAATAAACTAACCTGGGAATTCTCCCTGAAAGTATATGATGATACGTATGAGCAGCTTGATCCTGATCATGAAAATGCATGGGTTAAGCTGGATTCAGGTAAGACTATTGGATTTTCAGTAGCTTACTGCGACGCTGATGATGAGGTCGGGCGCGACAATTTCTTTGGAAGTGACTGGGGCCCGAACAACGGCGGTCAGTTCAATGACCACTGGATGAATGCAGATGGTTATGGTACACTTATACTTACAGGGGAAACATATACTCCGAATTATGCTCCACAGCTTACAGGTTCTATTGATGATATTGACCTCGAAGATCTCAATATTGATGTTACTGCCTGTGAAGATATAAAAGTGCTGTTCTTCGACCCTAATGGTGACGCTCTTCTGTTTACCTGTGAATCCGATAATGCAGATGTGACTGTATGGTTCGATGAAAATACTTTGAAAGTAAGAGGTGAAGATAATTTCGATGGCTCGGCAACAATAACTGTATATGCCTCTGACGGGAAAGGAGGAAGCAGTTCGACCAGTTTCAGTGTAACATATGAGGTTATAAATACGATTAACATTAAAAAAAGAGATTATGTGAATGTGTATCCAAATCCGGTAATTAACGGGAAATTAAATCTGTCATGCAAAAGTAATAACAGGGAAAATGTACTGGTTACAATTTACAGTACTGATAGTAGAACATTAAAGAAATTCAGTTTTATAAAAACCGAAGGATTATTCAGAAAAACCCTGGATCTTACGGATTTGGCGCAAGGTATTTATTTTGTCAAAATAAACCTTGATGGAAGTATATTTACAAAAACAATAAAAATATAATCTGATTATATTATATTCAGGTCTTAAATGGAGCATATTCATCTAAGGCCTGACTAATAAAACTTGTTATTATGTTAAAAAAAGCAATTTTCGTGCCCCTGGCATTATTCATTGTCATAAACCTGAACGGGCAGACAATAAATTCTTACACGTCTGCAAACAGTGATTTACCCGGAGATATAGTAAAAGCTGTATTTGTTGATGAACACGGAAATAAATGGTTTGGCACAAACCAGGGACTTGCTTTGTTCGATAATGATAGTTGGGTTATATATACTACCGACACTAATGATTTTGCTGTTGCAGACAATGAAATCAATGATATTGCTTACCAGCTTACTCAATATGGTAGTGAATTGTGGATTGGGACTGTAGATGGTATAAGTGTGGCAGCATATGATGTTGACGGTATTACTGCAGCCACCTCATACCGTAGTGGTGATGAGGACGTCACACTTGTATCAAATATGATAAACGCTATTACACTGGACTCTGCAAATGTAAGATATTTTGGAACAGATAGCGGTTTAGCGATATTTGCAGGACAAACATGGTTGTATTTTGACAAGGATACTGATCCCGAAATCCCGGACATTAAGATATTATCTCTTGCTGCCGAAGAAGACAGTATATATATTGGATTAAAAGGAGCTTCATACTTTAACGCCGAGGGTGTTGCAAGAATTCAGAATAAAGTGGATGGTTATACCGGTGCCTCAACATATGTTTTCCCATACAATGTTCCGTCAGCTGAGGTTTTTGAAATTTTCTTGGATTCAGAGGGATTGCGCTGGTTCGGTACAGGTTATGGTATAATAAGGCATACACTATTAAAAGGCAAGGATGACGGTAAGGATATGCTTATTTCTTCAGAAAACGGACTTGCAGGAGACAGTGTGTATGCGATTTACGAAGATCCCTTAAAAAATATGTGGTTTGGAACAAACCATGGAGTCTCAAAAATGAATACGTCAGGACAGATTACAAATTTCACAACCAGTGATGGCCTGATTAATGATATAGTATATGATATTGATTTTGACGCTGCTTCAGGCAATATTTGGTTTGCCACTGAAGGAGGAGTTTCCTGTATGGAAAATGCACTGGTTAACATTCCTGTACAAAAACTTAAAAATCAAATTCTGCTTAGTGTAATACCATCAGTAATAAGTGAATATGCTGAAATAAGATTCAATACACCCTCCAAAGGATATGTGGAACTGGCTTTATATAATACAACCGGTCAGAAAGTCAACACTCTTTACAGGGGATATATGAACAAGGGAGAACAGGTTTATTCACTTAATGTGAGTTCCGGAAAATATTCCAGAGGAATTTACATTTTAAGGTTACATATACAAAACAATATTACCACGAAAAAAATTATTATCCTGTAACAGGGTCAAATGACCTAAACATGTAGATTTAATGAAATAAAGTATCTGCAGGTTAAAACAACATTTTATATTCCAGACCCAGAACAAATTCCCTGGTTAATCCGTCAGGCCTGGATTCCCTTGTAATAAAAGGTGAGCCAACAACTAGTTCAATACTTTTAGTGCCTGAAATATTATATATTAAAAATATATTTCCATTTAAAGTTAATCCTGCTGAACCGTCAATTTCCTGTTCAATATCATTTTGATCAGTAAAAGAATCGTCAGCAAGATGATAAATTGAAAGTATACTTGGTCGTATTGAAAACTTATCTATTAAAACAGTAAGATTATAAGATACCCTATTCAAAATATCTCCTTTCCGGATAAATGAATTAGTAGAATGATATTTGGCTTGAGGTGAATTTACACCATCAG
This sequence comes from Bacteroidales bacterium, assembly GCA_020354785.1. Lineage (GTDB taxonomy): Bacteria > Bacteroidota > Bacteroidia > Bacteroidales > UBA10428. Next base: position 3,463,259 of record CP070654.1, read on the forward strand.
AAGAAAAAAAAGTATTTTCATTTATATTAACAACAGGCTGCTGCATAGCAATACTTATACCCAGATCTTTATATAATAAGTTCAATCCAAGAATAAAATCAAAAGTTCCCAGTGAACTCTGATAATTCATTGGCAGAGGCTGATCTCCGTCCTTAATGTTTGAAGTACTTAAAGGTATTTTCACTCCTGAAACAAGAGCAATATTGTAGGTTGACGATTTTTTCAGCTGGTAACTGGAAGTAAGAAATATGTCACTGAAATTACTGTTGCTGTTCAGTTCGCCACTGGTTGCAGCAAATGTGACCTTTGCTGAAAGGCTTAAATTTTCAGAGATATTATTACCGTATTCAAGGTAAGGGCTAATGACATTTATGCTGAAATCCCCTACCCCATATGTTAATCCGGCTTTTAAAGTATTCTTTAAATTATCCTCACTGCCAGGCATTGAATGGTCCTTCAGCAGGTCAATAGTACAGAATCCCGCATCACTGCATCCCTGTGAATAACCACTGGAGTTAAATACAATATATGTTAATATTACAAATAATGAATTTCTTATCAATCTCATATCTGATTAGTTTTTAAAGTTATTGCACATATCAGCCTTCCTGCTATTTCATTGTTTATCTTAATCTTAAAAACAACTAAGTGCAGGAATTGTTCTATTACTTACTACTCCCTTCTTTAATAAAGAATCCTATTTCCTCTAACGATGTTATTATATTTGTTTCCTTAAGGTATACATGAGGAGGAACATCTATATGAACTGATGTGAAATTTAAAATCCCTTTTATTCCGGATTTAATCAGTAACGTAGCAACATCTATTGCTTCTCCCGGAGGTACTGTTAAGACCGCAATGCTTATGGATAAATCCCTGACTATATCGGATATATCATCTACATGATAGCAAGTAACATCTGCAACTTTTTTCCCGATCTTTCCGGAATCTATATCAAAAGCTGCAACTATGTTAAGCCTGGTTTTTGCCCTTCTGATAAAAGCAGTTACAGCCATGCCGAGATTTCCCATGCCAACGATTGCCACATTATGTCCTTTTTCACTGTCGATAGTTTTACTGACTAAATCTATAAGCTCTTTAATATTATAACCTTTCCTGTGATTACCTGTTAATCCTATCAGCATTAAATCTCTTCTTACCTGCTCAGGTGTCAGATTTAATAGTTTTGCAAGATTATGAGAAAAAATATGTGTGCTTTCATAGTTAAAGCTTCCAAGCATTCTGCGGTATTTGCTCAATCGTGCTATTGTTGTTGCAGGCAGCCTCATTAGTTGAAATATATTTAATTCATTAATTTAGCCGGCATTAAATATATGAGATATTTATCAATATTCAAGATAAAGTTGTGAATAAATTAACAAATGATACAAGGGCATTAAAAATAGAGGTTGAGGGACTGGTTCAGGGAGTTGGCTTCAGACCATTTGTATACAGGCTGGCCAGGCAAAACAACTGCAAAGGATATGTTCTAAATAAGACCGATGGAGTATTGATTAAAATTGAAGGTGCCAAAAAAAACACCGAGAACTTTAGTAATGAATTGAAAACCAGGCATCCTGCTGCTGCACTGGTTGAAAATATTCGCATCAGGAATGATAAATTTGAAAACCTTAATGAATTTAAAATACTGGATAGCCAGGATCTATCTGATGAGATATCACAAATCAGTCCTGATATTGCTGTTTGTGACGACTGTATATCGGATCTGAAAAACCAGCCTCACCGGCTGGACTTTCCATTTATAAACTGTACTAACTGCGGACCCCGGTTTACCATAGTCAAAGACTTTCCTTATGACAGGGAAAAAACCACAATGCAGGTTTTTCAAATGTGTGATAAATGTGAAAAGGAATATAATGATGTATCGGACCGGAGATTTCATGCACAGCCGGTTGCATGTAATGACTGCGGACCGGAGTACCGGCTGCATCTGAAAGACAATGTCGTCAGGGATTTTGAAGAGATTATTGATATCCTGGCAAATCATATCGATGAAGGAAAAATAGTTGCCGTAAAAGGAATGGGAGGATTTCATATAATGTGTGACGCGCAGAATGAGGCTGCAGTAAGAAGACTAAGGAATTCAAAGCACAGGGAAGGTAAACCTTTTGCAGTAATGTTCTCCAATATTGACAAAATAAAAGAATACGCCCAGGTATCCAGTGCTGAGGAGAATTCACTTTTATCATGGCACAGGCCCATTGTTTTGCTGAATGCCAAAAAAGAACTTGCTTTTAGCGTTTGTAACGGATTCAATACTATTGGTGCTTTTTTACCATACATGCCTGTACATTACATGTTTTTTGAAAAAAGCAAAATACAGGCAGTTGTTCTCACAAGCGGTAATTTTTATGAAGAGCCCATAATTATTGATAATGACCAGGCAAAGTCTCAACTATTTAATATTGCTGATGCAGTGCTGACCTATAACCGTGATATTTATAACAGAACAGATGACTCTGTAGTCAGGATTATAAATGATAGTGAATGTATCTTCAGACGTTCCAGGGGATATGCACCACACCCGATATATCTTAACTTAAATATAGATGGTATACTGGCTACAGGCGCCGAACTGGTGAACTGCTTTTGTGCAGGTAAGGGAAACCAGGCAATACTAAGCCAGCATATCGGTGATCTTAAAAATTATGAAACATATGAATTCTATACCGAGACAATTGAGAAATTCCTGAGGTTATTCAGGGTGAATCCCTCACTGGTTGTTTCCGATATGCATCCCGATTATATGTCGACAAAATATGCGGAAGACTTAAAAATTGACCATATTAAAGTACAGCATCATCATGCACACATTGCTTCCTGTATGGTAGAAAACAAACTTGATGAGCCAGTTATAGGAGTGAGCTTTGACGGTACGGGATACGGATCAGACGGAAACATCTGGGGCAGTGAATTTCTTATTGCCGATTTGAAAGATTTTAAAAGATATACTCACTTTGATTATATTGAATTACCGGGAGGTGATAAAGCGGTTGAAGAACCATGGAGAACAGCAATTTCGTATCTGTATAAGTATCTTGGAAAGGACTTCCTAAAACTTGAGCTTCCATTTCTGGAAAACATTGATAAGAACAAAATAAATATGATTCTGGCAGCTATCGACAGGAAAATAAATTGTCCTCTAAGTTCGGGGGCAGGGAGGCTTTTCGATGCTGTTGCAGCAATAGCCGGTATATGTAAAATATCCGGGTTTCACGCTGAAGCTCCAATGCGGCTTGAGTCTGTTGTTGCTGAAAATATAGAAGATTGTTATGATTTTGAAATTAATAAAACAATTTCTTTTAAAAATTTGTTTAAAGAACTGGTAGTAGATATAAAAGAAGGAATTTCAGAATCAATAATCTCAGCTAAGTTTCATAATACGATAATTTACGTTATTTTTGAAGCAGTGACAGAAATAAGAAAAGAAACAGGAATTGAAAAAGTTGCATTGTCAGGAGGTACATTTCAGAATAAATATATTTTAGAAAGACTTAAACCAATGTTATTAAGCGAGAAGTTCAAAGTGTATACACAAACCGGAATACCATGCAATGACGGGGGTATAGCTTTGGGACAACTGGCAATAGCGGGGAAAAGAAGGAATATGGGAATAAGGGAATAGAGGAATATGGGATTAACGATTTGAGATTTAGGGCGCTGTCCCCCACTGGACAATAGAACAATAGAACAATAGAACAATAAAACAATAGAAAAGATGTGCTTAAGTATACCTGCAAAAATATTATCAATTGAAGGACAGACTGCCAGGGCATCAGTAGGCGGAACAATTATCAATGTCGGATTGCATATGGTAAATGATATCAAGGAAGGAGATTACGTACTCGTACATACCGGTTTTGCCCTGCAGAAAATCAGCGATGAAGAAGCTCAGGAAACACTCAGGCTGATAAAGGAACTGGAGGATGCCAGCCAGAAACCGGATACAAAAGACAATTAACTCTAATTAAATTTCTCCCGGAAATTGAAATATATAGATGAATTCAGAGATAAGGATCTTGTTCAGGAACTATCCCGGAAAATAAAACAGATATCAGTAAAAAGGATAACTATAATGGAGGTATGCGGGGGACATACCATGGCTATCCATAAATTTGGCATACCCTCACTTCTGCCCGAAAATATAGATTTGCTATCCGGTCCCGGATGCCCCGTGTGTGTCACTGACATTAGATTTATAGACAGAGTAGTAGCTATTTCACGACTCGATAATACAATAATTACTACATACGGCGATTTGATAAGGGTGCCGGGCTCTTCCTCAAGTCTGGATAAAGAAAAGGCCAATGGTGCCGACATCAGGGTTGTTTATTCAACACTGGAAGCCCTGGAAATTGCAAAACACAACAAGGATAAAAAGGTAATCTTTCCGGGGATAGGTTTTGAGACCACAACCCCTTCAAGTGCTATAGCAATACTGGAGGCTTCAAAAAAGGATACAGACAATTTTTTTCTTTACAGTTCGCATAAGGTAATGCCCCCGGCTATGGCCGCCTTAATAGATGAAGGTATAAAGATTGACGGATATATTGGTCCCGGGCATGTAACTACTGTTGCCGGCGCAAAAATGTATGATGATCTTGCAAATAAATATAAACTATCGATAGTAATATCGGGTTTCGAACCGGTTGATTTAATGCAGTCGATTTATTTTCTGGTAAGGCAACTGGAAAATAACAAACCAAAGGTTGAAATTCAATACAAAAGAGCGGTAAATTATGAGGGTAACCTGACGGCCCAGCATATGATTAATGAAGTATTTGAACTGCGTGATGACTGGTGGAGGGGACTTGGAGTATTGCCGGGAAGCGGTCTTGGAATAAGAAAGAAATATGAATCATTTGATGCTGAAAAACAGATAGAGGTTGAAGTAGAGAAACCCAAGGAACCTAAAGGCTGTATTTGTGGTGAAATATTAAAGGGATTAAAGAGACCAACTGATTGTAAACTCTTCAGGAGTGTTTGTACACCATCCTATCCGGTAGGAACATGTATGGTCTCAAATGAAGGAACATGCCAGGCTTATTATAATTTTAGGTTTTAGAAATTAGGTGTTAGAAATTAGGTGTTAGGTTTTAGGTGTTAGGTATTAGGTTTTAAATATTACCAGCGATTATATCCACAGGGAATTAGTTGGTAACAAAATTATTAACATGAGTAAAACAATTCTTTTAGGTCATGGCAGCGGCGGGAAACTTACCAGTGATCTGATTAAGAAATCCTTTGTTGAATATTTTGATAATCAGACTCTTAAGGCCATGACTGATTCTGCAATTGTTAATATTGATGATAAATTGCTGGCTTTTACTACAGATTCGTATGTTGTTGATCCGATATTCTTCCCCGGGGGTGATATAGGAAAACTTGCTGTGAGCGGTACTATTAATGACCTGGCGGTATCAGGTGCAGAGCCATTGTTTATTAGTGCTGCATTTATTATTGAAGAAGGTTTCTCAATTGACGACCTGGAATCAATCACAAAATCGATGAAGGATGAAGCAGATAAATCAGGTGTAAACATAGTAACAGGTGATACAAAAGTTGTAAATAAAGGTCAGTGTGATAAAATATTCATCAATACTGCGGGAATTGGCCTTCTGGAAAGAAGATGTGAACATATCTCAACCGGTAAACATATACAGTGCGGTGATAAAATTATTGTAAACGGCTATATAGGAGATCATGGAATTGCGGTTATGGGTGCAAGAGAAAAACTAAAATTTGAAACAGAAATTCTAACCGACTGTGCCTGCCTGAATCATCTTACCAAATCGGTCATTGACAGCGGGGCTGATATAAAATTTATGCGAGACATTACAAGGGGAGGACTGGCTACAGTTGTATCAGAAATTACTGAAAACAGGAAATTCGGTATTAAAATAAATGAAAGGGATATTCCTGTCAGAGAAAGTGTCAGAGGGATGTGTGAAATCTTCGGTTATGATCCTATGTTTCTAGCCAATGAAGGAAAAGTATTAATGGTAGTATCTGAACAGTCTGCGGATAAGGTTATAAATATTATGAAAAAACAGGAGCATGGAAGGGAAAGTGCAATGATTGGTGAAATCACTTCTACTAATCCGGGGAAAGCAGTCCTTCATTCAGTTGTAGGCGGATCAAGAATTATTGATAAACTTACCGGAGAAATGCTGCCCCGTATTTGTTGAACCTGTAATATTAATCCGACCTCTTATAACTAATCGACATACCGGCTCCCGAATTATCAATAGTAGTTTCAAAATTCGGAAGACTTTCAACATATTCAAGGAATTCTCTTTGCCCCCTGCCGTAACCATATGAATACCGGTACCTGTTTACATTATGTGCAGTATAGCAACCTCCAGTTTTCAACCTTGGCAGAACATCAAGAAAATAATTCTTATACCAGCCTTTATCGGCATCACAAAATACAAAATCAAAAGGTCCTTTTAGCTTTGGTACAAGTTCGTGGGCATCAACAAGCCTTGCATCAATATAATCTGATAACCCCGCTTCCTCAAAATTTCTTAATGCTTCCTTATGCCTGCGTTCATTAATCTCAATAGTAATTAGTTTGCCTCCTGTCTTGCT
>CP070654.1:3469970-3478618 GCA_020354785.1 Bacteroidales bacterium
CAATACATGCTGATTACTATTCAGAATGGGATTGTTTATTACCATTACACCTCCATCAGGAACAGGCAGGGTCTTTGTGAAACTGAAAACAGAAATATCACCTGCTGATCCGATTTTTTCCCTGTCAGGATAGTTGCTGAAAAGAGACAAGGCACAATCTTCCAGTAAAAGAATACCATTCTCCTTACAGATTTTTTTAATTATGGTGAGGTCGTGTGGAAATCCAAAATAGTGTGTTACGTAAATCAACCTGGTTTTAGCGTTGATTCGCTTTTGCAAGTCACCTGTATCTATTTGCCCGGCTTCATCAACACGATACAGGGATACTTCAGCACCGCTTTTATAAAGCGGATCGATTTCACTGCCACAGTTATAGGAAGGAGCAAGTATTGTATCACCAGCACCAATTCCCAGAAGTTCACAGGCATACCGAATCGCCACCCTGGCTTTATGAAAATAAACGACATTTCTATTATCAAACCAGGAAATGGTATTATCTGAAGCAATTGCCGTAAAAAAGAATTTAATTTCCAGACCCGGCGGTCCACAGTATAGTTGGTTCTTATTGCTATTGAAAAACTTAATCTTCATTTTATAACAATTTTCTCAATAATCACTTCCCCGGCATGCTTGTTTAAAGCATCAATAATCTGCTGCCGCATCATCATAAGTTCATTCTTTACAACTGAGGAGTTCAGAGTTACGAAAAGGGTTTTACTTTTAATATATATTGATGTTGTTCTGTTAGCTATGGCTTTACCCATCAACTCTTCCCAGTGATTTATAATTCGAGCTTTCTTAAGCTTTTGGTTTAGGCCCGAGCCTTTCAGGAATTCATCAATTACCTCGCTTATTTTTTGTGTGTTGCTTTTTCTCATTTTCGTTAATTGAACCATCCTGAATAATGAATAATTTGTGGTCAATAGATATATCTCTCAAAACCGCCTTCATTCTTTCTTCACTTGTATGAGAAATAAGAATCTGGCCGAAATTATCATCTGCTACCAGTTTTATAATTTGCTTTACCCTTGATTCATCAAATTTATCAAAAACATCATCGAGTAAAAGTACAGGCTTTATTTTATTTATTTCTTTGATAAAATCAAACTTTGCCAGCTTAAGTGCGACCAGGTAAGTTTTCTGCTGTCCCTGTGAACCGTTTTTCTTAATATTTATTCCCTGGAGGTTTAATATCAAATCATCCTTATGCACCCCTGTGGTTGTGAACTGAAAAAGCCTGTCCTTTTCTTTGGCTTGCTCTAACTGAGCTCCAAAATCCCCATCTGATAACTGTGACTGGTATATTAGTTCAACTTTTTCTATTCCCAGGGAAATGAAGTCATAATATTTCTGAAAAATAGGAACGAGTTTTTCAGCAAAGCTTACACGTTTTTCATATATTCTTTTCCCGACAGGCACCAACTGTTCGTCATATACATCAAGTGTGTCTGCATGATAGTTGTCAGATATAGCTAAATCTTTTAACAGTTTGTTTCTTTGTGAAATAAGCCTGTTATATTTTATTAAATCATCCAGGTAATTCTTGTCGTATTGCACAATAACTCCGTTAATAAACTTTCTTCTTTCTTCACTTCCTCCGGTAATAAGATTTGAATCGGCAGGTGATATCATGACAATTGGTAGCAAACCAATATGATTTGAAAGTTTGTTATACTCCTTTTTATTTCTTTTAAACACTTTTCTTTTATTTCTTCTCAATCCGCAATATATTTCTTCCTTATTCCCGTTCATAACAAACTCACCCTGTATTACCGACAATTCTTCATTATATTTAATATTCTGACTGTCAATTATATTAAAGTAACTTTTACACAAACACAAATAATAGACAGCATCGAATATATTGGTTTTACCAACACCATTTTTGCCGATAAAGCAATTAAGCTTCGGGGAAAACTCTATATCGGCCTGCTGATAGTTTTTAAAATTGATTAGAGAAAGTTTTTGCAAAAACATTGCAGTAATTATTCGTGTTTATATATTCATTATCAAAAATAGTTTTTAATTTTTTACAAGTTTTAATTTCATTAAATATTTTAAAAAAATTACTTTTGCGTTCGGAATTAAACTAAAAGCAAAGAACAATGGCAAAAAAGAAAAAACCCTCAGACCATGGTTTAGAAAATGTAGAAAATGTTTTGAGTAAGACTGAAAGATATATAGAGGAGAACCAGAAAAGCCTGACAATAATAGTAATTGTAATTGCTGTTATAATTGGAGGCTATCTGGGTTATAAGAAGTTGTTCCTGGCGCCTACTGAGCTGGAAGCACAGTCAGAAATGTATGTTGCCGAAAAATATTTTGAAGCTGATTCATTTCGTCTGGCACTTGAAGGTGATGGAAGTTACCTGGGATTTATAGATATTATTGATGAATATGGAATTACAAAATGTGCGAACCTGGCAAAATATTATGCAGGTGTCTGTCATCTGAAACTTGGAGAATATGAGGATGCAATTGAATATCTGAAGAAATTTGATTCGGACGATGTCCTGGTTGCTTCGATCGCACTGGGAGCTATTGGTGATGCATATGTTGAACTGGGAGAGCTTGAGGAAGGTGTTGAGTTTTATTTGAAAGCTGCAGAAAGAAAAAAGAATGATTTCACTTCGGCAGTGTTTCTGAAAAAGGCCGGTCTTGTTTACGAAGAACTGGGCGATTATAAAAAGGCTCTGGAACTATATGAAAAAATAGAAAATCAATTTCCGAAATCAGAAGAAAGCAGAGATATTGAAAAGTATATTACAGGCATGAAAATTAAGTTAAAGTCATAATTTTTTCTGATGCTTTGATATGGCCACAAATCTCAAAAATTTATCGGATTATGACGCCAGCAAAGTACCTGATGCTGGAAAAATGAAATTTGGCATTGTTGTTTCTGAATGGAATAATGAAATAACAGATGTTTTATGTAAAGGAGCATACGAAACACTCAGGCAGAACGGTGCACAAGAGGGTAACATATTTGTTAAAACTGTTCCCGGAAGTTTTGAGTTAACTCTGGGTGCCCAGTTTCTTGCTGAGTATGGAGAGTTTGATGCCATAATCTGTATTGGTTGTATAATAAAGGGAGAAACACCTCACTTTGATTACATTTGCGACAGTGTTACAAAAGGAATTACAGATCTGAATATAAAATATAATAAGCCATTTATATTTTGTGTTTTAACTACAAACAATATTAATCAGGCCAGGGAAAGGGCAGGAGGGAAGCATGGCAATAAAGGAGATGAAGCTGCAATAACAGCAATAAAAATGGCTGCGTTAGGTAGCCAGATGCGTATACTTAAAGGCTGACTTATCCCGCACAAAATAATCAATAAATTACTTTTCAATGTCAGATTATTTTCTTAAATTTGACCAAATGGTTTAACCAAATAGTTAAATTTTATATTTAAAATCAAATATTTTATGATCCAGGAAAAATACTCTTCGGATACCGAGAACAGAATTATCAAAGCCGCCAGAAAAGTCTTTATTAAGAACGGATTATCAGGGACTCGCATGCAAAACATTGCAAACGAAGCAAAAATAAATAAGGCTTTGCTGCATTATTATTTCAGAAGCAAAGAAAAACTGTTTGATGCTGTTTTCAAATATGCATTTTTCAAATTTGTTCCCAAAATAGAAGAAATACTAAATTCAGAGAAATCCATATTTGAGAAAATTGAGTTAATAGCAGAACAATACATTGGCGCGCTGATGAGAAATCAGTTTATACCACTGTTTGTACTTCATGAAATTAACCGCAATCCAAAAAGATTATATGAGCTTATGCAACAGGTAGGTATCACTCCTGTGAAGCTTGTTGAGCAAATTCAACAGGAAATAAAGAAAGGAAATATTATAAATATAAGGCCGGAACAGTTGATTATAAATCTGCTGTCATTATGCGTTTTTCCAATAGCAGGAAGACCATTACTGCAGAGAGTATTTTTTCATAATGATAAAAGACAATATCAGCAGTTCCTGGAATCAAGAAAAAAAGAGGTCCCTCAATTTGTTATAAATTCTATTAAAGTAAAATAAAATGAGATTAACCGGTAGTATTTTTTTAGTATTATTATCAATCTGGTCTTTTGGCCGGCAAACGGATACAATAACATTGTATGAGTGTTACGAACAGGCTATGATAAATTATCCTGTAGTAAAGCAGAGGGAGTTTTTTAAAGATGCCTGCATGAATAATATCAGGAATATTCACAGCAACTGGTACCCTGCATTATCATTAAACGGGCAGACAACCTATCAGTCGGATGTTATAGATATTCCCCTGCAGGGATTTCAGTTTCCTTCACCGCCCCATGATCAGTATAAATTATACCTTGAAATAAATCAGCAGATATATGACGGAGGTACAAACAAATCATATAAGGATATTGAGAATACCAGTCTGGAAATTGAATTGCAGCAGATAGAGGTTGAGTTAAGTGCTTTAAAGCGCAGAATCACACAGACATATTTTTCAGTTATACTTTTAGGGAAACAACACGAACTGTTTAGCTTAATGCTGGATGAATTAAAAGAGAAATCATCTGTTGTTGAATCAGGAATAAATAGCGGGATACTCATGCCTGCTGATAAAAATGTTTTGCTTGCGGAGATCCTCAAACTTGAACAGAAATTAGTGGATGTTGCCTTAAGTAAGGAAACAATGTTAAAAATACTTGGGGAACTGACTGGTATGGAATTAGATGCCGGTATCAGCCTTCTTTTACCTGAATCTGATTTGGTATATGATAATATTAATCTAAGACCTGAATTCGGATTATTTGACCTGCATAAAAAACAGACTGACATAAACAGTAAGTTACTTACAAAAATTAACAGGCCGAAGCTTTTTGCATTTTCTCAGACAGGATACGGTAAGCCGGGATTAAATATGCTTAATGATGAATTTGATACCTATTATATAATCGGACTTGGTTTTAAGTGGAATTTCTATAACTGGGGAGACATTAAAAGAAAAGGTAAAATATTACACTCAAACAAAGAAATTATTGATACTAAAATAGAAGTATTTGAGAAAAACCTTAATATCTCACTGGAAAATGAAATAGCGAATATAAAAAAATATGAAAAATCAGTTGAGCTTGACAGGCAAATTGTAAAACTCCGGACCGAAGTAAAAGAAAGTGCTTTTTCCCGTCTGAAAAACGGAGTAATTACATCAACTGACTTTTTAACTGAGCTTAATGCCGAGATACAGGCAAAAATACAGCTGGAAACTCACATAGTATTATTGCAGCAGTCAGTATTTAATTATTTAACAATAAAAGGGAAAATTTAGAAATGAGAACTCAAATTAAAACGACACGAATGAAAAAGCATTCAAAAATTCTTATAGCAGTATCCTTATGCTGCGGAATAATATATTTAAGTTGTTCGAAAAGCAACAATCTTGCTGATGCATATGGTAATTTCGAGGCCAGGGAGGTAACAATTTCATCGCAGCTGCAGGGTGAACTTGTATTCCTGGATATCGAGGAAGGGCAATATTATGAAAAGGGTAAACTGGCAGGGATTATTGATACTGTATCCTTTTATTTAACACGTGAAAAATTACTTGCACAAAAAAGTGTAATCAGGGCAAGAAGCAACAATATCCTGTCTCAGATAAAAGTACTTGAAGAAGAGAAGAAAAACCTGATTACAGAGAAAAGAAGACTGGAAAATCTCGTTAAAGATAACGCGGCTACTCAAAAGCAACTGGATGATATTAACGGCAAACTGAATGTTCTGGAATTAAACATTGAATCAGTAAAACAACAGAACAAAATAATTCTTGCCGAAATGGAAGTCCTGAAAAGTGAACTGGGGCAAATAGATAATCAAATCAGCAAGTGCAAAATAATAAATCCTGTAAACGGTACTGTTATTGAAAGGTTTATTGAGCAAAACGAAATTGTAACACCTGCGCATCCTGTTTATAAAATTACTAATCTGAAGGAACTGGACTTGAAGGTCTATATTGATGGCTCTCAATTAGCTGAAATTAAAATCGGAGATACTGTAACAGTTGCAATTGATTCAGGTAAGAAGACTATGCGAAATTTTAAGGGTGTAATAAGCTGGATTTCCTCAGAAGTGGAATTTACTCCCAAAACAATACAAACCAGAGAAGAGAGGGTTAACATGGTTTATGCAGTAAAAATCATGGTAGTTAATGATGGCAGTATAAAGATAGGTATGCCAGGGGAGGTTTATTTTTAAATATTATGAAGGATAGTTATCTGGAAATTATAAGTCTTTCAAAATCGTTCAGGGATACCCGGGCATTAAGTGATATAAATATCAAAATTCCTGAAAAATGTCTTTTTGGTATAATCGGGCCGGATGGGGCAGGTAAAACTACACTTCTGAGAATTATAACAACATTAATGCTGCCTGATACAGGCAGTGTCCGGATTAAAGATATGGATATTATTAGAAATTATAAGAAAGTCAGAAGTTTCACCGGTTATATGCCTGGCAGATTTTCGCTTTATCAGGATTTAACCGTGGAGGAGAACCTTGAATTTTATGCTACTATTTTCGGCACGACTTTACAAAAAAATTATAACCTGATAAGGGATGTTTATTCTCATATCGAACCCTTCAAAAAACGGTTAACCAGGAATCTTTCCGGTGGAATGAAACAGAAACTGGCACTATCGTGTGCTTTAATTCACAATCCTGAACTACTTGTTCTCGATGAACCTACAACCGGAGTAGATGCGGTTTCGAGAGACGAATTCTGGGGTGTTCTTAAGCGCCTGCGAGATAATGGAATGACTATAATAGTATCTACTCCCTATATGAATGAAGCCGGATTATGCGACTATGTTGCACTCATGCATGACGGCAGGCTTATAGAAACAGATATACCGGACAGAATTGTTGAACGTTTTAATAAGTCACTTCTGGCAATAAAATCTGACAATATTAATAAACTGGTAAATGATTTAAGAGGCTATTCTTCAGATAGCAGTGCTTATTTGTTTGGACATGAGGTACATTATTACCAGGAAAAGAAATTCAGTATAACTGATATTGAAAATTACTTAAAGCGTAAGGGACATGAAAAGATTGAAATAAAAGGTGTCAGAGCCAATATTGAAGATTGCTTTATAACAGCAATTGAAGATTATGGAGATATTGCTTAAAGAGATATAAAAAAATAATATGGTTGACAGGAAAACAATAATAAAAGTTAACGGTCTGGTGAAAATGTATGGAAATTTCACTGCAAATGACAACCTGTCGTTTGAAGTGTATAAAGGAGAAATATTTGGATTCCTGGGAGCAAATGGTGCCGGCAAAACCACAGCAATCAGAATACTGTGCGGATTATCTTATCCTACTTCAGGAGAAATAGAAGTTGCGGGATATGATGCATACACTCAACGGGAAAAGATAAAAAGCAATATTGGCTATATGAGCCAGAAATTCTCACTTTATGAAGATCTCACTGTCAGAGAAAATATAAGGTTTTATGCAGGTATATACGGATTGTCAGATTCAGAGATCAGGGGAAAAACTGATATCCTGATTGACAAACTTGATCTGAAAAAAGCAGCAAACAAGCTTGTAAAAGACATACCTCTTGGCTGGAAGCAGAAACTGGCTTTTTCTGTTGCAGTATTTCATGACCCGAAGCTGGTTTTTCTTGATGAACCTACAGGAGGGGTGGATCCTATTACAAGGAGAAAATTCTGGGAACTTATTTATGACACAGCCAAAAAGGGTGTTACAGTGTTTGTAACAACTCATTATATGGATGAAGCAGAATATTGTGACAGGATTTCTGTTATGTCGGAGGGAAGAATTGAAGCCCTTGATACACCTGCAAACCTGAAAACCAAATATTCAGCAAGTAATATGGATGAAGTCTTTTTAAAGATTGCACGTAACTAATTTTAACTATGAAACGAGTATGAAGAATTACCTGGGATTTCTGAAAAAGGAATTTTACCATATCATACGTGATTTTCGTACGCTGTTATTATTATTTGGATTACCTGTCGTACAAATACTCATTTTTGGTTACGTGATCAGGAACGAAATACTGGATGTAAAAATTGCCATACTTGACAAATCAAAAGATGAAGTAACAAGGGAGATCACGAGTAAGATATTATCTTCTGATTTTTTTATACTTAAAGAATATATAAGCAATACTGAAAATATTGATAAAATATTTAAAGACGGCAAGGTTAAGGAGGTAATAGTTTTTGAACCTGACTTTGCTGAAAAGCTTGAGAAGTCCGGCAGTGCTGATATCCAGCTGCTGGCTGATGCATCTGATCCTAATTCTGCAAGCCTGGTGATTAACTATACCAAGGGAATTATAGTAAATTACGTGGAAGGAATAAATCAACTGGTAACGAAACCCTTACAGATAGTACCCAGGATTAGAATGATGTATAATCCTGAATTAAAAAGTGCCTTTATGTTTGTCCCCGGTACAATGGCAATGATACTTATGCTGGTATCAGCTATGATGACTTCAATTTCCATTGTCCGTGAAAAGGAATTCGGAACAATGGAAGCTATACTGGTATCACCCTTGAAACCACTGCAGATTATTTTAGGCAAAGTCACTCCTTATGTATTATTGTCGTTTGTAAATGCAGTTACAATCATAT
>CP070654.1:3478718-3499513 GCA_020354785.1 Bacteroidales bacterium
GATAAAAATACTTCTCTTCTTTAAATATTACCAGACTTTTTTTGAAACAGGGATACAATCCCTGTTTAATAATTATTATTTATGAAGCGGAAATTAATCTTTGCTACAAATAACCAACATAAAGTAAATGAAATAAGAAATATTTTAGGTGACAGATTTGACCTGGCAAGTCTGAAAGATTTAAAATTTAATGAAAACATACCTGAAGAACACCATTCTCTTGAAGAAAATGCTGCAGGCAAGGCTCTTTTTATATATAATAGATATAAAACAGACTGTTTTGCTGACGATACAGGTCTTGAAGTAGAGGCATTAGATGGCGAGCCAGGGGTATATTCAGCAAGATATGCAGGAGATCAATGTAATTTTGATGATAATATAAATAAGATATTAAATAAACTGAAGGGCATAAATAACCGTAAAGCCCGGTTCAGAACAGTAATTTCTCTTGTAGAAAATGGACGTGTTATTAATTTTGAAGGAAGTGTTTATGGTAGAATCCTTGATGAAAAGAGAGGAATTCATGGATTTGGATATGATCCTGTTTTTCTTCCTGATGGTCATGAAATAACTTTTGCAGAAATGACAATGAGGGAGAAGAACAGGATTTCACACAGGGCCAAAGCTATAGAAAAGCTGGTTAAACATTTTTTTAACAAACATAAAATTTAGATATATTTATATCTTTTGATAAAATAACTTAAAAATAATCAGCGTTTATAATTACCTGCATAATATAATATTTTATAGGATGAAGTCTGTTTATTTTCAATTATTATGGTTTTTTTGCCTGTTAATAACTAAGAGTTCTCCAGCTCAAATACCTAGTGGGACCTGGCGTGATCATCTTCCTTATACCAATGCATTACAGGTGGCTGAGGTTGGCAACAAAATATATTGTTCTACTGATGGAGGATTATTTTCTATTAATAAAGGTGATAATAGCCTTCAGAAATATTCAAAAGTATCAGGGCTGTCAGATGTAGAGATAAGCTCAATTAATTATTCGGAAAATACTAATACTATTATAATAGCATATGTTAACGGGAATATTGATCTGATAAGAAACGATTCAATAATTAATATTCCGGACATTAAAATGAAATTAATAACAGGGGATAAACAGATATATAGCATCCTCTTTATTGATAACATAGCCTATCTTGCAACAGGATTTGGTATTGTTGCTCTTGATATCAACAGAAAAGAAATTAAAGATACCTATCAGTTTGGGGAGGCTGGAAGCCAGATTACGGTAAATGACTTAACTTCTGACGGCGAGTATATATTTGCAGCAACAAACCAGGGTATATACAGGGCAAGCATTAACAGCCCGAATCTGGTCGATTATAACTACTGGTCCAGAATAACTAATGTTCCTATAGCAGATTATAAATATTCATTTATAACATATTTCAGCGATATGTTGTTTGCGTGTTATAAAAATCCAGCCACCGAATATGATAATATAATTTTAATCAGAGAGGATTCCTGGGAAAACTGGGGAGGTGTAAGTGAACATTACTACTATCTTGGCAGCCACAATAACAAACTCATTATTGTTGACCTTTATAAAGCAAATGCTTATGATACTCAATTTAACCGCACTCAGTATGTCCAACATCCAAGCACTTACCTGGCAAAACATGCCATGGTCGATAAAGACAACATATTATGGGTAGCTACTCTTAATGATGGATTATTGAAATCTGAATCTGGGAATATAGAGATTATTGCTCCAAATGGCCCTGCATATAAAGATGTAGGAAGTCTTACCTATGAATCGGGTCACTTATGGGTAGGTGGAGGCAATGAAGCTACACAGTGGGATTATAAAGGAGCATATGCTTTTATAGATGAAAAATGGGAAAACTATAACAAGAAATCAATCACAGAATTAGAAGGATTCCCTAATATAAGTGAGGTTGCTATTGATCCTTCAAATCCTGATCATGTATATGGAGGTTCATATGGATACGGGATTGTTGAATTTAATGGCGGAGAAGTGCAGGAAATATTTGATGAGGAGGACGGAATACTGCAACCTATAGAAGGTTACGGACATGGGTTTATTAGAGTGATGGGCATGGACTATGATGAAAACAGAGATCTCTGGATTACTCTCAATCTGGTGGAAAATCCGGTTTATGTTATAAGATCGGACGGAGAATGGGAAAATCTCAATTTTACCAGTGATATTTTTGGAATTAATACCAGGATAACCGGATTACTTGTTACTTCATTTAACCAGGTATGGCTATTGCTGGACAGGGATGGTATTTTTGCTTTCAGAGAAAATAGTAACGGGACAATAAGTGAAAAATTCTTTACAATTAAAAATCAGGACGGAGAATTAATCGAACGTGTCTATTCAGCAGTTGAGGATTTGGATGGTAATATCTGGGTTGGCACAAATAAAGGGCCTGTTGTTTATTATAATCCTTCAAATATTTTTGAAGAGCAAGTTATTACCGGATTTCAGATACAGATACCCAGGAATGACGGCACAAATCTTGCAGATTTACTGCTTGAAAATGAGGTAATAAATACTATTGCTGTTGATGGAGCAAATCGAAAATGGTTTGGGACTGAAACTTCCGGTGTTTTTTTAATGTCAGAAGATGGGAAAGAAGAAATTCATAGTTTCAATGAAGATAACAGTCCGTTATTTTCTAATAAAGTAGCCAGTATTGCTATAAACCAGGATAATGGTGAGATTTTCTTCGGCACTGATAAGGGTGTTTTATCTTTTATGGGGCAGGCAGTTGCGGGGAATGAAGATTTCAATAATGTATATGTTTACCCGAATCCTGTAAGGGAAAATTATGAGGGAGATATCACAATCACTGGTCTGGTTACAAATGCCAATGTAAAGATTACGGATATTAGCGGGAACATAGTATTTGAAACTACAGCACTGGGAGGACAGGCAATATGGGATGGCAGGAATTTTACGGGAAACAGGGTGCATACGGGAGTATATCTTGTTTTTTGCACAAATGAAGATGGCAGCAAAACCTACGTTACAAAACTCCTGTTTATTCATTAGCCTGTTATTATTTGCGGATGTATTGACTTCATATTCTTTAAATGTTAAACAAAACAAAAGGAATAGTACTTCATTACATTAAGTATGGTGATACCAGCATAATTGCTTATATATATACAGAAAATTTCGGAAGACAGGCATTTATTGTTAACAGCGTTAGAAGTAAAAAATCCAGGGTCAGGTTAAACCAGTTTCAGCCTCTTTCCATACTTGAGCTCGATGTGTATTACAAACCAGGCAGGGATATGCAAAGGATCAAAGACCTGAGAAATCACCTTTTGTTACATACAATTCATGACAATATTATAAAAAGCTCAATTGCTTTATTTATTGCTGAAATAATGTATAAAACATTAAGGGAAGTTGAGCCTAACCAGCCTTTATTTGATTTTATATATAATTCTGTTCAAATACTGGATTTGCAAAATAGGGGTATTGAAAATTACCACCTGGTATTTCTTTTGCATTTATCTAAATACCTGGGAATTTCGCCGGTTGACGAAGAACAGAAAAGTCTTTCATTAATACTTACACCTGAGGAGAAAAAAGCACTGAACAGGTTGCATGAATATTCCTTTAAAAACCTTGATAAAATAATAGTAGATAATAATACAAGAATTAATCTGCTGGAGAAGTTTGTTGAATACTATAAGCTTCATCTTGAAGGAATAGGCACGATCAAGTCTTTACCGGTTCTGAAGGAAGTTTTCAGCTAGAATTTTAATATTGATCAATTTTTTGTAAATTTCGATAAGACAGTTACAAAATATTAGTCATAGATCTCACATATACACAAGAAGTGTCGGGGATTTCAGCCATTTCAAAATGAATACCTGTAAGAACCTAATACTATTCAATATTCTGTTTTTACTATTGGTTTCCCTCTTTTCCTGTAAAAAAGAAAAAGAGAAAATTATGATGGTTAGTAATGACAGTATCTCAGATATTTCATATACAACCGCTATAGCATTTGCTACAATTATAGATCCCGGTGAAGGTATTAAACAGCACGGTCACTGCTGGTCAACTAATTCCGAATTAATCACTATTGACACGCAAAACAAAACTGAAAAAGGAAGTGCGAATTCCAACGGTTCATATACAAGTAATTTAACCGGCTTATCGCCAAATATAACTTATTATGTCAGGGCTTATGTTATGAATGACGCAGAAGTGATATATGGACACAGGGTACTCTCATTCCGTACTTTATTAATAACCATTCCGGAAGTAGTTACAGGGACTGTTACAAATATTACAACAACAGGTGCAACAGTCAGTGCTGATTTGAACAGTCCTGGTGCAGGCGTATTATCGGTTACCCAACATGGCCATTGCTGGTCAGATGAAACAGTAACACCAACAATTGACAATAGTAAATCTTTACTTGGACCAAGAGATTCAACAGGTAGTTATGAAAGCAGTCTGGTCGGATTAACTGAAAATACTCTTTATTATGTCAGGGCTTATGCTACGAATGATGCGGGAACAGCATACGGTGATACAATAAGTTTTACTACAGAACAACCTCCTAATATACCATCTGTTGTTACGGCAGCCGTAAGTTCTGTTACCGCAACTTCAGCGATCTGCGGAGGTAGTATTACCTCGGATGGCAGTTCACCAATAGTAGCTAAAGGTGTATGCTGGGACACAATAATTAATCCAAACAAAACTGACAATTTTACTAATAACGGTGCCGGCTCAGATGCATTTGTCAGTGAGATTACAGGTTTAACCGAAAATAAGACCTATTACGTGAGAGCATATGCAACCAACAGCATTGGTACAGCTTACGGAAATAATGTAAATTTTACCGCTGCGGATGAAACCAGTATACCAACCGTTGCAACAACAGCAGCGGATGATATTTCAGATTCTTCGGCGGTTAGTGGTGGAAATGTCATATCTGACGGAGGAACTGATGTTACGGCCCGGGGTGTATGCTGGAACACTGAAGGAACTCCAACGATTTCTGATAACATTACAACTGATGGTAGTGGTACAGGAGTATTTACAAGTAACATTACAGGATTATTACCTGTAACTACTTATTTTGTGAGGTCATATGCAACAAACAGTAAAGGTACGGCATATGGGAGTCAAATAAGTTTTGCTACAAATGCATCTGTTCCTGTTGTTATTACTACACTAGCTTCAAATATCACAGAAACCTCTGCACAAAGCGGCGGTAATATCACATCAGAT
Source organism: Bacteroidales bacterium (assembly GCA_020354785.1). GTDB lineage: Bacteria > Bacteroidota > Bacteroidia > Bacteroidales > UBA10428. The sequence continues at coordinate 3,483,976 of CP070654.1, forward strand.
GGCGGAGCAGCCGTAACTGCCCGTGGAGTATGCTGGAGTACTTCTGAATATCCTACTGTTTCAGATGACTACACCACAAATGGTGATGGTACAGGATCATTTACCAGCAGCATTACACTATTATCTCCTGTTACTACCTATTATGTAAGAGCTTATGCAACAAATAGTGTAGGCACGGCATATGGTAACCAGACATACTTTACGACAAATGCAAATTTGCCAACAGTGAGCACAGACGGTATAAGTTCAATAACAGAAACATCAGCTCAGTGCTACGGCAATGTTATATCAGACGGGGGAGCTGATGTTTCTGCCAGGGGTGTATGCTGGAATACTTCAGGGAATCCGACGATATCAGACGACAATACATCTGATGGCAGTGGTACAGGAACATTTACCGGCAGTCTTGCAGGATTGACTCCCAATACTACTTATTACATAAGGGCATATGCCACAAACAGTTCAGGAACAGCCTATGGAAACGAATTGGATTTTACTACTAAAAATCTGATTACAATAAGCTGGCAAAAATGCTTTGGAGGCAGTAGTTCTGAAGTTGCTTATTCAATTCAGCAGACAACTGACGAAGGTTATATTATTGCAGTATACTCTAGCTCTAATGACGGTGATGTATCAGGAAATCACGGAAGTGGCGACTATTGGATTGTGAAACTCAATTCAACCGGCGATATTGACTGGCAAAAATCACTGGGGGGCAGTTCTACTGATTATGCTAAATCCGTTCAACAAACAGATGACGGAGGTTATATTGCTGCGGGAAGCTCTTATTCCAATGATGGAGATGTTTCGGGAAATCACGGTTCAAGTGACTACTGGGTTGTGAAACTCACTGCAGCCGGTAATATTGACTGGCAAAAATCTCTTGGAGGTAGTAATGTTGATGAAGCTACCTGCATTAAGCAAACTGCTGATGGTGGTTATATAATTGCCGGAGATTCCAGATCTAATGATGGTGATATTTCAGGGAATCATGGAAATTATGATTATTGGATTGTGAAACTTACCCCAGACGGTAATATTGACTGGCAAAAATCATTTGGAGGTAGTAACAATGATTATGCCCGCTCTATTCAGCAAACTGATGACGAGGGTTATATTATTGCTGGTTATTCTAATTCTATTGACGGTGATGTATCAGGAAATCATGGTTCACTTGATTATTGGATAGTGAAAATGGACTCAACAGGTATTATTGACTGGCAAAAGTCTCTCGGAGGAAGCAATAATGAACGAGCTATGTCAATCCAGAAAACTTATGACGGAGGATATATAATTGCAGGAGATTCTTATTCTAATGACGGTGATGTTTCGGGCAATTACGGATCTTCTGACTATTGGATAGTTAAATTAACTTCAACAGGTAATATTGACTGGCAAAAATCATTTGGAGGCAGCAATTATGATTATGCCATGTCAATTCAACAAAGTAATGACGATGGTTATATTATTGCTGGTCGTTCAAATTCTGACGATGGTGACATTTCAGAGAATCATGGAAATAATGATTATTGGATTGTGAAACTTACTTCAGCCGGTGACCTTAAGTGGCAGAAATCATTTGGTGGAAGTGAAGACGATTCTGCCTACAGCGCCAAACAAACCAGTGACGGTGGTTATATAATTGCCGGAGATTCATTTTCCAACGATGGTGATGTATCAGGGAATCATGGAAATAATGACTCCTGGATAATGAAAATATTTGACTAAAGCCAGTTAAATTTCAATTATCATTTAAGATTTATACGATTATAATATCAATATGAAAACCTGCAAAAATTTATTCTTTCTCAAGATCATTTTCTTACTGATAATCTCGTTTTTCTCGTGTAAAAAAGAAAAAGAAAGAGTTATGCAAGTTCTTTTTGACAGTATAACAGATATTTCATATACGACAGCCAGAGCATATGCAACAATAATAGATCCGGGTGACGGAATAGAACAGCACGGGCATTGCTGGTCTACAAGTGCTGAAACAATATCGGTTGATAATGAAAATAAAACCGAAAATGGCAACACAAATTCTGCCGGCTCATATACCAGTGACCTGACAGGACTTGTATCAAATACAACTTATTATATCAGGGCTTATGTTCTTGACGGACCAGCAGTAGTTTTTAGTGACAAAGTTCTTTCATTCAATACTTTAACCATAAACACTCCGGATGTATTAACAGGGATAGTCACAAATATCACAACAACCGGTGCAACAGTAAGTGGTGATTTAAACAGTATAGGTTCAGGTGCATCATCAGTAACCCAGCACGGGCATTGCTGGTCAGGTGAAACAGCTACCCCGACTGTTGGTGATGACAGTAAATCTTCACTTGGTCCCAGAGATTCAACAGGCAGTTTTGAAAGCAACCTGGTTGGATTATCTGAAAATACTCTTTATTATGTCAGGGCTTATGCTACAAATGAGGCGGGAACAGCATATGGTGATACAATAAGTTTTACAACAGAAAAATCAATTTACTTACCATCTGTTACTACTGCTTCTGTAAGTTCTGTTACAACATCGTCAGCAATCTGTGGCGGAGATATTTCCACGGATGGCGGTTCCCCGGTAACAGCCAAAGGTGTCTGCTGGGATACAATTATTAATCCTAATACTTCTGATAACCATACTAATGATGGTTCAGGTTCAGATGCATTTGTCAGTGAGATTACAGGTTTAGAGGAAAATGCAACCTATTATGTTAGAGCTTATGCTACTAATAATGCAGGTACCGGCTACGGAAGTAATGTCAGTTTCACAACTGAAGAGGAGGATATAAGCACTCCCACAGTTACAACAACTGAGGCAGATAATATTACAGATTCTTCAGCAGTCAGTGGTGGAAATGTTACATCTGACGGCGGAGGTGATGTTACGGCCCGGGGTGTATGCTGGAATACGACAGGAAATCCTGTAACATCTGATGATCACACAACTGATGGCAGCGGCACGGGAATATTTACCAGCAGTATTACAGGATTGTCTGTTTACACTGCTTATTATGCAAGGGCATATGCAACGAATAGTGAAGGTACAGCATATGGAAATCAAATCAGCTTTACAACAAATGCCTTATTACCCGGTGTAACAACTGCAGAGGCTTCAAACGTTACTGAAATATCAGCAGAAAGCGGCGGCAATGTTATATCAGAAGGAGGAGCCACGGTAACAGCTTATGGAGTTTGCTGGAGTACATCTGAAAATCCTGAAATAACAGATGATAAGACAACTGACGGCATTGGATCCGGATCATTTACCAGTGATATTTCAGGATTATCCCCGGGGACTACATACTATGTAAGAGCATATGCGACGAATATTGCAGGAACAGCTTATGGAGATCAAATTAGTTTTACAACAGGTGCGTATTTGCCAACGGTAAGCACGGTGGGAATAAGTTCAGTAACTGTATCATCAGCACAATGCGGAGGAAATGTTACATCTGACGGAGGGGCAATAGTTACAGTCCGTGGAGTCTGCTGGAGCACATCTAAAAATCCTGAAATTTCAGATGATAAAACAATTGACGGCAGCGGAACAGGATCATATACCAGTAATATTTCAGGTTTATCTCCGGCAACAACTTATTATGTAAGGGCATATGCAACAAATAGTGAAGGTACGGCATATGGTCTGCAGGATAGCTTATTTACTTTTTGGGATAACTCAACAATCAGTGATTATGATGGCAATGTTTATAATACAGTACAGATTGGCACCCAGATATGGATGGCAGAGAATCTTAATACTACCAGGTACAAAAATGGCGGAGTTATACCTTTGGTAACCGATAATGCAGCCTGGGAATCCTTAAATACTCATGCATACTGCTGGTATGAAAACGACGAAGCTACCTATGGAAGCATATATGGCGCCTTATATAACTGGTATACAATAATTACAGATACACTTTGCCCGACAGGCTGGCATGTACCCACCGATAATGAGTGGACAATATTGGAAATTTATGTTGATGGAGACGGCGGTAAGCTAAAGGAAACCGGCACCGTTCATTGGTTTAGTCCTAACGAAGGTGCCACAAATGAAACCGGTTTTACAGCCCTACCTGGTGGGTTACGTTTTTATTACTACGAAATGATCAGGGAGCGTGGTTTCTGGTGGACATCTACACAGGAAGATACGGAAAATGCACTGAACAGAGTATTAAGATATGGTAGTTCCGGTATTGGCGGTCTCCCATATCCTAAGTATACTGGTCAATCTATTCGCTGTATAAGAGATTAAGCCAATCTGCTGACTTATCGGCAGGAATTATATTCTTTGCTGTCCGACCAGGATTCGAACCTGGACAGGCAGAACCAAAATCTGCAGTGCTACCATTACACCATCGGACAATTTTGCCTGAAAAAAGTCGTGCAAATTTATAAAAAATAAAATAACAGGAAATCTTAATCAGGATTATTCGGCCTGATTTTTAAATAATTTAAGACCATTCCGGGTCATAATCCAGCTCTTACCGACCATGTCATCTTCACTGTAGAAATCCATATTATCCACATCATCAAGAATGTCTTCCATGCCTTCAGATATATGAATAACCTGGTCTTCAGGAATTTTCAATATCAGTTCCACCTTAGGGAATCTCCATTTTTGTTCCTTGTCCAGTGCATAATAATGATCAAAAAATAATATTGAGTCATTCTGTTCCCACTCATATTCAAGTTTATCAAGATAGCTGTCAGCATTTTGCATACTTACATTTCTTGTATATTTTTTTATTGTTAACTGAGGATTGTCCTTATAACCTCTTACTATATCCAGTTCGGGTTTTCCAAGTATTTTTTCATCTGATCTGTTATAATAAATATCAAAGTCAAATATTGAATACACTGTAATACCCTGATATAAATCATATCTTTCTTTCATGTCAAGATATAATGTCGAATAATTGTCATCTTTGATAGAATGCGTTGAAGATCCTGATGCTTCAAAGGCAAAATTTTCGCCTTCAATAAATACCAGGGTAATAAGAAGAATAAGCGCAAGAATCCATGCTGTCAGTGCAGTAGCCCTGAGAAATACACTCTTTGCCCGTATATTAAATATTAATTTTATTCCTCCGTAGATTAAGGCCAGTAGAGGGACAAAAACCAGTATAATAATACAGATTGTCATTAAATTAAAATTTACAGGATCAATAAAAATTTGCGATAAGTCAGGGAAATTAATTTGCGGCCAGTGAATTGTATCAAACCAGTTAAACCTGGTAAAAAAAGAAATCCCCAAACCTACAATAAGAATAAATCCAGCTATTATAAAGGCAATACCTATTATATAAATAATAAGTTTCACCAGGGCTTTAAATAATAATCCTATCCCATTCAGAATATCACTGAAGACATCCTGAGTTTTCTGGAATTTTTCCGAGTCTTTTATTTTATGGATGTTTCTTTTTACCTTATGATATTCATCACTTATTGATTTCTCAATATTCTGAATTGTAACAGGTTCCCCTTTCATCTGTAGTTTTTGAGCAGTTGTTCTGGCCTTGGGAACAATAACCCACAAAATAAAATAAAGAATTACACCAAATCCGTTTGCAAATATCAGCGCAACAAAAACTAACCTTATCCACAAGGGATCGATATTAAAATAGGCGCCCAGGCCTCCTGCTACTCCGCCTAAGTAAGAGTTGTCCGGATCACGGTACAGCCTGCGGTTTTCTTTTCTTTTAAATGTTGTTTCTTTTTCCCCTTTTTCTTCTCCTTCTCCTTCTTCTTTTTCTTCTTCTTCTTCTTCTTCTCCTGATTCATTTGCCTCATCAATAAATTCAAAATCTTCAATCCGGCCCAGTATCTTTATTACTTCCCGAACATCTTCTATGGAAATAACCTGTTTGCTGTCTGTTAACCTGTTTGTGAAAAGTTCGGTCATCCTTTGTTCAATGTCTTCAATGATTTCACTTCCTCCCTCTTTTTCTTTTTCAAAATGAGCCCTTAATGAATCAAGATATTCATTTAAAACCTGATAGGCATCTTCATCTATATGGAAGTACCTGCCCCCTATATTTATTTGTACAGCCTTTTTCATTTTTATTATGATATTTATTTATTATTTATAGAATTTACAGCATCCATTAGTTCATTCCATGATAAACTAAGTTCTTTGAGAAATTCTTTTCCTTTATCGGTCAGAGCATAGTATTTTCTTGGCGGACCCTGTGATGACTCTTCCCATCTGTAGCTTAACAAGCCTGCATTTTTTTGTCTCGATAGAAGAGGGTAAAGAGTTCCTTCAACTACTATTAATTCCGAACTTTTTAATTTTTTAATGATATCAGAGGCATAGGCATCACCTCTGGAAAGTATTGAAAGGATACAAAATTCCAGAACTCCCTTTCTCATCTGTGCTTTTGCATTTTCTAAATTCATTTCAGATAGTTTAATTATTTTTTCTTGCCTTTGAAGCTATTTTTTATATTTTCAAATTCTTCCCTGACAAAACCTCCAATATTATTTACATTAACAGGATCTCCTCTCATTTCAAGCTTTTGGGCTGTTGTTTTAGCTTCAGGAACAATAATCCATAATATGATATAAATTAGTAACCCGGCACCAAAACCGAAAAATATCACTATGAATATTATTCTTATTATTATAGGATCAATTCCCATATATGCACCTAAACCTCCACAAACTCCCCCAAGAACGCAATTGTCGGGATCTCTGTATACACGTTTTGTAGTAGTACGATAGTGTGATCTCTTTCTTTCTTTGTCAGGATCTCCGAATTCATGTGGTTCACCCATGATTTTAATAATTTCCTCAATATCCTGAATCGTTACTACCTGCTTTGTTGAGGTAATCTTCTCTCCCAGAAGTTCAGCTATTCGGATTTCAATATCATGCATTATATCATCAACTTCCTTTTCTTCTGAAAAATATGTTCTGATTTTTTCCAGATAATCATTAAGTCTGTAATAGGCATCGTCATCAATATTAAATACTAAACCTGCTACATTAATTGTTAATGTCTTTTTCATTTCTAAGATTTTAAAAGTTATATTGCATTAAGATTTTTCTAAATTTTATGATTTATTAAACATTAAATGAATAAAATGATGTACTATTAAAAATATATTACTATGTATTAACATGATAAATACTATGCAAAGATATATAAAAAAATTAGTACTATGCAAAACAAAGTAGTAAAAATTTTAAAAAAAAATAAAAAAAATTCATAATTGCTTATAAATCAAAATAATATTGTGAATTAATTTTTATATAATTTTGTTAGTATTATAGCGATGTTTAAATTTTAAGATAATGATCTATAAGGGAAATATTATCAAAATGAGGGTTGAAAATGATTCCACGGTAATTTATTATCTGCCGGTTGGAGAAAAAGAGATTTTAATGAATGATATTTTAGAGAAGAGAATACTTATAAAATATCTGGGAAAGATAAACTGCATTAAATGCGGAAGGGAAACAAAAACATCCTTTGCGCAGGGTTATTGTTATCCGTGCTTTATCTCTGCACCGGAAACAGAAGAATGCGTTATTCGTCCGGAGCTGTGCAGGGCACATGAAGGCATTGCCCGGGATATGGAATTTGCAAAAGGACATTGCTTAATTAGTCATATAGTATATATTGCAGTTTCTAGTGATATTAAGGTAGGAGTCACCAGGCAGACTCAGATACCAGTACGGTGGATTGACCAGGGCGCAAGCCATGCCATTAAATTAGCCAGAACGCCCAACAGGTATCTGGCAGGAATAATTGAAGTCTCTTTGAAAAAAGTGCTTCAGGATAAAACTAACTGGAGGCATATGTTAACTGGCAGAATAATTGAAACATTTAATCTTATTAAAGAAAAAGAAATAGCAAAATCTTCATTAACCGGAGATTTAAGGAAATATTTCGATGAGGATAATGAGATATTTTCTTTTAATTATCCGGTTAAACAATATCCTGAAAAGGTAAAAAGTATCAATCTTGATAAGTCGCCGGAATTTGCAGGAGAATTGTCGGGTATAAAAGGACAATATTTGATATTTAAAGATGGAAATGTAATAAATATCAGAAAATACGGCGGATACTTAATCCGGATAGAGGTATAGAATACAATTAATACAATATATATGGACAGTATATTCATCTGGGAGCAGGATTATTTCAAGCCTGTAACATCACTTTCAGTAGCTTTAATATGTTTTCTGTTTTATCATTTTATAACTAATTCCGATAGCCTTTATAAAAAATTTCAAATTACGTTCGGAGAAAACAGGGCACAGGAATTCTGGATTCATTTCAGACAGGTAACCGGGTTTATTTTCCTTGGAGGGATTCCTTTGCTTGTTGTCTTATTGATACTGCAAGAAAAGACAGGTGCATTTGGCCTTAGTATATCAATGAACAAAACCGTACTCTATTATATAGTAATAATATCAGTCATAATTGTTTTTATTAATTTTTTTGCTTCTAAAAACCATAATAACCAGAATAAATATCCCTTGATCAGAACTAAAAAATGGAATCTGAAGTTGTTAATTATCAGCATGTCAGGCTGGATCATTTATTTACTTGCATATGAATTTTTATTCAGAGGATTTTTATTATTTGCATGTATACAATCGCTTGGTATATGGCCTGCGATCATAATAAATATCGTCTATTATTCCCTGGCTCATGTCCCCCAGGGATTAAATGAGGCTGTCGGGGCAATTCCTTTTGGCCTGGTATTATGCTATGTTGTTGTATTATCAGGAACAATATGGCCTGCATTTCTATTACATACAGTTCTTGCCATTTCAAATGAATGGTTTTCAATCAGTAACAATGCTGAAATAACTTTCAGGTTTTCCAGTTCTGACCAAACAAAATTGAAATGAAGATTTTCGTAACCGGAGCCACCGGATTTTTAGGCATAAATCTGTGCAATGAACTTGTAAGTCGTGGTCATATTGTTAATGCTCTATACAGGTCTGAAAGAAAAGCAAAATACATAAAGCATAAAAACATTCATTTGTTTAAGGGTGATATTACAGATACTGAGAGTATAGAAAATGCCATAACGGGTTGTGATTATGTATTTCATCTGGCGGCATATGCCCAGGTATGGTCAAAGAAATCAGACACTTTCCATAAAATTAATTATACAGGAACACTCAAGGTTTTAGATGCTGCTGAAAGAGAAGGGGTGAAAAAAGTGATTATAACCTCGACTGCAGGTGTTTTTGGCCCTTCGAACAACAATATTATTGATGAGAATTCCAGAAGGGAGGTCGGCTATTTTACTTTATACGAGAAGACAAAAGCAGAAGCTGAGGATTTAGTATTAAAAAGGGCGGCCGGAGGATTAAATGTTGTTATAGTTAATCCGACACGTGTATACGGACCTGGCTTAATGAATGCAAGTAACAGCGTAACCAGGATGATTAAATTATATATAAAAGGGAAATTTAGATCTTTGCCGGGCAATGGAAAAAGTATCGGGAACTATGTTTTCATTGATGATGTGGTTAACGGGCACATCTTAGCTTTAGAAAAGGGTATAGCAGGTGAAAAGTACATCCTGGGAGGGGAAAATGTATCATATATAGATTTTTTTAAAGTTTTATCAGAAATTTCGAAAAAAAAATATTTACTATTTAAGTTTCCCTTATATCTGATGTTGATAATATCATTTTTCATGCTGTTAATTGCCAGGGTTTTTGGTGTAAAACCTTTAATAACTCCGGGATGGGTCAGAAAGTATAATTACAACTGGATCTTATCAAGTGATAAAGCAATGAAGAACCTTGGATATGTGATCACACCGTTAAGAGCAGGAATTGCCAGAACACTTGATTTTATAAAGTCAGAAAACCGTTGATAATGAAGAAAGAGACTAAGCCTTACTTATTAATTACAGGAGCCGGCAAGGGATAAATCATCTTTTCCTGTATCTATGAATTAAATCTTTATAAGTCGGGCAATTTAAATCGTTAATATCGGATCGGCATATTTTATAACGAATCATAAATTCATGAGAGCCATAATTATATGATTGTATGCCGGTTAATCCCAAATCAAATACATAAGCAATTGTAAAATCACCAAGAGAAACGCCAAATACCGAGGTTAATGAAATACTCTGCAGGGGAAATTTTGTAATATTATTACGATATGATAGAGTGTACCAGAATTTATCATAAAAAATAGTCCTGAAATTAATATCTATCTGTTTTTCAAGGCTCTCGGTCATTTTTAGCATAAAAGAAGGCTCAAATTTGAGAGGTGAATTTGCTTTTGCCAGCAACATGCCTGAATTCAGATAGAAATGCCGCTCAGTTTCCTGTATTGTCCCTGAAAGTGAAAGAAGTTTTAAGCCAGAGATACCTGCGAAGAATTTGGAGGTATAAAGGTAGATGCCGGCTCCTGCATCAGGTATTATTTCTTGTGAAACTGTGCCACTTACAGCAGGATCGAAAACAGTAGTAAAATCTGTTTCATCAATTGAATTATGGAAAACTGAAAACGAAAGGCCAAGCCCCAGTTTAATTTTTTTTCGGCGGTCAATAATAAAGTGATATGAATATAAAATATCACCTCCTCCTTTTCTGAATGCGCCATTGTTATCAAAGTAAAGGTTCAAGCCTAAACCATGTATTTTATTTGATTTGCTTATAAATCCTTTTTGCATGCCCAGCATTTGTGTATTGGGAGCATCCTGTATGCCAATCCACTGGTGGCGGTCAGTTAACAAAAATGAGGTACAGCCATCATGGCTTGTTAATGCAGGATTAATTAAGTTAGGATTTAGCAGATATTGCTGCTGTACTGGCAATTCCTGTGCCATTAGCTGGAAATACTGAAATGACAGTATAGTGGCAATGATAAATCTTACCTTCATTTTAGTATTTAACTGTGATTTTACCTTTAAGCGGTTTTGTATCATCTTTAAAGTCGATAATATACCAGTAAGTATCGGGAGTAACGGGTTTACCATTGTAAGTACCATCCCATCCCTGATCGGTCCCTTTATAGGAAATAATTAATTTGCCAAAGCGGTCATATATTTTTACATCTGCATTTGCCTTATTCCGGAGAAAGGGTATCTCCCAGATATCATTATAACCATCTCCGTTTGGAGTAATAAAGTTAGAGATTCCAATATCCACACTTACTTCTATTTCATCTACGGCCGGGCAACCATTTTCATCAGATACGGTTACTGAATAAATCCCTGCAGAACTTACTTCTATAGACTGGCTGGTTTCGCCTGTGGACCATAAATACTGAGAAAATCCATCACCTGCATCAATTATGAGTCCAGTGCCCATAGCGATAGTTGTATCAATGCCAATTGTAAATTCAGGGCTCTCAAATACAGATATGTTCTCGCATTGATATTCCTGGTTTATTGTTCCTTCGTCAAGTGTCAGAGAGATTTTGTAAACACCTGGTGAATCATAATATATTATCGGCGGATTCCTGTCAGTAGATGAAGATATTGAAGAATTACTGCAACCAGTAAGTAATAACCTTGTTAGCGTGGAATTATCCACATTTGCTACGAAAGCATACAGGGAGTCTCCGATTCTGAACACGTCAGAAAATCCGTGTGGATTATAAAGATTATCCATTGCTCCTAATGTAGTAAAAACAGGCTCCTCCAGGATACCATCATTAAAATCCAACCTGACAATATCGTTATAACTGTTTAAAATATATCCGAATATTATATCACAGTCTTTTGACAATACAAGGTCAAATGGTTGATACAGAGATTCCTCGCCCCCTATATCTTCTCCTGTCGGAATGTTAAACAGAGAATTCCCAAAATCCAGCCTGGTGACACGACTGGAATTGGAATTTACTATAAACATATGCCAGTTATTATTTTCACGCCAGGGTATTATACCACCGGGGCCGTCAAGACTGCCAAGATCGCCAAGATTCAGACCATAAGGGCGGTTGTTCAGACTATTACCAAAATTTAGCCTGGTAAGAGTATTTGAATTAAAATTAACTGTATAACCATACCAGTTATTATCTTCCTCAAACATAAACATATCCATTGGGGAATCTAAATCCCCTATGTTTCCAAGATTTAATGGAGTCGGTTCATTATCCAGAGAATTGCCAAAACTGAGCCTGACAATTCTGGAATTTATACCTTGTCCTCCGGCTATGAAGATATACCACATACCCTCATCCTGAATAACCTGAATTCCCTGTGCATTTATTGGTATTGATGAATCAAAATTTCCTAAATTATTGGAAACAGGTGATGACAGAAGGTCATTATTGAAAAAATACCTGGTTAAATTACCGTCTGCCTGATTGGTAATAAATGCATAATATTGTTCACCTGCTTTTACTATGTCAATAAATGAAGGACTGTTAAGATTCCCCTGGTTTTGAAGATTTTCTCCCTGAGGCGTATTAATTATATTTCCGGTACAGAAATTCCAGTAATATGTGCTTGCAGTACGTGAATTATTAATTATAGTAACTGAATCATAAATGCATATAGTATCAGGAATTATAAAGCTTGCCTGAGAACTTCCATTCTGCCAGACTGAAAACAGACAGAAAAATATTAAAAAAGTTTTATATGATAAAGTCTTCATATTCCGGTTAATTCCAAAATAAGCTTATGCTGATTAATACAATGAGGATTGAAATCTTACAGTATTAATATGCATTTGTAAATAAAATAATTGCAAAGATAAGACTTTGTTGCTATCAAATGAAGCCCGGATAAATTTTGATCTGGTTTTATTATTAACATAATATTTAATAAATTTATTACCGGTTATTAGAGAATTTATAAATATGAATCAGCCATGCAAAATTTAAAACTTCTTTCAACCTTCTTTATAATTTGCTTATTATGCACGTGCAGTGTTGGTGTCAATAAAGATCTATTAACAGGATTATCATATTCTTACAAGGGATTAAGCCTGGAGGACGCTTATCTGTCCGTTGATAATGAGGAAATAAAAACGAATGAAATAGAATACGGTAAAAAGGTTAATATTGTTCTGACAGGAGTTAAGGGATATGATCTTGATGACGGGAAGGTTGATATTGGATGTAAAATAACAGTAAGCGATAATGAGGGGAATGCTTTAATATCCGCAGATGATGCATTTGCTGCATCTCATGAGGGAGGACTAACACCTGACCAGGCAGAAATGTTAAATACCTCCCTGACAATTGGTAAACCCCTGGCAATAAATAACGAATATAAATGGGAAACACTCTTTTGGGATAAAAACGGAAAAGGGACAATAAGTACTGAAATTACTATAAAAGTTATCCCAAGGAGTGAATGAAAATAATATCACCAGGTTATATTAATTACTTTTCACGGCTTTCTATCGGTACATAATCGACTCTTCCATATACATTTTTATATGCAGGTCTGATGATGCGTTTTGATGTAAAAGTAACCTCTTCCAGCCTGTGAGAACACCATCCCGCAATTCTGGCAACAGCAAATATAGGAGTATATAGTTCCATTGGTATTTCAAGGCACTGATATACAAAGCCTGAATAGTAATCTACGTTCGGGGCAATAACTTTTGTGCTTCCTCCTTTAAATTTATGGAAAACTTCAGGTGTAAGCTGCTCAACATTGTCATACAGAGCAAACTCATCTGCTTTACCTTTTTCTTCAGCAAGTTCTCTGGCTTTTTCTTTTAAAAGCTTTGCCCTGGGATCGGAAAGTGTATAGATAGCATGGCCAATGCCATAAATTTTACCTGATCCGTCTCCTCCATGGCCTCTTAATAATTTTAAAAGGTATTCCGAAAGTTCTTTTTTATCAGTCCAGTCTTTTACATTCTTTTTAATATCTTTTATCATATCTATAACCTGCCTGTTTGCTCCACCATGAAGAGTGCCTTTTAATGAACCAAGAGCAGCAGCTATTGCTGAATAAGTGTCAGTATTTGATGAACTTACAACCCTGGTTGTGAAAGAAGAGTTGTTACCGCCTCCATGTTCAGCATGAAGTACTAAAGACAAATCAATTAAATCAGCTTCAAGCTTTGAATATTCTTCTCCTTTAAGCATATAAAGGAAATTTTCAGCATGACTTAATGAAGGATCCGGATGCCGGATTATCAGGGATTTTCTTTGATAAGAGTGTCTGAAAGCATAATAAGAATATGCAGTTATTGTCGGGAATTTTGCTATAAGGTTAAGTGCCTGTTTAAGCAAATTGAAATGCATGTATGATTCCGCAGTTTCATCCAGAGTATATAATACAAGAACTGATCTTGCCAGCATATTCATTATATTTTTCCCTTTTAATGAAAGAATCACGTTTTTAGTGTGAAATTCCGATAAATCACGCATTGCTGTCAGACAGGATGTGAATTCCTCCAGTTCAGTCTTTGTAGGCAGCTTGCCATAAATCAGGAGAAAAACAGTCTCTTCGAAACCGTGCCGGCCGGCGGATTGAAATCCGCGCACCATATCATTAATGTTAATTCCCCTGTAGTATAACCTTCCATCACATGGAATTACTTTATCGTCCTTTTTTTCATATCCCACAACATCTCCTATATTTGTCAGACCTACCAGAACTCCTGATCCGTCCTGGTTTCTTAAACCACGTTTAACATTATAACTTGTAAATAATTCCTTATCAATCTGAGATGCCTGGATAGAAAAATTTTCGAGTTTTTCAAGGATTTTGTCCATATTATTTATTATTTAGTTATTAATTATTTATTTACTCAGCAATAGAACAATACAGCAATAGAACAATAGAGCAATCTCATGCTTTATCCTTAATCCTTTATCCTTAAACCTAATTCTTTATCCTTACCCCTTAATCCTTTATTCCTGTATTTATAGTCAGAATCATAAATATAATTAATTCTGCTAATACTTTAAGCTTTTTAGCATAAAATAAGTCAAAAAAAAAATCGAAAAACAGAACTGATTAATGGAGGAAAGATTTTTAACTTCTGATATGTCCGTTTCCAAATACAATATATTTGGGAGCTGTTAATTCTTTAAGCCCCATAGGACCTCTAACATGTAATTTTTGATTACTTATACCCATTTCCGCACCTAAACCGAATTCATTTCCGTCATTAAATCGTGTTGAAGCATTAATAAAACATGCAGCAGAATCAACCTCGTTAATAAACTTCATGCCACGGGAATAACTGTCGGTAACTATTGAGTCGGAGTGATGAGAACTAAATTCGTTTATATGATTTATTGCTTCATCTATATTGTCTACGACTTTCACGGAAAGGATTAAATCGAGATATTCTGTTTGCCAGTCTTTGGTACTTGCATTTTTTATGCCAGGTAATATCTTACTGGTTTTTTCACAGCCTCTGAGCTCAACATTTACTTTATCAAATTCCTTTTTCATTCTGCGCAGGAAATCTTCTGCAATTTTAGAATGCACCAGCATAGTCTCCATAGAGTTGCATACTCCTGGTCTTTGTACTTTTGCATTGTAACAAATTGAAACGGCCATGTCAGAATTTGCATACTCATCAACATAGGTATGACATATACCTAAATCATGTCTGATAA